>JBGLNQ010000001.1:0-1512446 GCA_041322395.1 Sedimentisphaerales bacterium
CGCCCTTAATCGCCTCGATGGCAACCTTAGCCTTGAAGCCTCCGCCAAAATTCCGTCGTTGTGCCGTAATTCCGCTGCCCATTCTCCCCACTCCCCCCTCAAAAAATCTCAAAATTCTTCAAATTCTCCCAATTTTCAACTGGCATAGGACTCACATATGACTGAGTAGTGAATGAAAGAGGACGCATTCTGGACGCATTTGCCTGTTTTTGAGGGGGAATTAGCCCGCATTTCTCACAGATTCTGATTTTGAGCTGTTTTTTCGTGTGAGAGACGGCTGGAAGGGCTGCTGCCTTGGCCTTGTGTCTTGTTGGAGGCTCCGGTTACCTCGATATCGCAATTGGTTCGTTGTTCCTGCTGAAAATTGGTCTATTTTCAAGGCTGAGGCCTTCAACCAGCGCATACGGCGGGCGCTGTTGCTGAGTTTCCATTGGAAGAATCGATTTGTCGCCACCGATGAAAACCACAAACGCAGTTGATTGGCCCGCATCGTCGCAGCACTGGTGCGGTCGGCGAACTGCGAGATTATGCCGGTGACTCGTTCAGCCTGCCGCAATAACAGCCCCCCGGCATCGGATGTGATATTGCCGCCGTTGAAATGAGCTACGATTTTGCGAGAATTTTGGGTTTGAAAATCGAAGGTCTTTTGATTACAGCGTGTTTTCATGCGATAGCTCCTTGTTGTAGGTTTAACTCGTTTTTCTTCAATAAGTTATACCAAAGCAAGGAGCTTTTTTCTACTGTAGCTGTGAGAAATGCGGGCTAATAGGGATTTTCCCTGATTGCTCTTCTCAAATGTCCAATACTTAGGCGTCCGCACAAATTCCCACGTGAATATCATTCGTGGCCTGTCTTCAGGCAGACGGGCGTTACCAATAAGCAGGCGGCCACTTAAATTGCTTGCTTGGATCCTTCCAGAGGTTATAATCCAAGCACGAGTCTATTATGAGAAACAAGAAAGACGAAAAACGAACTGGTCGGTCTGGTTCCCGGATTGGTCAAGGAAAGACAGAGAAGCCGGCAAGAAACGATCCTTCAAAGACCATTGCAAGAGAGAACAGCTTGATGCGGGAGGAACACCGCGAACAGGCGGGTCGGCGGGGCTATCCCGAGTTTGTTTGCCGCTGGGCACCGGGGGGTGCTATTACCTTTGTGAATGAATCTTATTCTCAGCGATTGGGCAAAAAGGCGGAGGATCTGGTCGGCAGCAGCTTCCTGCATCTCATTCCCAAAGAGGACCGAAGGGAAGTGGAGGAAAGCTTCGCGTCGTTGAGGCCGGACAACCCTGCGGTAGTGTTGGAGCACCGTATCATCGGAAAGGCCGGTGAAATGAGCCCGCAGCAGTATTTGCATTGGGCTGTGTTCGACGACCAAGGCCGAGCCGTCGAGTATCACTGCACGGGTACGGACATCACGGCACTCCCGCCATGCCGGGACGGCAACGTCGCGGCTGGTGCGGACGCACAAGATGCCGCACGGGCGGAGCGGGACAGGATAAACAGAATTATGAACACCATGATAGACGGTGTCCATATCATCAACAGAGACCTTGAGCTGGAGTACTTGAACCCGGTTGTTGAGAACGAATTTGGTCCGTACCGTGGAGAGAAATGCTAGCAACATGGGAGTGGACGAGCGAGAGGACTGGTAAAGTCTATGACTGTGTCGATGCGCCCTTGAAGAATCCCGATGGGAGCGTATCCAAACTCAAGATATTGCGTGACGTCACCGAGCGCAAACTTACCGAGCAGGAACTACAGAAGGTCGCCAAATTCCCTTCCGAGAATCCTCTGCCCGTACTGCGTGTGGATGAAGAGGGAGTGGTCCTCTACAGCAATCGGCCTGGCCTTGACGTTCTGAAATCGTGGCAAACGAAGATAGGACAGAGTGTGCCTGCCAAATGGCGGAGGATGGCCCAAGACGTTGTGCGTTCTGGCCGGAACAAGGTCGAGGAGATTGACCTGGGCGAACAGGCACTGTCGTTAGTCATTGCGCACGTTCCGAAGGACAACTATGTCAATATCTACGGCTACGATATTACACAGCAGAAAAATGCCGAAGCCGGTCTGCGAGAGGCCAAGACCGAATTAGAGAACAAGGCCAACGACCGCACAAGCGCGCTGGCTCAGACTGTCAGATTCCTCGAGCAGGAAGTCGAGCAGAGAACGAACGCCGAGCGGACGCTTGCGGAGCGGTCGAGGACGCTGGACGCCTTCTTCAGGCATTCCATCACACCGCTGGTGATACTCGATAAGGAATTCAACTTCATCCGCGTGAACGAAGCCTATGTCAAGGCGTGCCGGCGTGAGGCTTCTGAATTCCCCGGCCGCAATTACTTTGAGTTCTATCCACACGAGGAAAACCAGCGTATATTCGAAGAGGTTGTCCGGACCAAGATGCCCTATGTGGCCGCAGCAAAGCCTTTTTCCTTCCCGGACCACCCCGAATGGGGCGTAACATACTGGGACTGGACATTGGTGCCGATTCTCGACGATAGGGAAGAAGTTGAGTTTCTCGTTTTCTCTCTGGAAGATGTGACGTCGCGCCGACGTTCGGCGATGGTGATCGAGGAGAGTGAATCGCGTTACCACAACCTCTTCAATTTGTCGCCCGATGCCGTTGTTGTGATACTCCAGGAAAAGGTGGCATTCGCGAATGCTGCATGTGCAGAGCTTGCCGGGGCGTCAAGGCCGGACGAGCTTATCGGGCGAGGTATATGGGAGTTTGTCCCTGGCGATTCACGGTCAACGGTCCGAGACGTTCTGCAGCGCGCCCTTGTCGGCGGCGAAAAGACGCCGCCGACCGAACTTAAGGTGCGGCGGCTGAGCGGGGAGCCTGTGGATGTCGAAATCTCCGCATCACCAATTTCGTACGAGCAACAGCCGGCTATCCAGGTCGTTCTTCACGACATCTCTGAGCGCAAACGGACCCAAATGGCGGTGCAGGCCGAACGCCAACGACTCAACAACGTATTGGAGACGCTGCCGGTCTATGTATGCCTGCTGACGCCGGTTTATCGGATGCCTTTTGCCAACAAAGTCTTCCGTGAGACTTTCGGGTACTTCCCGGATAAGAAATGCCATGAGTTTCTCTTTAACCGCACCGAGCCCTGCGAAATTTGCGAGACATACACCGTTCTCAAGACCAGGAAGTCGCACCATTGGCAATGGAGCGGTCCCAACGGCCGAGATTACGACGTATTTGATTTCCCATTCACGGACACCGACGGCTCGCAGCTTATTCTGGAGATGGGCGTCGACATTACCGAACAAAAGCGGGCCGAGAGGCGCACCCGGACCACAAATGCCCTGCTTGCCCTATTTGCTCGCGAAACGGCGAAAGGACAATATCTCAATTCGGTGGTCAAGATTATTCGCGATTGGAGCGGTTGCAGGTGCGTTGGCATACGCCTGACCAATGCCGACGGGTATATTCCTTACCAGGCTTATGTCGGCTTCAGTGAAGATTTTCTCTCGCTGGAGAATAATCTTTGTCTGAATCAGGATGTTGGCGTTATGACCGAGAAAGGCTCTTTCCGTTGCGATGACGCGTTCGCGTTTATCGGGTCGCTGTCTGAGAAGGAGAGAACGCGATTCCGCGGCAATTGCCCCAAGGCAGGCTTTGCCTCGGTCGCAGTAGTTGCCATTCGATACAGACAGGACATCCTCGGCGCAATCCATATCGCCGACGAGGCTCGTAACAAGGTGCCCTTACAGACAGTCGAGTTTCTGGAAGACATGGCGATGATGATCGGCGAAGCCGTGCACAGGTTCGATGTCGAGGAGTCCTTGCGGCTGAGCGAAGGAAGGCTGCTTGAAGCTCAAAGGCTTGCCCATCTGGGCAACTGGGATTGGGATATTACGGGCAATAAGCTGTGGTGGTCGGATGAGGTGTATCGTATATTCGGCCTGGAGCCCAGACAGTTTGACGCCACGTACGAGGCTTTTCTATTGTATGTTCATCCCGACGACCACAAGTCGGTCAAAGAGGCGGTCAACAAAGCACTTCATGGCGATGATGCCTATGGCATCGACCATCGTGTATTAAGGCCGGACGGCTCGGTGCGAATTGTGCACGAGCAGGCCGAGACACTTCGTGACTCCGAAGGAAACGCCGTCAGAATGAGAGGCACCGTGCAGGATGTCACAGGTGTCCGACAAAAAGAGGCGGAGTTGAAGCGAAGCGAAGAGCGATTCCGGCTTCTGGCCGAGTCTATCGAAGACGTATTCTGGATGAGCACGCCAGGGTTCACAGAGATGCTTTATGTCAGCTCCGCGTATGAAAGAATCTGGGGAAGGAGCCGGGAGAGCCTGTATGAATCCGCTCAGTCATTTATTGATGCGGTTCATCCGGATGACCGGGAGGTGTTGAAGAAAGGCTTGAAGGGCCACGCAAAAGGTATGTGGGGTTTAGAGTACCGGATAGTACGGCCTGATGGTTCTGTTTGTTGGGTCCGTGACCGCGGCTTTCCGATCCGTGACGAAGAGGGAAATCTTCGCATGATGTGCGGCGTGGCAACGGATATCTCGGCCCACAAACAGGCGGAAAAGATAATCCTGGCTGATCAGGCTGCGCTCAAATCTCTGTCCTCGGAGCTGCTACTGGCCGAGGAGCGAGAAAGGCGGCGAATCGCCGGCGAGCTGCATGACTCAATCGGTCAGATACTCGCCTTCTCCAGAAGAGAGCTTGTCGGCCTTGAGAAATCCGTTCCTGCAAAGATTGCCACGTCCCTCAAGGAAGTGGGCGGCCAGCTTGACAAGGCGGTGAAGCAGGCCAGGACGTTGAGCTTTGAGCTTAGCCCAAGTGTGCTTTATGATTTGGGGCTGGAGGCGGCGTTGGATGATTTGGCCCGGCGGTTTTCGGAGGAAAGAAGGATCAAGTGCAGGTTCAGAAGCGGCGGCGCGGCTGAGCCGGTGGAGGATGCAGTGAAGGTGCTTCTGTACCGTTGTGTTCGCGAGCTGCTCATAAACGTAGCCAAACACGCCGGCGCCTCGCAGGTGCGGATATCCCTGCAATCGATAGACAATCGGGTCCAAATCAGAGTGGAGGATGACGGCAAAGGTTTTGATATATCCGCCCTTGAAATTGGCTCGGGCAAGCCAAGGGGATTCGGCATCTTCAACATACGTGAGAGACTGAAGCATATCGGAGGGGGTTTCGAGGTCGAGACGGGCAAGGGTAGAGGCACAAGAATCACTTTGGCGGCTCCACTTGGCATAAAGGCAAGTGAGACGAAAGGATAGGTCTATGAGTATCAGAATAGTATTGGCCGATGATCACGCGATTGTGCGCCACGGGTTGAGCAGATCCTTCCAGCAGGAAGAAGATATTGAAGTAATCGGCCAGGCAAATGACGGTCATTCAACGGTGAATCTTGTCCGAGAGAAGTCGCCTGATATCGTAGTCATGGATATCGGCATGCCCGGCCTCAACGGGATAGAAGCCACCCGCCAAATAGTCAGGGAATCCCCGGAAATTAAGGTTATAGGATTGTCCATGCATTCAAGCAACAGGTATGTGCGTGAGATGTTTCGGGCGGGGGCAAAGGGATATCTATTGAAGGATTGTCCTTTCGAAGAATTGACGCAGGCGGTGAGGATCGTCTTCGAGGGCAAGACCTATGTCAGCCCCTCGGTGGGTCACTTAATTGTTGAGGACTTCATCAGCAAGCCCGAGGAAGAGGACTCGGCATTTTATGTGCTCACTCAGCGAGAGCGCGAAGTCCTGCAGCTTCTGGCCGAAGGCAAGACAACCAAACAAGCGGCCAGGAGTCTGCATATCAGCCCCAAGACTGTCGAAGCGCACCGTGCGCGCATCATGAACAAGCTGGAAATCGACAACATCGCTCAACTGACGAAGTATGCCATCCAGGAAGGTCTGACTCAACCTGAACCGTAACCGGTTTTTTGTACTGACCTTGTCAGAGCCGGTCTTAGGCTTGTTCGCAGAAGCGTGGGGGTGGTAGGTTTTTTAGGCAAAAAAATGAGTTTTCTTGTGTTTCATACGGCACGGGGGGAAAAACTTTCCAAAAGTTGTTGACATTGCGAGGTGGGCTTGGTACGATGAAGCGTCGCTTGCGTGATAAACGTCAGGCCGATCGCGTCAAAGCGGTTATTGCTTTATCTAAGGGGTGGTCGGCGGCTCAGGCAGCGGAGATTCTTCTCTTTGATGAGCGGAAGAATTATTTGCCGGAATTGCAAATGCTGCTGACTGAAAACTTTCATATTCAAGCCGCATAAAAACAGGAAAACTCAATCGTGAGCAGTATACTATGAAAGAGATCAGCAACTTGCAATGATCGCGAGCCTATGCAAGGCGGCTGAGACATAAGCTCGCGAAAAAGGAATATGATCTTATCGCAGCGGACAAGGGTTCCGTTCTGATAGCCCATCCTGATACCGATATTCCCATTCTTTACCTTTCAGATGCTACGTTCCGCCTGCTTGAAGACTACTGCCCCCGATATAAGAATCTCAGCGCGCCGACAAGAAGACAAGGGCATCTTCTCGAAAGAAGGGCGATAGAGAGAGCCTCCGCGTGCGTGTACCGCTCCCAATGGGCTGCGAGTTCGGCGATTGATGACTATGGAGCCGATCCGGCCAAGGTCTTTGTGACATCGCTCGGTCCGTGTATAAACCAGGAGCTGATCCCGGCTCAGATAGATGCGGCGGATAAATCGGCTGACGGCACATGCCGATTGCTGCTTGTCGGCCTTGAATGGCGCCGCAAAGAGTGTGACACCGCCCTCGAAGCGACGCGTATGTTGAGAGGTAAAGGAATCGACGCCCGTCCGACGCTGTGCGGATGCAGGATGCCCACATCTTCCGCATACTTGCAACCAAGAGGCTCAGACGCGCACCAATCGGCTTTGCCCAGTTGATTGTCTATCTGACCCAGTTAGGCCGGCACGCCGAAACTGGCGTTCCGGGCCGAGCGACGATGGACTGCCGGGAGCTTTAGAATCAACCGGCGGATAGGAATAAGTCGTATTATTGCCTCCCCAGTGCAGCGACCGAGGCCGCAATATGCGACGAAACGCTTATTCCTTGCAGCCTCTAATCCGGCATATCCGCCGGCGTTTGCCAATCTGACCGAGGGATAGCAACCGCACGGCCATTGCGGCCTTAAAGAATTACGCAGCACGATTAAGGGATTCCCCTATTGGTGCGGTTGCCATCCACTGCTATTGTTGTGGTCATATCTTGAAGCAGGTGTTGTATGTGCCTGCGGACCTATTGGCAGTGATTGCTTGAGGTGGCTTATGAATACGGAAGTTGATATGCTGAGCGAAAGATTCCGCCTTGCGGACGAGAAGGGCCTTTGTCCCGAATGCGGGGCGCCGATGGATGAGATCGATCGCTTGAACGAAAACGGCAGCGTATTTGTCTGGCTGCATTGCCGCAGAGACGGTTGTAACGGCAGCTGGTTGGGAAAGAAAAGCTGCATTGAGCTAAGGAGTGCTTGAGCAATGATAAGATTGAATGCGCACAGAAGGATTGCATTTGTCTCGTCTTATCCACCAAGAAAATGCGGCATAGCCACGTTTACTTCAGACCTTGTTGAAAATATTTGCGAGGCCTCCGGGTGGACGATTGAACCGGTGATTGTTGCGATGCAGTCGTCAGCTTCTATATCGACAGGGACGCCAAGAGCGATTACATGGAGGCGGCTGATTTCATCAACGCGGGCGACTTTGATGCTGTTTCGCTGCAGCATGAGTTCGGTCTGTTCGGGGGTCCCGGAGGCTCGCATATTGCCCGGATGCTTCGACGAATACGGGTGCCTGTAGTAACCACTCTGCATACGGTCTTGGAAAAGCCGCTGCCCGAATACCACCGCAGTCTTATCGACGTTTGTGATTGCTCGGATAGGATTGTTGTAATGAATGAACGCGGCTTCGGCATGCTCAAACGTATCTATGGCGTGGCGCAGTCGAAGATCGAGCTGATACCTCACGGAATACCGGATGTGCCTTTCGGTCAATCCGAACAGTACAAACGCCAATTGGGTCTGCGAGACAGAAAGGTCATAATGACTTTTGGACTGATCGGGCCGAACAAGGGAATCGAGGTGATGATTCGCGCAATGCCACAGGTCGTGCAGGCAGATCCCGAGGCTCTATATGTGGTTGTCGGAACGACGCATCCAGAGATCGTCAAGAGAGATGGTTACAAGTATGCGGATTGGCTGCGCCGTCTTGTTTCGGAGCTGGGATTGAACAACCATGTCGCCTTTTACAACCAGTTCGTCACCAAATGGCAACTTCGCAAATTCTTGGCGGCAACAGATGTGTATGTTACGCCCTATATGCATAAGGAACAACTAACGAGCGGGACGCTGGCTTTCGCGGTCGGATCCGGCAAGGCGGTTGTCTCGACTCCTTACTGGGCCGCGGAGGAACTGCTGGCAGAGGGTCGGGGCCTGCTGGTTCCCTTCGGGGATTCACATAAGTTGAGCGCTGCGATAGCAGGTCTGCTCGGTGATGGCTCGTATTTGGCCACAATGCAGCAGCGAGCATACAGGTACGGTAGAAAGATGGTTTGGCCCAGGGTTGGCCGGAGATATTGGGATTCCATGCAAGCATTGATTACTTCGGAGCACAGCCGTGCCGCTGCGCAGGCGGGCTACTCTCAAGAGCCGGCGCACGCATACGGCCGTTACGCTGTAAGACAAGTGCAACAGCCCGCCTGATGTGCAGGAACTGGTGCTTGCGTGAGACTGCATTAAACAAAATGTCAAGGGCATGAAATAGTCAGATTACTGGAAGCAAAGCATTATGAGCAAAGAAACGACACCATGGTTTGTCTTGAATTCGCCGGAGCTCGGCAAGCCTTTTGCGGATTTCTACGAGAGTTGCAAGAGCAAAGGCGTTCTGGACAAGAAAACGAAAGAGTTGCTAATGGCCGCGCTGGCGTGCGTGTTTCGCTGCCCTCATTGCACTGAAGAGCATGTAAAGGGCGCTCTCGAGGCCGGAGCGACGAAGGAAGAGGTGACCGAGGCCCTTTTGATAGCTGCCGTTGAAGGAGCCGGCACACAACTGGCCTGGAACAAAAAGACCCTCATGAAGTATCTGGCATAGCAAGTCAAGCGGAAGGCTTGGAGCCTGCCGTAGAAGACCGAATCTCAACAATAACTGAGTAAAGAGAAGAAAAAGGAGTTGATCATGAAAGCGAAAGTGAATGCCGATTTGTGCAACGGAACGGCCGTTTGTGAGCAGACGTGCCCGGAAGTATTTGAAGTCAAAGAGGGAGCTTCGATGGTGAAGGTCCAGGATGTGCCGTTGGATGCCGAGCAGAGCTGCCGGCAGGCCGCTGAAGGCTGTCCGGCGGCGGCTATCTCGATAGAGGAATAGTCGCCCGGCCCGGCTATAGAACGCCATCTGCATGTTCTGCCTGGTGTTCCCCGAAACTAAGCGCCGTAAGAGTCTGTGAAGTCAGTGAAAGAAGAAGATGTGAACTATGAAAGTCAAAGAAGTAATGGCGAGTCCGGTTGAGATGATCGATCCTGATGACACGATAACGCAAGCGGCTCAGAAAATGAAATCCTCCGACGTAGGCGTGTTGCCCGTGGTAAGAGGGGACGAGGTCGTCGGAACGATAACGGATAGAGACATCGTGCTAAGGGTAGTTGCCGAGAAGCTGGACCCACAGGCCGCCAGAGTTGAACAAGTCATGTCCCGCGAACCTGTTTATTGCTCCGAAGATGACGACGTTCAAGTCGCTGCAAAGATGATGGAGAGGGTCTGCGAGCTGGTACACGCAGGCGCATCATAGAAGCACTTGACAGCGCTTTAGCATAAGGGAGTTGAGGCGGCCCTTCGGACAAAAAACAGTGCCTGAACAATAAACGGATTACGGAATATCGAGACGACCACGGATGCTTGAGACTATCACTATTATGGAAATTAAGAGCGCACCTGTTCGTCGTAAGAACCTCAACTCCCATTCTTGACTCAGGAATGGACAGTTCATTCCGTAATTGGACGAGCTTAGCAAGAGCAGGATATAGTATGAAAGCAATTGTTGATATGGAACTCTGCTGTGGCAAGGGGCTTTGTGTTGTGAATTGCCCCGCGGTCTTTGAACTCGTGGACGGAAAAGCCGCTGTAAAGATGGGCGAAATCCCTCTTGACTTGCAGGAGATGTGTGAAATGGCGGTTTTGGGCTGCCCAACGAATGCTATCTCCATCGAGGAGTAGATGCAAGTTCATGAATGTATACGTCCACCAACAACCAAGGGAAGTTGCAGGTTTGGCCCTGCCAATCTGCAAGCCCAGGAAGATTATAAAGATGATGACACTAACCAAGGTAAACAAAGTGAGCAGTCCGGCGGAATACGACGCATTGGCGGAAGAACGTGTTGCATTTCGCAGCGGTTACGGCCGCGATACAGCCACCCATTTTCCTCTGGCCGAAAGGAGCAAGGGCAAGGTGTTTCGAGTCCGACGGCTGCTCGCGGCAGGTACCTACGATGTGGAAAAGCGGTTGGACGCCGTCCTGGACAAGGTCCTACAGTCTATTCACGCTTGAATCGCTTCGGTCTTAGGCGGATCGCAACGTCGCTCGCCGATAGTACTTTTGCCACAACGTGAATGCGGTTAGCGCCTGTCGGTACAGATAGATTATAACGGACGAATTGCAGATGAGCCGCAATAACGGGCCAAAGAAGATATTTCAGAAGCAGCTGATGATGCGACGTGTCCTTCTGGCTCTGCTTCCCTGTGTGCTCGGAAGTATCTACTACTTCGGATGGCGCAGCTTGCTGATAGTCTTTTGGTCGGCCGCTGTCGGTTTTACGGTTGAGCTGATTTTCACACGTCTTCGGGGGGAGCCGATTAGTGAAGCCGTCTTCGTGACCACAACCATATTTGCCCTCATAATGCCTCCCACGGTGCCTTGGCATGTGCTGACTATCGGAGCGCTCTTTGCAGTCATGTTCGGCAAGCAGGTATTCGGCGGCTTTGGGAGGAACATCTTCAATCCGGCGCTGGCGGGCAGGTGCTTCGTGTATGTATGCTTTCCTGTGGCCCTTACGGCCACGTGGTCGCCGCCTTCGGAGGGATGGTCGGGTGCCCTTGACAAATGGTCCACAGCGGGGCCGGATGCAATCACAGGCGCGACACCGATGGCCTACCTCAAGAGCGGAAAGATCAGCCTGGACGGTGCTCAGGCAGCCGTGCGAATCCCTCATGACATTGACGAGGGCGAGACTGTCTCTATCAGCAAATGGACGCTCCAAAAGGGTCTGCTGTTCGGTAGAATCAGCGGCACAATGGGTGTTACCAGTGCGCTGCTGATCGCAATCGGCGGGATGTATCTGTTTGTCAGTAAAACTGCGAGCAGGACTATAATCCTGTCAGTAGTCATAACCTATGCGACTCTCAACCAACTCTTGTTTTGGCTGGGCGTCGAACCTGTGCCTGGGGCGTGGCCTGCTGTTCTCGGGGGAGGATTTCTCTTTGGCGCCTTCTTTATGGCTACCGATCCGATTAGCGCTCCCAGGACTGAGCCGGCCAAGATCATGTATGGTGTGATCGTTGCCGTTTGCACCACTGTCATAAGGAACTTCTCCATTTTCAACGGTGGCCTGATGTTCTCGATCCTTATAGGAAACATGTTTGCCCCCATCCTTGATTATGCTGTGCGGCCATATAGGCTCGAACACCGGAAGGAGGCAAAGACATGATTCGGGAGAAGCCATGGTTTGCGGTTGCCTATATGTTCCTTGTGACGGTTTTTTTCAGCTCGATCGTGATTGGGCTGACGCAATTGACACGCGAACGTGTCGAGGCGAATGAACGATTGGCCTTCGAGCGGGCGGTTCTTTCCGTACTGCCTGATATCAGGATCGAAGAAATGACGCGACCGAAGATACACAACATGTTCGTTGAGACAATTGAAGAGCCTAATGAGTCGTCGAGAAACGCCTACGTGGCAAGAAGGCATGGCCAAGCCGCTGCTTATGTGCTCCCGATATCGGGTCAGGGATTCTGGGCGCCGATAAAAGGTGTGATCGGCATAGAAACAGACAGAAGGACAATCACCGGAGTCGCCTTCTACGAACAGAAAGAAACCCCAGGATTGGGGGCCGAAATCACCAAAGCGCCGTTCAGAAACCAGTTTGAAGGCAAAGTGATCTGGCCCCACGGCGACCCTATAGAGATCAAGCGCCCGGGGGAGACACTGGGCGAAAACGAAGTACACGCAGTTACCGGAGCTACTCAAACGAGTAACCGCCTGGAAATTATAATCAATAAGGCCTTAGAGCGGTGGCGGGACCAAAGTGCCGGTGAAGGCGGAGGTGACCAGTAATGAGACCTATCGGTGCCGAAAACAGGAAGTTAATTGCTGAAGGGCTCTGGCAGAGTAACCCGGTGTTCAAGCAGGTACTGGGTATCTGCAGCACCCTCGCAGTGACGAATTTAGTGCTCAATACGGTGGTAATGTGCGTTGCGCTGATATTCACGCTGTCATTGAGCGCCTTCACTGTGGCGGTGCTCCGGACTTTGACGCCGCGCAACATCCGGATGATGGTCGAAACGCTGATAATAGCTTTCTACGTGATAATCGTGGATATTCTGCTGAAGGCCTATTGGCCTGAGATGAGCAGCAGTCTCGGCCCTTATGTAGGGCTAATCATAACGAACTGCATTATCATGGGCAGGTGTGAGGCGTGCGCGAACGCAAATCCGTCCGGCAAGGCCCTTCTGGATGGCCTGTTCAACGCCCTGGGCTATTCATTTGTCCTGCTGATTGTTGCCGGCTTGCGAGAGCTTTTCGGAATGGGCACTTTCCTCGGACTAACCGTGCCGTATTTCAGCGGACCGTACTGGGATAAGTGGATCATTATGGTGATGCCCCCGGGTGCTTTCTTTGTGCTGGCAATTGTCGTATGGGTGTTTCGGTCTATTCAAACCGCAAAGGAGAATAAGGCAAAATGAACATAACGTCGCAGATGTCTCATGCCCTGGTTGTCTTTGTCTCGGCCATATTCACGCAGAATATCCTGTTGAGCTATTTCTTGGGTCTCTGTCCTTTCATCGGTGTCTCACGTGAGGTCAAGACATCGTTCGGGTTGGGTCTGGCGGTAATCTTCGTGATGACCTCGACCTGCCTGCTCAACTGGGTGGCATATCAAGTTGTACTCGAGCCGCTGGGGCTGCACTTTTTCCGGTTTATCATGTTCATTATCATAATTGCGGCATTCGTTCAGTTTGTTGAGATGGTGATTGAACGATACTCGCCGTCCTTGTATCAACGGCTTGGCATCTTCCTGCCCTTGATCACGGTCAACTGCGCCATACTCGGCGCGTCGCTGTTCATGGTTATTCGGGACTACAGCTTCGTCGCGACGGTGGGCTACGGATTGGGCAGCGGCATTGGTTGGTTTCTGGCGATCATGGCGATGGCGGGGATTCGGCAGAGGCTCACTAATGAGCGAATCCCCCGCGGCTTACAGGGGCCAGGGATTACGCTGATTATAGCCGGTCTGATGGCGCTGGCGTTCATAGGATTCACAGGCGTCCTGCAGGGGAACTGACATTATCGAGAGGGCGAGCGCTCCGGATGTTTCTTGCGATAGTCATAGCTGTTGCAGTGGTTAGCTCGATTGGGGCGGGCTTAGCGGCGGTCCTGGTTGTCTCCGAACATTTCTTTGCCAACTACGGCCCATGCTCGATAACGATCAACAATGAACGGGAATTCACAGCCAATGGAGGCAAGGACCTGCTTTCCACGCTCACTACCGAGAAGATCTTCATTCCAAGCGCTTGCGGCGGCAGAGGCACGTGCGGGCTGTGCAAACTGAAGGTACTCGAAGGCGCTGGACCCTTACTGCCCACGGAAGAACCATATCTGGAGCAGGATGAGAGGGAGTCGAATGTTCGGCTTGCCTGTCAGGTCAAGGTCCGCAATGACCTGAGAATCGAGATTCCACAGGAGCTTCTGGCCGTCCGCGAATACACCTGCAAGTGTACGGACATCACGAACCTAACGCACGACATGAAGCAATTCCGTCTGGAACTCGTTGAGCCCAAGAGCATCGATTACATCCCGGGTCAGTATGTCCAACTGCTTACCCCGGCTTATGAGAAGAGCAGCGAGGAAGTTTATCGGGCCTATTCAATTTCGTCGGACCCCGCAGACAAAGGCGTTATCGAACTGATAATTCGGCTCGTGCCGGGCGGCATTTGCACGACCTACTGCTTCGAGTATTTGAAGGTAGGCGATGAGGTGAAAGTCAACGGGCCTTATGGCGATTTCAGGCTCTCGGACACGTATGCACCTGTAGTATTTATTGCAGGCGGCTCGGGCATGGCCCCGATCAAGTGCATGCTGCATCACATGAAGAATACGGGCAATACGCGAAAAACAGTTTACTACTTCGGGGCGAATGAGCCGTGGGAGCTGTGTCTTGTCGATCTGATGAGGAAATTCGAGAAGGAGCTGCCTGATTTCCGCTTTGTGCCCGTGGTATGCGAGCTGAAGGACAGTGCCGTGCAAGCGTGCGAAGTCGGTTTGGTGACGGAAGCAGTCAGCAGAGACCTGGAGAATGCAGAGGAGTGTGAGGCATATCTCTGCGGCAGCCCGGGGATGATCGACGCAGCCATAGCTGTTCTCAAGGAGCTTGGAACTGCTGACGACAGAATCTTCTATGACAAATTCGAGTGACGCAGGGTAGAGAGTTGAAATGAAAGAGTCGCCTGACATGCAGAGACTGAAAGCGCTTCTGAGGTCATCAGCGCTCGTGGCCGGCGGGTTTATGGGCTCTGATCCCCGCAGCTTCATTGAAGTGATTGACGCGGACCTGGCAGAGTTGCGGAGACTTGGTTATACGAACGACCAATTAGCCCAACGGATGCAACAAATAACGAAGCTGGCCATTCCCGGACTCGGAAGCCGGGCGCGAATAGATGACAGCAAAGAGGCGAGGGTCCAAGAGGCCAAGGGCTCTCTGGTTTGTCCTTGGCCGCACCAGAGGTACTATGCCAAAAGAATCACTACCGTCAGAGATGTCGGTTCCGCCGAAAGAATCAGATGGTCCGATCTGAACACACACTTGACCGGGCAGCACGGTTTCTTCGGCGGAAAAGGCTCGATGTTCAGGGTCGAGCCGAGAGAAGTCGTAAGAACAATATTCCATGTTTGAAGTAATACTCTGGAGAACAGTTATAACCTCATTCTGCCTCAAGGCACTGCTGGTTGCTGACTTGTGGGCGGCATGGGAATACTCAGGCGTATTGGTGCTTGTGGATGGTGGGAACACTTTTCAAGGACACAAAGGTATCATTGCGCATCTTCAAGAGCTCGACGGATTCATGGATCTTTGGTACAAATTCCAGTCCGACGCCTGTTACTGCGATGAAAATGGTCAGATTGAATAAGTTCGAGGGGCTTGTATAGGATATTGGACCATATTGTTGGTCCGTACGGTTGCCTAATCCAAGACGGGCCTGAGCATTTGCGAAGCCGAATTAGGGAATTTCCTTATTGGATCATTCCGGGCTTCGAATACTATTTCATAATGGCGCATCGAAGCTGATGCGGCAGTCCGAATAGACTATTCGTCGTTGCCGTCTTTTTGGGGATGGTATTTTGAGCAAGTTCGAGGACAGAATATGTGCCGGTCAGAAGCTATCCAAAGCTATCGCACCCTACGCTGGCGAACGACCGTTGGTGCTGGCGATACCACGCGGGGGGGTAAGGGTTGGCTTCGAGGTTGCCAAGAGTCTGTGCCGCGATTTCTCGATAGTCGTGGTGCGCAAACTGCCTCTTCCGGACAATCCAGAGGCGGGATTCGGTGCGGTGGCTGAGGACGGCAGCATGTACTTCGTTGAACATGTTGTTGCCGACCTGCCGCCCGGCACAGTTGACAGAATTGTCGAAGAACAGAAGCAAGAGGCGGCAAGAAGGGTCCGTGTCCTACGACAAGGCAAACCGCTGCCGGCAATGCAGGGCAGGAATGTGATCCTGGTGGACGACGGCATAGCGATGGGCTCGACGATGCGGGCGGCTATCGTGCTTTGCAAAAAGAAGGCCGCCAAAGAAGTCATAGTCGCAGCGCCGGTTGCCGGACCATCGGTCGTTGCTGAACTCTCAGGACCCGCCGATAAGGTGATAGTGCTTGAGAAGCCTGTCCTCTTTCGTGCCGTCGCGCAGGCATATGCAAACTGGTATGATGTTTCGGATGCAGAGGTGCTCGATATCATGAAGACATGGGAGCGGCAAACTGTCACCGATGGTGTCAGTTCGTAGCAATAAGACAGCTTTTCCAAGGAGTATGAGCAATGGCAAAGCCCAAGATGCCCCATCCGGGCCACGACAAACACTTGTGTTATTTGAATAACCTGGGCTACCAAGTTAGCAATCCCGATGAATACAGGCAGCTCGTCAGAGACGGCAAGTCCTTCTGCAAAGCGTGCGGGCGGGTAGCTGCGAACGAAAAGAATCTCTGTAAGCCCGTCAAGCTGTAATAGACCAAGCACCGCATCTCTCTTGGTGGATTGAGTCAGACTATTATGTCTGATTTCGATATTGCTTGATTGCTGCGTGGTGCCTGTTGAGGGGCGTACGACCAGATCGGCCCCAAGTCAACAGGGGATCCGGACCATGTCGGATATCGACACTCGACCGAAGGTAGCTGTTGGTACTGTCATATAGAGGTCATGAGATGGCAAAAGAAAAGGCATTTTTGACTGCATTATGCTCCGTCTGCCAGAGCATCATTTCCGAGTTGGATTACGACAAGGCACTTTCTGTACTGGTCGAGAACGCGGTTATGTGCCTTGATGCCAAGGCCGGTTCAGTGAGGTTGCTCGATAAGTCGGGCGAGAAGCTTGAGATAGCAGCCGCATATGGATTGTCCAAATCCTATCTGAAGAAGAGGCCGGTCGAGGTCGCCAAGAGCCCTATAGACAGAGAGGCGATGCGAGGCAAGGTTGTACAAATCAAGGATGTCACAAAAGACGAGCGTTTTCAATATCCTCGTCAGGCAAAGAAGGAGGGTATTAGGTCGGTAGCGTGTCTTGCCCTCAGGTGCAGGGATAGACTGTTGGGCGTATTGCGGGTTTACACCGGCCAAGAACGCCTATTCGAAGAGAAAGAGATAACGTTCATCCGAACGCTCGCCCTGCAGGGAGCAACTGCAATTCGGCACGCACAGCGCTACAGAAGGCTCAGGGACCTCAACGCCATCGGCAAGTGCATAACTTCACAACTAAGGGCAAAGAAGGTTCCCTCCATAATCTGCGAAAACGCGGCAGAAGAGATCGGGGCCAAAGGCGCCTCGCTCTTGCTTATCGATAGCAAGACAGAGCAGCTCGAGGTCGTAGCTTCCCACGGCCTAAGTGACGAATTTATTCATAAGGGCCCGGTGGCGGCGGATAAGTCTATCGGCGACTGCCTCAAAGGCCGCGAAGTCGTGATCGAAGATGCCGCGGCCGACAAGAGGGTGCAGTACCCCGCAGCAATCAAGGCTGAAGGGATAAAGTCCATCATCTGCATCTCGCTGAAGTTACGAGACAAGGTTGTCGGCGCCCTAAGAGTTTATACCGGCCACAAATACAAACCGGTTGCCGAAGATTTCGAGTTTCTTGGCGCACTGGCCGACTTTGGAGTCATAGCGATCGAGAATGCAAGATTGTACGAGCATGTGCGCCGAGACTATGAGGATCTTACACGCGATGTCTGGAAATGGTATGGCTGGGGTAAACATCCGCCGCGCATCTGAATGGTGTCCATTCAGACGGTGTTCTAATGTGAAGAACTGGAGTTGAGATGCCGGGGACTTTTGTGCTGCCAACTGAGTGTCTGTTTGCATGGACCGACAAGCTTGTGGGTGCTTATGACCTCTATGGCCCCGTAGCAGCCAAGAAGAACCAAACTATCTTCCGAAAGATCGAAAAGGCAGAAGACCTAAAGCTCGACTATGATTCGACTATGACAAGCCCACGAAGCCTGATCTACCCGGCCAGACAGGATTTGTGCACAATCGACCGCAAAACCCATCAACATAAGACCGTCACACAGGTGAGGGCAAAAAAGAGAATTATTTTCGCTATCCATCCGTGCGACATGCACGCGATATCCATTCTCGACAGGACATTCCTCGGCGATTTCAAAGACTTCTATTATGGAGAGTTGCGCCGTGAGACTCTCACGGTAGTACTGAATTGCAGCAAGGCTTGTGCTCAGGGTTTTTGCGCATCGATGGGTACAGGCCCGTTTTTGCAGTTAGAACAAGGCTTTGATCTCGTTCTAACCGCAAAGTCGAAAAATTATCTCGTGGAGTGTGGTTCCGAAAGGGGCAAGAGGCTGGTGGAGAAGGCGAGCGGATTACGAAAGGCCCGCAGAAACGATCTTGCGGAAAAGGAAGACATCGAGTCTCGGGCAAAGAAGACCTTTGCAAAGGGCCTGGAGACAATCGGTTTGCCCGATCTTCTTATGCGCAATCTCGATCACCCCGTTTACGAGCGAACTGCCGATCGCCGGTGCTTGGGATGCACCAACTGCACTATGGTTTGTCCTACATGCTATTGCTACAACGTTGAGGACCACACAGAGCTTGAGTTGAGAACCACCACCAGGGAGCGACATTGGGATTCATGCCAGGAATTGAACTTCGCCCGCGTCCATGAGGGCAATTTCCGTTCATCACGAAGAGCGAGACTCCGCCAGTTTGTGACACATAAGCTGGCAACTTGGCTTGAGCAGTACGGCTGTTTTGGTTGTGTCGGCTGTGGCAGGTGTATGACGTGGTGCCCGACAGGCATCGATTTGACCGAGATCGCAAAGGAAATCCAGCGCGACTACGAAGCAGGGAGGGCCAAATAAGCAGTCACTGTGCAAATCCACTTGTGCCGCGCCGGGCGATAATTGTGCAAAAGATCAACGAAATACATGACACGTTTTCTCTGAGATTATCGCTGGTCGATGGTCAAACCTTTTCCTGCAAGCCCGGTCAGTTCAATATGCTGGGTATTCCCGGCATGGGAGAGGCGCCATTCTCATTCAGCTCGCTGGATCTGCAGAGAGGGATTTTTGTCCATACCATCAGAAGTGCTGGAAATGTGGTCGGCGCTCTGATGCAGTTATCAGAAGGCGATTGTATTGGTCTGCGAGGTCCGTACGGCAATGGTTGGCCACTGGAGAAGGCCAAAGGCAAGAATGTGATTCTTATCGCCGGCGGCATTGGGATGGCTCCCCTGAGACCGCTTGTATATCACATATTGCGGAACAGGCAGAACTTCCGGCAGGTCTATCTGTTGTATGGAGCCAGAACCCCAGCCGACCTGCTCTATAAGGATGAGATGAAAGACTGGTCGCGGGATATCACAGTGCTGCTCTCTGCGGACGAAATTGACGGAGGGGGGCCTTCGGGCATCCATGAGGGCCTCGTAACGACCTTGTTTGAATACCTGGACATCCCGTTGTGGGAAACGATCACTTTTACATGCGGTCCGCCGATTATGATGAAATTCGTCTCTGCGGGCCTGGTCCTCGACGGTCAGAACGAGAGTGACATATATGTATCGCTTGAGCGGCGGATGAAATGCGGCATTGGCCATTGCGGGCATTGCCAAATCGGCCCCAAGTATGTCTGCAGAGACGGCCCTGTCTTCAGCTTGCCCGATATCAAGAGATTTACTGATTCACTGCTATAGGTTGCCGATTGAATAAACCGAGAGCAAAAGTTGGCGTGTTCAAATACAGTTGCTGTGCCGGCTGTGAGTTCCAGCTCATTTACTTTCAGAACCACGTGCTGGAAACGCTAAACGCAGTGGACGTGAGCTTCTGCCGGATGCTACAATCCGGCGGTTCTGAAGAGGGTCCTTTCGACATAGCCCTGATTGAAGGGGCCATAACCGAACAGTGGCAGGCGGATCAACTCAAGAAAGTCAGGTCCGCAAGCAAATATGTGATACCTATTGGCTCATGTGCGGTTTGTGGTGGTGTGCCTGCCATAAAGAATGCCGACAGTGAACAGGAGATCGAGGCCAGAGTTTATGAGAAAACTTCGCGAATTCACTCCGTCAAAGCGCATCCGGTGGATCACTATGTCAAGGTAGATGGGTATGTCAAAGGCTGCCCCATGGGAGTGCGAGATTTTACTGAACTACTCGTTTCAACTCTGCTTAATAAACGACCTGACTTCCTGGAGTATTGTGTCTGTGTAGAGTGTAAACTCAAGAACAACATCTGCGTTCTCGTAGCCTATGGTGAGCCCTGCATGGGACCGGTCACCAATGCAGGATGCGGTGCGTTGTGTCCTTCGCACAACAGAGGTTGTTATGGCTGTTGGGGACCTATGAAGGATGCGAACGCGCGAGCACTGGCGGACCAGTTTGAGAAAATGGGACTGAGCAAAGAGGATATAACCCGAAAATTCACGGAGTTCGGACAGCCTGCTGCAGAATGGATTCCAGGACAGTTTAAGCTATGAAATACGCAAAACGCATAGATGTGGACTACCTGGCCAGAGTAGAAGGAGAGACTTCCATCAAGGTAGAGTTAGGCAAAGAGCCCGCTATACAGCTAAAGATATTCGAGCCGCCAAGATTTTTTGAGGGCTTCCTTGTGGGACGGAAGTACGACGAGGTGGGCGACATTGTTTCACGGATATGCGGAATCTGTCCGGTCTCTCATATGACCACTGCAATCCAAGCCATCGAGCGAGCGATGGACATTGCGGTGAGCGATCAGACAAAAGTGTTGCGCAAAATCCTCTGCACAAGCCAGATCGTATCGAGCCATCTTATTCATTTGTACATGCTCGCCATGCCGGACTACTACGGCTACGGCGGGATAGTTGATATGCAGCGTGTATTCGGCAAACAGATCGCCAATCTCGTAAAGATGAAAGATGTCATGAACTCGCTGACCGCCGTGATAGGCGGCAGGGCCCTTCACCCCGTCACGCACCTGCCGGGAGGCTTCACAGCTATACCATCTATGGACCAGCTCGATGATGTACTGCACCGGCTCAAGAAGATACGACCTTTGGCTAAACAAGTTGTCAAAGATGTGTCTGCTTTTCGGGTGCCGGAATTCCACTCAGAATCAGAATATGTTGCACTTGGCAGCGACGCCGAATATGCGATAAACGAGGGAAGAATCGTCTCTACAAAGGGACTGGATATTTCGGCTGACGATTATCACAGTTTCTTCCGGGAGTCTGAGGTTGCATACTCGTATGCCAAGAGATCGACTGTAGCCGGGCATTCATCGTTTATGGTCGGCGCACTGGCAAGGTTGAATAACAAATTCGACAGGCTTCAGAAAAAGACTAAGAAAGTGGCGGAAGAATGCGGATTTGCCCCGCCAAGGTATAATCCATTCCACAACAATCTGGCCCAGAGCCTTGAAGTAGTAGATGGCATAGAGCGCTGCATCAGGTTGATAGAGTCCAACACGTTTCAAGATGAGACTAATACCGTAAACATCAGACCGGGTGAGGGCGCTTCTGTAACCGAGGCGCCTCGCGGCCTGCTCTATCACTGGTACAGAGTCAACAGGAAGGGAATCGTTGAGAAGGCGAATATCGTGACGCCCACTTCGCACAACTTCCTCAGCATTGAAAAAGATCTCAAAAAGCTTGTCCGTGAGCACGGGAACCGAAGCAGAGATGAAATACGCCTCCTGTGCGAGCAATTGGTCAGAGCATACGACCCGTGCTTCTCTTGCTCTGTGCATTGAGAGCATCGCACGGGCCGTTCCTACAGGCGTTAGGAGTTTTGGGAAGCCATATTAGGGATTTTCCCTATCTGTCCCATGGCCCATATCTTGGTAAAAGGATATCGTTGTGGCAAAGTGGTTTCTGGAAATGCGTTCGAAAGGCAGCGTATATATCGAAATGGCTAACTGACAAAGAGGTATTTTATGGCAAAGACAACAAAGAAGAAAACGAAGGCCGCAAAGGCAAAGACCCCCTCCGTTTATACCTGTACAACCTGCGGGAAGGTCACGAAAACTCGCTCCCATCTGTGCTCGCCTATCAAGGCGGACAAGGTGTATGTGTGCGAATATTGCGGCGCTTCCACCGGCGATCCTCGGCATGTATGTTCGCCAATGTTGGCAGAAATGAAATACGCCTGCAAGAACTGCGGAAGAGTTACACCGTTCAGAGGCGCAGTTTGCCGGCCAGAGGCGATTAAATAGGCAATGCTCCAGAATCAAATGCGTACGAGGCAAGACCGCTGGGGTGCTGCTATTAACAAGAGATGTTCATCTCTCGAGAAAACCCTAAAACCGAGAAGAAAGCTTACTCTTAAAGGAGGCAACAAAATGGAAGTGACATTGGAGAAAATGATAGATTTATTGAATAGGGACTTGGAATTGGAGTACTCTGCGGCGATACAATACATAAATCACGCAGCAGTTATGACTGGCGCAGCATACGGCGACATAATAAAGGAACTCAAGATCCACGCAAACGAGGAGATCCAGCATGCTATGATTCTGGCGGACCAGATAGACTACCTCGGCGGGAGTCCAAGCGTCGGCGTGGGCAAAACCGCCGTTTCAGAAGACAATGACGAGATGCTTCGACAGGACCTCGATGGTGAAGAGGATGCAATAAGAAGGTACAAGGTGCGGGTGGAACAGGCCGAACAACTCAAAGAGTTTGCTCTGGCACACCAGCTACGGGCCATCCTGGCCACCGAACAAGAGCATGCTATGGACCTAAAACAGGCTCTGGGCAAATAGCGCCGGTGGTCAAAGACCGCGTAGGCTGAGCCCTGCTGCTGTCAAAAAGGACCAATGAAATGCCGGGCATTACAAGTGTAGTTAGACGCCCTTGTGAAGAAGGGCATTGAATATCCAGTAGGTGGAAATCTCGTGGCTGAGGTCGACCCTAAACGTACAGAGATCGAAACTCAAGAATGGCTTGACTCGCTCGATGAAGTTGCCCGCAATGAAGGGACCGCGAGAGTCGAAGCGCTGCTTGAGCAACTACAAAAGCGCGCACTCAGATACGGGGTACGTCTGCAATCCGGCAAAACTACCCTCTACATGAATACCATACCGCCTGACAAGCAGCCTGCATATCCCGGCAGGAGAGAGATTGAGCGCCGAATAAAGAGTTATATCCGATGGAACGCCATGGCTATGGTCGTGCGGGCGAACCGAGCTGAGAGCGGCATAGGAGGGCACATCTCAACGTATGCCTCAGCGGCGACGCTCTTCGAGGTCGGGTTCAACCACTTTTTCCGAGCCAGGAGCGACAAACATCCGGGCGACATCATATACTTCCAGGGTCACGCCTCGCCGGGCATCTACGCTAGGGCGTTTTTGGAGGGCCGCCTGTCGGGCTTTGACCTCGAGAATTTCCGTAGGGAGCTAATGCCCGAAGGCGGCTTGCCCTCGTATCCCCACCCCAGGCTGATGACTGAATTCTGGCAGTTCCCGACGGTTTCGATGGGGCTTTCCCCGATCATGGCCATTTATCAAGCAAGGTTCAATAGGTATCTGGAGAACAGGGAACTGAAGAAGCCCTCCGACCAGAAGATATGGGCCTTTCTTGGTGATGGTGAAATGGATGAGCCGGAGAGCCTTGGCGCCATGAGCCTGGCGGCAAGAGAGAGTCTGGATAATCTGATATTCGTTGTCAATTGCAACCTGCAACGGTTGGATGGACCTGTAAGAGGCAATGGCAAGATTATCCAGGAACTGGAGGCCGTTTTCACAGGTGGCGGTTGGAACGTCATCAAGGTTGTCTGGGGTTCCCAGTGGGATGCCCTTCTTGAGAAGGATAAGGATGGTATTCTTGCTCGTCGCCTGGAAGAATTGACGGACGGGCAATTTCAGAAGTACACCGTCTCCAGTGGTGATTACATCAGGAAAGACTTCTTCGGAAAAGACTCGCGCCTGCGCGATATGGTGAAAAACTATTCGGACGAGCAGATCGAGAAGCTTCAGCGCGGCGGGCACGACCCGATAAAGGTATATACCGCGTACAAAGCAGCGGCGGATCACAAGGGTTCGCCCACAGTGATCCTTGCTCAGACAATCAAGGGCTACGGTCTTGGCGAGGCGGGTGAAGGCCGAAACGTGACGCATCAACAGAAGAAGCTCAACGAGCAGGAGCTTCTGGAGTTCCGCACTCGGTTTGGGATCCCCGTTTCTGATGGGGAAACACAGGAGGCGCCTTTCTACAGGCCGCTGCCTGAAAGTGAGGAGATAAGGTATCTAAGCGAATGCAGGAGGCGACTCGGCGGCTACGTCCCGGGCCGAATCGTTGAAAGCAAACCGGTTGAATTGCCGGCCGACGATCTATTTGAGGAATTCTACCAGGGAAGCGGTGGGCGGCCTGTAGCCACTACAATGGTTCTCGTTCGGCTGTTGGCCAAACTCATGAAGGATGAGAAGATTGGTAGACTGATAGTACCGATCGTCCCTGATGAGGCTCGTACCTTCGGGATGGAGTCGCTGTTCAGACAGGCCGGAATATACTCCGCCATCGGGCAATTGTATGAGCCGGTGGACAAGGAAAACCTGCTCTACTATAATGAACGCAAAGATGGTGCCATTCTCGAGGAGGGCATAACCGAGTCCGGATCGATGGCTTCGTTCATAGCAGCAGGCACCGCCCACGCCACTCACGGAATAAGCACAATTCCGTTCTTCCTGTTCTATTCTATATTCGGTTTCCAGAGGATGTTCGACCTGATCTGGGCGGCCGGTGACGCCAAAGCCAAAGGCTTTTTGATAGGGGGCATTGCTGGCAGAACGACCCTTGCTGGCGAGGGCCTTCAGCACCAGGATGGGCACAGCCATCATTTCGCTTATGCCGTTCCAAATCTAAAGGCCTACGACCCCGCTTTCGCCTATGAACTGGCCGCCATTGTGCGCGACGGCTTGCACAGGATGTACCAGAATCAGGAAGACCTCATCTACTATGTGACCATGATGAACGAATTCTATCCTATGCCGCCAATGCCTGATGGTGTCAGGGAAGGCATCCTCAAGGGAATCTACAGATACAAGGCGTCGGAACTCGATGATTCAAATGTCAAGGCGCACCTCTTTGGCAGTGGTACGATCTTGAATGAGGCTATTAAAGCAGGCGAGATTCTCGAGTCGAAGTATGCAGTTGCAGCAGATGTCTGGAGCGTCACAAGCTATAAGGAGCTCTATATGGACGCCCTGGAGACCGACCGCTGGAATATGCTGCATCCCAGCGATAAGCCCAGGCAGTGCTACCTACAGCGATGTCTTGAAGGTGCAAAAGGGTGCTTTGTGGCGGCATCCGACTACCTGAAGGCCCTGCCCTGTTCGATTGCCAAGTGGCTGCCTGGGCGGCTGACCGTGCTGGGCACGGACGGCTACGGTCGCAGCGATAGCAGGGCCGCACTGCGCGATTACTTCGAGGTTGACTTCCGTCATATCGCGCTGGCGGCGCTACAGACGCTTGCAGCCGAAGGCCGTTTGGAGCCAAAGGTGGTCAAAAAGGCCATCGTTGACCTGAACATTGATCCCGAAAAGGTAAGTCCCGTAACGGTATAACAGGTGAATGCCGCACAATGGAATATGTGGGCACTTGGAAAAGGAAAACAGCATGATTGAGGAAATCAAACTCCCGGAAATATCCGAGAATGTCGATTCGGGCGTGGTAATTGAAGTCCTCGTCAAGAGCGGCGACTTCGTTGAGAAGGAGCAGCCTATCGTCGAGCTGGAGACGGAGAAGGCGACGTTCGAGGTGCCGTCGCCTATAGCTGGAAAGGTTACCGAAATCAATGTGAACGAAGACGACGAGGTCAAAGTGGGTCAGGTAATCCTGAAGATCGATACCGAGGCTGAAGCAACGCAAAAAGAAACTGAGACTCAGGAAAGCCGGAGACCGGCGGATGAACAAAAAGATGCCGCCAACACCACACCAGAGGAACCAAAAGCCACAAAGGGACTCCCGCCGGAGAAACAAGAATCAGCCGCTCGTGAAAATGAGCAAGCACAGGCTGTTGAACCGCCGTCACAGCCGGCACGAAAGGAAGCCTCAGCTTCACCGGCAGTCCGCCGCCTGGCCCGTGAATTGGGCATCGACATCAGCGAGGTTGCCATAAGCGGGGCCGGCAATAAGGCTACTCAGGAAGATGTAAAGACTTACGCTAAAGGCGTGATAGCCGCCGGAGAGAATCGTCGCGCCGGGGGGGTGACGGCACGGGCCTTGCCTGATTTTTCCAAGTGGGGTCAGATCAAACGAGAGAAGATGTCGGTCACACGCAAGAAAATCGCAGATACGTTGAGCTATGCCTGGTCGCAGATCCCGCATGTGACACAATACGACCAAGCGGATATTACGGGGGGCGAGCAGTTTCGAGTAGAATACTCAAAACGCGTGGAAGAGGCCGGAGGAAAACTGACGATAACTGCGATATTGCTGAAAGTTGTTGCTTGGGCTCTCAAGGCTTTCCCGAAGTTCAATTCCAGCGTAGATCCCCAGGCAGACGAGATTATCCTCAAGGATTACTGCCACATCAGCGTGGCCGTCGATACGCAGCGTGGACTACTTGTTCCTGTTATTTGCGACGTGGATAAAAAGACTGTACTACAGCTATCCGTTGAGCTAAGCGATCTGTCTGATAGGACCCGCAACAACAAGCTTGCCCCCGACGAGATGGTTGGCGGCAACTTCACCATATCGAATCTCGGCGGGATCGGCGGCACGGGCTTTTCGCCTATCATCTACTGGCCGCAAGTGGCTATTCTGGGCATAGCTAGGGCCTGCGAACGATGCCGATATATCAAAGGTGAGCCCCAAAGGCGCATGATTCTGCCGCTTTCACTATCATACGATCACCGCATCATCGATGGAAGCGAAGGAGTGCGATTCCTGAGGTTTGTTGTCGAGAAGCTGGAGAAGCCCTTCCTTCTCGCTATTGACGAGTAGTACAAGGCATGGATAATCAGCCTGCTGGAAGCGGCGGCCCCAAACAAGGAGAAATAGAGAATGGACGTTTTTGAATTTGCAATGGAAAAGGAGAGGCTCAGCGAGGATTACTACCGGCAGCTCGGTGGTAAGACGGGCAATAAGGGTCTCGCCAATATCCTCACAATGCTGGCGGACGAAGAAAGAAAGCACTTCGAGGTTGTGCGGCAGATGCAGCAGCAAGCCCCTGCCATGGTTACCGACGTGGACATCCTCAAGGATGCCAGAGCAGCGTTCGAGGAAATGAGAGAAGCTGCTGAGCAATTCAGTTTTGACATCACCGAACTGCAGCTCTATGAGAAAGCACGGGACATTGAGAAGGACAGCAGGCAGTTCTACCTGGAGAAAGCCGAGGAGGTCTCGGATCCTGCACAGAGAGAGATCTTCAAGAAACTCGCGAATGAGGAAGAAAAGCACCTCGCTCTCGTCCAGGGTATCTGTGATTTCGTTGCAAGGCCGCAGTGGTTCCTTGAGAATGCCGAAATGTATCATTTTGACGACTATGTTGAAGGCCCCTTATGAAAGGAAGAAGACAAATGTATGCCGGAAGAAAGACAATGCTCGTTTCGTTTCTTATTGCGACCGCAGTGATTCTAGTGGGTTCGCCATTGGTGCTCTCCCACTGCGAGATACCGTGCGGCATCTACGATGATCACACGAGAATCGCTATGATCGCTGAGCACATAACAACCATTGAGAAGTCCATGAACCAGATCGCGCAGCTCTCCGCAGAGAAGGACAAGAACTACAATCAGCTTGTGCGGTGGATTATTAACAAGGAGAATCACGCCGACCAGTTGAGTGATGTTGTAACCCAGTATTTCATGAAGCAACGGATTACGCCGGTCGAGAAAGGTCAAAAAGAGGCTTACGACAGTTATGTTCAGAAGATAACACTGCTTCATGCCATGATGGTCCACGCCATGAAGTGCAAGCAGACTACGGACCTCGAGCATGTCGGCAGGCTTCGCAGTTGTCTGGCCGACTTTGAAGCGGTGTACTTAAGCGCTGGTCACGAACATCGATAATGCCGGTTTGAAGAATCATAGGTGCCGGACTGGCACTATCTGCAGTGAGGACAATAGTATGCATGAAGAGATACTAAAGATTCTAGGCAACGACGCGGACTATCTGCTAAATTACAGGTCTCCAGCAATAAGCAAAGAAATGTTGGCTTTGCCGGGTTCCGACTTCGTCGATCGTGTATTCTCGGCAACAGATAGAAGCAATGGCGTCCTGCGAAGTTTCCAGTCCGTCTTCGGCAACGGACGGCTTGCAGGCACAGGCTATCTTTCGATACTCCCTGTTGAAAAAGGTCAAGGTACGAATCCGGAAGAGTTGATAGCAGCCGCACATGCCGGCCATCAGAGCTAAAGAGATATTCTGACTCATTAGCAGGACCGGGGGTCCTCACGCTCGACGTGTGCACACAGGACCTAATCAGAATGGTGTTATCGAGATCATTGAGAGAAAGAAAAATGCAGGTAAAAATTACAGAAGACTGTATCGCTTGTGAACTGTGTGTGGAGACTTGCCCCCGAAGTCTTCGAGATGGGCGAGGAGATTGCCCAAGTCAGGATTCAGAAGGTTCCACCCGAATACGAGGATGAGACGCGCGAAGCTGCTGAGCAATGCCCTGTATCGGCAATCATCCTTGAGGAATGAACTGTGCTTAATCCACTTGTTCACATCGCACTCGAAGATGCGTATTTTGGCGGCGAGTTCAAACAGCCGGCTCAACGTTAGATTGGCAAAACCGTTATTCAACAAGGAGATTATGTCATGGCAGAACTAAGCAACCACATTCGGACAGCGGACTGGAAGACCGAAAAGCACGTTCCTGTAATCGAGTGTCCGGATAAGATTGGGATCAACGAGGTTTTCCAGGTGAAGGTCAGCTTGGGCAAGGAACTCGCCCATCCGAACACCACCGAGCACCACATCCGGTGGATAAGCCTTTACTACCACGATCAAGCTGGAAAGTTTCCTCATCAGGTGGCCCATGTCGAATTCAGCGCACACGGGGAATCCACAGATGGCCCAAACACCGGACCGGTGTACACGCATCACGAGGTTGTGGCAAGCCTGAAGGTATCCAAGGGAGGTGTATTGCATGCCATGGCGTACTGCAACATACACGGGCTTTGGGAGTCGAGTAAGGAAATAGCTGTCGGCTAAGCAGGGTTGAGAAAATGAAGCAGCAACTGCCGCCGGGCCATATTGTAGCCACGTTGGTAAGTGAACATGAATTGATTCTCGGCTTTCTTGAAAAGCTTGACAGCATCAACAAAACCGTTCAGCAGATGAACGCTTATGACCAGACTCGTGAAGATTTCAAGATGCTGGCTCACATCGCCGAGCACTTGGCAGAGGCCGAGCTTCATCATCAGCGCGAGGAACAGATATTGTTCCCCGAGCTTGAGGTCAGAGGCGTATATGGCCCGCCGGCTGTTATGAGAGCAGAACACGAGCAACTGCGCAAGAGCAAGCAGCGGCTCAAAAACCTGGCTGCCCAAGTTGCTGAGATGGAATTCAGTCAGTTCAAAGAGCATCTAGTCTCTATACAAGCGTGACTTCTATAGATTTGTCACAGTGCAATTTTTGAAAAAGCTCGAAATGCCCGTTCGGATTGCGTATAATGCCTTTGTGAAAAAAAATTCAGTACCGGCTCCGCGATATCAACTGGCCAGAGCAATCAAAGCCGATGTTCTGTGCAGCCAATATTCATTATGAAATGGGTGATCGTGCCCGCGGTCTGGCCTATGGCGGGATCGGGGCCATGCACCTTCTGGCAAGGCAAACCGGCCTGGCAAAGGCAATCGATCAGAAGCTGCAACTGCTGAAAATGCATCTGCCGTATCACGAATCGGATCATGTCCTTAATATCGCATACAACATTCTCTGCAACGGCGGCTGCCTCGAAGATATCGAGCGTTTAAGAAACGATGAGGTTTATCTGGATGCCCTCGGCGCCCAGCGGATTCCCGACCCGACCACAGCGGGTGATTTCTGCCGGCGTTATACCGAAGAAGATGTCCAAACCTTAATGGACATCATCAATGAGGTTCGTTTGAGAGTCTGGGCAAAGCAGCCTGATGAGTTCTTCGAACAAGCCGTCATTGACGCCGACGGCACGATAGCCGGTACGACCGGACAATGCAAAGAAGGCATGGATATGTCTTACAAAGGAATCTGGGGCTACCATGCACTGCTGATTTCATTGGCCAATACCTCCGAGCCGTTATACTTAGTCAATCGCAGCGGCAATTGCACCAGTAGTGACGGTGCTGCTGTCTATCTTGATCAGGCCATAGACTTGTCTCTTAGAGCCGGGTTTAGAAAAATTCTTGTGCGTGGCGATACCGACTTTAGTCAGACCAAGGAACTGGATCGCTGGGATGATGATGAAAGGGTAACGTTCATCTTCGGCATTAACGCGATGCGAAACCTGGAGAATATAGCGGATAACCTGCCTGATGGCCTCTGGAGGCCGTTAGTGCGTCCGGCCAAGTACGAAGTTCGTACAGAAACAAGGCAAAAACCAGATAATGTCAAAGAGCGAATCGTGGTCGAGCGAGAGTATAAAAACATTCGTCTGGAATCCGAACACGTTGCCGAGTTCGACTATTCGCCCACCAAATGCAACAAGATGTATCGCATGATAGTCCTGCGAAAGAATCTTTCGGTGGAAAAGGGCGAAAAGGTGCTGTTCGATGACATACGCTATTTCTTTTATATCACCAACGACCGGAGGGTCAGGGCCGCGGCAATAGCGGCGTATATATCCAGAAGCGTTACGAGGTTCAGATTCTGGATTCCAGTGAGTTGGAGTTGAAACGCCAGAATCGCCGGTTGAAGAATAGTGACTGTGCATCCCTCTACAGGACCAAGTCGCCGGATGTGAATGTCTGCAAGCTGCCGGGCCAGTGGCAGAGCTATGATATTATCTTCCATGCAGCGAAATTCGAGGGCGAGAAAAAGACTGAGAACGCGAGAATAACGGTCTGGCATAACGGCATTCTGGTTCATGACGATTTTGAGATCCCCAATAAGACCGGGGTCGGCCAGCCGGAAGGGCCTGAACCCGGGCCGATTCTTTTGCAGGACCATGGCAATGAGGTTAAATTTCGCAACATCTGGATCGTACCGCTTTGATCGGCGGATAAAAAAACGCCACTAAGACGCAAAGACACGAAGCTTGCAAGGCGATATTCGGCCTATATTGGCGGCTAACGAGTCGAAAGAAACCAAGGCAGCGTACAGCCTGAACGAATAGGTATAAGAAATCTCGCGTTTTTTGGGCGATGGATAAGCCGGTTCCCAAGTAGGCGGTCCAACCGCGATTTTTTTTATTCGACGATTGCCACAACGCCGCTAAAACGGTAAAAGTTTGATGCCGGCCCAAGCCCCGCTATGCGGGGAACGGTCGATGGGGGGTATAGAGATATATAGGCGGAGACGGGCGGTGGGAAGGCTCGATTTTACATTAAATTTACGTTCTATTTGTAAACGGATTGCAACAATTAGCGTCTAAATGAATGTATGTCGAGAGCAAAGTCAAAAGAAGGCGTTAATATGGGTAAGACAGTGAAGGATATTCTCCGTTTCAAGCCGGCGATAGAGTAATTCCGAAATTTTTCGGATTGCTTGTCAACCGATTCGGCTGATTCAACGTCTTAAGGATAGTTGGAGCAAATAGTCTCGATGGCGAACACTGATAAAAGCCTGATTGACGCCCATATTGCGGGCGACAGGACAGCGTTTGGCGAACTTGTACGCCGATACGGAGACAGTGTTTTGGGGTATTTAGTGAAAATGACGGGCAATCGAGAACAAGCCGAGGACTTTTTCCAGGAGACGTTTCAGCGTGTCCACGAAAAGGCCCATACCTTCCGCGGCGAGCGGTTTAAGGGTTGGCTCTTCACAATCGCTACGCGTGTTGCTATCGACGGGCTGCGGAAGCGAAAACGCCGGCCCGCTGTATCGTTGAGCAGCAGTATCGGCTGCCCCGACGGGAATTGCAGCGAATTGGCCGCAGTTACCGCAGCCGATTCCTGCGACCCCTCCCAGGAGGCGGCTGTGGCAGAGCAGAAAGAGCAGGTCCGCCGCGCGGTCGATGAATTACCGACGAAGCAGCGGGCGACGCTGGTTTTAGCCTACTATCAGCAGCTTAGCTATCCGGAGGTGGCCTCGGTTTTGGGCTGCTCGACGGGGACGGTGAAGGCGCAGATGTCCAGGGCGATGCAGACTTTAGCACGCAAGCTTCCTGATGTTTCGGGGGTCGCAAAATGAAGCGTCATCTTACACAACAAGAACTTATAGAATATCGGTTCGATCTTGCCTCCGAAGCTCAAGCCAGGGAGGCTTCGGCCCACCTCGACGCTTGCGAGCAATGCCGCGACGAATTAGAAACGCTCAAGCGTAAGTTCAAATCGCTGGATTTGCTGCATGGGGATGTTGCGGCCTCCGAAGAGTTGATTTCGCAGGTTATCGAGCAGGTCGCCCAGCCGAGGCGCCTGAGGCTCAAAGTCTCGAAGAAACTGCTTGTCCCCTGGGGGCCCGTCTGGGCCGGGGCTGCCGCCGCGGCACTGGTTATTGGGCTTCTATGGATAACCGCCGATTCGCTCCGGCAACCAGGGTCTGGGAAACCTTTCGCAGGCGGACTATCCGAAAGAACGCCTGTCTCCCCGCCGAGAGCGGGCGGACTTGCTATGTTGCACGACGACAAAGGCCCAATGGCAAAGGCAGACGCAGCCATACCCGAGAAGCCGCCATTTGCCCCGGCCAGTGCAATCGAATTGGTTACTCTGCCCAGACGCGATAACGTCCAGTTGACAATCTATAACTTGGCCGATTTGACTTTGGTGCGGGAAACGCGCAACCTGACCCTCAAAAAGGGCTGGAACTGGCTCCAGTTTATGTGGGCCAATACACTGATTGATCCGACGTCGCTGAGCCTGGAGCCGAAGGAGCAAGGCGATAAAATCGATATCCAACAGCTGGTGTTCCCAGCGAGGCTGCGGGAGCTTGGCCGCTGGCTGATTCGTTCGGAGGTCAGCGGCCAGGTACCGTTCGAGATTACATACTTCACCAGCGGACTGTCCTGGCGGGCATTCTATATGGGCACCCTCGCTCCCGACGAAGAAACGATGCAGATGAAAGGATACGTCCGCATCGCCAACGCCAGCGGAGAGGAATACGAAAATGCACAAACGCGCCTCGTAGTCGGCAACGTACATATTCTCGACAAAATTGCTGAACTGGCGAAGCGCCGGTATCCCTATGGTTCGCCGATACCAGAGGGTGGCGGCCACGGCGGCATGATTCAGGATGTTCGGTACGCCCTGCCCCCGGCCCTGCCCCAGGATGTTGAGTTTAACAGTCTTTATCTGAATGGCACTGAGTCTTTGTCTTTAGGCGAAAGGCCCAAGGAGATCACGAAAGAGGGCCTGAGCGAATATTTCCTCTACACGATTGAGGGCACGGAGACGATTCCGGATCAGTGGGGTAAGCGGCTGCTCTCATTCGAGGCCGACGATATCAAGGTTGACAGCCTCTATAAGTACGATGAAGAGCGATGGGGCGGGCAAACCAGAAGGTTCGTCAAGTTCGCCAACGACGAGGAGCATAACCTGGGCGATACGCCCATACCCGACGGCGAGGTGAGGATATACGGGCAGGCCGATGAGGATGGCTCGCTGTCTTATGTCGGCGGGACCAGCGTTAAGTATATCCCGGTCAACGAAGAGGTCGAACTGGACCTCGGCCCGGCCCGGTTAGTGAAAATCGAGCCGAAGCTGATGGACTTCAAAACGGAAAACTACAGGTTCGACAACCGGGGAAACGTGGCGGGATGGGACGAGATACGCACCTGGAATATCGAGATCGCCAATACACGCAACCTCCCCGTCGAAATCGAAATTACCAGAGGATTCGCCACGCCGGCCTGGGATCTGGACATGCAATCCGACGGCGTCGATCATGAGAAACACGATGCGACCCACGCACGCTTTGAATTGAAACTCAATCCGCAGACCAAACGGAACGTCGAATACATCGTCACAACATATCACGGCACGAGGACGGAAAACAGATGACAGATGTCAGAGGACAGATGACAGAAGACAGAAAGGCGATTGTAATACAATGAAATATCGAATATCGGTTTTGCTATTAGTACTGATGCTCAGCGGACTTGCTTTAGCCAAGGTGGACCTCGTTACACTGCCTACGCGGGATACGGTCCAGCTCACCATCTACAACTCGGCCGATTTGACACTCGTCCGCGAGAGCAGGTCGCTTACGGTAAAAGAAGGGCCGAACAGGCTGCAATTCTCATGGGCCAATACGCTTATCGACCCGACGAGCCTCGAAATGCTCCCCAAAGCCAACGCCGATAAAATCGACATCGCCGAACTGACCTTTCCTCCGAGAGTCCAGAACCTCGGGCTATGGAACGTCAAGAGCGAACTTAACGGCAGGCTCCCCGTCGAGATAACATACCTGACCAGCGGCCTGAGTTGGCGGGCATTCTATATGGGCACGCTCACAGAAGACGAGAAAACGATGCGCCTGCAGGGATACGTCCGCGTAACCAACAACAGCGGCGAGGACTACGAGAACGCCCAGACCCGCCTGATTGTCGGCCAAGTGCACATAATCGACCAGACAGCAGAGCTTGCGCGAAGGCAATATCCCTACGGCAGGCCGGGCCAGGAAGTTGTGCAGAGGCCGGAGAAGACAGATGTGACGGGACAAGCGGTTAAGGGAAGTATTGTGAAAAGTTTAAATGAGCTCGATTTCGATCTCGATCTGCTGCAAAGAGTTAAAGAGGTCAAGAAGGAGGGCTTGAGCGAGTATTTCCTCTATACGATTGAGGGGACGGAAACGATTCCAACAGGTTGGTCGAAGAGGCTGCTGAGCTTCGACGTTGACGAAGTGCCGGTGGTTAATCTTTATAAGTTCGAGCAGGAGCGGTACGGCGGCAGCGTCGTTCGCTTCCTCAGTTTCAAGAACGACGAAGACCACGAATTGGGCGATACGCCCATCCCCGGCGGCCTGCTCAAGGTTTATAGAAATATAGGCGACGCGGGGCATCTGTCCTATACGGGCCAGTCGTCATTCAAGTATATCCCCGTGGATGAGGATGTTGAGCTTAATCTCGGGGCCGTGGCTGATGTTGTCGTAGAGCCGAAGCTAATGGATTTCAAGACCACTAACTACCGGTTCGACCGCAAACTCAATATCTCAGGCTGGGACGAAATTCGCACGTTCGAAATCGAATTCCGCAATACCCGCGATCTTCCCGTTAAAGTCGAGATCAAACGCAACTTCAATACCCCCTCCTGGGATATGAAGACCTCCGCCGAATTCGAGAAAGAAGACGTCGATACCGTAAAGTTCACTCTTGAACTGCAGCCGAGGTCGAAGAAGCAATTCGAATATGTCCTGACCACCTACCACGGCGACCGAGCCGAAGAACGGATTGAAATTCAACGGAGGGCTGAACTATGAAACGGATAATAGCACTGCTCGCATTTTTCTCGATAGCCGCCGTTGTCCAAGCGAAGGTGGACCTCGTTACTCTGCCCAAGCGCGACAAGGTCCAGCTTACAATCTACAACTCCGCCGATTTGACCCTCGTGCGCGAGCAGCGCAGCCTTACGCTTAAAGAAGGCTTGAATCGGCTCGAGCTGGCCTGGGCGAACACGCTGATCGACCCGACCTCGCTGAGTCTAAGGCCGCTCGCGCAGGCGGATAAAATTGAGATTCAGCAGCTTGTCTTTCCGGCCAGAGTCCAGCAAGTTGGGCAGTGGCTCATCAACTCGCAGATAAGCGGGCAACTCGGATTTGAGATTACGTATTTCACCAGCGGCCTATCATGGCGGGCATTCTACATGGGTACGCTCTCTGCAGATGAAAAGACGATGCAGCTTGCGGGATACGTGCGGGTGGCCAACAATAGCGGAGAAGACTACGAGAACGCCCAGACTCGGCTGATTGTCGGCCAGGTCCACCTGCTCGACCAGATTGCCGACCTGGCCAAACGCCAATATCCTTATGGCGACCCGCGAGGCGGCGGTTACGGCGGTTACGGGTATGGCGGTATGCACCGGGACAAGGGCGAGATGGCGATGGAGGGGCAGGCGTGGGATCGTGTGAGGGGTATGGGCGGGGACGGCGTCGCAATCGACCTGCTAAAACGAAAGGAAATAACGAAGGAAGGCCTGAGCGAGTACTTCCTCTATACGATTGAGGGCACAGAGACGATACCGGATCAGTGGGGTAAGCGCCTGCTTTCATTCGAGGCCGAGGATGTCGAGGTCGAAAGCCTCTATAAGTACGATGAGGAGCGATGGGGCGGGCAGACGATACGGTTCGTTAAGTTCGCCAACGACGAAGAGCACAATTTAGGCGAGACTCCGATACCCGACGGCAACGTCAACATATACAGCCGGGCCGATGATCTGGGGCATCTTTCTTATGTCGGCGGGACAAGCGTTAAGTATATTCCGGTGGATGAGGAGGTCGAGCTGAATCTCGGCCTCGCCCGATTGGCGAACGTCGAGCCGAAACTCATGGATTTCAAGACCGCCAACTACAGGTTCGACCGCCGGGGCAATATAGACGGCTGGGACGAAACACGCACATGGATGATTGAAATAACAAACACGCGAGAGCTGCCCGTCGATATCGAAATAACACGCAGCTTCGCCACTCCGGCCTGGAAACTCGTTCTGGTGGATGTTGCATCGACGGCTGAAGACGCGATTACTTACGAAAAGCACGATGCAACGCACGCAAGATTCACATTGAAACGAAAGCCAAGAACCAAATGGACCTTCGGCTACACGGTCACAACATATCACGGCACTCGACAAGAAGAGGTAACGAGGTAACGAAAAAGGAAGGATGAACTATGCTGCGAAGGCGGCTAATAAAAATTGTAATTTCTCTCGGGTTGGTTGCCGGCCTGTCGTTTGTTCCGGGGCAATCGTTCGGGGGCATCCTGTTTATGGGCAGGGTCGTCAACCCTGAGAAAAAAGGCAGTTGAAAATGAACGACAACAAAACAAAGCTTTATTAACGTCAGTAAATTTCTTGAAAGGAGATTTAAAATGAACGGTAAAAGAATGACACTAACAGCAATCGTGGTGCTGCTCGTATGCAGCGTAACATCCCAGGCGAGAATCAAGCTCGTTGCACTGCCCGAGCGCGGCGCGACGGTGATTCGCCTGGACAACCCGCAGTGGACGCTGATTGAGGAAGAACGCGTCCTGACACTGCAGAAGGGGCTAAACAAGGTGGACTTCTCATGGAATGGCGTGAGCATCGACGCCGACTCCATCCGCCTAAAAGCCCTCGACCATCCGGACCAAAACGACGTGATGCTCCTCAACGTCAGCTATCCGCCCAACGAAGCGGCCCTGGTATGGGAGATTAGCTGCGCCGATAACTACCCGGAGACGGTGCGAATAAGCTACCTGCTGCGCAATATCGACAGGCTGATAACCTACAAGGCCATAGCCGACAAGCCCGAGACGTTTGTTGACCTCAAGAGCTATCTGGTCCTGCGAAACTTCTCGGGCGAGGATTTCGACAAGGCGCGCGTCCTGCTGGATTACGGCGAGGCATTCGAGCAGGGCATCGACCACGAGGAGACCAAACAGATGCTGTTCCTCAACGCGGACAAGGTGCCGATCACAAAAATCTGGACGTTCGACGCCGCCAAGCTGCCCTGGGACCCGGAGAAGCTCGAAAACAAGAACGTCGGCATCCCCGTGAGCTACCGAATCGTCAACGACGAAAAGAGCGGACTCGGCAAGTTTGCAATGTGGGACGGCAAGGCCAGGCTCTTCCAGGACGATGGCCAGGAAAGCACTATCTTCCTCGGAGAAGACGTCAGCGGGATGGTCCCCGTCGGCGAGAAGATGGAACTCTACATCGGCGACAGCAGAGACATCGTCGTTACCCAGCGACAGATGAAAGACGAACAGATTCCGACGCATAAGAACAACAAGGATGCCGTAGTTCTTTACGACACCAACGAGTTAATCACCGCCAAGATCGAGAACTTCAAAGACGGCCCGGCAGTGCTTACCATGATCCAGCACATCCCCGACGAGTGGGATATGGAAGAATGCACTCTGGACGGCAAGGACTTGAAGCTCGGCGACGATTACAAGAAAAAGGACGCCAATACGCTTGAATTCGAGATAAAGCTGCCCGCCCGCAACGACGACGGCCCCGCAGCAAAAGAACTGAGGATGCACTACCACCGCAGGCACCTGCGCAGCGGATATAGACAATAAAAAGCATTTAACGCAAAAGAAACGCCGGCCCATCGGCGCGAGCGTTTACCAATCGTGCGCGAATGACTCAATATAAGGGGCTGTAAAATGAAACATGCATCAATACTAATAATACTAACTGCACTGGCTGCCGCCGCCCAGGGCAAGGTCGATCTGACAACCCTGCCCACGCGGGATACCGTGCAGCTTACGATCTATAACTCGGCGGATTTAACCTTGGTGCGTGAGGCCAGGGCGCTGACGGTCAAAGAAGGCGCAAACAAGCTGCAGTTCTCCTGGGCCAATACCCTCATCGACCCGACAAGCCTCGAGATGCTGCCCAAGGCCAATGCGGATAAAATCGATATAGCCGATTTAACCTATCCGCCCGGAGTCCAGAATCTCGGCCTGTGGAACATTGATAGCAGAATCAGCGGCAAGGTCCCGGTTGAGATTACCTACCTCACCAGCGGCCTGTCCTGGCGGGCGTTCTATATGGGCACGCTCACCGAGGACGAGAAAACGATGCGCCTGAAAGGTTATGTTCGCGTAACCAACAACAGCGGCGAGGACTACGAGAACGCCCAGACCCGTCTGATTGTAGGCACGGTGCATATCCTCGACGAAATAGCAGACCTCGCCCGCCGTCAATATCCCTATGGCAGGCCAGGCCATGCGCCGCCCGAGACAGGACAACCGACGCCCCTGGTAACGAGTGAACTTAGGGCGGGAGATGTAATGATGAAGTTTGCCGATGCGAAAGCCGAACCCAAGGAAATCAAAAAAGAGGGGCTAAGCGAGTATTTCCTCTACACAATTGAAGGCACAGAAACAATTCCAACCGGCTGGTCCAAGAGGCTGCTCAGCTTCGACGTCGATGACGTCCCCGTGGTCAATCTCTATAAGTTCGAGCAGGAGCGGTACGGCGACAGCGTTGTCCGCTTCCTAAGCTTCAAAAACGACAAAGACCACAAGCTCGGCGATACCCCCATTCCAGGCGGCCTCTTGAAAGTCTATAGAAATGCCGACGACGCCGGGCACTTGTCCTATACCGGCCAATCTTCTTTCAAGTACATCCCCGTAGATGAGGACATCGAGCTTAATCTCGGCGCCGTCGCCGATGTCGTCGTCGAGCCGAAAGTCATGGATTTCAAAACGGACAACTACAGGTTCGACAGCCGACGCAATATCTCAGGCTGGGACGAGATTCGCACATTCGAAGTCGAAGTCCGAAATACCCGCGATTTGCCTATTAAGGTCGAAATCAAACGCAACTTCAATACCCCCTCCTGGGACATGAAGACCGCCGCCGAGTTCGAAAAAGAGGATCTCGACACCGTAAAGTTCACCCTCGAACTCGAGCCGAGGTCGAAGAAGGAATTCGAGTATATCCTGACAACATACCACGGAGCAAGACAGGAAGACTGGACGAAAAATCTGTTGCAATAACCTCGGATAGATAGGGACAGTCATCCGTAAACCTGCCTGGTGAATTGGGCGGGGATGCTATAGCAACCCGGCACTCCTCAGTTTATTATAGACTATTGTGACAAAAACCAACCTGTTTGTCAAGGGCCTTGATTTTTGGGGGGATAGTCGATAGTCTATTGCCATGGCAGTGATTTTGGGCTTGGAAATTCCGGATAAATCCTAATTATTGAAGGGCGAAGCGTGGAAAGATTGTATTGGACGAATCCTGATGTCTATGAGATTGAGGTCGAGGTCAAGGCTATTGGCGACTGCCGGGTCGCTATAAATCCGATTGTGTTTCATCCCGACGAAGGCGGGCAGCAGCCGGATAAGGGCACGATTGGCAAGGCTGAAGTTCTCGGCGTCGAGATGATTGACGGGCGGATAGTGCATACTCTCGATAGGCCGCTCGACGACGGAAAGTATGTTGCGCGCGTGGATAAGAAGCACAGATTACAAAGTGCCAGACAGCATACGGCTCAGCATATTATTTCTGGGGTTGCCGAGAAACGCTTCGGCCTGAAAACGCTCGGCGTTCATATCGGCGTCGATAGCTGCACCGTCGATTTCGATAAGAAAATCGATTGGCAAACCGCCCAGGCTATCGAGCGTGATTCGATGGGAGCTGTTACTGAGAATATTGCCGTCGAGACGGTGTTCGGCGATTCTGATGCGCGGTCGCGGTTCGACCTTACGGCAATCGAATCGGATATGATTCGGATAGTGAAGATAAGCGAGTACGATACATCCGCCTGCTGCGGGACTCATATTCGCAGAACAGGCGATATCGGGATTATCAGGATTCTCGATATCGAGAGCAAAAAGGATGGCACGAGGGTTGCTTTTGTTGCAGGGGAAAAGGCGCTTGAATTTTCGCAGATTGAGACTTCAGTCTTGAGGGAGCTTCGCAAGTTGGTTAAGTGCTCGATGGCGGAACTGCTTATCCTTTTTCAAAAGGCGATGGATAATGCCAAGGGCCTCAACAAGGAATTGGAGCGATTGCAGGGGTTGATGCTGTCGGGGCTGGTCGCCTCGGCCGAGATTATAGAGATAGACGGGGCGAAGGCGGGGATTCAGGTCGATGCGGTTTCCGGCAAACTCGCGGGAAAGCTGGCAGGACTGATCGCCGGCGAGATTGACGGAACGGGAATCGTCGTTAGCGAAGGAACCATCGTTATAAACTCAAAAAATCTGAATGCCAACGACCTCCTGTCCAAGCTCAAAGAAGCCTTCGGCGGAAAAGGAGGAGGATCCCCCCAAGCAGCCAGCGGAAAGCTGGAAGGGGCCGTAACGAGCCAGAGTCTCAATATGAGTGTTGCCGAAATAGTATAAAAGGGTTAATAGCACGCGGAGAACTCTGTTACTTGGATTCTTCGTATGGAACTACGAATACAAACGAGGATGCTTTACTTCAACCGACTGACGAATAGTGGAGATAACTATTATGCGAAAAAAATCTTATATTGCGATCATGCTGTATTTGTGCTTTTGTAGTTCTGTGCTCGCAGAAGAGGCGGAGTTGTTTCCCTTGAAAAAGCTGGAATTGGGGATCAGCAGCGATGAGTTTCAGAAGCACTATCCAAATGCAAAGCTTCTTGCACAGGAAAAAAAAGATGAGAATGGCAAGATATTAGAGGCCGTCTGGATATGTCAGATAGAAAATAACTTATTCTGGGATAGTGCTGTGGTTTACATAAAGGACGACAAAGTAAAGACTTGGGCTTATGTTAAGTCCAAAGACTTTAATCAATCCAAACAGAATGTCCCGATTATATATGAGAAGTTGGTAGGGAAGTTGGGCAATGCCCATAAAAAAATGGTGGTAGAGCATATTGGTAAAGAATTCAGGTTGAAAACGCCACTCTTTGTATGGGAGAGCGAGACCCGTATCGTTACATTTAGCCATACACAATTTGATAAGTACAAACCAGAAGACCTCTTTAAGTGCGAGCTAAGGATAATGGAGGCGGAAGCTGATTTACGCCAACGGTTTACTATTCTAAAAGACAATGCCAGCGAGATGCCGGAATTGTTCACGGACGTTCTTCGGGAAGCACCTGAAAAAACTTCCAGTAAACAACAACCGCCACTGTGGGGCCAGCCATCATTTTTGATTGTCACGGCGGTAGGAATATTTATAGTTGTTCTCGGTTCTGTGCTGGTATTAAGGAAAAAGATAAGCAGCAAATAGCTTCATTCAAAAAATCCACAGTTGTTTTCCGCATTGTTCATAATCGGGGATTAACACCACATTAGCTCTTTGACAAGGGCTAAAAGGGTCAAGAGCCTTTTTGTAGCACAGGATGGCAGCTTTCCCCAGGGGAGGGATGATCGCCCGGGTTATGCCTTTGGGTATGTCCAGGGTGTTCGGTATTTTCGCTTCAAGAGTTTGTTGGCGGCTTTATCACCGATGATTATTTCTTTCTCTCCGTCCCATTTTATGCTTCTGCCGAGCTTGTATGAGAGCATTCCCAAAAGGCTCATATTGGTCGAGTAGTGGATTAGCTCGATATCGCAGACCGGGTGCCGGCCGCTTTCTATTGCGTTTAGGAAGTCGGCCCATAGCTCCTTGATGTTCTGGCTGTCCGGGTCGTTCAATTGTGGTTCTTCGCGGATTTCTTTATTGCCCTTTCCGAGGGGGTAGAAAGTCCAGCCGTTTCGCCAGCCCATGTGGAATGTTCCCTTTGTGCCGTAGAAGTAGCAGCCGACGTTTTCGCTCTTTTCCGCTGTGTTGCCTGCGAAGTTTCTATGTTCCCAGTGGGCGGTGAATTTGTCGAATTCATAAGCCGCTATGAGGTGGCCGGGCGCATCGGTGGTTTGCTCTTTATCGTTGAATACGGCCTCGCCCTTAATCGGCCTTCCGCCGGTGGCATATACGGATTTGGGCCATTTTTCTTCCATTACCCACAGGATCTGGTCCATCCAGTGTACTCCCCAGTCGCCGAGCGTTCCGTTTGCGTAATCAAGGAATTGGCGAAAGCCTTTGGGGTGAATCTTCGTATTGAAGGGCCGAAGCGGGGCCGGGCCGCACCACATATCCCAATCGAGTCCTTCGGGCGGCTCGGCATTGGGATTGGGCTTTTCGGGTCCGCCGCCGTAGAGGACGAACGCGCGAACGGCGCCGATTTTGCCTGCGTGGCCTTCCTGCAGAAATTTTCGCCCTGAGATGTTGTGCGGCGAGACTCGCCGATGAGTGCCGACCTGGACTACGCGATTGGCCGCGCGAGCGGCGTTGACCATTGCCCGGCCTTCCATAACGGTATGACCGATTGGCTTTTCGACGTAAACATGCGCGCCGGACTTAAGCGCGGCTATCGTGCAGAGCGGATGCCAGTGGTCGGGGGTGGCGACGATGGCGATATCGATTCTTTCCTTTTCCAGCAACTCGCGATAGTCCTTGTATTGCTTCGGCGTATCGCCGGTAAGCTCCTTGACCTTGGCGACGGCCGGGGCGAGCTGGTTCTGATCGACGTCGCACATAGCGACGATTTTACACTTGCCCGATGCGATGGCCTCAGAGGCGATATTCATCCCCCACCAGCCGGAGCCTATCAGGGCGGTGCGATAAGTCTTGATGCGGGCGGCCGTTATGATGTTGGGCAAAGCGAGCGCCGCACCTGTTGCGATGGAGGTTCTGATAAAGGTTCGGCGGTCTATAGACATAGCCCAGACTCCCTTCTTCCGTCAATCAATTCTGAGAATTCCATTTTCATTAGCCACAAGCAACCCGTAACCCGCAATTATGCCCATCAGCCGGCCCATGTCAAGCAAAAAAGTCGCCATTTTGCGGCTTTGTCGGCGTTGTAAAACGCGGTGGCATTGGTTTGGCGGTTGGGATACTATGTCAGACTACCACAGATTGTGAAAAGAGACATTTGGCGATGGATTGCCCGACATTCGGCCCGATTACTTTTCAGGCACTGATTTCCGGATTTTTATTCGATTTATTCTTCTTGCCTCGGCGGAGGTTATGGTGAATTTCAGGTTTTCATGGTCGAAGGTTTCGTCGTTTTTAGGAATGTATCCCAGGCGCGAAAAGACAAATCCGCCTATCGTATCGTAGTCTTCGTCTTCAGGCAGGTTCAACTCAAACTGGTCGTTCAGGTCGTCGATATACGTTCTGGCATCGACGTCGATGGTATCGGCATCGATCCGCCTTATCGGTTCCGGCGGTATATCTTCGTATTCGTCGGTTATCTCTCCGACGAGCTCTTCGAGGATATCTTCCAGCGTAACGATCCCCGCCGTTCCGCCGTACTCGTCGAGCACGACCGCTATATGCTGCTTTTGATTTTGGAATTCGTGCAGCAGGACTCTGAGGAGTTTCGTTTCGGGCACGAAATATGCGTCTCTGATTTTATCGCGGAGCCTGAAAGTTTCAGGGTCTTTTCCGATCTCACCGAGCAGATCTTTGGCATAGATCAGGCCGATGATATTGTCGATGTTTTCTTCATAAACGGGCACTCGCGTATGTCCCGCCGCAGCGATGGTATCAAGAACCTCCTGCAAATCCGCCTTGGCATCGAGGGCAACCATATCCGTTCGAGGCGTCATAATTTCCTCGGCGGTGGTCTCGCTCAATTCAAGGACGTTTTCGATCATCTCCTGCTCTTCCTCATCGACCGCCCCTTCCATACGGTGTTCCTCGAGGTCGCTGAGGAATTCCTCCTGCCTCTCATCCTGCCGCTCTTCAAGAGTTGTTTCTGGCACGCCTGCGAGCCTGCGGACAAGACCGTCGTGCAGCCTGAAAATATGCAGAATCGGTGAGGCTATCATTGCGAAGATCATCAGAATCTTATGTGTTCTGCTGAGGATTTCCTCCCCTGCGTATTTGGCCCATGCGTGCGGGACGGCAAGCGATGACACCGTTAATATCGCCGCTGCAGCAACCAGGGCCCGGATGCAGTCACTCGCTGTCAGGACGATGGCGGCTTCCTCGCCGCCGGCTCGGTCTGAGAAAATGTAGAGCAGCAACAGCAGGATGCAGACGTTGAAGACGATTCGATACAGAGAGCAGGTCAAAATCAGCTTCTCGGCGTCGTCGATCAGCTTCTCGGCAATCTCTCTCGCCCGCTCTTTCTTGCAGACGCGCTTGAACGCCTCATGCAACTGAAGCCGCGAAAACGTTCGCAGAGCCATAGCGTTGACCGAGAAGAAGATTATCCCGCCGACGAGCAGGCAAACCCCCAGCACCAACAGGCCCGTATCGTTCACGTTCTAAAAGCCTTTCAAATAACAATTCGTGCCCCAGGCTTCGGGCGTGCAACTCACGCATCCGTCCGTCGTCCGGGCTGTTCTGTCTTAATCCGCGTATTATACACCAAACCATAGCCGAGCTGCTTAAGAATTTCGTCCTCTGTATTGTGCATTTTTTCTGCCTGGTCTTCTGCAGTGTCGTCGAAGCCGAGGTTGTGGAGCAGGCCGTGGGTTATGTAGAGGGCTAATTCCGCCTGGCTCGAGTGGTTGCGCAAGAGCGCCTGCCTGACGGCCATTTCCCCGTTCACGACCAACTCGAACAACCTTTCCGATTCACCTGCTGCGCCCTCTGAGAGGTCGAAGCTCAGGCAATCGGATGTGGTTTTGCTCTTGCGGAAACGGGAGTTCACCTCGCAAAAACGTTCGTCATCGACAATCGCAATGCTGACAGTGGCCTCGGCAAGCTCGAACCTCTCGCAGACAGCCTTGACGAGCTCTTCGATTTTCCTCGGCTGAATGTCGAACCCGGCGAACTTCTGTGCGATTTGGACGACTATCTCTGGCTTTGCAGGATGCATAATTTTTTAGCTCTTTTTCCTGGCGGGCCTGGCGGATTCGGATTGCGCGCTTGCGGGGAGGTCCGGACGCTGGGGGTATGCGATTCGACCGTGGTAGTGACCCGCGAGAGTCTTTGAAATACTCGCCTCTATCTGGCTAAGCTCACGCAGCGAGATTTCGCATTCGTCGAATTGCCCGTCCTGCAGCCGTTTCATCGCCATGTTGTGCACAACCGCCTCGATCTTCATGGACGTTATTTCCTGAAGGCTCCTAACGGCCCCTTCGACCGTGTCGGCGAGCATCACAATAGCGGCTTCCTTTGTTCGAGGCTTCGGCCCGGGATACCTGAATTCACTTTCTGCGGGCGTCTCGCCGGGTTTCGATTTGGCGTTCTTTGCCGTCTGCTTTTTGGCCTCGTGGTAGAAGTGCTCTACCAGAGTCGTGCCGTGGTGAGTCTCGATGAATTGATGAAGAACCGTGGGAATCGCGTACTCCTTAGCCAATTCTATCCCGTCTTTCACATGCCCGACGATAACCAACTGGCTCATCGCCGGGGAAAGCTCTTTGTGCCGGCTGGTCGAACCCATCTCGTTTTCGACGAAATACCCCGGCTTATTCAGTTTGCCGATGTCGTGGTAGTATGCGCCGACTCTGCAAAGCAGCCCGTTGCGATTGACCGCCTCCGCCGCCGCCTCTGCGATCGACCCTATCAAAAGGCTGTGGCTGAACGTCCCTGGCGCCTCCATCGCGAGCCTTTTGAGCAGCGGTTGATTGGCGTCGCTGTAGTCGAGCAGCGTCATACTGGTCGCAACTCGAAACGCCTTCTCTATCAGCGGCAGCAGGCTTTGGATGAGCAGACCCACGAGAAAGGTCGTACCCGCGTGATAGCCCGCGTTGCTCAAGACCTTGGCCGCTTCGGCCCCTTCGCTCAGCAGGTTGGCTGTCGCCGCAGTTATGAAGACCATTGTCGCCGCGACAGCGCTGACCTTGAGCAGCTTCATTCTTGTGCGGATTTCCTTGAGCGAGAAGCAGCAGGTCACGATGCCGGCGGACATTACCAGGAAAAGGTTCATGCCCGATAGTTGCCCCCGGTCAGGCGACTTCGCCGCGAACACCGCCAAGACGCCGAATAGTATGCACATACCCATTGTGAATCGTTGATTGTAGGCCAGCGACAGTATAATCGCTGCCGTTACCGCGCTGCCCGTCGCGCCGCAGGTGTGTCCGAACAACAGGGCGACAAGCTTCGTTGTCCCCAACAGCAGTATGAACAGCACCCCTAACGAAAGCGCCCTGGCGTGGTTTGTAATGAGCCGCTTCTGGTAGTAGCCTATATACAGCATCGCCGCGATGCATACGAGCACTACTAATATAGTCGTAAGAATCAGAGTGCGATAAAGAGGCCGACCGCCGAAGTCGAAGGAGAGGACAGGAACGCAAAGGGCGATGAAAGCCATGCAAATCAGCAGCGAAAGCACGCTGTCGCGATTCGCCAAACGGCTTATCTGCGGGAATCGACCGATGGGAATATTCCTGCGCACTTGACTGCGCCGCGGACTGGTTTTCTTAAATATGCCCATCAATTCGCCCTGTACTAACGCTTATACGCCAACACGATTTTTTGCACCAATCGATGTCGAACAATATCCTTTTGCGTCAAGTTGACAAAACCAATACCCTTAATTCGCCGCAGGGTCTCCATAGCCTCGATCATTCCGCTCTTTTGCCCCTTTTCGAGGTCTATCTGAGTTATGTCGCCTGTGATTATCATTTTCGAGCCGCGGCCAAGTCTTGTCAATACCATTAACATCTGTAGAGGCATGGTGTTTTGGGCCTCGTCGCAGATGATTATCGATTCGTTCAGAGTTCGCCCTCGCATAAAAGCAAGCGGAATAACCTCGATGATATCAATCTCCATGAACTTCTTCATCTGGGAGAAATCCATCATATCCTCGAGCGCATCGAAGAGCGGCCTCAAATACGGGTTGACTTTCGCCTGGAGATCGCCGGGCAGGAATCCGAGTTTTTCGCCCGCCTCCACGGCCGGACGAGCAAGAATAATTTTTCTGATTTGCTTTTTTTTGAGCATTGAGACCGCTATCGCAACCGCAAGATACGTCTTGCCCGTACCCGCCGGCCCCGCGCAAAAGGTCAGATCGTTGTTCAACATCGCCTCGACATACTTGAGCTGGCCGGCCGTATTCGGCGTGACAGTCTTCTTCTTCGAAAAAACGGTCACGGTCTGGCTCGTTTCGAGTTTCTCCGGCTGCTTGCTCAGATTCACAAGGGAAGATACGTCCGTCGCACTCAGCGAACCGTGTTTCAGCAAATGCTTTTGCATTTTGTCGATCACCTCGGCGGCGCCGGCTACGTTAGAATCCTTTCCAGTTATGATTACCTTATCCTGCCGGGCGGTTACCCTGACGTCGAACGATTCACGCAGAAGCCGCAGGTGGCTGTCCGAAGCCCCGAACAGATCGAGACGTTTATGAATCGAATCTAATTGTATCGTGATTTCCAAAACTCTGCTCTACCAGGCGAAAAACATAAAGAACAAATAAGCAAACGGCGCCGCCATCAGAGGCGAATCGATAATATCCAGGATTCCACCGAACCCCGGCACTTTGTCTGCCGAATCCTTCTGGCCGGCATCGCGCTTGATCATGGATTCGGCCAGGTCGCCCAACTGACCGACGAAAGCCAAAAACACGCCGAAAACCAACGCCGCCGACCAAACCATTATATCACAAGATACCGCAAAAAGAACTGCAACTAATACACTCGCCCCGACAGCGCCGCCCATACCCTGCCATGTCTTTCCCGGACTGATTCGAGGCGAGAATTTGTGTTTGCCGAACTTCCTGCCTATCGCCCAGGCACCGATATCGGAAGATTTTATCACACAGATAAACATGAGCAGCTTCCAAAGTCCGAATTCGATCCGGATCGCCAGTACGAAGCAGCTCAGAATGCCCAGGTAGTAAATAGCGAACAGGGTCGCCCCGCAATTGGCCAATACGCCCGATATGCCGAAGCGAACGCCCTGATACAGCAGCAAGGCGGGCAGAATAAGAGCCGAGACCACGGGCAAATAGAACTCCTTCGATATATCCGTGAATTGCGGCCAATACCACGTCGTCGCCAACAGAATCGAGGCAACCGCCCCGAGGGGCGCGAATATTCTAACGTTCTTTGCCGCGGCGAGCTTCGACAACTCAAGCTGGGCCGGCAATGCCAACAGCGCGATAAGGATGCAAAGCAGCGTTCCCTGCACGGCCTTGTCCGGCGACGAAGCCGTTAGCGAGCCGTCCAGCAAGCCGTCGAGAATAACCAGCGAGCCAAAGCCAGCGATCATCAATGCGCCGAATAACAACCTGTGTTTGAGCATAATCCAAATAGTCGATTAACTGCGAAAACTCGCGATGCCTACTTACCGCCGTCCTGCGGCTGACTAATACTCCCGAAACGGCGGTTCCGTTTTGCATATTCGCATATTGCCTCGTCGAGCGATTCCCCTGTGAAATCAGGCCAAAGCGTCTTGGTGACGTAGAACTCGCTGTACGAGATTTGCCAGAGCAGGAAGTTGCTGATTCTCATTTCGTTTGCGGTTCGTATGAGCAGGTCCGGGTCGGCCAATCCGCCGGTGTAGAGGCGCCCGCTGAAGCACTCCTGATCGATATCCTCGATTTGCAGCTCGCCGTCAACACATTTGCGGGCGATTGCCCTGGCCGCATCGATGATTTCGGTCCTACCGCCGTAATTGAGCGCCAAAGCAAGTGTCAGGCCCGTATTTTCCGCGGTCATCGCCATACTCTTCTCAAGCTCTTCCAACACACTTTCGGGAAGACCGGCTTTTTGCCCGAGATGGATAAGCTTGATATTATTGTCCATCAGTATGTTCCGCATACTCACGAGGTACTGCGTGTAGAGATGCATCAGCCCCCGGATTTCCTCTACGGGTCTTCTCCAGTTCTCCACGCTAAAGGAATACAGCGCCAGCGTTTCAATGCCCAGAGCGGCGCAATGGAGGACTACTGTTTTGACCGTGCCCCCGCCCTGACGATGTCCTTCGATCCTTGGCAACGACCTTTGCTCGGCCCATCGACCGTTACCGTCCATAATTATGGCGATGTGCCGCGGCACTTGCTCGAGCGAAAGCCCGAGCCGCTCGGCGGTCGTTGCAAGTTTTTCGTCGAAGGTTTCCATACTATTTCAACAGTTACCGATCAAATGAGATTCGGCAACTCGTCACCTTGATATTACTTGGTCCCTCTTGGGCCCGATACCGATCATTTTGATTGGCGTCTTGGTAAGCTCTTCCAATCGGCAGACGTAATTCTGTGCGGTTTGGGGCAAATCGTGGAAATCTCGCACTCCTCGGAGGTCGCCGTTCCATCCTCCGAGAGTCTCATAAACAGGTTCGGCCCTGCCCAGACGAGACGCATTCGCAGGGAAAAATGTCGTCTCTTTACCGTCGATTTTATAGGCTCGGCAGACCTTCAGTTCCTTGAGACCGGCAAGAGTGTCAATATGCATAAGAGCAATAGAGTCAATCGCTCCGATAGTAGCCGAATACGAAACGGCCACCGCATCGAACCAGCCGCAGCGACGAGGCCGACCGGTCGTAGTGCCGTATTCATGACCCTTCTCGCGAATGTACTGTCCGATCTCGTTATCCTGCTCGGTGGGGAAAGGCCCGGCGCCAACCCTTGTCGAATAGGCTTTGGCGACGCCCACAAAATTATCGACCATCTTGGCCGGAACTCCAGAGCCGGACGGCATGCCCAGAGAGCTCGAGTTCGAACTGGTTACAAAGGGAAAAGTCCCGTGGTCGATGTCCAGAAGAGAGCCTTGCGCGCCCTCGAAAAGAAGGTTCTTGCCATGTGCAATCGAGTTGTGGAGAAATTCCGTGGTATCGGTAATAAACGGCGCGATCGCCTCGGCGTAGCCGACACACTGGGCGAAAATATCGTCCGCGCTTATCGGCTCGGCTCCGTACAGAGCGCCGAAAAGCTTGTTCTTGTACGCCACGATATTCCCAATCTTGATTTTCAGGCTGTCGAGGTCGATGAAATCGCACACCCGCACCGCGAAACTCCTTCCGACCTTATCGGCGTAGCAGGGGCCTATACCTTGTGCGGTCGTGCCGATTTTGTTCTCGCCGAGGGATTCTTCGCGGAGCCGATCCTCTTGTTTGTGATAATCGAGCACCACATGAGCGTTCTCGCTTATCAGCAGCCTGCCGGCAAGCAAGATGCCCTTTCCCCCGAGCGTTGCTATTTCTTTTATAAGCACTTCCGGATCGACAACTACTGCGCTTGTGATAACGCAGGTTTTGTCCGGCCGAACCGAACCGCTCGGCAGAATGTGAAGAGCGAACTTATCGTCTCCGACGATGACGGTATGGCCGGCGTTGGCCCCGCCACCGTAGCGAACAATAATATCACTGTTTCCCGCAAGGATATCGACGACTTTCCCCTTGCCTTCGTCGCCCCATTGCAACCCTACTACACACGAATTCATCTGTGTCTTCTTCCCAAAACTTCTTTGAATACTCCAGGAACCAACCGCTTTCGACCGACGCCGGCCTTCTCTTTTCGACTTGCCCGGTAAGCCCTCGCGTTCAAAACAATTGCGGTTGGCGGTTAATCCATATAATCTGCCGGGCCTGCTTTCAACTCATCTTCCCCACGAGATGCTCGAGAACGGCCGAGAGGTTATCGTATTTCCTGTTGCTTATCCTGCATTCGATTTCCTTGCCGCTCCCGTCTTTATACGTCAGAACAAAAAATCCCTTTGACTCGAAATGAGTCTTATCTATTTTTTGCATGGAATCGTAAGGAATCTTTTTGGTTGCGCTTACAATAAGGTCGTTTTCATCGGCGACGAGCTTCTTGTTCTTTGATAATTAAAGGTCCGCGGTACATTTTTGGCGTTTGCGGAGGGTAGGAGACACCCAAGGCATAAATTGCCACCCCGATGGATCGGGACTTTCAGCGTCGGCCCCTGGGGCCGGACCTTTTGCTCCCCTTCGACTATGCTCAAGACGAGGCTCGCAATGACCGGAACGGCGTGGGGGTTGGTATTTGGATGTTGTCAGTGGGTAGTAGGATTTCAGATTGCAGATTTCATATACCCATGGCACAAGTTTCAGATTGGGGGTGGTGTTGATTCGTGGGTTACCCGGGCGCCCCTGGGGCCCCTGGCGGGGCCCTTGGGGCTTTGTGCCTTAGTGGCGGGATTCTTAACTTCGTCGGAGTAGTTTGTAGGCGTTTTCGCCGCCGTTTATCAGGTGTATTAGCGGTTGGGGGCGGTCTGTTCCTTCTATGAATTTTGGTCTTGCCGCCCATGGTGTTAGGCTTAGCACTCCTGTCAGGTCCATCCAGTGCTGTAGGCGTGCTACGGGCAGGTTCCATGTCATGTGGAAGTGGTTGGCGGGCGGGTATTGCTTGTATTCCGTCATGCTGGCGTATTTTGGCACTACGAATGTGTGCGGCCAGGTTGGGGTCGTCAGGTCGCACATTGCCTTTGCGAGCTTTTCGGGCACTTCTGTTGTGCGGGCCTCGTCCCAGATCATGCTGAACAGGCCTGAGGGCGAGCTGAATGCAAGGCGCGCGGCGATGCCCTCGATTCCTGCGGGGGTCATGAAGTTTACCGAGTTGCCACCGCCCGGGAAGTAGCCTTCGTCGGCCAGGGGCAACGAGACGCCGCTCATTATCTCTTTAATAGATGCGCCGGGCCTGGCCGACCAATCGAACGATGCACTGCCCGAGTTATCGCCATCGACCAGGCCCTTGCTGTACCAGTCCGCCTTAGTATCCAGCCTCGAGACGCCTATTTTCTTTGCGAGTTCTTTGATTTCCCATGCCTCCCAGACCTTGCGGAAGTCCATGAACAGCGGCGGGGCGCCGCCTGAGAGGTATGTCATGAATAGCATTGTCAGCAGGCCCTGGATGTCGGCCTCGGTCGCGTAGGGCAGGGGAGCTTTTCGGCCTTTATGGTCGAACGTCGAGTTGAAGAAGCTCTCCATAACGTCGGCTACCGGCAGGGGCGTGCCGCGAAGGTCGCTGCCCCATTCGAGCTGGCTCATGAATCCGCCTCCGACAGCGTTGAGGTCGGCCATAAGGTCGCGGACTATGAGGTACATTGCGAGTTCCTGGTCGAATCGTTCGGCGTCGGCGGCGTCGTGGAGTTGGACGCGCTTGCCGATGTACTTATCGATCCAGGCGTGCAAGGCTTTGAGTTCCTTCGTGTTGTAGGCCTTTTTGGCGAGCATATCGGCGAGGAGCTTCATATCGAGGCGCGTGATTTCCAGGCCGAAGGTGTTGCGGGTTTCAAGAATATGCGCCAGGGCCGTTTCCATACCCATAGAATCATGCCCAAAGACGACAACCCGCCGCCCGCGAAGCGCAACAGCACTAACCGCGGCGTAGCACCAGTCGATAAGGTTCTTGGCGGTCTCTGCGGTCATCTTCGGATCCATCCCGGTGTCCGGCCATGTTCCGACGTTGAGAGCGGCCATCCGACCATACTGGCTGATAGCGCCATTGAGAGCATGAGCATAAACGACGCCCGGCTTGGGTCCGCTGTTGCCGCATGTGATATTTATAGGGGTGTTCGACGGAAATTGTTGGAGCAGGGAGATGGCCGTCAACTGCGGAAACGCCCAGGTATCCGGGACGAGGACGAGGATGCCGACGCCTGCCTTGCGGAACTGCTCGGCGACGATATCGGCCTGGGCTTCGCCGTCAACGAGGACGGTGGAATAAACGATTGGGACGGCGGCTCCATCGGGCATGAGAACCTCGCCGCAAATCGTCTCGGCGGCCATTTTGACTATGTTTTGGCAGCGCGTGCGGCTGGCATTATCGATTCGCGGGTCGCTGGTTGCGAAGACGCCGATTACCGGAACCTTAGCGGATGCCTTGCGGATGTCGGACAGGTGAGCTGGTTTTGCGGTCTTGGCCATTTTAGAAACTCCTTTGCCGGTGAGTGGTTAATTGGTAATTGGTTGATCAGTTTCGCATTTCAGATAGATCCTTGGCGATACGCCGGGTACTCAAAATCACGGGGCGAAGGCGGATTTGTCCTCCAGTTGTTTTCTTACGAAATCGAGAAATTGTGCGGCGTACGCCCCGTTTGCTACTTTGTGGTCTATCGAAAGTGTCATGTTCATTAGTTTTCTGATTGCTATTCCGCCGTTGTCGGGTAGGCATGTTTCTGTAATTTGGCCTATTCCGAGGATGCTGCATTGGCCCGGGACTACTATCGGTATGAAATTGTCTATTCCGAATGCCCCCAGGTTGCTTACCGTTATGCAGCCTCCTTCGAGGTCTGTTGGGGCGAGCTTGTTGGTGCGGGCCTTTTCGATAAGGGCCTTGCTGTCCGCGGCGATCTGTTTGACGTTCTTTTTGTGGACGTCTTTTAGGATCGGCGCCACCAAGCCGTCGGGTACTGAGATTGCCAGGCCTATGTTGATTGAGTCTGCTAATTTGATATTGTCGCCGTCGAGCTGGCCTGTCATCAGGGGGTATCTTTCGAGGCCTGTGGCTACTGCTTTGATTATGTAGTCGTTGAAGGCTGTCTTTACGTCGCCGGCTTCGTTGGTTTTTGCTCGGAGGGCGACGAGGTCGGTCATGTCGGCTTTTACGGTCAGATAGAAGCAGGGGATTTCCTGCTTTGATTTTAGCATTTTTTCGGCCGTTATTTTCTGGAGCCTGTTGAGAGGGATGGATGCTCCGAGCGTTGGCTCGCCTGCTGCGGGGGCGGCTGGTTTTGCCTTTGCTGCTGCGGCGTTTTGAACGTCCTGCTCGGTGACTTTACCGCCCGGACCTGTTGGGGCGACCTTGGCGAGGTCCACTCCGAGGTCGGCGGCGAGTTTTTTGGCTCGGGGCGAAGCCAGAATTTTGCCTGCCCCCAAGGGGCCTGCAGGTTTTGCCGGTTCGGGCTTGGCGGCTTCGGCGGCGGGGGCCGTTTCTTCTGCTGCGGCTGTCGGTGCGGGGGCTTGTGTTTCGAGGGAATCGACGAAACTTTGGGGGACGTCTTCGTTTTCGTCTCCCAAGACCATTAGCGGCGCGCCGACCGGATACGTCTCGTCCATTTCGGCCAAGATATACTTCACAAAGCCCCCTATGGGGGATTCCATTTCGAGGGTTGCTTTATCGGTCTCTATCTCGAAGATTACGTCGCCTTTGCCAACCTTGTCGCCGATTTTTACGGGACAATCGACTATAGTGCCTTCTTCCATTGTTTGGCCGAGCTGGGGCAGCCTGATTTCTTTTGCCATTTTTTGTTCAACCTCAGTTTCGTATTTCGTATGTTGGATGTAGTATGTCGTTCTTCAGGTAGCCACTAAGGCACTAAGAATTATTATATATAATGGCGTGCAGTGCACACCCTACAAATAACCGCGTGTGCAACAAAGTTGCACACCCTACGAGTTTTATCCGTTTACCATTTTGTTTACTGTTTGTGCGATTGATTCGGGGCTTGGGATGCTTGCCATTTCGAGCGGCTCGCTCATCGGCGGGGGCACATCCGCCGCCGCGAGGTTTACCGGCGCTGCGTCGAGATAGTCAAAGCCTTTTGAGCCATCCTCGAATTCGTAGTCCATGTATCGTCCGCTGATTTCCCGGCCTGCTCCGCAGGTGCAGAAGCCTTCGCTGACGGTTATGAGCCTGCCTGTTTTTCTTACGGAGTCTGCTATTGTTTTGATGTCGAGCGGTTTTAGTGTTCGCACGTCGATTATTTCTGCGTCTATGCCGTGTTGGTCGGCGAGGATTTTTGCTGCTTCGAGGGACCACATTGCCATTCTGCTGTAGCTTACGATTGTTGCATCTTTTCCGGGCCTTTTGATATCAGCTACGCCCAATGGGATGATGTAATCCTCTTCGGGTACGGCGCCGAGTTGGCCGTAGGTTGCTTTGTGCTCGATGAAGACGACGGGGTTATCGCTTCGGATGGCCGCCTTTAGCAGGCCCTTGGCGTCATACGGGGTCGAGGGCATTACTACATATAAGCCGGGGGTGTGCATTACCCATGCTTCGAGGGATTCGGAATGGTGGGCTGCGATGCAGCGGCCTACTCCGCCTTCCGTGCGCAGGACCATGGGCACTTTTGCTTTGCCGCCGAACATGTATCGGTTGTAGGCTCCGACGTGGACGAGTTGATCCATTGCGATGGTCAGGAAATCGACGTACATGATTTCCGCAATGGGTCGCATTCCTCGCAGTGCCGCTCCGACTGCCGCTCCTGCTATTGCGGCTTCGGAGATTGCGGTATCGATGACTCTATCGGTTCCGAACTCTTGCGATAGGCCGCGTGTTGCCTGGTATGCTCCACCGTAGAGGCCTACGTCTTCGCCCATGATGATTACGCTGTCGTCTCTTTTTAGCTCTTCGCTCTGGGCGGCGGTCACGGCCTGAGCTATTGTCACGACGTCCATGCCGAACCTGGTCTTGATTTGCACCTTTGCTTCGTCGGCGGCTGCTTTTTTGGTTTTTGCCGTCGATGCTGCGACGGCGGCTTCGAATGCTGCGGTTGCCTCGGCGACTTTTTTGCTGTTGGCCTTGTCGGCTTCGATTACGTCGGCGGGGTACGTCTCATCGACGTAAACATCTTTTGCGAGGTCTGCGGGGTCGGGCCAGGCGCTGTCGAGTGCGAATTGCGTGGCGGTTTCGATTGTCCGGTTGGCCTTTTCCCTAATCTCGTCGAGTTCCTGCTGCGTTGCGAGTTCTTCGCTTAGGAGTTTTTCGCCGAGGACTGTGATCGGGTCTCGTTTGTGCCATGCCTTTTCCTCGGCTTTTGTTCGGTATGCACGGGGGTCGCTTCGGCTGTGGCCGTACCAGCGGTAGGTCTTGGCCTCTATTATCGTCATCTGGTTCTTCTTGCGGGCGAGTGCCGCGGCTTCTCGAACTGCGAGGAAGATTGCGAGTGCGTCCTGGCCATCGACAATCATAGCTGGTACGTTGTATGCGTGTGCCCTTTCGGCGATATCCTCGACGTTGCTGGCCTTGATGGTTCCGTCGATTTCGCTGCCTGAGAAGGGTACGCTCATTCCGTAGAGGTTGTTTTCGATTACCGCGACGAGGGGGACTCTCAGGGCTGAAGCCATGTTCATGGATTCGTGGAAGGTGCCGGTGTTGGTCGAGCCGTCGCCGAAGAATGAGAGGACTACTTTTCCGGTCTTTTTGTATTTCTCGGCGAGTGCCGCGCCGACGGCGGGAGGCTGATTTCCGCCCACGATGCCTGTCGAGCCGAGGTTATTGCATTTCTCCACTTCCGCGATGTGCATCGAGCCGCCGCGACCTTTGCAGTATCCGGTCTCCCTGCCCATCAGCTCTGCCATCATCTGGTTCCAGTGTGCCTGCCGGTCGTCTTCTGTTTCCGCATATTTGTTGCCGATTGCCCCGCAGTGGCCGTGGCCCCGGTGGGTCGAGCCGATTACGTCGCCCAGTTCGATGGCGGCGATGGCTCCTGTTGCTACTGCTTCTTCGCCTGCGTAGAGGTGCGAGGCTCCTTTTATGATGTTCTGGCCGAGGAGGTCGAAGACTTTTTCCTCGAAAAAGCGGATTTCGTGGATGGTCCGCAGCCAGTCTTTTGCGTCTTCAAGTGTTATTACGGCGTCTTTGATGAGGTCTTTGATCTTTGGGGCCGGCTTTTTTCGCCTGTCCTCAATACTGAAGTCCATGTTGTAAATCTCCTGTTAGAATCGCCCCTGGCGGATGAAAAAACCGTTTTTCCTATCAAATCTACACCGCTAAGAGCGTTAAAAGGAAGTAATATAGCATATCCGGCGGGGTGGGGCAAGGTTATTTGGAGATTTGTTTCGTATAGGGGCGCCCGATGCCCGACGAAGTTTGCTCAAAAATCGTCAGTGCAGAACAGGCTTTGTCTTGATAAATAGACAAAGCTTTTTCTGACCTATTGAGATTCTTGTGCGGAACGGAAAGGGCGGGGTGGGCCGCCGGGGCTTTGTCTTGATATATAGACAGAACTTTTTCTGACTCGCTAAGTTGGATTTCGAGTTTTGCTAATTTGAATTTGTTCCGGATTTCGGATTTAGTGCTTCGGATTTGGCTGCGGCCAAAGGCCGCGCTGTGTTTACCCAAGAATTGTTTCAGAGAATCCTATTATTTCTTTCCGTCTGCGAGTGTTTTTCTGAATTTTTCTGATTCCCAGTTGTTTATGAATTCTTCCTGGCGTTTGCTGAGTGTTAGTATTCCTCCCATTCGTGCTGCGTTTGTTCTGATGAAGATCGAATAGAGTACGATGTCGCGGATTGTGGGGGCCATTTTTTCAGTTCCTGCGGCGAATAGTCCGATGCCTTTTACGATGAAAGCGACGGAATGTTTTTTGCCTGCTGCAATTTGCTTTTTGAGGCGTTTTGCGATTGCTTCCGGGTCGCATTTTTCGATCCACATTGCCGGGCCGTTGGCATAGACAAGCTCGTCGGGCGTTAATGAGCCTTTGAGCATTTTCTTTGCATCCTTTATTCGCATGAATTCTTCGATGGGGCTGGGGTTATAGTGCCGGATTTTGGTCTTTTCGCCGGCGCCGAGGGCGAATGCTTTGGCGATGCAATCTTTTGCCGAGTCGATTATTTCCGGGCTGATGGGTTTGGATTCGGCTTTTTGGGGCTGCTTCAGCTTGCCGTTGCACTGCTTTATTACCCTGCGGACGAGTTGCAACGCCCCTGCGGCGGTTGGTGCGGTTATGAAGAGGCCGTGCTTTTCGAGGAATAGGATTGCCGGGCCTTGGACAAATTGCTTTTTGTAGGCATCGACGAGTTTTGCGATTCTTCTTGCGAGCATATAGCCGGGGTCGGTGTAGGGAACCCAGAGGGGCGGGAGCTTTTCGGTTTTGAAGAGTTTTTGCAGTTCGGTCCAGCCGTTCTTTGCGTTTACGAATGCTCCTGCGGCGCTGGGGTGGAGGTGTATGACGCATTTTTCGAGACATGCGTGCAGATGGGCTTCCACCGAGGGCCGGGCTTGGATTTTGACGTTGTCGTCACATGCTTCGAGGAGACGGCTGACGACTTTAAGCTCTCGCTTTTGGGGCTCCATCTTTGCAATTTTCTTGTCTTTGACGACGGAAAGTGCGATTTCGAGGCGGAGCCTTCTCCAGCCTGCTTTGGCGCTCATATCTTTCAGGGCGGTTCCGCTTGCCTTTATGTACATGTATTTCCCGTCGTCGGTTTTGACGGATGTGTTGCCGCCTCCGCCTTGTACGAGGGTGGGGTCGATTCCTGTATCTCTTGAAATCTTAATCAAATCTGCGAGGGCCTGGTTCATCTAAGGTTTTCCTTTCTTATTTGCAACAAAATCTTAATCGGTGTGCGGTGCACACGCCACGAACTGCGTGTGCAAACAAGCTGCACACCCTACAAATCTTTGTCATACATGCCATTGTGGCGTCTTGTTTTATTCGGTTTTGTTTCTCTTTATGACCCAGGCGGTTCCTGTGATGAAGTATATGATAGTGGGCACGATGAGGATATTCTTGAACCATTCGAAGTTCTGCTGGTAATCCTCACCTCCGGTTCTATAGACCCAGATTGGGAGTATGAAGCAGGCTGCGAGCGATGCTATGGCGATGATTGCAGAAATCCAGAGGACGGGGTCGGCCTTTTTTGGCTTTTTGGCCCAGTCGGGCAATTCGACGGGCGTTACGTCCTTGTCATCTTCAGGTGTTTCGTGAAGGGGCTGGTCTTCGGTCTGGTCTGGGAATTTTTCTCGTGCTCCGGCCATTGATGCGAAGAGGATATAGAGCACGGCGGTCAATAGCCAGACGGGAATGAACAGGAAGAACAGGTGCAGAAAACCTGCCTTGGCTACGAAATCAGCAACGGTCTGGAGTCGCATCAATTTCAACAAGCTGACCAGAGGGCTGTCGGTCTGAATGATCACTGCTGCGAGCATTGCAATGCCCCAGCTTGCCAGGGCCGGCCAACTCACGGCCAGTTTCTTCTTCGAGACCCAGAGTTGGGTCAGTCCTATCTTCGGGAATATCCAGTGCTCCACGAATACGATTGCTCCAACTGGCATCAGAAGGAGGCCGTAGAGTCCTACGAAGCCGAGTAGCTTTGTGAATACGAATGGGGAACATGCGATAGCTGTTGTCGCCGCGCCTGCGACAAGTGTTACGAGCCATCTGGGCCAACCGGGGGTTACGGCCTGGAAGGCGAGGCCGGCTCGGTACAAAGTTGGATTCGACGTCGTCCAGCCGGCTATTACTACTGTTATAATTCCGGTTACTCCGAGGGCCTCATATGCGACGCCTCCGGCATCAAGTTGGGCCATTGTTTTGCCTACGATAAGGGCTGTTGTAGCTCCCATTATTCCTGCGCATATCCATGCGAGGTAGTGGCCGAGGAACATTCCGAAGGCGGAATACAATCCATAAGAGGCCCTCCTGGCATATCGCAGCAGCGCCATATCCGAGAGTCCTCCGTGCATTGCGAGGTTGCATATCCAGGCAAAGGCGGCGACGCGCCAGAAGCTGACGCCCGGCTGCCCGTCCGGGGTGGTGCCGGTCCAGACGGCCTTGTTGGCAATCTCCCAGAACTGGGCGAGACTGCCCATCTGGCCTCCCAGGATGTTTTTGGCCAGTGTGGGGAATATGGCGACGGCGCCGGCGATGAACATCAGGAACATCCAGGGCGAGCAGACTTCGGCGAACTGTGCGAGCTTCTTGAATCCGAGGATTGCGAGTGCTACTACGACTGCTCCGACGCAGATGACGACAATGACGAACCTGATATCGGTCGGGAGCCATCCTGTTTGCTCCGGGATTCCGAATGGGATGCGCACTGCGGATGCTGAGACTGTGATCATGCAGCCTGCGAGGATGCAGAATAGTATTGCGTTTAGGATGTTGTAGATTGTAGTTGTTACGGGGCCGGCTATTTTGCGGAGATACCAATAGAGTGTCAGGCGGGTGCGCACTGCAATGGGTGCGCAGACGAGAACCCAGGTTAGTACTGCCATGAGGTTTCCGAGGAGCAGCCCTACGAATATGTTGTATGCGGTTGCTCCCCATGCTACGAATAGCGCTCCGATGACGAATTCGGTGCCGGCGACGTGCTCTCCTGCATACACTCCGGCAAAATGCTTGCCTGAATGGAGCTTGTTTTCGGATACGGGTTCTCTCTCGAATTCGTAGAGTTTATCCAATCCTTTGACGGCGGTGCTTTCGATTTCGCTTGGCATTGGCATTCCTTTCAATGGCTGCGTGTGCAAACAAGTTGCACACCCTACAAACTGCACACCCTATGTTTTGGATTTGGCTTTTCAAAGGCCTAACCTCTCAGGCTCGTTACTTTTTGTTCGTATTCCCGCACCTCTTTTAGCCACTGCTCTTGGGCGGGTACGTTTTGTTTTGTGCAATAATAGTCCCAGACGGCTCCTGCGGGTAGTGTTTTTATTTCTTCGAGCATTGCCAGCCTTGTAGTGAAGTCCCGGGTGTCTTCGGCGGCTCGGAGCATTTTGGTCGGTTCGAGCAGTGCGAGCAGGAGGGCCTTTATCATGCATCGCGTTCCTATTACCCAGGCGGCTACTCTGTTTATGCTGGCGTCGAAGAAGTCGAGTCCGATGTGGGTTCTTTCGAGATAATCGCCTCGGACCAGTTCTGCAGCAAGCGCTCTTAGTTCGTCCGAGAGTATTACGACGTGGTCACTGTCCCATCGGACGCCTCTGCTGACGTGCAGGAGTATTTCATCGACGAATGTCATTACGGCGGATATTTTGTCGGAGACGACTTCCGTGGGGTGGAAATGGCCCGTATCGAGGCATAGCAGGGTTTTGTTGGCGACGGCGTAGCCGAGGTAGAACTCGTGCGAGCCGACGACGCAGCTCTCCGAACCGATGCCGAAGAGCTTGCTCTCAACGGCGTCGAGGAGGTGGGTTTTGTCCATTTTCTCGGCGAACATCTCATCGAGAGATTTTTTTAGCCTTTGACGCGGGCCTTTGCGGTCGATGGGTATATCCTTGTAGCCGTCCGGTATCCATGTGTTCGTTACGCAGGGCGTGCCGAGGGCTTTTCCCATTGCATCGCCGATTTTTCTGCATGCGATTCCGTGCTCGACCCAGAATTTGCGTACGGCTTCGTCTGCGCTCGAGAGGGTAAAACCGGTTTCGGCCTTTGGGTGGGCGAAGAATGTTCCGTTGAAATCCATGCCGAGTTTGTTTTGTTTCGCCCAATCAATCCATGCGGCGAAGTGAGCGGGCTGCAGATCATTCCGCTCGACCTTTCCCGGGGTCTCGCCGTAGCTTGCGTGGAGATTGAGTCGATGGTTTCCAGGTATCAGGCTCAATGCCTTCTCGATATCGGATCGCAGTTCGTCGGGGGTTGTTGCTTTACCAGGATATGCTCCGGTCGCCATGATTCCGCCGCCGTCGAGTCCTTGCTCTTTGACCTCAAAACCGCCTACGTCGTCTCCCTGCCAGCAGTGGAGCGAGATTGCGATATTGGTTAGCCGGGCAATCGCGTTATCGCAATCGACACCGATTTCTGCATAGCGTTCTTTTGCGGTTTGATATGCGTTTTCGATTTTTTGCGAATCACTCATAGCTCTATTCATTCATGAAAGCCTGCCGGTTGTCAAGCAATACTTTCTCTTTTTTCATCTTTGAAGGCCATCCCAAACATTTTATGGGTAAACACAGAAAGAATCGCCTTCGGCGAGGCTGCTTTATCCCCGCAAGTCCCGAAAGTCCCGTAAGGGACACCTTGCGGCGGGGCACCCGTGGGGCTTTTCAAACACCCCCTCCCGGCGCGCCGGGAAAGCCAGATAAGCAGCAGCGTTGCATGCCGCCGCCTTAATGAATCTGGCTTTGGGGGCGAAGCGGCTCCCCAAGGGACGGAAAAGACGGATTGGGGGCTCTTGGCGGGGAGAATTGGCTCAAAACGCCGAAATACAGGAATACTCTGATGAACCAAAAAGATATGCCTACTTCCCATTTCAGCAGAACTTTGGTATGTTTGAGACCGTAGTAGTAGAGTATAGATTGGGCTGGGGCCAGGGGTAACTCCTCACCAATCACACAGCCTCTGGTTCTCAGCCCAATTCTTTCTGTTCCGAACCGCCCAGCCGAAGTTGAAAATCCGACGCGGCGGGCCGGATATTGTCAAAGGTAAGTTTGTATTGCAGAGGGTTTAAACGCCAGAGCTTGTTGAAGGCCACAGCCTTGAAAATAGACCAATTTTCAGCAGGAACAACGAATCAATTACGATATCGAAGCAACCAGAGCCTCCAACAAGACACAAGCAAGGCCAAGGCAGCAGCCCTTCCAGCCGTCCCTCACACGAAAAAACGGCTCAAAATCAGAATCTGTGAGAAATGCGGGTTAGAACTCCTACAAGCCTGAAGCGTAAGCCTGCAGCCTGTCTATCAGGGGCGCCGGGGCAAAACCGCCTATGCCAGAAAAATCAACCACACCCCGAAATTGCACCATGCCGGTTTTTTTTAGGTTTTGTCCTGTTCGGGGGTGAGGGTTACGGGGATGTCGAGCCAGAATGTCGAGCCGACGTCGATTTCGCTGTCGAGGCCTATATCGCCTGCGAGCATTCCGGCGAGTTCCTTGCAGATAGCGAGTCCAAGGCCGCTGCCGGTCGATTCACGGGTAATGGAGCCGTCAACCTGGCTGAATTTATCGAAGATTCTCTCCTTGTCTGTCTCTGCAATGCCGCAGCCTGTATCGCTGACTGCGAGGCGAACGGTTTTTTCATCGAGCATTCTGGCTTCGATAGTGATAGTGCCGCGATTTGGGGTGAACTTGACGGCATTGCTTAGGAAGTTGTAGAGCACCTGCTGGACCTTGCCCACATCTGTAGTGAGGACGGGGATATCGGGTTCGATGGCGTGTTTGATTTTGATTTTCTTTTCCTTCGTCATCAGCGAGAACGATGCTATCAGGCCATCGCAAAGGTGTTCGGCGGAAGTTTTTGCTATTCGTAATTCCATTTTTCCGGCTCTGGTCTTGGCCAGGTCGAGCAGGTCGTTGATCATATTGAGCAGGTTGTTTCCGCTGGTGATAATGTTCTCGGCGTATTTCTTGCCCTTGTCTGTTTTGAGCACCTTTGGCTTATCTCTGAGCACCTGGGCAAAGCCCATGATCGCGTTCAGGGGCGTCCTGAACTCGTGGGAGATGTTGGAGAGGAATTCTCCCTTGACCTTGTTGGCTTTGAACAGCTCGATATTGCGTTCGGACAGTTCGATGATCTTGGCGTCGAGCTTTTTGTTTGCTTCGCGCAATTTCTCCTGTGCGGCCTGGAGTCCGTCGAGCATGTTATTGAAAGCGGTGGCGAGCTTTTCATATTCGTCTCGCGTGGCGATGGAGCTTCTCGTGCTGAGGTTGCCTTCCGCGACGTTGTTGGCCATCGCCCGGAGTTGACGGATAGGCCTTAGGATTACGCGCTGGGTAATCCAGTAGAAGGCGACGATGGCTCCCGTAGCTCCGATGAGCCAGGAGACGCCTATCCATATACGGTTGAGCATGATTGTTTTGCTCAAATCTTCTTCGATGCCGCGTGAACGGATGATGATCGCCCCTATAGGTTCGTTGAGCAAAAACCGCCCGGCTGAGCCTTGCTGATTGTGGCATGTCAGGCAGGTATCGGTTGCCCTGAAGATTCCCACATAGCGGCTCTCGATCAGGCCTTCGTGTTTGGCCAGTTCTATGTCGTCGTCTCTGGCGTCGGATGATTTGAGCGATTCGACGGTTTGTTTTTGTTTTTCCGTGAGGGCTGCGAGCGAGTCGTCGCCGTCCTTTGCGAAGCGCACCCATCGTATCTCGGGGTTGTTGACGTCGGCCACTGTTCCGGTCTTGTTCAATGCAGGCAGGGCCGCCTCCGGAGAGAGTTTCAACTGGAAATGCGAATGCAAGAGCAGCGTTTCGGCTTTGGCTTTGTTGGAATCGAGCAGGCCTTTTTGGGTGAGTTGTCCCATCCAGATATATGGCAGGAGCAGTGCGAGGAAAAGGATGAAGATGACCGCCGCTCCGAATGCCAGTCTGCACTTTTCAGCCAGCGACAGAGGCCAGAGCTTGAAGAATTCCAGAGTTTTCAACAATCTGTTTAAGTTAAGCCGCATAGGCTCTCATTTAGCTTCAGTCCGCCTTGCATCGCACAGGCCGAGCGGAAGGCCAAAGCATTTCAGATTACAGGGCGTTTAGTTCTGCTCTTCCGGTTTTTCTTCGACGATATGGGCGTGTTTTTGCACGCGGAGGCTCAACTCGTCGAGTTGTTTGGCATCGACTTCGCTTGGCGCCTCTGTCAAGAGACACTGGCCTCGCTGAGTCTTGGGGAATGCAATGACGTCCCTGATATTTTCCGTTCCTGTCAGCAGCATAACGAGCCTGTCGAGTCCGAACGCAATTCCGCCGTGAGGCGGCGCCCCGTGTTCGAGCGCTTTGAGGAAGAATCCGAATCGCAGTTTGGCTTCTTCTCTGGAGATATTGAGCAAGTCGAAGACCTTCTGCTGCATTTTGGGGTTATGAATACGAACGCTTCCTCCGCCTATCTCGGAGCCGTTGACGACGATGTCGTATGCCTGTGAGCAGATATTTGCCGGGTCGGTATCGAGCTTGTCCATATCCGCTTCGATCGGCGAAGTGAACGGATGATGAAGCGAATCGTATCGTTTTTCGTCTTCGTTCCACTCGAAGAGGGGGAAATCCACTATCCAAACGAACTCAAAGACGTTCGGGTCATACATTTCGAGTTCGCGTGCGATTCTGCACCTCAAGGGGGCGAGGGCTTTGTTGGCGATTGCTTCGGTATCGGCGACGAAGAGGAGCAGGTCGCCGTCTTTGGCGTCGAATCTTTGCAATAACTGCTGCTGTAGTTCCGGGCCGAAGAATTTTGCCAGCCCTCCGATAAGAGCTGTCGCATCGCCTTGTTGCTTTACTTTGAACCATGCCAGGCCTTTGGCGTCGTAATCGGCGACAAAGCTTGTCAGTGTTTTTTCTATATCGCTTCTGGAGTACTTATCGCCGGCCGGTGCGCAGAGGCCCTTTACGACTCCGCCGTTCTCGATAGTGGATGTGAAGACCTTAAAGGCGGTCTGCTTAGCGAGGTCCGAGATGTCTTTCAATTTCATATCGAATCTCAGGTCCGGCCTGTCCACTCCGTAATCGTCCACCGCTTCTTTGTAGGTCATTCTTCGTATGGGGAGCTTGACATCCACGCCGAGAATCTGTTTCCAGATTCCGGCGACCAAGTTCTCGTTGACGGTTATGACGTCGTCGCTGTCAACGAAGCTCATCTCGACGTCAATTTGGGTGAACTCTGCCTGCCTGTCGGCTCGCGGGTCCTCATCGCGAAAGCAGCGGACTATCTGGAAATACTTATCGATGCCGCCGACCATGAGTATCTGTTTGAAAAGCTGCGGCGACTGGGGCAGGGCGTAGAAACTGTTCGGCACGAGTCTGCTGGGCACGAGGAAATCCCTTGCTCCTTCGGGGGTGCTCTTTCCGAGCATTGGCGTTTCGATCTCCCAGAAGCCTAATTTATCGAAGTAGTCTCGCACTGCCATTGTTACCTTGTGCCGCACTTTGAGCTTGTTCTGCATTTCGGGCCTGCGCAGGTCGATGTATCGATTGGTCAGTCGAAGCTCTTCTCCGGTCTTCTCGGCGCCGTCCATCTCGAAAGGCGGCGTTTTTGCGACGTTGAGGATTTGCAGTTCCCGGACGGCGATCTCGATTTGGCCTGTTGGCAGCTTGGGGTTCTCCATGCCTTCGCTTCTGGGCTGAACGACTCCCCTGGCGGCTATAACCCATTCGCATCGTGCGGTCCGGGCCAGTTTGTGTGCCTCGGGTTGGGTTTCAGGGTCGAAAACGAGTTGAGTCAGGCCTTCTCTGTCTCGCAGGTCGATGAAAACGAGATTGCCGTGGTCGCGGTAGGAGTGCACCCACCCTGATAGGGTTACCTTCCTGGAAGCATCGTCGAGGCGGAGTTGGCCGCAATTATGTGTTCTTTTAAGCATTATTCAATCTTTCTAAAACCGTATCGGATACAGCAAGAACGGGGAAAACCAAACGTCGGCGGCAGAATAGCCTATTTGGACGGGTTCGTCAAGAGCGGAGTTGGTTTATTTGAGCGCACAAGAATTGCCATAGCAGTTTCTCGGTTGTGCACGACGTCGGCGTTCATTTTACATAGTAGCCGGAAACTCTCCATTTTCCGTCTTTTTCGAGCATCGGTGTTACTGTCTCTATGGCGGCGGTTCTGTTCTGGAATCCTGTTTGAAACTGGATAATGACGTATTTTCCGGGCGGGGCGTTTGGAATGTCGGTCATGTACGTTTTCGAGAGGACTTTTCGAGAGACCAACTTGCCGAGACGTTTTCTAATGGGTTCGAGCGAGGCCTCCCACTGTTCTTTCGTAACAGTATTTCGGAAGTATGTGGCTGCTTCGTCTCTGCTTTTTACATATTCTCCGGAGTCAATGATATTCAGCCAAGCCTCGGCGGCTTCTACGGCGGCCTTCTCGGCGGCGGCAATATCTTCCGGCTGCTTTGGCTGTTCGGGCTGCTCGGGCTGCTTTGGCTGTTCGGGTTGTGGGGCTTGGGTCTCGTTGGCGTCTGGCGTCGGTTTTTCGCCTTTGCAGCCTGGCAGGGCCAAGATCGATACGAGCAGGATTATCAACAGTGCAAGAATTATTGTTCTCATTTTTCCATCCTTAAGATAAGGCATTGCAGTATTTTCGGCCGGGGGAGGTTTTAAGACGCACCGGCGATTCCAACTCGATATTCAGTCAAAACCCCGCGTACAACGCGGGGCTAAATAGTATCTGTTGCTTTTGGCAACAGATACTGATTATATCGGTTCTTTGCTGAGAATTGAAGCACAAAAATCAGGCTGAGACGGTATTTTTTGAGGCATTTAGCTCGGATGGATAACCACGGTCGGCATTGATGGATTCGCATAAGAACGGTCAAAACCCCGCGTAGAACGCGGGGCTGAATAGTATCTGTTGCTTTTGGCGCCAGATACTATTTAGCCAAGTCCGTGCGTCTGCGTCCGAAGATTACCGACTTATTTTTCAGGATATAGACTATTATGTCCGCCCTGCTGACGATGCCCACGACCTTGCCCCGATTTAGGATGGGGACTCTTCTGAAATTGTTATTGATGAGGCAATCGCATATATCGAAGAGGCTGTCATCGTGATTGAAGCTAACCACTTCTTCTGTCATGAATTCCTCTGTGTTTCCGGACCTGGAATTCGGATCCTTGAGCAGCCTGAGCATATCCTTTTCCGTTATGACTCCCACGAGATTCATGTTGTCATCGACAACCGGCAGGCCTGTGACATTCATTGTTGCGAGCATTTCCATCGCTTCGTATATCGGGGTTTGCCTTGTGACGGTTAGCAGGCCCCAGTTCATAACGTCGTTGGCAAGCGGGCCTGTTTCAAGGCGGTCACGTTGCTTAGCAAGCATGTGCGATCTAAACGTTAGATTGCAGGTTCTTATAATGTCGGCTCTGCTGATAATGCCTGCGAGCTGCCCCTCATACAGTATGGGCACCCTTCTAAAATGATTTTCGGCCAGGCAGTCGCAGATATCGGATAGGTTGTCGTCTTCGTCGAAGGTGACGATATCGGTGGTCATGTAGTCCTCGACGGCTCCCTGGACAAATTCGAGATCATATAGCAATCTAAGCACGTCCTTCTCGGAGATGATGCCGACTATCCCGGAGTCATCGACAACGGGCAGGCCGCTGACGTGGTTTTTGACCATCATCGCGACGGCTTCATATACGGATTTCTCCCTTCTAACGGTAAGGACGCCGCATTTTGCGATGTGCCTTGCCTTTGTTGGGGCTGTTCTTTCGAGCACTGCCGTATCAGCGTCGGTTTCAGTATTTCTGGAGTTGCTGTTTGTCATGGTTTATCTCCGAAACAACACTTATCCATCGAATTCGCGATTTGGATTCGATGGGCTTTTACTGCGGGCATTTTTTGGCCAGCGCGGTTTCAATTCTCTCGATCAACTCTGTGCAATCGAACGGTTTGGTTACATAGTCGGAAATATTGTACGATGAAGCCGTGGCGATGTCCTGGACGTCGCTGCGTGCGGTGCACATTATCACAGGCATATCCTTTGTTTTCGGATTTCTTCTTAGTCTTTCGAGCATCTCATGGCCGGTCATAACGGGCATAAGAATATCGAGTATTATCAGATCGGGTGTCCGAGTTATGGCTTTATCGAGTCCTTCGGCGCCGTCGGAGGCGCTGGTAACTTCCCATCCGCAGTGTTCGAATCGACGTTCGATTATTCTGACCAGAGTCGCATCGTCATCGACGATGAGTATCCTCGCCCTCCCGGTTTTCTTCTTTGATTTGAACAATGTCAGCATTTGCACCGGCCTGGAAGAATTTTCTTGAGATAGATTTTTCATATCACCGCCCTTACGGAGCAGTTCCGAAGATTTCTATCGGCGTAAGTGCCGGACTTATCAAATCGAAATAGCGGCGTTCCGAGCCGGGCTGGCAATAAGGGGCGTTACTGAGGTTTTTTAGGGTTTCGACTTAGGAAAAACCCTGTCGTGGCAGGATAAATACTTGCCTCTGGCGTGATTATCGGGCCTTATCCATTCGGCTTCGGCCAATTCTCGCATCGAATCGCCGAGATCAATAGTGCCGGCATTGCACAAACCGACCAAAACGGCGAATATGGCTATCGCCAGAGGCAGGCCACGCGTGAGAAGGGCAGCATGGGCTAAAGCCCATCCTGCGGTTTCTAACCCGTATCGTTTCATTTGCGGATTCTCGAAATAATTGAGGGCGTTCCAATTATACGCAAATTGGGCCTGAATGTCAAAGGGTTTAGGCCCTGAAGTGAAACGGATAGGCGAAAAATAATTCCCCCGGCCGAAAAAATATTTTATATTTGACTTGACAGCGATTGCCGAATCTGGTATTATATTAGTTAGCCTGTAGAATGCGGGTCTTGTTTGTCCGGGTGTATATTTTTCTCGAGACGATTTGGTCTTTTAATTTTTTAGCTGTTTAGCTCGATTTAAGCAAATAACAGGGCTGGGGATATCTCGCTTTTTCCTCTCCCTCCGCACCTCAGCCCTGTTCCCTTTTTTACCTCCGTAATTCGGAGGTTTTTTTATTTCCCTCTGCGATTTTGCCAAGTCTCATATCAAGCGAAATTCTGCAGAAACGCGGCTCATCCGGGAAATGAGTAGGCCGGCTCCAGGAGCTCAGCCTCTGCAACGGGCTTTGGGCACTTAGCCATTATTCGGAGGGAGCAAAAAAGTCCACAAGTGATTGAAATTCGTTTTTCGCTGTGGTATGATCAGGCTGTTCTGTGAATGGGGGGCGGGACGGCGCGATCGCTCCTGTTAAATGAAGTAAGAGCGGCCAACGGGTGTGTCCGTTTAGATTCTTTTGCGTAAAACAGCTTCGGCCACAAGGTTGCAAATCCGGCTTTAGACGGGCAGAAACCGCAATTTTGCACTTTAATCTTTGATTTTTGCATTCTCGAACCGACCGATAGGTCAGTTTGAGTTATTTAGCAACCGCTTCTGTTAACGTATAATCATCAAGCCATGTTGTGGCCATTACAGCGAAATCTGCAAAGTTTGTAATACAATTCTCGTCCAAATCAGTTGGATCAATCACCGCCCCACCCACGGTTTTCGCCGCCAGACATGCGTCATCATAGACGTCAATCGTCATGGAATCTTTCACAGGGTCCTTACCTGGAAGGGTAACGGCAAGTGTCATCGTAACGACAGTCGCATCGCCGGTAGGGGCGGTTTTGGTAATCGTAACCGATGCATCTTCTTGGTTAGCGCCTGTGATTGCAACATCAAGGTTAGGATCGCCGATACCGTTAGGCTCGGCAGTCCAGAGATATGTCAAGATCCCCTGTGGAATAGTGGTATCGTTATTAACAACGTTCGCATCCAATGCTACCGCCTGACCCGACCAGGTAACCATGTCCACGCCGACATCCACATCAGGAAGATTCGCATCAAGAGGAGGAACTCCGGAGTTGTAGACCTCAAGCACCTCCTCGGCCGTCAATGCATTGTCCCAGATGGCAACCTCGTCCATTATCCCGTTAAAAGTTTCCTCGCCACCACGGATGTAAAGGGGTGTATCGGGGTTGTTCACCCCTTCACAATAACCGGTTGGGCCGGCAATACCGGTCTTGGGATTGTAATCGCCGTTTTCCGCTACTTGTCCATTAATGTAAATCGTCGCGGTATCGGTAGCACTGTCATACGTGCACACGACGTGCACCCACTCGCCGTCGCTATATGCCCCCTGCGGAAGACGACACTCTTCGCCCCAGCCGCCGTAGCTCTGCCACCCTCCTATCCGAAACCGCAGAGGGCTGTCCTCCGTATCGGGTCGCACGAGGATATTATAACCGTATCCGCTATCGGTGACCGACTTGTCCATAATGGTGCCGTAACTGGCATCGTTGTCCACCATCCACCAGGCTAAGGTCAGATCTTCAGTGGCGGGCGTCGGCCCGGCGCCACAGTTCACCTCGTCAGCACCCGAGCCCTCAATTGCCGCAGCACCTACTTTGCCCGGCGTAACCCACGTGCAACCGATAATTTGCCCGTCGTTGTCGCCGATGACGTCGTAGGCTACATCGCCTGTGCCCTCGTCAAACGGCCAGTGTGCCACCAGGCCTGCATTCGCCACGCCTGGCGTCATGCCCAGCACGAAGACAAAAGAAATTAAATAAATCAATTTTTGAGACATAATAGGCCTCCTTCAAAAAATAAAATCGAATTCTGTGCTTGCTTAGCACAACTTTTTAGTGCGTAACTATCATATGCTCCTGTTAAATTGTTTTTCTTGCCACTAAGCCACCAAGTCACTAAGTTTCTTATATTTTTTTCTTCGTGCCTTAGCGGCTAATACAAATTCATACGGTAAGTTATCGCCCGCCTGAGACTTTTCCCGGGCGGGGCGAGAAATAATAACTACATTATTCAGCAACCGGTCCTGTTAATGCATAATCATCAAGCCATGTTGCGGCCATTACAGCAAAATCTGCAAAGTTTGTAATACAATTCTCGTCCAAATCAGTAGGATCAATCACCGCCACACCCACGGCTTTCGCCGCCAGACAGGCATCGTCATAGACGTCAATCCTCATGGAATCTGTTACAGCGTCCTTACCTTCGAGGGTAACGGCAAGTGTCATCGTAATGACAATCGCATCGCCGGTAGGGGCGGTTTTGGTAATCGTAACAGATGCATTTTCCGTATCAGCGTCAGTGATTGCAACATCAACGTCAGGGTCGCCGATACCGTTAGGTTCGGCAGTCCAGGCGTAGGTCAAGGTCCCCTGCGGCTCATTGGTATCGTTATTAACAACGTTCGGATCCATTGTTACCGCTTGACCTGACCATGTAATCATGTCGTCGCCGGCATTGAAGGCGCTATGGCCGGTAAGCCGGCGGATGCAACTCGCGGTGAAAAGGAGAATCCTTCACCGAGCATTTCTTTTGAGAGTACAATCTGCGATCTGGGCCAGGTTGGGTTGAGTACGAAGAATGCGTGCGAATTCAAGTTCAGAAATACCGGGCAGGCCACGCTGAAGGTCGCAAACGTAAGAAGGACGCTTGGCGTCCCTCGATCCTTGCCTACTTTTCAAGCAGGAACTGTTCGCCCTGCGCACGCCAAACTGCGCCATGCCATTTTCAAACCGGCTCCGACGGATTGGAAATCTACCCCTCGGATTGATCCAAATCCGCCCAACTCGATCCTTGCCTACTTTTCAAGTAGGTGCGGCTGCGCCGTCGCCAAATTGGAAAAGAAGCGCTACGTCCCCCGGAAGGTTCTTGACAGGTTTGGCGTTGCTGGGTAAATTGTCTGCGATGAAAGGGGTGGTGCAGGGCGTTTGTCGGTTTCAATGCAATATTAACGTGGCGGGTGATTCAACGAAATGGAGTCGAACATATGAAGAGAATAGCAATTATATTGCCGCTTGCGTTGATTCTTTGCTCTTGTTCATCGGCGAGAAAAACGCACATAGGCACATGGAATGCAACTACGCCCGGCGAGGAAGGGTATTCCGTGGAATTTAAAGGCAAGGGCAAGGCGCAGGTTACCACGCCCAAAGGGGTCTATCCGGGCGAGTATATCATCGACTACACGAAGACGCCTATCCGCCTTGATGTTACATGGGACGGCAAGACGACCAAGTGCATTATCGAGTTCCTGGATGACGAGCGATTCAAGATAATCGGGCCGGACGATCCGACTAAGCTTAGGCCCCTTTCTTTCGAGCCGGTTGAAAATGTGGTGATCTTCAGGAAAGTCGAGAAGAGCAAGAAAAAAAAGTAGCCTTTGGGCGAGTTTTTTCGCAGCACAGGCTGCAATTGCCGGTTAGACGGTCGGCCGAGCTGAGCTAACTTGTTGTTGGCACAGATGTTGTGTTTCACATCAAAAAGTGGGCCTTTTACCGGACTTTTCTCTTGACAAACGGTTCTTGATGATGTATGGTATTCGGCTGTAAGGTGTGGTGAAAAGCATGCGAGGATTCTCCCAGGTTTTTCTCCGCACGGCGGCTTTGCGCCATTGCCGGCTCATGAATGCTTGATGCATTATGCAAGGCCGCCCATAATTTTGCGAACTTTCCATGGATGGAGGTTTGATTGGGGCTGCCGGGTGAAACCAGCAGCCCTTCTCTATTATGGCCGAGAATAATGACTAATCACCTTAAATGACATCGAACTGAAGGGCTTTGCTTATTGCCAACCAGGTTCTCCGATTTTCCGGAGGGGCCGGATTTGTCGTTGAATATTATGTGTGTTGGTGCGACAATTGCGGTCGATTCTCTGCTGAGAAGGAACTGGGCGGAATAGGGTTTTGTCGGCGTTTGTTTATGGCGAGTGTGTTGTTGGAAAATGTGAGCAAGGTCTTTGATGGCGGGGTCGTCGCTGTCAGCGATTTGGATATTGAGGTCGAGGACAGAGAGTTCATGGTGATTGTAGGGCCTTCGGGGTGCGGGAAGACTACGATTTTGCGGATGATCGCCGGGCTTGAGGATGTTACGGCTGGAACGATAAAAATCGGCGGCGACGTTGTCAACGATGCGGCGCCTGAGAATCGCGATGTTGCGATGGTGTTTCAGAACTACGCCTTGTATCCGCACATGACGGTTTATGAGAATATGGCGTTTAGCCTGAAGGTTCGCCGTACGCCGAGGGATAGGATCGAATCGGCGGTTGAAGATACGGCTAAGATGCTGGGTATCGAGGGGCTGCTCGCTCGCAAGCCGAAGGAGCTGTCGGGAGGCCAGCGTCAGCGTGTGGCCCTGGGGCGGGCTATTGTGCGTAAGCCTAAGGTCTTTCTTTTCGATGAGCCTCTGAGCAATCTCGATGCGAAACTCCGCGCGACGACCAGGGCCGAGCTTAAGACTCTGCATCGCAGGCTGGAGACGACGTGCATTTATGTTACGCACGATCAGACCGAGGCGATGACGTTGGGCGGACGTATCTGCGTGATGAACCGAGGGGTGGTTCAGCAGATTGCTCCGCCGATGGAGGTTTACGACCGTCCGATAAATAGATTCGTTGCGGGGTTTGTCGGTTCGCCGGCTATGAATTTTTTCGAGGGAAGAATCGAATTGAGAGCTAATCATGCGTATTTCCTTGCGGGCGGTAATAATATTTTGCTGGCGGACGATTGCGTTGGCAAGCTGCGCCGCTACAACGGCAAGCCGATGGTGCTTGGCCTTAGGCCGGAGCATATATCGCTGAAGGCCTTTGCGAATTCGAAAGAGAATACGCTTGATTGCCGCGTGCGGGTCGTTGAGCCGTTGGGAGACCGCACGGAGGTCATTCTGGAAACCGAAGACGACCTGGAATTGACAACAACCATCGCCCCCCACATTGCGATTAAGCCAGGGGATGCTGCGCAGGCGCATATCCATACGGCCAAGGCACATATATTCGAACCCGGCGAGGCTGCTGGAAACGTGATTGCGGGCTGTTAGTTTCGCTCAATGTCTTGCGATTATGTTTACTGCTCTTACGGTTCTTGTTCTTGCTTCTGTCTCGTCTGGTAGTATTCCTTTTAGTCGTGCTTTCGCCCGGTATGAGAACTCGTCGCCGGGAGGGAGCATTTTGAGGGAGGAGGGACGTTGTTTTGTGATGGGAAGCCTGCAATGGGCGCGCAAACGAGAATGCCGGACGTTCGGTGCATGCCTTGTGTTAAGTGCTTTTTGGAGCCTGGAGCTTATTGTCTTAGTTCGTAATCAGAGCAGGTTTTCTACTGCGTAGTTTGCTCCGTATCCTATCGCTATACATGTTGCGACCACGAGGCCGAGCAGTATAACCAGCACAAATATGGCAGCGAGGCTGTCGTCTCTTAGTCCGCGGACGAACCATTCGCCGAAGGATAGCCCCGGCGCGGTGCTTGCCCCCACCTTTACAGGTCTGGGCCTGGGTTGTTTTTTGGGCTTAGGCATTCTTATTTTCTTGGCTTTTGTCTTTGGTTTCTCGACAGGCGGTTCTTTGGCCGCCGACAACAACTCGTCGGCTGCGAGGACGGGTATTTCGCTTTCGGATCCGACCGCCGCTAATTCGGGCAATTCCAAATCAGGCATGTCGTCTTTGAGCGAGTCCAGTTCGGGGATGTCGAGATCCGCGTCGTCCAATGCGGATGGTTCGAGCGAATCCAAATCCGGAATTTCAGGTTCTTCCATTTCAACCTCCTCAGGTCTTGTCTTCAGGGTGATGGGTATTGTCGCCAGCGGCGGGGGCGCTTGCACCTCATCTGCGGGCGACCCGATCGGCAATTCTATGCCTTCCCGCCTGGCTGCATCTTCGATTTCATCAACTTTCAACAGCAGATTTGGGCCGTCGCGAAACTCCCGGAACACGCCCAACTTGATCATCTCTTTAATATCTTCTGCCGTCCTGCCAAGTCTTTGGGCGGCTTCTTCTATCGAACAAAACATTCCTGCCATACCAGTTTATCTCCAAAGGGCAAGCTACACAACTTACCACGCCTTCGCAATACCGGAACACACCTAATACCCAATAGTATAGTAACACATAGTATTATACACTCTGAAAGTTGGCGTGTCCAGTAAATTCTCTGTATTATCGGCTTTGGGAAGAATTTATCTGCCGCGGCTGGAGTGCGATTTTTGTCCAAAAATGCCGGTTTCGCCCCGGAATCGCGGTTATCGGGGCGTGAGATAGGGTTTGACGGGAGTTAATCGGGGGTGTAAAATTATTGGGACGATGAAAGATAGTTTTGACGGTCGGCGGCCTGTTTGTGCCGTTTTGGCCGGAAAACCCATTACCAAAGGAGTTTGATAATGAATTATGCAATACGTTTGGCGGCAATCTGTGTGTTTTTGGCCGGCTGTGGAACGAGGCAGGAAGGGCGGTCCGCCGAGGACACGGCGACGAGACAGACCGCAAAAGTGCTGATTATCACCGGCATCGATCATCCGGGGCATAAGTGGAAACAGACGGCGCCGGTTTTGGCTGAGGCTATAGCGGCCGATGAGCGATTGGATGTGACCATAACCGAGAAACCGGGCGACTTGGCCGGCGATGACCTTGGCGACTACGATGTTATCGTGCTGCACTTTATGAATTGGGAGGTTCCCGATCCCGGCCCGGCGGCGAGGGCGAATCTCAAGCGAGTTATCGCCGACGGCAAGGGCTTGGTCCTGGTTCACTTCGCCTGCGGGGCGTTTCAGGAGTGGCCCGAGTTCGTTGAGCTGGCGGGGCGAGTGTGGGAGCCGAAGATGCGAGCGCACGACCCGCATGGCAAATTCACCGTCAAAATCACAGATGCTCGGCACCCGGTTATGAAAGGTCTCAAAGAGTTTGAGACTGTGGATGAGCTTTATACATGTTTGACGGGTAAGACTCCTATCGAGGTTTTAGCCGAGGCGCGTTCTAAGGTTGACGGGAAGGATTATCCGATGGCGTTTGTACTGGACTACGGCAAGGGGCGGGTTTTTCATAGCGTGCTCGGGCACGATGTTCAGGCCTTTGCGAGTCCGGATGTGAAACGGCTCTTTCGTAATGCCTGCGCGTGGGCTGCGGGATTGGAGCCTTTGGAATAACCAAAATCGAACGGCATAGGAAAGGACGCTAAATAGCTTATGAACGATGGCCATATTACACGGCGCGAGTTTGTTGTTGCTTCGGCGGCGGTGGCCGGGTCGGCATTGGCCGGCAGCGCGAATAAAAGTAAGGAGAACGCCAGAATGAGAATAGGTTTTCATACGGACGCATTTAACTCAGCGTATTTCAGCTTCGAGAAATGCCTCGAATGGGCGCAGAAGAACGACGTTCACCGCATCGAGTGCGGCGTGATTGACGGGGCCAGTTGGATTCACGGCCTGGGGTATCAGCCGCACGTTGCGTTGTACGAGGATCCGCTTTTATTGCGGAGGAAGATGGAGAATTACGGCGTGCGATTCTCGCAGATTGACGCGGCATTTCCGCTATCGGGTAAGGATGGGCCGTTGTACGGCGTGCCTTATGTTCTCAAGTCGATCCCCTGGGCGAAACTGGCCGGGTGCAAGCGTGTTGCGACAACCGACGGCCTGCACAAGCCGGAGGGGCTTTCCGACGACGAGGCCATGGAACTGATGAAGCGCAGCTACGGACAAATCATCGAGGTCGCCGAGGCGTACGAGATATACATAAACATCGAGGTGCACGGGTATTTCACGACTAAGCCGGATATGATGGCGAAGATGCTGGACTTTTGCGACAGCAGGTATCTGAGGATGAATTTGGATACGGGCAATACGTTTATCGCGGGGCAGGATCCGGCTGCATTTTGCAAACGCTTTATCGACCGGGTCAACCACGTTCATGTAAAGGACGTTTCCGAATCGCTGGCCGCCGCGGTCCGTGGGAATCAGACGGGAATCGCGGTTAGCCAGTGTGCAATCGGCAGCGGGGTCAATGCACCGAATATCCGCAAGTGCCTGGAGATGCTGCGAGATAGGGGCTTTGACGGCACATTGAGTATGGAATGCGAGGGCCAGGGAGGCCCGATGATCGAGCAATCGCTCAAGTGGCTGCGTAAGACCCTTGCGGACTTGAAAATTTCAGTTGAATAATCAAACGCAGAGGTGATAGACTAAGCCGTCGGCGTTGCCGTTAAAAAGAAAAAATCAAGAAACGTTTTTTTCTTTTGTTAGGCAGGCCTAACCTGCAATTTTGCAGAAGCCTTAACGTTTATGTATTAAGGGGAAAGTGTAATGAAAGTCGGATTCAACATGTTGTTGTGGACGGGTCACGTTACCGATGAGGACCTGCCGATGTTGGAGGCGCTCAAGAAGGTCGGTTTCGACGGCGTGGAGATACCTGTTTTTGGCGGTGAAGTTGCCGAGTTTGAGAAGGTCGGCAAGGCGATCAAGGATAACGGTTTGGGCTGCACCTCGGTTACGGTTATTCCGAATGAGGAGCATAATCCTATCAGCAGTAACCCGAAGCGCCGGGCCGCGTCGGTTGATTATCTTAGGTGGGCTATTGAGTGCTCGGCGGCGCTGGGTTCGGATGTTCTTTGCGGGCCGTTCTATCAGCCTTTAGGCGTTTTCACCGGTGAGGGGCCGACCGAAGATGAGAAGCAGCGCGCCGCCGATGTGCATAAGCAGGTGGCCGGCGAGGCCGCTGCGGGCAATGTCGCTTTGAGCGTTGAGTTTCTCAATCGCTTCGAGTGCTACTTTTTGAATACGATGGCGGATGCGGCCAACTACGTCAAGCGCGTTGACCATCCGAACGTCGGCGTTCTGTACGACACGTTCCACGCGAATATCGAAGAGCAAGACCCGGTCGGCGTTATCACGAAGTACAGCGACGCCATCAACCATATCCACATCAGCGAAAACGACCGCGGCACGCCGGGAAAGGGCCACATCGACTGGTCCGGGACGTTTAACGCTATTCGTTCGAGCGGGTATGACAAATGGCTCGTGATTGAGGCTTTCGGCCGGGCGCTGCCCGATCTGGCGGCGGCGACCCGCGTTTGGCGGGATTTCTTCCCCACCCGCGAGTCGGTATATACCGAAGGAATTAAGTTTATCAGGGATCAGTGGGATGCAAGTGCCTAAAGTTTAGAGTGACTAAAGTGCCTAAGGTTGTGTGTAAGCTCACTTTAGCTCACTCTTTATGAAAGAGAAATACTATGCGTAACGGTTCACTAACCACGAAGTGCACGAAGGTATATTTTTTTAATTTTAACTTCGTGTTCGTCGTGGTGAATTTGAAATGAAAGGAGCTATATTATGTTTACTCGAAAATTTGTTTTGATTGCATTGATTGTTGTTTGCATGGCGGCGGGTTCTGCTGTCGCGGACGAGGGCGGGTTTAAGCCCATCTTCGACGGCAAGACGCTCGACGGCTGGAAGGCGTCCGAGATGAGCCACTGGTCCGTGGCCGACGGGGCTATTGTCGGGTTGACCACACCTGATAATCCTGCCAAGGGCAATCAGTTCCTGGTGTGGCAATTGGGCGAACTGGACGATTTCGATCTGAAGCTCGAATACCGCATCAGCGGGACCGACAGCGCCAATTCCGGTATCCAGATTAGAAGCCAGTTCCACAAAGAAGGCTTCGTTAGCGGGTATCAGGCTGATATCGACCGGGGCGGCACATGGGTCGGGGCTCTCTTCGACGAGCGAGGCCGGGGGATGCTCGCCGCGCGTGGGCAGAAGACCACCATCGCCGCCGACGGCAAGAAGAATACCGCTTCCTTCGCCGACGGCGACGGCAAGGCGATGATGAGCATTGTGAATAAGGACGGTTGGAACGAATACGAGGTCATCGCGAAGGGCAATCATATAACTTTGAAGCTCAACGGCAAGGTTACGGCTGAGGTAATCGATAACGATAAGAAGGACCGTGAGTTTTCCGGCGTCTTGGCTCTTCAACTGCACGCCGGGCCGCCTATGAAGATTGAGTTCAAGGATATTCAGCTTAAGAGGTTGAAGATGGCCGATAGGAAGAAAATTGTCCTGGTGGCGGGACCACGCAGCCACGGCTACGATGCTCACGAGCACAAGGCAGGGAACCTCCTGCTGGCCAAATGGCTCAACGAGAATGTTCCCGGCATCTTTGCGGCCACTTATGACAACGGCTGGCCTAAAGACCCGACTGCCTTCGATAACGCCGATGCGGTCAGTATCTTCTGCGACGGCGAAGGCGGGCATGTAGCTATGCCGCATCTCGACGAAATGGATGCGATGGCCAAGAAGGGCATGGGCATTGCATGCCTGCACTACGGGGTGGAGATTCCCAAGGGCAGGCCGGGCGATTCGATGCTCAACTGGACCGGCGGATACTTCGAGACTTTCTGGTCGGTCAATCCGCACTGGAAGGCCGAGTTCAAAAAGTTCCCCAACCACCAGGTTACGCGAGGCATTAAGCCTTTTGCGATTGACGACGAGTGGTATTACCACATGCGTTTCCCGGAGAATATGAAAGGAGTGACTCCCGTTCTGACGGCTATTCCGCCCGACAGCACCCGCAGAAAAGGCAATGATGCCCACGGCGCCAACCCAACGGTTTTCGCACGCAAGGGTATGCCAGAGCATGTTGCCTGGGTATATGAAAGGCCGGACGGAGGACGCGGATTCGGCTTCACAGGCGGGCACTGGCATCATAACTGGGCGCATGATGATTATCGCAAGATAGTGCTTAATGCACTGGTCTGGATTAGCGGGCTTGATGTGCCTGAAAACGGCGTCCCCTCGCAGACGCCCACTATCGCCGAGCTTGAGGCAGACCAGGATTATCCGAAGCCCGATAAATGGGACCCGGAGAAAATTAAAAAGCAGATTGAAGAGTGGAACGGCTAAGCCGTTTTGAGGTGAGCACGCTGTCTTTTCTGATAGCCGCTAAGGCGTCAAGGCACGAAGAATTATTATAGTTTCGGCGTGTGCAATCCGGATGAATCGGGACACATTCTACGGATATGATATGGACTTTTGATAAGGAGTGGGAGTATGCGCGTTTCGAGGGTGAAGAATCTGGTTATGCCGGTTTGTCTGGGGCTGGTTGTTGTTTGCTGCTTTTCGGTGCAGGGTGCGTTTGCTGCGAATTATCGGCGCATTAGTGTTGAGGACTATGTCGATAAGATGAAGGGCGGCTGGATAGGCCAGATGGCCGGCGTCGGTTGGGGTGGCCCCACGGAGTTTAAGTGGAAGGGCAAGATTATTCCGGAAGATAAGATGCCCGAATGGAAGCCCGATATGATCAATCAGTTTAGTCAGGACGATATTTACGTCGAGATGACGTTTCTTAGGTCGCTGGAGCTGTACGGTATGGACGTCTCGATTCGTCAGGCGGGCATCGATTTCGCCAACAGCGGCTATAAGCTGTGGCACGCCAACCGTTTCGGCCGGGACAATCTGCGAAAAGGCATCGCACCGCCCGACTCGGGCCATCCCAAGTTCAACAAGCACGCCGACGATATCGACTACCAGATAGAGTCCGATTACGCCGGTCTTATTGCACCGGGAATGCCCAATCTGGTTATCGAATTGGGAGAGAAGTTCGGTCGGCTGATGAATTACGGCGACGGCCTCTGCGGCGGCCAGTTTGTCGGAGGAATGTACGCCGAGGCGTTTTTCGAAGAGGATATGGTCAAAATTGTCAAGGCCGGCCTCAAATGCGTCCCAAAGAAAAGCCAGTTCGCCGAGTGCATCGAAGATGTGCTCGATTGGCATAAGAAGTATCCGGACGATTGGCAAAGGACCTGGCAGTTCATCGAGGACAAATACCAGGATAATCCCGACTATCGGCGCTACTCCTGCAACAAGGGCGACTTCAATATCGACGCCAAAATCAATGCCGCCTATATCGTGATGGGGCTGCTCTACGGCCAGGGCGACCCGGATAAAACGATTGTCATATCGACTCGCTGCGGCCAGGATTCCGACTGCAACCCGGCCAACTCGGGCGGCGTGCTGTTCACGACTATAGGTTTCAAGAAGCTGCCCGATAAGTTCAAATCCGCCTTGAATCCAGAAGGAAAGTTCAGCCATACCCCTTATAACTTCCCGACGTTGATCGAGGTTAACGAAAAACTGGTCCGCGAGGCGGTCGTGCGGGCCGGCGGAAAGATCGAGAAGAAAAACGATGAAGAGATTCTTGTAATTCGCGTAAGAAAGCCCAAGCCAGGCAAGTTCGAGCAATCCTGGAAGCCCGGACCTATTGCCAATAGTAAATTCACCGAAGAGGAAATGAAGAAGATTACGGAAAAGCCCACGCAATAAATCCAATCTTCTACAAGCAGATACACGGCAGCAAAAAGTGATGTTCCCTCATCCTTTGAGTCAACTCATTAGGACTGCCAATACGTTCATTCCGTTGAACATTGCGTGTATCAGGATGGGGCGAAACAGCGACCCGCTCTTCTCATAAGAATAACCCATACAGATCGAGAGCACAAACAGCGCCGGCCAGTGACCCGCGTCGGCGTGTGCCGCGGCGAACAGCGCCGAACTTGCCCCAATCGAAAGCCATGCAGGCTGCGGGTGCTTCAAATCGGCAAGAAAGGTGCGTATAACCGTCTGAAAGATGCCTCGAAAAAGCAACTCTTCGAGAACGGGCGCGACGATTGCGGCGACGATGAAAACGAGCACTCGAAGCGACCATTGAGAATGCTCACTTATCAACTTGAGCTCGTCGTGCTGGGCCATCTCGAAATCGGGTCCCCAGATCATCTTTCCGAACCATATTGTCAGCAGCATCGCGGCCATTACGAGCGGCCAGACGCACAGCAGATTCATGATTGCTGCGGGAAAATCCCTGCCAATGCTTCTGATATCCAGCCCGAAACCCTTCAAGCCACCCGAGAAAAAGTGCTTTGCAAGGAATATGATCGCTGCGCCGATGGTGATTCCGGAGAGGCAATAGACAAGGTTTCTCAGGCCGGCTTCCTGCCATTCGGGCAAATCAGGCATTAGCTTATTGGCGGCCGAGACGACCAGAGGGACGGACATAAACCAGACAAACAACACGGCGAGCGGCAGGTATGGGGGCATAGTATTGGGTCGAGGGGGCGAATCGACCAGGGCCTTGGAGCCCCAGGATGTCTTGACAATCCAAATTGCGAATAATACAAGGCCTGCTGCGGCGATGACTTGAGCTATCGATATGGTCTCGATAAGCTGCCTGAGCGGTTCGATTGTGCAGAGTATCCGCAATGGGCCGCCTTGAGAAGCCACGAAGGAGATAATATTGGAAATATTCATTGATATAATCTAATGGCGACCTTGAAGCCGGGGCCTTCTTGTATTACATTAGTCATAATAAGCCAGGATTTTGCAGAGTATTAACGCCTGCGTCAAAAGTCCAGGTTACAAGCCCCAACCGTAAGGGAGGGGATAAAAACGAAGATCGTATTTGTTGTTTTCCACTTTTGACGCAGGTCTCAGTATTGCAAATAAGGGCCGACTTTTCAAGGAAAATAGAATATGGATGTATTTCACATTGAAGGACCGGTCCGGCTTTCGGGCGGCGTTCGAGTAAACGGCTCCAAGAATGCTGCGCTGCCGATAATGGCCGCTGCGATTCTGGCGCCCGGCAAGACAATCCTCAAATCCGTGCCCCACCTTTTGGATATTTCAGTTTGCGGCGAATTGTTGGGCGAATTGGGCTGCAAGGTCGCCAGGGAGCCGAGCGGTGATATCTCGATAGATTCGACCGTGATAGATAATCCGGTCGGCGAATATGAGATCGTTCGCAAGATGCGGGCGAGTATATGCATATTGGGGCCACTGCTGGCGCGTTGCGGGCGGGCGGAGGTCTCAATGCCGGGCGGATGCGCGATTGGCGACAGGCCCGTCAACCTGCACTTGCGCGGATTGGAGGCGCTCGGCGCAAAAATCCGTCTAAAGAACGGGTATATCATCGCCGAGTCGCCGAGAGGCCTTAGAGGCGCCGATATCTTCTTAGGCGGCCCGTTCGGCTCGACCGTATTGGGCACGGCGAATGTCCTGATGGCGGCCACGCTGGCAAAGGGGCGAACCGTCATCGAATCGGCCGCCTGCGAGCCGGAGATTGCCGATTTGGCCAACTGCCTCAACAAAATGGGCGCGAAGATCAGCGGTATCGGCTCGCCTCGCCTCACTATCGAGGGAGTCAGCGGGCTAAACGGCGTCGAATACAACGTAATTCCGGACCGAATCGAGGCCGGCACGTTCATGGTCGCCGCTGCCATAACTGCGAGCGAGCTGCAGGTCCAAAACTGTCGCCTCGACGATATGATGGCGGTCGTCCACAAATTGCGGGGGATAGGCGTAACGGTCGAGCCTGCCGGCGACGGCTGCACCGTGGCTTTGCCCGGCCCGCTCAAGACTGCCGATATAACAACGCAGCCGTATCCGGGCTTCCCAACCGATTTGCAGGCGCAGTTTATGGCGCTCCTGTCGCTTGCCGACGGCAACAGCGTGATTATCGAAAAAATCTTCCCCGACAGATACATGCACATGGCCGAGCTAAACAGAATGGCCGCGAACCTGAGAAAAGAAGGCCCAACGGTCATAGTAGCAGGCGTCAAAAAACTAATCGCAGCCCCGGTAATGGCCTCGGACCTGCGAGCCTCAGCCGCACTGGTCCTCGCAGCAATGGCGGCAGAGGGAACCACAACAATCAGCAGAGTATATCACATCGACAGAGGCTATGAAAAAATAGAAGAAAGGCTAAACCCACTCGGAGCAAACATAATCCGAGAAAACGTATAACTCGGTAGGCTGTGCAGCAAGCTGAACACGCAGAAACTATACGCTATACGCTAAACGCTGTACGCTATCACTTAGCAAGGCGGATCCAAACAACGTCGGAATCCCCCAATTCGAAACTAACCACTAAAACCTAAAACTTTTCCCCCCCGAATACCAAACCCAACAAGCCCCGACCGTGAGGGAGGGGGTAACCCACGAAAAGGACGAAACACAACAACCCACAAAAACCTCAGGGTGGCAGCTCCCACCAGAGGGGGGATGGCAAACCTACAAAACGGTGCAACCATCCCCCAAACTCGCATCTACCCTCAAAACAAAAACATTGTATCAAGGAGGGGAAACGAGGGAGGGGAAACGGGGTCAGGAGCCTTTTCTGTATCGGGCGCGACCTTGCAGAGTCGGAGGGAAAACCCTAAGGATTGACACAAGTTTTTCAACTTTCCCCTTTAATTCGCCTCAAGGCTTTCTGTGCGAACATGACGTCCGACGGAGTACACTAAGCTGTCTAAAACCCTCCACCTAAATCTAATAATCTGCGTTAATCTGTGCCAAAATCTGCGAAATCTGTGGTTTATTCCCTTTCGTGCGAATTCGTGTAAATTGGTGGTTAATCTCTTCTTCGCGTCTTAGTGCCCCCGCAGGGGGCCTATGGGCTTAGTGGCAAAATTTGCTTCGGAGGATTGACCGTATCTTTTTGATGAGATATTCTATATTTTTCTTTGAAGTATTGTTTAGAGTTTGGTATGGCCTCGGCTATAATATAGGCGAGACAAACTAATTGCAGGCTGAATATTTGGGGGTTAGAAACATGAAGATTTTACGAAAACTGTTCATCACTATTCCGTTGCTCATTGTTATCCTGCTGATTGCGGCTGTGGTGCTGGTCGGGCTTTTCGCCGATCGTGCGGTTAAATTGGGGATTGAGAAGGGCGGCTCGGCTGCGTTGCCGGTGGGCGTCAAGGTCGGCAATGTTGGTGTGTCGATTCTGGGCGGAAAACTCGCTCTGCACGATCTTGCCGTTGAGAATCCCCAAGGCTATAAGCATAAGAACCTGCTCGAATTAAAGGACGGTTCGGTGGGCGTCAATATAAAGTCTTTGCTGAGCGATACTATCAAAATAAAACAGATCAAACTGGACGGCGCGGTGGTTGTTTTGGAACAAAAAGACCTGCTGCGAAACAACATCAGGGATATATTAAAGGCGATGCCAAAGGACGGTGAAGACAAGGCGCCTACGGAAGGTGAAGCGGCGGTCGAGGGCAAGAAGCTGCATATCGATGAGTTGATAATCAGCAATACGACAGTAAAGCTGAAATTGCTCCCCATACCGGGCAAGATTGATACTGTCCCGTTGAAGCTTGGGACTATCACGATGACGGACCTGGGCGGCGATAACAAGCTGGACACTGCCAGATTGGTCCGGAAAATCCTCTCGGCTCTTTTTCAGGGCATCGCAGAGCAGGGCAAGGGAATCCTGCCTGACGATCTTATGAAAGGGATTTCGGGTGAGTTGAACGGGCTTATCGATGAGAGCAAGGTCATTCTGAAGGAAGGCGCCAAAATACTGGAAGGCGCCGGAGACGCCGGCAAGAAGCTCGGCGAGGGGCTAAAGGGGCTGCTGCCGGGCAATAAGGAAGAGTAATGAGCAGTTATGCGCACCAGGGGCGCTTGCGGTTGAGTTTTCCGGCGAGAATTTTCTTTGCGATTATTACGTCTTCTCTGACCTGGAAATCGAACATCCCTGCGAAGATGAAGTCGGCGCCGTTTTCATTTTAACTTGGGCGATACACAGGAGCTTGCCGCCTCGGTCGTTCCATATTTTCTAATACCTAAATTTGCTCAGCAAAGAAACGTCAGCATATACACATGTCTGAAAACTATGTAAAAAAGAAATCACTTTTTGGTCAGTTTGAGTAAATAATTATTTTGAGTATTATCAGGAAAAGCGGATTCAACTCATAAGTGCAAGCGAGTCGCGAAAATTATGGTGGATGAGTTTATCGAGAATCATAAATAATGAAACCGCGTGTCTTAGTTCAAACGTTAGTCGAAGGAGATATTATGGCGAATGATAACATATCGAGGCGCGAGTTTTTGGGACGGAGCATTTCCGCCGGTGCGGCATTCTCTCTGGCTGTGTCAACGCAGGCTATGGGAAAACAAACTCCAAAACCGAAAGGCAGGCCCAACATCATCTTTATCATGGCCGACGACCTCGGCTGGAGGGATGTTGAATTTATGGGCGCGAAATTCTTCGAGACCCCTCATATCGACAAGCTCGCCTCACAGGGCATGGTCTTTACGAACGCCTACAGCGGCGGCCCCAACTGCTCTCCCACGCGAGCCTGTATAATGTCTGGAACTTATACGCCGCGGCACAAGATATACACGCCGGGCGGCAGATCGAAAGGCAATCCGAAATATATGCGGCTGCTCGTTCCCGCCATAGGGCGAACGGACAAAGAACTGGAGAAGAGGGCGGCGGCCCAGTTCAGGATCACCAATGAGCTCGACCCGAAGTTCGTTTGTATCCCCGAAGTGCTCAAGTCCGCCGGATATACATCGGCGCGTCTCGGCAAATGGCATCTCGGTGATGACACGCAGGGCTTTGATCTCAGCTCCTCAGACGGGAAAGGCGGTCCCGGCGGTTCATTCTACGGAAATATCGACGTTGCCGAGCAGCTCGCCGACCGTTCGCTGCAGTTTATCGAGGAGAACCGGAAAGGCCCGTTCTTCCTCTACCTTTGCCACTGGGATGTCCATGTGCCGCACCGTGCCCGTGACGAAGTCGTCAAGAAGTATCAGGAAAAGTTGGAGAAAATTCCAGTTGGAAAACGACAGAATTTCAACCCCGTCTATACCGGCATGATCGAGGCCGTTGACACCTCAGTCGGCCGTATCGTTCAAAAGGTCGATCAACTCGGCCTTGGTGACAATACCCTTATCGTGTTCATTAGCGATAACGGCGGGCTGTCTTCAGTCTCGCAACTTGAGCCGCTGCGCGGCGAAAAGGGGTCATTGCTGGAGGCAGGTGTGCGAGTGCCGGCTTGTATGCGGTGGACTGGCACAATCAAAGCGAAAACGATTTGCGAAACACCGATCACCAGCGTTGATTTTTTGCCTACTTTTGCAAGCCTGGCTGGCGCGAAGTTGCCTACTACTCAACCGGTTGACGGGGCGGATATATCGCCACTGTTTAGTGGGAAAAGCATCCCAGATCGCAGCATCTTCTGGCATTATCCGCTGTACCTGGCCGGTAGAAGGGGATTCAGTATAGACCTTCCCGACGGCGGGACCTATATCTGGCGAGGAGTCCCTTCGACCTCCATGCGCAGAGGCGATTATAAATTGATCGAGTTTCATGAAGACAACGGTATTGTGCTATACAACCTCAAAGATGACCCCGGTGAAAGGAAAAACCTGGTCAAGACGATGCCCGAACTGGCAGCGGAACTTCACGCTGGATTGAAAAAATGGCAGAAGGATACCAAGGCTCCTATATCAACCGTACTAAATCCGGAGTGCGTTCTGGCAGCGAAAGCCCCACAACAAAAAACAGCCTTAAGACCCAAAACAAGTAAGAAACGTAAATGATCATCGGATTTAACAGTTCAAGGTGATTTTGACATGATTATTGGTATTGCAGAAGAAAATCGTGTTTTTACCCATGTCAACGGGGAATGTCAGATGAGTATGAGAATAATACCTGTTCCCGTGAAGACATTGTCAGGTTTCGCAGGTTGGTGCATGCTGATCTGGTGTATGACGGCTTCCGTTTACGCTGCCGAGAACCCGCAAGACAAAGTGATAGCGGTTGGCAACACTGAACTGGACGTGGTGCTGGGGACCAAGGCGAGCCCGGCTGAGAAGCGGGTTACGGAATTGCTTGCCGAATGCATCAAGGATCGGACTGGTATCAGCCTGGCAAAATCAGGCAGCAAAGCCGCGTTTCGGTTGGTGGTCGGTACTGTGGCATCAAATGATAAGATCAAAGCGTTTTCGGCCAATCACAAAGATATCGCTTCGCCTGGTACTGATGGATATTGTATTGCGGTCGATGCGCAGAAGCCGGAGCTTTACGTTATCGGTCAGAGCGACAGCGGCGTTGTGGCAGGTGTCGGACGCCTGATGCGTGAAATGCGATATAAACAGGCCAAGCTTGAGTTGCCCGCACTTGAGATTACCGAGGTGCCGCAGATGCCGAATCGCGGCATGTACCTGTGGGCGCGCAAGCACTTTTTCGGTAAGCCGGACCAGGTGGATCATTATATTGAGGAGTTTGCGCTATGGGGTGGTAATGCGCTGGCGTTCTGGTTCGAGATGGGCATGTTCGATAGTTTCGACGATCCGGAGGCGCAGCGCTGGCTGGCGATGTACCGACGGTTCTACGAGACGGCCAGGCGCATGGGAATGAAGACAGGCTTGATCATGGTTGTGAACGACGCATACAAGAATTCGCCGGAAAAGTTGCGTATTTCACCGATTGTCGGGTGTCCGAATCACTACTTGTGTCCTTCCAAGCCTGGGAGTGTTGAGCAGATGATTGCCTGGCAGGAACAGGTTTTCAAGGCTTTGGGGACTATTGATATTTTCAACCTGTTTCCAGCGGATCCCGGCGGATGTTCCTGTTCGGATTGCACACCGTGGCCGACCCGTGGCTTCTGGCGCATTGCAAAACCACTGGCTGACAGGATTCATGAGATATCGCCAAAAACTGAGATTTGGGTGGATACATGGCACTTGAACCACAAGACATTCGGCGGCAAGGACTGGAAAAACCTGGTCGCCGGCCTGGACTGGACCAAAGAAAGGCCGGAATGGTTTGCGGGTTTTGAGGTTGGTTTGGCGCCGAAGCATGGGTACGCCGCCATGTCCGCTCAAGACCGTAAGTACTACAACGAGGCTCATGCGTCATTAATGGTTTTCCCGGATATTTCCATGTGGGGAAACCACCCGGGCATGCTCGTTAATAAGGAGTACTGGAAGTCGCTGCGGGCTGAGTTGAACGATTACTCTTCCGAGCTGATGAAAGGCGGCTGGCCCTACAGCGAGCGATGGAACACAGATATCGCAAGTGTGATGTTCCTCTCGTGGTTCTGGAATTCAAAGAAAACCGTGGAGACGGTGCTTGACGAGTATGCTTCGTTCTACTTCGGTCCCGAAGCTGAAACCGGCAGGGAACTGTTTGATCTGTTGGATGACGGCTGCAGGGATCCAAATCAAAAGCAGAAGATTCGCGAGACGCTCGCAAAGCTGGAAAGCTCAGTCCCCCAATGGGTGAAGCGCGACTGGCGCTGGGATGAAATAGTGGAGTCTTGTCGGTTTAAGTGCCGATAATTTGCATCGAAAGTACTTAATTATGTAAGGTTAAAAAAGGAGTTTTCAATGCATAGATTTGGTTTCCATATATATAGTATATTTCTGTCGGCGTTTTTTGGCGGTGGATGTTTGTCGTCAGTTGTTTCTGCTTCCGATGCTTCCGGTAATACTTATAAAATTTATTCAGACGGTGACCAGGTCCATATTGTTGCAGGGAATTTGAAGAGGACAATTAATATCAAGGACCGAGATGTTTACACAACAAGTATCGCTGTTGCAGGGGAAAAGATGTTGGCAGCAGCAAATGAGCTGTCTTTTTGTATAGAAAAAGCCGTGCCAAATAGTTGTCCTGTGGGGCTAAATCCTAAAGCCGCCGGGTCCGTCACACAGGAAACAACTATGTCTGATTCGACTGACGCTCTTAGTATTAAAAAAGAAGGCGGTTCGGTCTCTGCCGAAGAAGTGAAGTGGCAGTATCCCAGGGTATTTACAGGTAAAACCTGGGGATGTGTTTTCAATCTCGTCAAATATCAGTACTCCACCCCCCAGCCCGGCATTAGACAGCTTATTATTCGGAATCGAGCACTTAATGATGCTGCTCTTAGCGGCGTCGCAATAAATATCTTTTATCAAATATACGACGGGTATCCCGTTATACGCAAGTGGGTTGAAATAAACAATAATAGCTCGAATTGGATTAAACTGAGTGATCTGGTCATAGATGATATTCGGCTTAAAGAGGAATTTCTAAACCGCACTTTTCTTACCCCGTCTGAACGCGGCGCTGTTTCAAGCATTGTCGGCTTTAGCAATTCAAAGCAGACCAGGGGCGCTGTCTTTGCTTCAGAGATACCTTCGGCGCTCAGAATTATCAATGATAACGGTGCGATGGGATACAACGAGGAACATTTTGAGTGGATATTGGGGCCTGCCGAAAGTTTTGCCTCTGAACCTGTCTTTATCTATGGATACAGCGGGGATGTAGTTAAAACGATCTCCGGCAGTTCCATACCCCTGGACCGCGCTGTCGAAGGACCCTTCAAGAGGTTTCTTAAAGAACATATTGGTGTTGCTTCAACTCAGGTGGAGATACCTGCGCCGCAATGGGCTACCTGGTCGAACTTTGGTCCGAATGTTACCGATGCAATTGTTCGCCGGCAGGCCCAGATCGCGGCAAGAGCGGGATTTGTACTTTTTGAACTTGATGACGGCTGGCAAAGAGGAAGACTTGGAATAACACCTGATCCCGACAGATTCGGCGACCTTTTATCGACATGTCAGTACGTTCGTTCCCTTGGCCTTAGAATGGGGTTGTGGGTATCCTGTTACAGGCTGCGCGATTCCGAAGATATCAAGGCTTTGCCTGATGCGCCCAGCGTGCCGGAAATACGGCGTCTTTCAGGTGTCGCCATGAGTTTCAGCAGTCCATGGAGCAAGTACTATGGAAATCAACTTGCCTTTCTGCACGACTATTATGGTGCGATATATTTCAAACAGGATTTTACAAATATCAAATTCGGCGATTTTGCCCAAGGTCACTACAGTAGAAGTTTGAAAGAATCTTTGTTGAGAGGCTTGCGGGGTTTGTTTGAATCGCAGGACATCCTTCGCCGGCAGGCGCCCGAAGCAGCTAACCAGATAACTCATGAGATCTATTGGGGCACCCCGGGAGTTCCATGCGATTTGGCTGTACTAAAACACGCTGTTCTATATCATATCCCCCCTAACGATTACAGCGGTGTCTGCCATGACAGCGGTTGGGCGGACAAGTCAGATCCAGAGAAGCTCAGGCAAGAGTTGCTGGAAGGTTGTTCTAATGCAAGAAACCGATTCTATTTGCACAGGGGATTACCGCTTGAGTGTATAGAATACTTCGGCGCGGCAACCTATAACTCGAAAGGCAGTTTAACTCCTGAAGTTCAGGACAGGCAGGTTTGCAGTTGGCTTATGGGCGCTCCTTTGTTGTATTCGGGCGATTTAACTACTTTGACGGAAGAGAACATAAAAAGATATCGCAATAGATTTGATATTATTAAAAGGCTCGAAAGCCAGTACGGCGTCTATCGTAATTTCCAATACAGCGGCGTGCCGGCTCCGACAGATACCGACTGGCACTGGTGGGGTAAACTCAATGAGAAAGGCGAAGGTGCAGTTGTCGTAATAAGAGGAAACGGCGGCAAAGAAAAACGCGCTGTCAATATCCCCTGGGTTCTTCCCCAAAAGCGGTATCAGGTAACGGCATTATTTGGTGAAAAAGAATTAGGAACCTTCAAAGGTTCAGATTTAATAAATGGGGAATTAAAGATCGCATTGCCGAAATACGGCCAGGAAATACTTGAAGTAAAGCGAAAATAGAATAGCGGATTCAACTCCCAAGTGCAACAAAATGAGAAGATTCCTTCAAAAAAGGAAGGAAAAGAAAAAAGCATTGAAAGCCGCTGGACAGGCTTTCCAGAAGGATTTTCCGGATAAAAGTTTATGCGGGTATATCGGCCGCGTGAAATACGATGAGCCCCGCCGGTATGTTATTGAGGTATGCTGCGGCAGCAGCCGACCGCCCAAGGCGGCCTTTTACGCGATTGACAAAGACGATAGCAAAGTGTATCAAGTCCATAATAGTAAGTATGATAAGTATGAACGGACGTATAAGAGATAGAAATAGTGTGGCCAAACAAAGGTTCCATGACCCGAACAACGTGGCGGGCACTAACGCGAAAATGCGAGACAAGCTGAGCAACCGCCTCGATATATCGTTAAGAGAAATGAAGGCAGAGATGCCCATGATAAATCCCGCCTTCGATCCCAACAGCAAATCAAGACGAAAGAACCTTGGGACTACGAAGGACCTTGCAGAGAAGGAGCGCGCCGAGGAAACGAAAACGAAACCTGCGACCGCCAGTATCGCTTGATAAGATAATTGGCGTGTTTCGCCAGTGCCAACGTCTCGCACCGCCAGTCCGCCAGCCCAAGCAGCGTCCCCAAACCAATCTGCCTCATTCCCGCCGCCGCGATATCATCCGGCGTCGCCAGCCGATTATCATAATCAGCCTTCGGCCCAGCCCGGTGGTAGTGCCGATATGCCCGCCGGTCGTATGTCTCCTGATAAAGCGTAACCCCATCCACCCCCGCCGCAAAAAGCCGCCCGTATTCCTCAGCCGTCATCTGATATATCTCGACGGAAATAGAATCGAACTTATCCCGCAGCCGCCCCGCCAACTCCACCAAATAATCAACATCCACATACCCCCTATCCTCGCCGCTAACGAGCAGAATATCCCGGAACCCCTCCGAAGCGATTATCGCAGCCTCACCCAAAGCCTCTTCGATACTCAACCGTGTCCGCCGCGATTCGCTCTCACTGTTGAACCCGCAGTACAAGCACCCATTCGAGCAGTAGTTCGATAAATAGAGCGGAGCATACAAACGAACAGTTCTCCCGAACCGCTGAACAGTCAACCGCCTCGCAGCCTGAGCCATCTCCTCAAGATACCCCTCAGCAGCAGGAGAAACAAGAGCAACCAATCTATCCAAACTATACCCCCCTGCCGGCTGCCCCAAAGCCCTCTCAACATCCCCCGCACCGACCCGCTCAAGCCGCTCGGTCCAAACCGCAGCCCCCCCGTCAAGCCCCTTCTCAGCCAATATTCTTTTTATATCAGTCTTCTGCACGACCATCTACCGAACATATCATCCAACACATACTTAGCCTGCGGTTTTACTGCAGGTCATGTCTCCCAAAACCATAACAATCGCCCCCCTCTGCCTAATCCCTCAAGAACCCCGTCAAAGGACTCGAAGCACTCGCCTTTTTACTCGCAGCGCCAGGCCCCGAAAGAAAAGCAGTCCGCCCCGCCTCGACGGCAAGCTTAAACGCCCCGCCCATCGCAACAGGGTCCGCCGCCGTCGCAATAGCAGTATTAACCAAAACCGCATCCGCCCCCATCTCCATCGCATCAGCCGCATGAGAAGGCAGCCCCAACCCCGCATCCACAACAACGGGAACCCGCGCCTGCGAAATGATAATCTCCAAAGCACTGCGAGTCTTGATACCCTGATTCGACCCGATAGGACTCGCCAGCGGCATAACAGTCGCCGTCCCCACATCTTCCAGCCGCTTGCTCAAAATCGGATCCGCGTTGATATACGGCAGAACAACAAAACCGTCCTTAACCAAAACCTCCGCCGCCTTCAGCGTCTCGACCGGGTCGGGCAGCAGGTAGTAAGGATCGGGCGTCACTTCCAGCTTCAGCCAGTTAATCCCAGTCGCCGCGCGAGCCAGCTTCGCCAAACGAATCGCTTCCTCCGCATCCCGCGCCCCGGAAGTATTGGGCAGCAGCAGATACTTGTCCCGGTCAATCGCCGCCAGCGTATCGTCGTTCTCATTCTCGATATCGACCCGCCGAAGAGCAACGGTAACAATCTCCGCCCCGCTCGCCTCTAACGCCTCAGCCATTATCGCGGGCGACGCAAACTTACCCGTCCCGACAAGCAGCCGCGAATCGAATTCCCTATCGGCAATTATCAATTTATCCATAAACTCAACCTCCACCCATAAGCCGCACAAGCTCGACTGTCTGCCCGCCGCGCAATTCCGTCTCGCCGAAATCCTCACGCCGAACGATTTCCCCGTCAACCTCCGCCACAACCGTAGCAGCATTGACCCCCATTCTATCCAACAGTTCCGCCACCGTCCCCGGCCACTCCCCGGCCCCGAACTGCTTCTCAATACCGTTAACCTTCAAAACGTCCATTCTAAAACCTTACCAAATACCATAAACAACACCGCACCAAAAAACCGTGGAATACCCGCCGCCGAAGGAAAATAGAGGCTTCAAAAGAAGAAAAAAAGCCTTCCTTCGCAGGCATTACCCCGATCAGGTCAACCGAGCACCTGAATACCAGACGCTCACAAAAGGGTCATCGCCAAAAAAGCGATATCTCAGCTGTAGTCCAAGCCAAAGCCCGGCCTTTAGCTCCCCTGGCTCATTAACATATAGAAAACATTATATTCAAACCCCTCCCCAAACACAACAATATTCTACTCCTCACTCATGTCGTGCGATAACCTTCATAATTCGACATTCGCTATTCAATATTCGATATTCCTTTGTCTCCTTCCTCTCTACGCCTCTTCAATGACTTTCAGCCCCAGTGCCTTACCAAAGTCGCCAAGCGGCTCGGCCACGTCGCCATAGACCGTCACCCGATGCCACCCGAACCGGTCCCACTGATCAAACAGCTTGCCGATATCGCCCACCGGCTCGCCAATCAGCTTCGTTCGGCAGCCGTACTCACTGTCGAGACAGCCCACTGCCTTCGCCTGATGGATGATCATCTCCTTCCGCCCGAAGTTGGTGCGAAACGAAGTCGTCATATAGCCGCTGGGCAGCAGCGACTCCCCACAGGCGCCCCGAGGATCGCGATTATGAAGCGTCCGAATCCGAAACCCGTTAGACTCGCCCTTCGGCCCGAACGCCTTCGTCGTCGCCACGCAATGGGCATAGACAATGTGATTCTTCGAAGTATCCAGCGCCGGGTCGGAAACAAACCCAGGCCTATCCGTAAGAATCCGAGCCATCAGCATACTAAGAGTATCGTCGGGCATCGCCTCGCAAACCCCTTGCCCCCCCTCATTAAGTATCTGCATAAAGCCAAGGCAAGGATACGCCGCCAATTTCCCCGCAGCAAATCCCCCCAGGCAATCCATCGTCACGCTATCGGTATCGTATTTCTTAAGCAGCCCCAGTGTCGCCAGATAGACGGCGCCGGCTTTTCGAATCGCATCGGGCGCAGGTCGGCTCGGTTCGACGTACTCTCCCGACGGTAGGTCGTCGGCCTGTTTCGACCATCGCCCGGCCCACTCGCCCGCCTCGTCCTTATCAACCTTCTCATAGAAGCCCTGCAGCTCCTCGAAATCAACGTAGCGCCCCTTCGCACCCAGAAAGTCCTGCTCCTGCCCGCCCTTTCCTTGGCCGACAATTAGAAACCGCGATCCCCCGAACCGCTTAACGCAATCGCCGATATCCCGCAGCTTTACACGATCCGCAGCACAATCCCCCCCCGTACCGCTCGCAAACCTCTTGCGATAAACCTCCTCGCACCGCTTGGCAAACGATTCCGGCGTCACCCCATCCTTGCGAACATTCGCAAACTCCGCGGCAACCGCCACCAAATCGCCAAGCCGCGTACTCGAAACAGCCGCCGCAGGGATACCCCGACTGCAAAGCCCGCTGTACCTCGTAAGGAAAACCCCGCAGCCGCCCAAAAACTCCGTAGCAACAACCATCGGCTTGCCCAGTCCCCCAATTTCAGATATAGCCCCACCCAGCCCCCAATCCAGCGTCACCACATAGACAAGATAACCGTCCGCCTCTCCCTTCAGCCCGATCGCCCTCTTAATATCGTTCGCATTCCGCACCGTCACCGGCACGAATTCAACACCCGGACACCCCTTCCCCAGCGCCGCAAGAATCTCCGCTTGCCGCCTTTCCACATCGAACCCCGGATAAGGCCATATCTCCGTGAAGTTAGTGTTCGCCAAAAACACCGCCGCCACGCGCACCTTCCCCCCCTCGCCGCCAAAGGCAACACTCCCCGGCAAACTCAGCGCCCCGACAGTCGCCGCAGCAACCCCAAGCCCCTTAAGAAATCCCCGCCTGTTAACAACACCATGGCATCCGTTACAACAATCATAATCGTGGCATCGGCACATTTCGATTCTCCTTATCTCAGCCAATTTTCCAAATCCGGCGAGCGCCCGGACGATCTACGCTCACCGAACATTAGTCTTTAGTCTATACTACTCGAAATCAATTGGCAAACAGATTAACCAAACTTCCCCCAGCAACCATATCATCATCCGCCGGGCCAAAAATCCTGGAAATTCCTGGACAAAACCCCCAAACCTTCGATAAAGTCTGCCTAAGAACGCCTGACAAGATGAGAGTTACGCATCTGTCATTCCCGTGAAAGCGGGAATCCAGAGAGTCAAAGATGTCTGCGAGTCCCTCTGATTGCAGAAGCGTAGCGTGCGATATCGAATATCCCGATTCATCGGGGTTTTGCACCGTTTCGACTTGAGGTCAGAATATGCTGAGCACCCGCGACAAGAACAAGCCGCTCTCCATCGGTGGCAGAATAGGCGGAACACTATTCTTTTTCCTATTCTTCGCTATGGGAATGGCCTTCGAGGTCTTCATAGGCTTGGAATTCAGCAAAGCAATCCGCCAGCGCTCCTGGAAGCAGGCTCCCTGCACAATCATCGCAAGCGCCATCGAAGAAAAACCCCAAACCAACAACCCATTCACCTTCAAAGTCAGCTACGAATACGAATTCAACGCCCGCAAACACACCTCCACAGTCTATAAACGAGGTTACAACGGCGCCGACGAATACCACAAAGCAGACAAGCTTGCCAAGAGATACCCACAAGGCCAAGAAACCACCTGTTACGTCAACCCAAGCCACACACCCGAAGCAGTTCTCAAACGCGACAGTCTCCTGTTCGGATTCGCAATCTTATTCCCCCTCATCTTCGTAGCTGTCGGCGCCATAGGCATCTATGCGATGTGGTTCTCGCGAAATAAAAAGGGCAAGATAGAACCCATCGCATCAAGATCCCAATGCAAAGGAAAGAGCAAGCACGCCGGCATCGTGTTTTTCGGAATCTTCGCACTCGTAGGCGGCGGAATGCTCTATCCCCTAACGATCCGCCCAATAGCCAAAACAATCGACGCAAGAAACTGGATCGAAACCCCCTGCAAAATCATCTCGGCCAGAGTCAAGAGCCACGAAGGCGACGACGGCACAACCTACAGCATCGACATATTCTACGAATACCAATTCCAGGGCCAGACCTACAAATCAAGCAGGTACGGCTTCATCGGCGGTTCATCCAGCGGACACGCCGGCAAAGCCAAGGTCGTCAACGCATACAAAAAAGCAAAGAACCCCGTCTGCTGCGTCAACCCCCAAAACCCCTCCGAAGCCGTCCTAAAGCGAGGCTTCCATCTCGGCCTCCTCCTCGGCCTCGTCCCCCTGCCCTTCTTCGCCATCGGAGTAGGAGGAATCGTCCACTCGATACGCAAAAAGAAAAAGCACAGACTAAAATCAACCACCGACCAATGGTCTCGGGCCGCAACAGCCGACTATGCCCCCCCAGGCCCCGTCATACTCAAACCAAGATACTCACCACTAACCAAACTCCTGGGCATAATCGCCTTCGCCGCATTCTGGAACGGAATCGTCTCGGTCTTCGTTTACGATGTAATAAAAGCCTTCCAGCGAGGCCGACCCGAATGGGGCCTGACCCTCTTCATGATACCCTTCGTCCTAATAGGCCTCGGCGCAATAGTTGGTGTAATCCACCAGTTCCTCGCCCTATTCAACCCGCGCATAAGCCTAAAGCTAAGCCCCGCAGCCATCCCCCTCGGCCAAGCCGCAGAACTCTCATGGACAGTATCGGGCAGAAGAGGCGTAATAGAAAACCTAAAAATAACACTCCAGGGCCGAGAGGAAGCAACATATCGCAGCGATAAAAAAACGCATACCGTGAAAAACAAATTCTACGAACTCGAACTAATCTCAACAACACACATGGGCCAAATCGCACAAGGCAGTGTGGGGATTATAATACCCAACGACACAATGCACTCATTCGAAGCGCCCAACAACAAAATAATCTGGGAACTACAAGTCCACGGAGAAATAAAAAAATGGCCGGACATAAAACAAAACCACAAAATAAAAATAACACCACAAGCCAATTGATGATTGATAATTTACTATTGATTATTTCTCTCTGTGCCCTCTGTGGCTAATCTTTACTTTGTGCTTTTGTGCCTTCGTGGCAGAAGAAAAACAATGCAAGAGCTTAGCATAGACCTAACCGAACAAAAAACCGAATTCCGCCCGGCTGAAGAAATCCACGGCACAATCCGCTGGAACCTGCAGGATAACCCCGAATCAATCGAGGTTTCTCTATTCTGGCGAACGGAAGGAAAAGGAACCCAGGACGTAGAAGTAATAGAAACAAAGAAATTCGATAACCCCGGCTCATTCGCCCAAAAAGAATTCAAATTCAAAATCCCGCCCCAACCATACTCATTCTCAGGAAAACTAATCTCAATAATATGGGCAATAGAAGCAGCCGCATACCCAACTGAGCAAACGACAAGACAAGAAATAACCATCTCCCCAACAGGACAAGAATTAGTACTAAAATAACCCCCCGCTCCAGTCATTGCGAGGAGCGCAGCGACGCGGCAATCTCCTAACCATCGAGCGAAAGAACCCGTCCCCCACAAAAAATCTGCTGTGACAGCAAGTGCTACAATAATTACGGCTTTCCTACGTTGCTCGGCCACAACCTCTTCCCTCGACATGCACGATATAGGGATTTGTCTTTCATCCTTCTTTTTCCGAAGCATTACACGCACCAAGCACGCTCCTTTGCCTCTCGGTTGGCTCTCGGCCGGCTTCATAAGTCGTTATTTGACAATCATTAATCGTTTAACAGTAGTAAAGACTTACAAATGCGAGGGCCGGGCTTCGAATCCGAAGGTTGCAGGTTCGAGTCCTGCCGGGCGCGTTACGCAAGCTGTCGATGATACAGCAGTTACAAACACCAGCGAAAGCGAAATCCCGGCCCATTTGTGTGTCTTCCAGAAAAACTTGTAGATTTGCATTAGCTGATTGGTATAATAGCTGCTTATGAAGAACTACCACCGTCTCGCAACAACATTTTTAGTCCTTATCCTGATTCTATCATCCGGCGTGCTGTCCCTGTCCAGGGACGAGAAGAAAGCCGAGCCCGTCTCGCCGGCATCGACGAATACCTTCGAGATACGCAATATCGAAGGCTGGTCGGTCTATATCAACAAGCAGGACCTCATCGACCACGCCGAGGAGATGGCCCGTCAGATAGACCATCTACAGAATCAGTTCTACCAGACCCGCCTGACCGTACCGGCGCCGGCCGTGGCTATTATGCAAGAGCGTGTCCCCCTCTGGATGGAATACGATTCCGACCCCGGCCTTTCCTTTCATCCGAGTTACCGATGGCTGCTCAACGAGGGCTATCCGTCCCCGGAGGGCCTCAAATCGCTCGTGAGCAACTGCCGAGCAAAGAGCTTCGGCAAAAACGCCCTGCACCAGCCCTGGGTGATTTTGCACGAACTGGCGCACGGCTACGATTATCTGTATCTGGGACAAGCCAAGCAATACAGCAACCCGCAAATCGAAGCCGCCTATGAACGAGCAAAGCAAAGCGGCACATACGAATCGGTTTTGTGCCGTTACTCGAATGGGGCCAAACACTACGCCCTTTCAAACAAGATGGAATACTTCACGGAGAACACCGAGGCATACTTCGGCACTAACGATTTCTATCCCTTCGTTCGCGCCGAGTTAAAAGAACACGACCCGGCCGGCTACGCCTTGTTGCAGACTATTTGGGGCGTGGATGTCAAGGAACAAAACCGCACCGAACGCTCGCTGGCAAGCTTCATTGAGAATGAACCGGCGCCGGTAACGAGAATGAAGAAACGAAAGACTTTCACGCCAACCTCGAAATACGAAAAACGCCAAATCGAAGGCTGGACCGTCTATCTCGCCCCATCGCTCGTTCAGCAAAAGGCCTACGGCGACGAAGCGGCCAAGCTCCTGCGCTACAAGCTGCACCTGGTCAAACGATATATGCCCGAAAAATCGCTGGAGCAACTGCAAAAGACGCCCTTCTGGCTCGAGCATAATAATCAGGCCGTCCCATACATGACCTATCATGCATCCGCCGAGAAACTTAAAGCAGCCAACCAGAATCCCGACAAACTACACGGCATAGAGATCGGCAATACCGAAAGGTTCCGACTGTGGCAGGGCATCCAGCAATTCGCAGTGCTTAATCAACTGGCCCATGCATACTGCGACCAGGTTCTCAGCAAGCAGGCCGGAAAAATCAAGGAGGCCTGGCAAAAAGCCTGTGAAGGCAAGAAATACGATTCGGTTTTGCGGTTCGACGGCAAAAAAGTCCGCCACCCCGCGCTGGCCGGCCCGTTAGACTACTTCGCAGAGATGACCGAGGCATACTACGGCGTCAACGACCACTACCCATTCCTCCAATTCGAAACAAGGCAATACGACCCCAATACATGCCGCCTCCTCGAAGAACTCTGGGGCGGCAAGGCCAAATAGCCCCCCCGAAAACAACTGCAAATGGCTTGCACTCAAGCCGAAAATTTGGTATATAACTGGAGATGTGATTCAGCAACGTATCTGAATTACTCAAGGCAACGCTAAACACGGCAAAAACAACTTTGAACGGAATTTTAGAGAACGAAACAGTAAAACTTGGAGAATCTGACGTGAGAACCACCCTCAAGAACAGAATTAATATGTCTAAGGCAACGGCAGTCATGGCCGCAGCGATGCTGTTAATCGGCAGCTCGGCTGTTCTGGGCGACGATTGGCCTGTCTATCGAGGCCCTAACCACAACGGCTTTTCTAATGAAACCGACTGGAAGGCGAATTGGCCGGCAGAAGGCCCCAAGAAGCTCTGGACAAAATCCATCGGCATCGGATTTTCGTCGATAACCGTCGCAGACGGAAAAGCCTACATGACAGGCAACTCCGGCGAAAAGAGCGACGCCAAGGACATCGTCTTCTGCCTCGATGCGAATACCGGCGAAGAGATATGGACGCATACATTCGACTGCCCGCTCGAGCCGAAGTACTACGAAGGCGGGACGCTGGGCAGTCCCACCGTGGACGGCAAGCTCGTCTATACAATGAGCAAGATGGGCCATCTGTTCTGCCTCGATGCAGCCAACAAGGGCAGCGTAATATGGACCAGGAACATGAACAAGGACCTCGGCTTCAAGCTGCCCACATGGCATTTCGCAGGTTCGCCGTTGGTTGTTGGCGACCTGCTCGTTTTCAATCTCGGCACAGCAGGCGCCGCGCTCGATAAGAAGACAGGCGACTTGGTCTGGGATAACGGAAAGGATGTCTGCGGCTACGCAACGCCCGTGCCCTGCCAAATAAACGGACAGGAAACTCTGGCCATAGCCGCATCAGAAACCTTGGTAGGTGTAAAGCCGGCCGACGGAAAAGTCCTTTGGAAATACCCTTTCGTCAACCAGCACAAAGTCACTGCCGCCGACCCAATCGTCTCAGGCGATACTGTCTTCGCTTCGTGCGGCTACAATAGAGGTTGTATCAGGATAGCCGTCGATGGAAGCAAAACTACCCAGATATTCGACAGCAGAGTAATGCGAAATCACATAAACTGCTCGGTGCTTTATGAAGGCAACATCTACGGCTTCGATGAAAACAAGCTCAAGTGCATCGATTTCAAGACCGCAAGCGAAAAATGGGCCGAGGAAAGCTTAGGCAAAGGCGCACTGATGATGACCACAGACGGAAGAATGATCATTATGAGCGACAAAGGCGAGCTGGTGATTGCCAAGGCGGACCCCAGCGGATTCAAAGCTATCGCACGAGCACAGATTCTTCCCAAAGGCAAGTGCTGGACGGTTCCCGTGCTGGCAAACGGAAAAATCTACGCCCGCAACGCAAAAGGAGACGTAGTCTGCATAGACGTAAGCGGCTGACAACAAGCCGCGAGCTATTACTATCCCGATGTTATATGGGAAATCTCGGTTAAGGAGAAAGCACAATGCATACGAATAAACCCTGTCACATATCCGGTTGTCCTCTTTTAATGGATCGTCGAAAGTTTCTGTCAAGTGCGGGCACTTTGGCCGCCGCGACCAGGCTGGGCCTGTTTGACTTTACCTCTTCGCTGTTAGCCGCCGAGGGCCAAGCCGCCAAGCCTTTGATTCGGGCGGTATTTGTTCGCCCCAAAGTGGACCGCTACTGGATGGGTTGGCCCGGAGCCACTTACGACATCAAGGCCCGGCAGCGTCAATACACGAAAGTAATGACCGACGCAGCTAACCAGTTCGCAGTGAATCTCGAGGTCATCGATGAGCCGTTACACGATCCCGCCAAGGTCGACGAGTTTCTGGATAACCTCAAGAAATCGCCGCCGGACGGGCTGATCGTCACTAACATGTGCCTGCACCATCCCGGTTTCGATTCATGGTCTCACACAAACAACATCGCCAAAAATCGCGGCGAAATCCCGACGATCATATTCAGCCCGATGGGCACTTCCTTCACCGGCGACCTGCAAGACAGCCGTGATATACCGGGTGTCTTTGTTGCCGCCACACAAGACATCAATTGGCTCAACTTCGCTATGCGGATGCACAGCACTATCCATAAGATGAAGACCACCCGCCTGCTCATTATCAATGGCGACAAAACCCTTGACAAAAAACTCGACGTTATCGGTACAACGTTGCACTACATCCCCCGCAACCGTTGGCCCGAAGAGTTCAATAAGACCGAGACAACGGATGAGATGCGGGCGATTGCAGACTACTACACCAGGCAAGCCAAAAAGATAGTCGAGCCGAAAGCCGACGACATTCTCAACGCCGCAAAGAACTACTTTGTGGCCAAGCGTCTCATGGCCGCCGAGAACTGCCACGGCATATCCCTCGATTGCCTGCCGCTGGTTCGCGATCGCCTCATCCCATGCCCACCCTGTATTGCCTGGCTGCGGCTAAACGACGAGGGCTCTGTCGGCGCTTGCGAAGCCGACTGGAACGCCGCTATCTCTATGAGGCTCATCAGTCTATTGTTCGACCGGCCGGGCTTCATGCAGGACCCGGCTCCAAACACGGTCAATAACACGCTGATGGGTGCGCATTGTTCGTGCCCGACCAGGCTCAATGGTTTTGACAAGCCGCCGGAGCCTTTCATCCTCCGCAGCCACTCTGAGTCCGAGATTGGCGTCGCCCCGCAGGTGCTCTGGCATATCGGCCAAAAAGTTACCGTCATGGAGTTCAGCGATCCGGAGAAAATCATTCTTGGGACAGGGCGCGTTCTGCGCAATATCGACACTCCGCCATCCGGCGGTTGCCGAACTTCCGTCGAGCTTGAGATGGACGACGTACCTGAGGTCCGCGATACGAAGGGCTTCCATCAACTCTTTATCTATGGGGACCTGGAACTTCCGCTAAAAGCCTACTGCCAGTTAGCGGGAATCAAGGTCGAACACATCGCCCAACAAAAAGCTTAGGACTTTATAGACGTATTTTAAAATTAACCTTTTTGCCGAATGGCTTATTCACTTCTTCTTTATCGACAAAGTCGAGCAAGTAAAGAACTACGCCTGTGTGGCAGCTGTACCGCCATTGATGACATTGGAAACCAACCACGATCCGGTTGTCGGGTTGAAGATAGTAGGTGATATAGTTCGCGGTCTGAAACATTACAATGTGAGCCTGCCACAGGTGGTGTCTATTCGTGTCGCAGAGCGATGATCGGATCCACGTTGGCCGCGCGGATGGCCGGGTACAGCCCGAAGACGATGCCGACCGTGATGCTGATTCCGACACTCAAAACAACGCTCTTGCCCGTGACCACCGTCGGCATACCCGCGAATTTGGTTATGAGCCACGGGATGAACAGCCCCACACCGATGCCGATCAAGCCGCCCGCCATCGAAAGCACCACTGTCTCGATGAGGAACTGGCTGATAATCTGCCTGCGCTTGGCCCCGATTGCACGGCGAATCCCGATCTCCCTCGTCCGCTCCGTCACGGAAGCAAGCATGATATTCATAATCCCGATACCGCCGACCAGAAGCGAAATCGCCGCAATAGACCCCAGGACAATGTTGAACGTCCGTTTCGTCGCTTTGGCCTGCCTGATCAATGCCAGGGGCACGGCGACGCGATAGTCCTCTTTTTTATGAAATCGCTTGAGCATCGCCTCGATCCCTGCAGCAGTTGCCTCGACATTCTCCATCTTGTCCACCTCCACAATCATTTTGTGAAGCTCCACCATCTCGCGCTCCTGGCTGCCGGACGTCGTACGTGTCACAATATCGCCGTATCGCTCCTTCGCAACCTCAATCGGAATATACGCATCGATTTCCTCATCCGGCATCTGAATATCGCCCGCCATGCCGCCCTCGCTCTTCACGATGCCGATTATCTCATAGTAGTTGCCCCCGATACGCACCGTCTGCCCGATGGTATTCTCCGTGGCCAGCAGCTTTCTCGCCCCGTACTCCGTCAGAACAACAATACTAGCGAGATTTCTCGCATCTTCCGCCGTCAGAACGCGGCCTGCCAGGACATCACGCCGCAGCAGTTCAAACCACGCAGGAGTCGTGCCCACTATTCTCAGCTCCAGATTCCGCGACCCCAGCCGAGCATCCTTACGAACCAGTTTTACGGGTACGACCTGTTTGACATGTGAGAATGTCTCGCCCGCAACGCGAAGCTGGTCGGCATACGTCAGACCGTAAATGCTCATATGCGAATGCATCGTTGACTGCGACTCTTCCTCCACAGACTTGATCGAACTGATGATTATGTTGTTGCTCCCTACTTTGCGAATCTGCTTTTGAGCCTCCTGGCTGGCCCCCTCCCCAACGGACAGCATCGCAACAACCGAACCGACGCCGAAAACAACGCCCAGCATTGTCAGAAAAGTCCGCAGCTTATGCAGCAGCAGATTCTCTATGCCGAGTCCAATGTTTCGCACGAGTTTAAGTCTTTGCATCAGTTCTCCTCGATACTCTCTATCAAACCGTCCCGCATGTGCAGCCTTTTGTGCGCCAATTTAGCGATGTCCGGCTCGTGCGTAACCATAATTATCGTCTTGCCCTGCTCGTTTAGTTCGCTGAGCAAATCGAGAATCTGCTCCCCGGTCGCCGTATCCAGGTTGCCCGTCGGCTCGTCCGCCAGCAGGATCCGCGGGTCATTAGCAAGCGCCCGCGCAATTGCAACTCGCTGCATCTGACCGCCCGAAAGCTCCGTCGGACGATGCCCAAGCCGCTCCCCCAGCCCTACTCTTCGGGCCAACTCCACCGCTCGCTCGGCACTGCGATCGGCATCCCACCCGAGATAGTAAAGCGGAAGCTCGATGTTCCGCTGAACGCTTAGTTGCGGAATCAGATTGAAGCTCTGAAAAATAAAGCCCAAATGCCTCAGGCGAAGTTCGCTAAGCGCATTGTCGTCGAGCGTGCTAACGTCGGTGCCCTCGAGCACATACCGTCCGCGGCTGACGCGGTCGAGGCAGCCCAACAAGTTGAGCATCGTGCTCTTGCCCGAACCGCTCGGCCCCATGATAGCATAAAAGCCGCCGACTGAAAAAGACATGCTCACCCCCGCCAGGGCGTTCACCTGCTGCTCGCCCATCCGGTATATCTTGTGCACATCCTCGAGTTGGATGACAAAATCCGGCAAAGTGTTTCGTCTCACGGTTTAGGTTCTCGAAAAAACTGACATTTCTAATTTACACGACGAAAAAGCATACTTTTCTCCGTACGACATCAGTAATTCTACCAAAATTACCGTGAACAATCAAGACTGATACGTCCTTCAGACTACTGGAGGGCCTTGTAACCGTAGTGATCGACCATGTAATTGAAATCGTCCATTTCGTCGGGATCGCTCTTGTTCGGTGTGCGAAAGAAATTGAACTTCGCAGGCTCATACAAGGCCAGTAGGTTCCAATCTATAAAGCCGCGTCCACGGAAGTTGCGCATCTCGGCATGGCCGTCGGCAAAGCCAAGGGTATTGCCGTTATCACGGTGCCAGACCGCCAGAGGATCCACCCATCGCCTGCTCTTTGGATAAATCACCCAAGATCCATTATTGTAGCCCCGCTTATCACACTCGGCCAGAAAGACGTACTTGTCCCCAGGCCGCTTGATTTCCGAGTATCTCGTGTACGGTATTATTTCCCAGTCTCCGGCCGGATAGACACCGTTCATCCCGCCGGTAATCGAATACGTCCGCCACCCGTATTTGTGTGCAGGGATCTTCTTCCTCCTATCCGAAAGACAGTGATAGGTATCTACGTTCTTAATGTAGGGCCAGAGCAATCCATTTTTGCACGCCTGCTCGTCCCCGCCCGGCAGGCCGTTTCCAGCAGCCACCCAACAGTTGTTGGCGGTATGGCCATTGACCAGTTTGTCGTCATTCTCATCCCTGTACATCATCCACGCATACAACAACTGCCGCACGTTGGACCGGCAGGCAATCGAGCGCGCCTGCTCACGCACAGCACTAAGCGCAGGCATAAGAATCGACATAAGCAATGCAATGATAGCAATTACAACGAGCAACTCAACGAGTGTAAAACCGCTATTTACGCCTTTTCGCCTGGTAATTCCCTTTCCCGTCACGGTGTTTCTCCTAAGTGCGGACATGAGTTTTTAGCTCCTTAGACAACTTGCATCTAACCGTTCATGCCTTCTATAGCAAGCCAGCCATACCGGCCGTTACAGGACACTGAGAGGAGACTTTCGCCTCTTTGTTATCATTAAGGACGACGCCAGTGGCTAATCTGCTCCACAGGGTCTGGCTTCAAATCACAAATATTCTACAGCTTTACAAGGCTTATGTCAAGCCTGTAATGTTATTTTATCGGCAATTCGTCGTTCGTACAGGAAGAATAACGTTTCCTTTGAAATAACGCCGGAAAGAAGTGGGGCTTGAGGAATGCCTCAGTTACGGGTGGGACGCTCGGTTTGAAGGCCAATATCTTTAAAATCCCCTTTTTCTGCGCCAAAATGCCCTTTCGCTGTCTGCTGCACAACTTTCGTCCAAAATGGCCGGGGGCGGAAAACTTCTTGAAAAGTATCACGGGCAATCGTTCTTGCCGGGATTCATCAGGAGCGCGCTTTGAGCGGAGGTTTTCAGTAGCCGATGGAACCCCATACCGCTTTGGTGACTCTGATCAGGTCGGGGTTGTTCTCCTGGCGGGATCCCATGTCCGGGGTGCCGGCGTCGTAACACTCGATGGCTCGATCAATCGTTCGCTGGTCTTCCCACTTCCACCATTCGGAATGACCGTCGGCGAAGGAGAAGGTGTTGCCGTATCCATGCCTGATGGGAGTGGTGTTCCACCACGAGGGTATGCTCCAGTAAACCATCCAGCATGCGTCCCAGTCACGAACAAAATCGTCGAGAAAGACAATTCTGCTTGCGTGATGTGTGAATTCGGTGCGCTGCTTGATGATTTTACCGCCACCCCAGGATTCCCCGGCAAAGCCATTCATGGCGTGCGTGATGCTGTATGTGCGCAATTCGTCCTTCTTGGCGACGGGGCAGCGGAAGATCTCTGTTGTCTTTAGATACGGGAACAATGACCCGTCTCTGAGTGCTTTGAGCTGCATGTCGCGCGGGGCCTTTTCAGGATTCGTAGCAAAGCCGGGGCCGGGGATTTCCCGTATCCAGCCGGTGGTAAGTCTAGTATAGGCTTGGGGCAGGCGATCGTCGTTCTCGTCGCAGTACATCATCCATGCGAGGGTGAGGGTATGGACGTTATTGAGGCAGACAGTTCGTTTTCCCTGCTCTCTGGCGCGGTTCAGGGCCGGCAGTAATATGGCCATCAGTACGGCGATGATGGCGATTACGACGAGCAGTTCGACCAGTGTGAAACCTCCAAGCGATATCTGCCGGGATTTGCTATTCAATCTCATAATCGGTACTCCTGTATGCCACGCTGTCAATAGTACCGCAATATCGGGATCTATTTCAACCTGATAGTTCCCATTTAAGCGCTTACACAACATAGCTATACCGGCAATTATACCAAAATTATCTTGAGCCGGCTAACTTAATTTCAGGGTTTAACTGCAAAAAAGTTGGTTAGCTTGAGATAACTTTCCTGGTTAAAGCCTTGGAAAAGACGGATTTATGGCTATGCCATGGCTTAACCATCGCATTTTGGGCAACAGCATATATTCCTCTATGGCGTTGGAACTCCCTTTATCGCTTCGTCGGGCCTGCCGGGTCTCGATCCGCCGCCAGACCCACCAGGTCTCGAACCGCCCGCGCCACCGGGCCTTGTGCCCCCGGGCCTCGAACCGCCCGCGCCGCTCGGCCTTGTTCCACCAGGCTCAGAACCGACCCCTTGACCTCGTATCCGATCAAAACCGCCTTCACCGCCCCTTGGCCTTCTCGAACCTTCGTCGCCGGGCATTCCGCCGCTATCTGGGCCGACGGGCGGCATGTCATCATCCGGACCACCGGGCTCGACCTTGTCTCTTTCCAGCATCGCGTCTCGCGTCTTGCTGTCCTGAGTCTCGGTTGCGGCCAGAGGAGGAGCAAGAAGAACTGTCTCCCCGACTTCAACGCCGCTGATGATGTGAACCATTCGATTGTTGTCCAGGCCGATCTCAACATTACGAGGCTCGCTCTTACCGTCCTTCACCACATATACCGTAGGCTTATCCCCAATACGCACAACAGCCTGAACAGGAACGAAAACAACATCCTCATATTCTTTCACAACAATGCTTGCTCTGCAACTCATACCCGTTCGCAACCCATTCCCTCCACCGTCGAGATTTATCTCGGCGGCATAAACCTTCAGGTCAGGATTAAGCCACACCATCTGAGCATCAGGCAGCATCGCAATCTTCGCAACCTGCCCCGTAAAAATCTTCCCAGCAAGAGCGTCAACCGTAACAACAGCAGGAAGCCCCACCTTAATCTTCTGCATGCTCGATTCATGAACCTTAATTTCGGCCTTAACCTTGTCGCTCGTCGGCAAATGTATCAGTTCCTGCCGCTCCCGAACTTGCTGGCCCACATCAAGCGGCTCACTGCTCCCCCAACGCTCCCGCTGGCTTGAAGCATATACAACCATCCCGTCCGCCGGCGCATATATTTTTGTATTGGCGATATTTCCCTGCAGCTTTTTAACTATCCCGTCCTGCCTCTCAAGCGTGCTCTTAGCCCCCAGAAGCGCCGCCTCCAGCAATACGACATCCGCCCTGGCCTTACGCTTGGCCCGCTCTGCCGCCATCTCCGCCTGCCATATATCGCTTTCCAACTGCTTTATCTGTCGCGGATAAGTAAAATCCTGAAGCAACTTCAGTTGGTTCTTTGCAAGGTCCACTTCAAGTTTTGCCCGGCTCTTAGCCAATTCATCACGCTTCAGTTCCGTCGCAGATATATACTTATCCTTAAACAGCCTCTGCGACCCTTCGAGTTTCCCTTCAGCCTGCTGCAGCGCCTCCTCCTTAACAACGATCTGGGCGTTTGCATCGGTAACCTGGTTAAGGTAATCACCCTCAACATATTTCTTCAAATCCGCCTTGGCGAATTCCAGAGCCAGGTTTGCCTTTTCAAGATCGCTCTCGGCCTGATTCTTCCCGACAGCCAGTGATTCTTCCGCGCTGATAAGAGTCGTCTTGGCGTTTTGAAGCGTAATCTCCTCCGCAACCAACGCGTCTTCAAAATCGCTCGAATCCAACGTAATCAGCAAATCACCCTTCTGCACACGCGTTCCTTCCGGAACAATGTTCAGTACCGTCGCCCCGCGTTCGCCCTTGACTTGACATGTGATTACAATCTGGTCCAAAGCCTTGATTGACCCCGATGCATCCACGCTTATAGTCAACGGCCCGCGATTAACATCAAAAGTCGGAATCTCACCATTAGATTCGCCGCCGCCTGAGAACTGAACCGCAAAGACAGCAGCGGCAATAAGCACCGGCACAGCAACTGCAAGAACCAGCTTCAATTTATTCTTATCTTTCTTGGCCATTTTCTATAACCTCCGGGTCGAACTCGCGCCAAAGCCCTTGCTCATCGACCGCCAGTAACCCCATATCTCTCTGCAATTCCAGTTCCGTAACTCTATAGTTTATCACCGCTGCCGTCAAAGCATTCTGGGCCGACACCAGCGAATCCTGAGCTTCGAGCTTATCACGCATCTGCGCGACACCTTCTTCCAAAGACGCCGTGGCGCCCTTGACCCGCTTTTGGGCCACTTCAACCGCGCGAGCCTGAATCTGCAGGGTCTCTCTCGCCGACTGCAGCACGCGAAGCCCATTCCGCACATCAAGCTTAATTTGATCCTCCAGGATCTGCACCGCTCGAACCGAGTTTTCCAGGGCTATCAAGCTGTTGCGATAGATATTTCGCTCCGCCAGCCGCTCTATCGGCAAATCAAGAGCCAGCAAGGCAGAATAGACACCCTCATCCGAACGAAGCCGGGCATCAGAACTCGCAGCCGTGCCAACGCTTCGCCTGCTGCCCATCGATGCCGACCCGAAGAGAGTCAATTCCGCGCCAAGCGCATCGGCCGCAACTACCACCCCGCGCTGAGCGTCATACACCGCTTCCTGAGCAACTTTAAGATCAAGCCGATTCTCAAGCGACAAATTAATCGCGACCACCGGGTCAATTTCAAACTTACCCGCCCCCTCTGAGTTGGGCAATTCCAGTTCCACCTCCGAATCGGCCGCAGGAATCGCCTCGTTCGGGTCCCTCGCGAATTTGCTCGAATCAATCACCTCTGCCGAGACCATCTCCACAATCTTATCCAACTCATTCTCATCAAGTTTGATCCGAGCATCTGCGGGCAAGCCCAGCAAAACCTTGAATTCGTCCAGGTTCCGCTCATAGCTCTGCATGGCCAACACCCAGGAATTCCGGGCGCGTAACTCATTCTGCACCGCCTGGTCCGCCTGGATTATGCTCAAATCCCCCGTATCGGCCCGCTGTTGCGACCATCGAGCCGAAACTATCGCGCTGCGGTAGTTCCCCGCCTCGTTAGCCATGCGGTCGAGTCCCTGCAGAACCGCCATATACCGACTGGCGAGATCCACCGCAAAGACACGCTTGAATCGCTCGAACTCCCAAATCGCATATATCACATCGCGCTCGGCCTGCGTCAACGGCTCCGTCACGATATGCGCTCCGCTGCCACGAAGCAGCGGCACAGAAACCGACGTGTCCAACTGCAAGCCCAGCGAAGACGCCCCGCCGAGAGTGAAAAGATTCGCAAGGTCAACCGCCAGTGCCGTACTAAACGCAGCACCGCTCTTAAAAACCCTGCTCAAACCGCTAACAGAACTCTGCCTTGCTCCTGAAACAGTGCGGCTTCCGCTGCCGTCAGTACTGATCTCGCTGCTGACATCCTCGGTAAGGAAGTTCCTAAACGCATCACGGTTAAGATCGAGAGAAAGGGCTGCTTGGAAAATCCCCTCTTTCTGCGCTTGATAAGTTGGACTATTTTGCGCCCCCGCCTGCAGCGCCTCTAACAGCGTCAAAGTGATTGCCTCGACCCCTTCGACAGACACAATACCCGCCGCATTCACATCCACAGGATAATCATCCTTAGGCCAATGCTCGGGTTTGTCCAGCCGATCGCTGCCCAGCGACCAAGGCCCCGAATACTGCAGCTTCTGCCCTTCCAACAACTGACGCCGCAACATATTCCTCGGACGAATAATGCCAAAAGGCTCGGTTCTACCGATAGCTTCATGCTGCTTGTCCGCGATTATCTTCGCCGCAACTTTATCAGCGGCCTCACGATGCTCAATCGTGGACCGGCAGCCAGTTTGCATAAAAACCAGCCACAGCAGAACCAACGCGAGAATACTACCGCCAGTTTTCACTCGCTCCGAACCCGTCTTAAACACCAACCTGCGCCTCCCATTTCTTCCAGGATGTATAGACGCCATCAGTCCGGCCCGGCACTTAAATAAAAAATGACCCATCAAACATCCTCATCGGCTTGAGCCGCGCACCGCTTTAGACCCCATACAGAAGCCGATGCCCCGCACAAAAATCTGTACGCCAACCCTATTCGCCGAGATTTAGGAAACATAACCGATTCTCCAAACAGCGCCTAAAACGTCCGACACCTTATACACCCACAGGCTCATCCTACTATACTAAAAAGACTTGCAAAACAAAGGGCCAAAAATTCGCCTGAAAACCATACCCAGGCGGTTCCGGTAATATCGGCGGATTTTGTACATTCCCAGCCTAAAACAGCACCGAGACCGCTGGAAGCGGCCATCTTTACGCACTTCATCTCGCTGAGTTTCAAGCGCGCTTATCTTGGCGGCAATCTCTGCCTTTTCTGTATCCTGTGAAACAAGCACATCGATCATTTCGTTGAGTATCGCTTTCGCCTCTTCGCCTTCACGACAGGTCATCCATATCTCAATATAATCGGCATCTTGATGGGCAAGAGCACCAAAACGCTTCTCCAAATCCTTACAGGCTTTCTGAACAGCTTTATCTACAGGCCCACCAAAACGCCCAAACCATTTGGTTTGCCGAATTTTATCCCTATCAACCAATTCTCTCAGAGTGCTCTGCTGCTTTATGAGGTTAGCCATCGATAGACGATGGCCATACCGTTTGTCCTTTTCGTCCTGAGGTTTAGTCATAACCATAGGATTTGTGTTAGTAGGAGGTATAACTTCCACATACGCTTTGGCGGTATATTCTGGGAAATACTTCCCTGAAAGGTAGAAGGCCGCGCCCCCGATTATCAGACCCAATACAGTGGTTCGCAAAATAATCCGTTCTCGGTCCATATTCCAAATCTCCTTTTCCATAAAATAAGGAATTTCCGCCAGTTTCTTATATAAGGCCCATTGTTTCATCGAGGCCGAAGAGGATGTTCATGTTTTGGATAGCCTGGCCTGAGGCGCCTTTGATGATATTGTCGATTGCTGAAAAGGCTACGATTCGGCCTTTAACGTTCGCTGCGAAGACGTGACAGTAGTTTGTGCCGATGACGTCCTTTATTTTCGGAGCGCCGGTGAGCACCTGCACAAACTGCTCGGCTTTATAGAAATCGTTGTACAGCTTCAATAGCTGCTCATTGCTGATATCCTGCGTGGGCTGAGAATATACCGTCGAGAGGATTCCCCTGTCAAACGGGCCTACATGCGGCTGAAACAGTATCTGTACGTTCGAACCGGCCACCTCGCCGGCGACCTGCTCCATCTCCGGCATGTGGCGATGGACTCCGATGCCGTAGGCGAAGAGATTCTCATTCATATTCGGAAAATGGAAGGTCTCAGACGGGTTCTTGCCCGCCCCGGATGAACCCGTTACCGAATTTACGATAACAGAATCGTTTTCGATGATGCCCTTTTTGAGCAGCGGCGCGATAGCCAGCACGGCCCCGGTAGGAAAACAGCCCGGATTCGCCACCAGATCGGCCCCGACTATCTGCTCGCGGAACAATTCCGGCAAGCCATACGCCGCGACGGCCAGATTCGCCTTGTCCGTATGCTCCTGGTAAAACATTTCATACACCGATGCATCCTTTAGCCGATAGTCCGCACTGAAATCAACAACTTTCAGCCCTGCATCCAGCAATTTTGGGACGAATCCCATCGAGACCTTGTGCGGCAGGCAGCAAAGAACCACGTCGGCCAATCCGCCGATCTCCTCCATATCCAATGGCTCGATTTCCAAATCGCAGCGCCCCTTAAACTGCGGGAATACATCCCCCACCGCCCCGCACTCATCGGGCAGTGCGGTTAGATACGTCAGTTCCGCCCCGCTATGCCGCAGGAGAATCCGTATGGCCTCGGCTCCTGTATAGCCGCTTGCTCCGATTATCGCTACTCGCACCATGTTTTAGGCCCCTTAAAAAAACAGCCGCCAAGATTGTATCTTAGCGGCTATTGTAATAATCCGAAAATAAATCTGCAAATTAACGCTTCGAGAACTGGAATCTCCGCCTGGCGCCGCTTTGTCCGGGCTTCTTTCTTTCGACCATTCGCGGGTCGCGCGTGAGGTGTCCGCCGTCTCGCAGGGCCTGAACCATGCCGTCGTCGTATTTTTTGAGGGCCCTTGCGATTCCCAGCAGCGCTGCACCGGCCTGCCCGGTGGTTCCGCCGCCCTTGACGTTGATGAATATGTCGAACGATTTCTCCGCATCGACGGTCTTTAGCGGGGAAACAACGGCGCTTTGGTCCTGCCGGCGCCTGAAGTATTCTTCGAGTTCCTTCTTATTCACAATGATCTTGCCGCTGCCGCCCGGCTTGATTCTCACGCGGGCTACAGAGCTTTTGCGCCTGCCCGTGCCCCAGTAGAAGCCGCCCTTGTCGGGGCCGACCTTCTTTTCCGGCTTAGCCTCAGCCTTGGGACGAGGACTTTTTGCCGCAATCCCCAGACCGACTTCAATCGGGCCGTCATCTGTTTTGGTCTTTGCCATAACTCAACTTCTTTCCGGATCCGGGTCAAATGCCCGACCATTCTTGGTGTCTGCGTCATTCTTAAAAAAGTTCGATTTTTTCAGGTTGCTGCGCCTGATGATCGTGCTCGGCGCCGCGATAAACCTTCAGTTTTTTGAGCATTTGCATGGCAAGCTTGTTCTTAGGCAGCATCCGCCTGACGGCCATCTCAATGACCTTTTCAGGCTTCTTCGCCAGCATCTCGGCAAAACTGACGTATTTATGGCCGCCCGGATGATGGGTATAGTAGTCATACTCCTTCGCCTCAGCCTTCTTGCCGCTGAGTTGAATCTTCTCAGCGTTAACCACGACCACATAATCGCCAACATTCACATGCGGCGTATATGTAGGCTTAGTCTTGCCCATAAGAATAGATGCGATTTTAGCGGCCATTCTGCCCAGGATCGCCCCGTCGGCGTCCACAAGCAGCCACTTCTGCTCAACTTCATGCTTTTTAGCCATAAAGCTCTTCATAGAAAAGCTCCTGTTTACTATAGAAAACTTAGTATTCTAACGATTCCTCCGCCCCTGTCAAACTATTTCCCCAAAAACCCAAAGATTTTTCTCCAAGCCCCAAAACGCGTCCCAAACCCTCCTAACCACCGTTTCCGATAACCGCAGAGAACAGAGAAACTATCGGCGCCCAACCCCCCTCATAAAGCTCTTAGCGGCCGGGATGAGTGTTCAGGCTCCTAATAATCAATCATCAATAATAAATAATAACTCCCTACGAGCATCCCATTGAGTTTCCGCAGTTGTAGCATTTGTAGCATGTTCCATTGCGGACGGTTATCGAGCCGCAGATATCGCAGGCGGGGGCGTCGTCCATAAAATGCTCGAACTGCGCGTTGAACTGCTGCATAACGGCCCCTTCGGACTTCAATGGGCCCTGGGACTCGGCGACGACCGTTTTCACCAACGCCCTGATTCGATTGGCCGGGGCTGCAAGCCTGCCCATCACCGAGAGCGAAGACTCCTTCGGCCCGTTATTGCCGCCGGAAGACTGCGAAGCAGAACTGATACCCGTCTTGACCTTGTCATTGGCTCCCGCTTTCGCCTCGGCAATCTTCTTGGTAAGGTCTTTGGTTTTCTCGACCAACTGGCGGGCAGTGGTGGTATTCTTATTTGCCGGCGGAACCGGAACCGCCGACCTGTTCACCAGGTTCTTCTCGGCGTATCCGGGGATGAACTGGCATCCGAGCCAGCAGAAAATGTAGTCTATCAGGCTCTTGGCGAACGGCATATCGCGGTTCGAGGTCATCCCGGAAGGCTCAAACCTTGCATGACGGAACTTATCGACCAGCGTAATCAGCGGCACGCCGTACTGGAGCGCCATCGAAGTGCAAGTGCCGATAACGTCCATCAGGCCGCCGACCGTGCTTCCCTCTTTCGCCATCGTGATAAACAGCTCGCCTGGTTGGCCGTCCTCGTACAGCCCGACGGTCAGATAGCCCTTGTGCCCCGCAACGGAGAATTTATGTGTTATGCTGTGCCGGGTATCTGGCAGCCTCTTCCGCAGGGGCCTGACAGCCGATGCAGCCGCCTCTGCGGCTTTTGCTTTTGTCTTGGCGTCTTTATGCTTCTTCGTGGAAACCGGTTGAAGCTTCTTCGAGCCGTCCCGATAAATCGCCACCGCTTTAAGACCGAGCTTCCAGCCTTCCATATAGGCCCTGCCGATCTCCTCTGCGGTGGTTTCTTTGGGCATATTGATAGTTTTGCTGATTGCGCCGGATATGAACGGCTGAACGGCCGCCATCATCTTCAGATGGGCGGAATAATGGATGCATCTCTTGCCGTTCCTCGGCTTGAATGCACAGTCAAAAACGGCCAAATGATCCTCGTTTAGCTTTTCGGCATCTTCGATCGTCTCACGCTCGTCGATATGGTCCGTAATCGCTTTAATGTCTTCTGCGCTATATCCCAATCGCTCGAGAGCCATCGGAACGGTTTTGTTGACGAGCTTGAGCATCCCGCCGCCGGCCAGCAATTTATACTTTACCAGCGCGATATCCGGCTCAACGCCGGTCGTATCGCAGTCCATCATAAATCCGATAGTGCCCGTAGGCGCGATAACCGTAACCTGAGCGTTGCGGAAACCTGCCTTAGAGCCGGCATCGAAAGCGGCGTCCCAGGAGTCTTTGGCGGCATTGCGCAAATAATCGGGGCAGTGGGATTCGGGAATATCGTAGGCATGCTGCCGATGCATGTTGATGACCTTGAGCATCGGGTCCTTGTTCTTCTCGAACTCATCGAAAGTTCCCATTAGCAGTGCAAGCTCGGCACTAACTGTATAGGCCGTCCCTGTCAGCAAGGCGCTGATCGCCCCTGCGATCGCCCTGCCCCGGTCGGAGTCGTACGGAAGGGCCAGACTCATAATCAAAGACCCAAGATTTGCAAAACCAAGCCCCAGCGGACGGTATAAATGGCTGTTTTTGGTAATGGCGGCATCCGGATAGCTGCCGCCATCGACGAGGATTTCCTGGGCAATGATGAATATCCGAGTGGCCTTCTTGAAGACTTCGATATCGAAGGAGCCGTCGCCCTTGCGGAACTTCATGAGGTTGAGCGACGCCAGATTGCACGCAGAATCATCGACAAACATGTACTCGCTGCACGGATTCGAGGCGTTTATCGGCCCTGAATTCGGGCATGTGTGCCACCGATTTATCGTGCTATGGTACTGCAGACCCGGATCGCCGCAGACTCGCGTGCCCTCGGCGATCATATCCATCAGTTCGCGGGCCGAATGCTCGCCTATCTTTTCGCCGGTGGTTACTGCGTGGGTGACCCACTTGTCGTCCTTCTCTACGGACTGCATAAACTCATCGGTTACACGCACGGATAGATTGGAATTCTGGAACATCACGCTGCCGTAGGCCTCGTTGTTGTACTCGCCGTCGTAGCCGGCCTCGATCAGGGCCCAGGCCTTTTTCTCTTCCTCTGTCTTGCAGGCGATAAATTCCTTGATATCCGGATGGCCGATTTTCAGCGATTGCATCTTGGCGGCACGCCTTGTCTTTCCGCCCGACTTGATAACCGCTGCGACCTGGTCGAAAACCCTCATAAAACTCAAAGGCCCGGATGGTTTCCCGCCGCCTGAGAGCTTCTCCTTGCTGCTTCGCAGGGTCGAAAGGTCCGTTCCTGTGCCCGATCCGTGCTTAAAAAGCATCGCCTCGCTGCTTGCCAGGCGCATTATATCTTCCATCGAGTCCTTCACCGACTGAATGAAACATGCCGACGCCTGGGGATACTCGTAACTGCCATCGCAAGGCACCGCGGCGGCCTTGTCGGCATCCCAATGGTAATTGTGCTTGCCGCCCCTGATCCCATAGACGTCGTGTAGCCCGACGTTGAACCACACCGGCGAATTAAAAGAGCCGTACTGATTCACGCAAAGCCACACCAATTCGTTATAGAACGTCTCGGCATCTGCGTCGGTGCCGAAATAACCGTCCTTTCGGCCTCGGTCGGCAATCGCCTTGGCCACACGGTGAACAAGCTGCTTGAGCGAGTGCTCGCGTTCGCCGGTCTCGACGTCGCCGTAGAAGTACTTGCTCGCAACGACCTTCGTGGCCAACTGGCTCCACGCCACAGGCATCTCGATATTATCCTGCTCGAAAATCGCATCCCCTTTATCGCTTGCGATCCTGGTCGAACGCGTTTCCCATTCAAGTTCATCGAAAGGATGAACGCCCTCGGTCGAGAAGAAGTGTTCTATCTTCATCCCCTCGCCATCATGGTTGCCGCCCTGAGCCGTCTCCGGTTCGGTTTCTTCGCGCTTGAAGGGATTCTCAGGGTCGAACTTATAAGACATTCCTATACCTCCGTGCAAATAAAAAGACCACAAAATACAGAAAAATAACCGGGGGCCACACTATATGTAGTACGAATACCCGTAAACTCACTATCGACAGATTAACAGAAAAACGATAACTTGTAAAGATCAAATCCTTAAATTTTCTGCGTTAATCTTCCGCAAGCGCTTCTTAGTCCTTGTCCTTACTGAATCTACGGTGATAAAAAAAACTTTTCAATGTGCTAAAAATTTCTCACAGTCCGGTTGCGTCCAACCATTGTTGCGCGATCCGGGCGTGCGCCCACTGGCAGGAATGAACCATTTCGCTCGACCAAAACAAATTTGCAATCGCATTTCTCCTTCGCTTCGGAAAGTAACAACCCGTATGTTAATTCGTACTCGTCGGGGTAAACGGACTTGACAATAATTTTGTTTTCGCCGGATAACTTCAAAGGCGATAAAACTAATTTTCCAAAAGCAACGTATAGCATAAGATACGGCAGTATCGCAACTGTAATCGGAAGCGGCCGCAATCCTCCGGGAGTCTTTGGGGGCGGGTCGCAGAGACAACGCACTTATGGCGGTTGATAAAGGCAACAAAAAGCTCGAAGGTATCCGTCGGCGGATAAAGGCCCTGCCTGCGGGGCCGGGACTGTACTTTATGAAGGGCAAAGCCGACAAAGTCCTATATATCGGCAAGGCCAAGAATCTGCGCTCGCGCGTGGCGGGGTATTTTCAGCAGAGCGCCGACCTGGTATCTTCGAGAGGCCCCAAAATCGCTGAAATGCTCACGAAAGTCAAAACCATCGATTTCCTCGAAGCGGATTCGGAAGTCGATGCAATGCTGCGCGAGGCAAGGCTGATTAAGGACATCCGTCCGCCTTACAACACTGATTTGACCGACGACAAGACCTTTCCCTATCTGGAAATCACTACTCGCGACGATTTTCCCGGGGTCTATATCACCCGCAAGCCCAATTCGAGCGGCAGCAGGCTCTTTGGGCCTTTCACAGGCGCCAAAGACCTCAGGCAAGCGCTGGTTGTGCTGCAGAAGATATTCAAGTTCCGAACGTGCAGGCTCAATATCTGCGAAGACGACCTGAAACGCAGGTTCTTTCGCCCGTGCATTCTTTACAGCATCAAGCAATGCACCGCCCCTTGTGCCGCCAGGATCGACAAGGCTCAGTACAAGAAGATGGTTATAAACGATTTGGTGCGATTTCTCCGCTCAAAACGATCTGTGATTATGCGTCGGCTGGAAAAGCAGATGGGCCAGGCCGCTGAGAGCCTCGACTATGAGGCCGCTGCGATGTTTCGCGACCGGATTCGGCTGATCGAACGGCTGGACCGCCGAGGCGCGCCCGACGAAAACGTTCAGCCTGAATTATTCGCGGCCGACCCGACACAGGCGCTCGTCCAGCTCCGCAGGATACTCGACGCTTCCGAGCCTGTCCGGGTCATCGAAGGCATCGATATCGCAAATATCAGCGGGGCCGAGGCCGTCGGCTCGCTCGTTAAGTTCATCGACGGAAAGCCATTCAAGAGCGGGTATCGAAGATTCAAGATAAAGACCGTCGAGGGCATAGACGATTACGCCATGATTGCCGAGGTCGTCCGACGCAGGTACAAGTATGCGATGCAGGGACGGGAGATTTGGCCCGACCTGATACTGATCGACGGAGGCCTGGGCCATCTCAGAGCGGCCCGCAAAGCCCTTTCGGAAATGATAGCCGCGAATACCCAGGGCATAACTTCTCGCGAATCGGCACAAAGAAACAGCAAGGACGCTGCGCCCAATGCGCAGTGCGAAATACCCTATACGAGAATCGCCTCGATTGCCAAAAAGCATGAGCTGATTTACATCCGCCCCGACGGCAAACCTTTGAAACTGCCCTCCAATTCGCCCGCTCGCAACCTCCTCCAATATGTTCGCGACGAGGCCCACCGCTTCGCCCAGCACTACCACCATATCCTAAGAAGCAAGAAAATGCTGAACAACAAACGCTAATTCCCGCCAAGGGCATCCAAAGAGGTCGAAAACCGTCGGTATAATTACAAACTTTGCCTATATATATAGACAAAGCTTCGGGGCATCAGCGGCAGACTTTGAAAATTCGTGCGATGTTATCGGCTAATGCGAAGAATTTATTCTAAGCGCAACCCCGGCAAGCTGCAGCCGCCACAGCCAAAACCGGTATTTTGCCCGGCTGGGTCGATATTCCAGCGTGAACGCCCCCGCTGTGGGGCCAGGTTAGGGCGTTTCTTTTTGATTTTCTTGCCAAGTCAGCGACGTTTTGCACCGAAAATAGACTGTGAGCCTCCAGGGATAAGCTATTGTCGGTTCCCGAGCGTTTTTAGACACAGGAGATAGTTATATGGCCAAGGTCAAACACATCATGACAACGGACGTAGTGACTGTGAAAAGGGACACGCCGATAAGCCGGGCTACAGAGCTTTTGATGAACAAGAACATAACGGGCATGCCCGTCGTCGAAGAGGATATGACCTTGGTGGGGGTAATCACTGAGAAAGACGTCCTGAACCTGTTCTATTCGAGCGGACAAGCCGCTAACAGGGTTGTCAGCGACTTTATGACGACACCAGCCGTCCACTTCGATGAGGATGAAGATATCCGGGAAGTATGCCAGTGCCTGATGGACAATTACTTCAGACGCGTGCCGGTTACATCGAACGGAAAGGTTGTCGGAGTAATTTCGAGACGCGACGTTCTGGACTATATGGCGCACATCGACCACAATTCGGCCGACGAAAAGAATCCTTCGGAACTGACATCCACGCCGACGCACACCCAATGAGCGACAGTCGAGGGCATGATAATCGGTCAAATCCCATATCGAACACCGCCCCTGCAGAGTCCTATAATTACTCCTCTTGCTTGAATCAAAAATAATTCTTGCCCGGCGAATTCGCTAATTCCTGACCAGCCGATTTCCTGAAATTCGCCTCGCCGAGAAGCCTCGGCGTGCAACGTCCAGGAAATCACCGAATCCGATGCGAAACCGCAAGACAAAACCCCAGTTCCGACCAGGCTCTCGCTCGGCGCCGCGCACCCGGGACGAGCGGATGCAAACTAAAGCCGCTTTTTGACGCTCTTTGCTCAATCCCATTCGGTCTTGGGCCGAATAAGACTACATGCAACTCCAAAAGGCTTTGCAAGAATCGACGATTGGGGGGCACAATCGGTCTGAGAAGTCGGAACCGAAGAAGATGAGTAGTACAAAAAACGTTAAGATATTGACCTTGCTGCAGTTGTGCACAACAATCGGGGTCGTTCTCACGGCCTGGTTCTACGTCCGGCCTCAACACTTGGCATCAGCGGCATCATGCGGACTGATTGACGGAATACTCTTCTCCCCTGATGATCCGTCCGTCCTCATCGATGGACAAGTTCTGAGAGAGGGGGATACGATATACGGCGCGAAGGTGATCGAGATAGGCCGACGCATCGTTACTTTTGAGAGAAACGGCAAGAAATGGGAGCAACGCGTGCAGCAGCGTCCCAATCCAGCCTGGGATGAGCCCGATCTCCCCTCATCCAACGCAAACGACCTCCCCGCCCCGGCTGCATCGCCGCAGGGCCTTCCGGCATCCAAACAGGCAGAGCTTTAAGGGGCGTGTTGCCCGTATAGGCCTACTGAAAATACAGGTCGATAGGTTTGATGTATATGTTGCGGAACTCAATCTCGCTGCCTTCGCTCTGCAGGCATATCCAGCCGGAGCTATTTGTCGCGGCGGTCCCTCTGTTTTGCAGGACTTCGTTGACGTAGAGAGTGATCGTATCGCCTTTGCAGATGATGTCATAGGCGTTCCACTGGCCCGCGAGCTTCTCACTGCTATCTTCCTTCTTGTCCACGACAACGTATGTTTCCTCGACGTTCCGCCGGTCCTTGCCGTCATCGGTTGTAACGCCCGTGCCGTTGATCAGGACAAAATCACCTGCGCTGCCGGCCTTGAGCTGCGCCTCGATAGTCCTCGGCCAGACCTTATCTTTACCGCTCGAATGCAATAGAACACCGCTATTCGTCGGCTCGCCCGCCCATCGCCACTCAACATGGAGGACATAATCGCGGTATTTGGCCTCAGTGCGCATATACCCGTTGGGAACCCCCTTGCAATTGATAGCGCCGTTCTTCACCGACCATATATCGTTGACGTTAACCCCTTCCTCATCGACATGCAGCTTCCAGCCGGTGAAATCTCTGCCGTTGAACAAATCCACCTTCTCCTTCGGCACAACACCGCCTCCGCCCTGACATCCGCCCAGCGCCCCCAAAAAAACCACCAAAACGCCCAATCCCAACAATCTGCTCGTCCCCTGGGGGCAGCTAACATCCTTCATTGCCTTATCTCCAAAAATGCCTTCTCAGCCCAAATTTCCGGTTCAATATTTCTACACACGCCGCAAAACGGCGAATTCGTCCCGCCACAATACCAAATCCCCACAAGAACCACAACCACATATACGCCCCGTCGCCGATGCCGGGCGCCCGACAAGATTGTGGCGGCATCCGCCTACCCCAGGGAAAGACAACAAGCCCTAAGCCCCCAAGGGGCAGGCTTCAGCGCCGGGGTGAAGACCGGTATTCGTGTGAATACCCCCTCCCTTACGGTCGGGGCTTGTAACGGGCGGGGCTTGTAACGGTCGGGGACGGAAAGTTCCCACAAGCCCGAAGCGTATACGTTTCTACATGAAATTGTTTCCGCAACAGAAACTACCTAAAAGACCCTGACGTTTATCGTTGCCCTTGGCCAGGTTACAGAAATGTGTCTCGAACAGATACCAGGCACGAAGTTCTTTGAACCGCCTTATGTGGCTCTAACCCGCCCGGCGAGCTATGAGCCGCCGGGCAGTATGTCGATATCTTCTTTCTGCAGAAGCTCGATGATCTCGGCTTTCGTGGGCATGGCCTCGATTGAGCCGAACTTCGAACAGGCCAGAGCGCCCGCAGCCGATGCGAATATGGCTGCCTGACGTATATCGTCTCCCACCGCACAGGATGCCGCAAGGGCCCCGGCAAAGGCGTCGCCGCTGCCGGCTTGATCGACAAGCTCCACGTCGAAGGACGGTATCTGGTCGGCCCCGTCTCTATCGACCACCATGCAACCTCGCTTGCCCATCGTAATCACCGCGTAATTCACGCCCCTGCTAACCAGGTCGGAACCAATCATCTTGGCCGTGCGGATCGTCGCCCCGGAGGTATCTGTAATCTCGGCGGCCTCGCAGAGATTCGTAACGAGAATGTCCGCCGCAAAAAACTCCATCGGAAGATCGCCTTCGGCATTGGCTCCTGCACACCGTGACTCGACCGGACGGGCCGGATTCAGGATGATCTTTGTCCCGTGCACGCCGGCGCACCGAATCGCTTGAACAACAGCTTCATGAGGCAGACCGCCGTGAATCAGCAGAATATCGGCGTCTGAGATGACCTGCTCGGCGGCCTCGATATCCTGAGGCCCGAGAGCCGCGTTGGCACCTGCGTAAAAACAAGCCGCGTTTTCACCCGTCCCGCCGACCAGCGTTACGACGACACCGGTATTCTTCGCCTCGGCCGTATAAACAAACTCCGTATCGATCTTGAACTCTTCAAGACACTTCCTGGCCATCTCCGCAAAAGGGTCGCCCCCCACCTTGCTGATAAGGTGCACCTCGCAGCCGCAAAGAGCAGCCTGAGCAGCCTGGTTCGGGCCTGGGCCGGCAGCACTATACGAAAGTGCAGAGCCAACAACGCTCTGACCAGAGGTTGGAAGCTGGCTGCACCTAACCGCCATATCAACGTATGTGCCGCCGATCACAACGACTTTAGGATTCCTTCCCGTCATTTTTGCCACCTGCTAACTTTAGATGCTATGGACTCGCCAATAGCCCCCGGAATTACATAAAATCCTTTGCTGCCCTGCAATATAACATCTCAACGCCCGCATGCAAGATTTTTGTTGCTCAAATCTTCGCTAACAGGAAATCTCTATCTGAACGCTCCAATCGGCTGTTGACGGAACGGTGTGTGGTGGAGAGGAGACTACTGAGGCAAATCGGCGTGTCCGCATTGACCCCGCATGGGGGGAGAGGGGCGCCCGAACCCCAGGCGCCCCTCAAATGAGTATTTCTGTTTTATTTTCTTTTTCCCCGGAGCAACGTCAGGGAACTCAGCCCCAACAAAAGGATTGTTGCCGGCTCCGGCACCTCGACGATATAGTCTTGCCCGCAACTGTTGACGAAAGCCCTCAGTTCAGCTCTCGGACCCGTCCCGTCCAGGGAATGTAACATGCTGTTGGCCAGACTGATATCCGCGTTTTCACAGCGGAAGCCAAGCGGCCCGGTCGTGCTATCGACCGCAACATCCCACATCGTTGCCGATGCGGGCGAATCTTCATAGACTATTTCCCAAACAGCCGCCGCAAAGGCCTCGGCAGCGATATTCTGCTCTTCTGTGAAAGATTCGCTCATAACCCACGCTGTATCGAAGAACCTGCCCCACAACTCGCCCAGAAAGTCAGCCTTCCGTGAACCGATCGTCTCTCCCAGGAAAGTGGTCGGTCTCTGTGCGTCTTCAGGCATAATCACGTCATAAGTCTTCGGATAGCTCGGAGCAGATTGCGACAGCTCTATGCAGAACGCTCCTATATAGCCGTTGTCCCAGAGTTCGCCCTCACCGGTGCCGGCGCTCTTATCCAGCATATAGACCCCTGCATGCCTATTGGCGCCATAAAGACCGCCGCCCCAGAGCGTGGCCGTGCCAACTGCTCCGTAGCCGTCGTGCTCGATGTCCACGGTGTTCTTGAGACAAGCCCTTGTGCCGCTGGTCAGACATAGAATGACTGCGACAAACAACATTGTGACCACATTCTTCTTACCCATTTTTCCGCCCCCCAAAAAAGTGAAAAGAAATGCGTGAATACTAAGGTCCAAAATATTCAACAAGAATCGAGATGCTTAGCTTCACCCCCATTTAGTCTATGTATTCTACCCAATTTGAATTGCAAAGTCAAGCGCAAACTTTCCCATCTTGCCATAAACTTGGGAACTTTTTCCCTTGATGCCTGTCATCAACTCCTCTGCTCCAAGGACACAGAACTTATAGGACGACTCAGGAAAGTTTTTTGGCGAGCCACCCGAATATCGCAACAAGGATAAGATCCCGGAACCCAGATTAAATTTCAGCCTTTGAAAAACCGCAGTCCTTTTAAGCTTGCACAAACCGGTACATTCGGCTATCATTCCCACGCCGACGTTCGGCACAAACACGAAGAAAGGCAGGGCGAGCATCCTGCAAGGCCCTTTTCGGAATGGAATAAACAATGGAAAATGCACGTAACAGCAAGATCAAGAAGGCAAGAAAATCAGGCTTCCGGGCCAAGATGAAAACAAAGGGCGGCAGAAAAGCCCTCGCTAAAAGACGAAAAGGCATGTACACAAAATAGCAGTCCCGCCGGGCACGCGACCTGTTTGCACAAGCCGACGGCCTAACGTAATTCGTATCGCAGGGTCCTGTCCCATGCTGTGTTATCGAAATCATCCGCCGAAAGACCCGGATTCGACGACATCTCTCCAACGCCGACCATTCCTATCGGATGGTATCCGCCGGTAAAATAATTCTCAATCGCAAAGCGCACCGCCGGCTTCATCCCCGCCGGGTCGAGAATCGCCAGCGCCAAGATGTAATGGCCCGGCCCAACCTCTACAGCGAGGTCAAAAGTACCGCTGGCCCGATAAGTCTGAGGCGCGACGTCGTACGCCTGCTTATTCACATTCCACTTATCGCCCGGCAGCCACTTACGAATGTCAACATCCTCGAATATGCTCTTCCACACCACATGCTTCGAACCGGCGGCAAGCAAAATCAGCTCGACCGGCCAGTCGTAATAGAAAGGCGTCGAACCCGTGTTGCGAACGGCGAACGTGACGGTGAACTTCTTATCCGGCTGCAGCTCGGCCGGGTAGCGGACCTCGTCGATCACGAAGCGATAGCCGAAGGCCTTCTGAACCTCCTCGGCGCCGGCCCGCACCTTCGCATCGCTCGCGTCGTAATTCGCCACCCATCCCAGGCCGCTGCAATGCAGCTCGCGGATGACATTGATGAGCCAGTTCCGATGCTCCGGGTCGCCGAGCGTATCGTTGGGACTGCTGCCGGGCTGCTCGTGATACCGGCCCCAGTCATACGCAACCTCCCCCTCTATAGGCCGTATCTTCCATCGCCCCGTTCGCTCGTTAAGCTCGGCTATCCCCTTGCCGTGCGTATTGTACTGCTGGATATGCGCCCACGAATCCCAGTGAATCCCGAACTCGTAGTCCGTGAACTCCCACGGATGACGCACCACGACGAGCTTATGCTTAAACGCCTCGACACAGGCGTCGCCGAGTATCTTCTGCATCCGCGCATCGGGAGAGGGATTATGATGCTCGCCCCAGAATCCGATTATCGCCAACTGCACCCAGGCGACTCGCGGATCCTCGTCCCAACATTCGCCTAATCTGCCAATCAGCCGCTTGACCCGCCGGACAAACTGTTCGCTGCTGTAGTCGCCGGTCTTCATATCCGCAGGCCAGTACTCGTTGCCCGTCTTCTTGTCCCAGTCGAGATACACCCGCGGGATGACCTTGATATTGTGCTTCTCGACGTCCTTCCATCTGTCGTTGCAGACCTCTCTAATCCTGTCGATGCCGTCACTTTCATCATTCTCCAGGTCGTTCCACTTCAGATAGTAGCGTGTGATGGTGGCGTACTCATGCTTGAAAGCCCGCGGATTAGTATCAGGCCGAAATCCTTTAAGCGGATTCCGAAGCGCACCCGGGTACTCCCGAGGCCGAATCACAACCTCATCAGCCCCAAATGCGACTGGCCAACACATCAGCAGAACCAGGCAAACAACCGCCAAAGACGCAAACCAAACCGAATACTTCATCTAAACGCTCCTTCTTAAGAATCAACGCCCTCATACTACCCAACCCGCCGCGAAACTGCAACCGTTCCGATTGGTCGTTGAATAACGAGGCCATAGGCAATAGAATCAAGGGCCGAACGAATAACAGGAGCACGAAGTCAATGCTGTATTTGGTGGCAACGCCTATTGGAAACCTGTCGGATATCTCGCAGCGGGCGATTCAGACGCTCGCCGACGTCGATTATGTCGCCAGCGAGGATACCCGCAAAACCGGCAGGCTGCTGGCGCACTTAGATATCAAACGCCCGCAAATCTCCTTCCACGAGCACAACGAGCGCCACGCCGCGGCTAAGATTGTGGCCCTGCTCGAGCAGGGCAAAACCGTCGCCCTCGTCACCAGCGCCGGCACTCCCGGCATCTCCGATCCGGGTTTCGTGCTCGTCCGCGCCGCACTCGAAGCCGATATTGAGGTTACTATGATCCCCGGCCCGACCGCCTTCGTAGCGGCACTTGTACTCTCGGACCTGCCCGTCCACGCCTTTACATTTCGCGGTTTCGCCCCGCGCAAGGCAGGCCAGCGCAAGAGATTTCTCGCTATCGACAAGGACTCCCCGCACACCCTTATCTTCTACGAAAGCCCACATCGCCTGCGAGCCTTCCTAACAGATGCAATAGAAGTCTTCGGCGACCGCCGAGCCGCACTGGCAAAGGAGCTGACAAAAATGTTCGAATCCGTCAAGCGAGGCCGACTCTCAGAACTCCTCGCCGGACTCGAAGAAAAAATCAAAGGCGAATACGTCGTTGTCATCGCCGGTACGGAAAATGAAAGGTCCGACAAATGCTAAGCACTCTGTCAAAATTGATTTTAGGAGCCGTCATTGCGAGGAGGCCGAAGGCCGACGCGGCAATCTCAAACCTTCTCGAACATAGGAGATTGCCTCGTTGCTCCGCTCCTCGCAACGACATTTGCAGTCTCAATATTATCAGGCTCCGAAGAGTCGCGTTGAAATTGTGCGCATTTGTCTTGTTAACCAGTGTCAATCCTGCCTCGGCTGAGCAAACCAAAGAAGCCAAACTCTGGGAGCCGGTGGAATGGAACTTTGAAAATCCAGGTCACGCCAGCAACCCATTCGATCTCGTCGCCAAGGCGACCGTCGATACCAGAAGCCAATACAAAGAAATCGAACTAACCGACCTCAAAGCAGAATCGGCCCAGCGCTTCAACGCCCCGCATCGCTCAGATTGGGCTGTAGCAGTCGAAGCCGACACAAGTCACAGGTCCGAATACGGAAAAGTGGAATTGCTCCGCGACAAATGGGGCGTCCCGCACGTATTCGCAGATAGCGATGCCGGCGCGATGTACGGCTCAGGCTACGCCGCCGCCGAGGACCGTGCCTTTCAAATGTACTACAACCTGCGGATCATCCAAGGCCGCCTGGCTGAGCTTATCGGCGATGAAAAAGTCGGCGTCACCCCCCAGGACATCATCGATTACAAGCTGCCCACACATCCGCTCAAGGACGTCGATATCAAACGCGCTACAGACGCCCTCAAGAACGACCCCTTCGTCCAGCACTTCAAACCCTGGCAGGATGCGATAAATCAACTCCTCGAAATGAAAGTCAGGGCCGAGCAGCAGGCCTTCGCCGTCCACGACCTCAACTACGTCATCAGCCACTACCTGCCCGAAAAGCTCGCATCACCAAAGAAATTCCTACCGTGATAAGATATGGTAGGCCGCGAACAAAATTGCGAAAGAGCGAACGGCGATGCTCACAGCCCACAGGATATTCATTATGGCAAAGAGCCAGCCAAAGGCAAGGGTATCCCACGACGGCCTTCGCAGGAGCCGGCCGAAGCTCTTGAGACCGTGTTGCAGCAAACGAAAGTCCGCAACGTTTCAGATCTTTAGGGCGATCTCGAAGTAACCGTCCTTCTCTTTTTCTTCGCACTTAAAGTACTTCCGCAAGGGAAAGAATTTGTTCCCGGAATACATGACAAGCTGGTTGCCCTTGCCTACGTAAAGCTCCATACCCTCAGGCAAGGGCTTTTCGACTATTATGAATTCTGACTCATAACCCATAGCCAACCTTGCCTCAAAGACTTGGCCTCTTTGCTCGTCAAACCACGATTTGAGTGGAATCAAGAGTTCTACGTTCTTGAATCCTTCTCTGAGCACATCAATAATGTCAGACAAGGTTGTGATTCTCTCGGTTTCCAGGTTTCGTATGTCTGAGCGGCGCCCCCGCCGGCTGGTTTCGCTTGGATGTGCCCACCATTTATTCCGTGGATTAACAAGCTCTGCGGCCTTTTCGATGTTGTCGTAGTAGCTCTTCCCGGCAACTGCCATTACGGGTAGGCACTCATGGGCCTCTTGAAAGAGAACACGGAAAAGATCGAGCCATGATCCATCACTAAACGGTTTGCCTGAATCGATATCAGCTATCTTCTGAGCGGATCTCTCCGGTTTGGGCGTGCCGAATTTGGGCCAGTTATACTCAAATTCTTCGATTGCCAAACACGCCATCGCTTTGAAAATTTGGCCCGCGCAGGAGACGCCTGCGTGCGCCTTGTCGTAGCCAGGGTCGGCTCGCATAAAATCGCGATACGGTCTCTCAATAGGGTATGGAAGAGGTTGGAGCAGGCTATCCACCTCCTGCTGATAGGAACTGCTGAGAATCGAGAGGTTCTTCAATTTCCGCTTCGTGCGATCCAAGATGTCCCCTGCGAGTTCCGTGGCCTGTATCAATCGGGGCAGTTCATCTTCAAGGCAAGAACGAGTTGCTCTTAGCTCAATTGCAAAGCGGATCTGTTCCAAGCGTGACAGAAGCCCGGGGCCTTTCCCTACCGCAAAACGCTCCTGTTCCTGGCGTGACACCGGGACGGGGACTTTCTGTGTCCTGAATTTTTCGACCATTTCATCGAGAGACCCGGCGTCGAAAACGTTTCTTATTGCCGCTTGGCCCTCTTGAGTGTATGTAAAATACTCATGCAGGAAAAGGACGGAGCTCTTTTTGATGTTTGGAGCAAGGTACACCGAGTCATTCCACTGATCCCACGATGATACCTGAGGCGTGCACTCCAGAAACTTGTCCCATGGCATGACCGCAGAGAAACGTGGGCGGCCATACACAGGCCCAGGCTTCCGCCAGACAAATCCGAAATCAGGGAAAGGCCGCCAAAGGTTAGGCATTATTTGAGTGATCCTTGTAAGGCATGGTTCCGAATTCATCATGCTTCGCAACTCTTTTGCACGCTCGCTTGCCACACGCGCTCCGTCCCAGCCGTCGCGGCGATCCTTTTCGGGGACCGATTTGCCCTGGAACAATTCAGCTTCAGCGAGAGACTTAAACTCGGTAGGCAACTGGTCGAGACGGCCCGGTCCGGTTAGCTCGACCGTACACCTCTCGTTGTTTCGAACCCATACAACCAGATGTAGGCCCGAGAAGAGGCGTTCGAGCGTAATTGGTTCGAACGTATTCTTCTTTGTGATATCTTTCGACAGGAGTGAGTTCGGATTGACATTTACCCAGAAATCTACGAGTTCTATCAGTTCCTGGGGCTGTTCGAGTCGGAAAAGCACTGCCTCTTCATCTAAGGAACACTCAGAGCGGAGTTCTTCGTTGAAGCTAATGACGCCATCTTCCGTCACATCAAACAAATTGGTGTACGGCAAGATCACGTCTCCGACATGGCGGCAACCAAAAGGCTTACCTTCTTCATATCTGGATTCAATGTGCAGTTTCGGCTTTATCTCGGGCGCGCGCCACCGGCATGTGTATGCATTGAAAGCCGGAAGCCGGATCGGGTTTATATCCAATTCCCGAAGGGCCTCCTCCCTTTGTACGTAATCAAGGGGCGGCAGGTGAATCGGCTGTCCAGGTACCTTTCGCAGCACATGCAGTAAGGGCTGCTCAACCACCCAAGCCTCAAAATCGGCGTAGATGGCATCACCAGCCTTCTCAATCGCATCGTAACAAGCATCCAGGAAGGTTGGTTTGCCTTTTGTTGTTTCCGGTTGTGGCGGAATAGCCTCATTCATAAATTGCTCCTTATGGGGCTTTGGCTCCCTCCAAAGCTGATACAATTATACAACTTGGGGGGATTAAGGTCAAGAAGAAATCGGCAGAATTTTTGTCAGCAACGCCCGAAATCGAGTATAATTTGAGGGTATGAAGAACGCCAACAGTACAGGAAACCCTGCTGATCGAGCCGGTGCTGGGCTTACCCTTGAGGAAATTGATGAATTCCTGGGTTTGTTTCGGGAGCTAAAAGAGTTGCAGTCGTCTGAACTACCGGGAAAAGACGATAAGGTATGGGCCGAGTGTGAGAAGAAAGCACATCAGAAATTGTCTGAGGACGTTGAGAAACGCGCCGCTCAATTTATGGCAAGACCCGCTGGAAGGGTAACGAAGCGCATGACGAGCGGAGAGAGGAAGAGAAATGAGCAGACGGTTCAGAAAAGGATCTCGGAAAAAGCGGAGATGCTATACCGCGAAAAAAACAAGAAATACGCAAAGTCCGTTGATTCCAGAGATGTGAAAATCAGCGCATGTATGAAAAAGATAGACCATTTGAGGTACGCACTGGGAGAAAGGTTGCCGGCAATTCTTCGGAGCGGCGGCGAGGGATCGGAGGTAAGCAGTACGGAGCTTAGGGATTTTCTTTCCATCAGGGATATACTGGTCGGATTCCCGACGGACCTTATGATTGATGCACTCGAAGCGGAGAGGGCCAAGGTCGAACGCCAACCAGGAAAAGTACGCCGGGATGTTGGTCGTGGCATATTCGGGGGGATAAAAGGTTGGCTCTGGAAGTTATACGAAAAAACGTTGAAGGTGCTTGTTGAGGCTATTCTCGAAAGGATCTGGCCGAAATCGAGTTGATTTCTGCGGATTGTTTAGGAAGACAATTTGGCGCTAACGAGCCGATTCAGGCTGATATCTTCCTCGGCGGCCTCGAGTACGAGCCGGCGATGCAATTCCGGCGGCACGCGAACCATAAACTTGCCGCTATATCTGCAATAGTATCACTAATGATACTGCCAGTCAATGAAAATCGTGGAAAAACTGGATACCTGCCCCGCCGCGGACGGATGCTCCATTTCGCTGGTTTGACAAGGCTTTGGGATGTGCACTATCTCCCGCCTTTTCTTGAAATTGCTTTGTTCTTTGGGACCCTTGTAGGTCAGCAGGAATTGCGTCGTCTCGCCGACGGACTGCCTTCTTAATCGCAGGGCCTTATCCGCTTTGCTCATCGCAGCGTTGTCGTCGTCGAAATGGCAGTCCGTCTGCAACTGCTCGGCCACGAACTCGGCACCGAGTTCGACGAGCCTGCTCTCGATCTGCTCGGGCGATTCGATTTTCAGCTTTGCTTCAATTTCGCTGCACATCAGTTCAATTGATTATTTACTATTGATTATTTTCTATTGTATGTTGCGGCTCAAACCCGCGGGCCTCTCGGTCATTAGGATGAGCGAGGCCCGTTTTGCCGGGAAAGCAATCTCAAACCTCGGTAATCTACTGCAAGACTATATTCACCAACCTGGATTTTATTACAATGACTTTTCTTGGCTCTTTGCCGGCGATGGCTGCTGCGACCTTTTCGCTATCGAGTGCTTTTCTCTTTATCTGGTCTTCGTCGGCCTCTGCCGAGACGACGATTTTATCCTTTATCTTCCCGTTGACCTGCACGGCCAGTTCGATTTCCCTTTCCTTTATAAGCTGCTCGTCGTATCCGGGCCAGGGTTCGTAGGCGAGAGTTTTGTTGTGGCCGAGTTTTTGCCACAATTCCTCGGCTATGTGCGGGGCGAATGGGGCGAGTATCAAAACAAACGGCTCGACAACCAACCTTGGCCTAAAAGCTTGTTTGCTGAGGTGGTTTGCAAAAATCATCATCGCGCTTATCGCCGTATTGAATCCGAAGGTCTCGATATCGTCGCCCACCTTTTTTATCGTCTGGTGCAACAACCGCTGAGTCACCATATTCCTTTCTGCATTAGGATCGGGGTCATCTGTAATCCCTTGCGAGAGTTCGCCACTCTCATCGTCAATTAACATTCGCCAAACTCTCTGCAAAAACCGATGCACGCCCTCGACGCCCTGCATGCTCCAGGGCTTCATCGCTTCGAGCGGGCCCATAAACATCTCGTACAGCCTCATCGAGTCCGCCCCGTAATCTGTGATGACCTTATCCGGGTTGATGACGTTGCCGCGGGACTTGCTCATTTTCTGACCGTCCTCGCCCAATATCATGCCCTGATTGATAAGCTTCTTGAACGGCTCCTTCGTCGTTACGTAGCCGAGGTCGTAGAGGAGCTTGTGCCAGAATCTCGAATAGAGCAGGTGGAGGACGGCGTGTTCGGCGCCGCCGATGTAGAGATCGACGGGCATCCAATATTTTTCCTTTTCCGGGTCCCAGCCTTTGTCGTCATTTTTCGGGTCGAGGTATCGCAGGTAGTACCAGCAGCTTCCCGCCCATTGGGGCATCGTGTTCGTCTCTCGTCTGGCCTTGGAGCCGTCGGGTCGGGTTACGTTCACCCAGTTGGCGGCGTTTGCCAGGGGCGGCTCGCCGGTGCCGGTTGGCTTATAGTTTTCGACGTGAGGCAGTCTCAGAGGCAGGTCGCTCTCGGAGAGGGAGACCGGCCCGTCTTCGGTGTGCAGAATCGGGAACGGCTCGCCCCAGTATCGCTGTCGGCTGAAGAGCCAGTCGCGGAACTTGTAGTTGACGGACTTCTGCCCCTGGCCCTTTTCGGCGAGCCAGTTGATTATGTTTTCCTTGAATTGAACCGTCGGCTGGCCGGTGAATTGCCCGCTGTTAATCGCGGTGCCGTCGCCCGTGAAGCATATCTTAACCTGCCTGACCAATTCGGCCTGCTCGGGATCGGGCGGCTCGACGACGGGGATAATCGGGAGGTTGAATTTTGTGGCGAATTCGAAGTCGCGGTCGTCGTGTGCGGGGACGGCCATAATCGCGCCTGTTCCGTAGCTGATGAGGACGTAATCGCTTATCCAGATGGGAATTTTTTCGTCGTTGACCGGATTTATAGCGAAGGCTCCGAGGGGTTGGCCGGTCTTGTCCTTGGCGAGGTCGGTTCGGTCGAGGTCGCTCTTTCGTGCGGTCTGCTCGCGGTATTCTGCGATTGCCTCTCGATTCTCAGGGGATGCGAGCTTATCGACAAGCGGATGCTCCGGGGCGAGCACCATATAGGTCGCTCCGAAAAGCGTATCGGGCCGCGTGGTGAAGACTCGGATGGTTTCGTCGAATTCTGCGACTTTGAAATCTACGTCGGCTCCGATGCTCTTTCCTACCCAGTCGGTCTGGAGTTTCTTTATCGAGTAGGGCCAATCCACCTCGGCCAGGTCGTTGATGAGCCTCTCGGCGTATTTTGTTATGCGAAGCATCCACTGGCGCATCGGCTTTCTGATTACCGAATGGCCTCCCCGCTCGCTGAGGCCTCCTATTACTTCCTCATTCGCAAGGACCGTTCCCAACTCGGGGCACCAATTGACGGCTGCCTCGGCTTCGTAAGCGAGGCGATTGTCGTCGATGTATTGCCGCTTCTGAGCTTCGCTCAGGCCGTCGGGAATCGGCAGTTGCTCGATGGGTCTGGCTTTCTGCTCGGCTTCGTCAAAATAGCTGTTAAAGAGCTTGAGAAAAATCCACTGCGTCCACTTGTAGTAGTTCGGGTCGGTTGTATTGACCTCCCTGTCCCAATCGTAGCTGAAGCCGAGCGATTTGGTCTGCCTTCGCATGTTGTCGATATTTTCTTGCGTGGTCTTATCAGGCGCCGTGCCTGTCTGTACGGCGTATTGCTCAGCGGGCAGGCCGAAGGCATCCCATCCGAAGGGGTGCAGCACGTTGAAGCCCTTCATCCGCTTGTATCGCGCGACAATATCGCTGGCGGTGTAGCCTTCGGGGTGTCCGACGTGAAGGCCCTGACCGCTGGGGTAGGGGAACATATCCAGACAATAGTATTTGGGTTTGGAGGCGTTGCAGTCCTTTGCGGCGAACGTTTTGCGCTCGGCCCAGCACTGCTGCCATTTCTTCTCAATTTCGCCGAATTCGTAAAGGCCTTTTTTCATGCACATATATTCACACCGCAAACTTGTAAGGTTTCGGCACACAATAATTCAAATACGAAGGAAAATCCAGCAAAATTCCTTTGAATCAGGCCCCCTTTCTCCGGGGGATCGGCGACATCTGCGGTTACCGAGGGGGTTTGGGGGCTTCTGCAAGCCGAAAGCTGGTTGCGCCAAGGCGCTTGAGTCTGCCGGCGACTGACGATCCGGGGCTTGCAGCGAATGCCGTTGAGCAATGGCGGACGTACAACTTTAGGCACTTTAGCTCACTTTAGCTCACTTTCAACATTCTCTCGTTGAGTTTGGTCGCTGCCGTTGTTGCTTCCGATGAACTCCGGTACAAGCTCTTTGATTTTACCGACTATCTTGGCGTGGTTTTGGGTCTTAGCGATTTCGATCAGTTCATTTATGCTCTTGCGGAGTTTATCGCGATCCATCGGAATATTTGTCCAGATTCCGATTTTGGGATGTCTTGTCTGCTGCATGTCTTCGCCGTCGATTGAAAGCTCTTCGAAGAGCTTCTCTCCCGGCCTAAGCCCCGTGAAGACGATTTCGATGTCCTCGCCCGGCCTGAAACCGCTGAGGGTAATCAATTCTCTGGCGAGATCGACGATCTTGACCGGCTCGCCCATATCGAGGACGAATATCTCTCCGCCTTTGCCCATTGACGCGGCCTGCAGCACGAGTTGGCTGGCTTCTGGTATGGTCATAAAATAGCGTTTCATCTTGGGGTCGGTAACGGTTATGGGCCCCCCCTGGGCTATTTGCTTCTTGAAGATAGGCACGACGGAACCGTCCGAGCCGAGCACATTGCCGAAGCGGACAGTCACAAAATGCGTATTGCTGGTCCGGTTGAGGTCCTGAATATACATCTCGGCGACCCGCTTGGAAGAGCCCATAATACTCGTCGGGTTGACGGCTTTATCCGTGCTGATCATAACAAAATTCGTCGCGTTCTGGTTGGCGGCGGCATCGGCCACGTTGCGCGTGCCGACGATGTTGTTCTTGATGGCCTCGCCCGGATTAAGCTCCATCATTGGCACATGTTTGTGAGCCGCGGCGTGGATGACTACCTGCGGCTTGCACCTGCTGAATATCTCATTGACGCGCAGCCTGTCGGTAATATTGCACACGGCCGCTTCCAGGGCGACAGAAGGGTAATCTTTTCGCAATTCACGCTCTATATAGAATAGCGGGTTTTCCGCCTGTTCGATGAGCAGCAGCAGCTTCGGATTGAACCTGCAAAGCTGCCGGCACATCTCCGAGCCGATCGAGCCTCCCGCCCCGGTTACAAGAATCGTTTTGTCCCTGGCGAAGGCCTCTATCAAACCGAGGTCGAGTTCCACCACTTCACGTCCGAGCAGGTCGTTTATATCCACGTCTCGAATCTGAGAGACGCGGAACTTGCCCGATGCAATGTCCGTCAGAGAAGGCACGGTTCGGAATCGGATCTTCGTTCCTTCGCATACTCGGATAACGCGTCTAAGCTCCTGGTGAGACGCCGATGGCATTGCGATGGCAATTTCTTCGATATTGCGGTTTTTGCAGATTTCGGGCAAATGCTCGACGTTGCCGAGTACGGGTATCCCGTGAATGTCGATCCCGCGTTTGGCCGAATCATCGTCGATGAACCCGATGACCTCATATTCGGCCACCTGCATACGATGAATATCGCGGAGCAGCGTTTCGCCGGTGTTGCCCGCTCCGACAATAAGGAATCGCTTGAGTCTGCCTGCCTCGACCGTGCGGAATTCCTCGTAATACAGCCTGATTATCATTCGCAGCCCGGCAAGGATAAGAACCGTTCCGAACATATCAGCCATAAACACGCCCTGACTGACATCGGCTATGTTCTGGAAAGCTCGCTGGATCGCCCCGGCGCCTCGAACGATGACGAGGAACCACAAAATTACGATAATCAGAGTGCTTATCAACGATGCCCGCAGGATGCCGGCGAGGTCCGAAATGCCCACATATCGCCACCAGCCGCGATATTGCTTGAAGAACGCGAATATGGGCATCTTAATCAGGAGGATAAAGAGCAGCAGCAGGGGGTATTGGTTGATTAACCAGCTTCGGCTGACCTCCATATTGTTGGCCACAAGGAAAGAAAGCAGCAGGGAGGCTGCAAATGCGAGCAAATGCGCAAGGATGATCATAAGCCTGCGGAAGCGCAGCATCACTGTCGGTGGGTTCGCAATGGCATCTGCGCCCGGCCCCTTATCTTTTTGCTGCGTGTCACTGTTTAACTCAGGCATATCTTTATTAGCACCATAGCCTCTACCCGTCGTTGTTCATCGACCAAGTATAATAGCGGCTTGAGGATAGGTCAAGGCATCCGAGCCGTATAGCCCGTATAGTCGGCGAATTTCGAGGAAGAAATAAACTTGCCGGAAAAAACTGCGAGTAAGCGAATGTATTATAGGGCGTAAAAGACCGACAAGTTCGCCAGGCAGGGGAGTCTTAACTGGAGAGTATAGGAATTTGTATTGGCCACGAAAACACAAAGAATACAGAATACAGAAGACAGAAGTTGAGTCCGCCGCAGGCCTACCCCCAGGGGACGGGTCCCCAAGGGGCGGGGCGAAATCCGCCAAAGGCGGGACAGAAGAGCCGGGAGCCCCCAAGGGACAGGCGTAAGCAACCGGGATAAGTTCAACTTGCCGACAATAATCTCTGTTCGCCCGGCTGTTGGGAATGATGATTAGAGGCGGGCCAGAGTTGCGATTGAGTCGATCCCAGGCTCTTCGGCGTCCTGATGGATTTCGTCGATTGCTGCGTTATCGACTTTATTGCGCATCAGCGCGTAGATTATGGTGTTGGCCGAGTAGTAATAGTTTATTACTACGGCTACGACCAGCCCGGCTACGACCCACAGCGCCAGATATATGATAACAGCCGCCACATTCTCAATCACGCCAGTCGGCGAAGCGGAGCTTGATCCGATCAGATTCATAAACTCCGGTTTGCCCCAGAAGGCGTCGAGGTTGCCGCCGTTGCCTCCAAGACCAACTGCAGAGGACAAGAGCAAATGTGTTGCCGAGAGCAGGAGAAAAGCGAAAAGGCGAACAAATACATAGCATATCGCGCCGTGGATAGTCGCTGTGAAGGTGTAGAAGCCCATTCTCCAGGGTCGGCTGAATACGTAGCTAAACGACCGGCTTACCGAATCGAAGGCATCGGCCCCGTCGTACGCCACTGCTGGAAACATCAAGTTAAATCCTGCGGCCGTTCCTATCAACGTAATGGCTATCAGGGTTCCGAGGAACAGCACCAGAACCATGAGCAGAGCCATTATCAATCCGCCCACATAGGGAATCTTCGCCCCAAGTCCTAATACGAATATTATTCCCGCTACGAATCCAATACCGATTATCGGGAGCAGTGGGGCGAAGAAGAAGCTTGTGAATCTCTTGACTCCGAAGCGCAGAGCCTCAATTATTCCCGTCCTTTCCCCGCGGGCGAACTGGAGTGCGGCCATTCGGCATATAGCCCCGCCGATTACTGACAACACAGCGAGTTTTATCACGACGAAGACCAGGCAGTAGGCATAGTGGAATCTCATTGCCCAGGCCACTGCTTTGAAATAGTCGCCTATATTGTCGGCCATACTTGCGAAGTTTATCTCGAAGAGATTTCTAAGCGCAGCGTGGAATTTTTTGGAGCCAAAATCCCAAAGCGTGGAAAAGACACCCGTACGCGAGCCTTTGGTCCGGTGCTTTTCCTGGAATGCTTGTACGTCTTGTCCGGCCATATATACGTCCAATTCGCTGCCCGCCTCCCGGCCGGCCGAGTTGACAACGACCGTCCCGCTAAAGTCCATAAGATAGCCGGCCAGACATATTACCATCAGCCCCAGGAGGGCGACAATTAATTTGCCCGGCTGCACGGCCATCCGGAAGGCCTGAAATAACTTGGGGAACATGAAATTATCGGATAATTGCCGGGGCTTTTTGTCACTGGCCATTTTGCCTCCTTTCAAAAAGGTTGCAGTCGGCATCCTTGCAAATAACGCCTCAAAAACAGAGCCGCTCGTTGTCCGGTTTCATCGAATTCCATCGCGAAACCAAACTGCTTATGGTATCGAGACGCTGGTTTAAGCGAACTCGTAAGATTCCTCGTCTTGTCCTGAGCCGACTTGTGAAGCTATTTTGTACTCTTCTTCGAGCCAAGCGCCGAGATCCACAAGCTTGCATCGCTCGGAACAAAAAGGCAGACGGTTCGACTCATCCGCCTTGTTGTCGGATGACGCCTCTACCGGTTTGTTGCAGACCGGGCATTTACGGTTCATAGCAAGATTCGGCTCCGTTTTCTACTCTTGTTCTTGCTCTATTACGATGAGGCCCTGTTCGAGTTTTTGAGCATAATCCACGCAATATCTCGCCCACGGTTTTGCTTCGAGGCGCGCCTTGCCTATCTGTGCGCCGGTTCCTTCGCAAATGCCGTATTTTCCTTCCTCGATACGCCCCAGCGCGCTGTCAATTTCTCCCAGCAGCTTTACTTCACTGTCCAGCAATCCCAGAGCGAACTCCTGCTCGAAATTGTCGCTGCCCAGGTCGGCCATGTGGATTGGCATGCTCGATAGGTCTCCGCTGGAGTCCATCCTGGACTTTTTGAGGGCTTCGTCTCCGATCTCATTGACGTTTACGAGAAGCTCCCTGCGTTTGGTCAGGAGCAGTTGCTTGAAGTATTCGAGATCGGCCTTGGTCAAATGATTTTTTTTCTTCCGGACCGGCCTTGTCTTCTTGTTGGAAACTTTCTTGGGCACTTGTGTATCTGCCTTTCTTTATGCTGAACTTTTCTTTGCATATCTATAGAAACGGTGATTATAACACCCCAAGGTGTTTTCTGCACAAGAAATGTTTCGGTTAAGAGGGCGGTTTAGATATAGAAAATATGGTCGCCGGGGCGAAATTGTCAGTTTACCTCGTCGCTGTGGATGTAACTGCGTCGCTGTGGATGTAACTGCTTGATATATAAGAGGTTAAGCCTAAAAAGGGTCGGAGGTTGTTTGTCAAAGGCGTTATTTGATTTGGTTTTTGTCCTTTGCGAATTTGCCTAATGGGATGAAGAATTTTTCCTTTCCGATTTGCCCGGCGAATACGGATACGCCGAAAACCTTCTCGACCTGTTCGGCGGACAAGACCTCTTCGGCCCGGCCGAATAGGCTGCTGCCGTCTGCTCCGAGCAGAAGGGCTTGATTGCAGTATTGCGTAGCCAGGTTGATATCGTGCGTAACGGCTATAACTGTTTTGCCCTTCTCGAGTTGCGCTGTTTTGAGCAGGTCATATATGCCGACCTGGTGCTTCAGATCGAGGAAATTTGTCGGTTCATCCAGCAGGAGCAGAGCGGTTTCTTGCGCCAAGGCCCTGGCAATGAAGACTCGCTGGCGTTCGCCCGTACTCAGACTGCCTAAAGGCCGCGAAGCGAATTGGGCGGTATCGGTTGATTCGAGCGCTTCGGCGACTATTTCTCTATCGGCTTTGCTCGCAAATCCCATCGCGCCGAAACGCCTTGTCCTGGCCATCATTACCGTTTCAATCACAGAAAAGCCGAACATCGGCACAAATCCCTGTCGCACAACGGCTATTCTTTCGGCCAGTGCTTCGGCGCTGTATGATTTGACCGGTGCCGAATCGACCATTATTCTGCCCGCTCTCGGCCTGAGCGCCCCGCAGAGCAAGTTCAGCAGTGTGGTCTTTCCTGCGCCGTTCGGGCCGGCTATCGCCAGAAACGTCCCGGGCGCCACGGCGAAGCTAAATTCTTGCAGCAGCGTGCTTTGCGCTGTGTATCCGAAACTCAGGTTTTCAACTTCGATAATAGCGTTCATTTCAACCACCCGATCTTCCTGCTGTATTTTATGAGGAGCAGTAAGAAGAAAGGCCCGCCTGCAATGGCCGTTACCACGCCCACAGGCAATTGCGCCGGTGCGACTATTATGCGAGCCAGTGTGTCGGCTGCGACGAGGAATATCGCGCCGACGATTGCGCTTAGCGGGAGCAACTGGCGATGGTCCGGGCCGAAGACGAGCCTGACGCCGTGCGGGACGACAAGACCGACAAATCCTATCAGTCCGCTGATGCTCACTGCTATAGCGGTCATAAAAGCTGCAATTGCAAAGGCCGCCGCACGGGTGCGGGCGGTGTTTACGCCCATGCTCCTGGCGTCGTCCTCACCGAAGCTGAGGGCGTTGAGTTGCGGGCTGAGATAGAATAACGCTACTATTCCCGCCGCTACGCAGCCGCTCGCCGTCCAGAGAACGAAGAAATCTTCTTCCGTGATATTGCCCATGAGCCAGAATATAGTTGCATAGACCTGGTCGGATTTGGCTACGGAGGTCAGGAACATTATCACCGCCGAGAAGAATGCGTTCACGACTACGCCGGCTAATAGAAGCCCGGTCAGGTGGAATTTGCCGGTTAATCTGCCGATGAGCCAGACCAGCCATACCGTCGCCATTGCTCCGGCAAATGCGAAAACCGCAATGGGCGAGCGTCCGAAGAGCGTCCAGCTAAACCCGCTGACCACCGCGATCATCGCCCCCAACCCCGCTCCGCTGGATATGCCTAATATGTAAGGGTCGGCAAGGGGATTGCGCAAAAGGGCCTGGAAGACGACTCCGCTGCAGGCCAGGGCCGCTCCGACGATAGCGCCGAGGAGTATTCGAGGCAGCCTTAAGTGCCGCAGCGATTCTCACAACCAGCTTGTTAGGTGTCAGCAGTTCCATCTTTCGTTCAATCTGTGAAAAGTTGCGGTTTCAGGCATCGCGCGACGATTTCGACGCCCTGATGCAGTCGAGGCCCGAGGCGGCAGACCGTATCGGGCGATATGACGTAGATTCGTTCGTTGGCCACAGCCGGCACATTCTTGAACCTGTTCCAATAGCGCAGGGCTTCCTTCTGCTGCTCAGGGACGGTTTTACTCCCCATTGCAGGCTCGATGATTACGTCCGGCGCGCAGGCGATGACCTGCTCGGAGCCTATTGGGGGGTATTTATGCACAGTTCTGCCGATGGCGTTTTCACCGCCGGCCAGTTCTATTATTTCATTTACAAACGTATCTCTGCCCGCCACTCGCAGGGGGTCTTGCTCGATTACCCAGAGGACTTTTGTTTTCTCGCCTTTGTCGAGTCTGGTCGAAAGGCTCTCCAGCTTTGATTGCAGACTTGAGGCCAATTCTCTCGCCTGGGTGGTTTTGCCGGTTGCTTCTGCGATTTTGGCGGTTGCCTCGAACAGTTCGCTTATCTTCTCGATATTGACCGTCAGGCAGTTGCAGCCTATTTTGGCCAGGCGTCGAGCGGCATCTTTCTGTTGGGGGAATCCGAGCGTTACGACGAGATCCGGCTTTGCTGCTATCACGGCTTCTATATTGGGCTGCCAGAAGGTTCCCATATTTGGTTTGTCCCTGGCGGCGGGGGGGTAGTCGCTATCGAGGGTAACGCCGACTATTTCCTCATCCAGGCCGAGCGCGAAGAGTATCTCCGTAAGATTCGGGGCCAGCGAGACGATTCGCTTGACATCCCCAGGCTTTGGGACGTCGGCTGGGTCTTGGTCGGCCGGGGAGTGAAAAAAGGTCATGCCCGCGGCCATCCAGCAGAAAATCAGTAATAAAAGCAGCAGCCACTTGTTCATCATGTCCTCTTAAACTGCTTTTCCAGGTCTGTGAGTGAGAATTTCAGCGTCGTGGGCCTGCCGTGGGGGCAGCGGCTTGCCGATTCGGTGGTATCCCTGCTTGTGAGGAGCTGCTCCATTTCGCTGTCGGTAAGTTTCTGGCCTGCTTTTATGGCCGCCTTGCACGCGGCCATGTTGAGTATGTCGTCGAGAATTCTTTGCGGTTCGGGGCCTGTATCCTGCTTCTCTAACAGGTCAACCAAATCCTGAATGAAATCGAGCGGGTCTGCCTTTGCGAGCAGGCTTGGGAAGGCCTGGATGGCCATAGTCCTGGGGCCGAACGGAACAAGCTCAACGCCGAGTTTCTCGATCAACTCGGCGTTTTCCTCGATTAGAGCCGCCTGGGCCTCGGTCAACTCGAAGCTCTGCGGTATAAGCAGCCTCTGCGATTCGAGATTGCCGTTTTGGACGCGTCTGAGCAGGTCTTCGTACATCACCCGCTCGTGGAGCGCATGCTGATCGACGATTATGAATCCCTCCTCGGTCTGGGCGACGATGAAGCTGTCGTGTATTTGGAGGAATTTCCTTTTTTCAGTGGGAACTTCAGTGATTGGCTGTTGAGGCGGGGTATAGGGGATCGTCGCTGCGGAACTGCGCTGGCTGGAGTAATAGCGGGCGTCGCCGAAGCCGAATTTCCGTTGCGTTTGGCCGGGCCTGTGCTTTTTGAAAAAGTCGGCCATGGCGTCCGTGATTTCCATGCCTCTGGGACTCGCGTCCGGTGAGTCTTCCATCGCCAGGGAGCCTATTGCTGCGGGCAGCCTGGCCTCTATATCGAGATTCGTGCCCAGGAGCTTCTCTCGAATCACTCCCAATATCTGGGAATGGACGAGATTGGCGTTGTAGAAGCGGACCTCGCTCTTGGTCGGGTGCACGTTTACATCGTAGTCGTCGAAGGGCATCGTGATGAACAGGAAGACGACGCCGAATCTGTTCGGCTCGAGTAGCCCGCGATACGCCTCGCGAATGGCATGCGAGATGAACTTATCGTGGATACAGCGCCCGTTGAGAAATACATATTGGAATTTGTTGCTCGTCCTCGAAATCACGGGCTTGCCCAACAGGGCGTATATCTGCAGGCCTTTTTCACTGGTTCGGGCCTGAATAAAATCGTTGGAGGGATTGCCGGAGAGCATTGGAAAGAGCGTGTTTATGCGTTCGAGCAGGCCCTGGCCGGCCGAGAGGCGGTGAATCTCCTTGCCGTTTCGTATCAGCGTCAAATCCAGGCCGGCCTTGCCCGAATCCCCCTCCTGCCGGCAGGAACTGAGGGCGATTCGCGTGAATTGCTCGGTTATGTGGCTCATTTCGGTATTGGCGGTTCGCAGGAACTTGCGCCGGGCGGGCAGCTTGTAGAATAAGTCGCGAACCTGTATAGTCGTACCGTAATCCCCGCTGCAAGGGCTGACTTGGCCCTTCTCGCCGCAATCGATTTCGATGGAATTGGCGCCGGGGCAGTCTGCAATCCTGCTGACCGCCCGGACCTGGGCGATTGATGCGATGCTCGCCAGGGCCTCGCCCCTGAAACCCAACGTCGATATGCAGGCCAGGTCGGCGCTGGTCTTGATTTTACTGGTGCTGTGCTGCTCGAAGGCGCGGGCGAGGTCGCCGGCGTCCATTCCAAAGCCGTTATCGGTTATCGAAATCAGCTTTCGCCCCCCGTCCTCGACGGCGACGATAATCTTCGTAGCCCCGGCGTCGATACTATTCTCAGTCAACTCCTTGACCACGCTCGCCGGGCGCTCAATCACCTCCCCGGCGGCAATCATATTTACCATATTCTGGTCAAGAACAGCTATTCGTCCCATAGTTTTCTTATTGTATTCGGTTCTTACGGAAATTCCAGCGATTTGTCTTGTGATATAGATTAAAAGAAACCCCGCCATAGTGATGGCGGGGCTAAGAGGGGGGATAATCGGGAAAAAAGGTTGTAACAATAATTTATTGCAGATACTATGCCAGATACGATGAAAGCGATGATTGGTTATATCGAAAAGGCTGTTCATCGATATAAATATTCAGCTACTCTGGCACTCCGTAAATTCGTTAGTCAAGGCAGAATCTGGTCAAAAGGGTTTGACAAGAGATTCTGTTTTACGGATAAAGAGCTTGAGAACAAGGTCGGATATGTGCGAAGTCATAATAAGTAATGGTTAGCCCTGCGACCACGTCGCAGGGTTTCGCAGGGTTTGAAAAATCTAATCGGGGGAAAAAGACCCCACCATAGTGATGGTGGGGTTAACCGTTAAGGCAACAGCAGACTTCTGCCTGTCATTTCTTCTGGCTGGGGCAGGTTCATCATTTTCAGCATGGTCGGGCCTATATCGGCTAATCTGCCGCCTTCCCGCAGTTTGCAGCCCTTGAATCGCTCGTCAAAGATAATCAGGGGCACATCGTTGAGCGTGTGGGCCGTGTGCGGCTTATCGGGGCTGCCGTCTATCATCTTCTCGAAATTTCCGTGGTCGGCGGTTATCAGTGCCGCCCCGCCCATGCTCTTGACCTTATCCAGGATTTTGCCGACGCATTCGTCCACAGCCTCGGCGGCGTGTATGGCGGCCTCCAATACCCCCGTATGACCGACCATGTCCGGATTGGCGAAATTGATCACGATCGCGTCGTATTTGTCCGAATCGAGCCTGTTCAGAACGATGTCGGCGACCTCGTAGGCGCTCATTTCCGGTTTGAGATCGTATGTCCGTACCCTCGGAGAAGGCACAATCTGCCTGTCTTCGCCCGGAAACGGCTTTTCAGTGTAATCGTTGAAGAAAAACGTTACATGAGCATATTTTTCCGTCTCGGCGCAGCGAAACTGCTTCAAACCCAGCGAACTCCAGTAGGCTGCGAGGATATTCTTCATTTTTGGTGGTTTGGGGAATGCGACCGGGGCCGGGATCGTCGCATCGTACTCAGTCATGCAGACAAAGTGCGTATCGGGCCTCTTCATGCGGGCAAACTCTTTGAAATCGGCCTGAACGAAGGCCCGTGTAATCTCGCGGGGCCTGTCGCCACGGAAATTGAAGAATACCACGCCGTCTCCGTTGTTGATCGTCGCAATCGGCTCGTTATCTTCGTTGACAATCGCCGTCGGCTCGATGAATTCGTCGGTCACATCCTGCTTGTAGCTCTGCTCGACAGCCTCGGCGGCGCTGGTCGCCCGCAGGCCTTTGCCTATTGTAAGACATTCATAAGCCTGCTGCACGCGCTCCCATCGGCTGTCGCGGTCCATTGCATAGAATCTGCCCATGACTGTGGCGATTTTGCCGACGCCGATTTGGGCGGCTTTTTTCTCGATATCAGCGATGTACCCGGCACCGCTGTCCGGGGGCGAATCTCGACCGTCGGTGAATGCATGGATGAAGACCTTCTCGACGTCGTTTTTCCGAGCCAATTCAAGCAAGCCGTAAAGGTGGTTCAGCAGAGAGTGGACTCCGATGTCACTGCAAAGTCCCATAAGATGCAGCCTGCCGTTATTCTTTTTGAGGAACTCTATCGTTTTAATGAATTCGGCGTTTTCAAAAAACGAACCATCTTCAATCGCCATACTGAGTCTTACTGATTCCTGCGGGACGATTCGTCCGGCGCCGATATTTTGATGCCCGACTTCGCTGTTGCCCATCGTTCCCTTGGGCAGGCCGACGTCACGGCCGCTCGTATGGATAAGGCAGTGCGGGTAATCGGTCATTAACATATCGTCAACGGGCGTATTGCCGCATTTGGCGGCGTTGTATTTGTCCTCGGCGGGGTCCGGATTATAGCCCCAGCCATCGCGTATGATCAGCACAAACGGCCTGGTTTTCAGCGTTACGCTCTGTTTTGCCATGCAAAACGACCTTTCAAACTAAAGTAATAAAGACGAGGCATTACCTCGTCTAATTCAAGTGTATAGAAGTTTGTATTTGGCAGCAGCCCGAAGCGTAAGCCCCGCTGGGGGCCCTGGGGGCCTGTTCCTTAGGGGCGCCGGGGCAATAAATCCCCTCCCTTACGGTCGGGGCTTGTTCTTATTGCAGCGGCTATTGCCGTGAATTCCTAAAAACACGGGATCCGAAACCAATGTTACGTTCTTCAGCACCTAATTGACTGGATATGGTATAGAATCGTGGGCTATATGTCAAGCATTTAGAATAGCAGACAAAATTCCTCGATCGACAAGGAAGTTTTTGACAGCCCCGTTCGCTGTGCTATAATTGTTCATCAATCGAAGGTTGACGGTGGGTGGTCAAAAACTGGTTTCGTAATGTTAGCTTGTTATCTGAAAGGCAGGGCAAATGCGGGATGACAGACTGGGCCGTGTTGTTATTACAGGCCTGATTTGCACGGTGCTGCTGGTGTGCGGGGGCTGCGAAAAGTCCAACAACGCCCTCGAATTGTACCTTGACGGAATATTGCTCACCGAGTATGACGACGACGTGGCGGCGGTCCACAAGCTCGAGGAGGCTGTTAAAGAGGATAAAAAATTCTGGTATGCCTGGTCGGTGCTCGGCGAGGTCTATGAGAAGTTGGAGGATTATCCGAAGAGCGTCGCGTCTTACGAGAAGGCTACGGCGATCAAGCCGGATTTTTTCAGGGATTTCATGAATCTCGGGCGCGTCCATAAGATAATGAATGAGCTTGCAAAGGCTGTCGAGGCATACGCCAGGGCCTGCGAGATCGACCCCAACCATCTCCAGGCTCATCTCAAAACCGCGAAGTGCTACGTCGAGATGGAAGACTACGACAAGGCCCTGGATTACGGGCGGCGAGCCGAGCGTATCGATCCGGATGTCGCCGAGGTGCAGTTGCTGCTTGCCGAGGTTTATCAGTGGCGGGAGGATTTCGAGGCGGCGATCGGCTCATACAAGCGAGCGCTGGAATTGGATAGCGGCAATGTCGAAGCTCTTTCCTTTCTTGCTCTGGTTTACATACGAACCGGAGACTACGAGCCTGCGAGAGAACTGCTGGTACTCGCCATCAAGGAGCGGCCTGATAACGCCAAGGCACAGAAGTATCTGGGGTATTGCCATCTGAAGCTCAACGCCGTCGATGAAGCTATAGGAGCTTACGAACGTGCCCTTGATTTAGACCAAAAGGACTGGGAGGTTAGTAGATCGCTGGGCGTTGCGTATATGTTGAAGGCGATAAGCGGAGGCGACGAGGATTTGAAAGAAAAAGCCGTCAAGCAGTGGCGAGCCTCGCTGGATATCGAGCCGAATCAGCCTGATAGCGAGACTATGCTCAAACTGATTGAGAAATATTCGAACGGAGAATGAGTGATGTTTGTCCGTGCCGCGCCGGACGATAGAACAGTCAACGATATTGCCTATGACAGAGCCAAAAGCAGAGCCAACCGGCACACCGTCCGCATCAAGTAGCGTATCTCGCATCCGGCGTTTCTTTTCATCGTTCGAGCCGCCGAGCATGAAGGCCCAATTGTTGTTCTGGGGGCTGTTCATCTCGGGTCTTGCTTTGGATCTTTGGAGCAAGAAGGCGGTTTTCGATAGGCTGCCTCGGATGGGCGATATGACCGTCGTGATAGACGGCTTTTTGAATTTCGTGCATGCTGAGAACGACGGCGCCGCCTTCGGGATATGCGCCGGTCAGCCTTTCTTTCTCGCCTTGGCGTCGATTATCGCATTGGTATTTGTCTTAGGGTATTTCTATTTCTGCAGGATAAGGCAAACGTTGATCGACGTGGCGCTGGGGATATTGGCGGCGGGAATTTGTGGAAATATGTACGACCGTATCTTCAACGCCGGCATCGTGCGGGACTTTATCGACGTCTATATAACCATCTCCGGCCGGAAACGCAGTTGGCATACGTTCAACGTTGCCGATGCGTTGCTCTGCATTGGAGTGGGGCTGCTGATAATTTGGACGGGATTCAGCGGGAAGTCAGATCGAAAATGTGCTCGGCAACATAAATAGGAACCTGCCGAGCCACCCCGAGCGCTATCGCATCCGAAGGACGCGAGTCAATCTCGACCGTCCGCCCGTTCAAGGTGATGTGGATTCTTGCAAAAAAGGTATGCTGCTGCAGATCGCTTATTACGATTTTTTCCGTCTTGGCACCGAGCCCCTCGATTACGTTGCCTAACAAATCGTGCGTCATCGGGCGGGGGGGCATTATCCCTTTCAGCCGGCGGTCGATGGCGAGTATCTCGACTATCCCGATGACAATCGGAAAGCTGCGATTGCCGTTTTTCTCTTTTATGACGATTAGCTGCTGGTCGGATTGCTCGTCGATGATTATACGCGACAGTTCGGCTTCCAGTTCCATTTTTCCACCGCCTTCTTGGCTGTTTAAGCGTCCAGTTCCGCAAGGTGCTTTTCGATTGTTTCCAACTGCCTGGACAGCTCATCGAGCTTGTCCCTTGCCTGGGCTACGACTTCGGGCTTGGCCTTGTTCACGAAATTCTTATTGTTCAGCTTGGCCTCGGCCGCGGCCATGGCCTTTTGGACTTTATCTTTTTGTTTGGTCAGCTTTTGGCGTTCCGCATCGGGATCGACCGCATCATGCACATACAATTCTATCGCGTCGGCCAGACCGATCGCGGCGTTTGCCGGCTTGTTAATCTCGGTACCGGCGCTAAATTCTTCAAGCCCGGCCAAATGTTCGATGAGTTGAGCGTTTGACTTCAGAATATCAACGTCGCCCGATCCCGACTTGGCCGAGACGACCAATCGCTCCTTGGGCGGTATGTTCCTGTCGTTCCTGATGTCGCGTATGGTCCGGATGACGGCCTGGATTATCTCAATCTCTTTCTCAGCATCGGCGTTTATCAGTTGATCGATTCTTTCGGGCCATTGGGCCGCGACCAGGGCGTCGGAATTCTTCACCTCTATTATGCCCGCAAGACCGCGATTCGGGGCTATCTGGTTGAGCCTTTGGAAGATACCCTCGGTGATGAACGGGATGAAGGGATGCAATAGGCGCAGCGTCTGATCCAAGGCGAAGGCCAGGATGTTCTGCGTGATAGGTTTTTGAGCCTCATCCTGCATTCGCAGTTTGGCCCATTCGAGATACCAGTCGCACAGATCGTTCCAGAAGAAGCGGTAGAGGCTCATCATCGGCTCGCTGAATTTGAAGGCGTCGAGCGAATCGGTTACTTCGGCGATTGTCCCGGCCAGACGCGATAGTATCCATTTATCTTCGACGGTCATTTTGTTCTTATCGAATCCGCTGGGATCCATTCCTTCGAGATTCATCATTGCGAATCGCGAGGCGTTCCAGAGCTTGTTGCAGAAGTTTCGGCCTATGTCGAACTTGGGCGACGTATTGACCTTGCGCCCGTCGGGAAGGGTCATTTCTTCGACCGGCATGCGAATATCCTGCGTATCCGTCGTCATACTCGCCAGCGTGAACCGCATCGCATCGGCCCCGTGACTGTCGATAGCAACCAGCGGGTCGATGCCGTTGCCCAAGCTCTTGGACATCTTGCGCCCCAGCCCATCCTGTATCATCGCGTGAATATACACGTCCCTAAACGGAATATCCCCCACGCAATACTGTCCCATCATAACCATCCGCGAGACCCAAAGCGTAATAATCTCCCGCGCCGTGCAAAGCACATCCCCTGGATAGAATGCCTTCATCTCCGCCGTCTCCTCCGGCCAACCCATAGTGCTAAAAGGCCACAACGCCGAAGAAAACCACGTGTCAAGAACATCTTCATCGCACTTTCTAATGTCGAATTTATAACAAGACTTTAAGGCCTGTGCGGTTGCATTTGGAAAACTTGGCAGCCTGGGCATTGCAATCGGAGTTGCTTGATATGGTACTGCTATCCTCGCTTCCCGACTTTTTGAAAATTCTTTAAACTCCAAAATGAGTTGAGTTGCCTTATCGTTCAACGGACAAACGAAAACTTCCATAGGATTTTCAGGATTAAATTGACAAGCAAAACACTTCCCAAGACCCGCTGCTTTAGCTAAATCATTAAAATCATTCTGGAATTGTTTTTGGGCATCTTCAGGAGATGCATGGGAAGCATTTGGATCAGACTTTTCGAAATGGTATATATCTAATTCGGCATACCACACCGGAATTTGATGTCCCCACCAGAGCTGTCTGCTTATAGGCCAGTCGCGTACGTTCTCCAGCCAGGTTTGATAAGTCTTGGCGTAGCGCTGCGGGATAAAGCGCAGTCTGCCGTCTAACAGAGGCTTGAGCGCCAGGCCGGCTAATGAATTGACCGGGACATCCGTTCCTTCGATAAACCCTGTGCCGAACTTCTCTGCCAAATGCTCAATGGGCTTCTTGACGGCGATATACCACTGGTCGGAAAGGTACGGCTCAATCGGCACGTGGCTGCGGTAGCTGTGGCCTACCTCGTGGGCGTATTCGCGGACATCCTCAAGCAGCCCTTCCTGGCGGAACCATTCGACGATAGCTTCGCGGGCCTCGAACCGGTCCATTCCGAGCAGGTTCTGTGCCTCGGGCTCGGTGGCGTCCCCCCAGCCATACTTATCGCTGATAGTCCCGTCCGGCGCCATCACGTTGATAATGGGTAGGCCGTGCCGTTGTCCTATTTCCCAGTCGTCCGGGTCGTGTGCGGGCGTTACTTTTAGAAAGCCCGTGGAGAACTTCGCCTTCTCATCCTCGCTATTCGGGTCAGGCAGGACGACGTGCTCATCGGCGATAATCGGTATCATCCTCCTGACAATCGGTAGCCGCACCATCTTGCCGACAAGGTATTTCGCCCGCGGGTCAGCCGGATTCATTGCAACCGCCGTATCGCCCAGCATAGTCTCCGGCCGGGTCGTAGCCACGGTAACGTGCGTTATCGTAGCACGGGCATCTTGCCCGTGCGTCTCATGGGCATCTTGCCCGTGTGTCTCATGGCCATCTTGGCCATGATTGGTCGGAACATTCTTCATTTTAATGCCAACCCAAGGCCACTCTTCCAGCCCAGCCTTGCCAGGGTTATTGAGTACATAGTTTACCTGATTGTGGAAGTCGTTTTCGTCGCGAATAAGATGGTCGTAGTATTCGGCGTGCCAGAACTTCCCGCTGAGCTTGAGCAGTTCATTGGCTTTTTTTGCCGTGTGAGATTTCCATGAGTGCAGAATTTCCGCAACCGTGTTCGAGCCGCTGGGCGTAAAGACAACATGAACATGATTTGCCATGACTGCCCACGCAATCAGGTCGTATCGGTCGCCGTCAAAGTGCAGCAGGGCGTTTTGAGTTAATTCCGCCACTTCTTCGAGGCCCAAATGGCATTGTCCGTGGCCGGCATCAAGATATGAATCGACACGCTCCGAGTACAGGCGAGCGAGTTCACGTTGCTCGTGGTCCGTGAGTTGCCGGCCCTGCTCTTCAGCCTGTCTGACGATGCGATTGCGTTGGTCACGCCAACCCTCAAGTATCTCGGCCGGAAGCGCATCGCCCAGGCGAAATGTTACAGCGTAGGTTGCTCCGGATCGGGTCCAATGTGGCAAGTAGGCCCCTTGTCGCTGCCGTACTTCATCACCGCAAATATACACGGACGGGACGTCCGTGTGACGCACGGCCTGGAAGGCCGTGCTACGGTCGAGTTCAACCGGCTTTTCAAGCGGGTACTGCAGATACCAGAAATGGCCCTGGATTGTCTCGTGCTCGACTTCGTCGTCGGCAAGCACTGTTTGCGTAGCGGGGTCCCAGTTCACAAGGCGTTTGCCGCGATATATCAAGCCGTCGCGGAAGAGCCTGAAGAAGTTCTCTCGCACAGCCTTTGCGCAAGTTTCGTCCATCGTGAAACGCGTTCTCTCCCAGTCGCATGAGCAGCCCATCGCCTTGAGCTGGGCGATAATTGTCGCCTCATATTCGTCCTTCCAGGCCTGGACCTTACCGATGAACTCCTCACGGCCATTGAGGCCATCGGCATCAAGCTTCTTATAATCCTTCAGCGCGAGTTGGCCCTCAGCCTGGAGACGCTTATCGACAACCGTCTGCGTTGCGATGCCGGCATGGTCGGTTCCAGGCATCCAGAGCGTCTTGAATTGCTGCATCCGGCGAAAGCGAATGAGAATATCCTGCAGCGTATTGTTCAGGGCATGGCCCAGGTGCAGGGCGGCTGTAACGTTGGGCGGCGGGATCACGATTGTATAGGCCTTACGCCCGTCGTCGCCGGGTTCCGGGTGAAAAAGCCCGCCCGAGAGCCATATCTCATCGGCCTGCTTCTCAATCGCCTCGGGTTCGTAGATTTTAGAGAACTCCACGTCCATATTTCACCTGAACTATATTACGCCATAAAAAATTCCGGCGACAATCACAGTCGCCGGAATCGAATGTTACTAAAACCATACCAGGTTGTAAACCGGGCGTTTCACAAAAAGAACGCTCCGAGGCGCCTTTTTGCGTTCCATCGCGGCTAATCGAGGTTCATTGTCATCAGGAACTCCGCGTTGGTCTGGCATTTGCTGAGCCTGCTCTTGAGCAGTTCGACCGCCTCGACGGGATTCAGTTCGCTGAGGACTCGCCGCAGGCGATAGACAAGCTGAAGCTCCTTGGGATCGAGGAGCAGTTCTTCTTTTCTCGTTCCGCTTCGGCTGATGTCTATGGCGGGCCAGGTCCTTCTGTCAACCAGTCGCCGGTCGAGGTGAAGCTCCATATTTCCGGTAGCCTTGAACTCTTCGAAAATCACCTCATCCATTTTCGAGCCGGTATCGATCAATGCAGTTGCGAAAATGCTCAGCGAGCCGCCTTCTTCAACGTTTCTCGCAGCACCGAAGAATTTCTTGGGCATCTGCATAGCGCTGGCATCGACGCCGCCTGTGAGGATTCTGCCGGAGTGCGGCATTTCGCTGTTATAGGCGCGAGCGAGCCTGGTAATTGAATCCAGGAGGATAACGACGTCCTGGCCGTACTCGACGCAGCGTTTTGCTTTCTCTATCACGATCTCTGCGACCTGGCAGTGGCGGCCCGACGGCTCGTCGAAGGTCGAGCTTATGACCTCGACATCGTCCGCCGTCTTGCGCTGCATTTCCGTCACTTCTTCGGGCCGCTCGTCAATGAGCAGCACTATCAGCTTGACTTCCGGATGATTCGTGCTCATCGCGTTGGCGATCTTCTGCAGCAAAACCGTCTTGCCTGTGCGAGGCGGCGCGACGATTAGACCTCGCTGGCCCTTGCCGACAGGTGTGACAAGGTCGATTATGCGCATCCCCAGTTCATCTTGTGTAGTTTCGAGGATGAATCGTTTTTCCGGATGCAGTGGCGTCAGGTCGCTGAAGACGACCTTGTTCGCCAGAATATCGGGATTCTCATAGTTGATCGCCTCGACGCGAAGAAGCGCAAAATACTTCTCCGAATCCTTTGGAGGTCTGATTTGTCCCGAGACGGTATTGCCGGTTCGCAAACCGAAACGCCTAACCTGGGACGGCGAGACATAGATATCGTCGGACGACGAGAGGTACATATACCTTGGATTGCGCAGGAAACCGTAGCCGTCGGGCAGCACTTCGAGGACGCCCTCGCCGTACATAAGCCCGTTCTGGCGAATTCGCTCTTTGAGAATTCTGAAAACCAGATCGGTCTTTTTAAGAGCGGTATATTCTGTAATGCCCTCCTCTTTTGCAAGGTCGTGCAGCTCGGCGACGGTCAGCTTCTGCAGGTCTGTCAGGTAGAGATTCCCCTTCTTGACGCGCTCGTACTTTGCGTGGGTGGACTCTTCTTCCTCGGCTTTCTTTTTCTTCGAGTCGCCCTTGGATTGTTCGGCAGTGGGTTCTTCGATGGCGGCCGCGGCAGTCGCAGTTTGATCTTCGGTTTGCTCCTGCTCATCCTGCTCGACGGGGAGCGACTCTTTCACGACAACCGTTTTCTTCTTGGCCTTCTTGTGTTTCTTATTTTTTTTTACGGCGGCTTTTGCCATTATTGCTCCTTTTCCCCTTACGAAAAACTATTGGACACCCCTGCAAAAGTCAGGGTAGTAGTCCGGTTAAGTAAAATTTGTCAAAGCGGTTCAGCAGGACTTGAGTTTTAGGCGGAATAACAAAATCTATATGTCTGCAGGCACTACCGTAGTACGAGTAACTCCTCGTAAACCCCACTTCCTAATCTAAAATACTTGAGAAGATATTAACGATTTGTCTGACCAACTCCGAGAAGTCAGAATTGTTGTTTATGGTATTATCGGCGAGGGCGGCCTTGTTGTCCAGAGAAATCTGAAAATTTTCTCGAATTCTTTGCTGTTTTTCGTCAAAAACCCCTTTCTTTGCCGCTCTTTCGGCCCTTAATTGCCTGTCGCACTCGACAAAAATTATTCTGTCGCAGCGTTTATCCCACCCGACTTCTGCTAGAAGCGGCATATCCAGCACGATAGCGCTTATATCGTTTTGCCCGTTGTATTGCCGGATAAGCTCTTCGGCTTGCTCCAGAACACGCGGGTGGAGTATCTTATTGAGCAGGCCAAGCTTCTCGGAATCAGCAAAAACGGTCTCTGCGAGCTTGCTACGGTCGATATTTCCCGAAGAATCGCTGATTTCCGGCCCAAAAAGGCTAACTATCTTCTCTCGGACAGCATTTTCGTCCAGCAAAGCGTGGGCGAGCTTGTCGGCGTCTATAACGCCGCAGCCCAATTTGGCGAATTCACCGGCAACCGTGCTCTTGCCGGAGCCGATACCGCCCAGAATGCCTATTATTGGTTTTTTCCCGAAAGCGCTCACAACGGCTAATTTAATGGCATTGCAGCGGACAGTCAAGATCGAGGATTCGATTTTTTGAGGATTTTTTTGCCTTGGAGGTTCCTCGGCGCATCACAGATTTTGGAGTTTCTGTTTGCGAGCGGATACTCGGCTTAGGAAGTCCGAAGCTTTTGCCCGGTTCTGTTGAGGGTCCCGAGCAGGTAGTTATTCACGACTACGTCCCAGCTCATATTCTGGGCGAGTTTGTAGCCGGTCGAGACCATTTCGGCGATCTCGAATTCGCTCGTGGGAAGGCGCGAGCATATTTGCATCGCGACCTTCTCGCTGACGCTTGCCTCTATTCGCGTGCGGACTCGTCGGTCAATACGGAGCATATCTTCTATATCGACGTAATCCTGAGTTCGCAGGCTGGTGTAGTCGGCAACAATGACGTTTTTGACATCCCTTCCCCCCGTGACGTCCCGCAGGAATCCTGCGCATCCGCAGACATCGCTTATAACACATATACCGCCGAAGGTCAGCGATTCGAGTTGGGAGATTCCGAACGGCTCGTAGATGCTCTGCCCGAACTCCACATCGCTTCCCTTGCGAATGTCAACGAATTCCATATTTTCCGGCATTCTCATCCCGCAAAGCTTTCGGTTGAATCCGAACTGGTTTATGAAGACGATTTTTATATTGTGGCTTTGAGCATTGAATTCCTGTATCTGGGTATAGAACTTCGCCTCTCCGCCGGACATATCGGGCCAGTTCTCTCGATGCGCAACCGGCCAGTTGTAGGCCGATTCCATTTTGTATATGTCGCGAGGGGGGCGTCGCGAGACTTCGGTGGAAAGCAGGAACAGCACGCCCGTTTTTCTCTGCGTCCCGAACTCTTTTTCTATCGTATATAGCACCTGGAGGTCTCGCCATAGCCCCTTGCTCTTGACCAGTCTGGTAACGTGAGTAAAGACGTAGTCCGGCCTGAAGCCCAGAAGGTTCTTGCAATAAGATTGCAGTTTCTCCTTCGACGCCAGTTTGTCGGCGACGCTGATTTCGTATGCAGGTATGCCGTTGTAAACAACGTCTATGTTGACGGTCTCGAATTCCTGCGAGAGGAACCGCAGCTCGTCGGCAACATAGTCGCCCACGGCGTAAATGTGGTCGCAATGCTTCGAGGCATTCACCAGTCCGTGCTTGAAGTAACTGTTTTGATCGCCGAAAACTTCGTTGACGTACACCCCGTCCGTGTGGGCCTGCTTCATAACGTTGTAGAACATCGTGTCGTGCCCCGGGTGCTCTTCGACGATGCGACGCATCGTCGCGGCTTCATGCGCGTGGAAAACGGTCTTGATTTCGCAATGCTTATCGAGGATCGCCGCCAGAACTGTGGGCATTCCCATAAACTCATGCGAAATCACCGTGGTCGAATCCCCTATCGCATCGATTGCCTTGAGCGCAGCGATGGCGGGGAGAGCCAGCCTGACGTACTGCTCGTACTCCCACAGGTTCTCGTACAAATGGCTTTGCACGCCGAACTCGTTGTAAAGCTCTCGCTTAAATTCGTTGATCGTCTCTTTGTGCATGTGCCTTACGTCGAAGAGAAGAACCTCAGGCGAGCTTTTTGTGCCCGTATGTTCGTCGATGAACGTGCGCCGTCCGTACACTATTCCGGCGTTGTATTGCTTTTCGATCTTGAGGAACGCCGAGGCGTACTGAGGGTTAATCAGCCCGTCAACCGAAGAATACAGCACTTCCCCGTCGTCGCCGAGCCTTTCAGATGCGGGGCCTTCGGTGGTGAAGAGCGGGCCGACGAGAATAGAACGCTCGACGGCGCCAAGATATGACGGACATGTAAAAAAACCGTGAAGAACGGCCCCTATTCCCCCGACTTTACCAACCGCTTCATGTGTTACATGCACTACTGTCGTTTCTTCCGACATAATAAGCCTCTTTCCAAGTGTTATCTCAAAGGCGTTCCGAATTTGCTCTAATCATCTCTACATAAAGTATAGGGGACATGCGCAATTAAACCAAATTGTCGGTGTCGTGGGTTTGAAAAGATTCTTTCCGCCCGAAAAGAAGATGCATCAGCAAGGATTGGGTATGATTTTTTGGGACTATATTTGCCGCACCAGGATAATTCCCGGCCGATTAGCTTATTTTGCTTCGCAGCGTTCTTATAAGACCTGCAAGAACCTGCGGGGTGACGTCCGCCAATTCAGGTTCCGGCATATCACTAATCGCGATTTGGTCGAGTATCGCCACAGCCTGCCTGCGGTGCGGGGCTATCGCCGCTGCCGTAGTTTCCGCTTCGTCGAGCGCCCCGTCGGCCATTTGTCGCAGGTAGAGAATGATGTTCGTGGTAAGCTTCTTTTCGCTCATTTCAAAAGCCGCCCCCGATATTTGCGCGGTGCCTTCGGGAGTCCCTCTCTCCTTCAGTATGTCCTGGGTCAGTTGGTAGGTCTCGGCCATTAGGCGCTTTTTCTCCTCTTCTTCGGACAGGTCAACGGGGGCGAGTGCGAGTTCGTCGATGTTCAGATTGGGCACATAGAGTTTGTTATGGCAGGAAGGGCATTTGCCCCATTTTCCGCCGGCGCTGTCGGCGGCCTTTATCTCCTTGCCGCAATGGTTACAATGAAACGTTATAGCCATTTTGACCCCTTTCGATAAAAAATTCCGGTTACCTGCCTTCGTATTCCGCGACCAATTCGGTCGTTATGCCCCCGCGAGGCGTAAATCGAGAAATAACCTTCATCCGGCGGGGCTTGCATGCTCCGGCCAAATCGTCCAGTATATCGTTCGTCAGGGCTTCATAGAAAATGCCCTTGTCCCGATAGCTTTGCATATAGAATTTCAGACTCTTAAGCTCGATGCAGGATTTGTCGGGGGTGTACTCGATAAGTATCTCGCCAAAATCCGGCTGCCCGGTTTTCGGGCAGACGCTCGTGAACTCCGGGCACTTGATTGAGATACAATAATCCCGCTCAGGTCGGGGGTTGTCGAACAGTTCAATTTCCGGCATTTCGCTCATTACCAGGCCATCCAAATAAACTCTACCCAAACAGTATAGCCGAAACGAGCAAGGCCGACAAGCAATAATCAGCGGAGAAAAAAACAAATGCCGTCTTCACCTTCAAAACGCTGCTCCAGGGGCGGCCGCCGGAATTGTGGCGGCTTCACCGTATATTTTAGGGTGGCAGCCATCCCCCCAGGGGGGGATGGTCTTGCCCGAACCGGCACGCCATTTTATTGTCGCACGCCGCGCTCCAGCCCGGTTTCCATGTTTCTTTGACATTGCTGCGGGCGGACGATAAGATACTTGATCGCCTCAGGGTTGTCCGCTGGGGCGGTACGTCTGGAAAGAGAATTGTGACCGAGAATGAGCAATGACTGGAAAAAAGGCGGTGGTATTATTGAGCGGGGGGCTGGATTCGGCTACGACTCTGGCTATCGCTTGCGATCAAGGCTTCCACTGCTATGCCCTGACGTTCCGATACGGCCAGCGGCACGAGCGGGAGGTCGCCGCTGCGCAGAAGGTGGCTGAATTCGTCGGGGTTGTCGAGCATCGCATAGTGGATATTGATTTGGCGGCTTTTGGCGGCTCGGCGCTTACCGATTCGGCAATTGAGGTTCCGAAGGATAGAGCCGAATTGGACAGCGTAGGCGCGATTCCGCCTACTTACGTTCCCGCCCGCAATACGATTTTCCTAAGCTGCGCGCTCGCCTGGGCCGAGGTGCTCGGCGCCTTCGATATCTTCATCGGAGTCAACTCCACAGATTACAGCGGCTACCCCGACTGCCGGGCCGAGTTCATCGAGGCTTTCGAAAAAACCGCCAACCTCGCCACAGCAGCAGCCGTAGAAGGAGCGGGGCGGTACCGAATCCATACGCCGATAATCGAAATGACCAAGGGCCAGATCATAACAGCGGGCACAAAGCTCGGCGTCGATTACTCCCTCACCCACAGTTGCTACGACCCGGATGAGCAGGGCAAAAGCTGCCGCAGATGCGATTCCTGCAGACTAAGGCTGAAAGGCTTCGCCGAAGCAGGCCTCGATGACCCCGTCGAATATCGAATATAGAACATCGAATATCGAAGTTTGAAGTAAAAAACAAACGAAGGAAATCCGGAATTGAAAACGTTTTGAACATTTGGAAATTTGAATTTTGAGATTGTTTCGGATTTAGTGCTTCGGATTTATATCTGAAACGATTTATCCAATTTGAGAATGGTCATAAACGAGATATTCCATTCATTGCAGGGCGAAGGCTTCCTGGCCGGCGTGCCGAGCGTTTTTATTCGCGTGGCCGGCTGCCCGCTGCGCTGCCGTTGGTGCGACACGAAGTACGCCCAGGAAGCCCAAGCCGGGACCGAATACGGTATCGACGAAATCGTCAAGGCTGTCGGGCAATGGAGGTGCAGACATATCGTGATTACAGGCGGCGAGCCGATGGTCAATGACGGTCTGCCGCAGTTGGCCCGGGAATTGAAGGCGGTCGGCAAACACATAACAATCGAGACTGCCGGCATAGCGTATATCCCGGATATGCCCTGTGATCTGATGAGCATCAGCCCGAAACTGAGCAATTCGATGCCGACCGCAGAAGACATCCCCAAGGGACGGGAAAGACAAAAGTCAGAAGACAGAAGACAGAAGACAGAAGGCAGAAGTTTAGCCCCCACACCTGTGGTGGGGGCGGGACCAACAGACCTCAGAGGAAAGAAATTTTCAGGTCCGGATATAGCAGTCCTGCGAAAACTGATCGCTAATTACGATTATCAGCTCAAATTCGTCGTAGATTCAGTCAACGACCTGCCCGAAATACAGGAAACGCTTGATAGGATTGAAGATGTTGACCTCGAAAAGGTAATGCTAATGCCCCAGGCCGCCGACAAGGACGCACTCCTGGCCAAATCGCCGGTGGTTGCAGAGATGTGCAAAATGGTCGGTTTTGCATTCTCGCAGCGCCTCCAAATCCTCATCTGGAACAATCAGAAGGGCGTCTGAGTCAAGCCGTAAATAGCAACGAAAGCACAGTGAGGGCCGAAATCGTTATGACAGTAACCTTGCCATAAACATTCGGCCAGGCAATGACACCCAATACAAACGCTGCTATCTCGAAAGCGACACCAAGAAAGAACCAAGGCCCAATCGCAGCATGCGTATTTGCGTCGTGGCACGGCAAACGAATTGCCCATCCAAGTGCTTGTGAGCCAGTCGGAGAATATGCAGTCGCCCGTCAAATCCGAGACCGCCAGGACAGATAAGGCCCAGGATTATACCGCCATCGTCAGTATCGAGGGCTTAAAGCCCAGACAGTCTTGTCCTTGGTCAAGACTAAGGTGTGGTCCTCTCCGCCGGAGACATCTATTGCCTGAGCATTCTCTCTCCAGTCTGACGCGATAGCAATGTTTGTGATAAAAACAGCGATTGATACCGTGACAAGAATTTGTTTCATCCGTGACATCTTTGCTTCTCCTTAAATAATTGTTCCGTCAATTATCTTCGTTTTCTTAGCAGCATTGTTCCTAATCCAAATAACAATATTGTAGCCGGCTCAGGAATAGCTGAGGTTACATGGCCAAGTATGGCATACCCGCTCGCGCGCGTACCGCCGCCAAAATTTAGAATATTATCCTGCCAGTCGTCCAGAGCCGGAGCGGTTGTGGGTAACGCATCACTTGAAAGAGCACTGCCAGTATGGTCTTTGAGGGTCCAAGAAATCCCTCCAACCAAAGTACCATTGGGAAGAAAAAGAGTTTTATCACTGTGAATCCAGTAGACATCATCTCCTGATTGATTGTCATTTCTAATAGCCACATGGAATTCAATGTTGAAGGGGTCGGTCATGAAGTTAAACCCGCCGACAGTTAATGCGATCCCCGCAGGGGGCGCATAGTGCCAATAATTTCCCTGAACCGGATCCAGTGGACTTGAATCTGGAGTCGTGGATTCATAGACATAGAAACCACTTATTATGTCCCCTGGTTTTATCTTTCCCTCTAAATAGTTTCCATCATCTTCTACAAAGTTCACCACCGCTTCGATCTCTATGGTTATCAGCGCCGCTTGAGTGCCTCTCGGCCAGAGAATCAACCCACAGAGAACAGTGATCCCCAAAAGTATCATTTTCCTTTTCCGTCTCATTTCCTTATCCCTTCAAAATAGATGATGAATAATTTCCTTCGATGCGTGCTCCGCCGCACCTTCGCTCATAGTATTATACCAAATACTCCTATCCGAAATCAAGAAAAATCCGTTTCCTTGTCGAAAGCCCGGCCAGACCGAGCTTCGCCAATGTCGCCGGCTCCTGCACAATCGCTGAAAAATCCCTTAAATCTCGTATCGCAGTCCCGGCCCGCGTCAAAAGGACAGCCAGGACTACAATATCAATTCTACAACTCCAGCCGGCAATGTCAAGCCCTAAATCCGATTTTTTATACTTTTTTTCATATATTCCCCCGTCTGCTCCTCTCTCTTCCCAATTCCGCCATCCCCTCCCCCAAATCCAGAAAAAACCAAAAAATTTTGTAACGAATATCATCTCCTGAAACTCGTGACTGCCGCCTTCTTAGGATTGCCGCGGCCCTCTACGAGTCAAAATACCCTTGATTCTGTACTAAGCGGAGAAATGGGCCGAAAGAAATCAGCCCCTCCTGGTAATTGCCAACAAATGACTTGTTTTTCCGGTGGAAACCTGCTAAGGTATATGAGGTATTGAAAAAGCTAAACTCAAGTCTTGAACTGAGGTGGAATTAATGGCTAAGAAGTCAAGTACCGGAAGAACCAAAGCGATCTGCAGCTTTTGCGGCCGATCCGGCAGCCAGGCCGACACGCTGATAGAGGGGCCCAACAAGGTCTTTATATGCCCGGAATGCGTCGATCTGTGCCACAACATAATCCTGCAGAACCGCAGAAGATCGACGAAAAACGCAACCGAACTCGAAGATATGCCCAAGCCAAGGGAGATCAAGGAGTATCTCGACGAGTATGTCATCGGGCAGCAGCACGCCAAGAAATACATCTCCGTCGCCGTCCACAATCATTACAAGAGGCTGCTCCACAGCGACAGCGACAGCGACGTCGAAATTGACAAATCCAACGTCCTTCTGATAGGCCCGACGGGCTCGGGCAAAACGCTGCTCGCACGCACGCTGGCCAACAAGCTGGACGTGCCGTTTGCAATATGCGACGCGACCACAGTCACCGAGGCCGGCTACGTCGGCGAGGACGTCGAGAACTTCCTGCTGCGTCTGCTCCAGGCCGCCGACTATGATATTGAAGAGGCCCAGCGAGGAATCGTCTATGTTGACGAAATCGACAAAATCGGCAAGACCTCGCAGAACGTCTCCATCACACGCGATGTCTCCGGCGAGGGCGTCCAGCAGGCCCTTTTGAAGATGCTCGAAGGAACCATAGCCAACGTTCCGCCACAGGGAGGCAGGAAGCATCCGGAACAGTCCTACATACAGATCGACACCAGCCAGATATTGTTTATATGCGGCGGAACTTTCGTCGGGCTTGACAACATCATCAAGAAAAGGCTGGGGCAGAAAATGATAGGCTTCGATTCGGAACTCGTGCGGCAGACCGACGAAAAAACAGCACTCAGCGACCTACTCCGGCAGGTAGTGCCGGAGGACATCATCGAGTATGGAATGATCCCGGAAATGGTCGGAAGGCTCCCGGTGATTACGACTCTATCCGAACTCGACGAAAACGCTCTGATAGACATACTGACCAAACCCAGGAATGCCCTGGTCAAGCAGTACCAGAAATTCTTCGAGATGGAGGACGCCAAGCTCGAATTCTCCGACGACGCCCTCCGCGCCCTGGCCAGGAAGGCCCTCAAACACGATACAGGCGCCCGCGCCCTCCGCGCTATTACCGAGGAGTTAATGGTAGATTTGATGTACCAACTGCCCGAAGAGGTCAAGCCTGTAGAATATCTGATTAGCGCCGACATGGTCGAAGGCAAAGCCGACCTCTTCAGCGCAAAGCAAAAAGCCAAAAAAGAAAAAGAACCCGCATAAAAACGGGGCTTGGCAATCGCGGCAATCAGAAGCCCCGCCGTATCAGTCTATTCTCCGATCGATTGTAAGTTTTTCGTTCAGGGCGGCCAGGCGGATGTCTGTTGCGGTGCTTTGGGCTACGGCGGCCAAGGCGTATTGGGTCCGGGAGAAGGGGATGTCCTTGTCGATACGCAGGGTGACAATCCTGCCGTCGCGCGGTAAGGTCTGTAATCTCGCGTCTATCAATTCCGCGAGCCTGGCGACCATGTCCGGCAGAGAGTTGGCATCCCGCGACGTAATCTCTTCCGACCCGACCGCAAAGATGATTTCGTTCTCGGCTTTGTTCATAACCGTTAACGTAACCGCCTGCGAGGCGTCATCGTCGTCCTGAGCAAATTTGCAGCCGTCCGGGACGTTCACCGGGAAATTCTCCGCCTCGATGAACCGGCAAGCCAGCACGAAGAATATGATAAGCTGAAAAACCATGTCAATTACGGGGGTCATATTAAACGATCTCTGCCTTGGTCCGGTGCGGAATTGGTCGGTGCGTGTGAAGGGCATAGTCTTGTGTTCCCTGCTGTTTCAGCGTAGAAGCACTGGTTCGTCCGCCGCTGCGGCGGGCTTGGCGGTGATTTCGCGCACAGGCTGCGGCGTATTGGCCGTGCGCTGAGCCTGAGCACGTTTCTGCCTCTCGAGGCCTCGCCTTATTTCGGGCATAATGTTCTCGGCTTGCATAACGGCATCGTTGACCAGCGCTTCGATGCGGTTTTGAAACACGCCGTGCACCGCCAGGGCCGGTATCGCAATGAGCAGGCCCCAGAAGGTGGTAACCAGTGCGACCGATATGCCGTCGGCCAACTGCACCGGCTGCGGCTGGCCGCCCGCCAGAACAATCGCGTTGAACAGCATTATCATCCCATAGACCGTCCCAAACAGACCCACCATCGGCGAGACGTTGCCAATCAGATTGAGCCATTCAATTCGCCGCAGAAGCCCCGACGCCTGGTCCTGGAGAGACTCGGCGAGGATGTTCCGTATGCGGAACCAGTCGCCCCCGCCCGCGCCGACCGCTTTTGCCACCGCGACGGCGACAAGGTCGCGGCGGTCAGCCAATCGGGCGTCCAGCCGGCCCAGACCGAATTGCCGTATTGCCCCGGTAACGACGGCGGCAGCGCCGTCGGGCAGCAGTTTTGAGCGGCGAATCGTTAAGAAAAACAAAGCAGCAAGATAAACCGTGATAAGCGACATCGGCACCAGAACGAACCACACAATCGGCCCGCCGGCTATCACAAACTGCGAGAAAAACGTCGGCAACTCGCCGCTCCGGTCCAAACGGCCCGCGAGGCCGCGCGTCACGAAGTATATCGCCCCCACCACTCCGGCCAAGCCGGCAGTCAGGGCAACCGTTTTTATCAACAGGCTCTTATTCATGCCTTCACTTGCCCCCGATGCAAAGAAACTTTCCGCCGCTCCGTCTTGCTATAGTCTCCAGCATTATGCGGTCGTCGGCCTGCGGCAGAAACGCTATCGTATTGATCTTCATCTCCGGCGCATGCTTCTCCAGCAGGCTCGCTATTCTTTGCGGGAATGCGGTTTCATCTTCGCCGGTCAGCTCGAATCCGTCCGTTAGAAAATACACCAGAGACGGGCTTAGCCCCTTGCCGTCTTGAATCTGCACGACTCTCTCCAAAGCGGCGGCGGCATTGGTTCTACCCGCCGGGCGTATCGAATCGACGAAATCGTCGGCCGCAGCCTTCGCCTTTGGCGTCGCTCGCAGCAGTTTGCCGTCGCCGATTTCATACAGCTCGCCGTCGCCGAAGAATATGACGTAAAAATACTGGTCCGGCTGGAGAGCCTTTATCGATTCTTTGAGCTTCTTGCGCACCTGGGTGAAAATCCCCTGCATGCTGCCCGAGCAATCCACGATATAGCAGACTTTTCGCTCCCTGCCGTCGCTGCCGAAAAATTCAATTGTGCCTAAGAATTCGCCGCCTCTCGGCAACAGTCCGAGGTCCGGGCTGCCTGGCGACTGCCAATCCTGAAAAATCGGTTTTGCAGGACTGAAGATTCTTTCGAGAGGCAATGATTGCTCAGCCGTCCCGGCGTATCGGTTCCGAGCGATCACGACCGGGGCCTTGCTGATTCTCGGCTTGGGTATCAAAAACGCCGCTTGCGTTAGCTGCCTTATACTCTCGATTCTTGTCGTCGGCGACTCGCGGTATTGGCCTTGATCGGAGGCCTTGGAAAACCGCACAACTCCGAAAACGCAGAACACTACCAGATGAAGGCATATCGAAACGCCCCACGCCCAAAATGCCGACCCTCTGAAAGCTCGTTTCATCCCTGAAGCACCTTCCACACCACTACCTCGATTTCACTGAATCGGTTTGCTTATTTGCCCTATAGCCAAAAAATGCTCCGTGATTTTACTCGAGAATCTTAACCAACGATTTAACCGGCGCCAACATATTATAGACTGCTATCGCATCGCCGTTATGCAGACGAATGCAGCCTCGCGAGCTGGCCTTGCCGATACTTTCGGGCTCCTTGGTCCCGTGAATTCCGAAGCCTTTCTTGTTTCTGGTATTGTCGTCGAGACCCTCGAGGTCCATCCACCTCGAACCCAACGGGTAAGTCGGGTCTTCGGGATGAATCACTGCGCCGCTATCGGGATCGGTATATATCGCGTGCGGGATCTTGCCGCCGGCCTTGATATGCCAAAGGCCCAGCGGCGTCTGCCTGCCGGACGCACCGAGGCCGACAGGGAAGGTTTTGACATAAGTGCCCTGAAGATAGATATCCATCTTGTAGGTCGAGCGATATATTTTCGCATGGAACGGCCCGTTCACAACTTTTATCCGCTCCCCCGCCCGAAGCGACTCGGGCCGGCTAATGTTGTTGATTTCCATAAGGAGTTCGTACGGGACGTTATGTTTCTCGGCGATAGTGCTGAGGTAGTCGCCGCTTTGAACCTCATAGCTGCCGCACAACTTGTCCTGCGCATAGAATGTCTTGCTGAAAAGCCATTGCTCGGAGAGCTTGCTCAGTTGAGCCTTCACGCTCGAACTCTGTTCGGGGCTTATCGGCATCTTCAAAACAGCGTTAAGCTTATCTCGCCCTTCGATTATTCGGCTCGGATCCCCGCTGAGCAGCGCAGTAGCCTCGGCAATCATATCCGCGGTCAGGGCGGCAGACTGGACATCCTCATGCGGATCAACCACGACCGGTGGGATATTAGGCTCTGGCTTTTCTATCTTGATCACCGCAGATATGTCGCTATCGTCCTCTTTAGGCGAATCAACGGCTGCAAGACCAACATCGTTGGAGTCGGAAGGAATGTCGCTTCCATCGGCGCCGAAAGGGATAATGCCGAAAATAAGGCCAATGATAACAACCACGGCAACCAGCCCCACAACAACATAGATTATATTGCGGTTTCGGTCTCTTGATGTGTGATGACGAGCCATTCTATTCTCCTTTCCCGTCGGTGAAGTTTATTACCCCGGCGTCGGTGATTAGCATATCCATCGGCTGGTCGTGGTCGCTCACCGGCACCGAATCAATCACTTGCTCGGCAAAAGCAAAACCGCACTTCCATGCCTTCAGTCGGTCGTGGGCGAGGAATCTGTCGTAATAGCCTCCGCCTCGCCCGAGACGGTTGCCCTTGACGTCGAACGCCAGGCCAGGAGTAACAACCAGATCGATATCACCGAACGGCACAGGCGCCCCGGTCGTAGGGTTTCGCAGGCCCCATGCATTCGTCGAAAAACCGGTCTCCAGCGAGTTTATCTGCACCGGAATCATGTGCCTTTGCTCCCAGGATACCTTCGGCACAGCAACGGTTTTTTCCGCTTGCCAGGCTGCGAGTATCGCTTCGGACGTTTCGATCTCGTGCGGGAGCGAGAGAAACAGCATAATCGTCGATGCGCCCTGAAATTGCTCTGTGGCGACAAGCAGACCGCACGCAAGCCGGCTTTTGGCTTCCCTCTCCTGCGGCTGAACGCCGAGCAGGTCGGTCTGCAGATTGCTGCGCAACTGGGCCTTATCCATTCAACTATCCTTCTTTTCAGAATCCTTTTCGATGGTTCTGCTCTTTTGTATCAAGTTTTCGAGCGTTTGTAAATAACGCCCGATATTTTTTTCAAGCCCTGCGTCCTTGGGCCTGTAGTATTTCTTGGCCGCTTCGGCCGGAAGATACTCCTGCACAACGAACCCGTCCTTGAAATTGTGCGGATATTGATAATCCGCTCCGAAGCCAGCCTTCTTGGCGGCAGCATAATGGCTGTCCTTCAGATGCTTGGGCACCGCTACCGTTGGCTGCGTGGTTACATCGCTTACAGCCTGCCAAATCGCACTGGCCGAGGCGTTCGACTTCGGGGCGCATGCGACGTATAAAGCAGCCTGGGCAAGCGCCAACTGCGCTTCGGGCAGGCCTACGAATTCGGATATCGTCACTGCTGCCGAGGCCAGAACCGTCGCCATCGGGTCGGCGTTCCCGACATCCTCGGCCGCACAGATCGCAATCCGCCGGGCGATAAAACGCGTATCCTCCCCGCCGGCTATCATGCGGGCGAGCCAATAGACGGTCGCATCGGGATCCGATCCCCGCATGCTCTTCTGCAGAGCGCTGGCGAGATCGTAATGCGTATCACCGTCGCCGTTATAGTTAATCGCTTTCTGCTGTATCGACTCTTTGGCGGTTTTCAGGTTAAATTTTATCTTGCCGGCGTCCTTTCTGGCCGCCTGCGACAATACGCCCACTTCGAGTGCTGTCAACGCCCGTCTGGCGTCGCCGTCGCACATTACCGCAAGGAATTTCAGTGCGTTTTCATCGGCGTCGATATCGTGCTTGCCCAGACCTCGCTCGCTGTCGGCGATAGCGGCCTTGAGCACGCCTAAAACATCATCTTCGCTAAGCGAATCAAAGCGAAAAACTGTGCTGCGTGAAATAAGCGGCGAGTTGACTGAGAAATACGGATTTTCCGTGGTCGCCCCGATTAAAATGATCACGCCGGCCTCGACGTCGTCGAGCAGGACATCCTGCTGAGCACGGTTGAAGCGATGGATTTCGTCGAGGAACAGGACGGTCCTGCCCCCTGTCGCGGCGAGGCGGTCTCGGGCGGCTGCGATTATGGCTCGAATATCCTTAACAGTCGCCGCCGGAGCGCTTAGATAGTGGAATTTGGCCTTGATGTAATTCGCAATCACCCTGGCCAGCGACGTTTTGCCCACCCCGGGCGGTCCGTGGAACAGCAAACTGCTCAGACTGCCCGCCTCAAGCATCCGCCGCAGCAGCTTGTCGGGGCCGAGAAAATGGCTCTGGCCTGCGAATTCGTCGAGAATGCGCGGCCTCATCCGCACGGCCAAAGGAGCCGCAGAGTCAATATTGGCCTTTTCAAGTCGGCCAAACAACGCTGTTTCGTGCCCGTCCTCACTCATGCGGTGCATTATACCCCCGAGCAACGGTGCTGTCGAGACCTTATTTCCGGAGCGCAGCACGCACATTTTGCCCGCACCGCAGGCCAAAGAAGATTCCGAAAAAGTTTTTTTCCCTTTTAATTCACAGTGCCCGCTTATCGTGAAAACCCCTCTCAGAGGCTTCAATATCAGCTTTTCGCTGCTTTTTCAGGCAAGGAAAATATTGGTCGGAATAAAAATTTATTTGATTTTTCCTTGCTGGCCGACAAAGTTCGTAGGAGTTCGTAGGAGTTGGTGGCGGGTGTTTAATATAATAGGCGGTTGTGCTGTGCGTGAACAGTGGGCAATTGATGTGAGGTTTTAAGGAGTGCAAACATGATTAGAAAAGGAATTTTACTAACAGCCGTGGTCTTGTTGAGCGCGGCGGGGATCGTTCAGGCCGGGCCCTTTGAATCAACAAGAGGCGACGTCGGCGTCACGGTGGGAGCGACCTACCTGAGCAGGTACATCTGGTACGGCATCGACATGTTCGCCGACGACCACAGTGCTATTCAGCCGTTCGCCAGCTTCGACTTGTGGGGAACAGGATGGGTCTTCGACACACATTGGACCAGGGCAAACGGTTCGGGCTTCGAGAACTGGGAACAACTCGACTATGCCTTGTCCTATGGAGGCACATGCAATCAGGATTCTCGCTGGGCCACAGACTGGCGAGTCGGCGGGAGGTACTATAACCATCCCGACGGCCCGATCCGTCATTCCGACGGCTGTACGCAGGACATCGACCGACAGGAATTCTTCGGGACTTTCTCCTGGCCCGCGATAGCCAGTTGTGGCGTCGTCCCAAGCTACACCTTGGTATTCGTCAAACCCGATGAGGGCGGAAGGAACTCCAATGGATGTTCCACTGCCAGCCACAATGGGAATTCTTATTGGCGCGAGGGGGCCGGCTTTGTGCATATATTCGGCCTGGCTAAGAATGTTCCGCTCCCAGGCGCATCCAAGCAGAACATCAGACTCTCAGCAGATGCGGTTTTCAACGACGGCATGGGCGGGAGGGGCGTGGACCACGATTGGTCGCATGTCAACTGGGGCGCCCAAACGGATATCGCCGTGAACGATACTACTACATTTTCGCCCGGAATAGTGTATCAGACGACGATGGACAAGTCTGTCAATACCAGCGACGAGTGGTGGTTCTTCCTGTCGTTAAGTCACCTGTGCAACTGATTTTGTTGAACTCAAACAAGAAGGGCCGGCTCCGATATGGGCCGGCCCTTTTTTTATATCGCTCAACGCTCGCGCTCGGCTACTTGCGGGGGCTGTGAGCGTATTCGAAGAATTTCTCTCTGAGCCTTTTCGTAACAGGCCCCGGCTTGCCGTCGCCAATCGTTCTGCGGTCAATCTCAACTATCCCAATGACCTCTGCGGCGGTGCCCGTAAGAAAGAACTCATTGCAAATATACAAATCACATCGTGTCAGATTCTTTTCGACCACTTCGAGATTATCTTCCCTCGCCAGTCTCATGACCAGATTTCTCGTAATTCCTTCGAGTGCGCCCGCCTCGACCGGGGGGGTATAAATCACGCCGTCCCTGACGATAAAAACATTGTCGCCCGTCGCCTCCGCCACATATCCCTCGTGGTTGTACATAATCGCTTCGGGGACGTCGTTATCGAGCGCCTCGATTTTGGCTATGATATTGTTCAGATAGTTCAGGCTCTTTACCTGCGGCGGAATCGCCAGGGGATGATTACGAACGGTCGTGGCGCTGATTATCTTCATCCCCGTTTCGTAAAGCTCTTCGGGATAGAGCTGAATCTTGTCCGCAATGATAATCAGGCAACTGTTCTTGCAGAGAAAGGGGTTAAGCCCCAAGGTTCCCGCGCCGCGCGTAACGACCAGACGAATATACCCGTCGGTAATGCCGTTGGCCTCGACGGTTCTTTTTATTGCCGCTACGAGTTCGGTCTTGCCCATCGATATTTCCAGCCTAATGACCTTTGCCGACTCGTATAAGCGGCGAAGATGGGCTTCGAGCTCGAATACCCGCCCGCCATACACGCGAATACCCTCGAAAACGCCGTCACCGTAAAGTACTCCGTGGTCAAAAACCGATACTTTCGCGTCAGCCTCGTCCACCAGTTTGTCGTTAAGCCAAATCTTCAGAGCCATAACAAATTCTCCTTACTTCCTTAAGCCTCACAAGCCCCGACCGTAAGGGAGGGGGTTTAATCCCGACGCCCCTGAGGGACAGGCCTCCAGGGCCCCTGGCGGCGCTTACGCTTCGAGCTTGTGGGTTTTCATCCCGGCCCGAACAGTTTCTATCGTTTCCGCAGGGTTGCCGGGGAGCTATGTCTTTATTCTACCGTCGGCCAACGTAATTATCCTGCCGGCCCGTTGAGCGATCCGATCGTCGTGCGTAACCATTACTATCGTCTGACCGGCCTTGTTTAACTCATCGAGAACATCTATAATACCATTTCCCGCCTCAGAGTCAAGGTTTCCTGTCGGTTCATCGGCCAAAAGAAGCCTTGGCTCGTTCATCAGCGCCCTTGCGATGGCCACTCTCTGCCTTTCTCCGCCTGAGAGCTGATAGGGTTTGTGTTTAATCCTTTCGCCAAGCCCGAATCTCGTGAGCAACTCCTCAGCCCGGGCATTTACCGACCGCCGAGCGCCAAACCAGCCTAAAACGCTCCTCGACGCCATTGCAGGCAGAGAAACATTCTCTAACACACTTAATTCGTCCAGCAGGTGGTAAAACTGAAAGACAAAGCCAACCATTTTGTTGCGAAATCTGTTTAGCGCCCGGCTGCTCTGTCTGGCGAGGTCCTTCCCCTCGAAGCTGATAACGCCGCTATCGGGACTGTCCAAGGCCCCTAATATATGCAGAAGCGTACTCTTTCCGCTGCCAGATGCTCCGATTATCGCGACGAACTCGCCCCTTTTGACGGCCAAATCGAGACCTTTGAGGACTTCGACTCTCGTGGCACCCATCCGATAAGATTTGCTGATTCCTTCGGATTTCAATATGACGTCGTTGTTGTTCATAACTGATTCACCTGCAAAGTTTCCACGGGCTTTAGGCGGACCGCCTGCCAGCTCGGGACCAATGCCCCGATCAGGCACGCCGCTACCGCCGAAACAACTATAACTGCCAAAACTTTCGGACTGATTTTGCTGGGAATATCCCCTATCGCGAACATCGTCCTGTCCCAAACCTGATAACCGAAACGCTCGAAAAGCCAGCCCTCTATCTTGTTGATTCTCAGCAGAAACTGCCATCCGCCCAGCACCCCGAAACAAGAGCCAATCAGCCCCACCATAGCGGCAAAACCCGCAAACAACTCGATAATGTCGATGCTGGAAGCGCCGACGCTCCTAAGCACCCCGATATCCTTGCTCTTATGGCTGATGAGCATATAGAAGACGACCAACACGATGAAAACGACCACAATCCCCACAAAGCCGAACATCGCACCCATCATGGTCTCTTCCTTTTCCATCGCAGCGATGAGGCTGCGTCTGTGAACCAGCCAGCTCTGCACAGTAACGGCATCGAGCAGATACGCCTGGCTTTCGTCGGCCTTTTCGCCCTTGAACAATTCCCACAGCCGCCTTACTTCGTCGCAGCCGACCCCGAGTTTGACGTCGCTCTTGAACTTTATATGGATTGCATTGATGCGTTTGGCGCCACCGTCCATGCCGCAGAGCGCCTGCGCCTCGTCGAAGGGAAGGTAGATTAGCGAATCATCTACTCTGGCCAGACCGCTTTGCGAATGGTCGCTGTAATAGAAGGTCTTGGTATTAACCGGCGCCGTGCCCAGCACCAGTGCCCCTCGCGCCGTCAATGGAAAGCAGCTAACCGCAAAGCCCACATGTCCGGGGCTTGAATCGTAAGCATACCTGCTGTTTGAATCCCGCTGCAGAGCCAAATCAATCCCCAGGACGCAGCCCGGGAGATTAACATCGTAGCTCGGCACAAATGCCTTGCTAACATCGTTCTTTCTATAATAAAGCGTATCGCCGAAACCGGTGGCTCGGCTGTGCTTCACCGGATCGACCCCCATAATCTCGACCCCGCGGCTGACGTCTCGACCACGCGGGCTTAGCAGCGCATAGCTCTTTATAACTTCGGAGACGCTATCGACGAATTCGCTGCCCTCAAGCTTCTTTACAAAATCTTCATAATAAGCAAAGCCGACGAGCGATTCGCTCGCGACGACGCAGTCACCGGCGAATCTGTGGTTCTTCTCCTTGAAATCGCCTACCAGCCCGGTCATCACAGTCATCACGACAACAACGATAAACACGCAAAGCGCAACGGCCAGCACGGCGAAATAGGTCATTCGCCGCTTCAACAAATACCGCGTTGCCAAAATAAGTTTATACATACCGCCTCTCGAAAGAAGGAGTTTCCTTTGTAATTCATAATTCGCTATTCGATATTCGCTATTCATACCGCAGAATCTCAACCGGCTTTGTCCACGCCGCGACAATCGCAGGAACCAAAGTCCCGACCGCAGCGGCCGCAATCGCGATTAACACGATAGGCACTGCCCAAAGCCAGTTGATCTCGTTCGGGATTTTACTGAATAGATACACGCTGCTCTTCCATAATTTCAGCCCGAAGGCAATCCTTATCCACCCTTCGATTATATTGATGTTTTTCGTGATAACGCATCCGAGCACAACTCCGATGCCCGACCCTATTATCCCGACGCACACGCCGAACCCGATGAATATCCACGCCACCGCGCCGCTGCCCGTCCCGCAGCTTTTTATGATTGCAATGTCTTTGCGCTTCGTGGTCACTATCATATAGAATATGCAGAATACAAGCACCACGACGCTTCCGCTTACCACCCCGAATATCACCAACAGAAGGCCCATTTGCTTTCGTATCTCGGCGGTGTAGCGGCTTTGCATTTCAACCGAAGTGACAATCTCCGCATATCCCTTCAGGTACGGGTCGCCCCCGAGATAGTCATCGACAAAAGCCTGCCAAACCCCGCGAATCTGCACCAGGGCCGATTCGGCATTTGCGCCCCGGCTCAGCTTGATTTGGACGATCTCGGCCAAAGGCTCTTCGATGTCCGGATAGAGAGTCTTTTGCAGCTCCTCAATGGGCACGAAGAAATAGTTCTTGTCGATATCATAGAATCCGGTGAAGACGACATCGGCGACTTTGAGCTTCATTACCTTTCTTATGAATCGCGGGCCCGAATCGTCGGACGGAGAGCCTTTATGCTCCGTTACCGACCCGGTCGTAAGGACAATCTGCTTGCCAAGCATCTCTTTTGCGTCATTGAAATCGTATTCGTCGGTCTGCTCGTCCGGCTCTTTAATAGCAGCGATTCCCAGAAATGCTCCGATTGCATCTGCGTCGGAGGCGACGACGAAAGACGGCTCGCCGGGAAGGTCTTTCTGTTCGAGCAGCGAATTCTTGAAATTGGTCACCTTAACGGCCCCGGCCGCATCGATACCGTGGATAGAGACGGCACAGACGTTGCCTTTGCCCAGGTAGAGTACGCCGTGCGCCGTCAGAATGGCGGTCGCCGTATCAACGGCCTCCAGCCTTTCCAGGCGTTCTATGAATTGCGGGTAATTGGAGAATTTCTTAGGCGGCTGAAGAACGACATCGCCCATAAATTCGACCGCGATTCGCTCGTAAGCATCGATAAAACCGGTGAATAAGCTTGCGACGACGATGAGAAGAGAAACGCTCAGCGCAACCGCTGCAATGCTCAGGAAGACTATCTTCCGCTTGCGAAGGTATCGTAGCCAGAGAAACAGTTTCAACATTTCGCATCCGCCATCACATTAAGCATCGCCGCCGGTGGTTCTTGGTCTTAGAAGCGGGAACAGCACAACGTCACGAATGGTCGAGGCGCCTGTCAATACCATAACGAGCCTGTCGATCCCGATTCCCAGTCCGCCGGCCGGGGGCATACCGTATTTCAACGCAGCAATGAAATCTTCGTCCATCGTAGCCATAGTCTCGTCCTGGCCTCGAAGCTGAATCTTGAAGTTCTCTTCCTGCACGGCAGGGTCGTTAAGCTCGGTATAGGCATTGGCAAGTTCCATCCCCGCGATGAACAGCTCGAAACGCTCGGCATACCGCGGGTTGCCTGCTTTCCGCCTGGTCAGCGGGCACAGCGGCGCGGGATAATCGATTACGAATGTCGGCGAGATAAGATTATCCTCGACGGTCGCCTCGAAGACCTCGTTAATAACCACAGCATCGTCCATGTTCGTGTGCTCTATTTCCAGCCTATCAGCTTTCGCTCTCACTGCCTGAATATTGTCGATGTCGCAGCCTGCGTATTCTTTGAGCAGGTCGGCGTATTTTGCCCGTCGCCAGGGCCGCTTGAAATCTATCGTGAAATCGGCGAACTCAATCTGTTCGCCGTCACAAAATCTCTCGACGCACAAACCGGTCAGCTCTTCGGTCAAATCCATCATCACGTTGTAATCGCCATAGGCCTGATAAACTTCGATCATCGTGAATTCGGGGTTGTGCTGCCTGCTCAGGCCCTCGTTTCTAAAGTTCCTGTTGATCTCGAAGACCCTCTCCATCCCGCCGACCAGCAGCCGTTTGAGAAACAACTCCGGCGAAATCCGCAGGAACAGATCCATATCCAGGCTGTTATGGTGGGTTATGAACGGTTTTGCCGCGGCGCCGCCGGCGATCGTCTGCATCATAGGCGTTTCGACTTCGAGAAAGCCCTTCGATGTAAGATGCTCGCGAATTGTCGATATGATAGCGCTTCGCGTCTTGAAACGCTCCATCACCTCAGGATTCGCCCACAAATCCACATATCTCTGCCTGTAGCGTTGATCGACGTCCGCCAGACCGTGGAATTTTTCAGGAGGCTGGCGCAGGCATTTGCTCAGAAACGTCAATCCGTCCGCAGCGACCCATATAGTGATCTCGCCGGTCTTGGTCTTGCCCAATTGCCCGGAAGCTCCGACAATATCGCCGAGTTCGAGCAGCTTGGCGAGCGGCCAGTTGTCGCCCTGGAGTTTCTTGCTCAACCCGATTTGAATGGTTCCGCTGCGATCCCGCAGGGTGATGAAAATCAGCTTGCCGATATCCCGCAGCAGGACGATTCTCCCGGCACACCTGGCCTGCTGGGTATCGTCGTCCTCTTTGAACCTTGCCTTGACGTCCGCTGCCGACTCGATGTCCTTGTATCCGCCCCCGTAAGGGTCTATTCCCGATTCCTTGATGGCCTTGAGCTTTTCCAGTCTCTGGCTCTCGAATTTATCGGCCCCGCTCGGAATCTCCCCTTTATCTGTCATATTCAAATAAGTCCTTCTGTATTGCACTTCCTGGAATTCGCAATGGGATTCATATTATAAATGCGGGCCGTTTCGAGCCTGCGATTATCCAGCCCCGGCTCAATTCCAATCGACCTGCCCCAAAGCCCGGGCCTGAATCAGTTTGCTCTTTACAACTAAAAGCCCAACCGCCAACTGCGGGTCGGAAGTGAGAGTTTCTTCGACGGTGTGTTTTTTCAGTTCGGGACTGGCCCCGTTTCGCCCGGCTTGAACGAGTACGTCATTATCCCTCTGCATGTCGATCATTCCCTTGATTTCGTCGCTTCTGAGCTTGACCTCGACATTCACCCCGACGCCCCAATCGGTCCTCCCGAGTTTCTTCATCGCATCCTGGCTCTCGACACGCTGGTTGGAAGGCAAATGATAGTATGCCATCGTGTATTTGAGTTGAGCCCCGCCGCCGGGATAGGACGTTATTCCCTGCACGCTGCCCTTGCCGTGAGTTCTCGTGCCGACCAGTATCGCCCGCTTATGCACTTTGTCGGCCAAGGCGCCCGCTACGATTTCAGATGCACTCGCCGAGCCGGAATTAACCAGCACAACAAGCGGATAATTCGGGTGAGTCTTGCTCTTGTGCGCCGTCGAATATGAAGGCCACTTATCCAGTCCGGGCCCGGGCTGAGTCTTTACTATCAACCCGCTATCGAGAAACTTGTCGCATACCGCAACCGCCGTATCCAGAAGCCCGCCGGTATTATATCGCAGGTCCAATATCAACCCGTTCAATCCGTCGGCTTCCAGTTCGAGCAGCGCCTTCTCCATATCCGCGGAGCTTTCGCCCGAGAAGCTTGTGAGCCTTATGTATCCGATCTTTTCCTGCTCGTCGATCATGTAAAGCCAGGCGCCGGCCTCCGTCCTTTGCCATCCTCGAATCGTCGGAACGGTGATCTTCGCCCTGGTGATAGTAATATCCTTTGTCTTTTCCTCATCCGGACGTTTTATCGTAAGTTTAACGTCCGTTCCTTTGGGCCCGGTTATCTTGTGAACCGCACAGATCAGAGTCATATCCTTGGTCGCCAGCCCATCCACCTTCTCGATGACATCCCCGGCGTCCAGACCGGAATTGTAAGCAGGAGTGTCCGGAAGCAGACTCGCCACCGTCAGTTGGCCAAGGTAATTCGATATCTCGATACCGATACCGGTGAACTCATTCATCATGAGCTTCTCGAAATCCTGAACCTGCTTGGGCCAAACCATAACCGTATATGGGTCAAGCGCCGACAACGCGGCCTCGGAAAATTGCGCGATAAGCATCTGCACGGGTAACTGAACGATGCTCGTATTGAGCTTGAGCACCCGTTCGAATACTTCCGAAAACTTGTTTATGTTGAAGCCTGTAACGCTCTCGGGCATCTCATCTTCGACCGCCGCCAGCGCCGCCGACCAGGCCGCGAGCTTCTGTTTGTCAGGCGGCGTAAAAGACCCGTTATTGTTGCCGTCGGGACCTTTATTCGGATCTATCGACGGAGCAGCAGTCACTTCAGCAAGCAGTTTGCAGCGATTAAGCCCATCGGTTGCCATTTCGTGGAAATCGACCATGCTGACGTAGTTGACGCTGAGTGCATATATCGCCCGGTCGAACATCTCCTTCTCGATGCCGTCATACCGCTCTTTACTCGTCTCGCAGGGGCTGTCCTCGAAAGATGCGGCAATCTGCGCCTTGTCCAGGAGCTGCTCGGCGTAATCCGAATATCCCTCGTTGTTGGGATCGATAGCCGTGAGCCAATAGTAGCAGTTAGTATAAGCTTCGAGCCATTTGCCCTCGGCCTCGAACTCAGCCGAACGGTCTATGGCTTTCTGCACCATTTGCTTGACGAAATCGTTCCCGAAGAGTTGTTTTTTCTGAGCATCGTTGGCGAACTCACAGGCCTTGCCGATAATCAGGAGAACCGCAGGCAGATCGTTCGGATCGTTCGGATCGACGGCATTGGCATCTCCCACGTCGTTGACGTCGCCGGCCCCCAGGGCCCCTTGTGGGGCTTCGAGCTTCTGCAGCTCGGCCAACTGCTCGCCGTACGCCGCTTCCCTCGCCGCCTGACGACGTTTGCTGATGGCTTCGTATTCTGCCGTGATTTCCGCCAATTTTTGCAGAAACCGCCCCTGCTCCTGACTATTTACAAGCTTCGCGGCAGCCTCGAAATTGCCCTCGAAAACCAACTCGCACGCCCTGTTTACCGCGGCGGCTTCGTTCGCATCGCTTCTAACCGCTTCGACGTCTGTTGCGCAAGGTTCGAGGAGGCGTCAAGGCGCCGATAAATCGAGTCCTCGCCGGCTCCGCTCAAACCGCCGCAACCTTGGTTTCCCTTTCACCGCAAAAAGCCCGCTCAGCCCACGCACAGGCCCCCGCAAAATGTAAGGGCAAGAAGCGCCTGCCCAAAGCCTTAACGCTCGTGCTGCTTGTCGTTGTTGCCCTCGGCTTGGCAGTCAAGTTCAAACTGATTAATCTCAATACGGTCAAAGCCGAACTGCTAAGCCGCATAACAAGCATCTACCCCGACAAGGACGGCGCCTACGCCTTCCTCGGCAGCCATTACACCGCTCACGGCAAGTCCGCACAGGCCATCAAAGCATGCCAAACACTCGTCGAACGAAAGCCGGACGACCCGACAGCACATATCCTCCTCGCAAATGCCTACCACCAGGCCAACAATCTTGATCAGGCAATGGAAAACTACAAAAAAGCCATAGAATTAGACCCCGGCTCATTTGACGCCCATTTGGGCCTCGGCGTGACATACACCGGCTTGCGCCGCCACGCGGAAGCAATCAAATTGCTCGAAGAAGCCATAAAAATAGAACCCAAATCAGCCTATGCACACCTCTCTCTCGGTCTCGCCCTCTCCAATTCAGGACAGTACGATGAAGCAATGGGGGAATTCAGAAAGGCAAAAGAAATAGACCCCGATATCGCCGGCGCCCACGTCCTCTCAGGAAAGGCATATCTCGAGATGGGACTCCCCGAACAAGCCATCGAAAGATTCAAAGAAGCCATTCTCTTCGACCAGAGCTACGCTCAGGCATATTACTCCCTCGGCCAAGCCTTCCTGCAAGTCGGCGACAGAACCTTGGCGATTGAACAGCAAAGAACTCTCCAAAACCTCGACCCCAGGCTCGCCAACGACCTCTCCAAACTAATAACACAAAGATAAACCAAACCCGCAATACGATACACGAAATATCTGGCAACAAGCCCTAAGCGTAAGCGCCGGGGTATTCAAGCAATATGAAATATGAAATAGCGTTGCAAGACGACCTCAAACCCTGTACAATCCTCCCATCTCGGACGACCAGCCGAGAACCGTTGAGTTACTATATGAATTGTTCTGCGAGAGTAGGCGTAAAATGACGAAAAACAAAAAAGTCGAGGACCATTCGATTGAAATAGTCGAGCCGATAGGCAATCGAGTCCTGATTCGAAAGGATGAGGATAAAAAGCAAACAAAAGGTGGAATCCAACTGCCCGACAACATAGAAATACCAACAATCACAGGTCGAGTAGTAACCATCTCAGCAGAGGTCGGAAACAGCGACGACATCCCGCTCCGCCAATACGACAAGGTCTTATTCAACCCAAAAGGAGCAATTCCGGTGGATTTCGAAGGCGACAACCGCCTATTCGTAGTAGAAGTGGAAAACATCGTGGCAGTATTCCGAAAATCATAACCACTCTTCCCTCGCTGCTCGAATCATGAACAGCCCAACAGCGACAAGCTACAGGTGTGGAAAAGGTGTTAGAAAACCCGTTAAAGAACCTCAAACGTTACAATTACCCCGTCGCAAGAATGATTCTTTGTTGGTTAATACCTTCATTATAACCGCTAATCGAACGCGTTATCCACACTAATTAACCTGGATCACAAACAATAAACTACGGTCATTCAAAGCGTTATGAGAATTCGTCCGTGGAATATAACAATCCAACAGGGTATATGACTAATACTACTGTTTTCTTTATCATAACAAATAATAGTAACTACTGCGTGATATTATTCAAAGTATAGTGATCACAGTTGAAATTCCTCGTTAGCTTGCCTGCCCCCTCCGCAAGGGGTCCTTGGGGCTTGGGGCTGGGTAAGTACCGGTAGAACAACAACTTAAAATCTCAGCCGCGGGGATTTACCACCCTGAAGGGGATAACTTGCTTTATCGCATTGGTTTTGGTAGTCTATTGGCCCATGCTGAAAAAGGATCGAAAGCCTAAACCCAAAACCGAGCATACAACCATAGTGCGGCGTCTCTATGGGCGTCTGGCCCCCAGGGCATACCGCGTTATCATCTTCGGCGCGTTAATTTGCACATTAGGGGCGAAGCTTTTCCAGGCCGTGTGCATTGGCCAGACGAGCCAATGGCATCAGTGGGTGCTCGTGGATATTTCAGTGCTGATGTTCATCGCTGTGAGCCTGGATTTGATTTGCTTCAAATGGCCTCGCAAGTCGGCCTTCCGTCTCGCAACAATCTTTGCCGCCGCCGTCTGCACATGGTCGATAATATACGCAGGCTACCTGGTCCGCCTGGGCACCGAGGTGCTGCCCAGAGTACTCCTGCCGGTGGTTCGAGATCCTATCAACGCCGGGCGAATGATAGGCGGCAACCTGATCAAAGCACCCGTCGCCACCATAATTCTGCTCGGGCCCAGCTTCATTGCCCTGGGTTTCCTGTTCTGCGTTCTGATTCGCACGAGGCTTCGGCCCTATGACCGAAAGCGTTTTACACGGCAGATCGGCGTGTGCCTGGCCGTAGCCGTTGCAGCAACGATTGCTCGTCCGTTAATAGGCAACGGCTCTGAATACGGGCGAAGCCCGCACGTCAGGGCGGTATTGAGCCTGTTCCACGGCCCGCTCGAAGAATCGACCAGGCGGCTCGCTCGTTTTGACCAGGTTAAGCTTGCCCGGCGAAACGGTGGCGTCAATCACAATATCGTAATAGTGGTCCTCGAGGGCGTGCAGTACGCATATACCTCGCTGGCCCGGCCCGGCGCGGCATCCACGCCCTACATAGCGGCGCTCGCGTCCGAAGGAATTGAATTCACAAATACGCGCGCATCGGTGACTCACACGACAAAAGCGCTGTTCTCATTGTTGAGCGGGCGATTGCCCTCGGCCACCGAAGACCTCGCAGAGGCCATTCCGGCGCCCAAGCCATACGCCTCCCTGCCGACAATCCTCAAACACCAACTCGGCTACAGAACAGCGTTCTTCCAGTCCGCTCAAGGCGATTTCGAGGCGCGCCCGGGCCTTATCCGCAACCTTGGATTCGATAAGTTCTGGGCCAGAGAAGACCTGGGTGACCCCAACCAATTCATCTACTACCTCGCCTGCGACGAGTTCGCACTGCTCGACCCGCTCACCGAATGGATAGAGCAGGATGATACGCCGTTTCTGCTCACGATCCTTTGCTCGGTAACGCACGACCCATACGACGTGCCCAAATGGTACGCCGAGCGAGCCAAAGAGCCGGAAGAGCGATACAGGCAGACTATCGAATATACCGATAGCTACCTCAAAGAACTGGACTCAAGGCTCACGCAACTCGGGCTAAAGGACAAAACGATTTTTTGCGTTGTCGGAGACCACGGCGAGGCGTTCGGCGAGCACGGCAAGAGCGGGCACGACCAAATACCGTTCGAGGAAGCGCTGCGAATACCGTTTTGCCTGAGGCCCCCGATGCTCGAAGCCGGAGGCAGGAAAATCGCCGCTCCCATTAGCTCTATCGAATTCACCCCCACGCTGCTGGGTCTGCTGGGTTTTGAGACAGCCGGCGCCGGATTCGACGGAATCGACGCACTAAAGCCCATCCCAGACGACCGACGCGTCTATTTCTCCGGATGGGTGCGAGAGGGGCCAAGCGGATTTGTCCGGGGCGACAAAAAATTCATTTACGATCCGCCGGAAAAGAGCCTCTCATTCTACAACCTTGTAGCCGACCCGTGCGAATTGAATCGAATCGAACTGCCTGAAGAAGGCGCTCAGGCCGTCGCACAAAGCATTATCGACTGGCGAAAAGAAACGGTCTTCAAACTCGGCGGAAAGCCCAGAGGCGAGGAAACTGTGTTCGACCACTGGCTCGTGTCCTGGAGAAGCAGGCTCTTCGTCCGAGCCGAATACCGGGAAGATAATTAGGTTTCATCCGGGCAACGGGGCAATAATTGCGTCTCATAATCAGGTCGGCGATGAATGCCCCTCAAAGTATCCTGTCGCCAGGTCCGAGAAAAGAGGGGATTAGTTGCTCCAATCCCTTGTCTAAGCGCCCCAGGCCTTGCCGCGGTGTATTGGGGCTTACTTTTGCGGCAGGACCCTCCGATACTTGAGCAGTAAGATGCATCTGAAATTCAACTCAGCCGAGTTGAAGACGGACGCCAGGAAAAGTAACAGACAGCATAAAAGGAAAGCTCTTTATGGGCATATTCGGCCAATGGGAAACCGAAGTCAGCCAATATCCGGATAGTTTATTTTCGGACTACGAGACACGATCTCCGCCTCTTTGTCCGTTGCGGGGCTTGACGATTGCGATTGGCGTGACGCTGCTGCTTCTGGTTTTTGTGGGCCTCAAGATTTGCACGGGGCATCGTAAAGCCGAGAGGCTCACGGACGCCCAACTAAAAACACAGCGCCTGATCGATGAGATTATTTATCTCGACGAGGCGCTCACGATGTCCGCACGCATGGCCGCGGCGACGGGGCAGTCGGCCTGGGAGGAGAGATACCTGGATTTCAAGCCTAAGCTTGATACTGCAATCAAAGAGGTCGTGAGGCCGGTTCCCGAACTTGATTCGCCCGGAGAAGTCGATTCGGCCAACATGCGGCTGGTCGCGCTGGAGAAAAATGCCTTTGAACTCGTTCGCAACGGGAGGGCCGAAGAGGCGGTCGATTTACTCTTCAGCGAGGAATACGAATCCGACAAGCAAATCTGCGCAGACCACATTCACCGTATAGCCGAGGCTGCGGCAGGCGGCATCGAGGCGAATTTTGCAGCGTTTCGCGAGTCCGAAGGAAGGGCGGCATTATTAGTTATCTTGGGCGTGTTTATCCTGCTCTTCGTCTGGACGGGCGTTCTGCTGCATGCTCGCAGGCGCCTCGTCGAGCGCCAAGGCGCCGAGAGCAGCATCAGGCAAATCAACAGACAACTCGAACATTCCATTGAGCAGACAAACCTGATGGCGAGAAAGGCAATTGACGCCAACAATGCAAAGAGCGATTTCCTCGCGAATATGAGCCACGAAATACGCACTCCGATGAACGCAATAGTGGGCTTCGCCGAGGTCCTGGCGGACGGAGAGCTGCCGGGCGAACAGAGAGAACATGTGGAGATTATCAGGAACTCGGCCAGGAACCTTTTGGAAACTGTAAACGATATTCTCGACATCTCGAAGATAGAGGCCGGCAAGCTTGACGTCGAGATTACAGGATGCCGACTGGACCGCCTTCTAAATTCAGTCGAGTCAATGATGCGCCCTCAGGCCGAGGAGAATGGTCTTGAGTTCAAGGTCGTCGCGAACGATTCGCTCCCCATGCAAATCAAAACCGATCCGCTGCGACTGCGTCAATGCCTTATCAATCTTGTCGGCAACGCGATTAAATTCACCAGGCAAGGGCACGTCTATATAAACGCAAATCTCCAGGAAGATAACGGCAAAGTTTATGTCCGTTTCGACGTTGAAGATACCGGCGTCGGAATCGCCGAGGAAGACCGGGAAGCGGTATTCGAATCATTTGTTCAGACCGAGGAAGGCAGACGCAGCTTCGGCGGCACAGGACTCGGGTTGGCAATTACAAAAAACCTGACAAAACTGCTGGGCGGAGTCTTGAGCTTGACCAGCAAGGTCGGCAAGGGATCGGTGTTTTCACTCGTGATACCGGCCGGCGAAGATGCCACCCTCGAGTGCGTCCTGGCTCCTCCCAAAGTCAAGAGCTTCGAGCCTTCGGGCCGGATAGACGCTAACGACGTTCGATTCGAAGGCCGAATTCTGGTCGCGGAGGATACGCTTACAAACCAGATGCTGATTAAACTGCTCCTCCAGAAAATAGGATTCGAGGTCACGGTCGTCAACGACGGCGCAGAGGCCGTCAATGAGGCCCGGAAACATAAATTCGACCTCATATTCATGGACATACACATGCCCAAAATGAACGGATACGAGGCAACGAGAGCGCTCCGCAAAGAAGGCGTTGCAACGCCCGTAATCGCTCTAACCGCAAATGCAATGAAAGGCGACGATAGAAAGTGTTTTGCCGCCGGCTGCAACGATTACCTGACCAAACCAATCGACCGAAAATGGCTCCTATGCGTTCTTCATAAATACCTCGACCCCGTAAGCATAGCAACCGCCTAAAACCGATACCCCAACACCACCCAAACAAAACAAAAAGCCCGGCGAAATTAAAGGGGTCCCTAAAAATAGTATATTAGTCGTTAGCGATAACTCGTGGGTCGCCAAAGACGCCGAGAACATTATTGGCTTGTTTACCGTCTTTTGTGTTTCTGCCTTCAAAGACCAGCATGAGGCATCTGTAATCCCCAAGCTCAACATCGAATTCTTTGGCGGGTGTGTCTTTTGTCATCTTGCCGCTATCCCAAATAACTCTGTTTCCGAAGTAGTCTTCGTTAAAGATGCGGAATCTGCCTTCGTTTTCTCCCTGGTAAGATTCGTCCAGGGCCACAGTCCCCATTAAGCGATCGGCGCGTTCGGTGCCGGCGAACATGAAGGTGGCTTTGCTTTTGCAGCCGAATCCTTTTTCGAAGGTCTTGCCGCCGATTTTGATCGGGTTTCCGCCGAATGTTTTATTGTAAACCGGCGCGTTATTGTCCCTCCATGCGTAATACAAGCCGCTCAGAGATGTTACCCCCTTACGGGTGATAGTGTATTTCTCAAGCGGCACGGGCGCGGCCGTCGGGAGAGGTTTGCCTTTGTTCCCGATCTTGAGCATCATATTGCCATGCTCGCCAAGTCCTTTGGCGGTGAAGCAATCCTCGAATTTCCCAAGGTCTTTACGCGCCCACAAATCGCGAACGGGTTGTTTGCCCGAAAGACCGATCATCTCCCATGTAACCGTAATGTCGGCTTTGTCTCTACCCTTATTTAAGAGCAGAACCGCGGTGGTTCCATCGGCGAGCGGCTTGTTGTAAACCTCGAGTTTGCCGTCAACAAACACCTTGTATCCCTGCACTCCGCGTTTGTCCTGATTTACCGCGATTACTTCCGGCGCCGTCAGTATGTCCCTTACTGCGTCTGTCATATTGGGCAAGTCATTACCGGCCATAAGGGGGGCCGCCAGTATGCACCAAAGGCCGAAGTGAGCTTTGTTGGCCGATTCGCTGACCTTTTCGTCGTCTATTTTAAAATTTCCCACCTGCAGCATATCGGGATCATTCCAATAGCCCGGCCCGGCAAACTGCCAAAGTCCGTTAAAGGCGGGATGAGTCCTGTTGCTGCCGCCCGAACAATCTCCGCAGTTATATACGGAATTCATACTACCCTGGATGTCCCACCCGGTGCGCCATAACTGAGAAGATTCCTTCCCGCCCCACACCCATGCGGCGTTGCCAAAGTCCGAAATGCTCAAAACCATGGGACGGCCTGCCTCTTCGATATATTTGCGGTAGAGCGCATAGTCCTCGGAGCTGAGCCTGCCATTATCCTCGGCCGAGCAGCTATCCATCTTTATGTAGTCAACGCCCCAGGCCGCAAATGTCGCCATATCGATCTGCTCATGCTCGAAACTTCCCGGCAGCGACTGGCAGGTTCTATATGCGCGGTCTTCGTATATCCCGAACTTCAGGCCTCTGCTATGGATATAGTCGCCGATTTCCTTCATACCCCTGGGGAACTTTACCGGGTCTGCCTGCAAAGCGCCATTTTTGTCGCGTTCGGCCGCCATCCAGGCATCGTCGAGAACCAGATATTGATACCCGGCATCGCGCATCCCCGAGGAAACCATGGCGTCAGCGGCGGCCTTGATTTTTGCCTCGTCAATTTCTTTGGCAAAAATATTCCAACTGTTCCAGCCCATCGGCGGAGTCATGGCCAGATAGGCATAATCCGGAAGATCCGCATCGTTGATAGAGTTGTTATTTTGAGTCAGCCCACAGCCGCTTAACAATAAGCAAAAGGCAATGGGTAAAGCTAATAAGATGTTTTGTGTGATTTTCTTAACCATGCGGTGTCTCCTAATATGTGTTTTGATCTAAAAAAGGTGTCTGACACGTTTAATTCTCTCGCATTTGTTGCCAAGGCTCACTGGCGCCAACTTTGGGGGTTGCACCGGTGATAGGAAGCGTAAGTTCGGTTTCGCTTGTAGAGCGGATGACTCGGCCAAGTTCCCTTTTGCTAATCTCTATTGGCCCGGCGACCAACTCCGGAACGCTGTATGTATCGAGAACTGAGTCATAGAATGCAGGGGCTTTCTGCGGAAGAATAAACGGTTTATGTGCTTTTCCCTGTGAATCCACATAACTGATATATGAGCGTGTAAAAAGTCCGCCTCGCCGTTTACTGCTGAAAACTATCCACCGGCCGTTACTCGACCAACTGTGCCATGATTCAGAAAAATCGCTGTTAACGTCGAGTTTCGTATATTCTCTGGTTCTCAGGTCCATCAAATAGAGGTCGCTGCCGGGTTGATAAACTGGAAAGCAACCATAGTCGCACATGCAAAATAACAGAAAAAGACCATCCGGAGATACCCTTGGAAGTAAAATACTCAATCCGGTCTTTGCAGACGACAAAACCGTCTCAGGCGAACCCCATTTGTCTGTTTCCAAATCATAAGGAATTCGCATCAGATCATATTTTAGTTTTTCGTAATTATCCGGAGGAACTTTATCGCGATCGGTCCACAAAAGCGGAGCGGCGCAAAAGTACAAATATTTGCCATCCGGCGACCAGGCGGGATAAGTTTCAAGCCGTTGTTTGTCGGATAGGCCGGAAGTTGTCCTGGCGATCTGGGCATCAATATCGTAAATAGTTATATATGAGTCAAGATCGACCACATCTCGAACTTCCATTCCGCTGCCAATATGAAAAAACTGGCGAACCTTATTGATAGAACAGGTGACCAATTTGCCGCTGGGATGGAAGGTTGTATAACCGAATTGTGTGCCTAACTTCTTCGCTGTTCCATTGCGAACCATTATTGTGTCGTTGCCGGAAAGACAGCGGTATCCGAATGCCATACTTTTCGGACTATTGTTAAGAAAGGTATGGCAATTGACGCAGCCGTTTTCGAAAGATCTGCCGTGTATAACAACGGATTCATCGAAATTTTCAAGATTACGCTGATAAATACCTATGTTCTTGAACCAGTTGTAATTGGGTTTCAAACGTCGATACACAAGATGCGAATCAATATCTTCATTTTCGGTAGAGACATTATTGGATATCGTTTGGTAACGCTGCCAGGCGCCGTTTGCGGTCATTGCGTAAACATCATAAAATAACGCCTTACCCTGATTAGCTCTTAGAAGCGTTCTCCACTTCTTCAAAGGGATTATGATCTGGGATTTTCTGCTGACAATCTCAATATCCTGGTCGGCAGAGGTGTAAATACGAACAAAGTATTTCTCGCCGGGTTCCTGGATATCAAAGTTCAAAGGTGCGATATTCGATGGGACGATCAGGTCGGTATAATCCGGATAAATAGCCGGCATTCTGGATATCTCAGTATATGTTTTAATGGTTGCTTCCGCATCCCGCATAAGAACATAAAAGACCGCAGCCAAACCGGCAACCGCACATATCGCAAAGAGGTAATGGGATTTATTCCTCATAGTCCTGCCCCTGCCTGACTAAACATATAATAAAAGAAATAGGTGTTTCCAAAATCCGGCGCCAGGTTACGCGCCGATGACGGTCTGTCGGCCGGGTTTAATTTGAGAGCGGCCATAAATTGATCCCCCGTTTTATACGTTTGCGAATCTATTTTCCAGCCATGCGATTTGAGCCGCTCCCCGGTTTTGCCTAAGTGAAGCAAGATCGCCTCTTCAAAATGTCGCGGTATCTTCTCGTAACCGAAATCGCGGAACCGATACATATTCTCAGCGATCTTGTCCACCTGCTTACTCTTAAGATAATAAACCATCAGGTACTCAAAGGCAATTTTGTTGTGCGGATTCACCTCAAGAAGGTCCGGCATAACGGTCTCTAAGTGTTGATTTTCGGTAACGTCTTTCTTGAGCATAACTGATCGCAGACGAATAATTTCTTCATCATTGTCAAGCCCGGGATCGTCAACAAGTCGTTTCAGCGTACTTTTTGCTTTTTTGCCGTGTATCAGGTCCCTGGAAAGAACCTCCAAAAAGACTCGCGCGGTTTCCGGTTGGCCTTTGGCGATATTAATTATTGCCAGATCCCAAAGAAGTTCCGGATATTCGCCTGAGTTTTCTAACATTTCATAAGCTTCTTTTTCTGCGACATTAACCCTTCCCAGCAATAATGACAGCCGGATGAAACTTATGCCTCTTCGGTACCCCCGCACATTTTCTCCCCCTCGTGGAGGAAGAAACATCCCTTCTTTGAATTGAGGATAACGAAACAGGTCCGACCCGAGTTTGCCGGTATGATGCAGAGCCTGGATGATGTTGTGATTGCCCTCAGGGTCATGCGAAACAACCGGGAAACGATTCGCATATTCCAGCAGCTCGGTCCACATACCGTTGCTTGAATAAAAGTTTGCCTGTAACCGCTGTTTTTCTATACCGGTCGAAAGAAAAACAGTCACAATCGCAGCCAAAATAACAACAAGTGGCCCAATGAGCCGTCTTAGCCGTATTTTTTCTGTATTGGCCGGAGTTTTTTTAGATTTTTTCCCGGATGTTTTTTGGCTAAAGAAAAATTGACAAGCAAACACAGCTAACAAAATACACAGGATAGAAATGTACAGTGCCCGGGCAGCCGTTTTTGTGTCCAAACTAAATCTCGGATCGAAAGGCAACAAATGCAGATAGATATCCATCGGCCTGATATCGAAACACCATCCCGCAGCCAGGGGCAGCAGTCCTGTCAGCAAAATATACAGACCGCCTGATAATAAGCGGCGCCGAATAAACAGTTCATAACCCGCAGCCAAAATTCCGAAAAGAAAAGCACAAGCGCCCGTGACAAAATATAGCAAGACAAACATGACCGAAAAGAAACAGCAGCGGGATGCAAAACTTTGCAGCCGTATCTTTTCATATACGACCAAAACCCACAGATTTATAAGCAAAGCAACAAAGACAGCTAAAGGATGCCCGCCTTGATTGTGCATTGCAAGAAAGAATATGGCGGGAGTGTACCCGATAACCCAGGCCGGGGAATTAAACCCTGCAAAGCTGACAAGAATTGCGGTGGCAAAACAAGTCAGCGAAATAACTACGGTGATGACTATCGCGCCACCCAGAGGATAGTAATAAAACTGCGACAAGAATCCCGTTACATACTCAACAATACCGCCGGGGTGATCGAGGGCCGTGATAAGAAAATTCCAGCCGGTAAAAAATGCCGGATAATCCACGAATTGCCCAAAAGCGTGATAGATAAGGCGAGTATCGCCAAATAACCAGATGTATAAGAAAAAACAGCAAAAAAACAAACCATGGAAAAACGACATATATCGGGTTGTCACAAATGTTTTTTTACGGAGGAGTTCCATTCTTTTTCAGTACCTTCTGACTTTTGGTATTCCATCATAATTTTCCAGGTGCCGCGTTTGATCAACAGAGCTTCAAGATGAATGTAATACATCGTTTTTGTGCCGTCGGCGTTCACCTTCGAGTAGAAGAACATCCCTGTTTCATGTGCGGTTGTTTTATCGCCAAGTCGCTTGCTGAATCTGAATTCGACACTGGCTTTAATTTTACCGGATTTAGCGTCCGTAAAGTCTTGCTCCCATCTCTTTAGAGCATCTGAAAGAGGGTAAGCTTTATCGCTTTTTCCGGAGACAAACACTCCGTCCTTGTGACAAGTTGCTTTGTAACCGTCAAAGTCGCCTTCATTGACACAGCGGGAGACTTCGGCCCAATAGTCATCCAATTCTTTTAAGCGTGCGGAATTATCCGGCTGTAAGTCTTTCGAGAACGCTCGTGCGGAATTATCCGGCCGTAAGTCTTTCGAGCACCCTGAGAGAACGGTGAATGTTAATATTAAAAATAGAGTATATATCTTATTCATCTGTTCTTCCCTTTCAATCTTCAATAACCTAAATTTTTTAAGGAGCAGTTGCCCATGAAAACTATTTTAGCTATCGACCCGGCCAAAAGCAACAGTGTGTTTTCCAGGCTCCGGAGCGATTCTTTGAAATACCCCCGGCATCCCTTAAGGGCCTGAATCTTTTCAAACCAACCACAGATTTAACCACATTGAGGCGGAGCCGAAATCCCGATGAACATCGGGGAATCTCCGGTTTAACTTGGCCGCGGAACGCTTTGATATTAACATTGCGGGCCTTTATGGAAATCGAAAAAGAAACTTAGCATGAAAAAACGCGGGTTTTAGGGGTATACGCTCGACTTTTTGGCGGGTTCCGGTATAATATGCTTGAGTTTTCGAGACAGATTTGATATTCTATTAGAAAAGAGGCCCAGCGGCGCAGCCGGGCTGAAATATACAATGTTACAGGGGAAATCCCGGCTCATAAGAGCTTAATACCCGCAGCAATTCCCATACGAATGGAGCGAGCAAAAGATGAAACAGAAAAATCACTTAAAAATGACGGCAAATTACCCGTGGGTATCACCAATATTGCTGGTATCTTTTTGGCTGGTTCTCACAGCGACTCAGGTCGGTATGGCCGGGGAGAAGAATGTTTTTCTCGTTCCGGTTCCCGAAGATTCGGTTTCGTGGTATGAGTTCGCGTATATGGCGGCGATCCCAGCCTCGCAAAAGATCAGCGGCGACAAACCGTCAGTTATTGCCCTGGACGCTTCCGAAGTAATCTCGGAAGAAATACAGGATTACCTGGACCGATACTCACCGGAAAGCATATACATTTTAGGAAACGCTTCGTCGCCGGAACCTGATATTATTGCCGAATCTGCCGAGCAGATGGCTTATACACTGGCTGGGATGTTTTGGGTAACGGTTGATCGCATCGTGTTGTGTGACGAGCAGGACTATGAAAATGCCCTGGTGGCCTCGGCCTTGGCCGGGCGATTAGAGGTTCCTTTGTTTTACTTCGACCAGTCCGGCGGGCTGTCTGCCGAAGCGTTGACGGTGATTGGAGAGTTGGGTCCGACATCAGCACTGCTGATAGGTGATAATTCTACAGTAGTAGCACAGTTGAGCGGTGAAGGGATGTCAACGACGTCATTGGCCGATGCGTATGATTCGCTGCGGTGGATGGTCGATAACAACCTGCCGGTGGATTACTTTGCCTACGCCAATCCGCATGATCGGGATATGTCCGGTGTCATAGTAAAAAAACAGTCAATAGCGGCGCCATTGCTGGCGGCAGGGAGGGAAGGGGCGGTTATCCCGTTCGGGTTCGAGACTCGATGGAACATTCCTTTTTATCATAGCGGCGAGACAACCACCCGGCCGAGCGGTGCCCCCAGCGGCGATAAATGGCTGACAGGAAATATGACACCGGTTACCAATACGTATAATTTTATAATTACGGTTGATGACGATACCTGGAGCTATTGCAATATCGACTTTAATAATGACGGCGATTACGGCGACCCCGGCGAGGGGCCGTTTATAGAAGCCGGCAATGAAGTTGAATTTGACGGCAGACGGTATCAGTTTGTGATGGGTGAGGATAATTCACGCAACGATCCGGGTGATATCAAGCTGAAATATCCGTGTGTTTCGGACATGGTTGACGAACTAAAGAGTTATTTCGCGGTGATGGGCGCTCAGCCTGAACATCTATGTATAGTCGGCCTGTTTGACGTCATCCCATTTGGTACAACCAAGTATTGGGGCGGGGGGACTGAATCCAGCGTCAACGACGGCGGTATTTCTAATGTCGATGATGATGTATGGCTGGAGTTGGCTACGGGTCGTGTTTTTGGTGAGAATATGTCGTTCGGGACATTGCTCGCGGCACGATCACTGACGTATGATTATCTCGTCAGCCCTGAATGGGCCGACAAGTCCTTGCTGATGGGCGGCGGTTCACTGGATAGCACCAGGTTTGTCGGCAAATATCTTGAAAACGTCGGTTTCGAGCCGGCCCATGTAATAGACCGCGAATTCGGCTTTGAAAATCTTCCGTACATGCTGAATCGCTCGGTGATAGCACATTCGTGGCATTCTACCGAGGTCAGTTGGGGTTGGGGGCCGAATTACTTTGTCGAGGATCTTAGTACTAAGCCTAACCTGGACAATATATTCCTTGCACCGTGCGTTGCCACCAGCGGCGGTTGTACAGTAGCCGGGATCGACATAGACGATCGGGGCTGGGATCGTATCATTGCGCCGAAATTCCTGCGTCGCGGAGCTATCGCCTATATTGGCAGTTCGCGTCCTGCTACGGCGGTATTTAACATTCTCAACACTGAATTCTTCAACGCGTTGGCGGCAGGCAAGACGCTGGGACAGGCATGGAAACAGGCTCAGAATATGCATAGATATCACAATAAGGTGGGCATGGGCAGCATGGATGACGCAAATACATTCGCATTTTTTGGCGATCCGGGTCTGAAGATATATCTTCCCTCCGAACCGATCACCGAGCCGGCGCATCTGGAACAATCCGGATCGATCCTTACGGCGGTAGCACCGGTTTACACGGTTGATACTTACGATGGCAAATATACATACTATGGACCGGGGACATACGAGGGGGGCAATTACTTTGCCAGATGGGATACCGACTTGCAGATCACCGGTCTGACGGAGCTTGTCTCGTGCCCCGGTGATCTGGGCTGGCCGGGTTCAAACGACTGGTTCATCGACGAACACTGGGACGGCACACGAAGCATTTACTGGAAAGTGAAATTCTTTGAGCAGGAAAACAATTATGAGCCTGATATTACATATCAACTCGACGAGATTTCCTACAAACTGAGCGGCAGCATCCCAGGTAATCTCAACATGAACGGTATAGTTGATTTTGCGGACTTTTCGCAGTTAGCCGAGGAATGGATGAGTACTAATTGCCAATCGCCCACATGGTGTCAGGGAACTGATCTCGACGAAAGCGGCCAAGTCGGTCTATCTGACCTGACCGTCATTGTAGATCACTGGCTGGACAATACGTTTACTAACCAAACGGGCTCGCCGAGGGTGATTAACCTGACTACAAGTAACATTACCACCTACGGGGCCACAATCAATGGCCAGGTGATCTACAATGGCACCGAGGATCCCACAGTTGAAATTTACTGGGGCGCCGGCGACGGCGGTACAAGTACAACACCCGGTATCTGGGACCACCGGGTCAATCTCGGTACGCAAGGCGTCGGGACATTCCATGCCGACATTTGCGGTCTTGATCAGGATACGACCTATTATTTCCGCTGCTATGCGTCGAACTCGTTTGGCGTCGATTGGGCGAACACGACAGCCAGATTCACCGCGGAACCCTTCCCGCCGATACCTGTGATTAAGTCACAATCCACAGACTGGCATTATCGCAAAGGCACCTCCGAACCGCCTTCCGGCTGGCGTGAAATTGGTTTTACAGAGGATGGAACCTGGCTGATCGGCCAAACGGGCATCGGCTTTGGCGATGGTGATGACAATACGGTTCTTGATGACATGCAGAACAGCTACACTACAGTGTATCTGCGTCATGCTTTCGAGATCAATCCCGGCGATGGTATTCCTGATACTCTGACTCTGCGCGTGTACATCGATGATGGTTGTATCGTCTCGATCAACGGTCAGGAGGTTTATCGTATCCGCGTCCTGGAGGGTGATATGAGCTATAATGATACCGGCCAGTGGATAGGTAATGCCGAATGGTCGGAATATACGGTAAAGAACGCTTCTGAATTTCTTACCGTCGGGACAAATATATTGGCTATCCACGCACTTAACACCTCAAAAGATAGCAGCGACATGTCAATTGACGCCGAATTATCACGTCCGCCTTTAAGTATGGAGGAGTATCTGGAAGGCCGCTGGGAGTTGGATGAGTCGGGTGGAACGGTTGCCGCCGACAGTTCGGGTAACGGTAACGATGGTACCCTTAACGGCGACCCAACCTGGTGGCCAGGCGGCGGGATGATTGGCGGGGCGCTGGAATTTGACGGGACCGGTGATTATGTGAAAGTCGAAGGTTACAAAGGTATCAGCGGATCGAATCCTCGAACCGTAACTGCATGGGTCAGAGATGAATCAAATGAATCGAATCTCTCGATTGTACGTTGGGGTATGCGGCGGGTAACCGGCGGTGATCAATGGTTTAATGAAATAACCGCCGAGGGCAAACTTAGAGCCGATGTGTGGGGCGGCAGCATTATGGGTGACACGGAGATAGACGATGGTGCATGGCATCATGTAGCCATTGTCTTGCCGGACAAAGAGAATGTGAAAGTCGAAGATATACTGCTCTATGTAGATGGCGAACTGGAAGATACCACCATCAGCAATGGCGCCCGGACAATCGACACCGCCGTCGATATGGATGTCTTGATTTCTACTGATGGTTCCGAAGGTCTGCTGGATGATGTTCGGATTTACAATTACATGCTGAGAGAAGATGACATCCAGGCCCTGGCAAATAGGTAAAATTAAGAAACTGATATGGAACGACCTTTGTCAAGGTCATATAAGCATTTGACAGACGCGGGCGGCTTCGACGATGAATCATTCTGATATTTGGCGAAACGCACGTATGACCTGGCAACGGACGTCATCGCAACCATGGAATATGATAACTTAGGCAGGCTTACAAAGGGCAAAGCTAATATAGCCGAATTCGCTTATGACGCCCTCGGAAGAAGGATCTGGAAGTTAGATCCTATCGCCTGGACCAACACTTTCTACTACTATAACGATAAATGGCAGGTCCTCTGCGAGTATGATAATTACGCCTTACAGTAATGGAGGACAATTCGGTACATTTTTTTGTTGACTTGTGGCTGCAATTCTTTAAGATATTTTCATTATGGCGCGAGCTAAACGCATAACTCTTGGATCAACAGAGGCGCAACTTTTGGAGAACTGGATGTGGCGTGCTGAAGTTGTCGGAAAGTGATTGAAATCGCGATGTAGTTATGCTATTATAGAGCTTGAATTTCATAGAAGTGTCTCAGGAAAAGTATGAAAACGTGCAGAAATGCCGTTTACGAAATTAAATGGGAAATCTGAATTAACGGTAAATATGGAAATAACGTTCATATTGGACGTAAGAAAGGAATAATTATGAAAAAGGACAGCCAAAAAGAGAACGTATTTGTCGTCGCAGGCGAATTCGACCTCGACGGCAAGGGCGGCCAAGACGACGACGCGATCACCAGGATAACAGCCCTTATCCGGAAATGGGGGGGAAGAGTCGATAACGAAATCTCTGTCGATACCAATTTCCTCGTACTCGGCAAGACGCCGCAAGTGCTAAGGAAGCCAACTTTCGAACAGATAGAGATAGACCCGCAGGCAATGGAAAAATTCGAGGCATCCCAGAAAAGAAAAGACAACTACGACACCATCCAGGCACAGGCACAGAATCTATGGATCCCGGTCTTTACTTATGACAGATTCCTGTATTTCACCGGATATAAGCAGCAATCAGCAAACGCAGGCGCTTTCTAAAAAAACGCATAGAAACAGCACTCAGGCGCTCTAACAAAACTCCGCCTGTCATTCCGAGCGAAGCCGGGGAATCTGCTCAAACAGCTCGCCTCGCCCCCAGGGGGCGAAGCGATTCCTCGTCTTGAAGTCACGTTTTGTTAGAACCCCTTAATAAAAGTTTGTTGTTGAGAGCTATGCAACCGAGTTCTCTGACAGTGTTGTCGCGTATCCGATAATGCAAATAGCGATCAACAACAAAACAACGCCGATGATGATAAGCCTGATCGGTCTGCCATGGATGCCTCTCCACTCGCCCGTGACAAAGCCCCAGACATTTGAGATAAGAATCACGACCCCCATATAAAGGCCCCATCCGGCTGAACCGCCCAGATCGCCCATCAGGACAGCACCCCTTCCGTACAATGCTATCGCAGGCATCCAGATAGCAGCCATAAGCGCTGCCAGAAACCAGTAGGAGCCGGTCTGCGTTTTTTTGTAATCGCCCCATGTATTGTTACGGAATAGCAGAAAGGAGCAATAGACTACATTGGTTGTCAAGCCGCCCAGAAGCGTAATTGCCCATACCGGATCGGATGCACTGGTCTCGCGTGCACCCAGCGACAGGGACGCATCTGTTATACTGCCGCTGAAATTAAATGCAAAGTTCAGCATTGCGCTGAATATTCCGCCCAAGGTTGCCAAAACCAATCCGAGCATCATACTGCCGGCCGGCTTAGAAGCAGGCGCTTCAGTTGCAGATTCGCCGCCGACAACGGATTGCAGTTGTTGCTCCTTAAAATGTCCGGCAATGGCACAGACCGCCACACCAACTACCATAACAGTTATTCCGATAGTTGACAAAATCCCTTCTGGCTTCAGGAACACCTCGGGAGTTTTGAACATCGGTATAAGTTGGCCAAGCGCGGCTACTAAACCGATGCATAGGGCAAAGGAAAGGCTGATGCCGATCATCGCAATGCTTTGCCCAAATAATACCGCACCCAAACCCCAGCACAAGCCAAATGTAAATACCAGCAGCATATCCGTAGTTTCCGCTTTACTGAAAACCTGAAGTACATCGGGTACTGTGGCAAAAGCGATTATCCACGGAATGATAAGCAATGCGCAGATCGACCAGATAAGCCAGGTAGCCTCCCATGACCAGCGAGTAGTTTTTTTCATCGGCAGCGAGAAACTGCCGGTCATAACTCCGCTAATAAGCATAAGTAACAAACCATAATGAATCGCAGTCATAGAATCCCTTTCTAAAGTCTGGTTATTTATCCAACTCTATGTTTCCATCACTAAATTAATCGCAGTGGAACACCTCTTCCATATCCGCCCACCACTCGCCTTCTGCGCGGTCTTCAAGCGGCTGCTGGCATGGCATACAAACATCCCACCAATTCAGAGTAGTCTCATCGGCGGCCATCTTAGCGCAATCCGCCTCAAAATCGTCGCCAATATACTCAAAATAACTGAACAGGTAATACTTTCCGTCCGGCAGCTTACGAAGGTAGATCGAGTAATTCGTGATATTGCATTCAGTGATCATTTTCAAAACATCCGGCCAGACCGCCGCGTGCAATTTCTTGTATTCGTCCAGTTTTTCTTCTTTAACGCCAATAACAGAACCATATCGCTTCATCGCTGAAATCTCCTTAATTACTCAACGTCATATTCATTTATAGCCTTAGCCTTATATCGAACACAATCTCTGCAACCTCATAACCGACTCCTTAAAAAAATTGAATTAAACGTCAAGATCATATTCGCCAAGGTTCAGCGGATACTTTCCATACTCTCGCACCAGCTTGACAATATAATCATATGTATGCCCGGAGATATTGCTCGCAACCGAATGGTCCGACTGGAATATGTACTTTCCGCCTTTAGCTGCATTGAGTTTGCGGAGAACTTCCTCGCGGATCATATCCTTGTCGCCGGTTTCCCAAACCTGCATATTGCTGTTGCCGCAGATACCCAGCTTTTGACCATAATTCTTGCGAAGTTCTACCGCATCAAGACTCGCCTTGGCTTCCAGCGGATTCACCGCATCGATGCCGATCTCGATATAATCTTCCAGTACCTTCCGTATGTCGCCGCAACCGTGGTATATAACCATCAATCCTTTTGAATGAGCATGATCAGAAATCGCCTTTACCCATGGCTTGAAATACTGCCGCCAATAGTCCGGTGAAAAGAACATATTGTTCTTGTAAGCAACATCGCCCCATATCACAAAACCATCGAGCAGGCCGTCAGCGGCATCTATCTGAGCCTTGGCGCAGTCCAGATAAAACTGCCCGATCCGATTGATCGCCTTGCCCATACGATCCGGATACATCCCAATCCAAAGCATGTTCCTTTCCGGCCCGATCAAACGGGTCAGGCATTCATTGACCTCTATGATACTGCCGAACACCGGAAAATCGGGATACAGCGCCTTGACAGTTTCGGTCCAGGCAGGCGAGTTTCTTTCAAAACCGTCACCGACGCCTGCGATTTGATTATCGCCGGCCTCATAATAACGTCTTTTGTCATAAGCATCGTCAAACACCAATGACTCAAGCTTCTCTATTGTATTAGTCTCGAAGTCTATAAATTCAGGCATGGGAAAATCGAACTTTTTCCGAATAATAGCATTAAAACCCGTCTTAACGATTACTTCCTCGTCATTTTCCTTAATCGTCTCAAATGAACGAATAAACGGGTCCATATTAGGAACTGTCACGATCCAGTCCAGGTCGTAGTGGTAGTATGGACTTGCGTCATCCGCCAAACCAAGGTCTTCTCGCCATTGCTTGATGAAACCGCCCCAGAAAAAATCGCTGATAGGAACACGATCCGGTTCCCGCCCCGAAAGCGAAATCCTCATACGCTCCAATTTTTTAAGTGTATTGTCTTTGCGCTCTTTACCAAGGTCTTTACCTGCCGTATCGAACATCCCCATAATGGTAACTTTCACTTTTAACAAAAGAACCTATTATTTTGACCGATAGAGATACGACAATAACAGGTGCATTGAAAATATCCGTTGTAAGCAGCGCCTTCCTGATTGCCATAGGTTGGACTGACAGAACTGTCCATATCAAGGATAATCTGCTTGAGTGGCTTTCGCTGGTGAACTCTATCGACACGTTAACTGCGAGGCGCCTTGTTTCGTTCCATGTCGCTCCGGCGTTTCCTGAAAATTTCCCGTACCTTCACATGGCTGCCTGATCCCCGATTGCCCCGACTCCCCTGAGAGTTGCGATTACCGTGAGAGCCGCCGTTTTTATCGGGAACGCCGCCGTTCATCAGAAATATGGCCTTAACGCACGCAGCCTTCGTCGTTCTGTTGCGATGCTTCAGCCCATCTTCGAGAACCGCCCTGCCTAATTTCTTCATCCGCCCGTTCATGCTCCTGAGACCATAAGCCGCGGACTTCTTGGCGTTCCTCTGGTAATTCCCGAACAAAACCTCCTTAAGGATAACCAAACCATCATCCTGCATCCAGGCCAACTTGAAAGCAGCCAGCCTGGCGTCAGAGATATCACCCGATACGAGCCTGTCCTTAAGTTTCTTAAGAGCCTCAAGCGCAGCCTCGTGTTTCTCCTGGTCTGAAAGTTCTATTTCTTCAGACGCCATAAAATCGCTCCTTGCAAAAAGACATATACGGTTCCCTTAAGGTCATAACCCGCATTTTCCCACAAAACCCCGCCGATTGCAAGAAAAACTTTCAATAAAATCCCACCGGATTTTATCCTCCCCCCGGCTCTACGCCTATCGAAGCGATATACACATCCCCTGTATATTCCGCTGCGTCGGGGTTGGCGAAGCCTTTTTTCGCCGCGACGAATGTGACCGTATAGGCCGCCCGTATAGCCGCTCCCAGGGGTAGGCCCGTATCGCAATCAAGCCCGGATGGTATATCCACGGCGAAAATCGGGCAATCCAGCCCGTTGATACTCGCCACCAGACCTGCATACCCGCCCCGCAATTCCCCCGCCAGCCCCGTTCCAAAAAGCCCATCCACGACCATATCCGCCCTCTCGGCCAGTTCCTTCACTCTCCCAGCCGCCCCCTCGCCTTTCGGGTCGATCCGTTCAATCGCCCCCCCCAGCCTCTCAAGAATCTCCAAATTAACCCGAGCATCACCTCGGATTCTTTCATAATCACCACAAATCACCGTCGCCGCCTCGAACCGGCGATTGAGCAAATGCCTCGCAATAACATACCCGTCCCCGCCGTTATTACCCGTCCCGCAGAATATGCACACCTTCCGCCCCGCCCCGTCCTTGAGCTTCTCCGCAATGAATTCCGCACAGCTCCGCCCCGCGTTTTCCATCAAAACAACCCCGGGAACCCCGACCTCATTGATAGCCCAGGCGTCAACAGCCCGAACCTCATCCCGGCTCATCAAAACAAACTGACCATCCAAAGAATACTTCTCCATACCCGCCAATTATACTACGCAAGAAGAACCTGTCAATTGACACTACCCCGACCACCGACTACAATACCCAAGCAGAATCGGGCGTCAGCCTCCCCCAAGGGGGGATGGTCTCAACGACATACGATATACGATATACGACATACGAAATGCGAAATGCGAAATCCGAAAAAATGAAAATACTACTCGCAAACGACGATGGCATCTTCGCACCGGGCTTAGCCGCCATATACAAGCAACTCATCAAAATAGCCGACGTAACCGTAGTCGCCCCCGACACCACCCGCTCCGGAGCAGGCCACAGCATCACGTACCGCGACCCGATCGTCGCCACCAAGGTCGATATCAACGGCCTATTCACCGGATACAGCGTCCAGGGCTCGCCCGCAGACTGCGTCAAACTCGCAGTAATGCAAATCTGCAAAGAACCGATAGACCTGCTCGTCTCAGGGATAAACAACGGAGCAAACGTCGGAATAAACGTCTATTACTCCGGCACAATAGGAGCAGCTATGGAAGGCGCATTCCTCGGCATCCCCGCAGTAGCCATGAGCTGCGCCGTCGAGGCCCCCGGCGTCCCGGGGGATTTCGAGAAAGCCGCCGTCCACTGCCTCGAAACCCTAAAAAAGCTCATGCCCGTCGAGACCGGCAGCGTCATAAACATCAATATCCCCCAATTATCCGGGGGCCGGCCAAAAGGCGTCCGCGTAGTCCCCCAATCCAGCACAGGATTCAACGAAAGCTATGTAGAGAAGAAGAACGACCAGGGCCAAACTGTCTTCCAGCTTACCGGCGACCACCACGTCGTAGATGGAACCCCCACAGACACAACATCTATGGAAGAAGGCTACATAACAATAACAGCCCTCACCCCCGACATGACCGACCACAAAAAAACCAGCGAACTTGAAAAAATAGAATTCTAACCCCCTCACCGCCATCCTCCCTATCACGCAATACGCCTGCCCCGATAGGGACATACAACATACAAGACAACAAGCCCGAAGCGTAAGCGCCGGGGTATTCATACGATACGCAATCCGATATACGAAAATAATCTTTACCTCTCCCGCCGAGACCACTATACTATGCACCGAAAATTGCTCGAACACTAACGGAGTAGCCAAAACATGAAAGCACTCGTCAAGACAAAGCCGGAACCGGGCATCTGGAGCCAGGATGCGCCAATCCCGGCGGTAGGTCCCAACGACGTCCTTATCAAAATCCAAAAAACCGCAATCTGCGGAACAGACATTCACATCTTCAAATGGGACCGGTGGGCACAAAAAACTATTCATCCGCCACTCGTAATAGGCCATGAATTCGTCGGTACCGTCCAGCAAATGGGCGACAACGTGCACGACGTCGAAATCGGAGAACTCGTCTCAGGCGAAGGCCACGTCGTCTGCGGACGCTGCAGAAACTGCCACGCAGGACGCAGACACCTTTGCATCGAACCCAACTGCATCGGCGTGGATCGCGACGGAGCATTCGCAGAGTACCTATCAATCCCAGTCTCCAACGTATGGCACTGCGACCCGAACATACCCCCCGAAGTCCACGCATGTTTCGATCCCTTCGGCAACGCCGTACACACAACACTCTCATTCGACCTCGTCGGCGAAGACGTCCTGATAACAGGAGCAGGCCCCATCGGCCTGATGGCCGTCGCCGTCGCACAGCACGCAGGAGCACGACATGTCGTAATAACAGACATAAACCCGTATCGCCTCGAACTCGCCAAAAAAATGAACCCCACCCTCATCGTGGACGCACGCAGCGAGACCATCGCCGATGCCCAGAAAAAACTCCTTATGAAGGAAGGATTCGACGTAGGTCTCGAAATGTCGGGCAGCCCCGCAGCATTCAAGGACATGCTCGTAAATATCTGCCACGGCGGCAAAATCGCACTACTCGGAATAATGCCGCCAACAGAAATAGAATGGGACCACGTCGTATTCAACGGCCTAAACATTAAAGGAATCTACGGGAGGGAAATGTTCGAAACATGGTACAAAGCAACTATGCTCATCCAAAAAGGACTCGACATAAAACCAATCATAACACACAGATTCCACTACACAGAATACAAAAAAGCATTCGAAACAATGGCATCGGGAAACTCAGGAAAAATTATCCTCGACTGGACTGAAAAATAACGCAATCGTCATTCTTGTAAAACGTTGTCATTCCTGCGCAAGCTTGTCACCTCTGCGAAAGCAGAGGCAGGAATCCAAATAGAAAATAAGCAGTGTTAATCAGTGTCAAAAAAAATCCGCGAAAATCCGCGTCATCCGCGATCACCTTCTGGAGCATAAAATGTTCGGAACAATGAAATCCCAAATATCCCGGGAACTCGACCAAATCAGACAAGCCGGCCTGTACAAAGCCGAGCGAATCATAACAAGCCCCCAACAGGCAAAGATAACAATCGCAGGCGGCCAAAAAGTCCTCAACTTCTGCGCCAACAACTACCTCGGCCTCGCAGACCACCCGGAAATCATAAAGGCCGCACGCCAAAGCTACGAAAAATGGGGCTACGGACTATCATCAGTGCGATTCATCTGCGGAACCCAGCAAATCCACAAGCAGCTCGAACAAAAAATCTCCCAATTCCTCGAAACAGAAGACACCATTCTCTACTGCTCCTGCTTCGACGCCAACACAGGCTTATTCGAGACACTCCTGACCGCCGAAGACGCAATCATCTCCGACCAGTTCAACCACGCCAGCATCATCGACGGCGTCCGGCTCTGCAAAGCCCAGAGATTCCGATTCGCCAACTGCGACATGGCCGACCTCGAAGAAAAGCTCAAAGAAGCCCAATCCGCACGCTTCCGCCTCATAGCAACCGACGGCGTATTCTCAATGGACGGAACAATCGCAAAACTCGACCAAATCTGCCCTCTCGCTGAAAAATACGATGCCCTCGTAATGGTCGATGATTCCCACTCCGTCGGCGTCCTCGGCAAGCACGGCAAGGGAACCCACGAATACCGAAACGTCATCGACAGAATCGACATCATAACAGGAACCCTCGGCAAGGCCCTCGGCGGAGCTTCGGGCGGATACACTACCGGCAGAAAAGAAATCATAGAATTCTTGCGACAGCGATCCCGCCCATACCTCTTCTCAAACACCCTCGCCCCCGCAATCGCAGCAACATCGCTAAAAGTCCTCGAAATCCTCGAAGCCTCGACCGAACTACGCGATAAGCTCGCCGAAAACACCGCCTATTTCAGGCGGAAAATCGAAGGCCTCGGCCTAAACGTACTCCCGGGCGAACACCCAATAGTCCCAATAATGCTCGGAGACGCAGTACTCGCACAGAATATGGCCGAGAAGCTCCTCCAAAAGGGAATATATGTAATCGGATTCTCATACCCCGTAGTCCCCAAGGGACAAGCAAGAATAAGAATGCAAATATCAGCGGCACACTCAAAACAAGACCTCGATTTCGCAATACAAAAAATCAAAGAAACAAAACAAGAACTCGCAATCTAAAAACAATTAACCCACACAATAATGAACACAAAGTCACCCAAAACGTATAAAAACCGGAACAACCAAACAAAACACGACATCCGCCTGCCCCCAGGGGGAAACAACAAGCCCGAAGCGTAAGCGCCGGGGCATTAACGCAATACACAATCCGAAATACGAACCAATGTTAAACTTCTTCGAACAACCTTACACCCTAATAGGCCTCGCCGTAATAGTCCTCTTCGGCCTATTCACTTACCGCAGCGTATTCCCCGAAAAATGCAGCCGAAAGCAATGGCTAATCCCGCTCTCAGTCGTCGCCCTCGCCTTCGGCCTCGATTTCATCGTAAAGACCGACCCCGAGAAGCTCAACACCCTGATAAACACATCCATGGAAGCCGTCGAACAAGAGGACTGCGACGCAATAGCCCGAACAATCGCCCCCGACTACACCGATTCATTCCATGAAACCAAAGCCGCCCTAATGGCCCGATGCCAAAGAACCCTCTCGGACATCCACATCCGAAAGATCACGAAGACAAGCTGCCTCCTCCAAATATCCCCACCAACCGCAAAGGCCACCATATTCGCAACAACAACATTCGACCAGAATAGCTGGGTCACTCAAAGCTACAAAAATTTCCTTTTCTTCAAAGGCGAACTAATCTGCGCCAAACAGCCGGACAATTCCTGGAAAATAACCCGAATAAACCCCCTCGAAGTGGATAAACAACCAATAACCTGGTCACAAATAACACACTAACCCCACCACTTCGCCGTTTAGCTGCACCCGCCACGGCCACGCCGTCACTCGCCGCCAAACCAATCACAACTCGAAAATTCCGAACACCCAAAACAAATCTCCTAAACATCAGAGCCAACAACACTTTCCCCAAACCCTAACCAACCTCCCGCCTCCAGTCAACCCCCTTTCATATTTGCCCGCATCCCGGCCGTTTCAAAGATTTGAACATTAGTGCCTTGAATTTGTCCCGCCAGGGATCCCATGGTGGATTTCGAATTTCGTGCTTAGGATTTCGAATTTTCGGCCATGGGATAGAACTTAAGTCCACTATCCTTATGGCCGATAGAGGGTGGTGAAACCTTTTTTGCTTCTTTTTTTCAGGGAGTTGGGCCAACAATGTTCAGCCGACACAGAAAGAGAAAGATACCGATAAAACCGGACCTATTCACAATAGGATGGTACCCAAGCAACAGAAGCTGCACAGACAGAGCATCAAAACCAATAAAACCACAAGAAATGCCCCCCCTAATGGTCCGAAAAGCAGAATGGCGACGCTAAATAGCACCACGGCCATCCCTGCCCGTGTTGTTTCCTCCGCGCATCGCGACCATATCTCCTAAATCGGAAATTCGCTTATTCTTATAGTCCGCCAGGATGGTCACATATTGAAAAAACGGGGTTTTGGTTTGCGTTGATTTTTGATATTTGCTCAAGAATGGAGTTTTGAGATATGGGCGGGGACGGGGGTTATTTTGATTTGGCTTCGAACTGGTCGTAGTGGTGGAGGATTTTGTCGTAGGTTGTCGAGCCGGCGAAGGCGCCTTCTCGGTCTTTGCGGATGCCGGCGAAGGTTGAGAGGATGTACTCGATGTCGTCGCGATCGATGCCGTAGAGCAGGAAATATGCCGCATCGAGTTGGGCCATCAGGTCGAGACGTTCGGCGGGGTTCCACTTGTGTACAGGAGGGTCAAAGCCGCAGGATTGGGCAAGGGGTTTCATGTCGTTGCTGGTGCAGGTGAGTTTGAGGACACGCTGGCTGATCCACTTTTCCAGAGAGGTGCGAGAGGACCAGGGGCACTTCTCCTGATAGAAGTCGGGCGCAAACATCGGAAATTGCTCGATCAGGAAGAAATTGAGATTAACATTCCCGATTTTCTGCCGAGCTACATAATCGAGCATAAGAGCGCTTAGGTTGGCAAGAAAACAAGTTTGTAGAAGCGGGGAAATTGAAGGGCCAAACAAAATGAGTGGGGCCGAGTTTATAACGCCCACAGAGGGGATGAAAGCAGCAATCATGGTCCTTTGGTTTGTTGGACTTGTCACATTCTTAAATGCCAGGAGTGCAGGCAAGGGAGTTCTGCTGAAAGCGTTGAGGATTTCTTCCTGATCTGCCCACCAACGAGGAGTAACGAAGAACTCGGGATTTTGATGAGCTACCACGGTGGTGGGATCTGTTTGGCCTTGTCTGAACCAGTTGTCGGGATTGATGATGACGCTTGCTGCGCGGTGGTCGTACATTTGGACCATTTTTGCTTCGTAGAGGGGGAGGAATTTCTCTTTTCCTTTGGTCCAGAGGGGGCCGGAGCGTTTGAATTTGGCGGTCTTGAGTTCATCGGCGGTGTGGAAAAGCTCGGCGGCGTTGGTCTGGTGGAACATCGTAAAGAATTTGACACCCCAGGGGTTGCCGCCTTCTTTTCGGGTTTTGTCTTTAAGGACGGGGACGCGCTTGTAGATTGCCTTGGTGATCTCTGCGTCGCGCTTTGAACGAAAGACGGGGCAGGTTTTTGTGTTTGGGTTGAGAAGGGCAATATCCTTTGGGGAGAGGGTGATATGGCGGTGTTGGTCCTGAAGGTCGGGCATTTCATGGGCGAAGAAGACGAAATCAGCCTTTTCGGATTTGCGCTCGCTGCCGCCGAAGAGGAAAACAGAGAATTTGAACGAACGGTGAACGTCGGGAAAGACAGGGGCTTTGTTTTCAAAATCATACAAGCCGATAAGGGCGTTGGCGTTGACAATGTCGGCAAAGAATGCCTTGGTTGTGTTGTCGGTAGCGATGCCGGATGGTACGAGGATTCCGACACGGCCTGTCGGGGTGACGAGCGTATGGGCGAGTTCTGCGAATAGGGCGTAGGTGTTTATATCGCCTTTGGCTGTTAGCGGGAATCGGCCGGAGGCGCGGACAGCGGCAAGGGCGGCTTCGGCGGCGGCTTTGGCCTCGGTGTAACGGTTGTGGAGTTCGGGGTGAGTCTCTTCGAGTTCCGCGATGAGTTTGCGTCGGGTGGCGGCATTGACTGCGGAGGCAATTTCGGGATAGACGGTATCGAAGAACTCTCTTTCCTGGAGCTTCATTCTTTCCCAGGGGGGATTTCCTATGACGCAGTCGAAACCGGGATTTTGGCGGGCGAAGATTTGAGCGAAAGCTGCTTGCCAGTCGAGGGGGTTTAGTCTTTTGTGAAGGTCTTCGGGATTCCTGCTTTCGCGGGAATGACAGGGAGGAGTAAGGGAATCGGGGGCCATTAGTGAGTTTCCGCAAATGATGTTTTTTGAGAGGTCTGCGAGGGATTTTCTTCTGTGGGCGGAGCGGAGCCACAGGGCGAGCTGGGTGATTTCGACGGCTTCGGGCGAGAGATCGACTCCGAAGATATTGTCGTGGAGGATGTAATCTGGGATGCCGTCCTTTATTCTTTCGGCCCGGCGGGGGTCGCTAAGGGCGACGGCCTCTGCGAGGTCGAGGTATTTTTCTTCGAGGGCGTCATAGGCCTGGATGAGAAAAGCTCCGCTTCCGCAGGCCGGGTCCACTACTTTTATTTGGCGGATGGCTCCGATTGCCTCGAGGGCGAACTTGGCGACGTTGCCGTTCTGGCGGGAGATGAGGATATCGCCGATGTCAACGCCGTATTTTTCGGCGATGGGGGCAATTTTTTCATCGGCGAGTTTTACGAGGGTGTTGTTGACGATGAATTCGGTGAATTCCGGGGGCGTATAGTATATGCCGCCCCGTTTTCGCTCGGCAGATTTGGCCATTTTGGGGGCAATATCAGGCTCGTCTTTGGTTTGCCAGAGACCTCCGAGACGGATCTTCTCTATGTCGTTGATGGATTTTTCGAAGAGGTGGCCGAGGATATCGACGTTGATTTCGTATTGGAAATCATATATGCCGATGTTCTTGAAGAAATCGGTCCAGTGGTCGTCAAGGTCGAGGTTATCGACATCGCCGTCTTTGCAAAAAAGGCCGCCATTGTAAACTGGTATCTCACGATCCGAGTCGCCTTCATCGATGCTACGGAAGAGGTCGAGGAAGTTCCGCCATCTGGGATTGGTTACGCGGGAGAAGGGGGGAAGCTGGTCCCATGCCTTGAAGATCGATTTATCGGGGAGGAGGCCGCGGTCTTCGCAGAATGCGACGAATATGATTCTGTCGATGAGTTTCTGCGCGATTGGAATTGCCTGGTCGAGAGATTTGTTGTGCGGGTGGCCGGTTAGATGCTGAATTAAGCGGATGCGGTTGTTGTGGTAGTAATCGTATAGTTCGTCTCCGACCTGGCGTTGGCGATTAGCGGCGCGTTCGAGAAGCTCATCGGCGCGTGGCGTCTGGCCCGGGGCAGCGGGGAGAAGGCCGTTCTTTTGAAAGAGGCAATAGAAGCGGATGAATTCGTCTTTCTTGCGAAGGTCTTGGAGGGTGAAGAGTTCGTAAATTTTTGGGGTCTGATTTCTGTGATACAGGCGGAAACTAACTAAGTTGGATACTATGCCCCATGGGCATTCTGGGAGTGCATTTAGGTAATCCCAGCATTGCTGGACGGCGGTTCGCCCGTTGAACTTATCCCGATCGAGGTTGGCTGTGGGGCCTTTTAGTTCTATTACCGCGCGGGGGACGGTGGACTTGCCGGATTGAAAAAGACCGATAACGGCGTCGGCCTCGCCGCCGTTGACGGAGAACTTGGGCTTGAGATTCCAGTGATCAAGGCCTTCGGAAAAGAGTGTGTAGCCTAAGGCTTCGCCGAAGACCTGGGTTACGAATTCGCCTTCAAGGGAGGTTTCCTTTTCCTTTTGGAGCTTTCCGGAGGATTCGAGGTCGGCCCATTTGCAGATGATTTCGTGGGCTTTGTCTTGCGCGAGGCCTTCGAGGCGTTTGTCGGCGGCCCTGTCTTTTAGCTGATTCGGAAGGAAGAGAGGGCGCTTACGGCGATTACTACCGTATCGGGCGGCATTTTGTTGCGGAAACAGGTGTTCGTCGCTCGGTGGCATAGACTCCTTTCTAATGACGCAGGAAACGTTTGTCGGTAATCCCAAGCCTTGAGGTTATTTTAGCGAAGGATCAGGCGTAGGCAAGAAAAACCTTGGATTTTGAGGAATCTGGGCCGACTCGTCGGATTTTCAACTTTGGTTGGGGGGTGAATAGAGCGGTTGTTATGGGTCGTCGATTCGATGGCGGCTCAACGAGAGGGGCTATTTCTTCTCGGCCTTGAAGATTCGGACGGTGTTTTTACCTGCTTGTTTGGCCCTGTACAGCGCTTCGTCGGATTTGCTGGTGATATCTTCGGGGCTCATATCCGATTCGTACTCTCCCAGCCCCACACTCACCGACAGTTGGATTTCCTCCCTATTCCAACTCGTAGGCCGGCTCGCCACCGCTTCGAGCATGCGATCAGCCGCAAACTTCGCATCGCTTAGCACCGTATTAGGCAAAATCACCGCAAATTCATCCCCCCCGTACCTCGCCGCGGTATCGATCTGCCTGATGCAGCTCTTAATCCGCCTGCTGACTTCCCGGATGACCCTGTCGCCGGCGCGATGCCCGTATGTGTCGTTAATCAGCTTGAGATTGTCAATATCCACCATAATCAGCGACATCCGCCCGCCGTAGCGGCGCGACCGCCAAATCTCCTTCTCGAGAGTCTCGTAAAACGCCCTGTGATTGACAAGCCCCGTCAGCCCGTCTGTCGAGGCCTGCCGCTGTATCTTCTCGAATAGTTTGACATTGCCGATAGATGCCCCCACCAACTGGCTGAGCAGTTCTATCAGTGCGATATCGGAACCGCCGAAGTCGCCGCTGATTTTATCGGCAAGGTTGAGTACGCCGACAACTCTGTCCTGGCAGATCAGAGGAGCAATCGCACAATTCTTCGTCTTGTAATTGTCGGCGAAGGCGCGTTGCGATTTGCGAATCACGGGCTTGCTGTGCGTATCGATGTCGCCCACCAATATCAAATTCTTACTCCTGACAGCCATAACCATAGGAGACGGCGGATTTTGATTCAGTGAGACTATCTTGTTGATCAGAAACGGATGATTGTGTTTGTGCAGATGTAGAATGTTGCTCGTTTCATCGAGTATGTACAGCGAAGCGAATCTCACGCCGACCATCTTCGGGATATTCCCGACGCAAACCTCGGCTATACGCTCTATGTCCAGACAGTTCACCTGCCGGGCCAAAGGCGTAACCTGCTGCAACAACGAAATACTACCGTCGGAACTCAAATCAAACTCCGTCGATCTCTTCTCAATTCGGCGCACAGGCAAATTGCCCCGTATGCGCACTATCAATTAAAACGCACAATAACCAAGTGATGCCCCGAATCGCTCCGTTTGCACGCCGACTCGTTTCTCAAGATCGGCCCGCACAACATGCCTCGGCGCCCCACCTGACCTTTCTATCGGGTATTTACTCGAGTGCATTCGGCAAAAAACGCGGAATATAAACCCAAAACGACTCCGAACGCCTATCTCAAAAGCCCCGAAACAACTAATCAACCGCACCAGAGGCCAGGTAGCAAAAGCTTCAATCCAAGAATAATATTCTGCGAATTCAAGACAATCGTCCGAAAAGATCGACCGCTATCGAGCGACAGGAAAAAAAAATGAAAAAATTCTGAAAAAACTTTGACAATACCGAAAAGGTGTTTTACATTTTGCAAAATGTAAAATATAATCTAATGCATCTTACGTTGATTTATGAAGGTTTCAATGGAACAATCGAAAATCAAAGACAGCACGTTGGAAATTCCCGCCAAGCTCTACAGAATCGGCGACCTCGTCAACTGCACGCCCTTCTCTCGCCAGACAATTCACAACTACACGATAATGGGACTGATTCGAGAGGCGAGTTGGACAGAGGGCGGACATCGATTGTATGACGAGAGCGTGTTTCGCAAACTGTCGCGAATTATCCAACTCAAAAGAACAAAGACGCTCGCCGAGATAAAGAGAATCCTCGGCAAAGAGGAAATCGCCGCACAAGCTTCTATGAACGGAAACGCAATAAGTCCGGATAACCAATCCATCGAAAACAACTAAATTAGCTTCGGACGCCCGTCGCTGTCTCGGCGAGCGAACGAGTATGAAAGAAGAAATGGAATTATCAAGGATGATGAACCAGTTTGAACTTTCGCAGAATACGGCTTTAGCAGACATCCATGGGGGGACGAACTGTTGAACCAGCACGAGAACAGAAAAGGTCGCAACGTGATGCCGCTTACCAAAAAGCAGCATCAGTTCATCGCGATTGCAGGCGCATCGCACAAACCAACGTTGGCCAGGTCCGGGGCGGTTGCATCACATTGGGCTTTTGGGCCTTTGGCAAGAGCAAGCACACCTTTGATTGGTAGGATTTGACATGAACTTACAGGCAATGATAACAGATAACATCAGCGAGCTGCTCGTTAAGATAATCGAGTTCACCCAGAATCGCCAAAAAATCCTTACCTGTAACATAAACCGTATGCACAGCTGCGACTTCATGCCTATGGACCTTGCCGTGGATGAGTTTTCGGACGTGCTGAACACAGCTATCGCCGAACACATGCGTAATCATCGTCTTATGCTCTGCGATACTGAGAATATCAAGTTTGGCGTTGGCGGCCAGTTGGAAACAAGGCCGATTATCAACAGCGAAGCGCTCGAGCTTTTTGAGGAATCTCAAGACGAGTATATCGAGGACCAGATAAACAGGCTCCTCGAGAACGCGCTCAACCAGCGAGTGGCGGCGGAGCTGTTAAAAGAAAGAGAAACTAAAACTGCAGGTCCTGCCGAGTAACTCAGGACACGCTTCGATTTGCAGCTTAACATCCTGCTTAAAATAATCGCCCCTCTCCAGCGAGACGGTAACGCTTTGGGTTTGACCCTGTTTGATCTCCGTGTTGAAGGTTGGGACAGCGATCTTGAATCCTACGTCTTTGGTCATGCCCCCGCCTCGTGGGCTGCTCGATTGACAGCCGGATACGGCTATCAGAGCTAAAGTTAGTACGATAGTAATTGCATTCTTCATCTTTTGTTCCTTTCTTAGAGTAAAAATTTATTTCAACCCTAATCTTTTAGGGTCAGGGGCTGAATCCATTCTCAGCCTACTTCAAAATTGACGTTCTTTTTCTAAAAGCAGACAAAGTCGCCATCCCGACGGCAACAAGTAGAAATGCCCCTGGCGCCGGGATGACTTGGGCGCCGTTGCCGCCGCTGAAGCCGTAGCTGCCGAAGTCGGGGCGGCCGCTGCCGAAGTCTTCGGCGGTGTTATCGTTGGAGATGGTGTTGCCAATCATCGTCACCGCAGCATTCAGCGAGATGGCCCTACCGCACAGAATTGCTGCGGTCGAATCAAGGGCTATGGTATCGAGGGCGAGAATATTTCCTGCAAACACAGTACTGGAACCCAGAGTTGCGGCCCCGGTGCCGGACCCGCCAGTGACGCCCATCAGCCAATACACACCGCTGGATTGACTCCCATTGATCACGTTAACAGAAGAGCCGCTTCCGGTCGTCAACGCAGTCCCTACCTGGAAAACGAAGTCCCCACCGGGGTTGGTAGCGAAGTCGAGGGTGAGTGCTCCATTCAACCCGGCCGTCGTGCCAAAAGAATAGACACCCGGCGTGAGCGTGAGTCCGGCCAGTTCCAGACCAGTCAAGTCGGTAGTAGCCGCCAGCCCTGCCAGAGCATTGTACGCAGTGAGGGCGTCGCTCTGAGCCTGCTGCGCAACGCTATCGTTTAAGTGTACATCAGCTGGGTTCAACAACGCGTTAATCCCATTGACGGTGAGGCTTTCCTGGCCAGTTATCGAAGCAGCTGGGGAAATGCCCACATCTCCCCAGAGGGTGGTCGTGCCGGTATTGGTCACACTCGGCGTGGCGCCCAGGACTGCGAATTCCTGCGCCGAACCAAGTAGAGATGGCCCGGCCAATCCTGTGGACGGGGCGTACAGAATCGCGGCGAGAACAACCAAGCAAAACAATTCTCGCCACATACCATTCCTCCTCTGCCCTTCACTAAAAAAAGCACTCTCACCAAAGTGCCCAAAGTGCCCGGACCAGGCAGACGATGCCCGGCCTACTAAGACACGATTCCAAATCCGTTGTGAATTCATCTTACACCTCCATGTGAACCTTGATAATTGTGGATTGGTTATGGTTCGATGCCGTTACTTTACTCTTTAGCGGCATATGTCCTTTGACTTAATGCCAACTTATGGCTTGCCTCCTTTCTCTCTCTCATCTTGCCTTCCTGGTGTCAAGGACGAGCAAGATGATGCCGCCGACCAGCGATACCGCTCCGACGACCGGGGGAATAAAGTGGCTCTCCGTGGTCTCTATGTGCAGCGGGCCGATATCGACAGGCTCTCCTCTGGTCTTGTAAGTTATGCCCGAATAAGCGAGCACCACGATGCCGAGAACGATCAGTATGCCCGCAATGATGGTTTTAGGTCTCATGGAACCTCCAGTTTCCTTGCCTCAATACGGCAGATTAACGGCTTCTCACAGCACTCGTCGCCCCTGAATGACCCTGACCAGCAACACGATAACGGCAATCACCAGGAGAGCGTGAATGAAACCGCCCATCGTGTAGGAACTCACTAACCCCAGGAGCCACAATATAATCAGAACAACAGCGATAGTATAAAGCATATAACCGTTCTCCTTAAAAACAATTAACAATTTATGTAAGCACAATCTGTAACCGTTCACAGGTATTCTATTCAGTATTGGGCAACGCACCCAAGACCAAATACCCAAATTCTTACTTTTTCGCTTTATATCGTAATCTACTCAAGGTTATAATTCAACTGCAAAATACATAGTGCACGCACTTATTTCGCCTTCCTAAATTGTCGTAAGCAATTATCAATGCGTAACTTAGCACATATTTGGTGGATCAGACCGATAATTTAATAATATTTTTTATTTTTAGGGTGTGAAATTATTTTCTGGCATCGGATACAATTACTACTACTTGCATCAAACAAGACCGCGATTTCGGCCCAATAATGAAGATCTGCAAGAACTCCAGAAGACTCTCGGTTGAGTTGCCAGAAAAAAATTTCACACCCTGTTCTATCAATACTCCTATTAAGTGCGCATAAACAAAGGGCACTGCTACGCCATGCCCAACTGAGGCCCGGCAAGGCCCGTAGGAAACACGCAAGCAGCGCCCCGTTTCGGGGCACTGACTCCTATGCGTTTTCTTACACAAAAAACTGCCGGTTTCAGTTAGAGCGCCAAAAGTTCAGTGAATTTCGATATTAAATTGTCTATAACTATTTTAGCCACAAATCGGACCGAAATTAAGAAAAATATAAAAAATCCCCGCCGCAGCCGGCCGGTTGCCTAATCGCCCGCCGCTGGATCTCTCATCCGGCCCGTAGGCCCAGCCCTGGCCGTTATTGCCCCATGTATAGACCGTGGTGACGGCGGCGGTTAACTTCTGGGCTTTGCGTACCAGTCGGGGTCTTTTGCGAGGTTTTGTCTTGCTTCGAGTGTCATCATCTCGAAGGCGGGGTGGTCGCTTTGCCAGGCTCGCTCGGTGAATGGGGTTTGGCGCATTTTTTCCACTTCCTGCTCGGCCCCTCTGAAGTAGCTGCCGTAGATGTGGAGCGAGTCGCTGATATCGACATACCTGCCCACCGTCACGGGCACGCCCCCGGCCTTTGAGATACCCTCGGCGATAATCCTCTGCATATCCGTCAGGGCATAGACGTTCATGAACCAGGCTTTGTAGAGGTCTCTGCTGCGCCAGTGCGTATTCATGTTCAGCGACAGTTCGCCGGCTTCGTTGGCCACGAGGCGACACCATATCCTCTGCAGACAGGGCGGATCGTCGGTGGCGGGGTCGGCCGTGGGCATCCAGGTTATCGCCTGCGCCCGTCGGCTGTGCCCCGTCTTGGCGAGGCAATCGATAATGTACTGAATCTGATCCACCTGCCTGAAGGGCTTGGCCGAATCGGCGCGGCGTATGTCTTCGACCGGGTTGTATGCGTATAAACGCTCGTGATATGTGTATGTCCATTTTCCCGCGGCCGGGTCGATCCAGTGGTCGTGAATGCCGCATATAACTTCCTGACGATAGGACTCCAGTTCTTCGGGGCCGCCGGGGAAGTTTTTATGAATCCTCGGCTCATTGAACGGATTACTTATCGCAACCATAACGGTCGCATCTTTGCTCGGCGGATCACCGGGCTTATCGTACTGGGTCTTGACCTCAAGGCCCTCGTCCCAAACCGCCAGGACAGCCTTCTCCCACGCCTGGGGCAGACAATCCGCGGTTATCGAAATTGCAGGTATCGCAGCGGTGGGCGTTATGGCAGCCATTTAGCGCGAGTCCTTATCGGTAAAAGGTTTGGTTCCGGGCCTGGGTTTGGTAAACCTGCTAAGATCCTTCTCCTCCTCGGTAATCTTATATTGCGCATGAAATCGCTCCGGGATGTCGATGAGCATTTGCTTAGCTCTGTAAGCATACCAACTATCCGGCCATCTCTGTATTATCCGTCGGCAGTTATCGACCATGTTTTTGAAGCCGATCTGGAGGCGGCCCATGGTGCGGGCCGGAGCAGCGGCGTTGAGGTATCTCGAAGCCTCAATTTCGTCAATCTCAGAGAGTTCCTCGAAATACAGCGTAACCGGGTTGGGAGGTTCTTGGACCGGCTGGGGCGGCTGAACCGGCGGCACGGGCTCGATATTCGTCTGGTTTGCCGCAGGCGTATCGAGCTGTGAAGGAGTATCCTGGTTCTGCGGTTCCACAGGTTGCGGCTTGGTAAGGAATTTCTCCTTGTCTCTCTCGACCTGATCGTAGAAACCCTTCTGGGGCTCTGGGGGCTCCGGTGGTTGTTTATCGCCGCCGGTGAACGTGCTTATCAGGACTATGACGACGACCGCCCCGACAGCTATCCCGGCCACTTTCAGCCAAAACGTGTTCATAATAATCCGGCCTTTCTTAGATTGATTATTGCTTGTCCTTGACTTATAATGGATTGTACTGCTTTGTTGGCTTTTTTCAATTGGAAAATATTGCAGTTCCGCTTGGTGCGGACGAAATGGTAACGGGTTTTCGATGTTCACAGGACTCATACAAGCGATTTGCACGGTAAAATCGGCTCGCCCGGGTGCCGGGGCGATGGTTCTTATCGTGGATCTGGGCGAATTGGCCCATGACGCCAAAATCGGCGACAGCATCGCAATTAACGGCGTGTGCCTGACGGTCTCGAAAAAAACAGGCTCGCACGCGAATTTCGAGGTCAGCAGCGAGACGCTGGCAAAATCCACTATCGGGCTGTTAAAACCCGGTTCGAGAGTTAATACGGAATCGGCGATTAGACCCACGGACCGCTTCGGGGGGCACTTCGTGCAGGGACATATCGACGGGACGGCGACGATTAAACACATCCAGAGGCAGGGCGAATTTGCCGATATTGAATTCGCCGCCGGGCCTGAGCTGCTCAGCCAGATGGTCGCAAAAGGCTCGGTCGCCGTCGATGGAGTCTCTTTGACGATTGCGGCAATGGGCCGGACGAGCTTTACTGTCGCGGTTATACCTCAAACGCTTCATTCAACCACGCTCGGGACGGCTAAAGCGGGCGATTCGGTGAATATCGAAACCGATATAATCGTTAAAACGGTTAAAAAGCAGATCGAGAACATTCTGCCGCAGGCCGGCGGGTTATCGGTCGAGCGACTGAAAGAGTTGGGTTTTTAGGATATTATCTGCTGCGGATTGCAGAAAAGTAAAGGCGTAATGAAAAACAACGGCCACAATTCGATAAGCGATCAGCCTGTGATTGGCGTTACTATGGGCGATGCTGCGGGTATCGGCCCGGAGGTGGTCGTCAAGGCGCTGGCGGATCCGAAGATTCGCAAGGCGGCGAAGTTCGTCGTTTTCGGGATGAACGAGCAGCTTTGTTACGTCGCCGATGCCGCTGAGATCGAGCCGTTCTGGGGCCGGCATCAGCATGAGAAGATCAGCCGGGACTACCCATATAAGGTTGTCGTCGCCGATTACGACGAATACTCGGTTCCTTCGTGGATACGCGGGGCCAGCAAGGTCGCCGGCGAGGCCTCTGTTCGATTCTGCCTCGACGCCATCGACGCGGCGAGGGATGGGATTATAGACGCCGTGGTGACCGCGCCTATCAGCAAGAAGAGCTGGAATCTCGCCGGGGCGGAATGGCCCGGGCATACCGAGATGCTGGCCGCCCGCTGCAAATCGCCGCGAAAAGCGATGATGTTCGTAGCCGGGCCTTTGAAACTGGCGCTGGCGACAATTCACGAGGCTCTTTTCGACGTCCGGAACAAGTTCACCATAGGTTGCGTATTCGAGCCTATAGACCTGCTCAACGACGCATTGAAAACGTACTTCGGCATCAGGTCGCCGAAGATCGCCGTTGCGGCGCTCAATCCGCACGCCGGGGAGGACGGTCAATTCGGCGACGAGGAAAAACGCATAATCACCCCGGCAATCAATCTTGCGCGACATCACGGTATCGACTGCCTCGGCCCGTTCAGCGCCGATACGCTGTTCCTGCGAGCCGCCCAGGGCGAATTCGACGGAGTGGTGGCGATGTATCACGACCAGGGCATGATTGCGGTTAAGCTGCTCGATTTCGCAGGCGCCGTCAACATAACCATCGGCATACCGATCATACGGACTTCTCCCGCCCACGGCACGGCTTTCGACATCGCCGGGCGAAATGTTGCCGATGCGAACGGTATGAAATCAGCTATAACCACGGCTATCCAAATGGCGAGGGTAAAGAAGAATTTAGAATTGAGAGTTTAGAATTGAGAATTGGCCGAAGATGCGAATGAACTGGTTGCAATCTTGACCACAATTGTAAAGAAATCCCGAGCCGGCGGCAAATCGAAAGGTAAGGAGAAGTCGAGCCGAAAATGAAACGTGCCCAAATTCTAAATTCCCCATTCCAAATCCTCCATTCTAAATTCCCCATTCTAAATTCCCTCTAATGCAGATGAAGCGTGAAATTCAGGAGTTGCTTTCTTCGGCGGGCGTTCGTCCCAACAAACAGCTCGGGCAACATTTCCTCATCGACCTGAATCTGATGCGTCTGCTCGTCGATTCTGCTGGAATCACGGCTGACGATGTTGTTCTCGAAGTCGGGTGCGGCACGGGTTCGCTGACGGAGGGTCTGGCTGAGCGGGCGGGCAAGGTTATTTCCGTGGAACTCGATCGAACCATAGCCCGGATCGCAAGGACCCGCCTGGCCGGGGCGGCTAACGTCGAGATTATCGATACGGACGCCCTCGAAAGCAAAAACACTATCAATCCGACTGTTGTCGGAGCCTTGGCTCTGGCTCGAAAGAGCTGCCCGGGACGAATACTGTTGGTGGCTAATCTGCCTTACAACATAGCATCGCCTTTGATGTTGAATCTGGCTACCGGCGAGGTTTCGGTCGATGCGATGTATGTAACGGTTCAAAAGGAGGTGGCCGAGAGGATGACCGCGCAGCCGGGGAGCGGTGATTACGGCTCGTTGAGCATATTTCTGGCGGCGACAGGGAGCATCAGGAGGATAAGGGTACTCAAGCCGAGCGTGTTTTGGCCCAGGCCGCAAGTCGATTCGGCTATGATCGTATATATTCACGATGAGGCGAAATCCGGGCGAATTCGCGATATGAAGATTTTCAGCGAAATTGTGAGGCTCTTTATGGGCCACCGCCGCAAGATGCTTTCGGCCTGCACAAAACTCGCCGGCGGCGGACTTGCAGCAGTCGATAACTGGCCTGGAATCCTCGAAGAATGCTCTATCGACCCGGCTGACCGCCCGGAACGGCTTCGCCCGGAAGACTATATTGCCGTCGCCAATTTATGCGCCGCGGCCTTGAGCAGGACAAACGGGCCGTCTGCCTCGGCAATCTCAAGCAGTTGATGCTTGCCCGGACAATGCTATAGCAACTCCAAGAGCCATATATTGTCGGATTTTCCGCAGCCGCCGGGGTAAAAAAACAAGCCCGAAGCGTAAACGCCGGGGTAAAGACCGGTATTCGTGTTGAGACCCCCTCCCTTACGGCCGGGGCTTGTAACTTGGACTTTTGACGCAGGCGGCTCCTAAAAAAAACTTTACAGCAGATCCCAGAGATGGGCTATGGGCATTTTTCAGCGGAGTTGGTTCGGTATTTTCTGAGCATATCGAGGAGCGTTTGCATATCCTGGGGCAGGGGGGCGTTGAATTGCATCATCTTCTCGGTTCTGGGGTGCATGAACTCTATGGTCGCGGCGTGGAGGGCGAGGCGGCCTATTACCGGTTCCTGGGCGGCCGATTCGGCATCCTCCAATTGCCAGGGATAGACGAATTTGCCCCCGTACATATCGTCGGCGACGATGGGGTGCTTGATATGCGCCAGATGCACGCGAATCTGGTGTGTTCGGCCGGTCTTCGGCATCATTTTCAGCAGAGAATAACCACGAAAAGCTTCGAGCACCTCGTAAAAAGTGATAGATTCCTTACCCGTTTCCGGGCGGACCGCATACTTCTCCCGAATTGTTGGATGAATCCCTAACGGAGCATTTATGCGGTCGCGAGTTAAATCAGGCGTGCCGTGAACGATGGCCAGATAAGTCTTGTTCACCTGCCTAAGCTCAAATTGGCGTGCGATTTTCCACTGAGCGGTGTCGTCTTTTGCGATGATCATCACGCCGGTCGTATGCCGGTCGAGGCGATGCACGATGCCGGGACGGAACTCCCCAAGACCGCTCGACAGCCGGTCCGAGTAGAACGCAAGGGCATTGACCAGCGTTCCGTGCGTATTGCCGCGGGCCGGGTGCACGAGTACCCCGGCCTGCTTGTTCAGGATAATCAGGTCGTCGTCCTCGTAGATTACCTCCAGCGGGATGTCTTCGGGCAGAATATCCTTGCTCGGCGGTTCTGGAAGAGTCAATTCGACAATGTCGCCCGGGCTCAGCTTGAAGCTCGGCTTGATCGCCCTTCCGTTGACCGTAACCGAATCCGCTTTGATGGCATCCTGAAGAAAGCGGCGGCTAAGGTTGCTGAAACGCCCGTGCAGGTACTTGTCGATTCTGCGTTCTGTGATTGAACTGCCTACGCGCAACGCAACCGGCTCGCCTCCGGGCTCGGGTGCATCGACTGGGGCATTATCTTGTGAATCACCTGCTGCTGACATTCGGGTCGGTAGCTTTCGGTGTGCTGTTAGAGTCCTGCGGCGATATGGCAACAGCGGGCGTCTCGATTTCAATCTCGGGTTTGACGGGAACGACCTTGACTTCCGGTTTTGTCGCCGCTGCATTGGGCTCGATGATCGGCTGCTTGATGACGACCGGCGTCTTCGCCTTCGCATCGACGGCCCTAGGCCCATAAGGGACAGTGGGCTGTATCGCCGCGCCTGGTTTGTTGGGGTCAGCAGGCTTCATCTCGATAGTCGAAGGCTTTATCTGTATCGGCATGGGCCTGGGTTTGGGTTTGGGCGTGAAGACCACATTCGCCTGGTAGTCGGCCATGGTATCGAGGCGGAGCTTGGCCTGGTTAACGCTGACAGTGCCCTCAAAAGCCGCATTTTCCGCGATGTCACCGTATATTTTCCGGGCCGCGTCGAAGTTGCCAAGTTCCTCCTCGCAAAGTCCGAGTCCGAAATTCGCCGCTGCCGCTAAGGATGCGTTATCTGTGGATTTCTCCATCGCCTTGACGTAGCTCTGCTTTGCTCGGTCAATCTGAGCGGTCAAATCCTCTTTGCTCGGGCTTTTGGTGCGGTAATGCAATTCTGATCGCAGGGCCTCGGCATGCTTGATAAAGGCCAATGCCGCAAGGTTATTGTCGTCGGTGCTGTTCGCAAACGCCTCAAGGCTGCCTGCAGGGCCGAATAGAATCGAAGATTTGTCCGTTTCCTGTCCCAGCGATCCGAGAATCTGCATCTTAGAGTTCGATAACTGATTGACGATGCTCGTGAAACGATACTGCTCCTGGAGCCCGGTATTTTTGGTATGGCTTTTCCAGAAGAAAAAACCGCCCAATGCCAAAATCGTAGCGGCAACGATGATAATAGATATAAGGTTCTCCCTCACCCAATCCGGGAAGTGGGTCATCCAATCTGCCAATGCATTGGTTTTCAACTCGTGCCGATGCTCAGCTTTCATATAAAGCTCCATTCTACATATATCAAACAGGTCATTGAATATCTCGACTTATCAAGTTCGATTCTTCACCAAACACGGCATTATAGCAAAATATCTTTTACCTTGCAATATCCTAATTTTTTGGTAAAATCCTGCCTGAAAGTTAGTTGAAAGGACGTTAATGTTCGAAAAACCGGCGAAAAGCAAGGGATTCCGCCTTTTGGTCCCTGGCTTCTGCGTTTTGGCGGCTATTTGGGGCTTTCCTTGCCTTGGCGCTGCGTCAGCTCAAAAGGCCGATGGTTCAGGCGTCCCCTCGGGCCTGTGGGATCCGGCCAGATATATCGATCTTGATGAAATAAAGCCCGGTATGGAAGGATACTGCCTGACCGAGTATGGTATCGGGGGGATAGAGAAGTTCGCCTTGAAGGTAATCGATGTAGTCCGCGATTTCGAGCCGGGCAGAGATGTAATTCTGGTTCAGGGCACCGACGAACGCTTCATTCATACCGGCCCGGTGGCCGGGTGCAGCGGTTCTCCTGTTTATATCGACGGCAGAATGGCCGGCGCTCTCGCTTTTGCCTGGACTTACAGCAAGGATCCACTCTATGGCGCAACGGCCATCGCCGACATGCTCCGCGTAGGCCTGGGAAAGACCGATTCGCCGGAGCCGACATTCGTTTTCGATTACTCCGAGCCGATAAACCTGGCCGAAGTTGACAGGCAAATCACATCATCGCTCGCCTCGCCGAAAGGACGCTTAGGCGGCGTCAGCACTTTGCCCTGCCCGTTGATCACGTCCGGCATGTCCGCCGAGGCCTGCGAGCAATTGAATGCTGCAGTCAAGCCCTTCGGCCTTATGGTCGTTCCGGGCATCGGGGGCGGTTCCATGCAGGCCTCCGCCGGCGCCAACGACGGTCCGGGGGACGCCGAGGCCGACTTGAAATTCTCGCCAGGCTCATGTCTGGCCATACCGCTGGTCAGCGGCGATATGATGATGGCTGTATATGGCACGGTCACGGAAGTTCGAGACGGCAGCGTATATGGTTTCGGACATCCCTTCATGGGCTATGGAGCCGTCGATCTGCCTATGGCCACAGGCAAGGTTCACACCGTGATAACGAGTATGGTACGCTCGTCGAAGCTGGCCCGGGTTGTTAAGACCGTCGGCGCTTTGAGGACCGACGAAGGCTCCGGAATCCTCGGACAAATCGGCGAAGAGGCCCAAACATTCCCCGTAACCGTTCGGATAGATCGCTACAACGACACCGAGAGGGTATATAACTGCCGGGTTGCGTCCGATAGGATGCTCACTCCTTCCTTGATTCGTTCGGTTATCTCGGGCGCCGCTCTTTACCTCGGAGATATGCCCCCCGACCATACGATTCAGTACAAGGGGAACATCGGGATAAAGGGCTTCGAGCCGATCGTATTCGAGAACGTCTCGACCGGTTTTGACATCCTGCAGATGGCCTCCGAATCGGCCGCCTCGATCGCACTGCTTATGAATAATCCCTATGGCCGGGTCGTATTCGAATCGATGGAATTCGATATTCGCATTGTTCCGAAGGACACCATATCGCATATATGGTCGGCGAAATTGTCGGATACCACGGTTAAAGCCGGCGAGAAGATCGGGATAGATATCGTCATAGAGTCGGTACTCACGCAAAAGAAGGGGTATCACATCGATATGGAAGTTCCGGAGAATTTGAAGCCCGGGAATTACGAGTTGACATTGTGCGGCCATCAGGATTACGAGCAGTTCCTGCTCAAGACCGTCCCCCACAGGTTCGTGGGCCGGGATTTGCCCGATCTGGTGGATGCGTTGAGGGATGCGCTGCAAGTCAAAAGAGACAGGCTGTACTGCTATCTGGTTCTTCCCTCGGCGGGTATTGTTATCGAGAAGGCCGAGCTGCCCGACCTGCCGCCGACGAAAATGCTCGTTCTTCAGAGCCTGGCCAGGCCGATGAGCACCCAGCTTTACCCGCACTGGATAGAAAAGACCCTTCAAACCGGTACGGTGGTTATCAACAAGAGTACCATAAGCATAACCGTCGAAAAATAGAATTGCAAAGTGCGGGCGTCAAGAGGCGGTTATGCCCTCCAGGCCGGCGCGTAAGTCGTTTTAGATAATGATTTTAATTTGAGGATTTGCCATGAGCGACAGATTCCGCAGTAATAGAGTTGTGTTTAATGTTCTGAGCGTTTCGCTTCTGATATGTTTGGCTTCGGCCACTTTGTGCCCGGCTGTCAACAGCAAGGTTACGCGCCAGTCAACCAGCGCCGAATTCCTGAAGGGAGAGATCGAGGGCCTTGTTATCGGATCGCGGGGCACTATTCAACTCGGGCGCTCGGCCGAAGTATTGGTCGAGAAGTTTGAGAATGTCTGGTCGATAAACAGCATCGTTGCAAGCGGCGGGGCGATCTACGCGGGCACAAGCCCGAACGGCGGGATTTATAAGTACAGCCTTAAGGAGCTTACCAAGATATATCCCCCCGGGGGCCCTGGCGGGCCGGTCGAATCGGCTGAGTCCGAAAAGGTAAACGAACCCAACGACCCAAACGATCCCAACGACCCCAACGATGTCGACGCCAAAATCTCAAACGAGCATATCTTTGCGATGACCACGGACCTCGCAGGCCGAGTTTTGGCGGGAATAAGCGGGGCGCAGTGCAAGCTATTTCGATTCGAGGGCGACAAGATGGAGCTTGTATTCGAGCCGAACGATGCCAAGTACATCTTCGCCATAGACATCGACGCCGGAGGCAACATCTATCTCGGCACCGGCCCGGAAGGAAAAGTTTATGGCAGCGACGCCTTCGGCAAGAAACCCAGAGTCGTCTATGACAGCCTGGATAAGAACATACTTTCCCTTGCAACAGGTCCGGACAAATTCATCTACGCCGGAAGCGACGGACGCGGACTTGTCTATAAGATAGACCCTCGAACCGAGGAGGCGACCGTTCTCTATGACAGCGAGCAGCCGGAGATAACGACTCTACTCTTCCGCAACAACGGAGATCTCTGCGCCGGCGCAACCTCCGCCAAGGTCGTTGAGACGCAGACGCAATTTGCCGCCCAACTGCCGGAAACCGGCAGACCTGAAACAAAGGAGACCGACGGCAAGAGTTCCAAAAAGAGTGAAGGCGGACGCAAACTCAAAATCCCGAATACGGCCAAACCGGCCGACAGCAAGGCCGCCGCATCCGTTGCACCGATACGAAAAGGCGATTCGTCCGGTTCAGCCAGCCACATCTACAAGATTTCGAGCGAAGGTTTCGTCACGGATATGTTCGGCGAGCAGGCCGTATTCCTCAGCCTGGCCGAGGAGGATGGAAAGCTCCTCGTCGGCACCGGCAACGACGGCAGGCTCTTCGCCGTTGATCCCGCTTCGGAGGTCGAGGCGGTGGTCTATGAGGACGAGCAGGCCGTCCAGATAACCGCTATCGCGGTGGTCAACGGCGACGTGTATCTCGGCACGGCCAACCCCGCAAAGCTCATTAAACTGAGCAAGGATTTCGCTTCCGAGGGAACGTATATCTCCGATCTTATCGACGCCGGCCAGCCCGCACAGTGGGGTAAGCTGCAGATCGACGCCGACATCCCAAAGGGATGCAAAGTGCTCGTATCGTCTCGCAGCGGCAATGTAAAAGATGTCAACGACCCGACTTTCTCGAAGTGGACCGAACCGACGGAAATAACCGAACCCGTGCCGTTGGGATGTCCCCTCGGCAGGTTCTGCCAGTATAAGCTCATTCTGCAGAGCAAATCAGGCGACGATACGCCCGTAATACGCGAGGTTGCCGTCGCAGAAACCATCCCTAATCTGGCGCCGAAAGTGCTATCGGTAACTCTCGCCCGGCTCGCGACGGCAGCCAAAGAGGGATACTTCAAGATCGGCTACGAGGCCAAAGACGACAACAAAGACACGCTCACCTATAAGGTGGATTTCAGGAAATTCGGCAGAACAAGCTGGATCGAACTCAAGGACGAGTTGACGGACGACAACATCGAATGGGACGGCAAGACCGTCGAGGACGGACGCTATGAAGTTCGCGTTACTGCAAGCGACCTGAGGAGCAATACCACTATAACTCAACTCGAAGGCAGCAGAATAAGCGAGGCGGTCGTAATCGACAATACCGGGCCCGTCATCGGCGATACCGATGCCGAAGCGCTTGTCGATGAGGACGGGCCCTGCAGGATTTTCAAATTCGACGTCGCCGACCTGCTAAGCGCGATAGACAAGGTCGAATACACCATCGACAGCAATGCCGACTGGATCGGCGCCGTGCCCGACGATTTGGTTTACGATACCACCGATGAGGGCTTTATTATTAAGGTCGATCCCAAAGAGGATCTGCCGCCGGGCGACCATGTCCTGACGATCAAGGCCACAGACGCCGTCGGCAATGTAACGTACAAGACATTGGATGTTATCGGCTAAAGTTAAGAGCGCCTAAAGTTGTGGACAAGCTCACTTTAGCCCTAAGCGTAAGCGCCGGGGTAAGGACCGGTATTCGTGTGGATACCCCCTCCCTTACGGTCGGGGCTTGTTACGGGCGGGGCTTGTTAGTTCGCTTTAGTTCATTGTTATAAATATCGTGCGATACGTTGAATTTGAAAAAATCGCTGAGCAAGTCGAATCGCTCTGCATCGCGGCCTGTTATGAGTTGCCGGACGATGTCGTCAAGGCCATCGAGGCGGCGGCGGAAAATGAATCCAACCCCGCAGCAGCGAGGATACTCCAAAAGCTCATAGAGAACGCCCGCTTGGCCGCCGACCAGCGGATACCGCTTTGCCAGGATACGGGACTGGCCGTGGTCTTCGCCGAGCAGGGCGCCGATTTCGCCGTCAAGCCGCCCGCCGGCTCCGAGCAAGCCCCCCCGCCAGGGGCCCCAGGGGCCTGGGGGCAGGCGACATTGGTCGATGCGATAAACTCAGGCGTCGCCTCCGGATACGAAAAGGGCTTCCTGCGAAAAAGCGTCGTCGGCGATCCGCTCAAAGCACGGGCGAATACCGGCCCGCCCCCCCGCCAGTCCCGAAAGTCCCGTAAGGGACACCTTGCGGCGGGGGGATCGAATACGCCCGCCGCCCCCCCGCCAGTCCCGAAAGGGACACCTTGCGGCGGGGCCCTTGGGCCTGTCCCCTGGGGGGCCTGGGATCCCGCCCCTTGGGGACAGGCGATAATTCATCTTCGAATCGTTCCCGGCGACAAACTCAAGCTGACCGTTATGGCAAAAGGGGGAGGCTGCGAGAATAAGAGCCAATTCAAAATGTTCAAGCCCACCGCCGAAAAGGAGGATGTAATCGCCTGGGTCGTTAACGTTGTGCGCACCGCCGGCGCCGATGCCTGCCCGCCGTTTGTCGTGGGAGTCGGCATAGGCGGCGATTTCGAGGTGAGCTGCCTTTTGAGCAAAAGGGCCCTGCTGCGAAATCTCGGCGAAACCAACGGCGATGAATTCTACGCCGCCATCGAGGCCGACCTTCTTTCGCAGATCAACGCACTCGGTCTTGGCCCGCAGGGTCTCGGGGGCGATACGACCGCTCTGGCAGTCATGATAGAAACCGCCCCCTGCCACATCGCCTCGCTGCCGGTAGCCGTCAACATAGAGTGCCACAGCCACAGACACAAATCCGCAATCATCTGAACAATCGATATTCACATACACTGCTCTCGCCTTATGCGGTTCGCACGCTCCAGTAACTTGTGATGGGCTTGAATACGGACCGGTCGGCGTCGGGGGCACAGTCCGACGCCGCTTGCAAGGCGCATGCCCCGTGGCGTTATGATCCGGGTGCAGCAGTGCGGACAAACAATATCGCCGAATTTGTTAAGCGTGACAATGGCTAATTCGGTATCGGCCTGCTCCTCAGGGGCCTGCTTCCGATTTCTGCCTCCTGTCGAGTATTTTTTTTGCTGATTGATGTTTATTTGTCCTCTATAGATGACAAGGCTTATTCGGCCCGGCTGATTGAAAGGCCCGGTTATGGGCAAATATCCCCCCAGGCCCCTGGGGCCTCTGGCGGGGGGAGGAAATCACAGATTCGTACCCCTCCCTGGCCGGCCCCCCCTGCCCTGCGATAACTGCGGAGAATCAGACAATATATGGCTCTGGGAGCTGTTGTAACCATCCGCGGGCAAGATGCCCGCGACACGTTCCGACAATCCATGGCTCTGGGAGCTGCTATAAGGTTTTTTCCTGTTTTTCTCGCCGCAAGCTGGTATAGTAAGAGGATGGGTGATTTATTGAAAAAGATTGAAAGTCCTGCCGATGTCCGCAAGCTCTCCACGGGGCAACTGGAGACCCTGGCGGAGGAGATAAGGCAGTTTATTCTCGTTTCGTTGAGCAAAACAGGCGGACATCTTTCCAGCAACCTCGGCGTCGTCGAATTGACCCTCGCACTCCACAAGGTCTTCGATTTCAAAAAAGACAAGCTTTTATGGGACGTAGGACATCAGTGCTACACCCACAAGATCATCACAGGCAGAAAAGACAAGTTCGCGTTTCTCCGCCAGGCCGAAGGCGTCAGCGGCTTCCCTAATCCCGAAGAGAGCAAGTATGACCAGTTCGTCGTAGGCCATGCGGGCACGTCCGTCGCTACGGCCATAGGAATGGCTCTTGGCCAGCATCAGCAGAACAAGAGCGACAAGATCGTAGCTATAGTCGGAGACGCCAGCATCGTCAACGGCGTGTCTTTCGAGGCGCTCAACAACCTCGGACTCGTCAAGAGGCAATTGCTCATAGTCCTGAACGATAACTCGAGCAGCGTATCGCCCATCCTCGCCAGGTCCTCGCGGAGCACGGCAACATTATCGACATCGCTGCAAATGTCGGAGAATCTATTGCCGTCCCGGTCTTTTGCCGTATATTTATATTCGAGAACAGCCATTACTCCGCCCTCACATCTATAAGCCGCTGCAATTCTTCGATGGTTGTCGAACCGTTCAGCACCTGCTCGATACCGCTCTTCCGCAATGTTTTCATACCCTCGGATATTGCCTGCCGCTTGATGGCATCGTCGCCGGCGGCATCGACTATCATCCCGCGAATCTCTCGCGATATGCCGAGCACCTCGAAGATAGCTTTGCGTCCGCGGTATCCGGAATCGTGACAGTTATTACAGCCGGTGCCTCGATACAGTCGAGCAATTCCGTCCTTTCCGAGAATTTCGGACAATTGAACGATTTCGTCGTCGCCCGGCGAATACTCCTCTCTGCACGCAAGACAGCTTGTTCGAATGAGTCTCTGGGCAACCACGCCGAGAAGCGATGAGGCAACAAGAAAAGGCTGTATCCCCAGGTTTGTCAGCCTTGAGACGGCGCCGACGGCGTCGTTTGTGTGCAGTGTGCTTAGAACCAGATGGCCGGTCAACGCCGCACTGACGGCAATCTCAGCGGTTTCATAGTCACGAATTTCGCCGACGAGGATGATGTCGGGATCCTGTCGAAGTATGCTTCGCAGCGCCGAGGCAAATGTTCTCCCCGCAGCCTTGTTGACCTGTACCTGTGTAATTCCGTCAAGATGGTATTCGACAGGGTCTTCAACGGTCACGATATTGACCTGCGGCCTGTTCAGGAACTGAAGCATGGAATATAACGTCGTTGTTTTGCCGCTTCCGGTCGGCCCGGTTAGCAGAATTATGCCGTAGGGGTTCCCCAGCAGAGATCTGAATATCTGATTGTCGTCCTCTGAATTGGCGATTTCATCGAGGGACCATTTGCTCGAGCCTTTGTCGAGAATACGAATAACAATCTTCTCGCCCTTAACAGAGGGCAATGATGAAATTCTCAAGTCGTAATCCCGCCCGCTGTGCCCCAGCGTTATATGGCCGTCCTGGGAAAGCCTCCTCTGCGATATGTCCATATCGGCCAGGACCTTAATATGCGATATCACTTCCTGCTGAACCGACGACGGCACGCCTATCTCATCGTGAAGCAGCCCGTCTATGCGGTAGCGGATTCTCATATCCGGCTCCTGGGGCTCGATGTGTATATCGCTTGCTCCTGCGTCAATAGCGCCTATAACGATTGAAGAAACGAGGCTCGCAACAGGGCCTTCGGCATCAAGCGATTTGCCACTTAACTGAATTCTATCGGTCTGGTCCCTGCCCGCCGCCAACGGGTCGGCCTTAAGCCGCATCGAAGCTATGGCCTGACGGGTAACATTCTGTACGCTGAAGTGACATCTAACGGCCTGTGCTATTGCGTTCGGCGTCGCGGCGAGAGGAACAACTTTAAGCCCGGTGCGAACCTCGATCTGGTTGCGCACGGCGAGATTCAAAGGCGCACTCATCGCCACCAGCAGCCTGTCGTCCTCCCTCCTGACGGGTATGATATTGTGCCGGTTCGCCATTTCGTATGTAACCGTATGAGCGGCCATAGGCTCGACCATATCCGCAGAGAGATTCACAAACTCTATATTGTTGCTCGCTGCAACTATCCTGCTCAACTGCTCCTCGCTTACGGCGTCGCTCGCCTTCAGAAGGCTCAACAAAGTTCGCCCGCTCGCCTGCTGCTGTTCGAGCAGTTTGTCCAGAACGGCCTCGTCGAGGACGTTGTGTTCGCGGATATATGAAATCGTGCAAGCCGTCTCATCCATAATAATCACCATCGACACCCTGTTGCGCGGACTTAATAAAAATCCCTTTCCATACCTCAAGGCTTTCGAGCAAACCGAAGCCTAACGAGACAAGCAAGAATGCTTGAGATTCCAATAATTCGTCCTGTAATGATGTTGTAGCGTCAAATGCAAAAGATGACTATTTTGGACAAGAATTGCTCGTGCCGACCCGTGGCTGTTTTGCACGCTGATTACCATAAGCACAACAAAACGAGATTACGCCGGCCAAGAGGATTCTCGAAACCACCTGTATCCGGGTGTCAATCCGCACCAACTTCTTCGGCATCCCTTCGTAGTTCTTATTTTGATTCCGCCAATGCTCTTTTAACCAAGTAAAGTTGTTGCTGCAGCTTAGCAACAAGTGCCTGGTCGCCTTTGGCCTGCGCTAATGCCAATCCCTCCTCTAATATTTTGACCGCCTCGGTCAAGTTATTTACCGTGGCATAAGCAACGCCCAGGGTACTGAGATACTCCGGATGCTTCGACTGGGTCAGGGCGCAGGCTTTTTGGGCCAATTCGAGGGCCTTGGAAGGATCCTTAAGTGCCGGATTGCGACAGGCGAGCAGGGCCTGTGCCAAGGCATTCAGCATGTCAGGCTGTTTGGGATTGAGCTTTAAGGTCTCATTGAACTGAACAATGGCCAGATCGAACTTCTCCTGTTTGGAACGTAACAAGCCCAGTTGATTGTGTACTTGCACACGTTTGGTCAGGGAATCCGTTTGATCCTTTGTCGCAAAGTCCAAGGCCATTTCAAAATGCCTGGCTGCTGTTTCATTTTGTTCAATCCGGGAATAGGCGAAACCCAGAATTTGATGAACATCGAAACGACCCGGCTTTAACTCAAGGGCCTTTTCTCCATAGCGAATGGCGTTTTCATAGTCTTTCTGTTTTACGGCGAGGCCTAAGAGTAAGTTGTATAAATCATATAATTCAGGCCGTTGCCTGATCAAAGGTTCTCCCAGCGCCCGGACGTCAACTGGTTCATTCTGTGCCAACAGGCGGGAAACTTTGCGGTACTCTTCATGAAAACCGATTAGATCTTTGGGGTCTTCCCTGCTCTGGTCAAAACTGTAGTCTTCTTTAACACTACTGCCTCCCACATATCCCAATGAAAGCAGATGCTTAAGAGCCTCTGCATCAAGGGGCGTGTCCTCATGGTCCTTTTCTTTACGCACGGTCTGCTCCAGGATTTGTGCCAAACGATCCTTGAGAATACGGGCTCGATGAGGTTGCGTCTCTACCAAATTTGTTTGTTCACCCGGGTCGTTTTGCAGGTCGTACAACTCCGGACGTGTGGTTTGAATATATTTCCACCGCTTGCCGATCAGACCCAGAAGTGAGTTGGCTTCATATTTCGTGGGGTACAAGCTCTCGCAATAGAGATGCCTGTCCCCCGGCTCGGGCGGCGTATCAGTAAAATAGGCCGCAAGACTTTTACCCTCTATCGGCGCCGGAGCATCTATGTCCACCAGATCGCACACAGTCGGAACAATGTCGATGATACCAGCTATGTCATCAATCTTATGCGGAGCGCTTGATCCGGGTAGTTTGTATATCATGGGCACCTTCATCGCAGCTTCGTAGATAAAATACATGTGGCCTGCTTCCCCGTGCTCACCCAGCATTTCCCCATGATCGCCAGTTACTATGATCAGGGATGATTCGTACATGTCAAGGCTCTTAAGTTCAGCAACAACCTTACCGATGCAGTCGTCGGCATAAGCTATCTCGCCGGCGTAAGGATTTTCTTTAAAGGTTGTGGCAAAAGGCTCCGGGGGATCATAGAGGTCATGTGGGTCATAGTAGTGCAAAAAGAGAAAGACGGGTTTATGTTTCTGTTTTTCCAGCCACTCAAAGGCTACACGATTGACTTCCTCACCTCTACGTTCGCTCGCGTCCTTATCCTCAAACCGGTCCTGATAGGCGTCAAAACCTCGGTTAAGGCCAAAACTGCCATTCAGGATTTGCGCCCCCACAAAGGCTCCCGTACTATACCCTCTGGCTTTGAGCAATTGCGCTAAAGTGACATGCGACGGGTCAAAATAGGGATCCTTGTTTTCGTGCTTGCCATGATGCGGAGGAATAGTGCCGGTCAGCATGGAAGTATGGGCCGGCAAGGTCAAAGGGATTGGTGTCGTGGTATGACTGAATAAATAGCCTTGCCCGGCTAAGGCATCAATATTCGGCGTAGTCGGCCTGGCATAGCCATAACAGCTCAGATGGTCGGCCCGACAGGTGTCCAAACTGATCAGCACTACATGGCGAATAGCAGATATTGAACGCCGCGGCATAACAAACCAAATACCCGCACCAGCTATCAGGATGACCAGCATGATCAACAGCAAACTTTTCCTGGTCTTGTTAGTGGTCATAAAGCACCATTTAGTTCAAAAGTACCCGTTCAGGCCCTTGTGGGCTGATTTTCCCGTTTGGCCGGGCAACGCACCCAGCCGTAAAAGCCAATTCTCTTCAATTGTAAGCAATCAAAAGGGATGTTTCGAGCCTTTTTATTAACCATATCGCGACACACATCCGGAAATCGCGCTTAACCCAGGAAATTCCTGGTTTTTGGGGTAAACTCAGAAAATCCGAATGTTTCCCCGTCATGTTGCCGATAGATGCTCAATAGCGTTGATGCTGCTGCACGTTTTTCAGCTTATATGGGGGTTTTATGCAGCGTGTGTTTTGGCTCGACGATATTGCTCTTTGACGAAAATGGAATATGCCGGTTGCAGCGTGCTATTCCGATAAAATTGCGAATAGCATCTGCTGAATGAGTTCTCTGGGGCCAGGAGAATTTCTGAAGTATGTGAAGGATTGAATATAGTGTTTTCCACCCCGAAAGAAAAATCTGCTCAAAACAATTTGATGTTAACGTATGAACGTATGAATGCATGATGAAAACTAATTAAGGAGACAAAAAATGAGTACAACACAACATTTTAGGACCAGCCGACATCTTTATTTTGTAATCGCACTGGCATGTGCACTTCTGCTTGCATTCGGCAGACCTGTTGCGGGCGCGGAAAAGGAAAGCACGGATCACTACAAAATGCTTTCTTCCGTTGAATATTCCGGACAAACACAGTTCCGAAATCAGGTCGAGACTATTCTTACGGCTCGCAAGAATATTCTGCCTGACAACAAAGTGAAATACTTCATTTCTTCGGCTGACTTCGACTTGGCCAACACTACTCCAATCTCGGCAGGTGGGTCCCGCTCTAATGCGATTTCCTTTATTATGGACAGAAAGACCGGATTCATCTCAGGCAGCGGCCGGCAAATGGCGCTGCTTGAAAGGATCAGCAACGAATGTGTCGCCGATCTGACCCGGGTAACGGAGCAGAATGTAGGCAAGACGTGGAAACAATCATTTCACCTTTCTTCTGTCGGCAATCTCCTTCCGGGCGAGCTTAGACTTACCCTAACCGCAACATCTCTGGAAAGCAAACTCTTCGGTAAGATGATAGCCGTCAGGGCTTTGTCTGAGCCTTTTGTTGTCCGTGCCGCCAACGCAAAGGAGGGCAACGGAATTATCAATGCCAGAATCAATACTGTTTACCTTTTCGATTCTCAAATCCAGGAAGTGTATCTGGCTCTGTCGGTATTCCAGGCGCAGACGACTATGAACGGCTTCAACGAGGAACTGCGGTACGAGGTTGCGACTTATAGGACCGATGCCGCGGGTACCGCTATTGATCTGAGCGGTTTGGACAGTAATTTCAGCACCTTCGCCGCCGGAGTAGGGCTGAGTAACAAAGGTCTCAAGATTCAAACGGCCTCTGCCCCCCTGCCTCAGTGGGCGCAATCCGTATGCTCAGGCGCCGCTCAGGCGGCGAATATATGTGCCGCCACCGCTTGTGAAGGCGGCTCAAATCAGGTTGCAACAATCTATGTGCCGGCAACGCAAACTATCACGATGCAGAGTCTTGGCCGGATTGTCTCTATGGACACCATCGGGACAGTAAACAGCAGACTGGCTGCCGATACCATCGGTATCAAGGGAATGAGAATTGCGGCAATGCCCAAGTTGACCCCGAAAAGTGCACTGCTCCTGGGCGGCACCACCGGAATAGCCCTAATTGCTGCGGGTGGCGGCGGCGGTGGCTCAAGCTCCCGCAGTCCAGCGGTGCCGTAGTTCTGAGATTGGGAATTGGAATAGCAGCCGTCCAGCCACAAGTCTTTGACAACTATCTTGTCTCAAAAACTTGTGGCTGGTTTATTACCTGAAACTTGCGTATCTACTCCGGGCAGGATTTCTGAGGTTCGCCGCCATATCCTTGTGTCGAAGGGGTCGGCCCGAGTAAATCAACCAACGAAGCTACCCGCTCGATGCCTTCTTCACCCACATAACACTACGCTCAAAATCAAGGACAACCACGGAGTCTCTGAAGTACCGCATTCCCAGGAGTCCCTTGCAGTGCTCCAAGAGGGGACTATCATCCGGGAAAATGGAAATCTGCGCATTCCTGACAATACTCCCTCCGACGTTAAGATTGCGTATTACGCCCTTCTTGCAGTCAAGCCATCCGATGTAAGGATAGAGGTCTTTCGCCTTTTTGAGCTTGATCCTGTGCACTCCCTGGTGTATTTCTTCCCACAACTTTTCAGCTAATAGGAGGCCCATTGCACTGCCGGTGTCGAGCTGCAGCCTGGTTTGCTTGCCTGCTACGTGGATATCCACGAAAAGGTAAGCGTTGCCGCCCAGGTCCTCCTCTATCACAAATGGGTATTGCGACCACAAATCCGGGTTGGCGCACGCAAATTGATTCTTTAAGGAAAGCTCTACTTCTTCCTTTGTATTATCAAAGGCAACGTAACTGAACCTGCGCAGGGCAGGCACTCCCGCTATTATGGCTTTTCCTCTTGCGACTGCCAGGCCGAAGACTTGCGTCTCCGTATGCTGCTCCCTGTAGAAACAAGGCCAATTGAGCAAGGTGATATCTGATATTTGGAGTTTTGGAATTAAGGATATCCCCCAGCTTGGAGCATTCGCAGTACGCTCGCCCAGGGGATGAATCGCGAGTTTGTTTTCAGTAATGTGAATGTCGTTTATGGAAAGAAGCGGGGACGCTCCGGTATCAAGAACAACCGGGTATTTCCGCCCGTTCCCGAGTGTGCCCTCAACGACGATCCAACGCTTTCGGCGGTAAGACGGATGATACTTTACTCGGCAGGCTGTGTTATTGGGGAGATTTTCAGTTATCCGCCCGCCATTATTCCAGTTGCCGGTGCTGATTTCTTCGTATATTGCCGTTTGGTGTCGGATATGTGGTATGTCAACTCTTTGGTGAAGACGATGCCCTTCCACTACCACAGTCCTATAAGGTTGAATCGAGCATCCGGCAAGAAGAAAGAACACCAGCATTGCGCCAAGTCGGGCCGGCCCCGATGGCTTCGTTTTTTTGTCCACATCCAAAATCATCTTTCTCCAAAGGCTGTCGAAAATGTTTACAGCAACCCCCAATGTTGCGTCGTTTCCTGTGTATTACAGCAGAAACGGCCAACAATAACGGCAAAAGGCTCCTGAGTATCCCTGTGATCATACTCGCTTTTTCTGTCCGGACCAAGGTTTTTCCTGACGAAGCTCCGGTGTTCTGATCTTTGCGCACGGATGATCGTATTTTAGTTGGGGATTGGTCGTCGGTCTAACCAATTCCACTCCGGACCAGAACATGGTTCGGCAATCAAGTATTTTCCCACCAGAAACGAGCCGTGGTGAATTTGCCTGTGCTTGTTTTCTTGGCGTCCTATAATATCTGTCTTTGGACATCTAATAAGCTTGCCGGTCTGCCGCCTTTCGTTTGCGGTACGTCCTATAGTATTGCCTCACTACCGCCTGAAAACACCCACACAGTGCCCATGTTAAGGGTAGTTGGCATTCTTGCAGTGCTTCCCTGCTTTACTATGCCAAAAATGCCAATAAAATTAATCTTTTCGGCCCGTAAGAACCGAATAGGGAAGTAGTAATCAGGTAGCCCGTAAGTGGTCTTGCGGAATAGGTAATAGAGTTGGTTAATTGGGGGATATCCGGTGCGAGAGTTGTTGTTTCGTGTTTGGTATTCTAACATCGCCGTGTTATCTGCATTTGTATTGTTGGCGCTGCACCTTTCCGGTTGCGGCCGGGCTTTATCCGGTCCCGATCAGGTGGAAAAGTTCGAGCGAGCGGGGCTAATTGAGGCGCAACGCAATATCCCTGCCAGCCGCCAACCAAGTAATCATGTGGGGCCATACAGAGTAGCGCCCGGTGATATCCTGGAATTTCAAATGCCTGCCGTATTGCGCGTTATATCCTCCGACCTGCCCGAATGGCTCAAGCCCGTATATGGACGCGAGGACGTTGAATCCTACCTAGCGCGCGTAGGCCCTGAAGGGAACATCACGCTGCCTATTGTCGGCGAGATATTTGTCGCCGACAAGACCCTCGCCCAGATAGAGGCATCCGTTGTTGATTCCTACTATCCGAAGTATGTCGTGAATTCTCCGATGATCGTATGCGAAGTCAAAAAGTACCGCAATGAGCATGAAAGAATCTTCACTGTAATGGGGCTTGTCAACAAGTCGAATGCCTTTCCGTACCCTCCCGATGTTCAGTACAATTTGATGGAAGCTCTTGCCTATGCTGGAGGCCTGGATATGGTTGCGGACCCGCGGTATGTTCAAATTTTCAGACAGGATGCCGACGGAGAGATTGTGTCGGCCTCGTTCAGCGTGCGGAAGAATTCGCTTAAGGATACTTATGCCGTCGCTATAAAGCCGGGTGATGTTGTGTATGTGGGCCATACGGCCCGAACACGTATGAACAAGTTCATGTCTGATGTGTTTCATATTACGATCGGTTCAAACACTAGTCTAACCGATTAGATTGCCTGTTGGATACATTATGGATAATAGTACAATTGAAAATATCGGTTCACAGTTAAGACCGGTGCAAGACGATGGTTTGCCGCAGGAAGGGCTTTTGCAGATATTTCTGGGCCATCGGTGGCTCATCTTGTCCGTCACAGTATTGTTTCTGACTGCTGCATTTCTATATCTTTTGAAGGCCACTCAAATCTACACGAGCATGTCGAGACTGTACGTTGAACAGAGTGGTCCGAAGATCATCAACGAGTATGAAGGAGTCATGACGCGCTCCGGCAACTACCTTTACACGCAGGGTGAATTGATGAAATCCACTCCGATTATTGCCGGTGCGGTCGATGACGGTCAGATGGGGCGATTTCAAACATTTTCCGATGTTGACAATATCACCGCCTACGTTAAACGGAATTTAGGCGTGAGCGTCGGTCGTAAGGATGACATTATCACCGTATCGTTTGATTCGCCGTATCCTGCCGAAGCCGCTCAGATAGTCAACGCCGTGGTGGATTCTTATGTCAAGTATCACTCAAGCCGCAAACGTAATACCGCCTCAGAGGTGCTGCAAATTCTTCAGAAGGAGAAGCTTAAGCGTGATAAGGAGCTGTCGGATAAATTCTCCGAGATGCTCGAGTTTACCCGGGAAAACGAGGTGGTTTCTTTTGACAATAAAGGAGGGAACGTCGTTTTTGAGAGACTCTCCAAGCTGGCCGGTGCGCTAACAGAAACACAACTCGCAACGATCAACGCGAGAGCTGATTTCGAGGCGGCAAAGACTTTAGCGAATGAACCGGCCAAAATCAAGCAGTTTGCCGCGGCTTCGGCCAGTGCGGGCGTGCGTATAGTCGTAGATGACAGAGAAGATCAGTTAAAGTCCGAACTGAGACGTGCGGAAATGGAGTTAGACAACGCAAGATACCATTGCACCGAAGACCATCCGTCTATCCAGGCAATTCATTCCAAGATCGGCCAAATTAACAAAGAGTTGAATGAGCAGGCAAAAGAATTCGCCGACGCTTACATTGAAGTGATGCGGCTAAGGTGGATGGCTGTAAATGAGAAAGAAGATGAATTACAGACATCCTTTGATGAGCAGCACCGGGAGGCGAAGTTGCTGGGTATCAAGTCCGTCGAGTACTCGATGCTCCAGTCGGAGTTAAACCGGACTGAAAGGATTTGTGAAATTCTCGATGATCGCATCAAGGAACTCAATGTCACGGAAGATGTAGGGGCGCTCAACATCAGCATACTCGAAGCAGCACGGTCTGCGGATTGGCCCTCGAAGCCGCAAAGGGCCAGAGTCATGGGAATGGCTCTGGCTCTGGGTCTTGTTTTCGGCTGCGGCTTAGGGCTACTTCGCGAGTGGCTGGATTATCGGTTGCACTCCTCTGAAGAAGTGTCCGCTGTTCTGGGTATTCCAGTTCTTGGCGTTGTGTTCACAATGCCCAATAATCAAAGGGCTATCGTAGCACACAGTCAGAATCTCTGGCGTAAGCTAAAGGCTGTCCGGGTCAAATCTGCAGGCGTCGAGTTCTGTAGAAGAATAGGCGATGTCGTCGCTTCGGTCCTTTGCAAACGAACGCCGGCACCGCAAAAGCCGAGCGTTCTCGAGGGGGCGGCGGCCTATCGAGCCGCGCGCCTCAGCAAATTCTGCGGCATACCCGAAAGCCGTGCCAAAACTTTGGTCACTCACTCGGCAGCACCAGCCGAGCACAAACTGAGCCCGGATCGTATGAGCATAATTGCCCGCGGGCAGAAAGTGCACCTTCAACCGAAATCCGTTGCGGCTGAAGCTTATCGAACGATACGCACGGCTGTGTTCTTCGGCGCCCCTGAGGGCAAAGCGAAAACCATCCATATTACCTCGCCCGCCTCCGGTGACGGCAAGTCAACCACCGTGAGCAATCTTGCCATTGCGATGGCGCAGGCCGGGCAGAAAACCCTTGTCATTGACGCCGATTTCCGCAGGCCGACGCAGCATAAGATTTTTGATATCGATGTTGAGAGAGGGCTATCCGGTATAATTGCGGGCAGAGATAGTGTTGAGCGAGCAATTCAGGCAGGCCCTGTCAGGGGGCTTGATATCCTGACCTGCGGTCCGGAAGTGCCGAACCCGGCCGAAATACTCAACAGCGATGCATTTGCCAAGCTATTAAGGGTCCTTTCCGAACAATATGACCGTATTATCATAGATTCTCCGCCGGTTGGCCCGGTTGCCGACGCCCAGATTCTTGCGGCGATTTGTGACGTAGCCATACTGGTTTTGAAGATCCAGACATCCACGAGAAGGCATTGCCGGCAGGCGCGGGACAGCCTGGTGAGCGTCGGCGCGAACATGTTAGGGGCAATTGTTAATGGTGTTCCGCAAAAGCATGGTCGCTACGGGTATGGGTACGGGTACGGGCACTACGGCAGTTATGGCCACTACAGTTACTACGGCAAAACAGAAAAGAAAACAGGATAGAACCGGAATATTGAAGCACTGATTCCTGAACAGACTATGGGGGTTTGTTTTATGGCGGTATTCGGCCAACAGCAGTATATTGACATTCACTGCCATTGTCTCGCTGGTATTGATGACGGTCCTGCGACAGAAGCTGATTCGCTTGCCCTCTGCCGGGAACTGGTTTACGACGGTATAACCAACGTTATAGCCACCCCTCATCAATTAGGCCGGTTCAACGACTGCAACGAGGCAGCTCAGGTCCGAGAGAAGGTTTCCGCTCTCAACGAAGAGTTGGCAAGCAGGAGTATTTCTATTGCAGTCTCGCCCGGCGGCGACGTCCGAGTTGATGAAAGGATATGTCAACTGCTGGAAGCTGACAAGATACTGACGCTTGGAGACGGAGGCAAGTATATTCTCCTGGAACTTCCTCATGAAGTTTTCATAGACATCAAGCCACTGCTTGTCGATCTGGCTTCTTTGGATGTCCAGGCCGTCATATCACATCCCGAGCGACATCGTGTTCTCGCAAAGGCGCCCGGAGCGATGCTGGAATGGCTTGAACAACCGGCTTACATGCAGGTGACGTCCGCCAGCCTGCTCGGCGAGTTCGGCGCTTCGGCCCAGCAGGCTGCGTGGCGTTTTCTGGATTCGGGGTGGGTTTCATTTGTGGCGACGGATTCCCACAACTCAAATGGTCGCGGACCTCGCATGAGAGCCGCTTTCGAACATATCAGCATTAGACTTGGGGAAGCAACGGCACGCCTGGTTTGTATCGAAAACCCGCTGAGGGTGCTGAAAGGACAGAACATACAGACAATTGATTCTATGAAAGCAGAGAATCGCATTAATGAGACATCGCCGAGCATTACTTGAGAATATGAAGGTTCCTTCGAGTGGATTCGATATCGCGATCGAATGGCTGCTGTTCTGCCTTTTGGCCTTTATGCCTCTTGCTTTCGGGGTAGTGGAGGCGTGGAGTGAAGAGATCGTAATCGCTCTATCAGGCGTTATTGTGATCTGCTTCTTGCTAAAGCTTGTCTTCCGCCGCGACCAGCATTTAACCTGGACGTGGGCTTATGTGCCAATAGGGTTATTTCTGGCTATCGCGTGCCTGCAACTTGTTTCGCTGCCGGTTTGGCTGGTAAAGATCATCTCACCAAATACCGTTATTCTAAGAACGGAACTTTTAGGTGATTTGCCCAATGCCGATACAGTGCTCAAGTCAATGCCTTTGAGCTTCTATCCGCATGCGACAAAGCACGGCCTGCGGCTCGTACTGGCCGTCACCGGAGTTTTTATAGTCGTCCTTAATATCTTCCGGCGTCCTGACCAAATAAAACGCCTTTTGATGTCCATAGCGGTGATAGGCGGCATCATTGCCGTTATCACCTTAGCACAAAATCTTTTTGGCAACGGCAAGATATACTGGTTTGTCCAATCTAACCACTGCAAAGGTTATTCCGGCCCATTCGTGAACCACAGCAACTACGGCCAGTTTATGAATTTATCAATTGGAGCTGCTCTTGGTCTATTAATGGTAGGACTGCACGAGGCTTTTTGCGGTAAAAAGGCAACACTTCCGATTGTCTTCAACTACATGACCTCCAGGCCGGCAAGACGTTTGTGGCTTCTTGCAGCAATAATTGGTCTTGGTGTGGCGACGATTTTTGCCTCTTTGACTCGAGGAGGCATGATCAGCATGTTAATCGCTATGGCTTTTGCGGCAGTGCTGGTTACTTCCCAACGGTCTCTTCGAAGTCATGGGTGGATAATGGTTGTTGTGGCGCTTATCGCCTTTATCTGTGTTCTGTATGTAGGCTTCGACGCTGTCTATGAGCGTTTGGCAAGTCTGCGGTATTTCGACGAAGCAGAAGCCGGCCGGATGCAAATACTCAAAGATATAGGAATTGTCTGGACCAAATTCCCAGTATTCGGAACCGGACTCGGAACGCATCCGGTCGTTTATCCGATGTTCGACCGTTCGACCATTGTCCCATTGGCCGTACACGCAGAAAACGAATACGCCCAGGTAGTCGAGGAAACCGGTTCGTTGGGTCTGAGCCTGCTGATAGTCTTGGGCGTAATTGTCTGGGCAAACTATGCCAGAGGGATTCGCAATGCCAAGCGTCCCATTTGTTCGGCTGTATATGGGCTTGGCTTTGGTTTGTTGGCAATACTAATTCACAGCTTTAGCGACTTCGGGCAGCACCTTCCGGCAAATTGCGTTTTATCCGCCATATTCTGTGCTCTTTTCCTGATCTTAGCGCGGCAGAGAGACAACCGTCGAATATCAGATAGTGAATACGAGGCATGTGATTTCAAGACTCATCATTCGAGACTCCCGGTTCGAGCCATCGTTCTTCTTGGTGTTGCCGGAATTTGGTTGTGGGCGTTTGTCGGCGTCGATAATGCTCGCGTTGCGGAGGCTCATTGGGACAAGGCCCACAGGGCGGCGGCACGCCTTTCGGAAAAAACCCGGCAGGAAACAGAAGCTGAGTATCAAGAGATAATTTCTCACGCCCAAACGGCGTTGGACCACGAGCCGGAGAATATCGAATACCGTTATTGGCTCAATGTTTACCGGTGGCGTTCAATCGAGCGAATAACAGAGCCGGATGCAACAGAGCCAATTATCCCCGATAGTTCCATGCCGCTTGTTTACGACATTGTTGATGAATTGCACAAAGCGCGTATCGTGTGTCCGACATACGGGCCGACCTACAGCGTAGTGGGCCAGATCGAGAAGTTTGTTCTTGACGATGATTCCGGAGCGGACAAGATACGCAAGGGCTTCCTTCTCGCTCCTTGCGACCCCCTCGCGTGTTTTGTAGCGGGCATTCTCGATCTCTCGGAGGGCAAGACAGAAGCTTGCATCGAGAAGTTTACAAGGGCTGTGACTCTCGACGCGGGGCTGTTTAGCAGCGTCGTTAATATCTACCTGCATCATCTGAGCCGCCCTCAATTGGCTATTTTAGCGGCGGGCGATGACATTGGTCGGCTGAGCCATGTAGCCGGCGCTCTTGACGGCATGCAATATACGGATCTTGCCGAGCAATGCCGAGAGAAGATTAAGGCTTTACTTCAGGCAAAATGTTCCGCTCCTGACGCTTCCGCCTGGGCGTTTGCATCTTTAGCCGCTATCTACAGGAGAGAGAACGATAATGAAAAAGCGGCAGAATGTTACCAGCAAGCTCTTGCGCTTGACTACGGTCAGGTTCAGTGGCGGTTGGAGCTGGCAAAGCTGCTTGTCGAGATAGAAAGGGTGCCGGAGGCCATGCATGAGGCCAAGATATGTCTTCGGCTGCGCCCGAAGTTTAAGCCGGCCGAGCAGCTTGTGGCGGCTCTTTCTATTCATCCCGCTTTCTTCGACGAAAAAGTCGAATCGCCCTAATACGTTTACGAATGGGCAACCCCGGCTTTCAAGAGAGAACTGGATATTAAATGTGATTGGCTGATATCCCCGGTGGGCGCACCGACGGGGACGGAGTTTGCGCGGAGCTAATGGCGCAAAGCCGGAACGTGACAATGGAATAATGAGAACCTACTTAACCGTATATTTCGGTTCTGTCGTATTAGCGATAGTAATCACGCCGATTATTATTCGCTTCGCACAGCGTCACAATATCGTCGATGCTCCGAATATACGCAAAATTCACTCCCGACCCGTTCCCCGTATCGGGGGCATTGCGATTTTCCTGTCTATGATGGGGCTGGTCATACCGGTATTGGTTTTGCCGAACGTAATAGGCCATAAATTTCGGCTCGTTCAGTTTAAGTTATTAGTTCTCCTTTCTATGGCTACATTTATGTTCCTGGTCGGACTTTGGGACGACATCAAGGGTCTGCGTGTAAGAGCGAAACTCCTGGCCCAATTCATTTGCGCGACAATTGTCTGTTGTGCGGGTATTCGCATAAACTCTATTGGCGTCACGGATTCATTAGTGATTCATTTTGGCTGGTTTTCGTGGCCTCTTACGATTTTTTGGATTGTTGGCATAAGCAATGCCATAAATTTTGTGGACGGTCTTGACGGTCTGGCCGCCGGTATCTGCGCAGCGACATGCGGGGTCATTGTGATACTAACTCTGCACTTTGGCTCTGTGGTCATGGCAATCATGATGCTTGCCCTTCTGGGCGCCCTGAGCGGATTTTTGGTGTTCAATTTCAGTCCTGCAAAGATATTTATGGGCGATTGCGGCAGTCTGTTTTTGGGGTTTACCATTGCCTCGTCAAGTGTGTTATGTGCGGCTAAAACTGAGACTGTGGTTGGATTAGCTTTGCCGACGTTGGCGCTGGGGATACCGATTTTTGACACCCTCTTCAGCATGTTGCGAAGATTTCTCGAGCGCAGGAGCGTATTTTCACCCGACCGCAGTCATTTTCACCACCGACTTTTGTCGCTCGGTCTTCGTCATCGTCACGCCGTAATCGCTATTTATGGGCTGACTTTGCTTGCAACCGGCCTTGGAATGTTTATGCTCTTTACCGGCAATGCTCAGACCATAATGGTCTTTGCCTGTATTATGCTTATGCTGGTGATGGTATTCAGGATAGTAGGCTCGGTGCGGCTGCAGGAAACAATGGCCGGCTTGAAACGGAGACATGCTATTGCTCACGAGACGAAGCGGGAATTGGAGGATTTCGAGAATATCGAGCTTCACTTCCGCCAGGCTCAGATGTTCGAGCAGCGCAACAACCTTCGCAATACCCGGGTCACCATGGAAATGATTTGCGGTTCTGCCGGCATCTGATAAAGCGATAAACGCAATTGGTTGGCGGCAGAGTGAACAATCAGATTGCCCCCAAACTTTGGGACGTTAATAAAGAATTTGTGGGCTTCAACGGTAGTACAAGACTCGGCAATCAGGCCGAGTCGTCTGAGAGGTATTTGACGGCAACGGGCAGGCCCTTCTCGGCCGACGTATAGACGGCTTCCTGTACCGTCAGGGTCCGCAGGTAATCCCGGATAGTGGTCTTGTTGAATGAATTCCTTGCCAAGGTTATCGGGCGCGAAATAGGCAAGTAGGCATTATGAAGTCATCCTGTCATCATGGGTTCCTACGCCGGGGAGGCGAAAAGCTGTGGCAGAGCGAGGCGATTTGTGGTACATTTCTGCTGTGATGCAGCCATTTACATTATTGATTAAGCCTTCGGGTTCGGATTGCAACGTTGACTGCACTTATTGCTTTTATAAGTGCCGGTCTGCTGAGATCGGCCGGGGCAGGCAGCGGATGAGCGAGGAAGTGCTCGATAGGCTCATAAAGGATTATATGCAGTTGGGCTTTCCGTTAGCCGGGTTTGCGTGGCAGGGGGGCGAGCCGACGCTTATGGGGCTTGATTTCTACAAAAAAGCGGTGGAATTGCAGAAGAAGTACGGAAAGAACGGGCAGGAAGTGGGCAATTCGCTGCAGACCAATGCGATACTGCTCGACGAGAATTGGTGCAGGTTTCTTCACGAGAGCAAGTTTCTCGTCGGCGTGAGCATCGACGGGCCTAAAGAACTGCACGACTACTATCGGGTGGACCATTCCGGCGGCGGGACGTGGGACAGGGTAATGCGGGCGATAGAAAACTGCAAGAAATACGATGTCGAATTTAATACGCTTACCTTGCTCAACGACCGCAATGCGGTGCATCCGAACGAGGTTTTCGATTTTTTGGTGGCCCTTGGAGTCAAGTACCTGCAGTTTATACCTTGCGTCGAGCTTGATACGACTACGGGCGAGATTACGGATTTTTCGGTGACTCCCGAGCAGTATGCCGAGTTTATGTGCCGGGTTTTCGACCGCTGGACCGAATACGGGCCGGAGAAACTCAGTATCCGCGATTTTGATTCGATACTGGCGTATTACGTCACGGGCAGGCATACGATCTGCACGTTCGACAAGCAGTGCAGCCAATATATTGTTATCGAGCACAGGGGCGATGCTTATTGCTGCGATTTCTTTGTCGAGCCGAAGTGGCGATTGGGCGGCATCATGGATACGCCGATAGAGAAACTCGCGGGCAGCGCCTTGAAAAGAAAATTTGCGAGGAAGAAGAGGAATCTCTGCAATAAGTGCCTTGTCTGCAGGCATTTGGATATTTGCCGCGGCGGGTGCATGAAGGACAGGGCCCCGTTTGATAAGGACAACTTCGGACGGGAAAGCTATTATTGCGAGGCGTACAAACGCTTCTTCGATTACGCCGGGCCGAAATTCATACAGATAGCGGCGAATATTAACGCCGGACAAATGCGAAGAGACCAAAACTTGGCATAATACCACGTTTCATAGGTTTCTCTGCTATAAGGTAATGAGATTGCTTCGTCGTCCCCAGGGGACTCCTCGCAATGACAATTTGAGACTTTCAGCCGTCATTGCGAGGCCCGAAGGGCCGTGGCAATCTCATAGTCGCAATACTTGTGAAATGTGGTAATAGTGTATTGTTGGCTCGTTGGCCACCCCCCCCATGGGGGAGGATGTCACCCAAGATTGAAAGGATAAGGATTATGGAATCAATGAATCGTAGAGGTTTTCTCGCCAAGGCGGCGGGGCTGGCTGCCGGGGTCACAGCAGTCTCGGATGCAGGGGCTCAAGAGACGACGAGCAGGGGCCGTCGTAGAGTCGGGGGCGCTTCGAGCAGGCAGACGGGGCGCGGGAATCCGATTGCCGTTTCGACGTATTCTTTCTGGCGTTTTAAGGATGGGCTGAAGCTGCCGATCGAGCAGTGCATCGACGAGGCCGCCCAGATGGGTTTCGACGGCGTCGAGATTCTGCAAAGGCAGATGGAGAAGGAAACCAACGAGTATCTGCAGAGTCTCAAACGCCGGGCGCTCATCAACGGCATCGACCTTTGCGGGATGTCAACGCATCAGGGATTCGTCTCGCCGGATAAGGCCAAGAGACAGGAGAACATCGACCTTACGCTCAAGAGCATCGATCTGGCGTATAAGCTGGGCATTCCTATTATTCGCCTCAATACGGGCACATGGGGCACGAGCGGCAGCTTCGATGAGCTTATGGCCAATCGCGGCATCGAGCCGGTGCTGCCCGGATATACCGAGGAAGACGGCTTTAAGTGGGTCATAGACAGCATCGAGAAGTGTCTGCCTGCCGCCAAAGAAGCTGGCGTGATGCTCGGCCTGGAAAATCACTGGGGCCTGGCGCGCACCGCAGAGGGGCTGCTAAGAATCGTCAACGAGATCGATTCGCCCTGGCTGAAGGTACTGCTCGATACGGGCAATTTCCTCGAAGACCCGTACGACAAGCTTGAGCAGTGCGCCCCGCACACTGTTTTCATGCAGGCCAAGACCTACTACGGCGGCGGGCTGTGGTACACCCTCGAACTCGACTATCCGCGAATCGGGCGGATTATGCGCGAACACAATTTCCGCGGATGGGTCTCCCTCGAATTCGAGGGCAACGAGGATTACAAAACAGCCATACCGAAGAGTCTTGCCGTGCTGCGGTCGGCGTTTGGCTAATGGTTTATGGACAAGGATACCCAAGGCACAAGTTTACACAGATATTGTTTCTTGGAATTTATGTCATTCCTGCAAAAGCAGGAATCTATGACCTCGCGATTCTACCGGATCCCCGCCCCTGCTTTCGCAGGGGTGACAACCTTTCGCGGGAATGACAGTTATGAATCGGTCAGTTTGAGTTATTACCTTTCATCAATAATCGCAAGACATATAAATTTTTTGCCTTCGAGGAATTCGAGGGAAGCTCCTCCTCCTGTTGAGATGTGGCTCACCTCGTTTTCGAGGCCCAGGTTTTTTATCGCACTGGCGCTGTCTCCACCGCCGATTATGCTTCTTGCTCCTGCTTTTGTGGCCTTGGCCACTGCCTGCGCCACGACCATTGTGCCGGAATCGAAGGGTGGTATCTCGAATACTCCCATCGGTCCGTTCCAGACGATGGTCTTTGCGTCGGCGATCTTTTCTGCAAATTCTTTAGCGGCCATAGGCCCAATATCGACGGCTTGATAGCCTGCATCGATATCGCCGACGGCGGTTTTATACGGCGCGCCCGGCTTTAGTTCGCGGACTATATGGTGATCGATGGGCAGGAGGACTTCGCAGTCGGCTTCAGCGGCCTGTTTGAGGAGTTTCTGGCCGTCGTTGACGTAGTCGTCCTCGCAGAGGCTTTGGCCGATGTTTTTGCCTTTGCCTTTGAGGAAAGTATATGCCATTGCTCCGCCGATGATGATTCGATCTACTTTTCCGATCAGGTTTTCGATGACGCCGATCTTATCGGAGACTTTTGCTCCGCCGAGTATGGCGACAAAGGGCCTTTCCGGGTCCTTGAGGGTCTCTCCGAGATATTTGAGCTCCTTCTCGATGAGAAAGCCGATGACCTTGGGCTTGCCTTCCATAAGCACGGGGACGGTGTACATCGAGGCGTTATCTCGATGTGCGGTTCCGAAAGCGTCATCGACATAGACATCGGCCATTTTTGCCAGCGCCCCGGCGAAATCGTCCTTGGCCTGGCGCAGTTGTGCGTCTTCCTTGGCGGCCTCGTCTTTTATGGTCTCTTCCTTATGGAATCGCAGGTTCTCGATCAGCATACATTCGCCGCTCTTTAGCGCAGCGGCCTTGGCCGCGGTCTCTTCACCTATGCAATCGTCGGCGAAGACGACATCCCGGCCCAGCAGTTGCGACAATCTGACGGCCACTGGGGCCAGCGACAGCTTCGGATCGGGCACGCCGGCAGGACGGCCCAGGTGACTCATAAGGATAAGGGCGCCGCCGCCGTCGAGGATGTGCTTGATTGTCGGCAGCGCCTTTACGATTCTGTCGTCGCTTGTAATGTTGCAGTTATCGTCCAGCGGCACGTTGAAATCGCACCGCATCAGGACCTTCTTTGCTTTCTTCTTGGTCATGACCTTGCCGTCTTTCATCAACGGCTTCCCATTCTTGGTCAAAACGACTACATTTTGAAAATCAATGTCAGCAACAGTTTTCTTAGCCATTTTTTCACCAGTCAAAACAAGGGGTTCGGAACGCTCAATTGTCGGTCGGCGTTTTTTGCGTTTTACATTGCCGCCAATTTTTCCATGATATCGACGCTTCGGTTGGAGTAGCCCCACTCGTTGTCGTACCAGCTTATGATTTTTACCGTCTTGCCGATGACCATAGTGCAGAGCGAATCGAAGACGCTCGAAGCCGGATTCTTGATAATGTCGCTGCTGACAATCGGCTCGTCGCAATAGACGAGAATACCCTTCATCGGGCCTTCGGCGGCCTTCTTGACGGCGGCATTGACGGCATCGACAGTAACTTCCTTGCTGACGTTGACAACCAAATCGACAACGCTGCCCACCGGGATAGGCACTCGCATCGACATGCCGTCGAGCTTGCCCGCCAGGGCCGGGATGACCTGGCCGATTGCCTTGGCCGCACCGGTGCTCGTCGGAATAATATTTGCAGCCGCGGCGCGGGCGCGACGAAGGTCGCTGTGGATCATATCCGCCACGCGCTGGTCGTTGGTATAGGCGTGGATGGTCGTCATAAAGCCCTGCTGGATGCCGAATGCATCGTTGAGGACCTTGGCCACCGGCGCCAGGCAGTTGGTCGTGCAGCTTGCATTCGATACGCAATTAATCTTGGCGGTAAGCATATCGCCGTTGACGCCCATCACGATGGTGGCGTCGATCTTGTCCTTGGCCGGTACGGTGAGGAGTACTTTCTTGGCTCCGGCCTTGATGTGGTCGCCGTAGCCGCCCTTGGGCGACTCGGCGCTGCGGAAGATGCCGGTGGATTCGACGACGATCTTTACGCCCATTTTCTTCCAGGGCAGTTCGGCGGGGTTCTTCACGGCCAGGACCTTGATACTTTTGCCGTTAATCACCAGCTCGCCGTCGCCGGCCTTGACCGTCCCTTCCCACTTGCCCATAACCGTATCGTATTTGAACAGGTGGGCCAGGCTCTTGGCGTCCGAGAGGTCGTTGATTGCGACCAGTTCGAGATCGCCTTTTCTCTGCATAATAATCCTTGCTACGGCTCTGCCGATTCGGCCGAACCCGTTAATTGCCACTTTTGTTGACATTTCAAAATCTCCTTTTTCAGTGCTACGAATGGCGTTTCTGCTTAATTCAATGGGTTTCACCCTTAACGAACCAATTAATATAGTTGCATTGGGCCGGGTTGTCAAGGATTGATTGTCGATGATTTATAATTGATTTGGGGGCAGGGGGAGAAGTGAACAAAAGGGCCTAAAGTGAGGGTAGGCATTGGTGAGACACAAAGGGGGCAAATTTTTCTCGTAAACCTTTGTGTAGAAGAGACTTGTAGCGGTTTTGAGTTTCTGTAGGTCCTTGCGGTGCAGATATTTAAGCTTATTTGGCAAGGTTTTCGGTCAGCTTGAGTTATTATCACATTATGAAAATCGGATAGATGAAAAAAAAGGAATTTTTTCAACATCCCCCCTGCCGCCTTTAATTTTCCCGCCCCTTTATTTCCGATTAGTCCATGCATCAACGAACCGCTGCCATGACTGTCTGCATTCCTTTTCATTACCGATTATTTCCCACATTCGCGCACTATAAAAGGCGGCTCCGGCTGCCGGAAGCCTGCGATTCACAGCCGTACGGTTTACGAGCAGCGGGTCTCTGTCGGCCGGACAGCGACGTTGAATCTCTTCGACCAAACCGGCTATCCGCGGCCCCACGAACCAGGGAATTGCGGTATCGGTCTTATTGCGATAGGTGCGAGGCGCCATATACTGGATTACAGGTTTGTCGTCACTGTTGACCGGATAGTCGGCAAAAAGCTCTTTTGACTTGCTTAAATTGCCGCAATAGAAAAAAAGTATGGTTTGAGGATTAAATGGCAATGAAAGGTTTTGCACATCACGGTGGTCCTTCCCGGCAACGGCAATCAGCTTCTCTGCGGTGCTGTCAATCGCACAGGCAGGCAGGGGTGTTGTGTCTTTGTGGCCTGCCAACGCAACGACATCTTCACCTGGTTTGAAGTTGTTGCGCCAGAGCGAGACCTGATCGAACACTTCCAGCATGGTCTTGGCGATGATTGAGAATTCGTTCTCTGTCACTTGGTACAAAGGCAACCATTGAAAGAAGGCTCCGCCCGGCTCGAGCCGCTCCTTGGCGCTCTGAAAATGCTCTTTGCTGTATAGACTGCCCGCCCCCGAGCGATAGGGGACGAACAGATCGGCATTGACCATGTCGAAGCGGTCGCCGGCGGCCATCAGATAGTGACGTCCGTCTTCGGCGAGGATAGTCGCGCGTGGGTCCGAGAAAAGTCCTCCGGTGCAGTCGAGTCCGTCAAAGTTCGTCATGTATTTCCTGGCAGCGGTGATAACTTCCGGCACAAGTTCACAGACGACCACACGTTTGACATTACTGAATTGCTCATCGAGTGCGCTGCCGGCAGTAATGCCGGTCCCCATACCCAGAAAGAAGATACTCTCGGTCTGCGGATATATCTTGAGCGGAATATCGGCCTGGAGCTTCTCCTGCATAGAGGCGCCGGTGGAACCCAAACTGTAGTGCGAGTTGACCTCAATTGATAGACCGTACCTATCCCGGACCACCGCTACGGTACAGTCGCTGCCCTCCCATGCCTCAAGAATCTCCCCCTGCCGACGCATTCTATTGACGCCGTTTGCCGGCAACTTTGTGGGATCAAGCGTCGTAAAGAGCAAGAGAATGAAAATTCCGCCGACTACTTTGACCGCGAGACCTTTGCCGTCCCACGTCAGCGACAGGATCATGGCAGCGACAAGATATATCGCGGAGATGATCTGCATGGTGCGCCACATGCCGAGTGTTTCGAGAAAGAGAAATCCGCACATCAGTGAGCCGAGGATTGCACCGGCGGTATTTGCCGCCGCCAAACGCCCAAGGCTCCTGCCGGGCGAAACAGCATAGCTTTCTTCAGTCTTCATCAGGAACGGGAATACTGTTCCGAGCAACAGAGCCGGCGGGCCGATAGTTAAGAATTGGTTCTTAAAGATCAACAGTATATAGCTCAGCCATGAGCGTTTTAAGGCCATTATCTGCAAAGAATCGGTCAGGCGCATAAACACAAAGGGTGTGAGCAAAACGGCTATGCCGCTTATGACTGTCAAGATCGCCAGGAGAAAGGATGGAGATACGGCCAATCCGGCAAGTCGGGAACTGATCAAGGCGCCCCCGGCAAGGCAGAGCAAAACAATGACCAGAATCGCCGCAAAGGTATATACGGAGTTCTCCATCACTTGCGCGAACATGCGTATCCAGAGTACTTCAAGCGCCAGAACCCCGAAGCCTGAGAGAAAGCAGGCCAACGCCACAGTCATCCTGCCGGTTGTTCGGCTATGCTTGTCGGGCGTTTCCTTGCCCTTCTTTTCTTTTGCATGCTCCTTAGCCTTTCGGGGCAAAGGATTTCGGGACAGCCGCAAGGCCGTGAACGCGACGAGTGCGGTAATAATCATTGCGCCCACACAGGTAGCTCTGAAGCCGAGCCAGAGCGGCAGGAAGAAGCCCGCCAGAGAGGCGCCTGTCGCAGCACCAAACGTATTGATGCCGTACAACAGCGCCGACGTGGTGCCGAATGCAGACTGAGTCCTGATCAGGTATTGGCCAATGACGGGTATTGTGCCACCCATGCAAAAGGCAGGAGGAAAGATGAGCAGGAGCGCCAGAGCAAACTTGATGACCAACAACAGGACGGCAGAATCGATGTTCTGATATACCGATGGATAGATGTAATAGTAGCCGCGGAGTACGACGAAATAAAGCAGCGCGGTAAGAGCAATGCCCGCCTCAAGCCAGGCATAGATACGCAGCGAATTGCCGGCCTTGGCGGATCGTCTGCCCCAGAACCAGCTACCCACAGCCAGACCGGCGAAGAAGGCAGCCAGAGTTGCCGAGGCGGCATGCGAGGTATTGCCGAAGAGCAGACCAAGCTGCTTCATCCAGAGAATTTCATAGATAAGTCCGGCCAATCCTGAAAAAAAGACTAATAAGTAGATCATTAAGCTCTCAGCCACTATGATAGATGTTAATTGCAATCTGCATAATAGCAACTGGTTCGCTCGGATGCAAAGTGAAAAAGGGCAAAGGCCCCTGCCCCAGAGGCCCCTGGTGGAGGGACCCCACCGCAAGTCCACTTAGGGACGCCTTGCGGCGGCGTCCCCAGGCGGACTGGCGGGGGTAACGGAATCGCAGCAGAAGGCGAAAAATGGCTTGAAATTGGGTTTGGGGCGTGTTTTAATATGTTTTGGCTCAAGCTAAACGCCTCGGCGTCCCGATTAGGTTTAGGGACCTGTTTGTGAATAGCTTGAGGTGCAAGATGGCGTATTATATCGGAATGCTGAAAATGACGCTAAAGGATTGGTGGTCAGATACGAGCAGATGGCTTCGTTCGCACGGTTTTTCGAGCGATGCGGGCGTTGATGCCGATATTGACGACGAGGGTTATATCAGCCGGGAGCCGGATGCGGCCGAGTCCGAGCAGGCCGAGGCGACCAACGGGCACGGTAATAATAGCGTTGTGGTAAGGGCGGGCGGGCCGCCCCCTCGCCAGGGGCCCCAGGAGGGGCCCGGGGGCGGGCCCGAGTCGGACAAGACGCATTCGCTGGAGAAGCTGCAGGATGGGTTTAATCAGCTCCTCGGCCAGTTGCAGGGGATTAACGAGCATTTGAATCGGCAGGTCAGCCAACATGCCGAGTTGATGGAGCGAATCGAGAAGCTGCCGGAGTGGCTGGCGAGCTTTCCGACGGTTGTCGAGGGGCAAAAAAAAATAACCGAACAACTCCTCGATCAGGTCAAAGGCGCCGCGGCCAAGCAGGAGCGGTTTATAGACGCCGTTGAGAAGATGCCCACAGAGACGGCCAAGCAGACCGATGCGCTCGTCGGCATCGACCATCAGCTTGCCGCCGCCGCCGATACCGACGTCCAGATGGTCGAGAACTTCAACAAGTTCGCACAGACCCTCGAAAGACTAAACCAATTCACAGAAGGACAAACTGACGGCATCCTGCAGATGAGCAAGACCTTCGCCACCAGCGACAGGTACCTCAAGTACATCGTATCGAGGCAGAATAAGCGTTTTGTGTGGGTCTTTGTCGCCGCGATAAGCGTCTGCGTCTTTGTAATCCTGATCCTGACAGGAGTTATTATCTACCTCAAATCGTAGGCAAAGGCCGCACTATCAGGCGAGCTTTACAGCGGCGCCATAGACTAAGAGCTACGCGGCGCTGCCCATCATTTCGGTGTATTCGGCAAGCTCGCCGCCGAGGACCAGCCTTATCAGAGCCGAGAGGTCCTTGCCCAGCCAGATTGCATAAACCGTATGCCCATGGACCAGGCCAAGGATTTCACTAATCTCTCGACCTGGAATCTCATCGAAATTGAGCAGTTGAACCGGGCCGGGAGAAGAATTCGAAGCAGCCATCTTAAGAACGCTCCTTTCGATTCGATGCTGCCATATCCGCCGTCGATTCGGGTGCATCGACGCAATTTATTGTCCTTAATCTTACGTTCGCGGGGAAAGCCGTCCCGTTAGCACGGCTTACTCTGTCCTGCTGGTGATTTCGATCAGGTGGAAGCCGAACTGTGTTTGCACGGGGCCTTGGACTTTTCCGATCTCTGCGCTGAAGACCACGTCGTCGAACTCCTTCACCATCTGACCCGGCGAAAACTCACCGAGCGCCCCGCCGCTCTGCCCATTATGGTTTCCTGTTTTTCGATATACGGCCCGTTAAAAGGCACGGGCTTTCAAACCTGCGCTACGTTATCAGATATGTAAGTGCAATCTTATCGTTTTGTCAAGAGATGCTGCGAGCCATCTTTTGATGTCCGTCGGCTCGCCAAGTGTTGCGAGCAGCGTCTTATCTATATCAGGGGGTGTTTCGAGGGGGTTCCAGAAGGCCTTGAGGGTGTTGGAAATTGTTTTCAATCTGTCGCAAAGGGGGGAGAACCTAATGTTAATGCCGCAGTATGCAAACGGTCTGGCAGGGTGGAGATCGCCGTCGATGGCTTTGAGGATTGCCGCGAGAGAGCCGACGAAGTCCCAGTGGCAGGGCATGAGCAGGTCGATGGCCATCGCGAGGGATATCTCGGCGGGCTTGTCGTCTTCGGTGTAATGTATGATCGTCTCGGTAGTTTGGCCGAGTAAGGCCGAATCATCCTTGTAGTGTTCTCCTGCAGGACGTGTTCCTGGCTCGCCGTAGTCTCCGAGGTCCAAAGCCATATAATGATACGTTTGCCTGGGATCGAGGGCCTCGGCAATTTTATCGACGATTCTCTCGACCTGCCATATCTTAAGCGGCGTCGGCGAACCTATGAACCTAATCAATTCAGCCGCCGATACGTCGCCAACGTTAATATCCGCAGGCTCTGTCGTCGGATCCTCGCACCAGTTCGATAATATGCGGTGGCTGTTTTGCAGTTCCTCCCTGCGTTTTGGAGGACGGTCGGTCGATTGCTCCGGCACCCGGCCGGCGGCTATGGCCTCGATAATATACTCGGCCTCCTTGTCCGCCTCGTGATAGCAGGCCTCGAACCGCGTGATTAGCTGCCTTATCGCAATTGTACGCTCGTCGGGAGGGGCAAGGGCGTCCTCCATGGCGTTGATGGCCAAAAGTTCGGCGCCGGAAAGAAAGGTCTCATCGCCGCCGGAGCCGAAACAGTTTTGCCAGCAGACTCTGTACTCCATACTTGCTTGTTCCTTTCAATCTCAACTCGAACAAATATAACAGATTTTCCGTGCAAACCTGCGGACAATAGTAGGTATGCGAGATTTTTTTTGCTGCAAAATTGGCAACCTTGCAATCGTCCTTTCATTCGGCTAACGTCTTGCAGTTGGGCTGCTTAGCAGGATGGAAGCGGTGCTCTTATCACAGATGCCCCGATGATTTTCGGATTTTCCTCTTGACTAAAAGAAATGTGCGTGCCAAAATACGCTCGTTCTTTGGTAACGTAATAATCTAATTTGCAGGTCCCGGGGCCGTATGCCTCGGGATAGTCAAACGGGAACGCGGTTAGAATCCGCGACGGTCGCGCCGCTGTGTGCGTCTGTTCCGAACGAAACAGATCGAATTCGTGCTAATTCGTGTGAATTCGTGGTTAATTCGGTCGGGAATCCTCAAGGCGTTTTTTGCCGGCTCTGAGACGTTAAAACAACGTTTTTGGGCCGCACCCACTGTTCGCATTTGGTGGATGGGAAGGGGTCTTGAGGTAAGACGCGAGTCAGAAAACCTGCCTGCGAGTTAGTTCACACTTAGTTTAGTAGTGTTCTCGCGACATGGGACGCAGGCCCCCCAGGGGGCAGGTGTGGCAACAACGGGCCGATAGTCTGATATATGGCTGGAAATCCGTTTGTGCCGAGTTTATCAACCGCCGTTCCTTATCACGGGAGCGGCGGTTTTTTTATTGGTGTTCAGAAAGGCCTCGCGATACGGGCCGCGGCGGTGTGAAAGGAGGAAAAAAGTCAGAATACAGGAGACAGATGTTAGAAATGTGAATTGGTAAGTTTAACGTTTTTTAGTGAAGGAGGAGTTAATTATGACTTCGAGAAGGTTATTGAGATTCAGGTGTTTTATGTGTTTGGTCGGTGTTTTGGCGATGGCGAGTGCGTCGCAGGGTTCTCTCGCGAATTTTGACGATTTGAGTCTGGCTGGCGAATCGTACTGGAACGGCTCCGATGGTTCGGGCGGTTTTGTCAGCGGCGAGGCTCATTTCAATAATAACTACAATGCGACTTATGGTTCGTGGGACGGCTTTGCATATTCGAACATAACCGATGCGGCTGCCCAGGGGTGGACCGCTCAGTTTAACGCCATAACCGGTTCGGGCCGGGGCGGCTCTGCGAATTACGGAGTCGGCTATGCAGGCTGGGCCGGGCCGCCGACCGTTACGTTCAACAGCGTCGGTGTCGTCGATGGACTGTATGTTACCAACACCAGCTATGCGTACTACTCGATGCTAAACGGCGATATGTTCGCCAAGAAGTTCGGCGGGACCGCCGGCGGCGACAAGGATTGGTTCATGCTGACTATTACCGGCAAAAACGCCGGCGGAACTGAAACCGGCTCGGTCGATTTCTACCTCGCCGACTATCGCTTCGCAAATAATAGCCTCGATTACATCGTCGATAAATGGGATTACATCGATCTCAGTTCGTTGGGGCCGGTGAAGACTTTGGAGTTTGCTCTGAATTCGAGCGACGTCGGCGCCTTTGGAATGAATACGCCGGCGAGTTTTGCAGTGGATACTGTCGTCCCGGAACCTGCGACGATTGCGTTGCTGGCTTTTGGCGGGCTGGTTTTGTCTCGACGTAAAGGCTAACAAGTGTCAGTGCCATTCTGCGGCGCCGGTCGGATGCCTCGGTCGGCGTCGCAGATGTGCCTATTTTGGAGATAAGTTTTGTTGCAACGAGTGGCCAAACTTGCAGTATTGATCCTATGCGTATGGGCTTGCCCCCTTCACGCCGGCCCTTATACCGGAGCCGGCGTAAACGGCTACATCGATCCGAACAACCGCTGGCGACATGCCGACCCGTTGGCCGATGCCAATGCAATCGTGAATCCTATATTTCGCGGGTGGGCGACGGATGTTGAGGAATATGCCCCTTCGGACGATGAGTGGATCGGCACCGGCGTATGGAACGATCCGACTAAGGCGCTCGGGCCGGCTACGGGCGATAACTTCGATATTGTAAGTCTTGGCGATTTGGATGCGGGCGAGATTGACGCCGGCGTCGAGCCGGGGCGGATTACTCTGTCTTTCAGCGAGAGCATACGAAACGCCGGGGGGTATGATTTTGCCGTCTTCGAGAATGCTTTTGTGTTGCTTGATAATACTGGCGGGCCGGTCGCCGGCCGGATGCTTGGCGAGCTGGGCTATGTCGAGGTCTCATCGAACGGAACGGATTTTGTCCGTTTCCCATCTGTCTCGCTAACAGCCGGGCTGGTGGGGCCTTATGGAACGATCGAGATAAGCAATATTCATAATCTCGCCGGCAAGCATCCGAATGCGGGCGGCTTGTGTACGGGGACGCCTTTCGATTTGAGCGATGTCGCAGCCGATTCGATGGTCGTGAGCGGAACCGTCGATATAAACGATATACGTTACGTCAGGATAATCGACATACCCGGCAGCGGAGACTTTTTCGACGATGCCGCTAAATTCGTCGATCCCGCGACCTGGCCTGTTTGGCAAAACTATGCTGCCGCCCATGCCGTGTTCGATGCCTGGTTGACATTCGGCTCGGGAGGGATTGATATCGAGGCCGTCGGCGTACTCAATGAGCAGGAGTACGAAGCGGATATCGATTTGAACGGCATGGTCGATATGTTCGATTATGCGTTGTTTGCATCGGCCTGGGGCAGTAGGTTCGGCCAATCGGGGTGGATCGGAAGATGCAATCTCGCAAAGACAGGCGATCTGATTGTCGATGCAGACGACCTTGCCGTGCTGGCAAGCCAGTGGCTTGGCGCCGAAAAGTGGAGGATGCCCAATTGATTATTGTCTATTGATTATTAGAAAGCGGTGTTGTGCCGACAGGAAATGCGGTTGTTTTGCCGGTGGGTATAAAGCGATGGTTGCTGAAAACAAGAAAGGATTCACGTTAGTTGAGTTGTTGGTGGTGATAGCGATTATTTCGCTGCTGATGTCGATATTGATGCCTGCGCTGGCCTCGGCGAGGTCGGGCGCGAGGGGGCTGGTTTGCAAATCGAACCTTCGCCAGCTCTTGTTGGCCAATATCGGTTATGCGAGCGAGAGCGACGGTTTTTATGTAGCTGCAGCGAGCGATATGTGGGACTTAGGCGGCGGCCTGCATCGCTGGCACGGAGTGCGGGAAGCCCCGGGTAAGCCGTTCGAGCCGAAACGCGGGCCTCTGGCCGGCTATCTGGCGAATGGAGAGGTTAGGGAGTGTCCGGAGAGGGTTAATTTCGTCAAAAGCGACAACTGGAATACGAGCTTCGAGCGCGGCTGCGGGGGGTACGGGTATAATATGATTTATATCGGCAGCCGGACGTGGCAGAACGGGCTTAGCAGTCCCGATGCGTTCAAAGCGTCGTACGCGCGGACGACGCGGACCACCGAAGTCGCCAAGCCCACGCAGACTTTGATGTTCGCAGATGCGGCAATGTCGAACGACGGCAAATCATATATGGAGTATTCGTTCGCAGAGCCGCCTTATATGGTTTATGGAGGCAAGGTCATGACAAGCTTTTATATGTCGGCGTCTATTCATTTTCGCCACAGGGGCCGAGCCAACGCAGGCTGGGTGGACGGACACATCGAGGACAGGGAAATGACGAAAGTCGAGCATGGAAATGCCTATGGCGTCGATTCGTCGGCCATGAATTTAGGCTGGCCCGACCCGGTGGATAATACGCTGTTCGACCTGGAGTAATAACAGCCGGAAAAAACCTATTCGATTTCCAGACTCTTTACTGCCCAGCTTCTAGCCCATAGACCGAGCAAGAGGTAAACCATGCTCCGCCTATCATTCTTGATTATGCCTCTTTTTCCTGTTAGAGTATAGACGTTTCAAGAGAATTCGAGAATATGTCTAATGAGAAAGGAAGCTTTATGGAGTTGTGGGAGATTATTGATAAGGGAGATGCTGATAAGCTTCTGGAATTGGTTACCTCTGACTACAATGTTAACCAATGCGATGATTGCGGAAACACTCTCTTACACCATGCCGCCAGGATGGGAAGCCTTGAAATGATCCAGATACTGCTCCAGGCAGGCGCCGAAATCAACTGCTATGATTCTGAAGGGTGGACGCCCCTAATGGAAGCCGTTGAGGAAGATCGGGAGGACGTGGTTGAGTTACTTCTGGATCATGGAGCAGATCCTAATGTTGGTAAAGATTCGAACGGCATAGCGTTGCATCATGCCGCTAGAAATGGAAATGTTGCTATTGGGCGTCTATTGCTCGAGCATGGTGCTGAAATTAATGCCATAGATAACAAGGCGGACTGTATGACCCCGTTGCATTACGCTTGTTTTAAGGGTCACCTCGATTTTGTTAAGCTGCTTATGGAGTCCGGTGCAGATATATATGCCAGGGATGATGGGGGGGATTGGCCGATGGACAATGCGCTGAATTTTGGGCACAAGGATGTTGGCGAATATCTATATTTGATAGTGGAAAACGCACATCCCGGGTCGCTGGGAACTCCCCTGCATGCGGCAGCGGGTTTGAGGGAGATAGGCTTGATGTCGCAATTGGCAGAAGGCAACTATGAAACGGATATCCGTGATTATGCCTCTCGGACGCCGCTTCACTGGGCTGTAGGCCAGGATCGGACCTTGTTCTTCAAGATTATCCTTGAGCATTATGAGAAGACTCAAGCGTTTAAAGTGCCTTCAGATATTAGCCGAGGCGATTCTCGAAAGGCCGTCGAATTCTTATTGGAAAAGGGAGCGGATATAGAAGCGAAAGATAATGCTGACAATACGCCGTTATTGACTGCATCTCAATGGGGACAGGAGGATGTGATTGAAATCCTGATTAGTCGCGGTGCCGATGTGAATGCTTCAGATAATACCGGCTGGACACCGGTTATTTCCGGCGTAGATACCGTTAACGTTCATAAGGTAGAACTGAGACAATTTTTCCCAATAACCGGACGAACCGCCCTGAAATACCAGACGCGTACCTGGAATAGTCTTCTCGGCGCCGTCAATCTCAAGAGTGTATTGCACCGAATTCGAGGCCAGTAAATCATACCCCGCCCCGATAAAGCATTCCTCAGGGACATGCGGCACCCTGTCGGCAAGAGGATAATAGGTCACAAACAGCATCGTCCTGCGACACGGATTGTCCTCCGACACTTCGGTGTCCTCCAGAACCCACTGGATATAATCCTCCGTGCCCAAAGCCTTCAACGTATCCTTATCCGTAATTTCGATCTTCATGAGGATCCTGTACGGCCCCATGTCCGATTGGTCGAGCAGATTCAACGACTTGACCAGGGGCCACGGCTCTTGCTCTATGTAGAACTGTGACATTACCGCTCCGCTGAGCGACAACACCAACACACACACAACAAAAGCAGGCTGCAGATAAATTCGCACAATCGAACCTCGCATCACGCCTTCCCTCCGCGAATAACGACATCCGGCGTCGCCGCGACGGATTCTTTAACAAACAATGCGGCCATGAACCACGCAAGCAGCCCGTACAGGCCAAAGGCCAGGGGCAGCATCGCAAGGCCTAACATATCATGATAGACACCCTGCGTATATTGAGTACCTATGAAAACGAAAATGAATCCCGTAACAGTAACACGCACAATGTTGCACAGAATCGCTATCGGAATAGTGCTCGCCAACAGCACAAGCCGCTGCCAGATTGGCCTGTAGTGAATATACGCCATAGCCACACCCAGCGCCAGAAAGGCCATCAAAAGCCGCATGCCGCTGCAGGCCTCGGCGACATCCAGGTCGGGCTTAAGAGCCTGCCCTTTGTAAACCACGCTAACTACCACCCCGTTGACCGCCGTCTCAAGCCCGTTGACCAAACCGAGCAGCGTCGCCGCGACGTTGGCCGCGAGCAGCCGCAAAGGCAGCGTGGCCTGAAAATAGTATCGCTCCGGAAGCGGAACAGCAAAAACCAGGAAGAGCACAGGCAGCCACGCATACCTTACAATCGCCCAGCCGCCAAGAAAAAGCACTGCAGATCCCAAAGCCCCTATAACCGCGATACGACCGAAATAGGCGTAGCCGGCAGGGCTGACCTTATTGACGATGTGAAGCAAAATCACAACAACCATTAAAACCAGGCCAAGATAGTTCGGCTTGACCCGAGTATTCAGAATCTTCTCCCTGTTCTGATTGAGAAGATACAGGCTGAAAAGCGGTATCAGAAAACCGTGAGACCAACTGGGGTCCGCCCACTTACTAACCACGCTCTGAATCTCTCCGCGAAACAGATACCACAGCAACCCCCCTACTATTGCCATCTTCACATAGCCGTGCACCCCCAAATCACGCCAGTCACGCCTTCCAACAGGCGTACTCGTTTCATTCTTTTCTGCGAGAGTAGAGGCAATATCGTGCACCATACCAAAGCTATTAACCAACAACTAATAATAAGTAGAACCGTGGAAGCGATTTCCACGGCTCTACAGTATTGCATTTTCAACTTCGCCCATGATCTTTAGAAGGGCCACGGGCTGTTGCCATAGTCCCTGTCGGCGAAGTTCCTGTCATAAACGAATCCGAAACCGTATGTCGCCCTGAACGAATTTCTCAGCACGGCTCGCCATCTTGAAGTGGCATGCGTACCGACATTAATCAGGTCATTCGGCTTGATGAAGAAATCAGGCTGTTCTCCACTGTAAATCTTATCCAAGTCAACCATGACGGTCTCTTCCTTTTTCTTGCCGATTCTCCTTACCACCTCAACTCGCTTAGGCCAAGCCAGAGGCCCCATGCCACCCGCCGCCGCTATCGCCATTTTTAAGTTCAGCGGTCGGCCCGTGATCGGAATATACCCCTGTCTGACCACATTGCCCATAATACAGAACTCGCCAATCACATCAACCGGCACATAAATCGAATCGCCAGGCTTAATAACAATATTATATTTGGGATCGCCGGCCATCAGCCTGTCAGCGGGGATCTTAATTAGGCGCCTTTCAGCACCCGCACCCCAGTCCATTCCACCCATCGGAGCCTCAGTATCCACACGCGAAGGCTCAAACTGGGAATCGACCTTAATCACCGGCCTCGCCACGGAAGGAGCGCCTATCTGCATAGGAACCCACTTGCCGTCCTGGAATACCCATTCTATACGTCCGGGCGTCTGTGCTGTCTGGTCCTCTGATCGCCCGCCTACTCCGGGAGCAGGCGAAACGCCCAACTCATCAAGCCCAACCCCAGGCTCTTCAACTGCCGAAGGCAAACCAGTATCTAAACCTACGTCTTCGGGGCCAAATTGTTCACCATTTTGTATGCCAATATCCCGTACACCTGTATCCGGGATGCGGGTATCCGGCTCACGGACTTCGCCGCCTGGCTCGGAAAAGGACTTGAGCAGCTCATTCAGATCCATATCTTTTTCAGCTTCGGGTTCGGCCTGGGGGGCTTCCGGCTCGGCAAACGATTCCAAAAGGCCTTCCCACTCCACCTGCTCCTTAGCCGGCGATTGGCCTGTTCTCGCCTCCAGCGTATTGAGGATATTCTCGACGCCTCTGGGTTCCTCAATGGCGCCGGGACCGGAGTCGTCAATCGGGCTGACCACCCCGCCCATAACGGGAGCACCATCATCCAACCGAGTGGAACGCGGTCTCTCACCCAGCGTCTTCATAATTGAATCAAGCTCGCTGGCCTGTCCGCCAGCCGAGGTCTCAGGCTCGGCACCCAAACTATCCGCAGGCCTGCGAAGATCAATCGGTGGTGTCTCGCTGCGAGTCGAGCTTCTCGAATCGATTTGGGATACCGGCGTACGCTGCGGCAATGTCGCAGGTTCCGAGCCGTTGAGAGTTGGAGCAGTCGCAGACGATGTGCTATCCTGCCGCGATCTCGCCGCGAGTGTCTTGAGTATGTCTCCCACGCTGACCTGCTCGTTTTCGGCGGGCTCTTCCCAGAGCAATCCGGGATCCGGCGTATCCGCCGCCGCGCCGGTCTCAACTTCACTGACAATCGCCGTGGCGGGTTGGTCGTTAGCCCCCGGCCCGGCTATCACTGCACTGCCAAAATTGTCATTGACCTGATTATTATTTGTAAGGAGTCCGCCGAGATTCTCCGCACTTGCATAACCGGCCGACCGCCGTCTGTTGGCGTACTCGTTCAGCGTCGCCATCTCGGACGAAGCTATCACGACATCACCGCCCCGATTCTTACGGCCCTGGGCCCGAGGCGATATTATCTCCAGCATCTCGTCGGCTTGCCTGCCGATACCCGGTGACGCCCCGACGTTGCTCGTCGAGCGCGAAACGTAAATATCCCCTACGTTGAATTGTCTCTGTCCGCCCGCCGTTGCAAGGGCATCCCACAAACGAAAATCATATCGCGGAATCCCATATCTTCCCGGACGCGGAATGCCGTCCCCGAGTATCGAGAACGTCCGCTGCTGAGAGGCCATGAGAGTAACAGTGACAGAAGGGTCTTTCAAAATGCTCGGAGAAAGAATTTGCCTTATCTCCTCCTCGAGCTGTGTCTCGGTCAAACCCGCAGCCTCGATCACGCCCACGTCCGGTATCGATACCTTGCCCGTTTCCGTGACGACATAGTCGTTGACACTGTCAAAACCTACGCGAAGCAATTCGAAGATTGTCACCCTAACAACGTCGCCCGACTTGAAAACATAGTCCGTCTCCATAACAACGGTGTCGCTTGGACGAGGCTCCTCGCCGCCGGACCACGCCACATCGGCCTCGTCGGCCACGCCAAGTGAATCCAGAATTACATTCACCGAAGGCACCGGACGAAATCGACCGACCTGCGTCGGGTCGAAGAACTTGTTGCCGCATCCGGACGTGAAAGCCAGAAATGCTGTCGCGCATACCGCGAACACAAATAAAATGCTCCTTCGCTTGGCCTTCGCGTTATTGTTTTTCCTTTGAGCTTTTATGCTTTTCATGGCACTGCACTTCCTAAAAAACACTTTAAGTTTTCGTCTGTCGCAGACCTCGGAAACAACCAAAACGTCTGTTCACTCGGAAATTTATCGGTTCAATAGTGCAAGTGCTTAACAATTTTTTGACGCTTAACGCCAATATTTTCGGCAAATCAGGTTGGCCCGTCTTATAAATACTAATATGGCCGTCCCCTCCCGAACACTTGGTATCCGCACCCGAATCCACGAGGAGCAGTCGCCGCCGCTAATCGCCGTAACTGCAGCATAAAACAGCATTTACAAGGCTTTTCTCCCATGTTAGGACACTTGCGCTCGACACCCGGACTCACTGCAGAGCGTCGCGGCCTCGGACCAATACCCGCTCGTCACCAACCGCCGCCGGCAGGACGGCTTATCTTGGCCCGATAATTGCCGCCCTGCCAATACAGACCCGTATGGCTGTTTCGCACAAAAAATATGACCAATTTTAAAAATAGCCGCGTGCCCACTCCGATACCATGCACTCCGGTATTCGGTCATCCGCCATACCCGACCCGCAAAGCGCCCGCGCCGCCCCCCCCTGCTCTCTCTCCGCCTCGCTAATGATGCATCCGCATCAACGCTGCCTATTTGACGTCCAACTGAATGATGCGGTGCCGCACCCTTCCAGTCGTGTCGGCATTAAATACCTCGATCTTCGACGGGATCATTATCTCGCCGCGTCCAAGGAGCCTGTAGTCATACCCGCGCACTATCAGCACGCCCCGCGAACCGCCGCAAGCAAGCAACACCATATCCACTCTCTCAGTGCTTCGGCTTTGATAGAAGCCTGCGTCACGCAGACCGGCGGAATCCGGAGCATCGGCGTTGACTACTCGCTTGATCGGCTTATACCATTGCCCCCCGAGATTGACCGTCTCATTTGACCATCTGAATTCCACACCCTTATCCAAAAGGCGAACAGGCGCAGTCACCAGGCTCAATATCCCCTCAGCAACACAGCCCTTATCGGCGCCGACACCCAGCCCTTCATACTCACTGAGGCCCTGCAGCACACCGAACCGCCCCTGCTGCAATTGCCATGTATATTCGCCGCTCGGCTCACGCCCGGAAATACGAACGGAACTCGACCACGGAAAGAACTCGTACCTCTGCTCGGTCAGATAAAACGTTCCGTCCTCCTGATAGAAAGTGGCGACGCACTCTAAGGCCACCTTCTTGGCTTTGCTCCACGCATCAAGCCCGCCGGAAGCGGCGATCACGCGCCCCGATTCCTCAGAGACAACGCCAATCGCCTCGACGTCAGGGCCTATAGCCAGCGGATCGACTTGAGGGGTGGTCTCCATCACGCATCCTGCGAGGACAAACGCGCCCGCAACAAAACCCCAAATCACACTCGACAACCGATTACTCATCTGCACTACTTGGCTGCTCATAGTATCATGCTCCTATCCTTAGGTTTACGGTCCTCACTCGCCCTGGCAACTGAGACCGGCGAGTTGCTGCATCAGCTTGTACCGCTCGGCCGCATCCTTGCTCGCAAGAGCCATCAATTGGGCTGCGACCTCCGGCTTCGATTGCTTTAGCGTACGATAACGATTCTCCCCGTAAGCATACTCCTCGAACTCCATCGTCGGCGGATTAGAGTCCAGTTGCAGCGGATTCTTGCCCTGCTCCTTGAGCCTCGGATCGAATCTGTACAAAGGCCAATGTCCGCAAGCAACGGCCTTTTTCTGCTCCTGGTAGCCGGCAGTCATATTGATGCCGTGAGCAATACAGTGCGAGTAGGCAATTATCAGAGACGGACCGGGATAGCTTTCAGCTTCGGCAAATGCCTTGACCGCCTGATTCGTATTCGCCCCCATCGCCACCTTCGCCACATAGATATTTCCGTAAGTCATAGCCAGCAACCCGAGGTCCTTCTTCGGGGCCGTCTTGCCCGCAGCGGCAAACTTCGCAACCGCGGCTCGCGGTGTGGATTTCGACATTTGGCCGCCGGTATTCGAATAGACCTCCGTATCCAGCACAAGCATGTTTACGTCGGCTCCGCCGGCCAAAACATGATCCACTCCGCCATATCCGATATCATACGCCCAGCCGTCCCCGCCGAGCGCCCAGACAGACTTGCGAACGAGGTAGTCGGCCACGCTCAACAACTCTCTGCAATCACCGCACCGGCTCTTGCCGCACTGTTTTTTGAGCGACTCTACTCTCGCCCGCTGCTCCTCGATAGCCGCCTGGGCCGGGTCATTGGCCAACGTAGCTTCGCTTATCTCTTTGGCAAGGTCCGCATCCACGCACCCGGCCTGAGCGACCTTATCCAGCAGCATCAGTGCACGCTCTTTGAACTTATCGACGGTCAGCCGCATACCCATCGCGAACTCCGCTGCATCTTCGAACAGGCTGTTGCTCCAGGTCGGGCCCCTGCCGTCGGCACGCTTTGTATAGGGCGTAGTCGGCAAATTGCCGCCATAAATAGATGAGCAGCCCGTTGCATTCCCAATATACATCCTGTCGCCGAATAACTGGCTGATCAGTTTCACATACGCCGTTTCACCGCAGCCGGCACAGGCGCCGGAATACTCAAACAACGGCTCGATTAACTGGCTGCCCTTCACGCTGTTGGTCTTGAACAGCTTTGGATCGGTACTCGGTATTGCCAGGAAATGGTTGTAGTTTTCACGCTCGGCGGCGCGAAGCGGCTCCTGCGGCGTCATATTGATCGCCTTTCGGCCGGTAGGCTTCTTTTCAGCATCCTTCTCCTGAGCCGGGCATGCCATTACGCACGCCCCACAGCCCGTGCAGTCCTCCGGAGCGACCTGCACCGTGAACTTCATCCCGCCAAACTCCTTGCCCTTCGCATCGGCGCTCTTGAAGCCCGCGGGCGCATCTTTCAGGTTATCCGCGTTATAAGCCTTGATCCGTATCGTGGCGTGCGGGCAGACCAGCGAGCACGTCCCGCACTGGATGCAAACATCAGGCTCCCACACCGGTATCTCCACTGCGATATTCCGTTTCTCGTATTTCGTCGTCCCCGTCGGGTACTTCCCGTCGTCAGGCATCTTGCTCACAGGCAACTGGTCCCCGTGGAAAGCCATCAACTCGCCCGTAACCTCCTTCACGAACTCCGGCGCATCATCAGGCACAACGGGCGGCATCTTTATCTTACTTGTAACCTTGCCCGGAAATTCCACCTCATATACCTGATCAACAGCAGCATCGACGGCGGCATTATTCATCGCCACAATCTTCTCACCCTTCTTCCCGTAGCTCCTCTCGATAGCGTCCTTAATGGCCTTAACAGCACTGTCAAGCGGGATTATCTTGCTGATCTTGAAGAACGCGGTCTGCATAATCACATTGATCCGCGCACCTAAACCCAATTCCTGCGCAATCCTGATCGCGTCGATAACGTAGAACTTGAGCTTCTTGTCGATTATCTGCTTTTGGACCTCCTGCGGCAGCGTATCCCATACATCATCCTTGCCGTGCAGACTCGTCAGCAGGAATGTGCCGCCCTTCCGGGCGGGTGAAAGCATATCGAACTTCTCCAAGAAGCTCGGATTATGACACGCAACGAAATCCGCCCTATCGATGAGGTACGGCCTTCTGATAGGCTTCTTGCCGAAGCGCAGGTGCGACACCGTAACCGCACCGGCCTTCTTCGAGTCATATACGAAATAGGCCTGAACATAGTTATCAGTCAAATCGCCGATTATCTTGATTGAGTTATGGTTCGCCCCGACCGTCCCGTCCGACCCTAATCCGTAGAACATCGCTCTGTAATACCCCTCATCCGCAATGCCGAAATCAGCATCCAGTTCAAGGCTCGTATTCATAACGTCATCGATTATCCCCACCGTGAAACCGTTCTTCGGCCTCTCCGAGCCCAGATTGTCGAACACCGCCTTGACCATACCGGGCGTAAAGTCCTTCGACCCGAGTCCGTACCGTCCCCCGACTATCAGAGGATAGTCTTTGAACGGCGCCTCCCCCGCAGCCATTGCCTCCCCCACAGCCGTGCGAATGTCCATATACAACGGCTCGCCCAGCGAACCCGGCTCCTTTGTCCTGTCTAAGACCGCAATTTTGGTCACGCTCTTCGGAATCGCCGCAATGAACGCCTTTGTGCTGAACGGCCTGTACAACCGAACCTTTACAACCCCCACCTTCTCACCCTGAGTAACCAGGTGCTCCACGCTCTCGTGAGCCGTTTCCGCAGCCGACCCCATTATCACGATGATCTTCTCCGCATCCTTCGCCCCCACGTAATCGAACAGGTGATACTGCCGCCCAACTATCTTCGCGAACTTATCCATAGTCTCCTGCACAATCGCCGACGCAACCGCATAATATTTGTTCACCGTCTCCCTGCCCTGGAAATAAACATCCGGATTCTGCGCCGTGCCGCTGAGCATGGGCCTGTCCGGCGTCAGCGCCCTCGCCTTATGCTTGGCAACAAGCTCATCGTCAATCATCGCACGAATATCATCGAGCGTTAGCTGCTCAACCTTTTGTATTTCGTGGCTGGTTCTGAACCCGTCGAAGAAATGAAGGAACGGCACCTGAGAAGCGAGCGTCGCCTGCTGGGCAATAAGCCCGATATCCATAATCTCCTGAACACTGCAGGAAGCAAGCATTGCAAATCCCGTCCCTCGGCAGGCCATAACGTCGGAATGGTCCCCGAATATGGAAAGGGCCTGGCAGGCCAGCGAGCGTGCAGAAATATGAAACACGGTCGGCAGCAATTCGCCCGCAATCTTGTACATATTCGGAATCATCAGCAGCAGGCCCTGGGACGCAGTGAATGTCGTCGTTAGCGCACCGGTCGCCAGTGCGCCGTGAACGGCGCCGGCAGCCCCCGCCTCCGACTGCATCTCAGTAACCGAAGGAATCGTACCCCAAATATTGACCTCGCCCATCGCACTCTTTGCATCGGCCATTTCGCCCATGGATGAACTCGGCGTAATAGGATATATTGCAATAACCTCGTTTGTCGCGTGCGCGACGTAGGCCGCCGCCGTATTGCCATCAATCGTAACCATTTTTCGCTTCATAACTGCTCCAAATCTCGTAACATCCCAAAATTAACTGCACAACACAAAAGCCTCCTCGTTCGGCAGGCCATTGCGTCGCCTTCCCCAAAATCCAGCCAATAACCACCGGCAACGCACCGTAGTTAGCACACAAACAATGCCGGACACCGGAAAACGTTGTTTATACGACCTTTTCCAAAACCTGGCAACAGAAAAATACCCGGAATCGAACCGTTGTTACTCTCGCCTTGTTTCATAAGACGCTGCCGGCCCACTATGCGATGCAACTCAATTCCAACGCACCCCCCATGCCACGCCATGCCAAAATCCGCAGTTTCACTACTGAAAACGCAGTCCCGCCACGCCCCCGAATACTCTAAGGCTCCATGCCGAAGAAATCAAGCCACTGATCTGTCTCGCCTTCGCTTAGCCCGTGCTTCTTGCCGTTCGGCTCTTCAGCGCCCCGTCTGCGGCGATCCAACTCTCCGACAAGCCTGTCCCAGAAATCTTCTGACTTGACCGAATTAGCCCTCCTTGCTCGGGCCGCCTTGCGAAGCCGATTATCGCTGCTGACAACCGTAAGACCGCGAGGCGCCGTATTCGCCGCTATCTTGCCTTCGATTATGGTATCGGCATCGCTGCCCAACCCGGCAAAGAGCACCTCGATCCCAACGATATTATCAAAATCACTCTTATCCCGCGGCCCGGGCCCATCGAAGATAAGCTCGCCGGACTCCTTGACCCGCCTCAAATACAGCCCCACCGCCCGGCACAACCCGACATCGCTGATCCCCTCATCAGGCCCGTCAGCCATCCCCTGAACAGCCCACAACAAATTATGACCGTCAATAATTACCATTCTACATTGCTCTAATGAAAACCCCTTGCGTGTGGCAGAATACCCGTAACCTGAAGAATTATTGCAATGGCAACGGACGGCACAAGCGCAATCAACCACATCCGAATGATATAATTCCACATCGAACCTCTGATATTGAAGAAAAATGAATCAGCCGGCTCCAGGCTTTCCACCTCCGACTCCGGGAAATCCATCTGCTTATCCGCATCGCCCTCGCTGCTCTTTTCAGTATCCATTAGAAAAACGCTCCCGTCTAATTCTGTATATCATCATAACCAATATGGAAACCAGCAGGATCTCCGCTGACCATACAATTTCTCGGCAATCGCGCGGCCCAGCAACAGTCTCCACTTACGCCTCAAATCTTATCTCTCCCTGTACGATTGTTTTTTCGACTTTGGCTTTTACTTTCCACCCGTGGTAGGGGCAGTTTCTGCTTTTTGAGACGAAGGTGTTGGTATCGATTTCGTACTCTGTATCGGGGTTTATGATAGTGATATCGGCCTGCTTGCCCGCGGTCAGCGTGCCCTTGTCGATGCCTATAATCTTTGCAGGCCCGCTGGTCATCAGCTTTATCAATCCGGGCCAATCCAGAATGCCCGGCTCGATCAGCGCTTTGACGTACAACGCAAGGGCGCACTCGAGAGAATCAATCCCGAACGGCGCGGCGAGGAACTCAAGCTCCTTTTCGCTCTGCAGGTGCGGGGCGTGGTCGGTCGCCAGGGCATCGACAAGCCCCTCGCCAATTGCCCGCCTGAGCGCCTCGACATCCTTCATCCGGCGCAGCGGCGGATTGACTTTGAAATTCGTATCGTATTCCGAGCAATTCTCCTCGGTCAGCAGCAAATGGTGCGGCGTAACCTCGCATGTAACAGGCTGAGAAGCGGCCTTGGCGGCCCTGATGAGATCGACCGAACCGGACGTCGAGATATGCTGGGCGTGGTAGCGAATCTTAACCTTCTTGATAAGCTGAAGATCACGCCACAACATCGCCTCTTCACCCAGCGCATCGATGCCGGGCAGGCCAAGTATCGTCGAGAAGTAACCCGCATTCATCACACCCTCGCCGGAGAATCCATCATCCTGGCAGTGCTGAGCAACGACCAAGTCGAACATTTGCGCGTATTTCAACGCCCGGAGCATTACCCCGACATCCTGCACCCCCCTGCCGTCGTCTGTAAACCCGACCGCGCCGGCCTCCGCCATCATACCCATCTCCGCAAGCTCCACGCCTTCAAGCCCCTTCGTTATCGCACCCATGGTATAGACATGCGTCTTCCGCGCCTGCCTGCCCTTGCGATGGATGTACTCGACATCCGTCTCGTTATCGACGACGGGATTGGTATTCGGCATGCACACGACCGACGTGAAGCCCGCAGCCACCGCTGCAGCCGAGCCGCTGGCGATTGTTTCCTCCTCCTCGTCGCCAGGCTCGCGAAAATGCACATGCATATCGATAAGACCGGGACATACGATCAATCCCTCGGCATCGATAACCCTATCGGCCGAATCGGCTCGGCCCGGACCGATTTCGCCAACCTCGGCGATCAGCCCGTCAGTCACAAGAACGTCACACTTCTTATCGACATTGTTGGCAGGGTCTATTACCCGCCCATTCTTTATCAATAGTTCCGGCTTCATATCAGCTACAAACTTGTCCTTTTGCTTGCATTTAATATAGTGATACCTACAATTTCTCCTGCTTCATACCTGACTATGACGTCATCATCCGTGAGTTGAGAATCATCAGCGTGGCTTGGCTTCTTGAAATTAACATAAAGCACATCCGCTTCCTTATCATATGTCGTCCAAATCCTGCTGTGGGGAATTTCTAATAGCTGGGGAACAAGGGTTAACATTCTTTCTATCTCTATCGGGGCCATAGTTTTTGCCTGCTTTCGAATTGTCTTTTTCGCTTTGTCAAAAAGGTGGTGATGATAAATCCATCCTCGCTGCTTACCTCTTTGTACACTACCACAATGTATTTGTCTTTTTCCACTTCTCTTACAGCCAGACATTCGCCGGTCTTGCCTTCGTAAATTGCTTCGGGTTGCTCCACTGTCTCAAGAACTTCAAAATAATAACCAGCCATCTCAGAGTGCTCTTCTGTAATATGAAACCATCTCTCTTCCGGCAATCTGATAGACACATCGTTTTTAGACCTAACTACATCCATATCAGCGATCCTACGGGGTACCACAAGATTACCTGCCAACGCGCTGCCGAACAAACTACCGAAGGAACATCCGCATGGTTCTTTTGTTCTGTTTCCATGTTATTATTCCTCATTATAACAATGTCTTAAATTCATCTACAGTTAGTCCGGCCTGGCGAATAATAGCCCTCAAAGGGCATTCAGCAACAAATATCCCGTCTTCATCCTGCTCAATCAAAATTCTGTACCGCATAGTTTATGAACTCCTTTCAATCGTCAATGTCTCTGTGCTGCTGCCTGGTTGACTAAGAACAGCACGGCCATTCGCACCGCCAAACCGTTCGTCACCTGCTCGAGAATTACGCTGTTGGGCCCGTCGGCAACCTGGCTCTCAATCTCAAGACCTCGGTTCATAGGCCCGGGATGCATCACAAGAATATCCGATTTCGCCCTCTTCATCCGCTCCGCCGTCAGCCCGAAATAATGCGAATACTCTCGTATCGACGGGAACGGATTGCCCCCCATCCTCTCGAACTGAATCCGAAGCATGTTTATAACATCGACCTCTTCGATAACTTCGTCGAGCGAGTAGCACACCTTCACCGGCAGCCGATTAACCTGCCCCGGCATAAGCGTCGGCGGCCCCACGAATATCACCTCGGCCCCCAGCTTCGTCATCGCCCACATATCGCTGCGCGCAACTCGCGAATGGGCAATATCCCCGACTATCGCAATCTTCAAGCCTTCGAGCGACCCTTTTATCTTGCGAATCGTATAGACATCGAGCAGCCCCTGCGTCGGATGCTCGCAGAATCCGTCGCCGGCATTCACCACGCACGCATTGATATTCTTACTCAAGAGTCGCGGCGCCCCCCCGGCGCTGTGGCGAACGACTACAATATCAATCCCCATCGCTTCGAGGTTCCTCGCGGTATCCAGCAGAGTCTCGCCCTTGCTCACCGAACTGGAATTCTTCGTGAACTCGATAATATCCGCACTGAGCCGCCCCGCCGCCAAAGCAAAACTGTTCCGCGTCCGCGTGCTGTCCTCGAAGAACAGATTCACAACCACTTTCCCCCGCAAAGGCGGCGCCTTCTTAACCGAACGCATACTGATGCTCTCGAATCCCTTCGCTGTATCGAGAATAAATGAAATCTCATCGGTGCTTAAGTCGCGCAGCCCGAGTAGATGCTTACGGTCCCACTTCAATTGCTTACTCTTGCGTTTCAAAGCCATAACATCGCAACCCGCATTTAGGCATTCGACATTCGATATTCATCACTCAATCACCACCTCGTCTTTCCCGTCGCACTCGACGAACCTGACCTGCACCAATTCGCCCGGATCGGCATCGCTTTTATAGCCCGCGTAGTCCGCCTGTATCGGAAACTCCCGCCCGACCCTGTCAACCAGCACCGCCAGCCGAATAGCACGCGGCCGGCCCAGATCAATAAGCGCATCCATCGCAGCGCGAGCCGAGCGCCCCGTATAAAGCACGTCGTCCGCCAAAATGATTACCTTGTCGTTGATATCGAATCCAATCTCCGTCGTCCGCACCACAGGCTGACCAATGCCATCAGGCGAATTGAGGTCGTCGCGATAGAGCGTTATGTCAAGCGTGCCGCACGGAACGGCCTTGCCGAGCTTTTCAGACAATTCCACCGACAGTCTCTGCGCCAGAATCTCCCCTCTGCTGCGTATCCCAATCACAGCCAGCTCCATATCGCCCCGGTTTTCGGACAGAATCTGCTCCGTCAAATCGCTAACCGTGCGTCTAATCCGTTTTGCATTGAGTATTATTTTCATTCTTGCTTCAGCCCTTCACTCAAAAAGTACGCTGGTTTGCCAGGAGTATATCAACATCGCCCGATAAAGGCAACATTTCTCACTAACTTTTCACCACCCGCGTTTTCTGTGCTAAAATCAAGGATTTTTCCAGCCACACCGCCATTATTTTCTTGAAATCCCCGGCTGTTTCTGCTAATATAGTATTATGTGAATCGCCGTTTGCGGCCATAGGATAGAAGAATAGTGAGGCCATCTTGCAGCCGAGCAATTTAGCCGGCTGCCGATAGTTGTGGTGTCTTTGGGGTTGGGTAATGCTGTACTCTGTTAGAAAAACGCTTCTTTCAGGTCTGTTGTGCTGGGGACTGGCGGTCTCTCTGGCCGCAGAGGATGATTCGGCTCTTACCGAAATTCAGCCTCTCGCCCTCGACTATGCGGGCATCTATTCGCTCCGTCAGGCCGATCCAAATCTCACCGGCGACGGCATCAGTCTCGCAATGGTTTGCAGGAGCTTGACATACATCGACGACAAGCCCCTGAACGACTACCGCCCTGATTTCGCCCACAACTCCCTGCTCAATACGCCCGTGACCTTCCACGACTCCGGCGCCCCGGCCCCTGCTGTTTCTACTCATGCGACCGCAATCGCGTCAATTCTGTTCGGACGAGACCCGAATGCAGCCAACGACCAACTCGGCAATTTCAATTATCAGGGCGTTATTCCCGACGCCCAGGCCCAGGTTCACCAGTTCGACCACTTTATAATTAATAACGTTGTTCCTCAAAAACCCCCAGTCGGCGATGTTGTCTCCTTGAGCTTCGGCGACACTTTCGAGAAATGGTGGACGAGGGGTATCGAATCGCTCGCCCAGCATTACGGCCTGATATTCGTCGCGGCCATCGGCAACGGCGCAGATGCCTACGACCCGCCCCTTTATCCCGCGGCGGGTGCCAACGTTATCGCTGTAGGCGTGGTCGATTCGGTCAGTGCCGAGGACCTTGCAACCACACTGGCTAATTTCGCCCTTGCCAGCCCGGCTCACTCGACCTGCGGACCGACCGGCGCCGGGCGGTGCAAGCCGGACATCGTCGCACCTGGCAACTGCCTTGTGGCCGAAGCAGGCGACCCCAATGGCTATTCGGCCTCCGGGGATTTCTCCAGCTTCGCGACGCCCGTGGTCTCCGGCATCGCCGGTCTGCTCGTTCAGAAGGCGAGGCTTGACCCCGCACTGGCGTCGGCTGTGACGGGCCGGACGAAGAACTGCCTTATTAAAGCCATCCTTCTAAACTCCGCCACGAAGCTGCCATTCTGGCACAAGGGCCTGCTGACCGCCGACGACGATCATTCGGCGCCGCTCGATCACATCCAGGGAGCGGGCATGGTCAACGCCTTCGGCGCCTACGAGCAGTTGACCGCCGGCAGGGCGCGACCGGGCAAGGCCCCCCCTGCCGCATGGGATAAAAACGTCCTCCGGGCGGACACCCTGGCGCACCGGGTTTATCGAATCAACATCCCCGAACCTGCGGGAAAGAATATTACCGTCACGGCCGTTTGGAATAATCACTACAAAAATACTTTCCCCTTCGCCGCAGCGACGGACGAAAACGCCGACCTTAGACTCGAACTTTGGGCCGTCGATTCCAACGACCACAACGCCGATTACCTGCTCGACTACTCCGATAGTAGAATCGATAACGTCGAACACATTTACCGCCGGGCCGACCCCAACTACGCCGTCCGCAAGGCCGCGCCGTTGCCGAACAATGCCGATTTCCTCGGATATCGGCTCTTAACCGGTTTGACCGAGGCCATAAACGCCTGTTTCTGGTTGCATAGAGATATGCTACGGAAATCCGATAACAAATCCGGGCGATCCCGATTACGAAGGAAGTGTTTACGAGGTTAACATCGTAGATCATCTGCCGATTGAAGTGGATTTCCACTCTGTAACGGGCGGCGGGGTGTACGACGCTAATGGGCGTACTGTTACATGGACGATTGGGGAGCTTGCGCCGGGTGACTCGAATTGCTTCACTCTCACCACTAAAGTCAATAATAGCGCTCGGCCATGCGGCGAAATAAGCAATTTCGTAGAAATGACTGCCGATATGTACTATTCCGATACAATCGACTCAGTGCCGGTGTGCAATTGGGGCGGCGATATCATCTATGTCGATGAGGACGCCAACGGTCTTGAGAACGGGACAAACTGGGATGACGCTTATACGGATTTGCAGGACGCCCTGATAGGCGCCCATCGGTGCGGGGCCGGGATAAAGGACATCTGGGTGGCGGCGGGAATATATAAGCCCACATGGAACGCCGAAACGATGACAGGCGATGAAACGTTCGAGTTGATCGAAGACGTGGGGTTGTTCGGCCACTTTGTGGGGATCGGGAGGTATGAAACCAGTACGGATCAGCGTGATTTCGCCGATCCGAATAATGAGACTTTTCTCGAAAGTAAAATCGGCGAAGGTTACTATGAAGCGGTCAAACACGTTGTGAGTGCCGATGGAATCGAAGATTCTATTGTCGATGGGTTTACGATTCAGGGCGGTGCAGATTATTCCGACGGGGCGGGCGTTTATCTTGATAATACCTACATCGCGATTGTGAATTGCAAGATCAAGGAGAATAGCGATTATGGGATCTACGCCCAAAACTACTCCTACCCGGATATTCATAATTGCATGTTCATTGACAACGTCGGTGCCGGAATCTATTCATCGACGTCCGAGCCGGACATAAGCTACTGCATTTTTGACGGTAACAGCACAACCGACGAGGGGCTGTATTTAACTGAAGGCTCTTCGATAGATGTAATCAATTCGGTATTTAAGAATCACTATTATGACGGGATTTACGGGAGCAACGCCACTTTGACAGTTGATGACAGCAACTTTGTAGGCAATAACTATGAAGGGTTGTATCTATATAGCGATGTGACCACTACCTTAACGCACTGTTCGATAGAAACATCCGGTGAACATGGAGTCTATGCGAGTAATTCTGATCTGACAATGGAGTACTGCCTGGTTGATCGCAGCGCTTCCAGCGGTCTTTACATGGCATCTTACAGCAATCTGACGCTTGAGAAGTGCGTGGTAAGATATAGCGGCTGGGATGGTCTGGGGCTGATTCAGAACAGTTCAACTTCGATAAAGAATTGCTGGATACACAACAACGGCACAGACGAATCGCCATATTATGGTGCGGGAATGTGGCTTGACAGGCCGGTTGAGACGCCTTTGCTGAGAAACAACACGATATACGACAACCACACTTACGGTATTCAGGTTAGCGAATTGGGAGCTGACCCGAATATCCTCAATTGCATAATCTACGCCAACGACAGTAATGACTTGGATCGGGAAAACGAGGACTTTGAGAAGGTTAACTACTCTTGTCTGCAGAATTCGCACGCGGGGTCGGGCAACATTACGGGGGACCCCAACTTTATGAATCCCGGCGATCCGAATGATTTGCATATTGCGGGCGATTCGCCTTGCAGGGACGCTGGGGATACTAACGGCAGCTATGTCGGGGAGACTGATATCGACGGTGAGGATCGAGTGAAATACGGACGCGTGGATATGGGAGCGGACGAATATTATTGGAGCAGTGCCGACTTCGACGAGGATGGACTCGTGAACTTCATAGATTATGCTGTATTGGGCGCAGCTTGGGGAACCGATGCTAATGACGCCAACTATAACGAAGTTTGCGACCTTGAGGATAACAATAATATCGATTTCAAGGACGTTGAATTGTTCTGCGAAGATTGGCTGTGGGAGACGGCGTGGGGCGATAGCTGGATTATGAGTATGGGCATGAGCGGGGGATGTTTCGGGGTCGAGAGCATGATGGTTGAAAGTGCGTTTGGTCTTGAGATCGCGAAGACGGGGCCGATTGGCAGTAATGATGATTTGATGCTATCGAGCGCAATTGAAAGCCTTGCAGCCAGACCTGAGAGGTTGCGGGGCAAGAGCGATAAGTTCTATGCGGTTAATGCTTTCAACACGGTTTCGGCCCTGCGGGCAAGGGCTGATGCGGAGAAGGAGGTCAAAGAAGTGGACTTCGAGGCGATTCTCAAGTGGCTCGCGGAGATATGGCTTGACCCTGAAGTGCGAAAAACCATAGATGAAGAAATGTGGAAAAATTTTGTTGCATCGGTGAATCAGTTTGAGTAAAATACTGAAAATTCAGGTGTTCTATCAGAGAAAGAATTATGCCAACTATAAATCAGTTAGTTAGACGTCCGAGATCCAAATCAAAGGGTCGGAAACGAGTCTCCGATATCAGCGGATGCCCGCAAAAGCGTGGTGTCTGCCTGATTGTGAGGACTCAAACTCCTAAAAAACCGAACTCCGCGTTGCGTAAAATCGCCCGTGTGAGGCTTACAAACGGCAAAGAAGTTACGGCTTACATCCCCGGTGTTGACCACAACCTGCAGGAGCACAGCACGGTTATCATCCGGGGCGGGCGAGTTCGAGACCTGCCGGGTGTTCGTTATCATATTGTTCGCGGCGTTCTTGACTGTGCCGGTGTTGCAAATCGCAAACAGGGGCGAAGCAAGTACGGGGCGAAGAAATAACGTCTATTTTGAAGTCGAATAAGACCAGGTAAAGAATATGTCGAAGAAATTTACAAGTTCCAGTCAACAACTCAAGCCGGACGCGAAGTTCGGCAACAAGCTCGCTTCCAAGTTCATCAACACTTTGATGATGGGCGGGAAGAAGAGCACTGCCCAGCGTGTTTTTTATGATGCGCTCGATATTATCGGCGAGAAGATTGTCGATGTCGGGCCGCTTGAGGTGTTCGAGAAGGCCATTAATAACGCTAAACCGATGATTGAGGTTCGCAGCAAGCGTGTGGGAGGCGCCAGCTATCAGGTGCCGATGCAGGTTAGCAGCAAGCGTCAGCAGTCTTTGGCTTTCAGATGGATATTGGCGTCGGCGCGTGGGAAGAAGGGCAAGCCGATGTGCCAGCGTCTTGCTGGTGAGCTAATGGATGCTTACAACGAGACCGGCGGTGCGATGACAACCCGTGAGAATATTCATAGAATGGCCGAGGCCAACAAGGCCTTTGCCCATTTTGCCTGGTGATAATCAGCGTTTACAACTGCCACGGATCATAATGCCAAGATGACCGTGGCAGTTTTTTTATTACTCGAACTGCCCGGTGGTCAGTTCGAGAATGCAAAAATCAAAGATTAAAGTGCAAAATCGCGGTTTCGGCCCGTTTAAAGCCGGATTTGCAACCTTGTGGCCAAAAAGAAATCACTTTTTGGTCAGTTTGATTTATTAGCTTCTCGAAGTGCTGTGTTTAGCTACATTCGGGTGCGAATGAATATGTTGCGAGACTATACTGATGTCGGGTAATTTGGAAAAAGTGCGAAATATTGGGATTATGGCCCATATTGATGCCGGTAAGACAACCGTTACCGAGCGTGTTCTGTATTATACCGGTAAGACTTACAAAATGGGTGAGGTTCACGACGGGACGGCCGTTATGGACTTCATGGAGCAAGAGCAGAAACGCGGCATTACGATTACCTCGGCTGCGACAAAATGCCCGTGGATGGGTTTCGAGATCAATCTTATCGATACTCCGGGTCATATCGATTTTACGGCTGAGGTGGAGAGGTCGTTGAGGGTTCTCGACGGTGCCGTTGTGGTTTTTGACGGCAGCGAGGGGGTTCAGGCACAGAGCGAAACGGTCTGGAGGCAGGGGCGTAAGTATAACCTGCCTTGCATTTGTTTTATCAACAAGATGGACAAGATCGGGGCTGATTTCGAGATGTCTGTCGATAGTATTCGCGACAAGCTGCTGGCGAATCCTATCGTTCTGCAAATTCCAATCGGGGCGGGGGATTCTTTTGCGGGTATTGTCGATCTGATTAAGATGCGTGCCGTTTTTTACGAAGTCGAAGAGATGGGAGCGACTTTCAAAGAAACTGATATCCCGGCGGATTTGTTGGAATCGGCCAAGCGGCAGAGGCGCGACATGGTCGAGTCGGCGGCGGAATACGACGAAGAATTGATGGAGCGGTATGTCAATGATAAGCCTGTGGATGCAGAAATGATTCGTCGATCTGTCAGAAAGGGCACTTTGGCCAACGAGGTTCATCCGGTTTTTGTCGGCTCGGCGCTGAAATACATCGGTGTTCAGAGGCTTCTTGATGGTGTTTTAGCTTATCTGCCTTCTCCTCTGGACCGGCCTGTGCTGATAGGGCATTCGCCGTCCGATAAGAACAAGGAAATCCCTGTAAAGTGCGACCCGAAGGGCAGTATGGTCGCTCTGGCGTTCAAGATTACGAGCGATATTCATGGCGATCTGTACTTTCTGCGGATTTACCGGGGCACGCTTAAATCCGGTTCGCGGGTTTTGAATGTGAATCGTGATCGTCGGGAGAACATTACGCGCATCTTCGAGATGCACGCGAACCAGCGAAAGATTCTTGAATCAGCCTCTGCTGGCGATATCGTTGCTGTCGTCGGGTTGAAGCAAACTCTCACAGGTGATACGGTTTGCGACCCTAAAAAGCCTGTTTCACTGCCTTCCATCACGTTTCCGCAGACAGTTATCAATATGTCTATCGAGCCTCGCACTACCGCTGAGAAGGCGAAACTGGGCGATGCCCTTGCTGATTTGAGGCGTGAGGACCCTACTTTCGAGTGTAAATTTGACACCGAAACCGGCCAGACGATCATCAGCGGGATGGGTGAGCTTCATTTGGAGGTGCTTGGGCATAAGCTGATAAAGGAAAAAGGGGTGAATGTCAGGGTCGGCAAGCCGCGGGTGGCTTATAGGGAAGCTATTACGCATGCTGCAAAGGCCGAGGGCAAATTTGTGCGTCAAACAGGGGGCCACGGGCAATACGGGCATGTCATTTTGAATTTTGAGCCGCTTTTGACCGATGGAGGCCTTTGGAGTAATGATATTGAATTTGAGTCGAAAGTCGGGGGCGATGCGGTTCCCAGGGAGTACGTTCCCAATGTGGAAAGAGGGGTTAGAGAGGCTCTTGGTTGCGGGGCTTTGGCGGGCTATCCTGTTGTGGGGATTAAAGTTACGTTAATTGACGGTTCGTTTCACAGTGTAGATTCATCGTCGTTGGCGTTTGAGCAGGCCGGCACTATTGCCGTGGAAAAGGGGCTCAAGGATGCAGGCTCCGTGCTGCTCGAGCCGGTTATGCATCTTGAGGCTGTTGTGCCGCAGGCCAATTTTGGTGCTGTGCAGGGCAGTCTGTTGGCTAAAAGGGGTATTATCAGCGGCTGTCGTATCCATGGAAACATGCAGGTTATCGACGCAAAAGTTCCGCTTGTCGAGTTGTTCGGCTATTCCAGTGAAATCAGGAGCATCACTGCCGGCAGAGGTTCCTTCACTATGGAGCCTCTGAGCTATGAGAAGGTGCCCGATCAGATTGCCAAGCATATCATCGCCTGAATTTGAAATAAAAAAAATGAAGTTTTTTGTGTTTTTTTCAAAATTCTTCTTAACATTATGTTGACACTGGTGAATTGGCGTGGTATATTCATCGTTTTTCAGCCGTAGCGAGCATTGTTAAGGACGACTTTGCGTAAAACCAGTTGGGCTGTGGCACATCTAAAAAATGATGGTCAAGGATGGTTTTTGTAGTAGTAGTCTGTTGCACTTTGGTTTGCACCGTTAAGCCGTTAAGAGGCTTTGGAAGGACCAAGGCCGGTCCGAGACCCAGACTGTTAAGGAAGGCAAGTTAGTAAAAGCCTCTCCTGCCGAAACGAAACAACTGACTTTTGGCTGATTGCGAGTCAGCCGCACGCTGGAAGTGTCGTTTTGTGTTGCTCTTTTATTATAAGTGTATATACTGCAAGCTGTTAGGTGCTTGCGATTGGTTTGTTCCGATAAGATGTTCTGCGTGAACTGTTGATTCCGGATAAGCTCGGTTTTGGGCTAATTCAGGTCGGCGGTGCAGAGGAAAACTATGGCTACAGAAACAGAAAGAATAAGAATTAGAATGGAGGCCTACGACCACCGGGCTCTTGACGCTTCTGCTCGCGAAATAGTCGAGCATGCTCGCAAGACTAATGCCCGTGTTAGCGGCCCTGTTCCGCTGCCTACGAGAATCGAGAGGTACACTGTTCTTCGGAGTCCTCATATCGATAAGAAATCTCGTGAGCAGTTTGAGCTTCGTACGCACAAACGTTTGATCGATATTCATGAGGCAAACGCGCGAACCGTCGGGGTTTTGAACCGCCTGGTCGTTCCTGCGGGTGTATTTGTAAGGATCAAGGCCTGATTTTGATTCGTCTCTTGTTTTTTCGCGTCGCATAGGCCTGGGTTGCATCGGCTGCGAAGAACAGAGATACCGGAAAAGTTATTATGGCGATGTTATTGGGAAAAAAAGTTGGTATGACACAGGTTTACGCCGAGTCGGGCGAACTTTTGCCGGTAACGGTAATTCAGGCCGGCCCGTGTGTTGTCATGCAGGTTAAGACGTCGAAAACTGACGGATACAACGCCGTGCAGTTGGGTTTTGACGAAGTGAAGCCCTCTCGCAAAAAGATGCCTCAGGTCGGCAGCGCCAAGAATGCCAAGACTTCGCCGAAGCGTTTTGTCCGCGAAATGCGATTACCCGATAACGCCCTGCCCGATTGCGAGCGGGGTGATTCTATTACAGTCGCCGTTTTCGCTGATAAGAAGTATGTTGACGTTGTTGGCACGAGCAAGGGCAAGGGTTATGCCGGTGTTATGAAACGTCACGGTTTTGGCGGTTTTCCGGCTTCGCATGGCACAGAGCGAAAGCACAGGGCCGGCGGCTCGATTGCAAGTTTCACCACCGACCGCGGGCATAGCGGCAAAATTAAGAAGGGCAAGAGAATGGCCGGACGTATGGGCGGCTGCCGTGTTACGGCGAAGAATCACGAGTTGGTCGGAATTGACGAGGACAGGAACCTGCTGGTAGTCAAGGGTTCCGTGCCCGGCCCGTCCGGCGGCTATTGCATTGTCCGCAGCGCCCAAAAGGCCTGAGGTATTTGGAGAACGGAATTAAACGATGATTAATTTGGTTGTGTACAACCCGGACGGCCAGGAAGTTGAGACCTTGGAGGTCGATGAGTCGGCTTTTGGGGGTGTGGTTAGGTATCCGTTGTTGAAGCAGGCCATTGTTATGTACCACGCCAACAAGCGTGTCGGAACTGCTGCGACAAAGGGCAGAAGTATGATCGCAGGCGCCGGCAAGAAGCTGTTCAGGCAGAAGGGCACCGGAAACGCCCGAGTCGGCAATATTAGAACAGGCAAGCGTGTCGGCGGGGGCGTTGCCTTTGCAAAGAAAGCGAGAGACTTCAGCAAGGCCATGCCGAAGAAGCAGAGGAAACTGGCGAGGAACTCGGCGATATTGGCTAAGCTTTTGAGCGAGAGCGTTGTGGTTGTTGACGGATTGGTTTTGGACAAGCCTAAGACGAAGAGTTTTGCGGGCATATTGAGCAATCTGAAGATTGAGCGTAGTTGCCTTGTTACGACGGGGGACTATGATGATAATCTCTACAAATCCGCCAGGAACCTCCCTCGCGTTGCAGTAATGCCTGTCGAGCAATTGAATGCCGGCGACATCTGCAACCACAGCAAGGTGCTGTTCACGAAGGATGCGTTTTTGTCGGTTTTGAACGAAGAAAAGGCAATCAAAAAGTAATAAGGTGTTGCTGTGGACGATTTTAACATAATAGTTCGCCCTTTGGTTACTGAGCAGGGAATGCACTTTGCCAACACGAGGAGTGCGTATTCCTTCGAGGTGAACAGCAAGGCTAATAAGACTCAGATCAAGAACGCTGTTGAGCGGATTTACAGCGTTAAAGTTGATAAAGTCAGGACCGCTAACTGCAGAGGCAAATATCGTCGCAGAGGCAGGCACTTTGGGATGACGCCGAGTTGGAAGAAGGCAGTTGTTTATCTTAAGCCTGAATTCCATATTGATTTGTTCTAAAGCCTGAAAAGGCCGACGACGGGGTAATAAAGTTATGGGTATTCGAGTTTACAAACCGACCAGTGCAGGACGCAGGAACAGTTCTGTCAATGACTATGCCGAGTTGACGACGAGCAAGCCCGAGGATTCTCTGTGCAAGCGGATTAAGAAGACCGGCGGCAGGAACCATCACGGCGTTACGACCTCTCGTTTCCGTGGGGGCGGCGCTCGACGTATCTATCGTATTATCGATTTCAAGCGTAAAAAGGACGGCATTCCTGCTACGGTTGCGAGCATCGAATATGATCCTAACAGGGATTGCTTCATTTCTCTGCTGAACTATGCGGACGGTGAAAAGAGATATATTCTTGCTCCCCTTGGCATAAAGGTTGGTGATAGGGTGGAGAGCAGTGCTGTTTGCGAGCCTAAGACGGGCAATGCGATGCCGTTGGGTGCGATACCTGCGGGTCTCGAGATTCACAATATTGAAATGACGGCGGGTCAGGGCGGCAAAATGGTTCGCGGCGCCGGTAACGCTGCGAAGATAGTCGCCAAAGAGGGTAACTGGGTTAGTATTGTTCTGCCGAGCGGCGAAATGCGAATGATTCGCAAGGAATGCCGAGCGACGATAGGCAGAGTGGGCAATCCTGAGCATCAGAATATTCGGATTGGCAAAGCCGGTCGAAACCGGCATATGGGCAGACGGCCTCACGTCAGGGGTAAGGCGATGAACCCGGTCGATCATCCGATGGGCGGGGGCGAAGGCAGGTCCAACGGAGGTCGGCATCCTTGTTCGCCCACAGGCGTTTTGGCCAAGGGCGGCAAGACGAGGAATCCGAGAAGTACAAGCAATAATAGGATTATCCGAAGACGAAAAAGCAAAAAGGCTAGGCGGTTAGGCTTCTAAGGGCCTGATTGTGTTTAGCAGAAGAACCGAGAAATACGATATGGGACGATCTCTGAAAAAAGGACCTTTCGTTGACGAGAAGCTGTTCATCAAGGTCAACAAGCAGGTTGATGCCAACTCCCGCGAGCCGATCAAGACCTGGGCGCGAAGATGTACGATAATCCCGGAGTTTGTGGGCTTTACGTTTATGGTGCATAATGGAAAAATGTTCCATAAGGTTTTTGTAACAGAGGATATGGTCGGGCATAAGCTCGGTGAGTTCTCGCCGACAAGGACATTCAAAGGGCATTCGAGTAAGAAGATAAAGTAATTAGAGCGTATTGGCGATCGCTAACGATTAGCGAATCGCAGATTATGAGATACCGGATATGCTAAGTTCAGAGAAATTCAAAGAATTATCGCAGGAACGTCAGATTGATGTTTCGCAGTTGGCCGGTCACATTGCCAGGGCCGGTCTGAGCGACGATGAAGCTCGCGTAGCGATTGGGAATTGGCAGAAGGGTCTGTTCAAGCCTAAGCCTCAGCGTGAAGATATTCGTCGTCTTGCTTCGGCTCTTGGTGTTGAGGAAAACGACCTTGCCGACTGGCGTTCATCGTGTCGTTACGCTCCTGTTTCGGCGAGTAAGGCTCGGTTGGTTACGCAGTTGATAGTTGGCCGAAGCGTTCAGGATGCGATGGATGTTCTAAAATTTACGCGAAAGCGTGCTGCTGGAATAGTTGATAAGGTTCTCAAGACCGCAGTTGCGGACGCCGACGAGCAAAGGGCGGATGTGGATAATCTTTACATCTGTCAAGCACGGGTGGATGATGCCGGTGTTCGTATCGGCACGAAGAGATGGATTCCGAAGGACAGAGGCAGAGCGCATCCGATTCGGAAGAAGGCTTGTCATATACATGTGACGGTTACGCAGTTATAGTTTACGATAGACAATAGCATCGCATTGCGAGACATGGAATTATGGGTCAGAAAGTATCGCCAATAGGTTTCAGGACCGGGATTACGCTTGGGTGGCAGAGCACTTGGTACGCTACGAAAGCTGATTACGGTGATTTTCTGGTCGAAGACCAGAATATCCGCCGGTTCATCGATCAGAAGTTCAACCACAAAATGCCTAAGGGCGCGGTAGCGAAAACTGAGGTTGTTCGCACTCGCAACGAAGTTAAGGTTACGCTGCACAGCGCCAGGCCCGGTGTGGTAATTGGTCCGCGAGGCGGAGAAGTCGATAAGCTCAGGGAAGAGCTTGAAGACCTAACTGGTCGCAAGGTCGGCGTTAATGTTATCGAGATTAAAGAACCGGACCTGAATGCCGTTCTGGTCGGTCAGGCGATAGCCGAGCAGTTGGGCAAGCGGGCGTCATACAGGCGAACGATGAAGCAGTTCTGTGAGGCTGCGATGAATGCCGGAGCCAAAGGGGCTAAGATTATATGCTCCGGTCGGCTTGGCGGCTCTGAGATGGCACGGAAAGAGACGCAGAAACTCGGAAGTATCCCGCTGCACACGCTTGACGCGAATGTTGATTACGCTATTACCGTGGCGCGAACGGCATACGGAGTAATCGGCGTTAAGGTTTGGATACATAAAGGTAAGTTCGGCGAAGAGATTGAGCCCCGGATGCGGCCTCGCAGGCGTCCGCCGGGACGCGGCGGCCCTGACGACGGAGGGCCTGGCGGCGGGGGCGGGGGCAGAGGCGGGGGCAGAAGCGCTCCTGCCGGTCGAGGCGGCGCTCAAAGGGGTGGGGGGCGGAGTGCTCCGGCAGTTCGAACAGCTCCGGCAAAGCCGGCGGCTCCGGCAGTTCGAGCGGCTTCGGCAGGAAGTGAGCCTGCCGCTCCAGCGTCAGAAGCGGGCCAGGCTGAAGGCGAGCAAACAAGTTAAAATTTGCTTTAATAGCGATTTGAAGCACCGTGATAGTTTTTGTAAAGGAAATTGATAAATGGCGATGATGCCGAAAAGAGTTAAGCATCGCAAGAGCCAGCGAGGCATTATGAAAGGCAATGCCTCGAGATGCAATTATGTGGCTTTTGGCGAGTACGGCCTGCAGGTTCTCGAACGCAGTTGGATTACCGCGAGGCAAATTGAGGCCGGTCGAGTCGCTGCTACTCATTTTCTCCATCGCGAAGGTAAGGTCTATATCCGAATCTTTCCGCATAAACCGATTAGTTCGAAGCCGCTGGAAACGCGGATGGGCAAAGGCAAGGGCGAGCCTGAGTTTTGGGTTGCCAGAGTAAAGCCCGGCACTGTGTGCTTCGAGATCGGCGGCGTTGAGGAGGATGTCGCCAAGCAGGCGCTGCTCAGAGTGGCGCATAAGATGCCTGTAAAATGCAGATTTGTAAAACGAAGACATGCGTTGTAAGTAGGATGTTGAGATGAAAGCAGGGCATTACCGTGAAATGAGCCAGGACGAACTTGCCGCGAAGCTCGAAGAGCAGCAGAGGCGCTTGTTTGATTTGCGGGCGCAGGCGGTTACTGAGAAGCTGGAAAACTCCAGGGCTGTTATCAATGTCCGTCGGGACATTGCGAGAATAAAAACTATTATGCGAGAAGCTAACTGACGTTTTGCCGAACGTAATTGATGATCGGGAATCGAGTATGCAGGACCGGAAACTTAAAACTTTAACCGGGGTGGTTGTCAGCAACAGCGGCGATAAATCCGTGAAAGTTGCAATCGAGTACAAAGTCAAGCATCCGCGGTACGGCAAGTACGTCAAGCGGATGATGAAAATCAGCGTGCACGACGAGCAGAATGCGAGCAGCGTGGGCGATTTGGTTAAGATCGCCGGGTGCAGGCCTCACAGTAGGAGCAAGAGTTGGCGGCTTTTGAAGATTGTTCAAAAAGCGGCCAGAACACGAATCGATATTTGCGACAGGTAATACGGACGACGAGATAACAATATGATTCAACAAGAGACAATGTTGGACATTGCCGATAACTCAGGTGTCAAGTCGGCGTTGTGCATTAGGGTCCTCGGAAAGGGCGGGTCCCGAGGCAAGTTCAGACGGACCGTCGCCAGCGTGGGGGACATTGTTTGCGTTGCAATAAAAAAATCGTTGCCTACTTGCCAGCTGGACGACAAGAAGGTTCACAAATGCGTAATCATTCGCACGAAGAGCCCTGTTAAGAGGTCGGATGGCAGCTATGTAAGATTTGACAGCAATGCTGCGGTTATGATTGACGCCGACGGGAACCCGATAGGAACGCGAATTTTCGGTGCGGTTGCCCGAGAGTTGCGTGAAAAGAACTATATGAAAATTATCTCACTGGCCGGCGAGGTCGTATAAAGACCGCCGGGCGTGATTATAGGTGCAGACGAAAATGGCGTTACATGTAAAGAAAAACGATACTGTCGAGGTTATAGCCGGGGCGCATAAGGGCTCAAAGGGGCGAGTGTTGCGAGTCATGCCCGACAAGGGCCTGGTTGTGGTCCAGGGGATCAATATTGCCAAGAAGCATGTCAGGCCCTCTCGGAAAAATCCGCAGGGCGGCAGGATTAATATCGAGCAGCCCCTCCATATCAGCAATGTGCTGCCTGTGAATACGAAGAGTTCGCGGGGCGGCAGGGTGAGGTTCAAGGTTAATAAGGAAGGCAGGAAGAAACGTGTCTTCGCCGACGGACACGAGATATGAGATCGTCGGAAGATGAATAGTTGTTTTTGACAAGAGATTAGAGCTTAGAAGTTGTAATGCAAGGTGTTTGATGACGCGCTTAAGAGATTTGTACAAGTCAAAGGTTGTCTCCGAGTTGAAGAAGGAGTTTGGCTATAAGAATCCTATGGCTGTGCCCAAGATGGAGAAGGTTATTGTTTCAATGGGTATTGGCAAGGCGACTCTTGACAAGAAGTTTTTGGAGTTGGGCAAGAAGGATCTTACCATGATTTCCGGTCAGATGCCGGTTGTCTGCAAGGCGAAGAAGAGCGTTTCGAACTTCAAAGTCCGCGAGGGCAACGAAACGGGGCTTAAGGTAACTCTTCGAGGCGTTCGGATGTACGAGTTTATGGACAGGCTCATCAACCTGGCAATTCCGCGTGTTAGGGACTTTCGCGGTTTGAATCCGAAGAGTTTCGACGGCAGAGGCAATTACTCGATGGGCGTGACCGAGCAGAGCATTTTTCCAGAGGTCAACCCTGCTAAGATAGAGTTTCAGCAGGGTATGAATATAACGTTTGTGACGACGGCGAATACGGACGACGAAGCTCGTAAGATGCTTCAATTGTTTGGGATGCCGTTCAAGAATCTCGATGATCAGGGCCGGGTTTAAGGGCTGGATAGAAACACGGAATTTGGAGCGTTTGGATGTCAACCAAAGCACTTGTAAACAAGGCGGCGAAGAAGCAGAAGTTTCGCGTCAGACAGTATAGACGTTGCCAGCTTTGCGGCAGGAGCAGAGCTGTTTATCGTAAATTCAAGGTTTGCCGCATTTGTTTTAGAACTCTGGCCAACGAGGGAAAGATACCCGGAGTCAGGAAAGCCAGTTGGTGATAGTGAAGTGAGCTAAAGTGAAGTAACAAGCCCCGACCGTAAGGGAGGGGGTTTTATCCTGAACGCAATACGAGATACTTAGTGGTATAAAAAACCCAGGTTACCGGCGAAGCCGGGTTAAGTTCAAGAAACAAATTATAAGATATGAGATAACTGATTATGACTTTGAGTGATCCAATAGCTGATATGCTCACACGGATTCGCAACGCTGTGAGAATAAACAGAGAGCAGGTTAATATTAAGAGTTCGAACCTCTGTCTCGGCATAGCGAATGTGCTTAAGAAAGAGGGCTATGTCCTGGATTATGACCGGATTGACGACGGCTGTCAGGGAATTATCCGGGTAAACCTTAAATACGACCAGGACGGCGGCTCGGTTATCCGCGAAATAACTCGCACGAGCAAGCCCGGACGCAGGGTATATTCCGCTGTTGGTGATTTGCCGCGTGTTCTTGGCGGTATGGGTATAGCGATTGTGTCAACGAGTAAAGGCGTAATGAGTGATAATGATTGCCGCGAAGCGAATATAGGCGGCGAAATTCTTTGTACGGTTAGCTAAATGAGTCGAATAGGAAAACAACCTGTTGAAATTCCGAGTGGCGTTACGGTCGAGCAGAAGGGCCTTAATATCAAGGTTAAGGGGCCGCTGGGCACGCTCGATATGGAGCGCCATCCGCTGATTAAAGTCAAGATCGATGCTGCTAATGCGCAGGTGCTTGTCGAGAACGATAAACCTCAGGACCGCAAGAGCAAGCAACTGCACGGAACAATGCGTGCTCTGATAGCCAATATGGTTACGGGCGTGAGCAAGGGCTTTGAGAAGCAGATGCAGATATTCGGCACGGGATACAATCTCAAAGAGCAAAATGGAAAACTCTCCTTCCAGGTCGGCTACTGCCATTCGGTGGACTTGCCGATCCCCAAGGGAGTTAAAGTGAATATTGATGTGCCCGCTACACGGGGTAATGATGTGCCGGCGAAGTTTTCGCTTTCTGGTGCGGATAAGTGCGTAATCGGGCAGTTCGCCGCTGAGATTCGAGCGATCAGGCCGCCGGAACCTTATAAGGGAAAGGGTATCCGCTACGCTGATGAACATGTTCGACGCAAGGTCGGCAAGGCATTTGCTTCCGGATCGGCATAGTTGGGATAGTGTTTTTATGAATACTGAGAAGATAAGAAAAGCTACACGCAGACGCAGGTATCATGTGCGAAAGAAGGTTTCCGGGACTCGGGAGCGTCCGAGACTGTCGGTCTTTCGATCGAACAGGCATATATACGCCCAGATAATTGACGACACGGTTGGGGTTACGCTTGCCTCTGCGAGCACCAGGACGAAGGCGCTTCGCGAGCAGACTGCCAAAGGCGGTGATAAGAAGGCTGCTGCGGTTATCGGCGAGGCGATTGCGAAAGAGGCTTTGGGCGTCGGTATTAAGTGCGTGTGTTTTGATAAGAATCAATATAAATTTCATGGCAGGGTCAAGGCTCTTGCCGAAGCGGCAAAGAAGACCGGGCTGGTCTTCTAATATTGCGGCAGATTGATTGGAGATAAAGAATTGGCTGTTGAAACGGTAAAACTATCCGACCAGGAAGAAAAGCCTTTAGAGGATACGGTGGTAAAGGTGTTTCGTTGCTCGAAGGTCGTAAAGGGCGGTCGCAGGTTTAGCTTTGCGGCGCTTGTTGTTGTTGTTACGGTATAAATAAAAACATTTCCTTCATCTATTATTTGTGTGCGGGCGGCGTCTGTGAATTCGAGGCGGATATTTCTTGCTTCGAGTCGGTCTGCGAGGTATCCGAGCTGGATATCGACGATTTTTGCGAGGTTTTCTTTCGTTAGCATGTGGAATACGATAATTTCGTCGATGCGGTTGAGGAATTCGGGGTTGAATACCTGCTTTAGCACGTCTTTGACGTGTGCTTCTATTTCCCAGTCGGCTCCCAAATTCTCCGTCAGCTCCTGAATCTCGAAGCTTGCGAGGTTGCTCGTCATGATTATGACGGTGTTTTTGAAATCTACGGTTCTTCCTTTTCCGTCTGTTAGCCTGCCGTCGTCGAAGACCTGGAGGAGGACGTTGAATGCGTCTGGGTGTGCCTTTTCGATTTCGTCGAGCAGGATTACGGAGTAGGGTTTGCGGCGGACGGCTTCTGTTAGCCGGCCTCCTTCTTCGTAACCGACGTATCCGGGCGGGGAGCCGATTAGGCGGGCGATTGAGTGCGGCTCCATGAATTCGCTCATGTCGATTCGGACCATGGCCTGGGGGTCGTTGAAGAGAAAATCCGCGAGCGCTTTGGATAGTTCCGTTTTTCCGACTCCGGTGGGGCCGAGGAAAAGGAATGTTCCAATCGGGCGGTTCGGGTCGCCGAGTCCCGAGCGGCTTCTGCGGACTGCATTGCAGAGTGCGGCTACGCCTTCGTTCTGGCCTACGACGCGTTGCCGGATTCGGTCTTCCATTTTCATCAGGCGGTTGCGCTCGCCGCTTAATAGTCTGGCGATGGGTATGCCCGTCCATTTTGAGACCACCTGGGCTATGTGCTCTTCTGTGACTTCGTTTCGGATTATTTTGCCGTTTCCTTTTTGGGTCAGGGCTGCTTCTTTTTCTTCGATGTCTTTCTTGAGGTTTGTGATTGTTTCGTATTTCAGTCTTGCGGCGGTTTCGAGTTCGCCCTTTCGCTGGGCTTCATCGAAGCGGTTATGTGCTTGTTCGAGTTGTTCTTTCAGGTTTTTGATGTGATCGATATCGCCTTTCTCATTTTCCCAGCGGGCGGTCAGTTCCCGGTCGCGAGCCTGGAGGTCTGCGAGCTGCTTTTCCGTGTTTGCGAGGCTTTCGGCGCTTGCCTTGTCGGATTCTTTTTTGAGCGCTTCTCGTTCGATTTGGAGTTGGATAATTTTTCTTCTGATGTCGTCGAGTTCGGCGGGAACCGAATCGTTTTCGATTCTGAGCTTGGATGCCGCTTCGTCGATGAGGTCGATTGCTTTGTCCGGGAGCCAGCGGTCTGTTATGTATCGATTCGAGAGGGTCGCCGCTGCGACGAGCGCTGCGTCTGCGATTCGGACGCCGTGGTGGGTGTCGTAGCGGCCTTTGAGGCCTCTGAGTATTGCGATGCTCTCTTCGACGGAGGGGGGATCGACGAGGATTTGCTGGAATCGTCGTTCGAGTGCGGCGTCCTTTTCGACGTATTTTCGATATTCGTCGATGGTGGTCGCCCCGATGCATCGCAGTTCCCCCCGTGCGAGGGATGGTTTTAGGATGTTGCCTGCATCGACGGCTCCTTCGGCCTTTCCTGCGCCGACTACGGTGTGCAGTTCGTCGATGAATAGTATTATCCGGCCTTCGGCTGCGATGACTTCTTTTAGTACTGCTTTTAGGCGGTCTTCGAATTCGCCTCGGAATTTTGTTCCTGCTATCAGCGAGCCCATGTCGAGCGCTATGATTTTCTTGTTCTGCAGGCCTGTTGGGACGTCTCCCGCGTTGATTCTCTGTGCGAGTCCTTCTACGATTGCGGTTTTTCCGACGCCCGGCTCGCCTATGAGGACCGGGTTGTTTTTTGTTCTGCGGTTGAGGACCTGCATGCAGCGTCTGATTTCTTCGTCCCTGCCTATTACGGGGTCGAGCTTTCCTTTTCGGGCCATTTCGAGCAGGTCGATGCCGAATCTTTCGAGCGCCTTGTATTTTGCTTCGGGGCTTTCGTCGGTGACTTTTTGGCCGCCTCGGATGTCTTTGAGTGCGTTTTCGATTTGGTCGGGGGTTATCGAGTTTAGGCTGAGCAGTTCTTTGGCGTCGCTTTGGATCGAGGCGAGCGATATGAGGAGGTGCTCGACGCTGAGGTAGTCGTCGCCCATTTTGTCGGCTCTGTTTTGTGCGTCGAGGACGACCTGGGCGAGAACAGGGTCGGGCATGAGTTGTGCTCCGGCCGGGGATGTTCCCTGCGGCAGGCGGTTAAGCTCGCTTTCGGTCATTTCTTTTACTCTCGATACGTTGGCTCCTATCTTCTTCAGGACCATCGCGGCCATTCCATCGTTGTCGGCGCATATCGCGCTTAGCAGATGGAGGGGCGTTAGGACGGTGTGCGATTTGGCCAATACGATCTGCTGAGCGGTGGCGAGCGCTTCCTGTGCCTTTAATGTGAATTTGTCGAATTTCATCGGTATCGTCTCACTTTACATGCGCGCAAAAGTATTCTTGTCTTGTTAATTCTACAAGTAAACGAGCAAACAGCGTGCCGGGGCGTTGGGAAAATTGTAAGTTGTTCTGTTACAGATGGTTAGGGCGTTGGAGCGGTTTGACGTATGTGCCATTTTGGCAGTATCGGCATGTTACAAGCAGAGAGCAAGCTGGACAAATGATGTGTAACGCCTTTGCCCTTCAGTGGTCGATAGGCTTTCAGAAACCAGGAGTTATTTGTTTTCCCTGACGAGTTTATAAAGTTTTATATTCTTGATTCCTATCCTTTCATAATCGGCTTCATCATCAAATTCGATAAGGCAGACTGCATTGTTACCCATAGGCTTTGCTGCTATTGCTCGGCATTTGAGATGTGGAAAATACTGGGCGGCGAATTTCACAAGATTGGCGACCTGAAACCATCCTAATTTATCGCGATCATCGGGGCTTTTTGCTTCGGTTGGAAGGATATACTCTACTCCGTCTTCATCCACTCCCACATATAAGTCGTCTATTTCGATTTGTCCCTCCCCTGAGATTGTTGTTCGAATATGTGACTGTAAGTGAAAACATGTTACACCTGTGAATATGTCGATCAGCCGGTTATATCTTAATGTGGATAAGAGGCCCTGTTCGTCGTTTGCCGTATATTTTTGGACGATCTCGGGCAGAGCGTTCAGGATTTCTATGTGGGCAAGACCTTGTTGAATCTTGATAAAAGGCGCTCTTGTAGTTCTCGCAAACGAGAACTTCCCCTTCCCTTTTGGCACCAGTATCTAGTTCCCGGCAGCCAGAATCGCGTCCGGCAATGCTTTTCGCGTGCGGTAAGTGTACACAACGTCAGGTGGATTTCTCAGGTCTAACTTCAACTTTCGTGCTGTTTGCACTAATTCGTCTTTGGTAAAACCCAATTCATCTTTTGTTTTGCTCGACTTGTACTTTTGCCTAAATAAAGCAGCGATTATTTTGTCGTAGTCCGCCAAATTCGTATTGTCCGCCATGATGCCTTCCTATTTATTTTCAAGAATAAGGACATTTTCGTCTATTTGCATTTTGGTTGCGGTTGCGGCTCTTGTTCGCCACAGCTCTATGTCATTGATATTGTAACCGAGCGAGTCAGCAATTTCCGCCAGTAGTTCCGCGGTGGGAATATGGACCCGAAAAAAAGACATCTGATCGCCGACCACATACGCCAGTTTGCAGTTCGGGGCAAGGAACGGCTTTAGTGTCTTGAAATGCCTGTACATTCCTCCGAAGTAATGCAGCACAATCTTGTTATAATGTTTTTCGAAACCCGACGTCTTTTTGAGATCGAGTCTTTTTTTCTCAATCTCATCCGCGATGGCGGTTATCCTTGAGAATTTTTGTATGTACTGACTATCGGTATCGGCCACGAAGACATTTCGTGAATTGCTGCGAAGGAGTTTATTCTTGATGGCTCTTAAATCCTTTCTGTCGCGGATGAAATCGAGCAAGACGCTTTCCAGTCTGGTGCTGCGTGTATAATCCTTTTCGTTTGGGTAAGGGGGAGACGTGATGATTGCGTCTATTCTTGCATTCAGGTTTCCGGGTAGATACTTATCGACTTCTCTTGCGTCACCGGAGATGATCTGTGCTTGTTGAAGAAATGATGTTTTCTCCACATCGGCTATCATCCTCTCGACGACGTTTGTAAATGCTCGGATAGATTCTATATCAACCTTCGGCTTTGTTTTGCCGATTTCCGGGCCAAATCTGATGTTGCCTGCTTCCTTTACAATGAAGGCAGCAAGCGCAATCATAAAGAAATCTCTCGCAGTCGGGTCGCTGATATTCCGCACTATTTCCCTGATTATGAGGACTTTCTGCAAAGGTTTCGGAGAGATAAACCCTGTTGGGATGACTTTTTTCTGTTGTTCGGACAGGTTTATCTCATCCTTGATGGTAAGTTGTGTGAGTTCTGTTTCATAAGTAAAGAGGTATTCCTGTGGTTCGGGTATCCTGTGATATTGATATGAAGCCTTCATCGAACAGTATATCCAGGCCAAATACTCGCGCAGCATCTGCGGGTCATAGGCTGCATACGTTTTGACTTTGGATGCAAGAACTGCTATAGGGTTAGCCTCCAAACCGAAGCACGAAATTCCGTTTTTTGCGACTTCGACCGGCGTGGTGCCTGTTCCACAGAATGGATCAAGGACGATGTTGTCGTCGGCTAAATCAAACCTTTCGATATACTCCCTCACCAAATGGGGGGGGTATCCGAGGATGAACTGATACCAATTATGGATTGCCAAATCATCGGTTTGAATCTTGTTTCGTTTAGCGTTCTCAAGTGTTTGGGTATTTGTCACCTTCGTAGCCTTTATTGGATACAGATTTTAAGTTCCGATGTTACAGGATATTACAATTTGCCAGTTCATACTTGTTGTAGGATATGCACAGGACCAATTCTTGTCAACCCAAAACTCAATATCCTCAGTTAGCGACTGAGGTCGTTATTGGTCAGCGCAAACCAGCAAAACACCGATGGTTTCTATTCGTGGCGATAGACTTCCCATCCCATGTAATTTCCGAGTGCTTCTGTTATCGAGTCGTCTGTTGCGGTTCTGCGGAATGTGGCCTTGTTGGGTGCGATTCTTCCGGCTACGGTTCCATAATCCAGGCCGATTGCGGTAATGAAGAATGAGCTTACCAACAGGATAACGGTTTGGATAGTATCAGTATAGACGACTGCTCGCAGGCCGCCGAGGACGGTATATATTCCGGTTAGGGTGACTGTCAATAGCGCTCCGATCCAGAATGCGTCGAGTACGATAGTATTAGTGATTTCCCAGCGAATTTCCGGCAGGAGCACCTTGAATACGATTCCGCCTGCATATACTGTTACTGATACCTTTGTGAAGACGTATGCTACGAGCGATACGATCGATAGTATCCATCTTGAGGCCGGGTTGAATCGTTTTTCGAGGAATTCCGGCATTGTGAATACCCTGGAGCGGTAGTAGAAGGGCACGAATATCCATGCGAGCAGTATTACGCACCATGCGTGGAGTTCCCAATGGGCCATTGCCATTCCGCTGGTCGCTCCCTGGCCTGCGAGACCCACGATGTGTTCCGAGCCGATATTGGAAGCGAATATGGAAGCTCCGATAACGAACCATGGCATGTTTCTTCCTGCGAGGAAGTAGTCTGTTGACGATTGCTGTCGCTGCCTCATTATCCAGATTACAATTCCCATTATGATTGCGAAGTATGATGCTATTACAATCCAGTCTATTGTGTCGAAACCCATATTTAGCCGTTCGATATAATTGGTCGTAAAACAGCGATTGCCGGGCTGAATGTGCTGATTTTACCGGGTGCGCGGTTGTTTTCCAGGGATGGTTTTGGTAGAATTATGAGTTCTGGCGGGTCTGCTCGCGGCGTTGCTCCTTGACGAGAGGTGGCGGGCGGAGAGTTTTCGGATGGATGGGTTTGGTGGTTTGCAGGCGGGATGCGAATATTGTTGCGAATATCTGGTTTAGAGTAGGTTTGTTCTGTCGATAAATATGATAGATATGTGTCTCTGGAGAGCAGCGTTATGAATGATATGGATTCGATGAAAACTCGTAAGGGCTTATTCGGCATAGTTACTGTCCTGCTGGTTTTGGGGGCGGTGATGTGGTATTCGGATGTCATTGAGGGCGATTCGAGAAGGTATGAGATTCGTCCTGAGATACGCCTTCCCGAATACAGGAGCGATGCGGCGCGGGCGATAGACGCCTACGAGCGGCTGATGGAGCGGTATATGACGTTGAGCGAGAGTAATCTGGGCGGTATCGAGACGGATTTGAAGAGCGTGGTGCGAAAGCTTGACTCGATCGATGGGCAACTGAGGGGTCTATCCGGGAGGATGGGGCGTATTGAGAAGGCTCTGGGCATCGCGCCGGTGAAGCCGGCTATCCCGGAGAGAGAAGGTCTGAGTGAGCTTGAGGGTAAGGGCGAGCCGGCGCCTTTGCCGGGCGGGGCCAAGATGCCGACTGATACCGGGAAAGTGGAAGGCTCGGATAGTTACTCGTTCTAAATTCGATAGATTGATTTTGGTTCGGGTTTTTTGTTCGCGAGTATTGGTGTTTAGGCGGGGGGATTTCAGCCGTATGTTTTCCCTTTTTCATCGACGTAGATTGCGCCTTTTGCCGTTTTGATTGCTTCGGTTGCGTTTGGCATTTCTTCGAGTTTCGGTATTCTGAATAGCTTCCGGCAGTTTTGGCATTTTATCCTTCTGTCGGCGGCGGTTTCGTCGAGTATTCGTCGTCGGCCGCAGGCGGGGCAATGAGCGATGATTTGCATTAGCGGAGCCCTTTCGGACAATTCAGAACAATACGATCATGACTAAACATACGTGATTCTATTGAATTGTTCGACGGTGTCCATTAAAAATTCGGCCTCGGCCATCCCCGCAAGGGACCCATGGGGCCTATAATATCCTTTATCGGGCGAGTTCAGGGGGGGGATTGGCGGTGAGAGGGGGCGTTTTGTGGGCGGGGGCGGGGGATTTTCGTTGACCTGTCGTATCGAATTTGCTATAATAAAGGCGAATGGGGGTATGACGAATTGGTGAAAAGAATTCCATGCAGGGTTGTCCGGTCGGTTCCTTTCAGTAGGGGCGATGGCCTATCGAACGCAGGTCGGGGCGATAGCGTTGGCTCGGGGGATGTCGGTGTCGGCGCTGCAGATGCGGGATTCGAGCGTTCGAGTGATTCGAGGGGCTGGGCGTTTGGGCCTGATGCGGTGAAGGCTCCATTCGGGGAGAGTGCTGCAGGGCTTGCTCTTGACTTTTTTGCGTAATCATCGATTGTAAGGGGGGGGCGGCCAGACCAAATCTTTGAGGTATCGCCTTAGCTGTTTGAATTTGGCTTGAATAGAGCTTGCGGTTTTCATTATCGGGCCATCCGGAGCAATTCGGCTTGGGCGTGGTCGAATATGAAGAAAAAAAACGGCGAGGGGGATAACTGGTGGGGGCCAGTTGTACGCGTTTCCTCGCCGAGTTTCAGAATCCGTGCAAGGCTTTGTAACGGCCTTCCCTGGCCTGCCTTTGGATATCGTAATTCATTTCAAAGAACTCTAAATGCCGAATTCTATTATGTTCCGGGCGGCGGCGGCGATGTTCTCAGGTGTTTCGAGTTGTCCGGATGCTAACAATTCCATGGCCCGCAGGACGGCTTGTTCATCCGTTTGCGGGGGTTGGACGGCATTTTCAATCAGCGGTGCGAAATCGGTCTGGAGGGAAGCATCCGTGTGGGTGTTTACGCGGGCGGTGCTTGTGTCGGGCAGTTGTGCGGCGGATTTCTGCAGCGTTTCTCTAATCTGGTTGGCGTCTATTTTATCGATCATTTCAGTCTTGTTCTCTTATAGTTCCGGTTTCATAGCTATTATCGCGGGGATTGGCGAAAACTTTATGATATTTTTTCATTTTTTTTCAAATTTTTTCTAAAGTCTTTGTTTCTTATTGACGACGGCCAGGGGTTTTCCATTTTCAGGATATTGCCCGACTACATTGTTTTTGCGACCTCATAGGCGACGAATTTAACGAATTTCAGGGAACTTACAACGACCAATTGCTCGTGCAATGGCGTGATTCCGGATATTATCTGCGTCTGGAAGTATTCTTTGATTCTTTTTTCAGTAGTTTTGTCTGTGGTGTCCCAGATTTGTTCGAAAGCCCAGAGCAGTTGTCCGTCCGCCAGGTCGATTAGCTTTAGCCTTAGTCCGATGCTTAAGTGCGGGTATGGCTGGTATGATGTTACGGTTCCGGCGAGGATGGCATTGCAGTTCAAGCCGTCTCTCATTGCAGCGAGTTGCTCGAATGAGTGTGGAGCATCCGGATCGATCTGGAGGCTTCGCCAGGCAGGGTCGGTTTGGCTGACAGCCGTTACGCTGAAGGCCTGTTTTTTCTGGAGCGCCTGGAAGAGGGCATCTGTGACATCTGCGGCGATTTGCGGATAGGTCGAATTGTTATCGAGTTCGACGAGGACGACTTTGCCGACTGTTGGGAGGTTTTTTTTCGGATTGACGTAATAGTAATCCGGTTCTTTTTCCGCAGGTCTGTAGATGATGCGACAACCGGCGGTGAGAGTAAGGGCGAGCAGGATCGCTGCCGTTCGAGCTGCGGATCGTATTGTTTTGTTTGGTGGCGTCATTCTTTCACTATCCATTTAGTTGTTTCGAAGCAGTTGCGGTCTGGATTGCAGGTTGAACCTGATTGGGGTCGCCAGGAGACGTTATTGCAGATTTCATGCTGGGGTCGAGGGGCGTTTCGGTTTTTGCCTGGCCTCCGAGGACTTCGAGTATTTTTACGAGTGCATCGAGTTGTGCGTTTTCGGCATTTCTCATCTCGTCTCTGAATCCGAGGATGTTTGTCTTCCAGTCGTTCATTTCGATACGCATTTCTATCAGGAGGTCGTTTGCCTCGGCGAGTTCCTTTTGCGCCTGCGTTAAATTGTTTTGGCAGGGGCCAAGACGGTCTTTTAGCTGTCGATTTTCTTCGGTAAGTTTCTGGTTGTCGGCCTTGAGTACAGTCGTTTCTTCGACGAGTTTTGTGTATTTAGCCGAGAGTTCCATTGCGGATTCGATCGCGGAAGGGCTACCGCCGGCGGCATCCTGGAATCTTTCGGGCATGTCGGCCTTTGCGACGGTTCTGTCGGTCTGGTTCGGTGCGAACAGACTCTCGATGGGCCTTTCAACGGTGCAGCTTGCGCAGATTATCGCGAGTGCGGGAAGGATGATGTAGAGCATATTGTTTTTTTTGTTCGGCATTTTATTATCCTCGCATTTTCTATTCGGCCTGATTTGTTGTCGATTGGTTTTGGTCGTATTGGCATTTGATATGGGATTTGTTTCCACAGGCGCAGGTAAACTCGATGATGGCATATTCCGGGTGTTTTTCGACGATTCGGACCTGAGCAGCCGCCCCGGCCCTGCCCGGGAGGCGGGGCGACTGCTCGGTTGGCGGGGCGATCTCAAGTCGAAATTCGCCTTCGACTTTAACGTCACTGCTCTTTAGGATATTCACTCCTGTTTTCAGCATTATATTGCCTCATTTTTCGTGTTCGCTCTGCGTGCTGCAAGGGCCTTGAATTCAGGCGCAGTAGTCGATGGAATTAGTGTCCTTTTGCGGTTCGCGGGTAGTATTGTCCGGTTTCATTTCAAACGTATCTTTCGGCGTTTGTTCCCGGTCTTGCTGCTGTTGCCGGTTGTGCCGGTTCCGATCTTTTTGCCGGTTTTTCTCTTTTAGTTGTTTTACGGGCGTCAATCCTGCGATGTTTTGCAGGTTTTCGACGGGTTGTATCACATTGTAATTGTTATCCGCCATCTTTCCATTGCCTTAATTTCAGTGACAAGTTAAATAAAGCGTTCGCGTGCAGTTGGCTGACTCTCGGCTCGGTGATATCGAAGACCTCCGCTATCTGTTTCATAGTCAGTTGCTGCTGGTAGTAGAGTAGTATAATCTGTCGTTGTCTTTGATCGAGTTGTGCGATTGCTTTGGCCAGTTCGTTTAGAAGCTCTTTTTTCTCCGCCAGTTCATGCGGAGTTCCGGTTTTCGGCGCGGCGAGCGATTCTCCGAGGACGGGTGCGTCTTCGGGCGAGTTATCGATTGAGATAAAATGTTTTGCACGCGCGTTTTCGAATATTTCGTACAGTTTTTCGATAGGTATTTGCAGTTTTTCGGCCAACTGGACGTCTGTCGGCGTTAGTCCGGTTTGTTCGGTGATTTCCATGCCGGCCCGGAGTGTTTGTCGGATTTGCTTATCGACATTTACCGGGACAAAAGACCATCTTCTGAGTTCGTCGAGCACGGCTCCTCTGATTCTGATGTAGGCATAAGTTTTGAATTCGGCCTGGTGCGAGGGGTCGTAGTCTTGTGCGGCCCTGACAAGTCCTACGGTTCCGGCCGAGACAAGGTCTTCATAAGACAGCGGCGGTTTTATATATGTTACGGCCTTGCGGACAATATTGTGAACGAGGGGCAGCAGTTCCGTAATCTGCTGATGGTCTATAACCTGTTTCCTCTGTCCTGCGTAGGCTGTGCGCGCAGCGGATCTGAGATGCCTTCGACTCCCTTCAGCAAGTCGGCGTTCTGCGATACTCTTAGTCTTTGCCGGCACTTGTGTTTTCCTTTTGCTGCTGCATTTCGTTTTCGACCATCGCGTTTATCAAGATGGCGTTTATAAGTTTGATTGCCAGAGCGGCGGCGAGGTACGCAATCAATGCTCCGGTGATTGCTCTTTTCGAGCATGCGAAGGGCGCAAGGCCACTGAACCAGGCTACGAAGGCGATGCCGAAGAATGATATAACGGCAAAGCTTACCGCGATCTGTCGGACGTTCAATGGCATAATCTTATTTTCCTTTCTGCTGCGTTAGAGTTAGTTTCAAGGCTCTATTGCACGGCTCCTACGAGTTGCCTTTTTTGATTTTCCAGATGCGATGTTTGCCGGATTGAGATGATTTCCGCCGGCACAATTTCCGTTCCGAGGACAATTTCGTCGTAAGCGAGCACGGGCAGGGTTGGTACGGTTCTGGACAGCATTGCGGCCAAGGGGCTTCGTAGTCTCGAATCGCAGAGCAGGACGATGTTTTCTATGCCTTTGTCCATGGCGGACTTCCATGCCTTGGCGATGTGCTTGCTTATATCCATTGCAACGTCGGCTGGCAGGGCGAGTTTAAGCTGGTCGGCTTCCTGCTGCAGGGCCGAACTCATCTGGTGTTCGAGGGCCGGTTCGAGCGTTATTGCCGAGATATTGCCTGCCTGGTCTTTGTATTGCTCTGTAATAGTCCTGCACAATGCTTTCCTGACAAGTTCGGTGAGTATCTCTGCGTTCTTTGTTTTTGAAGTGTGTTCTCCGAGTGATTCGAGTATTGTTCCGAGTTCGCGAATCGATATTCTGTTGGCGAGGAGGTTTCTCAGGACTCGCTGGAGTATTCCGATCGGCACGAGTTCGCCTACGACTTCTCCGACGAGAGAAGGCTGCGTTTTTCTGAGCCTGTCCACGAGGAGCTGCACATCTTCTCTGGTCAGCATTTCATCTGCGTGCTGCTTTAGGGTTTCGGAGAGGTGTGTGATGAAGACTGATTCCGGGTCTATGACGGTATATCCGTTTAGTTCGGCTTTGTTCTTGTCGTTCGGTGAGATCCAGAGTGCGGGCAGTCCGTACACCGGTTCTGTTGTTTTCCTTCCTCCTATTTTTTCCCTTACGCTGCCGGCGTCCATGGCGAGAAACATATTCGGTTCGAGTTGTCCTTCTGATACGACATGGTCGAAGATTCTGATTTCGTATGTTGTCGGGTCGAGGTTGATATTGTCTCTGAGGCGAACGAGCGGCATTATGACGCCGAACTCGCGGGCGAATTTTCTTCTCAGCGCTCCGATTCGGTCGAATATTTTACTGTCTTTTCTCGGGTCAACCAGAGAGATTAGCCTGACTCCGACGAGGACGGATATTCTGTCGAGGTCGAGCAGGTCCTCTACGGGCTGGTCTTGCGAATTCGACTTTTGTGTTGAGTTGTCGGTCTTTTTTTGTTGGGGGCCGGCGGCTTTTGCGGCCATGCGTCCGGCTACGGCGGTGCCGGCTGCGAGCATGAGAAAGGGCACTGCGGGCAGTCCGGGCACAAAAGCCATTGCGGCAATGATGAACGATGCTATTGTCAGCGGCTCGCTGCTTCTTAGGAACTGCTTGCTGAGGTCCTGGCCTACGCTGTGGTTTGATGAGATTTTGGTGACGAGGAAGCCTGAGCTGATGGATATTATCATCGACGGTATCTGGCTTACGAGTCCGTCTCCGATTGACAGGATGGAATAAGTTTTTATGGCTGTTCCGACGGGCAGTCCGCGTGAATATCCCATTGCGATTCCGCCTATTATGTTTATCGCGGTAATAATAATGCCTGCCTTGGCGTCGCCTCGGATGAACTTGCTTGCCCCGTCCATTGCCCCGTAGAATTCACTTTCCTTGACGATTTTTCCTCTTCTTTTATTTGCCTGTGCCTCAGTAATCATTCCTGCATTCAGGTCAGCGTCGATTGCCATTTGCTTTCCCGGCATTGCGTCGAGTGTGAATCTTGCGGATACTTCGGCGATTCTCTCGGAACCTTTTGTTATTACGATGAACTGTATTACTACGAGTATCAGGAAGATTACGAATCCGACTACGAAGCTTCCGCCTGCGACGAATTCGCCGAATGTTTGTATAATCCTGCCTGCATCGCCCTGTAAAAGGATCAGCCTTGTCGAGGCGACGTTGAGCGATAGTCTGAAGAGTGTTACGAAGAGCAATAACGAGGGGAAGGTCGATAATTCGAGCGCTTCCTTCGAGGATAGTGTGATTATTAGTACGGCGACGGACAGAGAGATACTGACTGCAAGGAGCAGATCGAGCAGCGGCGTTGGCAGAGGGATCAAGAGTGTGGCGAGAATTGTAATCAGTGCCACAGCAAGAATGATGTTGCTGTGTGCGCCGAGCGGTATATTGTCCGTGTCCGGTATCGCCATGCTTGATTTTTCGGGAAACGCCATTACTGTTTTTTTCTCCTGTTAGGATATTGCCTGATGCCGGTTTATGCGTCGGGCGAGCCTGGAGTGAGATTTGTTCCGAGTATCTCTTTTATTCTGACAGCGAATCTGTCGTCTATCACTACGATTGTTGCGGTGGCGAACTTAACGTCTTTGAGGTACAAATCGACGGGTTCCCCGACGTTTTTTTCGAGCTTTATGACGGAACCCGGCCCGAGTTGCAGAAGTCGCTGCACGGATATTTCGGTTCTATCTATGATTACCGTTACGGGCACGTTTAGGTTGAGCAGTACGTCGATGCTGGCGGCCTTGGCCTTATTTTCGGTTTCGGCGACTTCGGAGAACTCCACGTTCAGTGCCTGTGTTCGAGAGTCTTGCTGCAGGTTCTGTTTTTCTTCGACTGCTTGAGCTGCGTCTGCCATATTTCCACTTCCTTCCGAGTATCGGGTTTTAGCGTTCGATTTTCATATTTATCTTCTTTTTGTGATTATCGGTTCGGTGATTGCGAGGGCATATTTGCCTTCCAGTTTTGCAGGCAGAGCGTGAAAAAGCTCGAGTTCGCCGGCAATCACACTGACCGGCTCGTTGACTTTCGTATCGAGCAGGAGTACGTCGTTTGCGGCGAGATTCATTAGATCACCGAAAGCGATGGATGCCGAGCCGAGATGAACAGCGACCGAGACCGGCAATTTGTTCAAATGCTCGGCTATCGCCCTTGATGCGTTCTCGGCTGAGATCGTTTTAGCGTTTTGCCTGATAATCTTGGCGGCGGGTTCGAGTTTGTCGCAGAACATCAATAGAAATGCTTTTTCAGGGTCGTCCTGCGAGTCTGCAGTTTTTGTGTTGAACACAATTTTGCAGAGTTCTTTGGTGTCTTCCAATTCGAGCGGGAACTGTCCTGATACAATCTGTCCGATTATGTTGGCACTGTGATTTTCGTAGGAACCGGAAAGTGCCTCGACGAAGAGGGCGGCGATGTCCAGTAAGAGAGAACTTTCCAGTTGCGACAAGCTTCTTGCCGGGTCTTCATCTGAATCGGACTGGCCGAGCGATTGTGTAGTCCATGCCAGAGCGGTTTTCCCTGGTATGCCTACGAGTCCCCATGGGCCGGCGTCTTCGCCGCCCTCGGCTGCGGCATTGCCGAACAGCAGGAAGAATTTCGGATTATTTTCGTCCGGAGTGCGCCTCATAAATTCGTTGGCGAAATGTTGCGAGATCGAGTCGGTCGTGACAGCGAAATCGATATGATAGAATTGAGTGAATTTCTCAGATGCGGCGGCGGCGACGGATTCTGCGAAGCACTTAAGCTCGATCAGTTGGTCGCGGCTGAAGTATCGAGGCCGGCGCCAGTCGTGTTCGAAGGCCTCGACATTCTGCCTGGCTTCTTCGATTGACTCGACGCCCACAGATTCGAGCAGTTGTTTTATTCTCTGTGCGGCCAGGTTGTCAAAGGCTCGGGTCATTGTATGGCGAATTCCTTAAAGAGGACGTGTTTGATTTTCGGTTTTTGATTCGGGAAGATCTCTTCGTTAAAGGCATCGAGTATCTGCGCCTGGATTCGCTTGAGATTCTTGTCTCCCCTGATGTCTTCGAGGCCCAGGCTTGCGAGGTAGATGGCGAGCCAATTTGTCAGGATTGGGGATTTTGCTTTGAAGGTCTCGATGGTTGTGGCTTGCGGGGCGGCGGATGATATTTCGAAGGTCAAGGTCGCTCGAACATATCTCATGGCGCCCGGGTCGTTGAGGGGTTTTTAGTTTTTAGTTTTGAGTTGTGGCGGAGTTGAGGGGGGTGTATAATGGTTGGTTGCTCTTTAGGTTTGCGGGAACGCGGGCCTGGGGTTTTTGGCGTTAAGTCTATTTGGTGCAAGAATTTATATGTTAGTAGTCGTCGATATTTAGTAAAATGCAATAAAATGCCGGTCGCAAGCGTTTTTTCAATATGAAGCGGCCGACCAGTGGAAAGCTTCTGATTTTGATAAGGAGATTTTGAAATGGCACGAGATGTAACACTTTTTACGGGGCAATGGGCCGATTTGCCGCTGGCGAAATTGGCGGAAAAGGCGGCGGACTGGGGCTATGACGGCCTTGAATTGGCCTGCTGGGGCGACCACTTCGAGGTTGATAAGGCACTGTCGGACAGGAGTTACTGCAAGGCCAAACGCGATCTGCTGAAAAAGCATGGGCTTAAAGTCTTTGCGATCTCGTCACACCTGGTCGGTCAGGCGGTCTGCGACAATATTGACGAACGTCATAAGGCAATCCTGCCTGCAGATGTCTGGGGAGACGGAGAGCCGGAGGGCGTTCGCAAGCGGGCGGCTCAAAAGATGATTGACACCGGCAAGGCGGCCAAGAATCTGGGCGTGGGCGTAGTCAACGGGTTTACGGGCAGCTCAATTTGGCATTACATTTATTCTTTTCCGCCGGTATCGCCCGATGCAATCGAGGCGGGCTACAAAGAATTCGCAAAAAGGTGGAGGCCTATCCTTAACGCCTATAAGGACCTCGGCGTGAAGTTTGCTCTCGAAGTTCACCCGACCGAGATTGCGTTTGACATCGCCTCTGCACAACGTGCGCTTGAGGCGCTTCGAAACCACAAGGCTTTCGGCTTCAATTACGACCCGAGTCATCTTGGTTATCAGGGCGTCGATTATGTGAAGTTCATCCGCACGTTTGGCGATCGTATCTTCCATGTGCATATGAAGGACGCCTGGTGGGGCCATGGCGACGGTAGCGTCGGCGTATTCGGGGGACACACTGAGTTTGCCGATCCGCGTCGTTTCTGGGACTTCCGCTCATTGGGGCACGGCGATATCGATTTCGAGGAGATTATCGTCGCTCTTAACGATGTCGGCTACCAGGGTCCTCTGTCGGTCGAGTGGGAAGACAGCCGAATGGACCGCGAGCACGGGGCCCAGGAGGCGTGCGATTTCGTCAAAAGCGTCGATTTCAAGCCTTCGCAGGTTGCCTTCGACTCGGCTTTTGACAAAGAGTCAAGATAGAACATAGGCCTGCCCGGTTTTGCAGCCGGGCGGGCCTTTAGAATTTATTATGGAAAGTTACCGCGTGTGCAACAAGTTGCACACCCTACATTTTGTTATTGGCATGGAGCGCGCGGGTCTTTTGGGCACCGGTTGGCAGAAAATATCCCGCGTGAAACGCGGCGCTAAATACTCCGCCAAGGGCGGATATTCGACATTGATTATGAGTTATGAACGTGAATTGAACGGTATTTGACAGAGTTTCTGGAGTATTGGTTATGAATACGAAAAGGCTAAATCGACGGGGGTTTCTCAGGCGTGCTACCGGTATGGCGGCCGGGGCGATGGCTTTCCCTTATGTTGTGCCTTCGTCGGCGTTGGGCAATGCCGGGAGCGTGGCGCCGAGTAACCGCGTTGTGATGGGTTCGATAGGCGTTGGGAGTATGGGGACCGGCGATATGCAAGGGTTCCTGAATAAGAAGGAAGTGCAGTATATGGCGGTTTGCGATGTCGATAAGGGCCACCGCGATAATGCGAAGGCGATTGTCGATAAGAAGAACGGCAATAGCGACTGCGCGACTTATCTTGATTTTCGCGAGCTGATCGGCCGGGGGGACCTCGACGCTGTTGCTTTGGCTCTGCCGGACCATTGGCATTCTATTCCCGCGATAGCTGCGGCTCGGGCCGGGCTTGATATTCATGCTCAAAAGCCTTTTGCCCGCACGATTCGTGAGGGGCGGGCAATGTGCGAAGCGGTGAAGCGGTACGGGATTGTATGGCAGACGGGCAGTCAGCAGCGTTCTGAGGAGAATTTTCATCATGCGTGCGAGTTGGTTCGCAACGGCCGGATCGGGAAGATAGAAAAGGTCGAGGTCGGGCTGCCAACAGGCGGCGGCTCGGACGTTAAGGAGGTCCAGCCGGTGCCGCCCGGCGTTGACTGGGACTGGTGGCTCGGGCCTGCACCGTGGGTGCCGTATCGGGGCATCATGCACTGGGACTGGCGATGGATGATGGACTATTCGGGCGGTCAACTCACCGACTGGGCGGGCCATCATATCGATATCGCGCACTGGGGCATGGACACCGAGCGAACCGGGCCTGTCGAGATCGAGGGCAAGGGCGAGTATCCGAAAGACGGGATATATGATGTTCCAATAACATATAAATTTACATGCAAATACGCCAACGGGATGATAATGACGGTGGCCGATGATAAGCAGATTCCGCATGGTACGAAATGGTACGGCGACAAGGGGTCGGTTTACGTTCTTCGCGGACATATTGAGTCCGATCCTGCGAGTGTTCTAAACGAGGTTATCGGTCCCGACGAGGTGCAATTGTACAAGAGCCGGGACCATAAGCAGAACTTCCTGGATTGCGTGAAGAGCCGGAAGGCCCCGATTGCTCCGGCCGAAATTGGGCATCGGTCTATTAGCGTGGGCCTGCTCGGCGAGATTGCGATGCTGACGGAGGCTAAATTGAAATGGGATCCGGACAAGGAATTGTTCGATGATAACGATGCGGCAAATCGGCTGCTTTCGCGGTCGATGCGTGCGCCGTGGCACTTGTGAGATTGATTATTTACTATTGATTATTTGGGCGTGTCGGACGGTGGACTCGAAGAAAAAGAGTTGACACTGTTTGCAAGTAAGTGAAAGGGGCAAAGATGTTTCGAAAGATCGGAGTAATGGGCATAGCGGTTGTTTGCATGCTTTGCTTGTCGGTGCCGGCGAGCGGCTTGCGGGCCGAATCGCCTGCAAAACTACGTGAATTGAAGCCCGATGAGATTGAGAAAATCAAAGCTGCGATTCCTGCGAAGGGGGCTGTCGAGGCGCCTCGTCGAAAGATGCTGGTCTTCTGGCGCTGCGAAGGCTTCTTCCATGGTTCGATACCCGTGGTGAACCGGGCGATGGAGGAGATAGGCAAGAAGACCGGGCTTTACGATGTTGTTGTTACTGACGATTACTCGTATTTCACGCCTGAGAAGCTCAAGCAGTTCGACGCGATCTGCCTGAACAATACGACTGGGCTAAAGTTCGATCCGAAAGAGACGCCTGAGCGGTGCGAGGCTTTGCTGGATTTTATGAAAAGCGGCAAGGGTATTGTGGGCGTTCACGCTGCTACGGATAACTTCAAGAATTGGCCCGAGGGCGAAGAGATGATGGGTGGGAATTTCACCGGCCATCCCTGGGGCGGCGACGGGACCTGGGCTATTAAGATCGACGAGCCGAACCATCCGCTAATGGCCGCCTTCAAAGGCAAGGGCTTTAAGATAAATGATGAGATTTATCGCACGGAGCCGCCTTTATATTCGCGGAGCAAGCAGCTTGTCTTGATGAGCCTTGATATGAGCGATGAGGCGACGAAGTCGAAGGCATTGGAGCCGAGCGATGCGGATACGGGTATTAGCTGGGTCAAGACCGTTGGCAAGGGACGGGTGTTCTACTGTTCGCTGGGCCATAACAACGAAATCATGTACAACGCTGCGATTATGCAGCATTATCTGGCGGGCATTCAATTCGCCTTTGGCGATTACAAAGTTGATACGAAACCGAAACCGAAACGCTAAGTTTTAGCTCTGGAAAGGGAAATAGAAATGGAACAACAATTGCTCGATAATGTGAAGACTTATGATTGGGGTCAGAGCCGAGCGGCGCTGACCGAAATAACCGAAGCCATAAAGAAGGCGCACGGCAACAAGGCTGAGACGGCGAAGATCGAGCAGGGTCTTTTGGGCGTGCTCGATTCGGACGCCAAGCGTGCGGGCAAGCAGTTTGCGTGCAGGCAATTGAGCGTCATCGGCACGGATGCTTCGGTCGCGGCTTTAGGCAAGATGCTGACTGGCGAGGAGACCTCCGATATGGCTCGTTACGCCTTGGAGCGGATACCAGGCCGTGCGGCGGCGAGTGCTTTGTTAGAGGCGCTGCCGAAGGCTGAGGGTAAGGCGAAGGTCGGCATCGTCAATTCGCTGGGCCAGCGGGCCGAAGTAAGCGCATCGCCTGCTATTGCCGAACTGCTGGGCGATTCGGATGAGACCCTCGCTGCCGCAGCCGCTGCGGCGCTGGGTGAGATTGCAGATAAGACCGCTTGCGCGGCGCTGGCCGAGGCCTCGAAGACTGCGAGCGGGAAGGTGCAGTTGTGCGTGCTGGATGCTTATCTCAAGTGTGCCGATGCGATGGTCAAGAACGGCAACAAGACCGAGGCCAGGGCGATCTATATGTCGCTGCAGAAGGAAGGTATGCCGCAGCCTATCCGCGATGCTGCTTTGCGCGGCGTTATCGGTTCGGGCGGTCGGCGGTAAGAACATTCGATGAAAGAAAAGCGTATATTTGCAGGCTTATTGGCGTTTCTTCTTTTAGGCGCATTCGGGCTTTGTGCGGTCGGCGGCGAGGAAGGCGAGGATAACCCTATCAATATTGTTCTTGAGATTCTCAAGAGCGACGACCAGGAGATGCAGACCGCTGCAATTGCGATGGTTAAGGATATGGAGGGGGCCGAGGTTACCAAGGCTCTTGCCAGGGAGCTGCCGGGCCTTTCGGCGGCGAGCCAGGTTCAGTTACTTGCTGTGCTGGGCGATCGCGGGGATAAGGCGGCGATCGATGCCGTTATTGCGGCTACCAAGGCTGCTGATTCGGCTGTTCGGGAGGGGGCTTTGAAGGCTCTGGGGCAATTGGGCGATGCTTCGACGGTAATGATGCTGGCGGACGTGGCCGCAGCGACGAGGGGCGATGAGCAAAAAGCGGCGCGCGAGAGCTTGTATCGCTTGCGAGGAGAGGGCGTGGACGAGGCGATTATAAAGGGTATCGGCAAAGCTGAGGCGAATACCAGGGTCGAGTTGATAACGAGCCTGGGCGAGCGGAACGTTTATGCGGGGGTCGAGACGCTTTTGAAGACGGCGAAGGATGAGGATCGCAAGGTTCGGGTCGAATCGTTCAAGGTTCTCGCAGCGATAGCGAAGCAGGAGAATCTCGATGCGCTGGTGGATTTGCTTATCAATGTTAAGAGTCCGTCGGACCGCACCGAGGGCGAGAAGGCGGTTGCCGCCGTGGCGCATAAGATTGCGAAAAAGGACCAGCAGGCGGCTGCTGTTTTGGCGAAGTTGCCTTCGGTTAAGGATATTAAGGCGCGATGCTCTCTTTTGATTGCCTTGGGCAGGATCGGAGACGATAGCGCTTTGGCTGTCCTGCGAAAGGGGCTGAGCGGTAAGGAAGCTGACGAGCAGGCGGCGGCTATTCGGGCTTTGAGTATGTGGCCTACGGGCGAGCCTGTGGCTGATTTGCAGGCGGCGGCTCAAGGGTCGAAGATTCAGTTGCATAAGATTCTTGCTCTTCGCGGATTTGTTCGGCTGCTGGGCCTTGAGAGCAAACGACCGGCGAGCGAGACTATCGCGATGTACAGGCAGGCGATGTCGTTGGCGCCGGATGCGATGGAGAAACGGCGCGTGATTTCGGGGCTTTCGAGCACGGCGAGCGTCGATTCGCTTACGATGGCTGCGGAGTATCTTGCTGATAAAGAGCTTTTCCGCGAGGCGGAGGTTGCGGTTGTGAGAATAGCCGAGGGGATTTGCAAAGAGCATCCTCAAGAGAGCAAGGATATGCTGAAGAGGGTTATTTCGAGCACCAAGAGCGATTCTGTTCTCAAGCAGGCCGAGGAAGTTATCAAGGTTATCGACGGCAAAGAGGACGACAACGAAGATGAAGCCGGCTGATTGGTCGGTCGGACAATTATATCTGGAGATAAAACTTATGGTAAAGGTATTAACGAGCAAAGACAATAGAGAATCGTTTCGCCGTTACGGTTACAGGACGGCGGCGGCGGTATTGCTGCTAATCTTCTGTATTGTGTTGTCGTCTTGCGGCGGGGCGGGCAAGCGTTTTAGGATAGAAGCCGAAGAATCCGTTATGGCGCTGGACCCGAATATGGGCGATTGGCAGGGCGGTTGGAAGCTCAGCGACGGGAGCGGTTCCGGGCCTTTGGCTGCACAGGTAATAGCGCTGGGCAAGGGCGAGTATAAGGCCAATTTACTCGAAGCTTTCGATACGGAAAAGAAAACCAAGCCGATGGGCGTGCTCGAAGGCAGGCTCGAAGACGGAGCGGTCAGTCTCGAAGGAAAGGCCCGCCACGGCGAGATTGATTTTGACGTCAAGGCCAGGATCGAAGGGGGCAAATTCACAGGCACATTCGCAGGAGGCAATGCGGACAGAAAGTTTACGCTGAATAGAGTCTTTCGCGTTTCCCCTACAATGGGAGCGAAGCCTCCGAAGGGGGCGGTAGTGCTATTTGACGGCAAGGACTTCGAGGAGTGGAAGCGGGCGACGGTGAAGGAAGGCGAAAGCGATGCTGTTAGCTGGGAGCTTGTTGACGATGCGATGCGCGTCACGAAGGGCGGCGGATCGATCATAACGAGGAAGAAATTCGCTGACATAAAGTTGCTGCATATAGAATTTCGCAGCCCGTTTATGCCGAATGCTCGCGGTCAGGGACGGGGCAACAGCGGAGTGTATCTGCAGGGTAGATATGAGGTGCAGATGCTCGACAGCTACGGCTTGAAAGGCGAGAGTAACGAGTGCGGCGGAATTTACGGAGTTAAGGCTCCAAAGGTCAACATGTGCGCTCCTCCGGGGCAATGGCAGACTTACGATATTACGTTTCGTGCGGCGACTGCCGAGAGTAAGCCGACTCTGACTGTGCGGCATAATGACATTCTGATCCAGGATAAAACGGAAGTTGGCAAGACCACTGCTTCGGGATTGGGCGGCAAGGCGACCGAGCCTGCGGGGATATACTTGCAGGACCACGGCAATGCAGTGGAGTATCGCAATATCTGGTTGATTGAGCAGTGAGATATTTGAAATACCGGTTTCGGTTATAGACAAAAGAATATTGATATGAACGAGAAGAAGAAAAACGGCGGGCGCAATAACAATCTGTCTCGTCGCGACTTTGTCGGCGGGGGGGCGGCGGTTGCGGCTTTTACGATTGTTCCGCGGTATGTGCTCGGCGGAGCGGGGAACACTGCTCCGAGCGAGAAACTTAATATCGCGGGCGTCGGCGTTTCCGGTCGCGGGGCGGGCGATCTTGAGGCGCTTGAGAGCGAGAATATCGTTGCTCTTTGCGATGTGGATTGGCGTCATGCGAGAGATGCGTTCAAGCGGTATCCTAATGCTGAGAAGTACAAAGATTTCCGCAAGATGTTGGAGAAAGAGGATAAGAATATCGATGCTGTTATGGTGGCTGCTCCCGACCATATTCATGCTCCGGCTTCTATGGCGGCTATCAAGATGGGCAAACATGTTTATTGTGAGAAGCCTTTGACGCATTCGGTTTATGAGGCGAGGAAAGTTGCCGAGGCTGCCCGCAAAGCCGGCGTCGCGACTCAGATGGGCAATCAGGGGCAGGCCGGTGAGCAGACTCGGCTGATGTGTGAGATGATCTGGGGTGGTGCGATTGGGGCTGTGCGTGAGGTTCATGTATGGACGGATCGGCCTAACAGGGGACTTAACTCGGTTTATTGGCCGCAAGGCATTGATAGGCCGAAAGAAACGCCCCCGGTTCCCGATACTTTGGACTGGGATTTGTGGCTGGGGCCTGCACCCCAGCGGCCTTACAATCCGGCCTATCTGCCGTTCAAATGGCGAGGCTGGTGGGATTTCGGAACCGGCGCGATGGGCGATATCGGATGCCACGCTCTGGACCCGGTTTTCCGTGCGCTCAAGCTCGGTGCGCCGACGAGCATCGAAGGCATCTCTACGTTGGTGAACAGGGAAACTTATCCTCTTTCTTCGAAGATTCATTACGAGTTTCCCGCTCGCGGCGATATGCCGCCTGTTAAAGTTACCTGGTACGATGGGGGTATGAGGCCGCCGCGGCCGGAGGAACTGGAGGATGGGCGACAGGTAGGAGACAACGGCAAGCTCTTTATTGGCGATAAGGGCAAGATGCTTGACGAGAGGATTATACCTGAGACGAAGATGAAAGAGTACGGCAAACCAAAACAGCTTCTTGATCGCTCGCCCGGGCATCATATCGAGTGGATCGAGGCTTGCAAGGGCGGTAAGCCGGCAGGCTCGAACTTCGACCACGCCGGCCCATTAGCTGAGGCGGTGTTGCTGGGTAATGTTGCGCTGCGCCCCGAACTTAAGGAGATTGGGAACCGCAAGAAGCTGCTGTGGGATCCGGAGAAATTTGAGATAACAAACATGCCTGAGGCGAATCAGTTCCTCAGACGCGAGTATCGCAAGGGATGGACTTTGTGAGGTCTTTTGCCACGAAGGCACTAAGGCACGAAGAAATATTATAGTTTCCGAGTGTGCAGCGAGTTGCACACTCTACAAGTTTGTTTTGAAGCTGGTTAGCTTAGTTAGGAGTTTAGTTGTGAAGAATCAGAATATATCTCGGCGTGAGTTTTTGGGTGCTGCTGCGGGCGTGGCGGCTTTTACTATTGTTCCACGGTATGTGCTCGGCGGGGCGGGTAATACTGCTCCGAGCGAGAAGCTTAACGTTGCTTGTATCGGGATTGGCGGTATGGGCGGTTCGGATTCGGGCCAGATGGCCGGTGAGAACGTTATCGCGCTTTGCGATGTCGATTGGAAGCAGGGGGCCGCGACGTTCGAGAAGTATCCGAAGGCAAAGCAATATAAGGATTTCCGCAAGATGCTGGAGAAGGAGAAGGACATCGAGGCGGTGACGGTATCGACGCCGGACCATACTCATGCGGTCGCTTCGATGATGGCTATCAAGATGGGCAAGCATGTGTATTGCCAGAAGCCGCTGGCGCACGATTTGCACGAGGTGCGTCAGATGACCGAGACGGCTGGCAAATATGGGGTGATGACGCAGATGGGTACGCAGCTTCATGCCGAGGGGTACCTGCGGCAATTAGTCGAAATGATTAAGACCGGGGTTATCGGTGAGGTTCGGCGGGTGGATATATTCAGTGATAAGGACTGGGGCGGGGGTATTCGTCCTGCGGATACGCCGCCCGTGCCCGAGACGCTGGATTGGGATTTGTGGCTCGGTCCCGCCCCGTATCGGCCTTACCATCCGAATTATGTGCCGGGGAACTGGCGTAGATGGTGGGATTTCGGGACGGGAACATTGGGTGATATGGGCTGCCATATAATCGATCCTGCGTGGTGGGCTCTTGATTTGAAGTATCCGACGAGCGTCGAAGCCGAGCCGGGGCCTTTTAGCGATGAAACGTATCCGACCAGGACCATTGTTAAATGGGAGTTCCCGGCCAGGGGGGATTTGCCGCCGGTAACAATGAGTTGGTATGACGGATCGAACAGGCCTCCTCGGCCCAAAGAGCTTGAAGAGGACCGAAAGCTCCCGGGCCAGGGGGGGATTTATTACGGCGATAAGGGCGTTATCCTCGCTCCGCACGGCGGGGGCTCAAGGCTTATACCCGAATCGCGGATGAAGGGTTTCAAGGCGCCGGAGCAACTATTTGAAAGGGGCATCAGCCATTGGCAGGAGTGGATCAGGGCATGCAAGGGCGGGCCTAAGCCGCTGTCTAAATTCGACTACGCCGGGCCTTTGACCGAAGCAATCCTGCTCGGCAACATTGCCGCCAAGGCGGGGGCGAAATTGGAGTGGGACGGGGAGAAATTCAATGTTACGAACATCAAAGGGGCGAATAATTATTTGAAACGCAAATATCGCAGCGGATGGACGTTATGAATGTAACGCCGGCGATATTTGCGCAACTTAACGTAAGGAGTATGACAAATGAACAGAAGTATGAAAATTGCAGTTGTGTTGTCGGTCGTTGTGTTGGGGGCGTGCCTTATGGACAGCGTCCAAGGCGCTGAGAGGTCGCAGCGGAGATTCGGCCAGGATGTTTGGAAGCTTGGTATGCAGGCTTACAGCTTCAATCGGTTCACATTCGAAGAGGCGGTTGCGAAGACAAAATCGCTTGGTTTGGATTATATCGAGGCCTATCCGGGCCAGCAGCTTAGTAAGGATCAGCCCAAAGTCAAGACGGACCACAACATGTCGAGCGGCGAGAAGCTCTTGATGAAGCAGATTCTCCGCGAGGCCGGCGTCAAGCTGATAAATTACGGCGTTGTCGGACTGTCCAACAACGAGGCCGAGTGCAGGAAAGTTTTCGATTTTGCCAGGGAGATGGGAATTGAGACGATTGTCTCGGAGCCGCCCGAGGATGCCTTCGATTTATTGAGCAGGCTTTGCGACGAGTATGAGATTAACGTTGCGATTCACAATCATCCCAAACCCTCCCATTACTGGAATCCTGATACGGTTTTGAAGGTTTGCGAAGGACAGAGCAAGCGTATTGGGGCCTGCGCCGACACCGGGCACTGGATGCGATCTGGAATCAATCCCCTCGAAGCTGTCAAGAAGTTGAAAGGGCGGATTATCAGCCTGCATTTCAAGGACCTGGATCAGGGTCACGATGTTATCTGGGGCACGGGCAAAGCGGACGTCAAAGCGATATTGACCGAGCTAAAGGAGCAGGAATTCCGAGGCGTTTTCTCGATTGAGTACGAGCATAACTGGCTCAATTCGATGCCTGAGATAGCTGGCTGCGTTTCTTATTTCGAGCGGATGGAGTCGGAGTTGGGGCTTAGCCGGTGGAAATACATATTCAACGGCGAGGATTTGAGCGGCTGGGACGGCGATCCGAGGCTTTGGTCGGTCAAGGACGGGGTAATCCGCGGCGAGACAACGAAAGAGAACCCGGCTAAGGGCAATACGTTCCTCGTTTGGCGGGACGGGACGCTCAAGGATTTCGAGTTGAAGCTGAAGTTCAAGATTCAGAACGGCAATTCGGGCGTGCAGTATCGCAGCAAGGAGGTAAGCAAATGGGTTATTTCGGGCTATCAGGCTGAGGTCGAGAATAATCCGGGTAAGGTCGGTTTTCTGTATCATGAGGCCGGTCGCGGGTGGCTTGTGAACGTCGGCGATATGATGGAGATCGATAAGGAGGGCAATAAAAACGTTATCGGCAATGTCTTGGACGTCAAGGCCTTGATCAAGGCCGGGTATTACAACGACAAGGACTGGAACGAGTATCACATTATCGCTCAGGGCAATCAGCTCACTCATTACCTCAACGGCTATCCGACGATGCAGTTGATAGACAACGACCGCGTGACGGACCCGGAGGACAAGAAGGATACCAAGGGGGCGGCGAGGGAAGGCTTGCTGGCGCTGCAGATTCATGCCGGCCCGCCTATGGTCGTCGAGTTTAAGGACATTCGGATTCGCCAGTCGCAGCGGGGCAGCTCTTTGGGGGATGCCAAGGTCTTGTTTAACGGCAAGAACCTGGATGGCTGGAGCGTCACAGATCAGGACAAGAGCAAGTGGGTTGTTGGCAAGGCTGCGGTTTCGCCGGACGACCCGAAGAAGCTTATCAACGCCGGCGGCAGCGGCGAGATGATCAATCTTGCGGGCGGCCACGGCGATAGCGTGGATATCTTCTCGAAGGAGAAATTCGGGGACTGTCGGATTGAGTTGGAATTAATGGTTCCGCAAGGCTCTAATTCCGGTATCTATGTGATGGGCCAGTACGAAATTCAAGTTCTGGATAGCTGGAACAAGGGCGATAATCTTGGCATGGAAGATATGGGCGCGATTTACGGCGCGAGTACGCCTCAGGTTAATGCGGCGATGCGCCCGGGCGAATGGCAGAAGTATGTGATTGATTTTCGTGTTCCGAAGTTCGACTCGTCCGGCAAGAAGACGGCCAAGGCCAGGTTCCTGCGCGTGGAGCTTAACGGGGTTCGGATTCACAATTGGGGTCTTGAAGTGGATGGCTCGACCGGCAGTGCGTTGCCGGGCGGGGAAGCCGCGACGGGGCCTTTGATGTTCCAGGGCAATCACGGACCTGTTGCGTATCGTAACATTATTGTCAGGCCATTACAGTCTCTGGATTAAGGATTCCAAAAGCGTGAAGATGGGTAAAATGCGTACTTGACAGCAACGAGCGAGATTGCTATAGTATCGGTTTCGCAAAATTGAGAATTGAGCAAAGTGTAATGTTGTGTTTTTTTGGAGCTAACGAGAGCAAAATGAATAATAAGAAGACAAAAAAAGGCATAGACCGACGCAGCTTTCTTCAATCCACCGCGGCGGCCGGGGCCGGCTTGGCGTTTTCGCCTATGGTCCTGGGAGCGGCGAGCGGGGGCGACGACCTGAACGTTGCCATCCTGGGTTGCGGTGCTCAGGGGCAGGTTCTGCTGAATGCTATTATTACGGGTAAAGTGCCGGGGATTCGGTTCAAGGCTATATGCGATATCTGGACGGATTGGAACCAGAGGCGCGTTTCCGGCATTCTGCGGGCGTATAAGCATGAGCACAATAAGTACGATGATTACCAGAAAATGCTGGCGGATGAAAAGGATCTCGATGCTGTTATCATCGCGACTCCGGATTTCTGGCATTCGCCGCATACGGTGGCTTGCCTTGAGGCGGGCTTGCATGTGTATTGCGAGAAGGAGATGTCGAATACGCTGGAAGGGGCCAGGAAGATGGTTGAGGCCGCGAAGAAGACGGGTAAGCTGCTTCAGATCGGTCATCAGCGTCGGAGCAATCCGCGTTATCGCCACTGCTACGACAAGCTCCTCACCGAGGCCAAGCTGCTGGGGCGGATTACCACGGTGAACGGGCAGTGGAACCGGAGCAAGACCGCTTGCGAAGATATCGGCTGGCCCAAGAAGAACGAGATTGATGCTGCGACGCTCGAGAAATACGGCTTTAAGGATATGCAGCAGTTCCGGAACTGGCGGTGGTACAAGGGATTGGGCGGCGGCCCGATCGTTGACCTCGGCTCGCACCAGATCGATATTTATAGCTGGTTCCTCGGGGCCAATCCGAAATCGGTTATCGCCAGCGGCGGCGTCGATTACTGGCAGGGCCATGACTGGTACGACAACGTTATGGCTATTTACGAGTACGAGACCAAGGAGGGAGTAGCCAGGGCTTTCTATCAGACGATAACAACCAACAGCGCTCAGGGATACTACGAGAGGTTCATGGGCGACGCGGGCACTCTTGAAATCTCCGAGGCTTCTGCTCGCGGGAGCGTTTATCGGGAGTCCTGGGTCTCGGCAGATAGCTGGGACAAATGGGTTAAGCTGGGCTACATCAATGCTCCTGTTGTGGAAGAAGAGAAGAAGCCGGCAGCGGGCGATACGGTGCTCGACGTCCGCGAGTCGCCGAAGCCGCCGAGCTACGACATTCCGATTGGGATGGAAGGAAAGGCGTACCATCAGCCTCATCTGGAGAACTTTTTCGATTCTGTTCGAGGCAAGGCGAAATTGAACTGCCCCGGTAAAATAGGTTACGAAACCGCTGTTACCGTATTGAAAGTCAACGAAGCGATAGCGGCGGGCAAGAGGCTTGAGTTCAAGCCGGAAGATTTCGAGGTTTAGTCCTTTGTCAAGATTGAAACTATAGGCGTCATTGCGAGGCCCCCTTGGGGCCGTGGCAATCTCCGGCGCCCCAGGGGCCAGGAAGATTGCCGCGTCGGCCTCCGGCCTCCTCGTAATGACGACGTCCCCAGAATCGACTTGGCGGTGTTTATTGAAACCGAGGGTGGGGCAAAAGCCCCGCCCTTTTTTGAAACTGATGTTGATGGTTCTATAATTAAGGTGGCGGAACGTTGGTAAAAAAATTGATATTGATATGCGTTTTGTGTCTGCCGGCTCTGGCGTGTTTTGTCCGGGCCGAGGGCGAGGAGAAGAAACTTGGCGACGAGAGCGACGGCAGCCGCGCTCATCCGGTTCATCTTATACCGTTGATGACCGAGGAGGGCGAGAAGGTTTCGCCGGACGACGATCCTGTTTTGCCTTTCTCTACTAAGGAGACTTGCGGGGCCTGCCACAGTTATGCAACGGTTAGCAAAGGGTGGCACTTTAATGCGGCGTATCCCGACCTTGGCGCCGCGGGGCACGGGCGGATTGGCCAGCCGTGGGTGCTTGTCGATAGCCAGGCGGGTTTGCAGATTCCGCTTTCTTATCGTCCTTGGCCCGGCGCGTTCAGGCCTGAGCAAGCGGGGCTTAATTCGAGGACTTTCCTGCGGATTTTCGGCAGGCATATGCCGGGCGGTGGGATCGGGGAGGTGCCGAGCGACGATCCCGACGATATTATGCGGTCGATGGTTTCCGGGTATCTCGAAGCGAATTGCCTGGCCTGCCACGACGGTGATAGCGGTCATAACCAGGCTGAGTACGGCGGGCAGGTTTTGCGCGAGAATTTTCGCTGGGCCGCCGCTGCGACGAGCAGCTTCGCGACAGTGACCGGTTCGGCGAAGGATATGCCCGATACATACAATCCGATGATGCCCGAGCCGCTGAGCGATCCCAAGCTGGTTCCTCCCGGCATTAAGTACAGGGCGAATACATTCGGCGCCGACGGGCGCGTTTTGTTGAACATTCAGCGGGAAACGCCGAACCGTCAGTGCTATTTCTGCCATTCGAATCTTTATCTACAGAGCGAGCATACCGAGAAATGGACCGCCGACGAGGATATTCATCTTCCACTTACGATTAATCGCAAGTCCGAAATCGACTACCGCCGACTGATTCGGCGTGTACGAAAGCTGCGGATCCCGCGTTAGATTACCCATCAGCATAACTTTGTTATAATTTGCCATTTCCAAATTCCTTTTTCATATTTGCCTCACCGGCATCGCTCCCCTCGGCCTCGCCGGACTCTTCAACTTCTTCTGGCTTTTCAAGTTTGCCCGATTCGTCGCCTTCGACCGCCGCCTCGGAACCTTCCTGCTCAGCGGATTCGGCCCCTTCCGCAGCCTTAGCCGTTCTCGCGGCTCGGGCCTCCTCGGCAGCGGCGACTTCCTTTTCAGCCTTCATTGCCGGAGTATCTCTCTTCATATCATCTTCACTCATCTGCTCAGTGTTGAGAATCAGCACACGCATAATCTGTTCCGAGAGTTGAACGGCCTTTTCCACATCATGTATCTTGTCGCAGTCGGCGTTGAAATAACAAAGAATGTAAGCCCCGCGGGCCTTTTTATTGATTTCGTACGCCAGTCTCCGGTCGTCCCACTTCTTCATTTCGAGAATCTCGGCGTTGGCTCTCTTGAGAACGCCCTCAAGAACAGCCTTCGTCGCATCCCAGTCGGCGGCCTGAGCCGAATCAACGAGGAACATGCCCTCGTAAAGTTTCCTTTTTACAACTGTCTCCATCTTATCACCTTATACTTAACCTATTCTTTTTGTTTTTGCCTGCCCCCTGGGGGCGGGCGAATTAACCGCCTGGCAACTGCTTATCCGGCGTCTTCCCGATTCTCGGGATTGAACTCGTTCATCGCTTTGTCGATTCCGTACTCGACCCAGCAGAAAACGGCCTCTTTAGCCCGTTTTATCGCATCTTCGAGCGCAGGCCTTTCCTCAGGACTGGGCCTCTTCAGCACATAGATCGCCGAATCAACTCTGCCATTGTCGCCGATGCCGATTCGCAGCCTTGCAAACTCATTAGCGCCGAGCTTCTCGACAATATCGGCCAGCCCGTTATGTCCGCCGGCCGAGCCTTTCGAGCGAATACGAAGCCGACCCGGTTCGAGGCTCAAATCATCGGTCACGACGAGCAAATCATTCAACGTAAGCCGGTAAAAGCCCATCGCCGTCGCCACCGCCTGCCCGCTGCGATTCATAAACTGCCACGGTTTCAACAATATTAACTTTTTGCCTGAAAATTCGCACGCCCCGAAGCGGGCGCCGAATTTCCGTTTCGTAACATCACACGCCAGCGTCTCGGCCAGCGAATCGATCACCTTAAAACCCATATTGTGTCGCGTATCAACATACTCATCGCCCGGATTACCCAGGCCGACGACCATTTTCACCCCGTCAGAAATCACCATCTTAATACTCTTTATATTCCCATTGAAACTAATCTTCTAACGGGGTGAATATCGCTCATAATTCACTTGTGCCCAAGTTAAGGCTCATGCGTTCTCTTCGGCCTGCTCTGCCTCGCCAATCACCTCCGGAGCAACCGGCGCTTCCCCCTCGGCCTCCTCGGCTGTCTTCGCGGCGGCAACCAAACGGCACGTCACAATCAGGGTATCGGGTGCGCCGGCCAGTTTCAAGCCTTCGGGAAGTTCTATATCGCCGGCATGAATAGAATCACCGACGTTGACATCCTTAATCGATACAACAATCGTTTCGGGAATAGCAGAGACCAGGCACTCGACTTCCAGGCTGTCAACATGCTCTTCAATAATGCCGCCTTCATGCGCGCCCGCCGCAGTGCCTTTAAGCTCGATGGGAACACGCAATTTAATCGTCTCGGCAACGTCAACTCGCATCAGGTCAACGTGAATAATATCCCTGCCGAGATAATCGTACTGAATATCTTTTATCAGGGCCGTTTCCTTCTTTTTTCCGATCTGAATGTCTATCAGTCGATGGCCGCGGCGAAGTGCTTCGATGAAGTTGTGCGCGTCCAGCGAGATAGCCTTCGACTCCTGCTTATGGCCATACACAACCCCCGGTATTCTGCCGACCTTACGCACCTTTGCGGCCTGTTTCGTGCCCGTAGTGTCACGAACTTCAGCCTTCAAAACCAATGTCTTATCCATAATCACCTCTTTCGTATCACTGGCATCCCGGCCGCCCCCTGGGGGCCCGTGTTTTTCAAAACATCGGCACCCTGCCGATGCCGCCATCTAAATATTGTTAAACAGGCTGCTCACCGATTCGTTTCTGTGAGTACGTTTTATTGCCTCTCCAAGCATCGCAGCGACGCTCAGAACCTTGATATTCTTGACTTTCTTAGCCGCCTCCGTCAGCGGTACCGTGTCGGTAACAACAATCTCATCGACCGGCGCCTTCGACAGGCGCTCCAGCGCCTGACCGGCGAAAATGCCGTGCGTAGCGCCGATGTATATCTTTTCGGCCCCACACTCTTTGATCAAGTTCACCGCGCTGCAAACCGTCCCGGCCGTCGCGATAATATCGTCGCACATCAGCACGTTCCGGCCTTTCACCTCGCCGATTATTTCGCTCGCCTCAACTTCGCTGCCGCTGACGCGCTTCTTGTGAATTATCGCGAGATCGCCGCCGAAGTGTCCCGCATATCTCGACGCCATCTTGATATTACCGACGTCCGGCGAGACCACCGTCAGATTACTGAGCTTCTTGACCCTGAAATAATCGCTCAGCACCAGTTCGCCCGTCAGATGATCCACAGGTATATCGAAGAAGCCCTGCAGCTGCGCCGCGTGCAGGTCTATCGTCAATACCCTGTTCGCACCGGCAGCAGTGATAATGTTCGCAACGAGCTTGGCCGTGATCGGCACGCGCCCTTCGTCCTTCCTGTCCTGCCGGGCGTAACCGAAGTACGGAATCACCGCCGTTATACGCTGGGCGCTCGCCCTTCGAAGGCAGTCAAGGTAAATCAGCAGCTCCATCAAATGTTCGTCCACCGGCTTGCATGTGGATTGCACTACAAAGCAGTCCCTCCCGCGAACGTCGTCTTCGAGCTTGAGCGACTTCTCGCCGTCCGGAAACCGCTCGATCTTCGCGCCGCCAAGCGGAATACGCAAGTACTTGCAAACAGCGCCGGCCAAATCCGGATTACTGCTGCCGGAGAATATCTTTAAATTATCATTGAGAAACATCGTCGTTATTCCCACCCAATTCGTTAATGCTTTCCTGGGAAACCACCATTCCCGACGCTATATGCGAGCCGTCCTTAATATCGAGCGGCGCTATCAATATGACGCCTGAGCCTATGTGGCAGTTATCACCGACATTCGTGCGCCTGACCGTCTTGCCGTCGTAATTTGCCGTTATCGCACCCGCCCCGATATCGACATTCTTTCCTATCGTAGCATCGCCGATGTAACTGTGGTGCCTTGCCCTTACCCCGTCGCCCAGGATAGCCTCCTTAATTTCGGTATATACTCCGACTACCACGTTGTTTTTCAACACCGTCCCGCTCCTCAGATACGCAAAAGGCCCGACACGGCATCCGACGCCTATCTCAACTTCGCCGTGAATATATGTGAACGGCTCTATAACGGTATCCTGCCCGATCTTCGCTCTGGCATCGATCCATGTATTGTCCGGATCGACTATCGTCACGCCGTCTTCCATGAGCACCTGCTGAATACGCCTCTGCATAATCTTACTTGCTTCGCTGAGCTGCCTTCTGCTGTTAACGCCCATCGCCTCTTCCGGCAGCACGGCAGTCACCGCCACGACCTTATGGCCCGCCCGAATAAGGCCGGCCATAGCGTCGGTAACATAGTACTCCTTCTTAACATTGTCCGGCTCGATCTTATCCAATGCTTCGAAAAGCACCTTATTATTGAACAGATAATAGCTCGGATTGACTTCCTTAATCGCCAACTGCTCTTTCGTGCAGTCGCTGTCCTCGACGATTCCCTGCATATTGCCATAAGCATCACGCACTATTCGCCCGTAGCCGGCCGGGTCGTCGAGCACCGCAGTCGCCAGCGTCGCGGCCGACTGCTCGGCTTCGTGCTTTTCAATCAGCGTATTCAGTGTGGCGGGCCGAATCAAAGGCCCGTCCCCGCAAAGCACCAGCGTCTGGCCGTCAAAATCCTTAAGTTGATCCTTGCAGCACAAAACCGCGTGAGCCGTGCCTAATTGCTCTTTTTGCACCACCCACTCGACATCGTCATACCCTTCGAACCGCCTCTTGACCGAGTCGGCCGAAAAGCCCACCACGACGTATATCTTCTTAACGCCGACCTGCCGGCAAGTATCCAGAACATAAGCCAGCATCGGACGTCCGCAAACCTCGTGCAGAACCTTCGGCATCATCGTATTCATACGACTGCTAACGCCCGCTGCCAATATTACCGCTGCTCTTTCAACCATAGTCTTTTATTTAGAACCTGCGGTTTTACCGCAGGTTCCGAAATTCCAGTCTTACTCAGCTAAATATCGAAGTTGAAAATCCCGATTTATCGTGGATCCCGCACTTCGGAATCAATAATCAATTATCACTTATACAAAGCTTACAAAGCTACCCGGCCAGGACTCGAACCTGGAATATGGGCACCAAAAGCCCATGTGTTGCCAATTACACCACCGGGTAAGCAATTAGTCCACTGATAACTCCAACAACCGGCCGAAACCCTTTTTCAAACCTTCTCGACCAGTAGTTTATAGCTGTCACGGAGACCGTATTGCTCGGCCCGAGTTGGCCCTGTCGGAGGCTTGAGTCGGCCAAGCCGTGATGCTGCCGACCCCAGGAAAAGTGCAAAACGCAAAGCCCAAAAGACAAAACTACACCGCCGAAGGCGGGTTCAACAGTTTCTAACTTTCAGCTTTAAGTTTTCAGCTTCCTTTTCAACCCCATGCGACAGGGCGATTACAATCGCGGTAATCTACACCATCCCCAAAAAATAATCAACACATTTTTCAAAGAAAATACCCCCAGTCCGATAATCCCCTTAGCAACACCACAGAAATCCCACATTCCCCTCGAATTCTTTCCGCCAAAACAGAAATTTCTCAGGAATATATCCTGTCCTGCGAGTCAATCCGTGCTGACGATGGTTTTTTCGGCATAAACGGGCGAGCGGATATCGGCCGGACTTCTCAGTCCTTGCCGCCGTATATTAGACGCATCTTTCCAACATTGGGAACGGCGGCCAGAGGAAACTTGGCGAACGGCTTGAACCCGCTGGGCCAATATACAAACAGCGCCTTGCCGACCAGATAGTCGCGAGGAACAATGCCAGGGCGATAATAGATGCCGTTATTGGCTATCCCCGGATTCTCCCACCATCTACCGTCCTGGCTGTTCGGACTGTTGTCGCCCAATACGAAGAATTCATCGTCTTTGAGGGCGAACGGTTTTCCGTCGGCCGCTCTGCCTCCGCCTCCTGAGGTATAATGGATGTCCCTGAAGATGGCGACATGCGAGAGAGTAAGCTTGCCTGAGCCGAAGATCTCGACCTGCGGCTCAAGACTCGTTGGTACCGGACCTGCGGAGTCGGCCTCGAGGCCGAGATCGTAACTTATTTTCTTCCTGCCGAACTCGAAGATCAGTTGATGATCCACATTGGCGAATCTTACGAGTATCCATTTATCCCGAGCAGGCGGATCGACCTGGTCGGTCAAAAGGACCGTCTCGACGCCCTCGGAGATTTTGGCGACGGTCATTTGCCCGTCCGGGTCGATAGATGCGGTGTAGTTTGTTCCGTATTTACTGAGACTTGCACCGACATAGCCGGCGTCGTCGGCCCGGTTGCTGTAGAAACGGACCATAAGGTCGCTGCAAATCGGCATACTCCCGTAAAGCTGCACTCTGTTGTAAGCATAGCCCGCCATGAAACTGTTGCCCAGAGAACTGTCGTAGGCAATCTTATTGATTTGGGCGGGCGGGCTGTCGAGGAGGAATTGCGTTGGATTTTCATTGTCCGTCGTCACCCAATTCGAGCCGCCTTTGTTTATGAAGGGCTTGCGCCATGTTTTGGTGCGGGCGAGGTTGAAAGTGGGTTTGTTCGGGTCGATGGGCTGATAGTCGTTGTTATATACCGTCATCCACAATTCGTTTTGCACTTTCGAGGGCTTTCTGCTGATTTTCCCGTCGATATACACGTCGCCGTCGATGATTTCGACATTGTCGCCGGGCAGGGCGACGAGTCGCTTGATATAGTTAATATAAGGTTCGTTGGGATTCTTGAAGACGATAACATCCCATCGTTTTGGCTCGAAGAACTGGTAGATGCACTTGAGGACGAGTATGCGGTCGCCGTTTGCAACTGCAACTTTGTCGGTTGAAGAGGGACAATTTCCGCAGTTCGGGCAGCGTGTTTGAGGTGGCGTAACGCCTGCGCCTGGTACGGTATCCTCTCCCAACCGGTTTCCGGCGCTGTCTCTATACTCGGTGGGGACGAATCCGTGTTCGTATTCATGTCCGCACTGGAGGCATCGAAGCCGAAAATGCGCTCCTTTAAGGGTATCGGCCATACTTCCGGTGGGTATTCTGAAAGCCTCCATTACAAAGGCCCTGAATACAAAAGCAAGAATAAACGCCGTAATCAGCCATTCGAAGGTGTCGGCTATTTCGGCGGCTCGGTCTTTCTTCTTTCGGACACTCTTATCGGGGATAGGTGTAGATTCGTTTTTAACTGAGGGCATGCATACCCTTCCTGCCCGGAGGCTCGCCTTATATCATTCAATTAACGGTCCAGACAACGTTTTTTCCTCGGTCTTTGCCCGAAAAGGCCTCTTATCGGCTCAATAGGCCCGAATACAGGGCACAAATCAGCCGAGCAAATACAGAAACGGGTATTATGCCGAAAAATCCCGGAACGGTCAATAGGCTATTTTCCGCCAACAGACCCAAAACTGACGCCCGCGTCAAAGTTGATGCGTGCGTCAAAAGTCCAGGTTACAAGCCCCGACCGTAAGGGAGGGGATAAAAACAAAGATCATATTCGTTGTTTTCCACTTTTGATGCAGGCCTCAAAACTTGCCGGTGCAAGAGCAAGTGCTCGGATTGCCGGGGATGGTTGAGTTGAATTTGCTATAAAGGCTTGTGGATACAGGGTTTATATCTCAAAAACGCTTTGTTTCGGGTCTTTGGGGGCATCTGCTTGCTGTTGGATCGGGATTTTGGCGTTTGCAGGGTGAGCGGCTGCATCGGGCTTTGAGAAATATGGCTTTTCAACGCTATCAGTGAGCCGGAGAGGGGGGGGGGACGAGTTTTTTTTCTGAATCTCAATATTTTTGGCGAGAAATTGCTTGCTGTATCGAAGTCTTTATAGTATAGTAAGTTGCAGTGTTTTATGATTTCCATTTTGCGGTTGGTCTCGTGCAAGTGAGGTAGTGTATGGCAACAGTTACGAAGAAAGAACTAATCGACCGAATTGCAGAACGTACTCAAGCCAAAAGAGTTACGGTTAAGGAGATAATTCAGGTATTTCTCGACGAGATCGTAAATGAGTTGAGCGAGGATAATCGTCTTGAATTCCGAGATTTCGGCGTTTTTGAAACAAGGACGCGGGTGGCTCGAACTGCCCAGAACCCGAAAACTATGGAGAAAGTCAAGGTTCCTGCAAAACGCACGGTTAAGTTTAAGATGGGTCGGCTAATGAAGGAAAATATGTGTGCTCTCCTGTAGCAGGGTCAGCCGACGCCGGTTAGTTGAATCGCGCAAGGAAGCGAATTATGCAGTGCGCAAAAACCGGGCGATGCAAATTGCCTCTATGGCGAATCGTGTTGCGTGATATGTAGTTGTAGTGTCGGGCTTGAGGTCCGAAGAATAGCGCCAAAGCAAAGTGTTCAGGTTTGGATGCGAGGGTCGATTGTAAGCAAAATATTCCTGCGTGAAACGTTCTGTCCACCCAATCAAATCGAATGATGAAAAGAATCGTCGTTTTTTTTTGCCGGCGTCGTCGGATAATGTTAGAATCCGAGCAGTATAGATGTATGCGTCAAAAGTCCAGGTTACAAGCCCCGACCGTAAGGGAGGGGATAAAAACGAAGATCATATTCGTTGTTTTCCACTTTTGACGCAGGCCTTAGTATAAAAGAGTCGGCCGGTTCGGCGGCCAAATGAATTCAAGACGTAACAGAGAATTCTGCGCGATACGAAATTATGATTGCCGGTCCGTTACAATCCGCTCTTGACTGCAACGTGCTTGTCCTCAACAAGCATTATATGGCGATTCGTATAATCGGGGCGAGGCGTGCATTTTCCCTGCTTTGTCGCGAGCTTGCCGAAGTTGTCTCGCTTGAAGAGGGCAACTACTCTAACTACGATTTTGAAAGCTGGTGCGAGGTAAGCCAGCTTCGTCGAGAGTTCGAGCCTGACGGGCACGACTGGGTATCGACGGTCAATTTTCATATCTCCGTGCCGCGGATAATTCGGCTGCTGTTCTACGACCGGCTGCCGAGGACCGAGGTGAAGTTCAATCGGCGAAACATTTTCGCCCGCGATAAGAACAAATGCCAATATTGCGGCAAGCGCTTTCCAACCAGCGAGCTTTCTCTCGACCACGTCATCCCGCGGAGCCTGGGCGGCGGAGCGGCCTGGGCGAATATTGTTTGCGCCTGCACCATGTGCAACGTCAAGAAGGGCGGTCGCACGCCCAAACAAGCCGGCATGAAGCTGGTCAAGGAACCGGTCAGACCAAAACGCAACCCCGTAATTCGAATCCACCTCGGCCACGAGAGATACCGCTCCTGGAAACAATTCCTCGACCACGCATACTGGTCGGTGGAATTGAAATAACACGGCTCATACTAAGTCAGTGTGCCCGTGATGAATTGTGCTCAAGGTTCTGCTTGCAGCCATCCCCAGGCCCTAAGCGTAAGCGCCGGGGTAAAGACCGGTATTCGTGTGAGACCCCCTCCTTTACGGTCGGGGCTTGTAACGGTCAGGGCTTGTAATGGTGTGAAACGGGACACAAACCGTTGAGCCATAAAGGCACAGAGTACGGAGCCGCGGCGGTAAGCTTGCCCCTTAGGGAGGTGCGGGCAAAAAAATCGGCGCGACTAAAAGAAGCCGCGCCGAGTATCACGAATTACAAAAGCGAATCAATATGCAGTCAAATGCCTATTTCTCAGCCTCTTTCTCGGCCTTGGTCATAACAGGCCTGGGGCCCGGGAATTCGGTTGATTCATAAGCTTTCTGTTCATCAGAAGTCATGATCGGCTCTTCGATAATCCAGGGAGTTATGAAGACGACGATCTCGCTGAGAACGGTTTCTTCCGATTTGAACTTAAACAGGTTGCCTGCGACAGGTATATCGCCGAGTACAGGTATCTTGTTGATCTGTTTTGTAACATTCTTTTTGCGCATTCCTCCGAGAACCACTGTCATTCCATTCTTAATCAGCAGAGTCGTATCGGCTTTACGCGTATCGACGACCGGTTGCGGATACGTTGTTGCAGCTGAATCGCCCACATTCACCGTACCGGTCTGAATGCTGAATTCCGGCATCAATTTTAGTCTGATCATTTCATCGCGTGCCGCGATATGCGGCGTGACTGTGAGTTTGATACCCACTTCCTTGAATTCGGTTGTCCCGAAGCTTTGCGTGTTGCCTCCCCCCTGGTTGAGCTTCTGAAAGGGGATTTCAGAGATGATGTCAATCTTCGCATCCTCATTATCGAGCACGAGAATCCGAGGATTCGCAAGCAGCTTTGCGTTAATCTTCTCTTTTTCCGCCGTCAGGAGGACATCCAGATCAATGCCGCTGTTGAGCCAGCCAAAGCGAACGAGCCCAGTCGTCGTGTCGGATGCAGCATTCGTCGTAGAGAACCCGCTGATAGCAAACGGGTTCCTGTGTCCGGCGGTGGGATTAATTCCGAGGCCTCCGGCATATGTGGTGTTACGGCCCAATTCCCAGTTAACACCGAGGTCGTAATTATCGGTGCTGGTTATATCGTAGATCCTCGCCTCGACAAGGACCTGCTTTGTCATAATATCAATCTTCTCGATGAAGAGCGTGATTTCCCGGATTTGGTTCTCGGTGTCTGTGACAATTACATGGCTTGTTCCCTTGATAAAGGAAACAGACCCCTTGGGCGATTTGAACTTCTCCAGGGCTTTGACCACTTCGGTGACGTCGGCATAGACTATCTCGAAGGTCTTTGTGTACAGGACTTCGGGTTTTTCGGCCTGTTCCTCGGAGGTTATCACCCTTATCATATTCTGGCTGAGGACATAAGTGAATCCGTGGACAGTAAGGATGTTGTTGAGCGCTTCTTCGAGGGGGACATCGGTCAGCGTAACGGTGACCTCGCCCGTGACTTTCGGGCTTTTGACGATATCGACGTCGGCCTGATCGGCGACAATGCGCAATACGTCCTCGATAGCGGTCTTCCGGAACTCGATGCTTATTGTTTTAGACAGTCGATTTTCGAGTGATCCTCTCCCCGAAGCATCGTTGCCGTCCGCAATGACAGCGACAGTGTTGCTATCGACGGCCGGAGCGCCGCTATCGACGACCGGAGTGCCGCTATCGACGACCGGAGTGCCGCTATCGACGACCGGAGTATTGCTCTCGACGGCTACGGCACTGTTTGCAAAAAGAATCACACAAACAGCCAGAAACTTCAGTCCCATGCGTTTTTTCATAATAGTTCTCATAGTGTTTCCTTTTCAATTTCAACGGTTAAAGTAATGCCGTTATTCGGCCTTGTTCGCAGACCCCACTTTTTTACGGTTCGACGGTTCTGGTCCACATCTCGCCGCCCCTTTTAAATTCGACACTGTTCTTGTTGATTTTCACAATTGTTGCGCCTGCTATAATATCGCCTACATGTGCTATTTGAGTTCCGATAACCGCCGAAGGATTATCGGGGCTGTATAGAATGCCTGTTACGGCCAACTCATCGACTATTGGCTTTTTCGGGTCCACTACTGTTACCTCAATCTTCTCCATCATTTCGGGGGTAAGTTGCATCGGGTCTCGAAGCCCGGCCGGGTAAAGAGCGGGCTTTTGCCAGTTTATCTCATTGCGAACCGCAACGGCGGGAGTTGAACCTGCACCTCCCGACGTCACAGGCTCTTTCGTCGCCAAGAAAGGAATATCCACGACTCTTCCGAGCATAATGACGAACACCACAAGCAGTAACGGCACAAGCAGCAACATCAATTTCTGTCTTGCCTGGTTAACGCCCGCCTTTGGAGGAAAGAGCCTTTTGGCTATTCGCTGCAACGGCCCTCCTTTGGCGCCGGCGTTTGCCGCTGCGGGGTGACTGGAACGTTGATAAGAGCCTGGAATCTGAGGGTTCTCAGGAGCCTGCGCCGGGGGGCGAGGACTATTGTAACCGGCCTGGCCTTGTTGGGGGCCTGTTTGCGATCGCGGTGCAGTCCTGTCGCTCGGAACCGGGACGCCGTCGAATATCGACGATATCTCCTTGTGCAATCCTGATTTTTTCTTCTGATCATTCTTGGCCATTGTCTATCTCCTTGGCTTCGTCATCCCCTATTTCATCAGCCTGCGTTTGGGCTTGCGAATTGCGGCTTTTTCCATTAACTATTTCTTCGGCCAAAGCCATATATTGTGCTGCTCCCTGGCTTTTCGGAGCGTAAGTAATGATGGACTCTCCTGCGCTGGGGGCTTCGGCCAATCTCACCGTCCTGTTGACGACGGTGTCAAAGACGAGGCTGCCGAAGAACTCCCTCATTTGCTGCTGAACCTGTCTGCTCAAGGTCGTTCTGTTCTCGACAAAAGTCAGGAGAAGCCCGAGTATCCTAACGTTGCAGGGGTGGAATCGCTCCCTGATGATGCTAACGGTTTCAAGAAGTTGCTTAAGCCCTTCCATCGCATAATAGTGGGCCTGAACGGGCACAACGATGTCCGTGCTGGCAACGAGGGCGTTGAGCGTCAGCATCCCAAGGGAGGGGGGACAGTCGATGATGCAAAAGTCGTATTGACCGCTTACCTGGCTGAGCTTTTCGCCAAGGACGAACTCTCTTCCGAATACCAGAGTCAACTCAAGCTCGGCGCCGGCAAGCAGAATGTTACAGGGCGCCAGTTTGAGTGTTTCTATGTTCGTATCGGTGATGACTTGAGTCAGGTCGATCTCGGCGTTTGTCAGGACGTCGTGAATGGTTAAGGTTAATCTGTCGGGATTCAGCCCGAATCCGATGGTCGAATGCGCCTGAGGATCGAGATCGACTATGAGCGTTCGAAGGCCTCTTCGCGCAATAGCCGCTGCAAGGTTCACGGCGGTGGTAGTCTTGCCGCAACCACCTTTCTGATTTGCTATTGCTATTGTTCTCATATATTTATTTATGCCTCAAACTCGTATCGACAAGCTGTTATCGCCAATCAAAGTATTTCTTCCGTCCGCAAATGCAGGCTGGCTCGGATGAGTCTGCATCATCTCTGTATCGATAAATTCGTGCGAATCTTTTGATTCCTCCGACATTCTCTTTTCTATTATCTCTTCAGCCAATGTTCTGTACTCAATTGCGCCTTTGCTCTTGGGATCATAGGTCAGAACAGACTCCCCGGCACTGGGCGCCTCGGCCAGTCTTGTGCTTCTGTGTATAACGGTGTCAAATACGGTCTCGCCGAAGAACTCCCGCATCTGCCGTTGAATCTCCCTGCTCAAAGCGGTTCTTCTCTCGACAAAAGTCAGCAGCACCCTCAGTGATTCGAGATAGGGGTTGAACCGGTCTCGGACGATGTCTATGGTCTCGAGCAACTGCTTTAGCCCCTCGAGAGCATAGTATTGGGTCTGCACCGGCACTATTATATTGTTTGCCGCAACCAGTGCGTTTAGTGTCAGCAGGCTCAGAGACGGCGAGCAATCAATAATGCAGGTATCATATCTGTCGCTGACGCCTTCGAGTTGTTCGGCCAGGACATATTCTCTTCGGTAAAGTTTCGCCAACTCGAACTCAATGCCGGATAGAAGAATATTGCTCGCGACCAAATCCAGACCTTCGATGCTCGTATTGAGAACGGCCTTTGAAATCGGGATTTGTGTTCTCGAAATAGGCAGCTCGGCCCTGGTAATGGCGTGGTAAATCGTCCTGTCCAGATTCTCAGGGCCAAATCCAAATGCCAATGTGGAATGCGCCTGTGGGTCGAGATCGACCAACAGTGTTCGATTGTTCAGAATTGCGAAGGCGGCGGCCAAATTAACGGCTGTCGTCGTTTTTCCGCATCCACCCTTCTGATTTGCTATTGCTATCGTTTTCATGTTCGTGCGTCGTGAGCCAATTGCATAACTTGAAGGCCTTTGCTTCGATTACTTAGTCTCTCCCTTTTTGACCAGGACAGCCAGGTTGAGTTTGGCCTGATGCCCTACAGCCAAGTCGTCGCTGGAGCGTGTTATCGAGAATCCATCCACAAGCATCGTGGGATCGTGTCTTTCCAGGACATTGAGAAACATAGCGAACTTGTTAAAGTCGGCTACCAGGCTGACATCGAAGCGGTTCTCGTCGATGTAGGTAAATTCGCCCATTTTCGTCGAAGATTGACCGTCCTGGCTCTTAATGCTAAAGGCATTGATCTGCTGTTCGGAGGCGGTTTGGCTTATATCAAAAGTCAAATTGGCCGAATCGGTGAAATCAACGACATAATTTTTCAATTTCGACTGCAAAACGTCCAATTCTCCGGCCAGTCTGGCCCGGACCTCCTCTTTGTTGGCTTTCTCCGCATCTTCGTAAGCCTGAATCTGCTTGGCGAGTTTGGTCGCCATATCCTTCCTGTTTTGCCGTTGAGGTTCGAGAAGGAGCATATAGATAAAGAATAGCAGAATGGCGCAGCCAAACCATACAAGGCCGATGGTCGCATAGTATTTCTTCTTATTTTGCTTCATAATTAAGACCCGCTACAATTTTGGTTTGAAGAGGCAGTTTATTTCATGGGATACGACTTCGAGATTGTTCAGTTTAGTCGGCTTTTGGGAAACTGTTATATTCTCCAGTTTCGGACCCAGCATATCTGAGGCCAGAAGATTGCTCCTGAAATTTTTGACATCTCCGTCGCCGTTGGATTGCGGAATGGCTGCGACGCTCATTATCAGCATCGGGACGGTGACGGAAACGTCTTTGGTCTTTTTAGGGTCCTCTTTCGTTGGAACCTTAATTCTCGTGGAGCGTTGCCTCACCTCGAGGGTTGTGAGCACGACTGATTCCGGTATATTGGCTACGATTGTCGCCAATATCGGAGACCATTGAGTATGCCGGTTGATGGCGGTATCGACTTCAGCCATACAGACGCCGCACGCGGTCTTTTGCATCTCCAGCTTTCGTTGTTGGGCAACGGCCTCGGAAAGCCCCTCTACTTTTGCCTGCCACTTGGCAATTTCTCCCGACTGAATCGAAATGACGATTCGCCCGTGAAGATAGAAACCCAGCATTATTATTGCGGCTACAACCGGAACGGCGACGACGACCGCAACGACAGCCATGCTTCTCGCCTTCCCTGTTTCCGGGAGGCCTTGGCCTTTTAACAAATCTATGGTGAACATATTAGATTAACCTCATAGCAAGACCCGCTGCAACCGCCATTGCAGGGCCGCTTTTTTGGAGTAAGCTTTTTTGGAGCAGTCCTTTGTGGCTATGTCCCGTATCGCAGCGTATTTTATCGAATGGGTTCCACAAAACAGTTTCGACAACAAATAACAGTCTGTAAATCTCACATATGCGCATAACCTGTTGAGCAACAACGAATTAAGGTGTTTTTCTGCAAGACGCGTGAAATATCCGGGTTAGTCTGTTCGTCATGCCTATTGTGCTTCGATATACGCCTCCCGCCGCGTTAAGATAGGTAATATGTTCCGGTTGTAGGGGGTATCTCGCGGGATTTTTTGAGTGTCGCTCGCGGCGTTGGTAGAGGTTCAGGCCAGAACCGAAGATCGCTTTTGCATCACTTCGGACATATTTGTCGGATTTCTTAATCGAATGGATATCCCAGCCGGAAATAGCAAGACAAAAGAGTTTGGGGCCTAAAATCCATACAACCACTTATACAATAATGATTTATGCAATCTCAATCTTTACTTATACTTCCTATTAGAAGAAACCTCTTTGAGATACAGCGATGATGTCTTACAATTATGTAGTATGACAAGCAATCATGGAATCGACTTAATGAACAAGAACAGTACATTTTGGCAACATAACGAGACCGGGACCGCAAGGCATCTGGCACAGCTTGATACGCTCTGTAGTATCAGCCGGGTGCTGTCTGAAGGGGCTGGGAGGCAGGATGCGCTTTGTTATGTTCTGGGCGTGCTGGACAAGGAACTCGGTCTGAGCCGGGGAACGATAACGCTTTTGACCCCGGACAGCAAGGAAGTCAAAATTGAGGCTGCACACGACCTTTCAGAGGAAAAAAGCCGGAGCATCACATATCGAATCGGCGAGGGCGTTACCGGAAAGGTCATGGAAACCGGCAAAGCAGCGATTATTCCGAGAATCTCCATGGAGCCTCTATTCTTGAATCGTTTCGAGCGATGGAACGTCACAAAGCAGGAACTGAGCTTCATTTGCGTGCCGATTTCTGTTCGCGACGATGTGATCGGGACTATCTCCGCGGATCGCCCGTTCGACGAGAATTCGCCGTTGGACGAGGAGATGAGGATTCTTGGTATTGTCGCCAGCATGATCGCCAACGACCTGCGTGCCCGTCGGGAAACGGCAATCGAGCGTCAGGAACTGGCCGAAGAGAATCTTCGGCTGCGCCTGGAGTTGGGCGACAGGTTCCGACCTGAGAACATCATCGGCAACTCGAACGCTATGCGCGATGTCTATTGCCAAATTCAGCAAGTGGCTCCGAGCGATACGACGGTGCTGATTCGCGGCGAATCCGGGACAGGCAAGGAGTTGGTCGCCCATGCGATCCATTATTCGAGCCCCAGAAAAGAAGGGGCCTTTGTAAAAATCAACTGTGCGGCTCTGAACGAGAATCTTCTCGAGAGCGAGTTGTTCGGGCATGAGAAGGGCGCGTTCACCGGGGCGATACAGAGCCGAAAGGGGCGACTGGAAGAGGCCGACGGAGGGACGCTTTTTCTGGATGAGATAGGCGATTTTTCGCCGGTTGTACAGGTTAAGCTCCTTCGTGTGCTGCAGGAGCGGCAGTTCGAGCGGGTGGGCAGCAACGCAACGCTTAAGACGAACGCGAGGATAATAGCGGCGACAAATCGGGATCTCGAGAAGGCGGTCGATGAAGGGGGCTTTCGGCAGGATCTTTACTATCGGATCAACGTTTTTCCGATCATTTTGCCTCTGCTGCGTGAAAGGAAGGACGACGTTCTGCTGTTGGCCGATTATTTCGTCGAGAAGTACTCGAAGAAGATGAACAAGGATATTCGACGCATCAGCACGCCTGCGATCAATATGATGGTGGCTTACCACTGGCCCGGGAACGTTCGTGAACTTGAAAACTGCATCGAACGCGCGGCGCTTCTGAGCACGGACGGGGTCGTTCACGGGCATCATCTTCCGCCGACACTTCAGACTTCGGATGCATCCGGCACTATCGGCACAGGTTCATTCGAGGAGAAGATTCATCTGCTCGAGCGAGATTTGCTCGTCGATGCGCTGAAGCGATGCAAGGGAAACCTGGCAGCGGCGGCTCGAGACCTGAGGACCACCGCGAGGATAGTGCGGTACAAGGTCAAAGAACTTGGAATAGACTGCAAACGATACTCCGGCAAAAGAGGTTGATTCATGACGGCATGGGCAAGCACGGGTCTTGAGGGCCTGGACAATATACTTTGCGATTTGAAGAAAGGCGACAATGTTGTCTGGCAGGTGGACGGCGTCGAAGACTACGGACGCTTTGTTCTGCCTTTCGTAAGCAAGGCCATAAAGGACAAAAGAAACATTGTCTATATGAGGTTTGCCCGACACGAGCCCCTTATCGAAGACCGGGGGGAAGTCAGGATATATCGGCTTGATGCGGAGACCGGTTTTGAGAGCTTCTCGACACAGGTTCATGCGATTATTTCCCAAGAGGGCAGGGAGGCCTATTATGTATTCGATTGCCTCTCGGCCCTGCTTGGCTCCTGGGCGACGGACTTGATGATCGGCAATTTTTTCAAGGTCACATGCCCTTACCTTTTCGAGCTGGATACGGTTGCGTACTTCGGCATATTGCGGAACCATCATTCTTACCGAACAATTGCCCGGATTCGCGAGACGACTCAGTTGCTGCTGGATGTCTATAATCTCGATGAAAAGACTTATATTCATCCGCTCAAGGTCTGGAGGCGTTATTCGCCCACGATGTTCCTTCCTCATTTGAGGCGGGGCGACGAATTCACGCCGCTGATGAGCAGTATCGATGCGAGCACGCTGCTCTCTCGCATCTCTGGGAAAGGGCTGGACGGCCATGCAAGAGTGCTCGACCACTGGGATCGCCTTTTCATGAACGCTGAGAGCCTGCGAAAAGCTCCGGGCGAATCAGATCGCGTCGAAGAGCTTATACGAGAGCTTTGCAGGGTAATGGTCGGTCGCGATAAGAGAATCGCGGAGCTCGCTCAAGGGCTGTTCTCTCTGGACGATTTGCTGAAGATCAAGAGCAGGCTTGTTGGAAGCGGGTATATCGGGGGAAAGGCAGCGGGGATGCTTCTTGCGCAGAAGATTCTTGCGGTGGACAAGAAATTCGGCTTCGGCCCGCACCTGGAACCGCACGATTCGTTCTACATCGGTTCGGATATCTTCTACAGCTATATCGTCGAAAACGACTGGTGGAAGCTGCTGATGAAACAGAAAACGATGGACGGATACTTTGAAGTCGCCCCCGAGATGAAGGAAAACCTCCTGCAAGGCAAATTCTCCGACCAGATTCGCGAGCGATTTCAGGAGATAATCGATTACTACGGGCAATCCCCGATCATCGTTCGTTCGAGCAGCCTCCTGGAGGATGCGTTTGGCAACGCCTTTGCGGGGAAATACGAGAGCATATTCCTGGTGAATCAGGGCGAGCCGCAACAGCGTTACGCTGAATTCGAGGAGGCTGTGCGAAGAGTCTTCGCAAGCACTATGGACGAAAACGCCCTGACTTACCGGCGACAGCGAGGGCTTGAGGACAAGGACGAGCAAATGGCCCTGCTCGTGCAGCGCGTATCGGGCTCCTATAAGAACGGCTACTTCTTCCCGGAGGTGGCCGGGGTGGGGGTCTCTTACAATACTTTCGTCTGGAAATCCGAGCTTGATCCGAAAGCCGGCATGCTCAGGCTCGTATTCGGGCTTGGAACTCGAGCGGTCGATCGTGTCGAAGACGACTACCCGCAGACAATAGCTCTGGATCATCCGCTGTTAAGGCCTTACGCCGACAGAGAGGATGCAAGCAGGTTCTCTCAGCACAATGTCGATCTTCTCGATACGAGCCAGAATCGTCTGAGGACGGTTACGGTCGGGAGCCTGTTGAACGAATCGCTTGACGTGAATTTGGACATGATAGCCAGCCCGGATCGCCGGACGGAACAAAAAATGAAGGAATCAGGCGAGAAAGGCCGCAGGGCCTGGGTGGTGACCTTCGAGAAGCTCTTGTCGAAAACGGAATTCCCTCGGATGATGCAGAATATGCTCAAGGTTCTGGAGGGGCATTACCAATACCCGGTTGATATAGAATTTACGGTCAATTTCACAGATGACGACGAATTCAGGGTCAACCTGGTTCAATGCCGGCCGCTGCAAGCCAAAGGCCTCTCGCCAAGCGTGGAGATTCCCGACGCAATCGATCCGGAGCAAGTGCTGTTCGAATCAACGGGCTACACTATGGGGGGCAGCGTCTCGAAGCCTATTAAGAGGGTCGTTTATGTCGATCCGCAGGGCTACGTGGATATGCCGATTTCACAGAAATACACCGTCGCAAGGCTCATAGGAAAGCTGAACAGGCGGATAGCCGGTAAAGAAATGACCCCGACGCTTCTGATCGGGCCCGGCAGGTGGGGCACGACTACTCCGAGCCTGGGAGTGCCAATCAAGTTCGCCGAGATCAACAATGTAACGGCGCTTGTGGAGGTGGCCTACGAAGGCGGGAACCTGATGCCGGAGCTTTCCTTCGGGACCCATTTCTTCCACGATTTGGTTGAGGGCGACATCTTCTACGCGGCTCTTTTCCCGCAAAACGAGGGTGTGGTTTTCAATAGAAACAGGTTCCTGGAAATGCCCAACCTGTTGAGCAGTTTCCTGCCCGACGAAAAAGAGTATGAAAGCGTCATTAAGGTGTTCGAGCCGGCCCCGAAGCAGTTGCAGATTATGTGCGACATAATCAGCCAAAGAGTTGTCTGCTTCTTCAAATGAAATTTCTCAGGCGTCGATTTGAGAATCGCCGGTGAGGCTTTGCCGGAATTGGCATTTTGGAAGGGTATCTATGAGCAACAGAGCCGAAGAAGCTAAGCGGGTCCTGGAAATCGTAGTATTGTATTGCCAGCACGGCATTTGTGAGGACGCCAAAGCATCGGCATGGTTTCAGGCCCCTGGCGGGGAGGCCGAAGGCTTTTCCATTCGCGCTGTGATGATGCCGTGCAGCAGTAAGATCGAGGTTCCCTACATCCTTAAGCTGCTCGAATCCGGCGTCGATGCCGTCGAGGTAATCGCGTGCCCCGAGAAGAGCTGCAAGCTTCTAACGGGAAGTTTGCGTGCAGAGAAACGCGTTGAATACATCCGCGGCCTGCTCGAGAAAATAGGGTATTCGCCCGAGCGGGTCGGCATCAGCCGCAAGCTGTCGCAAAAACCGGATGAACTGATAAAGATTGCCAGGGACCGAGCCGCTGCGGTTCGGCCCCTCGGCGATAACCCCATGAAAACAGGAGAACAACAGTGATTTTTGCAGAATGGAAGCCTATCGACGAACTCGTCGAAAAGCTCAAGCCTTACAAGAAGGTGCTTCTGGTCGGCTGCGCAACCTGTGTGGCCGAATGTTCGGCAGGCGGCGAAAAAGAGGTCGAGACGCTGGCGCCGCTGCTTCGCATGGCTTTGCAGAAACAGGGGCATACGATAGAGATTGTGACAGCCACGCTCGATAAACAATGCGAATGGGAGTTTGTAGAGCAGCTCGCCGAACAGGTTGGCGAAGTCGATGCCGTGCTGAGTATTGCCTGCGGCATCGGAGTCCAGGCGCTGGCAGAGAGATTCGATCCCAAGCCCGTCTATCCGGGTGTGAACACGTCGGCTCTGACGATTCGTGAGGAAGCTGGGCTTTGGGCCGGACGATGTGCGGCATGCGGCGATTGCGTTCTCGGGGAGACTTTCGGCTACTGCCCGATCGCCCGCTGCGCCAAGAGCCTTCTGAACGGACCTTGCGGCGGGACGCGAAAGAACGGCAAATGCGAGGTGAACGAGGATGTGGACTGCATCTGGAACCTTATCGTCGAGCGTGCGTACGAGCGGGGCCAAATCGAAGCGCTCGCCGAGGTGAAGAGTGCGAAGGACTGGTCGAATTCCGGTCATGGGGGACCGAAGAGAGTAATCCGGGAGGACCTCAGACAATGAAAACACTCGCAGGAAGCAATTTGGAGCGTGTTCTCGCCGAGGGTCATTTTGCAGTTACGGCAGAGGTTGGTCCGCCGAGAGGGCCCGACCCCGGCGCAGTCAAGAAGAAGGCCGGGATTCTTCGCGGCCTCGCCGACGCATATAACGTCACCGATAACCAGACCGCTGTCGTTCGCATGTCGAGCATAGCGGCGTCGAAGATTCTGCTGCAGGAGGGGCTTGAGCCGGTCATGCAGATTGTCTGCCGGGACAGAAACCGTATCGCCATTCAATCGGATCTGCTCGGGGCCTGGGCGCTGGGGCTGAGAAACGTTCTGTGCCTCTCAGGCGACCATCAATCGGCGGGCGCCGGGGGCAAGCTCAAGGGCCATCCCGGAGCGAAGAACGTCTATGATATCGATTCGATTCAATTGATTTCCGTCGTTAAGGGTCTGCGTGACGATGCCGTTCAGGAAGGCGGGGATTCGATCTCGCCTGCCGCTCCTTTTTTCATCGGCGCAGCGTGGACTCCTCTGGGCCCGCCGGAGAATTTTCGCACGATACGACTTGCAAAGAAGATAAATGCGGGCGCCGACTTCATCCAGACCCAGGCGGTCTATGACATGAAGCGTTTCGCCCAGGCCGTTCGACGCGCCGAAGACATGGGTCTGGCCGAAAGAGCCGCCATTCTTCCCGGGATTATTATTCCGCGATCAGCCGGTATGCTGCGGTACATGAACGACAATGTTCCCGGCATCGAGGTTCCCGACGAACTGATCGGGAGAATGAAGGATGCGTCCGACCCTCATGAAGAAGGGATCAAGATTACCCTCGAGCTTATCGACGCCGTCCGGAACCTCAGCGGCGTCAGGGGGGTTCACCTTCAGGCGATAGAGGCCGAAGGGCTTTTGCCCGATGTAATCAAGGCCGCGGGACTGCTCCCGCGTCCGCAGGTTTATTAGCCAATCCCGGCGGGCCTGCCCCGTGGGGGCCGGCCCCGCCGCTGGGCGTCCCCAGGCGGACTGCCGTGAATTTGTGAGAAAAAAATATGCCGGTCAGATATCACATTGAAGTAAAACCCACTGAGCCGAGGTTCTTCCAGACGCCGAAGTTCAATGCAATCGAAAGCGACGGCTGCCTTGGGTGCATGCGCTGCGTGAAACGCGACTCGTGCGTCTATGACGTTTACAGGCAGCGAGCGTTCGACACGCCGCAGGTCGTCGATACCGCCGACGTCCTTTGCATAAGCTGCATGCGCTGCGTGCAGGAGTGCAAAAAGAACATCCTCTTTCGAGTGCCCAATCCCGAATACGAGAATTTGGGCGACGATTACTGGCGGCCCGACGTCATCACGAGCATCTGGAAGCAGTCCGATGCGGGCCAGATTCCGGTATCGGGGGCTGGCTATCGCGGGCTTTTCGCTAATGTCGGATTCGATTCGATGTGGACGGATATGTCCGAGATTGTCAGGCCGACCAGGGACGGCATACACGGACGAGAGTATATCTCCACCGCCATCGAGATGGGCAGGCGACCTGAGCAATTGCAATTCGACGAACAGGGCGGGCTTATTACCGACATGCCCGCTCTGACGGAGATTCCGATTCCGATAGTTTTCGATCTCCCTGAGAACAAATTCGTGAGCAATTCGGTAAAAGAAGCCATCGCCGAGGCTGCAGTGGAGGTCAACACCTTTGCCGCAGCTTCGGTTGAGGATGCCAACGGCTCGCTTGAAAAACACAAGGAGCATCTGATAGTTCGATTCGATCCGGCCTGCGACGACATTAAGAATCTTCAAGGCATAGCCATTGTCGAGTTGGCCTGGTCGGAGGATGTTGCCGGCGCTATTCGAAGAATAGCCGCTGCTTATCCCGGAACAATCATATCCGTGCGTCTGCCGCTCGACGAGAACGCCGCTAAACGTGCAACGGCCCTGGCAGCCAATGGCCCCGGAATAATACATCTCCAGGCAACGCACAAAGGCGAAGGGCTTGGGAAAAGAAGCGGCGATTTCATAATCGAGCTTATTCAGGAAGTCCATTTCGCTCTTCTGAAGGCATCCCTCAGAGATCGCCTGGCCCTGCTTATCGGCGGAGGAATAGCCTTGGCTGAACATATAGCCAAGGCTATCGCCTGCGGCGTCGATGGCGTTGCATTGGATAAGGCGATGCTTGTTGCCATGGGATGCAGGCTTTGCAAAGATTGTTCCGATAGAAAGAGCTGCCCCGTGAAAATCGACACTGCCCCGGCCGAGTGGGCCGCCCGGAGAATAATCAACCTCATCGGCTCGTGGCATTCGCAACTGATCGAGGTTATGGGCGCAATGGGCCTGCGCGAAGTGCGTCGTCTGCGCGGCGAACTCGGCAGGGTAATGTTCTTCGAGGATCTCGAGCGCGAGAACCTGGGTCCATTCTTCGGCAGGAGGATTCGCTCGCTCAAAGAATCACTCGAATCGGCCGCCCACGACAAACCCGCAGACATCGCCGAAGAGGCGAATATCCGGGCCGACTACCCGCCTGCCGATACGAAACTCGCGGCGCCTTGTCCGTCGAGGTTTAGAAACTCTCTTGCCGTCTATAAGGTCGTCAGGACTTCAGATTGCATCGCCTGCGGCAAATGCGCCGAAGTATGCAAATACGGCGTCCACGTCAAGGCGGGCAAGAGAATGCCGGCTCCGAAATCTCATCTTTGTCGCGGCTCCGAGTCATGCCGGCTCGCCGGTTCATTCTGCGTGAATAGCTGCCCGGCAGGCGCCATTCGGATAGGCCCGGACCCGATGTGGAAGGCGTTCGGCGACCCGCGCTGGACAGCGGAACTCCTTGTGAGCACCTGGGAGCAGGCCGTAACGGGTATGCCGAGCGAGAAGCATATCGAATATAAACGCGGAGCATCGGGAGGCGGCTTCGACAGGATAGAGATTGTCTTTCCCGACAAAGCCCCCGACGCTTCGTTCAAACCGGAGGATGTCGATCTCGGCATCACTCTTAATAAGCGTCAAGACGGTCGTCCGGAGACGCCCATCGGCATCCCGTTCTATGGCGGCGGCATGAGCTACGGCTCGATCAGCCTTGCGACCATGGTTTCGAGGGCCAGGGCGTATAAAGCCTTTAACTCGTTCACCTGTTCCGGCGAAGGAGGCTATCCCGACGAACTGAAACCGTACGACGACCATGTAATCACGCAAGTCGCGACTGGCCTGTTCGGGGTAAGCGAAGAGACTATCAAACGCGTGAAGATTGTCGAATTCAAGTATGCCCAGGGCGCAAAACCCGGTCTCGGCGGGCATCTGCTCGGCGACAAGAATACGCCTGTCGTCGCCAGGATGCGGCAAGCCGTTCAGGGAACCGCGTTGTTTTCGCCGTTTCCTTTTCATTCGGTGTATTCCATCGAGGACCACAAGAAGCATGTGGACTGGATAAAGGAAGTCAATTCGAAGGCCCTTATTTCCGTGAAGGTCTCCGGCGCCAGCGATGTCGATATGGTGGCGGTCGGCAGCTACTACGCAGGCGCTCACATCGTTCACCTCGACGGAGGCTACGGCGGAACCGGCGCGGCTCCGGATATCGCCAAGAAGAACATCGCAATGCCCATCGAGTACGCTGTGGGCAAGGTTCATAAGTTCCTCGGGGACGAGGGCGTACGCGACCGGATAACTTTGATTGCCTCAGGCGGGATACGAACGGCCTGGGACGTGGCAAAAGCCATAGCCCTCGGAGCGGACGGCGTGGTGATCGGAACCGCCGAGATTGTCGCACTTGAATGTATCAGGTGCGGCGCATGCGAAAGCGGCAGGGGCTGCCCAAGGGGCATCGCCACCACCGATCCGGAGCTTTCTGAAATGTTCGACATAGACTGGTCAACGCAGAGACTCATAAATATCTTCCACTCATGGTCGAAACAGCTTCAATATATTTGCTGGCGGCTCGGACTAAGAAGTATAAATCAGCTCACAGGCCGGTCGGACCTGCTCAAACACCTCGATTACGACAATAAGCCCGATACGAAAGGAAATTAGCCGGCCGAACCAAAGCAGATAAGATGAGAACAAGAGACATGAACGAATTTGCAAAGAACATACTTTCTTCACGAAAGAAAATCATATCGGCAATAGCCCCGCAGAACCTCCGCGCTGAGAAGATGGTTCAGGAAGGAGGCTGCGGCGTCGTCGGTTTTGCGGCGAGCATACCCGTCGGAGGGCGGCACATCTTTGAGCCGTCCATTCAGATGCGCAACCGCGGCAACGGAAAAGGCGGAGGAATCGCCGCGGCGGGACTCGTGCCCGAACAGCTTGGAGTCGATGCCGGGACATTGCGGGACGATTACATCATCCAGATCGCCCTGCTCGATTCCAACGCTTTCGGCGAAGTTGAGAATTTCATTACGAAAAACCTCCGCGTGGATCATACGGAGAAGATTTCGCACATCGACGACCATCGCGATGTCGGCCTCGATGTCCGCCCGCCGGATGTCGTTAGATACTTCGTTCGCGTAAAGGACGATAAGCTCAACCGCTTCGCCGAAGAAAACAACCTCGCCGGCGAGCCTTCAAGGGCCGTCGAGGACGAATTCATCTACCAGAACACTTTCAATTTCAACGTAGAGTTCTATGCCGCGCTCGGCGAGAAGCGGGCGTTTGTGCTCAGCCATGCCCGCAATCTTATGATCTTTAAGATCGTCGGCTATGCCGAACAGGTCGTCCAATACTATAGGCTCGAAGATTTCAAATCAAATATCTGGATCGCCCACCAGCGATACCCGACCAAGGGAAGGGTCTGGCATCCCGCCGGCGCACATCCTTTTATTGGCATGAACGAGGCCCTCGTTCACAACGGCGACTTTGCGAACTACTTCAGCATCGTTTCGTATCTGCGCCAGCACAACGTCGAGCCGTTATTCCTGACCGACACCGAGGTTTCGGTATTGCTTTTCGACCTCTGGCATCGAATCTGGGGATACCCTATCGAATATTTAATCGAGGCCCTTGCCCCGACAACCGAGCTGGACTTCGCCAACCTGCCGCAGGAGAAAAAGAAGATTTACCGCGCCATCCAGTCCATGCATATACATACCTCTCCCGACGGCCCGTGGTTTTTCATCATTGCACGAAGCAACCCCGATATTGACCGGCTCCAGTTGCTCGGCATCACCGACACCTCCATGCTGAGGCCCCAGGTATTCGCGTTGCAGGAAGGCGACGTGAGCATCGGGCTGATAGGCTCCGAGAAGCAGGCCATCGACGCCACTCTTCATTCTCTGAGCAAGGAGGATTCGCGTTTCAGGCCCATCGCCGACCGCTACTGGAATGCACGCGGCGGCAGCCATACCGACGGCGGGGCATTCTCGTTCACCATAGAGAATGCAAGCAGTGAAAATGCCCGGCTGACCTGTGCGGACAAATTCAGCAAGCCTATAACGTGCCCTCCCGGAGATTGGGCCGTCGATCTTGACTCATCGCCGCAGCTCGACAGGATGTCCCCCGAACTCAATGAAATAATCGAGGCTTCCGCAAAGGACAACGATGCGGAGGCCCTCTATGCGAATATCTCCGCCGGGATGGTCGAGATGGATTTCGACGAGGTGCGGCGGCTTGCCTCCAAGATAGAAAGCCTTGCATCCGAAAACCAATCCAATTTTCATTGGGCGTTGGAATTCCTTTCGCTTCTCAACGACCGCCGATACAACTGCGGGAGGAAAAAACGCTCCGTAGTTCTCCAGATAATTCGCCGGGCCATCGACTCAATTCTCGATTCGACGCCTGCTATAAGCGATGAAGAACCCTGTCACGCCTGTCCCGTGGGGGCCTGCCGTATCGACTGGGGAACGCGGGACAAGATAAGACCGCCCCAGTCCGAGGAAACGACGCTTGTTGTAAATTCGCACGATTTTCCGCCTGAAGGCGAAGAATGCGACGCCAGATTGCTGGTCCGCGCCTATGAACTTGGCTGGAAACGCTTCGTTATCTACGGTCTTGTGGGCCAGCGTTTCACTGGCTGCGGCTTCGGCCCCGAGACCGCCGGCGTTCGGATCGATGTTTTCGGATCCTCAGGCGACTACATCGCTTCGGGAATCGACGGAATGGAAATCTATCTCCACGACAACGCTCAAGACCAACTCGGCCAGGTGATGAAGGCGGGCCGACTCGTTATTGCAGGCGACGTCGGGCAGGCGTTTATGTACGGCGCAAAGGGCGGCGAAGTTTATGTCCTCGGCAATGCCGCAGGACGCCCGCTCATCAACGCAGTCGGCAAGCCGCGAGTGGTCATCAACGGCACATGCCTCGATTTCCTCGCAGAATCATTTATGGCGGGAGACCCGCTTAACGGCGGAGGATTCGTCGTTGTCAATGGCATAGAGTTCGACAATAAGGGCAGCGTCGTTCCGCAGGCATCGCCGTATCCGGGATCGAATCTATTCTCTCTCGCCTCGGGCGGAGCCATCTATGTGCGCGATCCGCACCATAAGCTCGTGAAAGAACAGCTCAACGGCGGCCGTTTCACAACGCTCACAGAGAAGGACTGGCGGCTGATCAGACCTTATCTTGAGACTAACGAACGCCTTTTCGGAATCTCAGTTGACCGCGACCTGCTGGCGGTGGACGGCGTTAGACGAGCGCCTGAAACTGTCTATCGCAAGGTCGGCGTCGTCAGATCGGCAGTAACAGCCGCAGAAGCGATCCCGGAGTAGATACACTCGGTCAGTCGCCTGCACCAGGCTTGTTATGTTGCCGGTTAACAAGCCGAAGATGCCGGCCAAAGATATTGAAGAATAGACCTTTGACTTCCAGGAAGAACTTTTCGTATCCGATTTAGTCTTTCGCAATTTCAAATGCAACAGTTCTTGTTGAAGAATATTCCATCCAGATCACAAGCGCGTAACTTCCATCGGTTCCCATCTCGATACCTGCCTTGTAATCACCACCGCGGGTTTTCTTGCGGCCATTCATCTTTAAGGAGATTCCGGCATAATCGGCCGGCCAGTTGGCGATTACGAAAGCGGGGTTTTCGAGAGGTTGTTCTTTGGTTGCCTTAATTGTAAACTCTACGGCATTGTTTCGGAAGGAAAACATAAATGCGCGTTCCCGCTTTTCGTAACCCTTGTATTGGCAGCCTTTGGTATCAATAACATCCGGAGCAAAATTCCAGGAGCGGTTCAGGCTGGTCAGTTCCTCGACCTTTTTATCGGTCAGCCCATACATAACCATCGCTTCAATATTCTGGCCGTCTTTGTGTTGAAGCTCAAAGAAGGTGGCGGGACAGGTAGAGGCAGGGCGGTCGTATGCATGAATACGGGTTCCGTCACTGGGGATCAATTGCACGGGGTAATGGTTCCACCCGCGCCAATAGGTATCCGAATGGAGAATCGTGTGGCTTCGCGATCCAATCTCGCCGATTTCAAACTGTTTGGTTTTCGACTTCAGGTTCAAATATTGAAGATTCCAATTTTCGGGAAGCTTTCTTCGTTCAGGCACGGAATGATACCTGGTCTCTGTTTGGCCGTCTGTACTTGCGATAATCACTGCCGCATCATGCAATACGTTATCGGTGGTTTGCCCCGGTTGATGCAATACTTCATTCTGATTCAGTTCCCCGGTGATCCGTTTAGAGGTATTGTTGTGCACCACTTGATGGCGAATGGAAATACCATCCGGGTAAATTGTCCAATATTCGTCCGTCCATATCCCCCAACCGTTTTCATCGGTCATAGGCCACTTGTAATCTATGGATACAGATGAATTCCGCCAGTGCACCAAAGTCCTTGCCTGGCTATTATGAATAATTCTCGCATTCGAAAAGCGGCAAAGCATATCGGACATGTGTTCGTGGCATTGGCCGTTGTAATGTTCCGGGCCTTGATCGTTACTCCAAATGGCCCCGGGTCCGAATCCGGTGACGAGCGACGGCAAATAGCGTGTGCCGCGCCAGAATACATACCTCCACGGCTTATCATCGAATGTCACGAGAATATCCGTATAATCACCCACGCGCCAAAGCCCGTCCCACTCCGGGCTATACTTGAGTTTTGTATATTCAGCTCCAAACCCCGGGGACTGTTCAGGTCCCGCGGGAAGGCCCCAGGGCTGCAAAGGCTTTTTGTCCGATGGCCTAAAATCATTGTATTCCGCCTTCAGGTCTCGTTGAGAAAGGGGCCTGTCGAAAATCTTCACCTCATCAATCAGCCCGCTGAACGCCATATTCGTATCGAATTGTTTCGTGCACTTCCGCTCGGCAAGAAATGGGAACTGCCTGAACGAACGGGTCATGCCAATTGAGAGGTCAAGCCCCGGAGCATCAGCGATCCCGCCGGATGCAGATTTAATGGCTGCGGCAGGTTCTCCGTTCAGGTAAATGAGGATTTCGGATCCGCTTCTAAAAACGGCTGCAACATGGGTCCACTCGTAGAGAGGGATCGGGGCGGTAACCACTTCTTCAACCGATTCGTTCGCACCAACCTTAAATTCTATTTCCCCTTTGGCATTGATTCCCAGAAAGTACCCTTTGTTCCCTTTTATATGGTCAACGACAGCAGCCAGGTTAAAAGGCAATTCCTGGGGGGCGAAAAAAGTCAAAATAGGAAAGCAAAATAGGTGGCTGTCCCTAGTTTAAGAGAATTCAATATCTCTTCGTGCTTCTCGTGCACTTCGTGGTTATTAAACCTTCGTTGGCATAAAGTAATCCGTCTCAGCAAACAAGTCAACTGATTCGGGGGTACGACAAAAAACGGCATCTCGGTGGGGGACGTTCTATCGGCCCGGGCCATCCCCCCCTGTGGGAGGCGGCTGCCGCCCGTTTCGTGAATACCCAGGCGCCCCCGATGGACAAGCTTACGCTTCGGGCTTGTTGTTTCCCTCCGGGGGCAGGGAGATGTCGCCACAATCCTGTCGGGCACCCACTGATTTTTGGTTGCATCCCCATTTTCACGGGGACAAGTTTATTGCTTTGCGGTGTTGGGGATACGGTGGTATATTACGGGTGTTGGCGTGGCGGATAAGGCAGGCTTCGGCAAGTCCGCTTGAAGGCTAAGCGTCGTGGCAGTGGTGAAGGGCACGAGCGGTATCGAAGAAAAAGAACGGCGTTCACCTGTAATATATTGGGTCCGGCCCCGGAGACCGGCGATAATGCGTTAATTTCCGGGTTTCGGTGCAGAACCGGGATTAGAATTGTGGAGGCAGTATAGTATGATAGAGAATATCAAAGGAGCATTGGCGGAGTATTGGGGTTACAAGGATTTTCTGCCTTTGCAGAAAGAGGCTATGCAGTGCATTGCTGAGGGTTCGGATTCGATTGTTGTCCTGCCTACCGGTGGCGGTAAATCGCTTTGCTTTCAGGCTCCCGCTGTGACAATGGCGGGCCTGGCGGTTGTGGTCTCGCCCCTCATTTCGTTGATGAAGGACCAGATTGACGCCTTGACCGAGTGCGGCGTTCCCGCCGGCCGGCTTGACAGTTCGCTCTCACCCGAGGAGCGACGAGCCGTTTATGACGGGATGCTCAGTAAGAAGCTCAAGCTGCTCTACCTGGCGCCCGAGCGGCTTGTCTCGGATGATTTTCTTCAGTTTCTTCGCGAGGTCAAGCTTTCCTTTGTCGCTATCGACGAGGCTCACTGCGTCAGCATGTGGGGGCACGACTTTCGGCCTGAGTATCGGCAACTTGGATTGCTCAAGAAGCTTTTTCCGGGCGTGACCATCGCCGCTTACACGGCTACCGCCACGGAGCAGGTTCGCAGAGATATTGCCGAGCAGCTTGGCCTCGATAATCCGAAAATGCTGATCGGCTCGTTCGACAGGCCTAATCTGATTTACAAGGTCAGGGCCAAGGGCAATATTAGCAGACAGGTTCGCGAGGTGCTTGATCGGCACAAAGGCGAATCCGGCATAATCTATTGCATCCGGCGAAAAGACGTCGATGGCATGTGCGCTCAGTTGACCGCTGAGGGTTACAGCGTGGCGCCTTATCATGCAGGCATGGAGAATGCAGACCGCAAGAAGAACCAGGATCTTTTTATCACTGAAAAAGTCGATACCATCGTGGCGACTATCGCGTTCGGCATGGGCATAGACAAGTCGAATGTCCGCTACGTTGTTCATGCGGGGATGCCCAAATCGCTCGAACACTATCAGCAGGAGAGCGGCAGAGCAGGTCGGGACGGACTCGAAGCCGAGTGCTGCCTGTTCTATTCAGCCGGCGACTATAGAATTTGGAAATTCCTGATGAAAGATATGGAGCCGGAAGCACAGGAAATTGCGATGGTCAAGCTCAGCGGGATGTACAACTACTGCACGGGCGGGGTATGCAGACACAAGGCGATTCTCCGGTACTTCGGCCAAGATCTCGACAAGACCAACTGCCAGGCATGCGATGCGTGTCTCGGCGAACCGAGCCATATAGACGACGCATTAGTAACGGGCCAGAAGATCCTCTCCTGCATCATTCGTCTGGGCGAGCGATTCGAGGGCGACTATACCGCCTCGGTGCTTACAGGCTCGCGGGAGAAGCGGATAATAGAGAACGGGCACGATTCGCTCAGCACATACGGACTGCTGAGCGACCATGACAAGGACACCGTGCACAACTGGATCGAGCAGCTTGCGGGGCAGGACTACATTGCGAAGACGGGCGAATACAACGTTCTGACGGTTACGCCCAAAGGCCGAGAAGTTCTCAGCGGCCAAGTGACTCCACGGCTGCTAAAGCCCGCCAGGAAGCCGGCCAAAGTCTCCAAGGTCGCCGCCGATTCGTGGGAAGGAGTGGATCAGGGGTTGTTCGAGGCCTTGCGAAATCTGCGAAAGACCCTTGCGAGCAAGAAGGGAGTTCCGGCTTACATAGTCTTTGGCGACGCAGCATTGAGGGATATGGCCAGGCGAAGACCTTCAACACCGACCGGCTTTCTCAAAATCAGGGGGATAGGAGGGGAAAAGAACAAGCAATACGGCAAAACCGTCCTTGCCGCTATCAAAGCCTACTGCGCGACCAATTCACTCCAAACCGATGTCGATGCAAACCCGGAATTTGTCACTACCGAACTGCCGGCACGCATGGCAAGAACGCATTCGCACCCGAGCAAATCAAGGCAACTTGCTTTTGACCTGTTCGAGCAGAAACTTTCTATAGAGGATGTTGCAAAGTCCGTTAATCGGGCGGAATCAACCACAACTCAATATCTTATAGAGTACATCAATCGCGAGAGAATCGCCAATCCCCATCCGTGGGTGGACGAACAGTCATTCGGTCGCGTTGCGGATGCCGCCAGACAGGTCGGCAAAGACCGAACCAAGCCGATTTTTGATTTGCTGGGCGGCGAAATGAGTCACAATCAGATACGAATCTGCCTTGCGTGTCTTCGCACCGGCCGTTAGAATACCGGTTTATGGCTCAACTGAAAAAAAGGTAACCGTTCACGGGGCAAATATGCCGCCGGGTGGCATCCTCAAAACCGAAGGCTTTGGGGATGGTAAGTGCCAATCATGGGAAAAACATCCCTAAGCTGCGATTGAGGCTGCCACCCCCGCGAACGGTTACAAAAAAAGTTGGCAGGTTTGACGCTGATTCAAAAAGGATTTATCGCATTTTAGGCAACAGCATATGGCTAAACGCAAAACCGCAAAGAAGGCGGCAGGCAGTCGCAAAACCGCAAAGAAGGCGGCAGGCAGTCGCAGAACCGCAAAGATTTCACGTCTTCGCAAGCCCGAAGGTATGCAGTTGGAGCAGTGGCAGATTGCTTTGCGCAAACAGTTCGCGGAAAAACAGGATTTTCGACTTAAGAACGTCGGCGATGAGCCGATTTTCTCCGAGTTCATTGTTACAAACCCCGAAACGGGCGGCGAATATCGCCTCGCAATTCGCGGGGAAAGAATAGGCGAGAACTACTGCTCGTGCCCGGATTTCTCGGTTAACACGCTCGGAACGTGCAAGCATATCGAATTTGCACTCGCCAAACTGCGGCGAAAACAGGGAGGCGAAAAGGCTTTCGCGGAAGGCTTTCGCCCCGCCTACTCGGAAGTATATCTGAGATACGGCGCCAAACGAGAGGTGATATTCAGCAGCGGGACTGAATGCCAACCTTCTCTCTCGAAGCTCGCCTCGCAATATTTCGATGAGTGCGGCGTTCTAAAGGCCGGGGCATACTCACAATTTGACACTTTTATGAAAGAGGCCGGTCGGTTCAACCATGACCTGCGCTGTTATGAGGATGCAATAGAGTTTGTTGCGCAGGTCAGGGACCAGGCCAATCTCGTCGAGCGAATCGAAGCAGCTTTCCCGATCGGCGAGCGCAGCGCCGCTTTCAAAAAACTGCTGAAGGCTCCTCTGTATCTTTACCAGCGCAAAGGAGCCTTGTTCGCAGCAAAAGCGGGCCGAAGTCTGCTCGCCGACGATATGGGCCTGGGCAAGACCATACAGGCGATTGCGGCAGTTGAGATGCTCGCTCGCACAGTCGGTCTTGAGCGAGTGCTGATCGTCTGTCCAACTTCGTTGAAACACCAGTGGAAGCAGGAAATCGAAAAATTTTCGGACCGTTCCGCCGAAGTTGTGGAAGGGCCAATCGCCAAACGGACGAGTCTTTATGAATCCGATTCGTTTTACAAGATCGCCAATTACGAAATCGTTCAGCACGACCATGATCTTATCGGCAAGTGGGGACCGGAAATGATCATCCTTGACGAAGCCCAGCGAATCAAGAACTGGAAGACCAGAAGGGCGCAAAGCGTCAAGAAACTCGATTCACAGTATGCTCTTGTGCTTACGGGAACGCCTTTGGAGAATCGACTGGAAGAATTGCACTCGATAGTGGAGTTTGTCGATCGTTTCCATCTGGGCCCGATGTTCCGCTTCCTTGCCGGGCATCAGCATATAGACGAGAATGGCAGAGTCATAGGGTATCACAACCTTTCCGGAATTGCAGAATCATTAAAATCGATCCTTATTCGGCGCACCAAGAACGAGGTGTTGAAGGAGTTGCCGGAACGACTGGAAAAGAACTATTTCGTTCCAATGACCGATGAGCAGATGAAGCATCACGAAGAGAATGGCGAGACCGTCGCGCGCATCGTTGCCAAGTGGAAACGATGCGGCTTTCTCTCGGAGACCGACCAACGGATACTTATGATTGCCCTGCAGAATATGCGTATGAGCTGCAACAGCACCTGGCTTCTCGACAAGAAAACGGACTTCGGCGTCAAGGCCGATGAGTTGATGGCAGTTCTTGAAGAGGTGTTTGAGCGGCCGGATGCAAAGGTGGTGGTGTTCAGCCAGTGGCTGGGAACGCATGAAATACTCCTGGATCGTCTTGATTCTTACAATCGCAATTATGTGCTGTTTCACGGCAGAATTCCGGGCCGGAAAAGAAAAGGCTTGATAGAACAATTCAAAAATGACCCCAACTGCCGAGTGTTTCTCTCAACGGATGCGGGTGGAGTGGGATTGAATCTGCAAAACGCTTCAGCCGTGATAAATATGGATTTGCCCTGGAACCCTGCTGTACTCGAGCAACGTATCGGGCGGATTCATCGCCTTGGTCAGCACCGCCCGGTGCGCGTAGTGAACTTTGTTGCGCAGGGCACAATCGAGCACGGAATGCTTTCACTGCTGTCGTTTAAGCAATCCCTTTTCTCGGGTGTTCTTGACAAAGGTGCAGACGAAGTCTTCCTGGGCGGAACAAGGCTGAAACGCTTCATGGACTCCGTTGGCAAGGTCACAACCGCAATCCCCTCCCCAATGCCCCTTCAAGGCGGCATCGAAGGGGACAGTGACGCTGCACAACAGGATGTTGCGGTCAAGGCGGAAAAGACAGAATTGTCCCAAACAGAGGAGCAACAAGTCTGGGGCGATCTTGTCTCAACAGGCCTTTCATTTCTAAACAAACTTGGCCAGACCCTGCTCGCCGAAGAGGGCCGGCCGCAACAGCCGATTTCAAGGGCCTTTCCCGAACTGAGAATTGAAACGGACAAGGCCACAGGACAACGCCATCTTAAGCTGCCGATGCCAAAAAGAGAGACTCTTCAAAATATAGCCAACCTCCTCAATGAGTTTTCAAGAAGGATGTAGGCTTGTTGTCGGATTGAATTGCGGTGACGAAGCGGCAACCAAGCCCCTGCTTTCTGTGATTAGTTTGTATGTTCGATCGTATTTGCTGATAGGCTGGGCATCCGGTTTCAGGGGCAGCGGGGTTATGAATTGGACTGCAATACGGCGCAGGTCGCCTATTTTATCGATCCTGCAGACTCGGGCGACCCGTTTGAAACTCGCCGCGTCAAAAGATATGTCTGAACCGAATCGAGGCACACTGAAACGGCAGATTAAAGCTTTGCCCAGGCGGGGGCAGTCATCCGGCGTCGAGCATAGGAAGGCGGCGCCCGTCGAGGAAACGTCAACCATTCGGCCCCGAGAAGGCGTATCCTCGACTTTCTGCGAAAAATGCACAGGCCAACGGTATCGCAGTCTTTGATCGCTTCTTTTTTCGGCTGTCATTGTCGCTCCAACGTTAATCTGCAAAGGCTCGCGGGTTCTATTGTTCTTTGGTCTTTTTGTCCGGGGCCTTGTCCTCTATAGGTGACAGGGAAAGGACGGGGGCCTCGGTGATCTTTTTGTACTTTGCCATCGTATCTTCGGGTATCGGCTCGCCCTTATATATATGGGGCGAGAGAAAGACTATCAACTCGGAGTTCTTACAAACCGTATTCCTGCTCCTGAACAGGAAACCTATAAGGGGCAGATCCCCGAGCAGAGGCACCTGCTTGACCTGTTTTTGCATTTCCTTTCGCCGCAACCCGCCCATGACGACGACCTGGCCGTCTTTAAGCAGCAGTTCGGTCTTGGCGTTTCTCGTATCAATAACAGGCACATCGGTAGCGCTTTCGCCTGTTGTAACGTTTTGTGTCGCATCTATGGTGACGTGAATGTGCTCGTCGTCGGTGATGGTCGCTCCGACATCCAGAGTAACGCCGACCTCTTTGAACTCGGTATTGGACATGCTGCCCCCGGCGGAGGTATTCACTATCTCATTGTACGGCAGTTCCTCGACGGCCTTGATCGAGGCGGTCTTACCACTTACAACCATAACTCGCGGACTGGCGAGAATCTCAATTTCATTCTTCTCCTGAATCAGAGTCAGGACGTTGCGAATGGAGCCGCTTATAATGCTGAAATTTCCCCCTGCGCCGGTGGTATTGTAGGCGGTTGCATTGCCGATGTTGGCCGCTGAGGCAATAGTCGAGCCAAGACGGCTTGTAAAATTCTGCCCGTAGGCGACGTCGTAGTTTTTATCAGAGAGAATATCCCAGTTCACGCCGATTTCCGTATCATCATTGAGCTGGACATCGGCTATCACAACTTCCACCATAATCTGCCGAGGCGCCATATCAGCGGCCCTGACCTCAGCAAGAATATTCTCAAGATACTCTCTGGTATCGCAGATTATCAGAGAATTGTTCGTCGGATCGGCTGAGATGCTGCCGTAGTCGGACGCCATCTTTGCGATTGCAGTTTTGAGTTTCTCAGCATCGAGAAATTTCAGAACCACAGTCGCCATGGATAAAACCGGTCTGGGCACCTCTTCTTCGACCTTCGCGGATATGATCGGCGCTACAGACGGCGTCGGCGCTGCAACCGGCCCTTTTCTCTCTATGAGGTTGGCGAACGGGTTCTCTCTGCCGATAGCCGGCTCATCCGCCCTGGTTTTAGCCGAATCCCGGGCGGGATTTTCGTCAACCTCCTGCGGCCGCGCAACATTAGCGAACAGGCACAAGAGAGTCACAAGAAAACAAACAACAAGCCTGATTTGAGTTGGCTTACTCATGGATAGACGCCTCCTCGTCCTGCATAATATAGACCGTGACATTCATTCGGCAGTCCAATCGCCGTTCCGGCGCGCCGGGGTTGCCGGTCGATTCGATGCTGATTGAATCGATCACCACTCTCTCTCGGCGATTCTGGAATTCGTCCATCAATGCGATTATGCCGCCGTAGTCGCCCAGGACGCTCAATTTGGCGTGTTCGCCCCTTAAGAATCCGCCCCGCCGCAGGGAGTCTGGTTTCTTATCGGTTGACGGAAAAGTCAGGGACAAGACCGCGCAACCGGCCTTTTCCGCCGCCGCCTCGATAGCGTTGAAAAAGTCTTTTGCACCAGCGCCGTCAAACACCAATTCTCTTGCCTGCGCAAATTCAGCCTGTAGTCGCGCAAGTTTTCTTTTCTTTTCGGCGATGCCGGCGGTCATAACGCTATTCTTTCTCGCCAGATCCTCAGCCGTCGATTCGTATCTCTGCGCCGCCCGGAGATAGTTCGTGTGAGGCGCGACAAACCAATTGTAGCAGGCGACGGTGCCAATCAAAACGAGCGATGCGAGACCGACGCTCCTTGAATAAGCCGGTATTGTCCGAATATTTCGTATCATTAGCAATAATCCTTGTCTATGGAATCAACGAGCAGTTGATACTGTACCCGACCAATCCGTCAGGCTGCCCGTCCTTTTCGGCCCTGACAAGCGAGGCGGCTTCTATGCGCTCGCACTCATTGAGCGTATCGACAAATAAATGAACAGCCTGAGGCGAACGCGCCAGGCCCTGAAGGGACATCACGGAACCGTCGCTGCTGGATAGTCCTGTTATTTGCACGTCCTGCGGCGTTGCGAAACTAACTTCGCTAAATATCCGTGCCCACTTCACAGCCCCCGCCGTCTCCATCGCGGCATTCAACCGCTCTATTTTTCCCGATACTCCGGCGCATTCGTCCAGCAGGGCTGCATGTTTGTCCTTCAATGCCGCGATGTCGCTATCGGCCAAACTCTGCTTTTGAAGGGCGATCTGCTTGTTCACCTTCTCGCTTTTCATGCTGAAAAAGCCGACGGCCAAAACCATCAAGAGAAAGATAAACGCCGCAACATTAGCTACTGCGAGCACCTGCTTTTCCACCGCTCCGGCCTCGACCACACTCCGCGGCAATAGATTGATTCCCAAATCGCAAGCGGAAACATCCAAAAGCTTCATCGCCAATCCGACGGCAATGACCGAAGGCTCGCCGCAGCGATTTGTCTTCGTAATTGGCGTGCAAGCATAGGCATCGTCCAAATGGGCAAACTCCAACTCGGCCATATCGAGCTGTCCCTTTAGCTTTTCGACTTTTTCGTCCGAGTCGCCGTCGCGATCGTCCGCAGCCAGAATCACCTTCCATTTATTGGATTTGCCCGACACCTCGAACTCGTAGAATTTGACTATCGCATTAATCTCTTCGGCGAGCCATCCAAAATAGTCCCCGGCGTCCGAATCGTTCGGCTCAATCCGTTTGGCTCTGAGAAAATCCAGAGTCTCGTTTCTGAACAGGCACAAAGTGACCATATCATTATGTACTACTGCGAACAACAGATTCGTATCGAAGCGCCCTGCGATCTTTTTCGCATGGCACGCCCTGATATACGCCAACCAGGCAGGCTCGATAGCCTTGAGGGGCAAGCCCTTTCTCGCAAAAGCGGCGGCGGTTTCTGCGACTATTCGCTCATCGGTGGCGGCCACGAGAACCTGCCGCCCGCCCGCTTTGCCCGAAACAGCTATCCCCCTGAAATCGACCGCAGCATGTTTCATAGGCAGCATGGCATAGTGCTTGACTTCTTCGAGGACAAAGCTACGAACATTTGAGGACCTGTCTTCAGGTATATCCAGGATTTGCATGAGCGCAGGGTCGGCGACCAACGAAACGGCAGCATTTTGCGAGTGTATTCTCGCTGCGGCCTTGAGCTTCTTTATCGCAGAGGCCAGAATCGCCGGATTCTCAACGTTTCCGTCCTTTATCGCCCCGTCGGGAACGAGACCGCGGGCGGCTTTGAGCAGTTTGACACCGCCCTTTGGCGTTCGCTTGATCAAAGCCAGATTTATCCAGCCGTTGGAAATATCAATACCCAGTGTTGTTTTCGGTCCATGCATTATTCGTTTATCCTGAGATTATCGATTCTTATTACATAGGGACTGGTGCTTCCGATAGTTATGTCGGCTGAGACTTTCGCGATAAAACCCTGCGACGAAGTTCCCGTCGCCGTGATTTCGGAGTCATTGACGTCCACCGTGTATGAACCACTGTTGAAGGCCTTGTCGGTAAATCCCTCGGTCCAACCCGAATCCGTTCGAATCTCGGAAAGAGCATCGTTCAGACCGGCCTCGGCCGTAGCCAAAGCCTCAGCGGCACAAATCTGGTTCCGAACAAGCTGGATCTCTTCGGTATTCATCTGCAGCATGCCCGCAACCAGTCCCGACAGCAGCGCTATGACAAAGACCACCATCAAAAACACCGAACCACTATTCTTCAGCTTCGATTTCATACGCTTAATATCCTTATGGCAGTAGCTGCCCGCCTGCGGGCTTCAATACAACCGACCAACCGTCATCGCCGGCGCCGGTAAAGGCACAGAGATAGTCGTTTGGGTCAATCTGCGCCAAATCAGGAGCAGCCGCCGTCGCACTTTCATACTCAAAAGTTGTTCCTTTCGATATCGTCCAGTCACCTGAGTCCACGGTCAGCACAACGGCATAGCCCTCGCCGGTTTTTCCCGAATAAGCGCAAAGATAATCGTTTGGATCAATCTGCACCAAATCGGGAGTTATTCCAGTCGAACCGTCATACTCAAAAGCGGTTTCCCTGGAGACGGACCAGTCGGCGGCATTAACTGTCAGGACTACAGCCCAACCGTCACTATCAGGGCCATCATAAGCACACAGATAGTGGGTCGCATCTATTTGCAGCAGAGACGGAGTCTGGCCGTTTGCCGTGTCATATTCAAAAGGGGTTTCCTTTGTGATATCCCATGTGCTTGCATTAACCGTCAAGACTACCGCCTGACCATCATTGAACTTATCACTGTACGCACAAAGGTAGTGAGTATCATCTATCTTTGCCAGGGCGGGGGTATATGCATGGCCCGTGTCATATTCGAGAGGAGTTTCCTTCGTAATGTTCCACGTGCCTGTGTCAACCGTTAAGACTACAGCCTGGCCGTCGGAGAACTTGTCGGCATAGACACAAAGATAATGACTTTCGTCAATTCGCGCCAGGGCGGGGACAGTTGCATTATTCGTTTCAAATTCAAAAGGAGTTTCACCGGTAATATCCCATGTACCTGGATCCACAGTGAGCACGATCGCCCAGCCGTCATCCCCCTCACCGGAATAAACGCAGAGATAGCGGGTCGAGTCTATTTGCAACAGAGACGGAGTCTGGCCGTTTGTAGCATCGTAGTCAAAAAGCGTCTCGCTGCTAATGTCCCACATGTCGGTATCCACAGTCAGCACGACCGCCAGACCGTCGTCCAGGTTGCCGGCATAAGCACAAAGGTAGTGGGTGCTGTCTATCTGCGACAAAGCCGGAGCCTGGCCCTTTTGGACATCATATTCAAACGCGGCGCCTTTGGTGAATCCTGACTGATTGTTGCCGTTTGCACGCAGATATGCCGAAGTGATTAATGTTTTGTCCTGACCCATTGATGCTGAATTGGTCAGAGTAGTTTCGACTTTAACAAAGCGGATGGAATTTACGTCTGTGATGGCGGTGTCCAAATCACAGGCATCGCAGCAGGTGAACTGCAATTTACTGACTGGCCCGGCGAGATCCGAAAGGTCTCCGGCTTCGCCGAATTGGACGTAGCCGGCCGCAATCTCATATCGCAGGTCGTTGCCGTCGTTGTTTTCGAATTGGATGTAGCCGTTTGTCTCGGATGAGTCACTTACAGTAGTAATCTTGACGGCCTTTGCGAGGTTGTGGTTCAGGTGGTCTATCAGGATTCTGCCGTTTTGGAGCGATTCGGCTGCACCCTGTCTGGAAGCCCAACTGTTTCGAATGGCCGTGAACTGTGGCACTATGGATGCAAAGATAATGCTCATCATGGCCAGGGCTATGACCATTTCCAACAAGGTTAAACCCTTACTCGACACTCGATTCTTGATGCTCGATGCTCGATGCTTTGCGTGCCCGTACTTGTTTTCGTTCTTGCGGTTCATGATTGTCAGTTTGTCCTTACGCATAAACTTTGCAACTATCGTAAGTTTTCGGCAGATAATGGGGGCTTGTTACGCAAGTTCCGCCCTGCAAACGATTAATAACAATAGCCGAAGAATCGCCGCCAAATCCCGCTATATGGGGGTTTTCACTGGTTTTTTATCAGGCGTAGGATGGGGTCAAACAAGGAAATTTCGATTCCGCAGAAGGGGTCCGATAAGTCCAAGCTCAGCCGCCCCACCTTTTGGCGATTAGAGTGGTCAGAGCAACTTCGATTTCATCAAACCCAAGGGCCGAATCTCCGTTGACGTCATAGCCGACCGAGACAGCTATAGTCCTCAGGTCACTGCCTGAGCCTGAATCAGTAACGTTACACAGATATGAACCATCGAGGGATTTATTGCTCTCGGTAAATGTGCTGCTGTAGCTGTAGATCGAGCGTGCCCTTATCTCATCGAGTTTTCCCTGGGCGAGCGTGAGGCTGCGGGTTTTGTGCTCGATGATCGTAGTGCTCAGATGAGCGGCGGTCAGGCCTTTTAGAATTGGGACGATGGCAACAATCAGCAAGGCCGAAGCGACAACGACCTCGGTAAGGGTGAACCCGGCCCGACGATTTGAAATGAGCCGCCGCCGAGTTTCTATGCCAAATTCGATTCTGCTCAGTTCTCGGACCATTCTATCATACCTGTCGCCGTTGTGATGGTGATTGTAAGGGTCTTGCCGGATGCCGAGACGGTAAGCTGCGTATCGCTTCCAGCCAGGAGATTTCCCAACGGACCGAAGTCGAACGCGCTGCCGCCCGTGCAACTGACCGCTGAATCGATTGTGTGCGAATCCACCGTCGCTTCCGTATCGAGATTTTTTATCTCGTAGGCTGTATATGGGGCCGAACCGGTCATATTCAATGCAAAACCGGCAGTATTGATTGCGGCATCGGATATAGCAAGCCTGCGAACACGACGAAGATCAGTAACGATTTTCATTGCGGCGGCATCAGCCTTCTGCTTCGAGACGGCGGAGAAATTGAGCCTCGGCACAGCTACGGCTGCAAGTATGCCGATGAACATGACCGCCAGGATCAACTCAACAAGTGTGAAGGCTGTTTTACGTCTGAACATATTACGGACTCAGCAAAAAACATCGGGGACGGCCACATTCATACTGCGGCCATCCCCGTCTTGAAATTCGAAAGCTGCTTTTGGCAGCCGGCTAACTACTTAGTGCCCGGGTGCATCGCACGATACCCTGTTGCTAGTCATCGAGTAAGTCCCGCCTTCTGGACAGACGGGCAGACCGTCTGGAAAGTAGTTGGGATCCGTAACCAGGGCTGTAAGGGTAGTGGGATATGACCCCGTATCGGCATGATATAACTCAATCTGAGAATTCATTATGTCGATGTTGGCTGCGCAAGCATTCGTCTTGGCTGTCGTCGAGCTTGCGGTTATCCTTGGAATCGCGATTGCAGCCAGGGCGCCCAAGATTAGAACCACAATCAACAGCTCGATTAATGTAACACCACTTCCACGATGCATCTTGCTACTCCTATATTCCACAGATGTATTCAATCACTGTCATATCACATAACATGCGAACTTCGTATCGGCGTTATAGGGTGGAACCTTGATGACTACCCAGAAAAAACCTTGGTTATTTCAGATGACTCATATAATCGAACATTGGCAGGTACACGCCCAAAAGCACAAAACCGACAACTACTCCCATAATAACCGTCATGGCAGGCTCGATTTTGACAAGCATCGATTTTATCTTCCGGTCAATATCTTTATCGAGAATATCGGTCGCCTTGTCGAGCATTTCCGATAACTTTCCGGACTCTTCTCCGCAGGCAGTCATCTGAACGACAACCGGCGGAAAAATATTATGCTTCGTCAGAGAGCCGGCGATGGGCTTGCCTGCACGAATTGAGTCCTGGATTTCATCGGCAATCTCGGAGAGCCGAGCATTGTGCGCCACTTTGCTCGCGATTGCCAGCGCTTGAGTAAGCGGGATTCCCGCCGAGATCAGCATGGCGAAAGTCCGCATGAACCCCGAAACAACTATCATTCGGTTAAGTTCTGCGAATATGGGCATATTCAGTTTGAAGGCGTCCCATTTAACCTTCAACCGTTGGTTTTTCAAGACGGCTCTGGCGGCAAGAATCACCGCAGCTATGAAGGGCAGTATTGCCCACCACCAGCCGCGGGCCAGAATGCTCAAACCGATGAGGACCTGTGTCGGGCCGGGCAGCGGGACATGCATCTGCTGATACAGCTTCGAGAATACCGGAACAATGAATACCACCAGGCAACTAACAACAAACACCGACAAGACGCCCACAACCGCAGGATAAGCAAAGGCGGATTTGATTTTGTGCCTAAAGTCCGCCTGTTTCTCGATATAGACCGCACCGGCTTTGATGGTCTCGGAGAGCTTTCCGCCCGATTCTCCGGCTTCAACCATTCCAATGAACAGAGCCGGGAATACGTCTTTGTGCCGTCCGAAGGCGTCTTTGAGCGTCGAGCCTTTTGCAACACTCTGCCTGACATCCGAGATAACCTGTCTGAACGCCTTATTCCTGGTCTGTTCCTCAAGCGTTTCGAGGCACCCGAAAAAAAGAGGGCTCAAAGGCAAACAATTCCCGATCTTCGACAAAGACGAAAACACCCCCGACTTAATCTTGCCGCCGAGAAAACCAAAAAAACGCCTTAACTTACCCGTCTTCAACCGCCAAAAACTCCCAAAGCAGCCACAATATTATCCGCACTATAACGCTTCCCGTTATTCATACGAACCGAAAACTGACCCGCAAATATCTCCAAAACCTTGCGATCCTCCGCGATTTCCTTAATAGGTATCTTCATGTCCGACGAAAGACGCTCAATTTCACTCAACTCAGCCGTGCTAAGCAGCAAGTTGCCCGTCCCCCGCGGAGACGCTTTTCTGAGCGAATCGAGGCGCTTTAGCGAATTCTCGCAGTATTCCTCCGATATCTCGATTCCCGCATAATTCCTGCCCAATTGACAAGCCACAGCGGCAGTGGTTCCCGAACCGCTGAACGGGTCCAACACGCAGTCGTCCGCATTGGAGCTAACGAGAATAATCCTCCTCAGCAGACTCTCAGGCATCTGGCACGGATGCCACCCCTGACGTTCCTTAAACGTCCCGCAAACACGCGGGTAACTGTTCCAGACATCGTCAGGCATCTTGCCTCGCGGATTCGCGCGACTGTCGTTGTAGATCAACTGTCGATCAGACGGAACTCGCACCGTATGCTCGTTGAACGTAAACATCTCGCTGTTGTTGACGAAATAGAAAATATGCGTGTGCGCCCGTGCAAACATCCTCTTCGTCTGCTGCCCGAACGTGTAATGCCAGATTATCCAGTTCCGCATAATAAGCCCGAGTTCATCCGCTATGACCTTAACGTTTGCCGCATAATCGTCGCCGATAGCGATATAGAACGACCCAGCCGGCTTGAGTACCTTCGTGCAGGCCTTCATCCATTCTTTCGTCCACGCGGTATAGTTTTTCTTCTCGACCTTATCGTAGTACTTGTTGTACTTATAGCCGATATTGAAAGGCGGATCGGCAAAAATCAGATCGGCAAAGGGCTTGCGAACCTTCCCCAAAACCTCGATGCAGTCACCACAGGCAATCCTATTGAGCAATTTCGACATAAGCTCATTCTATAGACTTTCTCATGTACTGCAAGAGCTAATTCCCCAAACCACCGCGGATTGGAAAGGGATAGTAGCCTTATTAGGGCTGCGGCTTGATCACATATTGCTCATTGAAGGCTTTGCCGGTCAGATATCCCGTCATTGGGGAAAGGGGTTGCCAAACCTCCGGTGGGTGGGGGGGGGGAGTTTTGAGTTTTGAATGTTGAGTTTTGAGTTTGGGGCGGGTCCTATAATTTTTGTTTTTGGTTGTTTTTATAGGAGCATGGGGGTTGTTTTTTTGTTTTTTTTGGGATGGGGGGTTCTGTTTCCTATATTTTAGGTGGTATGGTTGGGTTTTCGTTCGATTTCGGGCAGTATCGTGGGTTATTTGATACAGGCGCGGGGCTGGAATTCCGATGTATGCCGAGTAAAGGATTTGGCGCCTTTATGCCGTTTTGAGGCGTTTTTGTTCCCTGGGGACAAGTGGCTACGGCGGGCAGTTAGCCAGCCCGGTTTGATAGGATTTTTTATGTGAGGTTGTATGTTCGGATTCACGAAGTCGCGTCCATGTTCGATTGGCATTGATGTCAGCGGCGATAGTGTTCGGGTGGTTCAGCTTGCAGAGAACGGCAAAGAGTTGAAGTTGTTGGCCGGTCGCTTCAGGAATCGGCCGGACGATGTCGAGCCGGGCAGCAGCAATTGGCAAAAGTGGGCTATTCAGTCGATACGTTTGTTCACGAGCAGCGGCGATTTTTCGGGTAAGGACGTTACTGCCGCGATACCTGCGAGCGACTTATTTATCGATCATGTGCGGGTATCGAGGACTAACGACGATAAACTCGACGATGTAGTTTTTGGGAAAATAAAGTCGAGGCTTCCGTTCGAGGCGGTGCGCGAGAAGATGATGATGAAGTGCATTCGGACGGATGACGAAAACGTTTTGGTAATGGCGGCCGAGAGGAAGATCATCGACAGGCATTTAGCGATATACGAGGAGGCTAATTTGAGTATTAAGACCATCGGTGTCTGGCCTCTTGCTTTGATAAACTGTTATACGCGATTTTTCGGGCGTCGGAAATCCGATATCGAGGCGGTTGTAATGCTGATTAGCATGGAGAGCGACAGCACTAACGTTGTTATCTGCAGGCATAACAATTTGCTTTTCGCGCGGTCTATTTCGATAGGCGCGAAGCATTTCGATGAGGAGGGCGTTGCGACTCGTCTTGCACTGGAGTTGGACGGATGCCGACGTCAGTTCAACTCGATGCACCGGAACTCTCAGATAGAACGATTGATTTTTCTGACCGGCCGGGATGTGGATAGAGAGATTTGCGCGACAATCGCCAGGCAGCTCGAGATGCCTGCTCAGATGGGTGATTGCCTGGCGGCGGTTGAAATTGCAGACCCGAATGGTTCGGGGATTGATAGAAGAATAGGTGCTTCGGATGCGACGGCGCTTTCGCCCAGGCAGCAGCAAAACTGGGCTACTTCTTTCGGGCTTAGTTTGTCGTAGTTTCGAGGCGATTTAGGCGGTCACAAATTAGCGGCGAAGTAAGAATTGAATAATACCGTGTATTTTTCGGAGGCAGATTGACAATGCTGAACATAAACTTTGTTCCGGACGATTACATTCAAAGCGGGGAGTCGCGGCGTACGAACTTAATGTGCCTTTTCCTTCTTGCGGTCGTTATGGCCGGCCTGGGGGGTTCTTTCGCTTTCATTAAGATACGTCAGCGTGCCTGCCTGGACCGTGAATCTGTTGTCAATGGGAGATTGGCGGCGGTTCAGAAATCGATAAAGCAGTTCGAGGAGCTTCAGACGAAGCGCAAGGCCATGATGAAGACTGCGCTTACTACGGCTGAACTTCTGGAGTCTGTTCCTCGGAGCGTTGTTCTTGCTTCGTTGACGAACAATTTGCCTGCGGGAGTTTCTCTTTTGAAGCTGAGTCTCGTTCAAAAGCCGCAGAAAGAGATCGCGAATTCCGCGGCTGCGACAAGCAAATTCAACGCGGCTCAGGCCGAGAAATCTATAACGGAACATCAGGCGAGGCTGTCTCAGGAAAAGTCGCTGGAGACGCATATCGAGATAGGGGGGATGGCTCCGAGCGATTTGCAGGTTGCGGCGTATATCGAGCATTTGAGCACTTCTCATTTGCTTGACAATGTTGCGCTGGTTGAATCGAAAGAGTACAATATAAATGAGACGACATTCCGACAGTTCGAGTTGCGGGCTACTCTGAGGAAAGATGTTCACCTTACAGCGGCGGACGTGGAGGCTATCAGGGTCGGCGCTGAGGAGTCGATTTATAGATTCTAAAATTATCATTTTTAGCTGTTAAAGATTCTAATTCAAATAAGTGTAAAATAGATTGAGGGCGAAATTATGACGGGCGGTTTACGAAAAGCTGTTTTTTTTGCGTTGGTTATGGGTCTGACGGTCATCGGATACCAGTGCATGATTAAGCCTGCCAACAAGGATTTGGCGGAGGCCAAGGCTCGTGTGGATATGAAGCTTATTAAGCTGGGCGAGTACGAGAAAGCAACGGCGGCGGCGGAGGGTTTGGCCAGGCAGCTCGAGCAATTGGAGGAGGCAATCGTTTTCTTCGAGAGCAGGCTTCCGCCTAAGAGCAAGATTTTTGAAGTTCTCGAACAGGTGACGGTAATTGCTCAGAAGGAAGGTTTGAAACCGAAGACTATCCGAACGCTTGCGATGAAGGACAACATCGCTTATATAGAGCAGCCTTTGAAGATGGAGTTGGAAGGGAATTTCAAGTCTTTCTATTCTTTTCTTCTTGAGACGGAGAAGCTTCCTCGAATCATGAAGATTCGGGAGCTTGAGATCAGCAAGCAGTTGAAAGACGAAGGTCGGATTTCTGCGAAGTTCATTGTGAGCATATTTTTCCAGAATGAAACGGGTTGATATTCGGTCTCGATATTGCGGGTCCGGGGCCTTTTCGGCGCTTTGCAACGAATAAGATGAAACTTTTTTGATGGAGTTTTACTATGTTGTCATTTTTACGAGATTCAGGTTCTGAGGATTTGCCTGCTGAGAAGAAAGCAGCGGCAGGGAAGGGTTCTCCTGAGCGCGCGCAGGATGTCGACGATCAGGATTATGTCGCGGTGAGCACTAATACGGGGCGGGTTCGCAGAAGCACGACGCTGTTGGCGGTTCTGCTTGTTGCGGGTTTGGCGTGCATTTGGTTTATGGTCAAGAGGACCACTCCGCAGAGCGTCGGTGCGGCTACGGGAGATGCGAATACCGCTGATATCGAACGGGCTATTGTGCATATCACGGGGGCGAAGTCGGAAATTTTCGGGAAGATGGACGATTTGGTTGGGAAATTCAATGAGTTTTCCGTGGTTCCGCAAGTTGAGGTGAACGAGCTTGTTAAGAATCCTTTTGAGCTGGAGACGATGTTAGCCGGTTCAAATGTTGGCGAAGGGCAGCCTGTGGCGGTTGATTATCAGGCTATTCGGCGTCAGCAGGCTCAAAAGCAGGCTGACGAGCTCAACCTGCTTACGATAATGAAGTCTGACGGAAAAAGCTCCTGCATGATAGACAGCAGTTTTTTGTCTGAGGGCGATTCGGTCGGCGGTTTCACGATTTCCGGTATCGAGAGCAATTACGTTAAGCTGTTATGGAATCCGAAGGGCGAGGCCGACATTTCAGGTGGGGTCGCCGAGAAAGTGGAAGTTATTTTGAAGCTGACTGAATAATGAAACTACCGTTCGCACTTGGAAATAGAGAAAAATCGTCCGATTCCCACCGTGGTCTTGAGCCGCTTTGGAGCGGGGACTCTGTAGCGTCCGATCAGGATGTTCAGGGTTTGAGCGAATTGTATTCTCCGAACAAGGCTGACGAAAGCCACGTTTATGGTATTGTGGATGTTTGCCTTGAGATGGGTAAGATAAGCAAGCAGCAGCATTCGGAGCTGCGCAGCCGGCAGAAAGCAAATCCATTGCGAGACGGCGCTGCTTTGCTCTTAGAGACGGATTGGGTGAGTGCGGCGGATATCCTTGCCTGCAAGGCGAAGCTGTATGAAATGGAGTTTCGTCATATTTGTCCGGAAGATGTCGATCCTCATGCGTTCGAGAAGCTTGACGTTGATTATATACGAGACAGCTTTTTGTGCCCGATTGGCGAGGAGGACGGTGTTCTTATCGTTGCGACGAGCGAGCCTGCGAACATTTTCGCGATAGAGGACGTCAAGCGTCAGACTCGGATGGATGTCCGCGCGGTGGTTTGCAGCAGGGAAGATATCGAGGCGGTGTGCGATGCGATGAGGCCGGACGAAAGAATCGACTATAACCTTAACGACATCATCAGCGATATGAGCGATGTTGAGATCGTTCAGGACGAAGAGGATGAATCGGAAGACCTCGAGAGAATGGCGGGTCAGTCGCCTGTTATCAAGTTTGTGAATTATGTGGTCAGCAACGCCATTCGGGAGGGCGCGAGCGACATCCACATCGAGCCGAGAGGTAAATCGATGAAGACGCGTTATCGGATCGACGGTGTTCTTTTTGAGATGATGCAGTCTCCGATGAAGATGCATCCTGCGATAGTTTCGCGTATCAAGATTATGGCGAATCTTGACATTTCCGAGCGACGTCTTCCTCAGGACGGCAAGATTTCTGTTATCGTAGGGGGCAGGGCGATCGACTTGCGAGTTTCGACGTTGCCGACGAGTCACGGCGAGAAGGTTGTAATCCGTGTTCTGGACAGCAAGTCGATACTGAGAGGTTTCGAGCAGTTGGGTATGGAGCCTGACGTTATGGCGACTTTCGCCGAGCAGGTCAAGCTTCCTCATGGGATTATGCTTGTTACAGGCCCGACCGGTTCTGGTAAGAGCACGACGTTGTACACGGCGTTATCGCAGATGGACGGGGAGAGGCTGAATATTTCGACGGTTGAGGATCCGGTGGAATACGAGTTGGATTTTTGCAATCAGGTTCAGGCGAATGAGAAGATCGGTCTGACATTCGCAGCCGCTTTGCGTAGTCTTCTTCGTCAGGATCCGGATGTGATTATGGTCGGCGAGATACGAGATAACGAGACGGCTCGCGTGGCGGTTCAGGCTGCTCTTACGGGACACCTGGTTCTATCGACACTGCATACGAACGACGCTGCAAGCAGCGTTACGAGGCTTGTCAATATCGGGATCGATGCGTACCTTATTGCGGCCTCTCTGAACGGGGTTCTCGCCCAGCGTCTTGTTAGGAAGATTTGCCCGAATTGCAAGGCGCCTTACGATGCCCCGCAGCAAATGAGGGAATTTGTCGAGATAGCCGGGGCTGCATCGGAACAGTTGTTTCACGGGACCGGGTGCGATCAGTGCAGGGGTTCGGGGTATCTGGGCAGGGTTGGCATCTACGAGTTTCTCGTTGTCGATGACGTCTTTCGGGACATGATCAATAAGGATCCGTCGGTGATCAATATGAGAAAAGCCTTTCATAAGAGCGGATGCCACAGTTTGTTCGACGACGGCATGATGAAGGTCAAACAGGGTCTTACCACTATTGAAGAAGTTCTAAGAGTTACGGAAGTCTATGGCAAGAACGAAAACGAAGAGTTCGTTGAAAACGTATAATTAACGTCAAATTGAAGAGAATTGTCGAAGTTTTCTTAAAAGGGTGCACACAATGATTGACATAAATGCCATTTTAACGACGGCCGTGGAAAACGAAGCGAGCGACATTCACATTAACGTTGGCATTCCGCCTGTGCTGCGGAAGAATACTGAATTGATCGATTTGGATCTTTCTCCCGTTACGAACGAAGACGCCAAAGAGATGATCGTATCGATGATTGGGGCTGAGAGGTTCAAGAAGTATCTGGAGAACAAGGACCTCGATTTCTCGACGAGTATCGAAGACGGCACGCGTTTCCGCGTGAACGCTCATGTTCAGAAAGACACAATCGCAATCTCATTCAGGGTCATACCGAACCAGGTCTTCGATCTGGACGATCTTCATCTTCCGCCGATTGTCGAGGAGTTGACGGATTTGCCGAGAGGTTTGGTTCTGGTTACGGGGCATACCGGCTCAGGCAAGAGCACGTCGCTTGCTGCAATGCTTGGCGTTATCAACAGGAAGTACCGCAAACGTATAATCACTCTTGAAGACCCTATCGAATACATGATAGGCAACGAGAACAGTATGATTGAGCAGCGAGAGATCGGTTCGGACTGTCCTTCGTTTGCATCCGGGTTGAGGCATGTACTGCGTCAGGACCCCGATATCATCATGGTCGGCGAAATGCGAGACCTGGAAACGACGAGTTTCACGATTACGGCCGCTGAAACGGGTCACCTTGTTTTCAGCACTCTGCATACGATAAATGCTTCGCAGACGATAGATCGTATCATCGACATTTATCCTGCCGCGCAGCAGAATCAGATTCGGAGCATGCTGGCGAACACGCTGCAGGCGGTTATCTCGCAGACTCTATTTAAGCGGATAGATCAGCCCGGGATGGTTCCATGCACCGAGATTCTTCTTTGCACGTCTGCGGTTCGCAACTGTATTCGCGAGAACAGGATTTACGAGATACCGAACGTTATTGAAACATCTCGAAGGATCGGGATGATGAACCTGGACAACAGTATTGCTGATATGTACTTCAAGGGTTTTATAGACAGAGAAGAAGCGATCAACCGTTCGAGTAATCCCGGGAAGATGGAGAAGGTGCTGGTGCCTATGGACCATGTTCAAGTTGTCGATGCTCCTGAAACAGTCGCCGTTGGCGCATGAGGGTTTAGAATATGTCCGGAGAATTTTCACAAAACAGTCGTGGCGCAGCAGTAGCGGAGAGGCCGCGGGGTTCGCAGGAATTTAGGGAACAGCGTCGGGTCGGTGCTGAGTCGGCTTCCGTTGTTGAGAGCATTCCCTCGTCGCAGAAGCGGGCCGGCTGGGATAGAGTTAAGAATTTCAGGGTCGAGTTCGGGCCGAGCAGGAAGGATATTCTGAACTTCACGAACCAGATTGCCGTGATGATACGAGCTGGAATCAGTCTGCAGGAATCGCTGGAGTCGATAGCCGCTCAGAACACAAACACGAAATTCAAGGCAATTATTACAGACCTTAAGGATCGAATCGAGGCAGGTCAGAGTTTTTCGCAGGCGCTATCGGAGCATCCTCAGGTATTCAGCAACCTCTACATCAACATGGTCGCCGCGGCGGAGGTTTCCGGCTCGCTCAGTGCTATGCTGCAGAAGCTGGCGGAATATCTGGATTCTGAGGCTGAGACTCGTTCGCAAGTCAAAGGGGCCATGGTTTATCCGGTTATCATCGCTGTTATGGCGGTTTCTGTTACGGTTTTTCTGCTGTGCTTCGTTTTGCCTCGTTTCACGGCGATATTCGCGGGCAAAGAGCACCTTTTGCCCACTCCGACGAAGATTCTGATGGCGAGCAGCGCCGGTCTTCGCGGGTATTGGTATTTTATTGTCCCTGCCGTGGGCGCAGGTTTGTGGGGGTTTTGGTTTTTCATCGGAACTGCTGCCGGCAGGTTTTGGTGGGATAAGACGAAGCTTACGCTGCCTCTGATAAAGACGCTGTGCAGAAGCCTTTACATCACAAGAAGCCTGCACACAATGGGAGTATTGATAAGGTCCGGCGTTCCGATACTCAATACGATTTCAATCACGGCGCAGATTTCGGGCAACGTTCTCTATAAGAGGATGTGGCTGGGCGTTCACGAGGAAGTCAGGCAGGGCAAGAAGATCGCATCGAGCCTGGGGCAGTATAATCTTATGCCGGGAAACGTTGTCCAGATGATCAGGAGCGGTGAAGATTCCGGAACAATGGGAGACGTTCTAAGAGACGTTGCAAACTACTACGCAAGAGAGCTCAAGACGGTAATCAAGACAGTGACTTCGATGATAGAGCCCATTATGATTTGCATTATGGGCGTTCTGGTAGGGTTCATTGCCATGAGTATAATCTTGCCGATTTTCCGGATGTCGAGTCTTGTTATGGGCAAATAGAAGTAATGCAGGAACAAGTAACAGAACCGCGGAGTGGGGGCTAAACGATGAAAAGTAACGGATTTTCTCTTATTGAGGCGATGTTTGCCGTGTTGCTGGTGGGGCTGGCGATAGCAGCGCTTGTCGGTGCGAACGCGGCGTTTACAAGAGCGAACGGCGCAGGCGCGGATATCTCGACGGCGGAGTTTCTTCTCGAACAAATCAAGGAGTTGACGGCGACTGTAGCCGTGGTGGATCCTGAGACTGAGACTGAGACGGCAACGTTCGGCGCCGAGGAGGGGTCGGTGGGTCTCTACGACGATCTGGACGATTTCGACGGCGCGAGTTTTTCGCCTCCGATCGGCGTCGATAGAACAAGTTTGACCGATTTCGGCGCGTTTACTCAGCAGGTTACGGTTCAGAACGTGAGCGCTTCCGATTTCGAGTCGGTTGTCGCGGACCATTCGAGCGATTTTGTTCGAGTTAGCGTGAAGGTATTGTTGAACTCGAAGGAGATAAGCTCGGCGAGCTGGATTCGCGCGAGGTACTGATAAGCGGCAAACAAGAAGAGAGCTGAGTATGAAATACAAGACAAAACATCGGGGCCGCGGCTTTACGCTTGTGGAGATACTCATCGCTTTGGCTATCACGGCGATGTTGCTGACGGCGGTTGCGGTGGCGTTCAACGCATCCGTAATCAACTATACGGAGAACGAAAGCATCTACAAAACGGTCAACAGCGCGCGGCAGGCTTTGTTTCGGATAACAAGCCAACTGCGCACAGCTACATGGGCGGATCCGAATGCGCCTTCAAATGAGTGCACCCTGATAACGGCTGAGGGGGAGAACCTGACGTATCGGTACGACAGTTCAGCCCAAGTTCTGTATCTGATTACAAACAACGACAACAGCGACAGCGACTATGTGCTCTGCGAAGGCGTCGAAGCAATGACGTTCACGAAGGGCGTATTCGTAGAAGACTCTGTAACGAAGGTGCGGAGCGTTCAGGTCGCAATAACGGTGGCGGCGGGGGGTGTGCGTAAAAAGATGACTGCTGCTGCTGTGATCAGGAGAAATCTGAGTTAGGGGCGTATTTTTTACCGCCGAGCACGCGGAGAGCGCAGAGATTGTTGTATCTCGTATTGCATATCTCGTATTAGCCATCCCCAAGGCCTGCGGCCTTGAGGATGCCACCCTGACGATATTTTACGGGCTACCCCCTCCCTTACGGTCGGGGCTTGTACGGTTGGGGCTTGTTGGGCGGTTTCGGTGCGCTGTCTGTGAAATTTTCTCACATTGCGGCAAAACTCTTTTTGATTGTTGACATTCGGCGGTGCGGGCGTATATATTATTCGTTAGTCGAACGCCCTGTATTTTCTGGGCCGAATAACGTTAGCCGTAAAACATCAAGGGAGTTTGCGAATGGATTCCGCAATTTTCAAAGCCTACGATATCAGAGGTATTTACCCCGACCAGATCGACGAAGAGGGCGCGTGGAAGATCGGCAATGCCTCGGCCCAGTTCCTTCGCTCGCTGCTGACCGGCTATGACCGGGGCCAGGCCAATATGCAGTCTGTGTGCGTTGGTCGCGATATGAGGACGCACAGCCCTGCGGTGGCGAAGGCTCTTATCAAGGGGATGAACGCGACGGGCGCGAACGTTATCGATATCGGAATGATCGACACTCCTCAGATGTATTTTGCAATCAATCACCTGGGCACATGCGGCGGTGTGCAGGTAACCGCCTCTCATAATCCGGCCAAGTACAACGGTTTTAAGATATCCGGTCTTCAAGCGAAGCCTGTCGGTGCGGATACGGGTCTGAAGGATATTCAGCACATCGCAATGGCGCTGCCTCACACGAAGGGCAAGGCCGTCGGCTCGGTCACGAAGCGTGATCTGACGGTTGAATACAAGAACCACGTCCTCAAATTCCTCAAGCCGAGCAAGGTGAAGCTCAAGATTGCGATTGACGCTTCGAACGGCATGGCCGGCAAGATGGTTCCGGCTGTATTCGGCGACCTGCCGTTGGAAATTATTCCGATAAACTTCAAGCACGACGGCACGTTCAAGCATGAGCCTAATCCGTTAGTGGAAGAGTATCTGGCGGATGTGAAGGAAGCTGTCGTTAAGAACAAGTGCCGCTTCGGATTCTGTTTCGACGGCGATGCTGACCGGCTGATGATGGTCGATGAGAAGGGCGAGACAGTGACATGCGATTTGATGACGGCTCTGATTGCCCCTTATTTTCTGGAAAAGAATCCGAAATCGACAATCGTTTACGACCTTAGGAGCAGTTGGGTGGTTTCGGAGGAAATCATCAAGTACGGCGGGACGCCGCGCAGGGAGCGTGTCGGGCATTCGTATATGAAAAAAGCGCTTCGTGATTCTCGTGCCGTTTTCGGGGGCGAGCTTTCGGGACACTTCTACTATCGGGACAATTATTGTGCGGATTCGGGAATGATTACGCTGGTGCATATATTAAATATCGTGGCGGATTCGAAAGAACCTCTCAGCGAGCTGATCAAGCCGTTGAGGCGATATCATTCGAGCGGCGAGATTAACTTCGAGGTCGAAGACAAGCAGGGCAGGATGGAGGGATTGGCCAGGAGGTACGGCGAGGGGAAGGTGGATTATCTGGACGGGGTTACTGTTAGCTTCAAGGATTGGTGGTTCAACTGCCGGCCGAGCAATACCGAGCCTTTTCTTCGGTTGAATATCGAAGCTAAGACTAAAGATTTGCTTGAGGAGAAGCTCAGTGAGATCGAATCTCAATTAGGCAAGCCGGTTCTGCATTAGGCTTTTTTGCGGATATGGGCGTCAAGGAGACTAAAGCCTTATGGAAATTCACACGAAGACGTGGCGGACGTCGAACGGCGCCGTCGAGGGTGTTCAGACGAAATGGCCGGGGTTTAATATTCTTGTGGCGACGGGTTCCAAGGGTTTTCTGGCGTGCCCGGCTATAGATGTGGCGGCATGCGAGAGATACGGCGTGGCCGCGGCGCTGGTTGAAAGCACGCCGGCTAATCCGATAGGAACGCTCGATAGATTCGACAATCGGAACGTAACAGTAGCAAACGAAAAGGCAAAGGCCCTCGGCATCAAAGAAGGGATGCCGGTATCAGAGGCATTAGCGCTGATTGCATGAGCGGGCGGGTTTGGCGAAGATGAAGTCGGCGGTGAAAAAAGCGGTTGGTTGGTGGTCGGTGCGTTTGTCGCGGATTTGTATAGGCGAAGAATAATTGTAGAAATGGGGCGGAATTATGAAGCAGGCAAAGTGCTTTCTCTTCCTGGGCGTTTTCGTTTTTAGTTTATCGTTGTTGGCCGGCGAGAGTGAGGTCGTATTGGAGAAGGCTTCGAACCGGCTCATCGGGCAGGCGAATCCAGGGGTGTCCGGCATCGGGGCGGTAAAAGTGGTTGTTACGCCTTCGGGGGAGGAAAAAGCGATGGATTCGGCGTTTTGGAAGGGGCTTGAAGTGAAGGTCGGAGAGAAGCTCAAGGGGTCGGGGTTGAAGGTTTATGACCCGAATCAGTCGGGTCAATCGGTCATGGCTTTCGACATGCCTGAATTTATAGTAGATATCGACGTGCTTCGTTTCGAGGGGGAGCAGGTTTTCTTTTCGATTCGGGCGTCGCTGGCGAGGCCGGTCTATATCGTAATTAGTGACGCGGGTTTGGGCGGCGTTAAGCCGGGGGTTATGGTTAAGGCTGCTGTCTGGACGGTCGCTTCTTCGATAATTCCGGCGACGACGGAAGATTTGCGAGGGCGCATTACTGAGGCGGCCTTGCAGCAGGCCGAAGCGTTCATCGCTGTTTGGGTCGGCTCGATTCCGCCTGATAAGAAGGGGCCTAATGCGAATGCGACTATTGTCGAGAAAAGGGCGAGCGATGGGCCTGTTGGTTCGGCGAGTTCGGAAGGCCAATATGTCGGGTCGAAGAACAGCAGTGTCTTTCATTCTGCGGGTTGTCAGTCGGTTAAGAGAATCTCTGCGAAGAATCTTGTGGTGTATAAGACGAAAAGCGAGGCGATCAAGGCGGGCAAGAGGCCGTGCAAGGTTTGTAAGCCGTGATGTTCGTATTTCGTATGTCGGATTTCGGATTTCGTATGTGGGATGTGGGATGTCGGAGGTGCTGGTTTCAAAAAGGTTGTTTCAGGAAATCCTTTAACGTATCAATCGATTGAAACCTGTGCCAATTGGGTTCGGTTAATGGCGCCTTTCTGTATCTCTCTAAGTCGAGGATATTCACGGAATCCGCGTGGCCGATTGACGAGATAATCATGTTGCTGTCCCTCCAGCGTTTCTCGAATCATGGCACCGGCCTTTTATTTTCCTTCTCATCCATCTAAAAATGCGCAACAAGGCTCGTGCTGCCTTAGCGTTCAATAATGATAGTCAGTATAGGCTCTTTCCCTGCGGCCTCACTGGAGCCGAACCAAATATCATTGCCACCGCTGTCCATCTTCACGACCAGCGAATAGATTCCATTGGCTGTCACCAGAGGCGTTACATCGACGATGACCGTCTGTCCGCCGGTGACGCCGCCGGTACGGATGTTGCCGAAAGAGTATTTTTGCTTGATCGAGGCGAAATCCTTGCCCTCGTCCAACTCGGTTTTGGCTTCCTTAGCGGCCTTGGAATTCGAACACCATATCTGATCGACCTTTAGGTTCCTCCGCTCGGCGAACCGGTCCTTGTTCTGCTCGAAATATGCCTTGATCTGTTCGGCATTCGGCTCAACGACCTCTTTTCGCTTGTTTTGCCTGCCGTCGTTAAGCAAGAGCCTGTCTTCGTATTCTCTTACCTGCTTTTTTAAGTCCTCATCCTTATCCAGGCCCTGCCTGGCAGCCTCGGCCACGAGAATAGGCGTTCTCAACGCCCTCTCAAGCAACTTATCGATCTCCTGCGTAGTATGTAAATCGCGAGGACGAGAACGCGGAGGTATCTCGCCAAGTGCTATGAACCAATCCTCCAGCGTTACTTTCCCGCCCTTGAAGGTTGCCATGGTCATATTCTTCTCGGTATCCGACAACTCATCATTGATCTGGCTATTGCGAACAAAGGCGACATCCCGCTTGACTTTCGGTCGCAGCAGCAGGCGCTTGTAGATTTCCGAAGCCTTGGCAAAATTCTCCTCAACTTTTTTGACGTCGGACTTTTTGTAAAGATCGGCGTAGTACTGTGTCATCATCGTATCGGCCTTTGCCCTTTTCGCTATCTGCTCGGCCTTGGCGTGATCCAGATCGGGATCGGCTTTGATATTCTCCTGAATCTCGGCCTCTGTTACGGTCAACCCGGGCAAAATTTCCTTCTGCATCAGCAGGTTCACAATACTGCTATCCTTGAAATTCTTCACCGTCTTGCTGATCGTATCCGTTTCGAGCACGCCGTTTTTACGTCCCTCCATTATTACCGCCTTATCCGCCACCAGCTTAATTAAAACCTCCCCCGCATTCGTCGCTTCGGTCCAGGATTCCTCGTAATAAGAAGGCTCGAGTTCGCTGAGCAACTGATCCTCGAGCTTGCCCCTGGTGATAACATAGTCGGCTATCAGTGCGACGATACCGGGGTCTGTCTCGGCGTTCTTGAGAGCCTCGGCAGAGATTTGCGGTACCGGATCGTCCGGCTTGCCCTTCGATTGCGTTTCAGGCCGTTTCGGAGCAGGCTTTTTTGTTTCCGGATTTTTGGTCTCCGGCGGCGTTATCTCCGTCTGTTTGGCTTCCGGCTGTTTTGCTTCTTTTACCGCAGGCTTGCTCGTGTCGCCCGATAGGCCTCGGCCCGCCGCAACACGACAAACCCCTATTGCCAATACCACCGCCCCAAGTGCGAGAACGAAAACTACAATCATTTTCTTCATTTCGCCTATTCTCCTTGCCAATAATATTCACAGTTTGCCCCAGACCGCTCGATCAAGCAGTCAATAGCAGATTATCACCAATCAATTGTCAGTGTATTACCTTATTCAACGGGTAAGTGATTATGCCTGATGCTCCTGCTCGCTTGAGGGCTGGGACAAGGGATCGTTCGGTCTTTTTGTCGATTATGACCTCTATGGCGATATAGTCCGAGTCGGCCAGGGGGGAGACTGTCGGGCTTTTCTCGGCCGGCAGGATTTTCAGTATCGAATCGAGAGAATCCTTCTTGATGTTCAGCTTCAGCCCCACCTTGGTTCTCGCCTCGATCGCGGCGTTGAGCAGTATCGCGATGTTCTCTGTTTTCTCTCGCTTGAACCGGTTCTCCCAGGCATCTTTATTGGCGATGAGCCTGGTCGTGGATGTCGCCACCGTATCGATTATCCTCAGATTATTCGCCCTTAAGGAAGTTCCTGTCTCGGTGAGTTCGACAATCGCATCGACCAGCCGAGCCTTGACTTCCGTGGCTCCCCAACTGAACTCGACCTTCACTTTAATCTTCTTCTCGGCGAAGTATTTCTCGACCACCTTAACCAGTTCGGTTGCGACAATTCCGCCTTCGAGGTCTTTGGGGTTTTGGATTTTCGACTCGTTGGGCACGGCCAGCACCCATCTGGCAGGGTTACTCGTCCGCTTGCTGTAGGCCAATTCACAAACATCGATTACATCCGAACTGTTCTCGAGTATCCAGTCGTACCCGGTAATGCCTGCATCAACCACGCCGTCGGCGACATACCTGCTCATCTCCTGAGCGCGCAGGCAGACAGCCTCAATTTGATCGTCGTCTATTCGCGGCAGATAGCTTCTCTCGGCGCCCAATATCCCAAACCCGGCCTTGCCGAAAAGTTCTATCGTCGCCTCCTGCAAACTTCCCGCGGGGATACCTAATTTCAACACATTATTCGACATAATCTTTGTCTTTCTTATCTTGCTAAAGCCGACGCACGAAATCGCCCGCCTAACCCCACATCGAGCGTCGAGCACTAATTCAATTCTCGGTTTTTTCCGGTTTTGTCTCCTTTTTTGTCGCTGTTTTCTTCTTGGCCTTTGTCGCCTTCTCGACCTTTTTTCTGGTTGTCTTCTTCTCTTTCTTCACCTTCGATTCGCTTTCACGCCGCAGCAGGCTGTAGAACTCATACCCGCTCTTGGCCGAGATTTGTTTGGCCAGAAAGCCTCCGATCTCATTCTCGTCGGCTCCCGGATAAACCAGCTTGTGATCACGAAGATACCGCACCATCGCAGCGGTAAGCGGTATTGCATGTCCTTCGAGTGCGGTGAGCATGCAATAATCGACAACGAACTTGCTGACGCCGTCAATCTTCTCAATCACACTCTTAGCCGGCCTTTTCCCAATCTTTTTCAAAGCATCAAGGCTCACTTTATGATGCTCGTTGAAAACATAACGAAGCGCCCCGGTCAGAGTTGCGGCGACCTCGTGCATGGCAGGGGTATCCTTGCCTATCATCTCAACAATATCATCGGTGCGCGAGACTCGAAGATCGTTATAATCGACAAAATAATCGCCGAATCGCTTAAACGCCGCGATTACCCGCTCCTCGTCCAGATGCTCACTGACAATTGCATAAATAATCGCCTCGACAGGATCTTCATAGACCGTCTTCTCAACAGCCGGATACTTCTTCTTCAGCGAGTGGTGAAGCTTGAGCAATTTTTTGGAGTAATCTTTACTGTTCTTCATGTCCTAACCTGCTTCTCGAATCGGTTACGAATTAGCATCGTACTTATCCTCGGATTCGTCCTTATCTTTGTATTCCCTGGCGACCCGGTCTATCAGCCTCATTATATCGAGGGTTTTTTTGAATTTCTCGTCCATGTGAAAATGTAGAACCGGGCAAAATTTGCTTTGAAGGCACCCGGCGACCATAGATTGTATTCGCGGCTGTGCATGCTCTATGGCATGAAAAGTCTTCTTCTGCACTGTGTCATCCCCTCCGAAGATGCTGAGATACACATCGGCATTACGCAGGTCTGTTCCCATCTCGACACGCGTAACGCTCACAAAGCCTTCTATTCTGGGGTCGTTCAGGTGGTGTGCTATGGCTTCACTAACAACCTCCTTGACCAAACTTGCCGCCTTTTCTTGCCTTCGAGTCGCCATTATTCACTCGTATATCGTATCCGCATATCACCCGTCGGACCCCTATGTTCCCCGAATCGGCCTGACCGTTAAGAATACAAAATCAACTGCTCAACGTCCTGGCCACCTTGATGATTTCATAGAATTCAAAAACGTCGTCTATCTTAATATCGTCATAACCCGCAATTTTGATTCCGCATTCCAACCCAGCCTTGACCTCGCGAACGTCGTCCTTGAAATGCTTGAGCGAATCAAGGGTCAAGTTGTCTTTAATCACAATGTTGTCCCGTATCAGCCTTGCCTTTGCCCTCTTGGCGGCGATCCCGGTGCCGACGTAACATCCTGCGATAGTCCCGATACGCGAAACTTTAAAGGTCGCGCGAACGGTGGCGCGTCCCAAGGTCTTCTCCTGTTCATCCGGCTCCAGAAGGCCGACCATAGATTTTTCGAGGTCTTCCGTGATTCGGTAGATAATGCTGTATAGCCTTATTTCGACGCCCTTGGCCTCGGCCATCTTTGCGGCCTGATCTTCCGGAACAACGTTGAACCCGATGATAATCGCATTGGAAGCCTCAGCAAGCACAACATCGCCTTCTGTAATGCCTCCCGGAGCGGCATGCAAGATACGAATCCGAACCTCTTCCCTGCTCAAATCGGTCAAATACTTAATCAAAACATCGACCGAGCCTTGAACGTCGGCGCGGATGATAATGTTCAATTCTTCGATCTTGCCCGCCTCTATCCGGCTGAATAGATTGTCGAGCGTCACCTGAGTTCTCTCGGCAAGCGAGCTTTCTCGCAAACGTCTCTGGTTCTCCTCCGCGGCGGATTTGGCTCTATAAATGTCTTCGAGACAGTAGAACCGGTCGCCCGCCTGGGGCACGCCGCCCAGCCCGGTTATCTCAACCGGCGTTGAACTCGCGGCCTTCTTGATGCTCTTACCGAAGCTGTCTCGCAGTTGTTTGATTCTTCCGTAGCTGCCCCCGGCAAGGACAACATCTCCTTTTTTTATTTGCCCTTCCTTGACGAGCAAAGTCGCAACGGGACCTCGTTTCGGGGACATGCCGGCCTCGACCACCCATCCGCTGGCGGGGATTGTATCGTCAGCCTGGAGTTCGAGCAACTCACCCATCATATCCAGATGCTCGAGCAGATTGTCCACGCCATCTCCGGTTATCGCGCTGGTCTTGACAACATCTGTTTTGCCGCCCCACTCGATCGGGGTCAAGTCCTGTTCGACGAGTTGGGCGTAAATGCGATTAATATCGACGCCGGGCAAATCTATCTTATTCAAAGCTATTATAATCGGGACTCCCGCGGCCTTGCTGTGGGCAATAGCCTCAGCCGTCTGAGGCATAACACCGTCGTCGGACGCTACAACCAACACTACCACGTCGGTCATATTGGCGCCGCGAGCACGCATAGCAGTAAAAGCTTCGTGCCCCGGAGTATCAAGAAACGTAACCATTTTGCCGTCCCAGGTTATCTGGGAAGCGCCGATATGCTGCGTAATTCCTCCAGCCTCGCCGGCGGCAACTTTTGTGGCTCGAATCTTGTCGAGCAGGCTGGTCTTGCCGTGATCGACATGACCGAGCATCGCTGCGACAACCGCTCGCCGTTTTAAATTTTTCTTTTCGCGCTCTTCGAATTCCGTGCGTATCTGCTCTTCTATGGACGTCTGCTCTTCGATAGCAAGCTCGGTTCCGAATTCCAAAGCCACCAGTTCGGCAACGTCGTTGCTTATAGTCTGGTTTGCCGTGGCCATGACGCCCTGCTGCATCAGCCTTTGCACGATGTCTGATGCCTTAACGGCAAGCACCGAGGATAATTCCTTAACCGTGATTGGTTCGCTTATTGCAGCTTTCTTAGGCCTTGCGTGAACCATCGCGTCACGGTCTGTTTTCGTGGCGATCTTTCGCATGGGACGCAATCGGAGACCCTCGCCGCCAGCCGCATCGAGCCTGGCGCGCCTCTCCTCGATATCCAGCTGCCGATATTTTGGGCCTCGACTCTTCTTATCGGGTTCAGCATCCCCTCGATCAACTTTCCGGCGTCCGTGCGTTCGCTCACCTGTGCGTTTGACCCCCGGCTTCTTCTCGCCTGTTGCCAAAAAGCCCGAATCCTCTTCGTCGAGCTCCTTGTACATCAAAGGCTCTGTTACGGGCGCATCGTATCGCTTTGCCTTAGGCCTCGGCCGCCGAACCGGCTCGGGCGCCTCGACCCGAACAACCTGAGGCCCGATGAGCCTGGCAGGCTCTGGCTTTTCCATCATGGGGCCGGCAGGAACTATCGGCTCAGGTTTCTTCGGAGGCTTTCTAACGACAAGTTTAGCCTTTTTCGCCTTCGCAACCTTCTTGAGTTCTTTAAGTTTTTTGGCTTTCGGCTCCGCCATCGGCGTCTCTTCGGCCTCAATGACAGCACCAGAATCAACTTCAACTTCCTCCAGAGCCTCAGAAACACCTTCCTCAGCCGCGACCGGCATCTCTACGAGCGTCTCGATAGATTCAGGCTCCGCGACCGTGACCGCTTCCTCTGCGGCAAGCTTCTTCTTTTTCTTCTTAATTCGGACCTTCTTGAGGTCAACCTTATCCGCAATCTCGACCGTCGTAACATTCTCGTCCTCGCTGAACCATTCGCGAATAGTCGCGGCAAGCCCGGCCTTTATTACGGACATGTGGTTCTTTATGTCCAGCCCCTCATCCTGGCACTTCTTGACTATAGAAGCGCTCTTAACGCCTAACTCCTTGGCCAAAATATAAACTCGTGTGAAAGCCAAAAATATCTCCTAATCTGCTCCCTGTTCCTGCTCGTTCGGTTCTTCGTCTATCGTTTCTATCTGTTCGGTTTGCGTCTCTTCCTCATAGACGTCCTGTTTGGCCGCGTATCCGCTCCGGTCTTCTTTCGCCTCTGCCGCCATAGCTTTGACCTCCTTGGCCGCAGCCTCAACCAGAGCCTCGGCAATGTCGCTTTCGAGGCCCAGTTCACTAACCAAAGGCTCGGCTCCGACATCATCCAAATCAAGCGCTGAGATAACGCCCAAAGCGATAAGCTTATCCACTATAGCCTCATCAACGCCGGCGACGCCCTTGACGCAGTTTGTAAGCCGCTCAATGCCCTGATTGTACTCGTCAGGAGTCAAAATATCGATGTCCCATCCCGTCAGTCGAGCGGCAAGGCGAACGTTCTGCCCGTGCTTGCCGATTGCAAGGCTCAACTGATCTTCATCGACAACCACAGTGGCTCTGCCCAACTCGAAACACAAGGCAATTTCGCTTACCTTGGCAGGCATAAGCGCATTAGCCACAAGGGTATGCGACGATTCGTTCCAGCGGACAATATCTATCTTCTCCCCTCCCAACTCCTCGACTATATTCTTAATCCTGCTCCCGCGGACACCGACGCACGCTCCAACCGGATCGACTTTGTCGTCGAAAGACGCCACAGCTATTTTAGTTCGATAGCCCGCCTCTCTCGCAAGAATCCGGATCTCGATGATCTTCTCTGCAATCTCCGGCACTTCCAACTCGAAAAGACGCCGAATAAACAGAGGATGCGTGCGGGAAAGAATAATCTTTACCTGATTGGCGTCCTCCTTAACGTCGAGAATCAGGCATCGCACTCGCTCACCGGGCCGGTGAGTTTGCCCCATTATCTGCTCGCCCTTAGGCATGAAGCCTTCGGCCCAGTGATCGAGGTTGACGATAACCGTCCCAGCCTCATAACGCACCACCGTGCCGCTGATAATCTCGCCTTTTCGCTGAACGAATTCACTGAAAATGCTGTCGCGCTCGTCGGATCGAATCTTCTGGATCATAACCTGCTTGGCGGTCTGAGCGGGAATTCGCCCCAAACGACGAATATCGATCTCAACATCACCCTTATGCGCCAATATCGCACCCGTTTCGCGGTCGATACTTACGACTATCTCGGCCTCGGCATCGGCAAAATGCTTGCGGACCGCAGAGATCATGGCCTCTTCAAGATCCACGAATATGGACTCTCGATCGATATTTTTATCGCGAGCGATGTTATCAACTATTCTGAGCAGTTCCTGACTCATCCTTCTTAATCTTCCAAATTAAGCACTAATTTAACTTTACGTTCGTCCGCCGATTCTACGACCGAACAAAAAAAGTGGAAACCAATCAGTTCCCACTTCAAACCAACTCCCCATCATAAGAACCTTTCAAGCCTTCTTCACTTATGCGAAGCAAGCCAATACAAAAGGCTTCCGACAGGGAAACAACGAACAGAGGTTGTAGTCTTATTCAAGCTACATCATCTGCCTCCGGTAAAAACCATTGTTCGTTTCCCGGCATTGAAGCAGAAACACCGATTTCCGGGCCACCGTTTCGACAAAGCGCGAGCCATCCGACTCAATTATTATCCGTCTAACTTGCACTGTCTGCCGATCCTGCCAGCATCATATCAAACACCTCATTCTGGCCTAAAACTGCCTTTGGCAGCCGTTAATCCTTACATATAAACCGTATATACTAATCGTCATACCCGGCTATGGCAATGACTTTTTTGCAGAATTTGCACAATTATTGGCCGCCCCCGCAAGCAAAAGAGCCAATCTCCTTCGCAAAATCGCCCACAGGCATCCCAAAATGCCCCCCGAAATCTCGACCGTCCGAATAAAACACGCTCTAACCGCGTCCATGAGCGTTCGGCAATCCCAAACATGCCAAATATCCGAATCCGCCCCCCCCCAGAGCAAAAAACCCTCTTTTTTTTCAGATATTCCGGAATTCAGTCCCTAATCCCCGGAATCTGAGGCTTCTTCAGGCTGTTCAATAGCACCCTATAACAATCGAATCTATGAGTTGTCATTCCGCACTTGATGCGGAATCAGCCTGATGCGTATCTCTCCCTTTTTTATATCGACCTTTTCCACCCGAACCCGGACTTTCTCATCTCCGGTGGGAAAAACAGGCTCGAAAGGCTCGTCGTTCAGCAGCGAGGCAACAATTTTCGTCTGCCAGGAATCTTCGTCCATCGGCACATCGGCAACCTGCTCCGCATACATCTTTTTAGCCATCATCTTTGCAATAGGCGTGATATTCATCGCCCCGATCTTCAATTTACCGACCGTCAGGTTCAAAAGCCCCTTCTCGTCGATGATTGGCTCTAATTTTATAGTAACGACAAATTCCATACCTCGGATGTTGGCCGTTCCCATAAGAACAGCCATTCCAGGCTCCAAGACCGCTGCGGGGGCATACAGCATTACCCCATCATTCTCCAAAGGCCAGTCCCAGTCCAAGCCCCCGTGTGCAATAATGTCGTTTATCTCCTCTTCGCTTACGTTAACATCAAAAGGCTCTTTAAGCTGCACCCCATTATAAACCGAGGCGGTAAAAAGCGTCCGATACGGGCTGACCTGACCTGGCTTGAAACCAGCGTCGGAAAGAGGATCATACCGCCCGGGGCGGTAAAGAAGCAGAATGATAACCGCCGCGACTACGGTCAAATCGATAAAAAGCCAGATTACCAATCGCTTCAATCGCGACCTTTTCTTCGGAGCTTTCGATTCTCCGGCAATTTCTCGTTTTTCTGTCTTGCTCGAATCCATCTGTGCGATTATAGTACTTTCTCTTTTTGTTATGAAGCTATTTTTTTCATAGACGCACCTGCAAGTGAATAAAGAACAATAAGCCGACAGTTCACGCCGGTCCGGTGTCTCCGGGCGAACTCAAGCGGTTCTTAGAAGAAAGGAAGGTTCAAGAAATATGGCAAGTCATTTTGCTGACCGCCTTTGCAAGGCCGTCCGGTCCCGCAAGACATCCCTGATTGTCGGGCTGGACCCTGTGTATACCAGACTTCCCGCTGCGATTAAGAACCATCGACAGATGAACGACGAGTACGACGCGGACGCGGCAGTCGATGCAATCTTCGATTTCTGCACGCAGACCATGAGAATCGTCGCCCCGATGGTCCCGGCGGTGAAGATAAATATCGCATTCTTCGAGAAATATCTCTGGGAGGGGATAGAGACATACTACGCCCTTATAACAGAGGCGGACGACCTCGGACTCGAGATTATCGGAGACGTAAAACGAGGCGACATAGGGCATACCGCGGAACTCTACGCATCCGCACACCTGGAAAACCCCGAACTTGCAGGTCTTGAGGACACTCTGGCCCCCGACGCAATCACAATCAACGGATACACAGGAGCGGACGGAATCGAGCCTTTCGCCAAAATGGCGACGAAACAGGGCAAGGGAATCTTCGTTCTCGTCCGCACGAGCAACCCCTCCGCTGCGGAGATACAGGATTTCACCGATGCCGAAGGATGCACAGTATATGAAAAAATCGCAGGCGTCGTCGCACGGATAGGCGAAGAGCCGGGCAGAATCGGAAACAGCGGTTACAGCAGCGTCGGAATGGTCGTGGGTGGGACGGCTCCGGAAATCACCACATCCCTGCGGCATAAGTACGACAAAACATTATTCCTCGTGCCCGGCTACGGCTTGCAGGGGGCAACAGCCGCCGATTGCGTCAGATTCTGCAAACCGGACGGCACTGGCGCTTTGATCAACGCCTCGCGGTCCATAATCTACGCCTACGAAAAGCCGCAATACAAAGAGCAGTACGGCGACGACTGGAAAAGGTGTATCGAGCAGGCTGTCATCGATGCTAAAGTCGATCTCGCAAATGCAATGCAGACCTTGATATAGGCAATGGCGCTTACGTTAAACGCCGAAGCGTTCTTGAGATTAGTATGACGCAAGCGGACTCTGGCCGGAACCCTTCCCGTTCGGCTCGGATACCGGAGCCGGCCGCTGATGCCTCGTCGCAAAACGGCGTGGGTGAAATGTTCGACCGCATTGCTCCGACTTATGCCCTGCTCAACCACATTCTCTCCTTCGGGCTCGATTTCTCATGGCGGCGCAAGCTCGCTAAAACGCTCGACGGAAACCATCCCATCGAACTGCTTGACCTGGCCACCGGCTCCGGGGACCTGCTGATTTCAATGCTCGGCAAAAGAGCCAACATCTCAAAGGCGGTAGGTCTCGATATATCCGAAAAGATGTTGGACGTTTGCCGCAGGAATCTGGAAAGGGCCAATCTCGCCGACCGCGCCGCTCTGATGCAGGGCGATGCCGGCCGCACGGGTTTGGGCGAGAGCAGCTTTGACGTCGTAACAATGGCTTTCGGAATAAGAAATGTTCTCGATCCGAGCCGGACGCTCGCCGAAATGGTCCGCCTGCTGCGGGCGGGCGGGACGGTCTTGATATTGGAGTTCTCGCTCCCGGCCAACCGCATCCTGAGAAGCATCTATCTCGTCTATTTGCGACACATTGTCCCATCCATCGGCTGGCTCGTCGCTCGCGATAAAGCCGCGTACCGCTACCTCAACACAACAATAGAGTTATTCTATCGCACCTGCGACATTCCCGACCTTATGAAGAAAGCCGGCTTCGCAAACATCGCAACAAAGCCGCTGACGTTTGGAACGGTATCCCTATACTCAGGATCCAAACCTTAAAATCGCCGGATAATGCACATCAGGGGTATCAGTATTTATTGCCGATTGGGCCGAAATGGCATAGAATTGCAGTTATGGACAAGACCGAAATCGAGCAACAATTGGCCATATTAAGGATATGGTGTAATGCTTCGGTCGGCCGGTGAAATAGGAATCGTCAAAAGACTTTGCCAAATTGAGACTACAAGAAGCATAAGGGCCGCATCGCTCCGTAATCGCCCATTCTACGGGCTTCTTCCGCCGATTATCGCTAAAGCTTAAGGTCTGTGCGAAACATTCTTGACACTACTCATAAAGTTGCTAATATCATACGGAGAAAATTATGTTTTGTAAGCGTTTGAACGGGAACTCTCGGTTTGCATTAGCTCTCGTTCTGATTCGGCAGTTATTCCTAACGTTATGAAAAAAGAATTCTTCAAAGACAAAGACGTCCTGATAATGGGTCTGGGGCGGTTCGGCGGCGGTGTCGATACCGCTAAATTCGCAGCTGCAAATGGTGCGAAGGTGATAGTAACCGACCTCGCCTCGCCAGAGCAGTTGGCCGAGTCTATCGAGCAGCTCGCCGGGATTTCTAATATCGAATTCCGTCTCGGGGCACACGACCGGGCCGATTTCGAGAATGCCGATCTGGTCGTGGCGAACCCGGCCGTGCCTCCGGAAAACGAATTTCTGGAAACAGCCCGTCGAGCAGGCGCTGCCGTCACGTCGCAAATCGCAATCTTTTTCGACCTATGCCCCGCGAAAACCATCGGCATAACAGGCGCCAACGGAAAGAGCACAACAGCAGCCCTGACAGCGCACATCCTGACCAACGCCAAATTCGCCAATGTCATTGCGAGGAGGCCCCAGGGGCCGACGAAGCAATCTCCGACCACGCCATACGCCATACGCGATACGCAATACGAGCGCGTTTTCCTAAGCGGCAACATTGGCAACCGCCCGCTGCTCGCCACTATCGACGCAATAACCGCCCGCGACCTCGTCGTCCTCGAACTATCGAGCTTCCAACTCGAACAATTGGCCCCGACCAAAACGGCTCCGAACATCGCAATTCTGACGAACTTGACTCCCAACCATCTCGACCGACACGGCACATTCGCCGATTACTGTTCGGCCAAGGAAAATATTTTCAAATTCCAAAAGCCGGACGCGGATGCCCCGGCGGTCTCGATCTTCAACGCGGAAGATGAAATCGGCGTCGAGTGGTTCGATAAATACGCCTGCGACGTCGGCCGAACGTGCATAAAATTCTCAGCCGACGATATCCCCGCAAAGATGCGTCAAAGCTTTCCCCTGCCCGGCCGAGCAAACCTATCGAACCTCGCCGCAGCGTGCGCAATCGCAAAGTGTTTCAACATTCCCGACGACGTCATCGAGCGATGCCTGCCCGGCTTCGAGTCCCTGCCCCATCGCCTCGAACTCGTCGCAAATGCAAACGGCGTCCGCTGGTACGATGATTCGATAGCCACAACCCCCCAAAGCGTAATCGCCGCCCTCGACGCCTTCGATTGCTCGCCTATCATCATCGCGGGCGGGTACGATAAGCACATCCCCTTCGACGAACTCGGCCGGGAAATCGCCCAAAAAGCAAAAGCAGCAATCCTGCTCGGCCAAACAGCCCCAAAAATCGCCAAAGCAATTCGCAACGCCCAGTCGTCGCAAAGAATCCCGGCGAGCCGAGAAGGGATCGAGCATCAAGATTCGAGCGTCAAGTATCGAGTCTCAAGCATCGAGAAGGTCGATTCCCTCGCCCAGGCGGTCGCATTCGCCGCCAAAATCGCAATCCCGGGCGACGTAGTCCTCTTAAGCCCGGCATGCGCAAGCTACGACATGTTCGACAACTTCCAGCAGCGGGGCCGAGAATTCGTAAAGCTCGTCCGCGCAATTTGCGCCTGATCGACAGCAAACGCGGTCAAGAAAAATGCACCGCACACCTTCCCCTTCGTCCCCGTGTCAAGGTTGTCATAGCTGTAATCGATTTCATTGGAATCGCCGTGATGTTTGTAGGCGATATTGGCCATGTTGTTGGTATTAGCGGCGTATTCGTAATCGAACTTTGGCCACCGCTGCGCGATCTGATGAGCACACCCGGGCACAACTGTTCTTGCTAATCTTGGCATGAGCCAAAATTAACCGCAAAATACACGCGTGTCAAGAATTTAATAGGTGGCTGTCCCTAGTTTGTCCCAGTTTCAGCATCGAAACCTGAAAAACTTCGCTTGTTTTAGGCCTAGTTTCGCACTAGTCTCTATACAAGCGTGACTTCTATAGATTTGTCACAGTGCAATTTTTGAAAAAGCTCGAAATGCCCGTTCGGATTGCGTATAATGCCTTTGTGAATAACCTTCGCCGTATGTGAGGAGCTCATCGACGAAGTTGTGGTTGTCGGGGATATTCGTGACCGTCAGACGGACGTCGGGCGTTTCCTGCGGGTCCGATGCGTCGATTCTTATCTTCTGGATAGTATCGCCGTACTCGACGGTTCTGCAGTCCTGCCAGGTCGAGTCTATCATACATTCGATGCCGTTGACGACGGGCAGATTCGGGTCGTAAATCTTGATTCCCCTTGCATCGGAGAGACTTTCGATGCCGATATCGTTGCTTGCTCGGGCTCTCAGTGTGAATTCTCCGTGGTTATTCGGCAGGAGCGTCCACTTCACCAGTCCGCCGCTGGTGCCGGATTTCGTATAAACGTCCAGGTGGGGAGGGTTGGCGCCTCCGTTGGCGTCGATAGTGAACCGGGCGTCCTCGTTCTGTTCGGTGATCAAGAATGCTATCTCGGCCTGGCCGCTTTCTATGGCGTCTTCGAGGGCGGACTTAACGTTAATCTTTCTGGGCCCGACGGTGTCCGAGGCGACGGTCTTTATGGGGTTGGTGAGGCTCGAATAATCGGCGTCTTCGGCATCGTAAAAGGCGTAGGCGGACGTTGTTGACGGATCGTAGCCGCTCTCGACCAGGCTGATGCCGGCGACGGAATCGGGGGCGGGTTCGGTTATATACAGATTTAGCGTGGCCGAGTCGATTTGGGTATCGCTGGATAGATCCGCTGTGTCGAACTTGAGATAATAACGGCTTACCTCATCGTTGTTGGGGTCTATTTGGTACTCGGCGACGACCTCAATGTCATTGAAGGTGAGGAAATCCGCGCCGTAGCCGTCGTCCTCGACGTCGTGAGAGACCAGCTTTATATAACTGGTCGAGCCGGGATGGAGGTCGGCCAGAACATTGGGGTCGTCGGAAATGAACCAGCAGTCCGGAGACGGCGCCTCGCCGCCTCCTCCCTCAGCGGGAATGCAATCGCCCACCAGATGCAGATTATCTCCGTTTTCATTCGACGTATAGACATACCAGCCTGCGTAGGGCGGATAGACCCAGTGCGAGACAATGTAGTTCTCCATCCTGACTTTCAAGCCTTTGAGTTCGCCGGCTGGGATTGCGAATTCATAGTGTTCCTCGGCGTTCTGGCCGATAGCTCCGATGCCGTCCTGTGGTTCGAGATCGCCGGTGTTGTATTCGGGTGCGAACTCCGCTCCGATCACGGCCGAGCCGGGATTGTCGTATTTCGTATAGACGTCCTCGGAGACGTCCCTGACGATCATGGCATCGTAGTTCAGAGGCCGAGGGCCGTTGTTGGGATCGTCTTCGGACTCGCCGTCAGGCGGCAAGTCGCAGGGGTCGGCGTAGATTTTCTGCGAGATTGTCAGTTCCGGGGGGGAGCCGCCGGTCTTTGCGTCGAGAGCAATAAGCTGATTATTGTCTCGCTCGGTTATCTGGAAAGCGGCGCTCGTCTGCCCGGCCAGGAGGGCTTCTTCGATAGCGGCTTTCACATTCAAGCTGACGATTCCGGCGTTTTCGCAGTCGAAACTTTTTATCGGATTGGATGCAGTGGAGTAGTTCGGCTCGTTGACCTCGTACAAATCCCGGGCGGGGTCGGTCTGCAGGAGCGTATTGTCGGCTAAATAAATCTCGGCCATGGCATCGACCGAGGCCTGTGTTACGGTCAGTTCGAGACGCGCCGCGGTCAACTCCGCGGACGGGTCGATGTCATTGAGGTCAAATTTGGCATAGTATTTATAGACCGAATCGTTATCCGGGTCCGGCTCGTATTCGATTATTGCTTCTATGTCGTTGAAGGTGAGGAAATCCGCGCCGTAGCCGTCATCCTTGACGTCGTGAGAGACCAGCTTTATATAACTGGTCGAGCCGGGATTGAGGTCGGCCAGAACATTGGGGTCGTCGGAAACGAACCAGCAGTCCGGAGACGGAGTTTCGCCGCCGCCGCCCTCTGCGGGGATACAGTCGCCGACCAGATGCAGATTGTCTCCGTTTGCATTCGACGTATAGACATACCAGCCTGCGAAGGGCGGATAGGCCCAATGCGAGACGATATAGTTCTCCAATCGGACTTTAATGCCTTTTATGCTGCCCGCGGGAATTGCGAATTCATAGTGCTCCTCGGCGTTCTGGCCGATAGCTCCGATGCCGTCCTGTGGTTCGAGGTCGCCGGTGTTGTATTCGCCGGGAAGGGTCGAGCCGACGAGCGACTCGGCGGGATTGATCGACTTGGAGTAAGCAGCTTCCGATATATCGAGCATTGTCTGGGCGTCGAAGATAAGCGGGGCGTTTGAATCGACGGAATAGCCGCTGAGGATGCCGATACTGTTGGGATTGTTATCCAGTGTGGAAATGGCGGTGAGCGAGTTAATGTCAACGAAATCGTTGCAGTCGCGTCCTCTGCAGAACTCTGCATAGACCAGCACGTTGCCGCATCCGTCGCCGCCGAAGCAGTCGATATCCGCGCTCAAATCGAACGGCTGCGAGACCATAAATGTCGCTGACGCATTAGGTTCGGTTATCTCAACTATCAGTTCGCCTGTTTCAGGTGGGATGTTGTCGATTGCGTTCTCGATGTTGATTCTTCCCCAGCCGTATGCCGGGTCCCAGCCCGTGGCGCCGAGGTCGTCAGCGGTCTCCTGGAGAAGGCTCTTGACCTGAGCCGGGGCGAGAGAGGGATTCTCTTCGAGCAGCAGCGCCGCGGCGGCGGCAACATGCGGCGTGGCCATCGACGTTCCGATGGCCCTGATGTAGCGGGCGCCCTCGACGACAAAGTACTGATCCCAACACTCTTCGCCGATCATATAGAGGCAGTAAAGCGGGTTATTGGCGACCTCGGTGCTGAAGGTGGATACTATCTCAGGGAAATCGGTTCCGCCGAATTGGTCTCCTCCCGGGGCGACGACGTCGAGTTCGGCTCCGCCATCGGAGTAAGATGCAAGATTGTCGAGCTTATCAACCGCGCCGACTGCAATTACCTTCGACGCGCACGCCGGCGAGACCATGTGGGCCAAATCGCCGTCGTTACCTGCCGCACAGGCGACAACAACGCCCGCGTCAACCGCCTCGTTCACTGATTGTGCCATCTCGTCAAAGTCGCACGTCCCGCTGTAGAGGCCTTCGCCAAGGCTCAGGCTGATTACATCGGCTCCCTGCTCGACGCACCATTCGACGCCGAGTATAACGTCGGATGAGTAGCCCGAACCGCTGTAGTCGAGCACTTTTGCCGCCAGGAGCGAGACATCATAACTGATACCGCGGTACTTGAGGCCATCCGAGGCGATTATGCCGGCGCAGTGGGTTCCGTGTCCGTTGTCGTCCATAGCGTCCTCTGCGCCTGTGGTCGCGTCGTATTGGGCGATGACCTTGTTCAGTAAATCCTGATGCGTATAATCGATGCCGGTATCGACCACGCAAACCTTCACGCCCTGGCCGGTGATTGCATTGCCCCATGCGTAATCGGCCTTGATTTGATAGGCCGAATCTTCGAGCAGGGCGTGCACCAGGCGGTCTTCTTTATAATTTTTGAAACTGGGCAGTTGCCTGAGCTTATGGGCGTTTCGACTCGGCATTTCAACGACAATCCTGTTCTTGAGCTTGCCGTAGTTGTGAATAACGCGGGCTCCGATCCTCCGTGCGGCCTGGTCGAACTGGGCGCGTCGGGCCTTGATAGCCGCCTTGGAAAGCTTCTTCGCCTGTCCGGGCTTCTCATTCAGTTCGATGATATAGCGCTTAGCGGCGGAGGAGGGGGCGTCTTTGCGAGCAAGCCGGTCGGACGCCCGGGAGTTGCCGGCAAGGCTGTCGGGATATGTAAGACGTTCTCCCGATAGAATTCGGCGGACAACCTTCTCATCGAATCGGCCCTTGTGCCGCACAACCCCCGACTTGTCGATGAATGCGAAGACGGGGATTCGCGTTATTCCGAATCGGCCGCTGAGATCGGCATCCTCATCCGGAATTGCGGTATAGGGCGGCAGTTGCGAACCGAATTGCCTGGTCAGTTCATCGGCGTTTTGGCCCACTGCGACGAAAAAGACTATCAAATCATCGCTTTGAGCCCGATAGATATTCTCTAACCCGTCAAGAGCGGATTGGCAATGGGGACACCAGGTCGCGCCGAAAAGCAGGAGGATATTTTGGCCTCTGAGGGTGCTGAGATTGACGGTTTGGCCGTCGAGGGTATTGAGTGATAAATCGGGAGCCGGTAGGCCGACGCTGCCGGTGAGGGTCATTCCGGGCGAGATATTCGCGACAAACCCGATCAACACGGCAAGCATCACCGGGCGCAAGCCCCCAAGGGGCAAGCCCCTAAGGGGCGGGCCGATTTTTCTATGCTGGAATGTCATTCTACAGTGCACCTTCTACAACCGAATTCTATAGGTATTATACACTATCACGGCTGAAATTTCAACCTGGAATACTGTTTCAAAGCCTCTATTTAACTTTACAGCCGCTATTAGCCTATTGTTCTTGACTTATCGGCAGGTTTGAACTAATAAAATATGTTATCGGTACGCTTTTTCGTCCCCGTAGCTCAATTGGACAGAGTGCTGGCCTCCGGAGCCAAAGGTTGTGGGTTCGAGTCCCACCGGGGATAGTTGTGTAAGTCTTTATTGGGCTGCATGTTGTCGAGCCTGTTGTCGCTATTTGTTATCATCTTTGGCTGTTCGCTCCTGATAATGCAACCCCAAACAAGGCCGTCGGATTCCGAAAATCTGAAAAACCGCCATTGGAGATACAGGCCCGGCATATTTTTTTACAGAAAATTTTTGCACCCGATCATTTTGCCCGAGATCCGTGCAGCGGACAGCGAAAAACCCGTTCTTGCCCGGGAAAAGGCGATTTTCGACGAGATGTTGGCCCTCAAAATATGATAGCCCCACCCGTAACTGCCCCATTACTTTGGGCGGTGTTTTTTTCTTGAAAAAACCGGCCTGATGTGGTAGTATGATGCCGTGATATTTCTATCACTGTCGGCGAGCGTCGTCTGCAGATTATAGAGGCGGCGAGGTGATCCGAACATCGGAGGCTTCGCCTGAACGCTTACAAGGAGCACCGATTATGAGATTAAATGGCAAATCACGGGCCTATGGAAACCGTCCGAGGCAAGGGTACAAGGAGCGAACGATGAAAAGAGAATCGAAACACGTCAACATTCTGCGTCTCTGCGCGGTGCTGGTTGCGTTTGCGTTTCCTGCAAAGGTTCTTTCCGCAGGGCCTTTGAAGGTGTTTGTTCTGGCCGGTCAGTCCAACATGCAGGGACAGGGCGAAATCACCGACGGAGCTCAGGGCAATCTTCAATATATGGTCGATACTGATCCGGCCACGTTTGGACATCTGAAAGACGCCGGCGGCTGGGTCGTGCGCGACGATGTCTGGGTTTGGTATGAGCGCGACGGCAGCACTCTAATCAAAGGCGGGCTTTCGGTTGGTCAGGGAGCCGCCAATGACACCATAGGCCCGGAGCTGCAGTTCGGCCATGTCATAGGCGATTATTACGACGATCAGGTCCTTCTCATCAAGACGGCATGGGGCGGCAAGAGCCTGGCTGTCGATTTTCGTCCTCCAAGCTCCGGCTGGAGCATCAATCCGCCTGTTGCTGTCGGCGACCAAGGGTATTACTACCAGGAAATGCTGAACATTGTAGCGGATGTCCTGGCCAACCTTTCAACTCATTTTCCTGCTTATGAGGGGCAGGGCTACGAAATAGTTGGATTCGGATGGCACCAGGGTTGGAACGACCGTGTCAATCAAACTTACAACGACGAATACGAATATAATATGGCAAACTTCATCCGCGATATCCGCAGCAGCGAACATGGCTTTGGCATACCTAATCTGCCCTTTGTCATAGCCACCACAGGAATGAGCGGATGGGGCGAAACTCATCCCCGTGCGCTTTCGTTAATGGAGGCGCAACTGGCAATGGCGGACGCAAACACCTATCCGGAATTCGAAGGCAATGTGGCCGTCGTCGAGACCAGGGACTTCTGGCGCACGGTGGCGCAGTCGCCGGCCGACCAGAATTATCATTGGAACCGCAATGCCGAGACCTATTTCCTGATAGGCAACGCCATGGCTGAGGAAATGGCGGGCATGATAGATCCGAACGCTCCTTCTGTTAATGCCGGCATCGACATGATTACATGGTCAGGTGAGGCGGTACAATTGGATCCGAACGTTGTTGAAAAGGAGGGGTCGGACTGGACGGACTTGACATATCTCTGGAGCGCGGATCCTAACGACGGTGTTGTATTCGATCCTGGTAATAACGTTGAAGATCCGAATGTTACGATTAGCAAAGCCCCCGGCGACGCGGCTACCGTTACGTTGACACTTGCGGTTAACAACGTAGGCAGGCTTGAGCCGCCGGTGGAAGATACTATGACGATTGACGTCTATGATGACGCCTGTAAGGCGGCGATTGGCAAGGGTCTGGCGTCGGATAATCCAACTGACTTTGACGAGAACTGTATTACAGGCTTCGGAGATTTAGCTGTGCTGGCCACAAAATGGCTTAATGATAACGCGTTAACAGAACCGGTGCCGGTTTCTCAATAATGCAAATGCAGTTACTACTCGAACTGACCGCCGGTCGGTTCGAGTGATCTATCGCCTTTTTCGATTTATTTTTCGCCGCGTAAATAGTTGCCCGGATTGTAATGAGCCATCGGAATCCGCTGCGATGCTCAACGTGCCGTCGGATTCAATCGTGATACGGTCATCCTGCCTGATAGACTGGAAATCTCCTGGCTCGACAACAAGTATCGGAATCGAGCGACCGTACAGTTCGTCTGAAACGATACTGCCCAGCGCCAGGATCGGATCGACCCTCATGGTAATAATTGCCGCCGGTGCGACCCCTGCCTTGATACTCTCCATCAGCGTCGCACTGGATGTGCTCGAACCTCTGCCCCAGGGCAGCACCAAAATCCGTCCGGTCACAATCCGCCCGGCCAACTCGTGCCGCCGGTCGATAATCTCGCCCGTTCGCGGACAAAGCCCGCCCCACAAGCTCAGAGGCTCTTTGCTAACCGTCGCCGTCCCCTCGGCTCGCCCTGCAACCAAGACCCTCGCCTTCAAGACCCTTTCCATAGCCCCTCCTTCCGGCGCACACATCCGGCAACTGCAGATTCGACACAATCGGCCATAGTTCCGAATGCGACGTTAACCCCCAATTCGCCCGGCGCGTAATATGCGCACTTGCCCGAATTGGTCATAATCACCTTCGTATCGCCGCCGACCATCGGCGTATGAAAAACGCATGTATCGAGCGTGATCTCAGCCCCGAAACCGCGGGCCACATCGAGATATTCGCTTCTCTGCGCCAAGGCGTAAGAGCTTTGGCAGGAGATAATGACGAATTTGACTTCAGGCGCGAGTCTTTGCCCTTGTTCCGTCTTCTGCCGGATAAGCCCGGCCAGGTCGCGAAACTCATCGAACGAAAAATGCGGACAACCTAAAACGACCAGATCCAGCTTGTCCTTCTCCTTAGCCGTGGATAAATCGTCCCATGCTTCCTGCAAATCAGACAAGCTCACATCAATAATCCGCTCCGGCTCATTGCCGCCGAAGGCCCCCTCCAGGCTATTTGCTTCGGGGGTTACGCCGACCGCGTGGAACATCGCCACCGCGCCTGCCGATGCCGCCGCCGCACACAAAGCCTTCAACTGATCGCTCGATACCGCAGCGTCAAGCCCTTCGATCACCGGAATTTTGTCTTCGGCCGCTGAACCGAGATAATGGCCCAGAACTGCATAAAAAGCGGTACTCCGCATAATCGCCGGCTCGATATCCGCTAATCGCAAGAGAATTTGCCCCCTGCGATTCTCCTTCAAATGAAGCCCGCATTTCGGCACCCTGCCTGTAATCGCGGCGCAAATATCCATAAAATCGCCGTATCTGTTCGTCCGGGCGCCGAGAACGGAATTGGCGTAGCAGATAGCATTGGATTCGCCCCACGCAATTTGTTGGCCGAAACGCGGCGTCAGATAGCCTTGATAAGGCGCGCAGCTCCACGTCGGAATGCACCCCATATCCGTATATGCTTTGCCCTGCCTGATAGCTTTGGCGGCGAATTCCTTATTGACCCCGAAATGCTCCCAATTCTGCAGATCGAGCGGGCCCATATTCAGCGTCGTTGGCACCGATACGTTTCCCCCCCCCGCCGCCAGAGTCTCGGCGAATTCCAACCCTGCATCGCTGAGCAGGCCGCACCCGTCGATATGCGCCTGGCTGATATCCATCAGCTCCGGCGCATCGACCACCTCAGCCATCCGAACCACAATCCGCATAGCCATCCGGCCCGCCTTGCCGCGCCCGCCATCGAGAAACTCGTTATCCTGCCTGCTCAATTTCACCGACATTATCTAATCCTACACATCAAAACGCTAATCAGAACTACATCACAACCGGACATGATACCCCCCTCAGCCGCAAACATCCAGACTTTTTCCTATCGCCCGGCCAATGGTCAATCAGTACCGGCCCCATGCGCCATCGGCCATCCTCCATGTTAAGAAGACACCGGTAGCCTATTCCAGCATATCGCTCACCACGAAGTGCACTGCCGTAAGGCATTCTGTGGAGAAAAACATGAAGAAATATTGAATTCTTTGATTTAACTTCGCGAAATTCGCGTCCTTCGTGATGAATATGGTTTATATCATGACAGAGACAGGGTTTACGACAAAAAAAATGGCATGTCGGGTGGTATCCGCTCTATCGGTCCGGGCTGCGCCTGCGGTCTTGAGGTTGCCATCCATTTTGTGAATACCTCGGCGCTTACGGGCTTGTTGGCTTTTTGTGGTTATTGGCGGTCAATCTTTGAGCAACGGAAGACTGCATCGCCACAATCCCGTAGGCACTCACATGCCATCCCGGATGGGCAAACAACTAAAGTCTTTTGAAAATCGGGCGATGATTTGGTATAATGGCTTCTGATGGTCATATTCCGGGGGCTCTGAATTATCCGTGATCCTCCGGCGTACTGACGGCGAGATACGGGGAACTGCCTATGGCCGAGCCGATCCTCGTAGTTTGTCGCAGCGGCGGTCGAAGCAATCAGGCCGCAAACTTGCCGGGCGGAGAATTTTGTTGTACTCAGTTCGCGTTGCATATATGGTATTGCCTATCGTGTTCGAGTGCGATTGGAAGGTAGTTGTGCATTCGATTCCGGCGATGAAGAGAAGAAGCTGCAGGACGAAAGCAGTCAGATGTTTCTTATACTGCATCGTTATATATTTCGCGAGTTGTTTAAGGTGTTCTTGCTTGCTTTGGTCGGCCTGACGCTGATTCTGAGCCTTGGCGGCATTTTGCGTCCCGTTCAGGAGTACGGCGTCGGCCCGCAGCAGGTGCTCAGCCTCATGAGCTATTTTCTCCCGATAACGCTCACCTTCGTACTCCCGATGGCCGCCTTATTCGCATCTGCTCTGGTCTATGGCCGATTTGCAAGCGATAATGAATTGGATGCCTGCAGGGCGAGCGGAGTAAGCGTGATGACGTTAGTTTATCCGGGTCTGACGCTGGCGATTGTCGTAGCCGTTGCGAATCTGGTTTTGAGCTTCCACATGCTCCCCTATTTCGTCCACCTTGCGGAAAAATCGCTCCAGGGAGACGCCAAGCAGATTCTATTCCGAAATCTACAACGACGCGGGCATTACAAGATAGATACCGACGAACCCTGGCTGATATATGCCGACGAAGTGTACATGGACAGCGATACGCTGATTGGCGTGGTCGTGGCGGGCGTTAAAGACGGCGTGATTGATACGATTCGCACCGCCGAAAGGGCGACGGTGAAGTTTTATCCTCGCGACACATTCAACGAGGTTCAGATTAGCGCAATCAAAATGGTCCAGATCGGAGCCGGAGACGCAGGCGCCTTCTCGGCCGAGCAGGGAGCCATTAACACGGAGTTCGGATCGTTGCTGGCCGATTCTATCAATTTCAAGAAGATAAACGAGATGAAGAAGATTCGGGCCGACCTTATGCTGTTTCGGCCTGTAGAGAAGCTTGCCCAGGACACTTATGCACAGTTCACCACGGAGTTGCTCGCACAGGAGATGAAAGCCAAAATCGCCGAAGGGCCAAACAGTTATTACAGATTATACAGCGGCGAGAAGCTGATTGACTTTCATGCCGATACTATCGTGCCCCACGACGAGGAGGTCAGACTCGAAGGACATGTCGTAGTAATCGAATCGGCTGCGGATGCAAGCGGAAGCAGCATAACTCTGGAGCCGACTAAAGGCTCGTTGCATATCGAGGGCGACAAACTGGCCCCGACTTTGACTATGGACCTTCGCAACGTATCGGACAAGGGTTCCGACGAGTTGATGATGCGGCATACTGTTCGCGGACTGATTCGTCCGAACCGAACGGATATTCGAGAAATATTCGCAACAGAAGACGTCCTTGGCAGCCTGAGCCTCGCTTCTGGTTCCAGGATACTGAAAGAAGGGCCGAGCCAAGAACTTTCAAAGCGGATAGAGAGTCTCGAAAATAAGAAGCAAAAGACAATACTTCAAATACGGGCCGAGATTCATACCAGGCTTGTCTTCGGAATAGGATGCGTGCCTATGATACTGATCGGGATCGGACTCGGCATTATCAAAAAGGGCGGGCATCTTTTGACGGCATTCGGCGCGAGCTGCATCCCGGCCGCCGTCTTGATAGTCTGCATCATAGGGGGCAGGCAGGTGATGCAGAACACCGATGTTACTATTGTATCGGGTGTCGCCTTAGTATGGAGCGGCCTGGCGTTCTTGTTGATATTGGCCGGGGCGATATATCATAGGCTTATGAAGAACTGAGTGGGGAACGTAACATTTGGCGGCGAGTTCTCAAACGAGACCAAAATGAAAATCCTGGATAAATATGTAATAAAGAATTTTCTGATAGGCTACGCTGTCGCATTCGGCGTTTTGATGGGGCTCCGCGTCATTATCGATATGTTTGTGAATCTCGACGAATTCACCGAGAAGAGCGCCAGCGGCACATGGGCGGTAATCGAAAATATGGTGACATATTACGGGCTGAACAGCACGTTGTATTTTCGTGATTTCGCAGGGATGATAACCGTTGTAGCGGCGTCTTTTTCGTTCGGCAGGATGGTGCGGTCGAGTGAACTTGTGGCGGTTATGGCATCGGGGGTCAGCCTAAAGCGGTTGATCTCGCCTATTATTCTTTTGGCAGTTCTGCTAACCGGGGTTCTGGTGATAGACCAGGAGTTTTTGATACCTCCACTTGCCCCGAAGCTCGTACGCAGTCGCGATGCCAATCGCGGGCGGGAATCATACGATGTCTGGTTCATGGCCGATGGCAGCGGGTCTTTGATTTGTTCGCAGAGATTTGACGTTGAAACTTCGACGTTACACGTTCCCACCATCATCGCGCGGCGCAGCAAGCCGGCGCCGCACGAGTGGGAGTGGGAAGTGACCGGCCTGATTCGCGCCGACTCGGCCGTCTATAACCGCCAAACCGGGCTGTGGGACCTGGTGAACGGGCAACTCGTCGAAAAGAATTCAAGAAAAGGCGCCCAGCCAATCGCTTCATACGACACCGGCGATCTTAGGCCGCAGGATATACCCGTTCGACGCACAGCCGAGTACAAAACTTTGCTCAGTTCCAGGCAATTGGCGGCTCTGGCGGAGCAGGAGATGAAGATCAAGGATGTGGCGCAGCTCTGGAGCCAGAAACACTTCCGCATTACCGATCCTCTGATCAACCTTGTTATGCTTATGCTGAGTCTGCCGATACTTGTTTGCCGCGACCCGAAGGCTATGAAATCCGCTATTATGATCAGTTTTGCCGCTACGGGAGCATGTTTTGTGGCGACTTTCGCCTGCAAGATACTCGCTACTGAAGTTGTTTTCGGCAATGTAATGCCGGAATTGTGGGCGTGGCTTCCGGTCTTTATTTTTCTGCCTTTAGCTTTTATCGAATTCGACTCAATGAAGACGTAATGACTCGGTTCCGCCGTTTCCGGCTGTGTCTTCTAAAATGGGAATTTCGGGTCGGTGCCGATTACGTTTGTGTCGCCACAGCCGCCGGCGCCTCTGCCGGTATTCCACATGTAGTATAGGCTGCTCTTGAAGTACTCGGCAAAGGCATCGGCTATCGGCCCAACCGTGGTCGAGCCTTCAAGCTGAAGCGTATCTGCCCGCAGGGCCCCGCCCGACAAACCGGCTGCTATCATCATACATACAATCAACTTTCTCATTTTCGTATCTCCTTTCATATAATCATACGTTTCAATTATTAGGCGATCATTAGGGGCCTGTTAAGATTCTGTTAGCCCCGTATTGGAAATCTCCTATTTGAACTTGAACAGCAGATCAGCCTGGAGTCTGCGATAATCCAAGCTTCTGCCCGCAGTGTTGGCTCTATCTTCATTAAGGAAGTAGGTCACAGCAGCCTGGACATTCTTCGAGACCTGGTACGTCAGGCCGAATGTATGGCCCTTTCCGTCCGTGCCGCCGCCGATAAAGTCGGAGTCGTTCAATGCCCCGACCGTTGCGTCGGCCTGAATGTCCCTGTACATGTACGATGCTTCCCAGCTTCCCGGGTCTTTAACCTTATTTATCTTGGTCCCGATTAGCCAGCCGGTATCCTCGCTTGAGGTTGCGGCCACGTTCTTGATCCAGTTGCCGAAGACGCTGACAGGTGTGGTGCCGCATTTCGTTGCGTACTCGCCGAAGACCTCGAATACATCGTAATCATTGGTATAGAGGCCGCCCGAATTGCTGTTGCCCAGGAATCCGCTGCCGCCCCAGGTAGCCGGGAGACTGCCATAGCCCTGTATCCCGCCGAAATCATAGTAGCTCACTCCCGCAGTAACCGTGTCAGGATTACCGATCTTACGAGTGATCATGGCCTGGCCGCCGAACAGGGAAGGATCGGCTGTGCCGCCGGAACCTTCATCGACCCAGAACCCTCCGCCGGCCAGACGCAGCGTGTCGCGGTCGTTCAGAGGCCGTTCCAATGTAAACGCAATACCTTCCGGGGTGAGGTCGCCGTCGAAAATCAATTGGTTTCCGCCGACCATATAGAAGGGGTTCTTCATCTTACCGCCATAGACGTTCAGACCCTTGACCGCCGCCGGATGGTAGTCAAAGTACGCCAGGTCCAGCCAGATATCCTTGCTCGAGAAGCTGCTGTCGAGGGTCTGGTTGGTCGAGGTCGGGTCTGCCGAGCCGCTGGCCAGTCTAAAGCCCACGCCCCACTCGTCGTTGAGCACCGCCTCAAGCATCAGACGCGCGCGAATGCGATGACGGTTTCGTCTATTTCACATCAATGGCGGCCTGCATTGACATGTACTTTCTCTGCAGCAGTCTGATGAGCAGCTTATGACGGAGGCTGTTCTTGATCATCTCGCCGACCTCGGCCTCCAGGCTGACATCGTTGCCGTCCGATTTGACAAGCGTCTGCTTTGGCTGGTACAGTTGCGGAACGGCCTCGTCAAGATCCACTGATCCGTCTGAATCGAGAGACTTGGCCAGCAACTCCTCGAATTTCACGTCAACCCTGCGGTATCCGGGCGTCTGAAGATTCGCCACGTTGTTCGCGATTGCGTTCTGCCGAAGGCTTTCGGCTCTTATGCCGGCCTCCAGGATATCAACGATGCTGCTTACCTTTGACACATCAATTTTCCTATATTATCTTTGCACAAACATTTCTTGTCGTAAAACTATCAGCAATAAGCGTGCCAAATGCCGCCGAGCCGGCATTTTCGGCTCCTAACCCGCTGATTTGGCCCAAAAACGCATAATCTGCTTTCCGCGTTCCGGACCAAACGCTCGTCCGGGCGTCAGGATTCTATACAAAACGAGGCCTTTCTTTACATCCTGCTAAACAATGATACTCGCTCAGTCAGCCTGGAAATTTGCTTCATCCGGATAATGAGTAGGTGCCTAAAACCCGTTGCCCGCCGCGTCGGCGTCGCCCTCACCCAAAACTGGGGCGGCGGCGATGCGGTGGGCAATGGGGGGGGCCGCTTGCCTGTTGCAGAGGCTGAACTCTTGGCTGAGACCTGCCCATTTCCCGGATGTGCCGGAAATTCTTGCCTTGCCATAGAGTATTTCTCCGCATTTGAGAGGCATTGAGAGATGCGTATGGCATTTACACTTTTTATGTGTTTATAAGTGCTGGCATCATAAGAAGTTAGAGTTGATTGAGTATTTCGTTTCGATGCTGGCACGAAGGTTGCTTTCCTGTCAGGTATGGAAGTCGATTTGTTGACAAATGCGCTTGTGTCAAATGTTGGGGTCGCCTCAGGCGGGGCCGAGCCGATAGGTGCGAAGCGTTCCCCCACGCAGCAAGCTGGTTCATCAGCCGGGATTGATCAGGGCGAGGCCATTACGCCCGATAACAACCAAATTCACACCTCAAAAAAGCCTGCCACCGACAAACCATCAAAGGCTTTTGCCGAGACGCTTGAGGAGAGGATACAGGCCGAAGCGTCTGAAACGGCCGAAACATTTGCAACGGCTCAAACGCCTGCAACGGCGGAAACGGCGGAAAACACAGAGAATATAGGTACCGCAGCGATGGAAAATCAGTCTTCGCCGGAGCAATCAGAGTCAGTTCCATCCCAAGTATCCGCCGATTTGTCCGTTGAATTGGACAAGATTACCGTGGAAACGGCCAATACGCCTCAACAGCAGGCGGCTGCCGAGGATTCCCAATTGCTGCCGACCTCGGCGATTTCGACGTCTATCGAGCCGGCAGCAGGGCACGCCGAGGCCGCAGCAATGCCCGCAAGCGTTCAATCACCAGAAGAGCTAATCAAATTGACGGCCGAGCAAGCCCAAATCGTGTCCAAGGATGCTCAACCCCCTCAAGGCAATACGGCGACTACGTTGGATGTTCAGACTGCCCAAATTGCCCCGACTGATCCCCCAAAAGACCCTTATGACGATTCAGTGGCCCAGCAGGAAACGGCTGGCGAGGAAAAGACAGGCGAATTGGTGAATGAATCGCTTGAAGACAGAGGTAAGGCTGAGATACCGCTTCAAAAAGCGGGCAATGCAGTCGGTCAGACCGTCGCTAATGCAGAGCCGGCTCTACCGGATAATCCGGATACAGGCCCGGATACAGGCAAAGAAGCCTCTTCCAACACTCAGGGCGATTCTGCGAAGACCGAGCCCAATATATCGGCCGGTGCGTTCACCGAAGCCGAGGGCCGGGCCGATGCCGAGCAGCAGACCAGGACGCTTCCTCAATCGTCTGAGAACAGCGGCAAGAAGGTGGTTTTCGATGGCGAAGAGGCCGGCTCGACTGAATCTCCTGTTCAAAAGCTCGATGCCGCCCAAAATCTCAATACCGCCCAGGTAGAGTCGGTTGTTTCCCAGTCGAATGGTCGTGAAGCCGCCGCTCCTAAAAAAACGGACAACTCTATCGAGTTTGAGCAGACCGTTCCCGCTGAAACTCCGCAGATATCAGCCCCCGAGCGGCCTTTGGTTCTCCAGGCGTCCAATTCGTCTGCCAACACTGCGCCCGGCGATAATGCTTCCGCCGTCAGCGAGCAGATTCGAGAATCTATAACAAGCTCAACGGTAGGCCCGGACCAGCAGATTATAATTCGCCTCAATCCCCCGGAACTTGGAACCGTCGTGATTAAGTTTCGTGAGCAGGACAATCAAATCACAGGTCTCCTTGAGGTAAGCAAGTTGCAGACAAGGGCGGAAATCCAGCAGGCGCTGCCCGAAATAATGCGAGACCTCCAGAATTTCGGCGTTCAGATCAGGCGTCTCGAAGTTGTGATGACAGCTGAACCGGAGAGCGAAACACTCACCGGCCAATCAGCAATGCCTCAAGATGACAGATGGGGCGGCCAACAAGGGCCGGGAGAGTCAGAGCCAAACGCATCGGTTGGCGGGCTGTTCGCTGAAAACAATGCCTACATGGATTCTACAGCAAACAGCCAGTCTTATGTTACCGACAAATCCATAGATATGTTCGTATAGCATCCGAGCATGTCAAAGCGCAACCTTTCTGCTGTGCCGTTTGCGTCGTGCCGTTTCTATAGATTGAAAGAAACCCTCCCTGAAATTCGCTGGTGAGAACTTTTTCATCGCTGTTTTTCGGGCTTGCTCCCCCATCTTTACCGCCAATTGGCGATTCTCAAGCAGCATTTGCGCGAATTTCCTCAACTCGGCCGGGTCGTCGCTGAGAAAGCCATTCACTCCGTGTTCCACCGGCGAACCGGGATGCATGTTCCCGATAATTGGCATTCCCGCTGCCATTGCCTCCACCGTAGCCATATTGTATCCGTCCTCCAGTTGCGGATCCGCTGTGTGAACATAGAATCGATGCGATTGGAGCAGTTCTTTCAGATGGTTCCAGTCCCGCGTCGCCGAGATACCAGGCAAACCAGGATTGTGCCCCACTATGCGAACATCAAGCCCAGCGAAAGCCTGTTCGTGCAGGTCCCATAATAGAATCCCGCGACGGCTCTTAATGAAGTTGCATATCCGAAGGCCGCGAGCCTCATTGCCATGGTAAGCAGGGTAATCCTTCGGATCAACACAGAATCCAACGATATCCTCAGTAAAACCCCACGATTTCCCTTTTAGCATCGAGACCGCAACGACGTGCCCGCCAAGAAGGTCAATGTACTTATGGAGCATCTGCTTCATTTCATTGGGATCAACCTGGGATTTCTCTTCAACGGCTCGGCCTTCGAGCGTCGAGTGAATCACCAGAAGACGCGGTTCCGGGCGGACCTTAACGTCCAGCAGATCCGTGATATTGTGCGCGACTATGCAGTAGTATTCGGTATTTGATTGAATCGCGTCCGATAAACTTACTAAACGAGAATTCGCAGGTATCGGGCGCATCTGCATATCCCATGTCTTTTTGTATTGTCCTTTGAGGCCAACGATTATATCGAGATGATAGCCTAGCACCGCGAGTTGACTAACCCACGCCTCATGGCTGTTGAATACAAGCAGTTTTTGTTGTCGATTTGCCTCTTGCTGTTCGTGCGTGCTCATGCACTGAAATATAAGCGCAAGCCTTGGTGCAGGCAAGTGTTATCCTTGTGTTATTTACCCTCAAGAACATCCGTCCTCGAAGGGGCCGAAGCGATATTTTTCGGCTCAACATGGAAAATTCCGCGGGAAAGATAAAATTTTTTCCGATTCGACGGCGCACGATTGGGCCTTGCCAGTATCGCCGATGCGGGTATTACAGGTCTGGTCGTTTTGATGTAATCGAGGCCGAAGAAAGCCCTTAAGTTTGCATCCTGTCAATCGAAAATGTCACTGGAAGCAGTTTTTCCGACTGTGTGCTTGTTGCACGTCCAACCAAATTGACAGGGCTTGACAGGGCCATGAAATAGTTAAGCAGAGTTAAAGATTAGGAGCAAAAGACATGTTAGCAATCAAGAACAACCTTATGTCAGTCAATGCCGCTCGGCATTTGGGCAACAGCTATGATGCTCTGTCCAAGTCTGTCGAGAGGTTGTCGTCCGGCCTGCGTATTAACAGTGCCAAGGACGACGCTGCAGGTCTGGCTGTTCGCGAGTTGATGCGGGCAGACATCGCCGTAATCAAACAGGGCGCCCGGAACGCCCAGGACGGCATCAGCATGCTGCAGACTATGGAAGGCGCCATGGCGACGATCGACGACATTCTCGTTCGTATGCAGTCGCTGGCCGAGCAGGCCTCTACAGGCTCGTATTCCTCGGCTCAGCGGACGATTATGCACAACGAATTCGATGAAATGCGTCAGGAAATCGACCGTGTTGCAGGAGCCACCAAGTTCAACGGCATAAAGCTGCTCGACAACACCGACACGGTTTCGATTCAATTCGGCGAACTGACGAGCGACAAGATCGACGTCGCCGGCAGCAATATGACCAGTGCTTCCGGCGGTCTTGCCATTACGGCTCTGAACATCGATACCGCAGCAAGCGCCAAAGCAGCTTTGGCGACTCTGGACAACGCTATCGGTACGAAAGACACGGCACGAGCCAAGTTCGGTTACAAGATGAACCGTCTTGAAGGCACCGTCAACGTTCTCAACATTCAGGCGGAGAACCTGTTGCAAGCCGAATCACGTGTTTCGGATGTCGATGTGGCTACCGAAATGGCGGAGATGACCAGAAACCAGGTACTCGCACAGGCCGGTATTTCCATGTTGGCACAGGCCAACACAATGCCTCAGATGGCGCTGAATCTCCTTAGATAACAGCAGCCGAATGACGCTAATTAAGGGGAGATGGCTCTTCATGAGTCATCTCCCCATAAATTGAATTCCCTGCAAAGACGCAGTGGCAAGCGTTTGTAAACAACGTTGAGAAACAGCACTCAGGTGTCAAAGCCCTAACATGGAGTTAAGCTATGAATGGAGTCTCAGCATATCAAGAGACCTCAATTACCACAGAAAGCAAAGGTCGTCTCATTATAATGCTATACGACGGGGCGATCAAATTCATGCGGCTTGCGATTCAGGAAATAGAGGCGCAGAATTTCGAGGCTAAAGGCCGCTACATCGGCAGGGCACAAGACATTATCGACGAACTCAATACTGTTCTTGATATGGAAGCCGGCGGCGAAGTGGCCGAGAACCTGAGAAAGCTTTATGTGTTCATGAGCAGCCATCTCTCGCGAGCCAATGTGAAGCGCGATCCTCAGATGATTCGTGAAGTGATTAGTCTGATGGAAGAGCTTAATAATGGTTGGCGAGCGATTACGAGTTGATAGGATTCTTTCCGCCGTCGATTCGCATACCGGTCGCCCCTGAGATATTCTGCTGTCCGTCCGCTTCTGCCAACGGCGGCTAAGAATGATTCAATTCACCGGATAGCAGCAGGATTGAACACCAAATAACAATTCAAAAGCCGGCGAAACGACAGTGAACTTGCCGCCGCCGGCCTTTTTCATTCCAATAGACCCTCGTCAGGGCGCAGCCGCCATAAAAAATCTACTTTTAAACAGCCGTTTGTGCCGATGTTGTAAATTGTAACGCTGATTCTCGGACGCTGTTAGCCGGATAGGCTGCCGGGCGAACCGTTTCGGCGGCAATCTGAGTGGTGTTTTGCTGGGCGTATTAATGAGCCGCGGTTTTACCAATCAAAAAATAGATTCAGGCATATCCGGGCGGTGTCAGCCGGGAGAGCCTTCATCCGGGTTCCCGGCCTGGGCGGTTGCCGCCGTCCAATCAGGGCGGCTCGAACAGGCCAACGATATGCTCGATACTTGCGATATCCAGCCGGTGCTGAGGATATTCGACCACGACCGCTCCAAAGCCGATTTCGTATTCACCCTTGCAGAGACGCTCGGCAAAGCAGGGCGTCTGGACGAGGCGGAGAAATGCTACAACAAACTCCTTGAACTCGGCCCCAACGCCCTGGTCTCAAGCAAATTGGGCTGTCTATGCGAATACAGAGGACTTTTGTCACAAGCCCTCGAACACCATCAAAGGGCCGTCGAAATCGAACCGCAAAGGCCCGAAGCCCTCGCAAACTACGCCAGGGCCCTCATGGAGACAGGCAGAATCCCCGATGGTATTGAACTGCTAAAAAAGGCGCTGTCCGCAATGCCGGCCAACGCGCAGGCTCGCTCGAATTTCCTCCTTCGCCTTCATCAAATGCCGCAGTTGGATCGCCGGATGCTATTCGACGAACACAAACAATGGGCCAGCATCCACGCCCCCCCCAACCTGGCCGGGACAAATCACCAAAACGAGCCTAACCCCGACAGAACCCTTCGAATCGGCTACATCTCGCCGGATTTTCGAAGGCATTCCGTGGCATATTTTTTCGAGTCCCTGCTCGACGGGCATAATCGGCGCGACGTGCAAGTCTATGGCTACGCTAATGTCGAATTCCCCGATGAAATTACCGACCGCCTCACCGAGAAGTTCGACTGCTATCGCGATATTCGCCTTATGGACGATAACGCCGCCGCTCAATTGATCCGGCGGGACGAAATTGACATCCTCGTGGACCTCGCAGGCCATGTCGGGAATAATCGCCTGCTCGTGTTCGCTCGCAAGCCCGCCCCCATCCAGGTCACCTATCTCGGCTACCCCGATACCACAGGCCTGGCGGCCATAGATTACCGTCTAACAGATGCCCTTGCCGATCCGCCTGATTTGGATTCTCAGAGTTTTCACACCGAACAGTTGGTCTTCCTGCCCGAGGGTTTCCTCTGTTACCGGCCTCCTGATTTTGCACCGCTTATATCCCCTCTCCCTGCAGAAAAGGTCGGCTGCATAACATTCGGCTCTTTCAACAATAACTGCAAAATAAATGATACCGTGATCCAACTGTGGGCCAGGATTATGCGGACCCAAGCCGATTCGCGCCTCTTGCTCAAGCTCAAGGGCGGAGACGACCCTTCGATTAGCGGCCGTTATCTGCAGCGTTTTGAAAACGCCGGCATCGCTCGAACCAGAATAGACATCCACGGCTGGAAATCCCCCGCCGAACATCTGCAAACTTATAGCCGAATGGATATCGCCTTGGATACATATCCCTACCACGGCGCCACCACCACCTGCGAAGCCCTATGGATGGGCGTGCCAACAATTTCTCTCGTAGGTCAATGCCACGCATCAAGGGTTGGGCTTAGCATATTGACTCGCGTCGGCCTCGAATTCTTCGCCGCCAAGACTCCCGATGAATATGTCGCCAAAGCAATCGCCCTGGCAAAAAACACCCCCGCCCTCGCCCAAATCCGGCGCACAATGAGGGCAAGAATAGCAACATCGGGACTATGCCACGCAAAAGCATTCGCCACCCAAATAGAAACGGCCTACAGAAAAATGTGGCATAAATGGTGCAAATCACAACAACACACCCTCCCCTCCGCCCCGACATTGCGAGGAACATAGTCCCGATGCTTTCAGATCGGGATGGCAACCTCAAATAATCAATAGTAAATAATCAATTGCTTTCACCCTCCCCCACCCCCCATCCAACTTTAGCTCACTTAACTGAGATTTCCCCCATGCTGGCGATAAATAATAAACTGCATTATTTAGGAATCGGTTCTGTTAACGCATTATAAGTAAGCCATTTTGCGGCCATTACAGCTAAATCTCCGAAGCCTGTAATACAGTTTTCATCAAAGTCAGTTGGATTATCCGCCGCCAGACCCGCGCCAATCGTCGCCTTACAGGCATCGTCATAGACATCAATCGTCATAGTATCTTCATGCACGTCGTCAACTACAAGTGTCAACGTAACGACCGACGGATTATCGGTAACTTTGGTAATCGTAACCGTTGGAGCTTCAGCATTAGGATTTGAGAATACAACCCCGGCATCGGGTTCCGCACTCCAGGTGAAGCTCGTGGGCGAATAGCCGGCGCCGACGTTCGGATCCAATTGCACAGGTTGACCTGACCATGTAATCATGTTTATACCGGCATCTACGACCCCCTCACCAAAGACGAAGGTCATATTGACGGAATTGCTGCTGATTGTATTGATATATAAGCCTGAATTGCTCCCATCCCACCAATTTGAATCAGGCAGCGTATCATGACCGAAAGCATCGTTATTGCCGGCATGAAATAAGTCGTCGGCGCCGCTGTTTGTACTACCGGGAGTTTCGAGATGGTACATTCCGTCCGCCTGCTCAAGGGATACTCTGTAGTGCTTTTCCGGGGTCATGTCCTGGTATTCGTTCGATGTCCCGGATGAAGTGTCAACGTGCCAGATCATCAATCCTCTATCCGGGATATTCACGCGCCGTCCATTTTTTTGGCAGTTTTCAATCAGGAAAAATTCCTTCGTAGAGCCATGTTTTTCATATTTGTAGCAAGTTGGCACTACAGACAGATCAAAAGGGTCCTCGGGGGCCGTCAACACCGTTCCCCAAAACATATCATTAATTATCGCGGGAGTAAGCCATCCGGCGTTTATACGTAAATACGCATTCGGGGGAGGAGGATTTTTACTGTCTCCGCCGGACATTATACAATAAGATCCCAACCCCTTGGATCCGATACCATCATTCCCATAGTCATAATAATCACCCCAATCGCACATCATATGACCGTTTTCATGACAAAACGTTTGTATGGTTAAGGACGTACCGATGTTTGTCATTTGGTAATCATGGAATACCGTCCCATCCGGCGCTGTCCAGTTGTCAATGGAGCTGCGATGCGGCCAGAGCCCTTTGGCCCAGCCGCAGCTTGTCCCCCCGGCATAAAAAATATTTAAGCACTTAACTCGATTATTCGTGTTTTCACGGGTTAGACTCGAGAATTCATAGCCCAGATCGATTGCTCCGCGGATGGCGTCTTTGACGAGATCTTGCGTGTATCCATATCCGTCGGTGCAGTCGCCGTTGCCCCCCTCTTCGTAATAGGCTTTTGTATGAGGCACACGAACATAAGCGGTCACAATATTTGTATATTCCAGATTGCCTCCGGAGATATAATAAAAATAATCTCGAACGGACCCGTTGTTCCCATTAGCGTTGTAGCCGATTTTATTGCAAAAATCATCAATTTGCGACTGCGTAATGGCGCCGGCCGGTGAGTCTGAAAAATCGACTAAGATTGTCAAGCCGACAATTCCGCCGGAAAGGGGCGCAGCCGCTTCTGTTGCCAGAGCGTCAAAAGTCACTTGGCCGGCCCCTTCAGCGGGTTGCGCTTCGATGTCCAGGGCCAGTTCCTGCCGACTTTGTTGTCGTTTTTGACGAATGGCTTCCTTATTAAGGTCAAGATGTTTGCGAAGCGCCGGACCATGGCCAATGTGTTTTCCTCGCGGGTTATCTTCAAATCCCGCCCTGGCGCGCATGCGGGCGACAAAATCAGGATGATTGGGATCGGTAGGATTGCGGTGATCATACACCACGTCAGTCGGAACAAAATCAAAGGCATCGTTACTTAAATCCGCATAGACCATTTGTCCGGTATCGCAATCGCGAACAAGCGTATAACCATCCAGACTTTCAAACCTGCCATAGAACTCATCGCCATAGCCTTTGACGATAATTATTGTCCCGTCCGGGTGCACGAGTTCGATTTCTTGTCCGTCATAATTGGCGCCAAAAGCCGCGAAAGATGACAGTACTACAATTATAATAGCCAACGGTAAACGTAAACAAACCTCGTGATATTTTTTCATTTCGTCATTCTACATTCTTAATTCTCAATTCCCAAACGATTAATTTGAGTTATTTAGGAATCGGTTCTGTTAACGCATTATCATTAAGCCATTTTGCAGCCATTACAGCTAAATCTCCGAAGCCTGTAATACAGTTTTCATCAAAGTCAGTTGGATTATCCGCCGCCAGACCCTTGCCAATAGCCGCCAGACAGGCATTATCATAGACATCAATCGTCATAGTATCCCCCTCAAGCGGGTTAAGCCCGCCTTTAACCGTAAGTGTCAACGTAACGATAACCGGATCGCCTGCGGAAGGTTTGGTAATAGTAACCGTCGGAGCTTTAACGTTAGCGTTAGGATTGAATACAACATCCTCGCTTGGGTCCGCACTCCAGGCATAGGTCAAACCAGAAACAACGTTCGGATCCAACTGCACAGCTTGGCCCGACCATGTAATCATGTCTATACCGGCATCGGCGGAAGGGCGGCCGCCCGGAAAATACAATGCGATAAGATCATCGATGACGCCCTCGAGCGCCGCAGCTGTATCTTCCGTGTACATCTGCCCTGTTGAGTTATCCCAATACCTTGCGTGTTCGCTTTCGGTCTGGCCGCCGTCTATGCTGGGCTGCTTTCCCCACCAGCCGAATGCAAAATCACGGAATTCAGCATTATTTGCCGGCACAAGAGATTTGTACTTGATAAGCAGGTCGTATATCTTGGCCGACGGTGCAAGGTTTTCATTCTCAACCCGGTTCTTTAAGCTGTTTGCATTCACCGGGTGGATGCCCCAGAAATGGAAAAGCGGCCTCAGGTCAACTCCGAGACTCTGGCACCATCTGAAAATAAGATCGTCATAATTCGAACCGTGCCTCGACCAGTAAATCCCGTTTTCATAATCAACGTTGATCGAATACCAGAAAGCACCCAGCCCTTCCCAGCCAAAGAGCCTTGCCATGTCAACGAACTTGGCGTGACCTTTGAGTTGGTACGCCTTTTCCGCTTCTTCCATCGGATTTTTTTCGACGAAGTTAAAACAAGTCATCCACGTAACTGCGGTATTGTCCAGTGTACGGTTCGGGTTGCCCTGATAGCCACATGAACCGGCAAAAGCGTAATCCAGGTCGAATCCGAATTTCCGATGCCAGACCGGCACGTGCAGCAAGTTGACAGTTGATTCCGTTTCACCGCCGAATTTAACAAAGAGGTAACCATGACCTTCTTCATGAAATACGTAACTCGGAGCGTACTGAGGGCCTTTGGTAAAATGATTGTCGGCAAGGCCGTGGTAATCCGTATTCGGATTGTACGTCATGTTACCCGTCGGATAGCCCGGATAATAAGCATCCCCGCGCATGATGACATCGACTTGTATATACATTGTTTCTCTGGTCCGACTGGGGAAACCCATCAAGTCGTTCATTGCATCCGTTGCTTTATCCCAGTCCTGCATCAAGGTGACAGGGTCTTCGAGGTTATAGATCCAGTCGGTTGGAGCCTGCATCATAAACTTTTCCGACTGGAAATCCGCCCATGGCCCCGGATGATGGCGTTCGGTATTTTGCCACTCGGCAAGCGTTGTCGAATGAAAACTTTTCGCAGAAAAATACGGCGAACGAATCGTGTTCTTTATCTGCACGGAAACAATACCGGCGTCCGAATACTCGGGAACTTCTATATAAATTCCGCCGCCGAGAGGGTTGGCGACTTTGAGTTGAGTGCTGTTAATATCAAAAAGAAGCGAAGATCGATCCAGCCGTCTAACCCATCGTTTACCGGCCAAATCCCAGGACTGGGCGCCCACTCTAACTTGATAGCCTTTTCCCGCTATCGACGATGGAACCGTAATGGTTGCAATAGATCCGGGCGACAAATAAGCGCCGGTGGGTTTTCTTGCAGGACGCTCCTCATGCATTACATCGTGACCCCACATATCCAGGTATGTTCCGTCTATGCTTACCGTATAAGTTGCCTCCGGGTCTGCGGGCGGATCCGCTTCGCCCGGAAAATTAGCCGAGCATTCGAACTTAAAGCCGTCGATAAGACTTTCATGACTTGAGATATTTTCTAACGTGTAAGTATAATCCATGATGTATTGCATAACCCAATATATCGTCCAGTGGATATCGTCAGTTACGGTATCTCTGTCAAATTGCCCCCGGGCAATCCAAAGAGGGCCGTATCCGGGGGTATTTTCATAAGCTGCAACCAACTCGAAACTTGCCGCTATAACAGTGCTATTCTCTCCCATGTGATTACGGTTAAAATCGATAGTCGCTTTATGCGCTGCTATCTCGCCGGCACTTAAAGGAGCGACGCCTGTAATATGATCTTTAAGAGCATTTAGTGCCGCAACGAGTTCCGCAGTGAGGTCGGTGACATCACCCATCACATCGGCAAAGCCGGTGGCGATGCGGATCTCATCGACGAAAAACTTGCAGCCCGAAATATTAAGAGTGTCGAACCGGCTTTGGTCCAGGTCCGGCTTATTGGAAGCCCAGTTGGCGCTGGAGAGATTGGGCTGAGCGGCAATCATGGCGTCGAATGCCGCCTCGCTCAACGTGTCGGTTTCCAGGAACCGGACGACCGAGATGACATCTTCGCCGCCGGTGTCGGCGTCCCATTCGATCTTGCCGACCACAATATTGGCAGCGCCGAAGCCGTCGGCATCGGAGCTAACCCACGACAACTTGGCATCGTCAGGCGCGGTCTTGGCGTCGTCAGTCCAGCCCGTCGCCGTGCCCATAAGATTGTAGTTGTCTCCCCCAAGATGATACCTGGGCATGATAGAGAACCTGTCGTTGCGCGGCGGGCCGCCTCCGGCGCCGATTCCGCTGCCCGAGTTGGTCAAATTATAGAGGGTGTTGCGGGACTCATTTGGACTCGGGTCCGTTGCGAGTTGCAATTGGGCCACCTCCATATTCCTGTCCCAGGCCTGTACCGTCACGAATCTGAACCAGGTTGTAGTCCCGGATTGGAACGTTGCAGTCACGGAAGGATCCATCGCAATAGATGCATCCATATATCGCCCGATTTCAACATCCGCGTCCGGAGGCAGACCTAAATCCTCCGGTCCGGGAAGTCCGACATAGCCACCCGTCGTCGTCAGGTTGGCAACCGTACCGTCGAACATATTGCGTTCAACCGGCAGGCCGGGATCGACGACCACACCCGAAGCATCGCCTTCCTGGTGGATACGCCAATCGGTTACGTTTGCAACGGGCTCCAGTGGGCCGTCGCCATCCGGGTCAATATTCAAGGATGTTTGATAGGCCGTCCAGGCGCCTGTCGTGCCTAATGCTCCGCCCTGCCCGGTGAGCCACCCGTCCGCTTAGGCAAACGGCTCGTAAACGAGCAAACTCGCGTATGCCCGAACTGCAAAGGCTCAGTTCCATCAGGGGCATCGACTATTCAACCGAAATCCGCCATCTCAGGCACGAGCAGGTCGCCGAACTGAAATCCATTTATGCAAACCTCACCGCATGGCAGACCGTGCAAGTCGCCAGACATCCGAAAAGGCCGATTCTGCCGGACTACCTCGACCTCATGGTGAAGGAGTTCAGAGAGTTGCACGGCGACAGATGCTTCGGAGACGATCACGCAATCATAACAGGTCTCGGCCAAATAGGCAGAGAAAGAGTAATGGTAATAGGCCAGAACAAGGGCAGGAATACAAAAGAAAAGGTCGAATGCAACTTCGGATGCCCAAACCCCGAAGGTTATCGAAAAGCACTGGCCAAGATGAAGTTCGCCGAGAAATTCGCAATACCAATTGTTACCCTCATAGACACGCCCGGAGCATATCCGGGCATCGGAGCAGAGGAGCGAGGCCAGGCACAGGCAATAGCAGTCAATCTCGCAGAGATGTCAAGACTGCGAGTGCCAATAATCTGCATCGTTATAGGCGAAGGAGGTTCTGGAGGAGCGCTCGGAATCGGTGTCGGAGACAGGCTCGCAATGCTCGAATTCGCATATTATTCCGTCATCTCACCGGAAGGATGCGCCGCAATACTTTGGCGAGACGGAGCCGAGGCCCCAAAAGCGGCAGAAGCCCTTAAGTTGACAAGCAAGGATTTGCATAAGCTCGAACTCGTTGACGCGGTAATACCCGAACCGCTTGGAGGCGCCCACCGAAACCTGCACGACACCATATACAACGTCGAGCAATACATCACCAAGACCCTCAGAAATCTGAAACGCACAAAAACCGACAACCTCATTGCCAACAGATACAAAAAAATCTGTTCAATCGGTGCAACCCCCGCCGAAGAACTCCGCTGCAAGACATTTCAGCCCGCCGCCGACAGAATCGCAGCCGCAATCCAGGCCATACAGGACAAACCGAAACCCGTCCCCGCAAACGCAAAAGTCTAACCATCTCCCCCGGACGAACGAGCACCAATGAACGGTACGTTACACGCTGTACGCTGCTCGCCATCCGCACGGCAAATTTCCACATATCCGCAAAATAAACTTGACGCATCGCCCGATTTGCGTTACTTTTTCACTGTGAATTGATGTCGTGGACTCTCGAACGCTGATTCTGCGGCAAACCCTGATTATTTCAACTTAGGAAAAGGAGTACCGAAATGGCCAATCAGATACGCACCATTACAATTCTCATTGCATTGTGCCTCTTGTTTGCCCTGCCCGGCTGCAACAACAGCAACGCACACAAGGTCGAAATCGAAGAAATCAAAGCCGACCTCGCAAGGGCCGAGAGCCAAAGAGACGGCTGGAAGATAAAAAACGACGCCGTTACGAGGGAACGCGATGCCCTCAAGAAAAAGACCGATGAGCTTATCGAGTCCAGAGGGACCCTCGAAATGCAGATTAACGGCCTCACCGCCGCACGCGACGCCATCCAGAGGCAGTTCACTGAAATCGCCGCATCGCGAGATAAGTGGCAAGCCCGGATCGATGAGCTGACCAAGGCCAAAAATGATGCTTTAGACGCCGCAAAAGAGGCACAGGCACAGGTGGACGAACTCTAAAAACGACTCAAGGCATCTACCGAAAAAGTTGCACAACTTGAAAGCCAGTTAAAACAGATGCAAGACGTCCTAAAGACGCTCCAGGGCGAAACAATACCCCATCAAGGAACCGACGAATAGTGCTATTTCGTCGTTTCATAGTACCCCAACGGCACATGAAGCTCAATTGTTTCTCAATCGCCTTCGTGTCTCGGCGGTTTTTGGGGGAATCTACTCTATTAAAAATGATTTATTAGACGGCTTAGGATCATCGCCGCGGTAGTTTATGACTATATCACCCGTGCCGGAGACCTCGATCGTCCAGGCGACAAGCTGGTTGCCGAAGCCATCGCCTGTCCCGGTCAGATCAACGTGATTTCGCGGGAAATACAGCGCGCCCTCCAACTCCAACAAGTTCGTGCCCACGATGCGCGCGTCATTAGTGTTTGCCCGGTCCTGAAAGATGGATACGTCTGTGTAGGTCGCCAGTTGAGGGTCGGCAGGGTAACTGAAATTGGGGTCGCAGAAATCGAGGACCTCGAGGTCCGGCGGGGTCACACGGATAGTCCCGCTGCCGGCAAGATCGACCTTCCCGTTTTCGGTTACATAGAACACCACTCCCTTCGCACACAGATTGGCATTCCCGCCCACGACCAATCCACCTTTGCCCTGAGGTCCTCCTCCGAGTATGTAGATTCCGGGCTTGAGAGTGACATCGCCGCCCGTAATAGAAAATCCGCCCGAATAATACCCGGGTTCCAGTAGATGGACCCCTTCAGTGATCTTCATAGTCTCGCCGCCGGACAGATCTATGCCGGGATTCCAGGTGGGCGGCGGAAGGCAGTTACCCGGCGGATCGGGGCAAAATGGATCAGGCATATAAGGCGCTTGGTTGTCCAGCGGAAAATCAAACGAATCCAGATCAATGCCGCCGGTGGAACCCATATCGCCGCAAACGTTCAGGGCTTCGGCCCAAATATCGGGAGTGCCTATGAGATTTGCGCCGTTGTCGTCTTCGGAATTTACTTGTATCAGACCGTCGTTGACGAAAAGCCCGACGTCGCCGTTGATCTTGAGTCCGATCCCTTCCGGTGAAAGAGCGATTACGCCTGCGCCGGTTCCGCCGTATGTCATAGCGATGGCGTATCGCGTGATGTCAACGTCATCGACGCCGGCGACCGGGCCGAAATTCAGCGGAACAGGGCCTCCCGGGGAAGCATCCGTGCGCCTGGCGACCACCTTAACCGCATTGCGCGGCGACAGCGCAGGTACGAATTTCTTCAGCATCCTGCTGTACCAGCCCACCACAACGTCACCATCCGGCGAATTGCCGGGATTATCGACGAGTTCGACCGCGTTCCCGTCGGCAAAGTTTTTAAGGGCAACCGCAATGGCCGTCTGACGCGCATCGTTGGGGTCCAGCTTGACAACACACGCCCCGGCAAGGGCGGCCGCGTCCGCGGCATTCTGCAACTGATGAGCGACGAGGAAAGCCTTTGCGCCGTCCAGACCCAAGCCTATGATCAGAATTATCAGAAACAGAAAAATAACGACCCATAGCATTGCTACGCCGTGATTTCGTCGTGAGGCCGCCGCTTGCAGATGCTTTGGGAATCTTGATTTGGAACTGAGATCCGAAGCTGCCGTGGTGTCACGATACTGTCTTGTACGACTCGACGTTGTTGTGCCCGATTCATCCATCCTTGATCCTCCTCAATTGTCAATTGTCCAATAGCCAAATTCCTGATAAGGCAAAGGCACGATTGTGGATTAGTAACATACTTAAGTTGGAAAGTCAAGCTATTTTTGTCTCATATTTTTTTATAGCGCCTCTGAAAAAATATTTTTCATACTATTTTGCCCATGAAAAGTGGCCGGTTGCAGTGCAATATGCGTGTGAATTATCCGGTTTTGGTAAGTGCGGATAATCAAACGAGTTATATCATGTATCGGGACGGTTTTCTCGATTATGCGAAACGGGAGTCTGACGCCGGGCGTACATATATTGGATAAGGTCCTAAGCCGAGGTGCAACTGCTGGCCGGACAGAGAGTTACAGATGTGACTATTGGGCTGCCGCTGTCCACTATGAGGCAGAAACAAGGGGAAATGGGAGAAATGTGGAAACACTCGACTTGCGTGGCTGTGAGATAGGGCGATCTCAGCGGTATAGGCGGTCTGTTTGAATATTTTTTACTAAAATAGGAAAATTCTTCTTGACAAGCAGCCGTTAGCTTAGGTAGAGTACCTTCTGATGAAAATTTGGAGGAGGTCATATTCGATATGATCCTCGAACGATGATCTCAGGTAATTGAGCTTGACATCGAAAATGAGGTTCCTGCATGGAGGCAGGGGTAAATCTCTCTGATGCGCGCCGATTCTCTCGCTCAAGACATAACGGATTGGATTGCTTAAGGATGAAAAGAAAAGGAGTTGAAATCAAGGATGACCACACGCTAAATGGTCCCCCAAAAGTGCATGAGAATGAAGGATGTATGTTTATGCGCGGGCGGGGTCCGGGGCGGGCTTTGAGTTGATTGAAGGGATCTGGCAATTGTTAAGGATACTAATGAAGTTTAGGACAAATGGAATTGTGAACATGGAAGCACCCACCACATGGCATTCCGGTTATTTGCGTAGGAACAGGGAGGCTCGTTGTCTCACTGAATTGTATTTCGGCAGGCGTGATGTCTGTCGCTAATGGAAAGGATTTTGTTTTAAGGAGAATGAAGATGAAAGCACTAAAAAGGTTCCTCAAGGACGAGCAAGGCACCGAGACGGTGGAATGGGCGATTATCATTGGGCTTATCGCCGTCGCGTCCATTACTCTGATAGTCTCGATCGGCGAGTGGGTGAAGACTAAATTCACAACGCTCGACACCGAACTGGCAAAACATCCCTAATGCATAGGTAGTCTGGAAATGTACCTGGAAATTACATCTGGGGAAACTACCGTTATTCAGTGGGGCGTCGTCATCGGCGCCTCACTGGCGGCGGCTATTTGGGATCTGCGTACAAGGCGGATACCAAACGCTCTTACAGGCCCGCTTCTGGCGGTGGGCTTGTTATACGCCGGCTGGTACGGGGGCATGGATGCCCTCGGCCGAGCGGCTGGGGCGTGTGCCCTGTTGGCTATGCCGTTTCTGCTCATGTTCTTATTCGCCGGGGGAGGAGCAGGCGATGCCAAGTTCATGGGAGCGATCGGAGCATGGATGGGGGCTTCCCACGGCGTAATAGTGCTGCTGGGTGTGTGCATGGCGGGGATTATACTGGCGATAGCCAAGGCTGTCGCCATGAGACGTGTGAAGTTTGTTTTAGTTAGCACTTATTTTTCTTTCTATACGTTTATGTTCTCTTTGATGGGTCATAGAGCGAAAACCGTTTCAGCCGACGAACCCTCCGGCGACGATAATTGCGGGCTGACTATTCCGTACGGCGTGGCGATTTTTGCAGGCGTCTGCGGAGCGGGAGTGTTTGTTTTGTTATGGCAAGGTTAGAAATACAAGTTGCGAAGCCTCGTTACCGGGGTACGGCAGTGGTGGAGGCGGCGTTGGTGCTTCCTCTGTTGTTGCTCTTGACGATGGGAGCTATCGAATACGGCTGGCTTTTTTTGAAGGCTCAGCAAATAACCAACGCCACTCGGCAAGGCGCCCGGCTCGCGATTCGCCCGGACTCGACGAACGGAGAAGTCTTAGCCGCCATTGAAACCTTAATGATAGGCAGTGGAATGGACAGTTACGCCGTAAAATTCGATCCTCCGGATATTGCGTCGCTAACCGTAGGCGAAAATCTTGAGGTTCGGGTAACGGTTGCCAGTGCGAACGTAGTTCTGATTGACGCCGGCTTTTTGCCCGTGCCGGAGAGTCTTGAAGCGGCCGTTACGATGGCTAAAGAAGGTCCTTAACGGCTCTTAATAAGGTGTGATAACGAAAGATAGAAAGGAGCAAGCAAAATGAAATGGAGTGTTGCAGTATTAGTGACTCTGGGTTTGTTGGCCGGGCTTAGCGCCGCGATCCTGGTAAAGTTTATGCGTTCCGGCGACTCGGGCATCGACGGCCTGTCGCCGGAAACAGAAATTGTGATGATGTCGAAAGATATGCCGGCGATGTCGATACTTAAAACCTCGAATGTGACCGTCAAGGCGGTCAAGGCGGATATGCTGCCTGCAGGATATCTGTCCGATGCGGTGCAAGCCGTTGGGAGAATCCTTGCGGTGCCGGTTGTAGAAGGACAAGTTCTGACAGAATCCTCTTTTGTGGAGAATGGGACCAGTGCACAGGTCGCCGCTTCATTACCCGTCGGGATGCGTGCAGTCTCGCTTTCGCTTAGCAGCACCTCAATCAACGGCGGGCTCCTGTATCCCGGCTGTGTGGTGGATGTGCTGGCGTCGTTCAGGCTGTCGTCCTCCGAGCGTGGTCAGGCGCTTTCGACGACACTTCTTCGAGGGATCAATGTCCTGGCCGTGCAGGGCACGACAGTCGTTTCCCAAAAGGAAGAAGAAGAAGATAATAATACCGCCTCTCGCACCGCTCAGGGACGTCTGACGGTTACGCTCATGGTGGACCCGAAGCAGGCCGAGGCGTTGCAGTTGGCTACGGATCACGGCCAAATATCTCTTTCTTTGCGTAATCCACTGGATAAAAGTCCCGTCGATACAGAGGCTACGGTGCTAAGCCAGGGGCGGTTGGCTCAGCTTGGCTCTGCGATGACTGCGGCCGTTCTCGCCGACGAGGATAAAACCGATGCAAATGAAATCACGACCACCAATTACCTTGCCGAGACAGATACGCAAACGGAAACTGATACGCAGCGCATCTCGGGAAAGAGAAATTATGATGAAATATCCGCTAAGGGCAAGCTGTCGTGGCCGGTAACGGTAATTCGCGGCACACAGATTCAGCAGGAGGATTTGGATATGCCGGAACTTAAAGTCTCTGCAAAAGTGAGCGCGAAGCAATAGGCAATTACATGTAAAACATTAATGAACTTTGATTCATTAAAATGTGAATTATGAAGGAGTCAGGGATGGTGGCTACAATAAAAGATTTGAGATTATGGAGGCGTTTGATTGAGTGTATTGTTATTTTGCTGCTTTTGAGCGGTATTATGCGGGCGGAAGACTCTGTGATGGATGTGAATGGCCTCGCCTCTGATCAGGAGGCGATAACTATCATTATCGGCGAGTCCACAATAATCAAGTCGCCCTGGCCTGCTACGCGAGTGGCCGTTACCGATCCAAAAGTCGCCAACGTGCAGGTGTTGACGCCTGATCAGGTCCTGCTTCAGGGAACTCAGGTCGGATCGACGGACCTTATTCTCTGGGGACAGGATGAAACGCAAACGTGGAAACGCAGAATTAAGACGAATATCGACATTGCCCGCTTTGAAGACGAATTGGAGGGGCTATTTCCGCTGTCGTCGCTGCAGGTCAGCCAGTCCGGAGAGGTGCTGATTATCAGAGGCTTGTTGAGAAAAGCCGATCAGGTAACACATCTTCGTGACTACCTGGATAAAATTGGCGTTACTTATGTGGATATGACAAGTCTCGCCGGAATCCAGCAGGTTCAGATTCAGATAAGGGTCGCCGAGGTCAGCCGCAGCGCACTGAGGACAATGGGTATAAACGCGTTTCATACGAACGACGATTTCTTTGTGGCGTCTCGTCCCGGTTCGGCCGCGGGCGGCGCCCTTGTGCCGTCGATCGACATAGCCCCCGCTTCGGGTACGGTGGCCGGTGATAATACGACTTACACCTTCAACAGCGACGTCACAGCCGGCTCTCTTGTTACTCTTTTTGCGGGTTTTCCGCGTGCCGATTTCGAGTTCTTTCTGCAATCGCTCGCCGAGAATCAGTATGTGAGAATTCTGGCGAATCCTACGCTGGTGGCGCTTAGCGGAGAACAGGCCGAGTTTCTGGTCGGTGGGGAATATCCTATTCCGGTCGTCCAGGGCGGAGGAGGAGGCAGCAGCAGTTCCGTCACGATTGAATACAAGGAATACGGCATAAGGCTGATGTTCAAACCGACAGTTCTCGGGGACGGCACCATCCGCTTGAAGGCATCTCAAGTGGTTAGCGACCTTTCCGATGTCGGTTCCGTGGTGGTTGAAGGTTTCAGCATACCGGCATTAACCACGCGCAAGGCCGAGACCACTCTCGAACTTAACAGCGGGCAGACCTTCGCGATGGCCGGGCTGATCAAACATAACGTCGGAGCGGTTACATCCGGCATACCGGGCCTTTCAAACCTGCCGATACTTGGGGCGCTGTTTCGGTCGGTCCGCTATCAGGAAAAGGAAACGGAGTTGGTGATGTTGGTGACGGCTGAATTGGTCGAGCCTATGTCACTGGCAACGACTCCGCCGCTGCCGGGATTCCTGCACGCCGCACCGAGCGATTGGGAGCTTTACGGCAAGGCGCGCCTCGAGAGCGAGGAGCCTGCGAAGATCGATGCCGCCGGTGCCGGGTGGCTGCAGAAAACGGGTTTGACAGAACTGTTTGGGGCCGGAGCGTGGGATTCCTACGGCAAGGATGCGCCTTCGAGTCAGGCCGAGACGACTGAATAGACCGACGGTGTACGGAACCGAATGACAACAATTAGTCGGGCAAATCGCGGCAGAAACGCGATAGAGCCTGATGGACAGTAGAACAGTAGATTTGTAATTGAGGCGCCGGCATGACGTCGGAATCCAGCGTAGTATTGATGACCAACGAACAGGCAACGTCCGAGCTTGTGACCTCGGCTCTTGACTCGAGTCGGCGTTTTGCCTTGGCCGACACCTGCCACGATGTTTCGCAGCTTGGGGCCCATCTTTCTCGTACAGCGGCGAATGCCGTTGTGGTCGATATTGATTCCTATTCGAATGGAGTTCTGCGCAAATTGAGCACGGTCGTTGCAATGTACCCCGATACCCGAGTTGTGGTTGTTTCAACGAGATTTGATGAGCAACTGGTTCTCGAGGCAATGCAGGCGGGCGCCAGGCACTTTCTTCGGAAGAGTTCTATATCGGCTGAGCTTGACGGAGTCCTGGAGCAATTGCTCTGTGAAACGGTCAAAGATGTTAAGCTGGGCGAAATAATCTCAGTATTCTCGGCCAGCGGAGGTTGCGGAGCGACAACCGTGGCCGTTAACATTGCCAATGAGCTTAGACTGCTCTCGTCTGAGCCGGTTTTGGCGATAGACCTGGACACATGCTACGGGACTGTTTCGAGCTATCTTTCCATTGAGAGCCAGTATAGCATCGCCAACGTTCTGAGTCGCCAAAAACCCATCGACAAGGATCTGATTGAATCGATCGCCTGCAGTTACAAGGATGATTTTCATGTACTGCTCAGCCCGGCCTGCATCGACAGCCAAAACGCCGAATCACTGGAGTTAGACAATCTCAGCGAGGCGCTTGAGGCCTGCAAACAGGGGTATCGCTACACTATAGTCGATGCCCCGCGGTTAGCTCCGAGTGTTATGATCGATCTGGCGGCGGCAAGCAAGTTCGCACTGGTTGTCTTCCAGCTTACGGTCAAAGACCTGAAATATGCCCGCTCTCTCGTGGCGTTTCTGGGGATGAACGGTATATCCTCAAGCAAGGTAATACCTTTAGCCAATAGGGTGAAAAAACGAGGACCTTTAGTGCGGATGGAAGACAGCAAGAAGGTGGTGGGCCTTGATTCATTTGCCTGTATTCGCAGCGACTGGCGCAAGGCAATGAAATCCGTGAATCTGGCCCAGCCACTGGCTCAAGTCGCCAAGAGGTCGGGATTGCGCAAGGATTTTCAGAAGCTCGCCGCCAGGATTAACAAATGTGCGACAAATGACAATAATGCCGTGACAGGATAGCTTCAATGCCACCAGAGATGAAGACACAACTTGAAGATCGCAGCGCCAATGAGAATGTAACTTTACAGAAGATCAAGGTAAAGATTCATCAGCGATTGCTGGGCTTGCTGGACCTGGATGAGGCCAGGCGAATGCCCGCAGAGCAGCTGCATAGGCAGTGCGCCGAAAGAGTGAACAGCTTGCTGCGTGAAGAAAAATTCCCTCTTTCCGGCCCCGAGAAGCAGAAGCTGATTCGAGAAGTGATGGATGAGATTTTCGGGTTCGGCCCTTTGGACGAGTTTTTGCGAGACCCGCTTGTCAGCGATATTCTCGTGAACGGCCCGCATCAGATTTATTTGGAAAGAGAAGGAAGACTCGAACATACGGATGCGACTTTTGTGGACGACGCTCATTTGATGCGAGTCATTCGTCGGATCGGCACCAATGTAGGCCGCAGAATCGACGAGAGCACCCCCATGCTTGACGCACGCCTGCCGGACGGCTCGCGGGTGAATGCCATCATACCTCCGCTCTCCCTTACGGGGCCTGCTTTAAGCATCAGACGGTTTGGAGTCACTCCAATCGATATGGACCGTCTGCTCGAACTGGATGCATTGGTCAGGGATATGGCCTTTTTCCTGGAAATGTGCGTCAAGTGCAAAATAAACATCCTCATATCGGGCGGAACAGGGGCGGGCAAGACCACCCTGCTCAATGCTCTCTCGGCATGGGTCCCGCTCGGAGAGCGAGTTGTAACGATAGAGGACGCCGCCGAACTTCAATTGCAGAGGGAACATGTTGTGCGATTGGAAACGAGGCCCCCGAATATTGAAGGCGAGGGACGGGTTAGTCAGCGAGACCTGCTTCGCAACAGCCTTCGTATGCGGCCGGACCGGATCATAATAGGCGAGGTTCGCGGAGACGAGAGCTTAGACATGCTCCAGGCAATGAATACAGGCCACGAAGGATCCATGACGACGGTTCACGCCAACAGCCCTCGGGATGCCTTGCGGCGGATTGAGAACATGGTCAGTATGGCCGGAATCAATTATCCGGTACACGCCATTAGAGAACAGATAAGTTCGGCGCTGGATCTGCTGGTTCAGGTCGAACGTCTCACAGGCGGTGTACGAAAAGTAACGCACATCGTTGAAATCACCGGCATGGAAGGTGACGTTGTTTGCCTTCACGAACTTTTCCGTTTTAAGCAAATTGGCGTGAACGACGACGGTAATGCTTACGGCCATTTTGAGGTCTGCGGGGTGCACCCGCATCTTCTTGATCGGCTCAAAGCCAGAGGAGTGAATATGCCGTCGGATTTATTCCATCAGAGGGTGCTGAAGAATGCCGACCCGAGCGAGACACAGCGGCAGGTTCCCCAGAAAAAACCGATTATGCAGAGGTTCAATCTTATATAGGCGATTCGACTGTGTGGATACTAAAAACGTATAGCAGGTAATTGTTAATGAAACAACGAGTGTTTTTCGACTAAATCAATCGGGACCGCAAAAGATTATGGGCAGAGAAGAACTGATAAATAGAATCGTCACGATGTCGGTTTTCGGATTCGTATCTTCCGTCTGGTGCATCTGTATTGTGCTATGGATAGTGCAGTATGCTATGCGTACGCGAAAGATGCACAAGCGTCTCGGAATTGCCGATAAGGCCGACACGGAATTGCGGACTATGCGCCTTTGGCGCGAAATGTCTAACGAAGACAATACCGGCCGCATCGCAGAGCCCAGGAAGTCGCGCGCGAGGGAATACTTCAGGAAACTCCGTTCTAAGGCGGGATGGAACGCATCCGCGCAAAGCGTACTCTTGAGGCTGTTCGCCATAGCGGGCTTGCTTTTCGCAGTAGTGTATTTTCTGGGAGGAGGAGGAATCCTGGCCTTTGGAGTATCGGGCGCTGTCATAATCCTGTTCTCGATGCACACCCAGTCGAGCATCGCCAGGCGGTCAACGCTGTTTGAAAAGCAGCTCGTAGATGCATTGGGCATCGCTGCTCGCGCCTTGCGGGCCGGACATCCCCTCGTAGGAGCATTTCAACTGGTCGCGGAAGAAATTGATCCGCCGCAGGGGCCGATATTTGCCCGAATATGCCAGGAACAATCATTGGGCAGTGATATGAAAGATTCGATCCGTAAGGTGGCGGAGACGACGTACAATACCGAACTGAAGCTGTTTGCCACGGCCGTGTCAATACAGTTGAACAGCGGAGGCAATCTTGCGGACTTGATGGACAGCCTGGCGTCCGTGATAAGGGCGAGGATGAAGCTGAATAGGCGCGTCCGTGTTTTGACGGCGCAAACGCAGCTCAGCAAACGCGTATTGATCGCATTGCCCATAGTGCTGTTTATGCTGTTAAATATTATAAGTCCGGAATATATGGAAATGTTCTACGAAACGATGATCGGACGGTTAATGTTAGGAGCGACAATCGCCATAATGTTCATCGGCTCATTGGTGATGAGCCGGCTTTCTGTGTTGCGTTATTAGATTGTGATGTTGAGTATGCTGTTGGAGATAGACCTGATGATGGACATCGTAAAATCGGAAATGGCGATCCCGGCCTTGACGTTTTTGTCCGTTATTGGCGTAGGCGCCTCAATCTTGCTGCTCCGCAAAAGAAAGAGCAAAGTGATCGAGTCTAAACTCGAAGATCATAGTTGGACCGCCACGCCCAAGTATCCATCCCCAAAGAAATCGGGCTTTTTCCAGGTGCTTGAAAGGGTGGGCAACTTTGTTTCGCACGGTCAGGCCAGCACAACCCTTTGGGAGCAGCTTGTCCAGGCAGGACATTTCACTGCAAAAGCCCCGGCGATTTACACCGGGATCAAGATGTTCCTTTTTGTCGGTGGTATTGCCGCCGGTGTAATGCTGATTATGCCGACGGACGCTTCTTTCCCGGCAAAAATCACGCTGATTTCAGTTGGCGCAACAATTATCTTCTTCCTCCCAAATCTCGTGTTGATGCTGGAGCGGAAGGCACGAAGGGACGAGATATGTCTGTATCTGCCACAGGCCGTTGATCTGCTCGAAATATGCGTCTCATCCGGAATCGGGATGAACATGGCATGGAATATGGTGGCCAATGAAATCCAACAAGTCAGTCCTATTTTGAGCGGAGAGATGACGCTGACAAATTTTGAGATGCATCTCGGGGCCGACAGGGCGGAAGCAATGCGCCGCATGGCGGCACGAACAGGCGCCGAAGAACTCGCTTCCCTGGCGGCGATACTCATCCAAACCGACCGCTTTGGAACGAGTATGGCCGTTGCACTGCGTCAATTCGCCAGGTCGATGCGAGAAGAAAGGAGTTTCAAGGCCGAGGAAAACGCCGAAAAAATGGCGGTCAAACTCATAATACCGATGGTTTTGTTCATTTTTCCCGCCGTGCTGGTAATCATAATCGGCCCGGCTGTCGTTTCAATATTCAGGGACATGATAATGGGGGCTTAGATTATTAACTTCAGATTAGGAGAATGATTTATGAAACGGATATTCAACGGCACACGCTAAAGAAACCGCTATTGCCCAAAAAATTGGAACAACAAATATCTGTCTCGCCTTCATTGCCTTATTCTCCATATCGAAATTCTGAAGCACTAATTTGGTTGCGATAGTATATCATAAAACCCAAGACTTGCCCATTGCACGGTGCGAATGTTAGCGGGCAATTTTGAGCTTGACCAGCCTCGCTTTACCGAGTATCAAGAGGGTTCCGAATCGATGGCTTATCGATTTGCGTGAAAGGATATACCTATGAGCATGCGTGTGCGTGTTTTCGCCTGGCTGGTTGTGACTGGCATTGTTCTTGGCGCCGTTTGCGAATGTGGCGCGGAACAGGGATCGGCAGTCCCTCAGTCGGCTGTAAACGTTATCCCCGACCCGGTCGTACTGAAGGTCGGAGAGGGTCAATTTCGCTTTAGCCCCGATACGCGTGTGATCGCCATCGGTGCGGCAAGGGCGGAAGCCGGCACACTTATCGATTATCTGGCCCCGGCGATGAGGTATCGCTTGAAGCTGATTCAAAATTCATCACGACGGCAAGACACCATACAATTACAGGTCGAGTCGTCTCTGAAAGGCCGACTGGGCGAGGAAGGATACGAACTTGAGGTTAAGAAGCAATCCATCGTTATTCGCGCCGGGGGGACGGGCGGTCTATTTTACGGCGTTCAGACGCTTCGGCAGTTGCTGCCGACAGATATCTTCAGCAAACAGAAGGTAGAAGGAATCGAATGGGCCGTGCCGTGCGTGCGTATCGTTGACTACCCGCGATTCCGTTGGCGCGGACTACTCGTCGATCCAGCCCGACATTTCATACCAAAGGAAGACATGCTGCGGTTCATCGACGCTATGGCGGCACATAAACTCAACCGCCTGCAAGTCCATTTCACCGATAACGAGGGCTGGCGGATTGAGATCAAGAAGTATCCAAAACTGACCGAGATCGGTTCGAAGATGGACCACTCCCGCCGTAAAACGAAGGACGGGCGATACATCGGCGGCTACTATTCGCAGGACGATATTCGCGAGATCGTCCGCTACGCCGCGGATCGCCACATCACGATAGTGCCGGAGATTGAGATGCCGTTCCATACCGGAGCGGCGATCGTGGCCTACCCGGAACTGGGCATCAACACGAGGCGTTTCGCCGAACTGCCGGACGAGCAGCGATGGGGCAAGACCAAGGGCCTGATCGCACCGCGCCCGGAGACGATCGCCTTTTTGCAGAACGTGCTGAGCGAAGTGATCGAGTTTTTTCCCAGCGAGGAAATCCATATCGGCGGCGATGAGGCCAACATCGGGCACTGGGCCGGCGACGCTGAAATGCAGGCGCAGATGAAGCGATTACAACTCAAAGATGCGCACGAATTGCACAGTTGGTTCATCAAGCAGATGGATACATTCCTGACGAAAAACGGGCGACGGCTGGTCGGTTGGGATGAGATCCTCCAAGGCGGCCTGGCGCCTGGGGCGACCGTGATGAGTTGGCGGGACACAGCGGGGGGAATCACCGCCGCCAAAGCCGGTCACGACGTCGTGATGGCGCCGACTTCGCATACCTACTTCGACTTCCGCCAGGCCCCCGATGAAACCGGGTTCGGCTGTAGCGTAATCAACCTGGAGAAAGTCTATGCCTTCGAACCGATTCCAGCCGAACTAAACGCCGAAGAAGCTAGGCACGTCCTCGGCGGGCAAGGCCAACTGTGGGGCGAGTTGATCGCGGATTACAAACGCCGCGAATTCATGGCGTTTCCCCGGGCCTGTGCGCTGAGCGAAGTGCTCTGGTCGCCCAAAGACAATCGCAGCTTCGGGCAATTCCTTTTACGCTTGCTGGAACATCGAAAACGGCTGAAAGCCGCCGACGTCAACTTCCGCCCCCTCGATGCTTCGCTTGTTGAGAGCGTTACCGTTTCCCCGGAGAAATTCGATTATTTCACAAACAACTGGAACGTAGTCGGCTTGAAGGACTGTAATGCTTCGGTCGGAATTGGACATTTCCTGAAATTGAGTTAGTATGTAAATCAAAGAAAAGAAGTGAACATGGCAAACAAACGCAAAAACTAACTCTGCCCAGGGAAAAGTCGGGCTTCTTCGCCAGTATCTGGTCGAAAAAGAGCCGGTTTTGCACATCCGGCATTCCGTTGCTCCGTTGTTTTCAAGACCGGCTTGAAGTACATGCTTAGCCGGGCCACGAAGTTATTTTGAGCGAGTCAGGACAATGACCAGTTCGACGTTCGGGTTGTCTATAACTGTCTTCTCGATTGCCCCGTTCTTGGTCAGGCGGGGTCTGTCCAGGCCGCCGAGGTCGGCGATTTTGTTATCCGTGGGCAGAACCGCCCTGCTTCTCAGTGTTTCGCTGAGGTTATTGAACATGGCCAAATCCTTCGCGACTCGGACAGTGCTCTCGAATGTGGCCTGAGCGGTTATCTCGGTTATCTGTTGCGGGGTGACTGCGTTTACGGCGACGGGTCGGTCGAAAAGGTCGGTCTCTACGAAAAGCGTTGCGGAATCCAATCTGGCCCAGTCATTGTCCATACGATTCAGGAGCTGATTCAGGCCCTTGCGTGCGCATGTCAGGACATAGATAGTTTTGTCGCCGAGCCGCTCAATTCCTGCGGCGTGGACCATGTCGCTGTCTTCGACGGCGCGGTTTATTGAGGCATCCATCTCCATAAATGCGGCGGTCTTCAATTCGAGCCTGCCGTTGAACTTTGCGAGCATAGTCCGGGGGGGATTAATGACGGTTGTGGTGCGGTCATTGTCTGCCCGGCCGGGTGGCTGTTCAACGGGGGCCGGCGGGGCGACAATAGTATATACAACGACGCCGAATAGCGCGACCAATGCAATCATGGCGGCTGCGGTGAGCACCTTTCGCAGAAATAAGTCTCGCACTCCGGCCTTGTGGTTAACGGCAGCGGGTTCCTCGCCCAGCAAGGATCTTCTGGCCAATCTCGCCATGACGTCATCGAGCATCTCCGGCGGCGCCTGCGCAGGGGGAACGGAGTTTACGAGCATCTTACACTTTCGCAATTGCAGCAAGCATTCGGCGATCTCGGGGTCGTTCCCAAGAAGGCGTTTTACTTCTGTCTGCTGCCTGACGGTTAATTCTCCGTCAATATAGCCGTTTAGCAATCTTTCGATATTTTCAGGCTGCATTTTCATTGTAGGAAGGCCTCCATAATATCCCTCAGATTGCTCCTGGCTCGGCTTAGCCTGCTTCTAACGGTGCCGAGCTGAATATTCAACACGCCGGCAATCTGAGCATAATTCATACCTTCGATATCCCTCAACACAACAACCGTCCTTTGAGCGTCATCGAGCCTCATCAGCGCCTTTACAGCGATTTCGCTGAGTTCCTTTCGTTGAGCCAGCCCTGCGGGGTCAGACGCGTTATCATCTCGTAAAAAATCTTTCAATAACTGCTTTTTGCTGCCGCTGTCGTCTTTTCCCTGTGCTTCGAGCGACCTTACTGCGAGCTTTATATTTCTCCTTCTGAAGTTCAGGGTCAGGTTTACTGCTATCCTGAAAGCCCAGGTATAAAAGCTGCTTCTGCCCTGGAACTTTCCTATGTTTTCTATTACTTTGACAAAGGTTTCCTGGGTAAGTTCCGCGGCATCGTCGGTATTTGCACATATTTTTAAGATTACGTTGTAGATTCTGTCCTGATATTTGATTATTAGGCGCTCCATAGCGTCGAAATCGCCTTGTCTGCACCTCTCAACGAGCGCTATATCATCCAGTTTGATGTTTGCAGCTTCCAACAGAGAACTCTCTTACATGTGGGGTCATTTGATTTTTCTGAGGGATGTTTCCGCAATCAAGCGTCTGCCGTCATTGGTGAGGCATGTCGCTTCGAGGATGTAGCTTGCGGCGGGCTGAGGCCCGCAAGGCAGGGTGAACTGGTATGCCCTGATAAAATCGCGCCAGAAAAGGTCGTTGCGGACGGGGTCGCCGAGGTCGAACCAGCGGCTTCTCGGCTCATTCGGCTCTGTTGTGTTTATCTCAGGCCAGATTGCCACCCTCCTGCCCTTCGGTTCGGCGGAGCGTTGAACGTGCTCATAAAGCTCGAACCGAATTTTGCCGGGAAATTTTATTTGCGACCCGGCCGAGTCAAGTAAGCTGACGTATGCCTCAAGCCGCGTCTCGCCGCCGCCGGCGGCGTCTTTGAATTCGGTCAGGGGCAAGATGTCTATTTTTTCGGGTGCGTAGAAGACACAGGCAGGCGTTTCATTGCTGTCATAGCCGCCACCCTGCGGCTCTCGCTGCGCAGGCAATTCACAACCGAGCCCCGCCAGGAGCAGCAAAATGAATAACGCATACGATGTTGGTGTAATTGTTCTCATAAATCAAGTCAACCGGCACAAAATCACAGGTCGCCGTCGAGCATGTGGCCGAGCCTGTATTTCTTTGTTCGCAGATAATCGACATTATGCTTGGTCGGGCGTGCTCTCAGGGATATCTGCTCGACTATCTTGATGCCGTAAACCTCGAGTCTGTTAATTTTCTTTGGGTTATTTGTGAGTATTCGGATATTCCTGAGGCCAAGGTCGAGGCATATCTGGGCGCCGATCCCGTAATCGCGTCTGTCGGCTTGAAAGCCTAATTCCAAATTGGCATCGACGGTGTCGAGCCCCTGTTCCTGCAGCTTATATGCCCGCAGCTTGTTTGTCAGGCCGATACCCCTGCCCTCCTGTCGGAGATAGATCAGGGCGCCTTGGCCGGCCTGCTCGATCATCTTCATCGCGGTAATCATTTGATAGCCGCACTCGCATCGCTGTGAATGGAACAAATCCCCGGTCAGGCACTCGGAATGTACGCGTACGAGAACAGCGTCATCATGCTGTATTGGCTCGCCGGCGGCGTCGATGCGTCCTACATCGCCTTTACATAGCGCCAGGTGCGGTTCCGGCGAGGTGACGGTCTCGTAGGCAATTAATTTGAAATCGCCGTAATCGGTCGGCAGGTTCACAGCTTCGACTCGCTTGATCTGGCTTTCCCGCTGAAGGCGGTATTCGACGAGTTTGGCGATGGATGCGATTTTCATGTCGTGTTTCTCGCAGAACCGGAGCAGATCCGGAACCCTCGCCATAGTTCCGTCTTCGTTCATAACCTCGCAAATCACTCCAGCTTGCTTCATACCGGCCAGCCTCATCAAATCGACTGCGCCCTCGGTCTGCCCCGCCCGGACGAGGACGCCTCCTTCTCTTGCCCTGAGTGGGAATATGTGGCCAGGCCGCGCGAGGTCCGACGCCTTGGCATCGTCGGCAATTGCATCGAGAATCGTTTTGGCCCTGTCGGCGGCGCTGATGCCCGTGGAGATTCCCCGGATAGCGTCGATGCTGACGGTGAACGCCGTCTCGAATCTGGCCGTGTTTTGAATGGTCTGCGGGTATAGCCCCAGCGAATCGCACGCCTCGGGCGTCATGGGCAGGCAAATCAGGCCTCGGCCGTATTTCGCCATGAAATTGATTATTTCAGGCGTAACCGCTTCCGCGGCACAAACCAAATCGCCCTCATTCTCGCGATCTTCGGCATCGACGAGGACAATCATCCCGCCCTGCCGCAGCTCGTCGAGTATTTCGGGTATTTCACTAAAATTCAGCGGCACGTCGGCACTCCAAAACAACAATACAAAAGGCGGCAGTCAGCCAATCTGGTTTCACTGCTTCTACCTCTTAGTTCTGAGGCTTGTTTGCTCCGCCCTGGGCGGACTCGTATTCGGCAATATATCGCAGTCCGATGCGTATGTAAACTATCATTGTGCAAATAGCCGTTGCAAAAGCGCTCCACCACAGCACTTGAAGGAACCGTATCCAGCCGGGCACAACCGTGGAAACCTCCGGGGCGATCAGAATAGCCGAAACCATGACCAACTGCAGTGTCGTGGCGCTTTTGCCGATAAAAACCGGCTCAATGCGAATCTGCGAGGTTATGAGGTAAACGACCGTAAAGCCAAGCAGCAGAAAGATGTCCTTGCTGATTATCAGAACCACCACTGTTTGAGGGATGAGAAAACCGGCAACGTGGGCTCGTTGCGAGGCCAAAAGCAGGCAGGCGCAAGTCATCAGCAGTTTGTCGGCGAGGGGATCGAGAAAAGTTCCGAGCCTGGTAATCTGATTTCTCCTTCGGGCCAGATAACCGTCGATTCCGTCGCTTACCGCCATTATGAGGAAAACGACCACAGAAATATACCTCATCACATTCTGCAGAGCCGGGTTGAACTTGGGGTCGTTTATCTTCAACATGCAACCAACGAACGGGACTATCAGCAAAATCCTCAGAATCGTAATTCGCGTTGCCCAGTTCAGCTTCATACTATTTGCACCGTTGGTTTTGTTGCGACTATATACAATAAACCCGCATATCCGGTTTGGCAACAGAATATTCCGGGCAGTCCCGCCCAATATGACGTTCGTACGGAACCGAGACAGCACCCCGAGAATGTCAAGGAACGGATTGTTGTCTTGCGGAAAAATCTGTCGGCGGAAAAGGGCGAAAAGGTTTTGTGCGATGATATCGGCGTCAAGGCGATGCTTTATCGCTAAGAATTATTGTTGCTCGTCAGGCAGACAGTCCGATATATGGTTTGGGCAGATATGGGGTGGTTAATAGGTGCATTGCTGGTCCAGCCGTTGCCTATTTGCTGAAAGAAGTTTAGTCTTGAAATGGGGGCAGTAATGATCATTGGGGGTATTTGTGGGAATGCTAACCGGGATTGAACAATCGGGGTGTAAAACGGGGATCGATGTATTAGACAATGCCTCCTGGGGCAGCCATTTTTGCCTGTTTTACGAGACCAAAGAAGATCTGACAGGTGTTCTGACGCCCTACTTTAAGGCAGGATTGGAAGGCAATGAATTCTGCATGTGGATTACTTCAGGAATTAGTGTAGAGGAAGCCGAAGATACGCTAAGGAAGTCGATAACTGATTTTGACCTGTATGCGGGAAGAGGGCAGATTCGGATCATTCCACATTCGGACTGGTACCTCAAAGACGGCGTTCTCGATTCACAGGAGGTAATTGAGGCCTGGGCAGATCAACTGAATCAAGCCCTGGCGTCTGGTTTTGCCGGAATGAGGGTAACTGGCAACGGGAGCGGGTTGGAAAGCGAGGCCTGGAAACAATTCGCCCACTATGAAAGGCAGGTGGATGACGCTATAGGCAGCCGGCAAATGATTGCCATTTGCAGTTACCGTATCGATGAGTGTGGAGCGTCTGAAATCATAGATGTGGTCAATTGTCACGACCTTGCCATTATCAGGCGAGAAGGTGAATGGAAGGTCATTGAAAGCACGGAGCGCATGAAAACCGAGGAGATATTGGAAGCCTCTGAGAATAAATACAGGACGCTTGTTGAGAATCTGCCTCAAAGAGTGTTTCTCAAGAACAAGGACTCCGTTTATGTATCCTGCAATGAGAATTTTGCAGGGGATCGGGGGATCAAGGCCGAGGAAATTGTCGGTAAAACAGACTATGATTTTTATCCCTGGGAATTGGCCGAGAAATACAGGGCGGACGACAAGAGAGTCATGGAATCCGGCGAAACAGAAGACATCAACGAGAAATGTGTCCAAAACGGAAGGGAAGTTATTGTCCATGCTATTAAAACGCCTGTCAGAGATGAAGAAGGCAATGTTATCGGGGCATTAGGCATTTTCTGGGATATCACAGCACAAAGGCGGGCCCAAAAGAGATTGCTGGCTTATCAAAAAAGGCTTCGTGAACTCGCATCGGAAATGTCCATGGCCGAAGAACGCGAACGCAAACGTCTTGCCATAGAATTGCATGACCATGTCACGCAGAATCTTGTTTTATTCAAGATTAACCTGGGTGGATTGCGAGAAAGAGAGTTGCCGCGGGAATTGACTGGCGCTGTGGATGAAATATACACACATCTCGACCGGATGATTGAGGATATGCGTTCTCTGACATTTGACCTGGGCTGTCCCACTCTATATGAACTGGGCCTCGAGGCCGCGGTGCGAGAATATCTCAATGAGGAAATCCAAGACAAGCATGGAATCAAGGCTGAATTCGAAGATGACGCCCAACCTAAATCCCTGGACGACGATGTTTGTGCGCTTGTATATCGAGCAGTACGGGAATTACTGATCAACGTTGTCAAACATGCCCAGGCGCGGCATGTAAAGGTTTCCATCCGAACGGACGGCAATCGCTTATGCGTCAACGTTATTGACGATGGCATCGGCTTCAAACCGCCGACAGAGGCCTTTAGCTCGGGCAAGAACGCCGGTTTCGGGCTTTTCAGCATTCGTGAAAGATTAAGCTGTCTGGGCGGCAGGGTGGAAATCGAATCCGAACCGGGAGAGGGTACGCGGGTCACGTTGGCAGCGCCGATGAAACGTGTGGAAATGCCGGTTTGAAGGGAGCAGTTATGAGTATAAGAATCTTAGTGGCCGACAACCATGGAATCCTTCGACAGGGTATCCAGGCCTTGATCGAAAAACACAGTGATATGGAGGTGGTGGGCCAGGCCGGCGACGGCCTGACGGCAGTGGAAATGACGCGAGAACTGCAACCTGACGTGGTGCTTATGGATGTTACTATGCCGGTATTGAACGGCATTGAAGCTGCCCGCCGGATTAAAAGTGAGCTGCCGGAAGTCAAAGTATTGGCTTTGTCGGTGCATGCCAAAAAAGAGTTTGTGCTCGATATGATCAAGGCCGGCGCATCGGGATATATTCTCAAAGAGTGCGTGTTGGATGATCTGGTTCAAGCCCTCAACACAGTCGTTGCCGGGCACTCCTATTTGAGCCCGCAGATTACGAGTATTGTTCTCGACGGCATCACAAAAGACAGCATTCTAACTGTTGGCGACCGTCTTTCTCAGATTCTTACCCCAAGAGAGCGGCAGGTCCTTCGGCTTTTGGTCGAGGGCATGTCGGCAAAACAAGTCGCCTCGCAACTGGGCTTAAGCGTTAAGACGGTTGAAGGAAATCGCAGGCAGGTCATGGAAAAGGCCGAGGTTGACAACCTTGTGGACCTGACCAAATATGCCATCCGCGAGGGCTTGACAACAGTTTAATATAACAATTTTCAAATCGCCGGGCCATCCATTGGCTTGCTCGAATCCCTCCAAAGGAACGACGCTATAGCCGTTCGCTGCCGCTCAAAAACCATTTCAAACGATCTCGAAACCCGGCAAGAAAGATAGATGCCAGTACCGAAAAGGCCGAAGCATCTCTCGGTATCGAAGTTGGCTTTCAAGAAACTGTTTTCTCTACTGCCCGAACGCGGCAATTCACTTTCAACTATTTCATCTACTTGCTTAACCTTCATCATCCTAAGGCTGTGTACGATTAGTGAAAACCTTACTCATGCTGTATTGCAGCAATGCCGATGGCCGGTTTCATAAAGACGCCGGTGAGCACGGTTTTCATTAGTTCACAATGAGCTATGAATTTTGCTCGCGGCCGATGAAGCTGCAAAAACAGTTTCAGCATATATGGGGGCATAAAATGGGGCGGCAGCGCAGGATCGCTGACAAACGTGCCGTGCTCGGCAAAACGGCAACAAGCAATGGCGGGATTATTCCCAATTGCACATTAGAGGTATTACTGAGAAACATGTAAGAGTAGCCAAAACGGCAATAAATATTAACACTCATTTTGTTAGGAGAATTATTATGAATTTCCTCGAAGAAGCAAAAAAATGGATTGGTGAGGTCACGGAAATTGCCCTGCTGTTAGTCGCTCTTGGCATTGTGGCCGGCATTCTCTTTGGCCCGAACGTTCCTTTCGTCGGAGAAATCGTCAAGAACCTCACAGGTTTGCTGGCGATGCTGGGCGAGAATGGGCTTGTCGGCTTAATTGCCCTGAGCATCATTCTCTACCTGTTCCAGAGAAGGAGAGCCGACGCCTAAGATCTAAGTTGAGTTGGAACGCACGTGTGTTGCGTGCGATATTTCACCTTTATTCTATTTAGTTTCTGCGAAGGCAGAACGAAAGGAGAACTAAAATGGCAGTAGAAAAAGCAATTGGCTCCAGCAGTCTGGTCGAAGTTATTGACCGAATCCTGGACAAGGGCGTCGTGGTCGATGCCTGGGTGAGGCTGTCTCTGGTGGGTATTGAACTGCTCGCCATCGAGGCCAGAGTGGTTGTTGCCTCCGTCGAGACCTATCTGAAGTATGCCGAGGCCATAGGTCTGACGGCAACAGCGGCGTAAGGCCTGGCAAAAGCCGATTGGAGAATTACGATTCTCTGAATGGGGGGTTCTTGCCGAGTCATCCTTGCGAAACTGTAATGGGGACGATAAGCATGGTTCGCCAAGCAGCACCTCTTCTCGGACACAAAGGAATTAAAGCAATGTCGTCAGCAGAAGATATGAAGAACATAGTCGAGAATATACTTTCCTCTTACGAGATGAGGATCCGGAGCATCGGAGCTATCTTCGATACTACCCATCAACTTCTCCGAAGTTTCCAGGAATCGTTTCTTGATACAAGACTGGAACGAGAGAAGATCAGTGATCAGCTCAGAGAATGTCTTGCGAGAAACGAGTCTCTGCGCAAGAAAGATTTTGACGGTATGATGCATGAGATTCTTTCAGTGCAGGATACAAGAGAGAAGGAAGTAAGGGAGTTGTTAAACGGTTATCTTGCCGGGCAGAAGGAAATGGCGCATAGCTTGCGGGATAATCTGGCTAAGATTAAGGACGCTCTCGCCAAGGAGGAAACGCAGCGGGTCAGAGAATTCCAAACGGCGATTAAGGACATCCTTGCCGAGCAGGAAGAAAGGAAACTGGAGGTTGTTTTCAGGCTGGAAGAGTTTCAAAAGGGACAGAATGAAATGACCAAGAGACTCCAAGGACTTTTAGCCAAGGGCAGTGAGCTTAGGATAAAGGACCTCAAGGCAATGTAAGTGCATAGAAAAAGACTATGAGCGGTATTATACATAACATTATGACTTTTTACGAGATGCGAGCGAAGGCGCTGGGAATCCTGGTAGCCAACACGGAGAAAGCCCTGGAAGAGTCCGCCTCCGAGAGAATACCCGAAGAACAAGCAGCTATGCTCGAGCGTTTCGTTCAGGATTTGGCAAGAGATGTAAATGATATGACCACAAGATTCTGGTTCTTGAAGGAGCGCGAGCAGATGAGTGATTACCAGACCGGGAAGATGACGGATTTCGTCGATTTCACAAAGACCCTGTCAAGAGATGTGCGTTCACTGCTGAGCCGGTTCCAAGAGGCTCACGATCGGACATTTGAAGAACAGCTTGACAAAGAAATCAAGCGAGTGGAAAGCCAGATGAAGCGGAGATTAAGAGAGTTTGACAGCGCTTTCAATGAGACGAACAACACTGTGAAAAGCAGCGTGAGTAAATTTGTCTGCGGCACACTCGGTTCCGTCGGCAAGTTGCTGAAGAGCACACCGCTTGCCGGCAAGTGCGATGTGAATACTGCGGACCGTGGTCGTGAGAAACAAGAACTCCAAATACGTTAGAAGCTATAAGCCAATGCCGGATAAAGAAAACCGGGGCCGGTATGGGCAATAGTGCGTGGAAGAAACGATTGAAGCAATCTGTTGTTAAGGGACTGTAAGATGAGAGCGAGAACAAAACAGCACAAGGTCATTCTTAAGGATAAGCTGCTTCTTCAATTGTTGGATGTGGTTATTGCAGGGGTTCCTTATTCGACCCCGCCTTTGGAGCGGCCGGAGATCGTTTGCTTTGCGAGAAGAGTTGAAGAGTTAACCGGTTATACGGCCGAGGAGATATTGGCCGACAGGCAGTTCTGGATAAATATGATCTTTCCTGCCGACCGAAAACGAGTTTTTGCCGCTTTTGCCAGGTGCTGGAAGTGCGGGATACCGTTTGAAATCAACTATAGGATTATTCACAAGGACGGCTCAGTGTATCACGTTATCGATGAAGGTGAGCCTGTTTTCGATGACGAAGGCCGGATAATCCGAATTGAGGGAATGATAACCGCCGTCGGGGAATACAAAGGGGCGACCATATTCGATCGCCGCAAGATTCAGGAAATAGTGAAGTCTATTAGCAATGTTGGATCAAGTGTTTTGCAAAGAATTTGTTAAATAACTACTGAAAGGGAAACAAGATGGGAATTGCAACCGAGATGAAGAAGCTTGGCGATGAGATTATCGCCTCGTACGACATGCGAGTAAGGGCGGCAGACATGCGGGTGAAGGCGGTGGGAGAGTTGGTGCAGGACACCCACACAACCCTAAAGGGATTTGGGCACGACCGCACCAAAATGGCCGCACAGCAGACGAAGGACCTGGCCGCTTTCATGAATGGTTTGTCAAAGGATGTCCATAGTCTGCTCAAAAGTGCCCGAGACATGATCCAGCAGTTTCATAGGGACAACACACAGATGAGCAAGGAGCAAGCCAAGAACTTGGCAGATTTTGTCAATAATCTGGTCACTGACGTCGGTTCAATGCTGAGCAGCTTCCAAAAAGACCACAAGAACATGTCCAAGGAGCTCCGGAACAAGCTCGCCGGGGAAATAAAGGATATCCAGGCGGAAGTCGGAAGAATCCTGAGTGATGCCGACAAGCTTATCGGCGAGTTCAATGCCGATATGGCCCAGGCAAAGAAGGCCTGGGGGAATATGAGTGCGACTCTGGGCAAAGCCAGAAGAAAGAGCGGGCCGGTAGGGATTGAAGCCGGCGAGAAGGTGCGAACTGTCAAGAACGCGACTGCCGGGAAGGCCAAAGCCCAAAGGAAGAACACGAAGAAGGGCAAGAGCGGCAAACGGAAAGTCGCCGTTGGTGTCTGAGCGTTTGTCATTGCGAGCCGACCAAAGGTTGACGCACTCTACGGGGCTTTTAGGCCCAGGCTGAACTTATAGCCGGCAGCGATGGCGTCAGTGAAGACAATATCCTCCGGCACACTTGCGGAAAAATAGCCGAAGGGGAAATCGCCATTTGGCCAACCCCAGGCAAGTATCGCTCCGTCGGATGTCAACGCAAGGATGTGTTTCCACCCGGCGGCGATAGTAACGAATTCCGTCCCGTCCGGCTGGCGGTAGTGATAGCGCGGAATTCCGGGTTCGAGCCAGTCGTCGTCGCCCCAGCTTATGAGCATCCCATCGTCTCTGAGCAGCAGGTTGTAGTTGAGGCAGGCGGCTATCGCCACATGCACCTTCCCGCCGGCGCCGCTATAGATTCTCGTCTGGCCCAGGTTATTATTTCCCCAAGCCTTGACTGTGCCGTCAGACTGCAGTGTCAGGCTATGATATGCTCCGGCTGCGATGGCGGTATAAACTGTCCCTGCATCAGGAGCCGGGGCGTCACATTCGCCGGAACTATTGCGACCCCAACCGACGATAGTCCCGTCGGACTTGAGGGCCAGGCTGTGATACTCGCCTGCGGTTATTGCGACAAAGTCGTTACCGCTGGGTTTATCCGTGATCTGCCCCGACCCATCGTCGCCCCAGACGGCTATCGAACCGGCAGAGTTATTGGCTCAGTACGTTCCGACCGTAGAGAGAATCGTCAGCCAGGCCGAACAACGGGTCTTTCAAGGTGTAATGCTTGCCGCTGACGAGAAGGTGTACAGTTTGTTCGAGGAACATACCGAATTGCTCAAACGCGGCAAAGCCGGCAAGCCTATCGAATTTGGGCACAAGGTGCTTATCGCCCAGACCGGCGAAAAATTCATTTATCATTACCGGGTTCTCCCCAAACGAGAAGAGGACAAAGAAATTCTCGAACCAACACTCAAAGCACATAAGCAATTGTTTGGAACAGGCCCTGAGGTACTGGCTACAGACAAAGGCTTTTACGAAAACATGAAGCAAATTTTCGATCTGGAGGAAAAGAATATCACAACGGTATCGATTTGCAAAAAAGGTCGCCGTAACCAAGGCGAATTGCAGCGTGAAAACACTGAAGAATTCAAAGAAAATGACGATGAAATTGACCTTGTCCTAAATCGGATGGTTAATTCTCTGTCGTTTTCAGTACCTTCCGCAACAGAAACTAATTAGGAATCCTACCCAGTTGGCGCCCAATAAGTTGTCAGACTATGGACTAGGGGTAGGGTTAGTCTGAGAAAAAAAGAATTATTATTTGGGTGTGGGATATAGGTATTTTCCAGTAGGAGAGCAGAGCATATCTTTTTTGCCGAAGAAAAAAAAAGATATGTGTTCTCAGCAGATAAGTAGGGAGTAGCTCCTGCTTTCAAGTGGCAAAAATTGCCACTTGATTTTCTATGGTGTTTGCTCTGCTTGACAACATTATAATTTGTGGTAGAATGGTAGGGAGTTGTTAGGAGCTTTGGATCGATGGGATCCGTAGCCTAATGGATTATTTCTTCTAATCTTTTTTTGTAAAGGAAGCATATTATGGCGAAAAACAAAGCACTTGTTAAGGCAATGACCAAGAGTGAGATAGTATCGGGAATAGCCGATGCAACAGGATTGGCAAAGAAAGATGTCAGTTCTGTGTTTGAAGCAATGGCTGCTCAGATTAAGAAGAGCCTCGGACGAAGTGGTCCTGGGGCCTATGCCGTCCCTGGTTTGATGAAGATCATGGTAATCCGAAAACCTGCCACCAAGGCTCGTAAGGGTATCAATCCCTTCACAAAAGAAGAAACTATCTTCAAAGCCAAGCCAGCAAGGAATGTTGTGAAAATCAGACCACTGAAGAACCTGAAAGATATGGTCTGACCTTTGGGAGAATAGGGATATATTAACCAGGCCCACATATTAGCATCACTATGTCGGCCTGGTTTTTAACCTCCCCACCAACCTATCAATAGTCATAACTGCACAGCCCTCATAGTGATTATTAACATTCACAACTAATTCCCTACCTTGTTCAACCTGTCCCTTCACAATATCAGCTATAGAACTAACCCGCATTTCTCACAGATTCTGATTTTGAGCCGTTTTTTCGTGTGAGGGACGGCTGGAAGGGCTACTGCCTTGGCATCGGATGTGATATTGCCGCCGTTGAAATGAGCGACGATTTTGCGAGAATTTTGGGTTTGAAAATCGAAGGTCTTTTGATTACAGTGTGTTTTCATGCGGCAGCTTCTTGTTGTAGGTTTAACTCGTTTTTCTTCAATAAGTTATACCAAAGCAAGGAGCTTTTTTCTACTGCAGCTGCGAGAAATGCGGGTTAGTTATTTCTTTTTACAAGCGCGGTGGCTTCCATCTCGAAGAGCAGGTCATGTCGGCAGATGTCACAAATCGTGACTATCCACGGCCAGTCGTATTTACCCTTCATGGCATTGAAGACGCTTTCGATTTCGGGAGTTTTGCAGTAGGCCAGGATTTGGACGACATCGTCGTCGGCGGCATTCATATCCCTCAGAATCGCGCGAACATTCTCGATAGTATCGTTTATCTGACCGACGGGATCGTCGATATTAGTCGTCGCGCCGGTCGCGTCGATCGAGGCCGTCCCGGAAACGAATACCGTCTCGCCCGCTGGGGTGGGAGTTCGTGACGCTCGTGAGAATGCCGACCCGTACTCTAAGGCGGAATTCTGCTTGCCGCCCGCCTGGAAAAACTGCGTTGCACCGGCCGGCTCTACGACCGCGAAAAGGTCCATCGAGCAGTAGCTTCGGTCGGCCGCACCAAGACCGATGCCAGTACTGGCCGGCATCAACTGTCGCGTCCCGTTTCCGATTATGCCTCGCTCGGTAAAAAACTGATTCCTGACGCTGTTGAAATCATCGTACCATGCAAGAATATCGTTCAGCCACATCCAGGTGCGTGCAACGGCAAGAAAATCCGTTCCCGATTTTTTCAGCGCAGCTTCGGCTTTTTCCAGGCACGTCCGGGCCTGTTCTTTGGGGCAGTTCAGTTGCGGCGCCGAGATCCCGGAGAGAGTAACTAATTGGTGATTCGGTGCTCGAAGAACACGTCCGCGAGGGCTCTGGTCGATATCGATGACCTCGGTCTCTATCTCGCCGCTAAGCGCGTGGACCTGAACGCCTGCAATGGGCCCTAAAGCCCCTTCATCGCCTACCAGACAGCTCGGAGCAACGCCATCGTCAAAGGTCTCGCCGGCATAGGCCTGCGACCGGGCCTTGGCGAGAATATCCATCACCGGCTCGGTGGCGAATACACGCTCCTCGATGATGCGTGCATTTTGGGACCGAAGAGCATCCCTTATGCCGGAAAACAGTTGCTCAGCAGCCTCGGTCGGAGGCGTCTTTTGCTCCGGCATCGCCGAGATATATACTTCAGTCACCCTCGATGATTCTATCGTTCGAATGTCTATCTTTGCCGTCACTTAATCTCTCTGGTATAAGAGTTCTCAATTATTTGCATCTTCAGCCGCGTTTTCCACGCCCCATCGGGCCGCTTAAAGGCCCGGAAAAGCCGTTTTTCGCCGACCAAACACACACAACGCCTAAAAAAAGGCCAGACAGCCGGTATCATAGCGAACTCTTCAAGAAAATGCAAGTCTATATCTTGCGCCATAGTTTTGTATCTCACCCTAAATCAGAATCTAACAGGCGCAGGAATGGGAGCAAAAAGCCCCGACAAAAGAAACTTCGAAGCAGTACTGCGCCAATACAATATTTAGCCTGCGGTTTTACCGCAGGTTCTATCTCTCGTACTGACAAGCCCATCTCTTACTTGGCCGCCTCTATCGCATCGGCCAAACTCATCGCACCCTCATAAAGGCTTCTTCCGACTATCGCGGCATCGGCGCCTAATTCGACGAGCTTGGTAATGTCGCTTACCCGGCTGACTCCTCCGGAAGCGATAATCGGCATATCAATCGCATCTATCAGCGCTTTTGTCCTCTCGAAATTAGGCCCGGCCATCATTCCGTCTTTGCTGATATCGGTATATATTATTGCTGCTATGGGCAGTTTGGCGGCCTTGGCGGCGAAATCGAGCAAGCCCGTATGCCCGTCCTTTGTCCAGCCGTGCGTCGCCACCATCGAGCCTCGAGCGTCGAGCCCCAGCACAATCTTTCCGCTGAACTTCTCAGCCATCTCTGCGAACCAATCGAAATCGCTCACCGCCTTCGTGCCGACGATCACCCTCTCAACGCCTATATCCAGCAGCTCCTTGATAGACTCCTCATCCCGAAGCCCCCCCCCGACCTCGATCCTGAATAAACCCGTCTCCGCCACTGCGGAGATTGCATCGGTATTGACCGGCTTGCCCAGCTTCGCGCCATCCAAATCAATTACATGAAGCCATTCGGCCCCCGCTTCGCTGAACTCACGAGCCTGAGCCACCGGATCGTCACGGTAGTCTATCTGGCGATGATAGTCTCCCTGAATAAGCCGAACGCACTTCGAATCACGAAGGTCGATTGCTGGTATGATATACATTCGTTGTCTCCAAAGTAATGCCGCGGGCGTCTCGCCCGCGCTTTGCTACAGCAATTCGCCGGATTATATCAAATGGCCTGGTCGTTTCAACAGATTTCGGCTAATTATTTTATCATCGGCTGAAATTCCGGGATATATTAACCCATTATTCTGAATATCGGTATGCGCAGAAAATAACGCCTCCCGGCCAATTTCAACGACATCCGAAAAACTTTTTTTCAAGCTTTTTTCGCCGTTTCCAGCCCCCTAACAGGCATTCGTCCGCGAGCCGCTTGACAAATCCGCACCGACCCCGCATAATAGAAGCGTAACGTGTGGTGATAGAAGATGCGTATGACTTATGGTTTTTTTTGGGAGATTGAGTGATGCGTATTCTTCTGAAGCAAAACGACGGCACGACCAGAGAAATGCAATTCGAACAGGGCCCTGTTTCGATCGGTCGAGGGGCGGACAGCCAAATTTTCCTCCCTGACCCCGCAGTTTCAAGACAGCACGCCGTATTCCACAGCGATGGCGAAGGAACCTGGTTCATCGAAGACCTCAACTCCGCCGGCAAGACGTTCCTGAACGAAAAACCGATCAAAAGGGCGAAGGTTAAACACGGCGACGCCGTCCGGATTTCCACATTCACCATGCAGGTGCAGCTCGAACAAGATGTGCCGGAGGAGCACAAGGAAATGCAGATGGCCGACACCCTCCGACTCGAAGCGGCCCTGGCAACCCCGCCTCACGAAACCGTCGTAAGAAATCCGGACGCCGCCCACGCACCTGCAATGAGGCTCGCCGCAAAAAGGCTCACAGACTTCTCACGCGCCACCACCAAAATCTGCGACTCCGACACCATCGAGGACCTGCTCCTGACGCTGCTCGATATCACACTCGAGGAGTTCGACGCTTTCCATGTATGGTGCGCGCTGAGAACACAGCCCAGAGGCCCGATGACTTGTCATGCAGGCAGAAAAAAAGACGGTTCGCCGGTCGATTTGAATCAAATTCCACTCAGAGAAAAAGTCACTCAGGCGGTGGAAAAGGGGCAGTTCCTCGTGATGCCCCGTGTCTCCGCACAGTTGGAGGCAGAGGAGGCAATCCGCTCGGCGATGATAGCAGCCGTCATGAGGCCGACAGGATGTTTCGGCGTCTTGTACGTCGATAACGCCATGAAAGAAAAACACTACAGCCTAAGCGACCTCGACTACCTAATGCTCGTAGCAATGCACACCGCAGCAGTAATGAAAAAATTCTTCGAATAGACAATGTACCGCTTATCGCCCCCCTGCCCGCCGTCATTCAGGCTGGCATACAGGCAATCCTAATGATTTCGTGATATGTTTCGGAAACTCTGATTGGAATATGCCCTTAACCACTCTTGACATCCCACCGCTTGAGACTGTTGTCTTCTCGCAGACTAATAGAGCAAAGAGGATTTCTATCTTCATCGCCCCTTTCAAGCCTGTGCGGGTGGCGTTTCCTCGCAGGGTTTCGTTCAAGAAGGCCCATAAGTATCTCCTCGAAAATATTGACTGGGTGAAAAAGAGCCTGGACCATGTAAAAAAGGTGGAGTTGGAACACAGGACCACCACGAGCGACAGGCCGAAGATACCCGGAGCAAAGGCCAAAGAGCTTCTCAAGAACCGGCTTGCCGAGTTGGCTGAAGAGTACGGCTTCGAATACAACAAAGTCTTCATCAAAAATCAAAAGACACGATGGGGCAGTTGCTCCGAGCATAACAACATCAATTTGAACATCAGCCTCGTCTGGCTGACCGATGAATTGCGGGACTATGTGCTGCTGCACGAACTGCTCCATACAAGAATCAAGAACCACAGCAAGAATTACTGGGCCGAACTGGATAAGCACGTCGGCCGCAGAGCAAAAGAACTCGATAAACAGTTGAGGAAACACAGACTGGGACTGAGGCAATAACCGAAAACCGCCGCATCGTCGTCGGCAATACCCGCATTTCCGGGCAAGCAAGGGTATAGAATGCAAAAGAATACTGAGGAGTCATACTAAAATAAAAAATTCGCCCTGTTGCTTGCATCTTTGAAGAAAAGAAGCTAAAATCAGGCTTAATCGCGTATCCGCTGTGGATACTTGTCTGAGACATTATCGAGAGTTTAGGAAACTTTACAGGGGAAAGACAAATGATCTCAACAGGCAGGATTATGATGCTGTTTGCCGGCGTCTTTTTTGCCTTTGCCTCTTTTTCGGCAACGGCCCCTGCGGCTCAGACAGATTACCTCTCGCCGTCAGCCATTGTCGCCGACAGCGATGGGAAAACCCTCTACATCGCCGAAGAAACGGCCAACCAGGCAGCCGTTTTCGACGTGGCCGGCGGCAAAGTCAAAAAAGTTATCTCGCTGCCGGGCAGGCCCAGCGGACTCGCGCTGGCGCCGGACGGCAAGACACTCTACGTCACAATCGCCGCTGCCGAAGGATCGGTACAGATCGTCGATCTTAAGGCGGGAGAATCAGTTGCGAAGATCAAGGCCGGCCATACGCCAACCGCACCGGTCGTCAGCCCAGACGGCAAGACTCTATATTTCTGCAATCGTTTCAACGGCAACGTGGCGATCTATGATATAGCATCAAAAACGCTTGCTGCGACCGTCAAGGTCGCCAGAGAGCCCTTCGCCGCGGCGGTCACGCCCGACGGGAAGTCTGTCTTCGTCGCCCATCTGCTCCCGGGCGGCGCCGCCGACCGCGACTATGTTGCAGCCGAAGTTTCGGTTATCGACACGGCAGCCAAAAAATGCGAAAAAACCATTCAACTGCCCAACGGCAGCATGAGCCTTCGTGACATCTGTGTCTCGCCGGACGGCAAATTCGCTTACGTTACCCACATCCTCGCCCGTTACCAGCTTCCGACGACACAGCTCGAAAGAGGCTGGATGAACACAAACGCGCTAAGCGTGATAGACGCAGCGAACAAGAAACTGGTCAATACCGTTCTGCTCGACGACGTGGACCTCGGCGGAGCGAATCCCTGGGGAGTAAAATGCACCGCGGACGGCAGGTACGTCTGCGTCGCACATGCAGGGACGCATCAGATAAGCGTAGTCAACAGGGGAAAACTTCACGAGAAGCTCGCCAAAGCCGCTGCCGGGGAGAAGGTGTCCGATGCGATATCGTCCTACGACGATGTGCCGAACGATTTGTCATTCCTCGTCGGGTTTCGAAAACGAATCAATCTCACAGGAAACGGCCCGAGGGGGCTGGTGCTGATCGGGACGAAAGCGTATGCAACCGAGTACTTCACAGATACGCTCGGCGCGGTCGATATTAACCCCGATATCCGACCTGCGGCAAAATCTATCGCGCTCGGGCCCAGGAAGCCCCTGACTGTCGCCCGAAAAGGCGAGATGTTCTTCAATGATGCGGCTCTTTGCTTCCAGAATTGGCAGAACTGCTCGAGCTGCCATCCCGGCGAAGCTCGGCCGGACGCTTTGAACTGGGACCTCTTGAACGACGGGCTTGGCAACCCCAAGAACACCAAGAGCATGCTGCTGGCGCATAAGACGCCGCCGGCCATGGTTACGGGCGCCCGCGACAGCGCAGAAGCCGCAGTTCGCGCCGGAATCAGGCACATTCAGTTCGCGGTCCGCCCCGAAGCCGACGCCGTCGCTATCGACGAATACCTCAAGTCGCTCGAGCCGGTCCCGAGTCCATATCTGACAAAGGGAAAGTTGAGCCGCTCGGCAAAGCGTGGCCGGAATATCTTCAAGAAGGCGGACTGCGCCTCGTGCCATCCCGCTCCGCTCTATACAGATATGGAGAAATACAACATCGGCACAGGAAGGGACAGGGAAAAGGATACGCTCTTCGATACTCCCACTCTGGTCGAATTGTGGCGAACCGCCCCGTATCTCCACGACGGGCGAGCCGTCACTATGGAGGACGTGCTCAAGAAGTGCAACGCCGACGACAAACACGGGAAGACATCCGACCTGACAGACGCCCAGATAAAGGACCTCGCCAACTTCGTCCTCTCGCTGTAGGAGGAGCAACCCCCCAGGCAACAACGGCCCTTTTGGTATCGCACAAAGGCGCCAACGGCGTTTTATGATGCGTGCGTCAAAAGTCCAACTTACAAGCCCCGACCGTAAGGGAGGGGATAAAAACAACAATATACTTTTGGCTCTTATGCAATAAAATTGGTGATCTCTTAAAGGATGGGATTAGAGAACTTTTGAGTTTAACGCTTTTCCCGATGTACATCGGGACTGTGCCAGAGACGAATTTACTATTGTTGTGGCAGTCCCGGGGACTCCTTACGGAGAGCTATACAGCAGAACGGCTCTGGTCCGCCACTGGCGGATCGGGGCCGTTTTCTTACCTGCTGTTAGCCCTAATGCGATTACTGAGAAATGCGGATTAAAGGCGGGCGAGCAGGAAACAAATCTTCAAGACGAGTAGGCGGGAATGAGAATCAGCCTTTAACGCAGTGCTTCTTCCGGCAGAAAGAATACGCCGGGGCCGGCCCCGGGGGCATAAGCCTCTCCGGTATCACGGTGCAAAATTACTTCCATCGGCGCAACTTCCGACGTTGAATAGCCGCTGACGTGCCCGTCCGAGTACGCGGCATGCAGTCTGATTTTGAAGGCGGATAAATCCAAGTTCGCAGCAGGAGCAGACCAATACCAGGCCGAGGCGAGCGGCATCTCCTCCGTAATGCCGGCGTTTCTAAACTTCTCGCAACTGCTGAAAACATTTCTGCTCCTGTGATGATCATACCCGAAATAGCAACTCATCATCAATTGGCTCTCGCCCGTTCGACCGCTTGCGCTCGAAGGCCCGTTGAACTCTTCGCCGGGTCCCAGGAAGCCTGTGTAGTTCCAGTAGAAGCAATAAGTGGTCGTCAATAGCCCGATGTTGAGATCCGGGTGTCGCCAATCATCGCCGGCGTCCCAGGCATCCTGAAGATACTCATGCTCGCGCGGAGCATTTCGGCACGACATCACACTGGCATCTGAAATATAGCTGCGCAAATAAGCGCTTATCGAAAGATTCAACCCCGGCATCCGCTCTTCAATGCCGGTCAAAGTGGTAGGTTCCGACCAGTTCCATATTACCGGAGGCCCTATCGTGGCTACTGATTGCGGGAAAAAATCGTCGTTATCGACTGCATAGCAAAGGACTGCCTTGACAACCTGGCTCTGATCTATCGTCCCGAGCAAGCTGCGCGCCTGGAGTCGGAATCTGATAAGAGCGGGACTCAATATTCCCATGAGAAGCGATATAATCGATATAACCACTAAAAGCTCGACTAAGGTGAACCCCCCCCGCATCCCCAATTCAAAAGCGACCCTATGTCGCGAAACACCAGGTTTTTCTCCCGGTCCTGGACACATAATACAATTCTCAAAGGGTCATAACATTAACCAACACCTAAGAGCATTGTATCACAATGTGCCCGGTTTTTGTCAACAAAAAACCGAAAAAAGTTGCTCCACCATCCCAAATTATGCGTTATTTCGCCTCTATTCGGCCCATTCCAGCTTAGAAAGCCAACTTTCGGCCATTAAAGCGAAATCTTCCATATTTATAACGCCATCGCGATTTATATCCCCGGCCAGAGGCCATTCGCTCATACTGGCGTAGTAAGTGCCTCCGAAAGCCCCCATATTCAGCCGCCCGCCGTTGGGCATGCGCTCGGCAGAAGGATCGCCCCATGGTTCGCCGCCATCGACACAAGGACTCGTAACATCGTCGAGAATCCATTCCTGCGTTGTGGGACGGTGCCGGCCTCGCTCCGAGAGCAAATGGTAGTCCCCGCCGGCCAAGTCCGCAAAGAGCGGGTCGAGGGTAATATTGCCTTCGCCGGCTCCGCCTCGCTCGATACAACTATACCTCGCCTGGCACAAAACAAGGTCGGCATTGTTATTGTTCCAGAAGATACTGTTACTTATATCGGGCTGGCCCCAATTGGGATGGGTAATCCCGATCCCATTGCCAACCACAGTGACATTCGTTATCGTCGGAGAACAACCTGACACCAAAATTCCCGCAATCGGGCAATTCCTTATCACAACATTTTTCAGGACGCTGTTGGCATCTTCACCATTGCTGAACGTTACGGCATAATTCGGCGACTCGATGATCGTTGCGCCGCTGCCCTCGCCCGTGACCGTTATGGCCTTGCCCCCGAAATTGACCTCCTCTTGATACACGCCCGGATACACGACCACGGTATAACCTTCGATGGCAGTTTGTATTCCCTTCTGAATCGTAGCGAAAGCGGTCGCAGGGCTAAGGCCGTTATTGTTGTCGCTGCCGTTGACGCCATCGACATACCATCTGAGCATGCCGGCAAATTCATAGGCGCCCATATCCACAACTCCGCGTACTATCCGCGAGTTGCCGTCGAGATCCGTTATAACAAACAGTACCGCAGTATTATTGCCGTTGTCGATACATGGCGAGCCGCCACCTATCCTGAGGTCGTCGTCCTCGGTTCCCGGGATATTGTCGGGGCCGTTGGCATCGATAAAGAGCGCATCGTCGCCGATATTGCCTTCCCCGCCGAGCGTCCCGCTCAAACCTTGAACGCAACTGTAATCAATCGCAGGCCCGCCTCCCATTGTGTCAATCTGGGCGTTTTCCACGCTCCCACCGCTGTCCGTATTGCCCTGCAATATGCAGTTGACGAGCACAGGACTGGAGTCCTCGCTGTAAATCCCGCCGCCGCTGTTGCCGGAGTAGTTTTGGCTGAAGGTGCAATTCGTCGCTCTGGCGGCATCTTCTCTGCTGAGATACAATCCGCCACCGTTGACGCCGGCCGAATTGGCGTTGAAGACGCAGTTGACCATCCATGGGCCGCCGCTCGATCGGCTCGCCATGCCGCCGCCGAAACGACGCGCGGTATTTGCCCGAATAACGCAGTTAATCAGCGTCGGACTGCTCCGGGTGCAGAATATCCCCCCTCCGTCGCCGCCGTTACCTCTTAATGTACTAACGGAATTACCTGTAAACAAACAATTTTCCAATCTCGGATTGCTTTTAGAGTTATACATTCCTCCGCCCCGTCCGGCTTTGTTGGCGGTGTAAATGCAATCTTTGACAGTCGGGCTGCCGTAATAGTTGAGCATTCCGCCTCCGCCGCTCGCTATCTCGGCGTTGCCTCCGCTAATCGTAAATCCCTCCAAGAGGGACTCCAAGCCGGTGCCGCTGCCGGTAACAACGTTGTAACTGTTCTCGGCGATGTTGACGAATCCCGCCTCGTCGTTCTCTCCGAGATCGCCGCTCAATATGCTTTGGTGGGCGATGAAATCACGGGTCTTTGGGCTGGGCTCGCCGAAACCTGCAAAGCCGCCTTTAACCGCAACTCCGTCAATCAACTGGAAGGTCGCCGACTGGTCGCCCGGCGTTATGCCCAGGCCCGTATCGGGCGTATAAATTCCCGCGGCAACGTGGATGCTGTTGCCTTTATGTGTCTCGGCCAGAGCATCCTGAAGACTATCGAAAGCCTTATCCCAACTCGATCCGTCGTTGTCGCCGACCTGTTCGACGTCAATATCAACGTAAATCGGCCCCGCCATGAACAGGTCATATACCTCCGTCGCCGTCAGAGTGCAGCTATACAGACGAACGTCGTCAATCAATCCGTCCCAATACCTGCCATCCTCCTCGTCGTTATTCCCGATATAGACGTTGTACCCGTTTGCGCCAACGCCCGTGCTGTTTGCGACCACGCCGTTAGGCTCCTCAATACCGTCAACATACAATCGCATATACGCCCCGTCGTAGGTTCCGCAAACGTGATGCCACTCGCCCTGCCCGACCACGGTATCTCCGTTGACATAGTTCCCCCCGCCCGCTACCGCGAAATGAAACCTCATATCGCTTCCTGTGGTGGACAGTCTCCATGACGAGTCGCCTTTTGTCACAATCGCCTGCCAATCCGTATTGACCTGATTGATATTGACCCACGCCGCAACCGTTATTTCATCGGCAATATTGAATTCCGGGCTGTTGCCGCAGTCAACATAGTCGCCGTTTCCGTCGAGCAGGAGTGCCCCGTTCATTCTGCCGCTGTAAGGCCGCCACTGAGGATCCCCTTTCAAAACGCCGTCGTTATCGCCTGCCGAATCGGCAGCTATGCTCCCGCTGCTCTCATCCAGCTCCCAATGAGCCACAAGATAAGCTTCAGGCGGTATCGATCTTGAAGTCAGGTTTTGTTAGAACCCCTAAAAGTTAATATTATAAGAGCTTATAAAAAAGCAAAGTGCGCTCAGGTGACAGGGAATAGTTGAATGATTCCGTGTGATGTATTTTGCAAATAGACCTCTTTGGATGTTGACAAATGGCCGGAATAGGGCCATATTAGCCTTATTCAAGGTATGGCAACGTTTCATTGAGAAAGGTATGATCGGCTATGGACGTGATTAGAAGAAACACAGATTACGCTTTGCGAGCGATAGTCCACCTGGCCGGGTGCTACGCAAACGGCAGCGATAACGGGCAGGTTTCCACTCGTAAGATAGCTGCCGAGCAGCATATCTCCTACCAGCTTGCCTGCAAGCTCATGCAGAAGCTGCAAAAATCAGGGCTGGTGAAGAGCACAATGGGGCCGCATGGCGGATTTCGACTAAAGATGCCGCCGTCAGAGATTACTCTGCTGAAAGTAGTGGAAGTGATCCAGGGACCGGTTAGCCTCAACAGATGCCTGATAGCAAGCGATGCCTGTGAACGCCAGCGAAATTGCCCCATAAGAGACAAACTCGGCGGATTGCAGGATTATGTCGGAGGATATCTTGAAAGTATTACGCTGGCTGACGTGCTTGGATCCTGTGATGCGAAGCCAAGAAAGCCTGTAAAGGGCAGAAAAGCGAAGACAAAATGAGCGACGAAAAGACAACTGTGCTGTCCGATTGTCTTGGGGCTGCCCGGAATCTTGCCAAATTGGTCGATTACGCAGCCGATTCGATTGTCAGCAAGACGATACTCGACAAGCCCGCCGGCACAATTACCCTTTTTGCCTTCGATAAGGGCCAGAAGCTCAGCGAACACACTACTCCCTATGATGCCGTAGTTCAGGTTCTCGACGGGGTCGCCGCGGTAACGATAGACGGCCGAGAAAACAAGGTCGCAGCCGGCGATATCATAATAATGCCCGGCAACATACCACATGCCGTCGCCGCGACAAAAAGGTTCAAAATGTTGTTGACGATGATACGCACGAAGGTATGATTTAGTCGAAAGCGAGAAAAAAAGACGATGTTCAGATGCCCCGGACAAGACCAGAGGTATTGGAAGCCGGAAGATATTTTCGAGGTGAAATGCGCCGGTTGTGGACGGAACATCGAGTTCTTTAAGGATGAGCCAAAGCTAAAATGTCGCAGTTGCGGCCGCGTCGTGATGAATCCCAGGATCGATCTGGGTTGCGCCGAATGGTGCCAATTTGCCGAACAATGCCTCGGTATAGTCGCCGCTAAAGATGTCAACAGCCTTTGCGACAGGCTGATTGCTCGAATGAAGCAGGTCTTCGGAACGGACAAAAAACGCATCGACCACGCTCTGGCCGTTCTCGATTACGCAGAGCGTATTCAGGCCGAAGAGGGCGCAGAGCCATTGATCGTCAAAGCCGCGGCAATCCTTCACGACATAGGGATTCACCAGGCCCCTGGGGCTCCTGGCGGGGCAGCGCAGAAGTACGACTCGGTTGCGGGGAAGTACCAGGAGATCGAAGGTCCGCAGATCGCAAAAGAGATTTTAGAAGAACATAACGTTGGCGAGACGGCAATCGACCATATATGCAAGATTATAGCGAATCATCACAGCGGCAAGGATATAGACACAATCGAGTTCCGATGCGTCTGGGACGCCGACTGGCTCGTCAACATCCCGGAGGACCTGCACGATGCCGATACGAACAAAATCCGTCATACTATCGATACCGTATTCAAGACCGAAACCGGCCGCAAGATAGCTGTCGAAACATTTTTGGCCGCCGATGCCGCCAGGTAAGCCGATAGTGGGCGATACAGGAAAATGAACGTTATGAAATTGCCGTCACAAATAACCGGCAGTCGCCGGGTATTGTGCCTTCTGAAGGCGCCGCTGACTGCATATATGTGCCTTGTGACAGCCGGCTTGCTGGTATGGCCGCTTGCCGGCGATGCGCAGGAAAAGGAGGCTGTTATGGCTGGGGAAAGTATGACCGTACATCACAAGCATAAGAATCGCCTCGCAGGCCAGGGCAGCCCCTATCTGCTCCAGCACGCCGACAATCCCGTTGACTGGTATCCCTGGGGTGCAGAGACCTTCGAGCTTGCAAAGAAACTGGATGAACCCAAGTATGTCGATCAGCAGGGGCCTTGCCTCTTGTCATTCCCGCGCAAGCGGGAATCCACGCGTTCCTCGCGGCCGAGGCATCCGTAAATAGTCAAAAGTGGAAATAAATTTTGTAACTGAAAGGGGTAAACATGTTTTGTTATCAGTGTGAACAGACCGCAGGCGGCACAGGATGCACAAAGAAAGGCGTATGCGGTAAGGACGAGGATATTCAGAGCTTGCAGGATATGCTCATTTTTGGCGTTAAGGGCATCGCCGCCTATGCGTATCATGCCCGACGCCTTGGTAAGACCGACGAGCAGGTGAACGCCTTCATTGAGGAAGCGCTGTTCGCTACGCTTACCAATGTTGATTTCGACCTCAATCGCTATCTCGCCCTTGTACTCAAGGCCGGCGAGATGAACCTGCGAGTCATGGGAATGCTCAACAATGCCAATACGTCCACGTTCGGCAATCCGACGCCGGCAACCGTGCCCACCGGCACAAAAGCGGGGCTCGGCATCGTCGTTACAGGCCACGACCTGCTCGACCTCCACGAATTGCTCAAGCAGACCAAAGGCAAGGGTATTAACGTCTATACGCACGGCGAAATGCTGCCCGCACACGGTTACCCGGAACTGCGAAAGTTCAAGCATCTTGTAGGCAACTACGGCACGGCCTGGCAGAACCAGAAAAAGGAATTCGACGAATTCACCGGTGCGATCCTCGTAACAACCAACTGCATCATGATCCCCAAGGATTCCTACAAAGACAGGATATTCACTTGCGGCATAGCTGGTTGCGCCGGCGTTAAGCACATCGAAGGGACCGATTTTTCCGCCGTCATTGAAAAGGCCTTGTCCTCGCCGCCGCTGCCCGAGAATCCAAAGGGAACCCTCAGCACCGGCTTCCACTACACCGCGGTCCTCGGCCTGGCCGAAAAGATTATCAAGGCCGTAAAGGCAGGCAAAATCCGCCACTTCTTCTTCATCGGCGGATGCGACGGCGCCAAACCAGGCCGAAACTACTTCACAGAGTTTGCCGAGAAAGTGCCCGACGACTGCGTGATACTCACCGCCGCCTGCGGAAAATATAGAATAAACGCCCGCGACTACGGCGATATCGACGGAATTCCGCGACTGATTGATACGGGCCAGTGCAATGATTGCTATTCAGCCGTCAAGATAGCTCTGGCCCTCGCCGAGGCATTCGGCTGCGGAGTCAATGACTTGCCGCTCTCGCTAATAGTCTCCTGGTACGAGCAAAAAGCCGTTGCGATACTGCTAACATTGCTTCACTTAGGCGTCAAGAACATCCGTCTCGGGCCGAGCCTGCCGGCATTCATTAGTCCGAATGTGCTCAATATCCTCGTTGAGAAATTCGCCATCAAGCCGATCGGAACGGCCGAAGAAGATTTGGCGGAAATCTTGAAATCTCCGGGAAAGTAAGTATACTTGGCCGCATGAAAAGTGAAAAACTCGGTAAAAAGACGGTAAGCCGCCTGGGGGGCATTATCCGCAGCCACGGACGCGGGTTCCTTGTGGGCCTGATCTGCGCCGTCGCGGCCTTTGTTGTCATCAATGCTATGCTCGGGCCTACGTCAAAAAGCGAGTTCTGCGGCGCTGCGTGCCACGAAATGAACACCGCGTACAAGACCTGGGAACTGTCCCCGCACGGCGCCAACAAATTCGGCGTTCGTGTCGAGTGCGTTGATTGTCACCTGCCGCCCAAGGACAAATTCTTTACCCACCTTGCCGCCAAGTCATACGAAGGCGCCAAGGATGGGATTAAGCATGTCTTTGGCGGTGAGTACGACGTCGAGAAAATACGCACCAGAGTCGTCGAGCACATACCCAGCCAAAGGTGCCTCCATTGCCACGACAGCCTGCTGACCAAGCCATCCGGTTCCGCTGCAAGAAAGGCCCACCTGGCCTCGCTTACCAGGCCCAAAACGCCGGAAAATAGATGCGTCCACTGCCACGAGCACATAGGCCATGAACGCAATAGCAAGCTCTTTTCACCGTGAATATAGGAAAGGACCATGAGTATGAAATCATCGAAACGTATTGGTATGGCTGCGCTGGCAGTTGTTGTTAGTCTCACCGGCGTCTGTATGTCTATTGCGGCACAATCCGACTCACAGCCGCCATCGCTCCAGCTAAAGGAGTACCGTATAGAGCGTGCAATTTCCGAAAACGCAAAAGCTTGTATCGAATGCCACGCCGAGCAGACCAGAGGCATCGTGGCCGACTGGGCCGCCGGCAGACACGCCCACGCAAACGTTACATGCCTGGATTGCCACGCCTCCGGACCGGCCGACACCGACGTCAGCAAGACGCACCTGATGTTTGAGAAGACCAGGATCAGCCCCGTTGTCTCACCCAAAGATTGCTCCAGGTGTCATCCCGGCGAGGCCGCCCAGTACGCAAAAAGCAAACACGCCAATACGATCGAGCTTATTTGGAAAATCGACCCCTGGCTCAACCACGGCATGAATAACGAGATCGAGCGCTCAACCGGCTGTTCCCATTGCCACGGGACTATAGTTAAATTCGAGGAAGGCAAGTTTGACAAGCAGGCCTGGCCGAATGTCGGTGTCGGACGTATCAATCCCGACGGCAGCAAGGGGAGCTGTTCAAGCTGCCACACAAGGCACAAATTCTCTCTCGCCGAGGCAAGAAAGCCCGAAGCCTGCGGGCAGTGCCACCTCGGACCCGACCATCCCCAGATAGAGGTATACAACGAATCGAAGCATGGGGCCATCTACGATGCCGAAGGCGGTGATTGGAACTGGACGGCCGCCGCCGGCATGTGGACGCCGGGAGTCGATTACCGCACGCCGACCTGCTCGACCTGCCATATCTCCGGCGTCGGAGACGTATCCACCTCACACGATGTAACCGAGCGACTTGCCTGGGAAACTCAAGCCCCGCTTACCGTCAGGCCGGCGGATTTCGAGCCTTGGCCTGCCATCGACCACAACTCGAAACGCGAACGAATGAAAATGGAGAAGGTCTGCTACGCCTGTCACTCGAAAGCCTGGACCAGGGGCCACTTCTTCCGGTTCGACCTCGCTGTCGATAACTATAATGACGTGTACTACACGCCGGCCAAAAAGATCATCGACGAACTTTACGAGAAGAAATTGCTGAGCCAGGAAAAGCCCCTCGACGAGAAACTCGAAATCGACATGTACGAATTATGGCATCACGAAGGCCGCCGGGCCAGATTCGGAGCGGCTATGATGGCCCCCGACTACGCCTGGTGGCACGGATTCTATGAGCTAAAGAAGAGGTTTATGGAAATCGAAGAACAAGCCGAGCAACTGCTGAAAAGCGGAAAACCTGCAAAAATCTTCGAAATGAAGGGAACAGGCGGCGACACAACCAAGCCGAACTTCGACGAGTAACCCGCGCCGCCGCTCTCAAAGAAAGAACTTAGGCACTCAAAAAAACTCGAACTGTCATTCCGAGCGAAGCCGAGGAATCTGCTCAAACAGCTCGCCTCGCCCCCAAGGGGCGAAGCGGTTCCTCATCCGGAAATCGGATTTTGTTGGAACCTATTAATGCAGGAAATCGTAATATGGTTATGCGAAACATTGTAAGAATAGACGAAGACAAATGCAACGGCTGCGGCAAGTGCGCCACCGCCTGCGCCGAAGGCGCTATAGAGATAATCGACGGCAAGGCAAAACTTGTCAGCGAGATCTATTGCGACGGCCTCGGCGCCTGCCTGGGAACCTGTCCCGAGGATGCAATAACTGTCGAACAACGCGAGGCGGATGAGTTCGACGAAGCCGCCACAAAGGCCCATCTCGCCGAACAGCAAAAGGCAAGCTCGCAAGCGGCTCATGTCTGCCCAGGTATGGCCGCAAGAGACCTCAAGCCAAAAGCCCATTCCTCTCAGTCAACTGCCGAATCGGTCCCGTCACAGCTTTCTCACTGGCCCGTCCAACTCAAGTTGGTTTCGCCTGTAATGCCCTGTTTTGCGGATTCCGACCTCCTGCTCGTGGCCGATTGCGTCCCCTTTGCGATGGGCGATTTTCACAACAAGCTCCTAAAAGACCATAGTGTCGCAGTCGGCTGCCCAAAATTCGACAACGCCGAGTTCTACATAGAAAAACTGGCCGCAATACTAAAGGCCAATAAGCTCAAGAGTCTATCAGTCGTCCACATGGAGGTCCCGTGCTGCTTCGGCCTGACGCACATAGCCCGCCAAGCCATCGCCCGCAGCGGTGTAAAAATCTCCTTCGACGATGTAACCGTCGATCTCGAAGGCAATATCTCAAAAACGGAAGCCGTGCAGCCCTGACAATTCAGGTAACTGCCCAGGCGAGACACCATGCCTGAATTCGTAAAATCAGTTTTCTTCGACTTCTGGGCCACAATGGCCGAGATGTCTCCCTTCCTCCTGTTCGGCTTCTTCGTTGCAGGTCTGCTCTCCGTCCTTGTCTCCCAGACTCTGGTTGAGAGGCATCTCGGCGGCAGGGGACCCTGGCCGCTCGTAAAGGCATCGATCTTCGGAGTCCCGTTGCCTCTGTGCTCATGCGGCGTCATCCCCGTCGCGATGTCGCTCCACAAACACGGCGCAAGCAAAGGCTCGACAATATCCTTCCTCCTCTCAACCCCTCAAACCGGCGTGGACAGCATCTTCGTGACACTCAGCCTGCTCGGCCCCGTCTTCGCAATTTTCAGGCCTATCGCCGCATTCCTCACCGGTATAATAGGCGGAGGCCTTGTCGAGGTATTCGAGCCGAAAGCCGGGCATGACCACGAGCCGGAGAAGTGCACCGACGAATGCTGCAGCGACCACGCCAAGAGCGGCAGGATACGGAGGGCCTTCAAGTATGGTTTTGTCACCCTCCCTCGCGATATTGGAAAGGCAATGCTCGTCGGCCTCGTAATAGCAGCCGCGATTTCCGTCGTTGTCCCGGCGGACTTCTTTGCCGAACATCTCGGGACAGGCATATTCGCGATGATTGTGATGATGTTCCTCGGCATTCCTGTTTATGTATGTGCGACAGCTTCGGTGCCGGTTGCGGCGGCCTTGATATTAAAGGGCCTCACGCCCGGAGCCGCGATGGTTTTTCTGATGACAGGCCCGGCCACTAACGCCGCTTCGTTCGTCACAATCTGGAAAGCCCTCGGTCGAAGAACCGCAATCATCTACCTCGTTACAGTCGCCGCATGCGCCCTCGCCGCCGGAATCGTACTCGATTACATCGGCGGCGGCGGCGAATTGGAAGCAGTCCACCAACACGCCTGGATGCTCCCGCCGCTTCTCAAACACATCGCGGCAGTCGTTCTGCTCGCACTGCTCGGATACGCGATACTCACCGCACATCGGGATAAACACAAATAGAACGTCAATTGCAGAAAACTGCCGACATATTGCGGCACATTGGGAGGATGGTAAGATTTGAAGATTGTCAAAAGCGTCTCGAACCGGCAAGCGTCGGATACTGTTATGCGAATTAAAGGTGCAAAATAATGGCGTGTCAATCCAATCACGAGCGAACCGCTCAAGTTAAATTGAAAGTCAACGGCGAAAAGATCGAATTGAATGATTTTGTGGAGAGTCTCATCGCGGAATCTGTTATTGGGATGGTCAAGTCCCTGCGAGGAGTCGGAAAAATTGATGCAATCGACCTGAGCATTGCAAAAAAACCCGATTGAATACGGCAGTATGAACAAAAAAAACTTCTGACCTGCCTGCATTACATTACAGCAGGCCAAGGAGAATCGCACTCATAGCAGAGATTAAGTTTCTCATGACGGCTCCTTTCACAGGGGCCTTCCTCATACCACCGGCTCTGCTGGGGGCGGATAATTTTCGATATCCGTATTTACAGAGGTGCTATCCGTGGCACTGCGATAGGTTGCTATATCGTCATAGAATTTTGCAAAACTTGTAGCCATATAAGGCGCTAACCATAGATAACCGATTCCGAGAGTCAATAGGCATAACAACGACCAGCCGATAAACCTTAGGCCCAGGCAAAACAATTTCCATTTATTGCCTCGCATCAATTCTTTGCTCGCTCTAATGGCGTCTAAGGCGCTGATGGATTCGTTATCGCATATTATATAATAGGTCATAGAATATGATAATGCAGCGATTATCCCGGGGATAATCAACAATAACGCCCAGAGTAAAACAAATATCCCCTGCAGTATATAAGCGCAAAACGCTGTTCCAAATCTGGAAAACCCTTCAAATAATTCTGATAATGTCGGATCTTGACCTCGCGAAAACGATAGAAAAAACATGCAAAATCCAAGCGTCATAGGGCCTGAAATCACAAGAGATATGATCTGTCCTGCAATGGGTATAAATCCAACCGCTGCGACAATAATCCAGTAAATCACCGCCGCTCCAATGGTCAATCCCCACTTCCCCCTTAACGAATCTCTTGCTTGAGCCATCAAATCTCTGTTTTCCGTTTGGGCATAAGCTGTCATTTCTACACCTTTCTAAATAATAATGTTGGTTAAGCAGTACAACTTCTGTATGGTCCGCAATTTCACGCTAAAAACGGTATCTCACATAAAGCCAGAGAATAGATCGCAGGCGGACGACTAATTGTTTTCACTTGCTACTCTCTATTCACTAAGCACGAATCGGGGCGACAGGACTTGAACCTGCGACCTCTTGCACCCCATGCAAGCGCGCTAGCCAAACTGCGCCACGCCCCGTTCGGAAATACATTCTACGCCGATATTCCTGCAAAGCAACCTTTTTTTCTACCGTGAAACGCCCTTTGTGGCTAATTTCGCTAATTTCAGGGATTTTGAAAAATTTCGAGATTTCTCTTGCAAAGTTAGGCAGGACTAACTATATTAGGGGTAGCTTAGAAATATGGAACGAAATATATGACCAAACCTGACAAAATCGAGCTGAGCGCCTCTCTTGAGGATTATATCGAGGCGATTTTCAATCTTGCCCTTGAATCTAACGTTGCACGCAGTAAGAACATAGCAGAAAGGCTGAACGTCTCGAAATCGTCTGTTACGGGTGCTTTGCGGCTACTCAAAGACAAGGGGCTTGCCAACTATGAGCCGTACGGCTATGTGACCCTGACAGAGCGAGGCCGAGGTGCAGCCGCGGAAATTGTCAAGAAGCACAATATCCTTAAGTTCTTTTTTGAGAAAGTCTTAGGCGTCGAGACCGACCTTGCCCAGGACGCTGCCTGCCGAGCGGAGCACACTCTGGGCCCGGAAATTATCGCCAGGCTGCTGTCCTTTATCGAATTTGTGACTGAAAGCAACAAAGACGGCTGCCGTTTGACGGATCAGTTCCGCGAATTTTGCGGAAAGCCGCCAGCGGCATTTACTGAGCCGCAGAATTAGTCGCCCCGGAGAATTGTAGATGGATCAAGAGTACATAAGGCCGCTGTCAATGGTTGGAGCGGGCGAAACCGTCAAAGTCGTCAAAGTCAACGCCGGACGCGGCCTGAACAGTCGCCTCGCCGCGATGGGACTCGTGGCTAATACAGAAATAACCGTGGTCAGCAACAGCCATACGGGGCCTTTTGTTGTGACCGTGAAACAGTCCAAAGTAATGCTCGGAAAGGGTATGGCCCATAAGATTATGGTGAAGTAGAACATAGCGGCTTGAGGTGGGTACTATGTTTTTTTGTTTATGTAGTTCGGCACGCCTAACTTTTGGCTCGTCGCTCGAATGAAAGGGAATTGGCCTTATGAAAAAAATTGTGGTGGCATTGGCCGGAAACCCCAACAGTGGAAAAACGAGCATTTTCAATATGCTCACCGGCGCACGCCAGCACGTCGGAAACTATCCAGGCGTCACCGTCGAGAAAAAGGAGGGCCTCTGCAGATACGCCGACCACGAAATCAAATTCGTCGATTTGCCCGGCACATACAGCCTTAACGCTTATTCGGTCGAAGAACTCGTTGCGCGCAACTTCATAATCGACGAGCAGCCCGACGTCGTCGTTGACATTATTGATTCGTCCAATATCGAGCGAAATCTCTACCTCGCCACCCAGTTGATTGAGATGAATGCGCCTTTGGTTCTCGCCTTTAACATGAGCGACATCGCCGAGCGGAAAGGCCTGCGTTTCGATACCGAACAGTTGTCCAGGCTCCTCGAAGCCCCCATTGTCTATACCATAGGCAATAAGGCCGGGGGAAAAGCCGAACTGCTCGATGCTATTTGCAAAATCGTCGAGCGGCCCACTAACCGCCACCCTCATATTGTGCACTACGGAGACGAGATCGAGGAGGAACTCGAGAAGATTGGGCCAATAGTCGCCGAGAAAGAACGCCGACTCACTGAGAAATACGGCCCCAGATGGCTCGCCCTGAAACTCATCGAGCAGGATACCGATATAACCGCAAAGGTCAGGAGCCAAGACGTCCTCAATGCCGCCAAGGCCGGCGCCGAGCATCTCAGGAAGATATTCGCCGACGAGCCGGAGATAGTAATCGCCGACCGTCGTTACGGCTTCATATCCGGCGCATGCCGGGAGACTATCAAGAGCACCGTCGAATCGCGCCACAGCACAAGCGACAGAATAGACGCCATTGTAATAAACCGCATTCTCGGCCTGCCCATATTCCTGATATTGATGTATATCGTATTCTTACTGACCTTCAAGATAGGCCGATACCCCATGGGCTGGATCGAGTCGTTTTTCCGCTGGGCCGGCGTGACAATAGCTGATCTTTGGCCGGCAGGCAGCGAAAGTGCGATCAAATCCCTTATTGTCGATGGCATAATAGGCGGAGTAGGCGGAGTAATAGTATTCCTCCCGAATATCCTCCTGCTCTTCGCGGCGATAGCCCTGCTCGAAGATTCCGGCTATATGGCCAGGGCGGCATTCGTTATGGATCGGATAATGCACAAAATCGGCCTGCACGGAAAAAGCTTCATACCGATGCTCATCGGCTTCGGCTGCTCGGTGCCGGCCATCATGGCAACCCGAATACTCGAAAATAAGCGTAACAGATTCACGACAATAATGGTCCTGCCGTTGATGAGCTGCGGCGCCCGTCTGACAATTTACATGCTGATAATCCCCGCCTTCTTCGCCGATAAGGTCCTTGTCGGGGCGGGAATCTTCACGATAAGGACGCAGGCCCTGATGCTCTGGCTGATTTATCTCATAGGAATTGTCCTCGCGGTCGTTTGTGCGAAGGTCCTCCGGCTGACGTTATTCAGGGGCGAGACCACGCCATTCGTTATGGAACTGCCCCCGTATCGAATGCCGACGGGCAAATCCATCGCCATTCACATGTGGCACAGGGGCTGGATGTACCTGCGTAAGGCGGGCACGGTTATCCTGGCAATATCCATAGTCCTCTGGCTGGCGATGACCTATCCGAAACCGCCTGCAGAGTCGCTGCGAGACCTGGACGCCGGGCAGGCCCGGCAGGCTGCGCTGAAGTACTCGATCGTCGGCAGAGTTGGCCTGGCAATGGAGCCGGCCATCGAGCCGCTCGGATTCGATTGGAAGATCGGCACCGCACTAATCGGAGCGATGGCTGCAAAGGAGGTCTTCGTTTCGCAATTGGGGATCGTTCACGCCGTCGGAGATGGCGAAGGAGGAACCCAAAACCTCAGAAAACAGCTCCAGAACAGCTACTCCGCTCTGACAGGTTTTTGCATAATGCTGTTTTGCCTAATAAGCGCGCCGTGCGTCGCGACGGTGGCAATGACAAGGCATGAAACAAATTCCTGGCGTTGGGCGATATTTCAGTTCGCAGCTCTAACGGCACTGGCATATATAATTACCTTAATAGTCTTCCAGATAGGCGAATTGGCGCGAACGTTTTTTGCTTGACCGGCATTGGAATCTGTGGTAGGTTGGGAATATACTCAAACTGACCGATTCATAACTGTCATTCCCGCGGAAGCGGGAACCCAGTAGAATACCCAGGGCACAAGTCCCGTGGCGTAAACTGAGATTGTGAGTTGCCCCCCGGGCCGTTTGCGGGGATAGCGACGGGAGTTGTTTGAAAAAATGTGCCGGGGACCTTTAATTCTCCCCGGCATGGAGACATCAAGATGATCAGGATTAGTCGAATCTACATAAAGCGGTATCGATCAATAATGAAGCTGGTGCTTCAAGTTGAGGCCAGTGATAGCGTGATAACGATATGCGGAGAGAACAACACTGGGAAAACGAATGCGTTGAGAGCGATCGATCTGTTCTTTAATCCGCGGAAGTACAGTCCGGCGACTGACGCACCACACCATAAGTACAAAGGCACCCGCGGCGGTGCGGTTTTTCCTGAGATAACACTGGACTTCATAAAGAATGATTCAGAACTGTTTTCAGTTACGCAGGCATTTGGCATAGATGGATTGAAAGCAGGCCACCCCAAGGGATACAAGTGCCCAGTTGACAATAAACGAAGTCGCCAGCGCCTCGAGGGTTTTCGTGTTCCCGGCTCAAGATTCCGCAGGATTCCACGCCTGAGCTTGATTAAGTTCATGAAGGACAACAGCATCCCTCTGGACACTATCGCCTCGGGCAAGAGAAAGGTTCTTATTGTCGATGACGACGACGAGGTAGTCGAGTTGATGGTTGACATTCTCGCTCGGGACGGCAGGTTCGAGACTATGACGGCATCGAGCGGATATGAGGCGGGGATTGCAACCGAGCAGTTTCGCCCGGAGGTGATTCTGCTGGACTACATGCTTCCCGACATCAACGGCAACGTCGTATGCCGGACGATAAGAAGCAATCCGAAATTCGAGGACATAAGGATCATCATTGTCAGCGGAGTTGTTCGCGAGGATGAAATCGAGCAGCTTTTGCAATCCGGCGCCGAGGACTTTATAAGAAAGCCGTTCAAGGTTGATGAGCTTATCGATAAAATCTCGGCAACCTTAAAGCTGGTATGATCCGGGCTTAAGGAGAAGATTAGCTACATGCCGGAGACACCGTCCAACACATCAACAGTAGCTCGCCGGGTGGAGTTTGCTATCGGCCGGCTCGAATCCCTTTCGACTTTGCCCTGCGTGGGGGCACGTCTCTTCCCGAAGCTCTTGCCGGGACCGTTCTCGCCCTCGGTATTGGCCGACGTTATTGAAGCTGATCCTGCACTTACTGCAGGGATGCTTTCGCTTTTAGGCCGCCGGGGGATAAACCTGGCGAGTGAAAAATTCTCGCTGCGAGCAGCCCTGAGTCGAGTGCCGGCTGAGGTTGTTCGCGACTGCGTTCTCTCGGTCGATGTTTCTTATGATTCGGAAGGAACGCAAAGTCCTTCGAAGAAAGAGCTTTTTCTGCACAGCCTTGCGGTGGCCTGTTGCGCCGAGAGTATTGCCAGGATCGCACCGGTCGGGGTGGATTCTCAGTTGGCGTATTTTGCCGGGCTGCTGCACGATATTGGCAAACTGGCGATGGCCGATGCGATGCCGAAGAGCCTGACCCGCATTGTTGAGCAGGCGCAATCGACGAAATCAAGCTGCCGCATCGTCGAGCAGCGTCAGCTTGGGGCCGACCACACCATCCTTGGCAAGCATCTGTCTCAAAAGTGGCGTCTGCCCGAGGAAATCACGCTTGCAATCTGGCTTCATCACAGCGATACCGCGGCGGTCTCGAAGACTATGCCGGCCGCGAGGATAGCGCAAATCGTTCAGTTGGCCGATTCTATCGCGCGACAAAGCGGCATAGGGTTCTCGGGGAGTTGTGATTCGCCCGATCCTATAGAAAAGAACGCGCCGGCTCTGGGCGTTGATATGGGGCATCTCGAACAGATTGCCAGGGGCCTGCTCGCTCAAGTCGCCGAGAAATCGAACCTGCTGGGCTTGGATTCTCCCAATGCGATGGCTGATTACGGCAATGCAGCCGGGGCTGCTGCTGCCCATTTGGCGGGTCTGCAGACGAAACTTGCAGGCGAGAACCGCGAATTGAAGTCCGCTTCAAGTCATCTTGACTTTGCAGCGGATTTTCTGGCGAGTATTGATTCCTCGGCGGGCGTGGCCGATATGGCCGAGAGTTTTGCCTGCCGATGGCAGAGGTTCTACCAAACGGGGGCTTTGTGCCTTTATCTGGCTCGTCCTGCGAGCGCCCGGACTATCGATGCGGTTGTTGTCGAAGGTCTGGGGCAAAGCCGGGTGGCGTGCCTGGATGTTCCGGATCGAGTCTCGGCTGTTCCGGCTCAGATAGCGAGAGATTTCGCCATTCTCGATGCGCACGAGCATATTGGCTGGCTCTTCGAGCAATTAGAAGTTGATTTCGCGACGGGGGCAACGAAGCTGCTCCCGCTGCTTTCCAACGGCTCGGCGGTCGGGGCGATAGCATTTGAGCTTCACTATCCGGGCGATGGGGCGCTTTTTGCAGATAAGTTCAAGATTTCCTCTTCCATGGCCGGGGCCGTGCTTGATTTGGCTCTGGCCGGGGCCGAGCAGCAGTCTCTTGCAGAGCGTTTTGTGCAGATTGTTTCGCCTTCCGGGCAGGCTTTGCCTCAGGAACCGGTGGAAATTCCGACGCCGCCGGCTGCTCCAACCGCCGTGTGCGACCCCATCGAGGCGTTGGCTGAATTGGCCGCCGGCGCGGCGCATGAATTGAATAATCCTCTGGCAATCGTTTCGGGCCGAGCGCAACTGCTGGCCAAAACCGAAACCGACCGGGAGAAGAAGGAAATTCTCAACCAGGTCCAGAACAGTGTAAGCCGAGCTTGTGCTGTTGTTGAAGACCTTATGGGTTTTGCCAAGCCGCCTGCGCCCAGGCCCGAACGAGCGGATGTAAGGCGGATGATCGACGAGGCGCTTCTGCTCGCATCGAGAAAAACGAATGTCGAGCCTATCAATGTCGAAATCGAGGTCGCCGACAACGCCGAGACCTTTTTTGCCGATTCGGCCCAGATTTCCTCTGCTATTGCCAATATTATAACCAACGCCGTCGAATCCTACGATGGCGAGATCGGGCCTATAAAGATTACGGCGGATTTGGCTCAGTCAGGCCGAATGGTCAGATTGCAGGTTATGGATCTCGGGTGCGGAATGAATGAAGAAACCGTCCGCAAGGCGACGGGGCCCTTTTATTCGGCAAAGATTGCGGGGCGAAAACGGGGAATGGGCCTTGCCTATGCGGCCAGATTCACACAAATAAACGGGGGCAGCCTGGAAATCGAAAGCCACCCCGGTATCGGAACGACTGTGACGATTCTACTGCCTTGCGACTGAAAAGCGGCATATTAGAGGACCTTTTGATCTGCTGCGGAGGATCTCGGGATGAACAAAAAAAATTAGGGGAGCGGCTCTCGCCGTTCCCCTAAAATTTTGAAGGAGGATTAAAGCTAACTTTCACTTATAATACGCCTCGTCGAAGTGTTTGTTCGAGGTTTATTGTGGGTTTCATCTTTTGAGATAGAAAGGACTGAGCCGCTCCAATCTCTCCACGAAGCGGTAATGCGAGAACTCAAGCCCTACCTATCCTATAGAGTTACAGCAGATATGGTTCTTTCGCCTCCGATAAGTGAATCGACTTTGCGATGGATTGGAAAATACCCTGAAAATGCCGCTTTTGAGGGGTTTTTTCCGCACATAACGATCGGCTACGGAGAGATCGCCGATTTTTCCTTCCCGCGGGAATTTGCCGTATTGAATCTCGCCCTGTTTCACCTGGGCAATCACTGCACCTGCCAGGAGGTTTTGATCTCATTGTCGCTGTGAAATTTAAGTTATTGCAAAAATTTATTAACGTCCCAAACTTTGGGACGATACAAAAAATTTAATTGAACCTCTTGCATTATTTGGAAAATTAAGGTATTTAGGCGATTACTTGATTCGGTCTATGACTGAATAATATAATGATTTTGCGGCGCGTGTCCGCAGAGTTCCGTTGAAAGCTAAGGCGAGTCCGGCGCGAGTGCGCCAGTCGGTTCGCTTAGCGTAATGTTTAGAAGGGGGCAATCGTGAAGCTTAATCAAGATTTCACAATGGCAGTCGAAACCGTTCAGTTCCTCAAGAATCGCAAGAACAACGATTTCATTCAGGCCGGCGCAGTTGCCGGAGCGCTGGGCTTTTCTGTGGGCTATCTGCAGAAGGTCATTCAGACGCTCAGCAAGCAGGGGTTGGTCGAGTGCAAGCGAGGCAGGATCGGCGGTGTTAGATTAAGGAAAAAGACCATCACCCTGCTTGATCTTTGGAGCGTAACTTGCGGCGAGCTTGATACGGTTAACCCGGCTATTCCGGCGCTGAAGAAACCTCTGAAGGTTTTCTCGGACGCGATGAGCAAGGTCATAATCATCAAGAAGTAGCGGCGAACGCTTCAGGTTCGTAACTGTCCAATACTGCGGATGTTATCGCAGGGACGGCGAGGACATCTTCGCCCTGTCGGCGACGGGCTTTTTGAGCTTGTTGCGGAGTTTCTGCGATGACATCCGTATTTTTGTCGTCGTGGGATGTTTCGCAGGTCCGGACAAGTCCTCGGCAATCGACCATGCTCTGTTTTCCGACCGATTTGTATGTTTGCATTTTAACGAGTTTTCCTTTTTAGGATTATCCAATGCCATTTAAGACATTTGGTCTTTCAGACCCGCTGGTTCAGGGGATACTGGCGACAGGCTACACGGCCCCTACGCAAATACAGTCCCAGGCGATACCGGCTGTAATTGCCGGCGGCGATGTCATCGGCTGTGCTCAGACGGGCACAGGCAAGACGGCGGCGTTTGTGCTGCCGATACTGGATCGTCTCAACCACGAGCGATCCGGGCGCAAGCGGGACGTCAGGTCATTGATCCTCACTCCAACACGAGAACTGGCCGTGCAAATCGAAAGAGCGATAATCGGCTACGGGCGCTTCACGGACCTCAAGGCACTGGCGGTTTACGGCGGCGTCAGCATCAACAACCAAATCGCAACGCTGCGCCGCGGCGTCGATATCGTGGTCGCCACGCCGGGACGGCTCATCGACCATATCCAACGCAACACGATCAATCTGAGCGGCGTAGAGGTGCTCGTCCTGGACGAGGCCGACCGCATGCTCGATATGGGCTTCGTCAACGACGTTCGGCGAATCGTGGGCGGGCTTCCGAAAAAACGACAGACGCTGCTGTTTTCGGCGACGATCTCGCCCGAGGTTAAGACCCTGGCGGCCGACATGCTGAAAGCACCGAAGGTGATACAGATAGGTCGGCCACGCAACCCGATCGACACGATTACGCAGCATATCTACTCGGTCGAAAAGACCCTGAAGATGGACCTTCTGCTGTACATGATTGAGGACTGGCAGATGTTCAGCGTGCTGGTCTTCTCGCGGACCAAATATGGGGCGGACAAGATCAGCAGACGGCTCAAACACGCCGGCATCGTCGCGGTCGTGATACATTCGGGCCGTACCCAGAACCAGCGGCAGAGGGCCCTCGACGGATTTCGCAGCGGCAAGTATCAGGTCATGGTCGCCACGGATATCGCCGCACGCGGCATCGACGTCGAGGGGATATCGCATGTGATCAATTTCGACGTGCCAACTCACGCCGAAGATTACGTCCATCGGATAGGCCGAACAGGCCGAGCCGAAGCCACCGGCGACGCGATCACGTTCGTTTCGAGCGAAGAGGAAAAGTATCTGCGAGAGGTCGGAAAGTTCATAGGACGCAAGATTACGACGCAGAAGTGCAAAGGCTTCTCATACGTCAAGTCCCCGCCGGTCGAGCCGAAGACCGCCAAAAGCTCCAAACCCGCGCGACGCAGGGAACTGCCAAGAAGCAAACGCGCCTCCGGAGCAAAAAAACCATATCGCGGACGCCGTAAGCAATCCCAAAACTAAATCCCCGGCCCGCCAATATTTTCCCCGGAAAATTCTGGACTAACACTCGTATGAGCATACAATTATGGAAGTTTGAACCGACCTGGAAACAGGTCGAACAATAATCAGGCGTTTGGGGGCAGGGGGATGTGATGAATCTGTCGAATACAAACGAGTAATGCGTGTTTATTATTTTTTAGGAGACCGTACCATGAAAACGAAACTGAATGTTGTCTTATGCTGTCTGTTAATCGCATGTTCACTGGCCATTTTTGGATGCGGCAAGAAAGCCGATGAGAGCAAGCCTCTCAGTGAAGTCAAAGCCGAGGCCGAAAAAATGAGTGTTGCGGACCTCCAGGCTAAGGCAAAGATGTACAAGGATACCATCGCCGCCAAGACAGGCGAAATCGAGAAATTGGCCGCCAAATTAAAGGGGATCGCGGTCACTGAGATGATGGGCGCCGAGGCCAAGAAGATTAAAGCTGACATGGAAACTATCACCAAGTCGGTTAATGCTTTGAAGGAACGGTTTCAGGTTTACTGCGACAAGATCAAAGAAAAGGGCGGCGATCTGTCAGGCCTGAAAATATAATATAGCGTATCCGGCTACCGGCCTGAAGCCATTGATTGCGTGTGATGGCTCGGGCGTGATTATTCTAACAAGTCGGCCGAGAAGAACGGTTAACGTTCATCCAAATTAAGAAAGGATCGCTACTATGAATATCGATGAAATCCTGCAAAAAATCTCCGAGTATCTTGCGGAGTATGGTTTGAAAGTTGTCGGAGCCCTCATAATTTTCGCTGTAGGGCGATGGGGCGCCAAGCTACTGTCAAAGCTTGTGAGCAGAGCCATGGCGAAAGCCCGCATGGATAAGACGCTGGCCACTTTTAGCGAGAACTTGTTCTATACTCTGTTGTTGGTGTTTGTCGTTATCGCGGCGGTGACGACGGCTGGTGTCCCAACAACATCATTTGTCGCCGTATTGGGCGCAGCGGGCCTGGCGGTCGGGCTGGCTTTGTCGGGCTCTCTTTCAAACTTTTCCGCCGGAGTGCTGCTGATGATATTCAAACCGATGAAAGTGGGGGATTTTGTTGAAATCGGAGGAATAAAAGGGACTGTTAAAGAGATACAAATCTTCAACACGCTCATTGACACCCCGGATAACGTGCGGGCAATCATTCCCAACGCCAAAGTAACCGGCGACAACATAAAAAACTACACCGCCAACGGGACCAGACGTGTCGATCTTGTCATAGGTGTTTCATACGACGACGATCTCAAGAAGACCAAAGAGGTTATTGAGGGCGTCTTGGCCGCCGACCGGAGGGTTCTAAAGGAGCCAGCCTCGACCGTAGCTGTTTCGGAACTCGCCGACAGCAGCGTCAACTTCGTTGTTCGTCCCTGGGTCAAGTCCGCTGACTACTGGGATATCTATTTCGGTGTGACGCAGAAGGTCAAGGAGGCTTTGGACGAGAACGGCATCTCGATTCCATATCCGCAGCGCGATGTCCATATGGTCAACGCCGAGGCTTCTTAGGGCCGTCGGCCGTTCAAGGTCCGGATAATTCGCGTTTCCGGCTATTCTGAGCAATTCATTTTTTAATCTTTTGGCCCGAAATTTCTGGATAGATTGCTGCGGATGTGTAGAATAGGCCTTGCATTTGCACGAGGCGTCCGATGCAGAGCGTGAATCTGCAATTTTGCCTTGTCAGCGTATATGTTTATTTCTGGTTGTGCCTCCGGCTCGGAGCCGGGGGGAAATGTTGACAGTATTTGAAAGGACGAAGAATGAAAGCTGCAAGAAAAATTACTCTTTTATCTTTGGTGGTTCTGTGTTGCCTTATCCTCTTTGGATGCGGCAAAGATGATGAGGGCGTCCCTCCGCCCCCGACGGCCCCGGACAAGCCAACGGTCAAAATCAATGCTGAAACTGCGGAGATGGATGTCAATCAGCTAAGGGCCGCTGCGTTGAAGTGCAAGGCCGAAATGAAGGCCAAGATTGCCGAGTCTGATGAAAAGGCCCAGGAGCTTATAAAAAGTTTGGGCAGCGATAAGCCGGAAGGAAGAGCAAAATTGAGCGAGGAAATGGCCGAGTTGAACAAGGCTGCAGAAGCCCTCGGCGTGCAACTCGAGGCCTATATCGCCCAATTAAAAGAGAAGGGCGGCGATGTATCGGGCCTGGAGTTAGACCAATAACGCAATTTGCCTTTTTCATGCTGTCTCGGCCGGCTCGGCGGGCAATGTAGGCCGGCACTGATAGCTCATGTTTTCCGCTTCCCTGCGACGACGGGCGGCATTACCGACGTTCGTCGTGGGGAAGGTGTGTCTGCTTCTCGAGTCTGACGCCTCGGCTGTATGTCTGGCGATCGTGCCGGGCGACAAGTCCGAAAAAACGAACGGGCCGGATGTTTATGCAGGCAAGACGCCTCGGCGAATCTCATATCTCAAAACAGTCCCCAACTTCTCTAAAACTGATAATGGGTTGTTTATAGGGCTACCGGTGCAACTTCCGAAGAACGTCGGTTTGCCCTTAAAGCCTCTGCCTTGTTAAGCCGAATCTACGAGTATGGTAGCATTGTAAAATCCCATGCACCCCCACTTGGAAAGTATTGGCAATGGTTAACAATGAGCAGCGGCATATAAGGCTTCGCCGACTTACAAAGCGGTTGAACAAGGAACGCAAGCGGCAGGCCAGGCAAATAGACGTACTCTGCAATGACTTCATTGCAGCGCAGAAGGATTTCATCAGGAAGCTCAATGTCATCAACTTCACATCGAGTTTTTACGAATCGATTCTCGGCACAACCGACCTTAACAGCCTGCTCTATACGGCCGTTAAGCTTATCAAGGAAGAGCTTGAAGAAGCGAACGTGACCTTCTTCCTGCATCAGGCAGAGAACTTTGAACTGCACATATTCGAGAACGCCAAGCCGATTACCCTTGGAAAGCAGCATCTGGAGAACTGCTTCAGCCCGGAACTGATGGACAATATCTGCCAAGCGAACAAGGTGTGCGCCATTAAGGATATGTTTGAAATGGGACTGCAGGGCAATCTGGCTGGGCTGAACAACTTCTCAGCCGTTACCGTCCCTCTGGGCCGGGGCGGATTATCGCTGGGCTTTATCCTCGTCTATCGCTCATCCGAAAACAAGATCACACCCGACAATCTCAAGAACATCACCGCCGTAACACCCGGCCTTTCACAAGCGATACGATCCTGCCGACAAATTCTGCACCACGCAGACTAACACACTCCGACAAAGACCGATTTGCCATTCCCGGCACGCAGACTGTAACGCGATTGCCGTCGCAGAACTTCTGACATTTCTAACGGACGCCATGTTTTGAGAAAATGCAGGAGATGAGAATACCGGGATTGAACACATCAAAATTATGGTTACGGCTTTAATAACTGCCTTGCTCTGATCAAGAACCGGTGCTATTCTATAAAACAGCCTGTCTGACAATTGTGGCGGCAGATTTGATTTTGAACAGAAACGACTATTAACCTATTTCACAATATGGAGATGAACAATGATAAACATCGCTTCAACATCAAGACGTAACTTCATCAAATCATTAACCGCAACTACAATTGGGGGCACAGCAATTCTGCTCTCTGGCTGTAACAGTGCTTCTTCCGGTTCCAGTCACAGAAAGAACGCCATCATTCAAAAAGACAGCACAATCCTGTTCCAGGGGGATTCCATAACTGATGCCGGGAGAGACAGAAAAAGTGAAGGAAATGCCAACAACGAAAATGCACTGGGAAGAGGTTATGTTTATTCAATTGCCACTCAGCTTCTCGCTGATAGAGCAGGTGATGGACTGAAAATCTACAGCAGAGGCATAAGTGGAAATAAGGTGTTCCAGTTGGCCGATAGATGGGATAAAGATTGTCTGAATCTGAAGCCTGATGTTCTGAGCATCTTAATTGGTGTAAATGATATATGGCATTCTTTGAATGGCAATTACGAAGGCACAGTAGAGAAATATGAGAAGGATTACAGGGCGCTGCTGAAGAGAACACTCGAAGCACTGCCAAATGTTAAGCTGGTTATCTGCGAACCTTTTGTGCTTCGTTGTGGGGCTGTGAATGATAAATGGTTCCCTGAATTCGATCAATATCGTGCTGCTGCCAAAAAGATATCAAAAGAGTTCAATGCTCTGTTTGTTCCATTTCAGTCTATGTTCGATGATGCAGTGAAAAAGGCTCCGGCAGCTTATTGGGCTGGAGATGGAGTTCATCCCACTATGGCTGGAGCATATTTGATGGGGCAGGAATGGTTGAAAGTCGTCGGGATTGGGAATAACTGAGGGGACATAAAATGAAGTGCATTACACATGGCAGGGAAGCAGAACCAACATTATTGGGCTTTAGCCCTCAACAACGGTGCATGGCCAGACAGGTCGAGGATTGTCTAAAATACGTCGCCACAGACGCAGCATTTCTCAGTGAAGTGACAGGGCCCGCCAAATCCCGCATGAGCCTCATGCCAAAAGCCGTTCGCGCCCGAAAAACTGAAAACCGTGCTCGCACGATCCGGGCCCTTGCTTTTCGATCCTGTTGTTATAATGACAATTGATCGAACGACTCAAATTGAAAAGGACATTGTATGAAACATGTATCTTCCATAGTTCTGGTATTATGTTTGTTAACCGCTGCGAACGGGCGAGAATCAGGACCCGGCCTCAAACCGGTTAAGGTCTTTATCCTTGCGGGGCAGTCCAATATGGAAGGTCAGGGCGTTGTCGAGATGGATGATCCACAGTCCTACAACTCAGGAAAGGGCAATCTCGTTAACACGATGAAAAACCCCAAGAAGGCACATCTCTACAAGCACTTGAAGGACGATAAAGGCCAATGGGTCGTGCGCAGCGATGTTAAAATAGCCTTTAGAGAACGCTTCGGCGGTCTGACCATCGGATACACAGGTTACGGCGGTTCGAGCCATATCGGCCCCGAGCTTCAGTTCGGCCATGTCGTCGGAGACTACTACCCCGAGCCGGTGCTGCTCATAAAGACCGCATGGGGAGGCAAGAGCCTCTTCAAGGAATTCCGTCCGCCCAGTTCGTCCGGAACAGTCGGGGAGTTCTATACCAGGATGATCGAAGACGTCCGCAAGACGCTCGACAATATGCACAAAACCTTCCCAGACCTCGCCGGGCGTAAATACGAAATCGCAGGTTTTATCTGGATGCAGGGCTGGAACGATATGTGCACACCCGAGGCGATACCGCAATACGCCGACAATCTCGTCAACCTCGCAAAAGACGTTCGCAAAGAGTTCAACGCACCGAATCTGCCCGTCATCATCGGCGAACTCGGCAACGGGGGCCAGGATGCGAAAGGCAATATGGCGGCGTTTAGAAAGGCCCAGGAAGAAGGCGCCAAAAGAATCAAAAACGCCGCCTTTGTCATCACGCACGACTTCGCACGACCGGCCGAGGAATCACCCAACAAAGGCCACGGCCACCACTGGTTCGGAAACGCAGAAAGCTATTTCCTAATCGGAGACGCCCTCGCAAAGGCATACATAAAACTAATCGACCCGGGACTATCGAGGAGTTGATACCCAGGCTGTATCTCAAAGGCATCAGCACAAGCGGCGAGTTGGGGGGGACAAGGGGAGGGCAATAATCCTTTCATTTTTTTGTTGGCAAGCCTCTGAATGGAGGGTATTTTTGAGAATACCTAGCGATTTAGCGGCAACTGGGATAATTTGGACATCGCGAGACGTTTATTGATGTAGTTTTCGGCCGGGCCGGGGTTTTTCGGCGGTGTGTCTGCGAAGGTGGGCGGCGAGTGGTTCGGATAGCGTTTAGCGGGTAGCATACAGCGTATTTCGGATATCGTCCAGGCGCGCCGAGTGTGTTTTTGGGACGAATAGGCTGTTTGCAGTTAATGAAGGCATTTATTAGGGAGGTATGAGTTATGTGCAGAAGCATGCATTTCGCAGTTATCGTTTTGGCGTTGATCGGGGCGATTGGGCTGGAGGGCAAAGCAGTTGGAGCTGCATCAGCCCAACTGGAGCAGGCAGAGACGTATAAGCAGAAATACCAATATGAGCAGGCTGAGGCGATATACAGGGCCATCGTAACCGATTCCCCCGGCACGGATGAAGCCTTCCAGGCCCGAAAGAATCTGGCGATTCTTTAGTACTACAACGCTACTTACGCTGCAATAACGCGCTCTATGTATCCGGGAGATGCGTTTATCGCCTTTGGGCTGCCGGCAGGCAAAAGGCTCGGCCTCGCCCGCAGGCTGGCTCGTTCTGTCGGCAGCCGAAAGCGTTCCTTCATATAATAGGCCGTCGCAAGCGGTTGGTTCAGTTCCAAAGCTGCCTGCAAACGAATCCGTTCATCTTTTGCGAGAAGTTTTCTTTTTATCTAAACCGGGACATACCAGACCATAGGCAATGCGGAAAACGACTATGGATTTTTTGAATGGAGCTATTTGCTTCGGCTGCTTGCCTTTTTTAGCAATGCGATACTACCCAAAATCAATATTGCGCACAATCCCCCGATTACTAAATACTTTCCTGCTTCAAGACGACGGTCTTGTCCGAGGGTGTTGTTTTCGCTTGGCGTGTAATGCTGATCAGGAGACGACTGATTCTCACTGTTGGTTATGATAATCTTTGCCGTATTGGAAATCATGAAACCTTCGTCCCATGACCCTTTCAGCTTGCACATTACAACCAGAAAGTAAGTCCCATCTTTTTCAATCTTGATCCAATCATTCAATGAGATATTTTGGAAATGCTCGAATGTTTCCCCCGGATTAAGTCGAGTCAGCGAGCCCGACGAAGGCGTATCACGCTTTCGCCCAAGGGAGGCCTCAAAGTTCTCAGCCCGTTCAGTTTTTCCCGCAGGCCGGCCCTTTATGTCGAATAAAACCAGTCTATAATTTTGGATAAATCCTCCCGTACTGATTACCTTTGCCTCTTCCTCACCAACATTTCTAATAGAAACTATCACCTCAATTTTCTCCCCCATCCTATACCGGCTTTTTTTAGGATTGACCGAAATGGCTACGCTTTTAAACTCGCACCCCCAGATTAGCTCCTTCGCCTTTTTCTCCTCGGCAGCCCTCGCCGCCGTCAGATGCGCTCCCAATAATAAAGCTGGGATAACCAACATATAAATCTTTTTCATTATGACTTTACCTTTCAGATTTTTTCAGTAAGTGTAAGGCCATGTCCTTCCTTATGCAATTCCACCTACCCATTTCAACACCTTATCTCTACCTCCTCCACCGGGAGCCCTCCGCGATACGTCTTACAAGCCGTTCGGAGCTAAACCTTCGGCCGAGGCAGCAGGCCTGCCCGTTCGCAAATCACCGGCGTAATGCTCTCCCAGCCTATAGGCATAAGATGAATCCCCGCAACCCCCTCGATATTCCTAACCTGCTCGATCATCTCCCTGCCACTTCCGTCTTCATATACCGAAGCGCCCTGTGCGACCGCACCGGCGTTAAGCCCGCCATGATATACACTTTCTCATGCAGCCCTTCGTCAGCAACGAGCTTCATCCACCTGGCGAATTTCTCCACGTCGAATACGCACTGCGTCTGAATGAAATCGGCCCCCGCCGCAATCTTCTTAGCCAGCCGCGGCACCCTGAACTCGAACGGGTCTGCAAAAGGATTCTCCACCGCCCCGATAAACAGCCTCGGCTCATGCTCCTTTATAGGGTCGCCCGAGAGAAACTGCTTCTCATCCCTCATCTTTTTAACCATGGCTATTAACTGCACCGAATCCAAATCGAAAACATTCGCCGACTCGGGGTGGTTCCCGAATTTCTGGTGGTCGCCGGAAAGACAAAGCAGATTCTTCACGCCCAAAGCCGCCGCCCCGAGGATATCGCTTTGCATTGCGATTCTATTCCTGTCCCTGCAGACCATCTGCACGACCGGCTCGACCCCGCACGATATCGCAATAGCAGCAGCGGCAATGCTGGACATTCTAACTATCGCCGTCTGGTTGTCGGTAATATTGGCGCCATCGACGTTTCCGAGGCAGTATTGCGCTTTCTTCTTTACCGCTTCGGCGTTCGCATTCTGGGGCGGGCCCAACTCAGCCGTCACCGCGAATTCACCCGCCGCAAAAACCTTTTCCAACTTACTGCCTGATTTCATAGCATCGCCTCTTCGAACTTCGTTCTTCGCTGCCCGGCGTTAGTGCTCGTCCGCCAGTCTTTAGGCTTTCTTACAACTTTAAGATTATCGAGCTTGCCCAGCTTCTTAAGCCGGTCGTAAATCAGTTGCCACACGCAGTCGGTATCCTTATCGACCTCGCACTTGCCGTCCGCCGACCCCCCACAAGGCCCGTTCAGCAGCTTCTTGGCGCATCTGGCAATCGGGCATAAGCCCCCCGTCCATTCCAGAACGCAGTCGCCGCAGCCGGCGCATCTTTCATCCCAGACGGCATGCTCGATCGGATAGCCCATAAACTTCGTATTCAAGCCTGGAAGCGTTATCGTATCCGGATGCCGCTCGTTCATCGCCTGCACGCCCACGCCGCAGGCAATCGAGAGCACTGCATCGACCCCTGTGGCCGGGCCCGATGCAAGTTGCTCCTTCAGTTCGTCGATAAACTCATATTCGCACTGCCTCTCAGGCGTGCATTCGATAATCTCAATCGGTCGGCCTTCTTTTTCCCTCGCCATCTTTATCTGCGACGCCAGCAATTCGACCGCCTTGGCGCCGCCGGAGAAGCAGATAGTCACGCACCCGCCGCACCCGGCCAGCATTATTCTTTCGTAATCTTTTATCGAATTGAGTATCTCTTCAATCGGCTTCCTGTCGGCAACGATCATATTAGTGCCCTTTCTTTGAGAAAATCCCCAACCTCGGTGATATGCTTGAAAACGCCAAGGTCTTTAGCGTCAATCCCCAGCGCCAGGCCCATAAGCTCGGTGAAATAGAATATGGGTATATTGAAATTCGTATTGAACTTGCTGTTAATCTGCGTCTGCCTGCCGTCGAGATTGGCGTGGCACAGCGGGCAGCCGACCGAAATAACGTCGGTCCCGACCGATTTGGCGTCGGCCAGAATCTTCCCGGTCAATTCGAGAACAACTTCCGTCTTCGTCAGAGCAAACGCCGCCCCGCAGCAGAAGGTCTTCATATTCCAATCGACGCTCTCGGCCCCCAGCGCTTCGACAAGCGAATCCATCTGAGTCGGATTCTCGAATTGCTTCTTGCCCGTAACCTTCGGAGGCCTGGTCATAAGACAGCCGTAGTAGCACGCCACTTTAACGCCTTCGAGACTGCGAACAACCTTCTCCGCGACGGCATCGACTCCGAATTTCTCGGTAATCACGTCCAGCGCATGCAGAACTTCGATATCGTCCGGATAATTCGCATCGATTATCGTCTCGACGTCTTTCCTAAGATCATCGTCCTCCAATCGCTGCTGGGCCGACTTCAATCGCGAATAGCACGATGCACAGGGCGCGCATACCTCTTTCAAATCCCCCGTCTCGCGAACCTGGGCGAGGTTCTTGGCGGGCAAAGCAACGGACATCAAATCGTCGCTCTGATGTGCCGGCGACGAACCGCAGCAAATCCAGTCCTTGATTTCCACAAGCTCTATACCCAGAGCCTCGCAGACCTTCCGCGTCGAGATATCGTATTCCGCACCGCTCGAATGCAGTGAACAGCCTGGATAATATGCTAACTTCATTTCTTAAGTCTCTTTGCCCTCGAGAACATTTTCATCATCGCAAACGGCTTCTTGAAAGAGGGAATCAGCTTCAGCTTGCCCTTCTTTATCATTTTCATCCCCAGCGCCATATCTTTCGTCGGCTTGCCCGATAGGAAATTCAGCGAACCGACGAGACCAGGCTCGTATGCCCGCCCCATAAACCTGAGCATCGTCATCCACAGCCGGTTGAACAGAGGCAGCTTATTGTCATCCGCTTTCAAATTCTTCTCCTGAACGATAATTCGCATCGTATCGATGACGCGGGCAATATCGATATCCGCAGGACACCTCGTCGAGCAGGTCTCGCAGGACAGGCAATACCAGATAGTGTTCTTCTTCATCGCCTCATCGACCATTCCTAATTGTGCATACCGCATCAACTCGGTCGGCGTGCTGTCCATGAACATCCTGCTCGGACAGCCCGAAGCGCACTTCCTGCACTGATAGCAGAGATACACATTCTCGCCGCTACGTTTGGCGATTTCGGCGGCGAAGCTGCTATCGAGCTTTATTTCTTGTTGTTTGACGACTTTCATACTTTTTCCGGTTCTTTCTGCTCGTCCACAGCGGACCTGCCCCCAGGGGGACCATCTTCGGAAATGGGGCCGATCTCTTTGATTCTCTGCGTCATCTCCTCGACGATCTCGGCGAACCGCCCGCCCATAGCCGAAGAAAGATTGAACATCTCGATTCTTTGCGGGTTCGTCCCCACCTCATCGAGAAGCCTCTTGACGTATGCGACTTTCTTCTTCGCACGGAGGTTGCCTTCCACGAAGTGGCATTCTCCCTCCATGCACCCCGCCACGAATACGCCGTCGGCGCCGTCTTCAAATGCCTTCATAAGGACAATCGCATCGATCTTGCCCGTACAGGGCAGCCGAATGATCCTGACGTTCGGAGCATACTGAACGCGCATAGCGCCCGCCAGGTCTGCCGCGGCGAACGCACAGAAATTGCAGCAGTACGCGACTATTTTCGGCTCGAATTCACTCATTCTTCACCAGTTCATTCAATTCGTTTAGAAGCGCTTCGGTCTTGGCGATGACCTGCGCATCTTTGTAGTGCATCAGTTGAATCGCCTTGGCAGGGCATTCCGATGCGCAGATGCCGCAGCCGTGACACATTGCCGCCTCGATCTCGGCGACGCCGTCGGAGTTTATCTGCGGAACGTTATACGGACACGTCCGCACGCAAGTCAGGCACGCCGCGCATTTGTCCGCATCCACAACGGAGACAACCCCGCTTACTTCCATCGTCTCCGCCGAGAGAATCCGCACCGCCCTTGCTGCGACAGCCTGAGCCTGAGAGACACTCTCGTCGATGAACTTCGGACCATGGCACGCACCGCACAGGAACAGCCCATCGGACGCGAAATCAACCGGCCTTAGCTTCATGTGCGCCTCGAGGAAGAAACCCTCGAGATTAACGGGAACCTTGAAAACCGTCCCGATTGTTTCATTGTCCGGCGAAGGCGCCGTCGCCACGCTTAATGCAAGAACATCGGGACTGAAGCTCAAATCAAGTCTCGAATTCAGATCTAACAAGCGAACTTCAATATTCCCGCTGCCATTCTGCGAGACAACAGGCTTGTTATCTAAATCGTACCTGAAGAACAGAACGCCAAGCTCGCGGGCCTGGTTGTAGTATTGCTCCTTAAATCCGTAAGTGCGGACGTCCCTGTAGAGTATCGCAACGTTGGCCCTTGGATTGATCACGAGTACGCTGCCCGAATGGGCCTTCGGCTCAGCGTTTTGGAGTATCTCGACTCGCACGCCCGGCCTGGAACCATCGCTGCGAACCCAGATTCCCGCATCGACAGGGCGCTCGACTCGGAAGGTAACGGCCATCAGGTAATCGTCGTATTCAGCGTCGCTCCAGAGGCTGGCGGGCTTGCCATCGGCTGAGGGCGTGGCGTAGATTCGTCCCATCCTGACGTTCCACGAAGCGCCTCCCGAAGGCTTCCACCCGGTCAAATCGCTGCCGTTAAAAGCCGCCAGCCACTGCTGTTCCTTCTGCTGCTCAATTTCAGCGCCTATTTTGTTGGCGATATTGTGTGTTCCGTGGCAATCGGTGCAAACCGAATCGTCCGTGATATTCCGCCCGTTCGGGCGCATCCTTGCGGCCCATTCCTGGCAAAACGCCTCGACCTTTTCGGGATTTTCGTGCCCTTCATGGCATTTCATGCAGAAGGCGACCACCTGGGAACGACCGAAGAGGACATCCGGCTCGGTCATCAGCATCTCGTCGTGCATGTGCTCTATCGAGGGGCCGTGGCACTTGTCGCATGTAACTTCCATCGCCAGGTGATTTGTGGTAAGCTCCTCGGTTTTCATCCCGGCGTGGCAGACGTAGCACTTGCTGTTGCCGCCGGCCTTTTCCTCGGCGCCTCTTTCGGCCTGCAACCGCCCGGCCAAACAAATCACCACGACACATGCCAATCCGGCAACAACCAGCATTCCGAATGACGCTCTGACATTACTTCGGCTTCTCGATGCCACTGCTATTCTCCTTCATTTCAAGCCTATGCCAAAGCGGCAGGTGCTGATTAGCACCCGCCGCTGTTCTTGTTCGATATTCATTTTCGAAGGCGAGCCTGCAAGCGGCCGCCTTGTTTTCGATTACGAATTAGTCGCTAAACGACTTCCCATTCGCGTAGCCACTGGTAGTCGGCCGGGAGGTTGGCCCATTGCCTGTCGGTAATCTCCATCAGCCATTCCTTCTCGGCGGCAGACTGACCTAACGGACGGGTATAAGAGGCGCGAGCGGCGTTCTCCACTTCGTAGGGCGTTGACAGGCCCGGAACCGCAGCGGTGATCGCCTTATTGGCGAGGATGCACTGGAGAGTCAGCCGGGCCATGTCGTTTTCATCCTTACTGCCGACGCCCATCACCGGGAACTGGACCTTGCCGCAGCTCGCGAAGAGGCTTCCGCCGAAGAACGGCTTAATCGTCACAATGCCGACGTTGCGTTCGAGCACGGTCTTGAAGATGCTCTGTGTCTGGTCCGAGCCGTGGCCCGGGTTGACTTCCTCGACGTTGCCGCCGATGGGTTCCTGGCCCTTTTCTCTGGTCTTGGCGCTGCAGGGGAAGATTACCATCTCGAACTGGGGATACTTATCGAGGACGTGCTCTATCCAGGGCCTGCGATGAGACGACATGCCGAGATGGCGGACCTTGCCGGCCTTGTGGAGCTTCTCGAACGTCTCTATGAGAGACTCTACCTCGGCGTCGGTATTCGAGCCGTCCATCTTCGCCTGTGGACGCCAGATGTCGAGGTAATCGGTCTGCAGGTGCTGCAGGCATGTATCGACGTTGCGTGTCTGGTCTTTGACGTTGCAGTAGCCCGAATTGCGGGGGCCGAGGTTGTGGATATCGGCGCCGACAATCATCTTTTCGCGTCGGCCCTTTAGAGCCGAGCCGTAGCAAAGGCACTCGGCGGCGGTGGTGATATCGAGGTAGTTAATGCCGGTCTCGATGCAGGCGCTGACTACCTCGCCGCGATTTTTGGCGACGTCAGCGGGAACTTCGTTGTTCTTGAAGCTATCCCAGTATCGCCCGGCGTTGCGATTCTTCCAGTGCCCCCCGAGGCTGATCTCGGAAACCATCAGGTTCGTCTTGCCGAGACGACGATAGTGCATTTTCTCGTTGTAATTGACAATCTTGGATGTGTCCTCCTTGGCGGCCTGTCCGTCGCCGGCCAGCGTTCCGGCAATCGTGCCGGCCGCAACCACCGATGTGGTGCGCATAAAATCGCGTCTTGAAATCCCATCGTTCTTCATAACTTTTCTCCTTGCAATGATTCTGGGATGCCTTCGCCGACGGTTTCAACGTCTGACCGACCCGACAAAACCACCTCTTAAAGTTCAATAACCAGTTTTCAATAAAGAAAGCATGATGCCATAAGCACAACCGTTTGTCAAGACAATTCCCCATTTTGACATTTTGCGATCCAGGGTTCGTTTTTCCCCCTCGGGGCAGGTGGATGTCCTATGTTGGATGTTGATTGAACGGAATTTTTGGGCGGTAGTTGAGGGGTGAGAAGAACGATAAGGCTAATAGCCAGGGCACAAGTATTGAATGATTAAGCGGATTTGCGCTATGGGATTGGGGGCGTTGTTGGAAGGCGAGGGCAAGCCCCATGGGCCCCTGGTGGGGATGGCCTCGGTACGCGCGGGCGGGAACTGAAGATAGAGGACGGATAAGAGACGATGGTTGGGGAAGAGGTAGAAAGTAGCATTGGGAGAGTAGTACCTCACAACATTTGTTTTTGTGGCTTGTCATTCCCGCGGAAGCGGGAATCCACCTGTTGCAGAAATGGATTCCGCATCAAGTGCGGAATGACAACTCATAGATTCGATTGTTACAGGGTAGTAGGCTGAAAGCGGGTAGAAAATTAGAATGGTGAAAGCAGAATGAAGAGAGTGGAATTTTAGTCGGTATAACAAAACCTGAAACACCGAGTGCCTAATGCTGTCATTCCCGCGAAAGCGGGAATCCAGACACACGGCTATGAGGTTTTGTTAGAGCCTCTTAGTCTTGCCATGTTCCGAGGGGGACTTTGATTTGTTCGTCTTCCTCTACGGGCTGGTCGAGCGTTTGTGGTTCGGCCACTTTTCTGTAGCCGAGTGCTTTTATAACGTCGAGGACTTCCGTCCAGGTGGGGAAGGGACGCGAGTTGGATCTTTTGTATTCTTCAATGGCGAGCAGGAACTGAAACTGCTCATCCGACATTCGTCCTTCCTCTGCGGCCTTGCGGTCGTCGCTGAGCCTGCGGCCTGGTCCTCGACGGCGGTCCAGGCCGAGGCGCCTGTCAACAACACTCATTCTGCGGCCGTCACCGTGACGACGTTCTTTCGATTCTTTCTTTGCCATCGTATCCGAGCCCTGTAATGGTATTGATTCACTTATCGACGGGCATGAGCTTCTCGCGAGAAACAAGCACACACTCGCCCTGGAAGCCGGAGCAATGTCCTGATTGGGCGGATATTAGAAATCGTCTTCGAGGATGTCGCTGTCGAAATCGTCCTCGTCCTCGTTGTCCAGCGCCAGGTCGTAGAAATCGTCGTAGGCATCCTGCGACTCGATTATCACATGCGCCTCGTCGAGGAATTCGTCGGGCACCAAAATCGCAATCTCGCGGTTGCCCATTTGGTCGGCCTGCTCCGCCACTTCGACGGGGACCTCGTTGGCTTTCAAGAGGCTCTCGTAGTCCATGGCCTGTTCGGCGTCGGCGGCGAAGGCGACAACCACATATCCCTGCATCTTAGCCTGTGAATCGCGTTTCTTTTTCGAACGCTTTGCCATCATATTACTCCGTAACAAATCTCGCCCTCTATCGGGCCTTTTCACCATTGAAATTATTAACCGATTCTCGCCTCAACCAACAGCCAAAAACGGGCAAGAACCATACGTTCCCGGATATACTCGTCAAAAAGAACCTCGCGGGTTATTAAAAAAACGGCATAATAAAGAGAAATTTCTCCTTGCAGGCAGCCCTAATGCGATAAACGTTTTTTTGCCCGATAGTATTTTCCCCACAAACTTTGGGACGATACTAAAATTTTGCTTTTTTGCCGAATTTTTTTGTTGCAAATCGTATTCATCCGTGTAATTTGGACGCCTGAACAGCGTACCGGGCTTAAGGATTAAGATACCGGACTAATACTTTTTTAACTCTCTATAGCATGGAGGATTTAAAGAAATGGCAAAAAAAAGAGAATCTTTGATTGTAGCAAGTAAGGTAAAGGCTTACATCAAGAGCAAGAAGATGATGACCTCATCGGACGCTCTTGAAGCAATCAGCGAGAAGGTCTATTGCCTGCTCGACAGTGCCGTTGCCAGAACTCAGGCCAACCGCCGCAGCACCATCAAACCGCAGGATCTGTAGGCCGGACCAACCTAAGTATCTGTGAGCACTGGTTTTACGTTCACAACGGTCATGTTTGAATTAAGCTGTTCCGCCAGCTTGGCTGGTGGAACAGTTTTTCAATGCGCTTAGCAAGCGTATCGGGGCCTAAATAACCCGGTTCAGGCCCTCTACACCTTATAATTACAAGTTTGCTCCTCAAAAGGGTCTCGGTCCGCAAGAAACCCGGAATTTTTCACAAATATGGCGAATTTCCCTTACGCCCATAATATTCCGGTTAGCACACAAAATTCATCATTTTTCCAAGATTTTCTGGACGTATGACACTGAAAACCCCGATTTATACTATGCAGACTTGCTTTAAAATGCTGTTTTTTGCGTGCCGGATGTTAAGCCATCGCAGGTTATGGCCGATAGGTTCTTGTAGTCGGTAGTCCGCTAACTTGTGTGGCGTGGGCTGAATATCCGGGTGTGTGTATTGAATTTAACAGTGGCTTTATTGGGGCAACCTTGCATTACGTTTCTTGGCACGAGCGATTATGAGACTAAATCAAAAGGGGGAATCATTACGGGTCTTTATGTTGGGTTGGGAGTTTCCGCCGTTTATAAGCGGCGGGCTCGGGACGGCCTGTTATGGACTCACAAAAGCAATGGACCAGATGGGCATACACGTCACGTTCGTACTGCCTAAATCGGTTCAGAGCCAATACGCTACGCACGTCAAATTGCTGAATCCAAGTTCAAGGAGCGTGTCCCCATCTTTTAGAATCGACGAACTCAAAAACGTAGAATTTCGCACAATTGAGTCTGATCTCAAACCTTATGCCACGCCGGAAAGTTATCAGCAGAGAATTGAAGACACCCTCAGGCGGAAGCGATTAGCGCACGGCGGAGAGGCCGAATCAGCAATTAACCTTGAATCCGATTACGGCAGCGACCTTTACAGCGAGATTCACCGCTATGCCGCCCTTGCGGTTGAGCTTGCCAGGGACGAGGATTTCGACATTATTCACGCGCATGACTGGATGACATACCCGGCGGGCATCGCCTCTGCGGCAATCACCGGCAAGCCCCTGATCGTGCACGTTCACTCGACGGAATTCGACCGCAGCGGCGAGCATGTCAACCAAATGGTATATGATATCGAGCGGCAGGGCATGCAGCGTGCCGACAAGGTAATTGCCGTAAGCCATTTTACAAGAAGCATCATTATCGGCAGGTACGGCATCAGCGGTGACAAGGTCGAAGTCGTTCACAACGGTGTCGAGCGAAGCGGCAATGGAGACTGGTCACTGGCCGAGACCGGCATCCGCAGCGACGAAAAAATCGTGCTTTTCCTCGGTCGAATCACCATGCAGAAGGGCCCGGAGTATTTCCTGTACGCGGCGAAAAAGGTTCTGGAGGTTATGAACAATGTCAAGTTCGTCATGGCCGGGTCGGGCGATATGATGCACAGGGCAATCGAATTGGCCGCCGAACTTGGAATCGGGCACAAGGTGCTCTTTACCGGATTCCTCAGGGGCCAGGACGTTCAGAAGATATACAAGATGGCCGACCTCTATGTGATGCCTTCTGTCTCCGAGCCTTTCGGGATCGCTCCTCTCGAAGCCCTCGACAACGATGTGCCCGTAATTATCAGCAAGCAGAGCGGCGTCTCCGAGGTTCTCCTTCACGCATTGAAAGTTGACTTTTGGGATGTCAATGAAATTGCAAACAAAGTCGTCGCCGTTCTTAAGTACCCGCCGCTGCAAATGACTCTCAAGAGTCACGGCAATTTCGAGGTCAGAAAGCTTCGGTGGCGAGACAGCGCGGAAAAGTGCGCCCGAATCTACCAAGACATGCTTGTTACGGCCTGAGAAGACGATCAGGCCGTGGGGTTGGAACAATATATCCGACAAGCTCTTAACAGGACAGGACTTATGCCGTCAGTTTGTTTTTACTTCCAGGTGCACCAGCCTTTGAGGCTGAGACACTATACCGTATTCGACAACAACCACGAGTATTTCGATGATTTCAAGAACGGGTCTGTCTGCCGAAAGGTCGCGAATAAATGCTACCTTCCGGCGAATCGTCTGCTTCTTGACTTAATACGCAAGTTCGACGGCAGGTTCAAAGTCGCCTACAGCGTCACCGGCGTTCTGCTCGAACAGCTGCAGCGCTACTCGCCTGAAGTGCTCAGCACGTTCGACGCCCTTGCCGAGACGGGGTGCGTCGAGTTCCTTGGCGAGACTTACTACCACAGCCTCAGTTTTCTGTACTCTCGCAGGGAGTTCCTCGCACAGATCGAGAAGCATACGGACGTCATTAAGCATTTCTTCGGCCAGACGCCAAAGGTCTTCAGGAACACGGAGTTGATATACAACAACGAGTTGGCCGCGCTCATCGAAGCCATGGGACAGTTCGACGGCATCATCACCGAAGGCGCCGACCATATCCTCGGAGACAGAAGCCCCGATTTTCTGTACCGGCCCAAAAACTGCCGGCATCTGAAGCTTCTGCTTAAGAACTATTCGCTCAGCGACGACATCGCGTTTAGATTTTCGAACCGCGATTGGCCCGAATGGCCTTTGACCGCGGAGAAATTCGCCGGTTGGATTAACGATGTCAACGGAAACGGCAACGTAGTCAATCTGTTTATGGACTATGAAACCTTCGGCGAGCACCAGTGGGAGGATACCGGCATATTCGATTTTGTGAAACACATGCCTGAAAAGATTCTGGCGCATCCGGACAACAATTTCAAGACGCCCAGCGAGGTTGTCGAGGCTTTTCATCCGGTCGATACCGTCGATGTCCCGCACATCATAAGCTGGGCCGATACCGAAAGAGACCTTTCCGCCTGGCTCGGAAACGCCATGCAGTCGAACGCAATACACGAGTTGTATCGCCTCGAAAGGCAGGTGAAAAGCTCGCAGGACCCGGAGATACTATCGGACTGGCGAAAACTGCAGGCTTCGGACCACTTCTACTATATGTGCACGAAGTACTTCGCCGACGGAGATGTTCATAAGTACTTTAACCCTTATGACTCGCCCTACGACTCATACATAAACTTCATGAACGTGCTGGATAACCTGCAAAGCCGGTGTGGCGAGACGGCAAAAGAGGACGAATCCTTCAATTTGTCGCCAGTGGCCGAATCGGCGGGCCTTCAGCCGATATGTTGAGAACAGCAATCCGGTCGAGACGGGAATCAGCCGCCCGCTTCGCACGCATCTTTGGGGAAATAGAACTTGATAACTTTGCAGCAAGCCGAAACAGGGACAATTCTTTCACTGCCGACAACGGACAAACCCCTCGACGAGCTTCTGCAAAAAGAATGGCTCCTTACTAACGGACGCGGCGGCTATGCATCATCTACCGTGGTCGGGTGCAATACGAGCAGCTATCACGCCCTGCTGGTCGGCTCTCTCAATCCTCCGGTGAACAGGGTCATGGCCCTGTCGAATTGCCTCGAGATGGTAATTTCCAAGGGGCCGGGGGCTTACGAGACGCTTTCTGCCCCGAATGCCGAGCAGGTTCTCAATCTTTCGACGTTTGAATTCGCCGATAAATTCGCACCTCTCGGCTTTACCGGCATCCGGAATTTCCGGCGAGATGCAGGCGTGCATTTCGACTATGAATTCGAGAATTGTCGGCTGACAAAGTCGGTGTATCTGGCCCGCAACTGCGATACCGTGATTGTGGAGTACGATTTCAAGCAGGTCAGCCGGACGTCGGAGTTTGTTATCAGGCCTTTTGTGGGGCTGAGGGACTTCCACGGCCTGCAGAAGTCTTATGCGACGCTTGCGTCCGAGTACGAAGACGAAGGGGTCGCCGTCAGACAGCAAACGCCCGGCAGTTGCGAACTGTTCCTGAAGTGCCCCTGCTCGACATTCGAGAAGGACGAGCAATGGTGGTTCAATTTCGTCTATCGCGTGAACAAGGAGCGAGGGCAGGGGTGGACCGAGGACCTTTGGACTCCGGGTTTCTTCCGGATTGACTTAACCGAGCCGAAAAGAATCGTATTTCTGGCAAACCTGAACTCCGGCTTGAGGGACGCCCGTCCGAGCGATATTGACGCCGACTCGCTGCGCAATGAACTCACCGCTCACCATCGCACCATCATAAGCTCGGCGAGAAAAGACTCCGACCGAAAACTCAAGGCGCTATGTCTGGCCGCGGACCAGTTCATAACAAAACGCGCCGAGGAGAAAAATTCCGGCGTTACGGTTCTGGCCGGCTACCCGTGGTTCGCCGATTGGGGTCGCGACGCCTTCATCGCCCTGCCGGGCCTGCTGCTTGAAACCGAGAGGTTCGAGGAGGCCAAAACAGTGCTCACCACTTTCGCCGTGAGGGCCGACGAAGGGATGATTCCAAACCGCTTCGACGACAGGGGCGATATTACGCATTTCAACAGTGTCGATGCTTCTCTCTGGTTCATTAACGCGTCGTTTCAATACCTCAACGCCACGGGGGATTCGCACACATTCGCCCAGTACCTGCTGCCCGTTATCCGCTGGGTCATAGACTCGTACGAGAAGGGCACTCGTTTCGACATCCACGCCGATACCGACGGCCTGATAAGCGCCGGCGACAGCGAGACCCAGTTGACGTGGATGGACGCCAAGCACGACCATAAGGCATTCACACCGAGATACGGCAAGCCGGTCGAGGTGAACGCTTTGTGGCACAATGCCTTGTGTCTTTTGGCGAGGTTCTATGCCGGGAGAAACGAGGAGAATACCCGGCGTTATGAAGCCATGGCCGAGACGGCGGGCGAGAGCTTCAGATCGCTATTCTGGAACGACCGGAAGCAATGCCTCAACGACTGCATCCTGCCCGACAGATCGATCGATTCGAGCTTTCGCCCCAACCAGATATTCGCGGTCTCACTGCCCTACTCGCCGCTGAAGCTGCGCGAGCAAAAAGGCGTCGTGTCGGCGGTCGCCGCTGAACTGCTCACTCCGTTCGGCCTGCGAACCCTCAGCAGGGACGACAAAAATTACAGGGGCATCTGTACGGGGACACCCCGCCAGCGTGACGAAGCCTATCACCAGGGAACCGTATGGGCGTTCCTGATGGGGCCTTTCATCGAGGCTTATCTTAAAGTCAATGGATTCAGCAAGAAGAGCCGGAAGACCGCCCTGGAATTCATCGAGCCCCTGCTCGAACACCTCACCGAGGACGCCTGCCTCGGCAGTGTCTCGGAGATATTCGACGGCGACGCCCCGCACACGCCGAGAGGCTGCATCGCACAAGCCTGGAGCGTAGCCGAACTGCTCAGGGCTTATAAGCTCATCAATAGTTAGTGTGCCCCCGCACACAAGTATCGCCCTCGTTATTATCCCGCACTCTCACCTTGCCTGGCCGGCCCATTCTTCATCGCAGTGTAGCACCGGTTACTTATTCGAAACAGGCTTCCGGCGGGTTGAGGTTGCACTGCAGCCACACTTTAGCTAATTCTGCCATATCTTTCAAGTCCACCTTGCAGTCGTCATTGAGGTCGCCCTTAATTGGTGAGGTGCACTCTGCTTCAGGAAGGATCGTAAACTCTATGCCGCCTTTCATCGCGTGCGCCCAGTAGCCCTGCAGGCCGCTGCCGTGAAACGATTCTTCGGTCAGCAGCGCATCGCATGTGTAGTCACCCGGACGCAGTCCGATGCCGTCCTTCGGAAGACGCTCCCATTCCCCGAACACACCAACGGTCTTCTCCGGGTAATCCGTGTCGTACTGCGTATGGGCGGACGGATCGACATCGAAGGTATGCGAGGCAACCGGGCCGTCGTTTGAGCCGGGAGAATGCTGCGACGTCTTCCACAGGACGTGATAGCAGTTGTCAAGTGTGTACTCGATCGTTGCGTTTCCGTACTCGTCGGTGATGAAGTATTTGAACACTCGGTAAGCGATATACTTGTACCTTAGCCCGGTAGTGCTGCCGCCAATCGGGTCGGCCAGGTCACGCCTGGCGTAATAGACAATATCATTCGGGTTCGGCGATGAGCCGTCTCCCTTATTGTTAAGGTTCCATCCCGTCGTCCATGATGAACCCGTCCACTCTTGCTCCCACCATCGCCCGTTAAGCCCGATCAGCTCGTTGCTGCCGTAATTCGTATCGCCGTATTGATGCGTCGGCTCGCCCAGCAGCTTGAACTGGTAGGCGAAATTGGGTTTGAGATTTTCGGCGGTCAGCGTGCCCCTCAACTCCAGGCCCACCGTGTTGTAAGTAACCACCACATTCGCGTCGTCATAAGAATAGCTCGCTTGATAGGCAGCGCTGTACGCCTGCTCGGCCGTGTCGAGCCATCTATAAGCGCTGTTGGGGCCGTAATTCTCCATCTTCACCGTCTCCACCGCAACCGACCCTATATGCAGCGTGACTTCTTCGCCCTCCATAACGCCGTCGTGAGCCTCCACCACGACCCCGACTTTCGCCATTCGAGTAATATCCGGAACAGCCGTCAAATCCACCACCAGCTTGACCCCCTCGCCTTGATTGAGCGTCACCGTCGCGGAATCCGTCTGCGTCTCCGTCCAGCCGACCGCAGTGCCTGTTACAAGGAATACCCGCACATCAATCGGACCGGCGCCCCTCTTATACCATAGCGGAATTTCGCACGAATCGAGCCCCGTTGCATCCATATGCAGGGCCGTACTCCATTGCGTGACAAGCCCCAAGCCGCTCGTCGGACCCTGACCCAGCCAGTTCGCGCCGCCCGGCTTCCAGACCTCCAGCCCGGCCACCGAATTATCCACCGGATTACCTGCTCCGTCAACGAGATGGTAATAAACATCGACGCCCGGCCCGCCAACATCAAGAGTTCCCGTCATCTGCCCGTCGAATTGCTCGCCCGGCTCCGCAGAACCGGGATGGCGGTTAATACCCTCGGCATCGACAAACGCCGCTATGAAATCATCGTTCCACTTCCATACCCCGGCATCCGCTGCACCGCAGACACCGAACACAAGGCCGCTAAAAACAACAAAACTCAATAATGTTCTCATCACTTATCTCCTTTCACATCCGCCGACGCTAAAAGCAAACATCCGCAGAACAAAACATATCAAACACACTGCGCGTGCGTCCGCAGGCCTGTAATCCACATCCTCTGCCGGTAAAAGCGCCATCCCTGATTTGCGTGCAAAGCCGCGAGCGACTCTTCGCATGATAAAACTTTAGTATAACAGATGACGCCGCCTCATGCAAGCAAAAACACGACCCCCGCGCCCGGCGCCCGGTGATTTACCGAACGTGGGCCAAACAAATCGGAGCATTGGAGGTTCTTAGAGAAAAAAATCGTTTGGGCAGAGGCTCAGATTTGGGCATGTGGGGGGAAATCTGTGCCTCTGCCCAAGGGCCGCTTGCGTGGGGGCCCCGAACGATTTTTCTCGGTCGTTCGATGCCGGTAATTCACCTACTCATTTCGGAAGAGCCAGATTTTTTAGTTACGTCAACATAGGTAAAATCAATCCCTTGAAATCTTATAAGTCTTTGAAATAGCAGATTTTACAAGTAATGCCAATTGCCAGTTGCCGGTTGCTCGGAAAATAAAATTGCCCAGTTTAACATTTTTTTCTTGACAAGGGCGGTGAGTTAGTGTATATTATCGGAACTACATGGAGGTATGGTGAAAAGGCTCATACAGGGCGGTGCGGACCTTTTCCTCGACAAGGTTGTCCCCAATTTGACTGTGCAGTGTGTTCGGACATCGCAGGGATTCTTGCGACGTTCGATTTGGTTTGGTGCGCTGTTAAAAGTGAAAATTGCGAGTTAATAAGTAAGGATTGCGCGTGTGGACAGGACGTTCCTGCCCGGCAAGATTGATCTTATTTTAGATGGACCACTGTTCGAAAGGATTTGAAGAAAGGGAAGCACGGAAACAGCAGGTGGAAAAAAGGAGATGAAAAGTATGAAGAAATTAGTAGTATTTGTTGCAGTCGCCTTGCTTGTGTGTGCAGGCTCGGCACAGGCGGTCCCGACTCTTCGAGTAGATTTCGGTACGGCTGCGGGCGAGACCGTTCCGGGTGTTACTCTGAATGGTTGGGGACAGTGGGAGCCGGTCCCCATCTCCCATGGCGGATACGGTGGTTTTGGCCCAGGTCCAATTCCTGGTGATAATTATGTGGCGCCTACCACGCCAACTGTGGATCACCTGTGCACAATGGTCTGGGGAGCAACCGAAGGACCCACAGATCAGTGGGCTGAGATTACCTACTCTACACCCATAGATTCGGCGATAATCAGGCATCTCGACGGTTCCGTAGGGGACGATTTCGATGTTCAACACGGAGATCAAACAGGGTCAAACCCAAAGCGTTACCGTCTCGCTGGAGAGGGGCGATTATTTTAAGCAGGATGTTAAGCTGCAAATCGAAGCGTTCACAGGCATCAGCGTCGAGCCGACGAGCGTTATTATCAAGGCGAGCGACAAACCTGATGTGCAGCTCAGGATTGCTGCGCCTCAGAATGCCGCTCTCGGTGAGTATGGGATCCGTGTGCTGGGCACCCCGGAAACCGGGGAGCCGACCTCGACGGTATTCACCGTGAGGGTTGTCTCTCCGTAGGTCCGAGGCAGCAGTTTGTTCGAAAGGGAGTCGCACACTTCACCATGCGGCGATGCCACGGCGTTCGAGAGAATTGAGTTTTCGCAGTAAGGTAATGTGGGGCAGAGTAAAATACGGTTTTTTACAGATAAGGAGAATTGTATGAAGAAGACTATATTAACATTAACGGCAATGTTCGTGCTTTCTTTGTTCCTTATGTGCGGCGGCTGTGAGAGCAAGTGGGGCTCGGCCGGGGCCGGGGCTGCGGGCGGAGCGGTTGCCGCCGGCGGCGGATATGAATATGTCGCCAACCGGGAAATGAAAAAGATAGAACAGGATTACAAGGACGGTAAGATTGACCAGAGAGAATACGAAATCCGCAAAGACCAGGTACAGAGAATGTCGATATTGAAGTGAGCGGGCGGTCTTGGCGTATCCTGCCGCTCAGCAGTAAGGCAGACAAGAACGAATTTACAATTATAACGCTAATTAATTGGGAATTTAACAGGAAAGCAAGTTCAATTTACAAGTATGTTTTGGCAATCGCCCTTTTTGCGCTGGCAGCCTTTATGAACGGATGCCATGGCGTTAATTGGTAGAATGTTTCGGCGGGCCATTTTCCGGATTGCAGATACCGCCCCGACAGCAGCCGCATATTTCAAAGGGTAGTGTTAGGACATAATCTTGTGCTTTGCGCACAAGACTGAATATTTTTGTGCGTGTTGTCATGCGCACACCATCTGGACGTTTAGGTATTGAAAGAACAGATGACGGAAAGAGAAGGACTCCGAAAAATGACGAAAATGACTAAAGGAAAGGTTGTCGTAATTCTGATTGTTTCATTGTTGTCGCTGATAGTTTTTATCCAGAACAGACAAGCGGTGGACACAAAGCTGCTCTTTGTAACGACTACCATGCCGTTAGCCCTACTGTTGATTCTTACTTTCATAATGGGCTCTATTCTGGGACTTATCATAGCCAGCTATGTGCTGCGGGAGCCTCACAAGCCCGAAAAGCGATAGCAAGGACTTGTGCCGGACCGAGGGATAGAGTTTCATGATTATGCGACCATCAAGTATGATACGAGGGGTGATAAACTCTCGGCACGGAGGACCTGGAACCCAAACAAAGTATGGGTTTTTCCGTAGCGGGAAGTAAGCTATGCGTTTGTATTTGCGGACATGCCAATTCGCCTCGCTCCTGGGGGTTTGGATCGCTTTGCTGGTTTGCGGCGGGTGCTTTGCGCTGGGCCGGAATCCGGCGAAGGACGGGCCGCGCTAGGTCGGCGCAACGGGCGCCAACCAACCGATCAGGTCGGCGGAGCTTGACGAGTTGACCCGCGCCTGATCGAGATTGCAAGCGGCGTACGGCGGGAGATTACCGCCCGCATTCGACGGCTAATGAAAAATATCTGTAGATAATCCTTGCATTTTGGCCCGCGAGAGGGGTAGCATTTGGGTTCTGCCTGGAATGATAGTCCTTATTTTGAACGCTCAGTGAAAGGAGCATAATGAATAAGCTCGCTTCAATAGTTATCGGTCTGGTTATTGTTTTGGCGTGTGCGGGGGCGGTTTTGTCGGAGGAGCGTTTTAAGAGGTGTGAAATATGGCTTTGATTGTCAACGGCGAAAAAATAGAAGATTCTGTTATAGAGCAGGAGGTCGAGCGGCTGAGGCAGGACTATGAGCGGGTCTTTACCGACCAAAGCAAGGAAGAGCAGGCGGCTCAGTTGCTTGATTGGTCGAAAGAGAACGTCCTTGAAAGAGTCCTGATCAATCAGGAAGCCAAAGGCAGCGGAGCCGAAATCCCAAAAGAGGATATCGATTCGGCCATGGCCAGGCTCAAAGAGCAGTATTCCGACGAAGAGCAGCTCTACAAGGACTTTGGCGTCGAGGATGATACCAGGATCAAGGAAGATGTAGAGCAGCAATTGCGCGTTCAGCGGATACTGGACGGTGTCTGCAGGGATCTGCCAAAACCATCGAAAGAGGCTGTCCGGGAGTACTACGAGGCCAACAAGGAGCAATTCACGCAGGGCGAGCAGGTCAGGGCGGCCCATATAGTCAAGTATGTCAACTGGCAGACGGATGAAGAATCCGCCCACAATGCCATAAGCGAAGCATACGAAGAACTCCAGGGCGGAGCATCGTTCGAATTTGTAGTCGATAAGCACACCGATTGCGCCGACAACGGCGGCGACCTCGGCAACGTTATGAGAGGCCAGATGGTCGAGGAGTTCGAGGACGTCGTCTTTAATCTGGGCGTCGGCGAGACAAGCGGCATTTTCCGGACCCGCTTCGGATTCCACATCGCCAAGGTCTATGATAAAAAGCCCGCAGCGGTCGCCGAACTCAAGGAGGTAAAGGCCCAGATAGTCGAGACTCTTGCCCAGCAGATTCGAGAGGAGGCCGTAAACAAGTTTATCGATAGCCTAAAGAGCAAGGCCAAAATCGAACAAGCTTAGCCGCAGAACCAGGACGGCTCCGGCACAGCCTCGGTTTGTCTCGCGGAATTCATGTTCTCCGTTGTGAAATCGGGGCGTTTTTTGCCCCTCTAAAGCCTCGGCTCGCAAACTTTATCGGTCTATCAAAAAGTTCTAAAAAAATGTCACCGAGATTTGTCCGCGCGGAGTTTATCTATTATACTTTAAGTGAGGTTGGGCGATTAAAGTGGGCCTTAGCCAATGCTGCACCAATGGCGGCCTGATTAAAACGAAAGGCGGCTCAACCGTATAATCCTGCCAAGTGAGGTTAAATAAAACACTGAGCCTTCCAGGCAGGAGAAAACAATTGGGGGGTCTTGGCGATGGCAGGGAGAGTCTACCCGAGACCTTTCAAGGGGGCTGTATAAAGTTTCTTTCCGAGTTGGCCTCTGCGTGCTTCGGGCGCGCAGAGGTTTTTTTCTTATAATTCCTCCGAGCGACAAGCCTGTGAGTTTTTCATAAGCGATTGCCCTTAGTGTTTGTACAGCCTTGAATTAGGGCGACCGCTTAACGAAATTTCACAACCGCCCGCCAACATTGTTTGCACCTTAGATCGATTTTCTTTTTGACATACTATATATTGGTCTTAGAATAGATGCGGAATCTAGATGTAGTGTTTCTTATACAGGTTTTTGAGACGCATATCTCGTGATTTGCCGGATAAAGCGGTCCGTTGCCGATACCCCGGCAAGGCGGGATAAGAGGTGTAGAATGAAATGCCCCTTTTGTAAGGAAAACCGGGATAGGGTGATTGACTCGCGTGCGAGCGAAGGCGGCAGAGTGATCAGGCGCCGCCGACAGTGCCTGGCGTGCAAGAGGAGGTTTACGACCTATGAGAAAATAGGCGAAAGCTTCAAACTCTGGGTCGTAAAAAAAGACAAATCGCGCGTCCCGTACGACAGGGACAAGCTAATAGCCGGAGCGCAGAAGGCTTGCTACAAAAGGCCGGTCTCGGCGGAGCAGATACAGCAAATTGCAGACAAGGTTGAGGAGAATATTTTCAAGAATTTCGATAAGGAAGTGACCTCGGCTTTCATCGGAGAAACCACGATGGAGCAACTCGGCAAGGTCGATAAAGTGGCCTATATTCGGTTTGCGAGCGTCTATCGTGATTTCAGGGACGCCGGCGAGTTGATTAAGGAGGTTACTGAGGCGATCGACAAGGCCGAGCCAATGGGTGAGCCGACGCTCTTCGAAGAGTAATCGGGGCTCGAAATTGGTTTAGCAGCAATGCCCGCTGCATCCGAATGAGACGACGGTCGGGCTTGGTATAATTTTTTATATTCAGCCTTCTTTGGAAGGCAAAAAAAGGACTCGATGCAGACACAACTAAAGGTCAAAAAGCAAGACGGCGCCATCGAAGAATATCTGCACACGAAAGTGATGGGAACCATCAGCAACGCCCTGGCGAGCGCGGACGAGGCGGATATCTTTATCGCTGAGCAGCTTGCCGAGGTCGTCACCTATTATCTTTATCAAAAGCCCGGCCGCCGGGAAGTTACCACCAGCGAGGTATTCTCAATAATCAAGGCCGTGCTGACCGCCACAGGCCACGATCAAGCCGCTATTCTTCTCAGTGAATATCATTTCGAGCGCCGGATCAAACGCTCCCGCATACAGGTTGCATCCATCGACGTTCAAGAATTGACAGACGCCGAAATGCTTGCCAGAGGCGAAGAACTCGACGGAAAATGCCGATGGGATAAATCGGTAATAGTCCGGGGTTTGGCCACAAAGCACGGCATTGACCAGAATACCGCCCGAGCGATTGCGTCTATGGTCGAAGAAAAGGTCTTCCGCATAGGAATGACGCTGGTCCCCGCAAGCCTGATAAAGCAACTCGTCTTAAGCGACGCCGCCGCAGTGCTGCGAGCACAAGAGCAGCTGCAAATGACGTGAGCCGTGTTTTTGCATCCCGCCGTTTCCAACATGGCCGCATATCTTATTCGTCATCGCTGCTGCATTGCTATTTTGCATTTTGCAGCAGGGTTTTGGCACGGCTGAGGGTTTTTTCGGGTGGTTCTTCGTCTTCGATGTCGAGCCAGTTGACATCTTTGAAGGTTTTGAACCACGTTCGCTGGCCCTTTGCTAATCGGCGTGTGTTTTTTTTTGTCAGTTCGACGGCCTCAGCCAAATCGATTCGCCCGGCGAGGTGCTTGATTATCTCCGCATAGCCGATAGCGCACCGGGCCTGTTTGCCCGGAGGCTTATCCTCACTCAGCAGTGCCCGAACTTCATCCACCAGCCCCGCCGCGACCATCTTCTTCACCCTCGCATTGATTCTCATATTCTCTTGCTCTCTCTCACGCCGCAACCCGATTATCGTCCACTTGTATTTCGACGCTCGATCTTCACCGCTCGCCTGCCCGCCCGCATCCTCCGTCCACTGCCGCTGGAAGCTCGAGATAGGCTTGCCCGTAATCTGAAATACTTCCAAAGCTCGGATTATGCGTTTGCCGTCGTTGGGATGAATTCGCTCGGCGGCTTGCGGATCGATTTGGTGCAATCGTTCGTGGAGTCGCGCCAGGCCTTCGGCTTGGGACTGTTCCTTGAGCCGGGAGCGTATCTGTTCGTCTGTTCCGGGACCCTCGAACAGACCATATAGCAGGGCCTTTATGTACAAAGCTGTCCCGCCGACTCCTATGACGGTTTTGCCTCGGCTGCGTATCTGCTCGACGGCGACCTCGGCAGCGTCGAGAAAAGCGCTCACGCTGAAGGAATCGCTCGGCTCGACTATGTCAATCAAGTGGTGCTTTATTCGTCGCCGCGCCTCGTCGGGCGGCTTGGCAGTGCCGACGTCCATTCTGCGATAGACCTTCATCGAGTCGATACTGATAATCTCAGCGTCTAAACTCTCTGCAAGATCGAACGCCAATCGCCCTTTGCCCGAAGCTGTAACACCAAGAATGAGAATCATCAAGTTTACCATTTACTATTTGTTGTCCGAGGCTTAATATCTACCATCTTTGGTAACCAACTGTCAAGAAACGATTAGTTTTGCTTTGTCTCCCCCACGGGGCAAGCCTGGGGGCTTTGCACGATATGCTCGATACCGACTTCAAATCGCAACTAAACGAAAAGGCCCAGCTTGTCAATCACACTCTGCGGCAAATCCTGGACGAGCAGACTCAGATAGATAACCGTCTGAAAAAATCGCTGCAATACACGCTCCGGACGCCCGGCAAACGGGTCCGCTCCGCTCTGGTGCTCTGGTGCTGCGAGTTGGTCGCCGGGGCGGTCAATCGCGACGCTCGAATCGCCGCCGCCGCCGTGGAGATGGTTCATACTTATTCCCTTGTCCACGACGATTTGCCCGCAATGGACGACGACGACCTTCGCCGCGGAGTGCCCACCTGCCATAAGGCCTTCGATGAGGCGACGGCCATCCTGACAGGCGATGCGCTTCTGACGCTGGCCTTTGAGATCCTGGCGAAGCGAATCGACAAGCCCCCGGGGGGCAGGCCGGATACCGCGGTAAGATTGATCGGGCAACTGGCCGCCGATGCCGGGCCATCCGGAATGATCGCAGGCCAAATGGCTGATTTGGAAGCTGAGAACAAGCAATGCGACATAGAGGTCCTCGAATACATTCATACCAATAAGACCGCAAAAATGTTCCGATGCGCCGCGGCGATGGGCGCTATATGCGGAGGCGCCGCCGAAGAGCAGTTCGAGAGATTGTGCCGATACGGCTTGAAGATAGGACTCGGATTCCAGATTGCAGACGACATTCTCGATGTCAGCGCATCGAGCGAGCAGTTGGGCAAAACTGCGGGCAAAGACGAAAGGGCGGCGAAGTGCACATACCCCGCCGTCGTCGGAATTGAAGAGGCAAGGCGGATCGAGAAGCAACTCGCAGACGAAGCAATAGACGCAATCGAGCCGTTCGGCCCCGAAGCCGAAGTGCTCCGCCGATTGGCAAAGGCGATGCTCGAAAGAACAAAATAAAAGCAGGTTAATACCACTTGGCCACAAGGGCGCCTTGCCGAATCGAAACCAGCGTTTTACGCTCACAAGCCCCGACCGTTAGGGAGGGGGTTAATCCCGGCGCTTACGCTTAGGGCTTGTCGCAGCATCGCAGCGAGCCTCTTGCCTGCCGGCAGCCCAAAGGCGATAAACGCATCTCCCCGGATACATACATCGCGTTATTGCAGTTGAACCAAATTTTTTTTGAACGCCTCCAATCCTTCCATCCCATTCTGCGACTCGTCATCCGAAGCAAAACTGCCAGGCATATAACCCCGAGCAGCTTATTGGCCAACCGGCATATCAGTACTGGCGGGGCCGATTGCCGGATTGGGCCTCGGCCATCTTGCCGAGAGGCCTTCCGCAGAGGGCTAAATCGCACTGTAAAAAACCAGGGATTTACCTGGGGCTTCCAGGCTGTTTTCGACGTCTGGCCGCGTTGATTATACTGCTCGCGAATTAACGGAAAAACAGAGCTTCCGCCGATACATACAAGAAGACAGAAATCAGAAGAGCCGGGAGCGTAAGCGACCGGGCCGGACACAATACAACATACGATCCTTTGTGTCCCCGCGAGGGGCACTTGGGGCTTGGCGCCTTAGTGGCACAAAAAGCCAAGCTCCCGGCGAAGCCGGGATAAGTTCTGGGGAAAAAGTATGGAAGCAAGTAAGTGCCCTATAGGAATGTTGTGGTTCGTTCTCAGTATTCCTGTCTATCGACTTACAACCGATAAGCCCCATAGGCCCCTTGCGGGGATGGGATACATCGAAGATCGGCCCGGGGGGCGAATCACTTTGCCGTATCAGGATATTTTCCCCTGTCATATCAGACCTCCGCCCAAAGCGCCTGGGAGTCAATAATTTTCTTATGTCTGTAAAAACAATAAAATGAACCAATGGGCCATCCCTCGGGACGGCCTTTTTTTTTATCGACAGAGACAAGATCACCCCATTGTTCCGCTATCGTGTCGTGGGCGTCTCGCCCGCGTTTAACATTTCATGCAGTTCGCACGCTCCAGTATCTTGTGATGGCCTTGAATACGAACCAGTCGGCGTCGGATGCACATAGCGACGCCGGGGTCGAGTCGCATGCCCCGGGGCGTTATGATCCGGGTGCAACAGTGCGGACAAACAATATCGCCGAATTCGTTAAGCGTGACAATGGTTAGCCCAACTTTCGCAGTTAGGGGGCGAAATCGGAATTTTTGAAATTTTTTCCTGCATAACGTTTCATAATCCGGGAAAACGGTTTCAATCCCTGCAGGGTGAAGACCTTGCCTGTTGCCAAAATCATGCCATTGATTCGATAAAGGTAAAGATTCCACAGATGCAGCTATGCAGGCCCCGTTCATTCGGTGACTGCCGGCTGGGCTGTGAACTATGGCGAAGGTTACTTTACGTCAGAAGCTCAGCTTCCACGCCCCCGGCCTGACGGGCAGAGATGTTCTTGATAAGCTCGGCACGATCATGATGATTGACGTCCGCATACCGACTGCCGGATGTTGGAAATGCGGCGATACAGCCGGCCGGAAATGGAACACCGGATAATACTCGACAAACTCAAGATGGATTTGCCGGCCCAGCCGCCGCCCAAAGTGTATAGCCGCCAGTTGAATGATAAGGTTTGTGGTGGAAACTAACCGCGGTATCGCCGCCAAAAAAACCGATTTCATTCCCTAACTGCGAAAGTTGGGACGTTAATAGAATTTTGGCTATATTACGCGCCAGTCTGATCTCATCTTCAATAATTAGTGCACGCATGTTCGTATCAAACAGAGCCTTCTTGCTATATACTGTAATGTTCCTTGTCCGTTTCTGGAACTCGAGCGCCAGTATTATGCCCTACGAACCAAAGATGTGAAATATTTTTTCATGGACCGTCACCTGTCTCCCAACTCTTCCTCTTCAGCTTATCTTAAGATTCCGTAATACAAACCGTCAACTTCTTGTTTTCCATGCACGTTTTTCTAAAACACCTTTTAGAACTCTTTTTTCTTTAAGGCTTTATATCTTTCTTCCGCATACGCGGAAACTCGCTGCGCATGGGAATCTCCCGATATATGCCAAAAGAAATCGGAGGCCTGGTTTATCAATGCGGGCATCTCTCAGATCGCCATGGGGGGGGTAAAGAGGCGAATAATGCGAAGTGACTTTTCACCTTTTTCCCGGCCCTCCCACGAATGCCTGGCAAGCGCACGGGGGCTCGGCGGGGCAAGTTAGTCTCTTAGACGACTTCCTTTAGACTTGCAGACGCTTTCCTTGTAAGTCCTTTGCAGCTTTCGCAATCGCAGGCGCCGACATGTCGCAGATGCGATGTTCCTGCGATCCTCTTTGTCTCGATAAGCCTTGCGCCTTTGGCTTCGACCTTTCGAATAGCCAGTTTGGCTTCCCTTTTGTTGCGCGAACCGACCGCGTCCGTGATAACGGTGACATTCTTGCCCCTTTGGAGCAATCCAAGGGCGGTTGCCTTGACGGCGCCTTCCGCGGTCGAACCGATGACCAGGAACTCGTTTGCTCTCACTTCACTAAGGAGGCGGTCGATCCTGGGCTCCTCGAACGGATCAACGCATCTTTTGTAGAGTATGATCTGAGCGTACCGGCGCAGCATATTTATGGGCAGGTCGGCATGTCCGTCGGCGGGGAAGCTGATGCGATTTCGAACGAGGGTGTAAGCGACCTTCATCTGCCCTTTCGTTCCGTCAATGCAATGTGTATATTCACTGTCGCCGTTGTTGTCGGGATGGACTTCGGCAAGCGAAATGATTGGGACGCCTTTGATTCTGGCCCAGGCCATGACCCTGCGAATATGCCCCAGCACCCTGCGATGGTTTCTGACGCAGGCTTTCCCGTCGGCTAAGAGAAAATCCTTCTGAGTGTCCACATCTATGAGAACCTGTTTGCGACGCGATCTCACCAATTGCAGAATCATCTTTCACATCCTTCCTTGGCTTACGCGCTTGCAGTCCTACTACCTATACGCTTTAGCCAATTATCGGTTCATATTTTTTATCGAATAGTAATAGCGGGCACTTTAGTTGCGTTCCGGAGTCGGTTCAAAATCCGAGGGTAAAAAGGCCGATTGAACTGTCGCGGGGCCGGCCCGCTTGTTGTATAATGCAATAGCAATATAGTTAGCTTTGATTTGATGTGTTATGCTTACCTACTTTAACAAATGAGCAAGGTGCTAAAAGACTATCCGTCAGTGTCGCTAAAGCCCGAAAATTTGGCCGGGCGACTTGATTTTGGCGATATTTTCGGACGCAACTGCCCCGTACATGTCGAGGTCGGCTCGGGTAAGGGTACGTTTCTGTTAAACCAGGCAAGAGCGGAGAGCGGCATCAATTTTTTGGGTATAGAATGGGCTCGGAGATACTATCTTTATGCGGTTGACCGGATTGGGCGGTGGGGACTTGACAACGTCCGAATAATTCGGACTGATGCGGCGTTGTTTTTAGCCGAATATGTGAAGGACAAATCGGTGGAATGCTTCCATATTTATTTCCCCGACCCCTGGCCCAAGAAACGTCACCATAAGAGAAGGTTCCTGTGCCCGGCTAATTTGGAGCAGCTTTTGCGGTGTCTCAAGACGGGCGGAGAGCTTAGAATCACCACCGACTATGCCGAATACTTCGAGGTGATTACGGAGGTGATAGGCGCTCGCAGTGACGTACTCCAACAAATCGAGTTCCGCCCCGCCGCCGGCGCCGAGCCGGGCGAAATCACCGGCACCAACTACGAGCGCAAGTATATTAAGGATAAGAGAAAAATCCATACCATCGCGGCGAGGGTGCGACCGGATTTTCCGGCAGCCAACCCCCAGGGGGCCAATTTTTCCGTGTCATTCTGAGCAGGGGGTGGCACGCTCAAACTTTGTTTGGGCGTGTTTCTGTGTGCATATATACGGCAATGTGCAGTTTCATAAGCGTAAGACGCCGGGATAAAAACCTACAAGCCCTAAGCGTAAGCGCCGGGGTAAAGACCGGCATTCGCGTGGATACCCCCTCCCTTACGGTCGGGGCTTGTGACGGGCGGGGCTTGCGGACACATCCAAACAAAGTTTGAAGGCGCCACCCGTCGCCTTGCAATGACAATTGTTGAAACCTAATTTGATGAATTACTATTTGTTTTCGAGGCGTTTTATTGTTGCTTTGGCCACCTTCACGACGTCTTTGTTGGCATCTCCGAGCATTTCCTTTATTTGGGGCAGTGCCGGGCGGGCCTTTTCGCCTAATTTTTTTAGTGCGTGGATGGCGTAGAGCCTCGCCGTTTCGGTTTTGTCTTTTGTCGCCTCGGTGAGGACGGGCAGGGCTTCCTGGCCGTGGCCCCAGTCTGTGAGGGCCTGGGCTGCTGCTACTCGGACGACTGTTGAGGGGTCTTTTAGGGCTTTTTGCAGGGCCGGCGTCGCCGAATCCTTACTCTTGGCGGATTTGCAGCTTGTATGCAGGCCTACTGCGGCCCAGTAGCGCACGGAGGCGTATTCGTCGTTGCTCGCTTCGGTGTATTGGGGGATTGCTTTTTCGCCTTGCCCATCCATGGCCTTTATTTTACGCGCTCGTTCGAGCATTTCGGGGGCAACTTTGCTGCGCCAGTGGTTGGGGTCTGTCTGGTTTATTTGCGGGGCTTTGGCGGCGAGTTTATCACCGATTTTGAAAGTCGCCTCTGCGCTGTCATTGAAGCCGATTCGGCAGGCCTTTGCGCGGAGGGTTTGGCCTGGTTTTAGGCCGACAGGTTCGGTGTAGAGCTTCCAATCGCCCGGCCCGGTGCGATAGACTATCGAGGCGCCTGGAGTGGGCGAGACTATCCCGATGTGCGTTTGGCCGGCGGCGAAGAAGATGGGGCTGGCGGTATCTTCGTATTGGCCGTTCGGGCGTTTGATTTGATCGAATTCCGATTCGGGGATCAGGCCGATATCGCCGGTATCCTTGACCCACTGCAAGTGAGCTTTTCGCATGCGTTCGAGAATTTTTCGGTATTTCTTCTTGCCTGCGAGGTTGTTGACTTCGTGCGGGTCATTTTGGCAGTCGTATAGCTCCTCGACGGGCTTTGTCGGCTCGAAGTACTGGAGTTGGGGACCTTTCAGCTTGCCCTCGGCGTTTAGGCGGCGCATCTCCTGCATGGTGGGTATCAGGTTCATGTACTCGATGTCCTGGCCACGGGTAACGTGCCACATATAGTTGCGGATGTACTTATAGCGTTTATCGCGGACGGCGCGGATCAGGTCGTAGGCCTCGTCCATTCGGTCGCGTGCGGCGTAGATGTAGTCTCTCGGCTGGGCCTTTTGCGGGCCTAAGAACGCCCGGCCCTGGATGTAATCGGGAATCTTTATGTCCACAAGCGAGAGCATCGTGGGCGCGAAATCGATAAAGGCGACGAGGTCGTCGTTGACACCGCCCGGCTTGAGGGCCTGGCCCGCGGGGCCATCGGGATTTGCGGGCATTACAAGTTTTCGCCATTTTTCGGGTACTCGGATGATTAGCGGAACTCGCAGGCCTGAATCGTAAATCCATCGTTTTGCGCGTGGCAGTCCTCGGCCGTGGTCGCCCCAGAACCAGACGATAGTATCCTCGGCCAGCCCGGCCTCTTCGAGCTCTTTCAGAGCTGCCGTCGGCACCTGGAAATCGACCAGGAAAACTTTTTCTTTAGCGGTAGCCTTCTTCCCGGATTCGGCAATGGACACGCAGCCCGGCACATCGACAGCCACCGGCTTGGCGATATAGACATGACAGCCCGCATCCACAGCAGCGGCAGCGTGGTCGGGGAAGAAGCAAGGCGGAGTCTCCAAAAAGACCGCATCGACCTTACTCGCAATCAGCCTCTTATAGCCGAGCAGCCCGGAAAACCGCCTGTCCTCTTTGACGCCGCAGCTCTCGCCGGCCGATTTGGCGACGTTGGGAAAATAGTCGGCAACGGCGGTGATTTGGTAATTTGCATGTTCCTTGAGCATCCCGGCAATCAGCCTGCCCCGGCCGCCAAGGCCGACGCAGCCGACCTCGATTCTCGAATTGGCCTCGGTCCCGCGTACCCGGCCCGGCTCGACAATACTAAAAGCAGCAGCCGTAGCCGCCACACCCGTAATAAACTCGCGACGATCCAGATTATCCTCACGCTGATCGGGTTTTCTTGCAGTCTTATCCTTCATTTTGCAGTACTCCTTGTAGTCAACAGGAACCAATGCGTCCCGCTCATCGCGGGCAGTTTCACTGTATCTCCGCCGCCGGCGTATTTCAACTCAATTCCATCGAGTTTCACCCGAGCGCCTGCAAAGTATCTCCACGGAAGCATCGTCGCTGACCATGCCGCCTGGTCGTCAATAAAGTGCAACTCGCCCGCCAAGGCCGCAGAAAAATCCACCGCCTGACAGCCATATCGAACGATGTTCCCGGCAACACTTAATTAAGCCGGACGCCCTTTAGGACGATTGAATATGTATCGATAGAGGTCTTTGATGCCGGTATAAAGCATAATGAGGGATACTCATGATAGACCTGAATACAATAATGAGCAAAGCCATAGAGCAAGAGGCTTCCGATATCCTGATCGTCGTCGGAATGCCTCCCATTATCCGCATCAATACCGAGTTGACTATGCTCACGAATTATGGCGAAGTGGCCGAATCAGACGCTCAGCAAATGCTCGCCTCGACGCTGAATGAAAATCAAATCGAATCGTTCCACAAGAACAGGGATATCGACTTCGCGATCACCGATGCGAGCGGCGTACGCTTCCGCGTCAATGCCCACTACCAAAAGGGCTCTCTGGCGATGGCCTTGAGGCTGATCAAGTCGGTGATTCCCGATATTGAAACGCTTGGCCTTCCCCCGATAGTGCGCAAGCTGGCTCATTTGCCGCGAGGCCTGGTATTGGTTACAGGGCCTACCGGTTCGGGCAAGAGTACATCTCTGGCCTCATTGATAGAGGAGATCAACAGAAACCAATCTAAGCATATCATCACTATCGAAGACCCCATAGAGTACGATTTCACGAGCAATGCAAGCGTCATAGAGCAGCGTGAAATCGGGACGGACTGCCCCAACTTCGCTTCCGGGCTGAGGCACGCGCTTCGGCAGGATCCGGATGTGATATTCGTCGGGGAGATGCGAGACCTCGAGACAACCAGCGCCACGATAACGGCCGCCGAAACAGGACACCTTGTCTTTTCAACTCTCCACACGGTCAGCGCCTCTCGCACAGTCGAGCGAATTATCGACATTTATCCTGCAAATCAGCAAACGCAGATAAGAACAATGCTCGCAAATACCCTGCAGGCGGTCGTCTCTCAAACGCTTATGCGCCGCGCCGATGAGCCTGGGATGATCCCGGCGATTGAGATTATGATATGCAATACGGCCGTGCGAAACTGCATAAGGGACAGCAGAGTTTGCGAGGTGCCCAACATCATCGAGACCGGGCAGCGGGTTGGCATGCAGAGCATCGATCAGAGCATCGGCCAAATGCTCTCATACGGCTACATCACCGAGGAACAAGCCCTCGCGAAATGCGAAGACGCCGCAAGAATGCAGGCTCTGATTGATGTGACCGCCAACGCCAACTATAGTTAATCGCGTCAAATCGAACGAATCGGGTCTGCAAAAAAAACCTGCATTGCGCGGGGGCAGAGGAAAGAGACAAAAGATACCGCTCTATTATTATCCTCTCAATGAAGCAAGGCAGTCCGCACAAAATCTGTGCCCGGAGTCAATCGTGGTCAATCCGTCTTCCGGGACATCGGCCCTGCCGCAACAATCGCAAGTGCCGGTCGGCTTCGTTTCGACGAGGGTCGTCTCCAACTCCGCCTCGGCCTGCATTGGCTGTTGCAGCTCGGCATCAGCCAGCTCCTGGGCCTGGGCAAGCGCCTCTTTGCACCGGCGCAGTTCTTCTTCGTATTCCGCTTCGAGCGCGGCCGCCCTTGCCGACTCGGCATTGACCGCCTCTTGGGCCTGGGCAAGCGCCTCTTTGCACCGGCGCAGCTCTTCTTCGTATCCCGCTTCGACGGCAGCCCTTTTATCCGCTTCGGCGCGGACTTTCTTGTCAGCCTGCTCAGCAATCACATTGCTCTGGCGGAGTTTTTCTTCGCATTGGGCCTTGGCATTGACGACAGCATCCATAATCTTGACCTTTAGCCTTGCGACAGTTGCATCGGCTTCGGCCCGGACGGCAGCCATCTCCTTCGCCGCCGACTCAGCTTTTTCCCTCGCCTCTGCTCGGGCTTGAGCCTGAGCCTCTCTGCGTATGGTCGATTCCCAAATCCGCAGCGCCAGTTCCTCGGCTTCGGCGCGATCCGTCGTTGCGAACCTTGCGCCCTTCGGCTTGAGACCCATATCCTTGAGTCGCGTCTCGCCGGGCAATTTCACTTTCCACCACCAGCGATTGCTCTTCTGGTAAAGGCTTCCCGGAAGACCTGCTTTGAATGTTTCCTCAGCCATTCAACAACCTTTCGATTCAAGACAAACAGAACGGAGCGGCGGGCCCCCTGGGGGCGGTCGCTTCAAATCGGAAGAATTTTTACATCCCCAGGATGTTGCCAAGAAGACCTTCTTTCATCATACCGCCTTTCGGCCCTTGTTCGTACACCACATCAGACCTTCAAACAAACCCGTTAACACACAATGTTATTATACACGAAAAGATATGGAAAAGCAAGCATTTTCGCCTACGCGGCGATAGAATTCTTCAGCGACGATTTGAAATGAGTCCGCGTGCCGCTGCAAAAACCGCAACTGGTTTGTGAACATTGTTCACATCCCCAAATCTTCGGCATCGCGGTCGGTATCTCTCCTATGAACATCCCGCGTCTTTATTGTACCTTCTGCGTCCAGGTTTCTCCGTTGACCTCGAACTTTACGCTGCCCCTGCTTATTTCAACAATCGTTGCTCCCAGGACTACGTCGCCTTCATGGACAATAGTCGTTCCTACAACAGCCGACGGTCTTTCGGACGTAAACGCGATCCCCCGCACCTTCAGCCTGACCGGATGTTGGCTATCGTCTTCTATCGAAGCGAATCCGGATTCGACAATTTCGCCGACCATCTTCTCGTAAGTTCCCAGCCGCAGCCACTCGCTGCCCAACAACGGCATTCCGTGGAACCTGTTGAGAACAACCAGCAACAATATCGAGAGAAGCGGTATCATCAGAACCATCTTCTTCCCCCTTGCGTGATTGACGCGATACCTTGCGGTACTCGCGTAGCCGGCGGGTTCTCCCCAATTGTCGAGCGGGCCTTCCGCGAATTCTTCTCCTGCAACCGCTGCGGCTACAGGATCGCCCAACTCCAGATGTTCGAACGCAGGCGGCTGATGAATGGATGTGTCCAATTCCGCAGGCATTTCAATGCCGCCCTCATTAACAACCTCCATACCGTGGAAATCAAGGAGCCTTGAGATCGTCTGTCGGACCAACGTCTCATCGTTTTCTCTCATACTCATCACCAACCTCCTAAAAGTCAGCGCAAACCCGCCGCCCATCGGCAGATTAAACCACCTTGCAATATGAACGAAAGGCTCCCTCCTCATTCATATTTCTTATCTCAAGCTAGCAGTTTCCATACTCTCGAGACATTAGAACAACTAGTTTTTCGTGAGCTAAAAGCCCGGTGAGAAACAATTCTCACCACGCCTCCTTCAATAGCAAATATACTTCATACTATAGTACCCATAGGCCTCTATGTCAAGATAAAAATGGGCCGAAACACTGTTTACAAGCGGAAAAAAAAACAAAACTCGGTTTTTCGGCCCTTACGAGGCTTTTTCAGGCGTTTTTATGGATTCGGGCGGGCAAAAAAAAATCGCCAAATACACGACAGAACAAGCAAAAGTACTGGTTTTGGCCAAATATTAAACGCCCGTGAGCATCTGCTCACCGGCTTTAGACACGCTGAGTGGTCTGGCCGTCAGAAACGCCCCAGGTCGGCGATATCTCCAGAAGTTTTCGCTTGATGTCTCAGTGTTTGCACCAGTACACTCTCCATCGTCAACTATGCCGCGTGGGCGGTTCGTCGTGTTCGCCGATTAGACCCGCATCTGCTCATGACACCTGTTTAGACAGGAAGGATTATAATGAAAGCCCTTTTGGTCAATCCGGAAACCCCGGCTACGTTCTGGAGTTTCAAGCATGCTTTGAAATTTCTCTCGAAAGAGGCCGCTCTGCCGCCTTTGGGCTTGCTGACGGTGGCCGCTATGATGCCAAAAAGCTGGGAAAAAAGGCTAATCGACATGGCAACCACGGCACTGCGGGACCAGGATATCCGGTGGGCCGATTATGTATTCATCTCGGCAATGTTCGTGCAGCGAAAATCGGTGCGCCAGGTGATAGACAAATGCAAGAATCTCGGCACGAAGGTAGTCGCCGGAGGCCCACTCTTCACATCCGTACCGGAATACTACCTGGACGCGGACCATCTTGTCCTGAACGAAGCCGAAATAACGCTGCCATTGTTCCTGAGCGATCTGGAAAAAGGAGATGCCGGAAGGATGTACCGGACTCGTAAACGGGCCGATATGAGCGAGACGCCCATTCCGCTTTGGGAACTGGTTCAACTCGAGAATTATGCCGTGATGCCCATCCAGTATTCTCGCGGATGCCCGTTCGATTGCGAGTTCTGCGATGTGACGGCGCTTTTCGGACACCGTATGCGAACAAAAACCAGGGAGCAGATGTTGGCTGAGCTGGACACCCTGTATTCTATGGGCTGGAGGGGCCGAGTCTTCATTGTCGATGATAACTTCATAGCAAACAAGGCTAAGCTCAAAACCGAGATCCTCCCCGCAATCATCGAATGGGCGAAGGAACACAGGTATCCCTTCGCATTCAATACTCAGGCATCGATTGATATCGCCGACGATGAAAAGCTTATGAACTTGATGACCCGGGCGGGTTTTGACTGTGTATTCATAGGAATCGAGACGCCCAGCCAGGAAGGCCTGGATGAGTGCAACAAGGCACAGAACAAGGGAAGGGATATGGTCGCCTGCATCAAGAAAATACAGGCGGCCGGAATAGAAGTCCAGGGAGGGTTCATTCTCGGCTTCGACAGCGACACAACCGCGATCTTTGAGAACCTTACCCGATTCATTCAACAAAGCGGGGTCGTAACCGCAATGATCGGACTGCTCAACGCACCCAGGGGAACAAGACTGTACAAAAGGCTTATGGCCGAGAACAGACTGATAACGGACTCTTCAGGCGACAATACGGACCTGTCCACGAATTTTGTCCCCAGGATGAAGCTCGGGGAGCTGCTCGAGGGTTACCGGAAGGTGACAAAAACATTGTATTCGCCCGGGCGGTACTATGACCGCGTGATGATATTACTCAGGAACTACAAACCGCTGTCCACTGCGAGGATCGGATTCAGCCCAAATTACATAAGGGCGTTTCTAAGATCCGTTTGGCGTCTCGGAGTGACAGGCCGAAACCGGCTTCAATACTGGAAGCTTATTATCTGGTCGCTGAGAAGCCCGCGTTATTTCCATTTGGCCGTAAGACTCACAATATACGGCTATCACTTTCGCAAGACCTTTGCCGCCTGAAGCCGCCATCCTCGCCACAATCGCCGTCAGCGAATTGGGCGGGCTATCCGCACATGCAGGCCGGACGACGAACCGCCTGTAGGGCGCCGTACTCATCGTCGGCGAACGTAAAGACCGCCGACAATCCCGTTCGGCTGAAAATGTGCATGACCTCCGGAGATGTGTTGTAGAAAACCAGTTGGCGTTCCGAAGCACAAAGGTATTTGTCCAATATCATAAGCGCGCAGATGCTCTCGGAAGTCAGCATGTCAACATCTGAGAAATCTACTATGATATCTTGATTGCATCCTTCACTAACCATTTCGGTAATTCTATCAAGTTCGGAGCCCATGTGCGGCTCTGCCGGCAGAGTAACAAGAAGCACGTCTTCCAGATAATTCTCGATTCCCACTGCAAACCTCCATTTCACCAAAATACAAGGTTCAACCGCCCGACTATTCCTTATCGGAACACCGCCAAACACTCAGGTATCCTATGGAAAGTATAGTGCATAAATCCGAGAATCAAAATCGCACCGCCGCGTTGGTAACTTTACGGAGGATTTACCTGCAAAGCCTTTGGGACGATACTAAAAATTTATAAAAATGCCTGAACAAAACGGAGCATTATAGTGTAGTAATGAATGATGGGCAGGTTTGAGTTTTTATTATAATCGCAGCAGCCATCATAAGCGTTTTCATTTCATATTGAACCTGCCCGAGGCAAGGAATTGGTTCTTTTACAGTCTGGGATTTTCACTTGTGCCGAGTAGGCTCGTGATGCGCGAAAGCTCTGCGTATCGAAGCCGCGGACAGGCGGGCAGGCCTGGAAAACCTATCATATTTCAAGTAAGTCATCATAAATTCTGATTTTCATTTCATACCTTGATCCTGCCTTGGCCCGCAGAAAGCGTTTTTGCGGTTTTGTTTTGCGTTGCAATGCAATTCTGCCGGAGACGTTTAGGATTTCGATTCCGCTTTACCGATGCGCGATGAGCCATTATCGGCGAATGCGTTAAGACCGACCGTTTCGAGGCGAAGAAAAAAAACTATGGAGATTCGCTGATAGAACGGTGTGTGGATTGTCGTGTGCTGCTCGACGGCAGAGCTTTGCCGCGGAAGCAGTCGCAGCGGGCCGGGTCAGAACGGTTCGGGGCAATCGAGAGCAATAATTTTTCAGAAAATGTGCTCGAAACGGTCGGATAAAGCGGGTCTCCTGAAATCTAAAGGAGAACGAAAATGAAACGGAAAAACGGTTTTACATTAGTTGAGTTGCTGGTTGTAATCGCGATCATCGCTCTTTTGATGGGTATCCTGATGCCTGCCTTGGCGCGTGTTCGTCAGATTGCGTATCGGCTGATTTGCGGGACTAACATCTCCGGGATCGGCAAGGCGATGCTGGTCTATAGCAACGACTTTGACGGTGAGCTGCCTCGTGCGGGCGGGCCGAACAGTAGTTGGACGCCGACGATAGCGAATTGGAGAAACGTTACTCGGAGCCAGGCGTTCGGCTCGGGCGACAAATCTGCGGCGAGCATTACGTCGAATTTCTTCCTGCTGATCAAGTATGCCGAGGTAACTACGAGTTCGTTTCTCTGTAAGGGCGATTCGAGCGTTAAGAAGTTTGAGCTGTCGGATACTGATTTGGCGAATACGGGGGCGGACATTGTCGATTGTTGGGATTTCGGCCCTGCTCCTCAGGCGCATTGCAGCTACTCGTATCATACGCCTTTCGGCGGTTACGAGCTTACGACTTCGAGCGATCCCGGTATGGCGATGGCTGGGGATCCGAATCCATGGCTGAATTCGTCGGGTTTTCCCGCTCGGAATACGCCTGACTGGAACAATTTCGACCCTGGCGGCGATAGAGAGAAGATTAAATGGGGCAATGCGCAGACGCACCAGGAGGACGGACAGAACGTTCTTTATCTCGATGGGCATGTGACGTGCGAGAAGAACTCGGCGTGCGGCGTGAATGACGATAATGTCTTCACAAAATGGGGTGCGGGCGGGGAGCCGAAGCGCAAGGGCGCAAGGCCCGTTGCGGGGGACGTGCCGGCGAACAGAGCCGATTCGCTTTTGATGACGGACGGTAAAGGCGGTCTATAACGCGTTCGGCCGTTGAGCCGGACGATTTGGGAAGCGGCCTTGTGGGCGGAGCGGGCAAGGCCGCTTATTGACTTTGCTGGAATTGTGGATTAGGCGGCTTTTTAGTTATGTGATTCGTTTCGGGATGCGGGGAAGGTCCGAAAACGGTTGGTTTTGCGTTGAGGGCGCTTTTGGCGGGGCCGATGCGAGGTTGGTCCGGTATTGTCTATATCGTTATTTATCCTCTCATCCAGCACAATGTGTGGTTTTATCGGAACCTTCCTTGAGGTTCTTTATCGGTCAATATTGTGCAGGGGGGGACCTTGGATTCGGTTTTTTTGGCTAATTCCGGCAAAAGGCATTTCCGATATACCCGTTGAACTGCACGGAAGCCGTATGTGGTTCATAGGATGAGCCTGAAATACGATTTAAGAATTTAGATAGGGATGTTTTTCGTGCCCCCTAAAGAGGGCATAGGCATAGGAGAGCCCTGGTTTTTGGCAATGGGTTCGAATTGCGAAAGGAGACATGCAATGAAGAAGTTGGTTACTATCTCGAATCTTTTGCTGGTAGTTTTACTTTTTGGCGTTATCGGCTGCAAGAGTTCTCGACGATCTTGCTACAGCGTCAGGCCGACAAGCCAGCCCAGCGCAGCCCAGGCCGGGGGGCTTGGAGACATGACGGGGATCGCGCTGAAACCTGCGCCTGCCCCCGTCTCTATGGTTGCCCCGGTCGATAATGTCGCCCAGGCGCTCGAAGCGGTTTCAACAACTGTTCCGGCTGCCCCGGTCGTCGCTGCTGATTCGGGTCAGTATGTTGTCTCGCAGATCTATCCCTGCCAGGCATGCGGGAGTGTCCAGTTGGACAAGATAATGCCCAGGCAGGTCGAATTGAATAAGCCCCTGACCTATTCGATGAAGGTTACGAACCTGACTTCGACGGCGTTGAGCGGCGTCGTTGTTGACGAAAAGCTGCCGGAGAGTTTCGAGTTGACCAGCGCGGTCCCGACTGCCAAGCAGAACGGCAAAAACCTTACCTGGGAGATCGACTCGCTGGGCCCGAACGCCGTTACAGAGATTACGGTTTCCGGAACCGGCTCAAAAATGGAGAGTCTGGAATACTGTACGAGAGTCACCACGCCTGCTGCGACGACGTGTGCGAAAGTCGAGATTATCCAGCCTGTGCTCAAGCTAACAAAGGCTGCTCCGCAGGGAGTTTTGCTGTGCGAGCCGATTCGGGTGATGTACGTTCTTGAGAACACGGGCACGGGAGCCGCAAAGGGGATCAAGATTGTCGATACGCTGCCGGAGGGTTTGCAGACGTCCGACGGCAAAAACGAGCTTGTAATTGACGCAGACCAGATTCCGGCGGGGCAGGTGAAGGAATTCTCCGCCGAGTTGGTAGCCCTTCGACCGGGCAAGTATGTGAGCAAGGCTTCTGCGAATTCAGCCGGCGGTATGCAGGCGGAATCGGAAGCGGTTACAATCATTGTCGATAAGCCTGTTCTTAGCGTTACCATGAGCGGGCCGGATAAACAGTACGTCGGACGCGAGGTGACATATAAGATAACCGTGACGAACGAAACAGATGCGCCGGCTAAAGACACCGTGATAGAAAACGCCATCCCGGACGGAGTCACGTCGATGAAGGCCACGGCAGGGGCTAACCTCTCGGACAGGAAAGTGGCCTGGCCCATCGGGACTTTGCCGCCGAGGGCCTCAAAGACGGTTCAGGTGTCGTTTGCGCCTACGAGAAAAGGGGTGCTGTCGAATAGCGTCAGCGTAGGGGCTTACTGCGCCGATGTCGTTACCGCTTCGGCAAAGACCACTATTAAGGCTATCCCTGCAGTTCTGCTCGAGGTCATCGACCTTACAGATCCGGTCGAGGTCGGTACGCAAACGACCTATGTAATCACGGTTACAAACCAGGGTTCGGCCCCCAGCACGAATATCGCAATTGTGTGCGATCTGGAAGAAAATGTTGGATACGTCTCCTCGAGCGGCTCTACTTCCGGGACCATAGAGAACGGAACTCTGACATTCACGCCTCTGAACACGCTGAAGCCGGGGGCCAAGGCGATATGGCGCGTGATTGTCACTGCCTTGAAGGAAGGCGATGTCCGCTTCAAGGCCACAATGAACGCCGGCGAACTTGGCCGGTCCGTTGAGGAGACCGAGGCTACTCGCGTTTACGAGTAGCAAATAATGCGGCAGGATACGGCGCCACGGCCCAGGCTGGTCGTGGCGCCTTCTTGATATCACCAATTCACTATCCTTAGCGCCTCCCTCCGTGCCTGCAGAAAGGCCCCATATCCGCTCATTTGCTCCGAATACGCCTTTGGGCCTTGCTTTTTTGCTGCGGTTATGGTATAATCTACAGTTGTTCTGAAGGAGGGTAAAGAGGTTTGGATTTATTTAGGGGGCAGTAGTGCTATGGATGCCGGCAGGAAAAGCGAGGCATTCACGCTTGTTGAGTTGCTGGTTGTTATTTCGATAATCGCCCTTCTGATGGCGATATTAGTCCCCGCCCTGCAAAGGGCTCGGGGCAAAGCCCACCAGGTGTTGTGCATGAACACTATGCGTAATTTCTCGCTTGCCTATAAGTTGTATCTTCACGAAACGGAGAGATACCTTCCCATCTCCAGCGGCAGCGTTGAGACCCTGACGCCATGGTACAACAACAGCTTGTTCAGGCGGGGCTTGGGATTGCAGCCGGTTAGCGCCGAAGACGGGAAATGGAGAGGCCCCGGCGCTCTTCAGGTGTGGAAGCCGAATGTGCCGCGGAAGTATATTTGCCCTGCGGCGACTTATGCACTGAAACATCCCGAGGACGGATTATATCCGATTGACAGGAGCTACGGTGTTAATGTCGATGGCGATTATTGGGCATGGGTGCAAGGGGTAAGCAACTATTCGGATAAGGAAGGGTGGGTGAAGAACCCTTCGGAGAAGATATTCATGGCCGATGCCCTCGATTGGTGGATCAGCTATTTCTATTGCGAGAAATACTTCGAGTTCGGCGAGAATTGGGTCGGTTATAATGGGGATGGCGGGACATACGGCATGACGGCTTATCGTCATTTCGATCGTGCCGATATCATGTACTGGGACGGTCATTGCGGGCAGCTTTCGTCGGAGGAGGTGGCATACGCAAGCGATCCGAATGATTTGTGGAACCCGTTGCATTGAAATCATGCCGGATAATCGGCGGTGTCGGCGGCGAGGTCGAAAAAGGAAAGAAAAGGCCCCTGTAAGGGCAGGTGCGAGGTTATCCCTTGTTTTTTACTTTTTTATGTGTGTTTGAAATACTCGCGCGATGCTTTACAGGGGCAAGGGTGCTGGAATAGTAGCTTTTTGTTTATTAACTTTTCAACGTTTCGCTTCAAAGCGGGGCCGGCTATTTTCCGACCGATACCGATCATTGTTCATGTCTAACAGGTGCATCGGCATAGTGCACAGCGGGCCTTGAGCTTTTCCTCGGCGGCGCCGATGCGGCGATAAAAGGCGATTTCAACACAGGCAATACAGGCAATAAGGCAACGATTTGAAAACCTCTCAAGCTTTCTTCGTTACCCCCAACCTCCAGGCCGAGCGGTTCTGCTTCTTCTCCCAAAGGCGATGTATTGCCCGCCTTAACCCCGATAACAAAAAATGCAAGCCTTACATTTTTTTCTCAGCATCTGAAAAAAACACAAATTTTTAGTATCGTCCCAAAGTAAAGTTTGGGGGGAAAATACTATCGAGCAAAAAAACGTTTATCGCATTAGGGCTAACAGCAGGCCCAAAGCGTAAGCCCCGCCAGGAGCCCCGTGGGCTTGTCCATCAGGGGCGCCGGGGTATTTTCATCGCCCCCCCCTTTTTGACCCCGCCGGATTGTTTCTTATACTTTAACGTAGTGAGTTAAGGCATATACGTGCTGAGGCGCGCAAAGTCTTTGGGAGCGGCGTAAGTGTTTGGAAGAAAAAAGGCCGATAATAGGGGCACCATCGCCTCTTACAGACCATCGCTTGGAACATCCCCCGGCGTCAAGGCGCCGATAAATCGAGTCCTCGCCGGCTCCGCTCAAACCGCCGCAAAATCGCCCTTAATTCCCCCTCAAAAAGCCTGCTCAGCCCACACACAGGCCCCAGCAAAATGTAAGGCCAAGAAGCGCCTGCCCAAAGCCTTAACGTTCGTACTGCTTGTCGTCGTTGCCCTCGGCTTGGCAGTTAAGTTCAAACTGATTAATCTCAATTTTCGTATGTAGAAAAAGGCGAGCGGGATCGAGTTGACGACTCAGTACAGAACTCTGAGAGTGAGCTGCGAGAGATTTTCGAGCACACTGCAGTCGGCGTGTATCGGACAACTCCGGATGGCCGAATTTTGATGGCGAATCCGGCCCTTGTTCGTATGCTGGGCTTTTCAACCTTTGAGGAGCTGGCACATCGCAATCTTGAAGAAAGTGGATTCGAGCCCGCTTACAGTCGAGAACTCTTCAAACAGCACATCGAAAAGGAAGGTAAGGTTGTAGGCTTAGAGTCGGTCTGGACGACACGCCAGGGCAAGTGCCTGGTCATTATCGAGAATGCAAGGGTTGTGCGCGACCGAGATCACAAGATACTATACTACGAAGGAACTGCCGAGGACATCACCGATAGGAAAAAGGCGGAGGATGAGTTGAGAAGACACCGCGATCGTCTTGAAGAAATGGTTGTGGAGCGCACCGGCGAATTGGAAAAGAGCAACGAGGAACTCCAATCGGAAATCGCGGAGCGTAAGCAGGCTGTGGAGGCTCTGCGGGAGAGCGAAACCAGATTAAGAAGCATCTTTCGGGCTGCTTCGGTGGGAATAGGGCTTGTTTCCGATAGAGTTCTCTTGAATGTAAACGATCGCGTATGCGAAATGACCGGATATTCATGTGACGAGTTGGTCGGCGAGAATGCGAGAATCCTTTACCCGACGGATGAGGATTATGAATATGTGGGAAGGGAGAAATACGAACAAATTCGCAAGCGGGGAACAGGTACTGTCGAGACTCGATGGCGACGTAAGGATGGGCGTGTGATCGATGTACTGTTGAGTTCGACGCCTCTGGACCCCGAGAATCTCTCTGCTGGGGTGACTTTCACGGCCTTGGATATCACCGAGCGCAAGCAGGCGGAGGAGGCGCTGCGAAAGTCCGAGGAACACTACCGTATGCTGGCCGAGACAATAAATGACGGATTGAGTCAGCTTGATGAGAATGGCAAATATGTGTATGTGAATAAGAGGTGCGGCGAGATATTCGGGTACTCGCCGAAGGAAATGATCGGAAGACATTGGACGGAATTTCACGAGCCGGACACCCAAGAGATAATCAAGAGGCAATTGGCCAAGAGAAGAAAGGGAGTTGCTGAACCCTATGAGGCGGTGAACACGAGAAGAGACGGAAAGAGGATTCATCTCCGCATATCACCGCAGCCGATTTTCGATGAGGACGGCAAATTCAAAGGCAGCCTGTCAATACTGACCGATATAACCGAACTGAAGAAAGCCGAGGCTAAAGCGCGTGAGCATCAGAGCGAGCTCGCTCATGTCTGGCGTGTTAATACTATGGGTGAGATGGCGTCGGGTCTGGCTCATGAGCTTAATCAGCCGCTTTGCGCTATAATGAACTATGCGAATGCGTGCCTGCGAATGATGAAAACACAGACGGATATAACGGAGGAGTTGACAGACCCCATCGAACAGATCGCCTCTCAGGCGGATCGCGCCGGCGAAATCATTAAGCGTATTAGGGCGTTGGTTGCGAAACGCAAGCCTCATACGTCAGTGGTGGATATGAACTGCGTAGTCAAAGAAGTTGTGGAGTTGGAAAAGGCCGAGGCAGGTAATAAGGGAATTACGGTACGGACGAAGCTTGCCGAAAATCTACCGCAGGTAATGGCCGATGCGGTGGAAATCGAAGAGGTTATTCTGAATTTGGTGCGTAATGCCTTCGATGCGATGAGTGATCCTGTGGCTGAGCGGCGTGAGGTGACTATCGCTACACGCCTGACGAAGGGTAATATGGTGGAGGTTTGCGTGCAGGATACCGGTAAAGGTTTTGCTGCCCTTGGCCGGCAGATATTTGACTCGTTCTTTACCACTAAACCGGAAGGATTGGGAATTGGCCTTTCGATCAGTCGGACTATTATCGAGCTGCACGGCGGGAAGTTGTGGGCCGAGCAAAATCCTGATTGTGGTGCATCATTTAGATTCACTTTGCCGGTGAAACGCGATTAAGATGCACTGTTAGATATCCTGACGACAGAGAAACGGATTTCGCTAACGGGTAAATTATGTAAGGGGAAAGATATGCCTGATGGGATGAAGATAGACAAGAGCAGCAATGTCAGCAAGTGTTCGGTGGAGATTGCCGGGGCCGAGGGAGTGGAGATCAGGTGGCTTATTTCCAAGAATGACGGTGCTCGGAACTTCGCTATGCGGATGTTCGAATTGGCTCAGGGCGGGCATACGCCCCTCCATACGCATCCTCACGAACATGAGGTTTTTATCGTTGAGGGCGAAGGCGTAATTGTATTCGAAGGGCGGGAGCATCCCTTCGCCGCCGAGCATTTTGTTTTCGTTCCGGGCGGGAAGGAACACTGTTTCAAGAATACAGGGCAATCGATCCTGAGGTTCTTGTGCGTTATCCCTGCTGATGCGAGTTAGCTGTGGTGACTGCGGCGAATAAAGGATTACCCCCTCCCTTACGCCTGCCCCCTGCGGGGATACGAAGGAAGAACGGATGTGTCAGTTCTTCCGGGCTTTGCCTTGCCGGATTTTGCTCTCGGTTCCTGCGAGGATGCGCTTAATGTTTTGGCGGTGGCGGATTGTCACCATCAGGGGGATTGCGACGGCTATTACGAGCAGGGGCCATAGTGCTGCGAAATGCCATTGCTTCGCCAGTATTATTGCCAAGGTTAGCGTGATTGGGAAGGCGGCTGAAGCTACTATCGAGGCCAGGGAGACGTATCGCCAGATTAGAACAACCGTAAGCCAGGTTGCCATTGCCACGGCGGCACAGATTGTGTAGTAGGGCCAGATACCGAGTGCGACGCCGAAGCTCGTTGCTACGCCTTTGCCGCCTTTGAACCTTATGTACAGCGGGAATATATGGCCCGCTATGGCGGCGCATCCGACTGCGAGCCAGAGCCAAAGCGTGATAATCTTCTCCGTGGAGGATAGATTCGCCTGCGGCCCCGCTATATACATTGCTGCGAGGGTGGGGATCAGACCCTTTAGAACGTCGAGGAAGAAACAGAAATAAGCCCATTTTCTGCCCAAGGCTCGCGAGACATTGGTCGCTCCGATATTGCCCGAACCGATCGAGCGGAGGTCTTTGCCGTGCGCCCTGGCGATGAGCAGGCCGAAAGGTATCGAGCCGAGCAGGTAGGCCGCGATAGCAGCGATTGCGAAACGTGCATATATCATTTTCGGTTCTTCCTTTGCAGGATGGATTCGTAGAGAGCGATCACCTGGTCGGCGACTCGGCTGATTGAGATTCGTTCGATGAGATTATCTTCGACTATCGCGCGTGCGGCCTTTTCAATGTTGGCAGTTTCGGTGAAGTGGCTCACGGCTCGTGCCAGTGCGGGGATGTCGTCGGGCGAATCGATAATTTGGCCGTGGCAGCCGTGGGTGAATAAATCCGTTGCTCCGTTGAATGCTGTGGTTATAACGGGTTTGCCGGCGGCGAGGGCTTCGAGTATGAATCTGCTGGACGGATCGTAGAAAGTGGGTAAGACGGCGACGTCGATTATCGACAGGGCGTTGCGAATATGCCTTAAGTGGCCTAAGAAAACAACCCTGTCGAGGATGTTGAACTTCCGGGCGAGGCGTTGGTACCTGCGTTCGGAGCCGTGGCCGACAACTACAAGATATGCCTTTCGCTCGGCGGGCCGGCCTGCGTCGGCGGCTATCGCTTTTATTAAGGGGGCCAGCCCTTTGAGCCTGAAGTTGTTCGCAGCGAGCAGGAAGAGGACGGGATTGTCGGCTTCCTTGAGACGCAGCCTGGTTAGTATCCGTGTGCGCAGCGCGTTGGCCTGCCGGGTATCGAGTTTTGCGTTGGTTTTAATTCCGTTGCAGATGACCGCTATCCGTTCGGCGGGTGTGTCATAGTAGTGCTTGAGCTGGTCGGCGACGTACTGCGACAGCGCTGCGATAACCGGGCCGGTCGCGTTGCTGCAGAGCTTGCGCTCGGCGTGCAGCAGCGTCGTACGCCGCAGATTGGCGAAAGACGTGAGCCTCTTGCACCATTCTGCAAATTTATTCTGATAGCTGACGGCATTGCGGAAAATCGCTTCGGGATATGTCCCGCCCCTGGGCTGATAGACGTCGGCAAAATCGAAGGGCAGGATGCTGTGGACGATGTCGTATTGGTTCTGCGAGATGTGCTTTTTCAACGCTTCGGCGAATGTGAAGTAACCGGTGCGCTTGCCTTTGGCCTCGTTGCATAGGATGTGGACGTTCTTTGTCTGCGTTTGGCCTTTGGCTGCGAGTATTTCGACGTCGAGTCCTCGTGCCGACAATGCGGCGGATAGCTCCATGACCGAGCGTTCGGCTCCGCCCAGGCTGATATCGGCACGCTCAATTGTAATTGCAACTTTTAGACTCATCGTGGAAATTATAACTCCAAAGCTACCGTCCTGCAAACGGCACGTCTCTGCCGTGCTTTCTATCGTGGCTTGCCATTCGCTTCGCTTTTGCGACCACCTCTCGAATAAAGGCCTTATCGCCGGTCGCGAGCCTTCTTTGGGCTGTGTAGGCCAGGTAGAATCGGAGCCTGTCCGAGCGGGAGAATTGCCTGCCCGGGGCCGAATAGTGAAGCTGAGCGACATCTTTTATCTGAAAACGTCGGCTCAAGAGAGCGGGTTTGAATGTTCGTGCGAGGTCTATCAGATAGAATTCGCCGCCGTTGTTGCGGAATATGTGGGCAAAGTAAAGGTCGCGATGGCGATAACCGCTTCTGTGGAATTTTCTGACAAAGGCGGCCAGTTGAGTAATAAAATCTCTTCGGCGGCTTAGATTCTCAGGCGTTGCGGGTGCGTTGAAACAGTCGGGCAGTTTTCGTTCGAGCGCTTCGGCGTCAGGTATCTTTTCTGTGATTATGAAGCTTCTCTTCTCGAAGATGCCGCTCCATTGCTCGCCGTAAGCGACGACTCTCGGCGTGTTCACCCCTGCCAGGGGCAGTTCTTGCATAGGCTCGAATTCGCAGGCGGCACAACTTACCCGTGCGCGATGCGAGAGCCGATTTTTGATTTGCACCGAAATCGGGGGCTTATCGTAGCGTTTCATGAATACTGTTAGCTGAGATTGGGACTGCGGGGCGTCAATTTCGAATTGCAGCCGACTGCGGAATGCGGCGAGATTGCTTTTGGCCAGGCTCTTGGCTGCGTCGAAAGAAAAAACTGCATCGATGGAGGTCAAGCCGATTTTGGAGAGGGCCGGTTCGTATGCGGGATTGACCAGAAAAGATTTGTCGGCTCCTTCGAAATTCGGGCGGGCAAATATTACGGGACGGGTTCGTCGGTCGGCCAGCAACTCCTCGGCGGCGAGGCAAACCGCATCGACGGTAATCGCTTGCATACATAAATGCTTCGGCTTGGGGCATTTTGGTTTTGCGCATGGCGAGCAGGGGACATTGCCGACTATTTGGATTTCGTTCTCGTAATCAGTTTCAGTCCAGGCCGGATCGTTCGGTCCGAAGAGAGTGACAACTTTGCGTTCGAGGGCGATGGCTATGTGTCGCGGGCCTGTGTCGTTGGCGATTACTATCGCGGCGGTCGAGTAAAGGGCTTTCAATTCGCCGAGGCTTACCGGATGCTCGGCGAGATTGATGAGATTATGACTGCTCAGAGCGCAGATGTCGTCCGCTATTTGTTTTTCGAGGGGGGCGACGGATATGACGACGGTCGCGTTGTGATTGTCGATGAGCCGGTCGGCGGTTTTTGCGAATTTCTCAGCGGGCCAGCACTTACTCGGCCCGAACGCTCCTCCGGGGACCAAAACTATTAGAGGGTTCTCTGCGGCGGCGAGTTCGGGTAGTTTGGCGCGTAGGCTGTGTTTATCGTTTTCGTCGATTTGCAATTCGATTCGGCGGTTCACGGTCTCGCCGCCCATGCTCTCGGCGATGGCGAGGTAGTAGTCGAGCATCGGGAGGGGCCTGAATTTGCCGTTGGGTAATCGTGGAGGTAAAAGCCTCTCGGTGAGCAGGGGGCCTCGATGTTCGCGAGCGTAGCCGATGCGGAAAGGTATTCTCGCCAGGAACACTGCCAGGGCCGCGGCGAGGGAATTCTTGAAGAGGATTGCGTGGGTGAATTTGCGAGGTTTCAACTGCGAGGCGATTGCAAAAGGGCCGCCTCTCGATTCGATCCAGGCGTCGTTGAACTCGGACGGAGAAAGAGTGCTGCGGGCAACCGAGTTGCCTATAAATGTGATTCCGGACGACGGAAAACGTTTGCGAATCGAGCGCAAAGCAGGGGTGCAGAGAACAGCGTCGCCCATGGGCGAAGGCAGCCAGACCAAAATATCGCAATTCTCATCCTGCATTTGGCGTTTAATATCTCGCATAGAAAGGTGAGCTTTATCGAACAGAGACTACTTGCGGTCCTGAACTACGAAGAAAGTGAGCGCCGTAAGTTGGAGGACAGTGGCGAATCCCAGGCTTATCAGTACGGAAGTATCATGTCTGTCGGGGCTCATCAGGAGCCATATCGTTATCAGCATACAGAGGGCGACAAGGCCCTGCACGGCCCCTGCCATGAACCTCCACGCCGAGAAAGATTCGTCGAACATATCCTTTCGGTTCGATGACTTTAACTGGTCCAGGATGCTGCTTAGCAGTTGCTCTGTTGTCGCGGCGTGTTCTTGCCGCATGGAAACCGTTTTAGGTTCGTCTTGCTGTGGATAATGCCGCTCGGTCTCTTCTGCGCTGGGGGCCGACTCCTCGGGCGGCTCCGGTTTCGGCTCCTCTACGGCGATTTGCGGCTGTTGGGCTATGGGCTTCGGCTTTTCCGGCTCCGGGTCGGTGTCTTGCGATAATTCACTTTCCGGTGCGTTTGGTTCTTGTTCCGGCTCTAATTCATCGGCGGATTCCTGCTCGACGGGCGCGGCATCTTTTGCTTGACGGTTGTTCTTTTTGACGATATTCAATGCTTCGGTGATATTGACGGCCCTGAAGTGCGGGGCCGGATCGCTGAGTCCGGCTTGATTTTGACGGGAGGGCAAATCGATCAATATAGTCTTGCATCCCGCCCGAAGCCCGGCTTCGACGTCGTGGGGGGCATTGCCGATCATCCACGATTCGCCAAGGTCGATATCGAATTCGTCGGCGGCGGCGAGGAGCATGCCGGGGTTTGGTTTCCTGTTGTCGCTCTCTTTGCGGAATTTTGCGACGCTGCCCTCGGGGTGGTAGGGGCAGTAGTAAATCGCATCAAGGGAGGCGTTTTCTCTGGCGAGCAAATGTTCGAGCCGATCATGGATATTGCGAAGGGTCTTCTCCGTTATGATCCCGCGGGCGATTGCGGACTGGTTAGTTACGACGATGAGCTTATAGCCCATGGCTTTGAACTGGGCCAGTGCCCGGGCCGCGCCGCTGAGCAGCCTGACCTGCCCGGGGTCGTTCAAATAGCCGGGGTCGTCGATGAGCGTATCGTCGCGATCCAGGAATATGGCTTTGTTAGGCATATTAATCAATTGCAAAAGTCTTGTTCAACGAGGTCGCAGATTATGTGGTAGGCCAGTTGGTGAATTTCCTGGCTCCTGGCCGTCGATTCGCTGCCGGCGCAAATGCAAATATCGGCGAGGCGTTCGAGTTTGGTATCGCCCCTGCCTGTGAAGGCGAGCAGCGAAGCGCCCCGTTCTTTGGCCAATTCAGCGGCGGCGATAATATTGGCGGACGTGCCGCTGGTCGAGAACGCCCAGAGGATGTCGCCTTTTCGGACGAGCGCTTCGACCTGGCGGGCAAAGACCTTCTCATAACCATAGTCGTTGGCGACGGACGTCAATATCGAGGTGTCCGCGGAAAGCGCGACGGCGGCGAGGGCCTTTCTTTCCCGCGTGAACCTGCCTACAAGCTCGCCTGCTATGTGCTGGGCGTCGGCGGCAGAGCCTCCGTTGCCGCAGATATAGACCGTTCCGCCGTTCTTCAAGGCTTTCGTAATCATCTCAGCGGCGGCGGCGATTTTCTCGATGCCCCTCTGCCTCAACTGAGCAAGCAGCCGGTCGTGGGCATCGAGGGTCTGCGTGATTATTTCCATTGCACTTTTGTTCATCAGGATTCGGCCTGTAATGATTTGATCTTTTCTATTGTTGCGGTGGAGCTTTTGCCCTCGACCAGCCGGGCCAGGACCACTTTTCCCCCGTGCGACTCGACGAACTCTCTGCCGACGACGCCCTTTTCCGCCCAGTCCTCTCCCTTGACCAGCACATCCGGTTTTATCATCTCGATAAGGTTTATCGGCGTCGGCTCGTCGAAGATTATGATGTAGTCAATGCTTTCCAAAGCCGCCATAACCTCCGCTCGGTCGTCCTGGTTGTTTATAGGCCTATCCGGCCCTTTGATCGCTCTGACCGAGGAGTCGGAGTTGAGCCCGAGGACAACGATATCCCCTTGCTGCTTGGTGAACTTCAGATACTCGATGTGCCCCCTGTGGACTACGTCGAAACAGCCGTTGGTGAATACGATAGTTTGATTCTGCCTTCTATGCCAGTTAAGCTCGTCGTTCAACTCGTCGAGAGACCGCAGTTTTCCGGTCTTGCTGCGTTTTTCGCTTAGGATATCATTGATGATTTCTTCGATAGTGACCGTTGCGGTTCCGAATTTCTCGACTTCTATTCCGCCGGCGATATTTGACAGGGCCACCGCGGTTTCGTAATCACAGTTTGCCGCCAGCGCCACGGCTAAGGTCGCCAGCACCATATCGCCGGCGCCGGTAACGTCGTAAACGCTGCGAGGCCTGGTGGGCATGATTCGGCTTGTATCGTGCGTTTTGAGGTATGCGCCCTCTTTGTCCAGAGTGATGACTACCGCATCGATCTTGAGTTTCTCGCTGAGGGTCTCGGCAGCCTTGGCGGCTGATTCGACGTCCTTTATCTCGAAACCGACCGCGCCGGAGGCCTCTTTGCGGTTGGGCGTTATTGCCGTAGCGTCTGCGTATTTCGAGTAGTCGCTGTTCATCGAAGGATCGACGAGAATCTTCTTATCTGCTTTAACCGCCAATTGTATCATTTCGCTGCAGACAGCAGGGGTTAGCAGGCCCTTGTCGTAATCCTGGAGGCAGACTATGTCGGCATCGGCGAGCCTGTTGCGGTAGGCATCGAGAATCTCTCGGCAGAGCGTCTCGGGTATCGGGTCGATGGATTCACGGTCGATTCTCATCAGCATCTGGCGGTGGCGATGTTGGGCCAGGCCGATGAGTCTTTGCTTACTGACGGTCGGTCGGTCCGGCGTTTTGGCGATGCCGCTGATATCGGCTCCGATTTGCGTTAGCTTGTTCGTGAGAATTTCGCTGTTTGCATCGCATCCGATGACGCCAAGGCAGATTGGCCGGGCGCCCAGAGCGACTAAGTCGGCTGCGACGGATGCAGCTCCGCCGCAACGATATTCGGTATTCGTGACTCTAAGCACCGGGACGGGGGCTTCGGGGCTTATTCTCAAGGCGTCGCCATAGACATAGACGTCGAGCATGAAGTCGCCGACGAGAAGAACCCTGGGCGAGCCGAGGTTGGTTACGAATTTTAGCAGGTTTTCGTGCATTTTGCCTTACTTTACTGTTCGTTGCCTTTGTTTATCACCTCATCATACTTGCCGTGGATTCTACCAGCCAGGGCATGTTCAATCAAGTCTCTTAATTCGTTTTCTCCGGCCCCAAATCGCATCTCAATGCTCAGAAACGCGAAAGATAGGCCCTTAGCAATCGGTAACAGCGGTTCGAGCTTTGTCCAGTCTTTCTGCGTTGTCAGCACTAAATCGGCCTTTAGATGCTCGGCGCGGGCGGAAATCTCGGTCAAACAGGCATTCGTGTAATGATGGTGGTCGTCAAATATCTGCGAGCCGAGCAAACCGCCGCCAATGGTTTCGAGCGTTTTGACAAAGGCGTCCGGATTGCCGATGCCGCAGAATGCGAATATCTTCTTGCCCTTCAACTCTTCAAGGCTGATTTGGCTGCCATCCGGGGATATCGCGCAAACGGGCGCATGGATCGCTCTTGCGACAACTATATCGGCCTTAATATCGCGAATTCTGTTCTCGATCTGGGTCAATTGGGCGTCGGTTGCCTGGTCGGACCTGGTGATTACAACGGCGGCAGCGCGTTTTAGCCCGGCGACGGGTTCTCGCAGCAGCCCGGCCGGGAGTATTTTGCCGTAGCCGAAGGGTATCGTCGCGTCAATCGCGACAATATCGAGGTCTCTGGCCAACCGACGATGCTGGAACCCGTCGTCCATTACCAGCACGTTGGCGCCGAAGGCGACGGCCTCGGCGGCCCCTGCAACGCGGTCGGGGTTTATCATCACCTTCACGCCGGGGCAACTTTCGGCGAGAATTGCAGGCTCGTCGAGATAGTTTTTGGTTTTTAGTCTTGAGTTTTTAGTTGTTTTGTATCCGCGGGTGAGAATGGCGCATCGGCAGTTTTTAGTTTTTAGTTTTGGGTTTTGAATTATTTCGTTGCACAGCCAGACCGCCAGAGGGGTCTTTCCTGTTCCGCCGGCTGTAATGTTGCCGATGCTGATAACCGCTGCGTTGGCGTGATACGCCTTGAACCAGCCCCTGGAATAGAGCAGATTCCGCAGGCGTATGACGAGCGAATAGAAGCAGGCGAAAATGCCTAAGAGCAGCCGTAAGAGGGATGAACCAAAGCCGGTGCTTTTACCTGAAACGAGTTTTCGGTAATCTGCCTGATTCAAATTTTTGCGCTCCTTCAGAACCACAGCCTTTTTACCAGCTTTTCCTCCCATTGTCATCATTTATTTGGATATGACCCTGCCACACGCATCTGACTGAGCCATATTTTCTATTAACCGCCGAGATCGCAGAGACCGCGGAGAAAGAAATAAGAAAAGACGGAATCATCTGAAAAGTTTCAAATTCAGCACTGGCGAGCGCCAGGTCAAATCTCCCTTTGTCGCGTGCAAAGCCAGCGAGGTTCTCGAAAATATGTAATCTCTGCGCACTCTGCGGGTTCGGCGGTGAGATTAGCGTTAATCGAGGGGGGCGAGGAATCTATTCAGGCGGGGCTGGTATTTGTCGGTAATGTCGAGCGAGACAAGGACTCGCTTTGCCTTGCCGATGATGACGTCTCTATCGACGAAGCCGAAATATCGCGAATCTTTGCTGTTATCGCGGTTATCGCCCATCACGAAGTAGCTATTTGCCGGCACGGTAACGGGTGCGAAATCTCTAGCCGCGCGAATCGAGGGAATGCCCATTACCGCGTGTGCATGGCCGTCGAGGTTTTCCGTTGCCAGGACGGCGCGATCCTTGAGTTTTGCAGGCAAATCCTCTGTGTATCTGGAATCGATTTGGGTATAAGAGACGGGCCTGCCGTCTATGAATAGGACGTTTTTGCGCATTTCCACAGTTTCACCCGGCAGGCCAATTACCCGTTTTACCAATCGAACGCCATCATCAGGAGAAAAGCAAATCACCACATCGCCTGTGGCCGGGTCGGACCATTTGGCTATACGATGCATTGTGAGCGGGATTCTAAGGTCGTAAGCGGCCTTATTGACATAAACGAGGTCGCCTTCGATGATAGTAGGGTTCATCGAGCCGGTCGGCACCCAATTCCAATCGGCCAGGCTCGATTTGACCGGAATAACGACGAATGCAATCAAAAATGCCGTTTTCCACCAGTCTTTCCATATCTTACGAACAAATTGCCCGGCTTTACGAATCTTCATTTGTGTCTCCATAGTTCATTATCGGCTGATAGTTAGACGTTCATACGCAAAAAACAGGGGCATGTTCGCCTAAGCTAATGCGTCACAGCATGTTTGAGAGGACAGAACACAAGATGCCATTGCGAGTACCTCACCGGATTCTCAGAAAGTATGCAAAAGAAAATGAACCTCAACGAATCGTTAGTGCGAGGAGCAAAGTCCCGACCCATCGGGACTCGCAATGACGATCCTATTGGTACGACAGTTGCAGGGTTGCTATCCTTTGATTTTCTCGATGATTGCGTCTGCCATTTGGCTTGTTCCGCCCAAGAATCCGTCAAACGCGAATCTCACAACACAATACGCATGCTCGGCGTCCCCGCAACGCTGATAAGACACGATTCACGCCTAGCACAGCTTATGGAAGTCGGCGTAAATGCCGATAAAATAGTGCAGACCGCTAAAGAGATGCTGGGTATCGCACCCGGCCGCGGCAAAGCCTGTACTGGATACCAGATATGAGTTCCCTGCCAAAACTGGTGATATTCGGCGACCAAAACAAAGCCCCGGTTGCCAAAGCCATCGAAGAGTTCACCGCTTTCGTAAAGGGCAAAGCCAAGATACTGGCGATTTACAGCATCGAAGACTCTAAAGAAGGCTCACCGGACGACCCCGAATCACCATCCGCACAGGACGAGGCCTCCATACTCAAGAAATGCGATTACGCCATTGTTTTCGGAGGCGATGGGAGCATAATTTCCACTGCAAGGAACTTGAGAAGGGCCTCCCTGCCTGTCATAGGCGTAAACCTCGGCAAACTCGGGTTCCTCGCGGAATTCAGCGTCGCCGAACTCGAAGAGTACTTTGACCATATAATATCCGGGCGGGCGCAGATTGAGAAAAGGATGGTTTTGGGCTGCCGGGTACTGCGCGACGGTCGAGAGGGATTCAATTCTTCGGCGATTAACGACGTTTTCATAACCGCCGGGCCGCCTTCAAGAATGATTGAATTAAATATTTCTGTAGATGGCCAGGTGCTCGCAGGATGCGTTAGCGACGGATTGATCATCTCAACCCCCACAGGTTCGACCGCATACAACCTCTCTGCCGGAGGTCCGATAGTGTCCCCAAAAGTCGAGGCGATAGTAATAACGCCGATTTGTCCGCATTCACTCAGCTTCCGACCCATCGTTATCAATGCTAACAGCACGGTTGAGGTCGTCGGCGTAAGGCTCAACGAGGGCACTACAGTATCCATTGACGGGCAGGTATCGACCACACTTTCAGAGTTGGACATCGTCAGAGTGGCAAAGCAAACCGGCGATTTTCTCATTGTGAACAACCCTGTCAGAAGCAGATGGGATACTTTAGCTACTAAACTCAGTTGGGCTGAAAAGCCGAAGTATAAGAAGGATTTCCGCGTGAGAAATCCAGAAACATGAGAAACTGAGCAAATTTAGAGGCGCCGGAAACACCTCGCCTCCGGATGCGTAGTTAGCGATAGGGCCTGGACATATATGCCCGCGCCGACGTAACCAATGCTCAGGTAGTATTGAATGTGCAATGAGGTAATGAAGATGAAAAAGTGGACATACATTTTAGCGGTAATTTCGGTCTTGGCTTTTGGGATATCAAATACAGGCTGGTCCGTTCAGGGCCCGGGAATAGAGAATCCTGGAATAGAGAATCCGGGGATCATAAATCCCGCCGGCCTGAGCACTGTGCCGCCGAGCAGTCTCGGGGACGGTTTGGTGACCAGTCCGAATCCTATCGACCAAAGCGGCAACCTCGCAGGCAATCTTACTATCACCGGCAATGTTCGACGGGGCAGGTATTTTCGCGGTGATGTGCCGTATAATTCGAGGTCGGATTTCGGAGCGGCGTTGGGCTCAAGCTCGCTGGATTCTTTCCTGCGGGACTCGGCCGGCTATGAGGATTTTGGCGAATACAGCAGCAAGTATAGCCCCCAGCCGTTTTTCTCCAGGAGCAAGACGGTTCCGACGATGGCCCTCGGATATCCGGGTGTGTTCCAACCCGTCGGCGACATGTCAACCAGGAGTGCTCCGGATGTCTTTGGATTGGAAGTTCTGGATGAGGGGATGATTCAACAGAAACGGGATGCTGAAGCTGCGAGTCTTGCAATGCGAACCACCCCTTTGACTCCCGATGAAGTCCGGCTATTGACTTCCGGCCAGGTTCGCATAACTCCTGAGAGCGAGCCGGCGTCGGCCAGATTATACCAAAACCAGTTGGAGCAGATTAGACAGGATCTGGCAAGAATGAGGGCCGAAGAACCCTTGGACCAGCCCACCGAAGATAAGAAAGAAGATGTCAAAGAGGAGGCCGAAAGAGAGGCCTTGTTCGGGCTCCTGACCGAGCCTGGCGCTGCCGCGACTCAGCAGGAGCAAGAATTTGCTCGGACGCACAGATTGCCGATCTAAGACGCAAAGGCAGCGGAGCCGCGACAGACGAAACCCTGCAGGTCGGTCTCGAAAGGACAGATGCCGGTGCCGACAAAACGCCGGAGTTGGATGTCGCAGGATCGCCCAATCTCACGCTCAAGAGCTACAGGGATTTAGTCCTTCAGAACGCTCAGGCCGGGACAGACCAGACAACGCCGTCTAAAGCTGATGAGGTCACGACTCTTTCGGATGAAGAAGTGGCTTCCAGGGCCAGGCAAATCATGAGCGGGCACCAAAGCCATGAATCATTCAGCAAGGCTCGCTTCAAACAGTACATGGCTGAGGCGCAGGTTTACATGAAACAGGGCAAGTACTATCAGGCCGCTACTGCTTATGATCAGGCCGCAATATTCTATTCGAAAGACCCCGAAACCATGGCGGGCAGGAGCCTTGCCCTGTTCGGAGCGGGCGACTACATCAGCAGTGCTCTGTTTTTGTCCAGGGCCATCGAGTTCTCCCCTGAATATGCGCGCAAAAAAATTGATCTGGCTGCTGCGATGGGAAATAAAGACAAATTCGAGACCAGGGTAGTCGATGCCGAAGATTGGCTCGAAAAGAGTTGTGCGCCTGAACTGGAGTTCCTGTTGGCCTATACCTACTACTGTAACGGCAAGCTCGAACTCGCAAAAAAGGCCATAACAACCGCGGCGAAGGAAATGCCGAACTCAAAGGCCGTTAAGACACTCAAGGAGGCAATCGACGCTGCCCCGGGACCTGGGAAGGCTAAATAGGCCCTTGAGTTTTCCGCAATAACCCGCCGTCGGTTCTTGTCGATATGGACATCGCTGAACTACAGAAAGTTTTTGCCCCGCAAGGCGTGCTGTCTCAATCCCTGCAGGGATTCGAGAAACGCCCGGAGCAAGTTGAGATGGCCCTTGCCGTCGCCCGTGCGCTTCTCGACGGAAACCATCTCGCCGTCGAAGCAGGAACGGGAATCGGGAAAAGTTTCGCATATCTTATCCCCGCAATTAAGCTCGTCTGTTCAGGCGCCGGCAAAGTCCTCATCAGCACATACACGATAACTCTCCAGGAACAGTTGATCCACAAAGACATTCCATTCCTCTCCGAAGCTTTGGGTTGCAAATTCTCAGCGGTGCTGGTAAAGGGCAGGGGCAACTATCTATGCAAACGAAGGCTCGATTTCGCCGTCCGCAGGCAGCAGTTGCTCTTCGACCAATTCGGCCCCGAGCTTGACGAGATCCGAGCCTGGGCCGCCCGGACAAAAGACGGCTCCCTAAGCGATATCGGATTTGTCCCCAATAGCACAGTCTGGGATACGGTCAACAGCGAGCACGGCAACTGTCAAGGCAGAAAATGTCCCCACTTGCAAAAGTGCTTCTATCAAAGGGCCAGACGCCGCGCCGACGCCGCCGATATCATTGTCGCCAATCATGCATTGATGTTCAGCGACCTGGCCTTGAAAGAGCACAAGGCATCCGTCCTGCCGGAATATAAATACGTCATCATCGACGAGGCGCAGAACATCGAGCATGTCGCCGAAGACCACTTCGGAATAAACATCAGCAATCGCCAAATCGACTTTATGCTCGGCAGGCTCTACAATCCGAGAACTCGAAAAGGCCTGCTCTCCTACGCCGCCTCGGATATAGAAACCGATAAGGCAATCGGCATGGTCGCTCGGATAGGCAGGCACGCAAAGAGCTTCTTCAAGCTGGTTCGCAACTGGTACGACCAGGCAAAGCACGAGACCAACGGCAGATGCTACGCTAACTTCATTGACGATACGCTTTCAGGTCACCTCAAGACCTTGCGAGCAGAGCTTGCAAAGCTCGCAGGGACTGCTCAGGACGACGATGAGAAGCTCGAGATTCTTCGCTTTGTGGATAGATGCGATGGTTTCGTCGCCGATTTGAATATGTTCTTCCTCCAGCAGCGAAGGGACTGCGTCTATTGGGTCGAAGCCAACGAAACCGGCAGGTCCATGATTCGCCTCAGAAGCGCCCCGGTGAACGTAGGCCCGGACGTCGCCAGATGCCTCTTCGAGAAGTACGAATCGGTGACGTTGACCAGTGCGACGTTGAGCAGCGGCTCAGCCGAGTCGCAGAGGGGAGGCTTCGAGTTTTTCGCCGGAAGAATAGGACTCGCCCGCTTCGCCGGCCTCAAACTCGGCTCGCCCTACGATTACCAAAAGAACGTTAATCTCTATATCGAAAAAGACCTGCCCGACCCAAACGACCCCAAATTCATAAAAAACGCCGCCGAGGTCATAAAGAAGTACCTGCTCCAGACGCACGGAAGGGCATTTGTCCTATTCACCAGCTACAAAATGCTCGAAGGCATGGCCAAGACAATGGCCGACTGGCTCGCCGAGAACACTATCGAACTGCTCCAGCAGGGCAAGGAATTCGACAGGAGCGAACTGATAGAACGCTTCAAGACCCTGGCCGACGCGAAAGACCGATGCGTACTATTCGGAACAGACAGCTTCTGGCAGGGCGTGGACGTCCAGGGGCAGGCCCTGAGCAACGTAATAATAGTCCGCCTGCCCTTCGCCGTCCCCGACAGACCCCTATTGGCCGGCCGATTAGAGCAGATAAAAGAGCAGGGAGGAAACCCATTCTTCGACTACCAGCTCCCCTCGGCAATCATAAAGTTCAAACAGGGCTTCGGCCGACTAATAAGAAGCAAAGCAGACACCGGAATAGTAGTAGTCCTCGACTCAAGAATAATACAAAAACGCTACGGCCAAAAATTCCTCGAAGCAATACCAAAATGCAATATTAAAATAATATCGGCAACCCCCCCGAATCAATAACCCCAAACCCGTACACCCAACACATTCACGCAACGACTCTTCCCTTAAACCTTTGAGTTTGTCAAGCCATATTTTCCCGGCATTCGGCTCCGGTCGGTCATTGAGCAAGTCTCTTGGCGTTTTATGGATTTATCCAATATTGAAATTTCTGCCCGTTGCTCGGCTTATTTCTTCGCGAGAGGCGGTGGCGAAATCGATGTCCGGGTATTTCTCGGCTCGCAGGGTGTCTATCAGATGCTTGATTGCTGTGAGTTCGTGACTTAAAAGATCATAATCCTGATCGTCGATGATTTTCTTCATCGTTGCCTTCTCAATCATGCTGAACGATCCGCCCAGGATCAGGACCCCGGCATCGATATAGTCGGGTATGTTGCCCTGATTGGTTCCGCCCATCGGCACTAAGCTGATGATCTTATGCAGCGGCGCATCTATTGCCCTGACATAGTCCGGACCTCCGAGCTGCTTGGCGGGGAAAACCTTGCAAAAATTGGCGCCCTTGGCGAACTGGCTGACAATTTCACCCGCATTGGCACATCCCGGCATCATAGGTACTTGCCCGCCGAACTGCTCGTAAGTTTCATCACGAAAATTGATGGCTGAAACAAGATAGCAGGCCCCTGCATCCACAGCCTCCTGCACTGAGGGCAGCGGGTCCTGCGGATTGGCCTTGTTGTAAATATCGAGCATCGCCGGGGCGTCGATCAGGCTCGCCATGCCCGCGGCGAAATCGGGAAGCTCCTTACGCAACCTGGCGAGCTTGTCCAGCGAATTGCTTATTCGGCAGGTTACTTCCATATTGTTCACGCCCGCCTTGATAAGCGCTTTGGCCGTCCTTACGACATCGAGCTTATCCCCGCAAGTCCCGAAAGGGACGCCTTGCGGCGGGGCCCATGGGGCCTGATTGAAAACCAGAATAAACCCATCCCTCAACAATGTTGTAATCGTGCTCTTGATATCCATAATCCGTCAACTCCTTGTTTTTTATGCACGTTTTTTACATCATTACTACAGTCTCTTCAAATGAAACCCGCCGTCAACGTCTATCGCATTGCCGGTCGAGAAATCGAGCCGGCCTTCGGCAATAGCGCCCACGGCCTTGGCGACGTCTTCGGGTTGGCCCCATCGCTTGATAGGCGTGAGGCCTTCGGCGATGAGCTTGTCGTACTTACCCTTAACCGGGCCGGTCATGTCGGTTTCTATTACTCCGGGGCTAACCTCGATTACAGCGATATTGTACTCGCCGAGCCTGTCGGCGTAGAGCCTGGTCATCATCCTGACACCGGCCTTGCTTATGCAGTATTCGCCGCGCGCCGGCGAACTGGTATAAGCCGAAATCGAGCCGATATTCACAATCCGAAACGCTCGATCCGGATGCTCGGCCCTCTGCTCGATCATCCAGTTGGCCACCTGCTGAGTGAGGAAATAAGGGCCTTTGAGGTTCATCCCTATAACCCTGTCGAAGCTTTCCTCGGTCGCTTCGAGAATATCCAGCCTCTTGAGCGGAGCGGCGCCGGCGTTATTGACCAGCATATCACATCTGCCGAACTTCTCTCTCGTCGTCTCGACCAGCCTATTTCGATCTTCGGCCTTGCCGATATCGCCCTGGATGAATTCGCACCTCACGCCAAGCCCTTCGACTTCACTTTTAGTATCGGGCACCGCATCCTGAACGCGATTAACAGCTATATCATATCCCAGCCTCGCCAACTCCAGCGCAATAGCTTTTCCAATCCCCCTGCTCGCCCCGGTAACAATCGCTACAGGTCTTTGAGCCATTTCAAATCCTTCCTGGTTACTTTTTCAAAAATTGATTAATTTCATCGGCCGCCTTCATTCCATCGGCCACGGCCGCCACTACTGTCGATGCGCCTCTGACCAAATCTCCTCCTGCGAAGACACCGTTGCGTGAAGTCCGACAACTCGCTTGCTCTGTTCGAATCAGCCCTTCCTCAATCGCTACTCCCGGCAGGATCAGTTCAATCTCCTTCGGAGCCTTCTGCCCTATCGCTTCGACTACGATATCCATGTCAAGATCATACGCGCTCGATTCTATCGGCTTCGGGCTGCGTCGTCCCGATCCATCTGGCGGTCCCAATGTTGTCGGGCATAGTCTTATCCCTTTTAGTCTGCCGTTTTCGGTGTCGAATCCTATGGGCTGTGTCAATACCAGGAAATGAACTCCTTCTTCAATCGCCCTGAATCTCTCTGACTCCCATGCGGGCATTTCCCTGAACGACCGCCTGTATATCAAATAAACATCTTTGGCCCCGAGTTGGGCCGCTGTAACGGCCACGTCCATGGCCGTATTGCCCCCTCCAATCGCCGCGACGCACTTGCCCTCAACATTCGGTTTATTCGCTCTTCTGGCGGCCGAGAGGAACTCCAACGCATCCCAAACTCCGTCGATATTCTCATCTTCCTCGGTAATGCCAACCGACCGGGAGAGGCCTAATCCCACAAATCCTGCGTCAAAACCCTCGGCCATAATCGTATCGAGATTGAACTTCTCATCCAGCTTCCTGCCCGAACGCAACGCCATTCTTTCTCCGGGAACTTCGCTGAAGATTGCCTCGATTTCATTTTTCAAAGAATCGCTCTGCCTTTCCTGCGGTATCACCGATTCAATCATACCGCCCATTCCGCTGCTTTTATCGAAAATTGTTACGCTGTGCCCTGTTTCGAGCAGCTTTGCGGCACATGAAAGTCCGGCGGGTCCTGCTCCGATTATCGCGACTCTCTTGCCGCTTTGCTTTGGGGGTATTCTCAACTTCGACCAGCCGTTCTTATTTGCCTGCACCGCCAGATGCATTTGTATTTCTGCAATAGGCAAAGGCCCGTCGCCGATAAACCGCTGCAGGCAATTGCCTTCGCACTGATGCTCTACCGGGCAGAGCCACGCACAAATCTCGGGGAATATGTTGGACTCTCTCAGCGTTTGGTAAGCAGCCCTTTCATCGCCATCCAGAAACAGGGTTATAAATTTCGCAATATCAACGCGTGCCGGGCATCCCAACTGGCAAGACGGCTCCTGGCACTTTCGGCAGGCGGAGGCCAGACGGGCAAGATTGTCCCTATCCCTCATCCTGCCTTGCTTGAATATTGGCCCATACACCTTGTTATCGCGCACAACACAGCCGGACATCCCGTCATCCCGCATAATCTGTGTACACGCGCTGCAGCCGACGCAAACCTTTTTCGCGAGCATGCGGCCCTTTGTGAGAATATCTTTGGCGAAATCGGGATATGCAAACGCCATTCGTCCCGCACCGACCAGAGTTACCATACCTTTGGCTTTGCTCGCCGCAGCGACGTTGGCGAAGAGCGTTCGTAGCCAGCTATAGCCGGTGCCGACAAATGCCACGTCCTCGAATTCCTTCTGAACCTGCGCCGTAAGGTTGACCATCCTCGCCACGCCGACGAGCGGATGCTCCGGCTCGTCATAGCCGCCTACAATCGGCTCATTGAACGGCCTGCCGACATGCGGATTATAATACGGATTGGCAACCGTCACGTTAATCAGCTTGACTCCGCGCTGCCGTAACAGAGCAATCAGCTTTATCGGCTCGGTCAAATCCGCCTTGCGGTAATCGTCTTTATCGACGCCCCAGCCGTAAGGATACGGTATGGCGTCGTAAATACCGAGCCTCGTGACAACCGCCTTGTCCCCGCCAAGTTCCTGATGAATCCTATCGACGACATCTAACAGAAATCTCGTTCGGTTCTCGAACGATCCGCCGTACTTGCCGGGCCTGTTATGGCAGGCGAGAAGCTCGCTGATAAGATAGCCGTGACATGATTTGACGTCCACCGCATCGAACCCCGCCTCGAAGGCAATCCTCGCCGCCTCGACGTAATCATCCACGAGCTTGTCGAGATACTCATCGGTGACGATGGGCCAATCGTCGGGTATTTTGCTCTTTCTATCCGTATCCGGTATCGGCTGGGGTGCGAGCTGGTCGCGATAGGGATCACGCTGAGGAATAATCGGACGGGCAATCCCCTTGGGCTTGCTGTATCGGCCCGAATGGGTAAGCTGCATCACGAGCACAGGCTTGTGCTCCGGCCCCATACTCTCAGCGGCGACCTTCCGCATCATCTTCGCCATCGCGGCGAAGCTGTCTTTACTCTTTTCGTTTAGCCATAATTGCCTCGGATTGGCCCTGGCCTCGGAGGCGATCGCGGTCGCTTCGCCCCATATCAGGCCCGCCCCGCCGGCTGCAAATCTCTCGTACCGCCGAACAGTTAGCTTGCCCGGCCGACCTTCCGAATCCCCGTCGCACCCCTCCATCGGATGAACCGCCAACGAATTAGGTATGCTAAGCCCCCCCGCCCGCACCGGCTCGGCCAATATCGAAACATCCTCAGCCGCATCGACATCAAGCCCAAGCCGCCCGTTCATCGCCTCCAAATCTGCAATACTACCAAGCCCAAACTCCCACATCCTGTGCCTTTCGTCCTTTGATTCACACCCCATCATAGTCTATAGAAAATACGGCATATCATTTCGACCTAAGCCTCCGTTCCTGCTTTCGCAAGAAACCACGGGGGCGAATGATTCTACAGCGCCATGGCTCTAATATCAACCCTCCGGAAAAACCGCCAGCGCATACAACAACTTGCACGCAGAAATGCCTATCTGGGTGAAATCGGCTGACTCGAGCGCCTTGTCAGCCCGCCGATTCATTGTGTTTCTCCCATCTCCACACCAACCCGTCTTGAGGATCGACGACCTCGCCGACGTATCGAAAACCGCATTTTGTCAGGACCCGCGTCGAGACGTTATGTTCCGGACGCGTGTGCGCTCGAACCACATGAACCCGGCTGCTGCTAAAAGCATATGTTGTCAAGCAACGCCAGCCATTCGGCTGATAACTCCGCCTTCTCGGAAGGAGTCATTGCTTCGACCATTGCATAGACTTCCTCGGGCATCTGCAAAACCAGACCCAGCCGCGATTTCCCATATATCTTCATAAACTGACCGTCCTGAGATGGTGGCCAGATGGCGAAAGTGGCTGTACCGGGGGCACTTTTTCGGGAAATCCTTGACCGGATCAGACAGTTGCGTTCTTTGCCAATACCTGCGAGGCCGGTATGACGTGAAAAACCCCTGAAAATCGGGTTCTGAAACGGAGGGGAACGCCGATGGTCTGCCAATACAGTGGGAAGAAGTGGGTTCTTCACGAAAATACGCCGTTTTTTTGGTGTTTGATGCGATGTGTTGTGCTGAATTTGCCGAAAAGTTATTGAAATCGCGATGTAATTGTGTTATCATAGAGCTTGAATTTCATAGAAGTGTCCCCAGGAAAAGTGTTAAAGTGTGCAGAAATGCTGTTTATGAAGTCAAATGGGAAATCTGAAATGATAGAATTTTGAGAGGAACTCAGGGGAAAATATGGATTATGGAAAGAGAACCAAGATTGTAATTATCCTTTGTTGTGTAGGTTTGGTGGTTAGTATTTCTGGCTGTAAAAAGGAAGAGCCAAAGGAACCGTATGAAGAGAAATTATATAAACAAACAAAGATAGCTTTTGTTTCAGATAGAGACGGAAATCATGAGATCTATGTTATGAACACAGATGGGAGCGAACCAAGAAACTTAACAAATAACCCTGCTAATGATCATTCTCCTCGGTGGTCTCCTGATGGAAAGAAGATAGCTTTTCAGTCAGACAGAGATGGACAAGGTGAGATTTATGTTATGAATGCAGATGGGAGTGAGAAGAAAAATCTGACAGACAATTCTGCTTATGATTCTGATCCTTCATGGTCTCCTGATGGAAAGAAGATAGTGTTTAATTCGTTGAGAGACGAAAAAAGTGAGATTTATGTTATGAACGCAGACGGGAGTGAGCAGAAAAGACTGACCGACAATTCTGCTAGTGATACTGATCCTTCCTGGTCACCTGACGGAAAGAAGATAGCGTTTATTTCATTCAGAGATAAGAGCCATAAAATTTATGTTATGAATGTAGATGGGAGTGAGCAGAAGAGACTAACAGACAATTCTGCTTATGATCAGGGGCCTTTATGGTCTCCTGATGGAAAGAAAATAGCTTTTAGCTCAAATAGTAGAGACGAGAAGTTTGAGATTTATGTTATGAATGCAGATGGGAGTGAGCAGAAAAGACTGACAGATGGCAGTGGAGCAAGTCCTACATGGTCTCCTGATGGAAAGAAAATAGCTTTTTCTTCAGTTAGAGAAGGAAAGAAGATAGCTTTTATTTCAGTTAGAAATACAAATTTTGAAATTTATGTTATGAATGCGGACGGGAGTGGGCAGAGAAGATTGACGAACAATCCTGCTCATGACTTTTTTCCTTCCTGGTCACCATTTCTAACTTCTGATGAGGATGTGAATGAGAAAGAATAAGAGCAAGGATATATCTCTCCTGCCTCCACTCATACTAAATCCCAATAACAATTAATGAACAACATCTACCCACCCCACAGGTCTCATATCAAGAGTTTTTAGAATAGGTTTAACACTGGGGGATTGTGGATTAAAGCGAACGTTTTCAATATAATAGGGAAAAGTGAAAACAGTGGTTTTAGAAAGGAGCGCTGAGATGAGTGCGTTCTATATTTTCGCTGCACCCGGTGCGTTGATACTGCTGGCCTGTTGTCTCGTTTTTGGTCTGAAGAAGAAACACGGTTTTTGGGCGTATTTTCTTTTGGGATGGACTCTTCTAATGTTGCTTTCATTGCCAGCAGGGATTTGGCAAAGCGTATTCGGATGGTCCCATCTCACTATGTCCGGTCCGCTCTGGAAAAGATTCCTGCTACCATTAGTAGCATGGCCTTTCAATGCCGCCGGGTATTCGGTGCGACTGACCTTTGAAGTGTTTAGGAAAGAGATTTGGGGTTCCAAAGGTCACATTCTGGAGTACTGGCTTTTGATGGCAGTACAAGTATCCATAACAGCACTGATATTTGCTGTGCGATATAAACGCAGAAAGACTTTCGTTGATTGGGGCATTATTTGCTTGTGTGTTCTGTTCTTGGTAAATTCCCTTGTAAATGTAAGTTGGTACTGGGGTGTAGGGTAGGACTCACACATGACTGAGTAGTGAATGAAAGGGGACGCATTTGCCTCTTTTTGAGGGGCAAGCAGGGAGAATCTGACTATAGATAAACCCCCTAAGCTGTTGCCAATAAAGGAGTTAGAAGAAATAAGCAGGGCCAAACACTTGATTTGCCAATTACGCTGCCCGGCCCTGTTTCATTTCATGCATTTCCTCACAAACTGCAGACCTCACTTTAGGAACTTTAGTTCACTTTAGCTCACTTTTAATTTGTCTTTCAAATACTTGGCCGTATAGCTTTTCTTGTTCTTAACAATCTCCTCCGGCGAGCCTGAGACCACAACCTGCCCGCCGGCATCGCCGCCTTCGGGACCGAGGTCTATTATATAATCTGCTATCTTAACGACGTCAAGATTATGCTCGATAACGACAACAGTATTGCCCATATCGCACAGCCTGCTCAAGACGTTGAGCAGATTGTGAATATCGGCGAAGTGCAGCCCTGTGGTCGGCTCATCGAGTATGTAGAAGGTATGCCCCGTCGCGGCCTTGCCCAACTCTGCCGAGAGCTTCACTCGCTGGGCCTCCCCGCCCGATAGCGTCGTGGAAGCCTGGCCCAACTGCATATATCCCAGGCCCACGTCCACCAGCGTCTGCAATACGCGCACAATCTTCGGAAAATTCGCAAAGAAAACAAGCGACTCGGAAATCCGCATATCCAATACATCCGCAATATTCTTGCCCTTATATGTTACCTGCAGCGTTTCGGGATTGAATCTCTTGCCCTTACAGCTCTCGCACGTCACATAAACATCCGGCAGGAAGTGCATCTCAATCTTCTTGGTGCCCTGCCCCTTACAGTATTCGCAGCGTCCGCCCTTGACGTTAAAGCTGAATCGGCCCGGCTTATAGCCGCGAATCTTGGCTTCGCGAGTTATCGAGAAGAGCTTGCGTATCAAATCGAAGGCCCCGGTATAGGTCGCCGGGTTGCTCCGAGGGGTCCTTCCGATGGGCGACTGGTCTATCTCTATGACCTTGTCTATCTGGGAGGTTCCCAAAACATTCTTGTGCCTGCCGGGCCTTTCACGCGATTGATAGAGCCTGCGCCTGAGCGCCGGCAGCAGAATTCGGCTGACCAAAGTGCTCTTGCCGGACCCCGATACCCCGGTGACGCATGTGAATACTCCGAGCGGAAATTTAACGTCTATGCTCTTGAGATTGTTCTCCGCGGCGCCCTTGACTTCGATACATTTTCCCAGGCTGTATTTGCGTCTCTTTATCGGCAGGGATATGCTCTTTCTGCCGCTCAGATAATCGCCCGTCAGCGACCTTTCGCAATTGGCGATATCTTTCAGACTGCCCTGGACGACGACCTCTCCGCCATGCCTGCCGGCGGCGGGGCCTATGTCGATAATGTGGTCGGCGCTTCTGATAATATCCTCATCGTGCTCGACGATGATAACCGTATTGCCGAGCTTGGTGAGCCGCTGGAGTATCCCGAGCAGGCGGTCGTTGTCGCGCTTGTGCAGACCTATGGTCGGCTCGTCGAGCACGTAACAAACGCCTACCAGGCCGCTGCCCACCTGCGTGGCTAATCGAATCCGCTGGGCCTCCCCGCCTGCAAGCGTACTGCTCATCCTGTCCAGCGTCAGGTAGCCCAGCCCCACATCGACCATAAACCTCAGACGAGCCTTTATCTCCTTGATCACCTGAGCTGCAATGATCGTCTTCTCTTTATCCAGTTTGTGAAAGAATTGAGCCTGACCGAGTCAGCTGAGCTGGATTTGGCGAAGTATTTGATTCGCTACGGCGAGGCGATTGCCTCGGCTGCGGGCGATTACAGGCCCAACTACTTAACGACCTATCTCTATGAATTGGCCCAGAAGTTCAGCACGTTCTATACGAGCTGCCCGGTCCTAACCGCCGAGCCTGATAAGAGGCCGAGCAGGCTGCTGCTATGTCGTTTGACGGAAAAAACGATTCGCCACGGCCTCAGCGAGCTTCTGGGCATTAGCGTCGTAGAGCAGATGTGAGAGGTGTTATCAATGAAGATCGTGCAAAAGGATTTCCGCGTCAATACGAAGAATCGCGATGAGATGGTGGATATCACGTCGCAGGTCGCTTCGATTGTTGCCGAATCGGGCATAAGCGCCGGTGATGTCGTGGTCTATTGCCCCCACACCACAGCGGGGATTACGATAAACGAAAATGCCGACCCGACGGTGCCGCAAGATGTCCTACTGACGCTGGCGGAGCTGATACCGCATTCAAATCCGGGCTACCGGCATTCTGAGGGCAATTCGGATTCCCACGTCAAGAGTTCTCTGGTGGGCTGTAGCGAGCAGGTGCTGATCGAAGACAGTTCGCTGGTCTTAGGCACATGGCAGGCGCTGTATTTCTGCGAATTCGACGGTCCTCGCAATCGGAAAGTAATCGTGCAAGTCCGCGGAGAATAGGCTGAGAGTGGGTTAGGGTCCCCCTGATAGGCCCGAAACAGGGCGATTTGTGCGCATAAAATAGGCGAGGTGGTGGGACCGGCTGGGGGGGAGACCGGGGGACCACACTGCCTCGCCGAGGTTCATAAGCTGCCGAAGGCAGCATGAATTCTCTATTTTAAAGAGCGAACGAAAAAAATCTTCCCTATTTTACAATACGGCGCAAAAAACGGAAGAGAACACTCCTTTTGAGGGGATTTATCCCCAGCTCCTTCTTATTTCAGACCTTATTATACAGGCTATCGCAACCCAATGCAAGTGAAAAATTGCTTTTTTACGTTTTTCATCCTGTGAGCAACGTTTTCCAGCCGGCGTTTTCGGACGCCTTTCAACCTAAGTATCGGTAAATCCGCTGCAAATCGTGAGTCGGAAGTCTAAAATCTCGCCGGTATTTTTGGCAGTTGGGGCTGAAAAGGCTTTCGCCAAGGCATTGGGCCATGGGATGGAATCTCAGTTTTAGCCGCTGAAAACGCCTTTACAAGCCCAAATCTGTCGAAAACCGGCGTTCGGCAGTTTTATGCTGGCAAAAGAATCTCAGGATTGGTATTTTAGTCGCGTTGTGATTTGCAGCTAATTCGTACTCTTGGCTGAGGGGCCGAATGTTTGTGATGTCGAAGATATCCGAGAGATTAGAGCGCGTAAAAGAAAACATCAACGAGGCCTGTACTCGCGCCGGACGTGATCCGAGCAAGGTCAAACTCGTCGTAGTAACCAAGTCCGCGGATCTGGACGCCGTCAAAGAGATTATACGTCTCGGCTTCACGGATCTTGGCGAGAATCGTGTTCAGCAGTTGAAGAAGGTTTGCGTTCAGGTTGAGGGCTTTCTTCAGACAAGCGGCGAAAAAATGGCCCTGCCTAAGAGCGTTAATTGGCACATGATCGGGCATTTGCAGCGGAACAAAGTTCGCCAGGTTCTTCCTGTGGCTTCTCTTATACACTCTGTCGATACGCTTCGCCTGGCCGAGGAGATAAGCACTTCGGGGGCAAAGCTGAGGGTGCATTCGAGAGTTCTGCTGCAGGTCAACACGTCCAACGAGCCTCAGAAATACGGCGTTCCGGTCGGCGCGGCGACGCATCTCGCCGAGCAAATCGGCACACTGCCAAACGTGGAGCTCGTCGGCCTTATGACGATGGCGCCGCTGACTCATAATAAGAGCGTTGTTCGCGCCTGTTTTATTCGGGCTCGGGAATTGTTTGACGAGATGTGCGGCGAGAAGGTCGTCGGCCCGGGCTTTACGGAATTGAGTATGGGCATGAGCTCCGATTATGAGATTGCCGTGGCCGAGGGCGGTACAATTCTTCGGATTGGCTCCGCTATTTTTGCCGGTTAGGCCTTGGCCTGATTTGAGCGTGAGGGCATGGGGGCTTCGATTGTGTATTTTTTCTCCGGATTTGTTCTGTGCAGTTCGGGTTCGTTGCGGCTTTGGCTATACGTTCATGACCGGCAAATAGCTGAAAAATGGCCAAAAAATCGGAAAGTCGCCTCCTAAACAAGCCGAAAAACAACCTAATACCGGCTTTGCCGAAACATTGTTTGAACGTCCTATAATACAGGCAGGTGACACAAAACATGGTAAGAATCTTGGAATCGCCAAACGTTGTTGACATACTCAAGAGCTTTACAGACGTTCTTTTTCTGACGAATCGGGAGCAAATGCCCTCGGGATTGCGTAAGCTGCTCAGGAGCAAGAAGCTTTCTTGCGTTGTTCTGGGAATAGACAAATACGCTCAGATACGGGATCGGCTCGATTTGGTTGGGACAGCCGTAATTGACGCCGAGGGGTTTGACGCCTCCCAACAGCAGCGACTGGCGCAAATAATCGAGTCGCTCGAGTCGGAGAAGATCGGCGTTGTTCTGCTCACCAGTTCGATTGAAATGCCCGTCAGGAGCTTCTCCGTGTCGCCTTCGGAGAGCAGCTTCTCGATGACCGGCAATGTCGAATCGGTCTCGGCCGATGACCTTTGGACGCGCATCAGCATGAATCTCGCTTACCGCAAGAAGAGCGATGGCATTACGGTCAAGCCTGCCGGGCCGCCGAGTAATCTTCAAAGGCTGCATAAGAATAACCTGGCCGAGCAGCTTCACATGACCGAGGCCCTCGTTGACAATCTGGCCGAGCAACTTCGTTTGGCCGGGCTTGTTCAGCAGGATTTTCTGCCCACCCAATTGCCGAATAGCGATAATATCAAATGGTCGGCGGCGTTCCAGCCGGCCGAGTGGGTATCGGGCGACATTTACGATGTTGTTCGTATCGACGAAAGGCATATCGGTTTCTACATTGCCGATGCGGTCGGACACGGGCTTCCCGCTGCCTTGCTGACTATTTTCCTCAAGCAGGCCCTTGTTATGCGTCATACGGTCGATAACGACTATCGCATATTCCCGCCTGTGGATGTGGTTAAGAATCTCAACGTTCGCATGGCGGCGCAGAAGCTCTCCGGCTATCAGTTCGCAACATGCTGCTACTGCCTGCTCAACACCGAGACGCTCAAACTGACTTTTTGTCGTGCCGGCCACCCTTATCCGATTCTTATGAGGCCCGGCAAAGAGCCGGAGCAATTGGAGGCGCGCGGCTCGCTTCTCGGAGTTTTTGCCCAGGCCGAGTTCATCGAGCGAACGATCCAACTCGAACCGGGCGATAAGCTGTTTCTATACTCCGATGGGGCCGATAAATTCGTCGGAAATTACGACGACGAAACAGGCTTTCATTTCAACGAGGAATTCCGCGAATTGGGCAAGTTGCCCATCGCTGATGTGATGGATTGCCTCACCGCGTTCGCGCACAACCAGGAGATTGACGTATCTGGGGTTGACGACATCACGGGACTCGGGCTTGAGATAGTCTAATCCGGGAGGCATCGTCGTATCCGGCAGCCACGGCTCAGGGCATTTGCAATTATCCATTTCCAGGGATTATTCTCACCGGCGAGGTTTGATATCATGCTGCAATTCGGCCTTAAACCGTTGAAACGGGCGTTTTTTCACGGCTGCCGCAGAAATAGTTTACAAAAACTCGCATTCAGGCTATACTGACAACGCTTGATCGATACCTTTTTGTATAGAAAGGAAGCGGCAATGGCGGACAAGGACAAAGATATACAGAAGATAAAACAACTTATAAAAATAATGAAGGAAAACGATCTCTCGGAGATTGAGATAAAGCACGGCGACGACAAGATTGCCCTTAAGCGTGCTCAGCCCCAGGGCTTTATCAGCCAGCCTGTCGCAGCCGTGCCTGTGGTCGGCCACGAATCCTTCGCTGTCGGCGCTGCGGCGCAGGCTGGGGGGACTGCCGGTTCCGAGGCCGCGGGCGAGGATTTGGCAGAGATTAAATCGCCTATCGTCGGGACGTTTTATGCGACGCCCAGCCCGGATTCTGAAGATTATGTCGAGGTTGGCTCGCGCGTCGATTCGCAGACGGTCGTTTGCATAATCGAGGCTATGAAGGTTATGAACGAAATAAAGGCCGAGGTCAGCGGAACGATAAGTGAGGTTCTCGTTAGCAACGGGCAGGCGGTGGAGTACGGCCAGGTGCTCTTCAGAGTTAAAGCGGACTGAAAACTTCACTGCCGGCAAGACGTCGGACCTGAAACGGCCTTAGAACCGAAGGCCGCTTAATAAGGGTGCAAACGAAGTATGCTTTCACGAATTCTTATAGCTAATCGCGGCGAGATAGCGCTTCGGATAATCCGTGCCTGTCGCGAGCTTGGTATCGAAGTGGTGGCCGTTTATTCCGAGGCGGACAGGGACGCCCCTTATTTGCAGTTTGCCGATGAAGCGATCTGCATAGGCCCGGCCGATTGTGCTCAGAGTTATTTGAATATCCCCCGCATAATAAGCGCTGCGGAGGTCGCCGATGTAGAGGCTATCCACCCCGGTTACGGTTTTCTGGCGGAAAATGCGCATTTTGCCCAGATATGCAGGGACTGCGGAATAGGGTTCATAGGGCCTTCTGTCGAGGCGATGAAGCTGCTCGGTGATAAGGTCGCGGCTCGCAAATTGGCGATGAAGGTCTCGGTTCCGGTAGTGCCCGGATCGGATGGGGAGATAGAAGACGAAAGCGAAGCACTGAAGCTTGCCGGCAAGATGGGATATCCTGTGATAATAAAGGCGGCCGCGGGCGGCGGCGGTCGCGGTATGAGAGTCGTGCATAACGACATCAGCTTCCGCTCAACCTTCAACTCGGCGCGTGCAGAGGCCGTAGCCGCTTTTGGCAACGGCAGCGTGTATCTCGAAAAATTCATTGTCGAGCCGAGGCATGTGGAAATCCAGATCATGGCCGACAACGAAGGCAACGCAAGGCACTTCTACGAGAGGGACTGCTCCATCCAGCGAAGGCATCAGAAAATGATCGAGGAATCTCCTTGCCCGGTCCTCGACAAACATACCAGAGAGGAATTATGCGAAGCGGCGCTGCGGATTATCAAAGAGGCGAACTATTCCAGTGCCGCGACGGTAGAATTTCTTATCGATGACGACAAGAACTACTATTTCATAGAAGCGAATACGAGGATTCAGGTCGAGCATTGCGTTACCGAAATGGTGACCGGGCACGATCTGATCAAGTGGCAGTTGAAAATCGCCGGCGGCGAGACCATCACGACCAGCCAGCGGGACATCAAGCTCAACGGTGCGGCGATTGAGTGCCGGATCAATGCCGAAGATCCGGAGAACAATTTCTCGCCCTGCCCCGGCACAATCACAAAATATGTTGCACCCGGAGGCCCCGGCGTTCGGGTCGATACGCACGTTCATCAGGGCTGGACGGTCTCGCCCAGTTATGATTCGATGATTGCCAAGCTGATAGTGCACCAGCCCACCCGGGCCGAAGCAATTACGACGATGAGAAGGGCGCTGCAGGAATTTGTTATCGAGCCGATCAAAACAACAATCCCCGCCTGCCTGGGTATCTTTTCGCACAACCTCTTCGTCAAGGGCAAGGTCGATACGGGCTTTGTCGAGAGAAACTTCTAAGCCGGGTCGATATGTGTTGCGAATACAGGCTGAGCTTGCCGAGTTACAGAATTCTCGATCCTTGAACTTTCCGGTCTTACTGTTCCAGCGCTGTTAAGTCTTCGTATGTTTCACGCCTTCTTATGACCGTGAAGGTCTCGCCGTCAACGAGCACTTCTGGCGCCCGGCATCGAGCGTTGTAGTTGCTGCTCATAGTCGAGCCGTAAGCTCCGGCGGCGAAGACGCTGAGCAGCTCTCCTCGCTCAACGGGCGGCAGGAATCTGTCCTTCGCAAGGAAATCGGAACCTTCGCAAATCGGCCCCACCACATCGAAAGCCCTGGTCCCCTTCGGGTGCAAATCTTCGCTTCGTCGTTCGGGAAGCAAGCCCTCCTGTATCGTTGTGGGCCAGATGAAGTGGAATGCATCGTAGAGTGACGGGCGGATAAGATCGTTCATTCCCGCATCGACTATGACGAACTCCTTGGCGCCGCCCTTTTTCATATAGAGCACGCGGGTAAGCATTATCCCCGCATTGGCGCAGATGCTCTTGCCCGGTTCGAGAATTAGTCTTAGTTTTTTCTCTTTGAGCATCGGCACTATTGCGGATGCGTAATCCGCTGCTGACGGAACAGTATCGGATTCGTAGTCGGCGCCGTAGCCGCCGCCGAGGTCAATGGCTTCGATATTGTGGCCTTGGGCGCGAAGCCGGTCGATCATCGGCATAATCTTCGCGACAGCATCGACGTAGGGATCGATTGTCTTGCCGCCCGATCCCAGATGAACATGGATTGCACACAAATCCACCGCGTCGTTGCCTCCGTAATCGGCAAATACTTTCTGCGTCCGCTCGATATCGACGCCGAACTTGGTTTCCTTCTTCCCTGTGGTTGTAAAGGCGTGGGCCTTGTAGTCCACATCCGGGTTAACGCGAATTGCGGCTTTGGGCTTATAGCCCACTTTGGGAGCGTTCTGTTTTGCCAGCCGAATCAGGTTTTCCAGTTCAGCTTCGGATTCGATGTTGAAATAACCGATGCCCGCCTTGAGGGCTTCGACTATTTCGGCGTCTGTTTTGCCTACTCCCGCATAAACGACCTTTGCCGGGTCGCCGCCGGCCTGGAGAACGCGGTGCAGTTCGCCGCCGCTGACAATATCGAATCCGCTGGCCTGCTCGGCCATGAACTTGAGTATGTTTATATTGCCGCATGCCTTGACCGCGAAGCAAATTGTGGTCTCGACCTCGGCGTAGGCCTCTTGAATTTTTTTGAGATGCTCTGTGAAGGTTGCCTTGCTGTAGATATAGGCCGGCGTTCCGACCTCATCTGCGATCTTTTCCACGTCAACATTCTCTGCGAAAAGCCTGCCGTTACTGTACTTAAAATGGTCCATATTATTATTCTCTTTATAAATACGGTCTTCCAATCTGCGCCAATGGCGGCAAGCAGTATAATGAATCATCTGAAAATTGCAAGGGGGCGGGTATCGGGACCTAAATAAAACGAAAGGCTTTGTCGTTACGACAAAGCCTTTCGTCTTTCACATAACCTGCCGCAATCCCGGCTTGCCGGGAAGCGGCCGAATTGATCGTTATGCTATTTTTTCTTCTTAGCTTTTTTCTTCGCTTTTTTCTTTGCGGCTTTCTTCTTAGTCGCCTTCTTCTTCGTTACTTTCTTTGTTGCTTTCTTCTTTGCTTTCTTTTTCGCCATAGGTTTTCACCTCCTTATTGGCTAAACGAATTCCTTTATGTTATCCTTCTTGTTGACAACGCAACACTGATTAGTATTTACAACTTTTGTCAAAGAACTTAAACAAAAAAAACTAATAAACTTATATATAATTTTTATCGTCCATAAGTTTCCGGATTCTTGATACAATTTTCTGTATCAATTGTTTTACAGAGGCGTCCACATCGTATATCATACTGTGTGAAACGATATCGTGACTTGTTTGCTTTCTGAACAGATTGTCTGATGCAGTGATGAAACTACTTTGTCTCTATAACGCCCGTTCAATGCGGTTTAATTCGATCTAAGCCTTAAATATGCCGGTTTTTAACCCAAAAGAACGTTTCCGGGCATGTCACTGTGTTGGACGGTGCGCTGTTGTAAGAAAAAGCAAGTATAATAAACATACTGTTGGATTTTAATTGTTCTGTGCGTTTGTCGGAGCTGTTAATGCCGTCGGAGCATTGATTTACGTCGTAAAAAAAATTTCACAAAACACACATTTTTTCTGTTAGATTCTTATGTTGAAGCGAAAAATAGCATTGTTTGGCGGCACGTTTGATCCGGTGCATCTCGGGCACACTGCGGTCGCCGCAGCCGCTGCCGAACAGATCGGCGCCGAAAAAGTTGTCTTTGTCCCGGCCCGACGCTCTCCGCTTAAAGGCTCTTTGCCGAAAGGCGGCGCCGAATATCGTCTTGCCATGATCGCTATCGCGATTGCCGAAAACGAAAAGTTTGAAGTAAGCGATTTCGAGTTGAACAAGCCGGCGCCGAGCTACACGCTCCAGACGGTGCGGAAGTTTCAGGCCGATTATGGAAGCGGCTGCTCGATGTATTGGTTGGTGGGCGCAGATGGGGTCAATGATTTGCAGTATTGGCACGCCATCGAGGAACTGATCGACGCCTGCAACTTGTGCACTATGTGCAGGGCCGGGTGCGAACCGCCCGACTATACCGAGTTTGAGAGCATCTGGGGACGCAGCAGGGTGGAGAAGCTGCAGCGAAACATTATCCAGACGCCCCTGGTCGATGTCAGCAGCACGGAAATACGCAAGAGATTAGCCGCCGGAGAGGATGTTGCCGGTATGCTGCACGATGGAGTTGCAGATTATATTCGTCGCCACGCTCTTTACCGCCCGGAGAATCGATTGTGAGCGAGCTGGGCAGGGAATAAACCCGATAGTTCGCAGCAATCAGACGTTTTCGACCGAGCGCAGCAACCACTCGCACCATTCATTCATGCCTTCTCCGGTCCTGGCTGATATGGGGAAGATTTCCATGTCTTTGTTGAGTCTGCGGGCGTCGGTCTTTGCGCGTTCGATATCGAAATCGACCAGACCGCTTTCGAGCAGGTCGATCTTGTTAATTAGCATCGCTTTGGATTTTGCAAAGATGCCGGGGTACTTGATGGGCTTGTCGTCGCCCTCGGCCACTGACAGCACGACTATCTTGCCGTTCTCGCCGAGGTCGAAATCCGATGGGCACACAAGATTGCCCACGTTCTCGATGATGATAAGATCCAGCTCTTTCACGGGCAGTTTTTTCAAAGCCTCGCTCACCTGGGCCGCCGAAAGGTGGCAGGCGCCGTCGGTGTTTATCTGCACAACGGGAGCTTTGGTTCGGCGAATTCGCTCGGCGTCTATATCGGTTTGGATATCGCCCTCGATCACGCCGATACTGATTTTGCCCTTCAAATCGTTTATAGTTCGCGTCAATATTGTCGTCTTCCCGGAGCCGGGGGATGAAATCATATTGAGGCACAGTTTTTTGTGTTCGGCCAGGAACAGGACGTTGTCGAGAGCGTACTTCTCGTTTGCGTGCAGAATCTTTTTGACAACATCAACTTTCTTCATAGCGTTCATCCGTTTCAAATTCTATTTCTTCCAACAGCAGCGGCGCATCGGGCAGCAATTCAAAATCCTTGCCTTCGCATTCCGAACAACTCGGTCTTGAAAGATCGACGTCAAAGTCCCGGCTGCAGCTTCTGCACTTTGCCCTCAGCGGCTTATGCTCTATCTGAAGTTTCATGCCTTCGCACGGCGTCTCCTCGGCAATCGCCTCGAAGGCGAAACGGAGAATTTCATCGTTGACGGCCGACAGCATCCCGCAGCTTATCTTGGCGGAAACGGGTTTTGCATTTAATTTTGCCGCTTCGTCTGATATTGCCGCCAACAGACTGTGCGCGACCATCGTCTCGTGCATCAGCATATCCTCGGCAGTTCTCGTCCATACGGCATCTGCACAATTCTTCTTCCCCCGATTCTTGTTATCAACTCTACGGTGGGCATATCGCGCGTTTGGACGACTTGCCCGATTATGCGCGCATCGCCGCCCAGCGGATGATTTCTGCACATTTTCAGGCATTCGTCGGCGGATTCGCCGGAAGCAACAATGACGACCTTGCCTTCGTTGGCGATTTCCAGCACGTCGAAGCCGAGCATATCCGCCGCCGCCTGTGCAATCGGATTAACGGGAATATCCGTCTCGCTGATTTCGATGCTCAGTTCGGCGCTTCTCGATATCTCGTTAAGCGTAGCGGCCAATCCGCCGCGAGTCGGGTCGCGCATGAATCTTATGCCGTCCGTATTCTCAAGCAGCCCGCAGGTCAAACCGTTCAGAGGCGCACAATCGCTCTGCAATTGCGATTCGAATTCAATGCCTTTTCGCTGCGAGATGATGGCCAGACCATGATCGCCTATCGTCCCGTTGATGATGATTTTATCGCCGGGGACTATTTTTTCGCAGCCCAGGTCCACGCCCGGCATTCTGACTCCGACCCCTGCTGTGTTTATGTATATCCCGTCGGCCGCCCCGGCTTCGACCGTCTTGGTGTCGCCGGTTACGACCTCGACGTTGCTTTGCCTCGCTGTGCGGGCGACGCTGTCAACAATTTTATCCAGCAAGTCGAACTCAAAGCCTTCTTCGATTATCAGCGACAGCGTCAGGGCCACAGGTCTGGCCCCGGCGACGGCCAGGTCGTTCACGGTCCCGCACACCGCGAGTTTGCCGATATCGCCTCCGTTGAAGAACAGCGGCTTTACGACATAACTATCCGTAGTGAAACATATCTCATTGGACGCCAGATTGAGCTTCGCCGAATCCGAAAGTTCGGCAAGCGCATCGTTCTTCAGCCTGGGAAGGATGTGGCGCCGGATCAACTCATCGCTCAGCCGCCCTCCTCCGCCGTGTGCGAGCAGGATTCTATCGTGTTTCCCGGGGCTCATTGTTCGCGTCTCTCCTTGCGGCAGTACTTGAACCACGCCGAACAGGCCCCCTCGGCGCTCACCATACACGCGCCCACCGGCTCATCGGGCGTGCAGCCCATAGCAAACAGCCCGCATTGAGGCGGGTCTATCAACCCGCATAATACCTCGCCGCATCGACAGCCCTTTGGCTCCTCGCTCGGTGTTTCGGTGATATTGAATTGCTTGACCGCATCGAATTTGCTGTATTTCTCTCTGAGCCTGAGCGTGCTTTTTTCTATATTTCCCAGCCCCCGCCAGTAGCCGTCCGCAGGCTCGAAGCACTCGGCAACGATTTTCCGGGCGGCGGTATTGCCCTGTTCGGTTACTACTGCTGAGTAAATGGATTTCAGTTCCGGCTTGTCCTCGGCCAGTTGCCTGCAGATTTCAGCAAGACCTTCGATTATCTGCATAGCCTCGAACCCCGCCACCACGCACGGACGGTTGAAATCCTCCACTATTTCGCGAAACACCCCGTAACCGGTTATCACACTGACATGGCCGGGGCAAAGAAAGGCATCAATGCTGTTATTCTTCGCCGAAAGCAGCGCCCGCATTGCGGGGACGACGAGTTTGTGCCCGCTTAGAATATAGAAGTTGTCGATTTTCTGCTCGTCCGCCTCCATTACCGCTACAGCCGTCGCCGGGGTCGTCGTTTCAAAACCAACCGCTACGAAAATGACTTTTTTCTCCGGGTTGTCTTTCGCCAATTGCAGCGCATCTTCGCTGCTGAGGACAACCTCGATATCGCCTTTGGATTGCCTGGTTTCCAGCGAGCCGCCTCTGCCGGGTACGCGAATCATATCGCCGTAAGTGGCCACGATGCAGTCTTCCCGGTCGGCGAATTGCAGGACCGTATCGATGTAGCTTTGGTCCGTAACGCAGACCGGGCAGCCGGGCCCGGACAGCAGCTTAAGACCCGCCGGCAGGATGGACTTGATGCCGTGGCGAAAAATCGCCACCGTATGCGTTCCGCAGACCTCCATAACGTTGATCTGCCGCCCCAGCTTCTCGCAGGCCGAGTCAATTACTTTCCGTGCTTCGAGCATTCGTTTCTGCATAACAGCCTGATTCTATCCCGAACTATCGCTCGATTCATCCTGGAGCTTATTGATTTGCTCAATAACATCCCACGTCTTTTTGGCCTCTTCCTCATCGACGAGCGAGATGGCGAACCCCGCGTGCACGAGCACCAGATTGCCTATCTTAGCTTCAGGCTCTTCCGATCTGGTTTTCGCAGGTTGCGATTTGCCGCAGCGAACGCAGCGAGCGGGGCCGAAAGCGTCACTGCCGTTAAAACACAAAGAGTAATCTGTCGTCGGTATCGTTTCATGAGATGCTCCGTTGCTTACATGATTTCTCTCAGGCGTCCGCCCGTTTTGGCTCCGTCCGCCGAGGCGGTGACTCGAACGTCGAGGCCCTGCGGATGGGGCAGCTTTGCATTTGTATCAATGCCGAGCAGTTCGTAGATGCTTCCGATCAGGTCCACCGGATATACGGGGCGATCCTTGACTTCCGCGGCTTTTTCATCGGATGCTCCTACGACTGTGCCGCCCTTGAATCCTCCGCCTGCGACGACTGTCGAGAATACGTTGCCCCAGTGGCCTCGTCCTCCGTTCCAGGGCGGCTCCCACTGGACTTTCGGCGTTCTTCCGAATTCTCCTCCCCACCAGACGATTGTAGAATCGAGCAGGCCTCGGTCGGCGAGGTCCTGGAGTAGCGTCGCCATTCCTTTATCCAGTTCGGGGAGCTTTCTTCGCATTTCCTGGAAATGCTGCTTGTGTGTATCCCATCCTTTGTAGTTAATTGTTATGTACGGCACACCTTTTTCCACGAGTCTGCGAGCGACGAGGCATGATTGGCCGAATGCTGTTTTCCCGTAGAGTTCTCTCAGCTCCGGCTTTTCGCCGGAAAGATCGAATACCTTTCCTGCATCGCCCAATATGAGATCGTATGCTTGTTTTTGGCAATTCTCCGAGGCGGCCAACTCCGGATTATTTATCATTGCCCTGCCCAGAGTGTCGATGTTTGCAAGGAGGTCTCGTCGGGATTTCTGCCTCTCTTCGGATATTCCTTTTGCGACGACTCCCTCGACGACAAAGGGTGTTTTCGACGGGTCGCCTCCTGTGGCGAAGGGCTTGTATCGCGATCCGAGGAATCCCGCTTCGGAGAAGCGCCCCTGAGGTGTCGTTAGCACTATGTATGGCGGTATGAGTCCCTCGTATCCCGCCTGGTAGCCTTTGAAGAGCGAGACTACCGCTCCGACTGACGGATAGACCTGGCCGTCGCCCGGGTTTCTGCCTGTCTGAACCAGGTAGGATGCGGTTTCGTGGCCGTTAACGCCATGCGTCATGCTGCGGAGAATTGAATATTTGTCGGCCTGTTGGGCGAGCAAGGGCAGCAACTCGCCGATGATGATGCCATCGACGTTTGTCTTGATCGGCTTGTTGAGCGAGCCGGTATAGTCGTTGCCGGAGTCGGGCTTTGGGTCGAATGTGTCCATCTGCGGCGGGCCTCCCCACATCCATATCTGGATGACGGATTTGGCTTTGGCCTGCTGGGCGGCCGTTGCGGGCGGTGCAAAGCGGTCCGCAAGGAGCAGCCCTGCTGCGCCTGCGAGTCCCTGCTGCATGGCCCGGCGCCTGGAGATTTGCGCGCCGGTGAGAATCGATTTATCCGGATTGCGGTCGATGTTGTCGCGAGTGCTCATACTGTTGCCTTGTCTTTCATTCTGCATTAGAGATTCGGTCAATGTCGGTATAGGAATTCGGGGCTGTTTAACAACGCCCAGATCAGGTCTATCACGGCTTGACGTCTTTGAGTCGTGCCGGGCTGCCCATAGGTTGTGACGATGCTCAACTCATCCTTCGTAGGGTAACGCGAGAGAATGGTCAGATATAGATTATTCGCGATTTGCTCGGGCTTTTGTCTGCTTCGAAGGAGGTATCCGAGTTTTTTGCTTTGTTCTATCTTTTGCTGTATATGGCTTGAGTTGAGCATGTGGAGCCGCTGGTCGGCGCTTGGGTTATTATTGCGTTCGGATTCGAGGCCCGTGTCTCTCGCGGGGCGTCCGAACATTTCGAGGAAGGGGCTTGTAATGCTTCCGTCGGCCAGGGAGATTGCGCGTTGATTTTCCGGGATAAAGGTAAAAGGCTCCGGAATCGCGCTGGAGTATTTGTCCGTCGAGCCGGTAATCTGATTGAGCGCGTCGATGAGAACCTCGGCTTCGATTCGGCGCAAGGGATAGAATGCGAAGCCGGCGTCGCTGTGGGGCTTGTCCGTCGCCGCGATGTATGAAAGCTGGTATGTGTTGGAGTTGAGTATTAAGCGGTAGAGATGCTTGAGGTCGTAATCCGCGGCGATAAGCTCCTTTTCGAGGAAGGCCAGCAGCATCGGATTCGTAGGGGGGTTGTCGGGGCGGATGTCGTCAGGCTCGTGAATGATTCCCCGCCCGAGCAGCCATGACCACACTCGGTTAACAATATTGCGTGTGAACCATTTATTATTGGGATTGATTAGCCAATCGGCGAATATCCGGCGGGGGTCTTTGTCGGAGATCAGACTTGCTCTGGCGCCGTCCGGGAAGACCGGCCTGGCGGGGAGTTCGGGGGCGTTGGGATCGGGTTTCTTGTCGGGATCGAACAGCACAATCTCCTCTTTCCACTCGGCGGTTGATTTGTATGTTATTTGCGAGAAGAATGCCGCCATACCCAGAAGCCTGTCTTCGGGCCAGTTATCGGTTCGGACGCCCATGAATGTCAGGGCTACGGCCCGGGCGATGGTCTGCGGCTCTTTGTTTTGCATTGCCCGGTAGAAATTGACCTGCGGAACTCGGAAGTTGCTTCCCGTCGCCATTAGCATCTCGCGGACAAATTCGTCGTAAGGCATGTTCTGTTTTATCGAGGTGTGAATCCAGCGGTGATATGCCTGAGCGGCGTTGGGCCAGAGATTGATGGGAAACTCGGCCTTGACGCGGAGCAGGTCGCTCCACTTCATCGTCCAGTAGTCGGCAAACTCGTCTTGTTCGAGGAGGCTGTCGATAAGTCTTGAGCGTTTATTCGGGTCCTTGTCGGCTATGAACTCTCTTGCTTGCTGTGCGGTTGGCAGGGTCCCGATTACGTCGAGATATGCTCGTCGAAGGAATACGGGGTCCGAGCAGATATTGGCCGGCTCAATGCCGGAGCTTTCCAGATTTGCGAAGACAATTTTATCGATTTGGCTTTGCGGGGACGGGGCGGGGCGGCTCTCGAAAGGGCGGTGGATCGCAGCCGAAGCAGTTGCAGTTAAGACTGTCAGAAGGAGTAACTCTCGAATCAACGGCGTTTTCGTCATGTACCACAACTCCATATAAATGTCAGGACGCACGGGCAAAACAGGTTCACGTTATTCAAGACGTTTCTTAAAGCCAACGTATTTCATAATACGCCGGTTTTCGGTCGTCATAGCCCTGCATCCTGCGCTGCAAGCTCTATAATATCAAATCCCATGCCTGATTTCAAGAATCTAATGGCCATACAGCCAATCTCAAAGACGCAAACACCCCAAGCACTTGGGAGTAAATTATACCCTTCAGGGTAACAAATTCCCGCGGCTGAGATTTTAAGTTATTGTTCTAAAGTTACTTACCCGCCCCCAAGGGACAGGCCCCCAGGGGGCAGGCGAACTAACGGGAAATTATTACAAGCCCGAAGCGTAAGCGCCGGGGTAAAAACCTTAATTAGCGTTAGACATACTTTGCCCCAATGGGGTCGCCGATCTTATTGGTCCATTCTTTTAGGAGTCGGCGGTGTTTTTTGAGTGTGGTTTGGTGTTCGGGATCGTTGGCGAGGTTTTGCATTTCGCCGGGGTCTTCTTTGAGGTCGGTGAGTTGTTCGGGGTTTCGGCCTGAGTCGTAGAGGCAGTATTTGTAGCGGTCGGTTCGTATCATTCGGCCGTTCTGGCTTTCCACGACAACATGGTCGCGCCAGTTAGCAGTGGATTTGGCTTCGGCCAGCGGGCGTAGGCTCAGGCCGGGTAGTCTATCGGGGGGGGTGATATTGGCGTAATCGCAGAGTGTGGGCAGCAGGTCGAGGCCGTTGGAGACAAAATGGCTCGTGTCGATTCGGCCTTTGGGGATGACGCCTTTGCAGCTCATGATGAAGGGGATGCGCACCGCCTCTTCGTAGAGTATGGATTTGTGCTCCAGCTTGTGGGCCGAATCCATATCGCCGTGGTCGCTGGTGAAGACGATGAGGGTGTTATCCTGGAGGCCGGCCTGTTCTACGGCGTCGAGCAGTATGCCTATTTTGGCGTCCACCAATTCTGTCAGCCGGCAATAAGCCCAGCGGTGCAGACGCCACTCAGTTTCGGTCCAATTCTTGCGCGCCCATTCACGGAACGCGCGTGCGCCGGTGTATTTGGTTGTGATGCACTCGGGCTCATTGGCGGGGATTTCGTGATTAGGCGGAAGCGGCGGACAGTGTTCTTTGACAAATGCTTCTACGTTGCCGCCATTGCGAATCGGGTCGAGCAAGCCCTCGCAAGTGCGCGAATCGATACTTCCCATCGGCGAACCGCCCTTACTGCGGCTGAATTCGTTAATCGCCATGAAGCAGATATCGTGCGGATTGATAAACGAGGCGAACAGGAAGAATGGTTTGGAATGGTTGCCCTTGATGAACTCGGCACACGCGTCGGCCAGTTCCTGCCGCGAGTTGGTGGTGAGCATATCGTATCCAAGGGCTCGGACATCGTTCATCTTTTCGGGCAGATGGACCTTGCCGCCATAGGCGGTTTCGTAGCCTGCGTTTTTGAAGAGATTGCCCAGCGAACCGCGAATCATCGCATCTGTTACGCTGGATTGCTTTGAGTCCTCGTTGCGGCCCATGCCGATGGCGCTGGGCATCAGGCCGGTCTGCAGGCTGAAACGGTTCGGCGCGCAGACTGGGTTGCAGGCATAGGCTCTCTCGAACCGAATGCCTGAAGCCGCCAGGCGGTCCATTGCGGGAGTTTTGAGCCATTTGTTGCCCGTGCAACTCATCATCCGGGCGGATTGCTGGTCGGTCATGATAAACAGGATATTGGGGCGGCTCGTTTTGAGCGGATTATTTCGGGCCAATGCGGATTCGGCGAACATTAAGCCGACCGCTGACGTTCCGATGCTGCTTATGAATTTTCGTCTGTTCATTTTGTTTGGACCAAGGTTGTCATTGTCGGAGATGATGATGCTGAACCATTCTCAACAAAGGGTTAACCTGCCTTTACATCGAAGCAGTATAGGTTGTTTGCATATCTTAGGTAGAGCCTGCCGCCTATAACTACCGGGTGCGCCCAGCTTGGCCCGCTGCCTTTGACGGTTACTCTGCCTGTGACCTCCATGCCGTCTGGCGAGCACGTCGCCAGGCCTGCGTTGCCGTCGCTTTCCCCGAACAGGTAGAGCATCCCGTCGGCGAAGGCCACCGAACCTTTGCCCACGGCTTTCTCGTTCCACATGACCTTACCGCTCTTGAGTTCGAGGCACGCCCAACCGCCGCCGTTGTTGCCGTAGATATAACCTTCGTGAATGATGTAGCCGCCGTGGTGGCAGACCATGTTCGTCGTTGTCCATGCCTCTTCGGCTGCAACCTTGCCGTCAGAAGCGGTCAGCTTCAGGCATATACCGCCTTTGCCGTAGCCGTTTGCCCAGAAGACATATCCGTCGGCGTATTGGGGGTCGGGGCAGTTGGCCGTGTTGCCGGCGCACCAATTGTTCATCCACTGCAATTCGCCCGTCTTCGCTGAGACGCCTACGATGCCGTCCTTTGCGCCAGTTGCGATAAGAGAGACTCCGCCATGATCGAAGGGAACGCAGGAACTGTACTCGGGCCCGGAATTGAAACCGCTGCTCTTCCAAACAGTCTCGCCGCTTACCTTGTTTAGCGCTACGATGAAGTTCTGCCCGCCCGGCTTGACTATCGCAAGGTCTTTGTAGATGAGGACCGATTCGGTATAGCCCCAGCCGCCCGGCTTGCCCCCGAACTCTTTCATATTCTTCGACCAGTTGCCCTTGCCGGTCTTGGCGTCCACACATGCCATCACGCCGTTGCCGGATAGCAGATACAGTCGCCCGTTGTCGATTGTAGGCGTCGAGCGGCAGCCCGGCTGGCTCCCCGTCCAGGGCTTGTCGATGGGAATTTCCCAACTTTCTTTGCCGTTCATATCGAGGGCATAGAGCATCAGATTGTCGCTCGTATCGCCCGTTACATACACGGTTCCACCTACCACGGTGACGGTAGAAAAGCCGTTGCCCAGATTATTCACCTGCCAGAGCAGCTTCGGCCCTCCTTCTGGCCATTTTTTCAGCAGGTTCGTATCCGGAGATTTGCCGTCTCGCTTCGGCCCGCGCCAGCAAGGCCAATCAGCTTGGACGGCGAGACCGATCGAAGATAACATCAACGCCACTGTCAAAAACGCCATAGTAAGTTTCGCTTTGCTCATTTTCTGCTCCTGTAAACATATTCTTTTCTTATTCTGCGGTCATTTCTTTCGTTTTTTGCCCGAGCTGCGATTCGGTTTCGCCGCTTGCGGGCAGATTAGGATACCATATAAAAGCGAACGCCGCAATAGCAAATATCGCCGCGTCCAGACAGATCATCGATTTGACGCACCAATGGCCGACCAGATACATTGGGAACAGGTATATGCCGCAGATTGCAATCTGTTTTCCCGGAGTTCTAAAAGCCTGCCCGGCTTTCCCGTGTGGTTTGTTGCGGCAATCCGCCGCTGAAATTGTTGACATCAGCGTTCAATAGCCGTAGAATCCTCGCATTCATAGAAACTCCGAAGGAGATAATTATGGGTTTAAGAGGTGTTGTGCTTGCAGGCGGGACGGGCTCGCGTCTTTGGCCGCTGACGAAGATTACGAACAAGCATTTGCTCCCGGTCGGCAAAAAGCCAATGATTTATTACCCGATCGAGAAGCTGACTTCCGCCGGTATCGAAGAAATCCTGATAGTAACGGGCGTCGAACACATGGGCGACGTGGTCGGGCTTTTGGGTTCAGGGAAGGATTTCGGGTGCCGGTTCACCTACAAGGTCCAGGATGAGGCAGGGGGGATAGCCCAGGCTCTGGCGTTGGCCGAGAACTTCGCCGACGACCATCCGGTGGCGGCAATCCTGGGCGACAACATCTTCCAAGCAAGCCTCAAGACGTACGCCGAGAAATTCGCCGTTCAGAAGCGGGGCGCCAGGATACTGCTAAAGCAGGTGCGCGACCCGAAGCGTTTTGGCGTTGCCGAACTTTGCGACGGAAAGGTTGTTGGCATCGTCGAGAAGCCGGATAAGCCGAAGTCGGATTACGCCGTTACAGGGATTTATTTTTACGATGCGACGGTTTTTGACATCATAAGGACACTCAAACCGTCAGGGCGAGGCGAGCTTGAAATCACGCATGTTAATCAACACTACGTCGATACGGGCCGAATGTCATACGACATTATTGAGGGCTGGTGGACCGATGCGGGTACGTTTGAGTCGCTCCGCAAGGCCGACGAACTCGTCGGCAAGGCCCCGCCGGAATAAATTGCCGCGAAGGCGCTAAGGCACTAAGTTTTTTGTTTTCTTTCTCTTCATGCCTTCGTGTCTTAGTGGCTAATGAGCCTGCCTTTGGCGGGGGTTTTATCGTGAAATCTCAAGAAATAATTGCGATTCTTGGCGGCAGGGGGATGCTTGGCGCGGACCTGGCAAAAACATGCCGGCAGCATGGTTTCGGAGTTCGGGTGTTCGATTTGCCCGAATTTAATATAACCAATGCCGATCAATTGAAAGAGGCCGTGGATTCAGCCGATATAATTGTCAACTGTGCGGCCTATACCAATGTCGATGGCGCCGAGAGCGAAGCGGACATCGCTTATCAGGTCAACGCAGCGGCAGTGGGGCGGCTCGGCGAGTTGGCCGCCCAGGCCGATAAATGGGTTCTTCACATCAGCACGGATTTTGTCTTCGACGGCTGGTCCGATGCCCCTTATATCGAGACGGATGCCGCAAATCCGCTGAACGAATATGGCAGAGGCAAGCTGGCCGGCGAGCAGCTCCTTGCCGACGCCGGCGGCAGGCATTGCATCGTCCGTGCCCAATGGACTTACGGCTGTGCGGGCGACAATTTTCCTAAAAAACTCATCGCTCTGGCGAAATCGGGGCGGGATATTAAGGTAATTGACGACCAAATCGGCTCGCCGACCGCTACGACGGAGGTTGCCAAGGCCTTATGTGATTTGCTCGGCAAGAGGTGCGAAGGCTTGTTTCACTTCGCCGCCGAGGGCTATGTAAGCCGGTATGATGTGGCGAAGTTTATATTTGACAGGCTTTCGCTGGATGTTAAGCTGGCTCCTTGCAAAACGGGCGATTTTGCCGGCCCGGCTCAGCGACCGCTAAACAGCCGATTCGATTGCAGCAAGATAAAAATGGCGCTCGACGAGCCGATAAAGCCCTGGCAGGGGCCGCTCGAAGATTTTCTGAGGCATCTATGAGTAGAATACTTGTCACAGGCGGTGCGGGATTCATTGGAAGCAACTTCATAAGAATGGTGCTTTCCGAGCATTCCGATACCCTCGTTGTCAATCTCGACGCCCTTACTTACGCGGGCAATCTCGAGAATCTGGCAGGCTTTCTGGACCACGCCAACCACACGTTTGTCAAAGGCGATATCTGTGACGGTCAACTCGTTGCGAAGGTCATAGACAATTATGGAATAGACACAATCGTTAATTTCGCCGCTGAGAGCCATGTAGATCGCTCTATTACAGGCGCCAGGATATTCATCGAAACCAACGTTACGGGCACATTGATGCTGCTTCAAGCGGCACGCGAGAAGGATTTGGAGCGATTCGTTCAGGTCTCGACGGACGAGGTATATGGCTCGCTGGGGGCTGAGGGCAAATTCACCGAGCAAACGCCGTTAAGCCCGAATTCGCCGTATTCGGCAAGCAAGGCCGCCGCAGACCATCTTGTGCGGGCTTTTGGCCATACATGGGGCCTCAAGTACAATATCACGAGGTGCTCGAATAATTACGGCCCGTATCAGTTCCCGGAAAAACTGATTCCCCTGATGATTAACAACGCCCTGAACGACAAGGAATTGCCTGTCTATGGCGACGGCCTGTATGTGCGGGACTGGCTTTATGTTCACGACCACTGCACGGCGATTTGGCAGGTTCTCAAGAAGGCCAGGCCCGGCGAAATCTACAACGTCGGAGGCTGCAACGAGAAGGCGAATATAGAGGTCGTTAACCTGATACTCGACCGCCTTGACAAGCCCAAATCGCTGATTAAGCACGTCAAAGACAGGCCCGGACACGACAGACGATACGCTATCGATGCCGACAAGATAATGTCCGAGCTTGGCTGGCGGCCGTCGGTCAGCTTCGAAGAGGGTATCAACAAGACGATAGATTGGTACCTCGAAAACGCCGATTGGCTCGGCCATATCGTCTCCGGGGACTATCAGAAGTACTACAATTCGATGTATGCAGGCCGTTAGCTGAAAGGAAAGCCCCAGCAGATGCCGGATGTCACAAAAGGCAAAGCAACTATATGCATAGTGAACTATCGGACACTGGATCTGACCCGACTTGCTTTGCGATGCATTCGCAAATTCACTAAGTATCCTTACGAGGTAATTGTCGTCGATAACGATTCGAACGACGAATCGCTGGAATATCTATGGATTCGTCTGCTCGAGCGCGAAACGAAGAACGACGTCAGCGGCAGCCGTTCCCACAGCGAGGCCCTCGAACTGGGCTACGAGAACTGCAATACCGAGCTCTTCATATCGATGCACTCGGACGTTCTGGTCCGAATACCAAACTGGCTGACCGATTTGGTCGGTTACTTTGGCGGCGATGAAAGAATGGCCTGCGTCGGCTCGGGCAAGCTCGAAATGACTGCGAAATGGCGGGTCTTGCTAAAAAAGGCCACTGATTGGCGGACGTTTAAGCGTAAGCTGCTTAAAACGCCGGACCCGAACGGAAAGTACCGCTACTATAATCGCACGATATGCTGCCTGTATCGAACCGAAATCCTCCGCAAGGAGGGGCTTTCGTTTCTCACCGACCAGGAAAGAGGCTTGACATCCGGCGAGAAACTCTATTTCGACTTGGTTGACCGCGGTTATCCCACCGTCGAGCTGCCCCTGTCGGTTATGGGCCGATATGTAATGCATTTAAGCCATGCCACCCAGGTTGTGAACATAGAGGAATTCGCCATCAGGAGACGAACGGTCAGGAAGACCCAGCGAATTATCGCCAAAGCACTTTCCTCGCCAACGATGCAAAGCATAATAGCCGACGACTCGCTCGACCAATAATGTAATGCTCTCTTGAGGCTTCTGAGAGACGGCCACGCCCAGGTTTGGCTTGATGCACGCTCGGGCATCTTATATACTCTTCGCGGTTTGTTTGACCAGTCATGTTTATCAGGGTCGGGAAGTAGTTGATGGATATATTAGGTATTTCGGCGTTTTATCACGATAGTGCCGCCTGTTTGGTGCGTGACGGCGAAATTGCCGCGGCGGCCCAGGAAGAGCGATTTACGCGGAAAAAACATGATTTCTCGTTTCCGAAGAACGCCATCGACTATTGCCTCAAGAGCGGAGGGGTGCAGTCGGCTGATCTGGATTATGTGGCCTTCTATGATAAGCCCTTCATTAAATTCGAGCGTATTCTCGAGACTTATCTCGCCTTTGCTCCGCTGGGAATCAGGACATTTATCAAAGCTATGCCGCTATGGATAAAGCAGAAGCTCTGGATGAAGGATGTGATTGCCAAGGAACTCGGTTTCAGCGGCCAAATCCTGTTTCCGGAGCACCACGAGTCTCACGCGGGGTCGGCCTTCTTCCCGTCGCCGTTTGAGGAAGCCGCTTTTCTGACTATAGACGGCGTCGGCGAATGGACGACGGCCAGTTACGGCGTCGGCAAGGGCAATAACCTCAAAATTCTCGCCGAGATTCACTTCCCGCACTCGCTCGGTCTGCTATACTCGGCCTTTACATACTACACGGGGTTCAAGGTCAATTCCGGCGAGTATAAAGTAATGGGCCTGGCCCCTTACGGAAGGCCCATATACAAGGATTTGATTTTGAAAGAGCTAATCGACCTGAAGGAGGACGGCTCGTTCAAGCTCAATATGAAGTATTTCGATTATTGTGTCGGTCGTGCAATGACCAATAAGAGGTTCGACAGGCTTTTCGGCGGCCCGCCTCGAAAGTCGGAATCTCTGCTCACCCAGCGTGATATGGACCTGGCGCGATCCGTGCAGGAGGTTGTCGAAGAGGCCATGCTGCGCATAACCCGGCATATTCACAAAGTTACGGGGCAAAAGAACCTGTGTCTGGCCGGCGGAGTTGCGCTGAATTGCGTGGGCAACGGCAGAATCCTGCGAGAAGGGCCTTTTGAGAATATGTGGATTCAGCCGGCGGCGGGCGATGCCGGCGGCGCGCTGGGGGCGGCGTTGTTTGCATGGTATCAATGTCTCGGAAATGCCAGAGAGGCCGACAATAAAAACGACGCCCAGCGAGGCTCGTACCTCGGACCTGATTTCAAGGATAGCGAGATTCTCGATTACCTCAAGAGCAGCGACATACCGTTTGCGAAAGTTGGTCGCGACGATATTCCCGAACGGGTAGCCGATTTACTCGCTGATGAGAAGGTGGTCGGCTGGTTCGAGGGGCCCATGGAGTTCGGGCCGAGGGCGTTGGGAGGGCGGTCTATTATCGGCGACGCCCGGTCGCCCAAAATGCAGGAAACGATGAATCTGAAGATAAAGTTCAGGGAGAGCTTCAGGCCTTTCGCACCGTCGGTGCTGGCGGAAAAGGCCTCTGAGTACTTCGATATTGATGTTGAGAGTCCATATATGCTGCTTGTCGCGCCGGTGAAGAGCGAAATTCGCCGTGAAATGACCCAAGAAGAGCAGAACCTCTTCGGGCTGGACAAGCTCCATGTATCGCGTTCGAATATTCCCGCTGTTACGCACGTCGATTACTCCGCCCGCTGGTGATATTCAACGACGATAAGCCCGGCGTCATTGGTTCGGTCGGGACGCTGTGCGGCAGACACGGCATAAATATCTGCACGATGGGCGTAGGCCAGAAACTCGATGAACACAAGGCGGCTCTGGTCGTTAGTCTCGATAAAGAGCCAGACGAAAAGGCCGTCGAAGAACTCGCCGAGCTTGAATTTGTTAACGAAATCTATGTCTGCAAGCTGGATTGATTCGCCGTGTGGAATAAGGTCGTTGGCAATAAGCCCGAATTCCCCAAGGGGCAGGTGTAAGCCCCGCCAGGGGCCCTGGGGGACTGTTCCTCAGGGGCGCCGGGGCAAAAACTACAAGCCCTAAGCGTAAGCGCCGGGGTAATATGATAGTCGATATCGCTTTATCGCTTTTCGAGAGCGTCTTTTTTGGGAATGTTCGTATGTCTGAACAGCTAATAGTAAGCATCAGCGGGATGCGCGGCATCGTCGGCGAAAATCTGACTGACTCGGTCGCCGCCGACTACGGTCGTGCATTCGGCACGTTCCTAAAAAGGTCAAAACTTAAAACTCAAAACTCAAAACTAATATCGGTCTGCATCGGCAGGGATTCTCGCACCAGCGGCCCGATGCTCGCATCCGCCGTCGCTTCCGGATTGTGTGCCGTAGGGGTCGATGTGATCGATATAGGGCTTGCTCCCACGCCTACCGTAGGCGTTATGGTTGCCCATCTCGGTTGCGTCGGGGGCGTTATTATCACCGCTTCGCATAATCCCGTTCGGTATAACGGCATCAAGCTGCTGCTCGGCAACGCCATGGCGCCGCCTGGCGATACCGCCGAGCGGATTAAGCAGTTTTTTCATGAGAAACGCTTTGACCTCGGGGATTCGGAGCAGGCAGGGAAGACAACTTCCAACGACCGGGCCGATACCGTTCATATAGGCAAGGTTCTCGATATTATCGATAAGGACGTTATCGCCGCGAAGGGATTCAAGGTTGTTCTGGACAGCGTCAATGGGGCGGGAGGCGCTGTCACGAAAAGGCTGCTTGCCGAGCTTGGCTGCCGGGTTTCAGCGATAAACGATGAGCCTACCGGTCTGTTTGCTCACGCGCCCGAGCCGATTGCGGAGAATTTAACGGGCCTCTGTGAAGCCGTCAAGTCGGATGAGGCCGACATCGGCTTTGCGCAGGACCCCGATGCCGACAGGCTGGCAATTGTCGATGAGGAAGGAGCCTATATTGGCGAGGAATATACCCTGGCGCTGGCCGCCAAGTATGTCTTCAGCAAAAGAGCGGGCAAAGCCGCCACGAATCTCTCGACGTCGAGAATGATTGACGACGTTGCCGAGAAGGCCGGCTCTGAGGTCATTCGCACGCCCGTAGGCGAGGCCAACGTCGCTGCCGCAATGGTTAAGCATAATTGCGTCATTGGGGGCGAGGGTAACGGCGGAGTGATCGATTTGCGGGTAGGCCCGATTCGCGACAGCCTTGTCGGTATTGCCCTCGTTCTGCAGTTGATGACCGAGACCGGAAGCTCTGTGTCCGCATTGGTCGATGAGATTGGGCGCTACTACATGACCAAGGAGAAGTTCCCGGCGGACCGTGAGCAGACTTGGCGGATTCTGGATGAGGCGAAGCAAAGATTCGCTGTCGCAGCGCTCGATGCGAGCGATGGGTACCGGTTCGATTTCCCCGACGGGTCCTGGGTGCACTGCAGAGCGAGCAACACCGAGCCTGTGATGAGAGTTATAGTTGAGGCTAAAGACCAGGCCACTGTCCAAAGGCATATAGACAATATGCGGGAAATACGAAAAACTGCGGCGATTCACTGATGAACGACGACAAACAACAAACCGCCACCAAACAGCTTCGACGCGTTACTTACCTCAGCATCGGAGCCAACGTTTTCCTGATTGCCGGCAAATTCATAGTCGGCGCACTTACCGGCTCGCTGTCTCTGGTTGCTGACGCGATTCATTCGGTATCGGATATGCTTACCGACATAGGGGTGCTGTTAGGTCTTTATTTTGGTTCGAGAAAGCCTGATTCAAGTCATCAATACGGACACGGCAAGCTGGAGACTCTTGCCGCCGGGGCGATTGCAGTGGGTCTGTTGGTTGTCGGACTGGGAATGATCTATTATGCCGCACGTGATATTGCAAAAGACAACGTTACTCATCCTCGGAATCTGGTTCTGGCTGCGGCGGCGGGCGCTATCGCCGTCAAGGAAGCGGTATATCGTGTTACAAAAGTCGTGGCTGTAAAATATCATTGTCCCGCTGCACTTGCCAATGCCTGGCACGACCGCGCCGATGCTTTAAGCTCGGTCGCGGTCATCATAGGCGTAATAGCTCAGAAATTCGGGTTTAACCACGGCGACCAGGTTGCGGCAATCGGCATCGGAGTTATGGTTGTGGTGGTTGCAATTAAACTTTTTGGGGAGTGTTTGGGGGAGCTGACCGAACGGGCCGTTGACCAGGTCACCATCGAGCGCATCAGGGGAGTAATCAAGGCTAACGGCCAAATCCGCCAGTATCACCGTCTGCGCACACGTGCGGTCGGCAGAGAGGTCTTTCTCGATATTCACATCCTCGTTGACCCGAATTTGAGCGTAGCCGCCGCCCACGAAATATCCGAGCGTCTGGAAAACACTTTGCACGAACAGATCCCCCGCCCGATCAACATCGTTGTGCACATCGAGCCGGACGTACCCGAATTGAGGAAATGAAGACGCGCTTGATCAGCCTGGCTCTTTAGTCTTGCGAGTTCGAATCGTTTCGGTACGGCCCGAATTCCCAAGCATCGTCTTTTGTGCGTGCAAGGGAAAATTCTCCGCTTAGAATCTTTCCGTTGAATTCGAGTCGAAAGGACTCCATGTTGTCCCCGATAAGCTGATATGTGCCCGAATCGACTAATCTGATGTTGCCGAGGCCCTTGTTCACGCTCCCCTGGTACGTCAGGAATCTCAGCGGATGGTCGTGGATTTTCGTTGCCGTGCATGTTCGGCCGACAAGATCCGCCGGCGGCGAATCGAGCCTGTAAGTCCGCAGCACCCCGCCGACCTCGAGCATCAAATCCCAGTGGATCGGCTCATTTTGCCTCGAGTGTTCCTGAATAACGAATTGAGCCTGCCTATTCTCGATTTTCCTGTTTCTCCATTTCAGCAAATCGCCGTCATGCTGAGACATTGCCCGGCAAATCACATTGGGCATACATCCATCGACAGAGGCCGCCATATTACGGCCTTTCTGTAATTGGTTCAAGGATTCTCCCAGTCTGGCGGGCGCAATAGCGATGATTCATTCGGGGCAACAGAAAAATACTTTGAATATTCCGAGGCATGTTCTACAATAGTCTGCCTTTAGGAACTGGTATTGGTTCAGAAAGGACTATTGCTACTATGGGGCTTGAGAGTTTTTTCAATCCACGGTCGGTTGCGATTGTGGGCGCGTCCCGGCAGGAAGGCAAGGTCGGCTATGAAATACTGGCCAATATGCTCGATGCCGGATACAAAGGGCGGATATTTCCGGTCAACCCAAAGGCCGACGAGATCGAGGGTCTGAAGTGCTACAGCGACCTTGAATCTATCCCGGAGGCTCCGGAACTGGTGCTCATCATCGTGCCGGCCAAGATCGTTCCGACAGTGATGCAGCAGTGTGCGAAGGTCGGGACCAAAGCGGTCGTTATCATTACCGCCGGCTTCAAAGAGGTGGGCGAGCAAGGCAGGGCACTTGAAAGGCAGGTGATTCAGACCGCCAGACAGGCCGGGATCAGGGTCATTGGCCCGAACTGTCTCGGTCTGATTGTCCCAGCGAACCATCTTAATGCCAGCTTCGGCGGCGATCTGCCTGCGCCGGGGGGGATAGCTTATCTCTCGCAATCCGGGGCGCTGCTCGCGGCCATTCTTGATACGGCTAACGACAGCGGCATCGGTTTCAGCAAGCTGGTCAGCATAGGCAACAAGGCGGATGTGGACGAGTTGGACATCATGGAGGCCGTAGCCGCCGATGCAGATACGAAAGTCATTGCAGGCTACCTCGAGAGCATTACAGACGGCAATGCCTTTGTGAGGGAGGCTGAGCGGATATCGTACATTAAGCCCATTCTGCTCATGAAATCCGGTGGAACGCAGGCTGGGGCCGAGGCGGCGTCATCTCATACCGGAAGCCTTGCAGGCAGCGAAGTGGCATACGAGTCCGCGTTCGAACGCGCGGGTATCATCCGCTGCGATTCGATAAAGCAGCAGTTCGATTATGCCCAGGCTTTTGCGAATCAGCCGCTGCCGGCCGGTTCGAGAGTCGCCGTCATCACAAACGCTGGAGGGCCGGGAATTATGGCGGCAGACGCAATCGAGCGAGAGGGGCTTACCTTTGCAAAAATGAGCGAAGACACGGTGAACAAGCTTGCATCCGGCTTGCCGCCCGCAGCGAATCTACTCAATCCGATAGACATTCTCGGCGATGCGCTTGCCGATAGATATGAGCTTGCTGTCGATGTCGTTATGGATGATCCAAATGTGGATGCGGTACTTGTGCTCTTGACGCCGCAGGCAATGACCGAGGCTGCCGCAACCGCAGAGGCTATAGTAAAGGTGGCCGCCCAAAAGCCAGGCAAGCCGGTTCTCGCATGTTTCCTCGGTGCGACCAAGATCCGCGACGGAGTGAAAATCCTTCGCCGGCATGGAATCCCGCAGTATGACTCGCCGGAGAGTGCTGTGGATGCTTTAGAGGCGATGGTGCGCTACGTTCAATGGCGTGCCAGGCCCAAGAGGATTGTGAAATTATTCCCCGTCAATCGCCGGAAAGTGGAGAACATAGTCGAGAGGCATCTGCGGCAGGGCGTTCTCGATATAGGTGAGGCCGAATCCAAGGAAATCCTCGAAGCATACGGCTTCTTAACTCCGAAAGGCTCCCTTGCCGCGACGGCCGACCAGGCCGCCAACATAGCCCAGCAGCTTGGTTATCCGGTCGTGCTGAAAATATGGTCGCCGGACATACTGCATAAATCGGATGTGGGCGGTGTGAAGGTTGGTTTGGCCGGCGAGCGAGAAGTCAGAGACGCTTTCGACCTGATGATGTATCGGATACCCAAGAAGCAGCCCGATGCACACATTCTCGGGGTACTGGTTCAGGAGATGTGTAGTAAAGGCAAAGAGGTCATCCTCGGCATGCATCGAGACCCGCACTTTGGGCCGTTGATGATGTTCGGCATGGGCGGGATTATGGTGGAGGTCCTCAAAGACGTGGCTTTTTATCTGGCGCCTCTAACGGCCCAGGAAGCGAAGCAGATGCTCATCAGCACCAAGACGTATAAGATACTGCAAGGCGTCCGTGGAGACGAGGGAGTCGATATCGACAAAATCGCAGAAGGTTTGCAGAGGCTCTCGCAACTCGTCACGGAATTCCCTCAAATCAAAGAAATGGACATAAACCCCTATGTGGTCGGCCATGAGGGAACGACTCCGATTGCGGTTGATGCAAGGATCAGTCTGGAGAAGTAATATGCAGGAACTCGATTGGAAAGAGAAGTACAAGGACAAAATACGGGCCACTTCGGCGGCGATGAAGTTAGTCAAGTCGGGCGACCGTGTATTCATTGGCACCGGCTGCGGCCAGCCGCAGCATCTCGTGCAGGCCCTGGTTGAGCATTCCAGCCATATTTACGACGCCCATATAGTCCATCTTCTGACAATGGGGGCAGCGCCTTATGCCGATGAGAAGTTCCGCGAAAAATTCAAGATGAACAGCTTCTTCATCGCCGACAATGTCCGCGGCGCACTCCAGAAGGGCATCGGAGACTATACCCCGATATTCTTGTCGGAAATACCTGCCGAATTTGAAGCCGGGCGAATTCCAATCGACGTAGCCTTGGTAAGCGTTACGCCGCCTGATGCGAATGGGCTGTGCAGTCTCGGCGTATCGGTGGATATAGTCAAAGCCGCCGCCGCCAATGCGAAATATGTCATAGCACAAGTCAACAGCAATATGCCTCGAACATTTGGCGACAGTTTTCTCCACATCAACGCCATCGATGTATTGGTCCCTTGCGACGAAGAAATCATTGAGATCCCGATGCCGGAACTGGACGAGACGCTGCGCAGTATCGGCCAGAACATCGCCAGACTTGTCGAGGACGGCAGCACTATTGAGTGCGGGATTGGGCGGATACCGCATGCTTTGGTCGAATTTCTGGCGGAAAAGAAGGACCTCGGCGTCCACACTGAAATGTTCAGCGATTGGATTATCGATCTGATCGAGTGCGGTGCAATTACATGCGCCAAGAAGACTCTTAATCGCGGCAAAGTCGTAGCAAGCTTTTGTATGGGGTCGAGGAAGCTTTACGACTACGTTGATAACAACCCGTTTTTTGAGTTCTATCCCACCGAGTACGTTAATGATATCAACATCATCAGCCAACACGAGAAAATGGCGGCAATCAACGTTGGGCTGGAGATTGACCTTACCGGTCAGGTATGCTCTGATTCGTTGGGGTATCAATTCTACAGCGGCATAGGCGGACAGGTCGATTTTATTCGCGGCGCCGCGCGAAGCAGAGGGGGCAAGGCTATAATTGCAATGCCCTCCACGGCGAGAGACGGGGAGGTGTCCAGGATTGTGCCGCACCTTACCGAAGGCGCCGGAGTTGTGACGACAAGGGGCGATGTCCACTACGTGGTTACAGAATACGGAGTCGCCTATCTGCATGGCAAGAGCATCAGAGAAAGAGTCCTTGATCTTATCAACATTGCCCATCCCAAGTTCAGGAAGGAGCTGATACAGGCGGCCAAGGCTAAAAACTACATTTATCAGGACCAGATTGAGTTGGCTGCCGACCAGTTGAATTATCCCAAGGAATTAGAGCATTATTCCACTTTGCGAGACGGCACGGAGATATTCTTCAGGCCCGTCAAACCCACCGATGAGCTTGCCCTTTCCGAAATGCTGTATTCGCTGAGCGAGGAATCCGTCAAGACCCGCTATATGACTCGTACGGTTGCATTCGCTCACAGCCACATCCAACAACTTACGAACATCGACTACAAGAATGATCTGGCGATTGTGGGTGTAGTCCCAAGTGTTAGCGGTGAAGATATTGTAGCTATTGCCCAGTATTTCCTCGACCCTCACACTCAAGCGGCTGAGGTGGCGTTTGTCGTTCAGGACGAATGGCAGCAGAAAGGTATGGGGACTTTTTTGCTGGATTATCTGACACAAATCGCTAAGAAACGCGGCGTGAAACGATTTTTTGCCAAAGTCCTGCCCAGTAACAGGCCAATGCTTGCCGTATTCCACAACTCCGGCTACAAGGTAAATACTGAGTTCGATGGCGATGCCTATAGCATCAAATACGACCTTGTAAAGGAAGTTGAATAGGAGTAACCCTTGGCGACGAAGAAAGCCGTATTTGTTCATTCGCCCGAGATTGAGAATTTCAGCTACCCGGAGCATTGTCCGTTCGATACCGGCCGGGCCGGCCGGGTCAGAAAGGTTCTAAACTCCATAGGCCTGCTCTCAGGCCAGGGCCGAAGCGAAGTTGCTCCCGCCGCCGCTAAGCGGGAATTCCTCAGGAAGTTTCACCCTACGCATTATCTTCACGCCCTAAGGACCGCCGCCAGGGGCCGCTGGAACGTCGAGATGCTCAATATGGGGATCGGAACCGAGGATTGCCCTGTCTTTGCCGGTATGCATGACTATCCGGTTTTGGCCACCGGGGGCACACTCACCGCCGCTGAACTTCTGCTCTCGGGTAAGGTTTCAGTAGCGTTCAATCCGTCTGGCGGATTTCACCACGCCGGCCCCGAACATGCCTCCGGCTTCTGTTATGTCAACGACGTGGCCCTGGCCTGTATCGTTCTTGCCGAAAGAGGCAAAAGAGTCCTGTATCTTGATGTGGATGTCCACTACGGCGACGGGGTTGCCTATGCTTTTTACGACCGCCCCGATGTTATGACCGTATCTTTTCACGAGGACCCTAAAATGCTGTTCCCCGGAACAGGCTTTGTCGGCGAAATCGGAACCGGGGCCGGAGAAGGCTATTGCGTAAACGTTCCCCTGCCTGTGGGCACCTACGACGAGGCCTACCTCAAGGCGTTCGAGGCGATACTCCCGCCGCTGGCCGGCGCATTCAATCCGGATGTGTTCGTTTTTCAGTGCGGGGCGGATGCCCTTGCCGGCGACCCTCTCGCGCATCTGCAGTTGACCAACAATGTCTATGCCGAGGTTATCAATCATCTGCTAACCTATGACAAGCCCATCCTCATGACCGGCGGCGGGGGGTACAACCTCGAAAATACCGTAAGGGCATGGTCGTTGGCATGGAGCGTGCTCTGCGGTGCAGACTGCAGCTATGAGGCCAGCGCCGCTCTCGGCGGCGTCATGCTCGAAAGCACCGATTGGCAGGGGGGGTTGCGAGACAGGGCACTGGCCGTCACCGCCGAGCAGCGTCAGAATGTCGAACCGGCAATCGATGGCGTAATCGACTACGTTCAAGAGAAGGTCTTCCCGATTCACGGCGTTCCCATCTCGAAATAAAAAAAGGCCCGAACGATTACACGCCCGGGCCTTTGATATTCTCATGAGTTATTTCCGTCCGAGTTACGCCTTACCGGCTTCAATAGTATGATGAGGGGATTTCAGGAGAAATACTGCGGTCGCAGCGAGTATCAACAGGCCGGCCGAGCAGTAGAATGCGAAGTCGAAACTGCCCTTCCATGACTCGACGATTTTACCGTCATAAACTCTGGCCGCGAATTGCGATAGGATATAGCCGCCTATGCCCCAAGCGGTGAAGACCAGTCCGTAATTCATGCCGAAATTCTTCAATCCGTAGAAGTCTTTGGTGGCCGAAGGGAACAGCGAAAGATTAGACCCGTAGTTGGCCCCAACCAAGGCCGCAAGAATGGATAGTATGGCGACCCCGCTCATCGCTCCGCCCTTGGCCGCTGCTGCCAGCAGAAGCACCATTATGGCTTGAAACACGAAGAATATGAACATAGCGGCCTTCCTTCCGAGCTTGTCGGAAAGAATCCCAGCGATTATTCGACCTGCGCCGTTGCCGATGGCCAAAGAAGTTACCGCTATGACGCCTGCTCCGGAGACCTTACCGAGGTTTTTGGCAACTGAGATGACCATCAGACCCGCACCGGCTCCGCATGCATACATAAACCAAAGAAGGTAGAATTGCCACGTCCTGAGCATTTCCGAAGGTAAGAAGTCCTCCTTCTTGGTGCTGTTGCTTGCTTTGGGCAGCTCTCCGGGCGGAATATAGCCGGCAGGCGGCGACTTCAGAAGTTGCGCCAAACCGACCACGATAACCAAGAACCCGATACCGAATGCCATAGCCGTTGTTTCGATGTCGTAGCGCGTGATCAGGAAATTTCCGAGCGGTGCGATATAAACACTTGCCAGCCCGAAGCCTGAAACGACAAGGCCGGCGATAAGACCGGTCTTGGCTGCGGGGAACCATTTTACCGCAGGCGGTGTCGCCGAGGCGTACCCGAAGCCGATGCCTGCTCCTGCCAGAATCCCAAACCCGATAATCCAGCCAGCCTGCGAGTTGCCCATGAGACTGGCGAGGATCATCCCTGCGCCGACGAGCAATCCGCCGATGGCTGCGACAAGTCGCGGGCCGAGTTTGTCCTGCATTCTACCGGCAGGCACCATGATCAGGCAGAACACAAGGCAGGCAAGGGCATAGGGTCTGCTCCTCATAACCGCGGTCCAGCCCCACTCTTTTTCCATTCCGCCGCTTATAATGCTCCAGCTATAGAGAACGCCCAGGGCCAGGTTGATTCCCATCCCTGCAAAGGTGACCCGCCAGCCATGGTTTTTGATTTCCAACGGCGCTGTGCTTGTTTTTTCGCTCATCAACAGTTTCCTTTTCTTGAAAATAGACCGGATATGTATTCGTCACACATATCCGGCCTGTAATTACTGAGGTGGGGAAAAAACTATTCTCCACGACCTTTAATCAATGATTCGACCACACTCGGATCTGCAAGCGTGGTAATATCGCCAAGATTGCCGGTATCCTTCTCAGCAATCTTACGCAGGATTCGCCGCATAATCTTGCCGGATCGTGTCTTAGGCAGCGCCGGGGCAAACTGAATGGCCTCCGGTGCTGCGATAGCGCCGATCTCCTTGCGAACGTGCTTGATGAGTTCTTTCTTGAGTTCGTCTGTTTCCTCCACGCCTTTGACGAGCGTGACAAAGGCGTACAAGGCTTGCCCCTTAATCTCGTGCGGCATCGGCGTGACGGCTGCCTCTGCAACTTTCTCGTGGCTGACAAGGGCGCTTTCGACCTCTGCCGTGCCGATGCGGTGGCCGGAGACATTGACAACGTCGTCGATTCGGCCCATCAGCCAATAATCGCCGTCTTTATCGATGCGACAGCCGTCGCCGGCGAAATAAACATCGGCGAACATCGTGAAATATGTGTCGATAAATCTCTCGTGGTCGCCCCACATTGTCTTCATCATTCCTGGCCACGGCTTGCGTATGCAGAGCTTGCCTCCCTCGTTAGCGTCGCACTGGCTTGCGTCATCGCGCAGAACGACAGGCTCGACTCCGAAGAAGGGCCTGCTGGCACTTCCCGGTTTGAGGATATGCGCACCGGGCAGAGGCGTGATTAGGATGCCCCCGGTTTCGGTTTGCCACCAGGTATCCACTATCGGGCAGCGTTTTCGCCCAATTTTCTCGTAGTACCATATCCACGCCTCGGGATTTATCGGCTCGCCGACGGTTCCGAGTACGCGCAGCGCGTCGAGTTTATACTTCGCGGGCCAATCGTCGCCGAGACGCATAAGCGCCCGGATAGCTGTCGGAGCGGTATAGAAAACGGTTACGCCGAATTTGTCGCAGATGTGCCAGAATCGCCCGGCGTCCGGGTAGGTCGGAACGCCCTCGAACATCAACGAGGTGCCGCCGTTGGCAAGCGGGCCATACACAATGTAACTGTGCCCGGTTACCCAGCCGATGTCTGCGGTGCACCAGTAAATGTCGTCGTCGTGGATGTTGAAGATAATCTTGTGAGTCAGCGCTGTGTGGAGCAGATATCCGCCCGTTGTATGAACAACGCCCTTGGGCTTGCCCGTTGAACCGGATGTATAGAGGATAAACAGAGGGTCGTCGGCCTTCATGTGTTCCGCCTCGCATTCCTCGGATGCCCCGGCCATCTCGTCGTGATACCAGAAGTCGCGACCATCCTGCATATCGCACGGGTCCTCGCTCACCTTGGTCACTATCACGCTCTCGATTGTGGGTGTCTTCTTCAGGGCTTCGTCGGAGGTGGCCTTGAGCGGAATATGCTTGCCGGCGCGGAGAGAAACATTCGACGTGATCAGCATCTTACAATCGGAGTCGTTGACTCGCCCCTCTATCGCATCGGCGCTGAACCCGCCGAAGATGACCGAGTGGATGGCGCCTATACGCGTGCACGCCAGCATGACTATAGGCAGTTCGATAACCATAGGCATGTAAATCGCCACTCGGTCGCCTTTGCCGATGCCCTTCGATTTCAGAACGTTGGCGAACTTGCAAACTTCTTTATGCAGTTCCTCGTATGTGAATTTCCTTACAGCGTTTTCAGCTTCACCCTGCCAGAGCAGCGCGGTCTTTTTGGCGGTCGGAGTTCCGAGATGCCGGTCGAGGCAGTTGTACGATACATTTAGCTCGCCGTCGGCAAACCAAGTATGCTCGATTTTCCGATTCTTAGTATCCCAGGTATATTCGACGTTTTCATCGGCGACGAGCTTCTTGTTCTTTATCACAAGAAAATAGCCCGCGAGAAGCACAGCAATGCCCACGCCGAACGGCGGCGCCTTCTGATTGAAGATAAGAGTGCTGTCGGCCTTGCCGTCCTCGCCGGTATGCTTGTCGATGAAATTCTTATTCATGTAGCCGTCTCTCGCGAACCACGCTGAAGCGGCCAGACACACAACGATATAAATTAGCAGTCCGTTCTTCTTGAATTTGCTTATTGGCGCTTCGATTGCCATTTGGCCTTCCCTCTCAAATATCTAACTCAATCTCTTCTGGGCGATTGTTTCGGTTAAAGGCTGAACAAAATTCGGCACGATTCTTTCGGCCATCATCTCTTCGGCCAGCCGGCATTGACGCTCGAACGATTCAAGCGGATCAAACCCGCCCGCCGTCGGAGGATACTGCCGAATAGTCAACGACAGGCTTATGGCATCGTCGCTTCGCTGATTCCTCTTGCGGGGTTCACAAACGCTCGTCTTCGATTCTATGCTGATACGGGCCTGAGTATGGCAGTCTTCCGAAAGGGCGATAACAACCGCAGGAGAGAATCCGATAGGCTTCGAATCAGGCACATCCAGCAACGTCCCGAAAGCGGTCGCACCGAACAGAGCGTCGGCGATAACCTCGTCGTGGTTGCCCCGGTGATCGAAGTCCATCGCAAGCGTAACATCCAGCGACTCGATATCCAGATGGCTTACGCTGAGCATATACGGAACAAGTTCCAGCACGAGCCTGTCCTGGCTGTACGCCACCTCGAAATCGGACGGATTAACCACGCCCGAACCGATACGATCCAGTTCAAGCGTCACCCACCGGTACTGCCCCAGATTCCGACTCTCTTCGAGGCAATACTCGTTATTGTCCCGGCGGTAGAAGCAGCCCATCGAAGGATACTGCTTTTGAATCCGCTCGAAAAAGGCCAGCACGGTGTCTCGCTGCGTAGGCAGATCCAACTCCGTATTGATACACATATCGACGTAAAATTCGTCACAAAAAGAACTATAACTGTTCGGCGTCATCCTAACTGCCCTCCCGTAAGTCCGGGAAAAATTGCCCTGAAATCCGTCTCAGGGAAGTTCAAAAAAACAATCTATTGTTCTTGCACAGCGAGCTATTATACATCCGGATACAGATTTTCCCAGCTTTTTTTCTGCCGAACAGCACAGTTTTTCGTCATAATTCTTGAATATTACCGGATTCTCAGGCATGGGAAAGGGTTTGGGGGCCTCGAAACTCGCCTATTCGAGCGATTTGCCCGATTCTGAGGGCTTAATCCGACTTCGGTTCGCCAAGCCTAAGCTCGATAATCACCGCCCCGATAGCCGAGACGACGGCCAGAATAAATACTCGCCATACCCAGCTTTTCGCGAACGTTCCCAGCGTGATACCCTCTGCATCGGCCCGCAAAACGGCTACGGCAATCGTGCAGACGGTTGCAGCGGCGATTCCACCGAAGGCAGCCGCAACAATACGTTTCCAAACCGCAGCACCCCCACAGCCCAACGTAACGACGGCGCCATTGAGCAAAGGCAGACTCGCCAACAGCCACCATATCTCACTACTGCCCGGCAGCGCACCGGAATTTCGGATGTAGAATAAATCTACAAACACCAGGCAGCCCGCGATGGCCCCCGCATATACCCCCGCATGCCAGTAGCGGGGCTTGATTTTGGCACGAAGCTCGGCCCGTTTTCTCATTCTGCGGCGAATCGTAAGAGGCCAGTTGTAGAAAAGGCAATATACCCAATGCTCCATCAACGCGCCTCGCTCGCCGAAGACGGGAACGGTGTGCACCGCGTCCGTCGCCCAGTGCGCCGCCATAAACCGCGCCAGAACAGGGTAGCGATACGTCATCTGGATCGGAAATGCAAGATAACCTATGATCCTGAAAAACGACAGGGAGACTGCTATGGTGTAGTCCTTGAAATTGCGCTCCTTGATGATTAGCCCGACGACGTAGAATCCTCGAATCAATGAGCCGGGCGAAACAGGTATGACCTGCCAAACCGCGAAGATGCCCACCGCGATCTTCCCCGCCTCGTTCCACGATAGCTCTGGACGCATAAGGACATAAATGACCGTAGCCAGCGACATCACAATTTCAGACACCGGCAGCGTCATCAGATGCACAACCAGGCTTACCAGGTATTTTTGTATATACGGCTCGGTTATCTGCGAAAGTATGATTTCGGCGTCGGCGTCGCTGAGCATGTGCTTGCGGCGGCCCTCTGCGACCATGTCGCGCAGCCACTGCTCACGAAGTTCAGCGTTGAAATAGAGCCTGATCGGGCGAACGAAAATGTATCCGAGCTTTTCTCTTGCGAATTTCCCGTCGGTTACGAGTCTGTGCAGGCTGGGGAAAAGCAGTAGCAGGAACGGCAGGTGGGTAAAGTACCGCCAAGGCTGTTCGCCGAATTTTCGCGCCGTTTCGGCACTGATTCTCCCCTTTCGATGCCAGGCGATAGTCTTCTCAGCGATGCGCCCCCTCACCGCTCGCTTAAAATAGTCGAAGCTCGTCAGCATCGAGCCGTAATGTTTTCGCCAGTCGGGCCTTGCCCAGAGCCGACGCAGGAGCCTGCCGAGCAATGGAATAAGGCCGATTACAAAAAACAACAGCGTGCCGAGTTTGCAGCGGCTTAGCTTCGCTTCGTGCTCGGCGTCGATGATATTTCGCACTTTCCAGCCCGTAACGGCGCTATCGAACATAGTCGCCCAGAGTTTCCCTCTGCACAGCAGCCGAACGTGGTTGTGCGTAATGTCGGGCGTCGAATTGCGGTATATCTCCTCAGCCTCCTTCAATTCCTGCAACATCCTGCCCGTTTCTCCGAACGCCGAGCGGTGCTTGGCTATGAAGGCTTCGAGTTTTTTGATATTGCCCCGGTCGAACTGCACCAGCGACCCGCGCATCAGCCCCTTAATTATCAACTTAAAATCGCCCGGGCTCATCGGCAGGATCGGCAGCAGCGCCAAGCCCGCCCTGAAATCGACCGCGGTAAGCCCGGCAGCCGGGGCGTCGCCGGCGTCCTTCCGCTTGAGGCAGTTAGGCTGGCTTTTACAAGTTGACCACTCGTACTGACGCGCAAATTCATGCGCCCCGACATCGTGCAGCAGATCGACAAATTCACGCATAAACTTACGCTTGGCGCGATATTCCGGCGAGCCGAGTTCCGCATCCTCGCCCTTGCTTCGCTTCGCACGCCGCAGCAGGTCCATCCTGTCATCCACTTCCAGCCGCCACGTCCGGCCATCGACCCACTCGCTCAACTCGCCGCAGCTTCCCAAATTCTCGTCAACGAAAGTAGCATAAATATCGACGACGCTATTTTCATCCCCGAAACGCATCTTTGCCGCACATCTGATAAACTTCTGCCAAATCGCCCCCGACCGAGCCGCCGCCGGGTTGACCTGAAGCTGAAAAGGCCCCTGGAACCCAATCCAATACAGCACATTTCTGAACAGCAGAGAGAGTCGCGACGGCGGAATAAGAATCTTCATTGCGTAAAGGCCGCCGACCTCAAGCCCGTCGATAGAGCCGCCCCCATCAACCTGAATATCCTGTATCCGAACCTGATAAACCTGCCTCAAGCTCTCTGCAAACCTCAACGGAATATTCTGCTGCCATCGATTATCCTGAAATATCACCGGCCTAGCGTTGGAAATTATCGGACCACCCACAGCCACACGCCGATATGCAGGATGACCGCTCCAAAGACGCCGGCCAATAAATCATCGGCAAGAATCCCCCATCCCTGCGGTAATTTTTCCACTTTTCGAATAGGCTGCGGCTTGGCGATATCCAGTATTCTAAATATCAAAAATCCCAGCCCGGCAATCGCCCATATCCGCCCTGCCGAAACATCCGCACCCATCGCCATCGGGACGCTCAAAAGCGTTACAGCCTGCCCCGCAAATTCATCCGCAACAACTTCTCCGGGATCTTTTTTCCCCGTAGCCGCGATAGCCGCAGGCGCGAACTTAACGCACACAACAGACCCGGCAACAACAAACCCCGCCATAACACCCGACACCAACAAAGCAGGCGCCCCAAACTGACAGAGCACCCCAAAAACAACCGCAGGCGGAATCGACCCCCAAGTCCCAGGAGCGACAGGAAGCCAACCAAGCCCAAAACAGGATGTAAGCATTCTCTTCATAACCCCCGAACACTAACCGACCCGCCCTCAAGAGTCAAAGAATATCGAAACCCTATCCACATCCGTTCCAAAACGCCACCAATTGCCAAGACCAATTCTCTCTTTGCTCAACATGCAAGTTGCAATGCTTCGTTTAACTCAGATGATACACCTCTGCCGGAGTTTTGTGGCTTGGTTCTCGCATGGCCTCATCCCACCGCTTCTTCCAATATCAACTACCCCCAAAGCCGCCCGAACGGTTACGGCCGAAAAGAAGCCCCATTCGTTTGGGCCGTGCCGTGTTTCTACCCGATTTGACGCGGAATCCGGGAGGCTTTTTTGAGGGGGCAGGGAACGGTTTTTTTTATTTTTTTCGGGTAGGTCTAATCGCTGTAAGTGATTGTCTGTCAAGTACTTACATCCTCCCCACCGCACAAGGCAAAAACCGGCTTTTGGGTGATGATTTTTTCCCTGACAATCCCCATTGCACTCTGTTAATATGGGCTATATAGGTAGTCTGTGCAAACTGCTCGCGATTGAGTTTTCCTGTTTTTATGCGGCTTGAATATGAAAGTTTTCAGTCAGCAGCATTTGCAATTCCGGCAAATATTTCTTCCGCTTGCGGAAAAAACTCCGGCACGCCGGCTTGAAATCCTCAAATGTTTCGCAGTAGCGATTGTTCAATACTTTTTTCTTAAAAAACTTCCAGTACCGCTCGATCGGATTCAAGTTCGGCGAATACGGCGGTAAAAATATCAATTTGATTTTCGTGCCTTCACAGTTCGTCAGCCGAGACCTGGCCGTCAGGCTCGTTTGGATTGTCCACCTTGTTCGTATCGTCAGGCTCAGCGGGTTCGGCCAGCTGCCCGGGACGAGGTCGCGGCGTGAGGATCTCATGCAGACGTTCCCACCGACGGCACACAAAGCCAATTCCACCACCGACAGCCAACAGACCGGCGAAAAGACTCATGCTGTACCAGAGACTGGGATCGAGTTGGCGTATTCTCTGCCGTTTGGCTCGGAACGCCACTTCCATTTCATCCTCCGGTTCAACTTGCTGCGGGCTGTCAAATCGCAGCATCTTCCCACTGAAAGGCATGGTAATTTGCAGTTGGGCCACCGAACCTTCGGCGGCCTCCTGTGCCTGGATGATCCGTTGCGTGATAAGCTCGAGGTTTTCACTGTCCGCCTGCCCCAGAGAGCTTTCGATGCGGTCGGCCTCCTGCTGGCTGAAGCTGATACTCTCACCATTGACAGCGATCAAGCCGCCGCTATCGTCGATCGTGCCGGAGGCTTGCTGACGCAAGCGACCTCGGGCATTGACCAAGCCCACTTTGGCCTGTTGCTTTAGCAGGTTATCCAGATCGACCCTGATATCTTCGTTAAGAGCCTTGTTGCCTCGAGAGAAGTTGTAACCCATTGATAGCGCCCGACGGGCATCGTCCTGGCGTCCCTGTTGGGCCAACTCGCGCGCCAGCTTTTGCTGCTGCTGGGCGAATTGGTCGTGCGCATTGCTCACCTGGACGATCTGCTCTTCGTAGGACTGCATATTGTAACGACGAACTTGCTGGTCGATAAGCGTCTCCCTGCCAATGGCCAGCGTCCCGCCAAACTCGTCGTAGCTGAAGCCCTCAGGCACATAAACATACCAGGTAATCTGCTTCAGCGGCAGGTCGAATTGCGGCCCTGATAATCGGTGCACTCCGGCCCAATCATCCAGTCTGCCGCCGGCTCGAACAAGCGGCAGCCCCGCCACATACACCATGTCCACGAGTACATCGTCGGATGTTTGTTGCGGCAGCGGTATGAGCAAGACGTCCTGATTCCGGCCCTGTGCTTTAGTACGGATTGACGGCTGAACCGCCTGTCCGTCAACAGACAACGACCAAATAACCCCATTTTCAGGCAACGTGGTCTGCAAGTGCCGCCTGTCGCCCACGCGAAGCATGAGAGTCACTCGATGGATTGCCTGTCCGCCCGGCGTGATTACGGTTGCGATATCGGTTCGTCGCACGTCGGCGCCAATCTGTTTGGCCGCGACATGGCGCTTGGCTTTAACTGTCAAGACATATTGCGGCGAGGGGCTGCGGTAGCACATCGCCGCACCGGAAAGGTCGCCGGCGCCGAAATACTTGGGAATACTGCGCGCTTCAGCCGGCCGCAGCGCCGCATCCGCCGAATCAGCCGAGAGTCCCACTCGATCGGTCGCGAACACCGCCGTATGGCCCTGTTGCATATCCACATCCTTGCAGCGGATCGGGGCTAACAATACCTTGCCGTCGATCAGGTTGTATTGCGTCTCATAGGTCACTCGCAGCAGGTAAGGCCGATCATACACTTTGTCCCCCAACTCCACCCGCCAGTCGCCCCCGCCCAGGTTTTCTCGTCTGGCAATTCCCGGTCCTGTGATAGTCACGCCCGTTGCTTCGGACGGCAGGGACAACGCAAAAGCTTTGGTTCCGGCATGGAATAACCGGTATCGCAGGTAGTGGTCATGCCGCACCAGGCCGTCGGTCACTTTAGCCACATGGAGGGTCTGGACTGTCACCCTTGGCTGTATCAATTCGGTCTGAAGGCACAACTGCCAATCGGGCCGCAGCAGCCGAAATGCCAGCAGGCCCTGGCCGGGCTGGCCGAGTTCGGCGGGATTGACTTCACTGACACCCTGTCGCGACGCCACCGACAAACGCACACCCTGCTCCGAGCCCACCACCAGATATCCCGTGTGCTTAAGCACGCCTTCGAGCGTTACATTCGGCACGGTCAACCGCTCCGGCATCTGCGCCACAGGTTGACTCAGGGCCAGCTTCAACTGAATCGAGCCGGTCAGCTTGCGATTGAAATGAACACGCACGTTGCGCTTGCCGGCATCGACCGATTCGTCCCAGTGGCTGACCTGCTCGGCGACAAGCGTGTCAATATCGAAACCTTCCGGAATCTGCAGAACCACATCGAAGCGGCCGGCCTTGGCGATTTCAATGACCCATTGGCTATTATACACCAATCGGTCGTCCTCCGCATTGAACCTCGCGGTCTCCTGACTGCGAAGCTCGCTTTGAACGGCGAGCACCTCCCCGGTGACGACACTGTCCGGCGAGTCGAAACGAAATGCCTGGGTGATCTGCTCGGCAGTAAGCCCCGGGACCTTTTTTATTAGTTTTTCGCCGTCGCGAATGTAGTCGCGAGCATTCATTGAAGTCGGGTGCTTATCCAGGCGCACATATACGGACGAATCAGCCGCCAGCCCCATGATACTGTGCTGATTGAGGGCATCCTGCACAACCAGCGGCTCTATGCTCACGCTATAGGGCACTGAGGCGCTGGCCGACTGGGTAACCAGCATTACCTCATAGGCTCCGGTCACCGGCTGGATCAGGCGCAGTTCGAGTTCCTGCGTTGCCGGGTCAAAACGCCAACTGCCAACATACGGGGCACTGACGGAAGTGACCGTCTCATCATCGGCGATGTGCAGCTTGAGCGTATCAAGCTGCCCCTGAGCAATCTGCAGTCGCACCGCATGGAACACCTGCAGCAGTCCCGACGCCACATGCGCCAGAGCTACATCCTGGGCATAAAAGCGCACCTCCTCCTGCGAGGCCTGGCGTTCTTTCGGTCGCCATGTGAACATCGCCGAGTCACCGGGCGTGAACATTGTCTGAACTATAGTCCGGTTCTCCTGCACATGACGAGCCAGGTGAACCGCCTGCGGGGCCTCGACCACCACGTTCGCATCCGGTATGACCAGATTCACGCTATTGGTCAACGCCCTGGGAAGAGGCAAATCGAATCGACGCTGATGGTCTTCGCCCACCGGCGGCAAGGGAACCAGAAAAGTTGCCTCTACCTCGTAAACATTTGCCCTATCCACGACTATCGTATGGCGGCCGTATTCTGTGCGCACGGTCACGTACGGCGCCAGCTTGGGCTCAGAAACCATAACAGCCGACTCATCCAGCAACGGAAAGCTCGCTGCTTCGCCGGCGGAAATCCGCAGCTTATACTGCAGCTCCATATTGTCCACGCCAGCCGACAGATTACATTCGATGCTCTCGATCATCGAACGCCGGGCCAGGGGCTTGACACCGAGCTTTGCGTTCGCACAGCCGCCCGAAACGCTGAGTGCCGCGATCATTAGCATAACCGTGGCCGCCATTGCCTGCGCAGGAACCGCCGCTTGTCGCCTGCGTTTGGTCAATGCGCGACAGACCCACCATGCAGTCACCGCCGCCGGTCCGCCCCATGTCATCATCACCTTCAGCGCGGGCCAGGCAGCCGGCATCTTGGCTGCGAGATAGATTGCAGCGGCCAAAGCCGCCGCTGCCGCGGGCCACCATAACCGCCGCCTGACAACGGTGACGGCCAAGGCGGCGGCAATAACCGCAAGCACGACGATTATATCCGCCAGTGTGATGTTCTGCCGCCAGGCAGGGATAAGCTCGACGCCTACCTGGAGCGCCGCATCGGAGTCGGCATTGACTGCCTGTGCGTAGCTCAGCGATGTTGCCGGCGCAGGTTTGTCTATGCGGCCGCACATCGCCGCTCCCACGCCGGCAATGACGAGCGCAACGAGCAACACTGCCGCGACCAGGTCCGGCAGCCACCGGCGAAAGAAAACCGTGCAGAGAATAATCAATACCAAGACGACTGCGCCTGCTGCCAATATCACCTCGCCGTTTATCCATCGTTCGAGCGACCTGGCCCACAGCTCGCCTGCTCGGTTGAGGATGCGCGCCAAGCCAACGCGAGCCGCTTGCCGAGTTTGTGCCTGCATGCCGCCGCCGCCCGCGGCGATCGCCCACTCATCAGGCGCGGTAATCAGCCACTCGGCATAGTTGACCGGGACAGCACAACCGGGAGCAGTCAGCGTCAACCGATGCCGCCACCAGCCACCTACTTCATGCACATGGCCGTACTCCAACTCGATCGTCGATGGGTCATTGGGATTGGCCTTGCGGCTGAGCGGAATGAGTAGTCGGCCGCTGTCAATGTCATGCGATGCCGCCAGTCGCGTCTGTTGTTCACGGCCATCCTTTCGCTCTATCAAAGACACCGACCAAACACGCGCCCCGGCCGGCATCGCTAATGAAAGGAACTGACCCGTTGTGTTCTTGACCTTATATCTGACGGTGGTAACCGATTCGATACGTCCGTCGTCGGGGTGCACCGCCAGCTTAGTTCGATGGGTTGAGATATCGAGCATAACCGGCAACAGTCCGCTCCGCCGGTAGGGGTCGATACCGAGCATCGCCACATGCGGATCGGCAACATACTTGTATGCCGCCAGAATCGGACTGCTCGTCAGCAGGCGATAGTCACTGGGCAGTTCATCCATAGTAATCGCCAGCAGTCCCCCAGTATCCGCGCCCTCCACCGGCTTTATCTGCAATTTCAGGTCCAGATGGCTGGTGACCACCACATAGCCGGTTTGCGTCTGAACGTCTTGACATTGCAGGGCGCCCAGTTGGATGGGCCGGTTGGGGTCGTATTGCTGTGTGTAGGTCACGGCCAGATTGTAATCTCCAATCACCTTGCGCGTGAGCTTGACTACCCAGAGATCATCCTCCCGCGTATAACGGCGGACATCGCTCCCAATAAATTCCACATTCTCCAGACTTTTCGGCAGAGCGAAACGCAGCTCGTCCACCGGCGAACCGGTAATGATATAGTTGATCACCGCCGAGCCATAGGCCAGAGCGTCGCCCACCGACTGCAGATGGAAGACTTCCGCCCTTATACCCGCAGCCTTGCTCTGAGCCATAAGGCTTAAGTTCCAGTCGGGCTCGCGGAATCTATAGGCGAACTGCGCCTGTGCTACGCGCAACGGGACTGAGGCTGTATGTACTTCACGCAAGTTCTCGACCTCGGGATCATCGATTTCGATACCGGCCTCCGCAGCGACGACCACATAGCCTCTATGGGTCTTGGCGCCTGTCACCTTCAGGGCCGGGATAGTCTGGCGTTGCCCCAACGGGTCACGACCCAACTCCAGACGCAGATGGATGAGCGTACGCCCTATCAGCGGCTTGGCGAACACCGTGCGCACGGTTGCGGCCTCGGTTTTTTCCTGTCCTTCGGACACATGATAGTCCTCAACCTGGTTCCCATCGACTGACGCCACCACCATGCCCGCGGGCGCCACGATCTCAAGCTGGCGGATTGGCGCATCGCGAACATCCAGCTCCAACTCAGCATCGACAACAAGGTCGTCCTCTTTTAATGTTACTACAAAGCGTCCCGCCACATCATAACTGGGCACAATATCGTCCACAGAGAGCCGCAACCGGTACTGGCTCCCGGAATATGTGTAGAAAAAGGTTTTGCTATTGGGAATAGGCCGGTCCTGTGTCTCGCCGGCCTGGACACGAGGAAAAACAGCGGCATCGATTTGAGTCAGGCCTGTTGAATTCAAAACCACTATTTGCAGCGCGCTGTCGGTTCCAACTACCAAATGGCCGCTCGCCCGGATTCCGCCGGTAGGTTCGATGGCTGGGACCTCAACCTCGGCGGGCAGCTTTTCTATTCCTGTTTCGGCGTGGATTCGCAGCCGGTAGTCTCTTTCTTGCGGTCGGCTAAGCTCGACTACGAGATTGCGCACACCCTCGCCGGCGTCTGTAAGCGCCCAATTGCGGATATGGTCCCCGTCAAGTGCCGTGATGCCCAGAGCGGCCGGCACCTCGAACGCAAGGGTCTCGATCCTGCCCTGGGCGATCTGGAAGTCAAATAGCGCATCAAGCCGCAGCAAACCGGCCCGCACATCGACGATAGTATTGGCCTGACTGGATAATACCAGCTTGGCGTCGGCCAGTTTCACCTGGGGTTTCCATCGCACCACAAGCGGCTCCTGCGGTCCGAGGATGGCATTGATAATCAGTTGGCCCTGCTCGATCTTACGTTCGACGCGCATCGCGCCGGGCAACTGCACCTCAAGGTCGCCCCGATCACTCTCAAGCCGGATGCGGCGCACACGGCCTGACGGAACATCGAGACTCGTCTCTCGCCAGGGGCTGTTAGGATCAACCTGAGGCTTTGCCACAAATGCAGCATTGATTTGATGGCGACCCGCCCTGGGCCAAACTATATAATAAGCCTTTTCCTCCTGGTCGTAGTCGAGCGTGTAATCTCTCTTTGTGTTATTCGGTGTCTTGAGCACCATATTTCCCCGGATCAGTGACATCCGATGGCGAGCCTCTTTCGTTTCCGCCTCGAAGTTGAGACTCACGGTAAGCTCCTGCCCGTCGATTTTACCGACGATTTCCACCTCGGCGATGTCAATTTTCTTTGACGGTTCGGGAATGGGTAATACAGTCTCCTCGGCCGATAACGCAACTGCCGACAACATACAGATTAGTAACAAAGACGCCATCTTGGATTTCATAATCATGTCCTCTTAAAGAGAGTTATAGCCGTTTCTCGTAATACTATTTCAATATAGATAATACGCATCAATCCGGCCGAAAGAATGTAAAACTCCTGTAAAATATCGAAACTGTGATTAGGGCGATGCAGGCAGATGCTCGGCTTCGCGAATAAGGTCCGTTAGCTCACGCACGTCGCGATCAAGCGGAAGGACCTGATTTACCTGTTCCATCACGCGCAGTACATCCTTCAGGCTGCCGTCTTGTGTGTGTTCCGATTGACGCAGTATCTCGGCAAATCGAGCGGCCCCGGCGGCGAGGAAAAAGCGGGGGGCGCTCTCGACCGTGCATCTTCGCACAATCGAACTCTTCAAGCGGTTGGATATTTCCTCTATCCGGCCGGTTTCGACGTCACGGTATCGCACGAATACTGTGCCCAAATCATCCTGCTGATCTTCCGAAGGTTGGCCGGTCAGTTCCATTTCATACAAAGCCGTGGAACACTGTCCCGAACCGACCTCGCCTGCGTCGATTGTATCGTCGCGGAAACGCTTGTCTTCTATATCTCGGTTCTCGTAGCCGATCAGGCGATAACGCCGCACCCGATTCGGATTGAAATCGACCTGAATGCGGGCATCCCTGGCCACCGGCTGCAGCGTAGCGGCCAACTGCTCGACGAAGACCCGCTGGGCCTGTTCGACAGAATCGAGGAACACATAACTGCCGTCGCCGCGATTGGCAAGGGCCTCGAGGAAGGCGTCGTTGTAGGAGCCGTATCCCACTCCCACGCATGTTATGGTGACGCCCTGTTTTCGGTCGTCGGCCACCTCATTGAGAACCGCCTCGGCTTCGGTCTGGCCGATATTGGCTACGCCGTCCGAGCAGAGTATCACATGATTGATTTGTTTCGGTGCAAATGCCCGCCTGGCCGCGGCGTAACCGAGCTTCAGCCCGGCCAGGAGATTCGTAGGCCCGGACGGTTGGATGGCGTCGATAGCACCGAGGATCTTCTCACGCTCGCTCGCCGAAACCGCCTCTAAGTGCAGCCGCGCCTCATTCGCGCAAGTTATCACAGAAATTCGGTCGCCTTCCGAGAGCTTGCCTGCCAGGAGCTTCAAGGCCTTCTGAACGAGCGGCAGCCTGTCAGGCTGACCCATCGATGCCGAGGCGTCCACGACAAAAATCAAGTGGGCGGCCTTGCGCTGATCGCGCCCGATAGTGCGGGCCTTGACGCCGACCTTGAGCAGTGTCAGGTTCGTTCCTTTGCCGGCAAACGGCGACTGAGCCGCTTGGGCGTGAACCGCGAATGCAGCATTGGCTCGCTGCGGGTAGTGATAGTTGAAGTAATTTATAAACTCCTCCATCCGCACCGCACCGGCCGGCGGCAGAAAACCGCCGCGGATATACCGTCGGCACAGCGTATAAGAGGCCGTATCGACATCGAGAGCGAAAGTGGACAGGGAATCACGCCCAGTCACCACCCACGGATTTACCGGCACAACCTTGAAACGCGAGGCGGCGGGCAATTCGGGTTCATCCTCCCCGCCGACTGCGTCGGTGCGGTCAACTACCAATGTCTTATTCGGATCGCCTTTCGCAAAATCAAACGCCGATTCGCTGCCAGTGATCATCTTCGCAACTTTGCTCGGGTCGTCCGGATTCGAGCTGACAATCGTAATCTCTTTGCCGGCATAATCGATTTTCCCGTTATAGCTCCCGCCTTTAACCACGACCGTATCGCCGTTTTTCGCCGCATCAATCGCTTTCTGAACCTCGTCCACTGACGACGGCAATTCTGCCGGGGGTTTAGAGGATCCAGATGTGCTTTTACCGGCGGGCGTATTAAGCTTTGGGGGCAACAGCTCATTAGCTTTTTCCGACAACTTTTCCGCCTCGTTCCAACCACCATCTCGCCCATCCGTTATGCCCGTTATGTTGCCGCCTGGGGCAGCGATATCAAGAGCGAATGCCCTGTTATCCTCAGGCTTGAGGCCGTTAATAAGCACTCCGCCCTTGTCGTAAATGCCTGACCTCCGCTTCGTGCCCTCGAGGTCTTTGGTTGCGCGCTGCGCCTGTTCTTCAGCCAATGTCTTCTTGCCCTTCTCGAAACGAAACGTATTCCCTATTATCGGCATATCCTCCCCCAGTATCGATATGTCCTCGCTTGTCCGCGAGTTGGCCGGCCCGGCCGCGGGTGGGCTGTAATCTTTTCCGCCCTCCGGCCCTGGTTCACGAGGCAGTCCATACTCATCCATCACCAACCATGTGTCCGTGGAAGTGCGGCCGTCCATAAATAGCACGTTTTCACCGGCCGAGGCTTCCCCGTATTTTTCGGCGGCCTTACCGGGCGACAAGCCCGCCTCTTCTTCGGAAACCTCGCTTGGCCGGTCAGGTTCATTGATTATGCCGTACAAGGAAGAAACGTACTGCGACGGCTTTTTACCGTTGCGTTCCCCGGTTTCGGCGCCCCGCCCCCCCCATTCCCAGGAATTTACATATTCCTTGCCGGGAGTTTCGCGGTCCAGCACTAAACCGAAGCCGTAGGTATCACGGAAGCTGCCGCGATTCTGTACCACGACCTTATCGGGCCTGTCCTGGGGCTGCAATGTCGAATCAAGCTCATCGAATGGCTTGGCCGCTTCATTCATTGGCTTCGATGGCGGCTTCGATTCAGGTTTCGTGATTGTCTCGCCGAAAATATCCGGACGATCTGCTTCCGCGATGACGCCGCCCGAATTCAATATGCCCGTAATATCCGGACGCCCATTTATTGTTGCATTAGAGACGGCCGCTTGGTTACCGAAATAGGTCGCGTCACCGTCGCTCTCGCCGCCATAACCGCCGACGCCGCCCATGCCGCCTGGTTTGCCGCTGTTGACAGTATAGTTATCTTCGGTTATCCCGCTAAAGTCGCTATTCGCGAAGTAATCAACAACATTAGTAATCGGCCCATTAGCAACCGGAGCCGTTTCCGAATAATTCGTTCGACCTGTTTCGGGCCTGCTTATCGCGGAATCCCTGATCTCTGTCCCCATCGCATACATCTGAGTCATATCCGTCGGCTCATGGCGGTATTCTTTTATCCCCAAATCGGCTTTGGCAACTCGCTCATCACCCTCGGTATATGCTAATGACGTTCCGCCGGCAAATTCAATATCGTATTGGGGCCTGGCTCCCGAGGGCGAGGACGAGTACACCCTTGCCCTGTTTAAGCTCGGAAGCATGATAGAAGCCGACAGCAATGCGACAATGCCGACCGCCGCTGCTGCGGCCAGACGCGGCATTGTAAAAATCGTTCGCTTGGCGCTGCTGCGCTTGGCGAGTTTGGCGAGACTTTTCAAACGCCGCTTTCCCAGCACCGGTTCGGGCCCGTGCTGCAAGGTATCGGAGGCCACTTTGGCCGCCATGCGCATATCGGCCAGACGCTCGCGAAGTTCGTCGTCGGTCTGCAGATAAGCCAAGAATTCGGCCTTTGTCGACTCGTCAAGTTCGTCAAAGAGAAGTGCAGCCTGCAATTTTTCTGCTTGTTCCCGGTTCATAGCTAACTCCTAACCCGGTCGTCGCCCTGAATGGTTGTTTTTCCCCATAAGGTTCTCCAAACAATACTTTGTCGGAAGGCTACCACGACGGCTGGAAAGACTCAAGTATATTCCTTGTCGTTGTTTTTGGCGTAGAACCGAGGCCCTCCGCCTCAACTCCGCGCAAATACAAAGGTTGAGGGTATAATATTACACCCTTAACCCTGATTTTCGTAATAACCGACAATCATCCCGGCTGCGCCCGGTCTTTTGAGAGTTGCCACCCCGCCGTCAATTTAGAAGGCGTATAGCGATCTTAGCTCTGCGTCGGTCGGCAAATGGTCGTAAAACTCGCCGCGCGGGCCGACGTACCCGACGCCCTGCTTGCGAAGCAGAACCTGGCTCGTCGAACCGTTGCTGTTGGTGACGTTAACGGTAACGTTGTTCATCTCGGCTCGCAACTGATTCATCTCCGCCTCAGTCTTGGCCTGAGTTTTATTCTTGTCTCGCTCGTTGCCGATTATATATCCGGCTCCTCCGCCTATACCTGCGCCAATCAGCGTCGATTTCGTGTTGCCGCCAATCAACTGGCCGGCGAGGGCCCCGCCCAAGACGCCCACGCCTGCACCTGTCTGCGCATCGCTCTTACAACCGGCGATGAATACCAAACTTAGGCTCACAATCAACGCTACTGAAATTGTTTTCGACCGCTTACTCATTTTGTGCCTCCTTCTATCTGTCCATTCTCTAAACTAAAGTATATAACCAAAACGCATTTACGCCAACTGACGGAACCCATTTTATCGTTTTTTATGTGAAAAAGTCAAGCGAATTATCCTTCGCACCTTAACCAAATTGCCCGAGAACTCCTGTGTTATCGGCAGTGCCGCCATAATAACTCTACAAGGCCCTCACCAAGAAAGACGCTCCTCGACTCGACATTATTGCGGTTTATGCGTAAAACACAGCGGATAAACACCCTTGAGTCCGATAAAAAAGGCTATTGAGCAGCGGCGAGGAATGCTTCTATGTTCTCGCTTGAAACGCCGTCCGGCATACCGCCGCCGCAAGACAGAATAATTCGGCTCCTGTCCGCCAATCCATTCATCGCGGCACGGACGCTATCGCGCACGTCCTGGGGCGTTCCCGAGGCGATGGTCTCGCGTGTGGGGATATTGCCGAGCAGCGTAACGGCGTTGCCGGTCAGTTCCTTCATTTCACCGAGCGTATGCTGGTAGCTGAAATTGAACAGATTCACGCCGATTTGTTCGAGATAGGGCGCGCAAACCAGGCCTGCTGCGTCGTTATGGAAGAATCGCACGGCGACATCCAGCGATTGGAATATCCGCCGAAGGTAAGGCATTGCCATTTCCCTGAAATCATCTTCCCCGACAAAGCCAACGATATCGTCGAGGATGAATACGCCGTCGATAGACTCGAATGTTTGGGCCTGAAGCTTAAGCCAATCGACGATGAAATCGGTCACAATACCGAGCAGTTTGTGGGTTTCGTCCGGGTTGGTGCGTATCGCCATGAGGAATTCCGTGCCGCCCATTAGAAAGGACGCCACGTTCAAAGGCCCGCGGGCGACAGCGAATTTGACAGCGTGGCCCGCCTGCTCGATAGGCTCGGCGTAGTGCTTGAGCCGATTGAGGACAAAGGGGGCCAGGCCGTCCGTTTGCGGGTTCGGTTTGGCTAAGTCGCCGACCTGCGCAATATCGGCGATAACCTTGTCGGCGAAGGGAAACTCATTCTCAGGCCAGGAGCACTTCGCCCCGAAGGCCGAAGGCTCGGTGCACATCCCGAATTCCGACCAGAAGCCAGGCAGGAACATGATATCAGGGAACTGCCGCACGGCCTTGAGATTGGCCTCGAACCACATCCGCTCGCTCGAAAAATAATCGAGTATGGAAATTCCCGCCCAGCCCGGAAGCCAGGGGCTGTCGATAATAAAGCCGACCGGCATCGGCTCGACCAATTCACCGTTGATAACCGCCAGCAGCTTATCCCATTGCTCGTTCGTCATACCGTCGTCGTCTGCTTACGGCCCTTGCGCATGAAATGGACAATCAGAACAAGGCCGACAAAAGCGGCGATTATCACGATGCTCCACCACCCTATCCTCGGCCAGATGCTCCACATACTGACAAACGCCGCCGCCCCCGCCGCTGGAACCATTAACACGTTCCATAGCACACGCCTGCCGCCTCGCGGCATACTGTCCCCCAGGACGTTTTTGCTGTTCATCATAATAAGGAAGGTGATGTAAGCGGTCGGCAGAAGCAGGTTGCAGAATGCCGAAGTGGCGATTGCCAGCCAGGGTGCAGGCCGTGTCCAGACGATCGCGGCCAATGCGCCGACCGAGGGCATTAACGACCCTATCCGCTGTGTCCGGCCGCCCTGCGGTTTGTTGAGCAGCTCGCATAGGCACAGCCCGTTGATTGCCATCAGCATTGTCGCTGCGCTCAAACCCAGGCCCATTACGCCCAGACCGAAGAGATATTGTGCCACTGCCTTGCCCGCCAGGGGCTCCAGCATCGCCGCCAGATTGAAGTTGTCCCGTTTAACGAGCATCGCAGCCATTCTCTTGTCGGCATACGGCAGTGAGTCGATCTTGTGCGTCAGCTCCTCCTTCGAGAGTTTGTCAACTGTCTGATCGCCTATCTCGAACGCCAGCCGCCCCTTCAACAGTGCGTCATACTGCCCGGTAAGATTCTTCGCCGGCTCTACGCTTACCATTTCCCCCTCGTTATTCGGTACGAACCCGGGGGCAGGTCTGAGGTAGAATTGCGAGGCAGCAGCCATTACCACAAAGCCGGACGCCAGAACAAACGGTATGAAAAGACCCGTCGAGAGGTCGAATATCGCCAGACCGCGGAAGTCCTTGTCCCAGCCCCTTCGCATCATCGAGTATGGAAAAAGGAACGTCATATTGACGCCTACCGTCGCGGCCATTGCGCTTACAAGCACGTCCCGCTGATGGGTGACAATAAGGTGCGTCCAAAACTGACGACCGTTTTCTGCAACCGCCTGAAGGTAGGGAGTAAAGCCTTCGGTTGGCTTGAAGATGGCTTTGGGGTCGGGTATCAGGCCCCGCACAACCGCGCCCCAGTCCATACCTCCTTCCTGGAGACTCAACTTTATGATTACGCCCAAGAAACACAGGACGATTAGACTGACCAATCCTTTTATGATGAATTCGAATATCTTAACGCCCCTTGCGCCGGCGCCGTATAACATCGTTATGATAATGCAGAACAACAGGAGGAAGCCGACGACAATCGCCTTGCCCCACGGGTCCGGGATTGCCTCCGGCCCGACAAGTCTGGGCAGAAGATTCTGCTGAATGGCGGCGGTTGCCAGGGTGTACTGGGGCATGGACCAGACGAGGTTGGCCGCCATTGCCGCGAACAGCCAGCTCCAGCCAAGCACCGGGCTTACCTGCTCGTTAATCACACGCAAAGGCCGCTTGCCGGTTGAGAGCGTTATGTATGCGATTGCAGCCAGCATCGAGATGCCAAGTATCATTGCGATAGGCTGAAACCACAAAAAACAAAAACCCGATATAACGCCCAGGTAAAGGCTTGACGAGAACGTAACGCCGCCGACGGTTATGCCGCTCTGCAGCCAGCCCGGCCCCGACAATCGCATGAATGCCAGGGCAAGCGCCCCGCGGCCCTTTCGCCTTGCAGTGCTTATCAGCTCGCGGTCCTTTTCAATCTGTGGATTGACGCGCGTCGCCTCCTGCTCAGTTCCGCCGTTCTTAGCCATGTTTTGGTCTCCTGTCTAAAGCTTTATAGGACGCTCCTGGACGGAATATAATTCTTCGTCTTCAAAACCATTTCCGGGTCCGTCTCGAATGGCAGACAGCCCGTGCCTACGATAATTTGGCCCCTATTCTGAGCAAGCGAGAGGACCCTGTCAACTTCGTTTTTAACGGCCTGAAAGTTTTTTGCCGTTATCGGCTGGTATCCGTCTGTTTGGAAACTCCTCTGATGCGGATTGTCGTACCGGCCCGTGTCGTCGAGTGCAAATGCCAAACTCAGGTTAATCAGTGCTTTCATTTTAGCTTTCCCTTTCTTCACTGCGGTACTCTTTATGCTTCTTCCAGGCTGTTACCATTGGGCCTCGGAATACGGGCCTAAGGGGCCTTTCTGCGCAAGTTTTGCGCGCGATTTAATGATGGCCTCGGCGATCGGAATGTCGCTCTGGCGTGTAATCTTTATATTGGATGAATCGGTTTCCACTATCGTTACCTTCTCTCCGATGGCCTCGACGAGCTGGGCATCGTCGCTGATTGTGCTCCGGTCGAGATTCTCGAGATTGGCGTAGGCCCTTTTGAGCAGCTTGGTATCGAAAACTTGAGGAGTCTGCGCTTCGTGGAGGTCGGATCTATCGACGGTTTTAACGATGGTGTTGTCTTTCGCCTGCTTGATGGTGGCGCTCACGGGGCAGGCCGGTATCGCGGCGCCCGTCTTCTCCGCGGCGGCGATAACCTTGTCGATCATCTTCTCGGTCACGCAGCATCGGCAGGCATCGTGAACGGCGACCAAATCGATGTCGTCCCCGACGAGTTCGAGCCCGTTATTGACGGTATCGAATCGCTGCTCGCCGCCGACGAAGATCTTCACACCGAAGAACTTCAGATTAGGCCCCCATTTAATGCCGACGATCTCCTCGTCACCCTGCGAAATAGCAAGCAGCACCTGCTTTACGTCTTTGCGATCGGCGAATAACTCAACGCTTCGCAGAAAAACCGCCCGCCCATCGACATCTGCAAACTGCTTCTTTTTTTTCCCGCCGAAACGCTTTCCCGGCCCTGCGGCACAAATTATCGCTGCAACGGTTTTTGGCATAGGTCGATTTCCTTTTGCATATGCTAATAGTCGATGCCTCGCCTGGCGCCGAGACCCTTGTCAAACGGATGCCTGACGTTCTTCATTTCCGTAACCAGGTCCGCCAGGTCGAGCAGTTCTTCCGTAGCCCCTCGTCCGGTCATCACGATCTCGACGCCGGGGGCCTTTCTATCGATAATGCTCCTTATATCTTCGAGTTTGGCAAGGCCCTTGCTCAGGCAAAACACTATTTCATCGAGTATCAGCACGTCGTAGAATCTTTTCTCCGCCGTCTGAGCGATTCTTTCGAGAGCCTCGCCGATTGCCGACCGCATCCCGGCGACAGCGTCTTCGTCGTCGAATGATTTGGCCATATCCCAGGGCGCATCGAGCGCTTCGATCCTGATCCTGACCGCCCCCAACTGCATCGCAAACCGCTCCCCGATATCGAGAGAGGGCGGCTTGAGGAACTGATAGATCAGAACCTTATTGTTCTGGCCGGCCGCACGAAGCGCCAAGCCGAAGGCGGCAGTCGTCTTACCCTTGCCGTCGCCCGTATAAACCTGCACAAGTCCTTTATCAAGCATAGCGATATAGTAAGGCCAAGAGCCTGCGATTAAAAGCCAAAAACTCAGAAACCACCCGTCCACCGAAATGGCCCCAGCAGGATTGCCCCAAACCTGAGAACAAATCCGATATTGACAAACACCCGGCCCAACGCTATAATCACCCGCCGTTACTGGACTAATCCGAACTTGTGGTGCAAAGGAGATTTGCAATGAAGAAACAACAAGCAGTTTTAGCGATTCTGTATGTAGGAGCTGCGATTATGCTTAGCGGCTGCGTGCTGGCCGCTGTCGGGGCGGGAGCCGCGGGAACCGTCGCTTATGTCAAAGGCGACCTCGAAGTTGTCGAATCCAAGAGCCTCGACGCCGTTTATGCCGCATCTAAGAAGGCGCTCGCTGACCTTGAACTAGGCATAATCCAGGACAACAAAGATAAAATAGTCGCAACCCTCGTTTCACGCGATTCGCAGGATAAGAAGATAGAAATCAGACTTAAAGCCGTCTCGGATGAGTCAACTGAAATTTCCATCAGATACGGCACTTTCGGCAGCGAAGCAAAATCGTCGATGATCTACAACAAGATTAAAGAAAATCTCGGGTAACAGTGAGCTTCCTGAAGTTTTGTGAATCGCTCCTTCAGGGCACATTCCAAACCGCCAGGCTCATTCTTGAGCCAGGAACGAAGGTCGAGCCGGGAAATAATCTGAAGATACCGGATAAATCTTCGGATTTTCGCATTGTTTTCCGGCTGGTTTGCGTCTCTCTATGCGTATGAACGCCCGGAAATTTGGTGGCGATTGGAATCTCCGGCGAGTATAATTCATTTTTTATTGTTTCATTAGGAGTCAAAGATGTACAAGCGATTGATTGTTAGCATAGCGATTGCAATGATGTTTTCCGGGACCGTTCCGGCGGATTGGCCGCAGTATCTTGGGCCGAACGGCAACGCCGCCGCCCCGGAAGCCAAATTGGCCCGCTCGTGGCCTGCAGAAGGCCCGAAGGTTCTCTGGACCGTCGAACTCGGCGCCGGATACGGCTCGGCAGCTATAAGCGGGGGCAAGGTCTATGTCCTCGACCGGATTGGAGAGGAAAAGGACATACTCCGCTGCCTCGACCTGTTAACCGGCAATGAGTTGTGGTCCTATCCATACGAGGCGCCGGGCAAGTTAAGCCACGACGGTTCGCGCTCCGTTCCCGCCGTTGCCGGCGATTATATCTACACCTGCGGCGCCTTCGGCCACGTCCATTGCTTCGACAAAAATACGCATAAACTTGTCTGGAAGAAGAATGTCTGGACAGACTTCGGCGGCGGCAAGATTCCGACATGGGGAATCTCTCAAAACCCCCTGATTTACGGCGACACCCTAATACTCGCCTCGCAGACGGAAAAGGCCGGCGTCGTGGCATACGACAAAGCAACCGGCAAGGTTAAATGGTCTTCGCCCGCTCTTCCCGGCCTGGTCAGCTACGTTTCTCCCAAGCTCGTCACTATCGCCGGCATCGATCAACTGGTTATGATAACGGCCTGCTCCAGAAGCGCAGCACCGGACGGTGACGGCAAGGAAGAAATCCTGGGAGCAGTGCTTGGAATGGATCCCAAGACCGGCAAAACGCTTTGGACTTATAGAGACTATCGCTGCCAAATTCCTATCCCCAATGTTGTGGATATCGGCGACGGTCGGCTTTTTGTCACCGGCGGATACGAGGCAGGCTCGGTAATGCTGATGATCGAGAAGCAGGGGAGCGAGTTCGCAGCCAAGGAAGTCTATAAGACCGACGATTTCGGCTCGCACACGCACCCGCCCGTCCTCTACAAGGGCCATTTATACGGCCACTGCACGACCAATACACGAAGAGACGGAATGGTTTGCATGGACCTCGACGGCAAAGTCAAATGGAAGACGGGACGCGAGCCTATTGTGTTCGACAAGGGCGGCTTTATTCTCGCCGGCGACCTTATACTCAGCGTTGACGGCGGCGTGGGCATCCTCAATCTTATCGAGCCGACACCCGATGGTTTCAAGAGGCTCGCCAATGCAAAGGTGCTCGATTCGAGAGAATGCTGGGCGCCGCTGGCGCTGTCCGACGACAAGCTCATCATTCGCGACCAGAAGCAGATGAAATGCGTCGTCGTCGGAACAGCCGGATAGCGTCGCCTTAACTCGGAGTCGGCTTTGCACATAACGTCAAATCATTTTGACCGGGGAGAAGGACTATGCGAAGAGTGACGCGAGAAGAACTAAAACTTTTTTAGGAAGACGCCGAGTATGCAAAAATATAAGAATCTTATCGTTTTGCCGGCCCTGGTTTTGGTTGCAGGTGCAATAGCACCGCTTGCGGGTTATGCCGAGAGAGCCGGTACTACCGAATAACTCAATCATGACTTGAAACACATATTATAGGCCGAGCGGTACGACCAAAACGATTGTGGATGGATCAAGCACCGTCGTCTCACCCAATGCCACAGTGAAGGTCAGACGCTCGGCATTCGGCAAAATAGTCAGCTTGACTTTGCCGGCGGGGCCGGCAACCTGCACCTGTTCCATCCGGACGCGCTGTGAACGTCTTGTGCTCTGTCTCTGCCTTGCGAAGCCTGCCTCCGCCAGAGACATCGCCACGGCCAGTCCTACGATTGCGCACTTCCTGATTTCCGTTCGCATAGTAATCCCTTTCATTGATCACACTGTCTATTTTCAAACAGTCTATGCAAATTCCCTGGCTTGTTCAAGGGCACTATTGGAACAAGATACTTAGCCACGAAGCCCCCAGGGCCCCTTGCGGGGGCACGAAGACACGAGAGACGGGGGATGAGGGACGAAGGGGGAGAGGGGGCGATGGGGAATTTGGAATATCGAATTTTGAATGATGAAGGGGACCTGCGGTGAAACCGCAGGCTAAGCATTTGGATTCCTGCATAGGCTGGAGGCAGGTGTTCTTGGAAATCTTGCCCTTTTAAAAATCCTTCTCGCCGTGCTGCGCACCGTCGCAACAGGTCAATAAAAAAGTTACACTACTTTTTCCGTAGGTATGGCGTCCATAGATTAAGTGGTCAATCTTCAGGCGGATGTTGGGCGGGGGCCAACATAGAGTACTTCATGCAAGTCTTAACTACCAATACTCTCTTGCGATTGGACCGTACAATTCGCTAACCAATTCACCATGTTCTCTCTGTAATGTTGGTATTCTCTTCTCAAATTCTAATTGAGCTTCTCTTTCTAATTTCTCCTTTTTATTCTTTATACTTTTTTTTAGGAATATGGTCGCTGCCGTTGTAGCTACACTTAATATTTCAGGCCGCATAATCGGAAGCCCCAACAGATACGAACATAAAATTCCCACTGATTGTGATGCAACTATTTCTCCGGGGACCAACCATCGAATCGCTAATTGATGTCTTAACCATTCTCTCTGCGTATTGGTAAGGTGCAAGCCAGCGGCTATTGGAAAGCTTTGAAGATAATCCTTCCAAGCCAAGAACAAGTCTTCACAATCTGTATCTAAATGTGAATGGTCACTGCGTTCAAGTGCCAACAAAAGTTTCTTATATGAGGAGGTTTCTCTGATATCCCAAATTACAGCAGGCGGTAAGTAATACACGCTAGTATAAAAATGTTGGTGGATATTGTCTATTTTTTCTTCAAGTATCGGTCTGTCTGTGATGACTAAATCTTTTCTGCGCTGATACGGAGAACGAGTTCCGTAAACTTCATCGACTTGATTGCTATAGGCGGAAGGGTACGAAAGAGGCAGGCCAAAATTCTTAGCCATAACGCCGAGAGAAATAATTGACAGTCGAGTTCGTATTTTATGAGCCTGCAAGTACGCTCGTCTCTTATCAAGTCTTAATGCATATTCCCAGAATTCGGTTTGGCGTATATGTTTTTGCTTGTTTCTTTTCATTGCCGATGGCACATACCTAACCAATTCATTACTTGCTTTGCCTAATCCAACCGCCTTCCAGAATTCCGAGCGTAGGAGTTTTTTAGACCCTATGCTGTCCATCATCTCTCGATTCTGGGTTGTAGGGGTGAAAGCAACGGTTGGACGCAGACCGTCCAGGAATTTAGCCCATTTATCCACATCATGCCTTGAAGGCTCGACCCAGTTCTTCTCCTTTCGCAGAATCTTTACCAAACCTCGAAATGAACTTACTCCTTCACGCATAGCAGGCACTATGACCCCTTGACGCAGAAACTCACCGTACGTTGGATCCGTGTCTAGCAAGGTCATTAACTGAGGACCTAATAAGAGACTGGTGTCAGGAATTATAAGCCGGCGATGGGTTAATAAATGATAATTTAGGTTTCCCCGAATATCTGTCATACGATACATTGCCTGGACTGAAGGTCGCTTGCGTCTCCAGGTTCGCGGCAACAGTTTTTGAAAAACACCGTCCCCCGAAGCCCAGAAAACATCCGGTATAGACAACGGTTCGGAAAGATTTGGTAGTTCCACTGCGCTGGTCCTCAAAGTAATTAAGAAACAGTTGCATCGCCAAACTGCTGTTTATATGGTTTCCAGATAAACCCGCATTCGGGTTTTGCTCCCAGATAAAACGCTGCTTCTTTGCCTGAAAATCTCAATTATTCGCCTAACTGCCCCGTTCGACTACGCTCAGGGCAAGCTTAAAATTAACGACTTACCCGCCTTCTCGCCGTGCTGACGCCCATCGCAGCAGGTTTGCCCGTTCCTGCCTGCCGGCAGGCAAGTACAACGCCACGATGTAAGCTAACAATGCGATGATGTAAGCTTACAATGCCTCGAAGGAGGCCGACTTTGTCACAGGTCATGCTGACTTTGCCTCAATGTAAGCTTACTTTACCTCGTTGTAACGGTACTAATGCCCGTTTTTAGCCCAAAAACCGGACTTTGGACCTTTTCTGCTCCGACCGGCAGGTCGCCCGGTTCGTCAAGGGCTTCCTTCACTGAAAACTCGTCATTAGTTTCCCGGAGCCGCCCCGGAATTCACCAGAGCGATTAGTATTAAGATTCTTTGTGGGACTTGCTCTGCGCGGCTTCCAAAGATACCAGTCCATCCTTTTGTTGGGCCTTTTTACGCTCAAGTATCATGTTCGTTCGGATTTTTGTGGAGACTGAAATCCAGTCGATTCGTTTAAGAAAAGCCTCGAAAGAAACATGATTCTCTATGTACTCCATAAAAGAGTCTATCCAGTGGTAATACGTCCATCCTTTAAGAAGCATTAAGGAAGATTTGCGTAATTGAGCGGACACTGCTATATTTAGCTCTCTAGGGGCTATCTTCTTGGAGTCACTCCCGATGTACAGTTTCTCAAAATATCGAGGTAAATTTAGACAGAAACCATGAAAGATGCATTCCATTTCCAAAATAAAATGTCTATGTTCAAGGCGAATTACTCCCGGTTGTGGCCGCGTTATTTCAGTACCTTTCGGAAGGATAAGATTGAATCGTTCATAGACAGCCCCATTGGACGCATATATGCTATGAACCTTGCCTTGCGGTGGGTGCTTGTTGATGCCGGATTTCACGAAAATCTGGCGATCTTCTATTGGTGTGGTAAGAAGGGAAAGAACACGATTCTCAAGCATAATGGCCGGAATATGTTCTCTTTCAATCGTAACAATTCGGGTTTTATCGTACGGTGTCTGCTCAAAGTATGATGACAGATGGAGGGACAGGAACTCGAGCAAGCAGAATTCTGCCGTTTCTAGAAGAATCGATCTTTGGGACGCCTGTTCTTCATCGTTTTTGGAGACTTGCTTTACGATAGCGTAGTAGGATACTTTCTCTTCTTTCTTGTCGTTTGTGTCCTCTGGCTTGTCCTCAGTTTCCTTTGGTGCATCCTTTTTTTCAGGAGGCACAAACATGCTTTCTGATTCCCATGCAGTCTTCAGAGCCTCATTTTCGACGAACAAGGCGTTCAAGGTCTGTTCAAATTGTTCCGAGAAATTGTATTGGTCAATTTCTACGTGAGTTTTGTTCTTGGGATCGAAGATTATCGCGGCTGTAAATTCATGTCTCACGAAGCTTTCTTGCTTGAGAAAACGCAAGAGATATAGAACCGCAATAAGAATAAGCAGAAGGCCTGCTATCCAGATGGCCCATGTCATGTCCGAGAATTGCCCTGCGAACCAACTCGCTAATAACTCAACTTGACTGACTTTTCATAAAGGTATTTATGCTGCAATAAGCAGCTTCTCAAGCTCTTTGACAATTTGGTTTCCACTGGAAAATTGCTTCAGGATTTCGGGCTTTTGGGGGGCTTCGATTTCACTGCTGAGGGTCCGATTTGTTGCTCTGGGAGCTCCTATAGGGGATAGCGTCCCGCTTTGGACTCTGAAAAATCTCTGGAATCCCCGGTATGCTCGGATATAATTACGCGCGAGATCTGAAAAAAAAGGCAGACTAATCAATGACGGTAAAGATTAAGAGAGGGAATTGTGAAAACAAGAAAAACTGAAAACGTGAAAATCAAGTTTCATCGGTATAATACGGTGATTGTCGGCTCCGGCGCTGCGGGGATGAATTGTGCGGCACACTTATGCGAATTTATGAAGCAAAAGGGCATTTCGGACCCTCGCAAGCGAATTGTTGTGGTAACAGGCGGCCTAGGCCTGGGCGCCTCTCGAATGAGCGGGTCGGACAAGCAGACCTTCTATAAGATGGGAACCAGCCCGGGCGTGCCGGACAGCGCCGAGGAATTCGCAAAAACTCTCACAGCGTCCGGCTGCTGCCACGGCGATCTGGCGCTGGCCGAGGCTATCGGATCGCTTCGTGAATTCTACCACCTGGTTCAGGTCGGGGTTCCTTTCCCGACGAATTCCATAGGAAGCTTCGTCGGATACAAGACCGACCACGACCCTTGCGAAAGGGCGACTTCCGCCGGCCCCAAGACGAGCAAATTCATGAGCGAATCTCTGCAGAAGCAGGTCGAAGAATACGGCGTCGAAATAGCGGATAACCAGGAGGTCTGCCATCTGCCGACCGTCGATTCTGGGCAGTCCCGGCGAATTGCAGGGGTGGTGACTTTTTCCAAGAAGAGCATTTATAAGAAATATGACCGCATAAACGTCTATCTCGGAAAGAATATCGTTCTCGCCGCGGGCGGCCCAGGAGAGCTTTACGAGAAAAGCGTTTATCCGAAGGGGCAGTTCGGGATTCACGGTCTGGCGTTCAAGGCTGGGCTTGTCGCCGAGAATCTGACCGAGTCGCAGTTCGGCCTTGGCAGCACCAAGTTCCGGTGGAACGTCTCCGGCACTTATATGCAGGCGATCCCGCGCATATTCAGCACCGACGCCAAAGGCAACGACCAGCGAGAGTTCCTCACCGATTATTTTCCTTCTATGAGCAAAATGGCGACGGCTATTTTCCTGAAGGGCTATCAGTGGCCCTTCGACCCGCAGCGAATCGAGAACCATCAATCGTCGCTGATTGATATCCTCGTCTCCAACGAAACGCAAAAGGGGCGGGCGGTGTTCATGGACTTTCAGCAAAACCCTGTAGGGCACAATTTCATGAACGCCTTCAAGATCAAAGAGCTCGAGCCTGAAGCTCGCGAATACCTTGAAAAAGCCGGCGCCCTTCACAAGACGCCTATCGAGCGGCTTTGTGCGATGAATCCTCTCGCCGTCGAGATATACAAAGAGCACGGCATCGATTTGCATAGCGAGCCTCTGGAGATTGCGGTATGCGCTCAGCACAACAACGGCGGCTTTGCGGTGAACAAATGGTGGGAATCGAACATACCCGGAACTTTCGTGATCGGCGAGATGGCCGGGACCCACGGGGTTAAGAGGCCGGGCGGCTCGGCGCTTAACGCCGGGCAGGTCGGCGGACTGAGGGCGGCCGAATATATAGTAAATGTTTATGGCTGCGAACTGCCGGACTACTCGAAATACCAGGGCGAGATTGACGAGCAGTTGGATCAAATGTTGGCCCGTTTCGCGATGGGCAAGGCGCTCAACGGCCCGATGCCAAAGCCGGTTATACAGATAATCCAAAACCGAATGACCGCGTCGGCAGGACACTTGCGAGAGCTCAAAGACGTGCGCAAGGCATTGAAAATGACCGTCGAACTTTACGAGAAGATTTTGAAAAACGGGATAAGCCTGCACGGCAAAAAAGAATTGATCTGGGCGATTCGGGCCGAGAACATGGCGCTCACGAGCATTGCGTTCTTAAAAGCTATTTGCCGACTGCTCGAACTCGGCGGCGGTTCGAGAGGCTCGCATCTTGTCCTTGCCAGGGACGGCATCGAGATACATCCCGATATAGTCGCCGGGGGGGCCGGGAAAACTCTGAAATTTAAGCCTGAAAATCATTCCCTGAGAGACTCGATCCTGCGCGTCGAATACGATGACAGCTTGCGAAGCTACTTCAGATGCGATAGCATTAAACTCAGAGCTGCGCCTGGCGATAGAAAAGCCTTCGAGCCGGCCTGGCGGGACTTCAGGGAGGGGAAAATATATAGCGACGATAGTAAATAGTCGATAACGGATACAAGCCCCGACCCCCCAAGGGGCAGGCGTAAGGGGATGGATTTAATCCAGGCGCCCCTAAGGGACAGGCTTACGCTTCGGGCTTGTAGTAATTTCCCGTTTCTATAACATATTGGAGATATTGGTTTTATGATTGCCAAGGCGCTCGAATGGGTTGGCGATGTAGATGGTTTTCTCGAGCTTGTGGATCAGCGACTGCTGCCGGGCGAGTTTGTCAAGCTCGAATGCCGCGATACCCAGCAGCTTTACGAAGCGATAAAGACGCTCGCCGTGCGCGGCGCGCCGGCTATCGGGGTCTCCGCGGCTTACGGCCTGGTCTTGGGTTTGCAGAAACTTGTTTCAGGCGGCGGCGCCCCGGCGATGCAGGTCTTGACCGAGTCGCGCGAATACCTGGCTTCGGCCCGACCGACGGCGGTTAATTTGTTCTGGGCCCTCGACCGCGTCGTCCGCAAAGCAACCGACTTTGTCTCCGCTCGACCCGATGCGAGCGGGGACCAATTGCGAGAGTGCGTTCTTGCGGAGGCCAATGTCATCGCACAAGAGGATATCGAGATGTGCCGGCAAATCGGTATTCACGGCGAGAAATTCATCGAGGACGGCTACGGCCTTCTGACCCACTGCAACGCCGGGGCACTGGCGACGGCGGGACAGGGCACGGCGCTATCGCCTATGTTCGAGGCGCACAAAAAGGGCAGAAAATTCAAAGTCTATGCCGACGAGACTCGGCCTTTGCTGCAAGGCGCACGATTGACCGCGTGGGAGCTGCGGCAGGCCGGGATCGATGTGACGGTTATATGCGACAACATGGCCGGGTGGCTGATGAAGCAGGGCAAGATAGATGCGGTTATAACCGGAGCGGACCGAATCGCCGCAAACGGCGATACCGCCAACAAAATCGGCACATACAGCCTCAGCATCCTCGCCCGAGAGCACAATATACCTTTCTATATCGCGGCGCCTTCGAGCACGTTCGATTTGAGCATTAAAAGCGGCGTCGAGATTCCGATCGAGCAAAGGGGCGACGACGAGGTGCGCAAATTCGCCGGGACGCAAACCGCTCCCGACGGCATCGGCGTGTGCAACCCCGCATTCGACGTCACCGAGGCGCGGGATATCGCCGCAATAATCACAGAGAGAGGGGTGATTGAGAATCCTAATACCGAAAACATCGCCAAACACCTGCGGTCTTGACAGGCGCCAAAGCGATAGAGTGCATACTTTCCCCGCTCATACTGATTTTAGTAACTCGAACTGACCTATCGGTCGGTTTTAGTAAGAAAGAGCCGATGCGCCGACCCTGAGGCCAGGCAATGAAGCTACTGGATTCCCGCTTTCGCGGGAATGACACTAATGCGGGGATGACAGTAATGCGGGGAATGACAGTAATAGTCAATCGGCTCGTATTAACTGCTTTTGATATCGGAAGTATCTTGGGGATGTTCCAGACTATAGAGATTGAGAATTCCGCGGAATAATCTTAGCGTCTTAGCTTACTGCCACGACCTTTTTTACCTCGGGCACCTGTTCCTTGAGAATTCGCTCGATACCCATTTTCATCGTCATCTGAGCGCCGGGACAACCCTGGCAGGCCCCCCGGAGGCGGATTTTCACCGTATTATCGTCTTCCATCGCCACAAATTCGACGTCGCCGCCGTGCCCCTGCAGGCTCGGCCTGATATTCTCAATCGCCTCTTTGACCTTATCCTCGGTCGTTTTTTCGGCGTTCGTTTCGCTACAACCACATTGATCGCACATAACAATACTCCAATAAATTCGTTTAACGCTGCAATTATATCATCGGTTCGCCGCAACGCCAGTCATTTTTCCACCATCTGAAAAGGCAAAAAAGGCACATCCGGGAAATGGGTGGTGCTTCATTATCCGGATGAAGCGAAAAAATGCTGTTCGCCCCCCGAAAAAACGCCGAAATTAGTTTGACACGGGGCAGTTTTTTCTGTATAATACCCGTGTATTTGCGTGCGAACACGCATATACGACCCTGAGACATCCCTAAGGGATGGTTACGGAATTATGGCAGGGCCTGGAATCTCCGGCTGGCCCGGTTGTTTCTTCTGATTAGAAACGGCTGACCCACCGGAAGGTCGCCTGAGTGCCATAATTGACTGGAATAACAAAATTACGTTTATCAGGAAAGGGATCTGACAGATGAATTCGCAACCTGCCGCTTCGGCGTCCACCACCAAAACAGGCGCTCAAATTATCGTCGATACGCTCATCGAAGAGGGGGTCGATACGATGTTCGGATATACAGGCGGCGTCGTGCTGCCTCTGTTCGATAGATTGTACGATGCGCCTATCAACTTTATTGTTCCTCGCCATGAGCAGGGCGGATGCCACATGGCCGACGCCTATGCCAGAGTCAGCGGTAAGGTGGGCGTTGTCCTCGCCACCAGTGGGCCTGGCGCGTGTAATCTGGTTACAGGCCTGGCAACGGCGAATATGGATTCGATACCGCTGGTGGCCTTGACAGGACAGGTTCGCACGGAATTGATCGGAAACGATGCCTTCCAGGAGGCCGATACCACCGGCATCACGCGACCGGTCACGAAATACAACTGCATCGTCAAAGACGTCAAGGACCTGGCCCGCACAATTCACGAGGCCTTTTACATCGCTTCGACCGGCCGTAAGGGGCCTGTGCTAATTGATTTACCGGTTGACGTTACGGTAAGCAAGTATAAAGCCGATGGGCCGTCCGAGATGGATCTGCCGGGCTACCGTGTGCAGACCAAAGGGCACGCCAGGCAGATAACGATGGCTGCAAAGGCGATAAACAAATCCAAACAGCCTGTACTCTACGTCGGAGGCGGCGTTATCAGCGCCAACGCGAGTGAAGAACTTAGAGCCTTGGCTGAAAAGGCGAATCTTCCCGTAACAATGACGCTGCTGGGTCTGGGCAGTTACGACCAGACCATGCCCGCATCCCTCGATATGCTCGGGATGCACGGCTCGGCCTACGCCAACTATGCCGTCCAGGAATGCGACCTTTTAATAGCCGTCGGCGCACGATTCGACGACAGGGTAACAGGAAAAATCGCCACCTTCGCTCCGAACGCTAAGATCATACACATCGACATAGACCCGACCAGCATATCCAAGAACGTTCGTGTGGATATTCCTGTTGTCGGCGACGCCAAGGAGATACTGAAGGAACTTGCTAAAGAGGTGGAGCACCATGAAAGGAAGAAATGGTTCGGCAAGATAGCCGACTGGAAGAAAAAGCACCCGTTCCGCTACGACCGGGATTCCGGAACTATTAAGCCGCAATATGTCATCGAGGAAATCTGTCGGCAGACTAAGAACAAGGCGATTGTCACCACCGGTGTGGGCCAAAATCAGATGTGGGCGGCCCAATTCTACCGTTTCATTAAGCCGCGGCAATTCATAAGCTCCGGCGGACTCGGGACGATGGGCTTCGGCCTGCCCGCCGCCATAGGGGCACAAATAGCCGACCCGAAGGCCACCGTAGTCGATATCGACGGCGACCACAGCTTCAATATGACGATGACCGAATTATCCACAGCCGTCGAGCATCAGTTGCCTATTAAGGTCGCAATCCTGAACAACGGGTTTATGGGGATGCCTCGGCAGTGGCAGGAGCTTTTCTACGGCAAGCGCTACGCCATGAGCTCTCTGGCAAATCCCGATTACGCGACGGTGGCCGGTGCGCTCGGGGCGGTCGGCATCACCGTTGACAAGAAGGCCGACGTGCCCAAGGCCGTCGAGGAAATGCTGGACCAGAAAAGGCCCTGCGTTGTTGATTTCAAGGTCGATCGCGAAGAAAATGTATGGCCAATGGTGCCGGCAGGCAAAAGCCTGGATGAGATGGACGGCCTCGATATTCTGGAAAGACTGATCTGATTTGAACTTGGAAAGCGGCGTGAAAAATGAAGCATTTGATAAGCGCATTAGTTGAGAATAAACCGGGCGTTCTGGCGCACATTGCCGGGATGTTTGCGGCCAGGGCGTTTAACATTGATTCTCTTGTCGTTGGGCGAACGGAAGACCCGAAGCTCAGCCGGATGACGATAGTCGTCGTGGGCGACGACAGGGTGGTTGAACAGGTTCGCAAACAATTAGCCAAGGTTGTGCCTGTGGTCAAAGTGCAGGATTTTGCGGGCCAGCCGGTGGTCGCGCGCGATCTGATGCTCGTCTCCGTCAATGCCCCGCCCGAAAAACGGCCTGAAATCGTCTCGCTGATTGAGATGTTCAGGGGGAAAGTTGTCGATATTGGGCTGAAAACGCTGATGATCGAGATCAGCGGACCGGAACAGAAGATCGAGGCCTTTATCAACGCCTGCAAGCCCTACGGCATCAAGAGCGTGGCCAGAACCGGGACAATCGCGATGCCCAGGCAGACGAAAACCGACACATGAGGCTCATTTCAAGGGGGCAGTCCGGGATTTGAAGCCAATAAAGGGGGCGTCCATAAATTCCTTGCCTATATGTAAGCCTTTAATATAATGTGGGAACTCTGGATTCGGCAGCGAGTCGAAAGATCAGGTGAATATGAGTTCTGCAAAATTGCAGAAGCCTTCGGGTAAATAAGAAAGGAGCACACGAATTATGGCAGTTACGATTTACTACGAACAAGACGCACCGATAGCCCCGTTGAAGGGCAAGAAGGTGGCGGTTATTGGTTATGGCAGTCAAGGTCATGCACACAGTCTGAATCTGCGGGATAGCGGCATTGATGTTGCGGTGGCCGAGCTGAAAGGAACCGATAATTTCAAACTCGCAATCAAGCATGGTTTTCCCCCTAGCGACATAAAGACCGCTATGGACGGGGCGACGCTGATTATCGTAACCTTGCCGGACGAGATTCAGGCGAATATCTATAAATCCCAGATCGCGCCGAACCTTGCTGAGGGTCAGACGCTCGGCTTTTGCCACGGCTTCAATATCCACTTCAAATACATCGTGCCCCCCAAGGGAATCAACGTTGTGATGATAGCTCCCAAAGGCCCCGGCCATCTGGTCCGCAGCGAGTATGAAAAGGGCGGCGGAGTGCCGAATCTCATCGCTGTCGAGCAGGATGCCACCGGCGACGCCAGGCAGATCGCTCTTGCCTGGGCCAACGGAATAGGCGGCGCCAGGGCCGGCATTATCGAGACGACATACAAAGAGGAAACCGAGACCGACCTTTTCGGCGAACAGGTCGTCCTTTGCGGCGGTCTTACCGCCCTTATCAAAGCGGGATTCGAGACGCTCGTCGAAGCCGGTTATCAGCCCGAAATCGCGTATTTCGAGTGCATGCACGAGGTCAAGCTCATAGTCGATCTTATGTACCAGGGCGGCTTGAGCTATATGAGATACAGCATATCGAACACCGCCGAGTACGGAGATTTGACCCGCGGGCCGAGGATTATCACCGAGCAGACCAGGGCCGAAATGAAGAAGATTCTCTCCGAGATCACATCCGGCAAATTCGCCAAGGAATGGGTCGCAGAATACAAGGGCGGGTTGAAAAAATTCAACGCCCTCTACGATAAAGATCACGACAGCCAGATTGAGAATGTCGGTCGAGAATTGCGCAGTATGATGAAGTGGATCGACTCGAAGGAAGTCTAAGCCGGATTCGCAGTGATTGTCGGTAACGCGGGAATGACAACTCACAAAAGCAAATGTAATGGAGTAGTAGGCTGCAATTTTGCAGAAGGCTTGCATTTTTTGTATAAGGAGTGATATGAGCCTGATAGGTCCCAGAATAGGATTTAAGCAGTCCGGGGCGAGGGTTTCTTACTTTGGCTTTTTCGCCATGGTGTTTCTCTGCAGTCTTTGCGGCTGTTCGCCGGTGGTTCTGAAGGCTCAAATGGATCGACAAAAAGATCGGCTGTATGACAGGGATCTCTCCGCTGCATACGACCAGACCAGAATCAAAAAGAGCCTTACCCTCGATGTCCTGCCCGGGATGGGGGACCGCGAAGGTGAAATATTCAGCCAGGGCGAAACTGTCGTAGCATCGCTGGGCCGGGGCAAAGACGGCTATAAGACCTGGTTCACGATGGTCACCTTCCACGAGTTCGAGCTTAGCGTGATACGCAAATACTTCTTCGTAGTGGATGAGAAGGTGGAAAAAACCCTCACGCAGGGGCGTGGATTCCGATTCGACTGCGAGATGTTTATGAGCGAAAAGGAGATTGGCGAGATCCAAGCCGCAAAGGAGGCAAAGCAGACAACCGTGCTCAAAGCGGTGCTCCGCAACCTCGAGAAAGACGTCGGCGAGCTTGCCGGCGGCGGTGATAAGGCCGGCCAGGAGAACAAGACGCTCGATATCAGCGTGCTGCTGATTAAGAATGTTGGCGAGGCGATTATTCGTGAGTTGGAGATGTCGGGCGTTTTGGCGACGAAAATCAGCGACCCCGAAGGTATTGAATTCGACCATATTAATTTCGGCAAAGGCAGAATCCGCATCTGGGCCGAGGGCAATATCGCGGTGGTCAAGATCAGGCTCGGCGCGCTTGTGCCTACATTCCACGAGCTTCAAGAAGCCGCCGTCGAGGGAATTGAACCGCCCGCAAGGCAGGTTGAACAGCCTGTCGAGGTCGAGTGAACGCATCGGCAGCGGACCGGGCTTGGCGGAATAAGAAGCCTGAGAGGATGTGTGAGAAGTGACACGGCCATCCTGGCCGTGCGTTTCACGAGGGAGGCCAGGGCTTGCAGGAAAAAAACCAATTACAGGGGCAAGATGGCCCTGCGACGCATGGGCAAGATGCCCATGCCACGAGAAAACGGCTTCTCACACACGTTCTGAGAAAAAAATAGAGTGGGTCTGTAAGCCGAGTTCTGTATCCCGCCGATGAAGGCGGGCGGCGATCATTTATCTGGACCAACTGTCGCCAGTTGGCTCTCCCGGTAAACCGGGAAGCGACCTACCCGTCGGCCAAAGCGGCAAGCTTAACCGCTCAAACCCGGGCCGAGTAGCCGACTGCTTGGTCTTGCAGGCGGTGGGGTTTGCCCTGCCGGCGCCGTCACCGACGTCGCGGTGCGCTCTTACCGCACCATTTCACCATTGCCTGTTTCCCGAAAAACGGGTTCATCGGCTGTGTGTTTTCTGTGGCGCTTTCCCGAGGGTCGCCCCTGGTGGCCGTTAGCCACCACCGTGCCCTGCCCTGCTCGGACTTTCCTCCGGCCCATAAAAGAACCAGCGACCGCCCGACCCACTCTATTCAATTGACAGTGAACTACGAATATACCGGTTATAACAGAAATCCGCCGGATTTACCACTTTACAAATTTCGCTTTTGTAATAGCATTAACAGCAGAGAGAATATCACCGCTAAGGCCCGAAGCCACAAAGAAAGAATGAAAATATATATCTCATAGTTTTCGTGCCTTGTCGCCTTTGTGGCAAATTAGGCAGTGATTTCGATGTGTTTCTTAAAGTTATCGTCGTCGGTATGGGGAAAATCGCGTCTGAAATGGGTTCCTCGGCTTTCGCGTCGTTGCCGGGCCGCCTGCGCTATTAGCAGGCTGACTGTCAGCATATTCTGGCATTCCCAGCCAGGCGGCGCCTCGAAAGCCTTATCCATCACATACCGCTGCCAGAATTTGATGATTTCCTGCGCCTCCGCCAGGGGCGTAGCCATTCGGGTGATGCCCACATTTCGCCACATCAACGCGCGAAGCGAGTTTCTTACGTCCTCGGCGTCGAGCCTGGTGCGGTTGGAATGCGGGACTTCATACTTTATCAGCGGGTGTTTCATCTGCGCTGCGCCCGCCCCCAGGGGGTCCGTCTTTGTGGATTCCAAAACGCATTGTCCTGCTATCTTTCCGAATACGAGGCCTTCGAGCAGCGAGTTGCTGCCGAGCCGATTCGCCCCGTGCAGTCCCGTCGAGGCGACCTCGCCGCAGGCGTAGAGATTATCGATGCTTGTCCTCGCCGAGGTATCGGTTTTAACGCCGCCCACCATGTAGTGTGCGCTCGGTCGAACGGGAATAAGGTCCCTGGCGATATCGATATCGAAGCTGTTGAGCAGTTCGTTAATCAGGGGAAATCGCTTGGCGAAGAATTCCTTATCAAGGTGCCGAACGTCGAGATATACATGCGTCGCTTGGGTTTTTCGCATTTGGGACAGTATAGCCCGGCTTACGACATCTCGCGGCGCAAGCTCGGCCGATTCGTGATAGTCCTTCATAAAGCGCCGCCCCTTGTTATCGAGAAGAATTGCGCCTTCGCCTCGAAGGGTCTCTGTGATCAGTGCTCGCGAGGCGCCTGCGATGTACAGAGTCGTCGGGTGGAACTGCACGAATTCAAGGTCTCGCAAAACCGCCCCTGCGCGATAAGCCATAGCGACTCCGTCGCCGGTTGCGACTTCCGGATTGGTTGTTTCGCGATATAGCCTGCCCGCGCCTCCGGTCGCGAGGATAGTGTTCGGCGCCCATATTATCTGGGGCCCGCCCCTCCCGCCGCAGCCGATTAAGCCTACGCATTTATTGTCGCCGTTTGTGAGCAAATCGATAGCATAAAAATTTTCTATTATTCTGATATTTGGGTTCTTGCGGGCTTCGGCGATCAGCGATTGTGCGATAATTCGCCCCGTTTCGTCGCCGTGGGCGTGAGCGATGCGGGCACGGGAATGGCCTCCTTCGCGCGTAATGTCGAGATGGCTGCCTTTCCGGTCGAATTCGGCGCCCCAATTTAGAAGCTGCTTTACCAACTCCGGCCCTCGGCGAACCACCAAGTCAACTACCTCCGGCTCACATATTCCGCAGCCTGTTTTAAGAGTATCGGCTATGTGGGACTCGAAAGTATCCGCAGCGTCGAGTACGGAGGCGATTCCGCCCTGGGCGTTCCAGGTGTTGCTGTCTTCAATTTTGTCCTTGCAGACTACGATTATTCTCAGTCTCTCAGCCGCTTCGATGGCAGCTCTCAAGCCCGCCGCGCCTGCTCCTATAACCAGACAATCCGTGAAGAGTTGATTCGTGGAAGTTGAATCGACATCAATCAAGTAACGTCCCGGTTCGCCAGCCATCTATTCGCTGCCTTTCTCGCATTGTTGCTATTGCACTCATTCGTCGGGGTCCGACTGCAGCCCCGGATGCGCCAAACCTGCAAATCAAGGATAACAACTCCATGCAGAAAAGACAAGCGATTTGTGGAATTCGGGCGTTCTATTCGGGCGGTTGGAATTTGTAGCCTATTTCTCTTATTGTTTTTATGAGGGTTGGGTTGTGGCGGTTCGTTGGTCCTTTCGAAGAAATTGTGCGGGCGCTTTGCTCGGAGCGGACGTGGGTTATGCCCGCTCACGACCAAAGCTTGACCAATTTCAACGGGAAGGTTGTCGATATCGATCTGGGTTCTTCAATGTTAGGCTGGTCTCTGGCGACGGCGGACTACCTCTTGGGCGACAAGCTCGGGCAAGAGAGCAGGCGGATGATTCGAGACAACCTCGAACGGAGAATTTTCAAGCCTTACGAGGACATGGTTGCGGGCAAGCGCAAGCGGAATTGGTGGATGACGGCGACGAACAACTGGAATGCCGTGTGCCTGGGGAGCGTAACCGGTTCTGCGCTTGCTGTGATCGATTCGCGGCAGCGCCGCGCGGCGTTTATTGTCGCAGCCGAGAATTATTCGCAGAATTTCCTCAAGGGATTCACCGAAGACGGCTACTGCTCCGAGGGGCTGGGCTATTGGAATTACGGGTACGGGTATTATGCGATGCTCAGCGAGTCGATTCATCAGGCGACCGGGGGGAAGGTGGATATTCTTGACAATGATCGCGCCAGGGCCGCAGGCGCTTTTGGGGCGAATATTGAGATTGGCAACGGCGTTTATCCCGCTTTTGCGGACTGCTCGGTTCGGGCCGCGCCCGGTTCGGGGCTGATGTACTTCGTTAGTCGCCGTTTCGGGATGGGGCTTCAAAGGTGGGAGGATACCGACCCTGCCGGGCCCGGCGGCTCTTTGTATGAAAGCATGATGTACAGTTTCGAGAACTCGGCCCGCCGAACGCCGTCTAAAAAAAATGTATCCCAAAAACTGCCTATTCGGTCTTGGTTCGACAAGGCAGGGGTTCTGGTTTCTCGGCCTGGGCCAAATTCGCAATCGCAACTTGCAGCGGCCCTAAAAGGCGGCCACAACGACGAGCATCACAACCATAACGACGTCGGGTCGTTTGTCGTAGTCCTGGGCGGTGAGGCATTGCTTCTCGATCCGGGCGGGGAGGTATATACGGCCCGGACGTTCGGCAGTCGGCGATACGACAGTAAGGTTCTCAACTCATTCGGGCATCCCGTGCCGGTTGTTGCAGGGAAACTCCAGCGGACCGGCGGCAAAGCACGCGCGCGGATTCTAAAAAGCGAATTCACCGACCTCGCCGATACGCTTGCACTGGACATATCTTCAGCCTATGATGCGCCCGAACTGAAGAAGCTGGTGCGCACGTTTGTTTATTTGCGATCCGGCTCGGGCTCTCTGACCGTAACCGATGCGGTCGGCTTCTCGAAACCATCCACTTTCGCCACAGCAATTGTCACTCTCGATAAGTGGAAAAAGCTCTCTGCGTCGTCGCTGATGATCTACGATTCCGATAAGGCTTTGCAGGTAAATATCGAGACCGGCGGAATGGAGTTCGAGGTCGAGGCCGAGACCATCGACGAGGATGTAAGCGCGCCGAGAAAACCCATTAGGCTGGGCATTAGTCTAAAAGAGCCTGTCCGAAACGCCGTAATATCAATCAAAATTGCTCCAATAGAAAAGGCCGGGGCAAAATAGTTTCGCATTTGTCCGCTTTAATCGCCTGTATCCCACATTTTTTACAACCGGCCGCGCAGGGAGCTTATCAGGACATGCTCTTAAGGGCGGAAAATCTTTGAAAATATCCTTGATTCTTTTGGTGCCGGATAGTTAGATTAAGGCAGCGTGAAAAAAAACTTTTGACGGGCGCTTTTTTTGGGGGCACAAAATGCGAGTGATAGATTTTCTAAGCAAGTCCGGCGTTGAATACGAGATTAGCGAGCATGTTCCTGCGTTTACGGCCCAGCAGATGGCTGCGGTCGAGCACGAGCCGGGCAGATATGTTGCCAAGCCGGTGATTGTCAAGGCGGACGGCGAGTTCCTTATGTGCGTTTTAGCCGCGCCTTGCAAGATCGACCTGCGATCGCTCAAGGGGCAACTGGGCGCCGAATTGGTGGAGTTGGCCGAGGAGAGCGAGATCGGCGGAATTTTCGAGGACTGCGAACTCGGAGCCGAGCCGCCTTTCGGCAACCTCTACAATCTGACCACCATCATTGATAAGGAACTGGAAGACGACGACCATATCACATTCCAGGCCGGCACGCATGGCAAGGCCATACGGATGAGCATAGCCGACTATCTCAGACTGACCAAGGCGAAGGTCCTCGAATTCGGCTGCCATGTAACGTCTTGAAAAGCGAATTTGGCCGCGGCAGGCGATTGAAAGTGCTGCGAACATGCCGGCGCTTACGCTTCGGGCTTGTAATAATTTTCCGGCTTCGGCCAAAGGCCGAAACCGCAATTTTGCACTTTAATCTTTGATTTTTGCATTCTCGAACTGACCACCCGCCACCACTGCAACAACAATAATTCCTCCCAAATCTCCCCAAACCCGACGCACCCCACAACCGAAAACCCCTGCGATTCACTCTGGCCCCGAGCCGGACATACGCCTGGTGTTGAGGTCTCGTTGCGACCAGATAGCCAAAGCCGCTCCGATTAGAAGAATCACGCCGAAGGCTAATTGAAGGACGTTGAGCGACTCGCCGAATGCAAAGTATGAAATCGCAAGCACAGGGAACGGCTGCGCCAGTATCACCAGCGCCGGTATGGTCGCCCCGATGCGCTTAATTGCGGTGTAGTACAGCACGTGAGCCAGCGCTATGCTGAGCACCGCTGAAACCACGATGATGCTCCAGGGCCCGACGCTCAAATTCGAGCAGGCCCTTATGTCCCCGAATACGAAAGCAACGACTCCCAGCCCGACCACCGTGTAAATACATATCACAGAAAAGCTGTTCCGCGAATCGAAATCCCGAAACGCCGCCTTGACTGCAACCGTATATACACCCCACATAAGCGCGCACACAAGCCCGAGAATTACGCCTGTGATAGCTCCCTTCTCCTCTAATCCGCCGTTATAATAGAGCACTCCAAAAACGCCGACCACGCAAAGCCCCAGGCCGGCCCAAAAACGCTTACTCCTGATTAGCGGTCGTTCATCCGCAAAGAACATAAGCGAAAAGGCCGCTATCCATATAATGCTCGTTTTGCTGAGCAGCACGACAAAGGCCGGGGCGATATAATAAAACGCAGCCGCCCAAAGACTCTGCATAATAATATTCGCCGCCGCCGGCACAAGCGCGCGCCGCCAGATACTTTTATCGAGCTGCTTCCTGCGAATCGAAAGGGCAAGAAAGGGCAGCCAGAACAGGCACGCTATGCAATACCGAATGAAATTCTGCGTCCATAAATCCAGGTATTCGGTTAGATACTTAATGAAGTTAGGTCCGAGCGCCCAGAAACACAGCGCCACGACACAGGCCAGCGTCGCAGTGGTATCGAATCTTCGTTTGTTCAAATGTTCATTCACAAAAATCTCTCGGATAGCAGGAATAGACGTGTGCGAGGGCGCTGTGGGCCGGGCGGCTAATCCAGCATTTCGACAATTACTTTCGCCACCTCTTGCCCTGTGTTTTTCCGGCCCAGCGGCCTGGTCAAATCCGCCAGTTCGCCGCTAAGCTCGGCCAACTCGCTCTTGCTATCCAGAAACCGCTCGATAGTCTCGACGATAGGGTCTATCGAATTAAAGAAAGGCATGAATTCAGGAACCAATTCCTTGCCCGCCACGACATTGACCAGGCACAGGTGCTTGGTCTTTATCAGCCACTTCGCAGCCAGATACCATCCTATCTTGCTTGCTTGATACATTACAACCATCGGGCAGCCCATCGCCGCGACCTCTAAAGTAGCGCTGCCGCTGGCGACAATTGCAAAGTCAGCCGTCTCAGCCGCTTGGCAGACCGCGTTGACCGCATACTCGCATTGGAAGCCGGGAACCTGGTTCTCTTCGAGCGCCTTTCGCCGCTTCTCATCCACCGCGACGGTGACGAACGTGGCGCCGGGGTGTTTCGCTTTAATGCGAAGAGCAATCTCCTGCATCGGCCGCCAGAGCGTTTTCAACTCCGCCTCGCGCGAACCCGGCATGATAGCCACGCGCACGTTCTTCGCATCGAATTCGGTATAGTCTTTTGGCCGGCCCCATTCGATTTCTATGGCCGCGAGCATCGGATTGCCGACGAAAACCGCCTCGACGCCGCGCCGGCTGAACCAATCCTCCTCGAAGGGAAGCAGGCAGCAGAGTTTGTCGCAGGACATCCTCATTTTACAAATCCGCCAGCCGCCCCACGCCCAGAGTTGCGGCGCGACGTAGAACACGGTCCGGATGCCGATTTTCGTGGCGAATTTCGCAACGTGCCAGTTGAACGCGGGAGAATCGCACACAACGACCAAATCGACCCGATTGTTCTTGAGGTAATGCTTTACGCGCTTGAGCAGCTTGTAGTGGTAACCCAGTTGAGTCAGCGGACCCAGAGCCATAGCCGCTTTATCGCCGGTTCTCTGCAAAATTTCGCACCCGGCCCGGGCCATCTTCGGGCCCCCTATGCCGACCAGATCGATATTATCATACCCGCCCCGGCGAAAGGCGTTGATCAAATTAGCGCAGTGGTCGTCCGCGCTCGGCTCAGCGGCACTGATAAAAACGCGATACTGCCTGCCATTCTGCATCATAAGTGTAAGTACTAACAAGATTCGGCAAAAACAGCAAACACAAACTTCTCCCAATCGCCCGTCGCCACAACCGAGCAATCACAAAAACAGCAAGATTAATCCTCGTGGAAGGTGAGAGCGATCGCGGTCTGTGCAAAAACAGATACTTTCAACTTGTATTACAACCTTGAATGTGTTACAAGAGTGAACTGACGAATTGAGAAATGGGTGTTTTGATGTTGGGTATGTTACTCAATATTGTCCGAATACCCGTGAACAGTTACCCAAATAGTTCGGAGCGAACAACAATGAAGTCACCAAACCGCCTTCTCCTTCCGGCCATGCTGATCCTGTGTCTCTGCGTTCTTGGCGGCCCCGCCTGTGGCGGTCAGCCGAAACAGACCCAAGTCAGGGCTGCAAAGAAAGAGCAGGCCGATGCCGAAAAAAATACGGATGCCAAAAAACAGAAAAATGCGAAAGCCGATGACCTAAAAAGTAATCTCGCTTTGCTGAACCAGTGGGGGCAACAGACCGAGACAATCAATCGCTTATACACAGCCGCCTACGGGGTATTGGCGGCTAAACGCGATGCGACGTTCATGGACGTGGCCGGCAATGCCGACATACAGCGCCTTTGCAAGGAAAACGGTATCGTGCATTTGGGCGGCCCGATGCTTGGGTCCGTCACGCAGGATGGGGCAAGGGTGTGGCTTCGGACGTTCCAGCCCGCGAAGGTTGAGGTGCGCGTGATCGTTGATGGGATGGAAAGAACATACGGGCCGGTCCGGAGCACGCCGGAAACGGACCTGACCGCCATTGTGCCGATTACCGGTCTGACGCCGGGAACCAGCCATCCATATCGTGTCCTGGTGGACGGAGAATTTATTGCCATTCCGAGCCACGCGGTCGTCACAACTGCCCCGAGCAGCGACAAGCCCGGGAAGGTCCGCATCGCCTTCGGCAGTTGTTTTCACCGATGGGGAATAGGCAACAGGCAGCAGGCCAATCTCATTCGAAGCCGTGCACCGGCAGCCCTGTTGACCATAGGCGACATTGCCGTGCAGGATAGGAACAATCACCTCGGCCTTCACCGTGCGGACTATCTTCTGCGAGACTTTCAGCCCGCCTGGCGGGACTTGGCGGCCGCCATTCCCATTTTCGCAACCTGGGACGACCATGACTACTTTAATAATGATAAGGCGGGAATCCCGAAGGGCTTCACCAGGCAGGACCAGGTCGGAGTCTGGGAGGTCTTCCGCCTGGCCTGGAATAATCCTTCCTACGGTTTCGGCGATGACCGCCGCGGTGTCTTCCTGCGTACGCGGATCGGTTCCTGCGACGTGATCATGACAGACGACAGATACTTCCGTACGGGAGAGGAAGGCTCATTTCTCGGCGATGACCAGTTGAAATGGCTGGAGACCCAGTTGCTCGATTGCAAGGGGCCGTTTATTATCATCTCGTGCGGAACCATGTGGAGCGACTATGTTTCAAACGGCAAGGATTCCTGGGGCAGGTGGGACCCGAAAGGACGAGAGCGAATTTTCAGCTTCATCGAGAAGAACCGAATCGGCGGCGTGCTGCTGATTTCGGGAGATCGGCACGGTGCGCGCGGATTCCGCATCCCGCGTCCATCGGGGTTCAAATTCTATGAATTCGAAGCCGCCAGCCTGGGCGGCAGGAGCGGCCCACCCGTCACCATCCCCGGTTGCTCGGAGCAACTCTATGGGATTTCCGGGCGGTACGCCTTCGGCGAGTTTACGTTCGACGCCACCGTTGCGGACCCTGAAGTCGTATTTCGTCTGGTCGGCGAGGACGGGACGGTCATTTACAGGACGAAACTGACGCACAGCCAACTGACGCCTCCAGAGAATTGAAACATCGAAGAAGCACTGAAGCCGGGGAGGGCGGAGCCGACTTATCTTTCGCTCGGTTTCTCCTGGGAACTGATCTTACGGACGTAGCGGCAGGACACGGGCTGGAAGCCTATGATACGCGCGGGCGGGACGCCCGCGACACGGTGACATTTTGCACGGATAGACCTGTACTTTGCGGGAATGATAGTTATGAATCGGTCAGTTTGAGTAATAAGCAATCCCGGGTGATGCGTCTCATGCGTGGATTAGTATTCTTTGGCTTTCGGGGTTGATTACGCCGGTTGAAGGTTCGCTTTGGAGTTTTGCTTCGGCTGGTTTGGGGGCGGTTTGGCGGGCTATGCTCAGCAGGATTCCGACCGCCGCCGATGATAGCAGCATGCTCGTCCCGCCGGCGCTCACGAACGGCAGAGGGATGCCTTTCGTCGGCAGCACAACCGTCACCACGCCGATATTCAACGCCGCCTGGATGCCGATCGCCATTACAATCCCGCCCGCCAGGAGCTGGCCGAAGCGGTCTTTGCAGCGAACGACGATTAGAATCCCTAACCATATAAATACGATAAACAGCAGAATCACCGCCGCATTTCCGACGAAGCCCATTTCTTCGCCGATGATTGCAAAGATAAAATCGGTGGTATCCTCCGGCAGGTGCCCGTACTTGCACATCCCTCCGCCCAGCCCCTTTCCGAACGAACCCCCGGAGCCCAATGCGGTCAGTGATTGTCCGGCTTGATAGCTCAGAGCGGGGTATTTCTCCGGCCAGATCCAGGCCCAAATCCGCTCCAGTCGGGCTGGCGAGTGGATAAGTACGCACACAAAGCCGAGAATGCCGAACGGTAACGGCGCCAGAACGTGCCACCATTTCGCTCCCGCGATGATTAACATCAGGAAGGCCAGCAGCGATATAAGTGCCGCCGTCCCAACGTCTTCGACAACAATCAGTCCGACCACAACCCCCACAACGCAGCAAGCCGGGACGAATCTCTTGCGAAACGACCTTATGCCGTCCCCATATTTTGCGCAAAAACCCGCTAGAAACAGAACGGTCATCCATTTGGCAAGTTCCGAGGGCTGGAAACTGATATTGAATGTTCCCATGGTGAGTCGAAGCCATCGCCGGGCGTTATTTCTCTCGATGCCTATCTGCGGAAGCAAGACGATTACAAGCAATGCTATACTTAGGATTAGCAAATACAGCGTTGGAGACCGCAGCCACCCTCTGTCCGGGCGGAGATTCCTGTAGTCCAAAGCCGCAAAGGCGAAGAGCACCATGCACGCTAAGGGAAAGAAAAAAATCTGCCGTAAAGCCGGGTAGTCGTAGAACTTATGGATATCAAGCTCGCCCGCCACCGACGCGCTGGCGGAGAATACGAAGACCGCGCCGACAGCCATCAGCAGCACGACCACCGCAGCCGTACAGTTGGCGACCTGATTGTACTTGGCGTTAGTAAGCACTCAAAACCGCCATAATTGGAAAAATGACAGATATTATATTTAGCAGGCTCAGGAATAAGCCTGTTTCAGACGTATCTTCGGCTTTTACAGGCCGAGAACAGCAGAAAAACTGCCGTTTCGACGCATCCAGGGGGGAAAACACGCGCAAAAGACAAAGAATTCTTCTTCATCCATGCAAGCACGCTGTTGTATTTTGCCACGAAGGCGCTAAGCCGCTAAGATTATAGGGTATATATTTTCATTCTTTCTTCGTGCCTTAGTGCCTTAGCGGCGATTCCTCTTGCGAATGATCTTCCACGCTGTTATTACTCAGCCTTGGCCTTGTCGAGCGCCTGTGTCGCGCGTTTTTTGACATCATTGTTGGTCGTGGCCTCGATCACCTTTTGCATTGCCTCGGCCACTTCGCTCTTGTTTTCCGTCGCTATCTTCTCGGCAATTGCAACCGCCGCAAAGCAAGCCTCGTTCTTCGTCCCGGCATTGTCCAGATACCCAATCGCCATCGACAAAGCATCCTTGGCCGGAACCGCCGCCAGAGAACCCAGCAGCAGTATCTTCTCTTCGTCACGCTGAATCAGAGGCAGAATTTCCTTGAATTGCCCGATCTTCTCTTGAACGCCTGCATCCTGCAGAGGGATCAGCCGAATCGCACCGCGAACCGCCAGAATCCTGACTTTAGGGTCAATCGTCGTTCTTGCCAGCTCCAAAACGTCGCCAAGAGCCTCGAGCGAAGGCCAATCGCATAAGATAGAAACAGCTTCCCCGCTGATTTGCGGATCGCTGTCCTTCGTCGCCGCTCGAACCGCATCCAGCGCCTTCGACCCTTGAGCCGTTCGAAGAATACGCAGCAACGCCAGCTTCTGCTGCGTCTTAGCCTTGCCCAGAGCCGAACACAACTGATCGATCAATGCATCCGGAGTTTCGGCGACCAACAGTGTAACAGCTTCACCTTCCCTGACAGTCTCGCTCTGAGTTACTCCGTTCGATGTGAATTCTATCTGCAGTTCCTTGACAATCCCTGGCGCCGCATCGCCGAAATTACTGTTCGATGCTTCTATCGAAAGGACGCCGTCGGCAACCATCTTCGCGACCTTCCTGGTCACATCGGCAGAATCGCCGCCATCCACGCCGCGATACACGGCCTTACGAATGGTAACCTTCCCCGGCGACGGCTGGGCCTCTCTCTTGCATGTCGCCGAAAGCGCACGCTCCGCCGCCCGAATCTCCCCGGAACTCTTCGCATCGACCAGCAAATCGACTAAAACGCCGAAATTCACTTCCTCGTCCAAATCACCTAATATCCTGATGCTGCCCATCCGAACAGATTCGTCGTTGTCTTTGGCCGCTTTGAGCAGCGCGTCGGCGACATTCCTCATCCGCCGCCTATCGATCAACTCAAGCGCCTTCAACCGGCTGCTCGTATCGCTGCTTTTCAGCATCGCCATAATCGCATCGTCGGCCTGCTTGCCCGGCATCGCTGCAAGATTGTCCTGAGCGGCCGAGGCGATCTGCGAATCGGAATCGTTCATCAAATTCGCCAGCACGCCCAGCGCGGATGCACCGCCGATAGGCGGCATCGCCTTGATCGCCGCAATTCGCACGGCTTTATCGCCTTTGTTTGCGGCTGCCAAAATCGCCGGCATAGCGGCCGGGTCGCCACGGTCGCCAAGCGTCCCTATAATCAATATCTGATTGTCCGCAGAAACTCTGCCCAAAGCAGCCCCCAACGCCTGAGTTACTTCAACGCCCGGCATTTCGCTCGAAGCCGCAACTGCAGCGGAGAACATGATATAGTCCTTGCTCGTTAGATAATCCTTGAGAAGGTCCAATCCGTCTTTGCGAGTCAAAATGGCCCCGCGAAGACCACCTGCGCGAACCTGATGAGGATCCTTGACTTTGCGGAGCTTATCGTAGATCACAGCCGCTTCGTCGTCGTCGAAATTCTCGGCGCAGCGGAACATGCCTTCGCAGACGGCGAGCTTCGTATCGCCCGAAGAGACCGAAAGCGCGCTTCTCAGCGCTTTGGCCGAAGCCGCACTGCCGATATTGCCCAGCGACCTCGCCGCCGCCTGAGCCACCATCGGGTCATCGCTCTTCAGCATCCCGGCCAATGTCTTGACCGCCCGGGCTTCCCGCCGAACCCCTATACTCCCAATAACGCCCACAAGCGGTTTGCCTTTAAGCTTGCCCAACGCTTCGAGCAGGGCGTCGTCAACGCTCCCGTCCGGAATCGGCTCGAGAGCGTAACGGGCCATGTGATTCATCTCCTCGTCGGCCAGAAGAGAGGCAAGAACCGGAACGGCCTTTTCAGTGGCAATGAAAGTCAACAGCCGACACGCCGCGATTTTATCCTGACGAGTCGAGTCGTCCGATTTGAGTACTGCAATAAGTTCGTCCTGCCTGGAAGCCGGAGCCACGGTCTCGGCGAAAGACGCCGCCAAACCCGACAAAACAACCGCTGCAAGCAAAATCAGCATTATTATTATTCTTTGTTTAAGCATAGTACAAAATCCTTCTCGAATTAAGGGTTAGTCTTAGATTATCCACGGCTCTCGCATCGCGCGGGAGAGGAACCGGTCGGCCTGAGGGTCGTTGACGAACTTCTCCTTAACCGGATCGTATTTCAGGTCGCGCTTGAGCCACATGCAGATATTCGCTACATGCACCGTCGTCATCGAATAGTGCATGACCTCGGGGTTGGCGACGGTCTGATGACGCGACTTGACGCAGTCGAGAAAGTTGCGAACGTGGCTCATCGGTCGTTGCGTTCGGGCCATGTAATCGCCGACCAAATTCCTGAAATCGCCGAGCATGGCGGGATTAGAAACGTCCGGCTGCGAATATCCGTCCGCCGCCGCCACCCAGCCCTCCGTGCCCTCATACTTAACCCCGCAAGAGCCGCGCCAGCCATCACGCTGCAGAACCATCTTAATCCCGTTTGCGAATTTCGTAACCATCCCGTCCCCGCTCTCGTTGGGAACATACCCGTACTCGATGGCCGCGGTCTTATCGGCGCCGATTGCGACCTGACAGGATGCGAAGGTATGCGCCCCCCACTCGCCGATGCAGCTTGTGTGGAAGTCATAGAAGCCTCTCCACCCGCCTTGGCAATAATCCGCATTGTAGGGTCGCCACGGACAGGGGCCCAGCCATGCATCCCAATCGACTTCGTCCCTGGGCGGAAGCGGTTGAGCCGGCAGCCAGTCGTGCCTCATCTCCGCAGCATCCCACGGGGCGATATGCGCTCGAACCGTATGGACCTCGCCGAGTCGGCCAAGTCGGAGCATCTCGTTGCAGAAAGTAAAGTTCCCCTCGCTTAGCCTCTGCGTCCCGGTTTGGTAAATCCGCCTGTAACGCTTGGCCGTCTCCACAACCGCCCTACCTTCGGCCACCGTCATCGAAGAGGGCTTCTCGGAATAAACGTCCTTGCCCGACCGCATAGCCATGATCGCCGCCAGCGCATGCCACCGGTCGCCGGTTGTGCTCAGCACAGCATCGATGTCCGTCCGCTCAGCCAGAAACTCCGGCGTATTGCGATATTATGGGTGGGCTGTAATCGTGGCACGGCCATCTTGGCCGTGTAATTAAACTAATGCACGGGCTGGAAGCCCGTCCCACCACCCGTAACTGAGGCATTACGGATTGGCGGGCAATTGCCCCGGCGCTTACGCTTCGGGCTGGTTGTCTCGGATGCCGGACGGTTTGAGAAGGGCTTTTGCAGGTTTTTTCTTTTTCGCAATTCCTTTCTGTGTTAAACTGCCGATGTAATTGGTAAGGAGGTTGTTTGGCACTGAAAGGATGCTATGAACCGGTTAGATTTAGAAAGTAATGGGGACGTGCTTGGTGCTGTCGCTGCCGAGTCACAGGGCGGAAGCTTAAGCCTGACGGGCAAGTGCTTCCATTTTATCGGCGCCGGGGGCGTGGGGATGAGCGGCCTAGCCCAGCTTATGATGAAGCATGAGGCGATTATCACAGGTTCGGACCAGATGCCGGGCGAGGCGGTAACGGCTTTGCGCCGGGCGGGCGCCGATATAAGAATCGGGCATAACGAGGAGAATCTCGATTTGCGGACCCACCAGGGACAGATCGACGCCGTGGTCATCTCCGCGGCTATTAAGGAGAATAACCCGGAACTGAGACTGGCCGCCAAGCGCGGTTTGGTGGTTTACAAGTACGCTGAAATGCTGGGCATGCTCATGGATCGCTATGATGGCATCGCGGTCAGCGGGACGCACGGCAAGAGCACTACGAGCGGCTGGCTTATTCACTGCCTCAAGCAGGCCGGAGCCGAGCCGAATTTCATTATCGGGGCACTGATAAACCAGTTCGGCTGTTCGTTCGGAATGGGCCGGAGCAGGTATTTCGTGGCTGAGGCCTGCGAATACGACAGGAGCTTCCTCAATCTCAGGCCCAGGATAGGCTGTATTCTAAATATCGAGCAGGACCATCTCGATTACTACCGTGATGAAGATGAAATAATAGAAGCCTTCGCCGATTTTGCCCGCGGCACGAGGGCAGACGGCGTGCTAATCACCAACGGCCAGGACGCCAATACCGCCAAGGCCCTGAGCCTGCTCGAAGGCGGAAATCGCTGCCTGACCTTCGGATTGGAGAAAACCTGCAATTATTGCGCCGATAAGATCGCGCTCGACGCCGGTCTTTATGCTTTTAATATATATGAGGACGGGAGAATTCTCGGTCGCACCCGGATTTCGCTGCCGGGCCAACACAATATCCTAAACGCTCTGGCGGTCGTTGCCATGGCGGTCAATGCGGGAATTGATGTCGATACGGTGCTCGAATCGCTGGGCAACTTTACCGGTATGGATCGGCGATTGATGTTCAAGGGCGAGGTCGGCGGGATCACGGTGCTCGACGATTACGCCCACCATCCGACCGAGATCAGGGCGTCACTGGCGGCCATACGCGAAAAATATCAGCCTGAAAGAATCTGGTGCATCTTCCAGCCTCATCAGTACAGCAGGACAAGGTTTTTGCTTGACGATTTCGCCGAAAGTTTTAAGCTTGCCGATATTACTATTGTCCCGGAGATTTTTTTCGTTCGGGATTCACAGACGGCAAGACAGGAAATCAACGCTGAGGTGCTTGTGGACAGGATTCGCGCCAGCGGCTCGGAGGCGCGGTTCATCAGCGAGTTCTCCGGGATTTGCGAGTATCTCAAAGGCAAGGTCTCGCCCGGCGATATGGTGGTAACTATGGGCGCCGGCGATATTTGGAAGGTAGCAGATGAGTATCTTTGTTGGCTTAGAAGAGATAGTTGAAACCGAGTATCCGCTGGCCAGGAGCACATGGTACGGTTTGGGCGGGCCTGCGGACTACTTTATCAGGCCGCGAGATCTCGATCAACTCAAGCAGGTTGTCGAGCGGTGCAACGAGAATCATATTCCGATGTTCCTAATGGGGCTTGGCTCGAACTTGTTGATCGGCGACGAGGGATTACGCGGCGCGGTTATTAAGCTCGAGAAAGATCAGTTCGCAGAGGTTGATTTCCAGGCCGACGCCGCCGGGCTGACCGCCTGGGCCGGAGCCGAATTGAGCAAGCTCGTGCTCACCTGCGTCGAAAAGGGACTTTCCGGACTCGAACCGCTGACCGGCATTCCAGGATCGCTCGGCGGCGCCGTAAAGATGAATGCGGGGGGCAATTTCGGCGATGTCGGGGGCGTAGTCGAATCGGTTACGCTTATGGACAACCAGGGCAACATCTTCGAGATGAGCAAGCCCGAGTTGGTTTTCGACTATCGCAGGACGAATATCACGGCGCAATTCATTCTGAACGCCAGGCTGGAACTCACGAGCGGCAATTCCGAACAAATCATGCGCACGGTGAAAGAGATATGGATTTACAAGAAGAACAACCAGCCATTGAATTCGAAGAACGCCGGCTGCATATTCAAGAATCCGAGAGGCCTCTCGGCCGGGGCGCTTATCGACAGGGCGGGGCTAAAGGGCCTCCAGATCGGCGGCGCAACCGTTAGCGATAAACATGCAAATTTCATAATCGCCGGCAAAGACTGCAAAAGCCGCGATGTCATGAGGCTGATTGACGCAATAAAGCAGCGAGTCAAGGAACAGTTCGACACCGATCTGGAGCTTGAGATAGAAATCTGGAGTTGATGGTTATAGCCACTAAGGCACAAAGCCCCAGGGGCCCCTTGCGGGGACACGAAGAAAATTAGAGTGAAAAAGCAGCAGGCGATGCTTTCGGCGGGGCTTCGGTGCGATTGTGGCGAAACGTGTTTTTGTCCTGTGGATGATTGGTGAAAGTTCGTAACTAAGAGCAAATTGAAAATTGAAAATAGAAAGAAAATTGAAGGTGGCCGTTCTTATGGGCGGAATCGGCGCCGAGCGTGAGATCAGCATCCAGAGCGGAACGTGCGTAGCCGAGGCGCTGCGCTCGGCGGGGTTCGATGTCCTGACCGCAGATGTCGCTCCGGACAGGCTGGACATTCTCGACGATGGCTCGGTCGATGTATTCTTCCCTGCGCTGCACGGCGAGTTCGGCGAAGACGGCCAATTACAGCGGATTCTCGAGGATAAATCGCTGGTCTATGTCGGCAGCGGGCCTGTCGCAAGCGAGACCGCTTTCGATAAAATGGCTGCGAAGGAGGCCTTCGTCCGGGCCGGCGTTCTGACCCCCGCAGCAATCCGATACGAGCGAAATATCGATGCCGGCATGGTTGCCAAGCGGATTGCCTCGCCTGTGCAGAAATACGTCGTCAAGCCGATTAGGCAGGGCAGCAGCTTCGGCGTGAACATCGTCTCGGGGCTGGATAACGCTATCGAGGCGGCTCGGAAAACGGTCGGCGAATTCGGCGACTGCATGATAGAGGAGTTCATTGCCGGGCGGGAGCTGACCGTCGGCATCCTCTGCAACGAGGCCCTGCCGATTATCGAGATACGCCCGGAAAGCGGCTTCTACGATTACCATGCCAAGTACGTCGATGATCAGACCGGATTCCTGTTCGATACGCTCGTCGAGCCGGCTTTGGTTTCGCAGGTGCATTGTGCCGCGCTCGATTGCTTCGGCGTGCTCGGCTGTCGAGACTTCTCGCGGGTGGACTTCATGCTGGGCGAAGATAACAGGGCCTACGCCCTCGAAGTCAATACTATCCCCGGCTTTACGAGCCATTCGCTCCTGCCCAAGGCAGCGGCCAGGACGGGGCTTTCAATGGCGGATTTGTGCGCGAAAATTATTGAGACGGCAGTCTCGTCGGCTCAGAAACGGTTTTAGCAACTCGAGAGTATAGTGGCTAAGAAAAGAAAAAACAAAGGCAGAGCAAGCAGGTCGAGCTCCGGGTCGGGCATAGGCGAACTGCACCTTGCGGGCATCGTAAAAAGTTTTCTGGCGGTATGCGTTGTCGGCGGAATCGTTCTGGGTATCTTATATTGGGATAGGATTATCAAGCGAGATGCCTCCGCCTCGAATAACGCCGATACGGCTGCTCTGGAAATCAAGGCGGTTCCCGCATGGGTCAATGAGGCCCTTAAGGAAAAACTCGGTTCCGCCGCCCGTGCCGACGGGCTCGGGTTGCAGCTCGACGATACCGCGGCACGGAGGGTGCAGCGAAATATCGAAGAACTCTTTCCATGGATCGCCCGTCCGACGGTCAGGACGATGCACGATAGGCTGGTGATAGAGGGGAACTGGCGAATGCCCGTCGTTTTTGTCAAGCGGGGGCTGGATAAGTTTTACGTGGACCGAGATTTGGTGGTCCTTGATTTCGTTGAGTTGCCGCATCTTACGATTACGCCTGTGCAGGGCTTGAAGGTTACGGCGAAGGGGCCTGATTTGGGGCAGGTCTGGCAAAGGGACGACCTGGCCGCGGCCGTGGCGCTGGTGGAACTGCTCAGGCGTTGGGACAGCGAGAAGACGCCGGATAAACCGCTGCTCGACGAAATAGCAGCTATTGATGTGAGCAACTACGACGGCAGGGATAACCGCCGATTCCCGCATATCGTCCTTTACGCCACGGACAATACCGAAATTATATGGGGCGCCGAATTAGGGAAATGGCAGCGAAATCTCGAGGCGACCGACGCCGAGAAAATCGCAAAGCTATACGCCTATTACAAAGAGTACGGCACGCTCCTCGGCGAAGTCAAGTACATAAACCTCAGAGACCCCCAGGACAGAATAAGCCTGCCTATCGACAAATATTGACGTCGGTTGGGTGTTGCTATGATGTGTTGTTGGCGTTAATATCTGTGCTGTCGGCTGGGGCGGGCTTTGGTAGTTTTTGTCCGGCTCGGCCGGTTGTTGGGATAGTTTGGTTTTGTCAGGCGGTTTTGCAATGCAGTTACCCCGGGTTGGCAGTATTGAGATAGCACCATCGGTATTGAGTGCCGATTTCGGGCAGTTGGCCGATGAGATCGAGCAGATTACCTCAGCCGGCGTAAAAATCGTCCATCTGGACATTATGGACGGGCACTTTGTTCCCAATATCTCGATTGGGCCGCCTGTGGTGGCGAGTCTTCGCAAACACAGCGATTTGGTTTTCGACTGCCATTTGATGGTAACCGATCCGGAAACCTATTGCGAGCGTTTCGCCCAGGCCGGGGCGGACCACATAACTTTTCATATCGAAGCGACCGACAAGCCGGGCGAACTTATCGAAAAAATCCATCAATTGGGCTGCACCGCGGGCATCTGCCTGAATCCCGAAACCTCTGCCGAGGCCATCAAAGACTTCGGCCCGCTCTGCGATATGATCCTGATAATGACGGTTCATCCCGGATTCGCGGCTCAGAATTTCATGGCTGAGGCTGCGAAGAAGACTGTCCGCGTACGCGAGATTGTCGGGCCTGATATCCGCGTCGAAATCGATGGCGGGATAGGGCCCCAAACCGCGGCAACGGTGGTTTCATACGGGGCCGATACGCTCGTTGCAGGCAATGCTATTTTCGGAAAAAACAACCGTATCGAGGCTATAAACGCGATTCTGGCGGCTGTGCAGTAGGTTTTGGTGGCTATCGGGGCGGCTTTCTGGTAGAATTTATACTTTGTTCGTTTTTGTGTTGAGACGACCCCGCGCGAAACGCGGGGCTAAATATAGGTGGATATGGGTAAAAAGGCGAAATCTAATTGGAACGGTTTTTCTCTTAAGCCTCGGCGTGATATGCCTGAGGGGCTGTGGATGGGCTGCCCCGGGTGCGGGCACATGCTGTATAAGAGCGGCGTCGAGAAGAATTTGAACGTCTGCCCCGAGTGCAATCACCATTTTCGTATCGCTGCGGACTTGCGCATCAAGTATCTCGTCGATGAGGATTCCTTCGCCGAGGTTCTCGCCGATCTGACCAGCCGGGACCCGTTGGGCTTCAAGTTCCGCGACACGACGTACAAGCAGCGACTCGAAGTCGATGAGAAAAAAACGGGGGGCAAGGAGGCAATTCGGATCGGCAAGGCGTTTATCAAGGGCAGGGGCGTTATTTTGGCGGTGATGGACTCGAGTTTTCTGATGGGCTCGATGGGTTCTGTCGTTGGCGAGAAGTTTTGCGCCGCCGCTGATATGGCCATAGATGAGAATTTGCCCCTGGTGGCGATCTGCTGCTCGGGCGGCGCGAGGATGCAAGAGGGCGTGGTCTCGCTGGGGCAGATGGCAAAGACCGCGGCCGCGGCGGCCAGGCTCGACGATAGCGGAGGGCTTTTCATATCCGTCCTGACCGACCCCACTACCGGGGGCGTTACGGCGAGCTTTGCGATGCTGGGCGATTGCACAATAGCCGAGCCAGGGGCGCTGATCGGCTTCGCCGGGCCAAGGACGATTGCCGAGACGATAAAGGTCGAGTTGCCCGAAGGCTTTCAGACGGCTGAATTCATGCTTGAGCACGGCTCCGTCGATATGATCGTCCACCGCAAAGACCTGCGAAGCGAAATCGCCCGCATCATTGACTATTGCCAATACAAGCCCCGACCGTAAGGGAGGGGGTATCAACACGAATACCGGTCTTTACCCCGGCGCTTACGCTTCGGGCTTATAGGAACTTTCCGTCCCCGCCAAGGCGGGTTGCGAGGATACGGTACATGGGGAACAAAAATCATAGAAGACAAGGTCTCTCGTCGGCCTTAGTTGGAATAGTATTGGGTGTATGTGCGCTCGGCGGGATGAGATTTTGCCGCTGTCAAGGCGGACAATCGCTGTTTGAGGCAGACAAGCGACCCTACGAAGCGCTTATCGCAGAGCCGCCTGAGAGCAGAGCTCTGAAGGTCGTTGCTTCACGACCGCCACGCGATGAATCCCGTGGGCCTACAATAGGAGTTAGCCGCCCGGACAGGAGCCTGCAGGCGTGTGTTTCTAAAGATACGGATACCCCGGTTTTCCTGTTGCCCGCTATAGCAGGACAGAATAAATCTCTGGTTTTGGTCGGTGTCGGCGGGGGCGAAGGGTGGCTCTTTGCTGCGGCGGCTCCGGTTGCCGCGAAAATTCGCGAGCAGGGAAAAACCCCGATTCTCCTGTCTCTTGCCTCGGGGTCCAGTTCGGAGCAAACAAGACTATTGGAACAGTTGGCTCCCCTCACAGGCGCCTGTATGCTGCTGACGCCGAATAGAGAGCAATCCTTCGGACAAGTTGGGGAAGATATTGAGGTGAATCACATCTCAACAACGGCTGATCCCGCCAAGGCCGGTTTGCTCTTAGCCAAACGCTTTTGGGGGAAAACGGGCCTGGTGATTACCGCGTCTTTGGAGGACTGTCAGGCAGTTCTGCTTGGGTCCGCACTGGCCTGCCGCTTGTGCGTGCCCTTTATACCGGTCAGCCGGGAAGAAAAACTGGCGGATTTCTCAGACGACCTTAAGGAGTTAAACGTTCGACGCATTATCATTGCAGTTGCCAACAGCGGTCCTGGTTTCGGATTTGTCGAGTCTCTAAGACAGAAAACTGAGGTGCTCGACGTGAATGGCCTCTACAAGCGGCTGGTTGAGACGATTGGCATCGCCAACGTGCGGAATATAGTCCTCTTTCGTTCGCCGGACGATGGTGTGGAGGACCTGGCATCCTATTGGCTGACGCCGTATCTGAGTTTTCTGCGCGGGTCGCTGCCGGCAGCGTCCCTTTCTTCCGAAGGTCAGGCAGCCGAGGAAAATGTCAAGGAGTTGATTCGACAGTATTCTCTAAGACCTCGCACGGTGACTATATTGGGTGATTATGAGTCCATTGACTTGATCAGATGGTCTGAAGGCACGGAGGAAAGTGATTGTGAATTGGTTGCCGAGCCTTGCTCTCGACCTTTTTCAGATGGGGCGGCGGAGGTCGGTGTGGGCCGAATTCCGTTTGGGGACCTGCGGGCGGCATCGATGCTTGTTGCACGCTGTCAGATTCGGGAGCATATTGCCGTTCCTGCCGGGCCTAAAGTCCTCATGATAGCTAATCCGAAAACAGATTACAGTTCTTTGCCCCTGTGCGAGACAATCAGCCGGGCCACAGCGAAAGAGTTCGAGAATGTCGGCATTCATACGGACGAATTCTATGGCGCCAAATGTCGCGACCGACCCATACAGGAACTGACACGAGAGTCGCAGTTGATCATATTCGAAGGTCATATAACAGACTTTACCCTGTTTAAGGCCCCTCCCTATTATTACGATGAAAAATACTACGACTACTACGAGCAGGACGAACGACACTGGGACGGTTTCATGGGGACTAATGATCCGGTTAATTACGGGTCATCCGATTCGACCGGAGAGAATGTCGAAGGCGAACCGGGGCAAATGACCGCCCGGACTGCCGTATTGCCGGATGAGCAAACCGGGCTGGACGATGAAATGAGCGAACCCGGCGTTCCTGACCGACCGGACGAGTCGGATCGTCCGGTTGACCCGTGCCGGCTTGACGGCATCCCCTTGTTGGTGCTCCAGAGTTGTCACTCGCTGGACGATTCAGCCTCTTATATGCTCAAAACCGGCGCCGCCGGAATTGTGGGCAGTGTGACAAACATCCACAGCGCTTCCGGCAGCGCATTTGTCAAGGCTTTTTGCGACGGGTTGCTGTACGGAGACGGCACGGTGGGCGAAGCCTTGCGGGACGCCCGCAATTATCTGCTGTGCGTCAACGCCCTCAAGGGCGCGCGGGGGCATTCGCAGCAATCGAAAGTAGAACGTGTGGCGTACAGTTTTCATCTTTGGGGGGACCCTGAGATGAGGTTATTCGAGGGCTTGCGGAGTTCTCCGATATTTCAGCCTGTCTCGGTGCAGTTTGTCGCACCGGACGGCATTCGGATTTCCGCTCCCCGGACGAGTCCGGACGCTGTGGAGACAGAGCGGTATATTCTCAGGATATTCCCGCGCAGCCAGGTTGCGGGTCTTGTAAAGCGGTTGAAAGACAGGGACGCTCGCCAGGTGCTGCCGATCTATTTCTTCAGGATGCCGATGCCTCCGGAAATTGCCTCGCTAAGCCATAGCTCGCTTGTAAGAAGCGAGGACACGAGTCCGCGAGCTGCAGTTCTTGTGGATTCTTTCAAGCGATTCCTGTACATTTTGTATTTCCCTGAAAAGGATGGCGAACTCAACGAATTCATGCTGCAATTGGTCGATAGAGTTAAAGGAGCAGGACGTGGTTAGGGAGCAGCGACTGGTAGTCGCCAGTGTGATTATTCTGGTTGTAGCCGGCGCTCTGCTTATTGCTTTGCGAGTCAGGAATCTGCATGGGTCCCATCTGTCGCGTGGCGAGAGTGTCTGGCGGCTGGCCTACGATATAGACTTTCCTCTGGGGGTTAGCAAGAGAACGTATATCGCCATTCCCGACAACACGGCTTGCAGCCGAGTCTTCAGAGAGACTTTCTCACATCATGGGATATGGATGGACATTCTCTTAGGCACGAGAAAACTTGCCAGGGATGCGGCCATTGTGCCGATAGTCGGGCGTGAACGCGCCCATTTTACGGCCTACTTTGACATACACGTCAAGGCCGGCACAGAGAACGGGCCGGTTGTGCCGGAGCCAAAACCGCCGGCGGAGGAAATTGCTCATTACCTGCGGGGAGAAAGCGAAGTTCAGTCGGACAGCGCAGCCGTATCAGCTGCCATAAATCAACTGAAGATCGAACAGACAAGCAAGGGCGGGATTCTGGCGGCAATCTTCGACTATTGCTCCGAGACAATTGTCCAACAAGGGATAGATGCTCCTTCTGATGCGGCCGGAACGCTGCAGCGGGGTTTGGGAACGACCCTGGGCCGAGCCAGAGCGATGACGGCAATGTGCCGGGCGGCGAAGATTCCTGCTCGATTAGTTGTGGGCTTTGTTCTGGACTCGACTCAAAATGCGCAAAAACATTACTGGATCGAAGCTTATTTCAATAAGAACTGGCTGCCGTACGACCCGGAAAACGGCTACGCCGGCGGACTGCCGGCGAGTTTCCTGCCGATACGCCGTGACGGCGTCAATTTAGTCAGAACTGGGGATTCGACAGCCTATACAGGCAGATACTCAATCAGGCGGCTGCCTTTTTCTCCGGCTCTTGGGGTTTCGCCGGACAACAGAATCTGGAGCGTCTTCGACCTGACGAAATTGCCGCTTGGCATGCAAAAGGTGATCACGGTAATTCTGCTTTTGCCTATCGGAGCTCTTGTGACTGCGATAATTCGCAACATTGTTGGAATACAGACCTTGGGCGTATTCACGCCGAGTCTTATAGCCCTCAGTTTTGTGCAGGCGGATTGGCGAACGGGAACGGCGGTCTTTTTTGTCGTTCTGGGCGTTGGAATGGCCGCAAGGTTGATTCTGAACAAGTTTAAGCTTCTGATGGTTGCTCGATTGGGCATCATCCTAACGCTGGTGATCCTCTGCATGGTCGCAGCGGTGTCTATTCTGGACTATTTAGGTTTGACTCCGAGCGCCAGTGCCGTTCTGCTGCCGATGGTGATACTGACAATGATGATAGAACGGTTCAATGTTACCTTAGAGGAAGACGGTTGTCGGCAGGCTCTGACAGTGTTCGTCGGGACGCTTGCAGTTGCGCTGTGCTGTTTTTTCGTGCTGAGGATCGATGCCCTTGGCAGGCTGGTATTGGGCTTTCCGGAGATTCATTTTTTCAACCTCGCCGCACTGCTTCTGATCGGGCGTTATTCCGGCTACAGGTTGGCCGAACTGTGGCGCTTCAGGGAATTTACTTAAGGCCGGACCTGGAGGTCTTGTTTTTATGGGAATTGCTCGCAGGAGATTATTGGCTTGGCCTTGGGAGCTGCGCCGGTGTGGCGTGATGGGCGTAAATCGGCGCAACGTCCAATATATATTCTCTCTGAACGCCCGTCGCCTGTATCGTTTGGTTGATGATAAGATCATCACAAAGTCGCTTTGCACCGAACTCGGAGCGCCTGTCCCCGAGACGTACGCTGTGATAGACCGTTTCGGCGCCTTCAAAGCCCTCTCGGCAATCATTGCTGAAAGAGAAGAATTTGTTGTCAAACCGGCCAGAGGTTCGGGAGGACGAGGCATAGTGATCGTTGTCGGCAGGGATGGCGAGATGTTTCGAACAGCGAATGGAGATACGATCTCATTCGATGATCTGCGGTATCACATCTCCACGACTCTCTCCGGTCTGTACTCAATTGGCGGACAGTGTGACCGCGTACTGGTGGAGCAGCGGATAGTGCCTCATGCGGTTTTTGAGAACCTTGCCGTTGGCGGGACGCCGGACACGAGAATCATCGTCTTATGCGGCAAACCGGTCATGGCCATGCTCCGCCTGCCGACTAAGGCATCCAGGGGGCGTGCAAATCTTCATCAGGGGGCGGCGGCAGCGGGCATTGACCTCAATACAGGCATGACCTTTGGCGGAGTATGTCGTAACCGTGCGACAACTGTTCATCCTGATACCGGCACGGCTATTGAAGGAGTCGCAATACCATAAGATCGGAAGAGGGTTCTCCCTCATGATATTGGTAAAGAAAAACAATAAGTCTGAGCATTTCGGGCATATTTGGCCGATGTATTATCGGACAAATACTCTTTTTTTGCAGGGAGGCCCAATATGCCCAGCAAACAACAAAATAAAAAACACGATGACAAAAAACCAATTAATCTGCCGCCGGATTTCTTCGCCTGCCCAAACAGTGACTGTGCCGACTTCAATAAATTCAATGCAGGCAATCTCTCCATCGCTGAATGGATGGGAAAAGACAAGGCCATCAGACGGTTATACTGTAAAACCTGCGGCCATCGCTTCAGTGAACGGCAAGGCTCACTTATGCAGGATACCAAGCTCAAACACGAAGATGTCGTACGCATTGTCAAATGCCTCGGCCACGGCTGTTCTGTCGAGGCTGCGGCTGATATATGTGAAGTCGATACTCGCACGGTCCAGTGGTTACTGGAAAAGTCAGGAAAACGTGCTGCTGACTTCCATAATTTGCAGCTTGAAAACCTTGATGAGCCTCTTGAGGTTGTACAGATGGATGAACTGCACGGCAAGACAGTTAAACACAAAGACAAAACCGAAGTTGTCAAGGTTCCAAAGAAGTTGCGTAAACGCCTTAGTAAAAAAAGGGCAAAACATGGCTTCATACGGCTCGGGCCGTGAAAAGCAGGTTTTTGCTCGAATCTATAATTGGTCCCAGAACGCTCGATACTGCCCTGCAATTGACCGCGTCGGTGGCTCTGTATTCCAAAGACAAAGACCCTCCACTGATTCTCGTCGACGACCATTTGCCGTATCCACAGGCAATTCTTCAAGTATTTGGAGATATAAAACACCGCCGTCGCAAACATGGCAGAGGCCGACTCAAATATCCACGACTCAAACCGCCTGCGGATCTGCAGGTAGGGGTAGTAAAGAAACTTCGAGACGACAAGGGCCATTTGCTGAAGGTATCGAGCAAGGCGTTGTTTGGCAAAAAGACAGATATTGTAAAACGTATTCAGAAACTGGGTGTTGGTCAAAAGATCAACACCTCTCACATGGAACGACTCAATGGCACAATAAGAGGTCAGCAGGCTCGGTTGATAAGACGTACACATGCCGGCTCTCATCTGCAGGAAATGTTGCAGTATTCGATATGGCTGTGGCGGGATTTGTACAACTGGACAAGGGTGCATTACTCGCTGCTGGACGAGACGCCAGCGATGGCATTGGGCTTGGCCGAAGATGTTTGGAGTGTTTTGAATTATATATTGTATCCGGTTCATGTCAACGACCTTCAACGTCGGGACTGGGCCGAGCAGCGTAACAGCGTGCTGGAATCAGCCGTTGATGTTTATAAACGTAATAAAGCTTTACCAATATCATGAGGTAGTACCATCGCAGCATCGCGCCCGCGCCTTTTGCCTGCCGGCAGCCCAAAGGCGCTAAACGCATCTCCCAGGATACATAGAGCGCGTTATTGCAGCGTAAGCAGCGTTGCAGTATTAGTCATTCTCAGCAGGCGGCGTCTTGGTTTTCGGCTCGGATTCATCGACGTCGTCTTCAATCGTGGCTGTCGCATTCGGATCGGCCCCGTCCGTATCGTTTTGTGACGGGGCATTTTCGATTGTTTCACCCGAGTCGTCCGGAGGATGCAGCGGAGCCGATGTCGTATCCCCTCCATCGAGATAGCAGCCGTGGTTGACGACTGCATCGTTGCGGATGTACTCCATGATCTTGGGAAAATGAACCGAAGGAACAAGCCGCTTTTGCCGTTTTTTCCCATAGACTATCTTCAGTATCTTGCCTTTTTGCCTCTCCCTCGGCTCGAATTCATACTTAATCTCGAATCCGTATTCGGAAAGGAGATCAAGGTTTGGCGCCAGGTACGGCTGAGCCTTGGCGCCTTCGCATTCAGCCAGATAAGGCACAAGCCATGGGGTGATATAACCGTCGTCCATGCCTATGTCGAGATTCCTGGCTTTCATATCCATTAGAAAGAGAAAGTCGCCGGAGAACCAAATCTCTCTTACGCTGTTTGACGCCTCTCTTGCCGTGCGCCCTGATTGAGGCCCAAGTTCCTCTAATTCCTGATTGATCGCCAGTGTCAATGCTTCGTCGTACTCGTGTTCTGCATCTCGCAACGCCTTGGCGCCTAAATAGGTTCCGAGAAGGTCGGAGAAAGAATCCTCCCATGCAAACGCCGACGGAAACTCCGGGTATATTCCGGTGCTCCGGTATCCGAACCATGTTATAATCTCATGCCATGTCCCCCCGATGTACGCGAAGTACTGACCAAGACTAATGGCGACGTCTTTTCTGATGCGCTCCCTCTCGCCTTCAGGCAAATCTTCCCACCCTTCCGGATACGTCAGTTCGACAAAGTGGCGAGAAGCCTCCTTGAGTCTGAATGAGAACTCCGTTTCGTCTTGCTCGAGTTGGTGAAGAATGTTTGCGGCGGTATATGCTGTCCAGTCGGCAGCCTTGCGGACGTGGGCGATATCTATATGCCCGGCTTTGCATGTATATACTATGCCGATTCTCTCATCCCAGCCGTTATAGTATCCGTGTTTTCCGAGGCTGTTAGGATCCAGGAAAACTGTGCCTAAGGACGTGCTTGCATATCGGCCCACTCGTCCGCGAGGTGGTCCTTTAACCGTGCCGCCGGAAAAACCGCCTCCGCCGCAACCGGCCAGAAGTACCATCACACAAAGGCACAAAGGCACAAAGCCACAGAGCCGCAAAGGCGCCGAGTGCGAGATACGCTTCACGCGATACGAATGTCGAAGTACGCCGCCGTCCCCACGGGACAAATGCCGGCGGCTAAACGCGATACGCGATACGATTTTTCGATAAGTGGCTTTCATTTCTTATTCCCTGCCTTTGAAACAGCCGCCGAATCCCCCGTATTTGCATTATCATCGGCCTCGCGTGCGTTAGGCTGAGGCTCTGTCGTCGAATTCGACTGCCCCGGACCTACGCGGCCGAATTTCTTCTCCGCTTCCCGTTCGATTTGGTCCATGATCGCCTGAAAATGAACGGCAGGCTCGATACGTTTGCTGCGCTTTTTCGTATTCGGATAGGCAGCCTTGAGTATTTTGTCTTTCTCAACCTCTCTCGGCTCGATCTCGAGCTTCACGGAAAAACCATAATCGGCGAGGAAGTCCAGATTGGGCGCCGGGCAATCCTTCGGCTCGGCCCCCGGACACTCATCGAGAGAAGGAACAAGCCAAGGTGTAATATAACCGTCATCAAGCCCGATATCGAGATTCCGCCCTTTGATGCTGATAAGGAAGAGAAAATCGCCGGAGAACCATTTCCCGCGCATCTTCTCAGCCGCTTTTACCGCTGTATTCTTCGGCTGAACGCCCTGGCTGTCGAGCTCACGGATGAGAGCCAAAGTCATAGCCTCGTCGTACTCATGCTCCGTATCCCGAAGCGCTTCAACTGCGATATGCGTACCGAGAAGGTTGGAGTAACCATCCTCCCAGGAAAAAGACGACGCAAACTCCGGATACAGAACAAAAGGCCTGTAGCCGAACCATGTAACAATCTCGTGCCATGTGCATCCTATGAAGGAAAAGTATTGGCCTAATCTGATGGAAAGCTCGCGTGCAATCTGCCTCCTCTCCTCGTCCGGAAGAGACCGCCAATGCTCCGGGTAGTTAATGTGTACGAAATACTTCGAAGGTTCGTACAGCTTGAATGAGAATTTGGTTTTGTTCGCTTCGAGTTGCTCCAGGGTCCTCTCGGCCAGAAACGCAGTCCAGTCGGCGCCCTTGCGCAGGTGGGCGATATCAATGTGCCCGCCTCTGCAAGTATATATTATGCCGTTCCCCTCAGCTTTGCCGCTCTTGTAGGAATGCTCCCCCAGTCGCTGCGGATTGGCGTAGGTTGTGCCCACGGTTGAACTGGCATAGCATGACATTCGGATGCGAGGGGCCTTGCGGCGCTCTCCGACACCGCGGAAACCGGGCTTGTTCCCGCAGCCGCTCAGCACAGCCATACAGGGGCATAACATCAACATTAAAAGGCATTTTCTTATTCTCAACCGAAAATATTCCTTACTTTGCAGAACTCATTACGATATTCCACCCTCTCAACAAACCCGATAGATTCTACCATTTTTAACTCGCTGCGCAAAGTCCAAAATATCCAATCCCCCGACAATCCAACGTTAAACATCTACATCAACAGTATTAGCCTGATAACTTTATATTTTATAGGACTAAAGAAATGTTCCGCCCGCGTGTTTTGGACTGGGCGATGGCGATCTGACTGCTCATTGGTTCAGCAACCCGCCGTAGATATTAGCGTAGCCCCTGAAGACCATGACGATCATTATCGCACAGATAACGGCGTAAACAATACGCGGGAACCAGGTGGCGAACTGTTTGAACCAGAACTCGGCAGCTTCGGCGTTCTTCTCGGCCAGTCGTTTTGTGATCTCATCGATCTGCCCGGTCTCTTCGCCTATGCGCCAGGGTTCGAGAAATTCGGGAGGCAGTTTCGACGACAATCCCTCCGAGAAGGGATTGCCCGCTTTGACACTTGCCACGGCTTGTGTGAACAAATTCGCGACCACTGTATTGCCCGTGCCCTTTATCGCCATATCCGCACATTCGGTGATAGGCATCCCGGCCTTGCTCGTTATATGGAATATCCAGCAGTACCGGCTGAGCGCAAGCTTGTAAAGGGCCTTGCCCAAACCCGGTATCGTCAGCGAAAAGCGGTCCAGCGTTCTGCGGGCGAGGCCCGTTTCAGGCGTAAAACGCATTACGCTGATTATTACTGCCGCGGGTATGTAGCATAGCACCAGGAGGATCAGAAGCACCGAGTGGCCATAAGCCTTAAAGTCCCACCCCCCCATAACCAGAGCCTGCACAGGGATGACAAAAGCCGCGGCGTGAATCACGAGAATTGGCAGCACCAGCCCGCTGAGAGTTCGGCTCTTGATGCGTTTTGAGAATTCATACCATTGGCCCAAGAGGTCAAACGACTCGGCTAAATTCCCCGACTCCTCGGCCGCATGAATTATCATTATATCAAGCTGGGCGAATACTTTGGGATGCATGCCCATAGCATCGGTCAGAGGCAATCCTTTTTGGATGCTTTCAACCACCTGCAGGAAAGCCTGCCGCAATCGCCCCCGCAGCCCCGCCGAAACCGTCCTGAGCGAGCGAATCAGGGGCACACCCGCAGCCAGCAAGGTCGAAAGATTGTCATATACCGTAGCAAGCCCCTTAACCACTGCCAGCCCCTCAAATTGCTTTCAAAGAACCTGTTCCCAAGGCTATTTAACGTCAACAATAACCTAATCAGGCCGCTCCGGCAAGCCCTATTTGCATCGAAGAACCGGGGATGGGGAGCAAAAAGACTTGAGCAACCGCTCAGCTTACGGTAAATTACTCTCTATGTGAAAAATTGTCGTTAGACAGTACCGAGGCTGGAGCGCGATTGCCATGTTAACTCGTATCCAAATCAGGAATTTCAAGAAGTTAAAAAATGTTGATATAGAACTCGGCAAGTCCGTGGTGCTGGTTGGCCCGAATAACTCGGGGAAGTCGGCGGCCTTGCAAGCGCTTGCGCTCTGGGATGTCGGTCTGCGACAGTGGACTTCAAAACGCGGCACTAAAGCGTCTCCTGCGAAACGGCCGGGAGTAGCGATAAATAGAAAAGACCTTATCTCGATTCCAGTTCCGAAGGCGAAACTTTTGTGGAATGATTTGCATGTTCGGGAAGTGGACAATTCTTCAAGCAAGCCCAAGACGAAGAACATTCGGATCGATATTATTGTCGATGGCATCAGTGATGAGTCGAACTGGTCTTGTGGGTTCGAGTTCGACTTCCAGAACGAAGAAGTGCTTCTATGTCGCCCGATTCGGAAATCCGGATTTGAGCACAAGCCGGTTAAGAGTGCGGATTTTTCAACTGTCCCTGAGATCACCGACAAAGTTCGAATAGCATATCTTCCCCCCATGTCCGGTCTGGCCGCTGAGGAGCCGAAATTAGAGCCGGGGCGAATCAATGTCTTACTCGGAGAAGGGCAAACGGCTCAGGTGCTGCGAAATCTTTGTCACCAGATATATGAGCAGCCGGAGAAGAACGAGTGGAAGGAACTTTGCGACCGAATAGAGCATCTGTTCGGCGTGAAGCTCAAGGCTCCAGCGTATATCACCGAGCGTGGTGAGATTACCATGGAATATGAAGAGGCAAACAGAGTTATGCTTGATCTGTCATGTTCCGGGCGAGGACTGCAGCAAACGTTGCTCTTACTGGCGCACTTGTATGCAAATCCCAGGACCGTGCTACTTTTGGACGAGCCGGACGCACACCTGGAAGTCTTTCGACAACGACAAACATACCAATTGTTGAGTGATGTGGCAGAGGAGCGCGGCTCTCAGATAATTGCTGCGAGCCATTCCGAAGTCGTTCTCAACGAGGCAGCGGACAAGGATATTGTGATAGCGTTCGTAGGCAAGCTTCACCGTATCAACGACAGGGGCAGTCAGGTGCTCAAGGCGTTGAAGGATATAGGGTTTGACCAGTACTATCTTGCCGAGCAGAGCGGATGGGTTCTCTATCTTGAAGGCTCGACTGATCTGGAGATACTTCGCAGGTTCGCAAAGACATTGAATCACGAGGCAACTCAGTTTCTCGAACGACCTTTTGTTCATTATGTTTACAACCAGCCACAGAAGACCCGTGACCATTTCTACGGGCTACGAGAAGCTTACGGAGACCTTTTGGGCATAGCCATTTTTGACAGGTTGGAGGAGTCAAAAGGACTCGAAGAAAAGAAACCGGGATTGCGGCAGTTAATGTGGGAGCGACGGGAATTGGAGAATTATCTTTGTACGAAGGATGTTCTGCTTCAGTACGCTCGTGGCGAGAACGGCGGCGAGTTGTTTGCGGCCCAGCGAGAAAGAATTATGGGCGAGTCAATTGAGGAACTCTCAAATGCGGCAAAGATAAGCCGAAAACCTGATGTGTGGTCCGCAGATATCAAAGCGACCGACGATTTTCTTGACCCACTATTTGCGAATTACTACGAAAAACTTGGGCTTAAGAATCTTCTTCGGAAAACAAACTATCATATCCTTGCCGGTCTTGTTTCAAAGGATAAGATTGACAAAGAGATCATTGTGAAACTGGACGCGATAGTGGATGTTGCGAACAAGGCTAAGCCGAGAAGTTAAATTGCTGTGTCTATGACTAATGCGCAAATAACCGAGTTATTATGAGGCAGGAATAATGAACGTATTATTGATTGGCAGCGGCGGTCGCGAGCATGCGTTGGCATGGAAGCTCGCCCAGTCGAAGATTTTGGACAAGCTCTACATCGCCCCCGGGAATCCCGGTACGGCCCAGTGCGGGGAGAATATACCCATCGACGGCTGCGATACGGAAAAGCTGCTTGAATTCGCAAAGCAAAACACCGTCGGGCTGGTCATCGTAGGCCCGGAAGACCCCCTGGCCGCAGGAGTTGTCGATGCATTAGAGGCGGCGGGCATTAAGGCGTTCGGCCCAAGCGCTGCGGCCGCCAAACTCGAAGCAGACAAGGCCTTCGCAAAGCAAATCATGCGAGCATGCTCGATTTCGACCGCAGAGGGCAGAATCTTCGATAGGTTCAAAGACGCCAAGGCGTACATCGCAAGTCGGGATGAGGCCGTCGTAATAAAGGCCGCGGGCCTGGCCAAGGGCAAGGGCGTGTATGTCTGCGACGAGCCATCCGACGGAATACTCGCCGCTGAAAAGATAATGTGCGACAAAATCTTCGGCGAAGCCGGCGAAACAATCGTCGTCGAGGATAAACTGCTCGGAGAAGAGGCCTCGATACTCGCATTCGTAGATGGTCGGAACATCTACATTATGGAGTCGTCCCAGGACCACAAGCCCGTCGGCGACGGCGACACCGGACCCAACACAGGCGGAATGGGCGCTTACAGTCCCGCCCCGGTTATCACCGACAAAATAATGAGTCAGATCACGCGTGAGATCCTCGTCCCCATTGTCGATGGCATGAATCGCAACGAAACGCCGTATAAAGGCATCCTCTACGCGGGCATTATGATCACCGCGGGCGGTCCGAGAGTTCTCGAATTCAACGTGCGCTTCGGCGACCCGGAGACCCAGCCGATACTCATGCGCCTGAAGAGCGACCTGATAGAGGTCTGCCTGGCGGTCTGCGACGGAACTCTCGAAAACGTCACTCTCAAATGGGATCCGAGACCGGCGGTTTGCGTCGTCATGGCGTCCGGCGGATATCCCGGCGAGTACGAAAAAGGCAAAGTGATAACCGGAATCGAAGACGCCGAGAAAATACCGAATGTTAAAGTCTTCCACGCAGGGACAAAAGAGGCCGACGGCGATATCGTCACCAGCGGAGGCAGGGTGCTCGGCGTAACCGCGATAGGCGACGGAATCGCCAAGGCGCAGGCGGCCGCTTATGAAGCGGTCGAAAAAATAAAGTTCGACGGAGCCTTTTATCGCCGAGATATCGCAGATAAGGCGATACGGAAATCTAAAACATAACTCGAACCGACCGGCGGTCGGTTCGAGAATGCAAAAATCAAAGATTAAAATGCAAAGTTGAGGTTTCGGCCCGTCTAAAGCCGGATTTGCAACCTTGTGGCCGAAGCTGTTTTATGCAAAAAGATCAATTAACATAAGTTTGTTCGAGGCCTTCGTCAAAAGTGGAAAACAACGAATATGATCTTCGTCTTTATCCCCTCCTTGCGCACGGGGCACTGGGGCAAAAAGAACAAGCCCGAAGCGTAAGCGCCGGGGTAAAGACCGGTATTCGTGTCGAGACCCCCTCCCTTACGGTCGGGGCTTGTTACGGTCGGCTTTGTTACGATCGGGGCTTGTTACTTGGACTTTTGACGCAGGCGTCTTGTTTAATGCAAAGTGTTATGTAAAAAAAATCAATTCTTGGTCAGTTTGAGTAAATAAAATGCCGCCGGATCCGAACATGCCTCTCGGGGCCAGAATCTTAAGGCGAGTCGTTCGCTGGCTCGTTGTCCTCGCGATTATGGGGGTTCTGTCTTGGTTTGGCTTCATATTCGGCGGCAGGATACTGTGTCGAATCGCCATAAGCCAGATGGCCGAGTTGACCAACACTGAAATAGAGACCGGTTCGGTCGATTTCCGCTCGAACGGCTCGGTATTCATCGAAGAACTCGTTATCAATTCTCGAGAGAACGAAGACCCGAACAAGACTATCCTCAAGGCCCAAAAGGTTTGCGCAAGATTCGACGTCGGCAGCCTTTTTACGCTCAGGCCGAAGCTCAGGCGGATTGACGTAAATGATTTTGTATTCAGTGCACAGTATGATCCGGCGACCGGAGAATGGAACTTATCGGCGATAAAACTCGATTTCCCCGCACATTCGGCCGAAACCATGCCTCTTATAACTCTCGAAAGCGGAACGCTCCAATACACAAAGATTTCAGGTCCGCAGTCGAAAGTAACCGCTTCGATACCACTCTCGGCAAGGTTGGAGTACGATTCGGCAACCAAGAAAGGATACCGTTTCGATTTCAAGACCGCCACGCAGCCAGGCGGCTTCGGAGATAGCAAACTAACCGGTTTCTGGAGGCCGGGATATCTCGAAATTACCGGCGGAATCGCATCGGCGGATGTCTCCGCCTTCGAGATGGAATGGACGATAGACCACATGGCCGCCGAGTTGAATTACGACCAGAACGACCTGTTCACACTGGATATTCGCATATTTGACTTGCGTTCCGAGCGAAGCCCCGAGCTTGACAATTTCGCCGTCATCGGGCCCGGCTTTGTCGGGAAGTCCACGCCATTCGCAGCGCTGCGCAGATTTTTCGATATCTACAAACCCCGCGGGCATGTCGATATCAACCTTGAGGCGTCGGGAAATCTGAAGCAGTTGAGCCAAACAACGCTCACCGGCGTCCTCAATTGCAAAGACGTCGCGATCCTGAACCAAGAATCATCCTATCAGCTTGATCGCCTCAAAGGGAAAATAGATTTCACAAGAAACAGTGCGACATTGAACAATCTATCGGCCAATCACGGGGAGGTTAGGCTTTCGCTGAACGGGTGGACACGCGGCTTTGCGCCGAATTGCAAGTACGATATTCGAATTGCAAGCCCAAACATGAAACTCGATGACGACCTGTACAATGTTTTGGGGCCCTCTTATCAGAAGAGTTGGTCGCTGTTTTCGCCTTCGGGCGTTGCTGAGATTGACTACCGTTTCACTCGAAGCTCGCCGAAAACCAGAGCGAAAAATCTTTCCGTTGATCTTAAAGGCGTCGATGCCGTATATGGAGCCTTTCCCTACCCACTCGATAACCTCTCAGGCAGGCTCTCTTTCGATCAAAACGATGTAATCATTTCAAACATAGTCTCCGATGTCGAGGGACGCACGATAGCGTTGGACGGCAAAGTAACGGGGCGAGGGACGGACCGCCTCGGATATGATATTTCGATCAAGGTGAAGGATGTCCCGCTCGATTCGATGCTTCACGACGCTTTGCCCGAAGATCAAAAGGGCTTATATGACCAATTCAGCCCTACAGGCACAGTCGGCGGTGATATAAGAGTATCGAAGTCCGCCCTGCCCGGGGTTGCATCGACGTTCACCGCCGAATTGTCTATGGGCGGCGGATCCTTGGCCTCCGAGCGACTGCCCCTGCCCCTGACCGACATCACAGCGACCGCGCTCTTCGCTCCCGACCAGATAGACATCAAGAGCTTCTCAGGGCGATACGGACAGACGCCGGTTTCCCTCGAGGGCCAAATCCGGCCCGGACAAGACGACCAGCCGTCACGTTACAACCTGGCGCTCGAGTTCAAGGACACTCTGCTCAACGACGACTTATTCGAGCTTTTGCCTGCATCGGCTGCGAAAATAATCGCCGATTTTCAGCCTCAGGGAAAAATCAATCTCACCGCCGAGATGAGCAGGCTCGAACCCGATAATTCGACCGACTATGAGTTCGTAATTGACTGCCTCGGCAACAGCGTCAACCTGCCCCAGTTCTCATATCCCCTCAAGAACATCACCGGCCAACTGACAATCACCCCGAAGGCGATAGAATTCCATAACATCAACGCCGTCCCCGGCGACTCTGTCTGGATAAGATTGAATACATCCTCTATAGAACTGGACGGCACTGTTTCGCTCGAAGAAAACGCCTTCAAAAACGCACTCTTCAAAATCAAAGCGGACGATATATTCTTCGACCGCAGACTCGAAGCAGCCATGCCCGTCGGATTGCGACCGCTTTACAATAAGTTTGTTCCTCCGGCTCACTTCGACCTCAATTTGGATGAAGTGGCGATAAAGCCCGCCGAAGGAGGCAAAAAGAAAATCGATATCAAAGGCTGGGCCAGACTGGAGAAATGTTCTCCGTATATATCGGGCGTTAAGACCGAATTCGACGCATACCTCGACATCGACAGGTTGAGCATCACCCCTGCCGAAAACGGCGAAAGACTCATCGACATAAATACTCTCGCAAGCCTCGAAAACTTTTCTGTGCCCATCTCCGGCGCCCAGGCCCGATTGGATGGGGGCCTGAAGATACTCGGCCAGTATAAGACGAACCACGGCTTTGAAAAATGCAGCCTTCTGCTCGACGGCCAAAGCTTCAAAATACTCGGAAAGACCTTCGCCAACCTGACCACGCAAATCGATTACGACCCTGAACTGCAGGAGTGGAAAAGCAACCGCCTAACCGCCGATTGCTATGGCGGAAAACTTATCGGCAAACTCGAACTCAAGAAAGGTGCCGACGACGCCTTCGGTTATACCCTCCAAACCGGCTTTCAGGACGTGGATTTGAGGAAGTTTCTCTCCGATACGAAGATGGAATCCGGCCAGGACGACTATACCACCGGCAAGATGGAAGGCTCGTTGAATATCGGCGCACGTCTTGGCGACAACTCGACGCGTCTCGGCGCATGCAAGCTTTCGATTGCAGATATGCAGGTCGGAAGTCTCTCGCCGCTGGCGAAACTCCTACAGCGGCTGCGGTTCTCCGAGCCGGCCAAGTTCGCCTTCGAGCGAATGTTCCTCGATTCCTACATCAAAGCAGACAACCTTCATGTAAGAAAGCTCGACCTCTCAGGCGGAGCCGCCGCATTTTACGGTTCCGGGCTGGTGGACCTTCGAACAAAGAAAATCGACCTCGGACTAATCGCACGCGGCAAACGTCACGCAACCGCGGACCCGTCCATTATAGGCTCGCTCGCAGAAGGCCTCGGCAGCGCCGTTATGCAAATAGAAGTCATAGGCGACTTTTACGACCCCCAGATAATAACAAAGCCCCTGCCCTTTATAAAAGAAACGCTCGAAATCCTCGGAAAACCAATAGAACCCAAATAGCGCCCCGCCGCCGGCAATAAATCCGATAGGCGATCATCGCCCCCCCCCCCGTCAAAGCCAAATCCCTTCGCACTTGCACCCTCGCCAGGGGCCTGCCGGGAAAATACTCGTCCAGGCCTCAAGTTCTCTTGTTGTGCAAGGTCAGGCAGCGAAAAACGCCGGGGTTGAGGAGTCCTGGTATTACTATCCCGCAGGTCCCGGGGGGGCGGTTATGATGCGATTGGCCGAATACAACGGACAACGCGAGGACTCTCGGTTTCGAATCCTGCAAAATCAGCACGGCAACTATCGCTACGAAAACGACGTCATCTACTTAAACAACTTTCGCTCATACAACCCCGACCTTTCCGTGAGGCGATTGCCGACGGATGACAAGGCCCTCAGCGCATTTATCTCGCAGGTCGAGGGCGAGCGGGGCGATATGGAATACGTCTCGGCGGCCGGGCGGGGGCTGCTCGTTATCTGCAAACGCGATAAGGGTCTGGGCGATAGAATCTGGCGAGTGGATCGGCATAGCAACGTGCTCGACGAGGTCTTCTTCCAGTTGGACTGGCCCGAAGGGACGCAAGTTGTCGATAGGCGAGATGCGATGCATGAGCGGGGATGGACGTATTTTCGGGTGAGCGGACAAGTCAACGGCGAGCAAATCAAGGGGGCCGGGCGGATACCATTTGTTTATGAGATGACCAAGACGCACTATCCGTGGGTCGATATCGAAGTGGGAGAGAGGCTCAGAATCGTCGATTCGGGACAGCAAGTGCACATATATGACGCGAGTGGGAAAGTGATTGGAAGCTATCCGGGTGGGAGCTTCTTTGATTGCCTGGGAAGCCCCTGGATGGGCCTGCACACCATTGACACCGTCCGAAGGGCCGCGGCAAGACAGCGGATACCGTTCGAGACCAAACTTGCCGAGCAGGGCAAGGCGGAAATCACGCTGACCGGCCAAAAAACCAGGTTGCTCTACGAAATAGACTTAAACAGGGACTTCGTCGAGACGATAAAAGTATATCGAGCAGGTGGTGTAGAATCGGACGTCATGGTGTCTTTGAGGTTCGACTACCTCGATGAAATACCGCCGGACGAAACCGGGTTCAGGGTCCCGATACCAAGAACCTCATCCGGGCCGAGCCGTGAGGGATTAGGGGTTATGTGGCCTGCCGGGATGTTGGAAGGCGGCCGGTAATGCGAAGAACTCAAAGATGCTTTGGCAATGAGACAAAAATGAATGGGCTACAAACGATACTGGTGACGGCGATAGTGGCTGTTGTTTGGATTATGTGCGGGGCGGTGTCGGCGGAGGTGGGTCAGACTTATCATGTGGATGGCACCAACGGCAGCGACAGTAATGACGGGTTGACGGCCCAAACGGCTTTTGCGACGATTCAGAAGGGGATCGATACGGCTGAGGATGGGGATACGGTCCTTGTCTGGCCGGGCGTATATATCGAGCGGATCAGTTTCGACGGCAGGGGCATCATAGTCAGGAACGCCGATTATCCCGCTGTTATCGAGGCGCCGGGGCTGGATGCGGTAAGCTTCGTTGCCGGCGAAGGGCCGGGAAGTGTTCTCCAGAACTTCGTTATCAGGAACAGCATGATAGCGATAGCTTGCAACAATGAGAGCAGCCCTACGCTCAAGAACCTCACCATCGTAGATAACGATTTTGGCATAGCAGCTTATGAGTATTCCGACCCCAATGTAACCAACTGCATCCTATGGAACAACAGAGACGGCGACCTGTTTGGCTGCCAGGCCAAATACAGCCTGACTGAGGGAGGTCAGGGGCACCAACATGGCAAGGAGGGGCCGCTGTTTGCGGATTTGGATGGCGGTGATTATCATCTGCTGAGCGAGAAGGGGCGTTATGTGCCGGCTTATGGGTTGTGGTCGTTCGACGAACAAACCAGCCAGTGTGTTGACGGCGGGGACCCAAATGATGATCCATGGGGAGAGCGGATGCCACACGGCGGGCGGATCAACATGGGCGCTTACGGCGGGACTGCTTATGCGAGTATGAGCGAATGGCCTTTAATCGGCGATTACAATCGCAACGGCAGGGTCGGTTTTAAGGATTTCGCGGCATTCTGCGAGGGATGGCTGCTTGAACTGGGCTGGGCGGCTCCTCCAGGCAGTCCTCGGGACGACAGGATGCCGCCGATGCCCCACCGTGCAGGCTGGGATATTGAGCCGTATGCGGTCTCAGCGAGTGCGGTTACAATGAAAGCGGCCGTGGCAACGGATGAAAATGGCGTCCAATACCAGTTTGAAAATGTGACCCTTGCCGGACACTGCAGCGGCTGGCAGGACTCGCCCGAGTGGACCGATACAGGGCTTGACGCCTCGACCGAATACTGCTACCGAGCCAGAACACGGGACAAATCGCCCAACGCAAACCAAGGCTTATGGTCGAATACGCGCTGCGCAACGACTAAATCCGGCGGCGGATAGTAACGAGTTGTGAGCCGTCAGCCGGAATGTTCTTGACGATGGGGCGCGATGCAGGTATAATGTTAACAACAAGATAGAAAGCAGCATCATTAGGCCAGATAGAATCCGAGAAGGGGGCAAAGGCCTATAGTCGGCAATAGGTACATCCTGGTCGAGGGGGAAACTCGGCGCAGGGGGTTTACCCTCGTCGAACTGCTGGTGGTGATCTCGATAATTTCGCTGTTGATGGGCATACTGGCCTCTGCGGTCAATAAGGCGCGTTGGCAGGCCAGGCGGGTGCTTGGGATTAGCAATCAGCGTTCGATTGCTCAGGCGGCGAATCTGTATGGGGCCGACAGTGGCGGTCGATTCCCCGAATCCGTCGCGACGGTTGGGACGGGGCAGTATTGGAGTTGGCAGGAGCCGATGAAGCTGGTTGGGTATAACACGCGAAGCCCTCGTTTGAACCGCTCGATGAGCGCGTATCTGCGTCCTTATATCGATAGGGGCGAAATGGTGCATTGCCCGAGTGCCCCGGGCAGGTTTAAGTATCTCGAAGAGGCCTGGGCCGCGGGCGATAATTGGGACAATCCCGATACCCCAATGAGCACCGACCCATTGAGCGGAACGTACTGCTTCTATTGGAGCTATACAGGTTATCTTGAAAGCGGAGATTGCCTTTTCCAGGGGCCGCGGACGGATGCGGGAGGTCGAGGGCGCAGCGCGCTGCTCGTAAGCGACTACTTCGGCTACGACTATTACGAAAGCCCGAACGCCTACGGAAGCTGCGAGAAGTTCAAAGGCGCTGCGCTGGTTAGAAGCACTACGCAAATTTCGGGATACTGGACAGGGGAAAGCTTCCCAACCTCGCCGAAGCCCGAAATCAAATTGAACGCCGGCTATGTTGACGGCCATGTGGAAAGCTACTCCTCGTCTGATACGGCTGCTATGCGGGTAATACGCAAGCCTCAAACGGGCGAGCCATATCCTGACGGCATAGGCCCCGGCAGATTCTACCTGCCTCAAACCGCCCTGCGTTGAAACCCGCTCGCGGGAGCAGATTACTAAGTATCGAGACCCCGCTGGAGCTTTTTCTGAGGGCGAACTGAAGCGGTCTCCGCATGCTCGAAATCTGAGAGATGCTTCTTATCGGGTCACAAACCGCGATTCTAATGGGCGATACAGGAGTCGAACCTGTGACCCGCTGATTAAGAGTCAGCTGCTCTACCAACTGAGCTAATCGCCCAAGAACAACATAATTCAAATACTGAAGCCGCACTTTACAATCAGCGAGGAGGTTTTGCAAGAGAATTTGGGAAAATCGTGCAATCTCGTCCTATAACACATAGTCGCCAAGAGGTGATACGGGCGCGTGGGAAAAAACACGAATCGGCGGGGATGTTTGCTGTCGGTGGAAAGGAGTATCGCAATGTGCCGTTTCCGCCCTTACAGGGCATTTAAGGCTTATTCGGGGGGATAAGTTTCGGGGTGGGAGATTGATTTTAGCGCTTGACATGAGCGTGATATTAAGTATAATGGGCGGAAATTGCAGTCTGCTTTCGCGCAGGCCGATATAGTGCGAAATGGAATCAAATAATTGTTTGGTAAATAAGGAGAAGAACAATGAAGTATGCGAAGACACTGACATTTGTGGCCTTGTTACTGGTCACCGTTATTGGGGCGGGTTGCGGCTCGCCGTGCAATCCTGCGGACATTGAGGCGTTCCTCAAGCCGTACGAAGCTGATGTTACCGCCAAGAACTACATTCTGCAACCCCCGGACGACATCGCAGTGCACTGCTCGAAGGTGCCGGAAATCCATATGCAGGTGCAGCGAATTCGGCCTGACGGCAAGATCTCCTTTGAAGGCCTGGGTGAATTTGCAGTTGCCGGGAAGACGCCGTCCCAGGTTGCCGAGATACTGGGCAAAAAGGTTGAAGAGCTTTACAAGCTCGTCGGTGAATTCCCTATAGAGGTGCGGGTGGTGGATTATCGCAGCAAGGTGTATTATGTTATGGGCCAGGTCGAGGCGCCGGGAGCGAAAATCCACACAGGGCGAGAAACGGTGCTATTGTCTGTTGCCGAAGCGATGCCAAACCCTATGGCTGCTGAGAGCAAGGTCCGTGTAATCAGGCCGTCGGCAGATCCCAGCATTAAACCCAAAGCCTTTAAGGTTAATTTCAACCGGATGATCACCCGCGGCGAGATATCCCAGGACGTTCTTTTGCAGGAAGGTGACGTAATATATGTTCCGCCGACGATACTGGCCTCAATTGCCCTGAAGATAGAAGAGTTCATCAGGCCCCTGGCACGTGCTTTTTCGGGCGCCTATATGGTTCAGAATCCCCCGGAGTCAAGGAAGGGTTCCAGTAGTGCCGGGCGCAACGACTACCGGTATTAGCCGGTTGACCGTCGCGGCGATTGAGTTTTGTTCAGAATCGTCCTGAGTTTTGGGGAATTGCGCTCGTGTTGAGTCGAAAGGCGATCAGATCCGTTCATCTTGCCGGCACCGTGTGGTTTATGTTGTGTGTCGGCTACGTCCTGATTCTGGCGCTGCACCAGGCAGGCGTGCGATGGTGGGTTCTGTTTTCTCTATCGGGGCACGGCGCGTTAATAGGGTTCATCTTGATAAGCCTGTACCTCTTTGTAATTTTCCGAGGGGTCAGCGGCAGCCAGATACACCATATAGAGCATCCCCTCACCAGTACTGATTACTATACCGTATTCTATGTTACGGCTCCGTTTCTTGGCGGTCTTGCAGGATGTCTGGGCATGATTGGCGTTTGCACGTTGGTGCATCGGTTCTTGCTGGGCGTTGCGATGGGGACGCTGGGTGCTACGTTTCTTGTGTGGGTGATTATCGATCCGGTTGCCGGCGTTTTGGAGGTGCTGCTCTCGGGCGCGGCCAGACGACACCGTTCGCAGCGATTTGCAGAGGCCAGGGCTCAGAGAGAGAAAGAGCAAGAGGAGCGAGAGCGTCTGCTGGCCGACATTCTTGAAAAGGAAGACTTGAGAAGGGAGCAATGGGCCGAGCTGTTGGAGCCTCATGCTGAAAGGCTGGCCGAATTGCTGGCGACCGATACGATTGACTTTGAAGACGCCGAGCTGCAGGCTACCGATATCGGCGCCAGTGCCTGGCAAATCGGGGGTCTGGGATGTATGCGGCAGCTCCAGGAAATGACAATCGAGCTATGTCGGCAGCGGGGGGGCGACGGTGGGCTTATCGATTATATTTCAGTTTGGTGGGACGGTATTGGGAACTGGCGAAATCCGCCGATTCACAGGCAGTTGGCCCGTTAGTGCGAATGGGGATATTGACCGGCAACCGAAGCATCCGACGCGGGTACGAATTAGAATGACGCAGTCTGCTTCAATGCTCTATCTTGGTCCTTGGTCGCTCCGGGCGAAGCGACTTCACAGAATTCTTCTCCTTCGCAGCTTGCCGACAAGGCCGACACCGATACAAGCGAGCAAAATAGCGCCGGGAACGGGGACTAAATAAGTCGAGTCATGCGAGCCTGGGGAGATGTCCCATTTGCCGATCATAACTCCGGTTCCGATGCTTGAGACGTCATAGCCGTAAACGTCAAAGTGCACGCTGGTGAAGCCGGTGACCGAGACCGAGAACGTTTTTTCCTCGCCATAACCGCTGTTCAGGGCGATGCTGCCTCCGTTGCCTGCGTCGTAGTTGTTTACGGGGCCAAGGTTGTCGAATTCCCCGATATCGTAAAGCAGGAAATCGGATACGTCGTCCTTAAAGGGATAATGGTTATTGCCTGTGACGTCCTTATCTTTGTCGTCTTCAGGAATGAAGGATTTCGTTAGGTATCCGTCATAACCTGTAACATCCGTCAGTAAATCCACATCCGCATCGGAATGGGGATTGTAGTATGCAGTTAATGGAACCGGAGTCCTGTCGTAAAGCAGAGTTGCTCCGACGTCTCCACCGGTGATGGAGACAGTTCCCGTTTGGCCTTCCGGGACCGATAGCACCAGCGTAACCTGCTCGAGCGAAATGGTCTCCTTGTCGCCGTTGAGATTATAGGCGCCGACAACGATTAGGTCAAAAGTGCTGCTGGTTCCAAACCATGTGTCCTCGTCCTGGCCGATTGTTCCGGCGGCGCCGTTGTCGATATAGGCCTGAAAGGTTGGTACAGCTGTCGCGGATTGGCAAAGGATCGCCAGAATCGCCGCGAGGGCAAAATATGCATCCTGCATTTTCATAGTCCCACTCCTTTGGGAAAGGCTCAGGGAGTAGAAAGAGCCACATCCGTGCGATGCTCTTTTTACTTACCCTGTGCTGTATCATAAATAAGCATAAATCCGTTTGGGCTTAGAGAGACCTTCTTCTTCTCAACCATCCGACAAGACCTGCACCCAGGCTGCCAAGCAGAATCGCACCCGGCGCAGGAATGACGGTTACACTCGTTACACTCAGAACCGACCTCTCGAGCTCAACTTCATTGGGATTCCAGGGAGCCCCCCACGTCTTGAATTTCATAGGCAGGCCGTCGTTCAAGCCGCCATCGGGACCGAAGGCATCGATCAGATCGAACGTCGTTTCCGTGATGTTCGTCGGGTCACTGTTGCCCGGCCCCTGTTCAACGCCCCATGTGTCGCTATAGGTCATCTGGTTAAGAGAGCCAAGCAGGGCATAGTCGGATGCACCGACTGGCTTTGCATAGAGCAGGGCCGTATCATTCTTGTCAAGATCGTCCAGTGTGATAGTCAGGCTAATATCGACGATTTTTCCGTCCACTACTGCTGCAGCCCATTCGGCCTCGCTGAACCCACCGACGCTCTCGTATGGGTTGTCGTGCGTGTAGTACTCGCTCTGAGACCCCGGCAACGGTATAAACCAAAACCACCAACCGTCTTCATAATTCACGATGGGGCCACCGTAATCGCCGTTCGCAAAATCGATTGTATCAGTATATGTTGTTAGGCCGCCAAAGACAGATCCGCTCGTCAACATGACCAAACTAACACAAATAATCATCATGAACCTTCTCATTTTTGTCTTCCTTAACAAAAAATGAAAAATACTGCGTGTTAGGCCAAAGGATATGCCCAAAAGCATCCTGCTTTGTGCATCAATCCTTTTCCTTTTAATCATTCCCGCTCCTTCGGGAATCGCCCAGGGAGTAGAAAGAGCCACATCCGTGCGATGCTCTTTCTACCTACCCTGTGCTGTAATCATAACTAAGCACAAATCCGTTTGAGCTTAGAGAGACCTTCTTCTTCTCATCCATCCGACAAGGCTGCAGCCAATACTGCCCAACACGATAGCGCCCGGAGCCGGAATAACCGGAGTGACAGATTCTACCATGACGACAAGGTCGTCATAATCCTTATCGGCGCCGCTGCCGAGATTTCCTACCTCCCAGGCCAGGAGATAACCATTGTTCCAATCTATAGGTCCAAAGCCCGGTATATCCAGAGTATCGCCCATCCCATGATAGGCAGCCATGTGATCTCCTAGGTCGGCATTCAAACCCGTGTCACTGTACCAGAATCCACCACCGCCGGCACCCATACCGTCCGTATCGAAGTAATAACCAAAACGGTTACCAGCAAAATCGATCCCAGTGTCGCTAATCGTGCCAGTTGCGGTTGAAGCGTCATAGAAGCCACGTATTACGCTTCCATCGCCCGTTATACTCAGCGTAGCGTAATCGCCGACGTCAACGACGGCACCATCATAAAGCTGGACAATTTTCGTCTGATCGGTTGCGTCATAAACTCCAAATGTTCCAAGGTCGCCATAACCCGCTTCGGTAACCTTAAATATCAAGGTCGCAGGGGATACGCCTGAGTCAACAGTCTTCCAGTACGAATCCCGGATGTCGGTGATCATGTCAGTGGTTACTATTACACTGCTGGAACCAGCGGTGGGAGCAAGAGTAAGGCCATCCAGGAGATCCTGTAAATGTGTTGTCAGGATCGTCGGCGATGCCAGAGCCGGTGCGGCCATCATGGTACACATAAGTAAACTAAAAATTAACGTTCTCATTTTAAAATCTCCTCAAATAAAAGAGTTTTCATCCGTAAAAAATTACATCAACCTCCAATGTCAAAGGGCTATGCGCGCACAAGCCCTTTAAGAGAGGAGTAACTAATCTCTAATCGAATTGAGGCGGGCCCCGGGCTAAATTGGAAAAAACAAATGCAGGTGAAAAACGAACAGAATACTCGGCTGCGCAGGCCGAGTGTACGGTCAAATCTGTAATATTCGAAGCGGCCCGGACAATTGCGTATTCGGTCGTTTGAGCGGAATGAATCCTTGCTACGCTGCTATTAGGGGTATTGAGATAGCATTGCATGGTTCGTAGCGACGCAAGTGACGCCGGTATTGAAGACGATATCAGAGCGGGTATTCCGGCGAGATGCCGCAGCAGTGCTATATATTGTGTTCCTTCAACTTCGCTTCTCAGACGTCCGTGGTGGTCGGCCCGGCCCGCGGCGAGTCCATTGTCAGGGCAGTTCTGTGCGGCGTTTCTCTTGATTATATGGGATGCTGCTTGGGGTATTGCCGCCAGTCCCGTCTGGCCGAGCCATAGTAGTCCGGCAAGGCTCGCCAGCCAAATCCTGCGATCGTTAACAAAGGAAACGCAAAGGAAGCCGACCAAAACCATAAAGATGCCTGCGGGAACACCCGGCAGCGACCTGACCCTGGCCGGAAGGGCACTCCGAGTCGATGTCTCAGTCGGCGGGTTGAATATCTCTTTGCCGATATGAGCGAGGTTGGGATATGAACTGTTGCAGAGACTATTCAACCCCGATGAAAGATTGATTTCGGGATCGAGGCTGCAGGAAGAAGCGGTCGAGGCAGCCGATGGGCTGAAGATCGGGGCGGAGGGCGTGCCGTGAACCGCTATTGCAGAGATAAGCAACAGCAGTAATGCCAAGCATTTGCCTCTTGCTTCTGCAGGCATTAACCGCCTCCTTACGCAGCAAACTTCATTCCGTTAGTTAAACGCACAACATGGCCACCCTCCTGGGGGTGCGCCTTCTGATGGCCTCCTCCATTCGGAGCCACATCGTCTTGAATCTAACGGACAAACCAGTTGGTTGTCAAATAAAATTTTTGAAATTCCGAAAAAAATATGAGATTCTGTCGCAAGGCTCTGTTCTTCTGGGACCGCCCGAGAAAAAGCGGATTATGGATCCTATCTAAGGCTTACATCGCAGGGGCTATCCTATTAGGGGTGGGGTGTGGCCTGCCGAGCGGATCATTGTTTTTGTTAAACCACTGTTATCAAAGCCCTTAAGGCAGTTGAATATCTATCGGGTATTTCCCGGACGCCGGTTAGGCCATACCGCAGAGCACATAATCCGGGAGCAGGCAATCCTCAACTCGAAGAATTTCTCTAAAGTGAAGAAAAATTCAAAAACTATTGGCTTTACATTTTCGGACGTAGTAATATAGGGCAACCGTTGTGTAGAACACATTGGAGTCAAGGGTAAATAGAAAAACTCGGTTGACTTTACTGGGTTCTGGTTTTCAAGGAAGATAAAACACTTTGCAAGGAGGCACACAATGAAAAGGTTACTTTTCGCAGCAGCAGTACTCACTTTAATGGCATCGGTATCGATGGCAGTCCCGATGTTTGACGATGGAGGTTGGGCATTGCAGAAGGTGATGGATGACATCACTGTAGGAGGGCCTAGTAGCGTGGTTGCGGCGACGGATTATCTTGACGATGCGTTTGATTCATACTGGGCCGTTACGGCGCCGGGCACATCCGCTACGACCTTGGTTTTTAAGGCTACCGAAGGAGGTTATGAAAATCTTGGAACTTTTGGAGTGTATGACGCAGCCGATTCGACGAAAATTATCGAGCTTTATGATGGCGCCGCCGTTGAAGCTGGCGATTACGCTACGCTGAGTATAATGGGCGATGGAAGCGTAGTACGTGGCTTTTATGACGCTTCAACCGGAACTGGCCCGATTATCGACACTGGGATCGATTTTGCTGGTAAACTTTTTGGTTATTACTTCGATACGGACGGTATGGGTGCCGGCACCGGTGGATTCTGGTACAGTGACACAGGCTTTAATGCCGACATGGGAGATCACATGGCTGCCTATCGTGGGATGGGCGATACTCTGGGTATACCGGGATTTAAATATCTTGACTGGAACAATAGTTATCTCCTGGCTTGGGAGATTGAACAAATCGACCTTGCCGATAAGGACTACGACGACTTTGTCATCATGGTCGAATCCGTCACGCCGATTCCTGAGCCTACCACTTTGGTAATTCTTGGTTTGGGTTCGCTTGGGCTTTTGAGGCTGCGTAAGAATTCGTAGGGTTGCGAGCGTCATAGCATGTTCAAGAGCAAGCCTTTTCTCGGACGCTGCGTGCCTTCTTTTTGATTATTGGAAGGTGCGTTGGGGTCTGGTACTTGCCTGGTATTTGCGTATCCATATTATCCTGTGGGGTCCTATAATGGCCGGCCCCGGCTTTCGTAATGCGCGTAATGCGGGCTGCGCCTATGGGGTGCGCAATTAGGGGTATTCAGTGGTTAAGTAGGTGGGGGAACCGGACGATGTTTCTTTTGTGAAGAAAGTATATTCCGGCAAGGAAAGGCAATCAAGTGGACACTCGTAAGCTCTTGTTCATAAGTAAGTTAGCCATTGTTCTCGTTCTGCTCTATACAGGCGGTTCGACGCTGATGGTGCATCGGGATTCTGCGGAAGTTTTTTCCCCTGCTTCGGCGGGCGGCGGCGAGCGGGAAGGGGCGTTTCAAGCAGATGCCTCTGCCGGGGATGGGGCCGAGGATCTTTCAGCGATAGTCGAGCGAAGTATCTTCGGGGCTGCCGGGCGAGCATCGGGTCAGGGCGGCTCGGACTATTCTTCGGCAGCGACGGAACTGGGCATCGAGTTGGTCGGAACGGTTGCGGGAACGCCTGCGGTAAATGTGCCAATTATGCGTTTTCGGCAACTTAACTGTGGCGCGCGACTATCTGAGAAGCCCTAATTCCGGGGGTGTTGTGTATCGGGCGCGCTCGACTTCGGCGATCCTGGTGAATTGTGGAGCGAAAGATTTTTGACTTTCTTCGGAAAATTCGGATTTTGTGCTTGCAATAGTCGGCGGCTGTGGTAGAATGATAATTGTATGAACGTAAGACAATTCATTTTGAACTCAAACCAAAAATCCCCAGGTTCGCCGGTCTGCGCGAGCGCGGCGGCGTTTCTTACGACGCATATAAACCTGGGGATTCTGTTCAAAGTGAGGTGAAGCTATGCGAATCTACAAGGAATCTTACACTAAAGACGGAGCAAGGCGGGAGTCGAAGAAGTGGTATATCGACTTCAAAGATAATCAAGAGATTCGACGCCGCCTTCCCTTCCGTGCCGATGAGAAACTGACGGCCAAGTTTGCGGTGAATCTTGACTTGCTGCTGCAATCGTGCGGACACCCGAATCAAAGCCTGCAAAAGTGGCTTGATGCTATGCCGGTGGATATAAAGAATCGGCTTATTGCCTGGGGCATTGTCGGGGACGGCGCAGAACGGAAGCATCTTAACAAGACGTTGGCCGAGCACCTGGACGAGTATATCGCGGGCCTTGAAGCCGATAAGAGGACTCCTACTCATATCCGGCAGAACCGTTCAAGTATCACCCGGACGCTGGCCGGTTGCGGGTTCAAGAGATGGGCCGATGTCGATAGCAACAAGGTCAAGACCTTCCTTGCCGCAGGACGCGGGGACGACGGTTACGGCGAGAGGACTTACAACGAGCACCTTGTGGACTTCAAGACCTTCTGCAAGTGGCTCGTTAGGAACGACCGCGTTATCGGTAAGGACCCTATGGGTGAAGTGAAGCCTATCAAGCAGACCGAGTTTCGACACCAACGCAGGGCCTTGACCGTCGCGGAGAAGGGGCTTTTCTTGACGACGGTTGCACAATCCAAGAAGCGATATAAGAACACCGGGCCGGAGCGGGTTCTGATATATTCTCTCGCCTTGAAATCAGGATTAAGAATCGACGAGATTCGACATCTACGGGTTCAATCGTTTGACTTTGACCAGCGCAACGTCCATATTGAGGCTTCTGAGAGTAAGGGTAAGCACTCGGACGATATACCCCTATCTGCCGACTTCGCGGCGGAGCTGCAAGAATACTTGAAGGGCAAGAATCCGACTGAGCGGGCCTTCCGCCTGCCGCACAAGGCGACCATATCTACAATGGTTCGGGCCGACCTTGCCGAAGCCGGGATACCATACGTTGACGACGCCGGGCGATATTGCGACTTCCACGCGCTGCGGCATACGTTCATAAGCCACTTGGCGCTTGCCGGGACTCACCCGACCGTTTGCCAGCGATTAGCGCGCCACGCTGACATACAGACGACGATGCGGTTCTATACGCATATCCTTCACAGTAGCGGCGTCGAGGCCATTGATGCGCTTGAGAGCTTGTCATCTGCTTGTCTTGGCAGCGCTCCGAAGCGGAAATCGGCGGAATCCGGCGGAGAGATAAGGCTTATTTATGGTTCAAAAACCGCATAATTGGTGCAATATGAAGGGTATTAGGCTGATTGACACACATTGCCATCTGACGTTTAAGCCGCTCGACTCCGACATCGAAGCAGTTCTCGATCGCAGCAGGGCCGCGGGCGTTACGAGCTGGATAACCGTCGGCACAAGCCTCGAAGATTCGGCAAGAGCCGTCGGATTCGCCGACCAATTCGATAATCTCTACGCCACCGTCGGCGTCCATCCGCACGACGCCAAAAAAGTAGCCGCAGATACCCTGACGCAACTGCGAGATCTCGCAAAGAACGTGAACGTCGTCGCAATCGGCGAGACGGGGCTGGACTTTCACTACAATTTCTCCAAGCCGCCCGACCAGCTTCGCGTCTTCGCCGCACAACTCAAACTGGCCTCGGAATCGAACCTGCCGGTCGTTATCCATTCGAGAAACGCATTCGAGGAAACGATGGATGTTCTCGACCGGCACGGAGCGGGGCTTAAAGGCGTCGTCTTCCACTGCTTCAGCGGCTCGGCCGAGCAGGCCAAACAGGTCATCCAGCAGGGCTACTGCATCTCTTTCACGGGCGTAGTGACCTTCAAGAGCGCGGATACGGCCCGTCTGGCTGCACAGATTGTCCCCCTCGACAGGCTGATGCTCGAAACCGACTGCCCCTATATGTCGCCCAGACCGATGCGCAAGCAGAAGGTCAACGAGCCGGCCCTGATGGTCCACACCGCCAAACTTCTCGCCGAGCTAAAAGGCATGGACCTGGCTGAATTCGCCGCCGCCGTAACCGCAACATCGAAAGCCTTCTTCGCCCTGCCCGGTCATAAGTGAGAATATCGAATTTGTGGACCCGCCGAAGTCGGACCTTGGTCAATACAAGTCCACGTCACCCCCTCCTCCCAGCCACCCGCTGCCGAATCCGTTCCACTCGTCCACGCGCGTTGAGGGAAGATTCGGATTGATGTCGATCACTCTCCACTCGGCGTGATTATCGCCAAAGAGCTGGCTTCTGCCCGTGGCGGCGCCCTGCCCGAATTTAACCGCTACGCTTGGATTGCGGAAGCTCCCCTCGTTCCAGGACCAGCCGCCCCTGCCGTGGTTGTAGCGGTAAATCCTGTCGCTGCCATCCAGATTCAGGATTTCCGACATCAGCAGCCTTTTTGCACTGAGTGTTTTGGCTACGAGGTCCTTCTTTGCTTTTGGACTGCACTCATTATCAGGAAGCAGGTCCACCCGGCCGTAGTAGCTGTATGCAATCTCTGCGAAATCATGGCGAGGCCAATTGATTACTTTGATCCATTCCTGCATGAAATCGCCGCTGCAAGAGGGGCAGGTAACCATATCGTTTACCCTGCCGGTATTTTTGTAATCAGGCCCGAACACCTTAATGTACGGATTGATGCCTTCCATGTTCCACATCACTGTGCCCCCGATCTTCTGCGGCCCATTATTAATATAATGCGGATAGACATGCCCGCCCCACTTATTGACCATCGCCATCAACTCGCCGTCGTTGTCGTTGGTGTACATCTGTATGGCCATTCCCCATTGTCTGAGCCGGCTGCCGCAACTGATTCGTCTGGCGGCATCCCTTGCTTTCCGCAGTGCCGGCATCAGAATCGCCATCAACAACGCAATGATGGCAATTACAACGAGAAGCTCCACCAAGGTAAAGGCTCTCCGAGGCCTCTTGATATGCCGATTGCCAACTCCCGTTTCTCCCGCCGTGAGCCTTATCCGCTTGTGAACAATAGAACTCATTGTCTCATCTTCCAGACTTCGCATCGTTCTAAGTATCCATACATCATGCCTTCTAATACATACAGTATATCCGAAGTTCCCGGCCCAGGCAAGGTTAAATCCGCAAGAATAGCGAAAAAAATTGTAGTCCATCGAAACCGCCCAACGGCTTGGCCCACGATGAAAAGCAGGAGGCCGACTATTATTACATCACGATTTTTTGCATATCGAATACGCTTGCAATTAGAGGCCTTTATGGGATAATCTTGTGTGATGATGAAGTGCATTTTGGGTTCCTGAGATATGCAGGGCGCACTGTGGGGACCTGCCGAGTGGCGGAATAATATGGTTATGAGCGTACAACGAGGACCGAAGAACAGGCTCAGGCGGGCGGCAATGTGGGCCGCAATGGCGATTATCATGCTGTTGTTTTTCTTGTCCGTCTATGGTGCATTTATCGGCCCCAAGCGCGCCAAAGAGCTCTTCAACAGCACTGTTTTGGGCGTCTATTGGGTGGCGTTTGCCTTGCTGTTGATGGTTGGGGTTGTGCTGTTTCGCAGGCTGCTTCGAGTGCCCGCTCTTCTGCTCGTGCACGCAGGCTGTATCCTTATCCTGGCTGGGGCGATCTGGGGATCCGAAGCCGGACGCAGCCTCCAAAAAACGCTTTTGGGAATCGACATAGTGCCGACGGGCCAAATGCAAATCCATGAGGGCTATTCGGACAACAGGGTCATATTGGAAGACAACGAGATACATGAGCTGCCGTTCTACATAAAACTCAAGGACTTTCGAGTTGAATATTACGAGCCGGGACACCTTTACATTCAGACCCGGCAAGGCGATACCGCCTGGGAGCTTCCTGTTGAAATCGGCGCTGAACTTCAATTGGACCCGGGCTTCGGCGCCGTAGAGATTCTCAGGGTGTTCGAGAATTTCAGGATAACAATTGACGGTGACAACAGAACCGCCGTTGACGAGCCGGGGACCGGAATTAACGCGGCGCTTGAGGTCCGCATCAAAACGCCCGATGGCCGGGTATCCACAAGATACGTTTTCGATCGCTCCCGAGGCCATATCTACCCGGATTCCCCGCTTTATATGAGTTATGAAAGAGTCATCCGCGACTATGTTAGCGAATTGCAGGTGATTCGCAACGGCCGGGTCGTCGCTGAGAAGGATATCGAGGTTAATCATCCTCTGCACTTCGGCGGATACCATTTCTATCAGCATTCTTACGACGCCCAGGCGGCTGAATATACTGTTCTGATGGTCAGTCCGGATAGCGGCCTTGCCTCGGTCTATAGCGGATTCCTGGTGCTGTGCATCGGCGCCTTCTGGCATTTTTGGCTGAAACGACCACCGAAAGTGGCCATGCCGCAATCGGCGCAAACCCGCTCAGCGGAACCGGATCAAGAAGCGAACAAATGGAAATCAAATACACAATCCAGGGCTTACTGATTTACATTACCATAGCGGCCTATCTGCTTGCGCTGTTTGTGAGCCTGCTGCGCCGACCGAGGGCGGGCCATGTGCTGTATGTGCTGGGATTTGTTGTGGCGGTCGTTTCCTTCGGCTATCGCTGGTATCATGTTCGGCATGTGCCTATGCAGAATCTTTTCGAGGTCTTTCTGGGCCTGGGAATGATATATCCGGTCTCGGTTTTTTGCCGCCGAGTCTTGCGTATAGGCGGGCGTTCGGCTGATATGCTCATAGGCGCGGTCGTGCTTGTTCCCGCCGGTTTTTTCTTCGACGCCGAACCGCAGAAGCTTCCGCCCGCCCTGCAAAGCTGGCTCTTCGCACCGCACGTCGCGGTCTATATGATCTCGTATGTCTTTATGGCAAAGGCCGCATCCCACGCGATTTGGCAACTCGCAGGAAGGAGCCCGATAGACGATGAGAATCTTCTGCCGCCTGAAGAGGCGACCTACAAACTTATCTGTATCGGTTTCCCACTGCTCACGCTCGGACTCATCCTTGGGAGTGTCTGGGGCAAACTCGCTTGGGGCGATTACTGGGGCTGGGACCCCAAAGAACTCTGGTCCCTCGCATCGTGGCTGGTTTACGTCGGATACCTGCATTATCGCTATATGTTCGGAAAAAGGCATCCTCGCGTCAACAGCGTCTGGGCAATTGCAGGGGTAGTGGTCATCGTCGTGACTCTCCTCTGGGTGAATCTCTCCCGACTCTTCGCAGGCCTGCACAGCTACGGCGCCGGCTGATTATCCACGCCTTAGCCAAGAGGAGTTGTGGGTATCGTCCATTATCGCTTGACCTTAACCGGGCAAACGATTACTATTCAGGCCGAAGGTCGCAAAGACGCAAAAAACCGAGGCCGCCTCGGCCAACCGCCCGGCAACTCGTTCCAGGAGCTTCTTTCGGCTAATAATTTCAATTGCAGGAGCTTTTGATTTGTTTCTTTGTGGAAAACGCTTGTTTTGTGAAAAGATTCTTGGTGTTGAACTAATATGTCCGAATCAAAAGTTTATCTCGTAGGCGCCGGCCCGGGCGATATGGAATTGATAACTCTCAAAGGCTTCCGCCTGATTAGCCGGGCCGACGTCATTCTCTACGACCACCTGATACCGCCCGAACTGCTCGAATTCGCAAAGCCGACCGCAGAATTAATATCGGTCGGAAAATTCGCCGGCAAACACACATTGCCCCAGGAGAAAATCAACAAACTGCTCGTAGAAAAAGCCAAGGCCGGGAATATGGTTGTAAGGCTAAAAGGCGGAGACCCGTATCTATTCGGAAGGGGAGGAGAGGAAGCAGAGCAGTGCGTCGAAGACGGCGTGCCGTTCGAGGTCGTACCGGGAATAACAAGCGCGCTGGCGGCGGCATGTTACGCAGGAATACCGCCAACCCACAGAGACTGCACGCCCAACATCGCAATAATAACAGGGCATCGAAAGGAACAAAGGCAACTCGAAATACCAAAAGCAGGCACGCTGATTTTCCTGATGGGCGTGGCGAATATCGAAAGAATCGTCAATTCGCTGCTCGAACAGGGCTGGCCCGAAGATACCAAAATCGCAGCTATCGAAAAGGGAACCCGATACGACCAGAGAGTGGTCAAAGGAACGCTGGCAGACTTCATCCAGGTCGCCAAAAAAGCCCGACTGCGAAAACCCGCTATCTTTATCGTCGGCAAGGTCGTAGCCCTTCAGGAAAAGCTCGACTGGTTCGGAGCAAAACCAAGGATACTCCTGCCCGGCACGCACCCGGAAAAATACCGGCGCCTCGGAACAATCATCCACAGGCCCTTCATCAAACTCGTCCCCATCGAAGACTACGCCGCCGCCGACAATGTGCTCAAAAATCTTGCCCCGTACGATTGGATAATATTCACCAGCACCAACGGAGTGAAGTTCTTCTTCGAAAGATTGAACGCCTTAGGCCTCGACTCGCGGGCACTCCATTCGAACAAAGTCTCCGCTATCGGCTCGACCACCGCCGAGATGCTGAAAAGTTTCGGAGTGCTCGCAGATATGCAGCCCGAGCTCGAATCAAGCGCAGGCCTGCTCGGAGAGTTCGGCAAAGTCGGAATCGAAGGCAAAAGAATCCTGTTGGTTAAGCCCGAAGCTGGCTCGCCCGTGCTGTTCGACCGTATGACCGCAGCCGGGGCGGATGTCGAGACCGTTGTCGTATATAAAAATGTGGAAATCGAACCCGAACGGACCGACTTCGATTATATCGACCAAATTCTCTTCACAAGCGCATCGACCGTCCGAGCATTCATAAAACGCTTCAAGACCGTCCCCCCCGGCCCCAAGGTCTATTGCCTCGGACAACCGACGCTCGACGAAGCGACAAAGCAAAACATCCGGGCCGAACTGCTCCCCTGACCTTGCCCCCGAAAAAAACCATCGTGCAGACCATTCTTTTCAACTTCAGAAAAAAGATTCAACTGCAATAAAATTGGTAACTTTACTGCGGATTTGCCTGCAAAGCATAGCGCCCTGTAACAATCGAATCTATGAGTTGTCATTCCGCACTTGATGCGGAATCCATTTCTGCAACATGTGGTTTCCCGCCCCTGCTTTCGCCCCCTGGGGGCTTTCGCAGGGGTGACAACCTTTCGCGGGAATGACAGTTATGAATCGGGCAGTTTTATCTTGTAAGGTTGAAGTTTTTTTCTCCTATTAGTTGTTTCATTTTTCTGCAGAATTCCGGGTCTGGGTCAACGCTTAGTGATTTTGCGGCGGCGGTGCGGATGCTGCCCTTGTTTGTGCGGATGGCTATGTAGAGCGGGCTTTGGCCGTGGTGGTGCCGGCAGATGGTTCTTATCTCGGCTACCTTCTTCTCGCTTACATCGCAGGCGTCGAGTGAGATTTTCACCTTCGTGGCGACGCGGCCTTTTATCTCTTCGAGCGGTATCAGCTCGGAGGCGAGGATGTTGGGCTGTTCTCTCCTGAAATCAAGCTTGCCCTCGACGAAAACGACTGCATCCTCTTTCGTTAGCTCGGCGAACTTCTTTAGCACCCTCGGAAAGAGGACGACCTCGACCTGCCCCTGCAAATCCTCGAGGACGAAGGCAGCCATTTTTTCGCCTGCGTTTTTGCCGGTCTTGGTGAGGTTGTAGCGAATTCGCGTAATCATGCCGCCTATGACAACATCGCGCTCGCCTTTTTCCTCGGCGAGTTGGGATGTGTTGTGCGTGGAATAGATGTTTATCGTCTCGGCGTGATGGCTCAGGGGGTTGCTGGTGATGTAGAATCCGAGTACGGCTTTTTCGTAGGCGAGCATTTGTGATTCGGGCCATGGATCGACATGAGGGAGGCGGTCCTGGTCTTTTGAGTAATCTGTTTCGTCGGCGGCGGCGAAGAAACTCATCTGTCTGTTTGCGCGGTCGGTCTGGCGGCTTGCTCCCATTTCCATTGCACGCTCGAGTCCGAGCATCATCTGGTGTCGGTTTCCGCCGAGCTTGTCGAACGAGCCTGCTTTTATGAGCGCTTCGAGTACCTGTTTATTCGCGGCTCGCAGATCGACGTTTTCGCAGAAGTGGAAGAGGGACTCGAATTTGCCGACGCGGTCTCTTGCGGCGATGATTTGCTCGACGGCCTTTCCGCCGACACCTTTGACGGCGGCGAGTCCGAACCTTATTACGCCTTTAGTTTCCGGTTGGCCCTTGTCGATATAGAGGGGCGTGAAATCGACTCCGCTTTCGTTGATATCGGGCGCGAGGACTTCTATGCCCATTTGGGCGCACTCACCGATGTAATCGACGATTTTATCGGTGTTGTCCATTTCGTAGGTTAGCAGGGCCGCCATAAACTCGACCGGCCAACGTGCTTTCATGTAAGCGGTTTGGTATGCGATGAACGAGTATCGGGTGGAATGGCTTTTGTTGAAGCCGTATCCGGCGAAGCGTTCGATCAACTCGAATATCTGCTTCGCCTGCTGTTTTGTGAGGCCCTTCTTTGAGCAGCCTTCGATGAATCTTTCTCGCTCTTTGGCAATTGTCTTTAGCTTCTTCTTGCTGATTGCCTTGATTAGGCCGTATGCATCTCGCAGGGGGATATCGCCGAGGCGATTGCATATTCTCATAACCTGCTCCTGGTAGGTCATAATCCCGTACGTTTCCTTGAGGATATCGGTCATGATGGGGTGGGGCAGGGACCACTCGCCGCCGTGCTTGCGTTCGATATAGTCGGGGATGAGTATCATTGGGCCGGGGCGATAGAGGGCGTTGGCTGCTATCAAGTCCTCGATGCGGTCGGGCTTCATTCGTATGAGCAGGTTCTGCATGCCGCCCGATTCGAACTGGAAGACGCCCTTGGTCCTGCCCTGGGCGAAGAGCTTGAATACTTTGCTGTCGGTTAAGTCGAGCTTTTCGAGGTCGATATCGACGCCGTGAATCTCGCGAACGAGCGTTTTTGCCCTCTCGAGGACGCTGAGGGTTTTGAGGCCCAGGAAGTCCATTTTGAGCAGGCCTACCTTCTCGACCATAGGGCCTTCGAATTGCGTTATGATATCGTCGGAGCCGGCGGCCTTATAGACTGGGACGAAATTTGTCAGGGGCTCGTCGGCAATGACTACGCCGGCTGCGTGGACGGATGCGTGTCGTGCGAGGCCTTCGAGCCTCCTGCCTATGTCGATGACCTTCTGTATGGCCTGGTCGTCGTCGTATAGTTTTTTAAGCTCCGGCTCGGTTTTCCTGGCCTTATCGAGAGTCATATCCAGGGAGAAGGGTACGAGCTTGGCGAGCTTATCGGCGTCGCTCAAGGGTACGCCGAGCACCCTGCAGACATCGCGAATCACGGCCCGCGCCTTCATTGTTCCGAAGGTGATAATCTGAGCGACCTGGCCGTATTTTTGGCGGACGTAGTTGATGATCTCTGCGCGATGGGCCTGGCAGATATCGATATCGATATCTGGCATTTCATCCCGCTGCGGGTCCATGAATCGCTCGAACAGAAGATCGTATCGAATCGGATCGACGTCGCATAGGCCGAGGCAGTAGCCGACAATTGTTCCGACGCCGCTGCCCCTGGCTCCGAGCGGGATATCCCTCTGATGGGCGTACTTGCAGAAGTCCCAGACGATGAGGAAGTAGCTGGCGAAACCCTTCGACTCGATTACTTCGAGTTCCCTGTCGAGCCTTTCCTTTATCGCGGCGGTAATCTCGCCGTAGCGTTTTTTCGCTCCTTCGTAGCACATCCTGGTAAGATATTCTTCCGGTGCCGAGCCGTCGTCCGGCTCGAAATGCGGTGCGTGCCTGGTCTTGAGATCGATATCGACGTTGCATCGCTGGGCGATTGCCATGGTATTGTCACATGCCTGAGCGGGGACGTCGGAGAAAAGGGCGTGCATCTCTGCACTGCTCTTTAGATATACGTCCGGGGGATAGATTAGCCTGTCGTCGTCGGTTGCGAGTTTGCCGGTGCTTATGGCGCAGAGACAGTTGTGTGCTTCGTAGTCGTCCGCTTCGAGGAAGTGCACGTCGTTTGTGGCGATGAGGCCGAGGCCCATTTTTTTTGCGAGATCGACAAGACCCTCGACTCCGTCGGGGCCTTCGGCCTGGTGCCTTTGAATCTCTATGAAGTATCGCTCCGGGCCGAATATTTTCAGGTAGCTTTCAGCAGCGGCGCGTGCTGCCTGCTCGTCGCCCCTGGCCATTGCCGCGGGCACCTCACCTTTGAGGCAAGCCGAGGCGCAGATCAGCCCTTCGTTAAACCGGGCCAAGACCTCTTTATCGATTCGTGGGCGATAGTAGAAGCCCTCGGTATAGCCGATGCTGGCGAGTTTGAGCAGGTTATGATAGCCGGCGTTATTCTCGGCGAGCAGTATCAGGTGTGCTGCGGCGTCGGAGATGCTCGTTTTTGTGCGGTCCGTCCGGCTGCCCGGTGCGATATAGGCCTCGATCCCGATGATCGGCTTTATATGTGCGGCCTTGGCCTTGGTGTAGAACTCCAGGGCGCCGAACAGATTGCCGTGGTCGGTAACGGCGACGGAATCCATCTCAAGGGCCTTGCAACGCTTGAGCAGCTTGCTAAAAGCGATCGCCCCGTCTAAAAGCGAGTACTCGCTGTGCAAATGAAGATGCGTAAATCCTTTTTGTAGCATATTTTATATCAACCTCATCGTCCTTAATTTAGCCTTAGATTAAACCATACGCCCAACATTAGCAAAAGAAAATTTCCATACTCATTATCATAGTGGCATTATTATGTATCGGATGGTTATATTTTCGCCCTGAGGCTAAACCCGGGAGTTCTTATAGGTCCTAAGTATCTGGGGTTGCATGCCTGGGTCAGGGCCACGAGCAAGGACCAAGCCCATTACGACCCACCCAAGGCGATTAGTCTTGCCCTTCAGGCCATGGAGATGGCCCCGGAGTCGAAGAGGGCAGCTGAGTTGCTGCGTGCTCTGGCAGCGGCTTATGCGGCGAATGGTAATTTCCCCGAAGCGATTAGCAATTTTCCAGTGGAAACCAAATTGTCAAAGAGCTTGAGAAGCTGCTTATTGCAGCATAAATACCTTTATGAAAAGTCAGTCAAGTTGAGTAATTATCGACCACTTAGACTTGGATGTTTTTTTGTCATTGGTAGTTCTGGTCTCATGGGCGGTTGTACCTCCTGATTGATCTTGGCTTATAACTACATCTCCATTTACATCGCCAATATGAATGTGTGGTTTTTTTCTGTTTATCCTAGTCATCCGTAAATTACCAAGTATTCAGAAATCATTATTCAGTCTATACAAAACGGGAAAAATAGACTGTTTCTTTCAGTATATCAATTTCCCGTTGTTTCTTCAATATTTATCCGTCTATTCTGCAAGTCCGGCGGGACGGGGCGGGTTGATTTGCGAAAAGGTTCGTTGAAGGACGGCATTGGGGGGAATGAGTTCTGCAAAATTGCAGGTTAGGCCTATATTCTTGAAGAAAATCTTCTTTGTGATTTTCTTCAGGAATCACATAACCATTTATGAAACAAGATGTTGCCGTTAAAAAGAAAAAATCAAGAAAGGATTTTTTCTTTTGTTAAGTAGGCCTAACCTGCAATTTTGCAGAAGCCTTTTAGTTCGAGAGTGAGGAGATTGCCACGGCCCTTCGGGCCTCGCAATGACAGGCGCTCGCGGTTTTTTGACAATGGCTTAGCTTTGCAGGACGTACTTCGCCATCTTGGGTTGGCGGTGGGTTAGTTCTGTGAAGTGATAGACGAGCAGCTTTTCTATTTCGTTTAGCGTGTTCTCGTCGGATTCGGCGAGGAGTTTCAGGTTGGTCAGGGTTGCGGCGGCTTTCCTGGTTAGCTTGAATTTATCGTGGTAGGCGTTCTCGCAGCTTTCACATATCAGCCCGTTGGCCGAGCTGCTGAAGTATAGGTCTGATGTCCCCCTCGGGGCAGGCGTATGTTGTATGTCCCCCTCGGGGCAGGCGTATGTGGTTTTACAGTTTGTGCATCGGTCCAATACCGGGCCGAGACCTGCTTCTTTTAGCAGGGCTAACTGGAATAGTATCAGCAGTGCGAGCATTTCGCATTTTTCACGAGCATTCTCGGCGTTGTGCAGGAATCCGAGGAAGCTGTCGAACAGATTCGGATGCGGGTCGTGCTCGTCGGTCAGGAGGCTGACGAGTTCTGCTCCGAAGAGGCAGCAGTTGAGGTTAAAGAGATTCCGCCGCAGCAGCACGGACCCTGCGGCGCCGGCGGCGGATTCGAATTCGGTCAGCGTGGCGAGATTGTCCTTATTCGCGCCGGCAAAGACGATTCGCCCGCGCGAGAGCATCTCAATCGGCCCGTCGAATGACGACTTCGGGCGTTTGGACCCCTTGGCGATCGCGCCGATCTTGCCGGACGCCCTGGTGAAAAAAGTGACGATCTGGGACGTCTCGGAGTACTCGACGGTGCGTATGCAGATGGCCTGATCTTTGGTCAGCATTCGAATGGTCGGCGATTATAAATTTCAGAATAGTTTAGAACTACGGATAAATTATGAAACCGGAGCTTCCTACATACTTGAAAGCAAGCTATTTTACTAAGCATAGACGCCCGCGTCAAGATTGAAAAAACTCAAAAGAATTTGCCGCATCCCCAAAGGGGCGAGGAGGAAACTTTGGTTATTGAAATCCGCCAGCCACAAATACGGAACAACTGCGGCCCTACACGACCAACTGTAAATTTTCTGTAAAAACCCACATCCGATATTTTACACACCTTTTACTTCGGCGCGGGGCGCTTGTTATGTACAATTAAGGCAGTTTGTTGTTCAATATTAACTTATGTGAAAGGACCCGAAAATGAAAAGACTGAACCTGTTTCTTATTTTATCTGTAATAGTGCCGGCTTGCCATTGCCCTATGGCTCACGCCGACGATGACGCTAATCCCCACGTCTGGCAGCCGCGGATACAGTCGGTATCCGTATTCAAGAACGGCCTGGGCTTCTTCCTGCGGCAGGGGGATGTTTCGCTCCGCGAGGGCTGGTGTCATGCAAAGTCCATTCCGCCGGCGGCATTCGGCACATTGGCGGTCTATTCGCTTAATCCCAAGCATCTCGTCGATATCGTAGGCGCAGGGCCGGGCGAGATCGTCGAGTTCGACGGAAAAGACGCCCCCGACACCGCCGATGCAAGGCTCACTCGCCTGCGCTCGGCCGAGAATCTGAATGTCCAGTTGACATACGACCACAAGGGCCAGACACGCTCCGCCTCCGGCAAGATAATCTCCGTCGCCGATGATTTCGCCGTTCTCGAATCCAACGACAACAGCTTCGCCGTGCCCGTCAAGGCTATAGAGAAAATGCAGATACTGGAGCTTCCCATGAGAGTTCATCTCCAGACCGACGGCGATAAGACGCCCAAAAAGACCGAACTGGGTATGGCCTATCTGCGGACTGGCATCACATGGATACCCGAATATACCGTGAAAATCCTCGACGACGACACCGCAGAGATCATGCTTCGCGGGACACTCGTCAATGAAGCCGAGGACCTCATAAACTGCGATATCAACTTCGTCGTCGGAGTGCCTCACTTCACCCACACCGACTACATGGCCCCCATAGCGATAAACCAGGCCATTCGCACTATGGGTTCTGCACTCGCGCCGACTACTTTCAACTCGCAGATCGTCTCAAATGCAATTTTTTCTAATAACTCCGCTCAATCCGGCGGCGGCGTATTCACCCAGCCGGTAAATGACAGCGGCAACGCTCTTAGCAAAAGCCTCGGCGACCTGCCGTCCCTGGGCTCGACGGCGGGAACCGACTACACCGTCTATACCAAAGAAAACATGACCCTGCGAAAGGGCGAAAAAGCCATCGTCACCCTTTTCGTCAAGAAGATTCGCTACTCGCATATCTACCGGTGGGACACCGCCGACGAGCTCAAGCATTTCCTCGTCCTGCGCAATGACACGGACACCGCCTGGACAACCGGACCGTATCTTGCGATAAGCGCAGACCGACCCCTGAGTGAAGACCTGCTCAAGTACACCCCTAAGGGCGGCAACTGCGAAATCCCGGTAACCCAGGCGATCAATATCGCCCACACCGAGACCAGAAGCGAAATCGACCGGCAGTTGACGGCCCATACGCCGCGAAGCGATCATTCTCTCGACCTCGTGACGCTGCAGGGCGAAATAAAACTGCGAAACTTTGAAAAGACACCCGTAGATATTGTTGTTACAACCACCGTTCCGGGCAAACCCGCACCGGCAACGGATGACGGCGTCATTCTGCAAGACCACACAAAACTGGAACTAACAGACAGGAAAAGCACAATAACCTGGCAAATTACCCTGGAACCGGCCGAGACAAAAACCATAACATACAAATACGATCAATACGTCTCCTCCGACTGAAAAAACAAACGCAGCGGCTTAGCTCCCGGCACAGGTCCGGGGGTTAAGCCGCCGCGGGAATCCGGGCGAGCAGCAGGCGAACTTTCACTTTTGTCATGATGAGCGCAGCGAAATCCCGGCGCGCCGGGAAAACACTCTCCCGCCCGACAACCCGGTTCCCTCGCTTCGGGGAGACAAATGAGTGTAATGCCTTGTCATCGAAAAGATTGCATCGTGCCGGAAGAGTTAGCCACACCCACGCTACTGCTTTGGGGCGTTTTGCTTTACAGTTTGGGGAAGATCGCTTAGAATGACGAGTAGTCCGTGCAGGCCGAAAGCCGGCGGCGGGTAACTTGTTAGTATAGGAATTTGTATTAGCCGCGAAGACACAAAGCAAAAAATAAGCAATCGACATAGGACATACGAAAAGTCGGAATTCAGAAGAACCGAGAGTGTAAGCTTGTCCCTCAGGGGCGACCGGGATGAACAACAAGCCCTAAGCGTAAGCGCCGGGATATACCCCCTCCCTTACGGTCGGGGCTTGTTTCGGTCGGGGCTTAGTGGCATAAAAACCAAGCTCCCGGCGAAGCCGGGATAAGTTCTTGGTTTGAAAATAGCGATGTGTAATTGGCGGATGAGCGCTGCACGACTGACGAGGCTTGGGTTTTATGGACGAATTGGATCATCGAATACTCGATGCGTTGCAGAACGAGTTTCCGCTGAGCGAAAGACCTTATGAGATTTTGGCTGAAAAGCTGGAGATTTCCGGCGATGAGCTTTGGCGGAGGGTGCAGGGGCTTGTCGAAGACGGGGTGATTCGGCGGATGGGGGCGAGTCTCGATTCGCGCAAGCTCGGGTATTCGAGCACGTTAGCGGCGATAAGCGTTTCGGCTGAGCGTGTGGATGAGGCCGCGGCCGTGGTCGGGCGATACCCCGAAGTAACGCACAGCTACCTCAGAAACGATAAATTCAATATATGGTTCACCGTAATTGCATACGATAACGACCGCATCGCAGCCATCTTAGAAGAAATTCGCTCCGCCCTGTCGCTGGAAGATTCGGCGGTGCTGAACCTGCCGGTTACGAAGCTCTTCAAGCTGGATGCACGCTTCAAGACACGGCGTCGAAGTTAGCGATTCAGAGATAAAGATGCATAAAAAATTATTGCAAGGTGAATTCATGGGAAAAGAAATGGAACAAAAGAATAGTAATACAGACGGCAAAACAAGAGAGGAATAAGAAACAACGCGCTTTAATGTGGTTAGGCCGCATTTGCTGTATTGCAGGTGTAATTCTCAACATAAATTACCTTGTGTCCGGTTGGATATTTACGACAAAGAGTGAACGCCATTTCGGCAGTCTTCACTTTGTATTATTTTGCATTGGGATTTTCATCTTCTTCTTAGGTGCGTGTATTATGAAATGCAGTATGCCAAAGCATACTCGGAAACACATCGCCTCTACAAAATAGACAAGATGGCGTAACCAGCCAAAATATTTCGCAAGAACCGGAATTAAAGCATTTAAGCACAAATCTGCGCGAATATAACCATTCTTGAAACATTTCGCAGTTCTTCTGCATCCTTCCGAAAAACGCAGAATTCTTCTTTGAATTATCTGTTTACTTATTGCGGGGCTTTACTTTTTCATCTTAGCGGCCAGCATACCTTTCATTGCGGCAACTTGAACGCGTTTTGGCTGGTTATTGCCCGTGAGCTTCTTATACAAAGCTACCGCTTCGGACTTTTCACCGTCGGCCAGCAACCGCTCGGCACAGACCAGGCAGGCGTCGCCTACCGGCATTTTCATGTCTGTGGATGCTTTCTTTGCGAACTTTGTCAGTTCATTGGCCGAAGCCGATGTGCCGATCAGACCCAGCGATTGGGCCGCGGCCCCGGCGACCTGGATGTCGGAGTCGCCGAGAAGCTTCGAGAGGGCCATGATGCTCTTCTCATCACGACGTGTGCCCAGCGAACCGATCATGCCAACCTTGAGCTTGCTGCTGACCTTGGGCAAGGCGTCCCGCATCGCCTCGGCCGCCTTTTCGTCCGGAATGCGCTCCAGGGCGTAGCGTGCGATGTGCGAGGTCTCCTCGGCCGGCAGAAGATCGGCGAGGACCTCGACGGACTGGCCCGTGCCCACGACCCTCAGCTTGCGGCAGACATAGTCCTGTGCGGACCGTGAGATGCCGCCGGCAAGTGCGTCCACCAGGCCCTTTTCCAAGGCCTTAAGTGCAGCGGCGTCGCCTTGTGCAGCAACGATTGCTTGGTCGATGGGGTTTAAGGCGTTGCGGTCTGCGCCCCAGTCATAGGTCTTAAGCGTTTCTAATGCTTTCTCTACCGTGGCGGAATCCGTCTCGGCAGCGGCCTTGGCAGCAGCCATGGCAGCCGCTCCGGCCGCCAGCGTCATTTTTTTAATTTCTTTGCTTATCATAATCAAGTCTCCTTGTCGCAACTATCGCTTTCTTAAAGTACCCAGGGCTCTCTTCTTGCAACGTCCACAAGGCGATTGGCTTCGTTGTCGTCAGTGAACTGCTGTTTCACCGTGTCCCATTTCAGTGACCGTTCCAGTTCATAGGCAATAAGGAACAGGTGGCATACTGTCGTTGTGTGGACGGCGAATTCGATGTCACGGAACGGCCTTCTGCGCGTCTTGACGCAGTCGATGAAATCGCCGTAGATGCCGCCGCTTCCGGAGTACCCGGGAACCGGCTTCGACGGGCCTTTCTCGTTCGTGCCTTCCACGTCCAGGTTGCCTCGACCCGGGTAATTGTGGTGAAGAAGTTTGCCGTTCGGATAGCGGCAGGTCGCGAACTTTTTGCCGTTTTCATTATGGAAGATGACTTCTTCAGGCTCGACTTCCCTGACATCGATGGCGAAGGTCGCGCCGCCGAAATGATGCGCCCCCCAGTCTGTCATGCCGCCGCCGGAGTAATCCCTGAACGACCGCCAGCTTGTTCCGTTGATGTTGTAACTGCCGCTGCACCGGTATGGATGGTACGGCGCCCATGGGGCGGGGCCCAGCCACCTATCCCAGTCGAATCCGTCGGGGACTGGCTCGCCCTTCAAGTTGCAGTCCGTCGGAAACGGACCAACGTTAACGTTGATCGACTTGATGATGCCCTTGTCTCCATTCCAGCAGGGATTGACCGTGCCCCTGTAATCCTCAAGCACACGCTGGCTGCCGCCGGATACCACACGACTATAACGCCGCGCCGCGTCGATCATCAGCTTGCCTTCGCGCAGCGTCTTGGTCTCGGGCTTCTGGCAGTAGATGTCCTTTCCGTTGCGGCACGCCTCGATGACTATTATCGCGTGCCAGTGATCCGGTGTTGCACAATGTACCGCGTCGATGTCGTCGCGGGCCATAATTTCGCGGAAGTCGTTGTAGCCCTTGCAGTCTTTGTTGCCGTACTTCTGATTAATGCGGTTCACCGAGCCGTCGCGAACGTCCTTTTTTACGTCGCACAGGGCAACGTACTGTACATCGCCCCGACCCAGGAATACATTCTGGTCGCCCCCGCCCATGTTGCCGATTCCGATGCCGGCCATCACGATACGGTTACTTGGGGCGGTGCTACCGGCGTTTCCCATCACGGAAGCCGGGACCAGGTAGGGCAGTGCCACCGATGCCGCCGCTGCTTTCAGAAATGTTCTTCGACCATGAGACGTTCCCAGGTTCTTAGCTGGTTTGTTCTTTTGGTTTGCCATGTGTTAATCCCTTCCTTGCATCAGCGTTGATAATTGCCTTAAGTCATATCGATCTTCAATCTAACGTGCTTATTCTGACATTCGCCATCTGCACCGTCGCACAATATACAACTGTATTCGTAAGCCACCGACAATACTACTACATACGCCTTGGACTATCAAGAAATATAAATTCCAAAACTATTTTGTTGAGAACGTATAGGATTTGGCAAGGAACACGGTTCCGCAAAAGCCGTGGGGGTGGTGGCTAAACTTGAGAGCTATGTTTTCTTCGTTTTCTTTTCTTCGAGGTATTTGTTCATTGCCGCTGCTGCGGTTCTTCCCTGTCCCATTGCGAGTATTACCGTTGCCGCGCCGAGTACGATGTCGCCGCCGGCATAGACACCCTCCATTGAGGTTTTGCAGTTTTCGTCCACTACGATGTTGCCCCACTTGTTGAATTCGAGGCCCGGTGTTGTCTGGGCGAGGAGCGGGTTTGCTCCGTTTCCGATTGCTATTATTACCGTATCCACGTCGAGTGTGAATTCGGAGCCTTCGATTGGGAGAGGGCGTCTTCGGCCTGAGTCGTCCGGCTCGCCCAGTTCGTATTTGAGACATTCGATAGCGGTTACACGGCTGTTCTCGTCGCCGATTATGCGCTTGGGGCTTTGGAGGATGTGGAACTCGATTCCCTCCTGCTTTGCGTGGTGGACTTCCTCGACTCGTGCGGGCATTTCCTTTTCCGTCCTGCGATAGACGAGATACACCTTCTCGGCTCCGAGCCTGACGGCCGTCCTGGCTGAGTCTATCGCGACGTTGCCGCCTCCTACGACGGCGACTTTTTTGGAGGATACTATCGGGGTATCGGCTCCTTTGCCGTAGTCGTAGGCCCTCATTAAGTTTGCGCGGGTCAGGTATTCGTTTGCGCTGAATACGCCTACGAGCGACTCGCCTTCGATACCCATAAAGCGGGGCAGGCCTGCTCCCACTCCGATATAGACCGCGTCGAATCCGTCCTCTTTCATCAGTTGCTCGATTGTCCTGGTCCTGCCGACGACGAAGTTGCAGACGATTTTGACTCCCATTTTGGTGAGGGTATCGATCTCTTCCTGCACGATTGCTTTTGGCAGTCTGAATTCGGGGATGCCATAGACCATTACGCCGCCGGGCTTGTGGAACGCTTCGAATACGGTGACGTCATGCCCCGCCCTTCTGGTATCCGCTGCAGCGACGATGCCGCCGGGGCCTGAGCCTATTATTGCGACTTTCATTCCGGTATCCGGAGCAACTGCGGGCAGGGCATCGGAATTTCGGCCCAGGTCTGCAACGAATCTTTCGAGCCTGCCTATCGAAACGGCTTTCGTGGGGTCTTTGAATTTGAGTCCGACGGTGCAAGTCTCCTGGCATTGTACTTCCTGGGGGCATACTCGTCCGCAGACGGACGGGAGGAGCGAATTTTCTTTTATGATTGCAAGGGCCTGGTCGTATTCCCCTTCGGTGATGGCCGCTACGAAGTCTGCTATCCTTATTTTTACGGGACAGCCTTTCATACAGGGGGCCTTCTTGCACTGCAGGCAGCGCATGGCTTCGATGCGGGCCTGGGTCTCGGTGTAGCCCAGCGCCACCTCGCTGACGTTGGTGCGTCTGACGTCCGGATTCTGCTCGGGCATGTCCCGGCCTGGTATTTCAAATCTTTCAGCCGGCTTGAGGGGCGCGGCCTTTTGCTTTTCGAGAAGATGTTGGAGCAATTCGTTATTCTTGTCTTCGCTCACGTTATCGGGTCCCTAAAGGTTATGAAAGTTTATCTCCGATGCGATAGATAAGGACCCGGGGTAAAACCCCGGGCTAAATATGTTTATTGGTCGAGTCCTATTTTGCATCTGTGTTCTTTGTATTTTTCGTGCCGCTCTTGTTCGAGTTCTTTATATGCGTCGAGTCTCTTCATCATCAAATCGAAGTTGACTTTGTGTCCGTCGAATTCCGGGCCGTCAACGCAGACGAATTTCGGTTTGTTGTCGAATTCGATTCTGCACCCCCCGCACATCCCGGTTCCATCGACCATTATCGTGTTGAGGGATACTTGTGTGGGGACGTCGAATCGTTTTGTGACAGCGCAGCAGAATTTCATCATTATTGCGGGGCCTATTACGAATGCCCGGGCGGGTTTTTCGTCCCGCCTGCACAGCTCTTCGAGCGGCTCGGTAACGAGCGCTTTTCGTCCGTGTGAGCCGTCGTCGGTCGTGATTATCAGTTCGTCGCTTGTTTGTGCGAACTCTTCTTCGAGTATCATGAGTTCCCTGGTTCTTGCTCCGAGGATTGATGTAATTTTGTTTCCGGCCTTTTTGAGCGCCCTTGTAATTGGCAGGAGGGGCGCATTTCCGATTCCTCCCCCGACGCATACGACCGAGCCGAATTTCTCGATATGGGTAGGCCGGCCAAGGGGTCCTGCTACATTGGCAATTTCATCCCCTTGCTTCAGGTCGGCCATTTCGGCGGTCGTCTTGCCCACGCGCTGCCAAATGAGGGTTATCGTGCCTTTATCGACGTCCGCACCTGCGATTGTCAGCGGGATTCGCTCGCTGTACTCGTTATTCAGGCTGATAATGACGAATTGTCCGGGTTTTCTGGCCTGTGCGATTAGAGGGGCTTCGACCTCGGCGGTGAAAACGTCCTCAGAGAGCTGCTTTTTGGATATTATTTTATGCGGCACGCTCATGCTCCATTATAATGGGGTTCAGAAAAACCTATACTATGAGGTATCCGTAATCGCCTGTCAAGGGAAGATATTTTGTAAGATTGTGCTTGACCGGCCCGGCTGCATCGGTTTTAGTAGGCTTTGTAGGTGGTGATGGCGGTATGCGTTTGCCCGCAGAGGCTTGCAGGTAAACTGCTTATGTTTTTTGCAAACGGTTTGGTTTAAGAACAAATTATAAGCTTGTTGGAAAGGATTGAACGATGAGAATTATCAAGATTTCGGCCATATTTCTTCTGTGTTTATCTATGGCGTTGATTAGCGGTTGTAGTGAAGTGAAGGACCTTCGCATCAAGAATGCGACTCAGCGAGAGCACATAGAGCAGCTTGAGGCCGAGCTTCAGGCAGGGGCGCTTCAACTCGACCAGTTGAAAAGGCAACTCGCAGAGTACGAGGAAAATGGCGGAATTGAAGTCGATACGCTCAAGCAGCAGATAGCGGCTTTGGAAGAGGATTTGGCCAAGAAAAACGAATTGCTGGCATCGATGCAGCAGAACCTGCTCACGGGCACGGCCCTTCCAATCGAGCTTAGCACGATGCTGGAGGACTTCGCCAAGACTCACGGCGATATAGTCTCCTTCGATTCTAGTACCGGTATTGTGAAGTTCAATAGCGATTTGTTGTTCGAAAAAGGCAATGCGACGGTCGCTTCAACGGCGATAGAGGCCGTTAAATCGCTTTGCGGGATATTGAACTCGCCCGAGGGCGGCAAATTCGACATTATTATTGCCGGGCACACAGACGATATCCCGATTCTCAAGCCGGAAACCAGGGCCGACCATCCCACAAACTGGCATTTGTCGGCACACAGAGGGGTCTCAGTGCTTAACGTGATGACTGCGAATAAGATGGATCCCAAGCGTTTGAGCGTTCGGGCTTTTGGCGAATACAGGCCGATTGAGCCGAATCTTGCGGGCAATAAGGGGAACCCGAAGAATCGTCGCGTAGAGATCTATATTGTTCCGGAAGGGGCATAATAGAATGTAGAAATACGCCGCCGTGCCGGCGGCGGCTAAACGCGATACGCAATTCGCAATTCGAGTACAATGGCAGAGCGAACTTTGATAATTATCAAGCCGGATGCGGTGCAGAGGCATTTAATCGGTGAAATCTTCGGGCGATTCGAGAAAAAGGGACTCAAGCTCGTTGCGGCCAAATTCATCCGGTTCTCGGAGGATTTGGCTCGGGGGCTGTACTCCGTTCACGAGGGAAAGGATTTCCACGAACCGCTGGTGGCCTATATCTCGTCGTCTCCGGTACTGGTAACGGTATGGCAGGGCGATGGCGTTATCGCTATGGCGCGGAAATTGATGGGGGCGACTTTTGGCTGCAGGCGCCGGGCGGCTTTTCCGTTTTCTTATACGGCCAATCGCGAGATTTCTTGTGACTGCGGCGCTGGTAATTGTCTTCGACCGCCTTGCAGAGCAGGACACATATATCCCCATGGAATCGCCGGGAAGGATAGTTGCTTGCTCAGTATCTCCTTAAAAAGATCGTAGCCGGTAAATGCAACCCCGCCCCAAAGCTTCCAGGAAAGGGCGGCAGTCTTCTGGTGCCGGCGATAGTATTTCCTTGCTTTTCCGTGCGTAGGGGTGTAAAAGTCTGGTTTACAGGTATTGATTGAAGCAAGGCCGGGTTGGCAGAACTTAAGAGGCGGCGATTATGGCGGCATCGGTGTTTATCGGCATGAAAGAGGTGATGGTGATTATGATTGTCACGGCTATCATTGTTTCCGTTGTCCTGCTGCGGCGAAGGCTTTAGCTCTGAGAAACCGCCATGCTGCTGCACCGGATTCATTTCAACAAGGCGATTGATTTCGCAGCCGGTCCGGCGCGGGGTATCTCCCGAAAAGGCGCAAAACAGGTCGAATTCGCGAGCGTCCAGGCCGAATTATTTTCTTCTCGGAGCAAGCAACCCCGCGACGCCCGTCCAATAAGAATCCGTCTATTTTCCCCCGTCGCCGCCCGAGGCTCAATTCAGCCTGAATCGAACAATATTGCGGCGAACAGAAGCCAAAATTACTACTGATCCGCCCTGCAATCTGGTATAATAACAGTATAATAGTATTGACGTTTTTCCCTAAGAGGAGCGTGGTGAAATATGATTAGAAAGTGCAGAGCAATCAAGATAGCGGAACACGGCTTTCTAACCGATGCTAACGACGAGCCGATTATTTGCCCGGTGCGAAATAACAATTGCACGTTGAAATGCGCATGGTTCTCCGCTGAGGACAGGATATTGCGCTGTAAGAATACTATCATCGGCGCGATGCAGGGAAAGCCGATGAAATCGTTCCGTCTCTATTCCGGGCCTCAGGTTCACAACGTCGATGAAGCGCTGACCGAATACACTTTGCCCGATTAGAGTTCGAAGTTCTTTTCCGATCTGAGCCGTTTCAAGGCGCCCCGCCGCTTCTTTTCATCCAGTCGTTTTCGGTGGGCCGAAGGAGGTATGCGCGTCTGCTTGCGGATGCGCGGGGCCTTTAGCGCTTCTGCAAGCAACCCCTGCAGCCGCTCGATCGCGGCGTTGCGATTGGCCATTTGCGTACGAAACTTCTGGGAAGCGACCCTTATCACGCCATTCTTATCCGCACGGCTCGCTAACCGCCTGAGTATCCGCTTTTTTTGAGAATCCGAAAGAGTCGGGCAATTGGCAGCATCGAAAAACAAAGTCACCCGCGTATTGACCTTATTAACATTCTGCCCCCCCGGCCCGCCGCTCCGAGACGCCTTGAAAACGATGCTCTCCTCGTCAATGCATATCTTGTCGGTAATGGCAATCACGATTCGATACCTTGGATGTCTGTCAGTAGCAGATCAGTGGATCTCTTGGAGCGTGTACTATAAGTGGCACGGGCATCCTGCCCGTGCGTTTCACGGGGGGGCCGCTCGTAGAATGAAGACCGATGCAGGGCCAGGATGGCCCTGCGACACATGGGCAAGATGCCAATGCCACAACGAAACGGCTTCTCATACACGCAAATCATCGCTAATGTCCCTTAGAACTGGTCGAGGAAACGCAGGTCGTTCTCGAATAGCAGGCGGATGTCGGTTATGCCGTACTTTCTCATAGCGAGGCGTTCGATTCCGAATCCGAATGCCCAGCCGGTGTATTTCTCGCTGTCTATGCCCACGGCGTCGAAAACGTTGGGATCGACCATGCCGCAGCCGCCCATCTCGACCCAGCTATCGGAGCCGTCCTTGCCTTTCATAAGCAGATCGACCTCGGCGCTTGGCTCGGTGAACGGGAAGAAACTCGGCCTGAATCGCCACTGCGTACCCTGCCCGAAGAAAGTATGGATGAACTGCTCGATAGTCGTTTTCATATCGACCATCGTAACGCCCTCATCGACAACGAGCGCTTCGAGCTGATGGAACATGTACATGTGCGTAGCATCGACGGTGTCCGGACGATAGACCCGGCCGGGGGCGACAATCCTGATAGGAGGCTTAGTATGCTCCATAACGCGAATCTGAATCGTCGATGTTTGCGACCGCAGCAGCGTATTGCCGTCGATATAGAAATTGCCCGAAGGGTCCCGTGCCGGATGTTCGGCGCCTATATTGAGAGCGATGAAATTATGCCACTCATCCTCGACTTCAGGCCCGTAAGCGACGCCGAAACCCATTCGCCCGAAAATCTCGAGCAGTTCGCCCAAAGTCTGCGTAATAACATGGGCCTTGCCGATCCGATTCACTATGCCCGGCAGCGTAACGTCGATAAACTTCTTGGATTCGGCGTTTTTGGATTCGAGAAGACTGCTCTTGACCTTCTCGAACGAAGCGGTAACATCCTTCTTGATCTTATTGGCAAGCTGCCCGGCCTTGGGTTTCTCTTCGCGAGAAAGCTTCCCGATCCCGCTCAACAACTCTGTAACCTTGCCCTTGCGGCTGAGGTACTTGATGCGGAAATCCTCCAGATCCTTGAGATGGGAAACCTTCTTCAGGTCCGCCAGAGCTTCCTTGCCGATTTGTTCAATGTCATCGAGCATATTCTTGTATGTCGAATTTCGAATTTCGTATGTCGTGCATTTCGCCGGACGAGGCCGGGATTGCGGCTCCGATTACGAGACGGCCTTGACAGCCTCGAAGATCGCGTCAAAACCATCCGGATCGAAAATCGCAATTTCACTGAGCATCTTTCGATTCAACCTGATGTTGGCATGCTTGCACCCGTGGATGAATTCGCTGTATCTCATCCCGCGCTGTCTGCAGGCGGCGTTCAACCGGATGACCCAAAGTCCGCGGAACTCGCGTTTTCGTCGTCTTCGGTCTTTTTGAGCGTTGACGCCGGCCCGTACTACGGCCTCCTTGGCTAATCGGTACAACCGTCCCGCAGAGCCTCGATGCCCCTTCACTGCTTTGATAACGCGCTTCTTTGCTTGACGCTTGGCGGAGCCTTTTCTTACTCTTGGCATAATCAGCTTTCCTTTTTGACTTTCAAATTCTTCACGCTTGCTGGCGGCAGCTGAGAGAAAGCCGAGAAGCAAGCCAGATCAATTGATTATTGATAATATACCTGATTATCTGATGCGATTGGTCTGCGCTATTTTTGTATCGCTATTTGCCCAGGAAGACTTTGGCCTTCTTGGCCGAAGCGCCGGTAACCAGGCCCGTACCCGTTACACGTCTTCTGTGCTTGGCGTTCTTACTGCTCATAAGATGCCCGGCGCCGGCCCTTTTATGCATCACTTTGCCGCTGCCAGTAACCTTAACACGTTTGCTCAAACCTTTGTGAGTCTTCTGCTTACCCATATTACTCAACTCTTTCAATATAATCTGAAACACGCTATTCTATGGGTTCTCCGGAGAATGTCAAGGCTTGAGTGCAGAAAATCTTCCGAAAAGAGACAAATAGACACAAAGCCCCCCGCGCAGTCCCGGCATTGGCGTCCTGAAACCCAGATACCTCTACATACTACCTACCGGAATAAAACCCCCAAGGCGTCAAGCCTCGAAAAATAAACTCAACACCTGCCCACACCTGAAAACAGCCCTAAAAATCGCCCTTTTCAGGTCATTTCGGCACTAACAACAGCGTCATGCGCCTTCCGGTCATGCTCACGGCCCGCTCGACCTTCGCCAAATCCACCAGAGACTCGGCGATACTCTCGAGCTTTTTGTAACCGTGATCCCGGTGGAGCATCTGACGACCCCGGAAGAATACCGTAAACTGCACTTTATGCCCTTTTTCCAGAAATTGACGTGCGTGCTTGGTCTTGATATCGAGGTCGTGCTGCTCCGTCTCAGGGCGCAGCCTGATCTCCTTGAGCGTTGCGGTATGACGAACATTCTTCTTGTCCGCATCTCGCAGCTTTCGCTTCTGCTCATACTGCCACTTGCCGTAGTCCATAATTCGGCAGACAGGCGGATCGCCTGAAGGGGCGACCTCAACCAGATCGAGGCCTGCCTCAAGGGCTCTATTCAAGGCCTGATACCGCTCGACGACACCCAACTGAGTATCTTCTTCATCGATTAGCCGAACTTTGGGGGCTTTAATTCCTCCGTTTATCCTTAAGCCTCGCTTACTTATCGTGTACCACCTTTCCTTATCAAAAAATATCGTTTACGCAGCTTATAGCTTCAGATAAGTCGTCTCACTATTATACCAATTGACTGCAATAAAATCAGTCAGGAAGCGATAAATCTATTTTTTTGTCGGCGATTTTTTTCCCCGCCCCAGCCAGAAACTCATCGATTCCAATGTTTATGTTCTCTTTTAACCCTCGAATCCTAACGTTCACAGCGTTTGTCTCGGCCTCCTTCGGGCCTACGACTAACATATAGGGCAGCCTGTCGCCGTAGGCTCGGGCGATTTTTGCGCCGACTTTTTCATCCGAAAAGTCGCAACTACAGCGCAACTTCGCGTTTTTCAGCCTATTCTCGATGGTTTTGGCGTAATCATTGGTCTTTTCGCTTATCGGCATAACCCTGACCTGTTCCGGTGCGAGCCATAGCGGAAAACTGCCCCCGTAATGCTCTATGAGAATACCGATAAACCGCTCAAACGAGCCGAGAATAGCCCTGTGAATCATAACAGGAGTCTTTTCAGTGTTGTCCTTGTCGGTATAGACCAGGCCAAAACGCTCCGGCATCGAGAAATCCAGTTGAATTGTGCCTAATTGCCACGATCTTTTCAGGCAATCTCTGATATGGAAGTCTATTTTCGGCCCGTAGAAGGCACCGTCGCCGGCGTTGATCTTGTAGTCTATCTCTTTGTGCTTGAGGGCGGCTTCGAGGGCGGCCGTGGCGGTTTCCCAGATTTCATCCGACCCGATGTGTTTTTCAGGCTTCGTCGAAAGCTCGATATGCAGGTCCTCGAATCCGAAAGCCTTGTACAACTCGAAAGTAAGCTCGATTACGCCAATTATCTCACCCTCTATCTGATCGGGAGTGCAGAATATGTGGGCGTCGTCCTGAGTGAACTGCCGGACTCGGAAAAGCCCGTGCATAACGCCGCTGGCCTCATGGCGGTGCACCAGCCCCAATTCGGCTATGCGCATCGGGAATTCGCGATATGAGTGCTTTCGACTATTATAGACCAGACATCCGCCGGGGCAATTCATAGGCTTTATTGCGTAGTTGGTCTCGTCGAAGGTGGTGAAATACATGTTTTCTTTGTAATTATCCCAATGGCCGCTCTTGTGCCAAAGCTCCTCATTGAGGATGATAGGCGTCTTAATCTCGCGATAGCCGTATTTATCGTGCACCGCCCGCCAGAATTCAACGATTGAATTCCAGATCACCATCCCGTTGGGGTGCATAAACGCAAAGCCGGGGCCTGAATCGTTAAAGCTGAAGAGATCCATTTGCTTGCCCAGGACGCGGTGATCGCGTTTCCTGGCCTCTTCGAGCCTGTGCAGAAAGCCGTCGAGATCTTTTTTAGTCGGCCAAGACGTGCCATATACTCGCTGCAGCATTTTCTGCGTCGGGTCGCCGTGCCAATACGCCCCGGCCACCGACATAACCTTAAAACTGCCGATCTTGCCCGTATTGGGCACATGCGGCCCCCGGCACAAATCCTCGAAGCCGTCGGAATGCGAATAGAAACTCATCACATCGCCGTCCGCCCGTTCTATGTTGTTGGTCTTGTACTTATCGCCGGCGAGCTTCTCCAGGGCCTCGGCTCTGGACATGTTCGTGCGAACAAAGGGGCTCTCGGCTTTGGCGATTTGACGCATTTTCTCTTCGATTCGCCCAAAATCGCTCGGCTTGATAGCCTCGTCAAGGTCGATATCGTAATAGAATCCGTCCTCGACGGCAGGCCCATAGACCAGTTTCGTCTCGGGCCAAATGCTGCATAAGGCCTCGGCCATGACGTGTGCGCAACTATGGCGCATAACTTCTATGCCTTCATCGTCTTTGAGCGTGATGATTTGAACGGCTATTTGGCCGGTGAGGGGGGTGGACAAATCCACCAATTGGCCGTCAATTTTCGCGGCAACGGACGCCTTGGCAAGGCCTGGGCCTATTTGCTCGGCTAATTGCATTACCGTTGAGCCGTCGGCAATGTCCAGCTTGCTGCCGTCAGGCAATGTTACTTCTGCCATATATCTACCGCTAAACCAACCTTTCAAATTTAACTATGAGTATATCGGCCGGGCAGGGGTTGTCAAGCCGCACTTTGCACAAATGCCGCCACCAAAAAAGCCCGCCGATAAATACACGAATTATCATAAGAAAACGGGTCATAACCGCCTATTCAGTATCTGTTGCCCAAAAGCAACAGATACCATTTAGCCCCGCGTTATACGCGGGGTTTTGGCCGTTTTATGCGAAAACCGATACATCTGGAAACCAATCTTGCGTTTCAGCAACAAAAACCGATTAACGGACTTATGTGACTCTAAGCGAACAGAACAGGCGTGTCAACAGTATTAAATATTCTCGAACTGACCACAGGTCAGTTCGAGGAATATTGTTTGTCGGGCGATTTATTGATTGCTTTGGGCGGCTCCAGGCTGTATAATCTACAATAGAAGATGTGGCAAGATTTGACCTTTCGAGAGGAAGGTTTTGATGGTCGTAAACTTGATCCTATTCAAGAAGAACGGTTCGCAAAAGAGCTTTGCTTTGCCGAGCAGCATTACCGTGATCGGCAGGCGGAAAGATTGCGATTTGTGTATTCCCCTCGAAGACGTATCAAGAAGGCATTGCCAATTCGACCGCAACAGCGAGGTTCTGAAAATCCGCGACCTCGAATCGCGCAACGGAACTTTCATCAACGGAAAGCAGATCAACGGCGAAACTCTCGTGAAACCGGGCGATTACCTGAGGGTCGGACCACTGACATTTCAGCTTCAGATCGACGGCCAACCGCAAAAAACCGTCCCGCCTCGGGATAACGGCGAAAAAACACCCCCGGATGAGCCGATACTGACCGCTGCCGACGATGAAGAGGATGATTTACTGGATCTGGATGTAGATGCCGATGCCGATGCGGATCTCGATGGGGACATAGACTTGGATCCTGATATGGATGACTCAGGCGACTTCTTGGGCGAACTCGAAAAACTTTAGTATCGTCCCAAACTTTGGGGGGAAAATATTGTCGGGCAAAAACAATAGTAAATTCGTCTCCGGCACAGTCCCGACGTACGTCGGGATGGGTTTGCGGTTCTGCCGGCAGCCCAAAGGCGATAAACGCATCTCCCGGGATACATAGAGCGCATTATTGCAGCGTAAGCAGCGTTGTAGTATTAGTCAACCCGCTTGAACCAGAATTGGCCGATATATTTGTTAATTTATCATATCTTTTCGGCTGAGCGGAGTGTATTATTCGGATAGTGTGGACTTCGTGTGTTCCTTACTTATTGAGTAGGCGATTTGTATGCAGGTATTGGCCTTTAATCAGGCTTGTTCGGTATTCTCGAATTCTGTATTCGCGCAGTTGCCTTTTAGCCCGGTCAGGCTGATTGGCCTGGTGCTTTGGGTATATCTTTGCCTTTACCTCGTTCAGGTAGTCCAGTTCAGCCCTTTGGTGCCCAAGAACCGCAAATCGGCAGCCGTCATGGCCACCTTCATCACGGGCCCGATACTCCTGCTTTTCCTGCATATAATAGATATAGCAAAGAAATCGTCGTCAACCAGCGACAGCACCCTCCAGATAGCCGGCGAAAGAATGCGAGAGGCCTTCGACTACCTGCGCAGCGGACGCTCGCAAAGCTCCAAACCCGATTCGGGGATTCAACTGCTCGATTCATCGGGCAGAAGCATCGACGAGGTGTATGGACACAACGATAAGAAGAGGCGGAAAGGCCATATCCTGGATTTGACCGGGTGGGTGATTTCCAACGCCCTGGACGGACGCGCCAGCGACATACTAATCGACCCGGCCGACGAATCGACTTACACAATCAGGCTGCGAATAGACGGCGTGCTCAGAACGCTCACAACACTCAACAAAGAGACCGCCAAAGCGGTTATCAACAGCATTAAGGCGGTTTCCAGCATGGATATCGCCGAAAAGAGAAGACCCCAGGACGGAGCTTTCAAGGCAAAACTGCCGGACGCAACCGCTTCTTTTCGGGTGGCAAGCGCAGGGGTGCTCTATGGCGAGAAGATCGCAATCAGGGTGCTCAATCAAACAGCCGAAACTTTTCGTCTTGCCGATATGGGGATGCCGAAGAAGCACTATTCGATCATCAAAAAGGCAATCGACAAACCATCCGGGATGATTCTGATGTGCGGGCCGACGGGCAGTGGAAAAACGACGACCATGTACGCAATGCTCAACGAGATAGACCGCAAGACGCGCAACGTTATAACGGTGGAAGACCCCATCGAAGCGGTTCTCCCGAAGGCAAGCCAGATTGAGATAAACCCGAAAGCCGACATCACTTTCGCCAAGACTCTGAGAAATATCCTCCGGCAGGACCCGGATGTGATATGCATCGGCGAGATACGCGATGAGGAGACCGCCGAGATCGCGCTTCGCGCGGCGCAGACCGGACATCTCGTACTGGCGACCGTGCATTGCGACAGCAACGCAATGGCCTTGACCAGGCTCTTGGATTTGGGCGTCTCGCCGATTTTACTGTCGTCCGGATTGAATCTGCTGGTCTCGCAGAGGCTCATGCGCAGGCTCTGCGAACACTGCAAGAGACCTGCCAAACTGAGTCCGGAACTGATAGCGGAATTCACCAAAAAGCGAATCGACCACGGAGCCATGTACGAAGCAAAAGGATGCAAAAGATGCGAAGGAACCGGATACTTCGGACGAATGGCAATCTGCGACCCCCTTGTAATAAGCGACGAATTGAGGGCGGATATCGCCGAGAATACCGCCTTGATCTCCCAATTGAGGACGGAAGGCGCCAGAAGAGACAAAGTTAAACTCAGGCAGCAGGGACTCAAGAGAGTGGCTTTAGGGCAGACGAGCCTGGCGGAACTCAAGAGAGTGATAGGATAAATCTTATGGTATTTTGGACGGGCATTCTGGTCGGCGGATTCTTTGTCTGGCTGGCGGTTAGAAGAGGCTTCTACGAGACGTGGACAATGCTCTTCAATATCGTCGTATCCGTCTATACGGCTATATACTTGACGCCCGTGATTATAGAAACGCTGCCAGGAGCCGGTGAGACCTCATACGGAAACGCCTTAACCTTGACGGCGCTGGCGGCGGGAATCTTCTTCATTCTGTGGATTATATCCGTCACGTTGCTCACCGGGCGATTCAGGGTCTCATTCCCGAAGATATTAGACAATCTCGGCGCAGCAGTTTTGGGCTTTTTAGGCGGGGTTCTAATCTGGAGCTTCGCAGCGCTGATAATCTCGGCAAGCCCGGCCGGCAAGACTGATTTCGCCGGCAGTATCGGCTTCGGCAGCAAATTCACTAAGACCAACAGCCCGTATATATGCTGGTGGTGCGACCTGCTAAATACCGCAACAGCCTCCGCAAACAACCGACAGCCCGCACAAGAAGCAGTGGCCCGGCTATTGGACGAACCCAAAAAAGAAACGCCTAAACCAACCGGCCCCAACGAACCCCCGGCAATCGCCTCGCCAAACCAGCCGCAGTAAAATCCTGAAAAATCCTATGCCCCGCAGCAACCGCCGGATGGACATAGCCCGCCTGGCGATGGCCCCGTCGGGCATGTGCCGCAAATTGACGGTACGCTGCGGCCAACAGAGAACCCTGAGAGCATTTTCTCTAAATTCGTGCCTTTGCACTGCTCGCAGGCATGTTTGTGCTTGCCGAGACTCTTCTCAAGGAATTCCATCCTATGCCCGCAATCACGACACTCGTATTCAAATATCGGCATTACCCAATCTCCTTTTCAGGATTCGTTTCTGCGTTTGTGTATCAGTGCAAGACTACCCATTTCACGGCCCAGATGTTCGACAAGAACCTTGCACTTCGGCTGGAGCATAAAAAACATATCCCTGTCAACGTCGCTGAGCGTCTCGTAATTGCCCTGCCCCTTGGCAATGACCGCATCCGCACCCTCGAATCGGCGTCGAAATTCCTCGGAGCAATCGGCCAGAATAGTACCGGGCGCATCCGAGCCGTTATCGATAACGCGGACTATATCCGTAAGCCCAACAGCCTCGGCATCCTCAGCCAGAACATCATTCAGAATCGGACCGCCCCTGACGACGAAGGTAATCTTCTCGCAAGGCAACTGCTCGATTAGCAGCCGATCGAAGACAATCTCGCCTGCGTTGTCGCCCAGATAAAGAATGTCCCGGGCCTGGCCTGTAGCCTGATTGAATTCCTCCAGGGCCTGCGAATCCAGCGGACGCCTTAGTGACTCACTGACAGCATCTTCGACTTTCTCGGGCGATATCTCCAGATTGACGCCTGAGTCGATGATATTGCCCGCAATCGCCAGGCGAACCGCCGTGGCCCGAGGATCGACACTCGATTCGATCAGTTTCTTCAATTCAGGGTGCATTTTCAAAGCCAATTTGTTGAAGCGGCTCTTCACATCGAAATAGGGGTCTCTGACGCCGGTAACTTCACGAATGAATCGATGCATCCTTTGCGCCGTCGCCGGCGGACTCTGACAGTAATCAACCTCGCTGGCCAGACGCAACGCCCGGCGAAGAACCTGTTCGCGAATCTGCTCATCGTCAGTCGTCATCTGCACTGCCTCAAGGCAGTGCCGAACAAAACAAGGAATACAATCGAGATAAGTCCTCATAAACACCTATCAAAAAACGCCGACCGGCTGCAAGTCGGCTAAACCGGCTCAACCACCGGCCAAAGGCTCAGCAGTGTAATGACAGGTTTGGCATTTTGCAACAACGATTCTTCTTGTACTATTGCTTACGATATCTGACACTCTGATCGCAAGTTACCGAGCGGCGGATTCGCCAAAGTGCCCTAATAGCCAATTTGATTCTTGATGTTCAGCAGAATTTTTGTAACTACTGATACAACAATAGATTATGCTTGCCGGCAAGATTCAAGTAGCGCTGTAGTCCGCGCACGTACGAGTCCAGCCGATCGGCCGCCGCCTCCGCGACGCGGTACACATTCGCCAGCACTACGACTTGATATTCCGAGAGCGTGACTTATCGCAGATTCTTACTAAAGCCCCGGCTCCCCGGTTCTATCCGACCCGCCCGGAGAATACCGGGACGCCTTCAGTGAACGCATGAATTTGATTATTATACATAACAACCCGGACGCATCAGCCGCCAAGGCCGGCGGTCTGTTGAGGATGGCCGTTTCCAGCCGGCCTGTCGCCGGCGTCGTGTTCGGCGCTTTGAGCAGGAGTTCGGCATGGATCAATGCCGGCGAACCTTCCGCGAGCGCTTCTTCAGGCGCCGGCCGCACCGAGACCGTCTGCTTTGTCCCGGAAAGCTGGGACGTTCAGCCTCGTGCGGTCGAGTCGGTGCGGATTGTTTCTTATGCCGAAAGAATATCGATCCGCGACGATTTGCCGGCCAACGCCAAACTGGGTAACTGGCTTGTTATTTCCAACGGACGCTTCGTCACGCAAATCAATAACGATCTGCTCGACAACGTATTGGCCGGCATTGACGCAAACCTTCTCGCGGTTAATGCCGAATCGCAACTCTTGGCGACATCTGAAAAGGTTCGCCCCACAGTTCACGGCAAAGTCGCAGGGTTTCGGAGGTTGTACGATGATTCCGCCGAGTTGGCTCCAATGCCGCCCGATTGGCCGCATCATCTTTTTATCAAAACCGATATAATAGAGCGAATCTTGGATAACGCTATTCTTTCTGGATCATTCTCCGCTCTTTTGGCAGCGTCACGCTCAAACGGCTTGAATTGTCGCGCTGTCAAAATAGCCGGATCAGCACTGGACATCGAAACAAAAGATGGGCTGCTGGGCCTGTGCAGAGCAGGTGTTTTCACCGCGTCCTGCGAATCTCAGACGCCGATTTTCAACGGAGCCGACAACAAAGATACCACACAGCGCAAACCGAGATTTGTTGGAAACGTGCTGTTCGGAGAGAATGTTCGTCTTGATCCGGATGTTATCATTGCAGGACCGAGCATCATCGGCGACAGAGCGAAAATTGAACGAGGCGCCGTTATAAGCTCCTCGATCATCGGTTCGGATGTTCGCGTTCCGAAAGACAGTTTTGTGCGGGATTCAATAATGATGGGGCCGCCGCACCGGATGCAGGGGCGTGCCGACTTTGACAGTTGCGCCTCAAGACCGATGTGTCGAGGCATCGCTGAGTTCAAGAAACCCGAATTTACCCGCGGCGTTTTTCGCAATTGGAGAAGATTTTCCTATGCGGGAGGTTTCAAGCGAATAGTCGATGTGGTCTTTGCGACGGTTGTCCTCGTGCTGTTTGCACCGGTAATGCCGTTCATCGCGCTGGCGGTGAAGTTGACTTCCCCCGGCCCGGTATTCTACAAAGACCAGCGACAGGGGCGCTACGGAAAGTCGTTCGATTGCCTCAAGTTTCGGACAATGCGAACCGGGTCCGACAGGATACAGGACAAACTAAGAGTCGCCAGCCAGGTTGACGGGCCTCAATTCAAGCTCGATAACGATCCCAGGATTACCGCAGTGGGAAGATTCCTTAGAAATACATATATCGACGAAATACCTCAATTCTTCAACGTCCTGTTCGGCCAGATGAGCGTCGTCGGCCCCAGGCCTTCGCCGGAATCGGAGAATACGTTGTGTCCGTCCTGGCGAGACGCCAGACTCTCGGTCAGGCCCGGCATAACGGGGCTCCTGCAGATTTACAGAACAAGAAAGCCCGGGCAGGACTTCCAGGAATGGATTCACTACGATACCAGGTACGTCAGAGATATCTCGTTCGGAACGGATTTGAGGATTTGTGCATTAACAATGAAGAAACTTGTCGGTAGTTTCATCAGCCAGTTTTGAAAAACAATCTCTTTTTGATGTGAAAGGATAGGAAAATGGCGAGGAGATATTTTAACTGGAAGCTGGCTATAGTCCTGATTGTGGGGGTTATGGTTCTCGGAGTGACCGCTTATGTGTTGCGCCAATGGCAGAGAGAAACAAGGGCCGAACGCGGACTCGAGCTTGGAAACAAGGCCTATGAGGAGCAAAGATACGAAGAAGCGGCCAGCTACCTCGGTAGGTATGTCGGTGTCTATAAAGACAACATCCCGGCAATGCTCAAGTACGCCGATGCGAATTTGCACATTATACCGCTCAAGCGCAATAATGTTCAGCAGGCGATAGGGACTTATAACACTATCTTAAGGCAGGATCCAGCCAATTCCGAAGCTGCCAGGCTGCTTGTCGGTCTGCATCTCAATATGCTGCGGCTTTCCGGAGAGGCAGAGAGAATAGCAAAGGAATTCTTAGACAAGGCGGACGATCTGGAAGTCCGGAAAATGTACGCCACTGCATTGGCCGGCAATAGGAAGTTCCCCGAAGCAATCTCCGAGTTCCGGAGAATCATAGCCGACGAGCCAAATCAGGTTATGGTTTATGGGCACCTCGGTCAAATGGCAGGGCAGTCTCCCGCTGAGTTCGCACAAAATGAGACCCCCGCCTATTGGTACGACGAAGCAGTCAAGAAGAACCCTGATTCAGCCGTGGCCTATATTTCACGGGCGGATTTTTACCTGAGGACTGCCGAAAAAGACAAGGCATTAGACCAACTCGAAAAAGCCGAGAAGCTGGATCTCACCGAGGAAAATGTGAGGATAATGTTGGCCGGCGAATACCTAAATGCCGGGCTGCTCGACAAGGCCGAGAAGCATCTGATAGCGGTCAGGGAGAAAGAATCCCAGAATACGGCTCTCTGGAATATATGGGCTCAGCTTGCTATAAAATCAAATTCCAAACAGAAGGCCATAGAGGTCGCCGAGGACGGCCTTGAAAGCCTTTCCGCAATGCCCTGGGAATTCATGCCAAGAGCCGCGGAATTATTCATAATGGCGGGAGAATCGCAACGCGCCGCTGAATGCATCGAGAAGTTGAACCAAAAAGATATCAATCCGTGGATGGTCGCAGGTCTCCGCGCCATGTTGGCTGAACAGAAGGGCGATCTGCGAGCCTCTGCGAAGTATTGGCAGCAATCTGTATCGCTCGGCAACAAGACCCCGCAGGCTCAATTGAGCCTGGCCGGAGCACTGTCGGCCATAGGCGATACTCAGTCGGCAATGCGACAGTTGACCGCTTTTCTTTCCCAGAACCCGAATTCGTTTGCAGGACATTTGGCTTTGGCCGGACTGTTGGCGAAAACCGGGGATTGGACCGGTGTCGCCGAACAAGCCCGAAGAGCATTACAGTTAGCCCCGAACAATTCAGAGGCTGCTTTCTTGAACATTAGGGCCCGTGTGCAGTTGTTGGCCGGCGACCCCGCCGCCGATGCGCAGGCATGGGAGGATGTAACAGCCAGGCTGGCTTTACTTAAAACTGCCGAAGGCGGCAATATGCAGGCCGGGCTGTTGGAGCTTCAGATTAAGATTCAACGCGGGCAATTCGACGAAGCAGCCGAGCTTGTCGCTGAAATGAAGAAAAAATATCCGTCCCAATACGAAGTCGCAATGGCCGAGGTCGGGCTGCTGGCCGCCCAGGAGGGACAAGAAAAAAAAGACCGTGCTATCGAGATGTTAAATCAGGTTGTGAACGATTTTCCCGAAGCCGCAGAACCGGTCGGGCGCCTCGCATTGATGCTGGACCGCCGGGGAAATCCCCAGAAAAGCGAAGCGGTTGTCAAGCAGGCGTTGGAGCGAATGAAGGAGCCTGTCGCCCGTATCGAGTTGGGCCTCTTGCTGGCGCAGTTGTACCAAGAGTGGGGACGACCCGACGATTCTTATGCCCTGCTCGATGAACTCTCAAAAGAAGACCCGGACAGTATCCGGGTAAAACGCAGACTGCTTAACAGCAAGCCCGTCGCCGAGGATTCTGAAAAGGCCCAGAAGCTCATCGATGAAATAAAGTCTATCGAGGGCGAAGACGGCTGGCAATGGCGATTCGAGCAGGCGAGAATTTGGTTCAACGGAGACGAGTTTAGCAGCCGAAGTTCTGAGATAATCTCGGTTCTAAAGGAAAACCTGCTCGCTAATCCGGACGACCTGACCAGTCGAGTTATGCTGGCTCAGACATACCAGCGCAGCGGCCGGTCGGAAACAGCTCTGGCAACGTTCAGAGAGGCTCTTAGCAGGTCTCCGAGAAATGTCCAGCTCATTGTTCTTACCGTCACCGCGCTTTTCAACGCACAAGAATACGACGAAGCCGCCGAGATTCTAAATCGTATTTCAAAAGAGGGGCTTACCAGTCCCCAGCTTCAGAACCTGCAATTACAGAACCTCATCAGGCGCGGCGAATTGGGTTCGGCCGCCGATATGCTTGGCGAATATCTCGTGACGGACCCCAACAATGTTTCGGTGGGCTTGTCGCTTGCCCTGCTGAAGATAGAGCAGAATGAATTTGACGATGCAAGGAAGCTCCTCGACGAACTGCGGGCAAAGGATCCTAACGCAATGCCGACACTCGTAGCCCAGGTGCGGCTGTATGTTCGAGAGGGCAAAACTGATGAGGCGTTGAAGCTCTGTGATCAGATAGTCGAGGATAATAAAAATGCCTCGGCCTATATCATTCGAGCCAGAACGTATATTTCTCTCGAACAACTCGATAAAGCAGGCGAGGATTTCGACCGCGCCGTAGCGGCGGACCCGGAGAATCCTAATATATTGGCGGCAAGAAGCGATTTCTACGGCCTGACAGGCCAAAAAGTCAAGGCGATGGCCGACATAGAAAAGGCTCTTGAACTGGCGCCGGACGACAGGGGCGTTCAAAGACGAGCCGTGGACATGTTCCTCGAAGCCCGCACACGCGACAAAATGCGACAGGCACAGGCCGTCATCGACCGTTCCCTAAAAGCCAATCCAAACGATTCGGAAATGAGGTTACGCAAGGCCAGAACCCTGCTCGCTGAGGCGACGGCGCCTGCCATCGAAAACGCCGTACGGATACTCGAGAAGCTCACGGAAGATAACCCCAAATTCGTCTCTGCCTGGCGTATCTTGGCGAGAGTTCTGATGAGGCAGGGGCTCTCCGCCAGAGCGATAGACACAATCCTCGAAGGGCTTGTCCACAATGAAAGGGATAAAGAACTCCTGATGCTAAAGGCCCAGGCCGAGGCTTCAAAGTCACCGTTCCTGGCCATTGCCACGTTCAAGCAGTTGTTGGTTCTCGACCCCAACGACATAGTTGTCGCGCTTAGCCTGGCCGATGTTTACGTTGCAGCCGATGAGGCGGACAAAGCCGAGAGCCTGCTAAGGGAGCATCTGACTAAATGCGATGCCTCATATAGACGAATATGCCGTACCGCCCTGGCAACGGCAATGTACAGCAACAACAAGAAGACGGAAGCCAAAGCCGAATTGGATTCGCTCATTGCCGAAGAACCCAACGACTCAAGCCCGGCCATGGCGATGGTGAGGATGTTCGAGAAGGATAAACTCTGGGACCAAATTGAGCGTCAGGCCGTCGATTGGTATCGCAGGCATCCTGAAGACATTCAGACTCCGCGGGCTATGGCCGGGATTCTGGCGTCAAATGAAGGCGAGGCTCCGAAGAAGGCCGGTGAACGCGTGCTCAGACTAATGTTCGCAGACCGCCCCCGCGATATTCAGATTGTCGGAACGCTTGCCGTCTTAATGCAGACTCAAGGTCGTGACGACGAAGCGGCAGAGTTCTATCGAAGAGCTATTGAGATTAAGCCCGATGACGTCGTCTCCATGAATAACCTGGCGTGGATCATCTGCGAGAATCAGGGCAAGCACGCCGAAGCGATCGAGCTGACCGAAAAAGGTTTGGCCCTGGCGCCGGAGTACATCGATTTGATCGATACGCGCGGTGTTGCGTACTACCGAATGGGAAGATTCGATGATGCCATCCGGGATTTTTCTGAGTGCATAAAGCTCTATCCGGAGGATACCGCAGCAGTTACAGCAGCCCATTTCCACCTCGCAAGAGCACTCGCAAAGGCAAAACGGACCGATGAATCCGTGGAGAATCTGAATAAGGCCTTGCGACTGAACGACAAAGTAGGCGGATTGTCACCAGACGACCTGGCCGAGGTGAATAATCTGCTTGAGAAACTTTCAAATGAAGGAGGACAATGATGCAGCAGTTTCCAAGATCAGCGACCGAATATCTCGGCCCGAGCGACTCGCCGTATGAGCGCCCAAACGTAATTCTGCTCGATGAAAAGCACTGGTCGTATATCCAAAGACGCTACCATATCAGCCCGCGAGAACTCGAAGTAGCCAAGCTTGTCTGCCATGGTCTGAGCAATAAGGAAATAGCCGAAACCCTCGGCATAAGGCAGGGAACCGTCAAGACGCACATCAAAAACATATACCGCAGAATACACGTCAAGAATAAAGTTGCGCTCCTGCTAAGGTTCATGGCCGATATCAGCCAGCTTGTGGGCATATCGAACAATGGCGCCGTCGTGCCGATCGTCGATGCCAAGGTTTAATCCAAGCGCCCGTATGTTATGCAACAATGTAGCTGCATCATAGCGGCACTGTTGCATATCGCCTATCTTCCCTCCTCCTGCTGTTGTTCCGGCAAAGCACCCCTCTCAACGCTGGTGACGTCCCTTCATAGTCGCCTTCCGCCTCGCGCAATTCTTCTTTTCAAAAATTCCCTTTGCCGCTTACAGGGCGTCAGGTCCAATGTCTTCATATCTCCGCCGCGAATTACCGTTGTTGGCGATCCTTGTAAGCCAACTCTCCAGAGAGATCTATGTATCCTTTTCTCTGGAGCATTACAATATTAATAAAACGGCTTCGTGATTCTTTTGAAAAACCGAACGGGAAATAGTTCATTGGTGCATGCCCTGTAGTCCTGATATGCCTGTCCAAACCGGTTTTTCAAGTAGCGGTCTTCCCGGTGGATAAAGGCCTTGAAACCGATATACGCAACCACGGGGAGCATGAGCATGGGCCACGACCGGAAGAACAAGGCTGCACCCGGGCAGATTAGCAATATCCAGGCGGCATAAATGGGATGTCTCACCACGGCAAACGGGCCTTGGGTCACCAATTCTCCCTGTCTGTAACCTTGATTGAATCTCCTTAGAGCAATAATATAAACGACCATGCCTACAAACACTAAAACACTTGCCAACGAAGCCAAAAACCAAAATGGAATCCTATGTATCGTAAACAGTTCGGGGCGCCGATGTGTCAACCACCCCGCCAGTACACCGCTGATCACCGTGATGATGGAAAACCAGGGGCCTATGCCGCAGCGAGTCATCCGGTTGGGTTCGCAAAAACCGAAACACATCATTCGTTTCTCTATCGGCATCACTATGCCTCGATCTAAAACTGCCTGGACTTTGGAAATTATGTTTCAATTTTTTATGGAACGACCGCTTTATAATAGAGTTGTTCATGCTGTGGCTTTGCTTCGATTTCACCTTTCGAGGACAACTCTTCTATATACTTAACAACTTCATTTCGATGAAGGCCAAGGCCGGCGGCAATATCTTCAATTGAACAAGGCCGGCGTTTCAAAAGTGTCAGGACATCTTCACGACGAGCGGAAAAATCCTGTTGTTTATGAACATTGCTGTAATCAGCGATTACTTCCGCATTTTCATATAATTGTGCAGTTAGTGTTTTTAACTGTTTTTCCGGAACAGGCTCTGCGAAATCTTCTGTGGGAGGTCGAGTAACGGTATTCACCTGAACTTTATCAGGGCGGATCGAATTTATACAGTTAGCTAACCTGCTGATTTCCGCATCCGGAGTAGTTACGCCGGCTATGAGAAAAACTTCAAGCCAATATTTGCCGGAGTATTCATCGCGGAATTTCACTAATCCATCCAACATTTTACTGAAAGTTATATCGCTGTCGGGCCTATTGACGTATTGAAATATCCGGCTGCTTCCCGCATCGAGCGATGGAGCAACCAAATCCGCGGATTTCAAGGCCTTTCTTACTTCGGGCAGCCATAACAGCGAACCGTTTGTAAGCACAGCTACGGGAATATCAGTAATGTCTTTAATCCTGGAAATGAGGTCTTCAAGTCGTGAGAAAAGCGTCGGTTCGCCTGAGCCGGACAGTGTTATATAATCAGGCCTGGAAATGAGTTTGGCTTTGAGCTGCTCGGTAACAACATCAATCGGCACCCATTCTTTTCTTTTGGTTGTTTTATTGGTTGTTTTGCCGAGTTGACAATAGATACAATCATAACTGCAGGTTTTAAAGGGCACCAAATCGACCCCCAGCGAACGTCCCAATCTTCTGGATGGGACCGGCCCGAATATACATTCTTGTTTCTTCTCTTTTGTAATTTTTTCTGTCATAATGCAATTCAACCCAAAGATATCAGACAAATCCTCAACACCATTTATTATAAGACCGGCAGTAAGCCCCGTAAAGTAAAAAACATCCCCCACCTCGCGGGGGGAAACTGGAAATTAAGTGAACTAAATTACGTCTTGCGGCGTTATAGATGGTGTTGGCGTTTTTTAAGATTATCGAGCACAAGTGTTAAGCATTTGCTATAATGATCTGGTTAAGGAGCACATAAATATGATTAGAGCGTTGTTCCGGCAAGGGGTGTTTTTAACGGGATTCTGTGCGTTGATCCTGGCTGGTTGCGGGCCCGGATCTCCGCCGCAGAAAGTTAACGCGCGATTGGCTGAGGATGTTCCGGTTTATACGGTTTACCCGGATGAGCCGAAGAAGGCGGATGTGGAATTAATCGCGAGGTGCGTGGGCCTGAAGGAGTATGGCAAGACCACCAAGGGAGACTGGGTAAGGCATTGGTATCAGGCGGTTTTCGAGGTTATTGAAGTGGCTGCGGGAAAGTGGAAGGATCCGAATGTTGTTTTCATATTCTACGACCGGTGGCCCACCCTTGAATCGGGCATTATGCTCGGGAAGGCGCCGTTTCCATTCTCCAAAGGCTGGGTGTTTGTTCTGTGGCTGGATACGTCGGAGCCGAAGAGGCAGCCTTTGGTTGTTGCTCACGAGAGGCGCAGCGTGATCTCGCCACACAGGAAGATAAGGATGCGCGTCTGGGGATTCAAAGACGCCGAAGATAAGCAATTGTACGATCAGGTCACGGATGCAGCGGCTCGGTTCATTGAAAGAGAAGGAGGGAAGTTCGTCGGTTCAGTGGTAGTCGCTGAAGAGCATAATAGTTTTTTTGTCGTTGAGAATCACTCAGCATTTGGTTCAGGGCCGATCATTGTCGATAAGGGTACTTTCGAAGCCCGGCGGCTCGGGCCACGTCCGGAATGACATTTTGGGTTGCTGCTATTTGGCGATGGTTGTGTGGGCGGCGTCAAACATTCGGACGGCTCCGGTGTCGAGTTGGAGGATCAAGCCTTTTTGGGGGTCTATGCCGATGCAGTTTCCGGTGAATTTTCGGCCGTTGTAGATTAGTGTTATTCTGTGGCCGAGTTGGATGCTTAGTTCTCGCCATTGGTCGATTATGCGGGTGCTGTCGCGTTGGGCTGTTGCGAGTTGGTGGTCGAGGCAGGCGAGGAGTCTCCTTGCAATTGAAATGCGGCTGCAGGTTGTCTGCGTTTCTATGTCGATGCTTGTCGCGATGGGTCTTAGTTCGGGGGGGAAAGAATCTTTCCGCTGGTGGCAGTTTATTCCGATGCCGATTATGTATGCCGGGCCGTAGTTTTGGGCTTTGGATTCGAGGAGGATGCCTGCGACCTTTTTATCATTTAGAAAGATGTCGTTGGGCCATTTGATTTTGGCGGCTTGGCCGATTGTCTCGGCGACTGCTACGGCTGCGGTGAGGCAGAGAAGTTCGGGATTTAACGGGCAATCGGTCAAGAGAATCGAGCAGAGGATGCTTTCCGAGGGGGCGGAGAGCCATTTATTGGCTGCGCGGCCTCGGCCTGCGGTTTGATCTTCGGCGAAGATTGCCAGACGATCGTTTTCCTTGTTTGCGGCGTATTCCGCTGCGATGTCGTTTGTGCTCGATGTCGATTTGAAGACGATTACTTCTCGGCCGATGCGCGCGGCGCTAAGATCGGCCTTTATCCTGTCGGGGTTCAGGATATCGTTCTTCAGGGAGGGCATAGGCTATCTATCAAGCCCGATATCGACTGCGCGGGCGGAATGTGTGATTGCGCCGATGGCGATTCTATCGACTCCGCACTGTGCGATAGCCGAGACGTTGTCTAATGTTATGTTGCCTGATGCTTCGAGGAGTGGCTTTTTATTTCCGCCGCACATTTCGTCTCTCATTTCGACGGCGTGCTTTAGCTGCCACTGGCCCATGTTGTCGAGCAGGACGATGTCGATTCCAGGGATTTTAAGGACGTGGTTAAGCTGATGATCGACGTGATCGACCTCGACGGCGACAAATTCTACGCCCTTGATCTTCCCTGCCTCAGCGACGATTCTTTTTAGTTTGGACTGAAAGTTTTCGCCGAGTTGTGCAAGATGATTATCCTTGATTAGAACTCCGTCGTGCAGGCCAATGCGGTGATTGTACCCCCCGCCGCAGCGGACGGCGTATTTTTCGAGTATTCTCCAGCCAGGCATTGTTTTTCGCGTATCGTAGATTTTCGCTCTTGTGCCCTGGATTGCACGGACGTATTTGCTTGTTGTGGTGGCTATGCCGCTGAGGTGCTGGAGGAAGTTGAGGATAACACGCTCGGCGCTGAGCATTGCTCGGAGGGGGCCCTCGATTGTGGCGAGCTGGGAGCCGACGTGAGCAACCTTACTGTCTTTGAGAAGAATCTTCAGTTTGAGTCTCTTATCGTATTGTGCGAGTATCTCGGCTACTATATCCATCCCACAGACAACTATCTCCTCACGCGAGACGATAGTCGCCTTGGCCACGGCGTCGTCGGTGAAAAATAGTTCGCTGGTTCTATCGCCCTGCCCGAGGTCTTCGGCGATTGCCATCCGGATGAGAGGCCGGACTTCTTCAATGTTTAGTTCTTTCATATTCTGCTTTCCTGGGCCACGGTAAGGCCGGATAACCCTTTATTTTGCCACCAAGCCGTAAAGGCACGAAGGTCGCCAATAGATATTAACCACGAATTTGCAGGATTTGTCACGAATTATTTTATAGTTTTTAACGCCTATACGTGGCTAATCATTATTGCGCTGGATAGACCGGATATTCGATTCTCCGAGAATCTTGAGTTGGGCCGCCCGCAAAACCGGCCTGACCGACGCTCATGAACTCGGACGAACAACAATATCAATGCTCCAGGGCGAGCAGGGCAGGCAGATAAAAGAACTCGACAGGCTCGTCGATTGGCTCGGAGCCGAGGAGAACAGAGCCGATATTATTTGTCTTTCCAATATCCTGCTGGCAGGCCTGGTCGAACGCATCAAAGAAACGCTCGATGTTCCCGTGGTCTGCCTCCTTCAGGATGAGCATGGTTTTCTCGACGGCCTGCCCTCGCCTTACTCCGAACAGGCATGGGAAATAGTTACTCGCCTCGCGAAGGATATAGATGCCTTCGTCGCCGTGAGCAGATACTACGCCGATTTCATGCGGCAAAGGCTCGCGCTCGATGCAGGCCGCATAAACGTAGGCTATGTGGGAATATCGCTGGAAGGATTCGCCGAGCCCCGACGGAGCGAGCCGGATGTCCCCACCATCGGATTTCTCTCGCAGACGTGCAGCGAAAAGGGTCTGGATACCCTGGTCGAGGCCTTCATAGCGGTCAAGAAAAACAGAAAGTTGAAAGGTGCCAAGCTGCGAATAGCCGGCGGGCATAACGCAGGCGACGAGGCGTTTTTGAAAAAGATTCGATGCAGGCTGGCCTCGGCCGGTATTGCCGCCGACGTCGAGTTCCTGGATGATTTTGACTCCGACGCCAAACTGGCCTTCCTCCAAAGCCTTTCACTATTGAGCGTGCCGGAGAAGCAGCCCGTCTCTTACGGTTTGTATGTTTTCGAGGCCCTTGCCGCCGGCGTTCCGGTGGTGCAGCCGGCCCGCGGCGTCTTTCCCGAATTGATGGACATTCTCGGAGGCGGCGTCCTGTACGACCCCGATGACAAAAGCGAGCCGGCCCGGGCTATTGAGCAATTACTGCTCGACCCGGACCGTGCGAAAGAACTGGGCATAAAGGGAAGAGAAGCGGTATTTGAAAAATTCGACGTCGAGCAAACCGCGTTCGAAACCGTGCGTATATACGAAGAGATTATAAAGCAATTTCCAAGAGGATAATTATGCTCGAACTTATTGGCGTTGCGAAAAATTATGCCTCGCCCGGCGAAAAAGATGGGCTTTGCGTCCTGAAGGACATAACGCTAAAACTCGAAGCAGGCCAGTCCCTTGTCATCGTCGGGCCGTCCGGCAGCGGCAAGAGTACGCTGCTGAATATCATAGGCGGGCTTGACCGTCCCTCAGCAGGGCGCGTCTTGTTAGAAGGCAGGGACCTGGCAGAACTCGACGACGTTGAGCTTGCGAAGGTTCGCAATCAGGATATCGGCTTTATTTTCCAGTTGCATCATCTCCTGGCGCAGTGCACCGTGCTCGAAAACGTCCTCGTTCCAACGCTCGTGGATAAGGATCGCTCCTCAAAAAAGCAAGCGCAGGAAAGGGCCGTTGAATTGCTGAATCGCGTCGGGCTTGGAGACCACTTGCGGTATCGTCCCGGCGAACTCTCCGGAGGCCAGCGACAGCGTGTCGCGGTCGTCAGGGCTTTGATAAACAGGCCCGGATTGCTGCTCGCCGACGAGCCGACAGGTTCGCTGGATGCAGACTCCTCGAACAACATAGCCGATTTGCTCGTCGAATTGAATCGAAGCGAAAAGGTTGCCCTCGTCGTGGTGACGCATTCGCTGAGCCTGGCCGAGCGAATCGGGGACGTGATGGAATTGAATAACGGTTTGCTAAAGAGCAGGAGCGGGGCATGAGCTTGTGGAAACTCATCAAGAGAAGCCTCGGCTTCTACTGGCGGACGAACCTGGGCGTCCTGCTGGCCGTCGCGGTTAGCACGGCTGTTTTGACCGGTGCCCTGGTCGTGGGCGACTCGGTTCGCTACAGCCTGATGATGATGGTCGATGCTCGCCTGGGTCGCACGCAGCTTGCGCTCGTCTCGCAAAACAGATTCTTCCAAGCCGATCTGGCCGGCGAGCTTTCAGCCGAACTGAAAACAGAAGTTGCGCCTGTGCTCCAGGTTCGCGGCCTGATTGCCAACAGCGACGGAACCGCACTTGTTAATAGAGTCGAAGTTCTCGGGGTCGATGAGCGATTCTTCGAGATAGGGGCACGGGCCGGCGATGAAGCCTTTTGGCGGAATTGGAGCGAAGGCGTCGTTCTAAACGCGCCGCTGGCCGAAAGGCTCGGCGTCGCCGGGGGCGATGAAGTCAAATTGCGGATAGAAAAGCCAGGCCTAATGCCGCGTGAAGTCCCTCTGACTCCCGATTCGGATTTATCCTTCTTCTCCCGGCCGATAGTAAAGGCCATCGCAGGCAAATCGCAATTCGGCCTGTTCAGCCTGCAGGCCAACCAGTTGCCGCCCCTCAACGTGTTTGTGCCTATTCGATGGCTGCAGGAGAATCTCGGTAAGGCCGGGCAGGCGAATCTCGCGTTGGCGAGCGGCGAAATCACCGCCGAGCAGGCCGATACCGCCGTACGAAAATGCTGGAGACTGGCAGATGCGGGTCTTGAGATACGACCGATGCCCGAGCAAGGCGTCCTGGAGATGCGGAGCAGACGCGTATTCATCGATCAGGTCCTCTCCGATGCCGCGATAAAAGCCTCGGATGGGGCGGTCGGGATTCTTACCTATTTCGTCAACGAGTTGCGGGTCGGCGAGAAAACAACGCCTTATTCGACCGTAGCCGCCATAGCCCCGGCGGGCAAGAATATCATCCCTCCGGAGATGAAAGACGACGAAATACTGATTACAAACTGGCTTGCCGACGACCTCGACGCCAAAGTGGGCGATAGCGTCGAGTTGACCTATTCGATCATCGGGCCTATGCGAAAGCTCGAAGATCGCAAAAGGAGCTTTAAGGTTCGAACGGTTCTGGACATAAATGAACCGCTGCTGGATCGTGAGTTGATGCCCGAATTTCCGGGCCTTGCCGATGTGAATAATTGCAGGGACTGGGAGCCTGGGATTACGGTCGATTTGGACAAGATTCGCGACAAGGACGAGAATTACTGGGACGATTATCGAGGCACGCCGAAGGCGGTTGTCACGTTAGAGGCCGGTCGGGCCATGTGGGCCAATAGGTATGGGAATCTAACGGCCGTGCGATACCCGCTCGCCGGCGAATCGTCGAAAAAGATTGCCGAGAGCCTGCTCGACCGGATAGAGCCGGCCTCTGTCGGATTGTTCTTTCAACCCGTGCGTCTGCGCGGCGTAAAGGCGGGGGGCGAATCGACTTATTTCGGCTGGCTGTTTCTCGGTCTGAGCTTCTTTCTCATCGTCGCGGCAGTTGTGCTGACGGGCCTGCTATTCGTATTCGGCGTCGAGGAACGCGGCGAACAGGTCGGAATGCTCCTGGCTCTGGGTTTTTCGCCGAAACTGGTCAGAGGCCTGCTCTTCATCGAGGGCGGATTAGTCGCGATGCTCGGCTCGATTGCCGGAACAGCGGCGGCAGTGCTCTACACAAAAATCATGATCGTCGTACTCTCAGCCGTGACTACCGGCTCGACGACGTACTTCCACGCCAGGCCGACAACCCTCATCGCCGGCGGCCTCTCGGCGGTGGTCGTTTCACTGCTTGCGATTTGGCTTACTCTGCGCAAGCAAGTCTTGATGACGGCCCGCGAGCTTCTCTCAGGCGCGGCCGGACGGCAGTTCCTCGGGGCGAGTATTCTCTCGCGGGGCAGGATAGGCCTTGCAGTCGCCGCCGCCGCCACGGTCGCGGCGCTGATGTTGCCGAGTTTGGTCGGAGGCGAGAAAAGCGAAGCGGTTGCCGGCGCCTTCTTCGGAGCAGGGGCGTTGCTGCTGACCGCGACAATTGCATTGACCTCATCGGCGCTGAAGATTGTCGCGGGCGGTTGGAAAAAGCCAATGTTGTCGCTGGCCGGCCTCGGATTGCGAAATTCGACCCGCCGTCGAGGGCGGAGCCTGGCGGTCGTCGCGCTGCTCGCATGTGGCGTATTTCTCGTTATCGCAGTCGGCGCATTCAGGCACGACCCGCTCGAACATGCCGACAGGCGAGATTCGGGAACGGGCGGTTTTACCCTGTTCGGTGAATCCGCCATAGGGATTCTGCATGATCTGAACAGCGCCGAAGGACGCCGAAAAACGGCCCTCGATCCCAACATACTCGATGGCGTCGAAATCGTTCAATTGCGTGTCCGCGATGGCGACGATGCGAGTTGCTTCAATCTGAATCGGGCGCAGACGCCGCGCTTGCTGGGCGTTCGCTCGGCCCAACTGCTCAATCGAGGCTCTTTCAGCTTCGCCGCGACGAAAACCGGCGACATCTCGGAAACCGCATGGGATACGCTCAACGAATACGCCGATCCGAATGTCGTCCCGGCAATCGGCGACTATGCGACTATCAAATGGGCGCTGGGCAAGGCCCTGGGCGATGATATCGAATACAGCGACGAGAAAGGCCGGAAATTCAAGGTCCGCCTCGTCGCAATGTTGGAGAACTCAATACTCCAGGGCAGTCTGCTCATCGCCGAAGACCAATTCGTTAAGCGTTTTCCGTCGGAGGACGGCTATCGAATGCTGCTTATTGACGCGCCGCAGGACCGGGCCGATTCGGTCGCCGCCCATCTTTCGGAGCGATTAACCGACCTCGGGCTGGGAATATCCTCCGCCAAACAGCGGCTGGCGGCCTTCAGCGAGGTCGAGAATACGTACGTCTCGATCTTCCAGATATTGGGTGATCTCGGGCTTGTCCTCGGCAGCGTCGGGCTTGGCCTCGTTGTCCTGCGCAACATGCTCGAGCGGCGAAACGAGCTTGCAATGCTTCGTGCCGTAGGGTTTAATAAGGCGACGCTCAAACGGATGGTTTTCTACGAGCATTCAGGCCTGATGTTGGTCGGATTGGCTTGTGGGGTGGTTGCCGCACTGATGGCCGTGGCGCCAGCCCTTAAAGCCCCCGGCGCCGCCGTGCCGTATCTGTCGCTGGCGCTGACAGTCGGGACAATCGCCCTCAGCGGCGGCGTGTGGATATGGATTGCCACGGTGGCTGCATTGAGCGGCAAGATGTTGGATGCGTTGCGAAGCGAATAGACTGGAAAAGCAACAAATACTATTTAGCCCCGCGTTTTACGCGGGGTTTTGACTATGAAGTTTATAGCCGCGATAATAATACCCATAATAATAGCGATTGCAGGCGTTATAGCGATGCGCGCCTGGCTCAGCGGCGACCCAACCGAAGGGCTCGAACCGCGATTAACCGGCACCGACGGCAGGCTTAAAACGGCTCGCGATACGAACGAGCCGACCAAGATAGCGGGCCAATTACTCGCATCTGACGGCGTCCCGTCCGATTTGCCCGGCGCCTGGCCCCGCTTCAGAGGCCCGAACCTCGACGGAATCAGCACAGAAAACACCAAACTTGCGCGGACGTGGTCCGAGCATGGGCCTGATGTTCTGTGGTCCATTGAGGCCGGAGAGGGTTATGCCGGCGCTGCCGTACTCGCCGGCAGAGTCTATATCATCGACTACGACCAGGAAAACGACGCCGATGCGATTCGGTGTCTTTCACTTGCCGACGGCAAAGAAATTTGGCGATATTCTTATCCAATCAAAGTCAAACGCTGGCACGGCATGAGTCGTGGCGTCCCGGCGGTGACGGACAAATACCTCGTGGCAATGGGGCCGAAGTGCCATGTTACCTGCCTCGATTCGATGACGGGCGAGTTCCGCTGGATGTTCAATCTCGTCAGGGAATTCAAAACAAAAATCCCCGATTGGTACACGGCGCAGTGTCCTTTGATCGAGGACGGTAAAGCCATAATTGCGCCCGGCGGCGATGCCCTTATGATGGCTGTGGATTGCAATAGCGGCGAGATACTCTGGAAAACGCCCAATCCGGATGGCTGGGTGATGACCCATTCCTCCATCGTCCCGATGGAGTTCAACGGCAAGCGTTTCTACATATATTGCGGAGGCGATCAGATCAAAGGCGGGGTGGTGGGCGTCTCGGCCGAAGACGGCAAAGTCTTGTGGCGTTACGATGAGTGGAGAGTGCGTTTTAACGTTCCGACCCCCGTCGTCGTTGCACCGGACAGGATATTCCTCAGTGCCGGTTACAGCCAGACGCAGAATGGATGCACAATGCTGCGGCTAACCGAGAGCAATGGCGAGCCCCACGGGCCCCTTGTGGGGATAACCGTGCAGTCGGAATTCCTTCATACAACGGATGTCTTCGGCTCGATACAGCAGACCCCGATTCTTTACGGCGATCATATCTATGGAGTCAGGCTGGATAAGCAGTTGGTTTGCCTCGACCTGGCTGGCAACGTTGTCTGGACCAGCACAAGCGCCAATAAATTCGGCTCAGGGCCATATATTCTTGCAGACGGGATGCTCTATGTTATGGACGATTCGGGCACGCTGACTCTCGTCCAGCCCTCCGCATCCGGTTATACGCCTCTTGCCCGGGCTAACGTGATGGAAGGCCATGAAACATGGGGCCCGATGGCGATTGCGTCAGGCAGATTAATCGTACGAGACCTGAAAAGAATTATGTGTCTTGATGTTTCAGAACGCTAATTCCGTCGTATTGAAGCGGGAAGGCTTTTATGTTATAATACCCTCTCGCTAAAAGATGGGTTTTGACCCCCAGGATGAACCTGGGGGCTTAAGGTGTCGAGATGAACAAACTTTCAGCATCGGCTAATGTGAAAATACTGCCTGGCGCGCTAATAGTGCTCGCCATGTTGGTTGCCGTTATCTCTGTTGTAAGTCTCGATCCTTTCGGGAGACGCGGCAGCGGCGTCGGTAGAAAGTTCACAGGCGACATCACCGAATTAGCGCGGATTGACCCGAATTTGATTCTGTACGAGGAGTCGTCCGAGAGGATTAGCACCGGCTTTGCGCAGTCACACGCCATTGCCGTCGATTCGAAAGGGCTTATCTATGCGGTCGGCGACAACGCCGTTCGAGTTTTGGCTCCCAACGGTGATGCAATTAATGAGATTAGTCTGTCGGAGGCTGCCGACTGTGTCGAGCCGGGCGACGACGGCCGGTTATATCTCGGCGTAAAGGACCGCGTCGAGGTCTATGACGCCAGGGGGCAACGAATAGCAAGCTGGGAAAGCCTCGGCGCTAATGCGGTTTTGACCGCTATTGCTGTATCGGGAGAGGATGTTTTTGTTGCCGATGCCGGCAATCGCATTGTTGTCCGTTATGACCTTTCCGGGGAATTCGTCAACAGGATCGGCGAAAGGGACCTTGAGCGAAACATCCCCGGTTTTGTGGTTCCGAGCGCTTATTTCGACCTGGCCGTTTCAAAGGACGGACTGCTTCGAGTGGTTAATCCCGGTCGCCTGCGTGTCGAGGCGTACACTTTTGACGGCGAATTCGAGTTCTCGTGGGGTAAACCTTCCGTGGCTGTGGAAGGGTTCTGCGGATGCTGTAATCCCGCGAATATTGCCCTGCTGCCCGGCGGCGGTTTTGTTACTTCGGAAAAAGGCTTGGCAAGGGTAAAAGTTTATGATTCTGAGGGCACGTTTGTAGGTGTCGTTGCGGGGCCGGACCAATTGCTCGAAGGCGGCACGCCGTACATTGCCGAACTGCCTGAGCAGCACCGTGTCGGTGGGTTTGATGTCGCCGTCGATCTCGATGGTCGTGTTTTAATCCTGGATAGAATCAAGAGTGTTATTAGGTTTTATACTAAGAAAAAGGCTGGATAATACGTCAAGAACCTGAAAACATCCAAAACCGTCGCGGTTTCTTTATCGGCGGCCTGCGGTACGCCGCTTTGGGTTTGCTATGCGCCGGCGGCGGTTTGCTGGCCGCCAAGAGATATCGGCTGAGACGAAAGGGCGTTTGTATTAACGACGGACTCTGCACACGCTGCAAGGTATTCGAGACCTGTCGTTTGCCCCTGGCCTTATCGGCAAAAAGGGCTTCAAAGGAATAAACAATGGTCGAGAGTAAGGACAATGTTACCAGGCGTCAACTGCTGAGGAATGGTTGCTGCGGAGGCTGTCTGACCGGCCTGGGTGTTCTCGGAGGCTTATTGGCCGCCAAGAGCACGCCCGGCGATACCGTCTGGCAGATCGACCCCTATACCTGCATTTCGTGCGGCAACTGTGAAACATACTGTGTGCTGGAGAAATCCGCCGTCAAGTGCGTTCAGGTCTATGAACTATGCGGATACTGTGATTACTGCCCCGGTTTTCACGAGCCGGGAGCAGCGGCCCTGGATACCGGCGCCGAAAACGAGTTGTGTCCCACAGGCGCGATAAAACGAAAGTTCGTCGAGGAGCCTTACTTCGACTACACGATTGACGAATCTCTTTGCATCGGCTGCGCCAAGTGCGTCAAGGGCTGCGCCGCCTTCGGCAACGGCTCGCTCTTCCTTCAGGTCCGTCACGATCGCTGCCTGAACTGCAACGAATGCTCCATCGCCGCGGCTTGTCCCTCCGGGGCGTTCAAGCGCGTTCCCGCCGACAAACCTTACCTGTTTAAAAAGGTGGAAAACGCTTGATGAGACGATTCGCCCATACAATAATCGCGACAGCCGTTCTTCTGAACCTGTGCGCGGCGGCATCGGCAGAGCTGCTCTTCCCCCCGCCGGAATTCGAGAGCGACTATGTGATGCCCAACACCACTACGCCTCATCCGCATCAGGACGTCTATGAATACGTCGATGTTGCCGTACTTTTTATTGCACTTTCGCTGGCTTCATACCTGGTCTTGAAGAGGCGCAGCCGACGCGCGACATTCGTATTGATGGTGTCTTCTCTGATTTACTTTGGTTTTTGGAGGAAAGGCTGTGTTTGTCCGATAGGGGCGATTCAGAACGTTACTCTTTCGGTTTTCGACAATACTTACGCCGTGCCGATAGCGGTTTTGCTTTTCTTTCTGCTGCCCCTTGTTTTTACGTTGTTTTTCGGTCGCGTCTTTTGTGCCGCCGTCTGTCCGCTCGGAGCGATTCAGGATATTGTTCTGGTGCGTCCTCTTTCCGTGCCGTACTGGTTCGCAAGCGGTCTGCGGCTGATTGCTTACCTCTATTTGGCGCTGGCCGTTCTTTTCGCCGCCACGGGCAGCGCGTTTCTGATATGCCGATACGACCCGTTTGTCGCATTTTTCCGCTTCAGCGGCAATGTGAGCATACTGATAATCGGCGTATGCTTTCTGTTGGTCGGATTATTCGTTGGGCGTCCCTATTGCCGGTTCTTCTGTCCCTACGGCGTGATTCTAAGGCAGCTCTCGCGCTTCTCGAAATGGCGCGTGACCATCACGCCTGATGAGTGCATCCAATGCAGGCTCTGCGAGGATTCATGTCCCTTCGGCGCTATCAGAAGTCCGGCGGTGGAATGGCCCGCCGTCGAATACGCCAAAGCTAAGAGGAGGATAGCTTTTCTGATTATTCTTTTGCCTGTTCTGATTGCCTTGTGCGGATGGGCCGGTTCACGCATCGAGAACGTAACATCCCGGATGCATTCTACGGTTCGATTGGCCGAGCGGATCTACCTGGAGGAAGCCGGCGAATTTACCGACACCACCGACCCCGGCACCGCCTTTCGAGCAACGGGCGAAACAATCGAAAGCCTCTATCAAAGGGCATCGGTCATTCGCAACAAGTTCATTCTCGGCGGCTGGCTCCTCGGCGCCTTTATGGGCTTCGTTATCGCAGTCAAGCTCGCCGCCGTCTCCGTATGGCGAAAACGAGCGGACTACGAGGCCGACAGGGCCGGCTGCATCGCCTGCGGACGATGCTTCAAATACTGCCCGCAAGAGCACCTCAGACTAAGCAAAATAAAAGAGGGGGTTCGCTGAACATTATGGTATCTACCGACAACAACAATTCGCCCGCCCACAGGGGGTCCGACGCCCAGGTTGTAGGCCCTTTCTACAAGAGCGCCTGGGTCACTGCACTAATCGGCGCGATATTCTCAATCGTCATTCTTACGCTTATAGTCGCAAACTACGTCCAGGGCTCCGTGCGCGAAGCGAGGCTCAAAAAGAGGCTCGAAGCAATGAAAATCGAGCTAACCGCCAACCCCGCGGATGAACAGGCATTGGCAGACCGGATTCGCCTCTGCGACCTCGAATTCAGGCGATCCCGGCTCCCCAGGCCCAATTTCACCCGCACCGGCGCCTTTTTGCTTCTTGGCAGTCTGGCCGTCTTTGTGCTCGGTATCAAATGGGCCCATACTATTAAGAAAAAAATGCCGATCCCGCAGTCCGAGCAGGCCGGCGTCGCCGAGCAAGGCCGCCAGGCATCCCTTGCCAGATGGTCGATCGCTGCCGGTTTGGCGCTGGCGGCGCTTGTTGCGCTGGTTCTCGTGTTAATCCCGAAAGTCGATTTCAGCGTCACCGATGCCGCCGATGCATCTTACCCCACCCGCGAAGAAATCTATCGAAACTGGCACCGCTTCCGCGGCCCCGAAGGGGCAGGCGTCACCGCCGATGCCAACATACCAACCGATTGGGATGGAAAGTCGGGACGGGGAATCCTCTGGAAAACCAAAGTTCCCGTAATGGGCAACAATTCACCGATAGTCTGGGGCGACCGTGTCTTCGTATCTGGAGGCGACGCCAACCATCTCAACGTATTCTGTTTCGACGCCGATTCCGGAGACCTGCTCTGGACCGGAGACGTCAGGCGGACTTTGCCTAAGTCCAAGGATGAAGAATTCAAAGTGATGGAGGACACCGGCTACGCCGCTTCCACCATGGCGACCGACGGCAAGCGGGTCTATGCAATCTTCATAACCGGGGACCTGGGCTGCTTCGACTTCTCAGGCCGAAATCTCTGGACCAAGAGTCTTGGAATACCGGACAATACATACGGCTATGCCTCGTCGCTCGAGGTATTCAGAAACTTAGTTATCGTTCAGTACGACCAGGGCGACGCCGAATCGGGCAAGTCGAGGCTGTTCGCCTTTGACGGCTTTTCCGGCCGGGCGGTGTGGCAGGCCAAACGTCCGGTCGCCAATTCCTGGAGTTCGCCGATAGTCGCACAGACCGAAACCGGCATCCAGATAATCGCCGCCGCCGATCCGAACGTTATGGCGTTCGACCCCAATACCGGCGCGGAAATCTGGCGGGCCGAATGCCTCGCCCCGCAATCCGCTACACCCTATTACCCCCCGCAGTAGGCAATACGCCGCCGAGGCCACTTGCGAGAAGAACGACATCATATTTGTCTAAATCCACACTTTTGAGATCGTTGGTCCTGCACCATGTGACCTCTGAACGGCCCAGAGCTTCGGCGATCGTGGCTTGATAGGCTTGATATTCTCCCCCGCCATCGGCAGCGACATCGTTGATGTTTTCGAGGCGCTCCGATTCTGTCCCCATCGCGCCGTCATAAACTCTAACAAGCGTGGTCTCAAAATGACTCCAACTGGTGTTCTCGGTCCCAAGGACACCATAACGATATTGCCTAAAGGTAAAACAGCCATTGGATCCGCAGGCCCAGGCGGATTTATCCTTGGTTAAAACTAAAGTGTGGTCCTCTCCGCCGGAGACATCTACCGCCCTTGAATCGTCTCTGTAATCCCCCCTTGCCTGCAGCGCAAAAGTTGCGACGGCCAGTAATGCGATGGTGGATATTCGTTGTGCTGCTGTCATTGTAATTCCTCCCTGAATAGAAGTTTTTCAAATCCATATTATTTGCTATTTTCTCACCTTGCGAATAACCGCAATGCCCCCAAGGCCAAGCAGTAGAATTGTCGCAGGTTCCGGTATCACAACCGCCGAGGTTACATGAGCCATAACGCCGAAACCGGTCGCCGGCTCGCCTGTGTCCCTGCCTCCCGAACCGGCCCCAAACTCAAGACGATTACCCCCCCAGTCGTCCAGAACCGGTGCTGTGGGGGCCAAATCGGCGATCGAGATAGCAGTTGCAGAGTAATCTCTAAGACCCCAAGAAATATGGCCCACGCTCGTCCCGTCTGAAAGAGCCAGATTGCGATAGCTTATTACCGAGTAAGCATCGTCAGGGAAGTCGTTCACTATCTCAATAAGGAAATTAGTGGTCGCAGGATCCGTCATAAAATCAAACCCACCGACACTCAAGGAAATGCCGGATGGATAGGTATAATGTTCATATCTGCCCACATTGGGCGATGAGCTTGAATCCGGTGTATCCGTATCGTAGGTATAGGTCCCCGTAATCAAATCGCCGACCTTGATCCGCCCATTGAGGTAATCGCCCGTTTCTACAACATCATCAACCACCGCCTCAATCCCTATCGTTATCAGGGTCGCCTGAGTGGGTGATGGCGAGAAAACCAGCCCGCACAGAATAGCTATCGCCAAAAGTACCATTTTCCTTTTCCGTCCCATTTCCCTACCCTTTCAAAATAGCTGATGAATAATTTCCTTCGATGCGCGCTCCGCCGCACCTTCGCTCATAGTATTATACCAAATACCCCTGTCCCAAGTCCAGAAAAAACCCAGCAAAAGCCCCTTTTTTCCGCCCGCCGCTCGAATAATAGGCCGTCGCCTCGTTATTGCCCCATGTATAAACCCGCCCGTTCATTTGGGCCGGTTCAATTCCGGCCAATCTTCGTTCTGCTCCAGCAGATCAAGGGCCTGAGTGACGTATTCCGCCTGCATCGCCCGGGTAACCGGTTGGGAATGGGCATAGCCCATTTATATACGGTTCTACATAAAATCGTTTCCGCAACAGTAATTAGAAACAGGTCGGCCCCCTACGCTATGTAATAAGTGAACAGGCCCCCGAGTTCTTCTGGAGGACCGAAGCTTTCTCTCTAACGAATTTTGGGCCTCTGCCCGAGACGATTTCCCTCTCTTCAGTAACAAATTCAATATGCTGAATCAATGCCCAGGCGGTGTTCTGCCATCGCATCTGATAGCCTCTTTGATGAGCCTGCCTTTCCATCATGAGGCGTTTTTTCTGGTTGAAGACAAGCCGATCCAGAGCCTCGGCAATCTGTTCGACCGAAGGCTCGCCGGGATCTACGAGTATTCCCCGCGCGTGCCTGCCTATAACAAGTCCCTCCGGGCACTTCTTGTTCGAGTGTATCAACTCCAGGGCGTATCTGGACTTTGTGGCCACCGCCACCCGGCCGGAGCCAATCGTATCCGCCAGTATGCCGCTGGATATTTGCTGCATGTTCAGATATGGCAGAAGCATCACATTCGTAGCTGCATAGAGATCCAAAAACGTGGTTTCATCGAGAAAACCGTCGAGAAAAACGACATCATATTTGTCTAAATCCACACTTTTGAGATCGTTGGTCCTGCACCATGTGACCTCTGAACGGCCCAAAGCTTCGGCGATCGTGGCTTGATAGGCTTGATATTCTCCCCCGCCATCGGTAGCGACGAAATCGGGATGGAATTGTCCGGCGATCAAATACACAATGTTCCGACGCTGCCTGTCCGTGCACGACTCCTTCAAGAACCTGCCGTAGCCGCGTATGCCGTACTGAATTCCTTTGTCGGGCGATAACATGCCGAGTGTGGTTGCCAAGAATCGATTCGACAAACCGTATCGCTCCTTGATAGCCAGCCTGTCATGTTGCGAGGGATGATGCATTCTGATTCCGTGATCAATATGCTTGAGTTTTGAGTGCTTGATGCCGTATGTCTTGGATTGAAGTGTCTGAATTGCGCTCTCCGTCGTTACGATCAGCCCGTCGCTCTGCTTGGCAAGTTGCTGCAGCACCTCTCTTTGATGGGGGTCGGGCTGGTCAAGGACGGTGTGCAGGTATATTAGGGTCATTATGCCTTTTGAAGTGAATGCATCCGACATTTTCACGAAGTTCGTTCCGCTGCCGTCATTACCGTTATCGTCCGGGTCCAGCCCGTATTCGTGCTGGAGCAGCACCGTGGTTCTGTCCGAACTCTCCCCCGCTCGCGCTATGATATCGTAGATAACGTATCGCCATGACTGCGGGTCGTATTGGTTAATAACAAGGTCCACCGGGATGTTGTACGGCAGGCGCTCGCGGTCGATAGCCGCCACTCGGATGGTTCCGACCTCCCCCGTGAAATGTTCCAGCGCACTGGCAAGGTCGCGCGTAAACGTCCCAATGCCGCATCGTCGCGGCGGATATGTACCGACAATACGAATGTTATATCTCATCCTCAAGACTCCCGATATTCATTTACAGAGAGGAGCGAATTACCCGCATGACGCCTGAACAGTTCGTGATTCAATCTCGCATCTGTCTTAGACATCTTTGCATTCCTCAATACATCAAATCTGCATTCCGTTAACTGAGAAGAATTCGCCATTCTTACCTTTCTCACATGGCTGAATACCTAAACCAGCAAGCCGACCTACAGCAGCCGCTGTCCGTTCATTCCGCTGAGTCCCGCTTCGAATCAATTTGCGGCGGAAAACGCGATTCCGTTGACCGGACGTGAATATCTCTCTGCGGAAATGCTATCTCGATACCTTCTTTTCTAAATTCAGTGTCGATGGCGCAGTTTATTTCATGCCAGATTTTCAGATAGTTGTCCATGTGAGGTATATAAACGCGAAGCTCGAAATCGAGCGAACTCTCGCCGAACGACCTGAAAATCACCGTTGGCGCCGGGTCATCCTGGATCACTCCTTCCTGATTTCGCGCCACTCGATACAGCGTTTCTTCGGTTCTCTTTATGTCCGAGCCGTAGGCGACCCCAACCGGAAACTCCAACCGAAGGGTCTTATCGGAAAGCGACCAGTTGAGCAGCCTTCCGGTGATGAATTCTCTGTTGGGCACGATCAATTCTTTCCGGTCCCATTTCCGTATGGTCGTGGCGCGTATTTTTATCTTAGTTACGGTGCCGTTTACGTCTCCAACCGTCACTACATCCCCCACTCGAATCGGCTGCTCGAACAGGATTATCAAGCCGGATACGAAATTAGCGAAAATCTCCTGCAAACCGAATCCCAGGCCTACAGTCATCGCCGCGATGAGCCACTGCACCTTCGCCCACCCGATGCCTATCTGCCCGAATGTCATCACGACTCCAATTATGACGAGCGTGTACCTTGACAGGGAAGTGACCGCGAACCGTATGCCGTGATCAAGGGGAAGACGCTGGAGTATCAGAACCTCCATAAGCCCTGGGGCATTACGCGCCGCCACCACTGTCATGGCAAAAATCAGCGCCGCCCTGATAATATTACCCAGGCTTACCATAACCGTCTCGCCCTGTGCATCGGTCGTATCCCAGACCCTGATGTTTTCAAAGGCACTGAGAGCCGGGAGTACATTTTTCCAAATCAGCCAGATACCCAGGAAAACCGTAAGCACCGCAACCCATTGAACAAGTCTGAGCGTTTGCCGGGAGACATTAACCGCGATTTGTTCGTGGTCCTCCTCCGACGCCGGCTGGGCCTGTGAGCTTTCAGAGTTATCAAGTTTGGAGTCGGCCTGGACGGCACGGGCGCCTTTCTCGGCCATCTTCTTGGCTTTTTGCCTCAAGACCCATCGCGCCTGCACCAACGCCAGCCAGCGTGTCGCCATATTCTTACAGAACATTACCGCAAAAACCAACAGGACTGTGGCAATGAACTTCTGATATAATTGCCCGGCGGTATAGTCATAACCCAAAAGATGAAGCACCGCAAAGATAAGAGGCAAAAGGACTAATGCCCCATACCACAAATGACGCATCCTGTACAACCAGCCGCCTCTGCTCAATTCCAGAAGAGGGCTTATGGCGGCCCCCGAAGGGCGAAAGGACACAATAAAGAAAAGAGATACCACAATCATCTCGGCGAAAAAAGCAATCCTGCCGAGAGAAGTTCTATAAATCTCCTCGACGGCCGAATCGCAGAAAACCCTCCGCACAAAGACCATAGGAATAAGAATCAATAAGGTCAGCCGAAGATAGCGAGCAAAAACGTTCATGCTCTCTCGCGGCAAATTAAAGTGATCCGAAAGACCGTTCCTCCGACAAAATCGTATGAACGCCACGAACAGTATCATCAGGATCGTTACGCTTCTCAGTCCCTGGCCGACAATATGCACATACGAATCAGGCTGCGATTGAAGAAGTCTCCACGAAACAAAACCCGTAAGCAGGGACAATGGAAGAATAGTTATTATCGAAAAGAAAACGGCTTTTACAGTGAACATGTACTTGTCCGAGTATATATGACCCGAATGTTGAATAAGGTTTTCGAGCCGATTGCTCCCGCTGAAACGGTACAACCATAGCAGAACCACAAGGACAATTATGAGAGCATAAATCACAAAATGACTCTGAAAATCGCTCCAGAGATAGCTCCATATGCCCACCCATTGCCCCGGACTTATGAACCAACCTATGGCGGGACCTACAGACTTAAAGTCGGCGGGACTAATTGCCTCGCTGCTTCGAATCCATAGTATGTTTTCATCGATAAATACTCCGTACTCCGACACCATCGAAACAAGTTTGCGCTCTCGAACGTCAAGTCGGGCCAGAGCCGTGAACATATCCTCGTAATAATCCGATATTTTCCTGACATCCTTGCGTCGTTCCTCCAGCAGTTTAACGGCATCGCGGAATACATCCTCGAATCCGGCGTCCTGCTCGGTCAACTGCTCCTGCTCGAGCCTCATTCTCGCCACGGCTTTTACGTCGGCCAGATCGGACCACTGTTTGTCATATTTGCCCCAATTCAGCTTGGCTGAAGAAATCTTTACGAGACGAGCCTTGATTTGCGCCCGATTCTCGCTTGTATCCTGTAAATCATCGCGTTTGGACAAAAGCAAGACGCCCATAACATTGGTTATCTCGCCGGCTGCTTCGACCTCTTTCTTCAAGACCGTAAATTCAGCCTCCAACTCAGCAAGGTTATCTTCGATCTTTTTGGAATACTGGTTGGCCTGCTCCATCTCTTTGATCAATTCGGCCTGAGTGGTTACAAGGTCGGCGTTTTCCTGCGCAAGCTTCTGGATCGCCGGATGAGCATATTTGGTCTGCTTAACTGTTTCCTTGGCCTTTTCCTTAAGCTTTTCCGTTTCCCGCCTTTGAGCAACGACAAGCTGCTCCTGCCAAAACTTCTGTCGCTTCTCAGCCTGAACGACACTGCGAGAAGCAAGCTCCCGCCTTGCTGTAAGTAAATCGCCCGCCGCGTCATAAAGCTTCAATTCCTCGGTGAGATTTTCAATCCTGGCCTCTAGCGCCATAATCTGTGCGATCTGCAAAACCCTGCCCGCAAAAACCATATCTGCGACATTAACCTGTGCAGGAGCGGCAGGCAGCTTTTCCTTCATCTGGTTCAATTGTTCGCGGGCCGCAGCCGACTCGACCGGAATATTAACGCGTCTTTCAGCCCGACGTTTAGGCTCGTTTTCAAGAGTGGTGGAATTCTTTTTTGCCTCTTCGTATAGAGCCTGAGCCCCCGTCACCTCCTTCTGCACATCGACAAGCAGCATCGTCTCGGTATTCTCGGGAAAAAGCTCATCGACTGCCTGCGACAACTCATCCTTTTTCTTGGCAAGGTCGGAGGGGATATTCTTGAACCTGTTGGAAAAACCGGTTGTTTCTTCCTTTGTAGCCTGCAACTGTTTCCGCTGGATGATCGCCTTGTCATAAATATCCAGCAGCTTCGTCCTGGCTTCCTGGTCCGCAATCTCCATCTCGGAGACCTGCTTACGAATCTCCGGGAGCTTATCCAGCCCCCACGGCAGACCGTAATCGGCTTTTGTAGTCGTATCTGCGGCGGTATCGGAACCGGACGCTGCGGCCTGATTTACAACGCCGTTCTGGGCCCCGATTGAAATGGAAAACAGCGAGACAACGGCAATAAACGCCAAGCAGGACTCTTTATGCAGCTTCATATCCGCCCCATGTAAGCCAAAGGCCATATGTTTTAGTCAATAAGTTCAACCTCTTGTCCGAGATAAGAATCCGCCTAAAAGTTACTTGAAAGTGCGGCGGTTGCTTCTTCTTCCTATGCTACGCCGTTTTGCTTTCGAGAGCAACAGATTTCTTGTGTTCGGTCTTTTGCAGCATACTGAGGTTGGTGCCGGGCGGTTGCAGCCTCTTGAGAGCGAACGCGGTTTCGGCAAACGAGCGTGTTGGCATTCTTTTCATTGAGGATCCCCTTCGGAGCTTTCCGAGGTTGTTTTGCGCAAGTCGTCGAAGAAGGGGGTGCGTTTGGTTCGGACGCATTCGAACGCGTACAGGTACATTGCAGCCGACCAGCTTTGCCAGTCCTGGCCCTGCGGGGTCCCGTCCTGGGCGCGAATCCATTCATTAAAGCCGAATTCCACATCCGCCACTCTCGAAGGCTTGACGAGGGCCGCCAGGGCGAGTAGTTTCTTCTCAGCAAGCTGCTGTCTTCCGGCGGCTACCAGGGCAGCCACATAAAACCCGCACACAAAAGGCCAGATTCCTCCGTTATGATATTCCCCGGGCTGATTGTATCGCTCGTATCTGGGCATCCAGTCAGGGTCATCCGGCCTGATATAGGGGAACAGATTGGGAGGCAAATCTACGGCAAGATCTTCCCGTTTTCTCAGAGAGGCACACTCGGCCTCTGCCCATGCGACCAGCTCCCTGGCGCGTGTCTGTGGGGCGATACCCGATAGAATAGCCAGGCTGTTGCCCAAAAGATCAAAACGCTCGCTGCTATAGACCTTATATGACCAGAGAGCATAGTAGGGCTTTTGCCTCACGGCGAGTCCCTCATGAACGTGGCGGTTTTGTCTATCGCTCTTTACCGTAAAATGACCCATTTGGTCCCTTAGCCTCTCGGCTCGTTCGTGGTTGCCGAGAAGACTCAAGTACGAATATACAACCGTGTTGACGAATAATCCATACCCCAGCACCCACTGCTCGTCCCGCCAGTCACTCGTGGGGGCCTGGGCCACAAGCACCCGGTCCGACGGACTCTGGTATTCCATCCAGGTCATGGCCTTGCGGACTGCAGGCTCAAGAAATTCCAATTCGCCGGTCACCTGCCTGAAAACGGCTGCCGCCATCAAGAACAGAGGCGTGCAGTCGCTCGCCCCGCGATCATCCGAGTCATTCACCAGGGAAGGAATGTGGCCCAAACGACTTTGATTGTGTGCGGCAGCTTCCATTGCTTTGCGAAGCGACCTGATCAGCTTCTTGTTCCCGGTAGTGAGGATACCCAAAGACGATATCATGATGTCTCGTGTATAGGGTTCCGGGTACCCCCACCCAGCCGCCCTTGGGAGGCCCCGGTATGGCCCATGGGCGTTGTGGAGCAATACTTCGATGGCGGCCTCTTTGGCCCTGTCGGTAAGTTCTCTGTTTTTCTTATCCAAGATTATGATATCCCGAGCCTTTCCGCCATAAGCTTCATGAATCTCCTCGCCACGACACGGTAGTTGAAGTTTTCGATCACGTGTTCTCTGCCGGCCTTTCCCATCTTGGCTCGCAATTGCGGATTCTCCATCAGATCCATCAGGTGCTTTGCTATATCATGGACGCTTGCACGATAATCAACCGTCCGGGGACTCTTGAAGACTATTCTATGCTGTGGTTCGTACCCCGACTCGTCACCTACAATTGCCTCCTTCATGCGGATTTCCTGGGCGACTCCGGCCAGGAAGGCCGTCTTGCCGTGCACGAGAGTGTCCAACATGCCCATTGCTTTGATTCCTATAACCGGTTTCTCGCAGGCGTTAGCCTCAATCTGAATCATTCCAAAGCCTTCGAGACGCGATGGCGCAGCATATATGTCACATGCGGCCAGCAGGTAAGGCATGAAGTTCCGGGAAATCCGGCTGGAGGTGTACACTACGTTTTTATCAATGCCCAAATGGCTGGCCAATTGCATATCAGCGAGGTTCTGTTGGTCGGTTCGTGGCTGCGGCCAGACCTTACAAACATATTTCCAGTCCGGAGCTTTAGTGTCGTTGACTGCCAAGGCCTGCATTACCTCCTGAGCCCCTTTTGAGGCTGCATCTCCACCCACAGTCAGGATCATTATCTGTTCCGGGGCCACTCCAAGGGCCTCACGGACTGCGGCAACCTTGGGGTCGTTCATCTGGCGCGGGCGGAAAGCATCTGTATCGCATCCGACCGGCAGCACTTCAATATTCTTGCCGCTGAGGCCGTCCCGGATATAGACCTTCTTGACCCAGTTGGATGTGACAAGTATCAGGGGCAGGGCCTCGAGTATTTCCTGGTAGTTCGCCATGTACCCATCTGCGACAAGCCATGGGACCGCTGTTAGGCCGTATCGTTGCGGGTGAAAGACCAAATGCGGGCAGTGACCCCAATAGCCGACGCCTACGACTACATCAGGCTCGAACCATCGGTAGTACCACTCTTTTTCCTGTGCCGATTCAAAATTAACTGAATGCACGTCCACCCCGAGCTCCTCCAATCCCTTATGAAGCAGGTTGCCCTGTGTGGCGAGCCCCGCAGGGGAAGGCGGATAGTCATAGAGCAATAGTACTTTCATGTCTAATTCTCCTGAAACTTGTGAGATTCGCCTGGTTCGTTTTTTGTGCCTCCGAACTGCCAGAAAGCTTCCTGCTTAGGCGTTGTTCTCGCTTCGAAGGTGTCCGGAGCAAAACCGTATATGTTAGTGATAATTTCATACTTCCGCTGCCAGATGTGCTCGGGGAGTTTTATCAAAGAGCCCGTGTTCCTTATTGGTCTTGGCAGGTACTTGCCGCCGCCGTCCTCATAGGCGAACGTAAATAGTTCTCTACAGTGCAGCATACCGCTTCTGCGAAGGGCCAAAACAGCTTTGCCGGTCTCCTCGTGTCTGAGGTGCCGCGTGTACTCTCCCCAAAGGCTGTGCGTGAAAATCGAGTCAAAACGGTCGGACTGGAGCAGGCCTAATATAGCATCCTGAACCTTTCGACCGGGGAGAGGAACCTGTTCCGCACCATCGTCCAGGTCTCCCATGGCGCCTCCGGCATTGAATTCCTTCAGGGCCTTAAAGAATCTCGGCGACCGATCGGGATCGCTCTTTCTGCAAACGGTTGCCACCGTCCACTGGCAGTCCGGATGCATCAGCATAATTCCGCCCATCCAGAGCGTTTCGTCATCAGGATGAGCTACAATGACAGCACATTTTCCAAAAATCGACATTTGCCTAATTCCTTAATGTATTTATTTTACTCTCTGTAGATGATTCAGTCAATGCGAGACTGCGGGGAGAATTAAGAAACTGATATGGAACGACCTTGCAGCCTGTAATCTTGCCCTCTCATCTTTGGTCTCATCGGCGTCAGCCTTGATGTTTTCCGGCATTTTCAATAACAGGTATCGGCTGGATATTCGACCATATCGGCTTTGACACTATTGGTGAGCGGCTGTTTCGTGATATAGTAATTGCCCGGCTGGTATATCCAACCAGTAAAGCCAAAACAGTTGATTATCTCTACCGCTATCAAGGCAAGACGATTTCAACACAGAGCATCTACCGCTTCTTAGACCGCCTCAACGACCAATACAGCTTACAGGCCCAACAAATCGCCTACGAGAACTCGCTGTCGATCCTCAAGCACATCAGCGTGGTGTTCTATGACATGACCAGTCTATATTTTGAGAACGAAGACGAGGACGACCTGCGAAAGATCGGATTCTCCAAAGACGGCAAATTTCAGAATCCTCAGATTATGCTGGGGCTGCTGGTAGGCAGCAATGGTTATCCAATCGGTTATGATATTTTCGAGGGCAATACTTTTGAGGGCAAAACGCTGCTGCCTGTGCTGCGTCGGATTGAGCATAAGTATGGTTTTGGCAAGCCTGTGGTGGTGGCCGATGCGGCGATGCTGAGTAATGAGAATCTCCAAAACCTGGAGCAAGAACAATTTCCGTTCATTGTGGGCGCTCGGATTCGCAACGAAACCCAGCCGATGCAGCAAGAGATATTGCAGCGATGCAGCGGGCTGCATGATGGCGAGGCTATAGTGATTGAGAAGGGCAGCATCCATCGCTTGATTATCTCGTATTCGAACAAGCGGGCAGGCGAGGCCGCGAAGAATCGCAGGCGGGGGCTAAAGAAGCTTCGCCGGAAAGTTCAATCAGGCAAGTTGACCAAAGAGCATCTGAACAATCGCGGATATGACAAGTTCTTGCGATTGGACGCTGAGGGGAAAATCGAGATTGACGAGGCAAAGATTGTTCAAGCCGACCGAGGGGACGGTCTGAAAGGGTATTTGACGAATACTAATTATTCGCCGGAGTTGGTAGTCACCCGTACCATGATGTTATTGTGGTTAGCATTGACCGGCTCGAAGCCCATCTTCTGAACAATTTCAAAGACTTTTTCATCGACGGACTGTAGCGTGAGGGCAAGATAATTTGCGTTCTTTTCGATAAGCTCCTCGGGAGAGCCCATCGCGACTATACTTCCCTTGGAGATTATCGCGACAGTATCCGCGAGAAGCTCCGCCTCCTCCATGTAGTGTGTGGTTAGAAATACCGTCTTTCCCTTCTTCTTCAGGCCCAGCAGGACATCCCACACCTCACGTCTTGCACGGGGATCGAGCCCTGTCGTTGGCTCGTCAAGGAACACGACCTCGGGATTGTTCACGAGCGCAATCGCAATTCCGAGACGCTGCTTCAATCCGCCGGAGAGGTTCTTGAACTGCTCTTTGCTCTTGTCCTTGAGGTTCGCGAGTTCTATCAGCCCGTCGATATTGGTGTTCCTGCAATTGAAAAGTCTCGAGTAGAACTGTATGGTCTCTCTGACCGTTATCCTGTCAAACGAACTGAACCCCTGCGGGAGAACGCCGATCCGGAGGATGATTTTGTGCTTCTTTTTTGTGACATCCATATCGAGAAGGCTCACCTTTCCCGACGTTGGCGTGCGGATTGTCTCGATTATCTCAACGGTAGTGGTCTTGCCGGCACCGTTCGGGCCCAGGAAAGCGAACACTTCGCCTTTCCTGACGGTGAACGATATGTCGTTGACTGCCAGTAGATCCCCGTAACGTTTCGTCAGTCTCTCGACGTCGATTGCGTGTTTAGCTTCTTTGGTCATGGATCGACATTTAATCTCTTTTTTGCATTTGTATTAAAATAGTCTGTCCAAATGCAACCCGCCGCGAACGCCACCGGCATCATATACCCAGGATTGCAATGCGGACGGTAATGATTATAATCCATTCGCTAGCGTTCAACAACATATCTCAACTCATCAATATGTAAAAAAGGGAAAAGGGTGGAGTACAAAGATTCGTATTTGCAATTCTATCATAAAGAATTATAGTAACCGTTCACGGGGTATGACTATGAATTATGGCCCCAGTAATGAAGGAAGTGGCTGATCGGAAAAATGAGCTTGGATGGATTGATATATAAAGTCAAACGCACTTCGGCCTTGGCTGGCACAGGTAGCCAGTACAGGCCAGAGGCGTTCGCACCAGGCCCGGCCCTTTTCGCTGCGAGTGCCCTGAGTAATATAGCGGTCTATGACAACAAAGCGTATCGCCTGCTCTGCAAGATTGTTTGTCGGCTTAACGCCTGGCGTTGTAATAAATCGGAAGTAAGCGTTACCATGCTTGCGAAAACGGTTAGCGAGATTCTGTGCTGGACGACTTTCAGGGACTTCGCTCAACGCAATATCAAGGAACGTTTTGCGGCTTTCGTCCATAGCTTCAGCAAATGCTTTTTCCGTAAGTTCTTCGGCTTTGTGAAAAATGCTGAACATATCACGCATCGCATCAAGAAGTTTTTGACCGTAATCGGCGGTAGCTTTATCAGTAAGGCCCGCCAGATATTTAAGTTCCCTGATAAGATGAGCGATGCAAAACTGCACAAGAACATGGCAGTCTTTCATATACTTGTGATAGGCCGAGAAATAGTCGCAGCCAATAACTCCGGCAAAATCTTCACCGAGAATATCAACAAGTACCCGCGAACCGCGTGTATGAGCGATTTTGAACAAAGTGTAGGACTCCGCACGAAAACACCATGTCCAGAAACGCTTGCGGTTTTCCTTATGGCCGGTTTCATCAATGTTCAGCGTTGCTTCATCGGGCAGAGATTCAAGCAGTTCATTATAGGCCTGCTCAAGAGCAGCGATGCGATGAATATAGAATCGTCCTTTTTGGGAAGTCAAATTTTGTCCTCAAGTTTGCCGACAGGATTATTATCGGACAAATTTCGGGTTTTGCTTGAGAAAAATATTGATATGCCGCCTTGGGTATGCTATAATTCATCAAGCTGAAAATGGGCATTTTGACATTGAGTGCGTTGCTCAATACGCTCAAAATACCTGTGAACGGTTACGAAAAAACTAATTGATATTTAAAACTTCGTGAACTTCGCGTCCTTCGTGGTGAAATTGATTTACATCGTGGCATTGTTGGCTTGCATCAAGGCATTGTAAGTTTACATCATGATATTGTTAGCCCAAGTTATGCAGTTGGCGGGGTAAAACAGCCTTTACGATAGCGCCAAGGGCGTTTTTTATCAAAAGTCTTCACTACATTTTGTGATTTTTTCCAGTCGTCGCAACCGCTGTGGCAACGTCAGTCCTAATCGGTTCAGCAGTACTTTTTGTGCCTCATCAGGGCTTGTCACACATCGCAGGCGGATGAGTTTGTTAATACGGCCATCGGCGGTGCTGGCAGGCAGGACGACATCGCCACTTTTTATCTTCGCAAATTCCTGCAATAATGTCCGCGGGGCGTCGCCGAGACCGGAGCGTTTCATCCACTGCCCCAGCGTCTTCCACATCACATACGCCAAAATCCTAATTTACGAACCGTTATCGCAGGTTTTATGCCTGAAAATTTTTTATTTTCACCGCAACTACGTAACTTGGGTTAATCCGTTTTGATTATAATATTGAGAAATCAATTAAAAAATCTCCTGTACCTGGCGAAAATGAAAGGGCTGCAAGCATAATACTCACAGCCCTTCAGCCTGGCACATTCCCTCAACAAAATAACCTTGCCCTGAATTGGCGAATCGGTTTGAATAGCAAGGGCAGCTAAGTATGACATAACATTAATTAGGAGAATCAATATGAAGCGAGTCCTTTGTACTGTCTGTATGGTTTCGTCGTTTATACTACAAAGCAGCCTCTTGCGGGGACAAGGCTCCGATGTCGGAGATTCCACCGCACACTCGACCCGCCCCCCCGGAGATGGGGCGGTTCAATCGAACTCGGAACTCGTTCGCGAACTCCGGCTGAGGTCTTTGGGACCGACTCTCAAACCGGGCCGTGTTGCCGACATCGCTGTGGATCCGCGAAATCGTAGTCTCTGGTACCTTGCCAACGCCTCCGGCGGCCTCTGGAAGACCACGAATCGCGGCAACAACTGGGAGCCAATTTTCGACGAGGGCGGTTCCTATTCTCTTGGCTGTGTGACAATCGACACGCGCAATTCCGATGTTATCTGGCTGGGAACCGGAGAGAACTCATCCAATCGAAGTGTCGGTTACGGAGACGGAATCTACAAGAGTACTGACGGCGGACAGTCATGGAAGCACATGGGGTTGAGCGATTCACAGCATATCGGCAGGATTCTTGTTGATCCGCGCGACTCAGACGTGGTATTCGTCGCAGCCGAAGGCCCCCTCTGGTCCGGCGGAGGAGATCGAGGACTGTTCAAAAGCACCGACGGCGGCCGGACATGGGAAGCCGTACTTGAAATTAGCGACAACACAGGCGTCACCGACATCGCCTTCGATCCGTGCGACGGCGATGTGCTCTATGCCGCTTCCTACCAACGGCGGCGTCATGTCGGCCTGCTGATCGGGGGAGGACCAGAGTCGGGAATATACAAGACCACTGATGGCGGCCGGACATGGAAGAAGTTAAGCAACGGCCTGCCCGCCGTCGATATCGGGCGCATCGCCCTGGCTGTGTCACCTCAGAATCCGGATGTTGTGTACGCTTTGGTGTATGCCGCCGGCGACGAGAGTGGTTTCTTTCGCTCGGCCGACCGGGGCCAGACATGGACACGACAGAGCAACTACAAGGTGGTCGATCCGCAGTACTATGGAGAAATCTACGCCGATCCGCATCAGTTCGATCGGATCTACGCCGTGGACATGACAATTCATGTCACTGAGGACGGGGGTAAGCATTTTCAGCGTGTCTCGTGGCGGATGCACGTGGACAATCACGCGATGGCTTTCGATCCCACGGACCGGAACCACCTTCTCGTGGGAAACGACGGCGGACTTTACGAGTCGTACGACCACGGGAGCACCTGGCGCCATTTCACCAACCTGCCGACAGCACAGTTCTATCGCGTGGCCGCCGACAACACCCTGCCCTTCTACAACGTGTACGGCGGAACCCAGGATAACGGCTCCATGGGCGGACCATCGCGCACGGTCAATCGCGTCGGCATACGAGCCAGCGAATGGATTCAGACCGGAGGCGGCGATGGTTTCCAACCACGCATCGATTCGGAAAATACGGATATCATATACGGCCTGTCCCAGGACGGCGCAGCGTTTCGACTCGACAAACGCACCGGAGCCGTGACCGACATCAGGCCCGCTCAAGAGCCCAATGGTCCGGCTATGCGGTGGCATTGGGACACCCCGCTGCTCATTAGTCCGCACTCGCCCAAGCGGCTGTATCTGGCGGGCAATCGCCTGTACCGCAGCGATGATCGAGGCGATAATTTCCAACCGGTCAGCGGCGATCTGACGCGCCAGCTCGATCCAGAAAATCAGCGTCTCATGGACCGAATGTGGGGCGCCGACGCCGTCCAGAAGAATAGCTTCACCACGAAGCTTAGTGTCTGCTCTGCATTGGACGAATCACCGCTCGAAGAGGGTCTGCTCTATGTCGGCACGGACGACGGACTGGTGCAAGTGTCCGATGACGGCCCAGAGAAATGGCGCCGGATAGAGGGGTTCCCAGGCATACCGCACCGCGCTTACGTTTCCGACGTCTGCGCATCTCGGCACGACGTCGATACGCTCTACGTGGCTTTCAACAACTATCAACAGGGCGATTTCAAGCCGTACCTGCTCAAGAGTCGTGATCGAGGCAGAACATGGACATCAATTGCCGGCGACCTCCCCGACCGCCACGTGGTTTGGTCGGTTGTCGAGGACCATGTGAACCCCAAGCTGCTCTTCGTGGGCACAGAGTTCGGACTCTTCTTCACGGTCGACGGCGGCCGAGGCTGGGTCCGGCTGCGCGGCGGAGCGCCCACAATCCCGTTCCGCGATCTGGAGCTGCAACGTCGCGAGGACGATCTTGTCTGCGCCACGTTTGGGCGTGGATTGTATGTGCTCGACGATTACACCCCCCTACGTCACATCGGCCCCCTGACCTTGGCGCAAAAAGGCTCGCTGCTTCCGCCTCGTGACGCGCGGGTCTATGACGAACTCGATTATGTCGAGGCCGCGTTCGGCAATTTCACTACGCCAAATCCGCCATTCGGCGCCATACTTCATTACTATTTGTGCGAGGACATCACACAGAACGACAGCGGCAAAATCATGCTCGCCATCACGGACGCCAAAGGTGAACCGGTACGCCAAATGACGGGCCCGACCACAGCGGGCCTGCATCGTGTGGTTTGGGATCTGCGACGCTCACCTCAGCCGCAGGAACAAGAAGGCAGGCAAGGCCGCCACAGAAACCAAGCGGGGGCGCTGGTTGAACCAGGCGAGTACACGATCAGCCTGCTCAAGGTCGCAAATAGCCAAGAGACTATTCTCGGTAAATCCCAAACGATTCAGGTTAAGTCGCTATGAACAATTTTCTCGAAAGATCAAAAAACACAAATAATCACATCATCTCTATTTGTCATGCGAACATAGAACCACTATAAAACAGCCAAATCACCAATGCCGTTACACCACTGCCAATAGGTAGATTATGCTTCAAGTGACTCGTGTAACTCATACAGGTACCGTCAAGGCCAATACCAATGGATGCAACGGGTATATCAAATTCCGGTAGATCATATTCCCACTCGGTTTCACAGCATTGCGCCACAGAACCTACAAAATCGCTGAGTTTCCTGGCATAATTACGAGATAGTTTTCTGCCATTGCATTCGAGAATATCTTCACAGGGATGCCTTGCGGCGGGGATCAGGACAAGGAGGCTTTTGGATGACTGGGATCAGGCAGGATTGATTCGGGGATTTATTTCTTTGGCGGGGGCTCGCCGAACATCTTTTCTTCCACCAACTCTCGCAAGGCCTCGATCAACTGCTCGGCGTCGTCGCCTTCGGCCTTGATTTTAAGCTTCGTGCCTACCGTCGCGGCCAGCATACTCATTTCCATAATGCTCCTGCCATCGACAGTTGTCTCGCCGCTGCTTACGGTGATGCTGCAATCGAACCTGTTTGCAATGTCAACGAACTGCATCGCCGGGCGCATGTGCAGCCCGTCGGCGTTTTTTATCTCGACTTCCGTTTCGCAAACCGGCGTATCCAAAGCACTAATCCTCTTCTTGGCGGCTCAAGGTCGCAGGCCCTTTCAACATCCGCCACAATTGTAACTCACAGCGACGGATCTTCGTCGGCCTCCTTCAAAAGATCCTCAATCTGCTCGGCATTCTGGCACTGGCGCAGGAACTTTCGAAATTTCTCCTGCTGGATATGCGTAAAGATTTTTTCCATCGCCTGCAGATGTCTGTCCGGGAAATCGACCGGGCTTATCAAGAGTATCACAGAATAAACCGGCTGCTTGTCCAGGGCGGAAAAATCGATGCCCACCCCGCACAGACCAACCGTCCCAATCACATCTTTGACCGCCTTATGCTTAACGTGGGGCACCGCAATGCCTTTGCCCATGCCCGTGCTGGCTTCCATTTCTCTGTCAATAACAGCCTTTGTAATCTTCTTGCAGTTGCCTTCGCCCAGTTTTCCGGCTTCATCCAGCGCCGAGACAAGTTTGCTTATAACGCTGTCGCGATCAGAGCTTCCCAAGTCGGGAATAACCGCATCAAAACATATAAAGTCCGAGAATTTCATCATGTCGCCCAAGTTCATCTCTTACGGCCTCGAAGGCCAAACAGTAAAACAAAAGTCACTTCACAACACAAATACGGCGTTACTACGTTTCCGAAGGGCCTGCGCCGACATGCTTGCTGTCTCGCTCCTTGCCTTTTTTCCGTCGCAACTGCCTCTCCAGCTTGCGCACCGCGGCATCAATGCAGCTGTAAGCATCTTCGCCGATCTCGGTGCATACGAATACCTTGCTGTGTTCGGCGCTGGCAATCACCTCGACGCTAACCTTGCCGCCCTTGCCCCCGTCGATTATCACCTCGACCCGACTGATACTGTCGTAGTAACGCGGAAGCTTCGACGTTTTCTCTTCAGCGTGACGTTTCATCGCATCGGTCACTTCCATGTGTTTGCCTGTAATTGTAAAAAACAATGCTGTTCTCCTTAATTATTTCGCTAAAAACAAAACTCCTGTTCAATCCTCGTCCTCAATCTCTGGGGTTGGAAGATTTGGCATCTCCCCGGCCTTGTCCGGCGTGATGACACCGCCGCTCATCAAAAATCTGAACGCCTCTTCGATTGTCATATCCACGTCTATAACACTCTTTTTAGGAACTATTGTCACAAAACCTGTAAACGGCGTCGGAGACGTCGGCACGAGCACCGTCAGAAACTCCTTTCTCAAATTCTCCGTTACATTCTTAAGGCCAGATCCGGTTACAAAGCCCAACGCCCAAATACCCTTGCGAGGATACTCCACGGCGACGACCCTCGCAAAGGACAATGCCCTCTGCTGCTCGGGCGCCAGAAGAAAATCCGTAACCTGCTTGATATAGGGATACACCCTTCGCAAAACGGGTGTATTCAATATTAACTTTTCTACATAGCGCCATAACGCCCTGCCCATCACGCTAGCCAAGATGGCCCCGACGATACACACGCTCACCACCGCGATGATAAAGCCGGCTATAGAAGCCGGGCCATTCACCCACCTCTTTTCGAGGCGTCGGATCAAGGCCTTGCACCGAATGTCAGACCTTTTCATGTGAATCGCCAATTCGCCCTCGTTTCCAAGCAACTCGGGCTTCGTATCCAAAAGATACGCACGAACATCCTTGTCTTCGATCTCTATACGGTCCCGCCCAACCAGCACAATAACACGAACCAGACCGCGATTAATATGGTAACTGATGTTGTCCTGAATGAACGTATAGACCAGGAGGAATACCCATATCGTCAGGACAGTCGGCAGCAAAACCGCCATCCCCCGGAGAAAATAGCCTTTGAGACGTCCTGTTACGGGCATATTCTTTACGCCAAATTCTTAATTCTTCTGCCTACAACCTTTACCAACTGCTCTCCGGCAGGCGCACTCTGCGCAAGCCGCCCCCCAACACCATACATTACTTGCCGAATTTCCCGCAGTCAACAGAAAAGTCCTTTGGCAAATGCGCGCCTGTCAAATGTATCAAGGCTCCCGGCAGAGAACTCAGGAGCCAAATAAACCTCTGCAGTAGAGCCAAAGCCATCGCATCAGCCTTGGGAACGCCAGCCATGCTGACGAACAGCACCACAAGTGCCCCTTCGACCACACCCGCCCCGCCAATACTCACGGGAACCACACCAATCACCCAAACCAGAGTGAAGAACACATAATAATATTTTATGCTCGCCTCAATCCCGATGTTTGACCCAAGGAACCAGAATCCGGTAATAGTAATTATCTGCAATGCCGCCGTAAGGGCGAAAGCCACAAAAATCGTAAAGGGATTTCTGCCGTAAAGCCTCCCCGCACTGACCAGTTTCTTCCATACTCTAAAGGCGCTGCTCCAAATCCTTCCAAGCAGCACTCGGCCCCGCTGAGACACCGAGAAACCTGCCACAGCAGCCGCAACCACCGACAAAACCAACCACCAGTACTGAAAAACTGTTGCAACCAAAGGAATTTTCTCAGGCCAAAGGAAAACGACATAGAAGAAAAAAGCGATAACGAAGGTGCTGAGCAGGCCTATAGCCCTGTCCACGAAAACGCTCAGGCCTGCCTCGAATTTCTTGTCGGTATGCTTGGTAACATACCAAATCCGAATCAAATCCCCCCCAACCGAGCCTAGCATTACATTATTGTAGAACCAGCCGAGCAGATACAATCTCATCGCCGCCCAAAAACGGATGAAAATGGCCTGGGTCCGCAGCAAAAGCCACCAACGAAACCCTACCCCAACCTGAGTGAGGCAGAAAATCCCGAAGACGCAGCCAAAAACCCACATATCCATTCGTCCGAAGATGGCTTTTAGTTCCACCCATCTCCCCTCCCTGGAAAGCCAGACCACCCCGGCAATAACGCCCCCCACAACCACCAAAATGCGAATCGCTACGAATATTCGCCTGCTCTTGTCGGAGTTGCCGTGAGCCACTGAGTCAACTTTCTACTAAACAAAAACCTTGTTTCCAACGATAATAACAGTTACAACTTGTGCTGGCAAGCAACTAAGACTAATAATTGAAGGAGGCTCTTAGAATTGGGCGCAAGCAGGATTATCGAAGAAGGTCTTGAATTCACCCCGAAATTTGATGAAAAGGGGCTTATTACCGCCATTGCCCAGGATGCGAATACCGGCGATGTGCTGATGGTTGCGTATATGAATCGCGAGGCGCTCGATTTGACCGTAAAAAACGGGTATGCAACATATTTCAGCAGATCGCGCCAAAAACTATGGAAAAAGGGCGAGGAAAGCGGCCATATCCAGAAAGTACACCAAATATTGGTCGATTGCGACCAGGACTGCCTCATTCTCAAAGTAACTGTCGATGCAGGCCAATGCCATGCAGGCTACCAATCGTGCTTTTATAGGGCCTTAAAAAAAGACGGCGAAAACAAGCTCGAATTCATCGCTGAAAAAGATTACGACCCGAACGAAACTTATCGAAAATAAGAATACCGCCCCGACGCACACCTATATCTGATTGATGCTGTAACCGTATATGCTTGTTACACAACAACTTAGCGACGTTGCGACCCGGGACGACCAATGATCTAAGGAGGAGAATTATCTTATACCAATAAACACGGCCGCTTTCTCTCTCTCTGTGATTTTTTTATTTTTTTTGAGAATTTTCTTTTTTATTGGACTCTTTCATTGTATAATCGTAGCGTTGAGTTGAGAAGTTAAGAAGACAGTACACCATATTGAACACTGAGGAGTGGCTACGATGGTGTTAAATTGTCACGATTTCTATTCTTTAAAATCGGACGTTGTCTCCGACGCTCCGGCGGGTTCTCTGCGCCGACTTCACGCATTTTACAGCGGCCCATGCCGCAGGATAATTTACAGTTCAGTGGTAATTTAATGAATTAAGGAATGGTTTTTTTTGGAGGTTTGAATCATGAAACTTTTGAACACAAAACTATTGTGGGCTATTACGCTATTCGTGTTGATTAGTGCACTGCCCGCCGTCCGGGCCGATTGGGAACCGGCAAACGGACACAAGATGCACTTTCCGCAGTTGCCTGACCCAACCGGTTACGACGTAAGCTGGCAGTCTTTATGGTCATTAGGTGACGACTGGCAGTGCTCAGGAACCGGGCCTGTAAAAGACATTCATTTCTGGGTCTCATTTGAATCCGGGATGGGAACTCCTGATAACATCCTGAACTTCAACGTCGAGATATGGTCAAACAATCCCGGTGACATGGAAATGCCGTGGAGCCACCCGGGCCAGATGCTCTGGATGTACCCCCACCCGACATTTACATGGCGGTATGTGGACACCGATTGGCAGGGTTGGTTCGACCCAGTCTATTACAACTGGCTGAACAACAACCACATAGGATGCTACCAAATCAATATAGAGAACATTCCAGACCCGTTCATCCAGGATGAAGGTGAAATCTACTGGCTGGTGATTAATGACGTTGTTACTACTAGCGGCGTTCATGTGGGCTGGAAAGAGTCCAACGACCATTTCATGGACGATGCTGTTTGGTGGAACGGCTTTTATCCTCCATGGTGGAATGAGCTACATGACCCGGAGACTCCGGAGTCGATGGACCTGGCGTTTGTGATTACCGGCAGCGGACAGGGACCCATCGAGCCCAAACCGCTCATTGAACACTCGAAGTGGTCTCAGCCCCCCATCGAGATTGACCCTACCAGCACAATACCAGAATATTGCGGTTGGGACGAGATATCTTTCAGAGAATGGGTTGAGCCGATGTGGTATGGCTGCTGGGACTGCCGAACTCAGTGCTACGGCGATGCCGACTGTGACGGGGATGTTGATCCGGCTGATATGATCATCTTCATGCAAGCTTTTAATGGAGAACAGCTAACCCCAAAATACTTCGTCCGACAGTTCGTAAAATAACGCGAGCGAAAAAAAACCGAATTTACCTGAGAAACGTCCTTGAAATCCAGGGGCCCTTACGACAAAATAATGGTTTCGTGGCTTCTGATTATCAAAATTTGTATAGTGATCGCAGTTGAAATTTCCCGTTAGTTCGCGGGTAAGTAACTTTAGAACAGTAACTTAAAATCTCAGCCGCGGAAATTTATTACCCTGAAGGGTATAAAACTCAAGGATTACAAACTGTAAATGTACAGGATGCCAAACGAATCAAATTGGCCCGGATGCTATATCAACAAGATAATCAACGATGACGCGCTTAGCGCATTGTCCGAGCTACCGAGTGAATGTGTGGCGCTTGCTGTTACGAGTCCTCCGTACTGGAATGTAGTTGACTACGCAGTCGCCGGGCAAATTGGACAGACCAGCTACGAGCAATACCTTGCCGATCTCCTGCCTGTTTGGAGGGAGACAGAGAGGGTCCTGATTCCAAACGGAAAGCTGGTCATCATTACCCCGATAATGCCGATCCCGAAAAAGATTATCAATGATACCCATACCCGCCACCTTAAGAATATCAATAATGATATTGAAAGCTCTATTCTCCAGAATATCCCGACCCTGCAAAGGTTCAGCTTATATGTATGGCAGAAGCAGACCTCCGTGAAAATGTTCGGCAGTTACCCGTACCCCCCGAATATCTATGAGGACAACACGATTGAATTCATAAATGTATATGTGAAAGAAGGCGCGCCTCCCGCCATCCCGAAAGAAGCGAAGGAGCCGAGTCAACTGACGCAGGAGGAATGGCGCAACCTCACGATGCAGGTCTGGCCTATATATCCTGAGGATGTGCAAAGGGCGGGCGGCCACCCGGCGCCATTCCCTGTTGTTCTTCCCCAGCGGCTGATAATGATGTACACGTTCGGAGGATGCCCCAGTTCGGATTTCGAAGGGGATATCGTGCTCGATATGTTCAACGGCGCAGGAGCAACATGCCTGGCCGCCAGAGTGCTGGAGCGGAAGTGGATTGGAATCGATCTTCACCCGGGCTACTGTGAGATAGCCCGAAATCGCATCAAACATGAGCCGGTGGACCCGCACAGGGTTTTGCTGGAGCCGGTGAAAGTGCGGGGAGCCGAGAGCAACAGGCAACTCGCCCTCTTTGCAGAATCAGTCGAGGACGGGTAGCGCATAATACCGGCGGTACAAGAAATAGGCAAGCCGGCTTACGTTGTGAACAGAAGGACATTGTATGAAAATCAAAGAAAGTCATCTCCCTGAAATAACCCTCAAAGCATTCGTCCTCGGTGTCGTCCTCTCAGTCGTCCTCGCCGCCGCCAACGCCTATCTTGGCCTTTTCGCGGGGATGACCATATCGGCATCCATACCCGCAGCCGTCGTCTCGATGGGGATTCTAAGGCTCTGGAAGAAGAGCAACATCCTCGAAAACAACATCGTTCAGACCGCAGCCTCGGCAGGCGAGGCGCTCGCCGCGGGCGTTATATTCACGCTGCCCGCACTCGTAATACTCGGCTACTGGAAAGGCTTCGGCGGAGTCAACTACTGGTGGATAACAATAATCGCAGCCTTCGGAGGAATGCTCGGAGTCCTATTCACAATACCCCTCAGACGCTCGCTAATCGTCGAAGGCAACCTTCAGTTCCCAGAGGGAATCGCAACCGCCAAGGTTCTCGAAGCAGGCGAACAGGGCGGTAAAGGGGTCTGGATAATTGCAAAGGCCTCTCTGGTGGGAGGCATGTTCAAGGTCTGCGCAAAAGGTATCGGCCTCTGGCCCGAAGCAATCGAGGGAGCAAGAGGAATAGGCGGGAGCCTGATTTACGGCGGCTCCAACCTCAGCCCCGCACTGTTATCCGTCGGTTATATCGTAGGCCTCAATATCGCAATCCTAATCTTCCTCGGCGGAGTCGCAAACTGGTACATCGCAATCCCAATATGCGCAGCCCTCTCAGAAGCGGCGCCAGAGACCGCAGCCGTCGAGCGAGCCTATGATATCTGGTCAACACAGACCAGATACATCGGAGTAGGAGCAATGCTCGTCGGAGGACTCTGGACAATCTTCGCAATGAGAAAATCCCTTTTCAGCGGCATAAAAAGCGGGCTAAAAGCATACCAGGCATTGGGCAGAGACGGAGCAACCATCGATAGAACCGAAAAGGACGTGCCCATGAAGTGGGTACTCGTCCTGATAATAGCATCGATTGTCCCGCTGTTCCTCGTCTATCAGAAATTTATCGGCGATGTATCGATCTCTTTGCCCATGGCCGTCGTCATGCTGATTGCAGGATTCCTGTTCTCCGCAGTCGCCGGCTACATGGCCGGCCTCGTCGGCTCGTCCAACAATCCTATCTCAGGCATAACAATCGCAACCATCGTCGTTTCCTCCCTTTTGCTGCTCGTTCTCATGGGAAAGAGCGCCCCGAACGGACCCGCCGCCGCAATCATCATAGGATCCGTAGTCTGCTGCGCCGCAGCAATAGCAGGAGACAACCTGCAGGACCTAAAAGCCGGCCGACTCGTCGGCGCGACGCCATGGAAACAACAGGTAATGGAAATGATCGGAACACTCGCCGGAGCGCTCGTCATGGCCCCGGTCCTAATGCTCTTGCATGAGGCTTACGGCTTCAAAGGAATGAAAGACGCCAGGCCGGATGCGCTCGCCGCGGTCCAGGCAAACCTCATGGCTTCTGTCTCGCAGGGCGTCTTCAAAGGCAACATGCCCTGGACCTTTGTTTTCATCGGAATGGCAGTGGCCGTCGGCATCATCGCTCTCGATCAGATCCTCGCCGCAAAGAAAAGCAACTTCAGAACGCCTGTTCTCGCAGTGGCAATCGGTTTCTACCTCCCGCTGGAGCTATCCGTGCCAATCTTCGCAGGAGGAATCATCCACTGGGCAATCGGCAATGTCCGCAAGAAACTCAACACCTCCGCCGAACAAGCCGAGCAGGGCGACCGCTCAGGCCTCCTATTCGCATCAGGCCTGATAACAGGCGAGGCCCTAATGGGAATCATCCTCGCAATACCGATCGTAATCCTAAAGCAATACAAAATAGACCTCCCCATAATCCAGCACATCACAGGAAAAACAATGCCCCTCGGAGGCTGGATCGGAGCAATACTACTAATAGCAGTAGCATACTGGTTATACAAAACAGCGCTCGGCCCCAAAACCAAAACGCAAGGCTGACAATCCCGGCAGAATCATCAAAGCGAACCGCGCCCCCACAACCAGCACCGCAACCAGCACAATCCACAACCTCCCCCTACTTCTGGGGCGTTTAGACCCTTGTGCCTGCTCAACATTCTGTTCTTCAGCCTCTTTCATGGCTCCCTATCCAAAGCCTGTTTTGAGCATTTGTTAATTCGTTTTTTCTTAGCCACAGAGGTCACGGAGAATTAAGTGTTTTTTTATTGTATGAACGCCCAGGCCGGGTCCCATGGGGGGCGTTTTTCGGCTGGCTGGTCGAAGATTTTCAGCACCTCTTCGGGGACGTATTTTTTCTTAACCATAACGCTATAAACATTGGTATCGAACCACGTATCGTAAAGCGCCCACATCCCCTTGCTGCCCTTGTCGTCGCCCCAGCTATTCTCCACCAGCCACTTAACCGGCTTATCGTCCCGCATATCCACCCCCACAAAGACCATCGCATGAGTAGGCGCGCTCTCTCGAAACAGCGACCGTTCGGCCTTGCTCATACTCATATCCGTCTCGTAAATCGAATCGTAATCGAACATCCCCATCGCCATAATCCCATGCTCCTTGCTCTGATCCTTCCCCACGTCGGCGCCAAACCAAACAGGCTCATCGTCCAGAACCGACTTGAGCGCAATCTCCTTGAGCACCTCGATCTTCACATTCGCAAAGTGATTATCGTCCCCGTCCCGGATATTCCGCGTAAGGTTGATACTGTAATGCCTGCCGTACTCCTTCGACGGATCGTTGAAAACATCCACATACTCGGTCATATCCACCCCCACGAACTTCTCGAAAAACTCCTTCGGCGTGTATGTATTGACGTCGCTGACAACCGAATTGGCATCCTCGAATCGCCACTCGAACTGCTTCGGCGGCTCGCCCAGGTTCAGAACAAGCATCTTATAAACCTCGCCCAGCATCTTAGCCTTCTCCGCCCGCAGCTTCTTAACCGATTTTTTATCCTCAGCCATCATCCGCAGCTTGGCCGCATCGGCCCGCAGCTTCCTGCCTATGAGATTATTCATCGCCCCTGTATTGCCCGAACTATTCGTCTCAGGCATAATCTCCTTAGGCACGACCCCGTATTTCTCCACGAGATTGACAACATTCTCCCAATAGCCGCCGTCCGAAATCGGAGTGCGAAGGATAAACTCCATCTCTCGATCCATCGTATCCCGCTTGCGAAACTCGATGATATTCTCCAAAAAGCAATTCGCCTTCTCGATCTTATCCCAAAACGTCAAATAATTCTGCGAAAGCTCGAACTCCTCGAGATTGTACTTCTCAATAACCGCCGGCCGCAGCATATTAAGGCCCGCAAAAAGCCAGCACCGCCCGCTGCTCTTCTGATTCGTAATCCCCTTGGTCTTAATCTTATGGCTGAACAGCTCGTTATGCTCCCGGATAATATCACGATTCAAAGCAAGACTCGAAATATCGTTATTCGTAATCGCGTTGTACATCGCCCGCGTACGCGCATCCATCTCGAACGACCCGCGAATCTTCTCAATATCGTCCCCGCTCAAACCACCATCCGCCCCAAACGCACACGCACCGATCACCATTACAGCCAATACCAAAACCCATACGTTGTGTAGAATCTTCATAGTCATTTTCCTTTCCTCATTTTGGTCCTTTGATAATTTGAATTTTGACATTGTTTAGAATTTCGGATTTGCACCCGGCAGGGTGTGCAATTTATCCCCAAGGGACTTGTTTGCACACGCTGTCTCTACCACGTTCTCGACACATATCAAGCAGATGCAACCTTAAGCTGCCGAATCTTCTCCAAACTCTCGACAAACTGCTCCTGCGCCTTGTCGATATAAGCGCTCACTTCATCGATATACCCGTCCGCCGACGCCGACCACACGCGATTCAAATACCGCTCGCCCGCTGCAAAACTGCTCATAACCTCGCCGTAAGCGTTAAGCCCATAAACATGCGCAATACTCTCGCGAGCATCCGCAAATCTCGCCAAATCATCCCGAAACAACTCGTCGATTCGATGCCGAACATCGTATGTCCCTATCGATTTCTGCTCCTCGCTGAGTTGTTTCATATTCTCCACGATGGTTCCCAAAGCTGTCCCGATAGACTCGATGTTGGCGGCCAGTTTGCCTTCCGACGTACTAACCTTCTTAGCACTGACTCGAACAATGACAACCCCCGCAGCCCCAGCCGCAAGGGCACCGGCATAATACCGCCAATGCACCCGATCTTTATCCGTCACAGACGCCAAAGACCCGCCTAAAAAACCAAGCCATAACAATATGTATCCGAAATTCTTCATAATAATTGCTTGTTTCGTCTAATTCTTAGCAAGCGCATGGATAAAATAATAAAGCGCAAAACCTACGCCAACCATTGCCTCTCCGACAATAAGACCCGCCGCCACCGGAACCCCCGCTTCTTCACTGAACTGCCGTCCCTTCCACTTATCGACCGCCAATCGCAGCACGGTCCCGATACTGTACGTCAGAACCACGGCGAACGACAAATAGAAGCCCAGGCCGACTAAAATGCCCAGCCCGCCGATACCGCTGGCGCTGAGAACCACCCCCAGGCCCGCCCCGGCAATATACTTGTGTACCGGCACGTCATTGCCGAGAACACTTTCAATCACACTTGCCAGAGCCCGTCCCTGCGGCGCCGGAAGACGTTCGCTGCCCAGTTTGTAGGCGTTATGCAGCACAAATATCAGAGACAGCACCACAATCGGCCCCAGCCAAGTCGCCAAAAACTGACCCGTCTGCTGCTGCTTAGGCGATGCCCCCACAAGATACCCCGTCTTCAAATCGAGCATCAAATCCGTCGCCTGCGACATCGCAACGCACGCCGCCGCCCCCACCATTACCGATGCAATGATCGCACCCGTCCCGCCCTCGTCGATCCCTTTGCTTATGATAATCAGAATCGTCACGGCAATAAGAGTCATCCCGCTCAAAGGCGACCAGTTCGTCCGCCCGATGCACTCCGAGAGAATCACCCCGGCCACCCACACCCACAACGTACCAAGCAGCGCCATAATCGCAGCCGTCATCCAATCCATCTCCTTGACCGACGTCAACGCCACGATAAACAGCAAAATCGTCGCACCCGCGATGCCGATATACAGAAATTTGATCGGCATCTCGTCCTTCGACAGGCTCGACTTCGTCTTCGCAGCCGACTGCATACTCCGAACCGCACTGACAATCAGAGGCAAAGCAAGCACAATCCCCGCAATGGCCCCTCCGATAAGCATCCCAATCCCGACGGGCTGAAACACTATATCACGCAGATACTCAGGCATCGTCTTCCCGACAACATTGAGTTCATCAGGCGTAGGCAGCAGCCCTTTGGCCGCCAGGATCGGAGCAAGAACCCAGTAGCACACGAACCCGCCGATAACAAACGAAAACCCGCCTTTGCCGGAAATAAAACCGACACCGATTGTCAGCAAAGAAACATACCAAATACCGTTCATATACTCCGGCATCCCAAGCTTAGCACCGAGATTCCAATACTCGAAACCCTTCAACTGGCTCGCAAAATGAACGCCGCCACTTACCGCAATTCCCGATACAAGCAATATCGCCTTATGAATCCCCGCTCCAGGCGACTTCAAAATCGTCGCAACCGCAACGCCGCCCGGATACGTCAGCCGCTCGAATTCGATCATCTGTTTGCGAAGCGGGATAATAAAAGCAATACCAAGAATACCCCCGGCAATGCACGAGAATACCATCAAAACGCTGTTAAACTCCTCCACGCCAAGAATGAACAGCGCCGGAACCGTGAACATCAGCCCCGCCGAGGCGGCGTTAACAGCACTGGCGATAGTCTGATTGATATTATTCTCGACAATACTCGTCCGCCCCAGAAGCCCCCGCAGAATCCCGAACCCCAAAATAGCGGCAATCTCCGAACCCTCAATCGAGAACCCAAGAATCAAGCTCGCATAACCGATACTAACCGCAATAAGTATCCCAAGCCCATACCCAACCAGAACCGAAGTCCAGGTAAGCTCCGGATAAGCCCCCCTGCGAATAACTCTGTCTTCGCCCAAATCTCGACCCAGCACAACAAACTCCCCGTAAAACAACAAAAAACCAAAAAAACGCAGGGCTTACCATAAAATCAACCCTACCCCCGAACCCTAACCCCAAACCCAAAAAAACGCAAGAATTTTCCATCCCACCCCAAATCCCCCGATTAGCCCACGGCCCCGTGCCGTTGGTCGCCAAAATCGCCTGCCACATAAAAACAGTTCAGATGCTGAAGCAAAGAATTGGCAAAAACATTTTTCAGTCAATTTGCAAATGCGGGCCTGTAACCCCATTGATTGTCGGCTAATCAATGACCACGCCATTAACCACAAATTCACCCAGTTCCCAATAGTCACTCCTGTAACCGCTTGTGATTTTCAGCTTGACCTTCTTAGCAACAACGTCTCCAAGATCAATCGTTACCGAGTCATTGCTCTGCTTAAGAAGCGTGTCGTTCCCTGCGAGTGTGAAACTTGTGCCATTAGCCGATGTCCACACCTCAACATTCTTACTGAAATACTGTCCTTCACCCGTGCCACCGTAAATCACCGCTTCACTAAGGGTTGCATTATTCCCACCGCGGAACGAGTAAACGAACTCCTGGACCCCGGGATCTTTTTTGCTGGACCATCCATCCTCGCTTGTTACTCCGTTCGTCAGGTCCGAAGCAGCCCAGCCGCTGCCATACTCCGATGTAAAGCTCTCCAGAACTCCACCGTTGGCGGGCAAAACAACGTTTTCCAGTATTACTGATTCATCATCTGTGGTCGCAGACGCACCGGCCGAAGCTGCTGTTTCATTGTAATTAACACTTAAATCGCGTGCTTTAACCGTATAGGTATAAGTAGTCTCCGGCAAAAGCGATGTGTCTTCATACGTTGGACTCGGCTGCCAGCCGCTGTCATGGCCGCCGCCTGATGTACAGGTAAAATAATACTCAACACCACTGATATCAGTTGCCGTAGTCGCAACCATTAAAATCGATGTCGAACCGGTCGCAATAGGAGCCGTCGCAAAAGTCATTGCGTCGGGGGTCGGCGGGTAAGGATCTGTAATTGATGTCGAACAGTCGGACGGATAATCCGAAGAACCGGACAAGAACAATTCGGCGAGAACAGCCAAGTCGAGAATATCAATCGTATGGTGATCGAATTCAACAAGGTTGGCACAGGCACACTCTGAATTGATCAAGGGGTCTTTTCCCCAGCAATCTGCAAATAACGCGAAATCCACCAGGTTGACATTGACACCTTCACCGTCGAGATCGCCGCAGGTGGAACAGGGAACGGGAATAATAACCGAGGCTTCATCGGAAGCTCCTGTTGCGTTCCGGGCCGGACTCAGATCGCGTGCTGTCACCGTATAGGAATACTCAATGCCGGGCGTCAGGCCGGTATCTGTATATGTGGTGCCGGGCAGCCAACTGCTGTCATGGCCGCCGCCGGCGGTACAAGTAAAGAGATACTCTACTCCTGAGGAATCGCCGGCCGTCGTAGCAACCATAGCGACCGATGTCTCACTGGCCGCATAAGGCGGGATTTCAAAGGTCATCGGATCCGGTGTCGGCGGCGTTTCATCTACGTCCGTGACCCGCAGTTGCAGTTCAGGATCGCCGAACAGAGTGGACTGATAGATATCCCAACGAGTGTACCATAAACGCCAGATGCAGCTTTCTTTGGCTTCCAGATGGGCACAGCCAAGCTCAAATATCCCTTTGCCAAAGACGCTGTGAAAAAACTCGCGTGTCAATTGGGTTGTCGGCGAATCAAGATTATCCCCAGTAGAAGAGCCCCAGCCTGATCTTGAATTTAAGATGCATGCAAAAGCTCCATGCTCCATTGTAGTTACTACTTCGCCAAAGCAATTGGCGGAATCAAAATGTCCCACATCACATGAATCATCATAGAAGAAGAAGGGTCTTGTGTTGTTCAAATTTGACAGAGTTGATGTATTCAATTTTACCATTCCAACGGTGGTGGACCCATGGTCGGAGATATAAAACATTTGAGGTGTGATATTTCCGCCTGTGCCGTTTAAGATGGCAATAAGTTCTGAGACGGGCCAAATCCCGTCCGCGTCGTAAAGTGTTGTCATGTGAAAATCTCTTGCATTGGCAACAATGGTATCTTCAAATCCGTATGTGTGGTGGCCAAGATAAAGACTTGATCCGAGTCTTAATAGTTCTGCAAATGGTTTTGTATATTCCTGAACCCCCCCAAAACCAAGATAGCCGCCCATTGTTGCGCCTTCGTTGAGGTAGGGATCGTCAATTGTTCCATAAACAAGCGTTTTATTAACAAAGTTGGCCGCATCGGTTGAATTTTCCACTGCCGCCCGGCCTATAAATATTTCAGCCGTCAGGTCGACTTCGCCTCCGCCGGGGCCGTCGTTGCTCTCGCCGTAGGTTCCATCACCGTCATTGTCAAACGTGCATGAAGATGGAGCAACACAACCATAATACAAATCAGCCGGAATATTTGTACCGTCGGATTTCAAATACCGGACGGGGATAATGTCTTTGTCGCCGGCAAGCAGCGCGTATTCCGTTGACCAGGCGCCGTAGGCATCTATTAGGAAGTTTCGGATCCTGGTTGCATTGTCGCTTCCGCCGCCTGGCTTGGTTCCGTCATAGTTTGCGTAAATCCATTCAGTAGTGACAATTCCCGCAGAAATGCCGCGAGCGATTTTCGAATCACAAAGATCCTGGAAACTATTTGCACCCGAATAACCTGCAAGGGAGGCGCTGGTGATAACAACGTATTGGTACGGGCCTGGCAGATCGCCCAAAGATGATGAAGCGCTTGCCTCCAGAGGTGATTGATCGCCCGAACTCTTTGCCGGGATCAACGAGTCTTCAGTTGAGTCGGTATCATAAGATTCCATGGTATCGGGGTTATCAAGTTTTCTTTCCAGTTTTTTCTTCAGATGTTTTGTCGGTTTGGCGTTATGTTCGGAATCGGCGTCGGCAAGGCGTACTATCAGAAGCATCTTTGTCGCCATTTTAATTTTGCCTGGTTTTGGTGAATATTGGAGAGGGAAAAGATTCACATACGCTATGTCATAGCCGCGATTTGTTTGCACGGTCACCAGATCATGCTGCTCGACGGGCCAGAATGTGGTCATTTCAAAAATCTCGGGGTCCGGCTGCGTCGGAGCAGATGGTTTGAATTCTTCACCGTATGACGGTCTGCGTTGTGGTTTTTGACCATGTGAAAGGCTGTAAGTGCCGGGCAGTTGCTCGCTATCCGCGGCAATACTCTTGATTCCCGCTATTTTCATGCCGGCCGGTACTAAAATTTCCACAGGTTTAACCGGAATAACCGGCGCGCCTGCCTTGCTGTATCTCTCCAATCCGTTGATTGTAACAAAATCAATATCGCCTTCTGTGATAATATCCGGCTCATCAAAATCATATTCGAGGATCATGACATTGTTGCTTCTTATCACATGCGGCCTCTCGCGCCCCGCGGCAACAGAAGTGCCGATGCCGATTACTGTAAGTGCAAATACGGCGATAATTGCTATTTGCAGAAAGGACCCCTTTTTCATCATAACTCTTACTCCTTGAAAACGACGATTTGGGCCTGACATAGCGGTAAACCTGAACAATTTAACTATCGGATACCTTAGTATTCATATTAGCAGATATGGGCTCTTATGTCAATGGTATCGATTGAATTGATGCCGGACCACCCCGCTGTCTGGGCCGATGGCCTAGACCTATGCCACGTCGAAGTAAATGTCGTCGATGCCGATGGAATCCTCGTCCCGGATGCATCCAATCTGATCCAATTCGACGTCTCGGCCCAGGGAAAAATCGTCGGCGTGGATAACGGCGATCTCTGGAGCACCGAGTCATATAAGGCCATCCACAGAAAAGCATTCCACGGCAGATGCCTGGTAATAGTCCAGGCAACAGAAATACCCGGCCAAATCAGCCTGTCAGCCAAAGCATCAGGCCTCGAACCCGCCGAATTAACCATCGACGTCGCAAAATAGCCGAACCTGCCGCAATATGCTACAAAACCTATGCCCCGGGAATAGGCTTAATACAAGACGAAGACCTGCTGCTAACGAATTACTCTAAACCACGATGAAGATCGGCCTGACGTTTATCACGCAAGGAACGATGAAACTTTTCAAGTTCAGCTATTTTTTCTTTTGACAACGTGTAATCCTTCATATACACTGTTTATCGGACACAAGGTGCTTTCTGATTGAAAAATACGGAATTTTTCAATCGAGAGCAGTATATATAATGGTATATGGGAAATCCCAGCTTAGCGGTGTTGGAACGCCGGCTTGTCCGTGAAGTGTACAATATGGGGCCAAGGATTTCAGAAAGGAAAGACCCGGCATGGTTTCATCATTGAGGAAAGTCTGCACAATCATTGTTCTGTCTTTTGCCGCCATTGCAAATGCTGATTTGGAAGTTTCCGAATCAAACAACGCAGTAATCATAGAGAATGAGGCGGTCAAGTTCGTCTATGATCTGTCACGGGGCAGTTATGACGCCATCGACAAGCGGAACAACTCGGTTTGCATCAAGGACGGATATTTCCAGATCAATGCCTTGACGACCTTGACGCCGGGCTTTGTGCATACCTGGAAGAGCAGAGCGATCTCGGACGAACTGGGAAAAGGACAAGTACTGAGCATAAAATCCAGTAAGCCCGGAGAGGTATCGCTCTTGTTTGAGGTGGCTTTGTACAAAGGCAGGGGTAGTATTGTTTTTGGAGGAGGAATCGAAAACTCGACAAGCGAACCCGTTCGGCTCAAACTCATAAAACCGATCGCAGAGAGTACGCTTTTTTACGGATTCGACATGAGGAAGAACTTTCGGCTGTTGGACGGCAATAGCGGGGGCGAACCTCTGGAATGGGGAGTCAAGAAATACACTGCTGTTTACAAGGGCAATTATGCATACTCTCGCAACAACATTCTTATCACGTTCGGCGAAGACGAAACGCGCCGTTCGATGGTGATGGGAGGCCTGACATATCACGATTTCGAGAAGTTTGCCGTCATCAGTCAGTTGCGAAAACTGGAGCTGACTTCAGGGCCTGACGGAAACAAGTCGCTTGCGTGCTATCTGAATCTTCCGGACCAGAAGAGCGACACGGCCTCAAGCGGCGAGAACCTGCGTTTGACACAGGGCCAGACGGGGCAAAACTTCAGCTACAAAGCATTGTGGGGTGAGGAGATCGCTACCGCCTCGGTTGCCAAGGACGGTGTTGTGCTCGAAGCGTCGGGCCTTGACAAGGATAGCGAGTATTACCTTGGTTTTTCATGGTGGCACACAGACGACAAAGACAGGATTCAATCCGTAGCGATCGACAGCGGCGAAGACACTGAGAAACATGTTCTGATTGATAGCAAAATTTTGCCCATGTGGCACAACAAAAAAAAGATTGATCCCCAACAGGTCGAACTTTCGATCCCGGCAAAGGCATACGCATCCGGCAAGATGAGGATACTTTTTGAGAGTATGACAGACGATCCTCACGCTGTCGTAAATGAAGTGTGGCTGCGTAAAGGACCTGTCCCCCTCCTGCCGGATCAATTAACGTCAATCAATGATACACCAAGGCCGCGTCACACAATGACAGCTCAACTGTATGCCGAGGACCCCGTCGGTAAGCTCGTCGATCCGGGCGTTCGTTACCTTCCGGATGACCGCTTCTATGTGGACTTCGTTACGTATAACCCGTTTGACAACCTGGAGCAGTACGGCTGGAGTGTCAGGCTTGCTCAACGGATCGAATTGAATATGTACGATTTTCCGACAGTGTGTTTGTGGTATGCCCATCATGGTGGTTATGGCGGGGGCAAGGCAAAAAACGACACGGTGGGAGCTGTTGCGGAAATGGAAGAGATTCGCAAGTCAGGGTTTTTGAAGTATTCTCGAGCGGCGGTGCGGCTGGTGCCGGACTGCTACAGCAAGAACAATCAACAGGGCTGGTGGGACGATGAGCATTTTCAAATGTACGGCAGTACGAACCTGGGGGATTTCGAGGGCGGCACATACAAGGTGCCGTACGAGACTTCCGAGAAATGGGGCAAGGCTATTACCGAGCGAGGGGGCATTCCGCTTACGTATTGCCAGACGGGTTTTCGCTCGGAGGATTATGCCCATGCGTTTCCCGAACACATGCTTTTCAACAGCAGTACCGCCTGGATGCATGAATCGTACAAAAGGCCGCTGGACGACGACGAATTCTGGGGCAATGCATGGGGCAAGAGTTATCGCGTCTGGAGCTATGACTACACTGATCCCGGGTTCGTCAAGCACATGCGGCAGGTTTACGCAAATTATCGATCCGGCGGGATTAAGGGGTTGATGTTCGATTATCCTACGCGGGGCTGGGCGTCAGGCGGCGGGATGGAAGACGGATACGCCACCACCGCAAATGCATACCGGCGTATCTTCGAATTGGCTCAAGAAGGACTGGGGCCGGAATGTTATGTTCACGAGCGAAATATGGAGCGGGGTTCGGACATCTCCCTTGGAGTGGTTGCTTCTCAGAGAACAGAAAATGATACAGCTCAGATCAGTCCGCAAATCGTGACCCGCTGCGGTTTGCGTTGGTACAAGAATCGCGTGGTGGTCAACTACGACGCCGACAGCAAGAACATATACAGACTCCGGGATAATCGCGATATGGTTCGCAGCTTGTTGACGATGTCTTATGTTACGACGGGGCGGCTGCTGCTGGCGAACAGTTTTTCTCAGCTGTCACCGGAAATCATACATGATTTGACCCGAATCTTCCCCTTCCATACGAATCCCAAGACCGCTCGTCCGGTAGATGCGTTTACACAGAAGTTCCCTATGATATATGACTTCGAGGTTTCTCCCTCGTGGCACCAGTTGACTCTTTTCAATACCGACAACGATAACAAGACGGATATCGACGTGAAACTCGCCGGCAGCACAGCCGAAGGAACCCTGGGATTGAATCCCGACAAAAACTATTATGTGTATGATTTCTGGAACGACACCTTCGTGGGCAAATTCCCGGGTTCAGGCAAGCTGTCCCAGCAGTTGCGTCCCGGAGAAACCCGAATGATGTCTATCCATGAAGCCGAAGATCGCCCCCAGTTCATCTCCACCGACAGGCATATAATGCAGGGGTATCTCGATCTGATCCGAATCGAGTGGCTGCCGGGCCGCAACATTCTGAGAGGAATAAGCAGGATTATAGGCGGTGACAGATATACTATCATGATAGCGACAAATGGATATGCCGCTCGAGCCGCCAAGGTGGATGATCCCAATACCCGGGCGGCGCTGGAAAACGGCGACAACGGCCTGTCGAGGGTGATCATCAATCGAGATGAAAACGCTATTGTCGAGTGGACGGTGGAATTCTGACATTCAAGTAACAGTGAACCATAGCAAGGAGATATTATGAAGCGAAGAACTTTTTTGGCCAAAGGTGCCGGAGCCCTGGCTGCCTCCACCTTGTTTCCTCGATTTTCAATCGGCAAGTCCGGCCCATCGGCCAACAGTAAAGTAAATGTTGCTTTTATTGGATCCGGGGGCTGGATCGCGCAGCAGCCCTATGAACAGGGCTGCAAGGATGAAAACCTCGTGGCATTCTGTGACGCCGACCGCAACCACTGCGCGGAAAACATGAAGAACTGGCGCACCACCCAGCCCTTCTTTGACGACTACCGGGTGATGCTCGACAAGATGCACAAGCAGATCGACGCGGTAGTGGTTTCGACGCCGGATCACACGCATTTTCCGGCCACCATGGACGCTATGGAACGCGGCATTCATGTTTATACCCAAAAACCACTTACCCATAATGTCTGGCAGGCACGCACCCTTGAAAAAGCCAGGAAGCGTTACAAAGTTACCACACAGATGGGCAACCAGGGCCATGCCGGAGATAGTATCCGTAAGTCTGTCGAAGCATATCGTGCAGGAGTCATTGGCGAGGTTAGCGAGGTTTTTGCCTGGAACGGCGGACCTGAAATGGGAGGAAGACACTTTGACAATCCATCTAAAATGCCGCCGCCTGTATCGCCGATTCCCGAAGGGCTCTCATGGGATCTGTGGTTAGGGCCTGCGAAAAAACGCCCCTTCTACAGGGGTTACCTGCCTTACAAATGGCGGGCATTCTATGATTTTGGATCGGGCATTCTGGCTGACTGGGGAACTCATACGTTTGATACGCCCGTATGGACGCTTGACCTGGATCCGCCTACTGTTGTTGAGTGTCTGGATCGCAAGGAATCGCTCAAGGGTGTAGTTCCGGCAGGGAGCCGTATAGAATATCACTTCCCGACGAATGACAAACGCGGTCCGGTGAAACTGTACTGGTTTGACGGGCCGCAGGACTGGAGCAAAGTAGGGCGAATTGACAAGTTCGAGGCAGAGAACGCCACCTATCTTGGCAGAGCATGCTGGATGGTAGGAACTAAAGGTATGATTGGCTGTGATACGCACGCTGGAAGTTCTACGGTTGCTCCAGGCCCGCTGCGCAAGGAGTATCAGGCCAACCCACCGGAGGAGTCTATCCCGCGCGTTCAAGGCGGCCCCTTCCGCGAGTGGCTGCGCGCCATCAAGGGCACCGGGCCCGAGCCAGGATCCAATTTCAGTTATTCGGCCAAATTGACGGAGATTATCCTGCTGGGCGTCCTGGCCCAGCGTTTCAATACCCGTATCGAGTGGGACGCCCGAAACGCCCGAATCACGAATCACCCCGAGTTGAATGTTTTTGTCAAGGAACCGGTGCGCAAAGGCTGGGAGTACGGCGAAACACTTTAGAAAGGTCTTAGTGTTGAAACACAAAACTCTGGCAGTTCAAGGCATCTGGAAGAGGTGATTATTATTTGAAGGGATGATTCATGTTCCATAACAGCTTAAATCCCGCAGGTTCCCCCTCGGCGGCTAATCTTTACTTTGTGCCTTTGCCCCGTCGCCTGCCCCTGGGGGGCGCCTTTGAGGTTATGAGGCTACTTGAGCGTGACTTTGGTTTGGCTTAGCCTGGGGTTTTGTATCTCGATGACGGCGTCGAGGAGGCCGTTTTTTGTTCGGCTCTTGTTGATGTAGAGGCTTGCGATGCGCACCAGAATGTCCGAGGATTCGATCTTGCCAAGAAATTCGACCAAAGGCGCAAGCGAAAGGCTCCGCAGTTCTATCTCAACTACCGTCTGAGAGTAATCGGTTCCGAGCGGAACCACCCGCTGCTGCATTTTGGCAATACTCTTCTCAAGCCCAGAGGCCTGCACCAGCGATTCGAGGAAGGGGAGCAGCTCGAATGTCTCGGACTGCGAGGCCACCTTAACTCGCAAATCCCGGCCGTTGTCGCTGAGAAAAGCGTATTCCTTCGCCGCCGCCGAGAGCTTGCTCAACTCGGCCTGCTTCTCGGGAATGACTCGCTGGAGCGTCGCTATCCTCTCCTTCGCCGGTTCAATCACGAACGCAAAAAGCGACCAGGCAAGAATACAAATCGTCAGTGCAATACCGCCTTGTTTTTCTCTTTTCGTTAAGCGTATCATTTTGGCTCCTGCCTCTGGAAAGATATTAGCATGGTGAATTGCGCCAGCCCCGAATCGGTGCGTTTCTGGACATCCTTTACCTCGACTTGCGCAAAGCCCTGAACCGCCTGCAATGATCGCTGCCATTGATAGACGGACTCGAACGAATCGCAAGTCCCCACAATACGAGCCGAGTCGCCCGCTATCAGAAGATTGTCAACTTCGAGGCTCGCCTGCGAGGGCGCGACCAGACTGATGGTTCGCAGGATTTGAAGCGGGCTCATGGCACGCGGGCCCCTAAGCCCCTGGGGCCCCTGGCGGGGGGGCGGGCCAAACGAGCCGTTAAGCTGAGAGGCCTTGCGAAAAGATGCGAGCTTCTGCTCCATCTGTGCAAGCGGGCTTACAACGTTCTTCTCATCCGGCAAGGCCGCGGTGAAAGTATCGTGTATGCGGCCCTTCACATCGGCATACGCGCTTTCGAGGCGCGATAGCCGAACAAAAAGCCCGACGACGAGCAAAACGATAAACGCCCCTGCAAGAACGGAATAGGTCGCAAGCTCTTTTTTGATGTTGATGGGCGGCGTTTCGGCGTCCTTATCGGCATCGAGGAAATTGATGCCCGTAATACTCCCCGGCGCCAGGATTCTCAACGCCAGCCCCACGGCGACATAATACGAAAAGTCGGCTTGCCCCTTAGGGGCTTGCCCCCCGGCTTCGGGCTCGACGCAGGCCAACGGCTCGGCAATAGTCACCCGGCAATTCAGCCTCGATTCGATGAGCGATTTAATCAGGCCTTGATTCTCGGGATCACTGAGCAGGAATACCTCCGCATCGGTATCTATCGCCGCGCCGAATGCCTTTTGCCAGGTAATTTGAACTTCGGAGAAAATCGTCTCGGCAAACGCGTTCCGGACAAAATCGGCATCGCCCTGCGAAGGCAAAGCAATCGGGATACTCCGAACCATAAGAACATCGTTTTGGGCAACGACCGCCAGAGTCAGGCAGGCCCCATCGAGATAAACGACCGCCGAGCGAGAAGCTGTAAGCTGCGGATGATTCGCCTCAAGGGCGCAAAGCATCCCGAATACAGGCGCCTCGACAAGGTGATAGCGAATATGAGCCTTGGCCAGCGCCTGCCGAAATTCGTCAAACGAGGCTCTGTTCACCGCGGCGATAAGCACGGAGTATTTCTCCTCGGACAATTCGTAAGACGAACAGACCTGAGCAACGATATCCTCGGGCGGGATTGGAAAGCTGTTGGCCAGAGCATCCGGATCGCAGCGATGCAATTGATCGAGGCCTGACGAGTCGGTTTGGATGTTGCGGAAAAAGATCGCATCATGCGGCATTGATACGGCCACCTCGGCGTGTTTGTCAAAACCATGCCTGCCGAGCAGGCAGCGCAGTATATCGGGCATAGAGTCGGATGCGCGGCGAGTTGCCGTGCTGAATACCTTCTCAATGCGAAACCCCTCCAGCGTGCCGACGACCTGCGCCGCACGCAAACAGCCCGAGCCTATATCAATACCGATACATCGCTTAACCATCATGTTGTCTCCGAGTTAGCATCATAAAACAATCGCAGAATCGCACATCCCGGCGTCAAAGTTCCTTGTATAGAATTATGTCGAGCTTACTGGTATCAGGGTTTCGCTGAATCATCGCGACTATCATACACTCGCGTCCCGCTGCATTGCCTCGAGAAGTAACCCTATAATAGCTCTCCTTCGGGCGCAGCGTCGCGGCCCTCCTTATAGCCTGATACACAGGGTCGGTCATTCCCGGTATCCCGCGAAGCTCGCCAAGATCGCCGAAGGGCTTTTCCATGCGGCGATTGACAATCATCTGAGCCAGGGCCGGATCCATCTTCTCCGACATGCTTTCGATCACGAGCTTCGAGGCGCTGTTGATATTGATCTTGCCTTCGCCTTTAACGGTTACATAATCACGGATACGCTCGAATATATCCGGCGTTATGCCCCTGATTAGCAGCAGTTCCTCAGTCGTATCGAGCGGGGCGTTCCTGGCTCGATACGGCCGATCCAGACCTGTGTAATAACTCGATTCGGCGCCCAGATTCGCATTCATTATAAAAGGCAGGCAGGCGGTCTCCTCGTCGCTGTCGATCCAGTCGATGATTGCCGGGACGATGCCGTAGCTGATAGGAGGAGCCTCGAAGTCCCTGCGATTGAGCAAATCGATAAGCCGAAGCATCTGGTCTATCCGAGTCCTGTCCGGGGCGCCTTCGCTTGTCTTGAGCAGATTGAGATTCAGCTTACTGCTCTCCTCGGCGACCGTAATAGAGCAAGTGCCATCGGCCAGATCGACATCCTCCCGCCCCGCTAACAGATTCCTCAGCTTGCCGTTCGAATAAATCGCATCGCCGCGTTCGAGAGCCGCCATCGCTATATTAAGCCCCGTTTCGGCGCAACTAAGCGCCTGGGCGGAATTCTTCAAATCTTCGACAGCGAAGAGATTCCCGCGTGACTGCTCGTTGAACGTAAAGAGCAATACCGCTAACATTATGATAGTGCAGAGCACAACCACAACGATGAATCCTTCCCGCCGTTTTTTAGTCCTGCCTAATCTCATTGCTTATCGGCCAACAGCATCATTCTTTTTGTTGTTCCCCTGCCTCAGACAATATATCTGCGCGATCGTCTCGTATTTACACTTACGGCCGTTCTCGTCTTCGCAGGCGATACCTATCCTCACCGCGCGAGGCAGTTTTTTCATTTGCGTGAAATCCCATTCGTCCAGCCATTCGGCCCCGTCGAAAAATGCCAACTCGACATATTCGACGCCCTCGGTAACCACAGAAAAATCCCTTTCTTCGACGAGCGGGCCTGCTGTCTCGACAAACCTCCTTGCGCTTACCATCAGCGTCCCCGTAGTCCTGTCGAGCCTATAGACAACATCTGCCAAGCCGTCTTTGAAATCGTCGAGCGAAGAGACGCTCGCCGTAGTCGCAAAGTGCAGTATCTCGCCGCTGCGAACATTCAAGCCGCCCTGGAAATAGTTGATTGACTCTTCGAGAATACCCTGCGTCTTCACAATCGCCTTCCCAGCCCCGGCCTTGAGGGATTCGGGGGCCTTGGCATAGGAGCAGCGTATCTGGCGAGCCATCTGCCGCAATACGCCACTGGCGGACTCGGATACGCTCATCTTCGCCTTATAGGCCTCGGCCGACCTCGACGTTGCAAAGTAGCTGCCATAAACCATAGAAACAATCGAGACAACTATCGCCATGGCGACGAGCATCTCAATCAAAGTAAAAGCATTTTTTCCTGCTCTGTTCTTCATTACAGCTTTCTCTGGGCGACGCAGGTTGACATTTGCAGATGCTTTAGGCCGATGCCCTGCCTCCAGGCGATATCGACCGAAATCTCACGCAATCCGCCGACGCCGGCCTCGACCAACTCAGGCAATTCACACTCGCTGACCTCGGTTCGCCAGCGCATTTCCAAATTATCGTTATCCGCCACCCCGGCGCTGACTCCGATCTCAGGATAGCCAAAAGCCGCGGCCTCGGCGAGTTTCTCACGCGCGAGAAACACGGCCTGAGAAGAAGCCTGGGCCTTATCGACCATCGCTATACTGCCCAGGTGGAGTTTGAGCAATCCCGGCAGGGAAATCGACACGATCACAAGAGCTGCAAGAACCTCGAAAAAGGTAAAAGCAGCCGGTGCCATGCCGCGGCTAAGGGGTTTATATCCGTAAGTCGAAGGCATATTATCCGACCTCATCAAGATTCCAGCTCTCGACATCCGCTGCATCGGCTATCCCGCCATCCTCACTGTCTTTGCCGTAGGATTCCAGGTCGTAGTCCTTGCTGTGAATCCCAGGCGAGACATACATATATGCGCCGCCCCAGGGGTCAGCCGGAACCTTATCAAGATAGGCGTCTCTGTTGTAACCCTTTATCCCGGGGTCGGCAACAAGGGCCTGGAGGCCTTCCGAGGTTGTCGGGAACCTGCCGGTATCGGTCTTGAAAAGAGCCAGCGCCGATTCTATGGCGCGAACATCAACCTTCGCCTTCATCCTTCTGGCCTGTTCGGGCCGATCCAGTATCCGCGGCATTATCACCGTCGCCAGAAGCCCCAAGATAACCACCACAATCATAAGCTCAATCAGGGTGAAACCACCGACAAGCGAACGATATTTTATTCTCTTCGTTCTCATCTTTATTACGACTCCTCTAAAAAACCTGGTTTATATCGAATATGGGCAGCAGAATCGCCAGAACAATAAAGCCCACCACTGCGCCCATAACAAGAAGGATCGCCGGCTCGAGCAGCGAGACAAGCGTCCTCGAGGTCAGTTCGACCTCGTCGTCGTACATATTTGCGATATCTATAAGACCGTTTTCTATGCCCCCGCTGATTTGACCTGTCGCTATTATGTGCAGGACGATGGGCGGAAACAGACCTGTTCTTTTCATCGCATCGGCGACATTGGTCCCCCTGCCGATGGAATCCCGCACGGAATCCACAGCATTGGCGACGAAACGATTCCCAACGACGCCCTTTACAATATCCAGAGCGCGAAGTATCGGAATCCCGCTGGCCAGAAGAATCCCGAGAGTCCTGGCCATACGGGCGATCTCCAATTTCAGGAATAATCGTCCGAACAACGGCAGCCGCAATAAAGAGCGATCCCACGTCATCCTCCCTTGCGGGCTTCGAAGCCAGGCCGTGATCGAAAAGAAAGCAATACAAGCAACCGCGGGAAAAAGCAGCCAATAAGTTCGCATGAATGAGCAGATTGATATCAGCAAACTCGTAGGCCACGGAAGCTGCCGGTTCATTTCGAGAAATATCTGCGTTATGCTCGGCACAACGAAAGACAACAGGAATATCACCACCCCCACAGCCACCACCGCCATCATGAGCGGATATGCGACGACCGCTTTCACTTTGCCTGCAAGCCGCACTCTGTTTTCGAGCATCTCGGCCAATTTCTCCAGGACGTGCTCAAGGGCTCCGCTTGCCTGACCCGTCTCGACGATATTGACGAACACGTTCGAGATAATATCAGGATATTTCCCAGAATTATTATGTCAAAGTTCTACAGCAGATGGAAAAGGCCCTTAGTCAGGACAAAGATCCTTTCCGGACTATCCAAGTACCCGGCCTATCTGCGGGATTGGCTCAGGTACCGCAAAATGGACGGCGCCGAGCCTATAAGACTTCGCGATACATACCCATGCCTGTTTGACAGAACAGCCAAGACAAGCGTTGACAGCCATTATTTCTATCAGCATGTTTGGGCATTTGAGAAGATTTACAGTCTCAAGCCGAAGGTTCACGTCGATGTCGGCTCGAGCGTGGATTTCGTCGGATTGCTCAGCGTTATTACAAAGGTGCAATTCATAGATATTAGGCCGCTCGTTGTCTCTAATGTGCCAAACATTCAGAGCATAGAAGGCAACATCCTGGAGATGCCATACGAGAATGAGTCACTTGAATCCGTTTCTTGTTTGCATGTTGCTGAACATATAGGGCTTGGTAGATATGGCGACTCCTTGGGCCCACATGGGACCCAAAAGGCTGCGACCGAACTCAGCAGGTGCCTCGCAAAAGGTGGAAACCTCTTTTTCTCTTTGCCCGTAGGCCGCCCCAGGCTTTGCTTCAATGCCCATAGAATTCACTCACCCAAACAGATAATTCTGTACTTCAACAAGCTCAAGTTAGTTGAATTCTCCGGCACGGATGACAACAAGACCTTCATGCGAAACGTTGACCTTGAAATTATGGAAGACTCGAACTATGCCTGTGGAATGTTCTGGTTCACAAAGGAATGACAAGACGACCGCCGGGAACACTATATATGAATGATGCGATCTGCCTGCACAAGGATCAAAATGAACCCAAACCTAATACCTGGCTCAATCAGTGTGCGAGAAGTGTAACATCGCAGAGCGGGGAAGACGGAATCGTCGAAAAGATTCTCGAAGTTATAGGCGATAATGATAAGTGGTGCGTGGAATTTGGAAGCTGGGACGGCAAGAACCTTAGCAATACATATAATCTAATCGCCGACAAAGGCTACTCGGCGGTGTCGATCGAAGGTGATGCGAGGAAATTCAAAGACCTGGTTAAGACATTCGAGGATAATCCCAAGGTGACACCCGTCAATGCGTATGTCGGCTTTAATCCCGATGACAGCCTTGACACGATTCTTGCGAATACTCAGATACCGAAGAAATTCGATGTGCTTTCAATAGATGTGGACGGCAACGATTATCATATTTGGGAAGCGGTCAGGAAATACAAGCCCAAGGTGGTTATAATTGAATTCAACGGGACTATCCCGCCGGAGGTGGAATTTGTCCAGCCGCCGGATATGAAGGTGACCCAAGGAAGCAGCATTCTGGCTATTACCGAATTAGCCAAATCAAAAGGATACGAGCTTGTCGCTGTGACGTCTAATGCTATCTATGTGGATGCGCAATATTTCGGACTGTTCGGCATCGAAGACAATTCGGTGGATAAAATGTGGACGGACCGCTCGGCGATCACATATATATTCTGCGGCTACGATGGAACTGTCTTTATCAGGGGGCGTTGTGAACTGCCCTGGCAGAAGATTCCTTTTAAGGAGTCTAAAGTCCAGCAGTTGCCGAAATGGGCGAGAAAGCGAGTTGGTGATCGTAATATAATTAGGAGGAAGGTTGGCAAGATATATCGACGTTTTCGCAAGAAAGACATTATATAAGAGTGGATCACAGAGTAATTATGTAAAGGTGGATAGATGCCAAAACTATACTGGAATAACAAAAAGGTGCTTGTTACCGGCGGGGCCGGCTTCATAGGGTCTTATCTTGTCGAGTTGCTCCTCGCTGACGGAGCCAAGGTGACTGTTGCCGACAACCTTTCTCGAGGGCAAATGGAGAATCTCTCCGGAGTCTCGGACAGCATATCGTTTCGCAAGGTGGATTTAAGATACTTAGACCAATGCGAAGAGGTCTGCTTTAACCAGGACGTCGTGATGAATCTGGCGGCGCCTGCCTTCGGAATCGAATACAGCACGATGCATCACGGCGAAATGTTGGCGGATGTCACGAGAGTCGGTTTCAATGTTCTCGACGCTGCGAGGAGGAATGGCGTGCGGCGGTTTCTTGTTGTCAGCAGTTCCTGCGTATATCCTGACGATGCCCCTGTGCCAACTAAGGAAGAATCGCTTCGAGGTGCGCCCGAGACTGTTAATGCAGGTTATGGCTGGGGGAAACGCATGGTGGAGTTGCAGGGGCAGTATTATGCGAGGGAATACGATATGGAAGTTGCAATTGCACGCCCATTCAATGCCTATGGACCAAGGGAGTCATTTGAGCCCGGAAAAGCTCATGTTATGCCCTCGCTGATTGAGAAGATCTTAAGCGGAAACGATCCTGTTGTTGTTTGGGGGAGCGGAAACCAAACCCGCAGCTTTGTGCATGGGAAAGACTTCGCTAAGGGGCTCAAACTTATCACCGAACATTATGCCGTCGCCGACCCGGTCAATGTCGGGCACGACAGAGAAACGACTATAAGGGAATTGGCTCAGCGCATCTTGACAATCACCGGCAGCAATTCAGAATTGGTGTTCGATACCACCAAGCCGGAGGGCGCGACTCGAAAATCCGCCGATGTTACTAAACTTAGAGAAGTTACCCACGGCTTTACTCCGCAAATCACGCTGGACGAAGGTTTAGAAGAGATGATTAATTATTTCAGAGATACATTTCTTATAGAACACATTGTAAAGGGGGGGAGTCTGTGACACAAATGCCAAATACCATGTATGAGGGGCGCCTGTTTGCCCGTTCGAGGGAAAACGTGAAAGGCATCGTATGAGGCTGTCTTCAAAACCGAAAATTGTTTACATGGCCGACCGAGACTATGGTGGTCGTGTGTACCCCTATGTATTTGCCGGTATTCCGGACAGTATGAAGGCGATGGGTTTGGACATCTTTTGCCTGAACACAGCGACCGCGACGCCGGAGTCTTTCCGCCGTGAAATCGACCGGTTCAAGCCGGAACTGCTTTTTGGTTTTATCCAGCATCGTCGGCAGGTTGCAAAAATTGCAAGCTTCCTCGAAGAATATCATCCTGTAGCAGCTATAAATTGGTTCTCGGAAGACCCCAATGGAGTTGTTGCTCCGAGAGATGACCTTAATGTGCTTGAACTGTCACGCAGTTTTGATATGTGGTTCTGCCTCGACAGCAAAATGGTTCCATTCTGGGGGACGCAGGCCGTTTTTATGCCACCCTTCTTCGATGACCGCGTTTATTATGATACCGGTGTTGAACGATGTTTTGATGTTTCTTACATCGGGAACATGGGCCCCAAAAAAGTTACTAAAATGTACTGGCCTTACATGAAAGAAGCGGCCCGATATGGTAAAAAGGCGATGCTGGCTATTGACAGACCTATGGGGTTGCCTTTGTTGCCGAAGCCCTTGGAGCGCCTGATAAGGTCGAAGAAGAGGCGTCGCTTTCTGCAAAGTCTTCCGATTTGGCGTTGCCGGTGGGAGAATCCGAGAGACGAGCGTGAAAAGGCCCTTATGGTCAATCGCAGCAAGGTGCATTTTGGCCTTAACAGGGTGCGGGGCGACTGGGAGGAGAAGCTAAAAGCAGTTTTGCCTGAATATCCGCTGGATAAACACGGCTTGTTTTACCAACTCAAGGGCCGTCTATTCCACGCAACGGGGGCCGGGGCAATGGCGTTAAATGAGTATTGTCCTGAGCTTGAAGATTTGTTTGATATCGGAAGGGAGATAGTTACTTTCGAATATGGGAATCTTGAAGAATTCAGGGACAAGCTGTCGTGGTATGTTTCTCACGACTCTGAGCGTGCCCAAATAGCACGCGCCGGCTACGAACGAGCCCGAAAACAGCATACTGTTTCTGCCAGGATAAAGCAGATACTTGATATTGTTCGAAAACAGTTGTGAAGCCGATTTAAGAAAAAGCGAATCTGGTATCCCTATGCAAAAAGCAAAGCGTATATTTGTAATAGCAGATTTCAAGGACGAATTTCCTCAGTCCGTTCGTACTCAGGCCCGCATGTGGATTAAGGGCCTGATCCGGCTCGGGCATGATGTTCAGCGTTTCGCATACAGGAACATAATGGCGCAATTCAATCCTTTCTCGGGCAAGCATTTCAAGCGATTCTCTCCGGGCTTTGTGAGAAGAAGGGCAGACAATATTCTTGCCGAACAGATTAAACTTTATCATCCCCATATTGTCCTCCTGCTCAGCATGAAGTATATCACTGCCGAGACCGTCCGCACTATACGAACCGCTGCCCCGAATGCGATTGTTGTCGGCAGAGATGATGACCCTTTCCCTGAAAGAAATCCTGCTCGACTGGCAATAGCCAAAGAGACGGACATAATGATTACCACCAGCTCCGGCAAGTTCCTTCAAACCTACAAGGATATTGGCGTTCCGTGCTGCGCCTTCATACCCAATGCCTGTGACCCGGACATACAACACAGATACGATGTGGAAGAGAAATGGAAAACGGATATTATTTTCACGGGTAAAGTTGAGCATCGTCGGCTCGGTTCCGACGCCGGCAGGAATCTTGACAGATACGGACTGCTGCATAAACTCTCGGAAATGCCGAATGCGAAGATGTATGGATCTTTCGGAAATCCGAGAGTGGAAGGCATTGAGACCTTTTACGCCATAAGCGGTGCGAAGATCGGTTTGAGCATCAATATAGCAAATGATGTGAGATTCTATCATTCGGATAGGCTTGTTAATTACATATCATGCGGCACTTTCACGTTGGCCAAAAGAGTTCCTGACACGGACCTGCTTTTCAAGGACGGCGAGCACATAAAATACTTCGACACCGTAGATGAGTTCTTCGAGCTTGCCGATAGGTATCTAAAGAACGACTGGGAGCGGGAAAAAATAGCGATGGCCGGCATGCAGAAAGCACATAATGATTTTAATTGTCAAAAGATAGCCCAGTACATGCTCGACCTAATCGAGACAGGCAGTTACAATGCCCCCTGGGCCGAAATTCTATAGGTAGCCATACATATAGGTGTTTTTGAAGTGCTTAGGAGAGTCCAATGCCTACAGTGTCAATTTGCATTCCAACGTATAATAGAAGAGAGTACCTAAAGCAAACGCTCGACAGTGTGTTTGCCCAAACTTACAAGGATTATGAAGTTGTAATTCTGGACGACGGCTCGACAGACGGCACAGGAGAGATGGTTGAAGCCGGCGGCTATGATGTGAGGTACTACTGGCGCGAGAATCAGGGCGAAGCAGCTACATGCAACGAACTCATTGAACTGGCCCAGGGCAAGTACATATCCTTTGTGCACTCTGACGACTTGCTCTATCCCGACTCCGTCGAACGAATGGTGAATGCTCTACTGACTGAGCCGGACGATATAGTCGTTTATGGGGACTATGTCAGGATAGATGAGCATGGTAACGACTGCGGGCGGAGCAACAAGAAATTATACAGCGGTCATGTTACTCAATACGTGTTTGAGAATAATATCGTACATGCCTGTGGTTCAATGTTTTCCAAAGAAGCTTTGCAGGAAGTGGGGGGAATGGATACTACTCTGAAGGTTTGTTACGATTACAAAATGGAACTTCAACTGTCCCTTATGTATCGTTTCATTGGCCTGGATAAACCTACGTTTATGAGAAGGCGGCATTCGAGTAATACTTCCGGTAATTCATTTATTAACCGCAAAACTGAGTTGGAGGTGCTTGTTGATTTCTATTACAACGGCGGTGGGAAAGAAGTGATTCCCAAACGTCTTGCAATGAGAAGGCTTAGTCAGGAAAGTTACAGGGCCGGGCGCTGGGCAATTAATGAGAAATCATATGACCAGGCACATGAATTACTCGGTGAGTCGTTCAGATTATATCCCAATGTCAAAGCGATGGTACACTGGACAAGGGCAAAGATTCTCAAGAAGTTAGCTCACTCTTGACTTACACATATTCATTGCTGAAGAAATTGTCTGGCCCATATCTAAATAGGCATAGGTGGCTAATCGGCCTCCGGGAATCAGTCCGGGTTGTTTGTCGGCTTCGGTTTTATATAAACCGTAAAGCTTGTTGTTTCTATCATCATTTATGGGATAATAAGGAATCTTGGTTTTGTCATAGTCTTCCGGGTATTCCCAGGTAACGATTGTTTCATCAATAGCCTGGAACTCGAAATGCTTGTGTTCAGTAATCCGGGTGAACGGTACATGCTGTTCGGTATAATTGACCACTGCGTTTCCCTGGTAATCACCATGTAGTACTTTGGTCTCAAAGCGCAATCCTCTGTACTCTAATTCTCCGAATCTATAGTCGAAATACCGGTCTATCTTGCCGGTATAGACTATTCTATCGGCGACTGAGCGCCAATACTCTCGATTATCGAAGAAATCCGTATTGAGCCGAATCTCAATTCCCTCAAGTATTCGGCCAAACATTTTTGTATACCCGCCAATTGGAATTCCCTGATGCCGTTCATTGTAATAGTTGTCATCAAGATTCAACCTTATGGGTATTCTTCTCATGATACTAACAGGCAGCTCTCTCGGTGTCTTTCCCCACTGTTTTGTAGTATAGCCCTTGACAAATATCTCATAGATTTCCCGGCCGACCTGAGACAGAATCCACTCTTCAAGATTCTGTGGATTGCCGTTTGGTATTGTCACCTCTTCCAGCTTGCGCCTGGCTTGGGCGGGACTTGTCACGCCCCACAACTGGTGCAGGGTCATCAAGTTGATCGGGAATGAATAAAGTCTGTCCCTGTACATCACTTTGGGCCGATTCACAAAATGATTGAACTCGCTGAACCGATTGACATATTGCCAAACCGACTCGTCGCTGGTATGGAATATGTGGGGTCCGTATTTGTGAACCTGAATACCTTGGATATCCTCGGTATAACAATTGCCGCCGATGTGCCGCCTTTTCTCTATGACCAGAATCTTTTTGCCGCGTTCAAACATTTGTTGAGCGAAAACAGCGCCAAACATCCCACAGCCAACTACCAGGAAATCATATTCTGCCATACTCCTGGAGGCCTCCTTTCGCAAAACGGTTTATGTACTTACGTCCCTTCCATGCGGCTACCCACCGCAGCCTGTGCACTGCCATTGCGTCGAGGTCTATCAATACGGGACCCGAATCTGTAATCAGGATGTTTGAATGCTTCAAATCGCTGTGAGTGATGCGGTTATCCTGTAGTTTGCCGAGCAGATCCAAAGTCCGGCGTGTCGTCGCCGCACGCTGCTCCCGGCTGACATTGCAATCCTGCAAGAAGCAATCGAGCTGCTGTCCCTCGATGTATTCGGTTACGAGATAAGAATTCCATACAAGCAGTCCCTTGAGTTGTTCGATGTAAGCTACGGGTTTCGCTGTGGCAATCCGCAGCACGCCGAGCCGATGTGCGTGCAGCCAGCTATGCCTGGCTCGCGACCTCTTTATTGTGTGGCGCAGCGAGTGGACGATTCCTTTGTGATTGTAGCGTTTTACTACAATGTCTCTGCCGTTCCATGTCAGCCTGGAAACATAACAGGTGTTGCCGACCTTAAGAATCCGCCCCTTATCCATCAGGTCGTCGATTTGCCCGATGAAATCTTCCGGCCGGGCGCCCCGGCAGAATGTACGATCAAAAACGGCCAGATGTCTGCTTGTTTTGATTCTGAGTGTCCTTTTGCTTGTTCGCACGCACTTGCGCAACTGCCTTTTCATTGTCCGTCTGGCGTGCGACTTTATCTGTTCCCGAAGTCTTGTCTCGTCGGCCTTTTCGAGATTCCAGTGTCGCGCCGCGAAATACTCGCGGTAGAGCCGGGAGATGGATTCGGCTTCGTCGGCCGGAAGATTCCGTGCAAGCAGAGCTAATTGGGAGATGCTCTTCGATCGCGTCACCGCCTGCCCAAAGAACTGCATCTGGCCGGGATCGAGCGTGAATATCCTCTCGCCGTCGAGCAGGAAGTTGCCCAGGTGCAGATCCTTCTGCAGCACGCCATTGACATGCTGCCTGGCCAATTCACGGCATACTTGCACGAGTAAATCCGCCCGCTCGGCAACCGAGCCTGTATTCTGAAGAGCCTCCAAGACCGTCGAAGAATCGGCTATCTTCTCAGTTACAATCGCCAATCGTCCGTCCGGCGTTTTTCCGCAAAAGAGCAGTTCAGGGGTATTGACGCCGCAACTCTTGAGTCGATGCAAGCCGGCCCGCTCTTTCCGCAAACGCCGCGACGCCCCTATTCTGCGTGAAAAAACCTTCGCAACGACGGCTCTGTCGTTCCAAACAGCGTCATACACATCTCTACGGCCGGGAATTTCCCGCAAATGTGCATTGCACAACACCGATTCGGCGCCCTTGCCCGAAGGAATGCAGTCAATCTGAAGCTCAAATGGAAACGTTGCCATATAGGGTTTAATCCCGGCGCTTACGCTTAGGGCTTGTGAATTCTTATCCCGGGTCGCCGTTTCAGCGCCCAAGAATTGTAACTCCCAGTTTGTTGGCGAGACTTATAGTCTCGGGCTTATCGATGATTATGGTTTTACCGGCCTCGACCACCAGACGCCTGCTTCCGTTTGCCGCCAGACTTGTGATAGTCTCAGGCCCTACGCACGGCACATCCAGACGCATATCCTGGTCCGGCTTCGAGGCCTTGAAAAGCGTCCAGTTGCCGGAACGACAGAGCTTGCCAGCTCGTTCGATCATAGCGGCAGTCCCTTCCATCGCTTCGACCGCAATTACCTCCTGTTCTTTGACGGCAATCGCCTGGCCAACGCCCAAATCGGCGATTCTTTTAACCATTTTCCAACCGAACTCAATATCGGCATCGGCCGATACGCCGCGAGATGCAGAAGTCATCAGGCCTTCCGTGGCAAGGTGTTCTTTGCAATACATAGTAGAATCCTCTAATGTTATCCCTCCGCTGGCCAATTCGTCGGCCAGAGCGCGAAGAAGCGAGGGCGAAAGTTTGGCCTTGCCTCGAAGTCGCCAGTAATAGACCCTCACCGCCCGCCAGTCGGGCAGATACTGCACGACGCGCCATGGAGCATACAGTTTTGTCTTCGCCACCCGGCCGACCATAATCGTCTTTGTTACGCCGTGCTTCTTTAGCTTTCGTATCCATGCCCCCGGCCTGGCTAATCCGGCCTTGTAAAACGCATCCACTTCATCGGCCAGAGAAAGCTCGGCGCTGCTTCCCAAACTGACGCAAATTACCCGCAACCCGGCCTGTTTGGCCCCGGCGGCAACGAGAAAGGGGAGCCGACCGGCCCCTGCGATTAAACCAAGAACATCAGAATTACTCATAACCGGGTTATGCCGCTACCGCTCAGCCGTCTCCTCATGATCTGGTTCCGAAGGCGATTCGATTTTTTCAATCCGGGTCTGGAGGTTGCGGATGTTCTGCCGCATCTCAGGCAGATTCTGGATCATTCCATAGGCGCGCCTGCCCAGTCGGGCGTCGATTGCCGGGGCGCCCAGAACCACCTTATCGTCGGGAACGTTGTTGATTACGCCCGATTTCGCCGCAATAGTTACGTTATTTCCCACGTTGATATGCCCGACGATGCCGACTTGCCCTCCGATTATGCAGTGGTGTCCGACACTCGTCGAGCCGGCAACTCCGACCTGTGCGACAAGCAGGCTGTGTGCGCCGATTCTTGTGCCGTGCCCGATTGCGATAAGGTCGCCCAGCTTGCTGCCCTGGCCTATTATCGTATCCCCGAGCGTCCCCCGCTCGATCCCGCACAACGAGCCGATTTCTACGTCGTCTTCTATTATCACCGTGCCTATCTGAGGTATTTTGTGATGCATCCCCTCGTGGCTGGCGTAGCCGAAGCCGTCCTCGCCTATCGACGAATTCGCATTGATGATTACTCGATCGCCTATCTTGCACCCGTCGTAAATCGTCACGTTCGGATAGATTATGGTTTCGTTGCCGATTTGCACATCCTGTCCGACATATACGCCCGGGTAAATTACACAGCCATCGCCTATCTGGGCACCGTCGGCAATCGTCGCGAATTTGTGTATATTGCACTCGACGCCGATTTTCGCGGTGTCGGCGATGGATGCGTGGCTGCTTATCCCGACTTTCTTGTGTTTGCGGTGCCCGTGCAGCAGCACCATAACCTGCATAAACGCATAGTACGGGTCGTCCGCTATCAAGAGCGACACCTTCGCAGTGGTCGTCTCCTTGCCTACGATCACGGCGCTTGCCCTGGTCGTGAGCAGTTGTTTGGCGTATTTGCAGTTCGTAAGGAAACTGATATCGCCTTTTTCAGCCCGGCCAAGCGTCGATGCGGATTTGATCATAACATTCGGATCGCCGAAGACCCGCCCGCCTACGTACTCGGCCAATTCAGCTAAAGTTTTTTCCTGCATATAGTTGCCTTTGCCTGACAGCGTCGATACCGGATAAGACCTGTTGCCGTGCAATATCCGAAACAAGTCATTATAACGAGCCTTTTGACCCGGTCAACAGGACAATTTCGCCAAAAAGGCCGTTTTCCAGGCCGATATCGCCGATCAAGCCAGAATAGCCTTAAGTAATTGATTTTGTGATTCGCTTGATGCCTTCTTGGCGAAGATTTTGGGGTTATTTCGGAGAATTGTAACTTCAGGCCCGATTGGTCCGTAGAGCGTAGGATTCGTCGGGCCGAAGAGTGCGAATGTCTTAACGCCCAATCCTGCGGCCAGATGTGTAATTCCGCAGTCGTTCCCGACAAAGGCCCCGGCGCAACTGAGCAGCCCCAATACATCGGTCAGCGGCAGTTCGGCGAGAAACGGCGCAACGCCTCTTATTTTCTTGACCGCAGCCTTGCTATATCTATCCAATTCAGCCGGCCCCAACAGAAATAGCACCTTTTCTAACTTGACATTTCCTGTGGGTCTTGGCAAAATGGGTTAAATAGGCAAGTGCTTTAGGCCTGTTATATTATACGATGGGTGGTCAGTATGTGCATCCGAAGATCATAAACTCGAAAAGGGCTGTTTGAAGGGAGACAGCCCTTCTTTATTATATGTCCGATTTGCTCAGTCTATTGTGGCCTTATGCCCTTGCGCATTTGTGTTCAGTAGCCGATCAGGATGATGTCTTCCGGTATTGCGACTACGTCTCGGTGTTTTGGGCCGAGGATTTTTCTGATTTCCGAACTGTGCCTGCCGGCCAGAGCTTTTAGCTGGGAGCTGCTCAGGTTAGTCACCGCTTTTGCCTTGTCGTTGAGCATAACGACGTCGCCGGCCTCGAATGCGCCTTCGACTTTAGTAACTCCGCTGGGCAGGAGGCTCTTGCGGTTACGCAGCGCTCGCATGGCGCCGGCATCGATGGTAATCGTCCCGGCTGAGGCGCTGTTCAGTATCCATCGCGCGCGATTCGAAAGCTTGCGCTTCGGCATGAAGACCGTTCCGATCTCTTCGCCTGCGACTATCCGCGTGATAACGTCTTTCAACCTGCCGTCAGCGAGGACGATTCGGCAGCCTGCATTTGATGCTATTTTCGCGGCTTCTATTTTCGTCTTCATGCCGCCGGTGGCGTGTTTACTTCCCCTGCCGCCGGCGTTTTTGACTATCTGCGGAGTTATCTCGAAGACAGCAGGTATCGGCCTGGCGTCGGGGTGGTTCTGCGGATTCTTATCGTAGAGCGCATCGATATCGCTGAGCATAATCAGCAAATCCGCATCGATCTTACTGGCCACCAGTGCGCTAAGCTTATCGTTATCCCCGAATGCGGTGCCGATTTCATCGGTGCTGACCGAGTCGTTCTCGTTTAGGATCGGCACGGCCTTCAGGTCGAGGAGGGTTTCGATGGAATTGCGGAGGTTCAGATATGTTTTTCTGTTGTTGAGGACCTCGGCGGTCAGGAGTATCTGGGCTACAGTTACATTGTGGCGGAGGAACGACTTTCGATATTCCTGCATCAGCAGCGGCTGGCCGATGGCGGCGCATGCCTGCCGCATTTTCATCTCCTTAACCTTGCCCTCCAACTCGAGTTGGCCTGCGCCCATGCCGATAGCGCCGGAGCTGACGATTACGACCTGCCTGCCCGCTTGGAACAGGGAGTTTATCTGGGCGGCGATTCTTCGGACATAGGCCGTGTCCACACAGTCGTCTTTGGTCAGCACGTGAGTGCCGATTTTTATCACTATTCTTTTTGCCTTACTGAAGTTACGCATTGCAGGCCTATTTTGTTACGAAGGGAGACAATTCGCGAAGTTGGTTCACTATTTTCGGCGTTTTTTCAATTGCGTAGTCTATTTCTTCTTCCGTGTTGTATCTGCTCAGGCTGAATCTTATTGACCCGTGTGCGGCTGTGAACGGCACTCCCATTGCCCGCAGAACGTGCGATGGTTCGAGCGATCCCGAAGTGCAAGCCGAGCCGGAACTGGCGCAGATTCCGTATTTATCGAGCATTAGGAGTATTGCTTCGCCTTCGATAAATTCGAAGCTGATGTTTGTCGTGTTTGGAAGCCGATTTTCGGGGTCGCCGTTTATTCTGCAGTCGGGGCAGGATTCGAGGATTGCTTTTTCGAGTTTGTCTCTGAGTCTTTTTACTCCGGTGTTTTCGACCTCGATGTTTTTGGCGGCCAGCTCACAGGCTTTTCCGATCCCTACGATTCCGGGGACGTTTTCTGTTCCCGCTCTTCTTCCCGCTTCCTGGTGCCCGCCGAGCATGTACGGCGAAAGCCTTGTGCCCTTACGGACATAGAGTACGCCGACGCCTTTCGGTGCGTGGAGTTTGTGGCCTGAGAGGCTTAGCATGTCGATTCTGCTTTTTGCGAGATTGAGCGGTATTTTCCCGACGGCCTGGACGCCGTCCGTGTGGAAGAGAGCGCCTCTGTCGGTGGCCATTCGGGCGATTCTCTCGATGGGGAAAACGGTGCCTGTTTCATTGTTTGCGTACATTATTGTTACCAGTGCGGTGTTGTCGTCGATTTGGTTTTCGAGTTATTCGAGGTCGATTCGGCCTTGTTTATCCACGCCGATTTCGGCGACGGTGTAGCCGGAGTTTTCGAGGTCTCTGCAGACTGTCAGGACGGCGGGATGCTCTACTCTGGAGGTTATGACTTTTCGCTTATTGGGCACTGCGGCGAGCGCTCCTTTTATTGCGGCATTGTCTGATTCGGTGCCGCAACTTGTGAATATTATCTCGGACTGGTCGCAGCCGAGCAGTGAGGCGACCTGCTCGCGAGCTGTTTTGATTTTATGGCCTATCTGTCCGCCGAAGGTGTGCATGCTGGATGGGTTGCCGTAGAGATTGCAGAATAGAGGCCTCATTTCTTCGAGAACTTCTTCAGCGACCTTTGTTGTTGCGTTGTTGTCGAAGTATATCGTTTTCATTGTATCTCGCTGGAACAATCCTCAGGTTTCGCCTGGGTATGCCACCAGTCCTTTTCCTTTTATTCGGGTTCTTTTTGTTCTTCCACTATTAGGTTCTCGGAGACGAATTCTCTTAGTCTCGCCTCGACGATGTCTCTCATAGTGAACTCTGCGAGTTGGCATTTGGCGCACATCCCTCGCAGGGCCACGATTACCTTATCGCCTTCGACGTCTATTAGTTCGATGTTGCCGCCGTCCGCTCGCAGTGCCGGTCTTATTTGCTCGTTTATTGTCTGCTGGATAAGTTGTATTCTCTGGATGTTTGTGAGTCTTGCGGGTCTGCGCGGGGCTTGGCCCTCGTGTTTGACCTTATCGCCCTGGATTTTTTCGATGATTTTTTCGATTTCTCCGTGGCATCCTCCGCAGCCGCCGCCTGCTTTGCAGTAGTTTGTAACTTCTTCGACGGCTGTCAGGTCGTTCTCCCGGATGACCCTTTCTATTTCGGTGTCTGTTACGCCAAAGCATGTGCATACGACTTTTCCTTCGAGTTCGTGCTTTGTCGCGGCGGCGCCCCGGTAGTTCTCGATAGCGGCTTCAAGCGCCTCTCTGCCCATAACGGAACAATGCATCTTTTGTTCGGGCAGTCCGCCGAGATAGTCGGCTATATCCTTGTTTGTGACTTTAAGGGCTTCGTCGATTGTTTTGCCCTTAATGATCTCGGTCAGGACTGAGGAGGTCGCGATTGCGCTGGCGCAGCCGAAAGTTTTGAACTTTGCGTCCGCAATGCGATTGTCTTTATCGAGCTTGAAGGTCAGCTTCAGGGCGTCACCGCAGGCAAGAGAGCCTACTTCGCCCATTCCATCGGGGTTTTCGACCTCTCCAACGTTTCTCGGGTTGAAGAAGTGATCTCTTACTTTGTCCGTATAGTCCCACATGGTTAGTTTTTAGTCCTTGGTTTTTAGTTTTTAGTTTTTGCATTCATATCGGGCCTGCAACTTTTGGAGCCGGTTTTGGCTATGCTGGTTAGTATCTTTATCAGTTCCTCGCTTTGCGCCATCAACTCAAACCTAAGAACTAATCATTCAGAACCGGCCTTCAGGGCCTGCTCGACGTCTGCAATTATATCGTCTATATGCTCAGTTCCCACTGATATTCTTATGTAATCGGGCGTTACACCGGCGGCGACCTGCTCCTTGTCGCTTAACTGCTGATGGGTAGTGCTGGCCGGGTGTATCACCAGCGTCTTACTGTCGCCTATGTTTGCGAGATGGCTGACGAGTTTCACATTATTAATAAACTTAACGCCCGCCTCTTTGCCCCCCTTTATGCCGAATCCGAGTATTGCGCCGCATCCTTTTGTGAGGTACTTTTTGGCCAGGGCGTTATCAGGGTGCGATTCGAGGCCCGGGTAGTTCACCCATCTTACCTCGGGCTGCTTTTCGAGCCATTGTGCCAGAGCGAGCGCATTTTCGCAGTGGCGAGGCATTCTCAGGTGAAGCGTTTCGAGACCCTGGATGAAGAGGAACGCGTTAAACGGCGACATGCACGGACCCATATCTCTTAGGAACTGCGTTCTTGCTTTTATGATGTATGCGAGGTTTCCGACCGCCTCGACGTATTTCACTCCGTGGTAGCTGGGGTCCGGCTCGGTTAGTTCGGGGTATTTGCCGTTTGTCCAGTCGAAGTTGCCGGAATCGACGATTGCTCCGCCCATCGATGTTCCGTGTCCGCCGATGAATTTTGTGCAGCTATATACCACGATGTCGATTCCGTAATCGATCGGTCGCAGCAGGATTGGGGTCATTACTGTGTTGTCGCAGATGACGGGCATGCCGTTCTTATGTGCGATTTCGGCGATCTTTTCGTATTGCAGGACATCGTTTTTGGGGTTGCCGAGGCTTTCGATATATATCAAGCGTGTGTTGTCTTTGATTGCCTTGGCGAAGTTTTCGGGGTCTTTCGGGTCAACGAATGTTACTTCGATTCCAAGTTTTGGAAACGTATGGCTGAAAAGCGTTACCGTTCCGCCGTAGAGGGAGTTGGATGCGACAATGTGCTGTCCGGCGCCGCAGATATTGAAGATGCTGGTGTATATTGCCGATTGGCCTGAACTAAAAGCCAGCCCCCCGACGCCGCCGTCGAGTGCTGCCATCCGTTTCTCGAAAACGTCCGTTGTCGGATTCATAAGTCGGGTGTATATATTGCCGAACTCTTTTAGTGCGAAGAGGTTTGCGGCGTGGTCCGTATCTTTGAAGACGTAGCTGGTGGTCTGGTAAATCGGGACTGCTCGGCTGAGCGTGGTGGAATCAACCTCGTGGCCTGCGTGCAGGGCTAATGTGTCCAAATGATATTCGCTTTTTTCGGTCATTTCGAGTTCCTATGCTATTTTGTCGGTAAGACTTCTATCATTCTATCGAGCGATTGTTTAGCTCTAACTCTTATATCTTCGGGCACAGTCACCTCGTACTGCATGTCTTCGAGGGAAGCCACGATTTTGTCTAATGTAATTTTTTTCATATTCGGGCATAAGGCCCTTTCCGAGGCGGGGATGAATTGTGCATCGGGGTTTTGCTTTTGCAGGGTGTGGAGAATTCCCGTCTCTGTTGCGATTATGAATTCTTTTGCGGAGCTTTTGGACGCGAAGATCAGCATTTGGGAGGTGCTTAGCAACTCGTCGGCGAGTTCCTTTACAGGCTCATTGCACTCGGGGTGGGCCAGTACGACTGCCTGGGGGTGTTCCTTTCTGGCGTTCTTTATGTCGTCGGCTGTTATTATGACGTGTGAAACGCAGTATCCGGGATAGATTATGATGTTTCTGCCGGTTCTTTCGGCGACGTGGCGGCCGAGGTGGCTGTCGGGAACGAAGATTATTTCGGCTTCGGGCGGAATGGTCTTTACGATTTCGACGGCGTTTGCACTGGTGCAGCAATAGTCGCTTTCGGCTTTGACTTCCGCGGTGCTGTTGACATAGCAGACGACGGTTGCTTCCGGGCGCTTTTGCTTGAGGTCTCGCAGTTGCTGTGCCGTTATCATATCGGCCATTGGACAGCCGGCGTATTTGTCGGGCAGCAGTACGGTTTTTTGGGGCGAGAGTATCGCTGCGGTCTCGGCCATGAATTTGACTCCGCAAAACACAATTACGTCCGCATCGGTGTTTGCGGCCTTAACGCTCAGGCCCAGGGAATCTCCGCAAAAATCAGCGATATCCTGCACATCGCCCGGCTGATAGTTGTGGGCGAGTATCACGGCGTTTCGCAACTCCTTGAGCTTTGCTATTTTTTCGAGCAGGCGTTTGTTCACGGGTTGCTCCTGGTTTATTCCCGGGACTGCGAAGGGCGGCTATTCTTAATCGGTTTCTATTTTTGTGTGTGTTTTGTATATACGAGGTCCGGGTTGGCCGTCGATACTGTTACTCCGGGGGGAACGGGTTCTTTTACCCAGACATTTCCGCCGATAACGGCCCCTTTTCCGATGACTATATCGCCGAGTATTGTTGCTTCGGCATAAATTGTAACTTCATCCTCTATGGTAGGATGCCTCTTGCCGGACTTTATTATCTTTCCTCTTTCGTCTTTCGGGAAGCTCATTGCTCCGAGAGTTACTCCCTGATAAATTTTTACCTTATTTCCTATGACGGTGGTTTCCCCTATAACGACTCCGGTTCCGTGGTCGATGAAGAAGTGTTTACCGATTCTTGCCCCGGGATGTATGTCTATTCCGGTTTTTGCATGGGCGCACTCTCCCATTATTCTGGGTATCAGGGGCACCTGTTCGAGGAACAATTCGTGTGCGATCCTGTATGTTGCGATCGCTATGATTCCGGGATAGCTTATTACGATTTCTTCATAAGATTTTGCCGCGGGGTCTCCTTCGAAGGCTGCCTGGACGTCTCCTTTTAGTGTTTCTCTTATTTTCGGCAGTTTCCTCAGGAGGTGCTGCGTAACGTTATGGGCCATTGTGTGGCAGTCGCAGTCGCCGCATTCTTTTATTCTGCACTGATATTGGTATGCCCGCTCCGCTTGCCCGGCGAGTTCCGAGTAGAGTTCGCAGAGGATGTCTCCGAGAATGAATTTTATGTTTGATTTTGTGACGGTTCTCTTTCCGGTATGACCCGGGAACAGGACTTCGAAGATCAGGTCGAGTATTCCGAGTATTTCCCCTCTTACGGGCAGATTTGCCGCGTCGATGAAGTTTATTCCCGAATCGTCTTTGTATGTTTCGGCGATTTGCTCGACGAGTTTCGCAATCTTTTGCCCTGTTAGCTTTTCCTGTTTCATTTTTTCGATCCTCTGGGCCGCAGCCGTAGGCGGCTTATTTTGATTCATACATTTCTGTGGAGATATATCTTTCTCCCGTATCCGGGATTATTACTACAATGGTTTTGTTTTTGCTTTCGGGCCGCTTTGAGATTTCGATCCCGGCCCACATTGCCGCTCCGGAGCTGATCCCGGCGAGAATTCCTTCTTGAAGGGCCAACTGTCTTGCCGTTTCCATGGCGTCGATGCTGCCGACCTTTATTATTTCGTCTATTAGATCGACTCTCAGTACATCGGGGACGAATCCCGCTCCTATGCCTTGTATCTTATGGGATGCCGGTCTTCCGCCCGAGAGGACGGGGGAATCGGCCGGCTCCACCGCCACAACCCGGATTTGAGGGTTGTGTTCTTTTAGGACCTCTCCGCACCCTGTCAATGTTCCCCCTGTTCCGACTCCTGAGACGAAGATGTCTATCTCTCCGTCGGTATCCATCCATATTTCTTTTGCGGTTGTTTCCCTGTGCACCTTGGGATTTGCGGGGTTTTTGAACTGCTGAGGCATGAATGAATTCGGATTTTCAGCCGCAAGCTGCTCCGCTTTTTCGATAGCCCCGACCATTCCCTTCTCTGCGGGCGTTAGAACGAGTTTCGCCCCGAAGAGTTCGAGCAGTTTTCTTCTTTCAACGCTCATTGATTCGGGCATTGTCAGTGCGAGTTTGTATCCCTTTGCGGCACAGATGAATGCCAGTCCGATTCCTGTGTTTCCGCTTGTCGGCTCTATGATTAGGGTATCTTTATTGATGCAGCCCGCTTCTTCACCCGCTTCTATCATTGACTTCGCGATTCTGTCCTTAACGCTTCCGCATGGGTTGAATGATTCGAGTTTTGCGAGGATGGTCGCGTTTTCCGAGCCGAGCTTGTTTATCCTCACTAATGGCGTGAAGCCGATGGCGGCCGTAATGTCTTGAAATATCGCGCTCATAGGTTGCTCCTTGGTTTGCTTATATGTGGTAATTGACGGCTCCGCTTACTCTTGCCTTGTCTATCAGGCCCTGTAGAGTAGTCGCTTCGAGCTCTTTTTCAATAGCTTGGTGGACCTCCGCCCATACGAGCCTGGCTGCGCATCCTGCGGCCCTCTGGCAGTAGTTCTCGTCTTCGACGCATTCTGCGGTGGTTACAGAACCTTCGAGGCAGTGGAAGACCTCATTCAGCCTGATTTTATCGGCTGGTTTTGCGAGGACGTAACCTCCCTTTGCGCCTCTTATGCTTCTGACGAATCCCGCTGATTTTAGGGCGGCCATCAGTTGCTCGAGGTATTTTGCCGAAATATCCTGTCTCCGTGCTATGATCTTCAGTTGTAAAGGGTCTTTCCCGGCGTTTTCAGCCAATTCCAGAATGGCCCTGACTCCGTATCTTGTTCTGGTCGAAAGTTTCATGTACAAACCCTATATTCCTATTGATTTGGTAGTATATTATACGATCCAGGATTGTTATGGTACTAAAAAAACTCAGAAATCGGAAATAATTTTGAAAAATGCGGTCATATTTTAGATTTCAGCGTTTTTTTTACGTCGGATTTGGGGCGGCATGGGGAGATCGAGGGTGATTCCATCATTATTGCGACTATTTGAAATCAATTTGTTGTTTGACATTCTTCTGAATTTGCCGTATCCTAAATACAGTTCTTTGTTTAAGCCGTAGAAAGGGGAAAATTGTAAATGGGCAGACGCGCCAAGAAAAAAGTGGTGTTTGTCTCTTCGTTTCTTCCTCGAAAATGCGGAATCGCTACGTTCACGACGGATTTGATTGCCAATGTTTCAACCGCTGCGAAAAGCGAATTCGAGCCTTTGGTCGTTGCGATGTGCACCGGGGACGAATTAAAGTACGACGATCCGGTGAAGTTCGAGATTCGTCAGAATGTTAAGAGCGATTATATTTGTGCGGCGGACTATATTAATTTCAGCCATGTGGATTTGGTCAGCGTTCAGCACGAGTTCGGTCTGTTCGGGGGCGATGGGGGGGGCTATCTCGGCTTGCTTTTGAACCGATTGAAGGCGCCGATTGTAACGACTTTACACACGGTCTTGGACGAGCCGGAAGAGGCTTACCGCAAGGCTATGCTCGACCTTTGCCAGGCGTCTTACAAGGTCGTTACTATGAACGAACGAGGCGTGACGATGCTCGGTGATATTTATGGCGTGTCGGGCAATAAGGTCGAACTCATTGCGCACGGGATACCTGATTTGCCTTTCGTTGACAGCAGCTATTACAAGCATAAATTTGGAATGGAGGGACGCAAGACAATTTTAACATTCGGTCTTCTCAATGAGAACAAGGGTATCGAGGTTATGCTCAAGGCTTTGCCTCGTATAATCGAGGCCGAGCCTTCGGTGGTCTATATCGTTCTGGGCATGACCCATCCCAACGTTCTCAAGCACGACGGGGAATCTTATAGATTCAGTCTTCAGCGTTTGGTCAAGGATCTTGGTATCGAGGACAATGTAATATTTCATAACAGGTTTGTTAACGACCAGGAGCTTCACAATTTCCTGTGTGCTGCGGATATTTATGTTACTCCTTATCTGAGTCGGAAACAGTTGACCAGCGGCACTTTGTCTTTTGCGGTCGGTACGGGCAAGGCTGTTGTCTCGACTCCTTATTGGGCCGCCGAAGAGTTGCTCGCGGATGGTCGCGGCAAGCTGGTTGAGCCGGGCGATTCCAACGAAATGGCCGGCGCGATAGTGGAGTTGATCAAGGACGAGCAGCAGTTTTATTCGCTTCGGCGTCGTGCTTACGATTACGGGCGGTCTCGCACTTGGCCCAAGATCGGCCAGGCTTACTGGAAGCTGTTCAATGCTAAGAAACTTCCGGCGCGGATAGCGACGAAGAGTAAACTATCGGCGGCGGAGACAATATCGAGTATTGAGGTTCCGGAGCCTTCTTTGGAGCATCTTGAAAGATTGACGGACGATACGGGTCTTTATCAACATGCGAATTTTACAGTGCCGAATCGTCGGCTCGGGTACTGCACTGACGACAATGCGCGTGCCTTGATAGTGATGGTTGAGTATTATTCTCATCGCCCGAACGCTGAGGCAATGAGGCTTTTCGAGCGTTATCTTTCTTTTGTGATGCACGCTCAGAATAACGACGGTTCTGTCCGGAACTTTATGAACTTCGGCCGGACCTGGTTGGCCAACGAGCCGGTCAACGATGCCTTCGGGCGTTTCCTGTGGTCTTTGGGTGCTCTTATGGCCAAGCCCCCGAGGCCTGCATATCTGTCTATGGCCAAGGACTGCTTTGACAGGTCGGTCGGTCGTGTTCAGCGGCAATATCCTCGTGGGATGGCGTATTCGATACTTGGGATGGCGGATTATCTCAAGCAGTTTCCGGGTGCGAGCGATATCAAGCGTCAACTGGAGATGGCGGCGGACGGGCTTGTTCGGCAGCACCAAGAGAACGCGGCCGGTGATTGGCAGTGGTTCGAGGATGCGCTCGCTTACGATAATGCGGTTTTGCCTCATGCTCTGTTTGTGGCCGGCTTGGCTTCGGACAACGACAAATACCTTGCGGTCGCGAAGCAGACTTGTGAATTCCTTCTTGACGACTGTTTCAACGGAGACCACTTCAGCTTCGTCGGGTGCGACGGCTGGTATGAGCGGGGTCAATCGCGAGCGTCTTTCGACCAGCAGCCCATCGAGGCCGTGAGCACAATCATGATGCTGCGCGGTGCTTACGATGCTACGGAGGACAACCGATTTTTGCGACTGCAAAGAAAGGCTTTCGACTGGTTTCTCGGAGCCAATGACCTTGGTCTGCCGCTTTATGACTTTCGGACGAAGGGATGCAGCGATGCTCTGATGCGCGACGGGGTCAACATGAATCAGGGGGCCGAGAGTACGCTGAGCTTTCTCTTGAGCCTGCTTGCGATAGTGGAGACTTATGCGATAATTCACAAAATTCGGGATGATGAGGATATCTCGATTGGCCAAATTGATATTCTCGGTCAAATAGCGGATAATCCCATACCGATCGAGGAGATACCGACCGAGAGGGCATGCGGCATTTCCGGGAGGAGTACGAAGAGCATATTGTTTTGAAGACCTGCCGGGCTTCGGTATGCGAGGGATTGGTTCGCTCGCCCTGCCAGCACGGCTGTCCGGCGGGCGTGAATGTGCCTGAATACGTCTCTATGATCGGTGAGGGCAGATTAACCGAGGCGGCGGCTATTATTCGGCGGCGAAATCCGTTTGTTTCGGTCTGCGGGCGGGTGTGCGACCATCCGTGCGAGCGGCGGTGCCGCCGAGGCGAGATCGACCAGCCGTTGGCGATAAGGGCGCTGAAGCGCTACATCGCAGACAATATGCCCGACTTTGCCGCCCCTATGGTTCGGCCTGTGAGCACAAAAGCCGAAGTGGCGATAATAGGCAGCGGCCCGGCGGGGCTAAGCTGCGCGTACTTTCTGGCGCTTATGGGCAGGGCGTCGGTCATTTTCGAGGCCCAGCCGATACCAGGCGGGATGCTGGCTCTGGGAATCCCGGAGTTCCGCCTGCCCAAGCAGGTTCTGCAAAAAGAAATAGATTTTATTCTCTCTAACGGCGCCGAGCTTCGCCTCAATTCGAGGGTCAATGACGCCAGGCAGTTGAGAGAAGAAGGCTTCAAGGCGGTCTTTGTCGCCACGGGCGCTCAAAAGGGCAGGAGCATCAATATCGAAGGCATCGAGCTGGCCGGCGTCGTCGATTCGCTGGAGTTCCTCCGCGACAGGAGCCTGGGCAAAGGAATGGATTGCCGGGGCAAAGCGATAGTCGTCCTGGGCGGGGGTAATGCGGCTATCGACGTTGCCCGCTCGGCTGTGAGGCTCGGCGCCGAGAAGGTGACAATCCTCTACAGGAGAAGCCGTGAAGAGATGCCAGCCTACGAGGATGAAATCAAAGGAGCAATAGAGGAAGGTGTCGAGCTTGTGACGCTTGGCGTGCCGAAGCGCATCGTCGGTGAAAACGGTTCGGTATCCGGAATTGAATTTGTCCGGGCCGAGCTTGGAAAGGCTGAGGCCGACGGGCGGCGCAGGCCAATACCTATCGAGGGCAGCGAGGCCGCTATTGCCTGCGACCTCGTGATACCGGCAATCGGTCAGGTTCCGTCGGTTGAAGCTGCGCGTTTTGCAGACGGGCCGGAACTGACGAAATGGGGCACGATTAAGGTTGACCGGGTTAGTTTCAAGACGAGTGTCGGCGATATCTTTGCCGGCGGAGATTGCGTGACGGGGCCGTCGAGCGTTATCGAGGCGATTGCCGCGGGTCAAAAGGCGGCCGTGAGCATCGACAAGCTTCTGGGCGGAAAGGGAGAGCTGCCTCGGGATGCGGGGTTTTCTTTCACAAAGCCGGATGAGGAGACGCTCGCGAAGGCGCCGCCGAGATTCGAGGAGAAAGAGATTCCCGTCGCCCAGCGCAGGCGTGGATTCGCCGAAGTGGTACTTGGGATTGACAGGGAGCAGGCGCTGGCCGAGGCGGGCAGGTGTTTGCGATGTGATCTTGAGAAATGATGACGAAATATGTCCGATGTAGCTGTAACGATAAACGGGATGAAGGTTCTGGGGCGGCAAGGCCAGACGATTCTGGAGCTGGCGATCGAGAACGGCATCGATATTCCCAATCTTTGTCACGACAGCAGGCTTGCTCCGGTCGGCTCGTGCAGGCTGTGCCTGGTGGAGGTCGAGGGGCAAAGGGGGCCTGTAACGGCCTGCACGTTCGGCATCAGTCCAGGCATGGTCGTGCGGACGGAAACGGACGAGATTCGAGAGCTTAGAAAAACCGTTCTTGAACTGTTGTTCTACGAGCATCGCGGTGCATGCACAACTTGCGATGAGAACGGCGATTGTCTGCTTCAGAAGTATGCTTACGAGTATCAGCTCGATGAGTCGATCTTCACGGCCCCGCCTGAATCTGAGCCTGCCCGGAACTATACGACCGACAACGAGGCGATCGAGTACGACCCCGGCAAGTGTATTCGGTGCGGCAGGTGCATAAGAATTTGCGAAGAAGTTCAGATGGACAGCGCCTTGACGTTCAAAGGCAGGGCGGGCGGCGCGGAGGTATCGACGTTTTTCGATATTCCGTTGAACGATTCTACTTGTGAACTTTGCGGGCAGTGCATTTCGACCTGTCCGACCGGAGCGCTGTACGAGCGGCATGCCAAGGGCAAAGGGCAGTGCAAAGACCTCATCCGCACGCGGACGACGTGCCCGTATTGCGGGGTCGGATGTCAGATCGACCTGAATGTTAATAAGAACAAGATTGTCCGCGTGACCAGCGAGGTCGGATGCATACCGAACGACGGCAATCTGTGCGTTAAGGGCAGATTCGCGATGGACTTCGTCGCCAGCGATAAGAGGCTCACGACCCCACTGATAAAACGCAACGGCAAACTTGAAGAGGCTGCCTGGGACGAGGCTATCGAATTGGTGGCGGGCAAGCTGGGCGAAATCAAAGCGGCACACGGGGCGAACAGTATCGGCGGGCTTTCTTCCGCAAAGTGCACAAACGAAGATAACTACGTTTTCCAGAAGTTCATCCGGGCGGCCATAGGGACGAACAACGTCGATCATTGCGCCCGGCTTTGCCATGCATCGACGGTTGCCGGGCTTGCAAGGGCGTTCGGCAGCGGGGCTATGACCAATTCCATCGACGAAATCAAACACGCCGGCTGTATCTTCGTGATCGGCTCAAATACCACCGAGGCCCACCCCGTAATCGGGTTGGAGATAAAAAAGGCCGCTGTCAAGAACGGGGCCAGTCTCATCGTTGCTGACCCGCGTACAATCGACCTCGTGCAGTTCGCAAAGCTTCACATCGCCCAGAAGCCCGGCACGGACGTGGCGCTGGTCAATGCGATGATGAACGTGATTATCGAGGAGGCCCTGGAGGACAAGGAATTCGTCGCCGAGCGGACTGAGAACTACGAGGCCCTTGTCGAGGCGGTTAAGGAATTCACGCCTGCCAAGGCCGAGGAGATTACCACTATCCCCGCCGAGAAGATTCGCCAAATCGCCAGGATTTATGCCAACGCCTCATCTTCGAGCATCGTCTATAGTATGGGAATCACTCAGCATACGACGGGTACGGACAACGTGCTTAGCCTTGCGAATTTGGCGATGCTTACGGGCAACGTGGGCAAAGAATCGGCCGGTGTTAATCCGCTGCGAGGGCAGAATAACGTCCAGGGAGCCTGCGATCTCGGCGCTTTGCCCAATGTTTATCCGGGGTATCAATCGGTCGAGGATGAGAATATCCGGGCCAAGTTCGAGAAGGCCTGGGGCAAAGAGCTTTCGCCGAATAAGGGGCTGACCGTTGTTGAAATGCTGCACGCCGTCGAGACAGGCGATATAAAGGCCATCTATATAATGGGCGAGAACCCGGCCCTTTCCGATCCGAACCTCAACCGGACTCGCAGAGCACTGGATTCGGTGGATTTCCTCGTTGTTCAGGACATCTTCCTCTCCGAGACGGCCCAGTACGCCGACGTCGTCCTGCCTACGGTCTGCTTCGCCGAGAAGGATGGCACGTTCACGAATACCGAGCGGCGCGTCCAGCGGGTTCGCGAGGCTGTTACTCCGCCGGGCCGGGCCCGCGGCGACTGGCAAATCATCTGCGAAGTGGCGACGAAGATGGGCTATCCGATGAGCTACGACTGCGCCGGGGAAATCATGGACGAGATTGCCTCGGTAAGCCCGATTTACGGCGGAATGTCGTTCGAGAGGATTGATTCGGTCGGTCTGCAGTGGCCCTGCCCCGACAAGAGCCATCCGGGGACAAGGTATCTGCATAAGGGCAAATTCACACGCGGCAAGGGAAAGTTCCATCCGGTCGAATTCAAAAACCCGGCTGAGCTGCCCGGCAGAAAGTTCCCGTTCGTACTGACTACCGGCAGGCTGCTCTACCAGTTCCATACCGGGACGATGACCAGGAAATCGAGCGCGATTAATCAGGTCTCGCCGACCGGTTTTGTCGAGATACACACCGACGACGCGAAGAGACTCGGAATCGGCGACGGCGAGACGGTCGAGGTCGCTACGATCAGAGGTAAAGTGACAACTCTTGCAAAGGTAACGGGCAAAATCGGAAAGGGTTGGCTGTTCATGCCCTTCCACTTCTGCGAAGGCCCGGCCAACATGCTCACAATCGACGCGCTCGACCCGCTGGCGAAGATACCAGAATACAAAGTCTGCGCCGCGACAATCCGGGCGCTCGCTTAACCGATACATGACACCAATCGCAGATTATTTCTTTTGATTCGTCCATTCGCCTTATGCGGTTCGTACGCTCCGGTAGTTTATTACCCCGGCGCTTACGCTTCGGGCTTGTTTTTTTACCCCGGCGCCTGCGGAGAATCCGACAATCTATATGAGGCCGTACACGACGAAAATGGGCAATGTCCAAACTGTAGCCGGCCGCATCCTGCCGGATGTGGAGTAAGCCGGCTCGGGGATACAAACTTTTGACAAGTAATGTGAAGACGGGTATATTCTGTATCTGTCAGAGTTGCAAGTATCGGATTCGCTGCGAATGAATGTTTAGCGTAGAAATATGAAACGATAGGAGTTGGAAAATGGGCAGGAAAATTTGGCTGAGTTTAGTTTTGGCGGCGATGGTTGTTTATGTAGGCGGTTGTATGGAGGCCGGAAAAATGAGTATTAAAACGGAACCATTCGGGCAAACGCCCGACGAGCAGGCGGTTGATTTAGTAACTATGACGAACCCCAACGGTATCGAGGCGAGGATAATGACCTTCGGCGGGATTATCGTTTCGATGAAAACGCCCGACCGGGATGGGAAGTTGGGCGATGTGGTGTTGGGGTTCGATAAGCTGGACGGCTACACCAGAGAGCATCCCTATTTCGGAGCCATAATCGGGCGGTATGGAAATCGTATCGGCGCAGGTAAATTCACGCTGGACGGGGTAGAGTATAAGCTCGCTGTGAATAACGGGCCGAACCATCTGCACGGCGGGATCAAGGGATTCGATAAGGTCGTTTGGAAAATCGAGGATGCAAAGACCACCGGCGACGAAGCAATTCTCAGGCTGGGCTATCTCAGTAAGGACGGCGAGGAGGGCTATCCGGGAGACCTCAAATGCACCGTCACATACACGCTCACGGCGGACAATGAACTGAAGATGCGCTATGAAGCGAGAACGGACAAGCCGACAGTCCTGAACCTGACCAACCACAGCTACTGGAATCTCGCAGGCCAGGGCACGGGCGACGTTCTCGGTCACGAGCTTGTGCTCAACGCCGACCGTTATACCCCGGTCGATGAAGGGCTGATACCGACCGGCGAATTGAAGAGCGTTAAGGACACGCCGATGGACTTCACCAAGCCCAAAGCAATTGGCTCGCGGATTAAGCAGGTCGATATCGGCGGCTACGACCATAATTTCGTGCTCAACGGCCAAACAGGCCAAATGAAGCTCTGTGCCAAGGTTTATGAGCCGAAGAGCGGACGCACGATGGAGATTCGCACAACCGAGCCGGGCGTGCAGTTCTATACGGGCAACTTCCTGGACGGCGCCTTGACGGGTAAGGACGGCAAGGTCTATCAGAAGCACTATGCCTTTTGTCTCGAAACCCAACATTTTCCGGATTCGCCGAACAAGCCCGATTTTTCATCGGTGGTTTTGAGGCCCGGCGAGAAATACGATATTACAACTGTGCATAAATTCTCGGCTAAGTGAATACCTCTTGTGCCCGAATTTTCCAATCAGTTTCAGCAGCCTTGTTGGGGAGATAGATGAATGCGAATTGCCCTGTTTTTTTTACCATTTGTGATCATTGTCTCGGCTATGATTACTCGGTCTCATGCCGAAATGCTCTGGCTCGAGGCGGAACAGTTTAACCGGGCGGGCGGTTGGACGAACGATGCCCAATTCATCGACCAGATGGGGTCGCCCTATCTAATGGCCATCGGCTTAGGGGATCCGGTTGCGGACGCATGCACGACGGTCCAAGTGCCGCAGGCGGGACGCTATCGCCTCTGGGTTCGCACGAAAGACTGGGCGCCGGAGCACCACCCTGGCAAGTTTCATATCCTGCTCGACGGCAAGAGCGCCGGCGCGACGTTCGGCGCGTCGGGCAAGGCGGATTGGCTTTGGGAAGACGGCGGGATTCACGAACTGGACGGCCACGTCGAATTGCGTCTCCACGACCTGACCGGCTACTACGGCCGGTGTGACGTTGTCGTGTTAGCTGACGATCTTGATTGGGTACCGCCGACGGACGCCGAAACGGTCGCCTCGCTGCGGGAAACACACGGTGGAGTGAGCCGCCAAATCGAAGTCATCTCCGAGGCCGATGTCGTTGTGGTCGGCGGCGGGCTGGCTGGCTCGACGGCCGCCGTGGCCGCCGCCAGAAACGGCTGCCGCACCGTCTTGATCCAGAACCGGCCGATGCTTGGCGGTAACGCCAGCACCGAGATCCTCGTGCCGCCGGTCGGCGCATGGCCCTGGGGCTATCGAACCAAGTATCCACTCGATCCGCGCGAAACCGGGATCATCGAAGAATATCGCACCGCCGGCAATCAGCAAGTCAAAGAAGGCCGTTTGTACTCGAAGCGCCTGCTGCGGCTTGTGCGGCTCGAGCCGAATCTCGATTTGTACTTGAACACCCACGCCACCGGCGTACAAATGCACAAAGGTGACGGAAAACGAATCCGGGCCGTCGAGGCCGTCGATGTCCGCTCAGGCCGGCGAATGCGATTCCCCGGCAAGGTGTTTATCGACTGCACCGGTGACAGCGTGGTTGGCGTCGCCGCCGGCGCCGAGTACCGGCACGGCAAAGAGTCAAAGGCTATGCACAACGAGCCTTGGGCGCCTGAGGAGTCCGGCAAGAATACGATGGGAAACGGGTTGAAATACTTCGCCCGCGATATGGGCGAACCTCGGCCGTTCAAAGCTCCCGACTGGATCTTTTCCTTTCCTACATGTGATAGCATCGGACCTCAGCGTCATCCCAGGCTGACCACCGGCATCGAAATCCAGGGGCAATGGAATATCGAACTTGGCGGACTGCGAGATACATACGCGGACGCCGAAGAGATACGCGACGACCTTCTTCGGTTGATTTACGGTCTGTGGGACCATACAAAGAATAATTGTGCCAAAGACTGCGAAAAGGCAGCCAACTACCAGTTGGTGTGGGTCGGCCACGTAGCCGGTAAGCGGGAAAACAGGCGGCTCATGGGCGATTACATACTTACCCAGAACGACATCGGCCGGCAGACGCTCTTTCCCGACCGCGTTGCTTTCGGGGCCTGGAGTGTCGACGATCATTACTCGGCCGGATTTTTTCACAAGGGCCCAACAGGCCGGCATTTTGAGGGGGCCGACCATCATTACAAGGCAGTGCCCTTTACGATCCCCTTCCGCTCACTGTACTCCAGGAATGTCGATAACCTTCTTATGGCCGGTCGAAATATCTCGGCCACTCACCTGGGACTATCCAACACAAGAGTAATGCTCACCTGTGGGATACTCGGTCATGCCGCCGGCACAGGGGCCGCCTTCTGTGTTCACAAGAACGCGTCCCCCCGCAATATATACCAAAACCATATGCCGGCGCTCCAGCAGCAGCTACTCAAAGAAGGAGCCGCGGTTTTGCACCTTGAAGCCCACGATCCGTGCGACTTGGCCCAACGGGCGGAAGTAACCGCCTCCAGCGAAAGCACCCACACGAGCGGCGAACACATGGCGGCAACTAAGGTCACCAACGGTTTCGCCCGAGCCGTTGGCGAGCGAATGAAGGAAACGACCAATGCCTGGAGACCCGATCCAAATGCCGCAGGTCCTCACTGGGTCCAGCTCAACTGGCGTGAGCCGGTCATGTTCAACATGCTTCACATCACCTTCCAAACGGCGGAGACATCCCCCGGCCGGTTCCAAGTCGAGGCGCACCGGCAGGACAACTGGATTCCGATTAGCGAAATCGACCAGAATCGCCATCGTCGTCACGTTCTGGGATTCTCCAAACCGATCTTGGCGGACGCGCTGCGTCTTATCGAAAACGAGCCGGCTGGTGTTTGCGAGATTCGCGTTTACAACGAACCACAACGTCTGGTGGAGATCGCTCAGCGAGCCCACGCCAACATGCGTTTGCCCGACGAAGGGCCTTGGCTGCCTTGGGGTGACTAGCTTCTGTCTAAACCGGGCAAGGATCCCAAGGAGCTCGCCGGCTTGGTGCTCGACGACACGGCCGCCGAGCGGATCGGCATTTGGCGCCATTCGACGTGGTCCGGCCGATTGCCTGCAACTGTTGCCGCGTTAGCGCCGGTGGCATTTAGCTTTATTCCTCCGCTTGCCAACCTTGTGAAGACCTTCGATGAGACCAATTCCACACGAAGGAATTGCAGAGGCCGCTCCGGGTTAATGCTGTTTATGTCGGATAATAGGCGTTAAGACAACGATTGTGTACTCGGCGGTGAGGAATAGGGCTCAGGCGAGATAGACTTCGTCGCCCGGGTTGATTTTGGGGATTTGGTCGAGCTTTTCTGCTATATCTTCTTTGCAGAGGGCGAAGCCGGGGGCTATTTCGAGGGTGCAGTCGGGTGAGCCATCGGGTTTTCGGGGGATTTCTATGCCTGCGGATTCGAGCCAGCCGGCGGCACGGTCGATCATCATTTGTCTTGTCGTTTCGACACTGTCGGTGCCGGCGGCATTTTTTGTGGGGGCGAACTCCTCTTTGCGGATAGTTTCGAGGATAATCGAATTTGCAGCCAGCGGCAGGGCGTCGAAAACGAAGGTTTCGAGCTTGACGCCGTTCGGCTCGTCCGGCTCGATACGCTTGCCCTGCGAATCAATGTATGGAATCTTCTTTACGGCCCTGTGAATTGGCAGGGAGAAGCCTTTGGCGTTGAGTTTCTCGACGAAGGAGGTGCTGATAATGTGTATTGCGATACTGCCAAGCTGAAAGACCAGCGAGCCGTCCGGGTTTTGTTTCCGAGCAAGTTCGTCGGGCAGGTCGGAATACTCGATCACGGTTAATTTGCCGTCGGCGACGCAAAAATTGCCCACTTTCTCGAACGGGCCTGTTTTTATGACAGTTTTTGAGGACATTTGGGCGTTGTCGAGGGCGTGCAGGCCTATGAAGAGGGGGTCGAAGATGTTTATGAGCGGATTATCGACCTGCCAATAACTGATGAACTCGACGCCGCGTTTCTTCATATCCTCGATGGCGCCGCTTTCGTAGAGTGCCTTGAGGCTTCCTCCGTGGCCGTCCGGCGAAGTGGCGATTTTGCCCTTCTCTGCGAGCAGAATCCGGCCATCGAAGCCGAAATTGGGCAAAGTTCCCTGCTGAAACAGCATAACATTATCGGAATCGAGGCCGAAATATTGGTTTTTTTGGAAGATTTCGATCGTCTCGCTGTGGTTCAGGGGGCTGGTCATTACATACCAGGAAACCGCCGTTTTGTACTTCTCCGAGACCGCGGCGATTGTCTCAGCGAAAATACTGAAAAGAGTCTTGTTCCTGACCGGGCTTATCTGGAGATTTCCCTTAGGCCCGGGGAATCCGAGCCTGGTTCCCTGGCCTCCTGCAACGACGAAAGCAGCCGCTTTTCCGGCGGAAAGCAGCTTTTTTCCCAATTCCGCCGCCTCGGCGTACTTGGCCTGCTGGGCGGCGTCGGAGGGCTTGGCGGGGTAGAATTCAGGCGGCAAAATCTCGTCCGGAATGCCCGCAGACGGCGCCTTTTTGACATAATTAGCCACCCATTCGGCGATTTTGGCCCAATCCAGCCTTTCGAGCTGCGCGAGCAAATCGCGCCTTTGTTCCGGATGCAGACTCTCAAAGAACGCCAGAAGATGGTCTTGGCCGTTCTTTTTCAACAATTTTTTTATTACTTGCATTTTTTCTTTAGCAGTCATAACCGCGATTTTAGGCGAAAAAGCCGGATTAGTAAAGAGGTGCGATAATATTTAAAGAAATTTCCGGATTTTGACGAAATTTCTTTTGACTAAGCTGGTAACTCGTGTTATTATTATACGTAGTACAATAATAGGTAGGTTTGTAAAGTTGTATTATATTTAGTGGTTGCCATAATAATACTTAGGCTCGTTTTTCATATCACAAACCCACCTGTAGGAATTAGAGTACGCTTAAGTTAAGGCTGACTTTTCCCGATAGGGAAGTTGAAGCCGACGTATGAGTAGGGTGAAAATTTGAGGGTGTTGAGCCGAGTTATTATGAGACTAAGCCGACCGTTTCAGAGTGAAGAAAATTCGTACATGAGATTCGCATAAGTTAAGAGAAGATGCGCTGGTGCTTTGTGTTCTTGGGGCAGGAAGCATTTATCCATCCTTAAATAATTTACTGTGGACTCTGGGAACGGCGAAAAGTGCGAATCTCGAAAATTCAAGTATGTTAAAGGAGAAAGAAATGAAGAAGAAAGGTTTTACATTAGTTGAGCTGCTGGTCGTTATTGCGATCATCGCGCTTTTGATGGGTATTTTGATGCCCGCATTGGCGCGAGTTCGTCAGATTGCGTATCGGCTGTACTGCGGCACGAATCTCTCGGGTATCGGCAAGGCGATGCTGATTTACGCCGGCGACTACGACGATGAATTGCCTCGCCAAGGCATGGCTTACGGGGTCGTCAATAACGCCCCACCAACTACTTCAGGTACGATCACGTCCTGTTTCTACAAGCTGGTTAAGTATGCCGAAGTAACTCCGAAGAGGACAGCTCGAATACAGTGGCCAAGTTTGAATACGATGCCCTCGGCCGCAGGATTTACAGATACGATGCGATAGCGTATGAAGACACGTATTACTACTACAACGCGGCCTGGCAGGTACTGTCTGAGTATGACGACAGCACCCACAAAATGTCATACATCTATGGCAATTACATAGATGAGGTCTTGGTGCGATTTGTCGGCTCTGCGCGCAATTACTTCATCCACAACCATCTGTATAGCCCTGTTGCCCTGGCCGCCAGCGACGGCTCCCTGCTCGAACGCTATGAATACGACGCCTATGGCAACTGCACAATCCTCAGCCCGACATACGAAATACGAGATACGAGCGACTATGAAAATTCCTACTTGTTCACCGGCCGAAGACTCGATATACTCGATTCCGGCTCTTTGAAATTACAATACAACAGAAACAGATACTACGACCAACACACAGGAAGATGGCTGACGCACGACCCGTTCCGTCCCGCGTAACCTTTACCACCTGGAAGCATTGGAACGCCGGTGACCCTTTGCTGCCCTCAGGTCTGATCGGTCCCGTCACCCTGCGCTGCGCCGGTCTCGTCCCGGTGCCGCGTGACCACGTTAAATAAACAGAAGGAAAAACAATGAGGATGTTAGGAATAAATGCAATTTTGTTAGCAGCTTTGGTTGGACTCTTCACTCCGGAGGAAAATGAAATCTATAAAGAGGGCGTCTCTAACGCCGGGCGCCGTTATTCGGGATATGCCGAGTTTTTTGCCAAGACCGGCAGGGGATTTGCCGAGTCCATGTTTGAAACGACCAGGAAGGAATTAGATACGTTCGCAGAGAGTGGACAGGAAATGGACAACAATATGAAGACGCCGACCGACATCATCAACGGATTCGAATGGAAATCCGATGTGCCGAAGGATTGTCCTTTTGAGAGATCGAAAACGCTGACCGGAATATTCTTCACCGGCCGCCATAGCGATTATCACTGCGGTGACACATTCTACCCATGCTGGACAAGCGACGGCAATATGTATTCGCCCTGGACCGACGGCGTTGGATGTACTTCGGGGGGCAGTCTGGAAGGAGGCTTCCACACAGCCCATGCCGTGATGATCGGCGATGACGGCAAGGGACTCTGGCTGTGTTACTCGGCAAACTTCAGTGATGGCTGGAATGGCGTCAAGTTGGAATTCAATCCTCCCGGCGGACGTTACGGCTTATCTCTGCACGAGGTCAGACTGCAGGGATCAGGAGTTGACAGAGCAAATTCAAACAAAAGATGAACAACGAAACTCTAAGAAAGGGAAACAAAGTGAAAAAAAACGCAATCATTCTAACAGCTATGTTTATGCTAACGACCGGCTGCACTGTTGGTGCGAAGGAGCTAAGACAGGACTTCAACGAGCCGCCGCTGGAATATGCCTCTCGACCTCTGTGGTTCTGGAACGATACCACTGTCACCGAGGAGGGTATCGCCGAGCAGATGCAGAAGTCCCGTGACAAATGCGGTTATGGCGGCTTTGGTATTTTACCCTTCGGTGAGAGTTTCAAGCCCGAGTATCTCACCGAAGAATACTTCAAGGTGTATGGTGCTGCTTTGAAGAAAGCCAAAGAATTAGGCATGACGATGTGCATCTATGACGAGTATGGTTACCCGAGCGGAAGCGCCGGCGCCATACACGGCGATGGCGTACCGCGTTTCGCAAATAAGTACCCGGACCACACGATCAAGCGACTGGATAAGCACGAACAGGATATGGTCGGACCGGGTATGTACTCCGCTGAGATACCTAAAGGGTGCTTGATGAGCATTGTCGCCATGGAGATGGACTCGAAGAAGCGAATTAATCTCACCGGCATGGTCAAAAACGGCAAAATCGTCTGGTCCGTTCCGCAAGGAAAATGGAAGGTGATGATCTTCATGTGTGTCAGGGACGGCGACCCCAATGTGGACTATCTTGACCCCGAGGGTGTCGCGCATTTTGTTGAGATGACGCACCAGCAATACTACAACCGATTCAAGGAATATTTCGGCAATACCATCGACGGTACGTTCAACGATGAACCTACCATGTACAGAGCCAAGGGACGGATGTGGACCGGGGCCTTCAATGAGAAGTTCAAGGCCAAACACAGTTTCGATCCTGCACCATATTACCCGGCACTGTGGTACGACATCGGCCCGGAGACCCAGGCGGCCAGGAATTACCTCTTCGGTTTCAGGTCGGAACTTTACGCCACAGGTTTCCCAAAGGTCATCCAGGACTGGTGCGATGAGCACGGCATCGCCGCCACCGGCCATCAGGACCAGGAAGAAGTTATCAATCCCGTCAGCGTAGCAGGCGACCTGATGTTGTGCTTTAAGCATCAGGGCATCCCCGGGGTGGACAAGATCGGCGGACGATCAGCCGAGCGCTTCTATAAGGTCATTAGTTCCGCCGCATACAACTGGGACAAGGCCCTGGTCATGTCCGAGACATACGGTGCAATGGGTGACATCAGTTGGGATACCATCTACCATGTGGCGATGGAGCAGTACACCAAGGGTGTCAACCAGTTGATCCCTCATGCGGTCTGGTACGACCACAAGGGGCACATCTACAAGCCGGAACTCTCATGGCGGCATGATAAGTATGCTGACGGATTGCCGCAGTACAACAAGTACATGAGTCGCCTGAACCTGATGCTGCAGAACCATGGCCGCCACGTTGCTGACATTGCCGTCCTTTACCCGATAGCCACCATGCAGGGCGGTCACTATCTCGACGGCAAGCTGGGACATTACGAGGGAGGCGTGGTGATCGACGAAGCGGACTATGTCGATGTCGGCGAATTGCTGGCCACTCAAGTCGGCCGCGACTATACGTTCATTCATCCGGAAGTACTCGACGAAAAGTGCAGTATCAAGGGCGCCTCGCTCATGCTCAAAAACCGCATCAATCATGAAGAGTACAAAGTCATGATAATGCCCGGCCATAAGACCATAAGCCGGCCAAATCTCAAAAAGATCAAGGCATTCTATGACAAGGGCGGCAAGGTCATTGCCACCGGAACTCTGCCGTCAAAGTCCGCGGAATTCGGCGGCGACAAAGACGTACTCGCCGCCATCGAGGCAATGTTTCCGGATCCGGCAAAGCCGGCAACTAACAAAAAAGGCGGCATCGCGGTATTCCTGGAAAAGCCGACGGCAGATACCATGCGGCAGACACTCGACAGAATGCTTGACGTCTATGATGTAGAATTCGAGAACGGCAAAGAGCTTCGATACATTCACAAGGTCAAAGACGGAAAGGACATCTATTTCTTCGCCAATCTCAGCAAGGCGCCGATAAGCACCACGGTCAAACTAAGAGGAAAAATCTCTCCTGAGTTATGGAACCCTCATACGGGAGAAATTTCAAAGCCGGAGTATTCGCATGAGAAAAACAAATCGTCTGGCGTCACAAAAGTAAAGATCGATTTGCCCCCGACGCAGTCACTATTCATTATTGCAAAGCAGAAACCGTAATTTGGATTGAATATTTATTAAGGAAATCGATATGATGAAAAAAAATTCAACTCTTATTCTAATGCTTTTCGTTTCCTCCGTCGTATGCGCAGACGTTAAATTACCCCGGATCATCACTGACCATGCGATCCTGCAAAGAGGCGCAGAAGCGACAATATGGGGATGGGACGATACGGCGATCCCAACTTTGCAGGATAAAAACGGCTGGCCGGTTTTTGCCTTTGAGCCTAAAGAAAGTGCGTTGTCTATAGAGAAGAACCAGACAAACGTTACCAAAGGATTCGAATGGAAATCCGATGTGCCGAAGGATTGTCCTTTTGAGCAATCTGAAACGCTAACCGGAATATTTTTCACCGGTCGCCATAGCGATTATCACTGCGGTGACACATTCTACCCATCCTGGGCAAGTGATGGCAATTTGTATTCTCCGTGGACTGACGGAAGGACCGACGGAATAGCTTGTAGTTCCGGTGGAGAAAATGCCAGTACAGGCCACGCAGTGATGATCGGAGATGATCCACTCAAGTTAGTCGTCAAGAATACATCTCCTCCCAAGAAGGCCGGCCCAAAACCTTACAACGGACGATACCCGTGTGGTTCGCTGGTTCATAACGGGATCTGGTATTACGGCACCTATTGTCTTGGGCCGGACGGAAGCACCAAACACAAAGGATTCACCTGGAACTGGCCGAACCTGGGACCGATGCCGGGATTCCAGATCTCAAGAGACCTGGGTAAAACCTGGGCCGAATCGCCGCTTTCACCTGAGAAACCGCTGTTTCCTGAGCCGGATAAGTATCTTGGTCCGGTGAAGATGGGGGCGCCGCATTTCGTGGACTTCGGTCAAAACATGAAGCACTCGCCGGACGGCAAGGCTTATTTGCTCGGCATGGGCGCAACGGACAAGGACCCAAAACCGCGCCCCTGTATCAGACCGGGACTTCCGGGAGAAGCGTTTCAGATTAATCCGGGATGTGATGATGATTTTGCGCACGCCAATCTGAGTTGGATCACCGCCGATCAAGTCTATCTCGCAAGAGTCACGCCTTCTCCGGAAACAATCAACAGGCTCGACGCCTATGAGTTCTTTGCGGGATACAATCAGGAGGGCAAGCCTCTCTGGACAGGCCATTTCGACAAGATCAAGCCGCTGATCGAATGGAACAATCACATGGGATGCGTTACGGCGACATACGTTCCCGGCCTCAAAAAGTACCTGATGTGCATTACCGATGGCTGGCCTACCGTAGCGAAGATGAATTCCTACATCCTGGAGGCCGACCAACTCACCGGCCCCTGGCGGATGGTGGTCTATATGAAAGATTTTGGCGAGCAGGCCTACTTCCTGAATTTCCCGAGCAAGTTCATAAGCGAAGATGGCAAAACCCTGTGGTTGTGTTACTCGGCGAACTTCAGTCCTGGTTGGAATGACGTGAAGTTGGAATTCAATCCACCCGGCGGGCGTTATGGCTTGTGCCTGCACGAGGTCAGACTACAGGGTTCAGGAGATGCTATAGCCACTGGCAGCCCTCGACCGCCGCGACCGACAGCACATCCTCAGCAGAAAGAAACGTATTCAAAAAGGTGATCTGCCTGAACAAATCGCTCTTGAGAATCTTGCGAAAATGTGTCATCCTTGTCATATCCTGCTTTATACTCTATCTTCATGTAATTCGGGATTCGGGACAGCCATATATTTTTTGTTGACAAGTGCGCATCTTGCGGTTAATCTTGGTTTATTCTGAGATTAGCAAGGCCAGTTGTTGCTGGGTGTGTTCATCCCCGCCGGGGGTCTTCGACACATCAAGCAGCGGGGAAATAATCGTCAGGATGTATTCTTTTATTAAGTAGGCCTAACCTGCAATTTTGCAGAAACCTTCAAATGAATTAGATAGGAGATAAGTTTTATGAGCGAAACCACGAATAAAAGCACATCACGTCGAGATTTTTTGAAGGATAGCGGTCGCATCGTCGCGGCGTCGGCCCTTACAGCCGGGATCACGCCCAGTCTCTATGCCGCCGGCGGCGATACTATCAAGCTGGCGCTGATCGGCTGCGGCGGCCGGGGCACGGGGGCGGCCTCGAATGCCCTGTCCGTTAAGAATGGGGGGACGAAGCTGGTGGCGATGGCCGATGTCTTCCAGCATAGGCTGGACAACAGCTCCAAGGATCTGGGCAAACAAGGAGCAGGGCAGGTCGATGTGCCCAAGAGCCGTCAGTTTCTCGGCTTTGAAGGATACAAAGAGGCGATGAGCTGCCTCGGTAAGGGAGACGTCGTAATCCTCGGCACGCCGCCGGCGTTTCGCTGGGTCCACTTCACCGAGGCCATTAAGAGAGGCCTAAATGTCTTTATGGAAAAGCCTGTTACCGTTGACGGCCCGACGACCAGGAGGATGATTGACCTGGCAAAGCAGGCCACGCAGAAAAACCTCAAGTGCGGCGTCGGACTGATGGTGCGCCATTGCCGAGGCCGACAGGAGTTGAAAGAAAGAATCGACAACGGCGAGATCGGCGAGATACTCCTGATGAGAGGCTATCGCATGGGCGAAAGTGCCGCAACGTGCGGGCGCAAGCCTGACAATATCAGCGACGTGCTCTACCAGGTCCAGCGCTTCCACAGCTTCCTCTGGGCAAGCGGCGGAGTGTACAGCGACTTCTACATCCACCAGATCGACGAACTGTCCTGGATGAAGGGGGCCTGGCCCGTCGAGGCCCAGGCGCTGGGCGGACGTCACTACCGCGACGACTCTGTGGACCAGAATTTCGACATCTATGACGTCGAATACACCTACCCCGACGGCGCAAGGCTCTTCTATCAGGGCAGGAACATGCCAGGCTGCAAGGGCGCGTTCTCCAGCTATGTCCACGGCACCAAAGGTTCGGGCATCGTCTCCAAGTCGAGCCATACCCCGGGCAGAGTTTGCACATACAAAGGTCAAAACCTGGACGAACCCAACATCTTATGGCGATACCCGCAACCCGAGAAGAATCCGTACCAACTCGAGTGGGACGATCTGATCGATGCTATCCGCAACGACAAGCCGTATAATGAGGTCGAGCGAGGCGCTATCTCCAGCATGGTAAGCTCTATGGGACGAATGGCCGCACACACAGGCCAGGTAATCACATACGAGCAGATGCTGAATTGCCCCCACGAGTTCGCCCCCAACGCCGACAAGCTGACAAACGACGGCCCGGCGCCCGTGCCCGCAAAAGCAGACGGAACATATCCCGTCCCCCAGCCGGGCATCCTAAAGGACCGCGAATACTGATATTCGGCCCAAAAAAACGCCACGACGGCCGACGCGCCACGGGCTTCAACGTGGCAAGGCCATCCCCGCAAGGGGCCCATGGGGCTTGGCCGTGGCCGCACGGGCTTCAAGCCCGTGTTCCACGAGCAGGGCAGCGTGTGCAAAATAAGTTGTGCACACGCTGGAGGCTGACTGAATTTTGATAAAAATAAGGATCGTGAAATAATTAAAATGCAGCTTACAGAAAATACGTCTAAGGAGGCGGCATGGCAAATTCGAAAAAGACAGACAAAACATCCGGGACTACGAGGCGTGATTTCCTAAAGGCATCGACCGTAGCCGCTTCGGCGGCTGTTTCGGGGTCGTTGAGCATCGGCAACAGCGTTTTTGCGGCGGGCAGCGATATTATTCGAGTCGGCATGGTCGGCTGCGGCGGACGAAATACCGGGGCTGCGGCCCAGGCGTTGACGGCCGACAAGGGTGCCAGGCTGGTTGCCATGTGCGACATCTTCATGGACCGCGTAAAACACAAACGCGATCTCATCAAGGAGCAAAAGGGCGATCAGGTCGTGGTTGACGACGATCATTGCTTTGCAGGCTTTGACGGCTACAAGCATGTTATCGAATCGTCCGACGTCGTGGTCATCGCCAACGCCGCAAAGTTCCATCCGCTCCACTCGATGACCGCGATTAAGGCCGGCAAGCACGTCTTCGTCGAAAAGCCCCACGGAACCGACCCCGCCGGCGTCAAAATGATGCAAGAGGCCGCCGACCTCGCCAAGACCAGGGGATTATCCATCGTCTCAGGCCTGCACAGCCGATACCACACAGGATACGAAGAAACCGTAAAACGAATCCACGACGGCGCTATCGGAGAGATTATCTCAATCGAAGAAAACTTCCTTCGCGCTCCGTATGTTATTATCGACCGCCTGCCGGGCCTTACCGAACTGCAATGGCAGTGCAGCACGCAGTACCATTTCCGCTGGCTCTCAGGAGACGATGTCCCCCAGTCGCTCGTGCACAACATGGACCGGGCCAGTTGGGCCTTGGGCAATAAGGTCCCCGTCAAATGTCACGGCCTCGGCGGACGCTCCTCGATGACCGACCCCATCTACGGCGATGTCTTCGACCATCATTCCGTAATCTACGAATGCGATAACGGCGTCCGCATCTACGCCTTCTGCCGCACCACGACCGGCTGCTACAACGATTCTTCCAGCGTCGTCTTAGGCAGCAAAGGCAAGGCCGACATAACGCGCGCGAGAATCCGGGGCGAGACCAACTGGCAATGGGACGGCGACTGCAATCCCTACCAGATTGAGCACGACAGGCTCTTCGCAGGCATCCGCTCCGGAAAACCCGTCAACAACGGCAACTACATGGCGCGCAGCACAATGGCCTGCGTAATGGGCCAGATCTCCTGCTATACCGGCAAAGAAGTCACCTGGGACCAGGTCAACAAATCGGATTTCTATTACCCGCCCAGGCCGGAAGATTGCCGTGACGATATGGACCCGCCCGTCAAGCCAGGCCCCCACGGCAGCTACCCCGTGCCGATACCGGGCCAAACAAAAATGATATAGGAGCGAATGAGAAACTGAAACCGGCCCCACTGTCATTCCCGCGAAGCCCCCAAGGGGCGAAGCTTATCCTCGACCCGGATCGGGGAGCGGGAATCCAGGGCCTTAAGATTGTATAAAAACCCGTATCAAAAACAGAAAATAGACAGCTTGAGTATGCATAATATTCCTGCCCGAGCGGTTGTGTGACCTGTCGGGGCACTTTTTGAGGAGATTAAAGAAGATGACTATGAGTCGTATCGTTAGTTACGTTGTTGTATTGCTATTCTGCCCTGGCGTTATAATGCCAGCCGAGGGCGACGACCCGAAAAAATACACTGAGACTATCACGGATGAGAACGGTGACAAGGTCAGCCTTGATATGGTGCTGATTCCCGGCGGCACTTTCCTAATGGGCAGCCCCGCCGATGAATTCGGACGCGCCGAAGACGAAGGACCGCAGCATAAGGTAAGGCTCGATCCGTTCTACCTTTGCACGACCGAGACCACCATTGAGATGTTTATGGCCTATTATCAGGAAACGAATACGCCCAAGAAGACACACCTTGGAGACCAGCCTGAGAAGGAAAGCGACGACGTCGATGCTGTTACAGGCCCAACGCCCGTCTATGGAGACCTGACGATGGGATATTCCGAGAAAAACCCGGCTATCGGTGCGAGTTGGAAGAACGCCGTGACATTCTGCAAATGGCTCTCCAAAAAGACAGGCAAGAGCTACCGCCTCCCCACCGAGGCCGAATGGGAGTACGCCAGCCGGGCCGGCGGCGCCACCGCCTGCAGCACCGGCGATGCGGCGGACCCGGCCGCGATCGCCCGCGCCGCCTGGTACAAGCTCAACTCAGGCCACGAGCCGCACGAAGTAGGCAAAACAAAGCCAAATGCCTGGGGACTCTACGATATGGCCGGCAACGTTCGCGAGTGGGTCTATGATTTTTACAGCCCCACTGCATACGCCGAAGCCGCAAAGAACACCCCCGCCGTTAATCCGAAAGGCCCTAAAACCGGCGAACTCCATATAGTCCGAGGAGGCGATTACAGAAGCGACCCCAAAGAGCTGCGATGCGCCGCCAGGGCATTCCAGCAGGGATGGTGGCAGGACGGCGACCCCCAGATTCCGAAGAGCGTATGGTGGCTCCCTGAAATGGATATCGTAGGCTTCCGAGTGGCCTGTTCTGTAAAGCATCAGGCAAAATGATGCGAATGAACAGACGACAACTTCTCAGAACCGCCTCAACCACAAATAATCAATATTGAAGCAAAGTCGAAAATCCCCAAGGGCCGGAAATCCCCCCTTCCCAACAAATAAATCTTGCATACCCCCACCCCAACCGTATAATCAAACACCGCCAGTGGATTCGACCAACTGGGGTGACGAACCAATTGATTCCTCCAACGGCGGCGGTACAAAACGAACCACAGATTGCACGGATTTAAGAAAAGAGTTTTAGCCACAGAGGACACTGAGAAGAATATGGTGGTTTTGAAAAACTAACTGTGGGATATGCTAATGATAGAATGGTTTAAGAATCTAACACCTGCCAATTGGATCGCCATTGCGGCCATTGTTGTTTCAGTTATCCTTGCGGCTATCACTGGATTATTCAAGCTATTCAGCAAAAAGGAAGATTCTCCCACACAACCAAAAACAATCTCCCAGAATGGTAAAGGACCTATTGCCATAATCGCCGATGGTAACAAAGGTAATGTAGCAGGAAGAGATGTTAATCTTGGCATAGACGGCGGTGAGGCACTTAATCAACTTGTTAGAGTTTCGAAAGAAGCCGGGCAATCACAAAACGAAATCGCCCGCCTAAAGAACACCGTAGGCAAGCTCGAACGCCAACTTCAACTCGCACAACAACAGATTCTGGTTGGCCCCGGCCAGCAACAGACCCCTCAACCTACGCAGGAGGCCAAAGAACTGGCCAAGCTGATCAATGAAGACGATGGGCCTTATGCGCAGGCGTTAAAGGCCATTGCCGAAGGCAACAACAAAAAGGCCGACGGTCTTTTGGACGAGACACAACAGTTTTTAGACCAGGTCCAGCAGAAAAAGAATGAGGCGCAAGCTAAGATATATATGGCCCGCATGCAAAATGCTTCTTATGCCGGCATGCCCCGGGACGCCCTGCAATGGTGCGACATACTCAAACCGCTTGTCGGCGAAGATTCGCAGATACTGAACGATATGGCTGTTGTTTACTACGAAAATGCCATGTATGAGAAGGCAGAGCCTTTGACACTTTTCATTGATCGTTGCGTCAAAAGTCCAATTTACAAGCCCCGACCGTAAGGGAGGGGGTAAAAACAAGGATTTTATTCGTTGTTTTACACTTTTGACGCAGGCGCCTTCATTAAACAAACTTATGTCAATTGATTCTTTTGCATAAAACAGCTTCGGCCAAAAGGTTGCAAATCCGGTTTTGGACGGGCCGAAACCGCAATTTTGCATTTTAATTTTTGAGTTTTGCATTCTCGAACCGACCACCGGTCAGTTCGAGTTTCGTACTCAAAATCGCCCTTTTCAGCGTCTTGGCGGCGATTTGGGGCGAATCCAGGCGGAAGCGGGAAGTTGTGAACCTGATAGTGGTGAAAAAAAATTTGAAAATTTCCAAAAAAACCCTTGCATTCGGCGAGCTGCGGCTGTAAAATGCGATTATAGATTATACGTTCTTTTCTTCTAATTTAATCTTGGTTTGTGAGATAGCGATTTAGATTATAAGTTTGCAGTATATTTTTTGTGCAACGTTATCTCACAGGGGCTGAAGCCTGCGAGGGTTTCAGCCCTTTCTTTTGCACCTGCTTTTGCACCTGAAAGGAAGATGACAATTGGCAGTTAAAGAGGTGGTGCTATGAATAATCGCAAAGCTTTCACGCTCGTTGAACTTCTCGTAGTAATCGCAATTATCGCCCTGCTTATGGCCATCCTTATGCCGGCGCTCCAGCGCGTCAAAGAGCAGGCAAATGAAGTCTCTTGCAGGAGCAACCTCCGCCAATACGGCTTGGCCCAAACCATGTATCTCGACGATTATGACGAGCGCTATCCAAGGGCATGGACTTCTCTGGTCAAAACAGAATCCCCTGGATCAGGATATAACCGTCTTTGCAGATGGCATGATCCGCGTTATCCCCCGGACGGGCCTTTCTGGCCCTACCTTGCGGAAAAAAAAGTCCATCTTTGCCCAACCTTCAAAGTCATAGCCAAAAGCGAAGGCCAAACGCATCCCAGCCATACCTCTTCAATACCTGTCATTCCCGTGTACAGTTACAGTATGAATGCTTTTTTGGGTGAGGATGGTATATCCGGGGGTGCTGTAAGAAGGACCAACATAACAAGGTCTCAATCGGAGGTCTTCTTCTTCGCAGGCGAGAATATGTGGACGAGGCCTGGCTGCAATTATGTGCTCAACGACAATGCGTTGTGTCCGGACGGGCGCGACTGGTTCGGCACTTTCCACGGGACCTCACAAAAAAACCGCAACGCCGGCACAGTCAATGCCGTGTTTGTCGATGCTCACGTCGATAAAGTCCGTTCAGCGCTGAAGGAGAACTCCAGCGACAACTCAGAGAAGGAATTCGGCAGATACGAGAAATTCGGCTGGCCCCACAAAAAACGACCATAACGGACTATAATGCCAAACCAGGCACGCCGCACCGGGACCAAAGATCAGCGGCGCATTCTCTCATAGACGCCGGCCCGAAAAAAGGGCCGGATCGAGCTTCCCGGATTTCTTGCCGAACAACTGTTGCTTGAGATAATATAACCGGCCATTCGAATCATCTATCTGGTACGGTAACGTCATCGCCATCCGCCAAAACTGCCGCCGCTCCTTATTCGATTTTGCCTGTCTGATGCTCATGATTAGTCTCCAATGAAATCACAAGCAGATTATCAACTTTTCAAAGAAAGCAGCAAGATGCACTTGCCAGGACCCCAAAAAAAGAACAGCCTGACAAACCCGAACAAGTCGAGCCTACCAGGCTGTGCGCGCAGCTTGTTGATATCCCACCACCGGCCGTTCCAATATCATCATCGGCTAACGGCTTGAGAAAACTTGAGCCTGCGGGAAACTGGTTGTCTGAAATAGCAAAACCTGGTCCTGGAATTGGCCGCAGGCCTATCTGGCACACCCAAAACACACTTTTTGCCCTGCTTTTTGCTCTCCGGCTTGACTTTGCGTCGCGAAGCGGCTATACCTATTTTAGTGAATTGGCAGACTCGCCGGCGCCTTAATAACCAGGTGATAATGCCGCCAGCTAAACCGAGAACACTGACTAACATAGAAGCAAATGGGAAATGACCGGGATTTACGACCAAAATACGGTTTTTCAGATTCAGCAGGCCAACGATATCGTTGACGTTGTCTCCGAACACGTCAGCTTGAAACGCAAAGGTCGGGAGATGGTCGGTCTGTGCCCGTTTCACGACGACCATAGCCCGAGCATGAATGTTAGTCCTGCAAAGCAGATTTTCAAGTGCTTCTCGTGCGGCGCCGGCGGCGATGTTTTCAAGTTTGTTCAGATGCGCGAGAATTTGACGTTTCCGCAGGCCATTGAGAGATTGGCCGAGCGAGCTAATATAAAATTGGAGCCGATAAGGCGTACAAGGCCGGCGTCGGACTCGCCAAGTTCGGAACAATTCCCCGACGTCGATCCGAACCGGCTCGCAAAGGCGAATGCCTGGGCCGCCGAGCATTTCGCCAAGAATCTCCAGGACGAGACCGAAGGTCGGATCGCCCGCGACTATCTCGCCCAAAGGCAAATCTCGTCCGAGAGCATAAAGACCTGGCGGATCGGTCTGGCCCTTGGCTCGGGCGACGATCTTCTCAAGGCGGCCCGCGAGAAAAAGGCTCCGCTCGAATTGCTGCAGCAGGCCGGTCTGCTGACGGCGAACAGGCAGGATAAATTCACTAATCGTCTTATGTTCGGTATTACCGACGTCACCGGGCGGCTGATTGCTTTCGGCGGGCGGACCCTGGACGGGACCGGAGCCAAGTATATCAATTCTCCGACCACGCGTCTGTTCGACAAGAGCAATTCGCTCTTCGGTATCGAGCAGGCTCGTCATGCAATCGTTTCATCGGGTACGGCGGTTGTGGTCGAAGGCTATACCGACGTTATTATGGCGCATCAGCACGGCTGTGCGAACGTGGTGGCGACACTCGGAACAAGCTTCACTACGGGCCACGGGCGAATGCTGCGGCGATATGCAAAGAAAATAATCCTCGTTTTCGATAGTGACGTCGCCGGGTTTGAAGCCGCCAATCGCGCGCTTGAAGTCTGCCTGTCTCAGCGGATGGACATAAAGATCGCGGCGCTTCCCGAAGGGAAAGACCCTTGCGATTTTGTTCTGGCCGAGGGCAAAGAAGGTTTTGAGCAGCGTTTGGCCCAGGGCGTCGATGTTCTGCAGTTCAAATGGGACCGCCTGGTTGAGAAATTCGCCAAGGACGACACTCTATCCGGGCAAAGAAGCGCTGTTGAAGAATATCTTCAGGCAATTGCCGTCGGTTTTTCGGCGGGGAATATTCCGCAGGTCGATGCGGGGCTTCTGGTGAACCGCATATCCAGAATCGTGGGCCTTACAAGCGAGCAAATAAACAGGGAACTCAACGTTCGCATCAAACGTGCGGCGAGGTCGGCGACATACGGCGTCGAAGATCAGCGAGGCGGATCGCCGGCTGTTGACTTCGGCCAGGGGCTTTTCGCCGCGGCGCAAAGAGAAATTCTCGAGGTTCTTCTCAGCGAGCCGAGGTTTTATAAGAGTATTAAGGGTAAAATCAAAGCCGACGATTTCGACGTGCCGGTTCTTCGGGAAACTGCGACTGTGCTTTTTGAGATGCTCGATTCGGCCACGGATGTTCCGCTGGGCAAGCTGCTGGCGTCTGTGGAATCCGTGGAGGCAAGCAAGTGCATTACGGAATTAGCGTATGTCGGCGAAGAGAAAGGTAAATTCGAATCGCGTCTTAAGGCGGCGATGGATCTTTTCGAGAGGCATCTTGCCGAGGATGGTTCGAGTCGGCCCGCCGATACCGGGGATGAAAGAGAATTTCTGAGACGGCGGCACGAAAACGCACGCAAGGACAATCCTCATAACATAGGGATGACCTAATACCCATCGCTGTCCACCAGCTTTATTGCATGAGAGCCACCTTTATAAAGGGCACTCCGCCGCCAACCAATTGCGTTTATCGCTTTATCAGCTGCCGGCAGAACCGCAAACCCATCCCGACGTACGTCGGGACTGTGCCGGAGACGAATTTACTATTGTTTTTGCCCGATAGTATTTTCCCCACAAACTTTGGCACGCTGATTGCTGTGTTTGGTTAGGATCGTCTCTTGGAGCGTCTGTTTGTCTGCGAAAGGGGTCTGTCCGGCGAAGAACGCTTGTATTGGCTCGTTTATTTCTGAAAAAGGGGTTTCCTGCAAAGGAGTACGTTTATGAAGCCTCGTATTGTCGGTTTGGTTCCGATGCGTCATCACAGTGAGCGTGTGCCGGGTAAGAATTATCGCTCTTTCGGCGGGCGGATGCTTTATCAGCATATCGCCGAGAGCCTGCTGGGGTGCACCCTGATCGACGAAGTTGCTATCGATACCGACAGTCCTGTTATTATGGAAGATGCGGCGGAGAATTTCCCGATGGTGCGGATTTTGGAAAGACCAGAACATTTGAGAGCGGGCACAACGTCAATGAATGATGTGCTGCTGAATGATGTTGCACAGATTGAAGCGGACTATTACCTGCAGACGCACAGCACGAATCCTCTGGTTACTACGGAGACTATCAGCCGAGCTATCGAAACGTTCCTGGACGGGCGGGCGGATTATGATTCGCTCTTTTCGGTGACGCGGGTTCAAAGCCGATTGTGGGATGCTCAAGGAGGAGCGATTAATCATGATCCGGCGGTTCTCTTGCGGACTCAGGATTTGCCTGCCGTTTATGAGGAGAATTCGTGTTTGTACATTTTCGATCGCGCGACGTTGGAGGCTCGAAACAACCGTATTGGGAAAAGGCCTTTGATGTTTGAGATGAGCGGCGAGGAGGCTTGTGATATCGATGAGGAACTGGATTTTCGGATTGCCCAGTTCCTATATGCCGAACGTGCGGAAATGAGGAGATGACTGCTATGAATTTGAGAGTGCTTGTGACGGCCCCTTACATGCAAATGGCGATAGATCGTTTCCGCTCCTTGCTCGAAGCGGAGAATATCGAGTTGATAATCGCTCCGCGGCAGGAGCGGTTCGAGGAAGAGGAATTGCTCGAAATCGCCACCGACGTCGATGGCGTAATCTGCGGAGATGATCGGTTCACCAGGCGTGTTTTGGAGGCTTGCCCCAGGTTGAAAGTCCTGTCGAAATGGGGAACGGGAATAGATTCCATCGACCAGGATTCTTGCCGGGATTTGGGGATAGCGGTGCGCAATACGCCGAACGCGTTCAGTAAACCCGTGGCTGATACGGTTTTGGGTTATATGCTCAATTTCGCCCGTCGGCTGTCCTGGATGGATCGAGATATGCGGCGGGGAATTTGGGAAAAGACGCCAAGCGTTGCTTTGTACGAATGCACGCTTGGCGTTATCGGAGTGGGTAATGTGGGTAAGGAGGTGGTCCGCAGGGCGGTCGCATTCGGCATGCAGGTGCTGGGCAATGACCTGGAAGAGATACCGACTGATTTCCTGGGGCAGACCGGGATTGAGATGACGAGTAAAAATGAACTGTTGACGCAGTCGGACTTTGTGAGCCTGAATTGCACTTTGAATTCGACGAGTTTTCACCTGATAAGCGAGCCGCAGTTGACGCTTATGAAGAAGCGAGCTGTTCTGATCAATACCGCGAGAGGGCCTGTTGTCGATGAGGCGGCCTTGGTCAGAGCGCTGAAGAACGAACAAATCGCAGGCGCGGCATTTGACGTATATGAAGACGAGCCGTTGCCGAGCAACAGCCCGTTGATCGGGATGGATAATGTGATGCTGGGTTCGCATAACGCCAATAGCAGCGCTGAAGCTTGGGAGAGGGTGCATCAGAATACGATTCGAAACCTTTTGGATGTGCTGAAAGGGGGAACAAAATGCACGAGAAAGCAAACACTCAGCCGACAGCGTTAGTGACAGGGGCCTACGGCGGGATAGGAAAATCGATTTGTGAAGCCTTTCATGAGGCCGGCTATCGCGTTATCGGCATTGACCGGCAGAAGTCGGGGCCGATGCCTTATGAGGTATTGCGTTTTGATATCAGCCGGCTGGGTTGTGACGATGCGGCCAGGCGGTCGTTTTATGCGCGCATCGAGGAGTTGTGCGAAGGGCGTCTCGACGCCCTGGTTAACAATGCCGCAATTCAGATTGTCAAGCCGATCGAGGGCATTACGCCTTCGGATTGGGCCGAGACGCTGGATACGAATCTGCTGGCTCCTTTCTGGCTGATTCAGCATTTTTTGCCTTTGCTGCGAGCGGCGAAAGGCAGTGCGGTGAATATTGCGAGCATTCACGCGGTGGTTACCAAGTCGGACTTCACCGTGTATGCCACGAGCAAGGGCGCTCTGGTTTCGTTGACGCGGGCGCTGTCGATCGAATTGGCTCCGGACGTTCGTGTGAACTCGATAATACCTGCGGCCACGGATACGCCGATGCTTCGCGCCGGGTTTGGCGACAACCTCGACGGGTTGGAGCAATTGGGAGAGTACCACCCGTTGCGGCGCATTGCTCGCCCTGAAGAGGTCGCCAAGGTGGCGTTGTTTCTTGCCGATCCGCAAAACAGTTTTATGACGGGGGCGGCTGTGAACGTGGACGGCGGCATCGGCGCGTGTCTGCACGACCCGGTAGTTGTCAGGTAGGTGCCGGGCGAAGATTTCCTGTTGGCAGGCTCGAGACGAGTATTATTCTCCTGTTAAGGATTTTAGTATGGCAATTCAATCCGGCATTATGGCGGAGGTGACAAAACCGAACTTGAGGGCCTCAGTTATTGATTTGGCTTTGGAGGTCGTATCGCAGTCTTCCACGTCCAATGGAATCAATGCCATCGAGATTGGCTGTATGTTTAAAAATAATGAAGGGTTCTCAACTTATCGAATCGCGCGTTTCGTGAAGAATAGTGGCAAGCAGCACAGGTTCATTTCAATTGAATATAATCCTGAGCATGTTGACGCTGCAAAACTGATGCTGCTCGAGATCGATCCCAATTCGTTATCTGAAGTGGATTTTCTGTGCGGTCACAGCCTTTCGATGTTGCCGAAGGCATTCGAGCAGATGCCGTCGCCGGATGTTGCATTACTGGATGGGGACGCTCATCCTGAAGTTTGCCTGCAGGAATTTGAGATGGTTTTGGAGCGGCTTTCTCGAAACGGTCTTATCATCATTGATGATTTGCAGCAGATAGGGCCATCGCCCGCCTATCCTGTGCCAAGACCCTTTGGCAAGGGCACTCTTATAATTCCGTATTTGGCCATAGCAGAATACCTGAAGGTGCGTGATCATTATCGTGACAGGAATAACCGGTTTTCCGTTGAATCCGAAGGAATACCGGATTCACAACTGCTTAAACACACTGCCTCCGAGCGGCTGCTTGGGCTGCTTGGGCCCTGGGATTACAGAATCATTGCGAAAGGCACTCACAAAATGCTCATGGTGGGAAACCGGAGCACATTACAGGTATTTGAGAGGAATATGAGAATTAAGAAGGAGTTTGGATCTGCGAAGATATCACCGGCATCTGAAATTGTAAACACTTTTGAGAACGGCAACACCTCCGGTAATATGGGCAATGTTGACACAAGTGTCGAAATTCCACAGGTCAGTATTAGTGCGTCGCACAGTGTTGCAAGCTATTGTCCTGAGACGTGCATTGTATTCGTATCTTACGGAAGACAGGATGTTGCTGCAAGGTCGTATGAATCGCTTTCCAGGGCGGTCGCTTCTTGCCGCGATCGGGTAAAGCTCATTATTTCCGATGCAACCGACGACGATCAGAAAATTGCATGGGCGCGAAACACGGATGCGGATGAAGTGATTTTGACGCCGAGATTCACGCCTGCTGCGACTTCGCGAAATCTTGCAACAACTTTAGTGCTGGATAAATATTCGCCGAGATACCTTTGCATGGTGGAGGACGATTTTGAATATAGCACCGAATGGTACCCGAGCATCGTTGATGCGACGAATCGGCTGTACGGCGCGATGTCTCCGATGAACCTCGCTTACGGGATATTTTCGGCGTGTGACCATCATGTTCCGGCTCAGTGTTGCGCAGTGGATGAGCAAAATAACGTTACAGCCTATATATTCGGTGCGGTTGCGTATCAGCGTTTTATGCCGACTTCGCACTATTTGAGCGTGATGCGATATTGGGATTCTGATTTACTGGGAATAAGCTGGGCCCAGACGGGGGGACAGACTTTTAGAAACGCGATGCGTGGTTTCTGCGGAGCCGTGCTACCGGGCGGCTTGTCCAGGCCGATAGACGTGAATAAGTCGCTGACAACGTGGGTGGGCAAGCGTGATCCAGGTCCGCCGGCGCACTCCTTTAACCTGGATGATTATGATGTGGTTCGACAGACAGCACAACAGGCAGGAGTCTATTTGAGAAGTGAAAAGTAACCATATTGTACTTACGACCATATCTGAGCCTGTCATGCTTTTGCAGTTGCAGAAGAATCTGCAGCAGTACGGGCATTTAGACAGTACGCTATGCTGGGTTGTTGGCGATAAAAAAACTCCTTCAGCATGTATTGATTTATGTCAACGGGTAACGGGGGCGGGGCTGGAAGTTCGTTATCTGGATATTGAGGCCCAAGAAAAATGGGGCGAACGATTCAGGGAATTCTACGATCGACTTGTGTATAACAACGAAACACGTCGGAACATCGGATACTTGTTGGCAATGGAGCATGGATGTGAGCGTCTGATATCAATAGATGACGATAATTACCCGACCGGTGACGATTTTATTGGCGGTCACCTGAAAACGGGCCGGCAATGGGAAGGCTGGCTTGTTGAAGACCGAAGCGGCTACTATAATATCTGTGAGCATCTGACCGTTCATCCGGATCGGCTGTTGTTTCCCAGAGGATTCCCGTTTGAATTGAGGGGAAAGACGAACTCATGTGCCCTTCTTCCAGCCGACGAGGGCGTTTCTATCGGTGCAGCCTCCGGCTTATGGACAAATGAGCCGGATGTGGATGCTGTTACCTGGTTGAATGGGAAAGTCGAATCAATTGAGTACAAAGGCCCTTGCTCTTTCGTCTTGGGCCAAAATACATGGAGCCCTATTAATACGCAGAATACAAGTGTAGTGCGTGAACTTATTCCCGCGTTTTTCACGATTCCGATGGGCTTTGAACTTCCCAGCGGGCGAATAGAACGGTATGGCGACATCTGGGGAGGGTATTTCCTGCAGGCAATAATGACGGGGACGGCTTATCATGTTTGTTTCGGTAAACCTGTAGTTGAACATCGTCGCAATCCACATAATTACCTTGATGACCTGCGTCACGAGTACTGGGGGATGATTCTGACAGATTGGTTATTATTGCTTTTACGTGAAGAATTTAGGCCGACAAGTATAACGATTGTGGATCGAGTTGTAGAACTGTCGGTATTTCTGGAGGAAATCTGCTCCTCACACTTACCCACATGGTGCCCTCCGGAAGTGGGGCAATTCATTATCGAGACAGCGAAAACCCTTTCTACATGGGCGCAGGTCTGTAACGAACTGTTAGGTTATAGCCATATTGCAACGGCCTAATATAGCCTGTACTTGGAGAGTCAAATATGGCAAGCAACAGTGATAAAACCCTCAAAAGCTTAAAGGCATATTGTAATAGGTATGCGGGCAGGCGTGCTTTTATCATAGGCAACGGTTCCAGTCTGAAGAAACTGGATTTGACAAGGCTGAAGAACGAGATCACGTTCGGCGTGAACAGTATCTTCTATCACTTTGAGACGATGGGATTCAAGCCAACCTTCTATGTCGTTGAGGATACGCTCGTAGCGGAAGACCGCGATGATGAAATCAATAACCTTACGGGAATGGTCAAGATTTTCGGGACGTATCTGAACTACTGCCTTGCCGACAGAGATGATGTTATCTGGGCGAATGTCATATTCGATTACAGTAATTATCCCGGCTTTCCCAACTTTTCGCGAAACGCCGCCGAGAGGCTTTGGGTTGGTGGCACGGTTAGCTACTTGTGTATGCAGTTGGCTTATTACATGGGATTCTCAGAGGTATTTCTTGTCGGCTTTGACCACAGCTATACAATCCCCAAGGACGCGAAGATAGAAGGGAATGTGATCATTTCGACGGCGGACGACTCTAATCATTTCCATCCGGAATATTTTGGCAAGGGCAAACGCTGGCATGACCCCAAGCTGGATCGAATGGAGCTGGCGTACAAACGCGCCAGGGAAGTATTCGAACAGAACGGGCGGATATTAGCCAACGCAACGGCAGGGGGCAAACTGGAGGTTTTTCCACGCATCGACTATGAAAGTCTTTTCGTTCAACATGGAGACAGAGACGCAACCTCCCGGTTCCCTGTGGCTGGGCAGGTGTCTCTTGACAATAGCTGCTCCGGCGATAAGGCAACGATTTCGGTGGTCGTGTGCACTCACAACAATTGCGACTTACTGGCGAAGGCCCTTGCCAGTCTGAGCCGTCAGAGGCTCGATAAGAGGCGGTATGAAGTAATTGTGGTGGACAATAACTCAAATGACCAAACCAGACAGATCGTCGAATCTTACCCAGCCTTCAGATACGTTTTTGAAGACAAATTGGGCCTTTCTCATGCGCGTAATACTGGAATAGACAAGGCTCGGGGCGATATCGTGGCATTCATTGACGATGATGCGGAAGCCGAGCCGGATTGGGTGGGGGCGTTGTTAAGAGTCTATGACACTGTCCCGAACGCTTGGGCGGCCGGCGGAAGAGTGCTGCCTATTTGGGACGGGCAGCGGCCTGAGTGGCTATCTGATGAATTTGTCCCGGCTTTGAGCATCAGAGATTACGGCGTCGATACCAGGCCTTTGGATTGGCCTAATGAAGGTATGATTGGGACTAATTGCTCGTTTCGAAGAGAAGTCTTCTCGACATTCGGGAATTTCGATATCAAGCTCGGACGAGTCGGACCTATCCTGTTTTCATTCGAGGAAGCCGATTTGCAAAGACGACTAACAGAGGCGGGGCATCAGATATATCACACTAATGCTGTTGTCTTTCATCACGTCCCACCATCACGTATGAACAGGAAATACTTTTCGAAGAGAGCTTTGGGAAACACGGTTTCAAAGATATTTATGGACTTGCGTGATACAGGCAGGAACGATGAGATTGAGCAATTAGTCGATAGGGTTCGTAAGGTTGCGAGCAAGATCAGCAGTGAAGCGGACGGACCGGACGAAGAGCAAATCCTGGATGATCTTTACGCAACGTTTGTGCATGAATGTCCGGATATCGCCATTGAAGCGAAAGTAGGTTTTGTTTCGGTGGCCGCGGATTGCTATTTGGAACAGGGCAAATACGCCAAGGCGGAGAAGAAGTGCTTGGAGGCCCTGTCGTTTCCGAGCATATCAATGGAGCTGCATTGCAAGCTTTGGCTTCAATTAGCGAGGGTGTGTTTGAGACAAGGCAAAGAAGACGAGGCAAAGCGGATATTGCTCGATGTGCTACGAACAGCGGATATCGGGGGCAAAGAGGTATGGCAAATGCAGGGCTTGTTCAAAGAATACTACGAGAGGCAAGGCGAAGATTGCCGGATAATTGAGGATTTGAGCGACATCCTGGCATCAGAACATATTTCTCAGCACAACAAGGCCGCCATTCTTCGGTGTTGTAGTGTGTTCTACGAAGATCAGAGAATGTATGCACAGGCCGAAGAATTGTATTCGAGGATGTTGTCATTGGACAATCTTGCTAATACAACCATGGACAAGCTTCTCCTCGGGTTGGGCGATGTTTACAAAAAGTGGGGCAGGATCGAGGAGGCAAGAGAAGTGCTGACCAAAGCATTGTTGCTGGAGGAATCAATGGCCAATGAAAAGCCAAAGCATCCGGGTATTTCGCCTCCGGTCGGCAAAACGCAAATCCGGGATCTTCACATCAGTGGCGTTGATATTAGCAGCCGGGGCTCTGTCCGCATCTCGGTAGTGGTATGCACCCATCGCAATCCGGCCCTTTTGGCCAAGACGCTCGATAGCCTGAGCCGCCAGAGGCTTTCACAAGAGTTATTTGAAATAATCGTTGTGGATAACAACTCAAAGGATAACACCGAAGAAGTCGTTGCTCGTTATCCAACGGTTCGTTATATACTTGAGGAAAGGCTCGGACTCTCATATGCACGCAATATCGGCGTAGAAAAAGCCGGGGGCGATATCATAGCGTTCATTGACGATGACGCAGAAGCATCTGCGCAGTGGTTGCAGGTCTTGCTGAGAATATACGATAATGCTCAGGATGTCTGGGCGGCAGGCGGGAAGGTATTGCCGATTTGGGATGCCCCAAAGCCGGCCTGGCTGACAGAAGAATATTACCGCTCCCTGAGTTTGGTCGAATGGGGGGAAAATGCCAGGGCTTTATGCTGGCCTGAGAGGATTATAGGCACAAATTGCTCGTTTAGACGGCAGGTGTTCGCGGATATTGGATTCTTCGATACATGTCTGGGACGCATAGGGGAGGCTTTATTGGGAAATGAAGACACCGAAATCCAGCAAAGAATACATGCCTTAGGCCGTTTGGTCTATTATGCTCCCGAAGCGGTGGTATATCATCATGTAACCGCATCTCGTATGACGGAAGAGTATTTCAAGCGTCGTGAACAAGGGACAAAGATATCGAGGGCGATTTTAGAGTTGCGCTCTCAGGGAAACAACCGTCAAGCCGAGCAAATAGCCGCAGAAGTGCGACAAACCGTCGGCGGGATGAACGCATCTCACAAGAAGCGAAAAGCTCCGGCCCAAAAACATCTCCCCAGTGACAACTGTATGTCAGCCGGGTATGCCGGGAATCCGTCGGAAATGAAATGGCCCGAGGATAAGGAAGCCCCTCTGGCCACGACGCAAGGCGCCCCTTACGGAACTTGCGGGGAGGCCGAGAAGATCGATTTGCTGTATGACCAAATACGGGCCAATTCCAGAAGGATTCTGATGCAATACAAAGACAAATATCGGGGCCAACGGTGCGTCATTATCGGCAACGGGCCAAGCTTGAATAACACCGACCTTTCACTGCTGAAGAACGAATACACTTTCGGATTGAATAAAATCTACTTGTTGTTCGACCGTATCGACTGGCGACCGAGTTTCTATGTTTCTGTTAATCCGTTTGTCATTCAACAAAGCGCTCATCAGATCTTTAATGAAATACACGGTTTGAAATTCCTCGATTTTGTCGCCTTCAAGTATTTGCCCTATAATGAGGATACCGTTCATTTATTGTCTTTGGAGGGCAAAGATTTTTCAACCGATCCTTGCGAGGGGATATTTCAAATACATACGGTTACATACGTTGCTATGCAGATTGCGTATCACCTGGGTTTCGATGAAGTCTTCCTGGTTGGCGTAGATCACTTCTTCAATGCGGAACAAGACGGCAGGCCGGACCAGGTGGTCGTGCAAAATAATCATGACGCCGACCACTTCGACCCCGGCTATTTTGCGAGAGGCCAGCAGTGGAACCTGCCAAATTTGAAGGGATCGGAAGAGGGCTATAAAATCGCCAAAGCGACATTTGAAAAGGAAAACAAAAAAATCTACGACGCCACTGTCGGAGGACATCTGACAGTATTTGAGAAGGTTGATTACCACGATGTTTTTGGAAACACGAGAAATTCCAGCCTTCGGCCCTGTCTCGTCGGCGGTTAATAGGAAGCTGTGAGTGACATGCCTGATAGAGAGTGCTGAAGTTTACCCCCCACGTTTCGTATCGGCAGGGCGGTCGGCGACGATGGCTTGTCACCGAGTCATTTCTCTTTACTTAAAATCTTGGGCCTGTGTGTTATAGGACTTAATGGTTGGGGGTGTCGGGGAAAGACTTGGAGATCCCTGGTTTTTCTTGGTATTCCATCGGTTTTGCAGGCAAAACCCTGGGTTGCCCCAGCATTCTTCTTGTTTATATTGCCGGTTGAGAAGCCGATTTAGAGATGTGTTCGATATATTGGTATATCCTTCTAATAGTGCGGCCGTTCGTGGGAATCGTAAAAGGTCCTGTCAAACCGAGCAGCCTATGCCGGCTCGTTCTTTTTAGAAGCGACGGGAAATGATACCGCTGCCCAAACTCGGATGCTTTGGTCAGGGAGCCTCGACAGGGTTGACGGCAGTCGGTATTGTTTCCCGGCATCATATTTATTCGTCGGCGAATGTGGGATGTGAGGCTGCTTCGCGTTTGTATTGGGCGAAGATGGTTTTGATGCCCGCTTTTTCGGTATCGCCGGCGTGGACGACGACGCGGTATTGGAGCTTTAGATTCTTTCCCTCGGGCAGTTGAATTTTGAACATAATAAGCGTCACTGATACGAAAACCGCATTCTATCACCGCCGGCTCAGCCCGTCCATCCAAAATTTCAACCTCCCCGCCGCATCCGCCGAACCACGCGCACAAACGAATCGTAATTGGTAGGTATTAGACTTGACAAATAGCAATCCACAGCAAGAATATGAGTGGAAAACTTATGAAAACGAAACGTGTAAATACTACAGCCTGCATTCTAACTGCCTTATTGGCGGCCGCTCTGGGCTGCGATGAGGACAGCCGGACCGCCAGGCAGACCGCCGCCGAAACCGACCCGAAAGCACAATCATCGAAAAAGGAGTACCAGAATATGACTAAAAAAGTAACCAAAACCGAAGAAGAATGGAAGCAGATACTAACACCCGAACAATACCACATCACACGCCAAAAAGGAACAGAAAGGGCCTTTACAGGCAAATACTGGGACTTCAAAGGCACTGGCGATTACTACTGCGTCGGCTGCGGCAGTGAGCTGTTCGCCTCGGAAACAAAGTTCGACTCAGGCTGCGGCTGGCCAAGCTTCTACGCCCCAGCCGACCCCAACGCAACAGAAGAATCCATCGACACCAGCAATTCAAAGGTGAGAACCGAGATAACTTGCGCCAAATGCGGCGCCCACCTCGGCCACGTCTTCAAGGACGGACCAAAACCAACAGGCCTGAGATACTGCATAAACTCCGCAGCCCTCAACTTTCAAGACAAAAAATCGCCGCCGGCCGCCAAGAAACCAAAGACCCGCTGAGGCGGAATCGCCCCTTTCTCGCTGACAACATAAACGTTACTCGTCCGTCAAAGCATAAACTGGCCAATCTCAACGACGCACCGGCGAAACTTCTCCGCCGGCAGAGTCACAGTCCGCCACTTCGGGCTGCGCCGTTTCATATATAGGCGATAGTCGTCCAGCCTGATACAGAGAAACAAATACCTGCTCGCAGCGAACTCGAAAACATCCCTGCCGTCGAAATCGACATCGACATTCTCGATCCTGTACGCAAAAACAAAAACCGCCTCGTGCCCGGCCCCCAACTCCCCCAGCCACTTTCCAAGCCCATCGACATCGTCCTTTGTCACCCAGCACTCGAAACCCGCCAGCTTCTCAAGGCTTTTTCCCCTAAAATTCCTGCCCTTGACCTCAGCGATTACCGTTCGCCCGTCGCCAGGATAGACCAGAAAATCAGGACTCTTAACCTTGCTCTGCCAAACAATCCCCCGCTTGTGTTCATCGGATGCGGCATATTGAATCCGATTGTCTTTGAGCCAATTCTCAAAAGCCAGCTCATAGTGATTCGGCCAATTATCCTTCATTGCGATCTCTCGTCATTTTCCCTTATGCGTCTCTTATCGCTTCTCAAAAATCCCCGTCAGGCCCCTTGCCCCACGACGATATCTCTATCATATTGCCCTCCGGATCGGCAACCATGCTCGACCGCTGTCCCCAGGGCACGTCTTTGGGCTGGGCGACCGCCGTGGCGCCGGCCTCGATAAGACGCTCGAACTCGTCGTCAACATCGTAGAAAGCATCGACATCTATCGAAAGTGAAAATGTCCCGTTCACCCCGCTCGGATACGTCAACTCGGCCTCGATAAAATCAGGAGCCATCGACCGCGAAAACATTCCCAATTCAATACCCTCATGCTCGAACAGCGTATAATACTCGCCCTCGCTCTTGACCTCCATCCCCAGAACATCACGATAGAACTCGACCATCCTGCCAATATCGCTGACAAATATACCAATCATATTAAACCGAACGCCCATATTTTCCGCACCTTTCCAAGTCTCGGACTAACGGTCCGATTTGGACGAAAGCCCGCTCAGAAACAGCTTCATATCGACAGATTCCTGCTCACCCGTCGCCATATCCTTGACGACAAGCTTGCCATCCTCGAACTCCTCACCGATAATAAGGCACTTCTCGGTATTTCGCGATGCTGCCTCTTTCAATTGTTTTCCCAACCCGCTCAATTTGTAACTAACATCAACAGATTTATTCATCTTACGAAGCTCCGCCGCAAGCTTCACAGCTTCACTTAAAGGTGTTCGATTGTCCCCAAAAGCTATTATGGTTGGCAAGAATCTCCAGAACACAATCACCCATCCCCATTCCGGTGGCGGATATTGCCGGTCCGCCGAAATCCTTCAGCAAATTGTCATACCTGCCGCCGCCGCAAATAGCGCGAAGTTCGCTCGCTTTGTCGTAAACCTCGAACACGATCCCGGTATAATAAGCCAGCCCTCGCACTATTCCCGGATCAAATCTGTAATAATTACCAATCCCCATGCTGTCCAAAAACTTCATCAACTCCACAAGTTCATTAAAAGCTTCCTGACGTCCAAACATATCCTCAATCTGTTGGATATTCTCCAGCTCCATGAATGTGCGAACTTTAGAGACCATCCCGGAATCCCGAAGCAACTCATCCAGCATTTTCTCAAACGTATCGTCAGGCAGCTTATTCTTCTTATCAAGTATAGCATACAACGAATCGAGGCTGCCCTGCGGAACTCCGATCTCCTTTAGTACTGCCGCCAACATCCTTCGACTGGATATCTTCACTATAATATCTTCTTCCGTCAAACCTGCATATCTCAGGTAATCAACGGTTGTGAATATTATATCGGCATCGGCACGCACGTTGTCTTCGCCGATGATATCGATATTCCACTGGAAAAACTCTCGCAGGCGGCCCTTTTGGGGACGCTCGGCACGGCATAGTCTGGGCACGGAAAACCATTTGATAGGTTTTGGCAAGGAGTTGATCCGCTGGTTCACCATCCGCGCAAGCGTAGGAGTAATCTCAGGCCGAATCGCAAGGTCCCTGCCGCCTCTGTCCTTCAGTGAGAAGAGCTGATCGGCAATCTCGTCGCCGCTCTTAATCTGATACATCTCCAGACGCTCGAAAATCGGCCCGTCGTACTCCTCGAACCCGTTCCGACGAGAAACTCGCTTCCAGCCATCGATAATCCAGTTCCGAACCGCCATCTCAGGCGGATAAAAATCCCTCGTACCCTTTACCTGCGGTATCTTCATAGCGAGCCTATCCCTTTGCAGCCGTCTTATCTCTATTCTTCGCGCCACCAGGGCCGGATACCGAGCGAATTCGCGACTGACTCTTCTTCTTGGAATTCTGCTTCTTGGCCTTCTTCGGCTTCTCGATTACGTTGTTGTCGAACTTAATCTTGATATACTCTTCCATTTGCTTATCGTCCGTGAAGTGCAGCTCGTAATCGTACTCGCCCTCGACGAAATCACAATCCTTACGCCGATACCCCCTGCAAATCTTAGGCCGTTTATCGTAAATCTCGCACTGATAGCCTTCATTCGACAGATGCCTGCACTTGTTCTTGATATTGATATACCAGTCGTCCTCCTCGACAAAAACCGTTATATCCTCATGGCATAGATACCACCTTATATCGTCGTAATCCTCCTTATCTTCCGGCGTCTCGATAGGCAACGCAACATACCGACAGCACAAGCCGGGACATTCACCACACTGAGTCTCTTTAGCCATTACCACAAACTCCAATAATAAAAAAACTGCTAACATGCTTCAAAGTCCCGCAACTATAAGCAATCCACCGCCCCAAGTCAAGAAAACCAACCCCACCCCAACCATTTTTCAACGTACCACGGCCATCTTGGCCGTGGCCCCACACGCTTCAACGCACCATGGCCATCCCCGCCCCCTGGGGGCCCTCGGCGTCTTGGTGGCAAATACGTCCATTTTTCGCGATTTCTTCGGCCAAAGTCGCAAAAATCACTTCAAATTCCGTCGGACGGAGAAAAATTATGGTATAATATGGTATAATGATAGAGTGTGTTCTTATCAGGAGGATTTGATATGAGACGCTTGCAGCTCAAACCAAGGTCGTTACGGACGGCAATTGCAGTCTTCATTCTGGCCGCAGTGGTCTGCGCCCCCGGGTTCGCCTCAACCGGCGACAAGGCCCCACCAGGCCGACGCGTAGAACCGGAGGTCTATACTAAGCTCCGGGATAACGCAGAAGAAGCCGTGTATGTTATCGTATTGCTCGAAAAACCGCCGGCACCCAGGGAACCTACAACGCCGGCCAAGCGCCGGCAGGCCGTCAAGGAGATACAGGGCCGCATGCTGCAAAAATTCGGCCCGACCGAATTCGCCGTCGTCCACAAATATGAAAACTTCGCATCCATTACCGGATATGTAACCGCCGCGGGATTGGCCAGGCTCGCCGCAGACCCGCAAGTCAAAGCGGTCGGCCTCGACGTCGGCGGCCACGGACATCTCGACGTCAGCGTCCCTTTCATCGGCGCAGACGATGTGCAAACTGAGTTAACGCTCGGTTACACCGGGCGGGGTATAACAGTAGCCGTTCTTGATTCGGGCATCGACAGCGACCACCCCGACCTTCGCGATAATATCGCCGACGGCTGGTACTACTTCCTGGACGGGGCCAGCGGCCCCGGCGCCGAAGACGACCACGGCCACGGAACCAACGTCGCAGGCATTATCACATCCAAAGGCGTCGTAGCGCCTCAGGGAGTCGCACCCGATGCCGACATCCTGCCAATCAAAGTACTCGACGAAGAAATGGAGTTCTCGGCATCGAGCGACATTGCAGCAGCAGTCGATTATGTAGTAAGCCATTTGAACGACTACGACAACCTCTGCGTTATGAATATGAGCCTGGGCACCAACACAAAATTCAGCCAGTGCCCTTGCGACACTGTTAACGAGCCGTGGCTCCAAAACCTCAAGGACTCCCTCGACGCAGCCAGGAACGTCGGCATCGTGATATTCGCATCCAGCGGCAACGAGGGCAAGACAACGCAGATGCCCGCACCGGCCTGCCTCTCGGCGGTCACCGCAGTCGCCGCCGTATATGACCAGGACCTCGGCCCGGAACCAGATAGCGGAACATATCACGATGCTTATAACAAATCCTGGCCCGAATGCAGCGACCAGGAAACTTACCCGGATTTGATAACCTGCTTTTCAAACCGCAGCGGGTGCAATAAACTCGCCGCGCCGGGACGGCACATCACCGCACCGGGCAGGGGCGGAGGAACAAGCACATATACAGGGACATCCCAGGCGTCGCCCCACTGCGCGGGCGTCGCGGCCCTGATGCACGAAAAGGCCGAGTTCCTGCGGGTATGGACCTCGCCCGCCTGGATCGTACAGACGATGAAGGATACCGGCGCGCCTACCTTCGACCCGGCTGCGACCTCGCCCAATCCAATACGCGTCGATGCCTTCGCAGCCGTCAACGAATTCATAAAGCCGTGGGAGGGATTCAAGTGGAAGCAGTTCCCGAATACAGGCGGCTACGGCATGGACATAGCATGTGACATTTTTGACTACCCAGGCCCCGCCGTGCAACGAAGACTCGCCGATGATTTTCTCTGCACCACGACCGGCCCCATTACAAAGGTTGTCCTTTACAACTCATGGAAGGCCGATTCCAGGGTTACGATCAATCGCATCCACCTGACCATTTACGACGACATCCCCGATGGCGACGGTGACGGACCCGGCTTCAGTACCCCGGGCGACTTGCTGTGGGAGAAAGATTTCTATTTCGACTACGGCGATTTCACCGAATCGCTCTATTACACAATACCGCCGATGACCTACCCGGGCAAGGCCTGGTGGTGGGACCCGGCCGGCCTCAACCCCCCCGTCTCCAACGACCATAAGCAAACCTGGCGATACGATATACCCATCGCCCAGACAGATGCCTTCGTCCAGCAGGGCGACCCGTGCGAGCCGGTCGTTTATTGGCTCGGCGTCCACGTTTACTTCGGCGGGTTCATACCGATCCCATCGGACCCGGGATTCGGCTGGAAAACATCGCTCACTTCCCAAGCCTGGAACGACGCCGCCGTCTATTCAAGCGACGCCGGCTCGACCTGGAACCGCCTGCGATATCCAATACCGCCACTCGGCCAAAACATCGACCTGGCATTCGAAATACTCGGCGGGATATGCTGCAGTTGCCCCGAATACAGCTCCGACGAGACCATAACCTTTGAAGACTATGCCGGCTTCGCCGACGAGTGGGGATGGACCGGCCCGTCAGGCGGCGATTTTAGCAACAAAGACCTGAACTGCGACGGAAACGTTGACTACAAAGATATCTCAATCTTAGCCCGCCTATGGCTCGAAGGCTGCATAGACGAATGCAGAGGATGCTTTTAGCCGCCATGTTTCAACGAGCGTGTAGAGACCTTGACGCGGCGAAGCCCCTCGCAAAGTCGCAGACGCGCCCGTGGCGGGCCCCATCTACTCGCCTACTCATTTACTCAAACTGACCGATTCATAACTGTCATTCCCGCGAAAGGTTGTCACCCCTGCGAAAGCAGGGGCGGGAATCCGGTAGAATAGCTTCGGCCAAAAGGTTGCAAATCCGGCTTTAGACGGGCCGAAACCGCAATTTTGCAATTTAATCTTTGATTTTTCCATTCTCGAACTGACCACCGGTCAGTTTGAGTTATTTATTCTTCTTATCTTTTTTCAATTTTCGTTTTTCCTTTAGATTAAGCTTGGCCTTTTTCTGTGTTTCTCTTTTGCCCTTATCTCTTTTTCCACTATCGCCCATGCCTATTACTCCTTGTCTGAAAATGACTTATAATTCTTAACTCTACCAATCATGATCTTACATGCCTTATCCTCCATGCCGACAAGGAGATAGTAAGATTATTGTCGGGCAAAAACAATAGTAAATTCTTGTCCGGCACAAATCTTCTTTTCCTAATCCTATCTTCTATAATTAATACGACCGGGGCGCCCACGCCGCTAATTGCAAATCAGAACTTTTCACGCAAAATCCTCCCGACGGCTATCTCAGCGAATGCGCAGGGAACGGACGCACCTGCAAATCCCGACCATTTTCCCTCACGAACCGCCCGCGCAGCATCTACAGAAGCGAAGAACGCCTCTAAAGATTCAGCCCGCGCTCTCGCAGATAGTCCTTCAATTCTCCTATCCCGATAAGACCGAAATGAAAAACCGAAGCCGCAAGAAGAACCGTCGCCCCGGCCTTGGCGGCTTCGTAGAAATGCTCCAATTTGCCCGCCCCGCCCGACGCTACGATAGTGGCCGAGCAGGCATCGGCCATAGCCCTGATAACCGGAAGGTCGAACCCCGTCTGTGCCCCGTCGCCGGCCTTGCTCGTCGGAAGTATTACCGGCACTCCGAATCCGTCAACCCTCTTCGCCCACTCAACAGCATCGACCCCGGTAGCCGTTCGGCCCCCGTCGATATACACTTCGTAGCCCGAAGGCAGCGATTCGTTCACATCCACATCTATAGCAACAGTAACCTTCTCCGCCCCAAGCTCCGCCAGCATCTCCCGAATTATCTCAGGCTTGCGGAAAGCGGCACTGCTCGTCGATATCTTATCCGCCCCTGCTTCCAGAACCGCCGCCGCCGAGGCAACGTCGCAAATACCCCCGCCGACAGTAAACGGAATAGTTGCCGCTTCCGCAACGTTCTTAACCACTTCAAGCATAGTCGGACGATTCTCAACAGTAGCAGTTATATCCAGCAGCGCAAGCTCATCCGCCCCCGCCCGGCAATAGGCCTTCGCGCATTCCACCGGATCGCCGGCGTCGCGAATATCGACAAAATGAACACCCTTAACGACCCGGCCGTTCTGCATATCCAGACACGGCATGATGCTGATTTGCTTATCCATTTTCTATGTCTCCTTTTCTCTTGGTCCACTTTTCAGATTATGCCGGCGTGATGCTCCTGCAGCGATTTAACCTCAGGCGTCTTCCCGCGGATTGCGTCGATTCCCTTGACAGCGGCAAGCGCCGCAGGGATCGTGGTGATATAAGGAACTTTATACCGAATTGCGGCCTTGCGAATGTACGAATCATCCGCCTTGCTGGCCTTGCCCTTGGGAGTATTGATCAGAAGCTGGACACCGCCGTTCATTATGTCATCGGCGATATGCGGACGCTGCTCGCGCATCTTGTAGGCAAGCTCCGCCTCGATCTTGTGCTTGGCAAGGAATTTCTGCGTCCCCTCGGTCGCCTTGAGCTTGAAACCCAACTCCACAAAACTCCGGGCGATATCGACAACCGCCGGCCCTTTGTCCTTATCCGCGATAGTCATCAGGACCGTCCCCTCGGAAGGCAGCCGCCCCTGTGCGGCATCCTGCGCCTTGTAAAATGCCAGGCCGAACGAATCGGCCATACCGAGAACCTCTCCCGTCGAACGCATCTCCGGACCCAGAACAGGATCAACGCCGGGATAAAAGTAGAACGGGAACACGGATTCCTTTACGCCATAGTGCGGAATATCGCGATGTTTCAAACCGAGTTCGCTGAGCTTCTTGCCGAGCATTACCTGCGTCGCGATCCGCACCATTGATATCGCGCACACCTTCGAGACCAGAGGAACCGTCCTCGATGCACGCGGATTGGCCTCAAGGATATACACCTTGTCGTTGCAAATCGCGTACTGGATATTCATCAGCCCCACCACGTTCAGCTCTATGGCAATCTTACGCGTATATTCCTGGATCGTCTTAACATGCTTCTTCGGAATAGTCGTCGGAGGAATCACGCACGCCGAGTCGCCCGAGTGCACCCCGGCCAACTCGATATGCTCCATAACCGCCGGCACAAAGGCATCCGTTCCGTCGGCAATCGCATCCGCCTCGGCCTCGATCGCATTCTCAAGAAACTTGTCTATCAGGATGGGACGCTCCGGAGACACATCAACCGCCGCCTGCATGTAGTGCTTCAGCATCACCTCATCGTGCACGACCTCCATCGCCCGCCCGCCAAGGACAAACGAAGGACGCACCATCAGCGGGTAATTAATTCGTTCCGCAATCTTCAAAGCCTCTTCCAGCGTGCTGGCCATACCGCTTTCGGGCTGGGGAATCCCGAGCTTCTCCATCTTCTGGCGGAAACGATCACGATCCTCCGCCAGTTCGATAGCATCCGGTGTTGTGCCAATGATCTTCACCCCCGCCGCCTCAAGCTCCGCGGCGATATTCAACGGAGTCTGCCCCCCGAATTGACATATAACGCCATCGGGCTTCTCCTTCTCATAAATACTCAGCACATCTTCAACCGTCAGAGGCTCGAAGTACAATTTGTTCGACGTATCGTAGTCGGTCGATACCGTCTCCGGATTGCAGTTGACCATGACCGACTCCACCCCCTCGTCGCGCAGGGCGAACGCCGCATGAACGCAGCAATAGTCGAACTCAATGCCCTGCCCGATACGGTTCGGGCCGCCGCCCAAAATCATTATCTTGCGATTGGGCGAGACTTCCGTTACATCGGGGGCATTGTATGTAGAATAGTAGTAGGCCGCGTCCTCGACGCCGCTGACCGGCACCGGATGCCAGCCCTCGACAACGCCGAGCTTTTTACGCTGCGATCGAATTTTCGCCTCGCCGACGCCAAGAAGCTTGGCCAGATACCGGTCGGAAAATCCGTCCTTCTTCGCCTGAGTAAGCAGCTTGCCGGGCAGAGCCTTGCCCTTATACTTGAGAACCTTCTCCTCCAGATCAACCAATTCCTTCATCTGCTCGATAAACCACGCCTTGATGTGCGTCGTCTCGAACAAAGTCTGCACTTTGGCGCCTTTCCGCAATGCCTCGTACATTATAAACTGCCTCTCACTTGACGGCTCAATCAGCATACGCATCAAATCCGCAAGCGGCCTTTTATTATAGTCCTTGGCGAAACCAAGGCCGTACCGACCGTCTTCCCTCGACCGAATCGACTTCTGGAACGCTTCCTTGTATGTCTTGCCGATGCTCATAACTTCGCCGACCGAAAGCATCTGAGTGCCGAGTTTATCCTCAAGCCCCTCGAATTTCTCAAACGCCCAGCGAGAGAACTTAACGACCACGTAGTCGCCCGACGGCGTGTACTTCTCCAACGTTCCATCTCGCCAATAAGGTATCTCATCCATGGTCAACCCGCCGGCCAGCAGCGACGAAACCAACGCAATCGGAAAACCCGTCGCCTTCGACGCCAACGCCGAAGAGCGAGATGTCCTCGGATTGATTTCGATTACCACAACACGATCAGTCACAGGATCATGGGCGAATTGTACGTTGGTCCCGCCGATAACCTCGATAGCCTCGACGATATCGTAAGAGTACTTCTGCAGCTGCCTCTGCAGCTCCGGGGCAATCGTGAGCATGGGCGCCGTGCAGTAGCTGTCGCCCGTATGCACGCCCATCGCATCGACATTTTCAATGAAGCAAACGGTAATCATCTGATTCTTGCTGTCGCGTACAACCTCCAACTCCAATTCCTCCCAGCCAAGCACCGATTCCTCCACAAGAATCTGCCCGACAAAGCTCGCCCGCAGCCCCCGCTCGGCCAACGCGCTGAACTCCTGCATATTGTACGCAAAACCGCCCCCCGTTCCCCCCATAGTATATGCAGGCCGAATAACGCACGGCAAGCCAATCTCCTTGATGGCCTCTTCAGCTTCCTCCAGGCTATTGGCGATAAGGCTCCGCGGCATATCAATACCGAGCTTATTCATCGTATCCTTGAACGCCTGACGGTCTTCGCCGCGCTTAATCGCATCGATCTGAACGCCAATCACCTTAACTCCATATTTTTCGAGCACGCCGGCCTTGGCCAATTGAGAACTGAGATTGAGCCCAGACTGCCCCCCAAGATTCGGCAGCAACGCATCCGGACGCTCCTTTTCGATGATCTTCGTCATTGTCTCGATATTCAGAGGCTCGATGTAAGTTACATCAGCCATCCCGGGGTCGGTCATAATCGTCGCAGGATTAGAATTGACCAGAACAATCTCGTACCCCAAGCTCCGAAGCGCCTTGCACGCCTGAGTGCCCGAATAGTCAAACTCGCAAGCTTGCCCTATGATGATAGGGCCGGAGCCAATGATCATTACCTTGTTGATGTCTTTCCGCCTGGGCATATTGGTCCTCCAGAGATTTTCTGTGTACACCGTCCTTAGCTGCAGGGAAAGCTCAGATTAAGCTATCAGCCTATCTGAGCGGCAAAAACCCTGTCGAGAGCACCAAACTCTCAATTTTTAGAAAAAGCCGAGGGCAAAACTAAGCGATTGCTTATGGTAGTGCAAGGACTATTTCACATATTTCCTTCTAAAGGCCATCTGCACCTTAGCGGATTTCCCCCCCCCCACAATAAACCTGGGGGCCTGCGGTTTTTGTGCCCCGCCGTAAGCCCCCAACTTTATGTTGGGGGTTTTAACGTCCCGCCGCAGGTTCAACCCCCACAATAAATGTGGAGGCTTAAAGTTTGCACGCCGCGCCGGCGGGGTTACCATCCAAACCTAATTTCAGTTCCTTACTAATTTCTATTTAACGTTTTCAAGTTCGATCCTCATTTATGCTCTAAAAGAGCCCCACCCTAACAGGGCCACGACTATAAGTGTATCAATAACGTTTTATCGCCAAATCATCCCATAACTTGCGATTTTAGGGCGAAATCCTGACGATAGTATATTTTGAACTGTTGATTTGCATTACGCCGGTGAACAAGTATAATGTTCAGCGGTTGCAACGAATCCGCCGCAGCCATATAAGAAATGACAGGATGAACTATGCTGAAACACAGGATACAACTTACAACTTTGCTGATAATTGCAATGCTAACGCCCTTTTCTGCCGCATCGCCGGACCTCTGGAGGCTCGATAACGACCAAAACTGGACGGAAATATCGCCGCAGGACAAATTTCTCGTCGCAGTCGCCCAAGTGAAGAACCTCGTAAACACAGGCCAAGTCGAGCCTGCCCGGCGGGCTTATGAAAAACTAAAAACAGAATTCCCCGAAATTGCCGGGGCGGACCTCGATGCCTTCATCGAGGCGGAAATGCTCTTTTCAGAGGGAAAATTCACCAAGGCATACAGGGCTTATGAGAAGATACTCAGGGACCAGCCGCAGAGCAGGCTCCGACCCGCAGTCCTCGACCGCCAGTTTGCAATTGGAACAGCATATCTCGGCGGACAGTTCAGATACGTCATGAAGGTCATAAAGCTAAAGGGCGACGCTGAGGGCGTCAGGATTATGGAGAAAATCACCGACAACGCGGGAATCCAGTCCCCCCTGGGCCTGAGAGCATCTCTCGCAATCGCCCGGAACTACAATAAAAGGCAAATGCACAACGAAGAGTACCTCAAGTGGTGGGAAATCTCGCTTGAGTATAAAACCGGCCAACTCGCAAAAAACGCCCTCCTCGGAATGGCGGCATCCAAACACGCCATATATAACAGGCAACCGGAAGAAAAAAGGGCCTTCTACGACCCCGGTAATCTAAGGACTGCACAGAGCCACTACAAGGAATTCATGGGCAGATACCCGCAAGACGCCGAGAAGCTCGGAACAAACCCTACAAGGCCCGCATCGATGGATTGCTAAAAAGCCCAGCCGTCAATTAAACCGGAGCTTCAAGCTATACGCTATACATCTTCACAGTCGGGGTGTTATCAACTATACCGACACAGCCATTAACCCCACATTAGCTCTTTGGCAAGTTAAGATTCCTGCGCGTAACGGAGGAGCTATCGGGACTTCGGTAAGTTTGAATTTGCGGGCCGGCCTTTATTTTACTGGAAGTCGAACAGTGACTGTGTTTTTACCATCGTGACCTGGTCCGGGTGGGCTGCGAAAGTGTGGATGTGCAGCTCGGTTCTTCTTGCCTCGAAATCGATGTAGCAGAACGGCTGAAGCCTGCCGATTTCCTGCTCGGGGAATTTAACAAAGACGCCGCGGTTCTTGGCGAATCGCTCGAGGTCGGTATGGCTCTGGCGATAGAGATCGCTGCTCATCTTTTCGATCTGGAAATCGGTCATATAGCTCACGCCCTTGCTTAGCGTGCACTTATGACTTCGCGGGCCTCGGAACTGAAATCGCTCGATCAACCCGCGATGCGGGAGCATCTGGCCCGGCACGCTTACGACTTCCGTAAGACAGGAGTCGCCGGCAAAAACGCTTATGACATGCGTGCAGCCTGTGACCCAGATGATAGCTTCGTATTTTTCTGTCTTCAACTGCCTCTGCGAGTATATCTGAAAAAGCTCCGGGTGCAGGGGCCTCTGGAAAAGGCTGAAGGTCAGTTCGTCAATTGCTATGTTGATATGAGGTGTTTCCATAAAGAATAATCCCAACTCAAACAGTCAGCTTCTATTATGTTGTTATTATACAAGAATTGGCCCTCGATTTCAAGCTTATTTTCAGTACTGATAAGGCCGAAAACCGCCCTTATAGGACGATTATCTTGCAAACCAAGCAATCCACAAGACTAACGGCGATGAAATTTTTTTCATGCAAGCTGAAAAAAATGAGAGGGCTTGCAACTATTCGGCCTGGAAGAAAAACACGTTGAGAACAGTTGCAATGATATTGTAAAAGGCGTGCGTTCCAGCGGTGATTCCGAATCCTCGAATTGCGAAAAGCACCGAAAAATAGACCCCGGCCATAGTCCGAAAACTAAACTTTGTCCAGTTGAAATCGGCGATGCGTCCGAACTGCCCGTCGAGGAAAACTATGTGGTGATGCGCGCTGAACAACGCGGCGGAAATGAGCACGGATAGTATTGCCGAATTCGTGTGCGAGAGTCTCAGAGCATCTTGAAACAGCATCATCAACAGGCATATCAGAATCAAACGGAAGACGAGTTCTTCGTATATCCCAGCCCCGATTCCCGTAATAATTTCGGGCAGCAACATTTTTCGCGGAGGCGGACCGACGCTCCTGACCGCGAGCAGCGGCACTGCGCATGCAGCATCAGAGGCTGCATGATTTTGCATTTGAATCGAAGCTGCGGCAACTAGGTTGGCATCGCTCCGCGGCGGAGAGGGACTATTGAGAAAAAGGCCCAAAACTACCAGCGGCACAGCCAGAACGATGCACTCTGCCCCCATCGGAAAAACGTCGCTGCCGACAAACTGCCACCGCTTGCCCGAAGCGAACTGCAGCCCAAGCAGGATTGCGATGACAACGAGCGGAGGCGAGACCCAGGCGAGTTTGCCGCCGAGCCCTATCGATTCGAGCAATTCACGCAGCCAGACAAACGCCACGACTCTGACCTCCGACTGGTTCAGGACGTCTGTATTGATCCAGATAGTCCCTATTTCGTAGAAGACGATGAAGGGCACTAAAAACCAGATGGCATAGATAGGCCGGCTCGTTCGCTCGAGGTACGAATTCTGCGAGAAGTTGAACAGTTGACTCGCACTGCCAACCCTCAGTTCGCTCGCTTTCGACTTTCTTGTTTTACTTTCCTTCTTCGTCACTTTTTTCTCTGGCAATCCGGAAATTAGTTGACCAAACAGCTTGAATTTTGCAGAGTTTACTTCAAACGCCCTGCAATTACAATAGGCAATATATGATAAGCGAACAGCTAACCGAGATTTATCAAATTCTTTTCGAGCGTTTCGGCCCTCAGAACTGGTGGCCGGGCCAGACGCAATTCGAGATTGTCACAGGAGCGATACTAACGCAGAACACAAATTGGGCGAATGTCGAGAAGGCGATAGCGAATCTCAAGTCCGCCGACTGCCTCACGCCGGAAAAGCTGCACAATCTCGACCACTCGCAATTGGCCGAGCTTATCCGCCCCGCAGGCTATTTCAATATAAAAGCCAAACGCCTCAAGAGCTTCCTGAACTGGCTCTTTGAAAACTACGATGGCCGGCTCGCGGACCTCGAAGCAATCAACACCTATCAATTGAGAGAGGAGCTTCTAAGCATAAAGGGCATAGGCCCGGAAACCGCCGACTCGATTCTGCTCTACGCGTTCGGCAGGCCGATCTTCGTGGTCGATGCATACACCGCCCGCGTCGCGGTCCGCCATCATCTAATCGAGCCGGACGCAGGCTATGGACAATTGCAGGACCTCTTCCAATCCAATCTCCGACAGGATGTCCGGCAATTCAACGAATACCATGCCCTGCTCGTCCAGCTCGGAAAAAACTTCTGCAAACCAAAACCAAAATGCCCCAACTGCCCCCTAAACCACCTCCCCCACACAATCGAAACCAACGAATATTAGCCTTCTAAAAAAACATTTCAGGGGCGATTTCGGAAAGCTGGGAATGTTGGCAGCAATATGAAGTCGCTGTGTCTCTGGGGTGATTATTACGGTCTTGAAGGATGCTTAGGATTCTCTATAATAGGGTTTTGGCAGGGCAATAAGGTGCCCTGCGGCAAGAGTGTTTTTTATCAAGGAGACGTATCTACTAATGCAGACTTACAAGTTTTTCTGGAAGACACACAAATGGGTTGGGATTCTTCTTTCGCTGGTGTTCTTGAATGTTGCGGTTAGCGGGATTCTGCTGTTGAAGAAAAAGAGTTTTGCCTGGATTCAACCGCCGACCATGACGGGAACGGAGGGGGCGGTTAATGATTTCATAGGAACGCAGAGATTATTCGAGATTGTGCTTAGCCAGGGCAATACGGACTTTCGGAATATGGAGGATATCGACAGGGTTGATTTTCGGCCGGACAAGCGCGTCTTCAAGGTGCGCTCGAAACATAACTACGCCGAGATTCAGGTAGATGCGGTTAGCGGAGCTATTCTCAGCGTCGCCGGTAGGACTTCGGATTTGCTTGAGGCTGTGCATGATGGCTCTTATTATGCCGGGTGGCTGCATGCGGTGCTAATGCCTGTTGCCGGCGGAGGGCTGATTTTTGTGAGCCTCAGCGGATTGTATCTTTGGGTGGCGACGTGGATGCGAAGGCGGCGGCAGAAAAACAAATAACGGGATTACGAAAGGTTACAGAATGAAAGATCATATTGCGGTTTTCAGGTTCCGGTGTTTAAGTGTGCCTTAGGCTTGTCTGTGCGTCTCGGTAATATGCATTTGCGAGGCTTCGAGGAGGATTTCAGGGGGTGTCCTGTGGGATATATTGGTGTGCCTATAAGGAGTGCGAAATTGGTTCAGGTGAGGCAACGGGGATCATCGGCTATGTTTAAAACCTGCCAAGGCCAGGTTTTTAGAACAAATCCAGTTGTGTATGAATGCAAGGCACTTCTTCAACTGCAATCTTGCCTTGCTCGTGCAGCTCGGAAAAAACTTCTGCAAACCAAAACCCCAATGCCCCCAACTGCCCCCTGAACCACCTCCCCCACACAATAGAGGTAGAAGACTTATAAACCTCAAACAAAATCCAAAAATTCACAATTCTACATTCTAAATTCTCCCCTTCCCCCCGACCAGACACCATTTGGAGCAAACACGCCGCAGAACCAGCAGGAAAAACGCACATCCACAGACAAAGACAGTTGCGAACAAAACCGGCCCCGTCGATCGGGGCAATACGCTGACTTCGGAATCAAGGTAGATAATCGCCACTACCAACAACGTCGTAACAGCATAAACGCTGATCTTGGCGAAAATCGGCATTCTGTAAGCAAGAAGCTCGAAAGCAAAAAGGCCGGGCGTCAACAAGCACGCTAAATAGACCGTTTCCAGCCGTATCCCGGTATAGTGCAAACCATATCTGGCAATCTCAGGCATGAACAACGCAAAGACCGTGGACAAACCCGCCACCGCCACCGCCGCTGCCGTAGCTATGACCATAGTCGCGCACGCCGAGGCAACTGCCGAATAGTATCTTTCTCTTCGCCCTTCGGGCAGCAACATATCAGATGTTACAGGCAAATGGATAATGAACGCGATTGAGCCTAAGGCCACAAATATCAATTCCTGCACCACGTTGCCAGCATAGCCGAGCACTAACACACTGCCGAGAAGCGACGCAAATATCCATCGCCAGTATGATAGAATCGGCCCGAATGCTCTATACAGGCCGCCCCATATGTATCGCCCGGTATGCGTATAGCCGTATCGCTTCATACGAGAAAGGAATAATGCTTCAACCTCGGGCAAAACCGTTTTTCCTCCTCCGGCGTGCGTGCATTGTTCGGCCGCCTCCAGGACTAACCTTCTATGCGCCCGTTTCACACGCTCTATATCCCCGAGCCCCCTCCAGACGAAAACACAGTAAACAACACATACAGGGATGACTACAGGCCAAAGAAGTAGAGGATGTTCGAAAGCCGTAACGAGTACAATATAGCCAAGAATACAAAGCGGAAAAGTTAGAAGCACAAGAAGAGCCCATGCTATTCTGGAGAGGAAGAACCGCAAACCTCCGGATAGAGCAAGCGCCATCATCGCAATAACAAAACCGGATGCTACAAGGCATCTCTCAAGCAAACCTGACTCTTTGAATACGGGGAGATTCAAGTGACAAAAAAACAACGGAACGAACAGTGCCTGCAGCAACGCATCAACGAAGATGATTGTGCGCAAGTTCCGTCTATATCCCGGCAGACAGAATGAAACAGGCTTGCCAAAAAGATCGTTCTGGAGGTTGCTCATGTTCAAGGAGAGGGCTATTATGGGAAACACGCATAAACTCAAGAGGGCCAGAAACAATTTTGCCCCGATTGTCCACCTTGTACTTACCAAATACACCAACCACATGAAACAAAACAAAGGCCAAAACCAAGCCGTGCGCCATCGAAATGAAGCTTTCAATCTTACAATGAGTGTATTCATGTTGTTCTTCGCGCCTCCTTCAGCTTACGACAATCCGATAAATATCTTCCAGCGGCAGCGGCTGGACGTCGATTCGGCAGTTCAGGCTCTCGGCCTGCTGCTGCAATTCTTCGCCCGAGCAATTCTGCACCGTCAGTATCGCCTCCCCGTTGCTCCGCCGCGAATCCAAAACGTTCGCAAAAGGCAATTCGCTCGGCAGCTCCCCGCTCAAAGCGCTAACCCGCACCCTGCTAAACCGCTCCCGCAATTCGTCGAAGTCCGAATCCAGCACAATCCGCCCGGCCTTCATTATCACAACGTGATCGACAACCTTTTCTATGTCGCTGAGAATGTGCGAGGAGATAATAATGGTCCTGTTCTCGTCCTGGATGAACTGAAGCAGCATATCGAGGAACCTCGCCCGCATCACCGGGTCCAGCGCCGCCGCCGGCTCATCTAAGATCAGAAGCTCCGGCTCAAACCCGATTGCAAGCAGAATCGCCAGCTTCTGCCGCTGCCCCGGCGATAACGAACCGACACGCGCATCGGTCGAGATGTCGTAGTCGGCGATGTACTTTTCTTCAAGCCCGCGGTTCCAGTTGGGATAGTATGTGCTAACATACCGAATCAACTGCCCGGCCTTCATCCAGTCGAGCAGGTCTCCCTCCTGGTGGACGTATCCGATCCTCCCAAGTTCCTCCGGCCCCAGCTTGCCGGCATCGCACCCGAACGTCGTGCACTGCCCGCTGTCCGGCAGATAAAGCCCGATTATATGCCGCAGCAGCGTGCTCTTGCCCGCCCCGTTGGCCCCGAGCAGCCCGATGATCCTGCCCGGATAGATATCCAGGCTTGTCCCGTCAAGGGCCTGTATTTTGCCGAAGCGTTTGCTAAGGCCGTTCATCTGCACTATTGGATTTGCATCAATCATTTGAGTCACTCCTCGATTTAGAGTCGTACTTTCGATATAGCCCGCCTAACATCTCGGCGGCTTTTTTTTCTGGTATCCCAAACTGAATCGCCGCTGTTACCGCCCGCACCATCGCCTCCTCCAGGAGCCTCGCTTTAACTCGCCCCTTGCGGTCTTGGGCAACTTTAGCAACAAAAAGCCCCACACCACGCCGCCTCTCCAGCAGCCCCTCATTTTCCAGCAACGAATATGCCTTACTGATTGTCATAGGATTAACATTAAGCTGAGAAGCCAAATCCCGCACAGAAACAAGCTGACTATCCTCCCCCAACAACCCGGCCATAATCTGACGCCGAATCTGCTCGATAACCTGCCGATAAATAGGCTGACCACTATGATGATCAATCTCAAGAAGCATAAAAATTCCAATCAAAACCGTATTACTGTATTACTTATCTAATACACTATACGACCAAAATCAAAATAGTTCAACAAAATTCCAAAATTTTCAAAAAAACCTTATCGGACCTGTCCCAATGGGCGTAATCGATATTAGAGCAACTGAAAGGCCGGGGCTATTGCATTAATCGGACCAATCTGGTATCCTGCCGGGAGATAGATTAGCGTCATTATTTCGGTATATGTCTGTGTTAGAAGAAAAGCGTGAAAAATCGTTTGAATCGGCCTGCCCCCGTGGGGGTGTTGGCTCTGTTATGCAGGCCGAGCTTGAGACGCCGGGATTCGTCTTCGACATAAAGAGATACGCCATCCACGACGGCCCCGGCATCCGCACAACGGTGTTTTTCAAGGGCTGTCCGCTCAAATGCCAATGGTGCCACAACCCCGAAAGCTGGAAAGCCGCCCCGGAGGTCGCCCTGCGCACCAGCCGATGCAAGAAGTGCGGGCAATGCGTCCGGTTGTGTTCGCAGAATGCTATTTCATTTGACGGGGACTTGCCTAAGACAGACCCGGAAAAATGCACGCTCTGCGGGGAATGTATAGAATCATGCCCGGGCGGGGCGCGCGAAATTATCGGCTCGCAAACAACCGTTGGCGAAGTAATGGCCGAAATCGAGAAGGACGTCATATTCTACGACCAGTCCGGCGGCGGAGTAACGTTTTCGGGAGGCGAGCCGCTTGCTCAGCCGGAGTTTCTGATCGCACTGCTGAACCAATGCCGTAACAAAGGGATACACACGGCCGTCGATACAAGCTGCTATGCTCGGGGCGATGTTCTCGATATGGTAGCATGGGCTTCCAGCCCGTGTAAACACGGCCAAGATGGCCGTGCCACAAAACCCGACCTGTTCCTGTGCGATATCAAGCACATGAACAGCGAAACACACCGACAATTCACCGGCGTCGAAAACACGCTCATATTGGACAACATCAGACGGCTCTCCGAGCAAGGCAGGCGAATCATCATCAGAATTCCTATTATCCCCGGCTTTAACGACGACGCGACGAATATCGAGGCGACAGCCGGGTTCGCCGCAACTCTGTCCGGCGTCAAAAAAATCGATATCCTGCCCTACAACCGGGGCGGAAGTGAGAAATCCATGCGATTGGCCGGAGGCGCCAGGATAATGCGAACAGAAACGCCGAGCGACCGAAAGATGAATGCAATCGCCGAACGCCTCGGCGGTTACGGATTCAAGGTCAAGATAGGAGGCTAAAAACAATGAACGAAAGAATAACAAAACTTCGCAAGCAAAGCGTCGAGACAAGGCCTTATATCTCGACGGAGAGGGCCAGGCTCATAACTGAGTTTTACAAGTCGGATGTGCCGGCTTGCAACTCTGTGGTGGTTACTCGTGCGCTGTCCTTCAAGTATCTGATGGAGAACAAGGCCGTCTGCATCAACGAAGGCGAATTAATCGTAGGCGAGCGAGGCCCGGCCCCGAAGGCGACCCCGACTTATCCGGAGTTGTGCTGTCATGACCTTGAAGACCTCCGCATACTCGACAGCCGCGAGAAAACGTCCTTCGCAGTGGCCGACGAGGTTAGAGAGATCTATGAGAACGAGATTATTCCCTTCTGGGCCGGCAAGACTATTCGGGAGAAGCTCTTCGCCGCTATGAGTCCGCAGTGGCATCAGGCGTTCGAGGCGGGCGTATTCACAGAGTTTATGGAGCAGCGAGCCCCCGGCCACGCCGTCTTAGACGACAAAATCTACCATAAAGGAATGCTCAATTTCAGACGGGATATTGCCGAGGCTCGGGAAAACCTCGACTATCTGAACGACCCTCGCGCCTACGAAAAGGATCAGCAATATCAGGCGATGGCCATCTGTGCCGATGCGGTTATCACCTTCGCCAATCGCTACGCCAAAGAAGCTGCGCGACTGGCCGCCACGCAAGCCGACCCCGCGCGCCGTAAAGAATTAGAGCTGATCGCCGAGGTCTGCTCTTGTGTCCCCGCCCATGCGCCGCGCAACTTTCACGAGGCTCTGCAGGCGTACTGGTTCGTGCATCTATCCGTAATCACCGAGCTGAACACCTGGGACTCATTCGATCCCGGCCGGCTTGATCAGCACCTCTGGCCCTTCTACCAAAAAGGCCTGCAGCAAGGCTCCTTGACCCCCGAACGGGCAAAAGAGCTCCTCCAGTGCTTCTGGATCAAGTTTAATAATCAGCCCGCCCCGCCCAAGGTTGGAGTCACCGAGGAGCAGAGTGGGACATATACCGACTTCGCACTAATCAACACAGGCGGGGTGGTCCCGGAGGACGGAAGCGATGCGGTTAATGATCTGTCATATCTTATACTCGACGTAGTCGAGGAAATGCGTCTGCCGCAGCCCAGTTCCTGCGTCCAGATAAGCAAAAAGAATCCGGAGCGATTCCTTAAACGCGCGTGCGAAGTCATCCGCACCGGTTTCGGCCAGCCCTCTGTCTTCAACACCGATGTCATCATCAAGGAGATGCTCCAGGACGGCAAAACCATCACCGACGCCCGCACCGGCGGACCCAGCGGCTGCGTCGAGGTCAGCTCCTTCGGAAGGGAAAGCTGCACGCTTACAGGCTACATCAACTGGCCCAAGATATTCGAGCTTGCCTGCAACGACGGCGTCGATCCGAAGACAGGCCTCCGGATCGGCCCGAAAACGGGCGATGCGAGACTATTCACTTCTTACGAGCAGTTGTTCGACGCCTACAGCAGGCAGCTTGCATACTTCATCGACTTGAAAATCAAGGGCAATAACGTTATCGAGCGGCTGTTCGCCAACTATATGCCGGCTCCTTTTATGTCGCTGGTTATGAGCGACTGCATCGCCCGAGGGCTCGACTACCACAACGGCGGGGCGAGATACAACCCGACTTATATCCAGGGTGTCGGTATCGGGACAGTCACCGATGCGCTGGCGGCGGTTAAATACCATGTCTTCGACAAGCGGGGCATGACAATGCGCGATATGCTTGCGGCCGCCGCCGCGGACTTCAAAGGATACGAACCGCTGCAAAACAAACTGATTAACCACACGCCCAAATACGGCAACGACGACGACTACGCCGACTCTATAACCGAACAAGTCTTCAACATCTATTACGACCTGCTCAACGGCAGGCCTAATACTAAGGGCGGCAAGTACCGCGTTAATCTGCTGCCCACGACCGTTCATATCTACTTCGGCCAGGTTACGGGGGCTTTGCCCAACGGCAGAAATGCCGGGACGCCCGTATCCGAGGGCATATCGCCGACACAGGGCCACGATACGAAAGGGCCGACCGCCGTGATCAAGTCGGCCGCGAGGATCGACCATGCGCGAACGGGCGGGACGCTGCTGAATATGAAGTTCAACCCGCAACTCCTCGCCGATGACGAAAGCATTGAAAAGCTCGCGCATCTGATTCGCGCATATTTCAAACTCGACGGCCATCACATTCAGTTCAACGTCATAACAGCCGATGCTCTGCGCGCAGCCCAGGAAAAGCCCGAAGAGAATCGTGAACTTATCGTCCGCGTAGCAGGATACAGCGACTACTTCGTCGATATAGGCCATGAACTGCAGGATGAGATCATAGCAAGAACAGAACAGCAGACATTCTAAACCCTTGAATAATGGTTCTTGCCACCAAGACACTAATACCCTGTAACAATCGAATCTATGGGTTGTCAGTCCGCACTTGATGCGGAATCCATTTCTGCAACATCTGGATTCCAGCCCCTGCTTTCGCAGGGGTGACCCGGTGAAATTTTGAAAAAAAACGCTTGCAACGCGAATCCCAGGCCTTATACTTTAGGGTGTTATAGCTGCGGGCGTAGCTCAGTGGTAGAGCGTCACGTTGCCAACGTGAATGTCGTGAGTTCAAATCTCATCGCCCGCTTTAAGGATTATTCCCAAGGATGGGGAGCAGTTGCTGCGAAAGCTTCTGCGAACCATATAGTATCGGTGAGCTACCGGCTAAGCGTAGTTTGGCGTTGGTCTCCGATATGTTTGAGGCTTATCTCGATGAGCCGCAACTTACGAAGACTCCAGGCTAAGGGAAGTTTTTTTCCTGACGCCTTTTTTGTTTATTATTAAAAGCTTATAAGAACATCACCATTTGGGAGCATCATAAAATGGGTGAAGAAGAAGTCAAAACGAGCGAAAAAGAGGCCAATACCGTCGAAGAAGAGCCTAAGGCCGTTGAGGAGGAGTCTTCCGAAGGGCAAGAGGATGAATCCTCTACTGCCAAGAACAGCGTAACTGTTGAGGATGTCGGGCCTTGCAAGAAGAAGGTGGTCATTGAGATTCCGGAGGAGACGATCACGAAGGCTACCGACAAGCAGTATAGCGAGCTTCGCCGGGAAGCGTTACTGCCGGGTTTTCGCAAGGGTCGTGCTCCTCGTCGGCTTCTTGAGAAGCGTTTCGGGAAGGATACGAGCGAACAAATCAAGCTCAAGCTTCTTGCCGAAGCTACTGAGGCTGCTGTCAAGGATTTGCAGACGCTCGGCGAGCCTGATGTGGATTTCGAGAAAATCGAGCTGCCTGAGTCCGGGGCAATGAAGTTCGATTTCGAGGTTGAGGTTCGTCCTGAGTTCGAATTGCCTGATTTGGAGGGCATTGCGGTGGAAAGGACGAAGCTCGAAGTTGCCGACGAGCAGGTCGATCGTGAAATCGAGCAGATGCTTAAGATGGCGGGTATGTGGGCTCCGCGTGAAGACGGTGGCGTTGAGCTTGGCGACCAGGTAATCGCTGATGTTGCTATCAAGCCGGAGGATGCCGAGGAGGAAGATAAGCTCGGGGAGACGGAGATATATGTGCGGGCGAACGGCTTTGTTGGGGCGATTCCCGTCGAGAAGCTCGATGATTTGCTCGTCGGGGCGAAGACGGGTGATAAGAAGTCAACTACGGTCGAGGTTCCGAAGACTTACGTCAGAGAGGAATATCGGGGCAAGAAGGTCGATATCAGTATTGAAATCAAGGATGTCAAGTGGCTCAAGCCGGCTGAACTGGATGAGGCTTTGCTCGAGCGGATAGGGGTGGATGATGCCGATGAGCTTCGAGAGAGGACTGCGGACCGGCTCCATAACCGGCTCGAGCGACAGTCTCGGACGGAGATGGCCGAGCAGATTTACAAGTATTTGCTCGAGAATACGGATTTCGACCTGCCTTTGGACGTTGTTGGCGAGCAGGCGGGTATGTTGCTTCAGAGACAGTATATCAACCTGCTTTCCCGCGGGCTTACACGCGAGCAAATCGAAGAGCAAATGGAGCAGTTGCGTGCAGGCAGCGAGGAGCAGGCCAAAGAGCAACTCAAAACGTTCTTTATCATGGATAAGGTGGCCGATAAGCTCGAAATCAAGCTAACTGCCGAAGAAATCAACGGGCGAATCGCTCAATTGGCCCTTAGTCAGGGGCAGCGGCCGGAGAAAATGAGGGAAGAGATGACTCGTAACGGGTCATTGGCTCAGTTCGAGTTGGAGGTTCGTCAGAGCAAGTGTATCTCCAAGATGCTCGAATCCGCGAAGATAACGGAAGTTGAGGCCAAGAAGAAGGCCGAAAAAGCCAAGAATACGGCCAAGAAAAAGACTGAGAAGAATTCCCCGGAGGGCGGAAAAAAAGCGTCTGAAAAGGCGAAAACAGCGTCCAAAAAGGAAACCCAGGACTAAAAATACCCGATGAAGATAGCGTGTGTTTGTCGGCGTTGGGCCGGAGATGCTATTCCGGTTGCTAATTACGAATTATAAGGAAGCAGTTAATGTTTATTGAACATCCTGGAAGCAAGATCATTGGGTCTGGGCCGGTTGCTTCGGCGCACGACAAAAACGTGGCGCGGAATCCGGAAACTTACAATCAGTACGGCGGGGGCGGGGGACCTTATCAGAGATATCGTCAGATGAGCCTTGACGATATGCTTTTGGACAACCGTATCGTGTTTCTTATCGGCGAAATCTCGTACGCGCGGGCCGCTGAAGTCATAATGAAGATGCTTTATCTTGACAATCTGAAACGCGCCAGTGAAATCAGCCTTTATATCAACTGCCCCGGCGGCAGTGTTGACGATACGATGGCGATTTACGATACGATGCGTTTTCTCGGATCTCCGATTTCGACGTACTGTATCGGACGTGCGCAGTCGGGCGGGGCTGTGATATTGGCTGCGGGCCAAAAAGGCAAGCGATTCGCTCTTCCACATGCAAAGGTTATGCTGCACCAGCCTTGGGGCGGTGTTAGCGGCCAGGCTGCCGACATCAAGATCCAGGCCGAGGAGATTCTCAAGGCCAAGACGATGATTAACGAAATTCTCTCGCGGCATACCGGGCAGCCTGTGGAGAAGATTCAGGCTGAGACCGAGAGAGACAGATATATGACGGCCGACGAGGCTAAAGAATACGGCCTTATCGACGAGGTGCTGCACGAAGAGAAGAAAGACGACGGCAAAGACGACGAGAAGAAAAAAGACAAGAAGAAAGATAAATAGCCGGACGACACAAGGGCCTTGAGGCGGATACTGCAAGCAATAGGAAGAATCGAATATGAGCGTTAACCAGTATTTAGTACCGATAGTGATAGAAAAGAGCGGTCGCACGGAGCGTGCTTACGACATTTACTCGAGACTGCTCAAGGATAGGATCGTGTTTCTCGGCGGAGCGATTGACGATACGACCGCCAACCTGATCATCGCTCAGTTGCTTTTTCTGAGCAACGAGGATACCAAGAGCGATATCCACTTCTACATAAACTCACCCGGCGGCTCGATCACTGCGGGGCTTGCGATCTACGATACGATGCAGTTTTTGCGCTGCGACGTTGCTACGTACTGCGTAGGCCAGGCCGCGAGTATGGCCGCGATATTGTTGGCCGGGGGCAAGGCGGACAAGCGGTTCCTTCTTGCGAATAACCGGATTCTGCTGCATCAGCCTTTAATATCCGGGGAGTTGATCGGGCCTGCGACGGATTTGGATATCGAGGCGAAGGAGATACTGCGGCTTCGCGCGAGGCTGTATGACATTCTTGCCTCGCACAGCGGGCAGACGCCGGAGAAAGTGGAGAATGACTGCGACCGCAATCTTTGGCTCAGCGCCGAAGAGGCTATCGAGTACGGTCTTGCGGACAGGATACTCCAGAAGGCGCCGGAGATCGTGAAGGCTGATAAGGAAGATACGGACGAATAACGGGCGGGCAATGAAGCCTGCTCGACAAGGAATTAACGAGAAAGAGGGGTCTGCACAAGTGAGATCGCCAACGACAATCCTTCCGAGTGTGCTCAGAACCTGCGTAGCAGGATCGCTGTTTATTGCGTTGGCTGGGTGTTCGGGCCCGGACAAGCAGTTGCCGCTGCTGGACAAAATCGCGGCGTTGACCGACGAGAATGCGGATCTCGCCAAGCAAATCGAAACCGGCGAGACGGAGAAGGCCCGGCTCCGGAAGCAGATAGAAGTTCTCAGCGGATTGCCCGCGGATGTCAAGGGGGAGAAGCTGTACCGTATCGAGCAGGTTAAGATTACCAAGCTGACGAATCTTTACGACAAGGACAAGGACGGCGAGAAGGAGAAGCTGATTGTTTATCTCCAGCCGATCGACCAGGACGGCGATATTCTCAAGGCTCCGGGGGCGGTGGATGTCGAGCTTTGGAACCTCGAGGGTGAGGCGGAGAAGGCGAAACTCGGCGATTGGCGGGTCGAGCCGGAGGAGTTGAGGAAGCTTTGGTTTACTGCGATGATAATGATGAGTACGAACTACAGGCTCTCGTTTGATGTAAGAGGGAAAATCAAAGACGCCGACGAGCCTTTGACGGTTAAAGTCGCCTTCACCGATTTGCTGACGGGAAAAGTATTCAAAGAGCAATATATTATCAAGCCTCAGCCGGAATAAGACTTGCCCCCCCTCCAATCGGGGCGTTATCGATGAAAATGTCCGGAGAGCCGCCAAAACATAGTGTCACGTTTTTTTGCTTTGATGCTTGATTACCAGCAAATGGACGAATCAAAAGAAATAATCTGCGATTGGCGTCAAATATCGGTTAAGCGGCCCGAATCGTAATGGTTTGTGATGGGGAACCTGCGGTCTTTGCCGAAGGCCTTTGGCGTAATTTTTATCCCTGGCGGGCTGAGCCTTCTCTTGTACTCGTTGCGGTCCACCATGCGAATGACTTTCCGAACGGCCTCTTCGCCCAGGCCCGAATCGATAAGCTGCTGAGCCGACATGTCTTTTTCAACATAGCCTTTGAGGATTTCATCGAGCGTATCGTAGTTCGGGAGAGAATCGCTGTCCTTTTGGTCGGGCCTCAACTCGGCGCTTGGCGGCCTGGCTATCACATCAGGCGGTATCACATCCCTGCCCCATATCTCGTTTATCCGTTCGGCAAGCTTATAAACCAGGGTCTTGAGCACATCTTTTATCACGGCGAATCCTCCGGCCGTATCGCCGTATAAAGTCGCATAGCCGACGGCGGTTTCGCTCTTGTTGCCCGTTGTAAGCACGAGCATCCCGGCCTGATTGCTCATCGACATCAGGATGCAGCCGCGAATTCGAGCCTGCAGATTCTCATAAGCCAGGCCGTCACTGTTCCAGCAGGGGATTGCCCCCAGTGCATCGTCGAACTCCTCGAGCACAGGCTCTATCGGAATCGTATGAAACTCCATATCCAGATTCTTAGCCAACTCTTCGGCGTCGCTCCTTGTCTCGGCGCTGTTGAATCTCGAGGGCATTGAAATGCCGACCACGTTCTCAGGGCCTAAAGCAGCCACTGCAATCGCGGCGGTCACGGACGAATCTATACCACCGCTAAGGCCCAGAACAACTCTTTTGAATCCGTTCTTGCGAGTGTAGTCTCGCGTTCCCATGACAAGCGCCTGATATATCTCATCCAAAAGGTCTCCGGGCTGAGGCGCCGCAGGACCAATCGGCTCGATGCGAACATCGCCGCCGGCAGCGGTGACATCGGCTATAAGCATATCTTCCTCGAACGCACGCGCCCTGGCGATTATCTCGCCGCTCGAATCGGCGAACATGCTTCGCCCGTCGAAAATCAATTCATCCTGTCCGCCGACCAGATTACAGTATGCAACGGCACAATCGAACTCTCCGGCGCAAAGGCTGACCGCATCCTCCCTCTTCTTAATTTTTCCGAGGTGGAACGGCGAAGCCGAGATATTGAGGACCATATCGATTCTCCCGGCGTCACCGAGAAAGTCCCGCAGCCATTCGATATTCCAAATATCGTAACAAATAGTAATCGCGATACGAACGCCGCCGACCTCGATTATCAGCGGCTCGCCGCCCGGGCTGAAATACCTCTGCTCGTCGAAGACGCCGTAATTCGGAAGCATACTCTTGCGATAGACCTCGCCGATCTCGCCGTTGCGTAAAACCGCCGCAGCGTTGTATATCTCACCCCCGCCAGGGGTCTGACGCTCCTGGGCAAAACCTGCGACTGTCGTAATATCCGGGCACTCGGACGCCAATTTATCGAGGGCCTGCCGGGTATCGCTTAGAAAATGCCTTTTGTGCAGCAGGTCTTCCGGGGGATAACCGCAGAGGCTCAACTCCGGAAATACGAGCAAATCCGCCTGCGCCTCGGCGGCTTTTCCATACGCAGCCCGCATCTTCCGGGCATTGCCCTTAAGGTCGCCGACCACAGCATCAAATTGCCCAAGCGCCACTCGCACGGAATATCACCTCGAAACCTGCAAATTCTATCTGCATATCCTTTTGAAATGCTACTTTACCTCGCAAACCTCAAAAGTTATTTTGAGTAACATAATCAACCAGCAAGGTCAGACTTTCCTTGTAAGCTGAATCTTCGAATCCGTCCAGCCTTTTTTTTGCGCCGCTTGCATAAGATGCGACAATCTGCCGAGTCCTGGACAATGCGTCGGATTCGACGAGCATTGTTTTGAGCCTTTGCAGCCCGCCCCGGTCCCCCCGCCAGGGGCCCTTGGGGCCTGGCGAGCCGAGCATCTTTTTGATCTCTTCCCTCTCTGCCTGCCCGACGGAATCCGACAGCGCCAATAAGGGCAAGGTTATATCGCCTGCGAGCACATCCTGGCCCGGCTCTTTGCCGAGTTCCGCCGCTTCGCCGACGACATCTTTGCAATCATCCACTATCTGAAACGCCACACCCAGGTTCATCCCGAATTCCTTCATCGCCGTTTGAATCGGCTTGGGTTGATTGCCGATAATCGCGCCTGCCAGACACGAGGCGGCGAATAGCGAACCCGTCTTCTTCTCGGCGATTACAATATAGTTGCGCTCGGAAAGATCGAGATTACGCCGCTGACAAACGTGAATAAGCTCCCCTTCGCACATCGCGTGAATAGCCTCGCTAACGCAGGAGAATATCTCGCCCCTGCCCTTTCTGCCTATCAACTGAAACGCCATCGAATAGACGTAATCGCCCAGAACAATCGAAATGTCGCCTCCGTAGCGGTTGTTGACGGTGGGCTTGTTGTGCCGCACCGATGCTTCGTCGAGAACGTCGTCGTGAATCAGAGATGCTATATGTATCAACTCCATAGCGGCGGCAGCCTCGACCAGCTCCCGGCGGTCGGACATATTCGCCTCGCCCCCCCGCCAGTTCGCCTGGGGACGCCGCCGCAAGGCGTCCCTAAGTGGACTTGCGGCGGGGCCCTTGGGGCCTGGGGGCTTGCCCCCGCAGGCCGCTCTCTCCGAAAGGAACACGAGGGCGGGCCTCATCCTCTTGCCCGGCGATTCCATAAGCTCGACGCCCATCGCCGATACGGCGGCGTTCTGCGATTCGCTCAGGGTTGACCTGAGAAGCTCATCGACCTCCCTGAGGTCGTCTGCAATCGGTTGGTAAATATCTTCAAGCTTCATCCGTATCCGCCTGCGGCCGTTAATCTCGCCAATCCGTGTAAACGATCACTATTTTGTGCCGCTAAAATTCATCGTAGAATATCTCTTCGGCGCCTTTTTCCTCGAGTACCCTCGTGACGGCTTCGATCATCAACGGAGGCCCGCAAAGAAATGCCTGGCGTCGAACGCCCGGTTCGAGGTGCTTATCGCACGACAGATGGATAAAGCCGGTTTCTCCGTCCCACTTCTCGCCGTCTTCGAGCGCGTCGGACAGGGCGTAAACAACATGAAAATTCGGGCGTTTCTTCATCAAATTCTCGAATTCATCGAGATAGAAAATGTCTTTTGTGGTTCGGCATCCGAAGAACAGCCAACAGACTCTGTCCGGCCATTTTTCGTAGAGGGTGTAGATGATATTCGCCATCGGCGCCATCCCGGCGCCGCCCCCGACGCAAACGATTTCGACCGACGGATCCTCGTTCAGCCAGAATTCGCCGTAAGGCCCCGTGAAATTGACGGTATCCCCCGGCTTGAGGTTGTGCAAATATGTCGAGCCGATCCCCCCCGGAACCAGCCGAACCACAAGCTGAACTATATTCGGCTCGTGCGTCGGCGAGCTGATCGAATACGCCCGGAACTCGGGACCGCTCGGAGACGGGGCCTGAACCTGGACATACTGGCCGGGGCGCATAAACCCGAGGAACTCCCGCTCCTCGGCATCCGGAAGAACCGTTAGGCCCCTGCACTCGGCGTCAAGCCCGAGTTTCTCCTCTGAAACCGTTTGGCCCGTTAATACGCCTCCGTCAATCAGCCGTGCCTCAGGCTCGAAAACATACTCGTCTTTGATATCCTTTACCGGGTAGCCGGACATGACTTTGATATGCGCAGGCTCGTCAACGCCGGTTCCGCCGATTGAAATTATCCGAACTGTACAAGGCTTGGTCAGCGTCAACGCCCGGTCCGTCGCCAGAACTCCCTCTGTTCGCACCGCCCAGACAGGGCCTTTGTCCCGCTTAAGACCGAGTCTGCGAGCCAGAAGCGAGAAATCGTCATACGGATACCTAAGCGGTATCTCCAGCATCTTGACCCAGGCATAGCCTCGTATGTGGTTCCGCACGAGGTTGGCAAGCTCCGACTGAATATCGGGCATCACAAGATAAATAGGCTGATATTCCAGAAGCGATTGCAGTTGTTCGAGACCTCGAGTGGAATTCCGCAAACGCTTGTGCAACTGTGCGTCTCCCCGGGCGACAAAAGGCTCCATGCTGACGGTCGATACGATTATCGCCTGGGCCGTACCCAGCGGATCGGGCAGCTCGCCGGTGAATGCGTCATAGAAAAATTGCCATGCCCCGAGCGTGAGCAGCTTGTACCGCTTGATTCCTGCCGTGCCCATCTTCCGCTCGACATGCTCGATTTCGTCTTCGGCGATATCGGCATGTTCTTCGAGCCTTGCAACCTGGTCGAGCACAATATGGCCCTCTTTTTCCTCCAGCCGCACCCGACCCGCTCGAGGCGCTAAAAGAGGAACGCTGTAGTTGTCAGGGTCTTTGGCCAGAATCTCGCCGCCCTTGACCTTTTCGCCATCCTTCACACACAGTTCGCTGAATGTAAAACGCCTGCTCTGCAAGGGCAGATAAAGAACATCCGGTTCCGGCATCGCCGAGATACTACGCTCAGGCTTACCCTTCAGCAGTATGTTGTAGCCGCCTCTAAAACGCATCTAATATGTTCTCTAAATAGCAACCTTACAACTTTTATACGCACAAAACCGCTCACATCCGAGCAAAACAAAGGCCGAACAAAATCCGGCGTCATCTGCTCGGCGACTCCTGGCGAAACTCCAGTTTCCGAAAACCAAGGATTACGCATGCTATACTATCAGGCCGTGGAATTCAAGAGAATCTCCAGCTTTCACGCCTATCGGGCAAAAAAAACTGAACGCCAAATTCTAAGGCTCCGGATGCACAATTACAACCGCTTCCAGCCGAAGAATCGCCGTTTTTGGGCTATTATGGTGGGATTTACCGGAACTTCTGACCCGTTGGAGGGGTTATGCGGTGGTTTGGCCCTGCCGGGCACACCAAAAAAAGCGGCCTTGCGCCGAACGCACAAGGCCGCATATAAACAACCTAAACAGCAGTTGTCTTTGAAGCAAGCGGATTACCAGTCACGCACGACAATCCCGTCCTTGCCAACCAAGTAGCGGTCTCCGCCCTTGATCTTCAGATTGTAAACCGTGCCGGTGGAAGGTGTTGCACTCTTAACGACACTCTTAATAGTAACCGCACCTTCTAAGGTTTGCAGTTTGGAGCCGGCCTCCAGCTTCAGTGACGAAACCCACTCGCCGGAAGCAAGCAAGAAGTAGTGTGAATCCGCCACAACAAGACTGTTACCGTTTTCGAGGCTTATGTCGTAGCGTTCCCATGAAGCACCATCGTCATGCACGACGAGTTCTTCGATTTCATTCGAACACACCGTCTTTTGCAAGCTCATGATTGTCTTGGTGACGGCAGGCTTATCCACCATTGCCCCTGCGACGACTTTTGATATCTGCGTCATCTCGCCATCCACCCAGACGATAGTATCAGCGGGGAAACAACGCGTCCCCTTAGGCGCGCCGGTGCCATCACTTACCAGCCATGAGTCAGTTCTGCTGGCAGGCGCGGCGACGCCGGGGGCGCCGACCGTGCCCATTGGATTATCGCCTATCGTATAGACATTATCTTCATTGACGCCGCAGGCGGATGTTTTCTCGAAGTTCGTGTGCCCGTCAGCAAACAGTATGTTCTGCCCGTCATCCTGGTGGGCCCAGGAATTTCCGAGCTTAATTTCTTCCCGGCTGGCAGGGGGAAGGGGCTTGAAGCCATTTGGATAGGCTGTCGTCTTGTTAGGGAATACATACGCAGGGCGCTCGGGACGCGCGAACCATGGACTGAGATCTCCCGCCACCGCCATACCGGGATCGCTTGACGTAGTCAGGGGAAAACCTGTGCCGGCTGTGCCTGGGTAGGGATCATGATATGTGTAGCTGCAATGCTTCGCAGGCTCGGTGCCGAAATCAAAGAGGTCGGTAAGATCAACGGTGCTGTCCACGAACTGGGTAACGCCCGTATCGCCCCTGCACAAAAACGACTTCGTCGGCTTGATCCTGAACGATTCGGGCCTGATAACGACGTTCGCTAACGAGCGTTTGGAGACAATGCGGACGACAACGCTCCCTGAAAAATCGAAGTTGGCAAACGAATAAGGCCCGCCAAAGTCCCATTCCTTGCCGGCGAAGGGCGGGTCCAGAACGCGGGCGGTATAGACGTCAACCTTCTGCCCCGCCACACTAACCTCGCAGTCGGCTGATAGGGTTTCGCCGGGCGGAGCGGGGTAAGTAACAACTTCCGCCCACGCCTGACCCGAAGCGATAGCAAGAGCCGCAAGTAGGATCCCCAAAACGAATAGTCTGCCGGTGCGTCCGGCTCGCATATTGAGACGTTCGCATTGCGTTTTTGTAGCGGTTGTTCTCATACCAGATCACCTATTCTTCGGCCCGTCCGAACCGATGACACCTTAGATAACATTCAAGTGAACCGACAACAAGGATGATGTAACCGAGAAATTCTATGACTTCTTCAACAAATCCTCCGATACTTCTGAGGTAATGCTCTTGAAATACGGCCCGCATAACAGCCTGCTGGCCGCAGATCTGAGCAAACGCTACAACGATGAAGAACCCCAATCCGAGAAATACCGCTTGTTGAGTCTGTACAAAGTCGAGGATTTCAGACTTGAGAATACTGCGCGATTTGAAAGCTCGGTAAAAAGCTACTGACAAAACAAATACCGCCGGAATGAACCACGCGCCGTGAAAAATGATTCTATCGAACACCGCATCCAACTCTCTTACAGCGGCTGCCAACGGCAAGAGCCAGAGAACGGCAAAAAGCCGCGCATATTTGGTCGATTTTCGCGCGGCAAGAAACAAGAACAGGCTGCTGAGCAAAAGCCACAGGGCTTCGAGCCATTCGACAGGGCCGTTTTCCCTCAATACGATTCGATAGCCGAACCAGTACAATAACAGCATCGCTGCGCCGGTAACAAGAGAACATCCTACTAAATACAGTACAAAGCGAACAAAAATCTTCATCTTAGAGCAATTCCCAGACTACTCATTCCTTCAATTCTATTCAGGCATTGCCATGATCAAAGTCACAGTTGGACGTAAGTTGACTACTCCACTGCATCATAGACTACGCCGTCTGCAAGCGTGCGTCAAGCAGTTTCCGGTGAATTCTCTCAATACTCAATATCACCTGTCGCATCCACGCCTGCCGATGAATGATAATCGGGTTATCACAGAGCGGTTTAGAAATGGCGCCCCATAGTGTTTATCGCCGATGAAGATTCCGTTCTCATTCGAGGCGGAATTGGCCTTTTTTCATTATTGTCTCGCCATCGGCGATAATTGTCGGGCTATTGATAACTCCATCGACGTGCGATTTGCAGTCCCAATCGGCACCGGTCTTGCCGGGGAGGGGGCTGCCGAAGGCGATGTGGATGCCGGGGAACTTCTCGTCCTGGAGCAGATTGTAGATTAGCTCGGTCAGGCCGGTATTCGTACCGATGGCGAATTCGCCTATCCTGTGGCTGTTCCGGTCGTTTTCAAAGAGATACTCGGTGAATTCTTCTCGCAACCGCTCATCGGCGCATTCGATGCTGTCTCTTATCGCCCTTCCGTTCTCGATCTCGACAATAATCGGCGTATCTTCGAGCGAGGCATACTTCTCAGCGAAGAAATCGCCCAGACAGCCGTTGATGACAACTTTGCCTTCGACATTGGCCGGCGAGGTGAATACTTCTCCATCGGGCAGATTCATCCAATGGCCCTGCTTGATATCGCCGTCGCTGATTAGCCATTTGAGTTTCGGGCTGAATCGGGCTGTAAAATTGCAGCCCTTCTCGGTAATCACCTGAATCTTGCCGGCGTTCTTAACCTTCTCATAAACCAGCCTGCTAATCCGCTGAATCTCCTTATAATCGCTGCACATCCCGTCGCACATAATCCGGGGGGTAATCCCAATCATGTGGGCGTGCCGCAGAGTAGTATTGGCCTCGATGGCTTTTAGCATGGGCATTCGGAAGGTCTGCAGCTCTCCCTCGGCGCCTTGGGCGGCATATACGCTGACGTCTGCAGTCTTAACAGCATCTTTAACAGCAGGGGGCATATCAATCGGGCGAGTTCCGAAATCCTCCATAACGAAAAAGCGTACGTCGCCGGCAATCTTTTCGATAGCGGCCTTGAGGGCGGAGCCGATCTCAATGGTCTGCTCATCCGTGATTACCAACGCCTTCTCGCCCGGCTGGACTTTGAGGCAATTCTCAACCGCCTGCTTAACGCCCTGCTCTATCGTTCCCAATTGCGTTACTCCTGTTTGATATTGTTGGTAAGATAGTCTGCATCCGCTGAGTGCTAAAACGTAACATATTCTGCCGCTTTCTTTAGCAGCGCGCCGACCTTGCCGACATCCTGGATACTTGTGAGACGGTGCTGCTTTCGGCGCTCGATAATCCTTTTGACCGTAGTCGGGCCGAGGCCGGGGACCTTTAGAAGATCCCACTCCGACGCCCGGTTGACATCCATGGGAAAGACCTCCGGATGCCCCGCCGCCCAGGCCTCTTTCGGGTCGGTGGTTAGAGAGAGATTATCGTTCTTCCCGAAGATGATATCCGACTCCTTGAAGCCGTATTTCCGCAGCAGGAAATCGACCTGATAGAGCCGATGCTCTCGGACAAGCATATCCGTCGGACTCTCGCCCGGCGTCTTTTGGGCATCGACGGACTCGGCCCCCAGGTGTTTCTGATACGCGCTGAAATAGACCCTGTGCATCCTCAGCCGCTCGTACAGGCCGAACATGTATTTTACGATTTCGGTATCCGATTCTCCCGCCGCCCCGACGATAAACTGCGTGGTCTGCTTGACCCTCTGATACCGCGACCCGCGCTCGGTCAGCTTGCTGATGAGTTTGATAGGATTGATAATATCCTCGATGTACCGCTTCTTGTTCGAGAGTTTCGCGAGGTTCTTGGCGCCGGGCGTTTCGATATTGAGCGATACGGCGGTGGCCAGCGAGACGGCCTGCTCGATAGCGGCGTCGCCGGCGCCGGGGATGACCTTGAGATGGATGTAACCCCTGAAGCGATACTTGCTGCGCAGCACCTTCGCCACGCCGTTGAGCCGGTCCATCGTGGCATCGGGCGAACCTATTACGCCCGAACTTAGAAACAGCCCGAAGACCTTACGGCGATTGTAGTAATCCATAAATACCTTCGCCGTCTCATCCACCGAAAGGCTGCATCGGCGGATGTCCTGTTGCTCCCTAAGCGGGCAATACCTGCAGTCGTTCGTGCAGACGTTGGAGATAAGCGTTTTGAGCAGGACGCTCTTGCCGCCGTTGGGCAGGGTTACGGGGTATATCCACTTGCCGTCGCTGCTCCGCGTGCGGTGGTCGTCCTTGCCCGTACCGCAGGCACAGGCCAGATCATATTGAGAATCCGCACTGAGAATCTCTAATTTTCGCTGCGTATCAGGGTTGGAAACAACGCCGACCATCAGAATCCTTTCATTGCGCATATCCTATCCGATTATGCGGCGGGATACAACTTTTGATCAGTCCTTTTCCCATTTTCTGAGCAATTCAATCACCTTTCCGAGCGAGGAAAGACCTGTCTCATACACCACAACCATATCTCCGCTGCCGATATCCTGTGCCCTCTCGCTGTTATCTCCATAACCTGGAAATGGGTCGCAGTATTCCATGGAACTAAACCCGTTCTTTACTCGCCTGACGATCCTTCATGTGCCGGCGAAACCTTTTCTGCATTTTCGTAAGTCGCATTCGACCCCTGAACTCCACGCGCGTGCCACACAGGGTATCATACCATGTTGTGCCCCGACCGATAACCTGAAACGCACAGAAAAACACTCCGACGACAGAGAAGATTGTCAGCAGTTTCAGAGTTTCTCTCTTAAATCCTCGCCGGAATCCGCCTTGCCGCCAATCGACCTTGAGCCGACAGACCAACTTGCCCAATGTCGCGCCCCAAAGCCCGGTAGGGATGCCGAAATAGATAAAAGGCCACAATGCAAAAAACATGAACCAAAGCAATATATAAATTAAACCCACCTCGCCCGAACCGCCTGAGGCCCATTCCCTCAGATGCACAAGCCCAAGAAGCGAGAATACGCAGACGCAACAGTCAATAATCAATGCCAAAATCCGTAAGCATATCACCACGGCTGTATTCCCTTCGTAGCACGGCCATCTTGGCCGTGCGTCGCATGGGCTTCCAGCCCATGCTCTGACAGCCTGCTGCAAATGCACTCATAAGGCTAAACACATACGCCCGATCAACAGAATCTTCGCACGGTATCTCAGTGCATTCGATAGTCATCTCTCTGAAATTCGGGAATTTGAGGATGTGCATCTTTGCGAGTGCTCTTCCAGGCTACGATGATGGGCTTTATGATGCCCCAGCCTGCGAGAGCGGGGAGGGCTCCGAGTATCGGGGGGAGAGCAAAATGGGCCTTGCAGCCCGTGAACAGCCCGATTACGCCAATCGCAAGCAATACCGCCCCAAGTCCGAACGCCGGCACGGCACATATTTTATCGAATAGATTCACGGATGCCTCCTTTCCCAGCGGTCAGTCCGGGATGAAACAAAACCTGCCGCGAAAGTGCGGCAGGCTTTGTTTGTTAGTGTTTTCACGCAGCCTCAGTCGGCTGAGTTTCGTCTCCGGCCTGGATTACGGATTTTGCGGCCTTGATAACGCCGGCTATGTCGGCGAGGTTAGTCGGTATTATTATCGAATTATTGGTCTTGGCGAGCTTGCCGAACTCGCCGAGATACTGCTCGGCAATCCGAAGATTGACGGCGTTGACGCCGCCTTTTTCGTTGATGGCCTTTGCGATTTCGCGTATCCCGCCGGCGGTGGCCTCGGCGACCTTTTGAATCTCGAATGCCCGTCCTTCGGCTTCATTTATTCTCTTTTGCTTCTCGCCCTCGGACTTGGCAATCGCTTCCCGTTTATCGCCCTCGGCGCGGTTTATCTTTGCCTGACGGTCGCCTTCGGACTCGGCGATAAGGGCCCGCTTTTCGCGCTCGGCGCGCATCTGCTTTTCCATCGCGTCCTTGATGCTCTGGGGCGGCAGGATGTTCTTGACCTCGTATCGAGTTACCTTTACGCCCCAGGGGTCCGAGGCCTTATCGACCGCCTCCACAATCGCGCTGTTTATCACATCCCTCTCTTCAAACGTCTTGTCGAGGTCCAGCTTACCCATCACGCTGCGCATGGTTGTCTGAGCAAGCTGGGTGGCCGCGAATCGGTAGTTGTCTATACCATAAGAGGCCTTCTTCGGATCCACAACCTGCATGTACAGTATGCCGTCAACCTCCACCGCGATGTTGTCTTTCGTGATACACTGCTGCGGGGCAACATCGACGGCCTGCTCCTTGAGCGTATGCTTGTACGAGACCCTGTCGATAAACGGGACAAGGATGTGAAAACCGGCGTCGAGCGTGGCTGAATACTTGCCGAGGCGCTGGACGATAAAGGCAACCTTCTGCGGCACTATCCTGATGCTCCTCATCAGCGCAATGACCGCCAGAGCCAATATGCCTATCAATATGACTGTCGTTATCTGTGCTGCTGCCAACATAATAATTCTCCTTTCTTTTACAGTGCCTTGACCTTAAGCGTTATGTTCTCCTTGCCGATGATCTCGACGACGGTTCCCTCCGGGATTTCCTGGTCGGCCTGCGCGACCCAGTTTGTTCCGTGAAACTCCACCCTTCCGCCCGCTTTCGGCACAATCTTTTCTTTGACAACGGCTCTCTGCCCGAGGAACTCCTCAAGATCCTCGGTGAGGTCCTGCTTCGAGGTCGTGTGCCCGAGAAATACGCCCTTGAGCCACTTGCGCAGGATCAGCAGAAAGAGAAACGATGACACAATGAATATGATCAGTTGAGTGTTCAGGGTTATGTCGGTCAGCAGGCATACGACCGCGACGACGCATGCGCCGAGGCCGAAGAAGAATACTATCAGCCCCGGAGCCGCAAACTCCAGAAGCAGCAGCAACAGCCCCACGAGGAACCATATCAACTCCGGCTTTAGATACTCTTTTATCGAATCATACATTTGAGCAACCTTTCATATATGAGAACCGAAACCTACCCTTACCCGACCGGGAGAATACTTACTCAACCACGACGGCCGTGCCGTAAGCCAGGATTTCCGCCGCGTGCTGCATGATCTCGGCGGTCGAGAACCTTAGCCCAATAACGGCGTTAGCACCGAGCCTGCCGGCCTCCTCCAACATTCTGTCGAGGGCCTGCTCGCGGGCCTCGGCCAGCAGCTTGGTATATTCGACGACTTCGCCGCCAACGATGTTGCGCAGCCCGGCTACGATGTCCCTGCCCAGGTGGCGGGCGCGAATGGTGTTGCCCTTAACCAGGCCGAGGTGCTTGACGATTCTCTTGCCGAAGATTTCATCTGTTGTGGATAAGAGCATTGGCTTACCTCCTTACATCCTTGTATCGATCTGTCTTCCAGAAATAAAGCCTTTCCCGCAGGACCGATACAAACAGTATTGCCAGGCCCGCTATAAGAGCCAGCAGGCCGACCTTTAATACTATCTCTGCATCAGGATTTTTGATGAGTTCTTCTATGGCCCTGAATCCGCCATAGATCGACAGCGCGATGGCCGCGACCGAGAACATAATCCACCCGATGCCGCGTTCTATCCGGTTGTAGATGCCGCTCCAGTATTCCTGCCAAATCCTTTCCTCCGGCTCGACCAGACTGACCTCGTCGGTTATGGCTTTGAGTTTCTTGAACTCCTCGAGCTCGGCGGTACAGTCGGAGCATCCTGCCAAATGTTCTTCGAACCGCCTGCGCTGCTGGTCGCTAAGCTCGTTGTCCAGGTAGCCCATCAACTGGTCTTTATAATCTTCACAGACCACTTGCGCCACCTCCTTTCTAAGTTGATAATAATTCTTTAAGTCTCTTGCGGGCATAGTACAGTCTGCTTGTTACCGTGCCCTTGTTGCAGAAAAGCGTCTCGGCAATCTGCTCGTATGACATGTTACGGAAGTGCCGCAACACAATTACCTCGCGGTGCTTTGGTTCGAGTTTGCCGATTGCTTTCCACACTTCGTTTTTCGTCTCATCTTTGCCCACGACGGCATCGGGGGAAAACTCATCGACCGATGCCGCCGGTTCCGGACGGCCCTCGACATCAAGCGAGCCGGCCTGGCTGTGTTTGCGTTTCCTCAGATGGCTGATGCAGAGGTTTTTCAGTATTTGGTAGAACCATGGAAAAAACCCCCGCCCCGGCTTGACCTGATTGATATTGCGATATGCGCGAACGAACGCCTCCTGCGACAAATCCAGGGCATCCTCTCGATTCCCTACAAGGCCTAACGCGATGAAATAGGCGTCTTTCATATATTTGTTCACGAATACTTCAAACGCCTCTCTTGACCCACCTCGACAACGTCGCATTGCTAATAATTCTTTTTGGCATAAGCTCGTCAACTTCTCACACTCCAAAAAGGGCTTCGGTCAACACGACCGGCCGGCCCACAAATTCCTTTTCCAAAGTAATATACACCGCGAGAGGGCGTTTTCTTCAAACAATTTTTCCATTTTTCTTTCACGCCCCATAATCACCCTCATTCCCCGCTCTCACCGGCCATATCAAAGTCGCCCACGGGCGGCTCGATACAAATCACCCGATATCCTCCCGGCCCGGCGGTATCTTCATTCGCGCCGAGCACTTCGGGCATCGACCCGTCATGCCGACGTATTTGCTTGGTATCTTGACTCGCTGCCCACACTGACATCTAAATCGAACGAATCGCGGGCTCAGCCGGGGCGTTTCAGAGAGTCCAGCCCTCGAATCCTGAGCCTGCAACCGCAGGCTCGACGGATATTCGGCGATGTTCACCGTTCTTTCGACACCTTGCGTCATAGCTTTCTCCCTGACCCATTCCTGCTGCCAAGGTTCTACATCGCGTCGCGCCTCCGCAGGCGTATCATCCTTCTCAAGCCCGATCAGCTTTAAAAGAGACGTTTCATCTCTCTCCATGACGATCATCCTGGTTTTTAGCAGTAGAACCGCCAGGGCAAATCCTGATGCGAATCCGCCGATGTGCGCGAAGTAAGCCACACCGCCGCCACCGCTGGCGGCACCGAATATATCAAATATGAACCACAACAATATCATCCAGAAACTTCGCACGGTGAACCACCACGGGCGAAAATAGAAAATGAAGAAGCAGCTTATGGAATTCTCCGGAAAGAAAACCAGGTACATCCCGACCATTCCCATTATCGCGCCGCTGGCACCGAGCATCGGAACATCGAAGAACAGCAGATGGCTGATAGCAGCAATGAGTCCGCACAAAATTAGTAAGTATCCGATGCTCTGAAACGTGGATGCACTCATAATCGTTATATGCCCTTGTCAAGTGTGATTTGATTAGCCGTCCAACGGCTGGCGTTCACCTGCACTGGTCAGATGAGTTAATCCTTTTCCAAAGGGATGGTAAATTTCCCTAAAGGAATAGGTTGCCATTTGCCGTCCATCCATTGGCGTGAATGTTCAAAGTCAATATCAGATAGCCACATAATTTCTTTTTTCCCTATTTGTTCCAAATGGACCGTTCCTTTGAATTCAAAGGCGGTTGCCTGACTTGGGTCAAATGGTTCGCAGGTCATCAAATTCGCATCAGTGTCCACGATACAGGAGACACCGTCAATCCTGATTCCAAACCAAAAACCATGGGAAGGGGTACGATATTCACTCGGCGTTTCAGGATCCACTAAATAGATGGCGTTGAAACGGAAATCGGAAAAGGGATCGAATAATACATCTCCTCTTACGAGAACGGTTTTTCCTTCAAGATTTTTATTCTCGGATTCTATTTGCCACAGTTCAATTACACCCATTGGGCGATTCTCGATCCAGGCAATTAAAATCCCCACAGTAACTAACAAAAGGAAGAAAATACCAATAGCAACAAATATTATTCTTGACTTCTGCTGAACCATGGGTCATCCTCTTCCAATTACCATAATTCATCTACGCGCCTAACGGTTTGCGTCCACGTAGCGCCCTGTAAGGGTCTCAGACAGTTGTGCGGGGACTTGGCCGCTCCGTCAAAACGGGATATTGCCTGAGCGTTCTAAACCAAATTTCGCGGGGCGAATCTCTACTGTCTGGTGCGCGCTAGGTTATGTTAGGCGGTATTTCCTTCCATAGCTGGTAGAGCCTCCAGCCAACCATGATATGCCATATCATCAAAAATAATCCGGCGGCGGGTATGAAGAGGATAGCTAACAGTTCGCTATCTACCGTTGGCAGGAAAACAAAAGCAATGCAATAAGCCAAATCAAACGCACTTGCCAGAATTCCCACATAAGCGGCGGCCCGCTTGAACACATTGCTCCTCAGCATGACAACTGAGGTGATCATACCGGCAACGGCAATGAGGAGCAAACTTATGTAACCCCCAGTGCCGGGATGAGAGCCGGGATCGCTAAAACGATTGATAACCAGCATCGCCTCCCCGGCTGCCAGCAACATGGCTCTATGCGCGTCGGTTGTCGCGGCTGCGTATTGATCGCTGAGAGAAAGCATGGAGAAAGCCGTGTTCGAGGCAAAGTAGACTGCTATCCCTAGGAAGCCAAGGACCGTAGCGATTGCCATGTAGCTTTTATTGGCTCGCTTGAGGACAGCATAAAGGGCGAGTAACATCAAGCCTACCAGAGCATAGTTAACAAGGTCAAAGATGTTGAGGTAAGTGAGTCCCAGGAGGCGATTGTTCTGGAGGAGCACAAACCAGTCGTTTACAGTGACAGGGGAGAGGTGCTTACTGAAAAGCCCGATTTCCGCGGCGATGTTCCTCCTGAAGAGTAGACCTGCAATCAGGGCGGCCACTCCACCGATTCTGTAGAGACTCTTCCAGTCGTAGTCTGAAGTTTTGGCATTAGAAACTTGATTCATCGTTTTCATTCCTCTTTTGTTTAAGTAACTGGATTTGCCGCCCAACAGTTTGCGTTGACTTTACCCAGGCGGGTGATGAACTTCGCCTGCGGGCCGGACAGCCTGAAAATTTACCAGGAAGAAAAAATCCAGCAGGCCGCGGGCAAGCCCACGCTCGTTCTGCTCACCGACGCCCAAACCAATAACGCTCCATTCGTCACGAGAACCGAGGCGCACGAAAGGGTCGTCAACCAGACGAAACGCCAAAAACTCAAATTCGACAAAATCAAAAGACACCCTCGTGGCGATACCACCGGCAGAACATGGCTCCTGCCCTATATGGGTGACGCCAGCTATGTAGGGGCAGCAGGGTTGCGCGGCCTCGGCGTCGATGCGATGGTGCTGCCCACGAATACGCAGCGAGGCTACGAAGTCGCCCGCAGACACATCTATACCGAAGTATGCCAGCCCCTCAAAGGCGTCGTCGGCGACGCTATCGGATTCCTCCACGAGCAGATCGAAGAAAAGGGCAGGGATTTCGTCGAGAGCAAGTACCTCGTAATGCTCCCGACCACCAGCGGGCCTTGCAGGTTCGGGAAGTACAGCGAACTGATGCGAGAATTCCTCGACAAAGAGGGCCTCGAAAAAGTCCCCGTCGCCGGGCCGTCCTCCGAAACCGACTATTTCGACATACCCCTGCCGCAAAAGCTTAGCTCATCCGAAAAAATGCGCATGCAAAAGATGCTCTTCAAGGGTATCAAAGGCTCGGATATGCTCGAAGATATCTTCCTGCGTTTCCGCCCGTATGCCAAAGACAAGCAGCAAATCCTCGACCTGCGAACGAAAAGACTGCGCGAACTCGAAAAAGTTGTCGAAGCCGGCGCTGAGATTAAAGACCTTGTCGCATGGGGCGAAGAGACCGTTCGCCAATTCAAAGCCCTGGGTCTGGAAAAGCATAAAAGATTCCCCATCGTCCTCTACATCGGCGAGATTTATGTAAGGCAGCACGACCCATGCGCGGGCTTTGTTATTCAGCAGCTTGAAGAGCAGGGCCTTGAAGTCGTCCGCGACCCGGTGAGCGACTGGCTCGACTATGTAAATAAGATGAACCTTCGAAACGCCAAGAGAGACATCCTGCTGCGCTTCAAGCAGCGTGACTTCCGCAGAATGTTCCGGACCCTCGGCCAAGCCCTCAGGTCATATATCAAGAGCAGATACATGACCTACGCCGAGGAAAAAGTCGCCGAGCCGTTCCACGAAGTCCTCCACGGCCGACACGTCCTGCCAAAGCCGATGCAAATGATCGAAACGCTCGAAGAAAACCACGAATGCCACGGCAATATCGAAGGCGAATCGCCGCTCAGCACCGGCATCGCATACCACTTGATGAACGATATGGTTAAGCCCCACGGCGACGCCTGCATCTCCGGTATCTTCCACGTCGGGCCGTTCACATGTATGCAGGAAGGCGTAGCAACCGCAAAGATAGAGGCAATGGCCAAAGAACTGCGCAAGAAAAAGCCGGACCTCGTATTCCCAATAGTGCACGCATTCTTCGGCGATTCCGCAAGCGCCAACCTCGACTCCGAAATCGCAGTCTTCACAGAGCAGTGCTACCAAAGAAAGCAAATGCTCCAGGAAATACACAGCTAACAGAACCCCGGCGCCAGGAGAATCCCCTGAACCCGGGACCGGCACTGACGATGTTAATAATTTGTTGCTTGGCTGCGGAGACGAAGAACGGTATAATTCATCCGCCCGGCCTGCGTACCCTTACGGTCGGAACAAAATGTCAAGGGTTTTGAAAAAGGTGGAAATTATGAACGCTAAACGATATCCGGAATATCATAAAGCCTGAGTGAAAGGTTCGCAGTATCGGCTGAAAGGCCAAATTTTGCGAGAAAAGGAGAAGTCTTATGAGTACCGCCCTTAAAATTCGGCTCGTTGCCATATCTGGTTCACTTCTGCTGCTGTCTTCCTGTTCCCAGGTAGCCGTTACCGGCAGAAGGCAGCTCAATTTGGTGCCGGCTTCGATCATGCAGTCGATGAGCGTTCAATCATACGGTGAATTTCTCTCACAGAACAAGGTCAGCAGCAATGCTCGGCAAACGGAAACGGTGAAACGCGTTGGTCTTAGAATTCAGAAGGCCGTCGAGCAGTATTGTGCTTTGAAGGGCATCTCCGACCAATTAGACGGATACAAATGGGAATTCAACCTCGTTGAAGACCCTTCGGTGAATGCCTGGTGCATGCCCGGCGGAAAGGTGGTGGTATATACCGGCTTGCTGCCCGTAGCCGGGGATGACACCGGCCTGGCTGTAGTGATGGGTCATGAAATAGCTCACGCTGTCGCCAAACACGGCGCCGAAAGAATGACACATGGCCTGATTGTGGAACTCGGAGGCATGGCCTTGTCGGAGGCCTTGACCAAGCAGCCGGAGCAAACGCGCAGTCTTTTCATGAAGTCCTATGGCGCAGGAACGCAGTACGGCGTATTGCTGCCATACAGTCGGGTCCACGAGAGCGAAGCCGACCACATGGGGCTTATGTTCATGGCTATGGCGGGGTACGACCCGCGCCAAGCGGTGGCTTTCTGGGAAAGGATGTCCGCAGCCGGCAAAGACCAGCAGGCGCCGCCTGAAATACTCAGCACCCACCCGGCCGATGCAACGAGGATCAAAAACATTAAAGCGCTCTTGCCGGAGGCAATGCAGTACTACAACGCCGCCCAAAAATAACAAAGAACCGGCCCAGTGTACTAATTGATCCTGGAAGTGCGGCTAATCAGTTCCCTGTATTCCTTCGTGTCTTTGTGTCTTAGTGGCCAAACTCAGGTTATTTTCTTGAGCAGTTCCTTTCGCGCCATCGCGCGGATCTTCGCGTTTTCGTAGCGTTTCTTTTCCGCCTCGGTTTGGGGGATTATCTGCGGGACGGGGACGGGTTTTTTGTTTTCGTCGAGGGCTACGAACGTCAGATGCGCACTGGTTGCGATGACGCTGTTGCCGCCGTATGGGTCTTCTCTTGTTACTTGCACTCCGACTTCCATCGAGGTTCGCCCCACATAATTGACCGACGCCTTGAGCAGCACCTGGTCGCCGATGCGGATTGGCGCCTTGAAGATGAGCGAATCGATCCCCGCCGTAACGACTTCTCTGCCGCAATGCCTCTGCGCCGCCATCGCCGCGGCCATATCTATCCAAGCCACAATCGCCCCGCCGAACGCCGTGCCGTGAGGATTAGCCTGGCTCGGCATAACCATATACATAGTCTCAAGAGCACTATCCTTAGGACTCTTAACCTGCTGCTCGTCACTCATCTCAAAAACCCCGCCAAACACAAAGTCGAATATCTAATTCGAAACAACCCAACGAGTATATACAATCCCGCCATCGCCCACAACCCCCAATCACTACAAGCCCCAACCATGAGGGCGGGGGTACATTGCTCACGGTTCTTATCCCGGCGCCCCTAAGGAGCAGGCTAACGCTTAGGGCTTGTAGTAATTTACGTTTTGCGCTGTTTCTATTTCCTTTGTATCACCGCCCAAAGCTGCCATCTTGACACCCGGAGGGTGCTTGCGAGGCAGTTGGAATGCTTGATTTTGGGCTGAAACGGGCGATTTTGGGGTTTGGCACGGTGTTTGCACATCTCATAATAGAAACGTTCATAATAATAAGAAAGTTAATAACAAAGAAAGTAACCAAAGAAGAAATGGAGGTGTACCATGACACTTGTGCCAATTCACAAAAGCAGAAATAACGGCTTGGCAACGCTTCACCACGAGATGGACGACCTTTTCGACAGCTTCTTCAGGGGGCTGGACAGGCCCTTCGCCGGCTACAAGACCTGGCCCGCAATCGACGTGGCAGAGGAAGATAATGCAATCGTCGTAAGGGCGGAGGTCCCCGGCTGCAAGGCCGAAGACATCGATATATCCGTCTTCGGAAATAGGCTGACCATCAGCGGCGAAAAGAAACTCACCGAGGAAAAGAAGGAAAAAGGCTACTATCACGTCGAGAGCAGCTACGGCAGCTTCAGACGCGAGCTGACCCTGCCCACCGACGTCGATCAGGAGAAGATCGACGCCGTGTGCAAGGACGGAGTCCTCTCAATAACGCTGCCAAAGGCCGAAAAATCGAAAGCAGTGAAGGTTAAAGTTAAAGGATAACCCGGCCGCGCGCTTGAGTCCCAAAGAAACGGCTTGGCTTAAACCTATACTGCCGATAAGAAGAAATGGTTCCCGCCACTCCTACTAACAGTACCACGGGAACCATTTTTTTTGCGTTTGATGCGACGTTACTCTTTCATCCCGTCAACCGTCCCGTCCCGGCACCGCAAAAGCTGTTTGACCCCGTTCGATGTTCGAAGCTGTGGTTGAACTGAGGGTTGCTCTTCTCGGCCTTTTCTGCTAACATAACCGGTTTTACACCGGAACCAGGAATAGATGAATACAAAGTACATAAGAAATTTCTCGATTATAGCGCATATCGACCACGGCAAGAGCACCCTGGCCGACCGCATGCTCGAACTGACCGGCACAGTCTCCGGCCGCCATAAGGTCGATCAGTTGCTCGACGATATGGACCTCGAACGCGAGCGGGGGATAACCATCAAGGCCTCAGCAGTAGCAATGGACTACACATACGAAGGCCAAAAATACATGCTCAACCTGATCGACACCCCGGGCCACGTCGATTTTCATTACGAGGTCTCACGAGCATTGGCCGCCTGCGAAGGAGCGCTGCTCGTGGTCGATGCCAGTCAGGGCGTCGAGGCCCAGACCGTCGCCAACGCATACCTCGCCGTTGAAGGAGGCGTCGAGCTTCTCGGCGTAATCAACAAGGTCGATTTGCCCGCAGCCGAGCCGCTGCGCGTCGCAGAAGAAATCGAACACATCATCGGCATCGGCGCCAACGAGTGCTACAAAATAAGCGCAAAAAGCGGACTCGGAGTCGAAGAGCTCCTCGAAGCCGTCGTAATGTTCCTGCCCGCCCCGAAAGACAGGAGCAAAGAACCCGCCGCCGCACTCATCTTCGACAGCCACGCCGACCAATACAAAGGCGTGATATGCTACGTCAGGGTCTTCGCTGGCGAGTTGCGCCTCAAGCAGAAAATCCGCTTCATGCGCAGCGACAGAATCCACATAATAACGGAACTGGGAAAATTCAAGCCCGAGATGGTGCCCGGAACAACAATAGGCACCGGCGAGGTCGGCTACGTCATCGCAAACATCCGCGAACTGGCCGACGTCACCATAGGCGACACAATCACCGACGAGGCCGAGCCGGCAGCCGAACCCCTCCCCGGCTACAAGGCCCCGATGCAGATGGTCTTCTCTGATTTCTACCCCGGCGCCAATACCGATTACTCCAAACTCAAGACAGCCTTCGGCAAGCTTGCCCTAAACGACGCCAGCTTCTCATTTAACCCACAAAATTCACCCGCCCTCGGCTTCGGCTTCCGCTGCGGATTCCTCGGACTGCTCCACATGGAGATAATACAGGAACGACTCGAACGAGAAAACGACATTGAAGTCGTGCAAACCGCCCCGACGGTCAGCTACGAAGTGGTAATGAAAAAGGGCGAGACCAAGAGAATCGAATCGCCCGGCGAACTGCCCGACCCAAGCCACATCGAAGAGCTTCGCGAACCTTTCGTGCGACTCGAGGTCATAACCGGAACCGACAGCATCGGCGGAATAATGAAACTCGCCGAATCCAGAAGATGCAAACTCCTCAAAACCGATTACCTCAGCACAACAAGAGTAATGCTCGAATTCAAGGCCCCCCTCGCCGAGATAGTATATGACTTCTACGACCTTCTCAAAGGAATCAGCCGAGGCTACGCAACAATGGACTACGAGTTCACCGGCTTCGAAGCAAGCGACCTTGTCAAAATCAACTTCCTCATAAACTCCGTCGCAGTCGATGCACTCAGCCTCATAGTCCACCGCAGCAGCGCCGAAGCCCGCGGCCGAAGACTACTCATCAAACTGCGAAGAGCAATCCCGAGGCACCAATTTGAAATCCCGCTGCAGGTCGCAATAGGCGGCAAGATCATCGCACGAGAGACAATAAAAGGATTCCGAAAAGACGTAACCCAAAAGCTCTACGGCGGAGACGTCACCCGAAAAATGAAACTCCTCGAAAAGCAGAAAAAGGGCAAAAGACGAATGAAAAGCATAGGAAACGTCCAAATCCCGCAAGAAGCATTCATGACAATACTCGAAAATGAATAGGGGCTTCGGCTCGCGCGAAATCGGCTAACTCCTTGTGAAACCTCGGACGGGTTCCCAACAGAGAATTCATTGATAGGTCAGTTTGAGAACCAAATCTCTGCGCCCTGGCCGAAGTCGAAGATGCGCCGGGGCGGGCCAATCCATGCAATCGGCGATTCCGCCTCTTCCGCCTCCGCCTTCCGCCTCGCCGGCGACGAATTCCCTTGCCATTCCCCCCAATCCATGCTCTAATGCGCAAAACAAGAAGAACGAAATACGACCGGGCGGCAGGAAAGCCCCGATGGGACCTGTCCCAAGGGGGAAATTAGACATGCAAAATCCGACATACGAGAATATTTCGATAATAGGCGACGGCGCTATGGCAACGGTTTTGGCGGTGCTGCTTTGTGAAAAGGGTATCCCTGTTCGTATCTGGGGCTACGATGCCGAGCAACTTGCCGAGATTGCCGAAGCTCGCGAGAACAAGAAATTCTTTCCGGGCTACAAAATCCCGGAATCCATAATCTTCGAGGCCGACGATGCTCGTGCTATGGCGGGGTCGGACCTGATTGTTTCAGCGGTTCCCTGCCAGTTCATGCGGAGCGTCTGGACGCGGCTGGCGGCCTGGGTTCCGGATGGTGCGGCGATAGTTTCGGTTGCTAAGGGTATCGAAAATGATACTCTGATGCGGCCGACGCAGATTCTGGCTGAAGTTCTGGGGCTGGAAGGGAGGCTGGGCGAGGAATCGAGCAGGACGAAACTGGCGGTACTCTCCGGGCCAACGATCGCGGATGAGTTAGCAAGGAATCTGCCCGCGACGGCGTGTGTTGCGGCGGAAGATTCGAGCATTGCCGAGAGGATTCAGCACACGTTTTCCGATGGTGTGCCCTGGCTGAGGGTTTATACGAATCCGGATGTGCTTGGGGTGGAGTTGGCTGGGGCTATGAAGAACGTAATCGCAATCGCTGCGGGGCTGGTCGATGGCACGGCACTCGGCGATAACGCCAAGGCGGCGCTGCTTACGCGGGGGCTTGCCGAGATTACACGCCTTGGCGTTGCGATGGGGGCCGAGCCGCAGACGTTTACGGGGCTTGCGGGATTGGGGGATTTGGTGACGACGTGCATTTCGCCGAGCGGGCGAAACCGCTCGTTTGGGGAACGGATCGGCATGGGACAGACGGTTCACGAGGCGCGGGAGGCGACCAAATCGGTGGTGGAGGGGATTACGACTTGTGAATCGGTGGTGGCGCTGGCTGAGCGGCATAAAGTTGAAATGCCGATCACCCGGGCAATCTACGAGATTCTGTTCAAGAACAAACCGCTCAAACAAGCAGTGGCGGACCTGATGCACCGCAAGTTGAAGGCGGAATAGTCTTGACAACTCGAGGTCAATTCGGTACAACAATGATGCATGTTTGAATGTGAAATAAAATACCAGTTAATTGGATTGGTATTAAGGTGTGGAATAACAGAAGGTGCATCACGACGTACATGGCCGTCGTTGTCGCCATGATATACGTTGACCGCCAAGGTGGGCAATGCCGGATACCAGCATTACCATGGCCTTCAGATAGCCGTCGGAGGAACGAATGTAGGTGGTTCCCTATATGCCGGCCATGTAATCGGAGGCACCATCATTGCCGAATATATAAACACCACACCTGACAGTATGCCGGTTGACGAATTCATAACTGCAACTGTCACATATACTCCCGATCCGGCGGACGCGGGCTTGGCGGGACAACCCCTGCAAATCCGGTTGCTCGCTGTGGAAGACCCAACCGACCATTCGATTACCGGTTATGTTGACTTCGACGACGTAAAACTTTCCCGCAGTTCTGGTGAACTGTCAACAGTTGATCTGGACCTGTACGAGGATATGGTTATTAACTTCTCTCGGCGGTTAATGAGAAATGCGGGCTAATTGCTTTCTCGGCTGTCTTCAACGCTTCGCAGAGCTATTGGTAACCGGTTTAATAAGGCCGGACGTCAGCCTTCCTGCACAACCTTCAGCCCCATCAGGTGGGCCAAGTGGCGGATGCTCTGGGTGTGGTCGCCGTAGTAGGCGACGCGGTGCAGAGAGGCATAGTAGTCCTTGGCGCTGGCGCCGAGTGCGCCGCCGCCCCAATTGGCCAGCAGGCTGTCCGCGTTGTTCACCTCGGCCACGAGTTCTGTCCGGCAGCCTCGTTCTTCACCTTTGGGGACCTTGGGCACCTCGATGATCTTGCCCGTGAACATCAGCAGGGTGTCGAGGTGAACCAATTTGGTGAAGGTGATTTCTTGCCCGATGCGATAATGGACCTCGGTAACCGCACCGCCACGGACTTCGGCGTGCCGGCGGAGCAGATAGGGCGCCTTTGCACCGGACGGGCCTTCCATTCTCAGCGGGGCCGAGCAGTGGGAGAGATGAAAGGCGTTCTTGGCCGTGTCAACACCGCCGGCATTGCCCAGAAAACCAGCCCGGTTGAGCGCGTGTTGGAAGATCAGCATCGTCAGCAGGCAGTCCATGTCTCCGTCGCAGGCGGCGGGGATGCCTCGGTCGTTCAGGCGTGAAAACCCTAAACAGGGAAACCCTCGCGACAGCCAGCCCATGCAAGTCCCAACACACAGACCGTCGATGCGGTTCTCGGCGATGAGTTGGTCCAAGGTCAGACTGGCACGGGCGGCCTTGAGGACGTCCTCCTGGTCTGGCTCGACAATACCCTTCGCCTCGTCAAGCCAGCGCTTGGCCTCTGCTTTGGCGGCGCGTTCGTCCACGTTGGCCATGACCTCATCGTAACGTCCGTCGGCGATGGCAACCATTTCCACCCCCAGCCGCTCTTTCACTTTCTCTGGTGTGTACGCTTCGGGCGTGCCCTTGAAAGGCGGTGAGACGAGTACCCGGCTTCGCTTCAGCAGCGGGATTACCCTGAGTAATGACGCAGCTCGTTCCAACTCGTCGTAGTCGCTGCTGTTGAACAGCGTGATCCGATACGCGGGAGTAAAGGCTGCTCCGCTCATCCGGTATTGTTCATTCCAGGCAAAACGCCGGGCCATGATATCGGCGCCCTGGACGCTTTCGCCGTCGAAGTTTACGGCGCCCTGGCAGTCGGGAGCGTTCCCGTACCGCGCGATCGTGGCCAGGGATTGCGTGACGTGCTCTGATCCGCCACTGGTATCTAGTTGGATGACGGATTGCTCTCTGTTGACGATACCGTACTCAGCGGTGATTTCCCAGATGCCGCCCGTCAACGGTTCAAAGTCGACATGCTGCAGGTACAGCTCCCGGAAGCGGTTGCTGATCTTAGAGTCCGCCAGGTTCCGAATCAGCAGTTCACTTTCGGTGACGCCAGCTGCGTACTTCAGGGTAGCCGAGTCCTGGGACCCGTCGCGACTGACTACGAACGAGCGGCTATCGGCTTTTTCGACGAACCAAACATTACTGACATTAGTCATTTGTTACCCGCCGGGCAGGGCTCCCGTAAACACAAGCCTTGCTTTGCTGGCCAGCTCGACGAATTGATCCAGCCGTCTATTGGCGTGGTCCTGCTTTTGTAATAGCTTGTCTAATTGCCGTTCAGTGCGGCTGCCAGTTGTCATCGCCCCCATCCGTCCGGCAGTGATGCTGCTAAATTCAAGTTTGATTTCGGAAGGGGTATTGGCGGGAAGCGCCTCTGTACCAATGAATCACCCTGCAATGGTGACTTTGCGTGTGATGTTGACGTAGACGGGTCTGACGCGGCAAAATTCAAGTCAGACTTTGGTAGAGGTATTGGAGGCAAAAATACCTGCCCCGCTTGCGTCATAGCACCGACTCCCCTTGGTCCGAACCCCCGGTTTCGATACATTGTCTCTTAAGATTCCCAGCGCAACTGCCTGCCCCACGAACGCATTGACCAGGAATATCACAAAACAATTGGCCGCGAAACCGGGAGCTATCTCATACATATTCTCACCCAAACCTGTCTGTTTCCAAAGAACCAGCACGACCGTCCCCGTCACCATCCCCCTGCCGCCAAGCAGATAGTCCTCGATATTCGACGATTTAAAATAGAAATACACCCCAATGCCCAACATGAGCACACAATACGCAATAAATGTAACTGCTGTCTGCCATTCCGTCAAAGCATATCCTCAACACAAAGCCAAACTAAGCCCTCAAGATAACTAAAGGTGCCAGGAAATCAAGAACGAATGCACACCAGACCTTGAATTCCCCCCGTTACTCCTCGTCGCGTTTTTTGGTCAGTGCCTTTAGTGCTTTTTCGGCGGCCTTACGCACTGCTTTGTCGGGGTCGGTGAGTCTGGCCTCGATCAGTGGAATCGTACTCTTGTCCCCCAGGCTTCGAATGGCGTACATCACGTTTGCGCGCACTAGCGGATTCTCATCCAACAATAAACCAGTCAGAATAGGTTTACTCTCCTTAACGCGGAGGCTCCCTAATTTGCAGATTGCGGATATACGCCCGCGGCTATTGGGGTCTGTAGCAAACTCGCACAATGTATTTATCGCATCATCGGTGCGTATGCGCCCCAGTGCCCAGACCACGCTACTAGCAGACGCCTTAGGCAGTTTCTCTTCGTTGACAGCCTCTTTGAGCAACTTGACCGCTAGCGTAGGTTCCGACACCACAAAGGCGCGCGCCCCTTGCATTTCAATCTGGTGGTTCGCACTTCTGAGCGGTTTCAAATACGCTCTCAAGGCCTTCTCGAGTTCCCCTGCCGAGCCTTTGTGCAGCGTAATGTCGAAAGTGCCCGACAGCGGCACAGCAGGATGCTTTTGGGATCCTGCCGAAGGTCTATACTCCTTGGTCTTTCGGACGGGAAGCCGGCCGCTATAGGAAATAGTATATAGGCCGGGTTCCCGGAACTCCAAATACTCATTCAAATAGAAGACATCGTTGAAGTCTTTCCCAGATTCGACAGGGAAAAAGTTCGACCATATTGATATCGGGCCAGGCCCTATATCCTTGGCCATCTTTCCTGAACTGTGGCGAGCCGTGTATTTAAAAGAGAACCCTTGGTTATTTTGGACATAGATCGGCTTGCTGTCGAGATTGTGCACTTCGATTCGAAGGAGAATCGGCTCTCCGACAAGGTATTGCTCCTTGGTCGAATATGCGAAGGCTACAGCATTCGGATCCGAAAGGGTGTTTTGATTTGCATTACTGACTATCGGCTCACTCACAATACCCGCAAGAACGATCAAACCAATACGCAGTAGATTCGTTGCAACCATGAGATTTTCCTTTCAAGGAACCTTAAAACTGTCCGGCACATTTTTTAGGTCTTCCTCTTGGTCTTAGCTTTGTTGCGGCCCATATAGATAATGACTATAAACAAAACGGCAAAGAAATCAAGAAAGAATGCACCCCAGACCTTTAATTTCCTTGAAAGCAAGGTTCATTCAAAACTCCGATGAATAACCCAGAGACGCCCTCGGGCGAAAAACTGACGCCGCCAAAGAATAATTTCAGAAAACAACAAAGTCCTAAAAGCACGATGTCCGGTAAAACACAACGTTCCAACACAAGATCCGCCTTTATCGTTTGCTCGATAAATTCGTCGCAATTTTAATCCCTTTTTTGAAAATAATCCGGCTCGCGGCCGCATATTTTCCTTGACTTGTCACACGCCGTCGGGTATAATAAACATACTAAATGGGGGTTTAGTTGTACTTGCGTTTTTTGGAATTACCGGGGGCACGGATAACTTTTGCAACATGCACGGCACGAGGCGACTGGCTGAGTGTCACTATCCGAAAAATGGGGGCGAAGAAAAATGAGTATTTCAATAACTACGGCAAAGCAAAAACAAGCACCGACCGCAAGTCTTCCGCTCCGAACGAACGAAAACAATTCTCCGCTGGAAACGCCGTCCGCAAAGTAACCGCATAACGCAAAAACGGCTGTTCCGAATCACAGAACGAAATCCAAAGGCTCGAGAACAGAACAGATTACTGTTATCTGTCTGTCAGGCCGCAAACTTTTTTTTGGGGGTAGGGTATTATGAAAAACACGAAATCACTTATTGGGTTGGTCTTGACAATGTTGCTCTTGTTTGCTCAAGGTACGCTTGCGGTGCCCATTTTCCAAGCCTATATTGTCGGAGCCGCTCCGGGTACGATAGGGCCAGACGAAGATACATGGGTTACTACCAGCAATTCCTTCGACCTGATAGTGTCAGGCGCTTACGGACCATTGACCGAGAACCTTACGGAAGTCACACTGCTGATTTCCGTACCCAAAGGAGAAACAGGAACGATTACCATCGGCGGCGATGAAGTACCAGTGCTGCTCACCGAAAGAATGGCCACATCCGGCGACGAATTCAATCCCGATATCGACGCCACCATCGACCTGCTCGAAAATGAGGCGGGCAATGACGACGGATTCGACGGCTATTCGGACAAAGACTTCCTCCCGGGAGACACGGAATTCAACAATCACTATCCTTTCAGGGAGAATGTCTCGAATTTTCTAATTTATGATTTGGGCGATTTCGAGAAAACATCGAATGCCGTCTCGAACTACTCAACCGAAGAGCCAATCGCCTACAACATCGCTGATGGCGAAGAGAAGACCTACTCGGTTCTTATAAGCGGTTTCTCGGCAGCACATTTTGACGTGTACGGATATGTGAATATCGACGATAGCAAGTTTTTTGAGTCAACCTGGAGCATCAATCCGGCCTCGCATGATGCCACTATGGTCCCTGAACCGGCTACAATATGCCTTCTGGGCCTCGGCTCGACAATGCTGATCAAACCCGGCGCAAGGTCGAGAAAACACCGCAAAAGCTAAACAGACCGAACTGCATATATCGCACCAGAATATAGGATGAGCCTTGGCCCTCGTACTCCATTTTCTGCGAACCGCCAATTCCGGGCAATCGTATGATAAGTAGTATGGAGTATAGGGCTGGGGCCTTTTCCCTCTCTCCTCTCACTCCTCTGCAGCCTCAGCCCTATCTCTTATCTGTTAGGGAGGCAAGAGCCGAGAGTATAAATGCAGGCTCCGATAAATCCGCATCTACAAATCTATATGATCGTCCGTATCGGCGTTGAATGCTCCGCTTGTAGTATTGTAATGCCAGGCATGACTCCCCCCGCCGAGAACCCCGTCAATCTCGACCGTATCCAGGTCGTTGAACGGATTACCCGGGATTCTCGGGACATACGGGCCGTAAAGCCCCGCAGCGTCTAAAGCCCCGTTCTTATCCGTCTTACTGGTCATCGCCTGCACAAAATCAACTCCAGCCGCAGTCCCGGGCAAATTGTCGTTATGCTGAATCTTATACATCCCGATCTGAACACGCATAACCTGCAAATCAGAACAAAGCCTTGATGTCTTCGCTTCGGTCGCTGCAGGCCTGAACTGGGGTATCACTATGGCCCCAAGAATACCGAGTATCACCACTACCACGAGTATTTCAACTAACGTAAAGCCGTCTTTAGCTTTCACTTTCCGGCCCAGCCTTTCTGAACATCTCGGCGGTCTATATGATGCTTTTTTTGCCAACGCGACCCTTTCTAATCACCAATTCTTCACAGAACCAAATATCGACCTGATACAATTTCGGCTTAACCGAATCTATTCTAAGAACCGCCCCTTATCTATCTCGCCGATAATATCCCGCAAAGACGTTACCATTCCAATAACCCACAAAAAACCACGCGATAAAACTGCCTTTCGCCCCGGCATTTATCCTCTCAAAAGCTGTTTTTCTGCTCAACTACGCCTGTATCTATTCCGATACCACTACTGAAAGTATATGAACTATCGCCGTTCAATCAAAGAGGCCCTGAGATGACTATCCATAATCATCCTGGAAATCTAATCGTCGTGGATTTGCCTTTCCGAGAGTCGCAGATTGCCGATGAACTTAAGGCAGTCAATGAGGCTGCCGGCGCAAACCCGGCATGCGACGTGATAATCAATTTCGCCAAGGTCGAGATAGTAACATCATCGAACCTCAGCAATCTGTTAATACTGCGAAGCATCCTCGCCGAACGTAGCCATCGCCTTCTCCTCTGCAACGTATCGGTGATAACCAAATGTGTCTTCAGAGTGGCGGGACTCGACGAGATTTTTGAATTCGCCAAAGACGTGCCCGCAACAGTCGCAGCCATCCAAACAATCCCAGATTAGCCTAACAAATCTTCGCTGTTCTAAGATTAGCCCCGCCACCTGTGGGCGGGGCAGTCAATTCCGCCCAAAACCAATGACCTAAGCCGCATATCAGCATACGCCCGAACCGAAACCCTTCTCATAGATTCTCCCGCACATACTTAACGGCATTATCGAAGATCATCATCCCGTCGGCCTTGGCGTCCTTTTCTCTGCGTGTCCACCGTGGATGCTGAGTCGCCCGGACAAACCGCTCAGGATGAGGCATAAGCCCAAGCACCCGGCCCGTAGCGTCCGTCAGGCCGGCTATAGACTCAGTGGAACCGTTGGGATTAATCGGGTAACCCCCCTCTTCGCCGTTCTCATCGACGTACTTAAACGCAACACGCCCCTCGGATTTCAACTCGTCCAGAGTCGCCTCGTCCCTTGTAACAACCTTACCCTCGGCATGGGCCACAGGCAAATAAATCTGCCTGCCAGAATCGATAAAAACGCACTTGGCCCCTGGGACCTTCTCGCTCTGCGCTGCCAGATAAACCCACCGGTCCTCGAACTTCCCGCTATCATTGTACGTTATTGTAACAGACTGATTGTTGCTTCCCCGCTCGCTCTCTTTCTCTGTGACCTCTGTGCCCTCTGTGGCTAATCTTTTACTGTCGCCCGGAAGAATCCCGGCCTTGACAAGAACCTGGAAGCCGTTGCATATCCCCAGCACTAATTTCCCGTCGTCGATGAACCTCCGCACGGAATCGCTGAGATGATGCATAACTTGGTTAGCCAGTATCTTGCCCGCAGCGACGTCGTCGCCGTAGCTGAATCCTCCCGGAAAAACGATTATCTGATAATCATCCAGCATCCCCTTATCTTCGATTATCCTGTTAATATGCACCCGCTCGGCCTTAGCCCCCGCCAACTCAAGCGCATACTCAGTCTCCATATCGCAGTTAATACCGGCCGCACGCAATACTATAGCTCTTACCACGTTAGAAATTTCGCCTTTTTGCATCATACTATCACCGTATCAGAAACCTTCCCTTTTCGTGTCATATCCCCCATTATAAAACTCTTAACGGGGCTCAACTCTGCCATTTTTTAATCAGTCAATTCTCATAAACACTATCCTTGTTATGCTTCCACCACCTTTCCCATTTTCCAGGGTCTTTACCGAATATTTTCCCCGTTATGTTCTGCAGTTCCCAAACAGCCGAATCCTGCACGCCGGAATCTTGATGTCTTAGCAAATCCACCAAAGGTTCAATTGCATCTTGACCGCTAATACATGTCAGTGCGAATGTCGAATTCCTTCGCACATCGGGGGCCTCATCCTTCAACGCCGCGCGCAAGGCTGCGACTGCCTTGGGATCCTTGATACTCCCCAATGCCGATGCAGCCCTACCTCGGATACGTGCGTCCTTATCTTTCAATGCGGAAGTCAGAGTATTTACTGCCTGGGAGGCTTGCGTCTTTCCCAGCGCTTCTGCTGCCGAACAGCGTATCTCAACGTCTTCGCCTTTGTCCTCCAGAACACCTGCCAAACCCGCTATTGCCTGAGCATTACCTATCGTTCCCAGTAACCAGACTGCTCTCTCTCGCTTATAACAATTCTCATGCTTATTCTTCAGTGCTGCCAAAAAAGGTTCTAATACCCGAGTGGCCTGTATCTTTCCCAGCGCACGTCCTGCTTCTTCTCGCAGTTCAACATGCTTTTCCCACGCTAACAAGATTTCAAGCAAAGGTTCCGCGGCTCGTGGATCGTCAATTTCACCAAGCGCCTTCGCCGCAGCTATTCTGACAAGGCGAATATTGTTCTTGTCTGAAAGGACATCAATCAGGGGTTCTACTGCTCTCTTGCTCTTGAGCTTGCCTAAAGCTTCTGCCGCTCCTCGCTTCAATAAGCGATCTACATCCTTTGGGTCGTTTCTCTTCAGTGCGCCGATAAGAATATCAGTCGCACCGGCATCTCCTGTCTCTCCGAGCGCTTGGACCACAGAGACCCTGACTTGAAAGTTCTCGTCGCTGAATGCGGCGATCAGACTGTCTATCGCCTTTGCATCGCCAATCTTCCCAAGAGAATTCGCCGCAGCCATCCTGTTTTCCCATCTTTTGTTTTTCAAAGAGGAAACCAGCGGCTCCAGCCCGCGCCTATCCCCTATTGCCCCCAATGCATGGATAGCCCTTCTTCGCACATCGTGATTCTCGTCGGCTAAAGCAAGAATCAGCGGTTCTACTGCTCGAGCATCCCCTATTGCTCCCAGTGCCCATCCAGCACTGCTGCGAACAAAGTACTCCTCATCTTTTAGCATAGCAGCCAGTGCTTCCACCGACCGCGGGTCCTTTGTCACACCAAGCGCCCATGCAGCACCCTGGCGAACCGCTCCGTCTTCGTCATCCAGGGCACAAAGAAGACCATCGACCCAGCGAGAATCCCTGCACCACGCTCCATCGTACCATGCTCTTGCAGCATTTCTTCGCACATCCACGTTCCCATCCCTAAGTGCGGAAATCAAAACATCCAACGCCCGCGGGTCCTCTATTCTGCAAAGTGCTTGAACCGCGTCGGCGCGGACAAGTCCGTTGGGATCTTTTGCAGTCGAAATCAGTGGCTCTACCGCGCGCCTGTCGCCTATTTCTCCTAAAGCTATCGAGGCCTGACGCCGAACATTCGGATTCTCGTCTCGCAACGCAACGACCAATGCCTCAACTGCATCTACATCTATAAGTCTCAATGCACGCGCAGCATTCCTTTGCACCACGCGGTTTTCATCATTCAGGGCGGCAATCAACAGTTTTACTGCGGCGGCCCCTATTTTGCCTAGTGCTTCCGCTGCTTCTGTGCCGGGCGAAGCCCCCTTCCACCCACCCAATAGTACTGTATCATCGCCCAATAATTCAACTAAAGCCGGTATTGCCGGAATTGCCCGCTCACCCATGCTCGCCAGACTGCAAGCAGAGTTCACCCGGCTCCCCGGATCGGGTGAATATAGATTGTCGATTAGCTCGCTAACCTCAGGCGTTCTGCTTGAAACTTCTGTTTCTTTTGGAGGTCTCTCCTGAGCATGGTCCCATTGCCCCTCAGCCAAGAAAATGACCGCACTCAAAAAGGCTAAAGATACCCTAAAACTAATTGGACTCATCTTCCTGCGTGCTCTCCGCGAGCGAAACCTTTCCTTGTCGTTCCAACTAATAAACCGTTGATAATAGATAATAAATCCCTTGCTACCAGTCAAACGTCCTTTGCCACGCATCCTTCAACGACTTTATATCCGATTCGATTATCGTTTTGCCGTCCTCTGATTTTATCACAAGCTTCTTATCTTCGGTTACTTTCCCGATTTGGCCGAACGGCAGATTCAGCATCAGCTTTGCGAAGGCATTGTACTTGTCCGGCTCGACCTCCACGATGTACCGGCTGTTCGATTCGCTGAAAAGTTGAGCATCGTTTCGCCGGCAGTCTGTGCTCTTGGGCAGGCCCCGCAAATCGGCTTCAATGCCCAGACCCCCGGCAAATGCCATCTCTGCAAGAGCAACGGCAAGACCGCCCTCGGAGCAATCGTGGCAACTCGCAACAAGACCGCCGGCAATCGCCTCGGCGACCTTACCGGCAATCTTCGGAGCAACTCGAAGATCCAATTTCGGAACACTCGCGCCCAACTCGCCCTTAATCTTATAATAGTGCGAGCCGCCCAACTCGTTATCCGTCCGGCCCACTATAAACAGCAAATTCGACGCCTTCTTCGCATCCATCGTAACGCATTTATCGATATCATCGACAATTGAAATCGCGCTTATCAAAAGTGTCGAGGGGATGGATATACGTCTTCCATCCTCACATGCGAATACGTTGTTCAGCGAATCCTTCCCCGATATAAACGGCGTCCCGAAAGCCATCGCCCCGTCGTAGCAGGCCTGGGATGCCCTCACCAGCGGCCCAAGCGTCTCAGGCCGCGTGCAGTCGCCCCAGCAGTAATTATCCAAAATCGCAATCCTGTCGAACCTCCCGCCAACGCATACGACATTCCGTATCGCCTCGTCAATCCCCGCCAGCGCCATCCAGTACGGATCGATATCGCCATAGACAGGATTCATCCCGCAGCTGATTGCAATGCCCTTGTTGGAATTGAGCTTAGGCTGAATCACCGCCCCGTCGCTCGGCCCATCATTGCAAACGCCCGTCAGCGGCTTAACAACCGAACCGCCCTGCACCTCGTGATCGTACTGGCGAATAACCCACTCCTTGCTGGCCACGTTGTACGATGAAAGAATCTGCATAAGCTCGTCGGTGTAGTTATCCTTCCTGGGTATGCTCGGGTCGGTCAGCTTCGGAGTCTCCCAAACCGCCTTGCGCGAGTATTTGGGCACGCCGTCGTGCAGAAAATCCATATCCAGCTCGCCGACCCGCTCGCCGTCGTATCGCAAAGTCAGCCTCTTATCGTCCGTAAACCTGCCCACCACCGTCGATTCGACATTCTCATCGTCGAATATCTTTTGTATCGCCGCCAGATTCTCCGGCTTGACCGCTACAACCATCCTCTCCTGAGCCTCGCTGATCCATATCTCGGTATAGTTCAAGCCGGCGTATTTAAGCGGCGCCTTTTCTAAATCGACCTCCGCCCCGAGTTTCTGGCCCATCTCGCCGACGGCGCTGCTCAGGCCCCCGGCCCCGCAATCGGTAATCGCCTCGTACAAACCCGCCTCATTCGCCTGAAGCAAGACGTCGAGCATCTTCTTCTCGGTAATGGGATTGCCGATCTGAACCGCATGGGAGAAAATAGTCTCGTGCTCATGCGTCATTTCGCCGCTTGAGAAGGTCGCCCCGTGTATTCCGTCCCTGCCGATCCGCCCCCCTACCATAACAATCAAATTGCCCGACTGCGGATTCTTGAAGCATTTGTCCTTATCCATTATGCCGATGTTACCGCAATAGACCAACGGATTGGCAATATACCTGTCGTCGAAATAGATCGCCCCGTTGACGGTCGGTATCCCCATCCTGTTGCCGTAGTCCCGAACGCCGGCCACGACGCCCTTCATAATCCGCCTCGGATGCAAAACGCCCTTGGGAATCTCGTCCAGCTTCTTATCCGGCTCCCCGAAACAGAATATATCGGTATTGGCTATAGGCCTGGCCCCCATCCCCGTGCCCATAGGGTCCCGAATCACCCCGCCGATCCCCGTAGCCGACCCGCCGTAAGGATCGAGCGCAGAAGGATGATTGTGCGTTTCGACCTTGAAGCACACGGCCGAATCGTCGTCGAATTCGATCACGCCGGCATTGTCCGCAAAAACCGATATGCACCAGTCCTTATCGAGTTCCTTCGTCGCCCGAAAGACGGTATCCTTAAGAAGATTATCGAAATGCACCTGCCGTGTCACGGCCATCCCCGCAAGTCCCGTAAGTCCCGTAAGGGACGCCTTGCGGTGGGGCCCATGGGGCTTGGCCGTGTCTTCATTGGCTTCCCGCAGTTCCATATCCACAGAACTTTTCAGCGTCTTGTGAACGCAGTGCTCGCTCCAAGTCTGAGCAAGCGTCTCCAATTCGATATCAGTAGGCTCTCTGCCGAGCTCTTGATAGTGCTTCTGAATCGTCTGCATCTCAATAAGATTCAGGAACAAGTCCTTTTCTTTGCTCAAAGCCTCCACCAAAACGGTCGAGACGCCGAAATCCTAAGCACTAAATCCTAAATTATAAATCAGCCAGGGGATCCCTGGGGGACAGGCTCTAATAACCAAAATTGAAATGACCAAAACTGTTCTGACTGCGTCAGAATAGGGTTTCCTGATTTGGACGTTAGTATTTTTAATTTGTTCCGCCAGGGATCCCGAGGTGGATTTGGTATTTCGATATTCGGATTTCGTATTTGAGCAACACGCCCTTGCGGTCGGGGCTTGTAACTTGGACTTTTGACGCAGGCGGCGGCTTTGAATGCGGTCAAATCGGTCTTTCGGGCCATTCTGCTTCGAGTACCGCCTTGGAATCATCCAGCGGCATCAGTCCTGAAGTAACGATCTTTATCTTGCCCTCGGGATCGATGAAGAATACGGTCGGCAGGCTCGCTACAGAATCATAGGGATCTCCGAGGCCGTCGCCGCCTACGGTGAAGATCAGGTAGTTGGCTTTTGTGGCAGCAGCGAAATTCTTGATCATATCTTCGGTATTCCGTGGGGATATGTAAGAGATGGCCAGGATGGCGAGTTTGTCTTCGCCGATAGTGTTGCGTAATTCAATCAGGTGTGGAACGGCCATTTTGCAGGGCGGACACCACGTCGCCCAGAAATCGAGAATAACATTTTTGCCGCGGTAGTCGCTGAGTTTATGCTCTTTGCCGTTGATATCTGTCAGGGTGAAGTCGGGCGCGTCCCGGCCGAAAAGCGGCGTGAACTCACGAGCAATGCCCCAGCTTCTCGCGGTTCTGAGGACATCTATGAGGCTCTTCTTGCTCGCAACCGGTGCGATGGCGAGGGGGTGTGAGGTGGCGGTGGTTGGGTTGTTCGCTTTTGGCGGCGAATCGGTGGGCGTTTGAGGCGTTGGCTGCACTTCTGGAGGCTCGTTTGCTCCGTTCGGGGGCGGTTTCGGGGTCGTCTCTTTGCATCCGACCAGGATTACCGCGATGGCGAGCATCGCAACACAAAGGCCTAAAAGGCTCGAATAGTTTGGTTTCACAATTTTCTTGAACATGCTGCATTTCTCCAATAACATCGTTTCGATACTCGTAGTATATGCCTTTGATACCCAAAGGGCAAAGTTAAAGTTCATTTTTCGCTATTTCATGCCGCTCGGATGCCTTTTTTTCTGCAATATTCCGGCGATTATGGGCCTAATGTGAACAGCGTTGTGGTCGGTTCGGTCTGCGGATACCCCAGCGCGCCTGGGCCGACAAGCCGCCGCGCACATCTTGCAGGTGTATCTGAAAATACTTGGCAAAGCCGGGCTGGTGGTTTATAGTATCCGACGTTGGTAGTTTTGTTTCGAATATTTGCTATTTTGAATTTTAGTTATTGTCCCGCCAGGGATTCCTTGGGGGGTTTCGGATTTAGGATTTCGTGCTTCGGCTTTCACTGGCCGGAACTTCATTGAAGATTTTTTAGGGAGTTTAGAAGATGAGTAAAATCAGAATGAATTTCAGCAGGCGGATTGTTTGGGGGTTGTTGGGTGTTTTGCTGGTTGTTGGCGTGGCTTTTGGGGATATTCGGCTGCCGGCGATTATTGGGGATAATATGGTTCTCCAGCAAGGGGAGCCGGTGGCTATCTGGGGCTGGGCCGAGCCGGGCGAGGAGGTTATGGTCTCTGTAAGCTGGCATTCCATGCAGTGGGGCATTACCGCCGATAAAGACGGCAAGTGGCGGTTCAATGTGACTTCGCCTAAGGCCGGAGGGCCTTATGAGATTACCCTCAATGGCAAGAATACGATAACTATCAAGAATATCTTAGTTGGCGAGGTGTGGGTGGGTTCGGGCCAGTCGAATATGCAGATGTCGGTTCAATCATCGGCTAATTCGCAGGATGAGATCGCGGCGGCGAATTATCCGAAGATTCGGCTGTTTCAGGTTGAGCGTGAAGTTGCGAGGAAGCCGAAAGATGACTGCAAGGGCAGTTGGGTCGAATGCAGCCCCGAGACTGTCGGCGGTTTCTCTGCGGCGGCTTACTTCTTCGGCCGAGAATTGCACAAAGAGCTTGATGTTCCCATCGGCCTGATTCATACATCCTGGGGCGGCACTCCCGCGGAGGCCTGGACAACGCGAGATATGCTCGAGACCGACGAGGATTTCAAGCCCATCTTGACGCGATTCGACGAAGCGATGGCGAAGTATCCGCAGGCCAAGGCTGAATACGATAAGAAGGTCGAGCAGTGGAAAGAAGCTGCTGCGAAAGCCAAAGAGGAGGGCAAGAATGCACCGCGAAGGCCTCGGGGGCCGTCCGGACCCGACAACCCCAATTTTCCCGCGGGTCTCTATAACGCGATGATAGCACCGCTGATTCCTTATGGGATTCATGGGGCGATATGGTATCAGGGCGAGTCGAACGCCGGACGGGCGTATCAATACCGTTTGCTGTTTCCGGCGATGATCCAAAGTTGGCGCAAGACCTGGGGCCAGGGCGATTTCCCGTTTATCTTCGTGCAGTTGGCGAATTTCATGGCCGTTAAAGATGAGCCGGGCGAGAGCGATTGGGCGGAATTGCGAGAGGCACAGTTAAGGACGCTGGCTCTGCCCAATACCGGCATGGCGGTGATCATAGATATCGGAGATGCGAAGGATATACATCCCAAGAACAAGCAGGATGTCGGCAAACGCTTGGCGCTGTGGGTTTTGGGCAACAGTTATGGAAAGAAAATCGTGTATTCCGGGCCGCTTTACAAATCGATGAAGGTCGAGGGCGGCAAGGTTATTCTGAGTTTCGACCACGTCGGCGGCGGCCTTATTGCAAAGGGCGAAGAGCCTTTGAAGGGATTCGCTATTGCCGGCGAGGATAAGAAGTTTGTCTGGGCCGATGCTAAAATCGAAGGCGCCGCAGTCGTAGTCAGCAGCGAGGCAGTCGCCGCTCCGGTGGCCGTGCGCTACGCCTGGGCGGACAATCCGATATGCAATCTCTACAACAAAGAAGGCCTGCCCGCCTCGCCGTTCAGAACAGACGATTGGCCCGGGCTGACGGTTGATGCGAAGTAAAGACGTTGGATACGCTGTTTTGATGTGGATATTGCCGGTTCATTACCGATTTCGCCCCCCGGCCTTCCGGAGTCTGAGCGGGAATCGAAAATCGAACCAAATTTAGGAAGGAAGAAAGATTTGACGTTAGGGAGAATTTTTGTAAAATAAAGGTTTTTAGGTAGTGCATGCCAGGAGACTTCGTGAAGGCGCTTGAATTCCCTCTTGCTGTAAGGTGTTTTCCACTTCCATCAGAAATATTACTGTTAATAAGTTGTCGGCGGTGATTTCGGTGTGTGGCCGAGGGACTGCCTCTGTCCTGCCGGGAAGAATGGAGCAGAAATGGCTGGCCCTGTTGAATTGTCCGGCGTTCTGGAACCAGAACGCGTATTGATTCTGAAATGTGCTTGCAAGGCCGAAGCGCTCAGGGCGCTGGTGAAGTCTCTTGGTGCGGCGCCGGGGGTCAAGAATGAAGAAGGGCTTTGCGAAGCGATCTTCCGTCGTGAGGAGCTGATGAGCACGGGGATTGGGATTGGGATGGGCGTGCCTCATGTAAGGTTGGATTCCGTTGACGGCCCGGTGATGAGCGTGGGGATTTGCCGTGTGCCCATAACGGATTATGAGTCGTTGGACGGCAAGCCTGTTCAACTGATTTTTATGATTGCGGCAGGGAAGTATCAGCATACAGAATACATCAGGCTGTTGGCGCGGCTCAGCTCCAAGCTTAAAAATGAAGAATTGCGCAATGCACTGATTAATGCCCCCGATGCGGAGATTTTTTATCGTATTCTTGATATAGAATAAGGTTCGACAGTTTCGTGGAAACCATAGACTTTAGCGTGTTGTTTGTTCTTGGCGTGAGCATTTTCGGGGGACTGATAGGCGCATTGATCTTCCAGAAACTGCGCATACCTCAGGTGGTTGGGTTCATTGTAATAGGCTTGATCATAGGCGAAAGCGGGCTGAAGATCGTCAAACACACGGATGTCGCGGCGCTTCAGCCTTTTACGCTTTTCGCCCTCGGCATAATCGGTTTTCTGGTGGGCGGAGAGCTTAAGGCGGAAAACTTCAGGAAATACATGATTAGCCGGCGAAAGCCCCTTCTGCCGGCGGCTCGAAAGGCAAGACCATGAAAAAGTGTCCTTATTGTGCCGAAGAAATACAGGACGAGGCCGTCAAGTGCCGTTACTGCGGCGAGTTTCTCACGAAGCCCGGACGGACGCAGACCAAATGGTATTTCTCCACTCATGTCGTAGTGATTGCCTTGTTGTGCGTAGGCCCATTTGCGCTGCCGCTTGTGTGGTTTAATCCGAGGTGGAATATGCCCACAAAAATTGTCCTGACGGTGGTTGTTGTGCTCATCACGGTTTTATGTTGGGTTCTCGTAAAAAACTTGTACTCTCGCCTGGCGGCGCAGATGGGGCAATTGGGGCTGGAATAGTGAGCCTGAGTTTCGCCCATCTCAATGATTACTGTCTCGATAAGGAGAAGTGAAGAGTGGATTTATCCTTATCGCATCGCCCTTGACCTTGGCTTTCCAGAATTTGTACGGAGTTGTATTGAAGCGGTTTTCCTTTTCAAAGAAACAAAGACTCCTCAACAACAGTCAGTTCAGGAGCGTTCTGGCTTGCAGGATCAGCACGCGTGATAGCTTGTTGACGCTCTTTGCCGCGCCGAATGATTGTGAATATGCTCGTCTGGGCGTCTCGGTGGGTAAATCCTGCGGAAATGCCGTGGTGCGAAATCGGCTGAAACGCTTATTGCGGGAGGCGTTTCGCCAAAACCAGGATCGGATTCCGGGCCGGTTCGATTATGTGGTAATGATCTCGCATTCTCTGGCGAAAACGATGCGGCAGGATGCCGTTGAAGGGGCTTCGCCCGCCCTGACCTTCGAGCAGTTCGGCGCTTCGATGCTGTCTCTGACGGCCTCGGCGGCAGAAAAAGCATCCAGAAATGGCCCTAAAGCCGCCAAACGGGGTGGGAACTGCCCGAAAAATGGCGTCCAGCGGCCATAAAAACTTATCATCAAGCCCGAATCACCCGATAAAACAGACGATAAGGCAATCAGAATGCTATGAGTCCGGGCCTGGGGTAATCTTCTCCGGGCTGCTTATGGCCTGTGTCGAGCCGGGCGTTGTCGGCCATTCAAAAAGGTGTATGCTTTGAGTCAAGAGAGTCAATTAGTGCCAATAGGTGCGGCGGCAAAAAAAGCTGGCGTTTCACGCCAGTCTCTGCAATATTACCTTATGGTAGGCCTGCTTGAGCCGACGGAAGTTACCGCGACCGGCAGAAGGTTGTTCGACAACCACTGCATCAAGCGGGTCATGCTCATTAGAAAGCTTAACGACAGCGGCTATCCCTTGCGGGCCATAAGGGAGCTGTTTATGGAAGGCCGCACCGATATGAAAGGACCGAAAAAGTGAGTGACTATGAGACCCTCCAGAGAAGACGAAACGTTATCGTAGGCATTTTCGTAGTGGCCGGCATGGCTTCACTCGGATGGCTCGTCTTCAAGTTCGGCGATTTGCCGGGGCTGGTCGGCAAAATGGGATCCTTTAACGTACTTGTTCAATTCCCGCGGGCGCCCGGAGTGCAGACCGATACCCCCGTTCGATTTTGCGGATACCAGATTGGCAGGGTAACGGAAGTCAAGCCCCCGAAGGTAATGAAGGATTTGGAGACAGGCGTATTTCATCATCAGACATTGATTGTACTCAGCATCGACGAGATGTTCAGCGACATCCCAAACGATGTGCAGGCAAAGCTGATGACGCGCGGTCTGGGCAGCAGTTACATTGAGTTGCAACTGACGCACTACGACGTCAACGAACCCGGCATTGGGTTTCTCACCGCCAACAGCAAGCTGCAGGGTTCGACCGGAGTAACGAGCGAATTTTTCCCTGCCGAAAGCCAGCAGAAACTCGACGATTTGATTTCAAGCCTGATTGAATTTATGGACAATACCAACAAAATTGTCGGCGACCCGAACAACAGGCGGAATCTCAATGCCACTATGGCTAATTTGGCCAAGGCTTCCGGGGAGGCCACCGACAGACTGGAGCAGGCCAAGGAGACCTTGCAGGTTATCAAAAATGCCATGGAGGCCGCTTCCAGGACGATTGAGAGCGCCCAGCCGACAATCGATGAAATTGGCAAATTTGCCGCCGCAGGAACCGAGACTCTTAAGAGCACCGAGGTAAAGGCTGAAAAGCTCGTAACCGCATTGGTCGATGCGAGCGAGCATCTCAGCAAATCATTGTCCGAGGCAAGGTCGATTCTGGCGAAGGTGAACAGCGGGCCAGGCTCGGCGGCGAGATTCGTCAACGACGGCAAGTTCTACGAGACTATGGTCGAGAACGCCGAGCAGATGGAACTGCTGCTCAAGGAGATAAAAGCGTTCGTCTCCCGAGCCCGCGAAAAGGGCGTGCCAATCAAGCTAAAATAGCCCCGGCCAAAGCCAGAACATCCTTGAAGTTGACGGCGCAATCTCTATTCTGAAAAAACTGAGAGAACGTAGAAAGTTTAACCACTCCCCCAAGGGCAGGCGAATTAGCACGAATTTACACGAAACAAAAGAACCTGAAATGGCTCCTGACCCCTTTTTCTTACTCCAGCCCAACCATCCCACAGCATGGCCGAGAATCCTCACAGAATGGCCAATATGGGGCGTACACGCCGCAAACGCAAAGGAATAGGGTGTTTGGGTCGGGGCTCTCCGCCCCGATGGATCGGGATTTCGGCTTTGCCTCAACTTTGATAGTATCGAATAATGAACAAGGAATTTCGAATGTCGAAGTAGTTCGCCTGCGTTGTAGGCGAACTTTTTGTGGGTGATTTGCGAAAAAAGCGGGGTATTTGGAAGTTTTACTTAGAATTTACAATAAAGGGTCGGCCTTGGTGCGTCTTTATATGTGGAACCTCAACCTGATTAGGATTAACTGAATTGTATGTTGAGGAGGAAACGGAAATGTTATGGAAAATGACAAGTGGATTTAAGGCGGCTGTGAGGCTTATCGCGGTGGAGAATATCAATGCTTTGCGGAGCTTTGCGAAGGATGCGGCCTGTCTGCTCTCGCGGCTCTGCCAGGTGCAGAAGAACACAAGGGGCGGGAAGGGGCTGACTTAGGAGCAGTAAATTGAAAGGGCAAGTTTAGGCTCGGCCGGCTTGGATGGCTGAGATTCGATAGAAACCCGTAAGAGTGTTAAAGTATTATTCCTCCTGTAAGAGGGCCGGATGCGTATGTAGGCTGTGCGCATCCGGTTTTTTTCGTATGTCGGATGTCGTATGTGGGATGTCATGGGGGCACGCTGGGATTTTGTATTGCACCCTGGGGGCAGGCGCGTGGCGGTGCGGATGTTGGCGGGAGGGGTTTGGGGATTACCAGTTTTCCGGGTAGCGGATGGCTTTGGCGTTGATGCTGAACTTCTGGCAGAGTTTTTCTATCAGTGTATAGGTTCTTTGGATCTGGTATTCTGTGGGCGGGGTGTTCGTTCCATCGGCTATTATGCAGATTCTTATTGCCTGGCTTGGGCCGTTCCATGCCCGGTTCGGTATGATTGACCACTGCCTTTGCCATTTTGCAGTTGCGAGGACCTGTCCGTTGTCGCCTCCGGCACCGTTACAGACGAGGAAATGGCAGTCGAGGTCTTCTTTATCCGCCAGACCGCAGAGTGATGCCAATTGCTCGATATTTCCTGCTGCTGTTCCGCTGAAATAGACTTCAATGCTCCTCCACCTCCCCGGCTGCTGGGCTGCCCGCGAAGGCAGCGATTCGGCGATGGGGGCCAGGCCGATGTAACTGGCGAGGCTGAAGGGGCCTGCCTGAGGCGGTCTTCCGCTGAGCGCCATTAGGACAATCGCTCCGGTTGTCATAGAGACAAGCAGGGCTGCCAAAACCTTCACTACTCTTGGCTGATTCGACATAGTCCGTTCCCGGCTAACGACATTAAAAACACGATCAACTGCTTTGGGAAATCACAATGCAGCTACATTGTACACATCGGCAGGTATCAGTATGTTACTCCAAATTTTGGCGAGAATTTTTTGCTCAGTCTTGCGCAGGGGAAAAAGCCGGGAGAGGGCTGTACGAATAGGGGAGAGGCCCTTGGGGATATTTTTGGTCCAAGGGGAATTTTAGAGTGTTTCGCAGGTTCAGTTCTAACAAATACCTTGTTATAAATGTGTTGATTTATGGGACGCGGGCGTCTATACTGTGTCGATTGGATTTATTGTCGGGCCTGGGCGGTTGAGTTTTCGCCGCCGGTTCGGATTGTAAGTCAACGATTGTTTATACCCGAAGCGAGGTGCAAGGATGACGTCGGAATTTTTGGGTGACAGCGAAGCGAGAAGCAGGCGGTTTGGCGTGCGTGCGTTATCGGCCGAGGAGGTTTCTCGGCTTTCGGCGCAGGGCTGTAGCTGTGAGGACTGGTCGCAGGTCGAGGTTGCCGAGGGATTCGACGCCGGTGCGGTGCGGGGGACGCATTTTAGCGGACGTATAAGGCTTGGCGTTTTCGCCAAGAAGATCGCCCTTTTGGATGGCGTCGAAAAGGCTGCGGGCATCAGCAATGCAACAATCCACAACTGCACAATCGGGGACAACGTCTATATCGACAGGGTGGGCAGTTGCATCGCCAACTATGTGATCGAGAAGGACGTGATAATCGAGAACGTCGATCTACTAATCGTGGAGGGTGAAAGCTCGTTCGGCAACGGTACGGAAGTGGCGGTTGTGAACGAGGCCGGGGGCAGAGAAATACCGATTTACGACCGCCTCTCGGCCCATATCGCCTATGTTCTGGCCTTTTATCGGCATCGCCCGCGGCTGATCGAGCGAGTCAAGGAGATGATCGGCGAATACGCTCGTTCGGTAACTTCATCTGCAGGACGCGTGAGCGCGGGCAGCAGGCTGAGCAACTGCAGGATTATCAGGAATCTAAGGATTGGACCTGCTACGGTGATTGAAGGGGCCAACAGACTCGAAAATGGTTCGATCAATAGCTGCGAAGAAGATCCCGTGTATATCGGGCCAGGCGTCTATGCGGAGAACTTTATCGTTTGCAGCGGGTCCAAGATTACCGATGGGGCAATAGTGTCGGATTGCTTCGTGGGGCAGGCCGTGGAATTGGCCAAGCACTACTCGGCTGAAAGATCGGTTTTCTTCGCCAACTGCGGCGGGTTCCACGGCGAGGCATGCGCGGTTTTTGCCGGGCCATATACCGTGACGCATCATAAATCCACGCTGTTGATTGCGGGATTGTTTTCCTTTCTTAATGCGGGCAGCGGAACGAACCAGAGCAATCACATGTACAAGCTGGGCCCGAACCATCAGGGGATTGTGGAGCGCGGGTCGAAAACGGCGAGTGATTCGTATATGCTCTGGCCCGCGAAGGTCGGGCCGTTTACGATTGTGATGGGCAGGCACTACAGGAATTCGGACACTTCTGATTTGCCCTTTTCATACCTGATCGAACATGAAGACGAGAGCATTCTTGTCCCCGGCGTGAACCTTCGCAACGTTGGCACTGTTCGAGATGCTCTGAAATGGCCCAGACGGGATAAGCGGAAGGCCCCCAACAAACTCGATTACATCAATTTCAAGCTGTTGAGTCCTTATACGGTTCAAAAGATGCTCGCCGGCAGTTGCCTGCTCAGGAATCTCAAGGAGGCATCGGGAGACAACGCCGAGTACTATACATATAGCAGCGTTAAGATTCGGAAATCTTCGCTCGAAAACGGGATCAAGCTATATGGAATCGGCGCGGATAAATTTCTAGATCGGAAGAGCACACTTCCGAGTCGATTACGCCCATCGCCATCAACTCGAAGAACCCAAACAAGGCCGCCAGCACAATCAGAACAATCCCCGCCCGCTTGCGCTGACTCCTCGAAGCGAGAATGAGGATTTTCGACTTATTAAACTCTTGGCTTGCCTGCATAACTATATTAGAATAGGGGAAAATAATGATAGTGTCAACATTGCAGATAGGTGGAATATGGTGCTCGAACACGGCAATCTGAGTAGAATGCTGGAAACGGCTATCGTGGCTGCACGCCTGGCCGGGCAGTACGCTATGGAAAAAATCGACTTCGTCAAGACCTCCGTCAAGAACGGCTGCGAACTGGTAACCGAAGCGGATTCTCGATGCCAGCAGATAATAGTCGAGAGAATCAAGGAAAACTATCCCGATCATGGGTTTATCGGCGAGGAAGGCGAAGGAGGCAAGCTCTTCAAGCAGGCGCCGCGCGGCGACGATAAGGTCTGGTGGATTATCGACCCGATAGATGGGACGAATAATTACGCCAACGGCGTGCCTCTGTTTGCGGTCAGCATCGGGGCGATTTACCAGGGAAAGCCAATTGTCGGCGTTATTTTTGCGCCCGCTATTGAATCGATGTATTCAGCCGTAAGAGACGGAGATGCACAGTTGAACGGGCGGCGAATCGCAGCGGGAACGAATGACATGGATAATTTCTCAAGTGTCAGCCTCGACAGCCATTTTCCGACCTATGACGGCGTGCCCGGGTGGGTCTGCCGGATCATTAAGAGAACGAGGTACCGAAATCTTGGGACGACCGCATTGCACATGGCGTATGTGGCAAAGGGCAGCTTCCTTGCTGATATCGCATCGACTCCAAAGCTGTGGGATTTGGCCGCGGGGGCAATTATCGGCGAATCGGCCGGCGCGATTATGACAGATTGGCGGGGCAAGAGCATCTTCCCCCTCGACCCGGCCGGCTACGAAGGCGAGGAAATGCAAACGGTATTGGCCAATAAAACCGTCCATCCGCAAATAGTCGAACTCATAAACGCCTGATCACACCGGTAGCGGTTCTGGCCCAGAAGCACTGAAGACTCGTCAGCCAAATTGTGATAGAACACTACCACGGATCGGCGACTTTGTGCAGGGCACGGATTTTCACCTTTCCAGTGCTGTAGGGGGCGACGTCGAGTGACTTAACTTCGCTTCTATCGAAAATGGCAAGCACCCTGCGCTGCGGCCCGGCCTCACCGATGCGAACGAGTATGTACGCGGTAAAGACGTCGCTGCGAACCGTAACAAGATTGCTGATCCGGTGGAAAATCAAATCCCGCTCTTCGAAATCATCGGCAGCGCCGTCGCCAATTCCCAACGGCGAAAGGTCCGGGAATCCGTCCTGGTCGCCTGGAGCGATGTCGCGGTAGTACCACATCTCCGGCACCATCGTCAACTCTCCGATACTTCTAAAGCCCTTGAGCGTGCCGTCCCTATAGGCAACAACCCCCTGCGCTATGGCCGGCCCGGACGTGCCAATCCACGGCAACTGTTCAAGTACAAACGAAGGGGCAGTATTTATGTTTATGCGACCTTTGATCTTTGTTTCGCTCGGTGGATTGCCGTGGTCTGCGGGGTCGATTACCGTCAAATAATTCAGGAGTCTGGAATACAGAGGCTTTCGCAAATCGAGCCGCAGAGCGGCCTCGGTGATGGTGACCCCGTCGGGCATATTATAACCGTTAACGTCGAAGACCATCCCGATTTCACCGACATTCTTGAACCCTCCACTATAAACATTCGGGTCCAGATAGGGATGCGCCTGCACAATATCAGGCGAACCGGTGTCCACATAGCCGTTTTCCTTGCCGAGCGTTACGCTGGTACCGGCCGTGCTTTTCCACAATCGCCGGATACACTTGTGCAGCGTGATATCGCGTTGAATGCTCTGAACCCCGGACGATGAAGCCAACCCACTGGGAACAGCTTTGGAATCAACCGTAATATAGCTTCCAGGTGGCGGCGATGAAACGAAACGCTGCAGGTATATCGTCTTGCCGGCTAATGAAACATAAGTCGATGCGAGTTGCGAAGTGAGGTTCGGATCGATAGAACTTACAATATCCGTCCTGCCCGTCTCTTCGAAGCGCACAACGTGAAACCGCCCCGGCCCCGACCAGTTTATGGGAATAGTAACGCCATTGGAGTCAATCATAAGCCGCCAATTGCTCACCGTCTTATCTTCAGAATACGGCTTATAAAGCTCTACGGCATAGGATAAGGCATTGCCCCCCCCTCCACCAATGGGTGTAGATACGCCGGCAACCTCAGAAATATAGATGCAAGGACACTCATAACCGTAATGCCATGTGCCTGTAGAGTCCTGAACGGCCGTCACAACTAAATCGTCGTCTCTAAAGTCTTTCACGTTAGCGGCAAGTTGAGCGGCTGATCCTGACAAATAGGCCAGACCGGTATCCTGGAGGGCATATTCTATCGCTTTTCTGAGAGCGACTGCATCATTAGTATTAATGTTGACCATCTTGCCGCCGCTGGGATTGATGACCCTATCCATACTGCAAGTAGTGGCGAGGTGGCGATAGTCGTAGCGATTGTCGGCCGGATTGGCGGCTTGATCAAGAGACCTATTGGCTCGGGCGAACCATTCGACCTCGTTCATGCCAGAGCCGCCCTGGCCAATCGGCACACTTAGCGTGCGATTGTTAATGAAGGAGCCGATCCAGCCCAATTGTTCGATACGAGTATGAATATCGCTTTGGTTCAGCAGGAATCGGTTTCTCAACTCCAATTCGTCCGAGATATCAAACGGCGTGTAAGGCATTGACAACTCGCCGAACTCCCAGATCACCTCATTCTCATACATAGCCAGATCGCAGGGGTCGAGGCTGACACCGTTGTTTGCCCTTGCCCGGAGCAATGCTCTCTCGTCCGCCGCCGCTCCGGCAGGCGTCAGAGGCGCATACGGGCGATTCGCCAGTGCCATCAGGTTTATCTGCCAGAGGCTCGTGCCGTCAATCCAGTTTGGATCGCACGGGTCCACAGAAGGATCGAACTTATAGGCTATATTAGCATTTATCTTGCCGCAATTGTCGGTAACGCGAACCGCGGCGTAAACAGGCTCGCCTTTACTGGAAGTTATCCCTGGCACAACAACCCATAGTGAATCACCCATAGCGTCGCCATCGGCATCGGCGGCGAGTCCTTCGGCCATGACACTGCTGTCCTGGTAGTCCGGAATAATCTCGATTGGCAAATCGACGGCGAGCAGGTCGAACTTGTCGTAGATATCGCTTATATGACGCCAAAAGTACGCCCCCCCCGCTTGATAAGGCTCGGAACTGGCGAGCCACCTGTCCTCCGGGCCGGGATAGTCGTGGTATTCCGGCATGGGGCCTCCGGGAACGTTTACGCCGGGGACATCCCAGACCAACTGTGCGGATATTTTACCCACGACGGTATCTACGGCCAGATCGAGCTGCTTATTCTCCGATATGCCCGAAGTCGCCATCCGGTCGATTCGGCTTATCATAAGAAACATCACGCCCACAATCGCCAGCATGCTCGTTAGAACCACCGTCAGGATAAGCGCAGAGCCGCCGGCGTGCTTCGAGATTTCCTTGTTTATCGCTGCCATTTTTTTTGTCGCTTCCCTTTTCTTGCCACTAAGACACTAAGGCACGAATTTTTATTATATTTGTTTTCGATTTCCTTTTTCTTTGTGCCTTAGTGGCAACATTATTTATCCAAATAAACAATATGAGTAAATGTCCTGCCCCGCTCTATGATCCCTTTCGAGTCGAACAGCGTGAAAGTGAACTTAAGCGCCCGTCCAAGGCCGGGAATGTTGTTAAAATTCGCTTCGCTCACACCTGTCGGCGGAAACGACATTATATTGTTGATACGCACACCCCATGAACCTGGGAATGTGCGATAAGGATACAATACTCTCGGAACGTCAGTGGTGGCCAAGAAGAAATCGGAATCATTCAAGTTCCCATCGCCATTCGGATCGACTTCCGGGACCCATCGGCTTTGAAGGTCATACCAGCCCTGAATCTTGAACTCGCCTACACCCTCACACAGAAGCATGTGAATGGTGTTCGAATTCTGCGGGTCAACATGCGCCCCCCTGAAATTGGGCAAGACAGCAGAACTACCAACATCTACATCGGTAATCACGGCCAGCATATCTTCTTTCTGGTCCCAGGGAAGATGTTTCCATTCCTCCAGCGATAGCGATCCATCCGGCGAGGCCATCATGTCGTACTCTGAGATATTGTGCCAGTCTTTCCACTGCTGGTCGCTGAAGCTATTCGGATTGAGAGTAGGCGGCAGGCCCGTATCGGACGTGAGGATATGCTGCGTTCTTGCGAGCACCCGCTGCGATCTCGGCTGCGATTCAGCCCTAATTATATTAGGAGCGATACCTTTGGAAGCAAGCATATAGGAAATCCTTGCGAGGTTGCCGCGGACCATCGGGTTTGTTCCGTACGATTGAAAATCGCCGGTTGCGAAGAACATTATTCTGTCGAGCCGCTCGAAGCCGTCGAGGTCACAATCGTTGTAATCAGCAGGCGCGAGATTCAAATTCTTCTGCTTCCAAACAACGAATATCTCGCCGTCTTTGCGGAGACCCTCGAAATCGGCGTCGAGCCGGTCGGTGATGGCGCGGAATTTGCGCATAATCTCCGCGCTTGCGGCGGCGGTGCGGTAGGTTTCGATGCTTGCATTAAAGACCACGCCCGCAAAGGACAGGATAAGGGCCAAAAGGCCAACCGCAACCATAAGCTCAATTAGAGTGAACGCTTTTTTCATCTTTATTGCTATTCCCGGCAACTGACTTGCCTATTCGCAACTTTAGGCACTTATTGTCTAAAACCTTACTTCTCCCTGATAGACCGCTATGCAAGGCCCCTTCCCGCGGCCAACAGGCGGCGGAACAACCCAAACAACCCCCGCCCCATTCCACCGCCAGGGCTTGTCCGGATCAAGAGCAATCTGAGGGCCGGGGCCTTGATTGACTACTCGGAATACTTCTCCTGTACTGTTTTCGACTATCGTATAGCCCGTGCCAATCCAGCTTGCATCGCCGGTTATTGTAAGCACAGGGTCGCCTATGGCGCCTGAAACGCCAACAGGCATTGCAACAGGCCGATCTATCCATTTGTTCGGATTGAGCGGAGCCAATGGGTCTCTGTACCTTGTGCCGGCGCCGACCTTTCTACTAACGAAAACGGTCACCTGTAAAGTGCGTTGGGCCGGATCGTTGGGGTCCCGTCGGCAAAGGGCCGACCAGAAATACTGCTTCTGACTCAGAGTTCGCGTGGAAGGATAAGCGAACTCGTTGGGATCGATGGACCCCGTCACAGGAGGCGATCCTGGTACGGGCCAGGACATGAGTGTTTCAAAGAGCGTTTGACTATCCACTGCACAAGCCGCCGGGTTCACGCGAAAGATTTTAATCTTTGCAAAGGCCTCGTTGGCGACGATTGTGGCGGTGGTTCGCTCGGCTGAGACACCACTAAGGTGGATGGCCACGAGGAACGTGCCGCCTATGAAGATCATTCCAATAGCCAGCGTGCCGACCGCCAACAGAACCTCGATCAGAGAAAAACCGCAATATCGCCGCGACTTGCCCATAATGATGTCATTTCCTTGAAATTATCGTCCCGGTATTGGGGTTGATGTAGGTCATTTCACCGGTCAGATTCACCAGATAGCCCGACCACGCCGTGCCAGCCTTGTATGCACTCTTAAATTCCATCCTGTTGTAAATAAGAAACCTGCTCCGGCTGTATTCCGGGCCCAAGCCAAGGTTGGGTTTGGCGGGAACATCAGGATAAGCAGGCGTATTAAGCACACCATAATAATCATCCTGATAAAACATGGCGACTTCAGCGTCCACTTGCGATTTCTTATTGAAAACGTCGTCAGAGCTTATGTTGCCCACACGCGCTATCGTATCAGGTATCCCATCCCTGTTTCTAACTTGCACCCTGCGGGTCACCAACTTTCCGGTAGGGGAAAAGACAACGCTAAAAGTGGTTGTGTCGGTAAGCTCGAAATCATCGTTAATCGACGCATCCCCCCCAAGCACCGGATCCTCAATTGGAATCTCATTATAGCTTCCAGAATCGCTGCGATTCGCCACAATTCTCCAATCCATAACGCCTATCGAATCCGGCAGCTTGATGGGCTTTGTTCCTTCGAGTACTCGATAACCGCTGGCCAAAATGCTCGAATCGTGGATGATGAATATCATGTATTGCGAAGCTTTAAGGGGATTGAGCGGGTCTATGGCGTCTCGGTTATAGACCTTCTGGAAGCGCACGCCGACGTAATGACCTTCCCTCGCAGCCAGGCCGCGGGCCGCAGCCAGGGCGGAGCTTATCATGCTGGCGGCGCTGTCGCCCGACTCGAACGACTCCATCACCATGCGAATGGCGGGCAGGGCAAGGCCGGCGAGCAGCGCGGTAACTCCCACCACGACCGCCATTTCGGTCAGCGTAAGCCCGGATTGTCTGCGTTTTGCGTTCATTTTATCTACTCAAACTGACCTGCTCGCCCCGTCATGCCTGCGACTCGCTTTGTCATACCTGCGACCCGCTTTGTCATACCTGCGACTCGCTTTGTCATACCTGCGAAAGCAGGTATCCAGCAGTGTGACGGGCGAGTGGATTCCCGCTTTCGCGGGAATGACATACTGCGTATCTTCTTGTAGCATAAGGACTTATCATGTCGCAGTCTTGAAAATCGGTTAATTTAAGTCATCTATTCGTTATGTTGTCGGCAACGGTGGCCCAGTTCCTGTCCGGGCCGGCCGAGGTCAGCCTGGGAAAGCTATCACCCGAGTTATATGTGTAGTTCAGAACCGTGCCCCACGGGTCGTATATTTCATAAACAGCTGGTACGATGCCCGGATTGAATAAATTTTTTTTCACATTATCGCTGACCTTATCAAGCACCTCCCGCGAACCGGGCACGGAACTAAGAGCGAAATACATTATTTCACAGTTGCCTTGCGGGGGGGCGGCATCGACTGCGACCGGAAAGCCGCGCTTGAAATCGTAATACTCCTCCAGCGCGGCATCGAGCAGCGATAAAGTAGCCTTGACGGCCTTTTCCTTGGAATAACGGTCGATGGTCGTGCCGATGCCCGCTGTCAGGCCGGCCAGGATCATAATAACAGCTATAACGACCAGTATCTCAATAAGGGTTGTGCCGTGTTTGTTATTGCCGCTTTCCATTTTATCAACTCGCTCTATAGAGCTTCTGGACGGGCCTAATTGCCGAAATTACGGATGTCGTCGCCGGTTCCATAAACGCCATCCGCCCCCGCTGAAATCAATATGTATGAACTCGGATTGTAAGGCCAGGCCGTAGCTGCAATCTTCGGATCTCTTATGCAGTCGTAAAAAGCATTTTCATCAAACGGAGTAGTAACACCGTCCACCGCCTCCTTGACTTGAATAATGGTCATGTTGTCCTCGTCATCATAGATCGCGTTGATCGTTTTCCCCGAAGGATCTGCCTTGTAATAAAGAATAGGTGCCCCGGCCTTGACGGACGAACCATCGGGCAACGTAACCTTGGTAGCGCCAAATACGTCGCAGAGGACATAGGTATTTTCTCCATTGCGTGTAAAAAGAGCGGACCCGAAGAGAGCCTTCAGCGTGAAGGCATATTGCGTCCCGGACTCCAGATACGGCCCCTTTCTCGCAGACAAATTCGCAGGCGAACTGTTATACACCAAAGTCCCGGCGGCATCCTTCCCCTCCCAGTTCCAGGCCGAGCCCGGATGAAATCCCAAGAGATCCCACCCCAAAAGTGCTTCAGTGAGCTTCTGGCCGCCGGCGTATATGCTTCCCGAATTCCACGCCGATGGCGGATAATCGCCGTAGTCGTTTTTGAAAGCGGTCAGGGCCAATTCGATGGTTGAAAACTGGCCTGCCTGCTTGACGTCCTTGGCGGCGTTCTTCACCGCGGTTACAGCCGGGATGAGTATGCCGGTCAACAGCGCAATGATCGCTATGACCGTCAAAATCTCAACGAGTGTAAGCCCTGATTTTTCACGCATGCGCTTCACAGTTCAATCCCTTCAATATTCGTTTTACCGTCATTGCAAAGAGCTATTACTCAATAACGCTGCACTCCAGCCAATTATTGCCAAGCACCGCCAGATCCATAAAGTTGATCTCGCCTCGCGGCCTGATATCGTCTTCGGTGAACAGATTGTATTCGTAATCCGGGTCAACAATGGCCAGCCAATACTCGGCAAGGCCAGCGAGGCCGTATAGCGTACCGTCCCATTCGCCGGCGTAAACGGCAAAATCACGAAAATCGATAGTCGCAAAGTTCGTCGGATCGTCGTCGTCATGATAGAGGTTCGCCGGGTCGTTAGGCTCGATGGCCTCGCCCAGCCAGACCTCGGCCAGCAGCTTCAAATCGCTCCCATCAACGCAGCAATCCTGGTTAATATCGCCTTCGAGAGGAGCAGCGCCGCCGCAATAAAGATTGCAGTCGATTACATCCCAGCGTACTATGTAAATCTCGTCCAAGTAGTCATACTTTTCGGCGTTCATTCTCATGCCCAGCGACAAAGTGTGCAGATCATCATCTTTGTATTTACCCTCGACAACGTAAGCCTGGTTAAGATACTCGCCCAAGGCATTCAAGCCTGCGATGTTGGAGTCCCAGACAACATCCTCGTCAACCATAACAATCGCCGTGTATGTATCGGGATTCCACTGGGAACTGTAATTGCTATCCAACTTCAAATTGAAGTTGATTTGACGAATGCCGGTGAGGCTTATCGGCTCGGCCATTGAGACCTTCGCTACATCACCCGGGTAATACCGGACTCTCCTTATCGAATGCAGACTGAGGCTGTAGTGGCCATCTCCAACATGCCAGTTTGTGTATATGTATCCGCCGAAGCCGCCTCCCATCAGATCGACGGTCCAGCCGTTAGGCGCCTCTATCGCGAGGTTTATCGCGCCGTCTTCCTCGAAGCTCGGGTTCACTATCCCGCAATCCTCGGACCAGGCCAAATTGCCCGTCAGCAGCATAACCATTACTACTCCAATCGCCATTATCTGTTTAGCCATCACTTTCACCATCCTTTAATCTTTAACATCTTTCATCATTCACGCTCCTCTTGCCCGGGCCGCACGGGCTGCTAACATACACTACGCCGATATGGCCCCTGCACACACCGTACCGAGGACTGTCGGTACTCTAAGGGACGATTGTCTCTGAGTAATTCCATTCGAAATTCATAATATCATCCGCTGTGCCGTACTGGGCATCGTATCCAGCGGAGATAAGGATGTACGTATCCGAGTTGAAAGGCCTCCGAACAGTCGTAACCTTGTCGCTCAATGTGTTCTGATAGAATCTTCCGGGGTCGGTGAGCGGATAAGGGTTGCTCCCAGCCGCCGCATTGGGTGGGTCAAGGCTGAGCAATTCCACATTGTCCAGGAAGTTGTAGATGTTGCCGCCATTGTCCGTAGGCGTCATAGCCCGGCCAGCCTCGTGAAATCTGGCCTTGCCCGTAGTATCGGCCTTATAATAGAGTATGGGCAGCCCGACTTTCTTTCCGGAATTGAGCCTCTGCGTATAGACATCACACAGAACACGACTATTCGGCAAAAAGTTCCCTTGGCCCGCGATCCATATCTCCCCAATCTGAACAGCGCAAAAACAAATGTTGTGAGGTAGTAGAACCGGCGGGCTGAGTTTACGAACGCTCTCCCCTGGGGGCAAGCCGACTTCGGCTACGATTCGCTCGCTGCCGGGTAAAACGAAGGCGCAGCGGGTTTATCCGGCCTCTGCGTGGAACTGAGGATTTCTATGGATCCGGTGCTTGGTTTAATGTGGTTTGTCGTTTGGATTGTGGCGCTGACGTGCCACGAAGCGGGCCACGCATTCGCCGCCTGGAAACTGGGCGACCCGACGGCTTATCATGGCGGGCAGGTTACGCTTGACCCCATCCCGCACATCAGGAGAGAACCGTTCGGCACGATAATTCTGCCGATTATCTCTTACGCTGTTTTCGGCTGGATGATCGGCTGGGCCAGCGCTCCTTACGATCTTTTCTGGGCGCAGCAGCACCGGCGAAAGGCGGCCTGGATGGCGCTGGCGGGGCCGATTGCGAACCTGATCCTCGTAGTCGCAGCCGGCCTGGCAATTCGAGGCAGCATGGCGCTGGGCATATTCGATGCGCCGGAAAGAGTAAACTTTGAGCAGGTTACCGAGGCCCTCTCGGGCGGCTGGACGAACGGCTTGGCGACTTTACTGAGCATCTGGTTCTCGCTGAATCTGATTCTCTTCGTCTTCAACCTGATGCCGCTGCCTCCGCTCGACGGCAGCCAGGTCTTGGTTCTCTTCCTCGACGAAAGCTCCGCCGAGCGATACAGCCGGATAATCCACCAGCCGACCTTTAGAATCATCGGCCTTATTGTAGCATGGAACGTTGTCAGTCTCGTTCTAAGCCCGGTGTGGCTGCGAGCGGTGAATCTGCTGTACCCCGGCGCCGGTTATCATTGACGACTACTCGGCAAAATCAACAAAACTGTTGATAAACACACCCAACCGTAATATCCTATTGGCGAAATTCGGTTTTTCGGGACGCAGATTATGCAGACAAGGAAGTTGGGCAATACTGATTTGGAGTTGACGACGGTCGGTCTGGGGACCTGGGCGATTGGCGGGCCCTGGGAGTTCGGGTGGGGGCCTCAAGACGACGACGAAGCCGTTGCAGCTATTCTCAAGGCCCTCGATATGGGCATAAACTGGATAGATACGGCCCCGGCATACGGGATAGGCCATTCCGAAGAACTCGTCGGAAAGGCTCTAAAGCAAACGAGCCAAAAGCCGATTATCGCGACCAAGTGCGGCATCCTGAGCAATGAGAAGAGGGAAAAAGTTACCTGCCTGAAGAAGGAGAGCGTCCGTAAGGAATGCCTCGACAGCCTTGAAAGGCTGGGCATTGATGTTATCGACCTCTACCAGATGCACTGGCCCGACCCGGATGAGGACGTCGAGGAAGGCTGGGAGGAGATGGTTAGGCTCAAGGAGGAGGGGCTGGTTCGCTATATCGGCGTTTCTAATTTCACCGTCGCCCATCTCGAGCGCGTCCGACAGATTTGCGAAGTCGCCTCGCTCCAGCCGCCTTACAGCATGCTTCATCGCGAGTGCGAAGACGAAGTCTTAGGCTATTGCGCCGAAAATGATATCGGAGTCGTCGCCTACAGCCCGATGCAAAGGGGCCTGCTGACCGGCAAATTCAGCGCCGAAAGGCTCGCGGCCTTAGATGCGGGCGACCACCGGAAAAAACACCGCGATTTCCAGGAGCCTCAGTTCACAGCAACTCTCGAACTGGCGGACAAGCTAAGCCGAATCGCCGAGCGCCACGGCCGAACCTGCGCACAACTGGCGATAAGCTGGGTCCTCCGCAGGCCCGAAGTCACCGCAGCCATCGTTGGCGCCCGAAGGCCCGACCAAATCGAAGAAACCGCCTCCGCCGGCGACTGGAACCTGGGCGACGAAGACATCGAACAAATAGAAACACTATTAGCCGAGCGACTGGCCCCCAAGGGGCAGGCCAAAATAGATACATGATAAATCCAAGCTAAGGGAAGAAATGGCAAACGACAACGACATCTACACAAGCCCTCTCGTCGAGCGGAATGCTTCGCGGGAGATGGCGGAGATTTTCGGTCCTCAGAAGAAATTCAGTACCTGGCGAAGGCTGTGGCTGGAATTGGCTACGGCGCAAAAGGCGCTCGGGCTGGATATCAAGAATAATCAGTTGAAGCAGATGGCTCGCAAGCTCGACGATATCGACTTTAAGAAGGCGGCCAAGTTCGAGAAGGAATTTCGGCACGATGTTATGGCGCATGTCTATACGTTCGGGGCCGCGGCGCCTAAGGCAGCGCCGATAATCCATCTTGGGGCGACAAGCTGCTTTGTCGGCGACAACGCGGATTTGATTATCATTCGCGAAGCTCTTGAACTGATTGCGGCAAAAACGGCGGCGGTTATCAACCTGCTGGCCAAATTCGCGAAGAAATATCGCGATCTGCCGACGTTGGGCTTTACGCATTACCAGCCGGCCCAGTTGACCACCGTCGGAAAGCGGGCGAGTCTGTGGTGCTATGAGTTCGCGATGGACCTGGAGGAGATCGAGCATCGGCTTGAAACGCTGCCCTTCAGGGGCGTCAAAGGCACGACCGGCACGCAAGGGTCGTTTCTGGCTCTTTTCGAGGGCAACCACAGCAAGGTCAAGCAGTTGGACAAGGCCGTCGCCGCGGCCTTCGGATTTAAGAAGACCTGCGCCGTTACGGGCCAGACATATCAGCGAAAAATAGATACGCTCGTGGTCAACGCCCTGGCCCTGGTCGCGCAGTCGGCGCATAAGCTGTGCAACGACGTTCGCCTGCTGGCGAACCTCAAGGAGATGGAAGAGCCGTTCGAGAAATCGCAAATCGGCTCATCTGCGATGGCCTACAAGCGAAATCCGATGCGATGCGAGAGGACGACGGCCCTGAGCAGGTTCGTATTGAGCCTCGCTTCAAGCCCTGCTATGACGGCATCGGAGCAGTGGCTCGAAAGGACGCTGGACGATTCGGCCAACAGGAGAATAGTCATCCCCGAGGCGTTTCTGGCAGTCGATGGCATTTTGGAGATACTCATCAACGTTACGGGCGGGCTGGTCGTCTATCCCAAGGTGATAGAGGCGAGGGTGGCTGCGGAACTGCCCTTTATGGCGACCGAGAACATCCTTATGGCGGCGGTCAAGGCGGGCGGCAACCGCCAGGAACTGCACGAGCGAATCAGGCTGCACTCGCAAGCGGCCGCGGCACAGGTGAAGAGATTCGGCAAGCACAACGACCTTATCGCCCGGCTAAGCTCTGACATGGCCTTCGCCAAAGTCGATCTCGAAAAAGTCCTCGATCCAAAAGCCTATATAGGCAGAGCACCCAAGCAGGTCGATGAGTTCATAAGAGACGTCGTAACCCCAATCAGCAAAAAATACCGCAAGGAACTAACCAGGAAAGTGGAACTGAACGTTTAACAAAGCGCCACTAAGCCAATAGGCCCCGCCGCAAGTCCACTTAGGGATGCCTTGCGGCGGCGTCCCCAGGCGGACTTGCGGGGGCACGAAGGCACAAAGAGTATTTAAACCAGGATTTCCTAAGTAAACCGTGACAAATGAATTGAATTTTGACAGCATAGAGTTTATGGAGACCATTCAAACCAGTTTTGACCATTTGTTACGGGAGAACCCAATGGGTGAAGCACGCAAAGACGCTTTCGCAGAATAAATGAGCAACTGATCATTCAGTAAAAAAGGAGTATGAACAAAATGAAACACAAAAATAAAGCCCTAATAGCAGTGTGTCTGTTTGCCCTTGCCTGTCTCGGCTCAAGTCTGTGCGGTGCAGTCGAGCCGAGCGAGCAGGATATGCAATTGGCCGAAGAAAAAATGTTGCGGTTGCGCGAGGTATATAAGCAAGTGCAACAGGCTGAACTGGAGTTGCAGCGGCTAAGTGAGGAAGCGGAACGTGAGGAACCACTGCTGCGTCCTACCGTTGAGGCGCTGAAGATAATGAAAGCTTTTCTTGAAGCACAAGACCATCGAAGATTTCAGGAATACCTTGATAACAGCAAGGACCGCAAGGCGGCTTATCGACTATACGAACACTGCAAAGTTATTTTTAGCAGGAGTAAGGTTTTTGAGTTGTTAAATGACCCAAACGAAGAAAGGCTTGTAAAAAAGCCGCTCATACACCTTTATCAAAAAGAACTCCCCGAAGAACTGCGTGAGACATTAGATCCCAATGACCCTAATGAAGAAAGAGTATGGCAGAGTATCAAGCAGCTATACTTCCAGCAACCGTCCGAGGAATACCTGCAGCAAAGGCGAGATTATTATATAAAGGAAAAAGGTGTCCCCGAATGGCTGCCCGATTATGGCGGCGATATGGCATTTGCCGACGGCATGATCAGTACCTACGAGGCAGGATTATTTTTGCTTACTCCTCAGAATGTACGTGACGCCGAAAAGCGGGTGAACAATCTCTACGGAGAAATTGGCAAAATCTATTCCAGATGGGCTAAGATGCGACATCTTTTGGTTGGCGAAAACAATCCGGATAACGAGGCGGTTATACATGCGGTTCAGGAGCACATGCAACTCTGGCCTACGGTATATAGAAAATGACACAAACAAAGAAAAGCAGGCAACGAATCTGGAAGCGGTTCATTTATTTCGGCCTTAACGCAGAAGGAGGCAGATTGTTATGCAGCAGAAGAAAGAAGACGTGAAAGATACAAAAGCAGGGCCACTTATAGGCAATGAAAGCGGTTAAAGTAAGTTAACAAGCCCCGACCCCCTCAGGGGCAGGCGTAAGGGAGGGGGGTTCATCCCTAAATGTTTGATGGATCGCCACTAAGGCACGAAGATTATTGGATATATATTATAGTCCTTTCTTTGTGACTTAGTGTCCCCACAAGTCCGCCTGGGGACGCCGCCGCAGGGCGTCCCTAAGTGGACTTGCGGCGGGGCCTATTGGCTTAGTGGCAAGAAAAAGGAAAAGCAATGACCAGAGAAGAATTGATAGCGCGTATTAAAGAAACAGCTTACCTCGAAGGCGACTTTGTTCTTCGCAGCGGCAAGCGGAGCAAGTATTATCTGGATAAGTATCTTTTCGAGACCTGTCCGGATATCCTCAAGGCTCTTGGCGTTGAGTTTGCCGGGTATGCGGGCGACGATGTAACGCTGATCGCCGGGGCCGAACTGGGCGGGGTGGCTTTGGCGGCGGCGACCGCTATGGAAACGGGCAGGAACTGGGTGATTATTCGCAACAGCAAGAAAGGCTACGGCACGGGTAAGATGGTCGAAGGCGTGCTTAAAAAGGACGATGTGGTCCTGCTCGTCGAGGATATCGCCACCACCGGCGGGCAGGTCATCGAGGCTGCCAAGATCATCACCGAGGCCGGGGCGAGCGTTAAGAAAATCGTATGCGTAATAGACCGCAAACAAGGCGCCGAGAAGAATATCACCGAAGCAGGCTACAAATTCGAGAGCATCCTGACTAAAGACGATCTTGGGATTAAGGAATGAGTTCTGCAAAATTGCAGGTTAGCCCTATGTTGTTGAAGAAAATCTTCGTTGTGATTTTCTTCGCTAATCCGCTAATCGCTTATGAAACAAGGAGTTGGCGTTAAAAAGAAAAAATCAGGAAAGGATTTTTTCTTTTGTTAAGTAGGCCTAACCTGCAATTTTGCAGAAGGCTTTATTAAGGACAAATAGGAGTTATTATGATAATCGGAGTCCTTAAAGAGGTGAAGAAGGACGAATACCGCGTCGGGATGCTTTCGGTCGGTGCGCATCTGTTGCGAGAGGACGGTCATTCCGTCCTGATCCAAAAAGAAGCGGGCTTAGGCAGCGGCTTTTCCGATCAGGCTTATATCGATGTAGGCGCCGAGATCGTCGAATCGCCGGACGAAATCTACGGCAAGGCCGAGTTGGTGGTGAAGGTCAAAGAGCCGCAGCCCGAGGAAATCGCCAGGCTTCGGATGCGGCAGATAGTCTTCGGCTATTTTCATTTCGCCGCCTCGCGGGAACTGACCGAATCGTGCCTCAAGTCAGGTATTTCCGCCGTCGCTTACGAAACGCTGGAAGACAAAGCCGGCCGGCTGCCCCTGCTGACGCCCATGAGTGAAATCGCCGGCAGAATGTCGATTCAGGAGGGCGCCAAGTCAGGACTACCGCATCTAAATTTTTCGAGCGCTATTCAATATAACTGACTTGTTTTCAACATGTTATGACACATTATCCGGCGAATTGTTTTTGTTTAGGAGAAATAAAATGAGTTTTCAGGAAGTGACTATAGGCATACCAAAAGAAATCATGTTGGGCGAGAGGCGTGTTGCTGCAACTCCAGAAGTTGTTAGAAAAATGGTATTAGATGGAGCGAAAGTAGTTATTGAACTCGGGGCAGGCGAAGGCTCTTTTTTTGCCAATGACGAATATAAGGCGGTTGGGGCAGAGTTGTTAGCTGATGCAAAGGAAGTCTTTGCCAAATCCGACCTTATACTAAAGGTAAAAGAACCACGATTTTCAGATAAGATGGGCATACACGAAGTTGATATGATGAAAGAAGGGCAATACTTAATCGCTTTTTTACACCCAGCTTCTCCAAACAATCACCAAATGGTTCGAAAATTAGCCGCAAAGGGAGTCATTGCGATAAGCCTGGATTCAATCCCAAGAATTTCTCGAGCTCAGTCTATGGATGCACTAACATCTATGAGCACTGTCGCAGGCTACAAAGCTGTGTTAATGGCCGCGAATATGTTGCCGATATTCATGCCCATGATAAGCAGCGCAGTCGGAACAACCAAGCCTGCAAGCATTCTCGTAATAGGGACAGGAGTTGCCGGGCTCCAATCGCTTGCTACAGCCAAACGGCTGGGAGCAGTTGTATCCGCAACGGACATTCGGCCGGAAGCCTGTGAGCAGGCTATGAGTTTGGGTGCTAAGATTATAGACCTTCAGATCCCTGCAGAAGCTGCTACCGGCAAAGATGGATACGCCATGAAGCTTCTTGAAAAATGGTTATTTAAGGAACAACAGACATTAAGCCAAAGCGTTAGTTCAGCAGATATAATTATTCTGACCGCTTTGATACCTGGCAAAGTAGCTCCAATCCTTATTACCGAAGAAATGGTAAAATCAATGAAAACTGGTTCTGTTATAGTTGATGTATCAATCGACCAAGGCGGCAACTGTGAAATTTCCGAAGCAGCAAAACTTGTCACAAAGCATGGCGTTAATATCGATGCTACGCTGAACATACCCAGCATGCTTCCAAGGAGTTCAACTTGGATGTTCGCCAGTAACGTGTACAATCTGCTTGTTTATTTGATAAAAAATGGCAAAATAAATTTAAATATGGATGATGAAATTATCGCTTCTTCACTCGTTACAAAGGATGGCAAAATATTACATGCCGGTACCCTAGAAGCAATGAATCTAAAGTAAGAAAGTGGTTGAAAAATGGATGATTGGTTATCACTGGTTTTATTTATTATCGCCGCCATAGTTGGTTACCGCCTTATAAGCGATGTACCCAGTTTACTTCATACCCCCCTGATGTCGGGAATGAATGCTTTATCAGGAGTTGCTATTTCCGGAGCATTAATAGCCACTGCCTCTGCTATTGGAACAGGAAGCCGATTTATTGGGGCCGTTGCTATAGCTCTTGCTGCAATCAACGTTGTGGGAGGTTTTTTGGTTACCGACCGCATGTTGAAAATGTTTAAGAAGTAAAGATTATAAGGAAACTCAATGTCAGCAATTTCCTGCAAAATAACCGATTTAGTTTGTATTCTTGGGATAGTCTTAAGCATACGGCTTATGAATTCACCTAAGACCGCCAGAATGGGCAACCTCCTTGGGGCGGCTTGCATGTTAATTGCGATTGCTACAACTATGATTAGCAACAAAATTATTTCTATGAATATACTTTGGGTTTCACTGGTTGCAGGCGCCTTTATTGGTTGTTTTTTGGCGTTGCATGTTACCATGACAAAAATTCCCCAGTTAGTGGCTTTATTAAATGGTTCTGGTGGAGCAGCTTCAGCTATAATTGCTTTCGTTGTTCTCATCGGCAGCAGTGCAGCTATTTCAGATATCGCAAAATTGACCGGTAATATTGCCCTGATAGTAGGCAGTATTACATTCAGCGGTAGTCTTATAGCGGTAGCAAAACTGGATGGAAGGATGACTTCGGTTCCTATCATACTTAGAGGCCACTTCATCCTTAATCTTCTAACACTAATCGGAATCACAATCCTTGTCCCGCTTGTAATTATCAGCTCTTCCAGCGCAACAGTAATTCTTTTGGCTCTTTTAATTCTCATGAGTTTAATATTTGGTATTCTTTTTTCAATTCGTGTCGGTGGCGCTGATATGCCTATAGCCGTTTCTTTATTGAATTCTCTATCCGGCATTGCTGCAGCGACAGTCGGCTTGGCGATATCAAATTTGTTAGTGGTTGCTGTCGGAGCTATTGTAGGCTCTGCCGGCATTGTCTTAACACAAATTATGTGCCGCTCTATGAACAGCAGTATCCTTCGCGTCTTGATGGGCAAAACCGTTTTATCGGCATCAAGAAAAATTTCCCATAGTGCAGTAGACCACGTTTCCTACCTGCAAACTTCCCGGGATGAACCAACAGAGGAAAATATATCCAATGCCCTGAATAAAGCAACAGCCATTATCGATGCAGCCCAAAAGATAATTCTCGTTCCAGGTTATGGCATGGCTTTGGCACAGGCACAGGTTCAGGTCAAACAGTTACTTAACTTATTGGAAGCAAAAGGCAAACAAGTAAAAATCGCGATTCATCCTGTCGCTGGCCGTATGCCGGGGCATATGAATGTATTATTGGCGGAAGTTGAAATCCCCTATGATAAACTGTTGCCTATGGAGGATATTAACCCCGAATTCAAAGAAACAGACGTTGCTTTGGTCGTGGGTGCGAATGACGTGGTCAATCCTGCCGCCAGAACAGCGGAAGGAACCCCTATTTACGGAATGCCGGTATTAAATGTGGACGATGCAGATTATGTAATCATTTGCAACAAAGATACATGCCCTGGGTACGCTGGTGTAAACAACCCGTTGTATCTGCCAAGACAGAATATAATACTGCTTCTTGGTGATGCCGCAGAAACTCTTGGAACCCTTTTAGAACAACTGTAGCAGGAGTAGTGCTATGCAGCCGGAGGAAATCAGCAGACTGCGAGTCCGACAGATTCTTTTTTGCTATTTCCATTTCGCCGCCTCGCGGGAGCTGACCGAATCGTGCCTCAAGTCGGGTATTTCCGCCGTCGCTGACGCCTTCGGCGACCTGCCCATGCAATAACCCCAACGGAGTAATACGAAAATGCCGAATACAACAAAGCCGTTATTACGATATGCGATAATCGCTCTGATTCCGGGTGCGACGTCGCTTCGCCCGAGCGGCCCAGCCTTATCAGACCGCGAAGACACCGCAGCGGACAACACTCGGTCGGATTGCTGATTTGCTTAGATAAGCCCTCCGCCTTGAATGTTATCGGTTTGGCCTTTGCGAATCCACTTTTCACGAAAAGGTCTTGTGTATTGCGGCTCCATGCTACTTTGAGACAGACCAATAGTGTCCAGTATTTCTTGAAGCGAAATACCTTGATCAGGTTTTCCAAGCAGTCCCAATATTCGAAAAACAACATGATCAGACGAACATGCCATCCATTTTTCCTTCTCTCGGTTTATGCGGCCGACCGATAGGTCTTTTCAGAAGTCATTATTATGATTTCTGCACCAGTTTGATGATTGCTTCGGCAGAATCACCACTCGGCGCTATCTCGATATCTACGTCGAGGGCCAACTGGGCGATCTACCATTGGGGGACTCTCTATCGGCTCGGGCCATTCCCGAGCCTTCGGCAGGCTCAGGCGGAATGTTGCGATTGAGGACGCCCCCCCCATTGCGGAAATACCCCGGCGCCCCTAAGGGACAGACTTACACTTCGGGCTTGTTTTCTTTTTTTGGTGATTGGCGGTTAATCCTTGAGCAACGGAAGACGGCGTCGCAGAAGTTCAATCGGGCACGCGTCCGGCGGCAGTATGGATATTGGCTGCTTTCTTTCCGTCCGGTAGAGTCGGATGCGGAACCCTTCTTCAAACAGAAAATGTTTTCTCATCTTTTGTCAGTCGGTCGTATAGATGCCCGATTTTTGCGATCATTCTGTCTATGCCCAGGTTCTCCCCGGCCCATTTGGTTGCCCTGCAGCCGATTTCTTCTCTAACCTCGGTGTGTTCTATTAATCGGAGCAGGGTGTCCGCCAGCAGCATCGGCTCCCTCGACTCGAGCAGTACACCTGTTCGTCCATCCTGGATATGCACGGAGTCCTCTTTGGATGTGAATCCGGCTGAGACAACACATTTTCCACAAGCCATAGCTTCGAACATTACCGAGCCGCCGGAAAGACTTACGAGTATATCCAGCGAGCCCAATATTTCGGGCATATCGTCTCGTCTGCCTGTAAAAAAGACGTGACCATCCAGCCCATTCTCGATGACGAATCGTTTCAAGGCAGCGAAGTATCCATGTGAGTAAGTATCGCCTATTATGAAGAATGCGACGCTCTTTGACGAATCACGCTTTACTTGTGCCGCGGCTTGAAGAAACTCCAGTTGATGTTTGGATGGTTTGATCCACCCGACTATGCCAATATGCACCTTGGCTGTGGAGGCAAAATCGCGTCTTAGCACGTTTGTCGGCTGGTTATTGGGCCTGAAAACGTTCAGATCTACCGCATCCTCAATTAATGCTATCTTTTCCGGGGCGATACCGGCAGCGATTAGATTTCGTTCCACCCTTTGTGAAATTGCGACAATAACCGAGGCCTTGCCGAAATTATGTTTGCGTATCTCCGCGGGCGTGACCGGCCTTCTCACATGGAGTACGGAGGGGATATTCAATTTTTTAGCGACCCTTATCAAGTACTCATTCATCCACAGGTCGGAACTGTGAACGAGATCAACGTTTTGCCGTTCTGCGAATCGCACCAGATTCTCGACATCTCGATATCTGCTCAATACATTTGGGAGTTTTCGCCATGGCCGCAGGGGTAAAACAACAACCGAAACGCCGGCTGCATCCAACTCTGCGACAAATGGCCCCTCCTTGTGGCAGATTACAATAGGCGTGCAGCCGTTACTTAACCTGCTGATTATGTAGCGAAGCTGTCTTTGGCTGCCTCCAACGGCTCCGCCTCGAGATAGGTAAAGTATTCGTCTCATCACAGCCTTTCAAGATAACAGCCTCAAAACGTGGTAGAAAGCTACAGCGACAGGATTCTATGCTATTTCCGCCGGGGATTCAATCGCTATTTCGCGATGGGGCGTTTTAGTCGGGGATTTGATATCTATGACTGTCAATTCCCAATAATGCACGTCATTGCATACTCTGCAAAAGCGCATCGGCAATCTCGTTCATCCGGCGATGGTGGTTGGGAGGGTCCCACCAGATATTGCCCTCCACAATCACAGGTCCCCTCGGCGTCAAGGCAACGTCCCATCCGATTGTCCGCAAGGGCAGGAACTTGGACGCCGTTTCCTTCACCAGGACACATGCTTGTCGCCACAGCGGCAGGCGAAATCCATTGAGGGCAATTCCCGTCTTCGGATGGATGTCCATGGTCTTGATCCCGGAACCCTCCTGAGCCGTGATAACAGCGGATTTCAGGACGCCATCGGCCGGACAGATTATTGCCTGCAAATTACCCGTTAGACCGTAATGAAATGAATCCGTTACATTACTGCCTGTAATGAGCTTGAAATGCGTATGAATAATATGACAGCACGCATCCGCATCCATGACAGTCGTAATGCGCACAGTCTGGAGGTGCTCAGTGTCCGTAAGTCGTATAATCTCCGGATGATTCTTGAGGAGTTCCTGAATTACAAAACTGTCGCACTCGGAATCCGAGGCCATAATCGAGTATATGTCCGCAGCCATATACCTCTTTCCAAAGGAATCGACAAATCCGCCCCCTTCCCTGCTGAAAACCCTGATTCCCTCACCGAAAGCGCCTTGGTTTGGTTTCATCACAAATTCATCGGCGACTTTCTTCTCGAAGAACAACAACCAGTCGTCGCGACTGTGCGGAATAGAACTATCAAAACACCATCCCGCCATCCCCTTCACAAAAATTCCATAGAGCTTTGGAGTAGCGGCATCCAAAGCCATGCAATAACGGTAGAAAAGACCCTTGTTCTTCAGAAGAGGCGCCCACGATTCCGGATTAAGCGACTTCTGTATCTTCGTCAGTTTCTTTCTGCTCAAATACTTGCGCCGTTCATCAGCAGAAACGTTGGGATTGAACAGGCCGAGCCTAAACGCTTCGTCGGGGAGAAATTGCTGCTCGCTGCACAGGGTAAGAGCACGGGACAAGACATTGAAATAGCCGGCACCGTACATTGAGGACGCTTTTGCGGCCAATTTCGCCGTAAGGAACAGATGCTTTATCTTCTTGATCGATCGTCTTGGCATTGGGCTTTCTAAATCTTGAAGGGTAACTTGTATTTTCGGCCCTGTCGTTCTGTCGCTTCTATTCGGGCTATCCACCTATCGAAGAATCTCTTGGTCCGAGGGTCCGTCAGCAGGGGCGAGTGAACCTGGAAGATGCGAAGGCCGGGACAATTGTTGCCTTCAATCACCTTGAATCCGTTGGCCGTCACAAGGACGTCCCATCCGATGCAGGGAATGAAAGGCACAGTTGCGGCCATCTCCAGTATTCCCGTTTTGATTATGTCCCAGTGTGGGATGGTCACGCCCTCAATTTGACTTGCCGTTTCGGGGTGCTTCTCGACAAAATGCAGCCTCGCAGGGGAAGGTTTTGGCACGGCTTTTCCCATCACACCTGTATTGACGTTCACCAGGGCACAGATTCCGCCTTGAGTCCAATTATCGACGGGGAAGCTTGTGCTGTTGCCGAATCGTTGAACCGCCATGGCAATAAAAGGCTCGTCCCTGTCCTCGTCCCACAGAGTCATGATCCTTACAGTATTGTTCGTTTGAGGAAATACCGCCGAGGCATAGCTGTGCTGCTTTATGAATTCAACCACCAGGTAGTCGTCCAGTTCTCTCGCTATTGAGAGCAATTCGTCGTTCGATACCTGCCTTCCGTTCATTGTTACCCCGCCATTCGCCGCCTCGACCATTATCAAGCCGTGACCTTGCGTTCCAACCAGCGGTTTGAGAACAAGGGCTCCTTTCTCCCTGCATAAATCCGCGATTCGCTCAATACCAACGCTCCCGGCCTTGCCAGGCAGAGTGACTCGTTGCGCCTTGATCAGGCCGTAGGTTTTTGCAAGGTATTTTTCGAAATCTTTCAGCAGCAGGCTAAAATAAAGCTTATCGTACAGCGATATTGCATAGTAACCGTTAATTTTGGTTAGCAGCTTCAGCCTCGCATAGTCGGATATGTAGTCTCTCAAATTGTTACTTTCAAAGCCATATATCAAGTATGATTCGCTTAAAAAGCCATTCTTCCACATCCTTAGTTTATTCTTAATTCCGATTGGGACCTTACTTGAACGCTTGACTAAGAAAAAGAAATCCCGAAATCTCCTGCGGATATTTCTTCGCATGAATGCAATAGATTGTAGCGGATTATACATAACCATTCATCATAACTTCAATTTAACTTCCAACCTGGATTTCTCGTTGACCATCGATTTCCACTCCTCCACCAGGTTTATTATCCTACAATACAAAACTCCCCCTGGAAACACAAGCTCTACGGCGAAATTGAGATAATGTTTATGTCTTCTCAGATATCCATTTTATACGATTTATCGAGGATCGCTCATCTGGCCAAAGCAATAAAAAGACGCCGGATTTTCTTTGTTTCATTAACCGAAGAAGATGGTGCAAAACAGTGCCATGCAACGTCGCAAATGCTTATAGTAGTTGCACTTACAATTGCCGGCCCCAAAGCAAATGTGATAAGAAGCATAAGAAACCACCGAAGTTGAGGGGTTTTCCCTTGACAATTTTTCTCAAAAAGTATACACTAACTACTGGATTGGACTGTTGAAATTTTCCCCAAAGGATTGGATACCAAGAAGGCTTTCGTGATTATGCGCTCGCGGATTTTCTATCGCGACGCAGTCGCCTTTTTATGGAATCTGACCATGATATTGGTTCGATGGTTTCGTTGCGCTCGTTGGCGAAAAGATCGTCGTGAACAGCCTCGCGCTGTCTGTCTGAACAGCAGACTGCGTACTGAGGCCGAAAACAGGTAACTCTACAATAATGTGCCCTAGTTTAGACTCGGGCGTCAGTAAAGTATTTGAAAGGAGCAGGTGATGAAAACAATCGTGGTAAAACTAATTATTGTCGGCGCTGTCCTGTTGGCAAGCCCAATGGCAAAGGCATCGTCAACGCTGACATCCGTGGACGGCGACTGGAACAATCATGTTGGCGGCACAAACGTAACCTACATCAACGGCCAACCCATAGGCTACGGCAACGGTCTCGAAGACCAAATTCGCTGGGGCACGCCTTATGAAGCACCTATGGAGTCGATCTACCAGAGCGGGCTCGGTTTTACGGGCATAGCGCAGCCGGATAAGACCGTTTATACCGGTGTTGCGTTCGAGATCGGCCAGTTGCGGCATTTCAACAACCCCATTGGCATCGGCACATCTTGTTCGGCTGTGGATCTCGCAGTTATTCTCGGATTCGCCGGAGGATCAGCAGCCACATTCGATTTCGCCTTGAATGTCAACGAGACCGCGAACAACCCAGGCCCTGTCGATGACATCATCGATTTCTCGATTCTCAACAGTCCACAGGATATCGTTATTGATGGGACTGTCTATTCGCTCGAAATATTAGGTTTCGGCAGCGCCAGCGACAACTTGATTGATCGTTTCATATCACCCGAGGGCGGCATAAACAGCACCCTCCTCTGGGGAAAGCTTACAGAGTCCAATCATGTCCCCGCCCCCGGGGCAATAGTGCTCGGAAGCCTCGGCGCAGGAATTGCGGGATGGCTCCGCAGACGCAGGGCATTCTAAAAGCCGACGTCCTTAATATCTCAAACTGACCGATGGTCAGTTCGAGAACGCAAAAATCAAAGATTAAAGTGCAAAATTGCGGTTTCGGCCCGTCTAAAGCCGGATTTGCAACCCTGTGGCCGAAGCTGTTTTATGCAAAAGAATCTATTGACATAAGTTTGTTTAATGAAAAGTGTTGCTTATTGGCGGTTTATTGTTCAGATCGCATATTCGCAGCGAATTCTTGCACTTTCGACCATGCTCGGAGGAAATTGGCCGAGCATATCTTTTCGATATCTTGTTCGGTGTAGCCTTTTTTCAGGAGTTCGTAGATCAGGTTCGGATAGCATGAGACGTCTTTCAAGCCTGCGGGTAAGTTATCGCCGACTCCGTCGAAGTCCGAGCCAAGGCCGACGTGGTTTATCCCGACGAGTTTGACGACATGATCGATATGCGCGACGACGTCTGAAATATCGGCGTCGCCAATAGGGTGCTCCTCGGTGTATTTATCGACGTAGGCCTCCTTCTCATCGCCGGTCAGTCCGTGTTTCTCAATGTGCGCGTCAACGTTCTTCCAGCGTTTTATAAAGCCCCGGCTCACCTGGTCGCTGAGAAACATCGAACCGAAGTTGATCTGGATGACGCCTCCTTTTTCGGCGAGGAGCTTTATCATCTCATCGCTCATGTTTCTCTCGAAGCCCGGCGTAAAGGCTCGGCAGCACGAGTGCGTTGCGACGACCGGCGACTTGGAAAGTTCGATAATCCGGAAGAAGGCCTCGTCTGAGACGTGCGAGACATCGATGATCATTCCAATTCGGTTCATTTCCTCTACCAGCTTTTTGCCGAACGGGCTAAGGCCGTGCCATTTCCGCTCCTCGTCGAAGGAAGAATCGCAGATGTGATTGCACTTCGAGTGGGCCGGGGTGATATAGCGAACGCCGCGGTCGTAGAAGTGCTTGAGATTGCCGAGCTTGCCCTCGATTGGCGCGCCGTTTTCGATTGCGATAACGATGGAGATTTTGTCGGAGCCGAACTGCTGCTTAAGGTCGCCCGGCGAGCGTGCGAGGACGAACTTGTCAGGCCATTCTTTAGCCCAGCCTTCGATCATGTCAATCGTCTCTTCGGCAACGGTATATGCCGTGCCGTCGTCTTCGCAGTCGGGCGGAACGTAGGCCGCCATAAAGGCCGCATCCAGCCCCCCGGCCCTGGCGCGGGGATAGTCGAAATCGCCGCCGGGCGTTCTCTCGGAGATGTCCTGCCGCTCTTTTCGCAGACGCCAGGGCGTATCCTGGTGCGTATCGAGGATCATGAATTTTTTCGCCAGTTCGCTGGCCTTGCTTCGTAATTGCTTTTCTTCTTCCATGGTTAAGCTCCGTGCGCCAAGTATTAACGGTATTGAGCCACAAACGATAGATGTCTCTATGAATGGATTTGTGTTACTCCTTTTCTACGTTGTCGATTTTAGCTTCCATATTAAAGTGAGCCTCTGAATACATTTATTGTACCACAGACGTCGTGAGGATGGAATGCAATTCAATTTTAGCAACCACTCTTCAAAGAATTTCATCCCCATTGATGTGCTGCTGTGCGAAAATTCCCGTAATTTCATTTCTCTCAGCGTTCTTCCTGCCCCTTGGGGGGTATATATGCTGTTGCCCAAAATGCGATGGTTAAGCCATGGCATAGCCATAAACCCGTCTTTTTCAAGGCTTTAACCCGGAAAGTTATCTCAAGCTAACCAACTTTTTTGCAGTTGAACCATTTTTTTAGAGTTGGCCTAAATCGCCGGCATCGACATTGCCGTCGTGTGTGAAATCGGCGGCTTTGCAGCCTGCAGCGTTTATGATACAATGTTCGACCGTTATCCTGCAATTGGGCAATATCGCCTTTTGGCGGCAACGATTCGAGGATCGAGTAGTTGGTAAAGAAATTGCAGCACAAAATTAACCGTTCGGCCAGGCTGTTCCTGGTCGTCTGTTTATTCCTATTGGCGCCTGCGCAGGGCACGGCGCTCGCGGCTCAAGCGGAGGAAACATCGCCAGGGACCTGGCCTCAGTTTCGCGGGCCTGAAGGTCTCGGCATCTCATCCGATTCCAATCTGCCCGAGGTATGGAGCAGGAACAGCCCGAACATAAAGTGGAAAACCAAAATCCCCGGCAGGGGCAATTCATCGCCCGTTGTCAGCAACGGCCGCGTCATCCTCACAACAGCCTACAAAAGCCAAAAAGCCGCCGCCTGGCGGACGTTCATAGTCGGCGCATGCTCCGTTCTGGTCGTTGCCTACATTGCCGCCGCCCTGGCGGCATTCGTCAGAAAACTCTCGGCAGAAGAGCAAAAGGGTGTTCCGCTCGCCAGGCGTGCTTTGAAAGGGTGGCCTAATACGCTATTTGGCTTGCTCACCTCGCTGATCTTCATTGCCCTTGCATCGCTTGTCGTTTTTTGGCGCGGATACTCCGATACGGTTTTCGCAAAGACAGGCCTTTTCTTCTCGAACCACGGCTATCCTGATATGGAGCATCTCTTCTCAATGGATGCAGGCGTGCATGCGTCGGTCTGGCTCACTTCGGGCGGAATTGCCGCGCTCGGATTGGCGGTTGCCGTCGGCAAGCTAAGGGCGAAGTCGATCTGGCGAATGCTCGGCGCCGCAGCAGTGATGCTTAGTGTAATTCCTTTCGCCATTTTCACTCCCACCGATCAGTGGACAGAGAAAATAGAGCAATCGGAGAAGCTGGTGTTCGCGATTCCCTCTTTGGTAGTCGCCTTCTGGCATTTGCTTAATTACTTTGAAATCGACAGCAAGCAGCCGAAGGAAACAACCGCCGCGCCTTCGGACCCGCCGGGGGGGACCCTGAGTGCATTGAATCGCGTGGAAATTCGCTGGAGGCACAAAAACTTATGGCGTCTCGGCTCGCCGCTGCCATTATGTTCTGCGATCCTTTTGGCGGCTCTATCGCTGCTCGTCTTCATTCCGCCCAATTTTTTTGAAACCCAACTGGGAATGCAAAGGGTCGTCCTCTGCCTCGATAAGGAGACGGGAAAACTACTGTGGGCCAAGCCCGTATTCATAGCGCCGTCCGAGCGCAAGCACAGCGATGCCACCTACGCAACGCCGACGGCGGCAACCGACGGCAGCCATATAATAGTCAACTTCGGCGTCGGCGTAGCGTGCCTGGATTTCGAGGGGGCGATTCGATGGAAAAAGCGGGATAAGGGCTATTTTCAGAACAGCAGATACGGCGCCTCAAGCTCTCCGCTATTGGCCGGAGAGATGGCGATCATTGTCCAGGAAGCCGAGGACCACAGCAAAAGGCCCACCTGGATCGCCGCCTTCGACAAGCGAACAAGCCTGACCCGCTGGAGAATCCAGCCGGAGAATATACGAGGATGCTACACGACGCCAACCTTGTACCGCCACGGCGATACAGAGCAACTCATAATCGCATCAGTGGGAAACGTCGCCTCCTATGACGTTCAAACCGGCGGATTCCTGTGGATGCAGAGAATCCCAACCGAGCAGCTCGTCGCGAGCATCGCCGTATCCGGCGACCTGTTCTGCATAGGCGGCGGCACGTATGGGCCCAACGCCACAGTAATGATGCGCATGATCGGCAGTAACGGACGCACAAGGCCAGAGGAAATATGGCAATCTGACGAGGATCCACCCGGTGATTGTTCGCCGGTAATTTATGCCGGAAAGCTCTTCACTATAAGCGACAAGGGGAAAATTACCTGTTTCGACGCCATTAGCGGCAAGATATTCTGGAACAAACGCTTGAAAGGCGGCAGATATTTGTCATCCCTAATCGCCGGGGACGGCAAGGTCTATGCCTGCAACACCAGGGGCTTGACGACCGTAATTGCCGCGGACGAGAAATTCAGGATAATTGCCGAGAACGACCTCAAAGGCCGTTGTTTCGCAACTCCCGCCTTCGCCGACAGCCGCATATTCCTGCGAATCGGCCCGGACCTCTACTGCATCGAAAAAGAACGCCCATAACCCCGCAAAATATGCCCCTGCTATCAGCCCGCCTCCCTATCGTCAGCCCGAGCCGCCCCCAAAAAAAAGGCACATCCGGGAAATGGGCAGGTCGCAGCCAAGAGCTATGCCTCAGCCGGCGGGCAACAGGCTCCCAGAGGGCGGGCCGCCCATTAGAGAAACAATTTTCCGAGAGAAGCAATCTCGCCTTGAGACAGGACCCGGTCGTACAGGCAGGCATCGTCGATGGCGCCGTCGAATTGCCGTTGCAGACTGTCATGCTTGAGAACGCTTCTGGCCAGCAACGGCGCCAGACACATCATAGCAGGACCCTGGATGGGCGATATTACCGATGTGCCCGACGCGGAAGCGAACGGTCAGCCGACACCGGCAGCGACAGGCGATGACCTTGACGGCAACGACGACGAGGATGGCCTGATACTGCCTGTCCTGATACCTGGCTTGCCGGCTAACTTCAACATGCAAGTTAACGGTGGTGGTGGTGTGGTCCAGATATGGATTGACTATAACCAAAGTGGCAACTGGGAGCATCCTGCAGAACTGGCATACTCCGGCCTTTTACCTGTTGGAATCAACGCCATTGCCATCAATGTGCCCGGCACTGCCTTGCCCGGGACGACCTTTGCTCGAGCGCGTATCAGCACAGCGGGAGGTTTAACACCAACCGGTCAGGCCAGCGACGGCGAAGTCGAAGATACGGCCAGGGAAGCCGCTGATTGAGCACTCGAAGTGGTCTCAGCCGCCGATCGAAATCGATCCTACCGGCAATATACCGACATATTCCGGCTGGGACGAGATGTCTTATAGAGAGTGGATTGAGCCGATATGGTATGACTGCTGGGACTGCCAAACTCAGTGTCACGGCGATGCCGACTGCGACGGGTATGTTGACCCGAATGATTTGGTCATCATCACGCGAGCTCTTCAGTCAGGCATTTATGACCCTTGCGCTGATTTCAACCGAGACGGCCTTGTCAACCTTATTGACTTGTCGATATTGCAGCTCTATTTCGGGACGAGGCCTCCTGCCGATTGCGCGCTAAGAGAGCAATACTGGAATGTTGTTGCAGACGACTTTAGATGCTTGCTGGGCACTATGCCCATAACAAGCGTACACTGGTGGGGCTCGTATTTTGGTTGGGTGACCCCAGGCGAAATGCCGAATGTCCTTCCGATCGGCTGGAAGATATGCTTCTGGTCCAATGTGCCGGCTACCCCCGGTGTGGACCCGGGCTTTAGCTATCCCAAAAAATTGCTGTGGCAGATTGAAGTTGACGCCAACCGTGTTACAGTCGAAGAGGTCGGTACGGATTCCTACCACGGGTACTATCCGGAAGATGTTTGCTACCAGTATAATCTGGACTTAGAGCCGAATGAGTGGTTCCGGCAGTATAAGTATAGTATACAAACTAAGGACGATGTCTTCTGGATCAGCATCGCGGCTGTTTATGATCCTAATCCACCTGAGCCCCAGCCCCTACAGTATCCGTGGGGCTGGAAGACCCGGGCCTGGAGCTGGATGGATGCTGCTGTAAGGTTCTGGCTTGACGAAGCACCTGAGCCGGATTTAACTCTGAACCCATCCTACAACGGGATCGCCCCGATTATAGATCCTCTATATGGGGAAAGTATGGATATGGCCTTTGAGCTTGATACGGACCCGAACTATATTAAGTGGGAGCAGCATTATACCGGCATCCGCGACTGGGAACACTACGAAGATGAGCCATCTACGGGCACAGTGGCGAGGTGGACAGAAGTGGAAACCAAGTGGTCTCAGAAGCCGAACCTCAGCCCAATGGGTATGGACGTAGATGCAACGATGGAAATGTCGCCGATGCCGCTGTGGCCGCCGCAGATACTCGCAGATGACTTCGGCTGCGTCGAGACCGGGCCGATTACAGACATTCATATCTGGGGCTCGTGGCTCTATGATGAGATGCCTATGGACCCGCATAATGTTGAGTTTACGCTGAGTATTTACAGTGACAACCCGCATGGAGTGAACGGCTGGTCAGAGCCAAATAAGCCGCTTTGGAGAATGGATTTCCCTGCAGGCGCTTTTATGGCTGAGCCAGTCTGGCAAGGGCCTGAGGGCTACTTTAATCCCTGCCAATTCTGGTACCAACCACAAAATCATTTTATGGCCTGGAAGTACAATTTCTACATCGACGAGGCCAATGCGTTTATTCAGAAGGGCACTGAGGACGAGCCGGTTATCTACTGGCTGGCCGTCCAGGCACGACCAATGCCCTTTGGGCCGGTGCCGATACGGTTTGGCTGGAAGACCTCGATAGAACCTTGGAATGACGATGCGGTCTTCGCTGTAGGTGAATTCGGACAGCCGTATCCGGGTGAACCATGGATAGAGCTGCGGCACCCGGAGACCATGGAATCGCTCGATTTGGCGTTTGAGATTACGACTGGGAAGTACTATGAAGAGGTTGAAGTCGAGCGTCGGGTGGCTGACGACTGGTTATGCGACAATAACACGCCTGTACTGGCCGTTGTATGGTGGGGCTCGTACCTTGGGTATGGATTTGAGCCATGCAGCGGTCAGTTTATGCCACTGCCTGTCAAGCCCGATTTCTTCGAACTGTCGATATGGACAGACGTTCCGGCGAATCCTGGTGATCCGGAGCCTTACAGCCATCCGGGTGAAAAAATCTGGGAGTCCCGGGCCTATGATTATGACGAGGTGTTTGTCGGTTACGACAAAGATCCCCGTAATATTATCGGGCCACCCCGAGAACCTGTCTTCCGTTACTCGGTGAATCTGCTGCCGGAAGACCTCTTCTACCAGAAGGAACCCAATACGGTTTACTGGCTCAGTGTGGTGGCGGTGTACGATGATGCTACGCCCAATTATGCTTGGGGCTGGACGAACCATAAGCATGCGTTCAATGATGACGCTGCCGCGTGGGAGATGGACCCCGCCGGTGGCGCCTGGAATTGGGTGCCGCTTAAGGACCAGATCGGAGAAACCGAGGATATGTCCTTCATGCTCTTCACAGAGCCCGGCTGCTTCCCACCGCACTACTCGACGTACCCCGACTGGCTGACTTACGGGAAGCCAGATTGCTGGTGTGCACCGCCGGATGGCAGCGGCTATCAGTGTGACGGCGACGGCGACGGAGCAACAGAGGGTATTTTGAAACGCCGGGTTTACCAGAAGGACCTCGATATGCTGATTGTTAATTGGACGAGGAAAATTGATACCGCTGATCCTTGTGCCGATTTTGACCACAAGGCCGAGGGTATATTGAAGCGCCGGGTTTACCAGAAGGATCTCGATATACTGATTCTTAACTGGACGAAGAAAGATTCTCAGCTTCCTGTCGATTGCCCAATACCGGAATAGTCGGGTTTTAGTGAATTAAGAGTTATAAGAGTGACTCTGGAATAAAAGAGGCCGGTCGATTGACCGGCCTCTTTGTTATGCAAAAAATATTTTAATCCGTTCTCAATTGGAATTGCGGGAAAGCCGCCGAATTGAAAATCCGGCACTCAAGCGGGCTATTCAGCCTCTGTTGTTTGGCGACTGCTAATTTGTGCCGTATTCATCTTCTACTTGACTACTCGCCCGGCTGTAGTGCGGAGTCCTTTTTTCCCGTTTCGTTGGTCGGCAGGAATCGGGCTTTGCCTTCGAGAATACCTATCGCCGAGCCAACTATAATCAACGAGCCGCCCAGCCAGAGCCAGAATACAAACGGTCTGATAGTGACCGTAATTTTCGCCTTTCCGTCGGGGGTCAAGCCCTTAAATGAAACGCACACATCCTCAAACACACCCGTATCAATTGCAGCTCGCGATTGGCGGTCGGCCTCGGGCATTTCATGGTAGCCGCTTCGATGCGGCCTAAGCCACACCTGCCTTTCGCCTTTGGACGCGACAAATTGCGGCTCGACCTGCTCTATTCCGCCTGAAGTTCTCCTCTCCAATGAATCATAAACGAACTCCCAACTGCCGAGCATCAGCCTGTCCCCTTCAGCCAACGACGTTCCAATACTCTTGTCCGCGCCAGACAAACCCGCTGAAAGCAAGACAATCACAACGCCGAAATGAGCGAAGCATCCGGCAATCTTCTCGCGGCAAAACAACGCAACAAGAAACTTCAAAGCAATGCTAACAACGCTGAAAACCCCCACCGCACAACTCAGGCTCAACAAAATCGAATAGTCGGCCATCCTGTAGAGAACGCCAAATGTTATTATCCCGGGCGCATAGCACGCCAGGGTGGGCAGCATCGAGCTGCCCCGCCTTTGGCGCAAATCAGCCAGTCGATAGAACCCGACAAGAAAGATAAGCCCGATGCTGACAACCGGTATCACTCGCCGATAGAAGAATTCCACCGAAATCTGGATATCGCTGGAATTCAGCACGACTTGCAGAATCACCGGAAGCAACGTTGCCAAGCCCACGGCCGCGGCCGTGGCGACAAAACCAATATTTGACCAAAAGAGTATTTTGGCTTTGGCAAAGCGATATTCACTCGGCTGTTCCCACGCTACAGGCACCGAAGTGATCGCTCGAATAAGGCAGACCATCCAGAGAATAGAACACGCACAGGCAAAACTCAACAAACCGCTCGACATATCGCTCCTGCCGAACGTATGCTCCGATTTCAAAATCCCGCTTGAGCCCACAAATCCAAGGAATAAGCACAAAACAAAAGGCGTCGGCGCCAAGGCCAGCGTCCACCGCCTGAACTTGTCGACCAGTTCTATCGCATTTATGCTGTGCAGTGCCGCCAATGCGCCCAGCAGCGGCAGCAGCGACAGATTCTGAACCGGGTCCCACGCCCAGTACCCTCCCCAATCCAACTCAAGGTACGCCCAGCGAGCGCCCGTAATAATTCCAATGCACAAAAAACACACACCGGTCAGGAGCCATCGCCTCAAATGAACATAAAGCTCCGCACTCTCCGTATTGCCTCCGAAAACCGACGCGACAACGACAATGAACGGAATCAGAAATACGGAATACGCCAAAACCAATGCAGGGGGATGCACTAACATCCAGATGTTTCGCAGCAATGGGCTGAGCCCCCTGCCCGCTTCAACTCCCATTTCGCTTTGCGCGAACGGTTTGGCAACCAGAAAAACAAACAACGAAAAGCCAAAGCACATCACCGCGCCGATAATCATTGCAGCGGCGTTGAACGTTGAGCCGTCCGTTCGGAGCGTCACCAGCCAAATCGCAAACATCGCGACAGCGCCGCATGCCAACAACAATTGAGAACCGGCAGGCCCGGCCCAGACCGCACCGAGTTTGTGAATGAAAACCATATCCGAAGAACTGTATCGCGCAACGGCCGCTATCGAAAAATCGTCCCCGATAAATGCATCTATGAAGATATCCACGACAACGACTGAAATCGCCCCGGCGACAAGCACGGCCGCCTTGGCCGCCAGCAACACTTTTCTGGCGCGATCCCTCTCAAATTTCAGCGATGCTCCGCCCAACACCGCGGCTATGCAACAGAACACGCATACCGCAGCCAGGAAATAGTCGGCAAATCCAGCCATATTCGACAACAATGCAGCACTCTTACAGAAAACACAACTTTACACTAACTTTCGTCCGGTAAAAGTATTATACTACATTATTACGTTATCGGCGATAAAAAAGAATTTCTCCAATTTACATTCTCTGAGAATTTTGCAATTCGCCGACTGTTTACCATAATTTACGGTGGACGGATGTGAGACCGTCAATTCGTTTTGGGCTCATGTCTTGTCCTTGTGGATTTCAACGAAAGAGGCGGAATCCAAACTCTCGTTTAGTGTTGCAGTATCGTTATCTTTATCTTTAGCTGATTGCATTTTTGCATTTAGTTGACGGCCATATTAACCCGGATTTAAGGAGTCATCAAAATGTGCAGAATTCTAATAATACTCGCAGTATCGTTGGCCTTGTGCCTCCAGGCCGGATGTTCTTCAACGAAACCAAGTCAGGCCCGGGACGAAAATGTCCAGGCAGCCCCACCGATACGAGCACTGCCGATACAACAAAGCACCACGCCATCGGTACGCCTCAGCTACATATATCTTACGCTCGACGCCGAGACCCTGGACGCCATAAACCAATCGCCGTTCATACGCGAGAGTTTCGCCCTCTTCGGCCAGAGCACACCCGCTCCGTCCGCCGCTAATACCGTTGCGGCTACATATCTGCTCGGACAAAACACATGCATCGAACTGCTCGCGGCCCCGGAGCTACAGAAAGAAACTGAAGGCAATGCAGGAATCTGCTTCAGCACAAGAGAACCAGGCCAAATCGACATTGTATATGACGATCTCCGCGCCAAATTGGGCGCGAATGTCTATAAAGGCTTGACTACTTTTAATACAGGCGACGAGCGCATCCCCCGGCTGCGCTACGTCAGTTCGCATTCAGTCAAACAAATCCCGCCCCTGCTGACCTGGGTCACTGAGCACGACCCGGCTTTTCACAAAATCGTCAGTCCGTACGGCGACCACCGCCTGTCCGAACCACAAAATCTGTTTCGCAAAATAATCTCAGTAACTCTCGACCTGACGCAATCCGAATTCGAGCACTTGGACGCAGAGCTTTCGACCTACGGTTATTTGAGAAAGGAACAGCACGGCCTTACCGTATTCACATCACCCGACATCGAAATCCAGGCGGCGGTCTTCCCAAACCCACAATACCGCATCCGCACGATTCGCTGTTCTCTGGCAGGTAGACCGGATAAACCCATAAAAATGGACTTCGGCAACAAGGCGACCCTGACCCTAACCCCAAACGCTACTGCAATATGGACATTCGGCCGTTGCCAAACATCCTTCGTCCACAAATAATGGGTTGCCAATCACCACCCCCGGAATGTAGTATAATTGCCCTATGAACGATTTTATTGGTTTATGAGGCAAAGCTATGCAATTGAAATTGCGTTTTCTCGGGGCCGCTCAAAACGTTACCGGCTCACGCCATCTGCTCGAAGCCAACGGCGGCAAGGTTCTCATCGACTGCGGACTGTACCAGGAACGTGATTTCAAGGCCAGAAACTGGGAGCCGTTCGTTGTTCCGCCAAATACGATCGACGCCGTCCTGCTCACACACGCCCACCTCGACCACTGCGGCATGCTGCCCAAGCTCGTTAGAGATGGTTTCAAAGGCAAAATATACTGCACTGCCGCGACCGCCGAGATTGCTCAGATAATCCTGCTCGATTCGGCCAAAATACAGGAAGAAGATGTCAAGTATAAACGCAAAAGGCACAAAAAGGAAGGCAGAAAAGGCCCATACCCCTATGATCCGCTATACACCGCCGCCGATGCCGAAAACTGCTTCCCTCACTTCTCGCGAGTGAAGTACGAGAAAAGCATAACCGTCGCCCCCGGCGTCGAAGCCACTTTCTGCGAAGCAGGCCATGTCCTCGGCTCGTCAATCATAAAAGTCAAGGCAAAAGCCAACGGCGAAGACAGGACGATCCTCTTTTCGGGCGATATAGGCAGGCCCGACAGGCCGATACTCCAGAACGTAGCGAAATTGGACCATGCCGACTACATACTCATCGAATCGACATACGGCGACAGAGTTCATCAGGGACGGCACGACACAAAGAAAGCCATTGCCGACGTCATAAACGCCGCAAAAAAAGCGGGCGGAAACATCATCGTGCCGAGCTTTGCGCTCGAACGCTCGCAGGACCTTCTTTACTACATTAACGAATTGCTCCTTGAAAACGCAATACCGAACATAACGGTCTATCTCGACAGTCCAATGGCCGCGGGGATTACAAAGGTCTTCAAGCACCATCCCGAGCTATATGACGAAGAGATGACGGAGTTCATGGACAACCACGAGTCGCCGTTTAACTTCCCCGGACTCAAGATCACCCAATCGACAAAGGAATCAAAGGCTATAAACGGCAAAAAAGGTGTCTTAGTGATAGCAGGCTCCGGAATGTGCACCGGAGGAAGAGTGAAGCATCACCTCGTCAATAACATTACCAACCCCAAAAATACCATCATGTTCGTCGGATACCAGGCAGTCGGAACGCTCGGCAGGAGAATCGTGAACGGCGAAAAAGAAGTCCGAATTCTCGGCCAGGAATACCCCGTCAGAGCAACCATCGCCGAAATCGGAGGCTTCTCGGCACACGCCGACAAGACAGAACTGCTCGACTGGCTCAAAAGTTTGAAAAAAAGGCCGAGGAAAGTCTTTGTTGTCCACGGAGAAGAAAACAGCGCAAAGCAATTCGCGGATTACGTCAGAGAGCAAACAGACTGGGACGTCGAAGTCCCCGCCTATCGAGACGAATTCATCCTCGATTAGCCAAACAACGCGGCACGGCCATCCCCGCAAGGGGCCCATGGGGCTTGGCCGTGGTCGCATGGGCTTTCCAACCCGTGTTTTCACAACACGGCATATATACCGCCCCTGCGCCAACCCCCGTCAATAAACATCCGTCTCGCTCGGCGGGTTCTTCTTCTTCTCCTTCTCCTTCTTCATTTTCTTCCGTTCTGACAACCAGCTCAGCAGTATGCCCAGCTCGAACAGGCCATACAGCGGTATCGCAAGCGCAATCTGCGAGATAACGTCCGGACCAGGTGTCGCTACGGCTGCCACCACGAAAATGCCCAGCAGCACATACCGCCTCGATTTGCGAAGGGCGCCGAGTGACACCAGACCCGTTTTGTTGAGGATGAACATGGCTATCGGAGTCTGGAAACCCAGACCGAACACTAACATCAGCGTCGTCATAAACGATACATACAGCCCAAGCGTCCAGGCCGGTTCTACGTTGATGAACCTGCCGAATTTCAGAAAAAATGTCAGAGAAAGCGGCGCCACTACAAAAAGGAAGAACATCGCGCCCGCCACAAACAGAATCACCGAGAAAGGCACTGTCGTGCGGACATACCGTCTCTCGTGCTCAAAGAGTCCTGCCGCAACAAACATCCACAACTGATAAAACACCCAGGGCGATGACAGTATAAGACCCGCAATCATCGATATTTTCATATACGCCATGAAGGCATCGGCCGGAGCAAGCACTTTCAGGTCATCCAGGTTGTACTTTACTTTCAGATTGGTGTACGGCAGCTCGATAAAGCGAATAAGATATGGGCCGAAGATAAGACAGACGATTGAACCGAGCACAAGACCGATTATGGCAAGGATTAGCCGCGCGCGAAGCTCCTCCAGATGGTCGCCCAGACTCATCGTCGTATCGCGGGGATCACGCAGCTTCTTTTTGGTCCTGGCCATTTCGACTTCGAGATGCTTCTATCACACAGTGCCGGGCATCGGCGTTTTATTTCATTCGCTCAATATCGTCAAGCCCAGCCGCGTCCTTCGCTTCTTTCACGACGTCGTTCTTGATGTCCTTAACATCACTCGCCAGGTCATCAGCGCTGTCTTTGGCTTCATTGATGCCTTTCTTGAACTCCGTCAGGCTCTTACCCATGCTCCTGGCGATTTCGGGCAGTCGTCTGCCGAATATCAGCAGCGCTACGATGAGGATAACCAACCATTCCCAGTGCCCGGGCATCCAGGCCAGAATATGTTGCGTCTGTTCAGTCATTGCAATCTCCTTTTTTCAGCATCGAGGTCCCCCGCCGAATACCGACGGGACCTTCGAAACGCCACCCGCCGAGTAACGGCACTCGACACCCGGAACGGGCCTTCAAATGCCCGTCGTCTCACTTTCTTATTTTCGTGACCGCGCCGCCGTTCACACCGACAGGACCATAATAACGCCACCGGCCGATGCCCGAATAGCACGACACACAAAAGGGGATATAACAAAAATCCCCCGTAAATTCAATTCTTTTCTTTAACAGGGCGCAACCACGCCCAAAAACCGCCCATATTGTAATCCAAGCCCCACCCCCTGTCAACAAACAACAGAATATTAAATCCCCCAAAAACCAAGAAAAACCGGCACATCCGGGAAATGGGTAGGTCTCAGCCAAGAACTCAGCCTCTGCAACAGGCAAGCGGCCCCCCCCATTGCCCACCGCATCACCTTAGTTTAGCCGTCGTCGGCACGGCGATGTCCCCCTTCTCTGCTTTCAGATGTTTTGCGTGCAATTCCGCCAATCCTAACAAAAATCCCCCCAAAATAATTCACCCCCCTGCCGCGACATAAACTCTTTACCGAAAAGAATAATCGACTTTCCGACGAGATTGCGAGCGATTCGGCAGAGCATGAAGCGGAATTTATGGGGGCTTCGCAACTGGCCGAGGCTTTTGAACGCTCTTACGAAGGCTTCTTTTGCAAGGTCGCGGCTCTTGAGGAAATCGCCCGTACCGCTATATGTAATGGCGCAGACCAACGCCTGATAGCGTTCGACGATTGGGCCGAAGGCTTCCTTGCCGCCCGCCTGGCTGGTTTGCAATAGCTCTGCTTCGGTTATGGTCGCTTGCATTCTTATGATCCCATTATTTAGTGTTATCGTCTCATTGTAGCGGAGTTCGTAAAGAAAAAAATTCCCGGCTGGGGCAATTATGACGCCTGCGTCACTTACGGCGCTTGCCAATCGATGATCAGGGTTGTGGTATTATCGTATCCGCCGGCTTCGTTGGCGGTGATTATGAGGGTTTTGCAGGTTGTTTCGGGTTCGCTGTTGGTTTTGAGAATTTTGGCGATTTCGTTATCGTCGAGCAAGTCTGTCAAGCCGTCGGTGCAGAGCAGAATGCGGTCGGCTTTTTTCAGGGCGAATGAGCGGACGTGGGAGCGGGCCTTTCGCTCCATCCCGATATATCGGGTGATTTGGCCTTGGGCATGGTGGTTTTCGGCGTTTTCAGGTTTGAGAAGGCCGTTTTCTATTAGTTCGGATACGACCGAGTGGTCGCGGGTGAGTTGACGCAGTCGCCCGTTTCGCAGCAAATACGCCCTGCTGTCGCCCACGTTGGCGACGAAACAGCGACTTTTCCAGATAAGGACGACGACGATGGTCGCCCCCATGTCCTTGAAGCCGGTTTCGCTGGCACCTTTGAGGCGGAGCTGCCGGCTCTGCTCGGCGATGGCGCGGTCGAGAAGCGCTCTTATCGCTCGCGGGGAACCGATTCCGAGGCGGTTAAGGGCGTTTTCAATCATTACGGGAAGGTCCTCGCTGACGATCTTCGATGCGATTTCACCGCCCTGATGCCCGCCCATGCCGTCTGAGATGAGAAAAATGGGCACATGCGGGTCGGCGAAGAACGTATCCTCGTTTTGTTCGCGGACTTTTCCGATATGAGTCTCGGCCGCCCAGAGGAAAGGGAGCGATTGGTTTGTGGAATCAACCAAGTTTTCCAACACTGTAAAAGTCCCTATTATCGGTCTTATACGAGAACCTGCTTGCACCACGGGCAATAGTTCCAAAAGCTAGTATCGACAGACCAGCCGCATTGGGTGCAAATTTCCGGGAAAGGACGCACCTGCCAGGGTTGTCGGACTTTTCTGTGGCACCAGGGGCAGTATCGCATAAACCGCATAATCTTCCCGTTGCAGTGCTTGCAGCGAGAGTGATAGCGGGCGTTGGGGGTGTTCTTTGTGGCGGGCGAGGTCAGGCCGGGGCTGTAGCACCAGGGGCAATAATGCCATTCCGGAAGGATGCCCTTGCGGCAATAGGGGCAGATATGGCTGAATTGCGTATCGGCGTCGAAGCGGTTTTTGCCGCTACCGCACCACGGGCAAAGCACCATGCTCTCCGCTATCGGTTCGCCGCAGTCGGCGCATCTAAAGGCCGCCGAGATTACCCTGTCGTAGTGCTTTAGGAAGGCGCCGCGACGCATTTTCCGCCAGTCGAGCTTCTTCCCGTTGCCGGTTTTGAGGATGAAGCCGGTTTTGAGGTTCTTCGGGACGGCTTCAAGCATTGCGGCGAGCATCTTCTCGGCGTTTGCGAAGCGTTTGCCAGGGTCAACCGCGAGGGCCTGCTTGAGGAAACCTACGAACGACAGGCTCGTCCGCTGGCGGAGCCGCTGCTGGCCTTTGGGCGGCCAGTGGAATGGCCATTTCGGCAGAAAGCCGGTGAGATATTCGTATAGTATCAGACCGATGGCGAAGCAGTCGCTGCGATAGGTGGGTCGGCCGTAGGCTTGCTCAGGGGCGACATAGCCCGGCGTGCCGAAATCATCTACGGTTTGCATTCGCCCTTTGACTTTCAGGCCTATCCCGAAATCGCCGAGGGCGGCCCGCCCGTTCGAGAAGAGGAAGATATTGCCGGGGGTTACGTCGCAATGAACCATTCGTTTGTGGTGCGCGTGAGCGAGGCCGTCGAGAATCTGTGCGATAATGAAGACGATCCGCCGCGGCGACATGGGAGTCGAGCAATCGGCCAGCGTGCCGACGGAAAGCTCCGTTGCGATTACGACGTGCCCGTTGATAATGTCTGCATTTTTCACCGGCATTAGGTGCGGATGGCGAAGCTTGGCCACCAGCCGAATCTCACGAAGCAGGGTCTGGTTGTCGCGCAGCCCATTCACGCCGATGAGCGGTATCTTCAGAGCGACCCAAATACCCTCGACCGAATCTCTGGCCTTCCAGACCTCGGAGCTCCCGCCTTCGCCGAGGCATTTTGCCAGGCGGTATTTGCCGAGTCGTCGTCCTCGCGCCAGGTGCAGTTTCGAGCGGTGAGAACCCGGCGTTGAAATTGTCTCATTCGGCTGAATCATTCGGTTCTCTCTTCAAAAGCCTTCTGCAAAATCGCAAAGAAGATTTTCTTCAAGAATACAGGCCACCTGCAATTTTGCAGAACTCATAAAAACCCATAGAGATGAAAACCATTACCGCGCATATTTTAACAGCAATTCGTCAAATCGCATCGAAGAAATTGCCAATAAAATCAAAAAGATTTTCAATAACACTGAGATTCGGAGAGGATTTTGTGCGGGATGCCGATAGTCAACTCTCGGTTGAACTGTTTAGCGTGCTTGCCAGGTCGCTATAGCGATAGGGGATGTCGAATTCGGTGCAGATAGACTTGAATTTCTCCAACGCCGATTCGCTCAACCGGCTCTGGAAATCCGCATCGCCTTTGCAGCCGAAGATTCTGCACCCGGCAAAGCGGTAGTCGTAGATCGTGCACTTGCCGGCGATATTGTATGGGCATCGCCCGGTCGGCATCGCTCGGAGTTTCTCGCCGGCGAGATTCGCTGCGAGGTATATCAACTCCGGGGGCGTGAGAAACAGGCGGTGGTCGAAGGCCTCGAAATCGCAGCACTTGCCGCATGCATCGCATACTCGGCCCGCAGCTTGCTCTCGAATCTGCGCATCGAGCCATTGATAGACCCGGGCGACCTTTTCAACTACCTGGCTATTCACTTTTTCTTGGCCTATCGTTTTCTATTCTTCGGATATTCTTGCAGCAGTTCGTCCGCGTGTGCAAACAAGTTGCACACCCTACTTTTCTTCGCTCCACCACTTTCTGTTCTTTTTGATTCTCTCGATTTCCCTGTAATTGTGGAACTTTCCGCGATTGACTCCCAGGCATTTTCGGGTGGCCTGGTTCCAGGCCTTTGCGCTTGCCAGATTCCCCGGCCAGAAGGGCCAATTCCTGCACTGGCCCGGCCGAACAGGATAAATCACGCATTTTTTGGCTCCCTCAATCCCTATGTGACCGTGGGCTTCCCGCAGAAAGATGCAGTCTCTGGTCTGGTCATGCTCGATTATGGTCGTCCGCAGGCCGACGCGCTTGAGATAACCGCGCCTCAATTCGCTCGCGGAAAGCTTCAGAAACTCCGCAATCAACTCAATCTCCCGCCGAGCAACCCAGATATACCCCTCCCCCGGCCCGGAGCAGCACCCGCCACACCCCTGGCACTCAAAGTGCAGCCCGGCGATATACCAAGGATCTTTTTTCTTTTTAGCCACAGAGATCACATCCCCAAGTAACAGGAAGAACACAGAGAAAATTATTTATTAAATTCGATTTCTCCCCCTATCCCCCATCTTAAACTCGGCGCAACTGCTTAATTATACAAGAATCAGCCGCGGATAGCAAGCGACCGAAGCAACCATCTGTTCACCATGAATCCGCCCATACGCAAACAAATCCGCGTGTGCAACAAAGTTGCACACCCTACCCGCCGCCCATGTTGAAGGCCCCTATCTCGTAGGGTGTGCAAAATTTATTTTGCACACGCGGAAAGAATCATTACGATGCCTCTATGGCAAATTACAGACGAGCGAAGTTTCCCGGAGGATATTACTTTTTTACGGTCGTCTCCTACAAAAGACGTAAGATTCTCACAGGCGAGCTTGCAAGAAAGCATCTGCGGCATGCATTTGAAAAAGTACGGTCGAAAAGGCCTTTCGAGACGATAGCGTTGTGTCTTTTGCCGGAGCATTTGCATTGTGTATGGAAATTGCCCGAAGCCGACCACGATTTTTCGACCAGATGGTCGTTGATAAAGAGACTTTTCACCGCGAATTATTTAAAAGAAAGAGGGAGCGAATTTGCTCAAAGCAATTCAAGATTAAAGCACCGCCATCGCGGGATATGGCAAAAAAGATTCTGGGAACATCAGATAAGGGATGAAAGAGATTTGCAAAGCCACATTGATTATATACATTACAACCCCGTCAAGCATGGATTGGTTAAGGACATCGATGATTGGCCCTGGTCAACATATCCCAAGTACGTCGAATCGGGCCGTTATGCAAGAATAGATCTGGACAAAATGCAGGAGAGCATAAACGATCTATTTGTTCGCGAGTGAATCCGCCCATACGCAAACAAATCCGCGTGTGCAACAAAGTTGCACACCCTACCCGCTACCCATGTTGAAGGCCCCTATCTCGTAGGGTGTGCAAAATTTATTTTGCACACGCTGCTCACTACCATTTCAACACCGCTCCTGTGTCTGCGCTTGTTGCTAATGATGCGTATTTTGCGAGGTATCCTTTTGTTATTTTTGGTTTTGGGGGTTTCCAGGATTTCTTTCTTTTCGCCAGTTCGTTTTTCGAGAGTTTTACGGTTATTTTGTTTTTGGGGATGTCTATTTCTATTGTGTCGCCGTCTTTGAGCAGGCCGATTGGGCCTCCTACTGCTGCTTCGGGGCTGATGTGTCCTATGCAGGCGCCTCTTGTACCTCCGCTGAATCTGCCGTCGGTTATGAGGGCTACGGATTCGCCGAGGTCTGCGCCCATTATGTAGCTCGTGGGGCTGAGCATTTCCTGCATTCCGGGCCCGCCTTTGGGGCCTTCGCATCGGATTACGACTACGTCGCCGGCTTTGACCTTACCTGCGAGGATACCGTCGCAGGCCTCTTCCTGGCTCTCGAATATGACGGCTGGGCCGGTGTGGGTCAGCATCGCCGGGGCGACGCCTGCGGTCTTTACTACGCCGCCGTTGGGGGCGAGGTTGCCGGTGAGGATCGCCAGCCCGCCCGTTTTGGAATAGGCGTTATCCAGCGGGTGGATGACTTCGGTTTTTTTAATTTTCGCCCCGGCGATATTCTCGCCTAAGGTCTTGCCCGTGACGGTCAGGCAGTCGGTATTCAGCAGACCGGGAACCTTGCTGATTTCGTTGAGTATTGCGCTGATACCGCCCGCCGCATCGACATCCTCCATGTGCCACTTGCTCGACGGCGATACCTTACAGATATTGGGGCACTTCGAGGACATCTCATTAATCCGGCCGAGGTCGTATTCGATTTCGGCTTCGTTGGCGACGGCGAGCGCATGCAGGACGGTATTGGTCGAGCCGCCCATCGCCATATCGAGGACGAGGGCGTTGTCGAAAGATTTCTTCGTGATAATATCGAGCGGCTTTATGTCTTTCTCGATAGGCGTCATTATCTGTCTGCCCGCGGCGGCGTAGAGTTTCTGACGTTTCGGGTCGATAGCAAGTATGGTTCCGTTGCCCGGCAGGGCCATTCCGATCCCTTCGCAGAGGCAGTTCATAGAATTGGCGGTGAACATTCCCGAGCAGCTTCCCTGGCCCGGACAACCGGTCCGCTCGAGTTCGGCGAGCCGATCTTCGTCGATCTTGCCGGCGTTAAGCTGGGCGACGCCCTCGAATATGCTGATGAGGTCCACTGCTCGTCCGTCTTTGGCCTTACCCGCCGCCATAGGCCCGCCGGAGACGAAAAGCGTCGGGATATTCAGCCGAACCGCCGCCATCAGCATACCCGGTATAATCTTATCGCAGTTGGGAATACAGATAAGGGCGTCGAAACAGTGCGCCCGCACCATCGTCTCGACCGAATCGGCGATAATCTCGCGCGAAGCCAGCGAATACTTCATCCCCGTATGCCCCATCGCAACGCCGTCGCAGACGGCTATCGTATTGAACTCGAAAGGCACGCCGCCGGCCTGACGAACGGCATCCTTGACCGTCCGGGCGACCTTATCGAGATGGACATGGCCTGGAACAATCTCGCAGAAACTGTTGGCGATGCCGATAAAGGGCTTGCCCATATCAGCCGGACTGACCCCGCAGGCATGAAGCAGACCCCTGTGTGGTGCTCGCTGAAAGCCTTTCTTGACTGTATCACTTCTCATAATTCTAATTCTCCAAAAATACTTGCGAAGTCGTTTGAAAACGCTAAAATTGCATTCTAACCGCTTAGATAAGCCGATTAAAGAAAAATCGGTTGTGTTTGGGCGTCCAAAACGTATAATTACCGGTGAAAATAACGTATCAGTTTTAACTATTATTTTAGGAGACCAACAATGATGTCTGACAAAAATTGCCTTTTCATTGCCGCTACGCTGATTTGCCTGTTGCTTCTTCCCATCGGTTGCGGCCCATCAGCGAAACAAACCGCTGGCGTTGAAACCTGCAAAACGCCCAAACCGGAACTGGAGAAGGTCGTCGTCGAGACCAAGCCGGAGCCGGAGAAGGTCGTCGAAACCAAGCCTAAGCCTGAGAAAGTGGTCGAAACCAAGCCGGAGCCGGAGAAGGCGGTTGTTAAGCTTGCGCTGAATTTCAAGCCCAACGACGTATCGACATACAAAGTGATAACTGAATCCCGGAAATCGGTGTCTTGGGAAGGCCCGGTCTCGAGCAAGCCGAAGGCGTTCAAGGGCGGCGAGACGGGCGACAGAAGCGAAATAACTTTCACCCAGCAGATCAAGAGTGTTGACGAGGCAGGTAATGCGACCGCACAGATTACCATAAAGAAGATAAAATACCTGGCCAATATCCGAGAGGGCGTTGCCATTGATTTCGATAGTTCGAGAGAAAAGGACGAGGCCGACCCGATGAACAGCCTTACAGGACAGAGCTATTCGATAAAGCTCACGTCTGCGGGCCAGGTCGTCGCGGTAATAGACACGAGAGATGCGCTGGGCGCGATAAAGGGCGATTCGGCAAGTGCCAAAACCGCTCGCTCGCTGATCGGCGACGAATTGATCCAGCAACGCCATTCATTGCCGGCCCTGCCCGCGCCTGAGAAAAGCAGCGTAAGCAAAGGAGAAAGTTGGAGCACCTTGAAAAGTTTCGATTTCGGGATGTTAGGGGCCAAGTCGTACGAAAGGGTATATAAATTGGCCCGCATCGAGGATTCTGATAAAGGCAAGGTCGTCGTTGCCGAGATGAACGCGGTGCCTTCGGTGGACAAGGCCGCCGAGCAATCGCCGTCGGGAGGATTCCTCTCCAAACTATTCGACAATACCGAAAAATACACCGGACGACTTACGATGAACCTGACGACCGGGAAAGTGGGCGAGTACCGCGAAGAGTTGAAATCCGAATGGCTGGCGGTGGATCCTGAGTCGGCGAAGAAGCCCGACGAAGAACCCGCCGCACTGCGGATGAAGGCGTTTCGGCTGTATCAAATTGAGAAAATTGACTAAAAACGACGCCTGCGTCAAAAATCCAGGTTGCAAGCCCCGACCGTAAGGGAGGGGATAAAAAGCCCAGGTTACAAGCCCCGACCGTAAGGGAGGGGATAAAAACGAAGATCATATTCGTTATTTGCCACTTTTGACGCAAGCGTCAAAAATGGAAAATCCGAAGCAATATCGGGCGACAAACAACCAGAGAATTTGAAAGGGGTAAAATTGAGAACCGCACTTACTATCCTGACTCTTTGTGCACTTTGCACTCTTGTCGGATGCACCGGCTCGCAAAAAGGCAGGCACAAAGAGGAAAACGACATATTGACCGTCGATTTCGTGGAGGGGCAAACCCTCCAATATAGATTTGTCGCCGGCAGGGATGTCACTATCGAGTGGGATCAGGAAAACAAAATGTCCAAAGACGCCAAAAACTCCGTCGATACCAATACCGAAACCCTCGATATCGTCATGGCTTATACGCCTGTGGAATTGAATCCTTTCGCCCTGACAACGGTGAAGGCGACGTGCAAATCCGCCAAAGTCACCAGGACCAGACGCGCCGGGGCCGGGAGCAAAGACGCCGCAGAATATTTTGCCGGCAAGAGCTATACGCTGAAGATCGGCCCCACGGGAAAGATAGAAGACAACTCGGAATTGAACGAAGCGATAAAGCAGGTCGGAGAGAAAGCCTTCAGGAAGGATTCAAAACAAGGCAGGATCAAAGATCCCGATATGGTCAATGATATCGTCGCAACTCAATGGTTTCTCTGGGATTCGATCTCCAGTATCCCCCAGGATTCCGACGGCCTTATCCCGGGCCGAACCTGGAAATCGCAGTTGTCGCTGCCTTCGCCGATAGTGATGCGAAAGGCAAGAGACGTCGTCTATAAGCTCGATGAGATACGTTCGACGCCCCGGGGCAAGGTCGCCATAATCAGCAGTTCGTACTCGATGGCGGAATCCAATCCCCCCGGCAGTTGGCCCATACCGTATTCCGGAAGCTTCCGGGTGAGCGGAACGTTCGGATTCCTCGGCGGATTCAAGCTGCTCGGCGTCAACGGCACGGGGCAGGAGACGTTCAACATCGATACCGGCCAACTCGAGGAGTACACCCAGAATTATGAAATGAAGCTGAGTTCTATAATACCGCTGGGACTCAGCGCGAAACCGGCCATTACTATCCGACAAACAATAACAGCAAAAAAGTTGTAAGGCATAAGTCACAGGTCAAAAGTCATAAGTCACAAGTTATAAGAAAAGGGAGAAGCATGGATGCTGTGGGGATTCTATCAATCTCTATCGCCGGGATAAGTCCTAAGCAAACATAGTTATAATCGCAACCTACACACTTATGACCTGTAACCTGTGACTTGTGACCTATGACTTTTGACCTGTGACTTTGCACTTTGCACTTTGCACATGGAGGTTCAGTTTGGAAAGTAGGAATCTATGGGCGCCGTGGCGGATCAATTATATCCGCGGGCTGGACAAAACAACCGATTGCTTCATCTGCCACAACCGCGATAACCCGCAGGCCGACGACGAGAATCTCGTGGTTTGGCGAGGCGAAAAGAGCATCGTAATCCTCAATCGCTACCCTTACAACAACGGGCATCTCCTGATAGCGCCCCTGCGGCACATCCCCGACCTCGACCAGACCGACGACGAGGAAATGCTTGAGCTGATCAAGCTCGTCCGCGAATCCCAAAAAGCGCTTTCGCTGACTATAACCCCTCACGGCTTCAATGTAGGGATGAACTTCGGGCGATGCGCCGGGGCGGGCCTGCCGGGACACCTGCACATACACGTCGTGCCCAGATGGGACGGTGATACGAATTTCATAAATGTTTGTGGAAACGCCGACGTTATCAGCCAGAGCTTGACCGAGCTGCCATCACCGGTTCTTTGTAATGGCGCGTGAGGGTGCTCCGGTGGTAGGCGCAGCAGCCCTGCGAACCATGACTGTGCGGCAGGCAGTTGTGAATGCCGAGGGCCGCATACATGGCGCCGATGGGCTGGCAGGTCTTGGCCGGGTTGATGGTCAAGGCCTTGCGCTCGTTGATCTCTTTGGGAGTGTGTCGCAGTAACATCAGATCACAACCAGCCGGCCGCCTCACATCCCCAGGGGAAAACCGTAAGCTCGCAAGTAACCGCCGCTCTCGCCAAACATCAAAGCGGAGTGCACGAATACTGGCATTATTATCCCAATGGAACAAACGGGCCTGTAATGATGCGTCTGCTGAAATGGGAGCCACAAGCAAAGCAGCCATATTGCCAGTGGCTCCAAAACGAGCGAGAAAACTATTTCTTCGACAAAAGCAAAAACACTATCTTCATCAGGAATCACCGCGTCTGGCATGAAGACGCCGAAGTTTGGCGTCTGCCAACCGATAATACCACCCTCCGTAAAGCCCTCGCAGAAGCCCAACCCGCCGCCGCCCCGATGAAGTATGTACGCGAAGACGGCGCAGGTTTGCTCGTAATCGTGAAGCAGGATGCCGATACGCATCAGTCACAGATAACCCGCAACCTCAACGTACTCGACGAGTCGTATTTCCTCTACGACTGGCCCAGCAGAGCCGAATTGATCGACGCCCGCGACGCCATGCACAAACGAGGCTGGACATACTTCAGGATTTCAGGGCGGATCGACGACCGGGAAGTCACCGGAACAGGACGAATCCCGTTCGTTCATGCAACCAGCAAATGGAACTACCCCTGGCTGAAAATGACCGTCGGCAATAATCTCAAACTCGTCGATACCGGCGCAGAGGCGAAAACCTACGACGCAACCGGCAAACTAATAGCAAACTACAAAGGCGGAGCCTTCTTCCAGGGACTCGCAAGACCATGGATGGGGCTGCACACTATGGATAGCATCAGAAGAGACGCCGCTCTGAATCAAATACCGTTCCGAACGGAATACGAGCCGGGTCGGGACACCGCACAGGTTACCCTCGACTTCGGACAAAATGAACTTATCTACACCATCGATACTCAGAAGGATGTTGTAGATTCAATAGCACTGGGTGCAAATGGCAACCGCCGGGGCAAGCTCGAATTTACTTACCTCCAGGACATTACCGAGGACGCCGGGGACTTTGCTTCGCCGAGGCAAGAAAGTCCTCCTAAATGGCAACGGGACCAGCTGGGGATTATGTGGCTCATAAAACTTATGGATGCTCGATGGTGAGAAACGGATAAGCAAATAACGCTGCTTACCCGCGAGAAAAAATCGTTTCAGAGCTAACCTGAGGGGGGTATGAGAGCTAAATGGGCGGAAGGGAATTCCGCTGCAGTCCCGGCGGTGTCGTTTGCGGCTACAACGACCGAACCAAACCCCCTGCAACATTCGTTATCGCCGCAACAAAAATCGCCTGCTTTTCACGGGCTTTTTTGACACCCGCGGCAATATCGAGCCAAATCGCCGGATAACAGCAATCGACCGGGTAAACAATCCGGAAACGTCCTTCTGTTCTCCTGGAAAATTTTATTTATTCCCGCTTGCTTTCGCCTTTGCCCCGGCGTTATAATGCCTGCATTCATGCAATCGGGCGTGTGGCCCGGAAAGTATGAGAATGTGGCCCCGGCGTATTCTCCACTGCCAGGAAGGCAACAGAGAAAACTGACTCGAAAACGCCGAAACGGACGTAATGTTCGCCACCAACGTAATTTTGGAGAAACGAACATGGTGAAAAAGAATCAAATCACTCGAAGACAACTCTTGAGAAGTTCGGCGCTGACAGCCGGCGCTCTCGCATTAACCGGCGCCGGCGTACCACTGGCCGAAGCCAGGGGCAGCGGCGAAATAAGAGTCGGCGTAATCGGCTGCGGCGGAAGGGGCTCCGGCGCCGCCGACAACTGCGTCGCTTCCTCGCCGGGCGTCAAAATCGTCGCACTGGCCGACGCATTCGGCGACAGCGCAAGCGGTCTCAAGGGCAAGTACAATATCCCCGACAACCGCTGCTTCATAGGACTCGACGCCTATAAGAAGCTCCTGGCGCTCGACGACATTAACATGGTCATCCTCGCAACGCCTCCAGGTTTCAGGCCGATCCAATACGCCGCCGCCATCGAAGCGGGCAAGAACGTATTCATGGAAAAACCCGTAGCCGTTTGCCCGGCCGGCGTCAAGATGGTTATCGAGGCTTCGAAGAAGGCAACTGAAAAGAAACTCGGAGTCGTCGCTGGAACTCAGAGACGCCACGAGGCAGAATACGTCGAAACAATAAAAAGAATCCACGACGGAGCAATCGGAGAAATCGTCTCGGCACAGTGCTACTGGAACCAGGGAGCGCTCTGGGTCAAAGAGAAGCAGCCCAACCAGGGCGACGTCGAATGGCAAATCCGAAACTGGCTCTACTTCACATGGCTCTCCGGCGACCACATCACAGAGCAGCACGTCCACAACATCGACGTCATTAACTGGGCCTTCGACGACGTAATCCCAGAAAGCGTCCACGGCCTCGGAGGTCGCCAATACCGAACAGGCGACAGGCACGGAAACATCTTCGACCACTTCGGTGTCGAATTCTTCTACCCGGGCGACGTTCGCACGATCAGTATGTGCCGCCAGATTGACGGAGCAGACAGCGACGTAAGCGAGCGAATCGTCGGAACAAAGGGAGTAAGCAACGGGTGCGGAACAATCGAAGGCGAGAACAAATGGCGGTACAAAGGGCCTAACCCGAGCGGCTACGTTCAGGAGCACACCGACTTGATTAAGAGCATTCGTGCAGGCGAGCCGCTCAACGAAGGAGAGCGAATCGCCCGAAGCACCCTTTGCGCAATCATGGGACGAGAATCAGCCTATTCACGCCAGCAGTTCAAAACTTCGTGGTTTATGAACAAATGCACACTGGACCTGCTCCCTCCGGACGATATGAAACTCAGCGACGCCAAGGAAGTGCCGCCGTTCGCCGTCCCAGGACAATACAACCTGGCAGGATTCAGAACGTAATAACCCGGGCCGAAAAAGGCGCCAAAGAATTCCGCCGGAATCCGGGCCGAACAGCCTACTCCGAAAAACGCCTTTAAGATATTCTCAAAAGGAGATTACTGATGGAATCGTCAGAAAATTCTAAATCAAACAAGAATAACAAAACCAAAATCGCCGCCGCCGCCGCAGCTTCGATAGCATCCGTACTGCACGCCGCCGGCACCGGAAAGATAAAGGTAGGTCTGCTCGGTTGCGGCGGCAGAGGAAACGACGCAATAAAGCAGAACCTCCAAGCAGACCCCGGCATTGAAGTCATTGCCCTGGCCGACCTCTTCGATCACAAGGTGCAAAGTACGCGCAAGATGCTCGAAAAGGACGAAAAATACCAAGGCAGAATCAAAATTACGAATGAAAATTGCTTCTCAGGCTTCGATTGCCATGAAAAAATCGCTAAGTCCGATGTAGATTTGATTTGCATGGCCACGGCACCGGCGTTCCGAGGCAGGCAGATGCTCGCGGCAATAAAGGCCGGCAAGCACGTCTTCACCGAAAAGCCCGTCGCAACAGACCCGGCCGGCTGCCGCGAGGTAATGGAGGCCGCAAGAATCGCCGATGAAAAAGGCCTTGCTATCGTTTGCGGAACCCAGCGACGCCATGAGTTCGGCAGGGTCGAGCTTATGAAAAGAATCCACGACGGCGAAATCGGCGAACTCGTCGGCGGGCAGTGCTACTGGTACGGCGGAGGAATCTGGTTCAGAGGAACGCGAGACGGAATGAGCGAACTCGAATGGCAGTGCGAGAACTGGTACCACTTCAACTGGCTCAGCGGCGACCAAATCTGCGAGCAGCATATCCACAACATCGACGTAATGAACTGGTGCTTCAACGGACCGCCAAAAAAGATCTCGGCTCTCGGAGGAAGAGCATGGCGAAGCTATAACGACGGCCAAATAAAATCTGCAAAGGAAGTCGCCCGGCACTACAATAACGGAAGCGATGCCAACTGGGAAAAGTACAACGGCGATATCTGGGACCACATCTTCGCAGAACTCGAATACGCAAACGGAGCAAAATGCCTGAGCTTCAGCGGGCACAGCCCCGGAACGGGAAGAAACGGAGAGAAAATCGTAGGAACAAAAGGAACCAGTAACTGCAGCAACACTCTCTCCACGCATTCGGGCGAGAAGGTTTGGAGCTACGAAGGCAAAAACATCAACGGCATGCAGCAGGAGCACAACGACCTAATCGCCAGTATCCGGGCAGGCAAGCCTCTAAACGAAGGCCAAAGAATCGCAGAGAGCACCCTAACGGCAATCGGAGCAAGAATGTCCGCCTATACCGGCAAGACCCTGACATGGGACCAGCTACTAAACAGCAAGTCCGACCTCGTCCCGAAAGACCTAAAGCCAGGCCCAGGAGTATTCAACGAAATAGCAACAGGCAGAGACAAATTCGTTTAATCAACAACCAAACAAAAACTCAAATAGTCCGACGGGCCCCAAAACAGGGGCCCGTTTTCTTTAGCCCCCCCTTCCCAACAAAACACAACCCCCCCGCCCGCAAATATTTAACCGCACTTAGCCCCCGTACCCGTGCCGGGGGCCTTACTGCCCACTTTGCCGTCCTCGCCGCCCCCCCCCACTTACCCTCAAACCAATTTTGCCATTGCATTATCGTAGGATTTGCATTAGAAAGGCTTATTCCCGGCCGCTCACAAGCCTCAAAAGGGCCTCAGAAGCCGGAAAAATGTTGAACGGCAGGAAAAATCTCGTTTTTAGAGGATTCGTGCTATGGCTGAAGTGAAAAAATATATCGCAGTTGACCTCGGTGCCGAAAGCGGCAGGGTAATGATTGGCTCGGTCTCGGCCGACAGACTCATCTTAGAGGAGATACATCGCTTCGGAAACGGGCCTATCGAAGAGGATGGGGCGCTCAAGTGGGATTTCCAAAAGCTAATGACCGAAATAAAGGCCGGGATAGCAAAAGCCGCAAAGGCGGCCGGAGCGCAGGTCTGGGGAATCGGAGTCGATAGCTGGGGAGTCGATTTCGGACTGCTCGACGCAAACGGAGACCTAATCGAAAACCCATACCACTACCGCGACAGCCAGACAAACGGAATGATGGAAAAAGCCTACGAACTGATGCCGAAACGCGATATTTACGAAAACAGCGGCATACAATTCATGCAGCTAAACAGCCTATACCAGCTCCTCGCAATGCGCCGGGCAAACTCAATCGCCTTAGCTAAGGCCAAAGACCTCGTATTCGTCGGCGACCTCGTCAGCTACCACCTATGCGGCAAGATATTCGCCGAATACACGCTCGCGAGCACATCACAATTCATGGATATGAAGACAGGCCAATGGTCGAAACCCATTCTCGACGCACTCAAACTACCCTCGAACATACTCCCCAAGATCGTCGCCCCCGGCACGATAGTAGGCCAGTTGGGAGCCAAAATCGGAGTCGAACTCGGGTGCGGCCCCATCCCCGTCATCGCCGTCGGAGCACACGACACCGCCTCGGCAGTAGCAGCAGTACCGGCCTCAGGCGGAAAATGGGCGTACCTCTCATCGGGAACGTGGAGCCTGATGGGGGTCGAAATTCCAAAAGCAGTGGTCAGCGATAAAACCTTCCAACACGACTTCACAAACGAAGGCGGAGTGCAAAACACCATCCGCCTCCTGAAGAACATAATGGGACTATGGCTAACCCAGGAATGTCGCAGGCAGTGGCAAAGAGAAGGACAAGAACTCACTTACGACGAAATGGAACAATTGGCTCAGGATGCCAAACCCTTCACCGCCCATCTCGACGTGGACGACATCTCATTCCTCGCGCCCGGCGACATGCCAAAACGAATTAACGAATACCTCGAACGCACAGGCCGACAGACAACCGAGGACAAAGGCCAAATAATCAGAATAATACTCGAAAGCCTCGCACTGCGATACCGCGCCATAATGGAGTCCATCGAGGACGCAACCGGCGACCAAATTGAAGCCCTCCACATCGTAGGAGGCGGAATACAAAACGAGCTGCTATGCCAGTTCACCGCAAACGCAATCGGCAAAAAGGTCATCGCCGGCCCGATAGAAGCCACCGCAAGCGGCAATATCCTAATGCAGGCAATCGCAACGGGACAAATAGAATCGCTCGGCCAGGCAAGAGAAATCGTCAGAAAGTCCTTCAACCTGAAAGAATACGAACCCAAAGACGCCGCCGCCTGGAACAAACAATATAACTCGAACTGACCGATGGTCAGTTCGAGAATGCAAAAATCAAAGATTAAAGTGCGAAATTGCGGTTTCGGCCCGTCTAAAGCCGGGTTTGCAAACTTGTGGCCGAAGCTATTTTATGCGAAAGAATCAATCGACATAAGCCTGTAGGGCGTGCAACTTGTTTGCACACCAAGAATTTATAACCGTGTCAAAAAGAATCGAATTAAGGAAAACGAATTTTGATTGAAAAACTCGAAGCCCAGTTAGATAGTTTTGAAGTAATCGAGCGAAAGAGAGCTTTGGCCGAGCTTTGTGAGTTGGCGGATTTGGGCAAAATCGACCTGCCGCCTATCGGCCATGAAGTAAATATCCACTGCCACACTTTTTTCTCTTACAACACCTACGGGTATTCACCGAGCAAGTTTGCATGGCTCGCACGCAAAAGAGGCCTCGCCGTCGCAGGAGTCGCCGATTTCGACGTCCTCGACGCACTCGAAGAGTTTCTCGACGCCGCCCGCCTGCTTGGGTTAAAAGGCTGCGCAGGACTCGAAAGCAGGGTCTATGTCCCCGAATTCGCAACGCGAGTAATGACATCCCCCGGCGAACCGGGAATAACATACCACATGGGCGTAGGATTCCCCAGGGCACATCTCGAAGGCCGGGAAGAAGAGTTTCTCCTTAGCCTCCGCAACACGGCCCAACAGAGGAATCAAGACCTGATGGGCAGGGTGAACGAGCACCTCCGCCCGGTGGAACTCGATTACGCTCGCGAAGTTCTAATCCTAACGCCATCCGGCAACGCAACCGAACGACACATGTGCCTCGCATACGCCAGAAAGGCAAAACAAATTTTCCCAGACCAAAAGCAACTCGCCGCCTTCTGGTCCGACAAACTGATGCTGAACGTAGAAGAATCCTGGCTTCCTGAAAACAGACCCATCCTCGATGCCATAAGAGCAAAAACAATGAAACGAGGAGGCGTAGGCTACGTCCAGCCGGGCCAAGGAGCATTCCCACTAATGGCGGACATGAACCGATTCGTAGCCGCTGCAGGAGGAATTCCCGTCCTGACCTGGCTCGACGGAACCAGCGACGGCGAAAGAGACATCGAAGAACTGCTAAAAGTATCCATGAGCACAGGCGCAGCAGCAATAAACGTAATCCCCGATAGAAACTACACCCCCAGCGCCAAGGACGAAAAGCTCGCCAATCTAAACGCCGTCGTCGAGCTGGCCGAGAAGCTCAATCTCCCCGTCGTAATGGGCACCGAGATGAACAGCCCCGGCCAGAAATTCGTCGACGATTTCGATTCCGAAGAGCTAAAGCCCCTCGCCCCGATATTCCTAAAAGGAGCCCACATCGTCTATGCCCACTCGGTTATGCAGCAGAGATGCACACTGGGCTACACCAGCGAATGGGCCGCCCAAAATTTCAAGAACGTCGGACGGAAAAACGAATTCTACCGCCGACTCGGCCAATCCATCGATCCCAAAGAGGAAGGCAAACTTGCCGGCCTCAGCGACAAAAATACCCCCGAACAAATACTGGAGGCAGTTGAGTAAGCGCTCCTAATAATACGAGATACGAGATACGATATGACAATACCCCAAACTCAATCCGCGGTCCAGTTGGTCGGGCCCGACGAACTGAAATTAAACGAATCCAAAGAGGTTTTCACCCCCGGCCCGTTTCAGATTCTCGCCAAAGTCGAGGCCGTAGGACTTTGCTTCTCCGATTTGAAGCTCCTAAAGCAATTCTCGAGCCACGTTCGAAAATGCGAGCTGGTCAGCGGTATCGAGCGGGAAGTCCTCGCTGAAATACCAAGCTACGTCCCCGGCGACGCACCCACAGTACCGGGCCACGAAACCGTCGTCAGGATAGCCAAGGTAGGCCCGGGAGTAGAAGACTTCCAAGTGGGCCGGCGATACCTCGTACAAACCGACTACCGCTGGCTCCGAACCCCGACAACCAACGGAGCATTCGGCTACAACTTCGAAGGAGCGCTCCAGGAATACGTCCTGATGGATAAGAGAGTAATCACCTCGCCCGAAGGCGAATCGATGCTCCTGCCCGTCTCCGAGGAACTCTCAGCCTCGGCAATAGCTCTCGTCGAACCATGGGCATGCGTCGAAGATGCTTATGTCTCAACAGAGCGAACAAAAATCAAGCAAGCCGGCAGAATGCTCGTAGCATCCGACGCCGAAATCCCCCCCGAAGGCCTTGTTCGCCTCTTCGAACAATACGGCAAGCCGGCTTACATTACATGGCTCTCCAAATCGCCGGCCCCGGACCAATTCGGCATACAAATCGAAACCTCCGCCGACATCTCCGCACTCGGAGACGCCGCCTATGACGACGTTATCTACTTCGGCTCAGACGCTCAAAAAGTCGAAACGCTATTCGCAAAGGTCGCACTAAATGGAATACTCAACATCGTCCAATCGGGCAAAAAATTCGGCAGAAACATCACCACAATGATTGGAAGGGTCCACTACGGCGGAATCAGAATAATCGGAACAACAGGCCCGGACCCGGCCCGATCAATGGAAAGCATCCCGCCAACCGACGAAATTCGGCCCAACGACAAAATAAACGTAATAGGCGCCGGCGGCCCAATGGGAATGATGCATGTTATCAGAAACTTATGCCAGGGTGTAGAAGGAGTAAGCGTATATGCAAGCGACGTGGACGATAACCGCCTCGAAACCCTAACCAAAATCGCAGCCCCGCTCGCCAAAAACAACGACGTCCGCTACCAAACATTCAACCCGACAAAACAGCAATCCACCGAGAAATTCGACTACATCGCCATAATGGCGCCAATACCGGCCCTCGTCGCAGCCTCCGTTGACCAGGCCGCAAAAAATGGCCTGATAAATATCTTCGCAGGAATCCCCGCAACAGTATCAGGCCAAATCGACCTCGATACATACATCGAAAAAAGCCTCTATTTCATCGGAACAAGCGGCTCAACGCTCGAAGATATGAAACGAATGCTCGCAAAAACCGAGTCCGCAAGACTCGATACCAACGTGAGCGTAGCCGCAATAAGCGGCCTCGACGGCGCCGTCGAAGGAATAAGAGCCGTCGAAAACAGAACGATCGCAGGTAAAATAGTCGTCTATCCAGCCTGTAAAATCTATGAAAGTTAATAAGAAAGGTTCAACTGCAAAAAAGTTGGTAGGTTAAGGCATTATGTTGCATGGATTTATCGCTTTCCGGCGCCGGCATAGCTCTGTTGTGTCGAGCCTTTTTGGGGTAGGAGTGCGAAATGCGAAAGGGTGTGAAACGGGATATAAGCCCCAAGCGTAAGCGCCGGGATACCCCCCCCCTGGGGGCCTGTCCCTCAGGGGCGACCGGGTAAGACACAATACGCCTGACATACGCATGAACAATATGTATTCCAATGTATCGTGTAGCGGCATGGATGTCCATTGCACACCATTGAATCCCGATTTGCAGTGTTAATTTATGCCTTGGGTATCAGTAATAATCCATGTCAAAGAAAACGAATAAACAATTAGAACGAGACGAGCAGATTTATCAGCTTTCCACGCTGGTCGCGGGCAGATTCTCGCTGCAGGAAGCGCTTGATAAGCTGGCAGAGGCCGCGGTCAAGATAACCGGCACCACAGCCTGCTCGATTCGCCTGCTGGACGAAAACGCCGGCGAACTGAAGATGCGCAGCACCTACGGGCTGAGCGAAGAGTACCGAAACAAAGGCGAGGTCTCAAAGAACGACACCGTTATCAAGGCCGCCTTTGCCGGCCAAGCCGTCGTCCTCGACGATATGAGAGTCGATGATAGGGTCAAGTATAAGCAGGCGAGCATCAAGGAGGGCCTGGTCAGCCAGCTAACCGTCGCGATGCTGTTTCGAGAAAAGGCGATCGGCGTGCTCCGCCTTTACAGTCCCGAGCCCAGGCGATTCAACCAGGAGGCAATCCAATTGGCTCGAGCCGTAGCCTCGCAGTGCGCCGTGGCGATAACGAATGCCAGGCTATACGCCGAGGCCATCGAAGGGGCGCGTGTCGCCGAGCAGATGCGAGTCGCAGGGATCGTGCAGCGAAGAATGATCCCCGAAAAGGCTCCGCACAGCCCCGGACTCGATATCGCCGCCCAATATATTCCATGTTTCGACCTCGGCGGCGATTTCTACGACTTCTTCAAGCCCGACGAGAACCAGCTCGTAGTGGTAATCGGCGATGTAATGGGCAAGGGCATACCCGCGGCGCTGATGATGAGCTGCTTTCGAGGGGCGGTCCGGGCCTATGCGGACTCAGCCCGCTCATTCCAGGCGGCAGCGGAGGCATTCGCAGCAGTCAAAGGAAGAAAGGCCCTGGTGAAAAAGGCAATCGAAAAAGTGAACCGGATGGCGTGCAAAGAGTGCAGGGACGGCGAATTTATTACGCTCTTCTACGCCTTGATCGATATGAAAGAGCGAATAATGACGTATTGCAGTTGCGGCCACGAGCCGACGGTGCTCATAAGAGAAGGCCAAATCACGAGCCTCGAAAAAGGAGGCCTGGTTCTCGGAGTCGATTCCAACGCGGAATACGAAATCGGCGTCGTCGAATTGGAAGAAGGCGACAGCTTGCTCTTCTACACCGACGGCCTGATAGACGCCTCCAACTTCGACGGAGACCTCTGGGGAAGGGACCGCATGCTCGAAACGGCCACAAAACATGCCGACGCCTCGGCTGCGACGATGGTCAGTAATATTCTCAGATATAGAAGACGTTTTGTAGGCCTTGCCAGGCAAATCGACGATACAAGCATCGTTGTCGTCAAGGCCGACCGCGCAGCCGGCATGGATTCTGAAGATTAAGGTGTTCGAGCTTATGGCGAATCTCCTAATTACTATCGACGGCCCCGCCGCAAGCGGCAAGAGCACGGTCGCTAACCTGCTCGCCGAGAAAATCGGCGCGAGCTTCCTCGATACCGGAGCGATGTATCGCGCCGTAACGTTGGCGGCAATGAACGCCGGCGTCGATATGACCGACCAGGATGAACTGCTCAGAGTCATCCGCAGCAGCGATTTCGAGTTTAAGGCCGGACCGGGAAAAACCCGGGTAAGTCTCGACGGCACCGACGTTACCGACCGAATTCGCACGCCCGACGTTACCGCCAACGCCCGATACGCCGCCTCGGCCCCCAAAGTCAGGGCTATGCTCGTGCAAATGCAGCGAAAGGCAGCCGAAAGCCACGAAAAAATCGTTACCGAGGGCAGGGATCAGGGAACCGTCGCCTTTGCAGATGCCGATTTCAAGTTCTTCCTTACGGCCGATGCCGAAGAAAGGGCAAGGCGAAGGCAGGCCGAATTAGCCGATACTGCTAAAGAACAGGACGTTGAAGATACCCGCCGAGCCATTGAAGCAAGAGATAAAAGCGATCGCGACAGGCAGGTCGGCCCCTTAAAGCCGGCAGAAGATGCAATCATAGTCGATACGACAACGCTCACTATCGAACAGGTTGTGGATAAGCTCGCAGGCATAATCAGGGATAAGGTTTGAAAGGCGTGATACAGCGAATCTGGTATGAGATTGTTTCGGTGAGCCTGACTATTTTGTGCAAGGTGCTTTTCAGGCTGCGTTTGTTCGGGCGCGAGAATATCCCCAAAGAAGGGCCCTTCATTGTGGCGAGCAACCACCAGAGCTACCTCGACCCCGTGCTGTGCGGAGGCCCGCTGCGCAGGCCTATGACCTATCTCGCGAGGGAATCGCTGTTCAAGCACTGGTTCTTCGGCCCGGCCATAAGGTCGGTAAGCGCGATACCCTTGAAGCAGGGCGAAGGGGACTTATCAACGGTTCGCACCGTTATAAAACTGCTCAAAGAGGGCAAAGGCGTGTGCCTCTTTCCCGAGGGCACGCGCACCGAGGACGGGCGAATAACAGCGTTCAAAGCGGGTCTGGGATTGCTTTGCAGGAAAGGGAATGCTCCTATCATACCGACGGTTATTGACGGGGCGTTCGAGTGCTGGCCCAGAAATAAGAAAATGTTCTCCTGCGGCTCAATCTGGGTGCAGTTCGGGCAAACAGTCACAACCCGGCAGGCAAAAGAAATGGGAGACGATAAGTTGGCCGAACACCTGACAAAAACCATGAGAGAAATGCAGGCCGACCTAAGAAAAAAACACGGAAAAGAACCGTATAAATACTAACCGCAACAGCGTCATTTCCTGCAACAATTCTTACCTTACGGCCCCGTCTCCGGTCGTAAACGTCCTGGTCCGTCCGATAACGCTCGGTGCGGCGTTGTTCTCTATCCGTTCCAAGCCTGGCTTCATGCTGATATCCGTCTGAGATTCCCCAATCATCCACGCTCCTAGCCCGGATTTTTCAAAGCCACAGAGAGCACAGAGAGTTAAGTATTTGTTATTAAAGGAGTTGTGACATTCCGTTTTATTCTGCCGGGTCTTCAACAAATAACAGTCTGTAAATCTCACGTATGCGCATAACCTGTTGAGCAACAACGAATTAAGGTGTTTTTCTGCAAGACGCTGAAACAAGGTTCTGACACATCAAAGTCTTCGCGTCGGGATGTTTTGAAGTGGAGCGGGGCGGCGGCGAATGCCTTCGATTCGCCGAATGGCCCGGATCGAGTTTCCACCGACGGCTGCGTTGATCCACTCGGCGGGAATGATCCCGTCGTTGCCCGGCCCCGGCCTGCCCAAGAGAAAGCCAGCAATGAGGACACCGGCACCAGACAAAGCACAACATGTTCGCGGGCGTACCACCTGACCAGATGAAGCGATTCGCTAACAGCACTATCGAAGCGGACGGCTCCGACCGGCAGATAGAAGCAGGCAAGAAAGACGACGATAATCGCAGCGAGTTTCTTCCATTCTTGTTTAACACTTTTCATTAAACAAACTTATGTTAATTGATTTTTTTGCATAAAACCGCCTCGGCCCAAAGGTTGCAAGTCCGGCTTTAGACGGGCCGAAACCGTAATTTTGCATTTTAATCTTTGATTTTTCCATTCTCGAATCGACCACCGGCTAGTTCGAGTAAATAAGTTACTATGTGAGTATGCACTCATATTAGTAGTGCGATGTTCGCCTTGTGCCAAGTCTTTTTTCCGCCAAGTGCAAATAGGGCGGCAGCCATTGTGTACTGAGAAGCGAGCAAGTTTTTGTCCCTTGCCTTGACCGTTAGAGGCTTACAACAACATTTCTTGTTTCCTCAAATCAACATATATTCGTAAACCATTTCGATACGTTGAACGCGAATTTCCATCTGAACCGATTTCTAAAAAAAACGATAAAAGTCCTTGACACGACATCGGGACAACCATATTGTTAAACGCCGGATATTATAGTTGAGGCTCAGTTGTCCGAGCGACCTTAGGCAAGGCCGAGCAAAACAGCAATATCTGCGCAGCTTAACGATGATATGGAAATCTAAGTTGGAGGCTATAGCAAAACATGAAGAACAGCAGAATCGGAAGAATAATACAACTTCTAACAACAATGCAATCAGGAAAGAGCTGCGCCGTCGAGGAACTCTCCAAAATGTTCGGAACCAGCAGGCGAACAATCTTCCGAGACCTCAAGGAACTCCAGGCGATCGGCGTGCCCTACCGCTTCGACTCCGAACTCGGAGGCTATGTAATAGACCCGGAATTCTTCCTCCCGCCCATCGATTTGGACCTTAAAGAGGCGCTCAGCCTGCTCCTGCTCGTGTACAAGGTGCGAGACGAAATACAACTGCCATTCAGCAAATCCGCAATGCTCGCAGCATTGAAAATCGAAAACAACCTCCCGCCAAATATCAGACGCTACTGCAATACCGCCCTGCGGAATATCTCCGCTACAATCGGCGGCCAGGCCCAGGTCGAACGCTCCGGCGGGCTCGACGCCGTCTTTACCCAACTACAAAACGCTCTGACCCGAAAAATCAAGGTCGCTATCCGATACAACTCGCTCGCCGACCGCAAAATTATCGAATTCGACTTGTCCCCATACCACCTTTTCTACAACCGAAGAGCCTGGTATGTCCTGGGCTATTCGAGCCTGCACAACAGCATTCGAACCTTCAAACTCAACCGAATCCTCAATATCCAAAATACAAACAAACGCTTCACAGGCGGAGACGACTTCGACCCCCAGAAACACTTCGGAAGGGCATGGTCAATGATACCGGAAGGCAGAATATACAACGTAAAGCTGCTCTTCACGCCAAAAATCGCATGCAACGTCTCAGAGGTCAGATGGCACTCCACCCAGCAAGTAACCCAAAACGAAGACGGCTCGGCCACTGTCGAATTCCGAGTAGATGGACTCGGAGAAATTAGCTGGTGGATACTCGGCTACGGAGACCAGGTCCGAATCCTCGCACCAAGGAAACTCAAAAAGAAAGTCATCGCAATCGCTAAGAATATGATCGAAGTAAACAAAAAGCCCTAACCCCCCTCGCACTGTCCCGCAATGTGCCTGAAGGACTCAAGACCATCGTGGCCGACTGCCTGGCCCACGGACGCAGGTATTTTGTCGACGTGGCGGCGAACTTCCCCGAGGAATGCCTCTATGTCCTGGAGGTCCTCAAAGATGTCTACAAGAATAATGCCGAGGCCAAAGACCGGGGCTATATAGCGGCTGCGGCGGGGCGATTTTTGTGGGGGTTGGTTGTTGGTTAAAAAAGGGCTTTACGGGGTGGGGGGGTTGGTGTTAAATGTTTTCGTGTTGAATTACTCCGGTCTGGCAGCTTTTTTTGAAAAGAACGTTCTATGACGAAGTGGCTTATTTGTGTTTTGGTGGCGGTTTGTGGGTGTGCTGGGATGGAGTCTAAGGGGCCGGAGGCTGAGAAGGACGCTAAAACGGCGGCTGTGGAAGAAATGGAGAATTCTCGCAAATTCGTTGTTAAGAAGAAATACCTTAATCTGCCGGTGAAGATGGGGGCCGGCAAGCGGATATTCCGGCTGATTGTCGATGGGGAGGTTGTTCGTGATTTCGATATTGCGCTTGCACCCATGGCACAGGCCGACGGCGAGCCGGATTTCTGGGTTATTCTTGATGTTAGCCGGTACAAGGGCAAAGAGGTGACGCTCAAGGCCGATTCGCCTGGTCGCGGCTCTGAGGGGCTTGCTTCTGTCGAGCAGAGCAATTCTATTAAGGATAGTAAGGATCTTTACGAAGAGAAGCTTCGGCCCCAGTTCCATTTCACGTCTAAGCGCGGGTGGAATAACGATTCGAACGGCTTAGTGTATTACAAGGGCGAGTACCACCTTTTCTATCAGCACAATCCTTATGGCTGGCCTTGGGGGAATATGACGTGGGGGCATGCCGTGAGCAAGGATCTGGTGCACTGGAAGGAACTGGATGATGCGATTCATCCCGACAAGTTAGGGACGATTTTCTCCGGTTCGGCTGCGATTGATGAGCATAATACGGCTGGGTTCCAGACGGGTAAGGAAAAGCCGATTGTCTGCTTCTATACGTCCGCCGGCGGCAGCAATGCGGAATCTAAGGGGCAGCCTTTTACGCAGTCGATTGCGTACAGCAACGATCGCGGCAGGACGTGGACTAAATACGAGGATAATCCCGTGATCGGGCATATCCGCGGCGGCAACCGCGACCCGAAGGTTATCTGGCATGAGCCTACGAAGAAGTGGGTTGTGGTGCTGTATATCGAGGAGGGCGAGATGGCGTTCTTTACGTCGGACGACCTCAAGACGTGGGAGCGGCATAGCGAGATTAAGAGCTATCACGAGTGCCCGGAGTTGTTCGAGCTGCCGGTTGACGGCGATGAGAATAATAAGAAGTGGATACATTACGGAGGCAGTGGGGATTATCTGGTCGGGCAGTTCGACGGGAAGAAGTTCACGAAGGAGAGTGAGAGTATTCAGTTCCAGCGCGGCAACTGCTTCTATGCATCGCAGACGTTCAATAATATCCCGGAAGAAGACGGGCGGCGGATTCAGATTGCGTGGGGGCAGGTTGCTATGAAGGGCATGCCGTTCAATCAGCAGATGCTTTTCCCGGTCAGCTTGACTTTGCGGACGACGGATGAGGGGATTCGGATGTTTGCCGAGCCGGTCGAGGAGATTAAGAAGATTCACGGCAAGAAGAAGGCTTGGAAGGGCGAGATGCTGGAGCCGGGGCAGAATCTGCTCGCCGGCATCGAAGGCGATTTGTTCCATATTGTCGCCGAGTTTAACGTGGGCGAGCGGGGCGAATTCGGGTTCGTGATTCGAGGGACGCCGGTTAGCTATAACGTTGAGAAGAATGAGATGTCGTGCAAGGGCAAGAGCGCTTCGCTAAAACCGGCTGACGGCAAGATCCGGCTGGAAATCCTCGTCGATAGGACAACTATCGAGATATTCGGCAACGACGGCCGCGTGTATATGCCAATAGGCGGGATATTGCCCGAAGACAACAAAACTCTTGAGATATTCACGAAAGGCGGCAGCACGGCGATTGAGTCGATTGAAGTCTATCAGCTTTGTTCGGCCTGGAAATAGTCGATGCAAACCCGGCGGCGCAGCATTTTGTCAGGCCGTAGTCTGGGTATGTGAGGTGTATCTATGAGTGAGATTACTGGCAAGGACGGTCGGCGGGGTTGGCGGGAGGTTGCTTTCGAGGTGATATTCGAGGCCGATACTGCTGCGGGTAAGTAGTTCGATATTATTCTGATACTGTGTATCGTACTTAGCGTGGCGGTGGTTATGCTCGATAACGTTGGCTCGGTCAACGCCGAGTATGGCTCATTGCTCAAGGCGGCGGTATAGTGATAGTAATAAAGATTGCAGCGGTTGTTGTTGGGTATTTCGTCGGCAAATGCGTTATGCGCAAATCGAGGCGGAAGAAGCTTCTTGCTGCCGTGTTGCCGGATGAGTATGTTCAGATAATCGAGAAGAATGTTCCTCTGTATCGGCATCTGCCGGATTCTTTAAGAAAGGAGCTTGGGGGGTTTATCAATGTATTTCTGGCCGAGAAGCATTTCGAAGGTTGTGGCGGGCTGGAGATTACAGACGAGATAAAGGTTACGATCGCCGCTCAGGCGTGTATCTTGCTGCTGAATCGCAAGACTCGGTTCTTTCCGAAGCTGCGGACGATTCTGGTTTATCCGCATACTTACGTGGCCGAGACGGTGTCATCGTCGGGGGGGGTGGTTGTAGAGGGGCAAGACGCGCGATTGGGCGAATCGTGGCAGAGCGGGCCTGTGGTCCTGGCCTGGGACAGCGTTACGGGCGGAACGTCCAATGCCGCCGATGCTCAGAACGTGGTGATTCACGAATTCGCGCACCAGTTGGACCAGGAGGACGGCTCGGCTGACGGCGCGCCGATTCTCGAACGTTGCAGTCGGTACCGCGCGTGGGCTCAGGTATTGAGCAGCGAGTACGAGGCGCTGCAAAGAAATAAAAGCAGGCACAGGCGGTCGATTATGAGCAAGTACGGCGCGACGAACCCGGCTGAGTTTTTCGCAGTTGCGACGGAGACGTTCTTCGAGAATTCCAGGCAGATGCAGAAGATGCATCCGGAACTCTACGAAGAGTTGAAGGACTATTACAAGCTCGACCCGGCCGATTGGGTGTAAGAAAAGTTGCATTGGGGGGCGTTTCTGGTATTCTATTTTAGGGGTTCTAACAAAACCTGACTCCAAGATGAGGAATCGCTTCGCGAAGCTGTTTGAGCAGATTTCTCGGCTTCGCTCGCAATGACAGGCGGAGTTTTGTTAGAATGCCTAAATGAGTTCTGCAAAATTGCAGGTTAGGCCCATATTGTTGAAGAAGCCTTACAGATTAAGAATAAAGGAGAGTATGAACCGTCAAACGCGCACACAGGCCCCCTGGGGGCAGGCCAATCCGAGTACGGTCTATCCCGCAGCGATTTATCTGAAACTGTTATTGGCGACATTGTTCTGGGGCGGAGCTTTTGTGGCAGGCAGGAAAGTCAAGGGCCTGGATCACTTTGCGGTTGCCTTTTTGAGGTTCGGCGTTGCTTCGGCGCTTCTGCTTTTGCTTACATGGAAGATTGAAGGCAAATTGCCGCGGCTGAGCAAACGCCAATTCCTTTCGGTTGCTTTGCTTGGTTTGACCGGAGTTGCCGCATACAATGCCTTGTTCTTCAAAGGGCTGCAATCGATTGAAGCGAGCAGGGCGGCGCTCATAATCGCGACTTGTCCGGCAATTATCACGATCTCATCGGTTATCTTTCTGAAAGAGAAGATCAATCTTCAAAAGGTACTGGGCATCGCGATATCGGTTTTCGGGGCCGTAGTTGTCATATCCAGGGGCAAGCCGTCGGAGATTTTCAAAGGCGGCGTCGGCCTGGGGGAATTCTACATGTTCTGCTGTGTGCTGAGTTGGACGGCGTATTCTCTCGTGGGCAAGGCGGTGATGAAGGATCTATCGCCGATTGTTGCGGTTTCGTATTCTTCGACCATCGGGGCGGTGCTGTTGCTTATCCCCGCTTTGGGCAATGGTATGATATCGAGCATCCCGGACTATAGCGGGATGCACTGGTTTTGCATTATTTATCTGGCGATCTTTGCTACTGTTATCGGATTTCTATGGTATTATGATGCCATAAAATGTGTTGGGCCTGTCAAGGCGGGTCTGTTCATTAATTTCGTGCCGATATTCGGCGTGCTGCTGGCCTTTCTGATATTGCATGAGAGAGTTACGCTATCGCCGGCTATTGGCGCGGCGCTGGTTATTTCAGGGGTATATATGACAAACAGGAATTCCAAAGCGAGGACAGCGTAAAATGAGTGCTAAGACCACCGGCATTTTGGCTATTCTTGGCGCGAGCCTGATGTGGGCCTTCGAGGCTCATCTCGTGAAACTGGCCGGCAATGCAGGCGCGCACTATCTCCAGACGTGCACTTTCAGAGCGATTGGCGTGACGGCGACGGCTTTGGTTTACGTTCTTTTGAATAAACGTGCGACTTTGCGGATTACGCGGGGGGATTTTACCGTGCTTGTCTATATCGCCCTGGTGGGCACGATGGTTGCGGATTTGTTGTATGTTGTTGCCTTGGGAAAGATTCCCGTTATCAACGCCGTGCTGATAGGGCACATGCAGCCGATCTGGGTGGTTCTGATCGGGTATCTTGTCCTGCGGGAAGATAAGTTGACGAGATACGACTATCTCGGCCTCGGTATTATGATAATTGCAGGACTGCTCGCTGCTACAAGAACGCCGGAGAATCTGCGAAATCTGAACTTTGGCTCGCTCGGGGATTTGCTGGTGCTGGTAGCTACGATAGCCTGGGCCACGGCCGGGATAGCGACGAGGAAGTATGTCCGTGAGCTGAATGCCGGTGTGGTGGCCTTTTATCGTTTCGCAATCGCTTCGGGAATCTTTCTTGCATATACGCTGCTGGTGTCGGAATTGTCGCGACCGAGCCTTTATCAGATTCTCGTGGGAATATCTGTTGGGGTCGGATATATACTCTACTATGAAGGCTTGAAGCGCATCAAGGCCGCCCAGGTCTCGGCCATCGAATTATCGACGCCGCTGTTCGTGGTTCTGTTAGGGTTCCTGATTCCGTCTGACTCTGTTGAAATAATGCAGTATTTCGGTATTGTAATGCTGATAGTGGGCTTGCATTTCCTTTCGAGAAAGGAAGAGACGTATTTCTAAGATTATCGTGTCGCAGGAGTCTCGCCCGCGTTTAACATTTCAGGCGGTTCGCACGTTCCAGTATCTTGGGATCACTTTGAATACAGCCCAGTCGGCGTCTGGAAGATTATGCCTGGTTTTGAGATATTCTTTATCCGCCTGAGAAAGCTGCTGGAATTGGAGGTAGAAGGCGGTCTCGGTTCTGGGAGTCTCGGCGAACAGATTGAGAATTTCCTCCCGCCGAGCGATCCAACGAGATTGCCGAGGCGACCTATAGAAATCCGGGCATGACGAGGAGCAGCTATCATATCTTTGAAGAGGAATTTGATTCATAGCCTGTTACCGGACCTTGCGGGTCGTTTAGAATGCCTGTTTTGGGCATAGGCTGCGGCTACGGATTCAAATTGATGCGGAAAAGCCAGAGAAAACAGGAAATTAGGCCGCTGGTATTGCCGATTTAATGGAAATGTTGGCATGTCGGTTCGATCCTTGATTATTGGGCGCTGATCGTTTACAATCCAGCGCCTGGAACCGAAGCCTGGAGGCGGTGGCCTGAGAAGTTGTCGGCAATGAGTTCTATCGATATTGGAGCAGGATGCCATGTTTGCGACCGTTGGTGCAAAAGCAATAGCCGATATTAATAATATAGGGCAGTTCGGGCGGTTCGTCTGGCAGACGTTGGGGGCGTGCCTGCGCGGCTGCTGGAGCCACAGGACGTACCCGCTTATATGGACCCAGATGCACATTATCGGCGTTCGAAGCGTTCCCGTTATAATGATTACGGGCGCGTTTGTTGGGATGACCCTTGCCGTTCAGGCTTACGACCAGCTTGCAGGTATGGGTTTCGAGGAACGGCTGGGGGTGCTCATCAACGTCTCTGTTGTAAAAGAATTGGGGCCTGTGCTGGCGGCAGTGATGTTGGCAGGGCGTGTCGGCGGAGCGTTGACCGCGGAATTGGGCACTATGAACGTTACCGAGCAAATCGACGCGGTCAGGAGCATCGGGACGGACCCGATTTGGTACCTGGTTGCCCCGCGGGTCCTGGCGTGTTTGTTTCTTACGCCTTGTTTGATCATTTATGCGGATCTGTTGGGGATTTTGGGCGGGTATTTCATCGGTGTTATTCAGTTTGGGATCAATAACTACGCGTACTGGGACTTCAGCGCCTCGGGCGTGGAGTTGTGGGACGTTTCTGTGGGTGTGATAAAGGGATTTTTCTTCGGGGGGGCGATTGCGGTTATTAGTTGCTACAAAGGTTTTACGTGCAGGGAAGGTGCGCAGGGCGTAGGCCAGGCCTGCACCGAAGCATTTGTGGCGAGTTTTATTTCGATTTTGGTGCTGGATTTCGCCTTGGCGCTGATGTTCAAGGCGATTTACAATACATTCTGGCCTTTCAAAAGCCTCGTGGGATAAGAAGGACAATTTGGGAAATAAAGATCTGACAACCCAAGAGCGGCAACGGCAGCAAGAACAGGATTTTCCTGCGGAGTCAAACGGCGTCTTGACGGTTAAAAACGTTACGAAGAGGTTTGGCCCGCATCTGGTGCTGGATAATGTTTCGCTTTCGATAGAGAAGGGCAAGACGACCGTTGTGATAGGGCCGAGCGGCTGCGGAAAGACGGTTCTGCTAAAGCATCTCATTGTTCTGCTCCGGCCTACGGCGGGCGAGGTCTATTTCGACGGCCGGCGAATCGACAACCTCAGCGAAAAGAATCTCAACGACGTGCGCACGCGTTTTGGGTTTCTGTTCCAGGGCGGCGCTCTTTTCGACAGCCTTAGCGTGTTCGAGAATATAATATTCCCGGTTCGCCAGCATCATAGGGTAAAGGGGTGGAGGCAGGTCGAGGAGCTTGTCAAGAATAAGCTTTCCATGGTTGGGCTCGACGGCTTCCAGAACTACTATCCGGCCAATCTTTCAGGCGGGCAGCGAAAGAGGGTCGCTCTGGCGCGGGCCATTGCTCTGAACCCGGAAGTGCTCCTGTACGATGAGCCGACAACGGGGCTCGATCCGATTCGTTCCGACATTATCAATGAGTTGGTGCTCAAGCTGCAGCGAGAGCTTGGGGTCACGACAGTCGCCGTAACGCACGATATGACCAGCGCCTATAAGGTTGCAGATCGCATAATTATGCTTCACAACGGCAAGATAGTCGCCGACGGCGACGCCGACCATATTCGCAAGCATCCTCATCCGGTTGTTCAGCAGTTCATCAATGGCGAGGTCAGCGAGGACGATCTGGCGATTCTGCGGATGAGCGGGACGGCGAAGGGCAAATATATCTGCTATTTGGACAACGACGATTTGTACTATCGTCATCATGTCGGCACGCTGGTCGGTGCCCTGGAGAATGAGACGGATTGCCGGGTTGCCTACAGCGATTTGTACAGAACTTACTGCCGAATCGCCCGGGACGGCACTCGCGAGGTTTTGGGCAAAGTGGTCGAGGTCAGCAGGGATTTCGACCGATTCGTTATGCTCTATTACAATCACGCACTGCACGTCAGCTTGATGCATCGGCGCGATTTGCTCGAAAAGATCGGGCCTTACAACGAGGAGCTGAACGTCCTGATAGACTGGGATTTGACGCGGAAGCTTTGCTTCTTCACGGATTTCCATCATGTCAATGAAGTCACCGGGGAATATTACAGCCCCGTCGGCGAGTCGGACAGAGTATCTGTTCAGCGTCGCAAGGACGCAAACGATTATTTGCGTAATGTTCTGGCGATACGGACTACAAGGCCCGCCAAACCCTGGCCGAAGATCAAAGACGTATCGATTATTCTCGCCTCCGAGGAATTGAATCAACGGACAGCCGGGATGCTCGGCGCTATCTGGCGTCATACTTTCTATCCTTACGAAGTTTATTTGCCTCTCTCGCAGGCCGATTCAGTCAGGCTGGATGTCGGCATGCCGAATGTCGTTGCCGTTGAGGTCGCAGCGGGCGCCTCAGTGGCGGAGCGAGTCGATGCGGCTTTGGCGAAATGCGGCGGGGAATATACGGCAGTGGTCCCGGACGGTTTTGAAATACGCGAGTTCTGGCTCGAAGATTCACTCTGCGGACTTATAAACAACTCGAAGGCGGGGGAAGGTTTTGAGCTTGAGGACTCTACGGAGAAGCTCTGGGCGGCGGTTGTGAAAACGGATGATCTGCGAGACGCTCGACGGAGATTTCCCGGCATGACCGTTCGAGATTCTCTACGCGCCGCCGGTGTAAAGGTTAGACGCCTTGAGCCGGATGAGATACCCTTCCAGTTCGACCAGTTGCTTTGCCAGAACGAATCTGTACTGGATGAAGGCGACTATGCTCGGGCCGGGCGTATGTTTGAGGATATCGCCCGGCGCTACGGAAACGAAATATGGATGAAATATCGGGCTGCGGACGCATATTTCAAGGCGGACGAATTCGATAAAGCCGCCGAACTGGTCCGGCAGGTCAATGAAAGAAAGCCGACAGTAGATACGCTTCTGTTGGAGGCGAAGCTGAAAAGGCGCAAAAAGGATTTTCCACCGGCGATAACGATGCTTGAAGAGGCCGAGCGGATACTTGAAGGAAAAGAGTTAGTATGGATATGATACACGGCAATATTTCCGAGCAGGAGAATACCTCTCAGCGTTACGAAGTGCTGCGGGAACTTGGCGACTGCTATGCATCCGTGGGTGGTTGCGAACAGGCGCAAAGGTGTTATGAAAAGGCTGCGACGCTTGGGCCTGACGAGGCTGATCCTTATGTCGGCCTGGGCGTGGTCGCGATGCAGCAGGGGCTTTTGGAGGATGCCGAGATAGCGTTTCGTGTTGCACATCGGCTTGATTCGTCTTCCTCGAAGGCTTTTGCGGGTTTGGCTATGGTGGCGCAGGAGCGCGGCGATTACAAACAGGCCTTCGATATGTATCTGAGGTGCCTGGAGTTGGATACGGATAATCTTACGGCTCTTTTGGGGCTGTTTCAGGCTTCCTGCAAGATGGGTTCGTTCGCCCAGGTTATCCATTATCTGGAGGTTTATCTTGATATGCACCCGGGCGACGGCTCTGTGATGTTCTCTCTTTCGGCGCTTTATGTCAGGGAGGGCCGACTTGTCGAGGCCGAGTCGCTGCTCAGGGATATTTTGGCGCTGGCCCCGGATAATACCGATGCGGCGGATTTGCTCGAAGAAGTCGAGCACGGCTTGGCCGGGCAAAAGCAGGCGGCGAGGTAGAGCGTATGTGTAATGACAGCCAATTGCAATTGCTCAGCGAACTCCAGGGACTGCTCGACGAGCAGAACGAGCTGGCCAGGCAGGGCAAGTTGAGCGAGGTCGAGGGCCTCTGCGAGCGAACGAGCGGCATTGTCGAAGAAATATCCCGATGTGGGATATTCAAATCGGACAAATTCTCCCGGGAGCGAAAACGGCTTGCCCGGTCGTACGAATCTCTGAGACTTGCCCTGAGCAATCAGAGAGACGAGGTCAGCAGGGAAATGGAGCGGATTCGTAAAGGCAGAAGAACTATTGGCGTGTATCGCGATAGTATTCAGGCTGCGAGGAAGTGATTAAGCGTTCCGCAGCAAGGACAGAATATCTGATTTGTTCGCATGTATTAGAAAAGGAAAATAAGGTGAACACTGGCATCGCCAAGCCGCTGAACAGAAAGCTCCCCGGAGTCTCACACTGCTGGTGTAATGGCCAACTAAAGGACTCAGTGCATCCGTTGTACGGACAGTGCCGGGATTGCGGAACACTTGTGTTGAGGCGGCAGATGACCCGGGAGATGCTCAAGGAATTCTACGCTTTCGACGAATACTGGCATAATGAACAAGTGAACGTATCCGGATACCCTCCCATTGAGCAGCGAGCAGTCAACGATTTCGGCGATCGCATTCCCGCCTGGTATCAAATACTTCAAAAGCACAAACCCCAAATCGAAAATTTGCTTGAAATAGGCTGTGCACACGGCGGCTTCCTAAACTACTGCCGGCAGAGAGGAGTGAGAAACGTTGTCGGAGTTGAGCCTGATGAAAAAACTTGTGAGTTTGCGCGTAAGCAGTTTAATCTTCCACGTATTCTCAGCGGTTTGTTCCCCGATGTCTGTTTACCATTTGAGAAGTTTGACGTAGTGGCGGGGTTTGACGTCATCGAGCATTTCCTGGACCCGATGGCGGCTATGCGGAGCGTTGCCGATTTACTGAACGATAATGGTATCTGTATCTTCCAGGTTCCATGTTATCGCGGCGAAGGACGTGAATGGGAACAATTTAGGCCGAATGAACACATATTCTTATACAATTCACAAAGTATTCGACAACTCTTCGATCATGCCGGTCTTGAAGTAACGGCGGAACTGGCCGGTTATTTTCCAGATGATATGTTTGTCATAGGGCGCAAAAAGCCTATTCGCAGCCTGCTTTTTGTCCGCACGGATTCCATCGGCGACAGTGTTCTCTCGGCGTCGATGCTGCCGCATATTCGCCGGAAGTATCGAGATGCCGCGATCACCGTTGTCTGCCAGGAGCATATCGCCGAGCTGTACGAGGCCTGTCCGTATATTGACGATGTTGTCGTTTTTAACAGGCAGCGAGCCCTGCATGATGATCGCTACAGAGAAGAGATTGTTATGCAGTTGAGGGCTTTGAAGCCTGATGTGTCTTTGAACTCTGTCTATTCGCGCGGGGGCCTGACGGATTGGTTCGCATTGAAGTGCGGCGCCGCCCAACGCATAGCGTTTGATGGCGATAGCTGCAATATTCCGACTGAGTTCAGAGAGATGCACAGCCGGTTTTATACCGATATTCTGCCCAGCCCGGGAGTGTATAAGCTCGAACTGGAGCGGAGCAAAGATTTTCTCAGAGGATTGGATATTGAGCCGCCCGACTTGCAGCCGATGATTTGGATGAGGCCGGAAGACGAGGCTTTTGCCCAGAGGCTGTTTGAGGATAGTGGGCTTGATCCAGCCACGACGATAGCCATGTTTGCCGGCGCTCAACATGACTGTCGGATTTATGAGAGCTACGGCGCCGCGATATCTGAATTTTGCAAAGCAAACCGGATGCAGATAATCGCATTGGGCGCCGAGCAGGATCGAGACATCAACCAGCGGAACCTGGACGCTGCCGGAGTCAAGGGGGTGAACCTGAGCGGGCAAGCGAGTATTCTCAGGTCCGCAGCGGTACTGAAACGTTGCCGCATTGCTGTGGGCGCAGAGACGGGCCTCGCCCACATCTGCTGTGCCGTGGGAACGCCCAATGTCATTCTATTGGGCGGGGGGCATTTCGGGCGATTCATGCCTTATTCGTCGTTGACTTCGGTTGTGTGTCTGCCGTTGGACTGCTATGGATGCAACTGGGGTTGTCGATATGAAAAGATCCATTGTGTGAAAGATGTTGCGCCGGCAGTCATTGCCGAGGCTCTGCGCCGGAGTTATGCTGAGTCCTCAGACAAGATTCGCGTCTTTGCCCAGGGCAATTCGTTATGGCAGGCGCAGGACGGGCGACCTGCCTGGAAGCCCGTCGGGCAATTCCTCCCAATCGACAGTATAGAATTCATTCCAATCGAAGCCGGCAGCAATCCCGCTATCGTCGGCGGGCGCATTGAGAGTCTCCAAATTCCGTCGCCTGCGAAATTGCCGACCACCCAACCTCAAGGCGATACCGCCGAGCACCAGGCCCCAAGGGCCCCTTGCGGGGACGCCCGCATAACTATCGCAACGAGCATATCTCCAAAGGAGATTGAAACGCAGGCAAGAGCGATTGAAAGCTGGATGAAGCTCGGGTTTAGAGTAGTTTCAATCAATTGCTCGGAAGAAATCGATACGCTGCACCAATCGTTCCCGGAAGTTGAGTTTGTCCACGCAAAGCGGGATGCAAGAGCGCTCTTCGGCAGGCCTCTGGTGTACTTCGATGAGTTTCTGGACTACTTCCGAACGAGCGGCTCGAACATCTGCGGCATAGTGAATTCGGATATCCGTCTTCGCGCGGACCGGGATATTATCCCATTCATTGAAAGCCAGGCCGCAGGGGGGCTGCTTTACGGGCCAAGGACGGAAATCGATTCTCCGGATGCCATCGACGGCGAGATATGCCCGACGGGATTTGATTTCTTCTTTTTCGACAGGTCGATAATACCCTGTTTTGAACCGTCGGAATTCTGCATCGGAATGCCATGGTGGGATTATTGGATGCCGCTGATGCCTATTCTCAAAGGTTTTCCGGTCAAGAGGCTTGCTTCTCCCTTAGCATATCATCTCAAACACCCCGGGCGATGGAAAGAGGATAAGTGGCTCCTTTTGGCCAAAAAGCTATTTAACCATTTGCGCGAACGAATGGACAGAGAGTTTCCGAATCCGAAGAGCCTCTGGGCGAAATTAGGCAGAATATTTTCAGCGCACCACCGTCGCTATCTCATCGAAAAAGGTCTGAGTGATGCAAGCCAAATGTCGGTTAGCATAATATATCCCTCCGTCCTCGAATTTCTGAACAAGCATTCGCAGAAGGTGTCAGCAGCTCGGGCCGAGCCTGCGGCGAGAGAGTATCCATGCTCTGTTGCCGGCGACGGCGAAGATATTCCTGCTTATCGGCCCCGCCGGACTATCGGAGGCCTCGACGACAGCGAGCCGCAATGCGACGTTAGCATTATGATATGCACGAAGGATCGAGGCGAGTTGCTCGATCAGATGCTCAGCAGTCTCGAAGAGGCCGCTTCCGGGGTAGTCTATGAGTTGATTGTCGTTGAAGGCGGCTCGTCCCCCCGCCAGGGGCCTGGGGACTCGTCGGACAGTACGCTTGAAGTGCTGCGCACGCATAACGTTTGGAATGTCTATAACGAGTCGAAGCATCTCGGCCCCGGGAGACATTCGTGGTCCGAACTGTACAATTTCGCCTTTTCAAGGGCCACTGGCAAATGGGCCATGTATGCCAGCGACGACATCGTTTTCGGCCCCAACGCAGTCAGCAGGGCGGTCAAATTGCTGGGAAGGCAGAAGGAAGCGGTCGCCGGCGGAATATTCTTCTATAGAAACGCTTACCCGACAAGAGAGGAATGGGCCGAATACGGTATCGACTTCACGCACGGCAACAAGCTGTTGATGAATTACGGCCTCATTCGGCTCAAGAGCTTCCGAGAAGTCGGCGGACTCGACGAGGCCTACAATTTCTATTGCGCAGATACGGATTTATGTTACAAACTGTACGAGAGAGGCCGAGAGCTTGTGCCGATGAGCGGGTGCTTTGTAAGACATGAAAATCTCCCAGACGTCCGCAAGCTGGTCAATTCGGATGCAAGCGGACGCGATATTGCGTTGTGCCAACAGCGATGGAGTCATTTCGTCCCAACAGAAAATCCCATGCCCGCACGTCTGCTGTGGCGCGATGATCTTGCCCGGGCGTTTGATGTGGCAGGCGAGTTGGAGAATGTCGATTCGGGAATCGAGAGTTTCTGGCACGGCCTTGCCTTCTTCGAACAGAGTATGTTTGCCGAGGCCGAGCGAGAATTCATTAAGGCCGTACAATTGAAGTGCGACCATCGCCAGGTTTTGTGGTATCTGGCGATGGCTGCGGATAAGTGCCGGGATAATGCGATTGCCGCCAAGGCCGCCGCCGGGGTAGCCAGGCTCGCGCCGGGATTCGAGCCGGCGATGGAGATTCTACTTAGAGCGACCGGCGCCAAGCAGTATTCGATTCGGTAGAGAATAATTGAAGAATCATCCCCAAGGGACAACCGTTATGGCCGATAGCACACAAGCCAACATGACAGGCCTGATATTCAGCAGGGACCGTGCGATGCAGCTTCGCGCCGTGATAGAGTCGCTGCTGCTGCACTGCCGCGACCACAGTAGAATCGAATTGCGCGTATTGTACAAGGCGTCGAACCAATTGCATCGTCGGCAATACGACAAGCTCAAGACCGAGTTCTGCGACGTCTGCTTCATCGAGGAAATCGATTTTCACGACCAGGCGCTCGGCCTGATCGGCGAATCAGAGTATGTAATGTTTCTCGTTGACGACAACCTGTTTGTCCGGGATTTCCTGCTTGCCGACGCCGTCAATGCTTTGGCTGGAAACCGCGATGCCCTTGGCTTTTCACTTCGACTGGGCGCCAATACGGCCTACTGCTATGCTCACGATATCGACCAGAACGTTCCGGCGTTTCGCCAGGCCGACGACGAGATAATGAAGTACGACTGGACACACGCCGAGTATGACTTCGCCTATCCGTTGGAATTGTCCGGTTCGATATATCGAACCGCTGAAATCATCCAGTTGCTCAGGCAGGTGAAATTCAGCAATCCCAATACGCTCGAAGGGGCGATGGCGGCCAATGCTCACCTTTATCGCCAGGCCAGGAGCAGCCTGCTGTGTTTCGAGCAGTCCGTCACTTTTTGCGCCCCGGTTAATATGGTTCAAACGGTCTGGCAGAACCGCGCCGGGAAAAACCATGATTACTCTGCCGAGCAACTGGCGCAAATGTTCGAGAAAGGCGGCAGAATCGATGTCGAGAGGTATTCCGGTTTCGTTCCCAACGCGTGCCATCAGGAGGTCGAGCTGTATTTCGACAAGCTCTTTGAGCTGTTACAAAGGGGCAAAGCAAAAAACCTTTGTGCCTCTGTGCCTTTGAACCTTTGTGCCTCTGCAGGAACCAAGCCCGGATTCTCCGTGATAATGGCAAATTACAACAACGCTCTATATATAGCTCAAGCGATAGAATCGGTTCGATGCCAAAGGTTCGCCGACTGGGAGTTGATAATCGTCGAGGACTGCTCGACGGATGGCTCCGAGGCGGTGATTGAGCAATATCTCGGCGATGAACGAATAAGGCTCATCAGGCACGAAACCAATCGCGGCTATACCGCCGCTTTGAAGACCGGTATTAGCGAAGTGGGCTCGGAATTATTCGGTATTCTCGACAGCGACGACGCCCTGACGCCCCACGCCATCGGGACAATGCACGAATGGAACGTCAGGGAGCCTGATTGCGGGCTTATCTATTCGCAATTCGCGTTCTGCGACGAAAATCTCAATCAAAGAAAAATCGGGTTCTGCGCGGAGATTCCTTCAGGCCGGACCAGTCTTGACGCCAATGTAGTCAGCCACTTCAAGACCTTCAAGCTGCGAGACTATCTGAAAACAGCCGGATATGATGAGAATATATTATATGCCGAGGATGTCGATATCGTCTATAAGATGGAGGAGGTCGCCGGCATGAAGTTTGTCGATGAGTGCCTGTATTGGTACAGGGATACGCCGAACTCGATATGCCGTTCGCCCGAGAAGATAAACGTTGGCATAATGTCCAGGGTCAAGGCCAGGATAAACGCCCTGAAAAGACGATGCGGCGCCCGCGCAGGTGAGTATAATCAGGATTTCTATCGGCTGTTCGCGCGGACTCTCGAAGAGGCCAGAGCGGAGCATCCGGATGTCGAGCAGTATTTTCAAATACTCGCACAATTGTATCGCAGCGGTATGCTGGCGGGCCCCCAGGGGGCGAACATCAATTGGCCCCGGGGCGCCGAGAGCTGGAGCCCGCCCGAAGCGGTGCTCTGGCTTGCCGCGAACGTCGATGTGCAGTTCGACAAGCTCTTTGAGCTGTTACAAAGGGGCAAAGGGACAAAAGGGCAAAGGGGCAAAGCAAAAAACCTTTGTGCCCCTGTGCTTTTGAACCTTTGTGCCTCTGCAGGAACCAAGCCCTTGGTTTCCGTCGAAATGGCGGCCTACAATGCAGAGCGCTTCATAGGCCGGGCTATAGATTCCGTGCTCGCTCAGACTTACCGGAATTTCGAGTTGGTGATAGTCGATGACGGCAGCACGGACAGAACCGCCGATATTATCGCCTCATATTCCGACGCCAGAATTAGCTGCATCCGCGCACCGCACAAGAACTGCGCCGCCGCCAGGAATCGAGTGATTGCCCAGGCCGGGGGCGAGTATCTTCTGTGCGTTGATTCGGATGATTATATTGACGCCGGTTATATCGAGAAAATGGTCGCCTCTGCTCAGAAGCACCCGCAAGTTGACTATTTCTATCCGAGTCGGCTCGAGACCGTAGATGGCTCCGGCAGCCCCACCGGCGAGCAGTGGCAATACCCGGAATTCTCCGACAACCGCATCCTGCCGGCGTTTCTATTCGACAAGGGATACGGGCCCATTCCCAATCCGGGGAGCTTAAAAAGAAGATCACTTTTCCAGAAGACGGGAAATTATGACGAGGTCGATTCCGTCGAGGATTTCGTTTTTCTCTGCAGGAATGCGCTGAAAATACGCTTCATGCGTGTCGATGATCACGCTAAGTACTTTTATACGAGGCTTCCAGGCGGATCTTCGCACAAATTCAAGGCGAGGAACCGCATCATGGCAGATGCCCTTAACGAGATGATCTCGCTTTACCCTCCCGATGTTTTATGTCCGCAGATTGCCGGGATATCTGATGCCGCCGAGAAGCAGCAGCGGTATTATGAGTATCTTATGCGGACTTTCCATCGCCATGCCGAGGGGCCGATGGTCGAGTATGGCGAGTATTTTAGAGAATATGCCGATTACTATAGACGAAGATCATATTCGTTGTTTTCCACTTTTGACGCAGGCCTATAGCTTAAGTAAACGGGCGTTTAGCCGATAAAAAATGAGCAAGGGCTTCACTGCTGCTTGCTTTAATCGGACGGTCTCGAAGGTCGATGATTTCATCAACGGCCGAGCGAAGGGCAAGAACATCATCGGCTGTCATTCGATCGAGGAGTTCGTCGAGAATCTGGCCAAGCCGCGTAAGGTCATGCTGATGGTCAAGGCCGGGGCGGCGGTCGATGCCTTTATCGAAAGCATCCTGCCGCATCTCGAAGACGGCGATATTATTATCGACGGCGGCAATTCCCACTTCCCCGATACTATCCGGCGGACCGAATTAGTCGAGAGCAAGGGCAAGCTCTATATCGGCACGGGCGTCTCGGGCGGCGAGGAAGGCGCGCTGCTGGGCCCGTCGATCATGCCGGGCGGGTCGCCGGCCGCATGGCCCCATGTCAAGCCTATCTTCCAGAAGATTTGCGCCCAGACCGACGACGGCGAACCCTGCTGCGAGTGGGTCGGCGAGAACGGCGCGGGCCATTTCGTTAAGATGGTCCACAACGGAATCGAGTACGGCGATATGCAGATGATATGCGAGACGTATCAGATTATGAAAGAGGGCCTGGGGATGAGCAATGCCGAGATGCACAAGGTCTTCGCCGAATGGAACGAAGGCGAGCTGAACTCCTATCTTATCGAAATTACGCGAGACATTCTCGGCTACAAGGACGAGGACGGCAACGAGGTTATTGATCTGATTCTCGATACCGCAGGGCAAAAGGGGACGGGCAAGTGGACGGTTATCGAGGCCCTCGATCTCGGCCAGCCCTTAACGCTAATAGGCGAGGCGGTCTTCGCGCGATGTCTGTCGGCTCTGAAAGAGGAGCGAGTCAAGGCGGCAAAGGCCTTGAAGGGCCGCAAGTCCGGCTTTAGAGGCGATAAGGTCAAATTCATAAACGATTTGCGCCTGGCCCTCTACGCATCGAAGATCGTCAGCTATGCCCAGGGCTATCAGCTTATGCGGGCGGCGGCGGCCGAGTACAAATGGAACCTCAACTACGGCGGCATCGCCCTTATGTGGCGCGGCGGCTGCATCATCCGCTCGGCCTTCCTCGGCAAGATAAAGGAGGCCTTCGTTAAGAAGCCCAAGCTCGAAAACCTGCTGCTCGATCCCTTCTTCAAGAAGGCGGTAAAGAAGGCCCAGTCTTCGTGGAGGCGCGTCGTCACCACGGCCGTCAAGCTCGGCATCCCGATGCCGGCGATAAGCTCGGCTCTGGCGTATTACGACGGTTATCGCAGCGAGCGGCTGCCTGCGAACCTGCTGCAGGCCCAGAGAGACTACTTCGGCGCCCATACTTATGAGCGAGTGGATAAGCCCAGAGGCGAGGTCTTCCATACGAACTGGACCGGCAGAGGCGGAACAACCGCAGCTTCGACATATATCGCCTAAAGAGCAAACCGAACAACTGCATTGGCAGCGGGCTTGTAAAAGGGATCGAGCGGATTCCGGGGTAGCCGGGGCGTCTGGTGCGGACTTAAAATATTAGATTAATATCGCTTGCGTCGTATTCGATCAGCCGCTATAGTCCCACGATGATTAAATATAAACATGCTTTGGCGCTGCACCCGTACTTTGGCGATTCTATCGCAGCGAGGGGAGTATTCCCTCCGACCGGCCTTGAGTATATTGTCGCGAGCATGAAAGACCTCGTCGGCAAAGTCACGCTTCTCGATCTTCGATACGAGCAGGCCTACCAGGACCCGCGGGCGCTGGGCGAGTTCATCAGAAAAGAGATAGATCTTATCTGCGTCAGCATCGCATGGCCCTCTCAGTTCGAGGAGGTCTGTGAGTACCTCGCCGCATTGCCCGATGATATCTGCACGGTAGTCGGGGGCTATAAGGCGACGCTCGAAGTCGAGCAACTGTTCGAGCGATGCCCCAATATCGATATGGTTGTGCGAGGCGAGGGCGAAGAGATCATCAAACAAATCGTCACAGGCGTTCCATATGAGGATATAAAGGGACTGTCCTATCGCAAAAACGGCAGTATCGTGCACAACGAAATCCATCCCCTGCCGGATATTACGAACATCGCGTTTCCCGACCGGTCGTTGAGGCGCCACGAGTACAGCATGGTTCAGCACGGCGTGCGACTGAGCAAATGCACGTTCGATACGATACTGACTACGCGGGGATGCCCGTTCAAATGCAAGTTCTGCACGTTCAGCCTCAATCCGCTCGGGCAGAAGAGAAACTATACCGAAAGATCCATCGAATCGGTTATGGAGGAGTTGAAGACGATTACCGCCGACGTCGTTATGATTAGCGACGACAACTTCTTCACGAATATCAAGAGGAGCGAGCGGCTCTGCGACTTCATCATCGAGAACAACATCAAGAAGACCTTCATCGTCCAGGCGCGCATCGACGTAGCGAAACATCCGCAACTGCTCGAAAAGGCATATAAGGCCGGGTTTCGAGTCTTCCTGATAGGAGTCGAATCGCCGCACGACCGCATATTGAAACAGCTTGACAAAGGCACCACGCAGCAGCAGATACGCGATTCCTTCGCAGTTCTGACGAAGTTCGATTTCTGGCTGCATGGGTATTTTATCTACGGCAACATCTCCGAGACCGAAGAGGAAATGCTCTACATCCCCAAGTTCGCCAAGGAGATCAAGTGCGATTCCATCAGTTTCCAGAAGCTCCGCGTCGAGAAGTTCTCCCCCCTGGAGGAGATCGTCGCGAATACGCCCGGCTACCACTACAATCGCACGGGCGGCTCGGTGTATTCGGATCGCTATGGGCGAAAGGAACTGACGAAAATCAGGAACAAAATCAGAAAAGGGTTCTACGATGTGCCGCAGGTCCTGCACGTCATCAGAAAAGCCGGGCGAATCGGGATACTCAGTTGGCGCGACTTAGCAATTGCGATTCCTCGACTGCCCCTCCTGATATACAAGCTGGCCACAAAGAAACGTCGAAAAAAGCCGCATTCATAAACCCAACTCCCGCCGCTATGATAACGAGAACGCATGGTATGCCCGCTTTCGCGCGCTTACGCTATCACTTAGCTTCGTGTATTCTAACAATAAATATGCAAGATTCGGCGACTTTCTTCATGGCTTCCTGTCTTTTAACCCGCAAAAATCGCTTGATTCTGCTACTTGTTGACCTTGCACAGGGTTTGGTGTATTATCCAGGTCGATGATGCCTTAGATGTAATATGAAGATGCGTTGTTAGTTTTAAGGGAATTGTCATGTACAGGATATTTATGTTCGTCGCGCTGCCGCTGATTGCGATTGGTTGGATCGGGTATGCGATATGGCTCCACAAGATTCGCGAAAAGGAAAAGATAACAGGCAAGCCGACCTCCGAGCGTCTTACCAAGACCAGGAAAGAGATCTCCGACTGGGCTGAGAAGATGAAAGGGCATAAATCTCCGCGGGAGCAGGCCCTGCAAAGACGTCGAGAACTCGAAGCCCAGTGCCGGCGTGAAAAGCAGGAAAAACAACGCGAATCGGAAAATTAACATATCCGCAAATATCTTCCCAAGAGCGAGGGGAAAAAATGGCCCAGGAGTTTTTGACCGAAGATTTTCTTTTGCAGAGCAAAACCGCAAAGACCCTCTACCACGAGCACGCCGTGAAGATGCCGATTTACGACTATCACTGCCATCTGCCGGCCAGTCAAATCGCCGCCGACCACCGCTTCGCCAATCTAACCCAGGCATGGCTCTACGGCGACCACTACAAATGGCGGGCGATGAGGACAAACGGCGTCGCCGAGGAATTCATCACCGGCAAGGCGAGCGACCGCGAGAAGTTCGATCAGTGGGCCGGCACTGTGCCCTATTGCCTGGGCAATCCGCTTTATCATTGGACGCACCTCGAATTGAAAAGGCCATTCGGCATCAGGAACAAGCTGTTAGGTCCGGATACGGCTGAGGAGATTTACGACCGGGCAAGCGAGATGCTCGATAGCCCGGAGTTCGGCGTACGCAGCATAATGCGCAAAATGAACGTCAAATTAGTCTGCACAACGGACGACCCGCTCGACTCGCTCGAGTATCACCGGCAAATCCGGCATGACCGTTTCGAGATCAAGGTGTATCCGGCGTTTCGCCCGGACAGGGCGATGGCGGTCGAGGATTTACCCGGCCTCAATGCGTTTATCGACCGTCTCGGCGGCATTTGCGACATCGAGATAAACAACTACCACAAATACCTCGAAGCCCTGCGGGATCGGCACAAATACTTCCACGACAACGGCTGCCGACTCTCCGACCACGGCCTGGATACCGCCTACGCCGAGGACTATACCGAAACCGAAATCAAGAACATCTTCCAGAAAATAATCTGCGGCAAAGACCTCTCCGGCGAAGAGCGGCTGAAATTCAAATCGGCAATAATGGTCGAATTCGCGCTGATGGACTGCGAGGCGGGCTGGGTGCAGCAGCTTCACATCGGCGCTCTGCGCAGCAACAGCACCCGACTGTTCAATGAATTAGGCCCGGATATAGGCTGCGATTCGATGGACGACCAATTGATAGCCCGCCCGCTCGCCAGGTTCCTCGACCGGCTCGACGCCAGCGGCGATCTCGCCAGGACCATCCTCTACAACCTCAACCCGCGAGACAACGCGGTGATGGCCACCATGATAGGCAACTTCCAGGACGGCTCGACGCCGGGCAAGATGCAGTACGGCTCGGCCTGGTGGTTCCTCGACCAGAAGGACGGCATGGAAGAGCAGATGAGAATCCTCGCCAATATGGGCCTCTTGAGCAGGTTCGTCGGGATGCTGACCGATTCGCGGAGCTTCCTCTCATTCCCGCGCCACGAATACTTCCGCAGAATACTCTGCAACATGCTGGGCAGCGACATAGAGAACGGGCTGCTCCCCAGCGATATCCCCCTCTTAGGTAAAATGGTCGAAGACATCTGTTTCAACAACGCCAAAAATTACTTCCCAATGGCCCTCGATTAACCCGCACTCGTTACCGCTTCCGGCTCGCGTACAACCATCGTGGCGGCACGGCCTTTTATCTGTCAGCCTGCGCCGTTGACGACGTTTTGAGGTTTGCCTTCGAGGAATGCGGCTACGTTCTCTACAGCTACTTTCAGTAATCTTGCTCTCGCGGCACGCGTCGCCCAAGAGATGTGCGGCGTGATGAAGCAGTTCTTGGCGCTGAGCAGAGGATTGTCCTTATCCGGCGGCTCGGAGGTTAAGACGTCCAGGCCGGCTCCGGCGATTTGCTCGTTATTGAGCGCCTGCGCCAAGGCCTGCTCATCGACTAACGGTCCGCGACTTGTGTTGATTAAAAAGGCTGATGTTTTCATCATCGCCAGGCGCTGCTCGTTGACGATGCCCTTGTTCTCGGATGTAAGCGGGCAATGCAGACTTAGCACGTCGCTTTCGCGAAACACATCGTCCAGCCCGACGAGCCGACATCCCCGCGGCACATCGGTCGGCGCGGCGAGATCATAAGCGATCACCTTCATTCCCAAAGCCAACGCCACCTCTGCCGCGGCCCGGCCTATCCTTCCGAAGCCGATTATCCCCATAGTCAATCCCGCCAACTCGATCAACGGCGTATCCCAATAACAAAAGTCCGGATGGGAAGACCACTTCCCGCTGCTGACCGTTTGCGCGTGATGACCGACGCGCAGAGCAAGGTTCAGCAAGTGAGCAAAAGCCATTTGCGCGACCGACCTGGTGCTGTAGGCCGGGACGTTAGCGACGAGAATCCCCCGGTTGCGGGCCGCTTCGATATCGACAACATTGTAACCGGTTGCCAGAACGCCGATGTATTTGAGATTGGCAAGCCGGTCGATCACATTCGACGATAACACGGTCTTGTTCGTAATAACAATCTCGGCGTCGCCGGCACGCGCGACGGTATCTTCGCCGGCCGTGCGGTCATAAACCGTACACAAGCCCAGGGCCTCCAAACCATCCCAGGACAAATCTCCGGGGTTCAGCGTATAGCCGTCGAGAACAACAATCTGCGTCATAACTGCACCCCACTAATAAACTTAGCCGGTTATCAAACAACAAATTCGTATCGCGGGCATCTTGCCCGCGTTTTCAAGCCGTTCGTACCAAAAAATGGCTTGTGATAACTTTGAATACGGACCAATTGGCGCCACGAAGATTATGTCGTTCTTTGAGATTTAACTTTCAGAATTCTTATCAGAAAATCGACAACATTTCAAGTTTGCTTTGCCAGGCAGATATAAAACGCAGAAGGCTTGACTGTCGTAAGTGAGGAGAAATAGGGCGGCAGAAGGCGCGCAAAGGCGTGAAAGAACAGTCGTTTCCGAGGCGGTTTCACCGAGGCGCTTACTGAGATGTGAACTTCTTGTTAATCTTGCTGCAATGCGTCTGTTAGTGTTTTTAGGTTGTTGGCCCACTTTTTTGCTTCGAGCAGTTCGATCTTGTCCTGCTTTACGAGCATTGAGAGGTGCTTTTCGAGCGTAATCATTTTCTCGTCCGGCCTGTTTCTTGTTTTTGTTTGGAGTTGCGTGTACATCTGCTCGATTTTTCCCGTTCGGATTAGGTTTGCGGTGGCGTAGTTGTTGTTTAGTATTTCCATCGCTATTAGTCGGCCCCTTCCGTCTTTTCTGGGTATCAGCTTCTGGCTGATGACATAAGCGAGTCCGAGGGAGAGTTGATTTCGCACCTCCGACTGCCTGCCTGCCGGGAAGTAATCGAGTATTCGCGTTATGCTTCCGATCGCGTCCCTCGTATGCAGGGTCGAGAATACCAGATGCCCGGTTTCGGCCGCCATCAGCGTCATTGCGATTGTCTCGGGGTCTCTCATTTCGCCGACAAAAATGATGTCGGGGTCCTCTCGGAGCATTTCCCTCAGTCCCTGAAGGAAGCTCTTGACGTCCTTTCCGACCTCTCGCTGCGACAGCACCGACTGCCTCTGCGGGAGCAGATACTCTATCGGGTCCTCGATAGTTATAATCCTGGCGGCCCTTATTTCGCTCAGTCTGCCTATCAGCGAGGCGATTGTGGTGGATTTTCCGGCGCCGGTTACGCCGGTCACAAGGACCAGGCCGTGCTTGCGCTCGACGATGTCTTGCCACGCGGTATTCGGAAAGCCGACCTCTTCGACTTTGGGGATGTCCAGGGATAGTGCGCGAACTGCCGCGGCAAGACCGTCGTTATCCATGAAAATGTTGATGCGAAACTGAATCTCACCGAGCCTGTACGAGCAGTCGATGCTGCGCTGCGTATCGATCTTTTTCATCTTCTCTTCATCCACAAACGGATGTATGAGCTGCACTGCGACCTCTTTTGATACGGGCGGCCCTTTGAGCTTTACGAGATCTCCGTCAATGCGATATGTCGGCGGAGTGCCTACTTTGAGGTGCAAATCGGAGACTCGCATCGCCCCGTGTTCCTGGAAGTAGGCGAGCAGGTCAAGCAGGCTGAACTCTCCGAGTGCACCGGCGGTATAAACTTTTGCTGAAGCAGAGTATTTCTCGTTCATTTACGGCTCCACTGAAAATCAGCGAAAAAAGGCGTTTCTGGTTGTTTTGCTCTGATTTTCAATATATCGGCAGAAAAGCGTGTCGGCAAAAGCGTGTAAGACGAAAAAGCTGATTTCCCTGCTTCTTGCCTTGTCGCCGCTACCTTCTATTATCTGCATTTAACCAGTCTTCGAGGTTTTTTGCGAGGATTTTCGGGTCTTTGCGTTCGAGGATGTGCCGGACGATTGCGGGCTTGATTTTGAGCTTTATCATGGCTTTTTCGGCCCTTTTCCAGAGCTGCTCGGTGCGTTTTGGCGTTTCAGCAAGGTATAGGTCGGTTACCAACTCGCCTATTTTAGCGAGCATTATGCTATCCAGGTTGGCGTAGTAGCCCGATATTACGGACTTTTGGTATTGTGAGTGCTCTTTTCCGGGCATTCCACCGCCTTTCCCGCCCGCTCGTGTTTCAGGGCGACTGTATAATCTTAATAATCTTATGTTTCAGTAATATCGGGCGGTTTTACGAAAAAGCTCCAGAGAAATCTATTTATCGCCATTATTACGCCGGTTTTTACTGGCTTTACCTGTTTCGGAGGCTATAATTTGCGGGAAGTATTGGTCTAAGCCCGACAAATGAGGCAAATGTGACGCCTGCGTCAAAAATGTGAAACAACAAATAAAATCCTTGTTTTTACCCCCTCCCTTACGGTCGGGGCTTGTAAGTTGGGCTTTTTACCCCCTCCCTTACGGTCGGGGCTTGTAACGGTCGGGGCTTGTAAGTTGGGCTTTTGGCGCAATAATCAAGTGTTGGTTTGTTTTGCCTGTTCTCGGGCCAGATACGAGATTTAGGGGTAATAATGGGACAGAATTTTCTGTATATTTTGGTTCTATCCGCCTTAGCGTTTGGCAGCGACTCTCTGGCCGAAGAACCCAAAAAAGCCGAGATACTCGCAGGCCAGGATTTACAGGTCAGCGGCCCGACCGTTACGAGCCACAGGCTCAGCAGCGGCGAACACATCCTCGTATTCAACGACGGACTGTCAATGTCAATCGGGGCAAACCAATTCTCGAGCGGCAAGGCCGTGGTATGGCTCAACAGCATTGCCGCCGAATTCGCCGGCCGGAGCCGAGGGGGTTACATTGCCATCGCCTACCTCGCAGACAACATTTCGATCCAAAAAACCGCCGCCGCGCTAACAACCGATTTGCACCATGTAGCGACGAGGGACGGACGAGGGATGGTCGTGTGGTTTACGGTAAGCGGAGAATTGCTCCTCTCGGCGGACGAGCGGCAGGCGGCGGACCCGCATGGCAGCGATCTTTATACGAAAGCGGTTATCGCACTGCGGGATGCCGGCGTGGGCGAGGAGATTGTCAAAGCGGCAAACTTGCCCGTTCCCAAGCCGCCTAAGATAACCGACTCCGCAAAACCGGACGTCACAGAGCCGGGTGAGCCGAAGAAACCGGAATTCACGTACCCGATAAATCTCTCGCCGGCGGGCGAGAAGCCTCCAAGACTTGAATCGGCAAAAACGCCGGACGGAACCGAAGCAGCGACCGTCATAGGCAGGTTTTACCTGTGGCAAAAGCAAGATGAGCAAGGCGGGCTGCTCGAACTCCAGGCCGACTACGCGGTGGTTTTCTTTTCCAGAGACCAGGCCGACCCCAACAAAGAGCCCCCTAAAGCGGAAGAGCTGCTGGCTACCGGCGCTGCTAAGGGAATTTATCTATCAGGCGATGTCTTGATGACAAAGGGGCAGCGAACAATTCGCGCCGACGAGCTTTACTACGATTTCGAGCGGAAGAAAGCGATTATTCGGAATGCGGAGATGAGGAATTTCAACCCCACCGAGGGTATCCCGCCCAAAACTGTCCTTGCTAATCTCGGCATAAACCCAAATTAGACACAAAAACAACGCCTGTCAACAAAAAAATAGGTGGCTGTCCCTAGTTTCCCGCCATTCGTGGCTTTCCCTAATTTCCCCTAGCTTCCCAGTTCCCCACCGTTCGGATCCCCGGCATCTATGCGTGGAGAATTAACACCCTTCGTATCCCGAAACGTGGCATCTAAAGTTCGCATCAAATCCCACATTGATTGGGTTTTTAGATCCCATGCAGCGAAGGCGATGCCCAATGTGATTACCGAGAACCCGAGAAATCTTATGCAAGTATCGGATTCCTTGACGATCCTGGCCCTGAAACTAATAGGGAAAAAAATAATATAAATCCCTGTCAAAATGAGTACGACTGAAATAATAATGGTAAATATACTTATCATTGTCGTTCACCTTTAGTTCTGCTTGATTGGATATGAATCCCTTGATTATTTTTTACTAATGTGGACGTACCCCTGGTATTAGTCGGAACGAGGACTTAAGGCACCATCTAAGCGACTTTTTCCATTCTTTCGTGTTTGTTATTTCCTCCCAATAGGCTTCATCATCTAAGCATTCCGTGCCTTCAGGATCTGTACGATCAAGTGGCTTAGTGTGCTTTTTCTTCACTTCTTCCATTTTATCTATAAGTCTACCAGCCCAAACGCTGCATCGGGAACATGAACAAGCAGACCGCCGGCTAAAATAGCGACTCCCAGGCTCAAAAATACATGGCGCGTCAGAAACGCCAGCGTAATCGCAAGGACCGGCGGAACAATACTGTACCACGCCACCCCGCCGGCTTGGTCGCCTGACGGCGTGAAATAATCAGCCAAGGCGCATAGGCCGCTAAAGATAACGACCGCCCAGCCATATCTAATAAAAGTTCTCGATTTCAATAGAATATCAGCCTTGGCAGTGGAACCGGATTTCGCAAATTATCGGCATATCATAACGCAATACACGCCCGGCAGCCATAAATCAAGCATGAAAACGCCCAATTTCCCGGCCAAATCGCAGGAAACTTCCTTGACAACGTCCCGAAATTGCCGTTTAATACTTCCCCTGGCTGTGTTTGCAACGTATCGCAAACGCAGGTAAAGGGTCGGTGCCCGAGTGGCTAAAGGGGATGGGCTGTAAACCCATTGGCGTAAGCCTGCGTAGGTTCGAATCCTGCCCGGCCCATTATCTTTCACGCGCTGAGTCGTATCGGGAGGGGCAGGACGCTGTGCAACTTGGAAAGAATTAACAGGAGCCGCGAAGTGGTGCGCGAAAAATCCACAAGTATTCAGTACATCAACGTTTTGCGGATTATCGCGACGTATATCGTCGTTACGAGCCATATTGCGATTTGGTCGAGCCACGCCGCTCCGCCGCTCGGCCTCAACTGGTGGATTCTCAAGTGGATTCACTTGGCGGCCCTGTGGGTGATTCCGGCATTTGTGATGATCAGCGGCACCCTCCTGCTCAACAACCCCAGGGATGAATCGGCGATGTCCTTCTATAAGAGGCGGATGCACAGAATCTTCGTGCCCGTCATATTCTGGACGGCCCTCTATCTCGTTATCAGGGTAGTCGTGGACAAAGAGGAGATGACCGTATCAAGGGCCGCCCAACTCATATTCAGAGCCAACCCATATTACCACCTCTGGTACGTTTGGATGATACCGGCCCTATATCTGGTCACGCCGCCGCTTCGCGTATTCGTAAAGCAATCCACATCCGCCCAAAGAATCCTCTTAATAGCCATCATATTCCTCCTGGCGGGAGTCTATTCGCCTATCAACAACCTGTACTTAGGCAATAAGCGAACCATCTTCACAATGTTCATACCCTACATCGCCTGGTACCTCACCGGCTATGAGATCGTACGCACCGACCCGAAGAAAATCCCGTTCAAGTATCTCCTTGCAGCAGTAGGAATCTGCGCCGCCTACATAACTTTAATGGCCTATCCGTTCATAGACCGCCTGGGCCACAGCAAAACGATATTTGATTTCCTCTACGACGGCTTCAGCCCCCCTCAAGTCGCGATGGGAATAGGAATCTTCTGGGCCGTCTATCTCATCGGCCAGAGGGCCGGGCCGCTCAAAGGCATCCCCAAAACAGCCGTCGAATGGATGGCCTCGACGACCCTGGGAATCTACATGATGCACCCTCTAATGCTCGCGTTCCTGCAATACAAATTCAGCGACGAATCCGCAGACGAAGGCCTCCTCTTCACCCTAACCGTAGGCCCCCTGGCGGCGTTCATCGCCTGCTATCTCATTTCGTCCCTAATACTAAACATCCCATATCTGAAACGAATAATAAGCTAATAACTCGAACTGACTGGTGGTCAGCTCGAGAATGCAAAACTCAAAGATTAAAATGCAAAATTGCGGTTTCGGCCCGTCTAAGGCCGGATTTGCAACCTTTTGGCCGAGACTATTCCACTGATAGCGTAGCTTCTCTAAGTCCTTGTGATGCAGATATTTAAGTTTGCCTGGCAAGGTTTTCGGTCAGTTTGAGGTAGTTATTATTTATGGCATGAGAGCCATTTTTTTTAATTTTTTTTCGGGTGGGCCTAATCGCTGTAAGTGCTTGCCTGGCAAGTACTTACCCCGCCACCCTCTCTCACGCAAGACAAAAAACCGCTTTTGGCCGATTTTTCTCTTGACAATCCTCATTGAGTTTTGTTAATATGGGCTATATAGGTGGTCTGCGTAATAGGCTGCCAGGAATGGGTGTGAAAAGGTCTAAGGATGGAGGCAGCAACCCTTTTTCGCTCGAAAGGCGCGCGGCGTCGGTGTGGCGTCGGCACGTTTAGTGTTTTATTAAGTTTTTTGAGGAGGTTGGTATGATGAAAAAAGTATTTTTAACAGTCGTAGCGATCTTATTCGCCGTGTCGGCAACGTCCGAAGCTACCGTACTCGTTTACGAACCGTTCGCATACGCGGACGGGTGGCTCACCGGGCAGGGCGGCGCATTAGGCACGACAGGTACCTGGACGGCCTATCAAACAGCCTTGAACATTGATCCGGATGGCACCGCCGGCCCACTTCCACCTGTTGCAAACGTAACCGATTGGCGTATCCACCAGGAAGGCGACACTACTGGTATAGTCGTCAACCCCATTCCGGCACTTGCCCTCAATACGTTCGACGGTACGGTTGCCAACCTGGCGACGTCGGGTGGCTATGTCGGACTTCCCGGGCCGGCGGATTTAGGTCTTCCTGTGGATGCGGATGTTGAGATCGGCCGCTATATGGATGCTTTCATTGCGCTGGATCCCGACGTGACCGCATCGTTCCAATCCGGCACCACAACCTGGTTTAGCTATGTGGCGGTTGCAGGCTGGGACAGGAATATGGAACCGCCGCAATTGCAAATCGGAACGGACCCGAGTCCACATGACTCCCGCAACACCCTCTACAATTTGACCAACTCGGGTAGCGGAATCGGCGCTGGAGGCGGCCCGCCGAGCAACGACAGGTTCTCAATCATGCCCAGGTATCACAGCGGGGGAGCCAACTACAGTCTAATGGGTGCGGCGACGGCCTGGAGTGCTAACACCTTTACGGCGCCTGCCGATGCCAAGATGCCGTGGGTTACCTCCGATGTCGACGGATTCGGCGCTGCCAATATCATCGTCGGCAAGATCGAATGGGACGCCGGCACCGGCGGGGAAGACATCATCTCGGTCGTCCGTTTCCTGGAAACGGACACGCTGGACGAGGCGGCATTCAACGCCCTGATTGTGCTCTACCCCGGTCTTTCGAGCGCCAACTGGGCTGCCAATAAGCCGAACCTGGACCAAAGTCTCTTCGACACAATTAATCTCGCGGGCACCAAGTTTCTCGTCGATGAGATCCGCCTCGGTACGACGTTCGGTGATGTCGTACCCGAGCCGATGACCATAGCTTTGCTGGGTCTGGGCGGCCTGGGTCTGATTCGCAGCAAACGCAAATAAGATCTACTTAAGATCTGATCATACTGCAGAAACAAACCCCTGGTCCCACCTTGAGGATCAGGGGTTTTTCTATTCTCTGTTGCCCATCTTCGATCAATATGGTATATAGCGATTACAAGTTTGAATTTTAGAGTCTTAATTTGGGATTCTGATTATGGAAACAGGTGAATTGAAGTCTGCTGTCGCAGAGTTGTCGGCCCGGGTCGTAAAAATCCGGGACTGGCTTTGACCTGCCTACAAAGAAGTCCGAACTTGGGCGGTTAGAGTCCAAAATGGCCGAGCCGGGGTTCTGGGATAATTCCGAGGCCGCTCAGGCCGTTGTCACCAGGCTCAGTGCTTTGAAGGCTGTCGTCGGGCCTGTTGACGAGATACAGCGGGAGGTTACGGATCTCGAAGAGCTTTTTGAGTTGGCTATCGAATCGGATGGGGAGGAGGTTAAGGAGTTGGCCGACGATCTGACCGAATTGCTCAGACGCTGCGAGGAAATCGAGCTTCAGGGATTGCTCTGCCGCCCGGAGGATATGAAAAATTGCTTTTTCAGCATTCACGCCGGAGCCGGAGGAACAGAGAGTTGCGATTGGGCGAGTATGCTCTTGCGGATGTACACGCGTCACTTCGAGGCCCATAAGTACAAGTTCCAGGAGCTTGATATAACCCCCGGCGAAGAGGCCGGCATTCGCTCGATAACGCTGCATGTGACCGGGCCTTTCGCCTTCGGCAGATTATCCTGCGAAGTTGGCGTGCACCGGTTGGTTCGCATAAGTCCGTTCGATTCGGCCAAGAGGCGCCATACGAGCTTCGCCGCCGTGAACGTCACCCCGGAATTCGACGAGGATATCGATATCGAGATTAACGACGATGATTTGCGAATCGATTTCTATCGAGCGAGCGGCGCGGGCGGCCAGCATGTCAATAAGACAAGCTCCGCCGTTCGAATAACGCATCTGCCCACGGGCATCGTCGTCCAGTGCCAGAACGAGCGGAGCCAGCATAAGAATCGTTCGCAGGCGATGAAAGTCCTCGAGTCGAGATTGTATATTCAGGAGAAAAAGAAACGAGACGTCGAAGTTGCGAAACTTTACGGCGAGAAGGGCGAGATCGCCTGGGGAAACCAGATTCGCAGCTATGTCATGCAGCCGTATCAGATGGTTAAGGATCACAGAACTAATGTTCAGGTTGGAAATATCGAGGCGGTCCTCAACGGCGACCTCGACGGCTTCATCGAGGCCTACCTTCGCCACCGCGCAAAGGCGCGAGCCGGGGGCGGCTGAGCCACCAAGACACTAAGAGAACCATAGATATTTTTTGTAGTCGCAGAGGCCAAAAAGAGGAGCATAACATAAATTAAAAAGTGCAACAAGCCGCGACCGTAAGCCCCACCAGGGGCCCTGGGGGCCTGTCCCCCAGGGGGGAGCGGGCAAAGCCGCCCCGGCGTGGCGGGACAGATGACAGACTAACAGAAGCGTATCGCCTTATTAGGATAAAATGAAATGAAAGAGATTATTACAGTTGACTTGAAAACGCGTAAGGTTGCGGTTGATATTGCCGGGTTTAAGACTGATATGCTGGTTATGGCATGCTTCTCCGATGAGAAGACCCCGGATGCTCTGGCCAGACAGTTGGATCGCAAAGTTGGCGGCGGTATTAAGCGATTGAAAGAGTTGGGCGATTTCAAGGCCAAAGACGGATCGACTGCGATTGTCTATGGCAACGCCAAGACCGCCGCCAAACGAATCCTGCTGCTCGGATTGGGCGACAAAAAGAAGGCGACGCTGGATACGGTTCGCAAGGCCGCGGCGATTGCCGCCAGGAAGGCCGTCGCCCTAAAGGCCAAGAGCGTCGCCCTTGCATTGCATGAGGCTTTGGCCGGGCGGCTCGGCCTCGAACCGCTCGGCAGGGCTATCGCAGAGGGGACATATTTCGGCAGCTACCGATACGACGAATACGTTACTCAAGCCGGGAACGGACGCCTCAAATCACTGAAGGTGGAGATCGTTGATTCCGACCCCGCCAAAATAAGAAAGCTCGCCAACGGGCTAAAGTGCGGCGTTGCAATCGGCAAAGCTCAGAGCTATGCCCGAACTATCGCCAATCGCCCGGGCAATGTTATCAATCCCCCTTCGCTGGCAAGGGAGGCGAAAAAGTTGGCTGCCGGGCTGAAGAATGTTACATGCACGGTTTTCGATGAGAAGCAGTTGAAGGCCAAGGGCATGGGCGGCGTACTCGCAGTCGGGGCAGGCTCGAAGACCGGGCCGAGGTTTATAGTATTGAATTATAGAGGCGGGCCCAAAGCCGCCGGCAAGCCTACGGTCGGATTAGTAGGCAAGGCCATAACGTTCGATTCGGGCGGAATCAGTATTAAGCCCTCGGCCGACATGGACCAGATGAAACTCGATAAATCCGGCGGAATAGCCGTTCTTGGCGCTATCAAGGCGATTGCCGAGTTGAGGCTGCCCGTGAATGTCTATGGAATAGTGCCCGCAGCAGAGAATATGCCGGGCGGCTCCAGCTATAGACCGGGCGATATTGTCACCACATACAGCGGCAAGACCGTCGAAGTCCTAAACACAGACGCCGAGGGCAGGATGATACTATGCGACGGCCTCGCATGGGGCGTCAAGCAGAAATGCGATGTCCTAATCGACGTCGCCACGCTCACCGGCGCCTGTGTGGTCGCGCTGGGCAAGTACAAGGCCGGCCTCTTCGGCAACGACGATGACCTGATTAAGCAATTACAGAAGGCGTCGAAAGATTCCGGCGAGAAGCTCTGGCACATGCCAAGCGGGGATGAATACGCCAAGGAGATGAAGAGCAAAATCGCAGACCTGAAAAACATAGGAGGCAAATGGGGAGGAGCATGCACAGCAGCGGCATTCTTAAGCCAATTCGTAGGAGATACAACCTGGGCACACCTCGACATTGCAGGAATGGATATTTTCGCAAAACCAACGGAATCAACAGCAGAAGGTTCAACAGGATTCGGAGTAAGACTGCTAACAACCTACCTGATGAACCTGCTTGAAAAGTAGTTAGTTGAAAAGTAACCAGGAATCGAGTGGTGGATGTTTGGCTTTAGTCGATAGGTGTCCGGCACATTTTTTCCGGGCGCCCTTAGTTAATTTGGTTTTTGGCTTCCTGGAGTCGGCAGCTTTGGCCGTTGGCTCGATGATAGGCACCCAATGAGCCAGCCTGTCCGGCAACGCTCCGGTCAGCCGTTCGTTGGCGGTTACTTCACCGGCTCCAGTGTGAAGTCCCTAATGGTCACTCCTTTGAGACCCTCGTTCTGCTCGCGGGAGAACGTCAGCACATTCTTCCCCTTGGCCAGGGTGATCTCGACCGGTTGAGCCTTATCCCACATGCCCACAGTGAATGGCAGCGCGATGTCGATTGGCTTGTCGGCGCCGTTGGCCTTGACCGTAAGGTGCTGTTTCCAACTGGGTGTCACCACCTGCGCGGTGAGGGCGTATTTGCCGGCCTTCGGTGCGTCGAAGGTGTACTCGAAGTCCTGATTCTGGCCGTTACGGCTGTAATGCAACTGCTTGCCGCCGAGGTTGCTCGGCATGAAGATGATCTTACCGGTGCTCTTGGTGGGCTTGCTGCATGCTGCCGCGGGAATGGTGATCACCCCGTCCCGTCCGACGAGAATTTTCTTATCCGCTTCGGTTATGGTCACCTTCGCAATGTCAACCTTCTCCTTGGTTTCGTTCGCTTCGCCAATGTCCTCGCCGACCGCTGCTAGCGTTACGGCCTTGGCCTCTTCAATGATTGCACGCTGACGGTAGAGCGCGACACTGTTCCAGAGCCCGGAAGCGTCCTCCTGGGCAAGGACAGTGCCTGCCGTCTTTGCCCGCCATACCTGCTCGAATGGCTTTCCGGTCATCCTGGCCTGCGTTTGGGCCAGGAAAATAGTATCCGTGATTCGGCCCCTGCTGGTTTCTTCCGGCCCGCTGGCCCAGCCTGCACCCCAGCCTCCGCCAAGGCAAACCACCCAGCCATCCGGCGTCCAGTGGGCTAATGCCGCATGACCGCTCTGCGGACGAGCCACGGTCGGGATTCCGAAGCTACGCAGGATGAAGCGTCCGAAGAAGGCGCGCCGTCCGCAGACCCCGCCGTTCATCAGGATATTCTGGAAGAATTGCAGTTCGTCCTTGTCATACTGGTTGTCCTGCGACCCGTACCTGACATCGGTCCTGACGGCATCGACATAACGCCAGCTATAGTTGCTTGTGGAGATGTGGTCGGGGCGATAGTTGTGGAGCATCTGGCGACCCCAGGTGAGAATCTCATCCGGCTCTTCGCCGTCGACGACCATCCGGTAGTCCCATACGCTCAGATCCTTGAAGCCCGGGTCCAGTTCGTTGTTGAGGTAGGCCTTCTCAAAATGCATGTACCGTTTGACCGGATCCACTGTGGCCGGAGCATCGGTTTTGGCCTTGGCATTGCGCTGGTTGATCGGTACTGCGTGCTCCAGGCTGGTGCCCAGTGCGAGCCTCTGCAGGACGCCGTTATTTGCCTCCCTGTTTGCCTTCTGGATATCGGTGTAGATCTTCATTGCCTGGCCGTACTTGCCTTGCTTGGCGCCACCGGCGATAGCCATCTGTATCATCAGATCATCATCCGCCAGCAGCTTTTCGACCAGGGCCTCTTGTTCTTTACTCTGCTGGGTGAACTCAGCCAGGCCACGCGGTGTGGCCTCGGTCAGGATTTGGCATTTCGCGAGTTTGGCGTCGAGCTTGTCGCTGACAAGAAAAGCGTTCATGCCGAGTCCATTGGCCGCGTTCATCGAATTGGCCTTGGCATCGGTCAGTGCTTTCTTAGCTGCATCAAGCTGCCTTTCCCACTTTGGCTTTTGAAGTATTGCATTGTCCAATATTGCCTGGCGTTCCTTGAGAGCTGCGACTCCTTCTTCCCGATTCTTCTGCCATTTGGCCAACTCTTTCTGTGCCGCTTGACGTTCGGCTTCCGTGGTCGCTTTCTTGAGCATATCCTTTGCCTTTGCGATGCCATTGTCGGCGCCGCCGATCCACTTGCCCTTGGCGTGACCGACCAAAGCCTGTCCCCTTTGGATCTCACCCATGTTCTTCTGGGCGGCAGCAAGTTCCGCCTCTGCAACCTTTTCAGCTTCAAGGCCTTTCAGGTAGGCGGCTTTCTTCTGCTCGTCGATTTTCGGCAACCCTTTCTCGATCTCAGTCTTAAGGGCATTGAGTTGATCCGAGTAGCGAGCGAGCAGCTGTTCACTCACTTTCGTTAATGGCGCCGGCAACAATCAGATTGCCCCCAAACTTTGGGACGTTAATAATTTTTTGAAAATTATCACAGGCTCGCATCCCCATACGGCGTTTTCCCGGATTTTCCGAATATGACGGCCTTGTTTAGAGTTACCTGTCATCCGAGACTCAAGTATAAACCACCCACCCTCCGATGTGACGACTGCTTTCAAATCCGCCCTTGATAAAATTGCCGAACAAGGCGATATCGACCCATACCAAGCCATCTTCGCCCTCGACTCCCCATAACCACACCTCCACCACCCGTAACTGACCCATTACAAGAATTGCTTGCAAAATCTTAAGAATGTGGTATAAAGAATGAAATACATAGAGATTAGAAATCTTTAGGCCCCAGACGAAGACAACTAATCTTTACAACTTCTCTGTTTGGCGATTTACCTAATAGGAGTAAAGATGGCGAAGAAACTAAAGACTTCGGCTAATGGCAGGAAATGCAAGTTTCCGCACTGCGAGCATCTCTTGAGTATCTACAATCATGAGGCTTACTGTCATATCCACCGCAAACTGGCTCAGGAGCAAATGCGTAACATTCCATATCACCACCCTGTATAAACCGATGCTATGGAGCACCTTGCCGCTGTAAGAGGGCAAGAAAAGGCCCTGGGGGGATGGACACTCCTCCCCAAGGTCTGAAAATTGCTATGGCTGCCAACTATACGCAACCTCGGAAAGCGGGTTTATAATCAGAAATTGAGGTTCTACGATAAGTCATTAGGGCAAAATGCCGATGTTATTGAGGTAGAAGGAGAGGAAAGAGAGGATTAGAGACTCCGAAAGTTCGGTCATTCTGCCTCAGAAAGAGGGATTGCTAACCGATATGAGAGGGTTTTTGGGGTGCAGTCGGCATAAATAGGGTATTGTTTGAAAAATATGAGTTTTTTTTATTTATTTCTTGTATCAAATCGATTATTATGTTATACTGAATTTTTTAGTGGTAAATATTCTTTCATCTCTCAGGAGTATCCCCTAATAAATTAAAAATGAGAGATATTTTTTAGGTGGCCTAAAACAGGCCCAGGAGAAGTACAAGTGAGTACAGGTAAAGTAAAATGGTTTAATTCAAGTAAGGGATTTGGGTTCATTGCTCCTGATGGCGGCGGCGATGACTTGTTTGTCCACCATTCGGAGATCAAAACATCGGGCTATGCATCGCTCAATGAAGATCAGAATGTTGAGTTTGAGATTGGACAGGGCAAAAAAGGCCCATGTGCGACCAACGTAACCCCGGTCTAGTCAAACGACAAGGCTTGAAAGAATTGAAAGGCTCTGCCAAATGGCGGGGCCTTTTTTACGTCACAATCCCCCAGTTTCCATTCTATTCCAAAAACTATTAATATGAGACCTGGGGGGCTAATTCTTTTATTTTATTAGGATTTAATATTAGGGGTGTAGTTTTCCCTGCTTGACAACATCACAATCTGTGGTAGAGCGGGAATTTGTTAGGAGCTTCGGATCGATGGAATCCGTAGCCTGCCGCCTCAATCTAATCCCGATCAGCGGGTCTTAGCTTTTGAGCTTTGCGGACACATCCCTTACACCAGAAATCTAATCCATCCGTGTTTCTCCGGTGTCGGTAGAACTCGTTTTCCCGCTTCCACTTCATACATTTGCGACATCGTTTTTGCCGGACTCTTCCAACAATCCGATGCGATTCCTCATATTTGTAGCGTTTCTTAGAGGGCTTGCCGCCCCTTTGCTTGTTCTGGTATCTACGGACTCGTTCTCGCTCGCATTTTTTACACCAGTCCGACAAACCGTTCCGGCGGCTGCGGTTCTTGCTGAACTGACTCTCATCCTTTTGCTTTTTGCATTTTGGGCAACGTTTCATTTCAATAGCCCCCATAGCTGGTAACAGTCAATCATCCCGATACTGTAATGCTTCAGTCGGAATTGGACATTTCCTGAATTTGAATTAGTATGTAAATCAAAGAAAGGAAATGAACATGTCAAACAAACGCAAAAACTACTCTGCCCAGGAAAAAGTCGGGTTTCTTCGCCTGCATCTGGTCGAAAAAGAGCCGGTTTCGGACATCTGCGACCGTTGCGGACTCAACCCCAACGTGTTTTACCGACGGCAGAAAGTGTTTTTCGAGAACGGAGCTGCCGCCTTTAACCAGGCCGGCAATGGCCGTAATCCGGGTTAGCTGTCTTTCGCCTCGAATTCGGCGTCGATTACGTCGTCTCCGCTCTTTCTTTTCGCTTCGCCTTCGGGCGGCGCCGTCTGGCCTGCAGGTTCGCCGCTTGGCGCCGAAGCGGCCTGTTTCTTGGCCGCCTCTTCATAGAGCGTTTTGCCTAATTCCTGGCCTGCCTCGCCGAGATTTTCGATGGCTTTCTTTATCGCATCGCCGTCTTCGCCCTTGACGACTTCCTTGAGGTTGTTGACGGCGCTTTCGATATTGCCTCGTGTCTTGCCGGAGACCTTATCGCCGTGTTCTTTGAGCGTTTTCTCGGTCTGATAGACGAGCTGGTCGGCCTGGTTCTTGAGATCGACCACTTCTCTTTTCTTCTTGTCTTCGGCTGCGTGCGATTCGGCCTCTTTGGTCATCTTTTCGACCTCCTCCTCGCTTAGTCCGGAGCTGGATTTGATCTCGATTGACCGCTGCTTGCCCGTGCCGAGGTCTTTGGCGGAAACGTTCAAAATACCGTTAGCGTCGATATCGAATGCCACCTCGATTTGCGGCATACCTCGCGGGGCGGGAGGAATATCGGCTAACTGGAATCTGCCGAGCGTGCGGTTGTCGCGGGCGAATTCTCGCTCGCCCTGCAGGACGTGGATATCGACGGTTGTCTGGCTGTCGGCGGCCGTCGAGAAGATTTCCTTCTTGCTCGTGGGGATCGTGGTGTTTCGCTCGATGAGCCTTGTCAGGACTCCGCCCAGGGTCTCGACGCCCAATGAAAGCGGCGTAACATCGAGCAGCAGGATATCCTTAACGCCCGCGTCGCCGGCCAAAACGGCGCCCTGAACCGCAGCGCCAATCGCAACGACCTCATCCGGATTGAGGCTCCTATTCGGCTCCTTGCCGAAGATGTTCCTGGCAATCTCCTGGACCTTTGGGATTCTGGTCGAGCCGCCTACCAGCAAGACCTCGGCGATATCGCTTGATTTGAGCTTGGCGTCGTCTATTGCCTTGTGGCAGGGGCCTTTGAGCCGGTCGAAGACAGGCTCAACAAGCGACTCGAACTTGCTGCGGGTGATGGTAATCTGCAGATGTTTCGGTCCTTTGGCGTCGGCGGTGATGAACGGGAGGTTCACTGTCGCTTCAACCTGAGTGCTCAACTCGCACTTGGCCTTTTCCGCGGCCTCCTTGAGCCTCTGGTGGGCCATGGGGTCCCCACGCAGGTCGATGCCTTCAGTCTTCTTGAATTGGTCGGCGAGGTAGTTAATCAGGACCTGGTCGAGGTCGTCGCCGCCGAGATGGGTATCGCCGTTGGTGCTAAGCACTTCAAAAACGTTGTCGCCGATATCCAGAATCGAGATATCGAACGTTCCGCCGCCGAAATCGAAGATAGCCACCTTCTCGTTCTTTTTCTTTTCGAGGCCATAAGCCAACGCCGCGGCGGTCGGCTCGTTGATGATTCGCTCGACTTCAAGCCCTGCTATCTTGCCGGCGTCTTTGGTCGCCTGACGCTGAGAGTCGTTGAAATAGGCAGGGACGGTAATAACGGCCTTGGTTACTTCTTCGCCGAGATAGTCCTCTGCGGTCTTCTTGAGGTCCTGCAGGATCATTGCCGAGACTTCAGGCGGGGTGTAATCTTTGCCGCGAACTTCGACCTTTACCAACTCGTCGGCCGCGCCGGTGATTTTATAGGGAACCGTCTTCTCTTCCGACGAGACTTCGTTGTGTCGTCGGCCCATAAAGCGCTTTATTGAAAATACCGTGTTTTCGGGATTGGTGACCTGCTGATGCCGTGCAATCTGCCCTACGAGCCGCTCGCCCTTGTCCGTAAACCCGACGACCGAGGGAGTCAAACGCGAGCCCGAGGAATTGATCAAGACCTTCGGCGAAGACCCCTCCATTACCGCCACAACAGAATTTGTCGTTCCCAAGTCTATTCCAATGATCTTAGCCATGATTATGTTCCTTTCGTTTCTGGTTATCTTGCCACGAAGCCAAGAGGCCCCTTGCGGGGGCACTAAGAAAGTTAAAAGTGAGCTAACAAGCCCCGCGACCGTAAGGGATGGGTTTTATCCCGGCGATTACGCTCAGGGCCTAGGCAATTCAAATTTTAGGCACTTTACACTTCTTGGCGCCTTTGTGACTTATTATCTTATCCGCAAAAGGCGTGCCAATCGGGGGCGAGATTCAGCGTTGGCCATGTAAACCCTTTTAGATGCTACAGTTAGGTATCGTTGAGTAGATTTTGCAGTTCTGAGTGGGCTGATTCTTTGTGCCATTTTGGCAGACTGGGCAGGCGCACGATTTGTGTTTCGTATGTCGGATGCAGGTCAGGCGATTTCCTCGTCGATCCAGCCCAATAGCTCCTTCAAATCGTCTATCGTAATATCGCCCATGTGTGCGATTCTGAAGGTCAGCTCTTTTAGCTTCTTGTAGCCGTTGCCGAAGGCGGTGTTGTGCTTCTTCTGCACTGCCGAGATGACTTCGCCGACATTGATCCCGCGGGTATTCTTGACTGCCGTCAGCGTGTTGGAGGCGTACTTCTCCTCGCAAAAGAGTCCGAAATTCTTCTTCGCCCAGTTCCTTACAAAGTCGCCCATTTTCGCGTGGCGTTTCCAAACGTTTTCCATCCCCTCTTTCACGAGCTTATGACACTGGTAGTTCAGCGCCATTATGTGCGGTATGCTCGGCGTAACAAGGGTCTGATTCTTCTGGGCGGCATCCGCCCAAAGCTCAAAGTTGAAGTAGTAGCCGCGGTTGGGCACCTTCTTGCTCTTCTCCATCGCCCGGTTGCTCACCGCCGCTACGGCGAATCCGGGAGGAATGGCAAACGCCTTCTGGACCGAGGCGAACGCAACGTCCCAGCCCAATTCGTCGAATTTCAGAGGCAACCCGATCATTCCGCTGACCGAATCGACAAATACCAAAACATCCGGGTACTTGGCCTTCATCATCTCGCTTATCTCGAGGACGGGGTTCATCAGGCCGGTGCTTGTTTCGTTGTGGACGAGCGTAATCGCGGCATACTTGCCCGTAGCGAGCTTTTCATCGATCATATCGGGCAGGATCGGTTGGCCCCAATCGACTTTCAACTCATCGACGTCCGCTCCGCACATCACGGCCACCTCGCCCCATTTATCGCTGAAGGCCCCGCATCCGGTCGCCAGAAGCGTCTCGCCGGGCGCGAGGCAGTTACGAATCGCCGCCTCCCAGACTCCGGACGCCGACGAGGTCGAGAGAAAAACGTTCTGCTCGGTGAAAAGAATCTTTTTGAGCATCTCAACCGTCTCGCCCTGGAGTTGTGCGTACTCTTTGCCGCGGTGTCCGAGCGTCGGCCTGGCAAGCTGCTGGAGCACATCGTCAACCACCATCACCGGGCCTGGGATGAACAATCTCGGTGGGTTTTTCCAATCTGCCATTTTTCAAAGTCTCCAAAAAATTAAAGTTTGTTAATAGTTAATCCCGTGAACATTTTGGGATAGAAGTAAGTCGATTTCTGAGGCATTCTCTCGCCCGCATCGGTAACGCCGATAAGCTGGCTCATCTTAATCGGATTCATAAAGAACGCCGCCTGTTTCTCGCCCGCATCGACCTGAGCGATCGAATCGTCGATAGCGTTGGGCGTATCCTTCACATATTGAAGGTTCTCGCCCCTGGCCTGTCGCTCTTCGTCGATGCCGAGAACCTCTTCGAGAATGAGCTTGTGCAGCACGGCAACATCGAGCGACCTGTACGCCTCGCTTTTATCCGGAACAGCCGAGTTCATCGCCTCGCCGTCTTTGAGCACAGCCAGATAAAAAGCCCCGTCGCCGGCATAGATTACGAAGGCGTTTTTATCGTCATCCATCTGCTCCTTCATTTGTGCGAGCATTTTGCTTCTCGCCGAAGCCTTGGACTGCTCATCGTCGAATGCCGCTGATGTGACCTCGAAATTTCGCCTGAGATCGGCGATGAGCTTTTTCATATCGAAGCCGTTAAGGTTGGCAACGAGTCGGTGCGTCGCAAGGACAATCAGGCCGCTCTGCCGAATATTTGTGAATGCGAGCATCTGATACTTCGCCGCAGGGTTGTCGCTATCGGCGGCGTATTTCAAACCCGTAGTATAACGATGATGGCCGTCGGCGATGATAACGCTTTTATCGCTCATCATCCGAGTGATCGCACTGACATCGCCTTCGTCGTCTATCGCAAAAAGTCGATGCCGAACATCCTGCTCGTCGGTGAAATCTATCAGCGCTTTGCCGGCCGCCGCCTTTTCGAGTATCTTATCGGCGATCTGCTGCTTGTCGTTATAGAGCATGAAGATAAGCCCGAACTGGGCGGACGTTGCTTTAGTGAGATTGAGCCTGTCGAGCATGGGCTTACTGAGGATTTCCTCATGCGGCTTGACGACCTTGCCGAACTCCTCCAGGGCGGCAAGCGCGATAAACGTCAGACGCTGCAGGTGCGTTTCGTCCAAATCGTAATCCTGTGCGTAGGCGTAGATTGTCTCGGCTGAATCCTGTTTCAAGGCGCCGCTGCTAATCCAATCGTTAAGATAGCCTCTCGCCCGCGTATATTGGTTGTCGGCATCGTTGTCGGATGGGAAAGTTTTCGCCCTTATTATTCGCACGATGTTGTGCTCGTTCTTTTCGTAGAGCAGCTCCTGCTGTTCCGGGCCGATCACATCGTAAGGCGGAGCAATGCAGTCGCCGGCATTCCCGACCACCGCCGGATCGAACCTATACGCCCTAAAAGGCCTAACTTTCATAATCAAATCTCACTTTCAAACGACATTTTCACCGCCGACTCCGCTTGCACAAAGTACCGGAAACCGACAAAAACGGCATAATACCGCAGGAGGAGCTTCTTGTCAAGCACGAAGACGCACATACCGAACACGGGCAAACCTGTACGTTTTAGCTGCGTGAAACCCTTTTGTGGCACGGCCAGGATGGCTGTGGTCTCACGGGCTGTGGCACGGCCATCCTGGCCGTGTGGTCTCACGGGCTGTAGCACGGCCATCCTGGCCGTGTGGTCTCACGGGCCTCCAGCCCGTGCTCTGCGAGGCCGCTACCAATGCAGTTCTTCGGCTCCTACTCAGCGACCTTCTCGGCTACGAGGTCTCCGACGCCGCTGGTTGAGTATCCCATTTTGCCTGCCGCCAACGATTCGAGTTTGTTGGCTGTTACGAACATTACCGCCTGCTCGATAGCCTCTGCCGCGGCATCCTCGCCTAAGGCAGCCAGCATCATCCCCGCAGCACAGATAGCCGCCAGCGGATTGATAACGCCTTTGCCGGTATATTTCGGAGCGCTTCCGCCGATAGGCTCGAACATGCTGACGCCTTCTGGATTGATATTGCCGCCGGACGCGATACCCATACCGCCCTGGATCATGGCGCCGAGGTCGGTGATTATATCGCCGAACATATTTCCCGTAACGATAACGTCGAACCACTCCGGGTTCTTCACGAACCACATGCACGTCGCATCGACGTGGTAGTACTCCCGCTTGATGTCGGGATACTCAGCCTTGCCCATCTCGTGGAACGCCCGCTCCCACAAATCGTAGATATAGGTCAGCACATTCGTCTTGCCGCAAAGGGCCAGCGTATTATTATCGCCCCGCCCGCGCGTCTTTTTGCCGTGCCTGCGGGCGTACTCGAAGGCATATTTCAGACAACGGTCCACCTGGAAACGATTATACACCGCCGACTGCACCGCCACCTCGTTGGGCGTGCCCTTCATCGTGAATCCGCCCGTGCCGGTATAAGCATCGCCGGTGTTCTCCCGCACGACGACGAAGTCGATATCCTCCGGCCCCTTGTTCTTCAGCGGAGTCTCAACCCCCGGATACAGCTTAACCGGACGAAGGTTGATATACTGATCCAGGGCAAAGCGCAATTTCAAGAGTATCCCCTTCTCGAGAATCCCCGGCGCCACATCGGGATGACCGATGGCGCCGAGCAGAATCGAATCGAATTTGCGCAGCTCCTCAATTGCGCTATCCGGCAGGGTCTCTCCCGTTCGCTTATATCTCTCCCCGCCGAAATCGAACTGCGTCAAATCGACCTTGAACCTGAACTTCCCGGCAGCGGATTTAAGAACCTTCACCGCCTCAGCAATTACCTCCGGCCCCGTCCCATCCCCTGGGATAACTGCTACTTTATAACTCTTGCTGCTCTTCGCCACGTCTTTTTCTCCTTGTCTATTGCTTGCCCGCCCTGCGTAGCCTTTTGGCGAAGCAGGGTCATTCCCGCGAAAGCGGGAATCCACTATTTAATTTCGAACCGTGAAAAATTAAGTCGGTCTTTTCCCCGTTCATCAATAAGCCAGTTGTCCTTATATGCAGCCAGATGAAGAATGACCTTGTCGTCATAACGGGTCTCAAGTCCTCTAAGATTGGTAATCAGAAATCTATTGGGAACTTCTACAATCACAAATCCCTTTTCACCTTTTTTGCGGGCACCCAGCAAGTAGTAATACTTCTTCTTGTTTCCCTTTATCTTTTTGATTGGCAAGTTGAACCACCATGTTTCTTTCTGCGTCCAGGATTCTTCCGGCTTAAAAACCTTAGACGCCGATACCAGTTTTTCAGGAATCTCTCCAATAACTTTCTGAAGATACTCTAACGCTCTTTTTCTTGTGTCTGACATTACTTTGCCTTTTTACTGTTTTTCAGTGTAATCAGTGAAATCCGTGGTCAACTTTTTCCTTTCTTTATATGTTCAAGCAGCCCGCCGTCCCTGATGATTTCAAGCGCGAAGTCCGGTAGCGGGCTAAACTTCCTATTTATACCGGCGGTTTTGTTCTTAATCAAGCCCGCTTTGAAATCGACTTCCACCTCGTCGCCGTCGTTGATATGCTCCAGAGCATCGGGCGATTCGATCAGATAGAACCCGCAATTGATCGCATTGCGATAGAATATCCGCGCAAAGCTCCGGGCGATAACCGTTTGCACCTTCGCCCCGCGAATAGCCCAGACTGCGTGCTCCCGGGAAGAGCCGCAGCCGAAGTCATCCCCGGCCACTATCACGTCGCCGGGCCGGACCTTCTTGACGAACTCTTTATCGAGGTCTTCCATACAATGCTTAGCCAGGCCCTAAGCCTTTACTCAGTAAATACTTACATAAGCTCGGCTGCTGCGGCAACGTGGGTGTGGTATTTTCTTCATACAATGACGTCGCCGGTTGGGAGGCACTGTTAGTAACGAACGAGGTTAGAGGGGGCTTGGTAATTTTGCGACCGTGGCGGCTATGCGCCGGCGAGGGGGGATTTTGGTACTGAAAAGGCGGTTTTGGGGAGAGAGCTGCGAGGAGTCTGTAGGCGGGGGCGCTATGATTTGGCCTTTCTTTGCTTGGGCTGAGTCTTCCATCGTCTGTGGAGCCACCAGTATTGGCTGGGGTCTTGCCGCACAAACTGCTCAATGGCCTTGCTGTATTCCTGCGTTACCCATTCGAGGGGGTCTTCTTTGTCGGCCCATTCTTCGGGCATGATTATTCGGTTGACGCCGATCTCGAAGAAGAATCGATTGCCGATTCTCCTGCTGTATCCGATGCATACGGGTATGCTATTTGTTATGGCGAGCAGGCCTATGCTCTTGTATGTGCTGGCTTTGCGTCCCATGAAATCGACGAATACGCCCTTTCTGCCGGCGTCCTGATCTGCAATGAAGCATAGCGTCGCGCCGGTTGAGGTGATCTTCGGCATCAATTTGGCGGCTCCCTTCTTATCGATAATCCTTTGGCCGACGCGTTCTCTAAGGCCGTAGAGGTATCTGCTGAGATATTTGTTGTCGAGGGGGCGGGCGATGCTGTATGTGTTGAAATCGAAAAGGCCGAGGAGATAGCCCATAATCTCGAAATTTCCGTAATGTGCGGTTACCATGAGTAGTCCGCGGCCCTCCTGCATGAGCCACTTTGCCCGTTCTACGGTTTTGTATCGTGAATAATCGCGCCAGTTATGCTTTCTGACAAGCCTCGGGACGAGGACCAGATCCATCGCAAACATCACGAGCTGCTGAAAACTCTCTTTTCCCGTTTGCCGTATCCACCGGTCGCTCTTTTCGGGGTAGCTTGCTCGAAGGTTGTCCATCGCCCGTTTTCGCCCTCTGTGATAGCGTTTCCAAAGCAGTCGTCCGAAGAATCGTGCTGTTCTGAGATTCGTATCGGCGCTGAACATGTGAACGACGACCCCGAGTATCCGGACGCAGATGTAGATTGCATAGTCCCTGACGGGATTATGTTTCTTCTTTTTCTTCTTTTTTGGCGGCTGCTCGACCATAGTCGGGGATTGTAGTCTCAAAATCGCCTGGGGTCAAGAGCGGGACAGGTTCTAATAAGCAACCCCGAAGCGAGTTCGGGATGAAATGACCAAAACTGCTCTGCCTGCGTTAGAATAGGATTGCCGGATTTGGACATTAGTATTTTTGTATCGTCCCAAACTTTGGGACGTTAATAAGAATTTTAATGTGATTGCCCTGAAAAAGTTGCGGAAAGCTTGCATTCTTCCGGAAAATCTGGTATTATGTGACTCGTGGCCGGTCGGCAGGGGTATTTCAAAGCGACCGGCTGCGCCGCTGAGTTGATAGTGGGTATGAAGACAAAACCTGTAATTTAATTGGAGGAACAGAACATGCGGCGCAAAACTTTATCTATTCTCATCTCTATTGTTGTGATTGCAGTTTCAGTCGGCCTCACCCTCGCGGCCTGTCCATCGGCCGACCTTACCGGCGACTGTTTGGTCAACTTCCTCGATTTCCAGATGATGGCGTCGCAGGGCAGCCTGCTCGAGTTGCACACTATGGCGGCGCAGTGGCTCGAATCTGACGACGACCCGCCAACAATCTTAAGCCAGGTCGATATGCAGATGCAGGAGCCAAATTCCTTCGCAGTCCAGTTCGTGGTGGTAGGCAAGCAGCGGGTCGATAGGACTGTCTTTCAATATGAATGTCAGGTGATTCTGGAGAATATCTTGGATAGCAACTTTGAGAACGCTCATCTCGTGATGGTGGCATACCCGGACAATATGACGATAATAGACCCGCACGTGACCTTTGGCGATGCCCGAATAGGCCCAGGCGAATCAGCCGCCAGTATTGATACGTGCAGCTTCACAGTGGACCGCTCTGAACAGATTAACCCGCTCGAAGTTACCTGGCGTTACGTGACCGCACCGGAAGAAATGGTCTTCATTCCCGGAGGGACGTTCCAGATGGGAGATTCGTTCAGTGAAGGTAATTCACGTGAACTGCCCGTTCATACGGTAACGGTGGATTCGTTCTATATGGGTAGGTGCGAGGTAACGAACCGGCAGTACTGTGATTACCTTAACTCCGCCTGGCCGGGGCAGATAAAGGTTGTCAGCGACATTGTCTATGCCGCCTCAGACAGCGGCAATAGTTATCCGTACTGTGGTACCTACGTTTCTGATCCTGGCAGCCAGATTGACTTCAGCGACCCCGATTTCAGCGTGAGGACCAAATCCGGGCGGGATATGTCGAATGACCCGATGGTAGAGGTAAGCTGGTACGGCGCGGCTGCCTACTGCAACTGGCGAAGCCAGCAGGAGGGGAAAGAGCAATGCTACAATCTCTCGACGTGGGCATGCGACTTTGGCAAGCACGGTTATCGTTTGGCAACCGAGGCGGAGTGGGAATATGCGGCAAGGGGCGGCTTTTCCGGCAGGAGATTCCCCTGGGGCGATACGATTACCCACAGTCAAGCCAACTATTACAGCAGCAGCTCATATTCTTATGACGTTAGCCCGACAAGGGGCTATCATCCGAACTGGGATGACGTATATCCATATACTTCTCCTGGCGGCAGCTTCGCGGCCAACAACTATGGCCTTTATGATATGGCTGGTAATGTCTCGGAGTGGTGCAACGACTGGTATGGTAGTTATAGTTCAGCTTCACAGACTAATCCGACGGGTCCTACGAGTGGCTCGTATCGTGTTCTGCGCGGGGGCTGTTGGGGCGACGATGCCCTCGTCTGCCGCGTTGCGTACCGCCGCGGCATCAGGCCGTACGTCCGGGTCAACGGCTTCGGCTTTCGTTGCGTTCTGGACTTTTAGCAGTCTGCTGTTTGCCCTTTTGCCATTTGCAAAGGGGTACAGGGGCGAAGCCCCTGTTCGCTATAAAATTTGGGACTTCAATACCTTCATGTCCTTCATGGTAAATCCCTTTATTTCCGCCATGGGGCAGGCGTATTGCGTTTTTTTTGGGGGGGATTCCTGTTGCAAAATGGCGCAGAATTGATGATAATACGGGTGTTCGCATAGGCTTATGATGCCGGTGCGGTTCTTCCGGCCGGACGCCGAGCAGCGAAATTAGAGGCGTTTAATAACTCAACTGACCGATTCGCGTTGTCATACCTGCGAAGGCAGGTATCCAGTAGTGTGGCGGGTGAGTGGATTCCCGCTTTCGCGGGAATGACACAGTGTGCTATATTGCTGTCGCATAGGGACTTATCATCCCGTTTTCTTGAAAAACGGTCAGTTTGAGCTAATTATTTTTGAGGATGCCGAATTATGAAAACACTCGTTAATTGTGTGCTGGCGGGGGTGTTGTGGTTTCTTGCTGTTGCGGAATCCGGCTGCGTGGCGACTGAGGAACCTCCTGTTGTGCCGGCGGTTCGCGAAACGCACCGGCCTTTGCCGGCGTCGAAGAATTCTATTCGCGCTTCAGCGAGGCGGATTCCGATAGCGTATGATGTTGATGTGGTGGTGGTTGGGGGCAGTTCAGGCGGGGTTGCGGCGGCTGTTGCGGCTGCGGAAAAAGGCGCCAAGGTTTTTCTCGCCGCTCAGGAGCCTTATCTCGGTGCGGATATATGCGGGACGTATCGCTTATGGCTCCGGCCGGGCGAGACGCCGGAATCGGCGCTTGGCAAAGAAGTTTTTGCCGAGTCCGCCTCCGCTGAGCTAATGCGAAATGAGGCCGGGCAATGGCCTCGGATTCCGCCGACTCCGATGCACGTCAAGCGAACGTTGGATAATGCGCTGCTGGATGCCGGCGTCGATTTTCTTTACGGTTGTTTTATTACCGATGTGCTGACGGACGGCGACGGGAATGTTGCCGGTATCGTAATGGCTAATCGTTCGGGCCGGCAGGCGGTTAAGGCCAAAGTTGTTATCGATGCGACCGCTCGTGCATCTGCGGCAAGGATGGCGGGGGCGGCGTTTAGGCCGTATCCGGCGGGGGAGCGGCAGTTCAGATATATTACCGTCGGCGGCGAAATGCAAGAGGGGCCTGGGACAGGGCAAACGCATCTGAATGGAAACAGTCTTTCGTCTCCGGCAAACGAGGATCAGCCTGGCGTCGAACCTCTGAGACAATCTTATCCGATGGGATTTCTGGATGCAAAACCGCGATTCAGAAATTTAGATGCAATCGCCCGGGAGCCGGGGACCGATATACCGGAGAAATCGCCTTCGCCTTCAACGGCAGGCGGCGGTCGCGAGGCATTCGAGTACGGGATTAACGTGCCGATGGAGGACGGCTCCTTTGCGTCCTTCGCCGAAGCGGAGCAACTCGTCCGCGATAAGACCTGGCATCCCGGGAGGCTGGACGCAGCGGAGAGTCCCTTTGAGATTCCGCCTGATCCTGTGAGGGCGAGAACATCGCTCAAAGGCGAGTGGCCCGGGGCCATGCTGGTGAGCCTGGACGTATTTCGGCCTGAGCAGTTCGAGCGATTGTATGTTCTCGGCGGTTGTGCGGACGTTTCTCGCAGAGCGGCCGAAGAGCTGCTTAGGCCTTTGGAACTGATAGATGCCGGCATTCGAATCGGGGCGGACGCTGCGGATCAGGCCAAACGCATCGGTAAAATTGGCACGGTAAGAGTGGCGAGTCGCCGGATAAATGCCGCGAGTTTGGGCGATATTCGCGAGGACTTGAGCGGCTTGCTTCGCTGTGGCTATGAGCTTGGTTTCGTTGAGGTCGGCGAGCATTCGGTGCCGGTTTTGGGCGAATACGATGTTGTTGTTATCGGGGGCGGCACGGGGGGCGCTCCGGCTGGGATTTCCGCCGCTCGTCGGGGAGCCAAAACGCTCGTCGTCGAATACCTGCACGGGCTTGGCGGCGTCGGGACGATGGGTTATATCAGCAAATACTATTATGGGTATATCAAGGGGTTCACGGCAGAGGTTGACCGGGGGGTTGCGGATATATCCTCGCACGGCGAGAATACGAGTCCTGCGTGGAATCCGGAGTTGAAGAAGGAGTGGTATCGACGAGAGCTTCGCAACGCCGGCGGCGAGATATGGTTCGCAGCGATCGGGTGCGGGGCGTATGTCGAAGACGGGAAAGTGAAAGGCGCTGTGGTCGTGACCCCGGACGGGCGAGGGGTTGTGCTGGCGAAGGTCGTTATCGATTCGACGGGCAACGCTGATATTGCAGCGGCAGCGGGAGCATCGTGTGTCTATACCGACGGCTCCAGTGTCGCGGTGCAGGGCGCCGGTCTGCCGCCCCGACAAATGGGCGCCGGCTATACGAATACCGATTGGACCTTTATCGATGACGGGGATGTTGTCGATGTGTGGCGGGCGTTTGTCACGGCCAAGAGCAAGTACAAAGACGCCTTCGACCTCGGCCAGCTCATCGATACCCGCGAGCGGCGTCGAATCGTGGGAGATTTTACGATGTCGCCTATGGATATCTCACTGGCGCGGACTTTTCTGGATACCATCGTTATTTCCAGAAGCAACTTCGACTCGCACGGTTTTACCATCCACCCTCTGTTTATGATCAGGCCCCCGGACAGAAAGGAGATGCTTGTGAGTGTTCCTTATCGCTGCCTCCTTCCCAAAGGCCTCGATGGCATACTCGTTACGGGACTCGGCGTTAGCGCCCACCGGGACGCGATGCCGGTGATACGTATGCAGGCCGACATTCAGAACCAGGGTTACGCTGCGGGCTTGATAGCGGCGACGGCGGCCGGTACCGACAAGCCGCTTCGCGAGGTCGATATAAAAGAAATTCAGAGGAATCTGGTGGAGAAGGGTAATTTGCCCGAGAAAGTCTTGACGGAAACCGACTCGTTTCCGTTGTCTCTCGACCGGGTCGTCGATGCGGTGCAGGACGTCAACGATAATTATAAAGGGCTTGAAGTTATCCTCGCTCAACCCGAAGAGGCTATGCCTCTCATCAAGAGGGCTTACGGCGATACAGCGAATGAGGAAGACAAACTCGTTTATGCCCACATCCTCGGTATGCACGGGGACGGGACGGGCGCCGAGACGCTGGTAAGGGCCGTCGGGGCGGCGGAGTGGGATAAGGGCTGGAATTATACGGGGATGGGGCAGTTCGGCATGAGCCAGAGCCATCTCGACAGCTTGATTGTCGCTCTGGGGCGTACAAAGAGTGAGAACGCCATTAACCCTATCCTCGACAAAGTTCAAACGCTCGATTCGGGCAGCGAATTCTCGCACAGTCGGGCGGTTGCCCTGGCTTTGGAGACGCTCGCCGATCCGAGGGCGGCAAAGCCGTTGGCGGAGCTGCTGCGAAAGCCCGGCATTATGGGGCATGCCTTTACGGATATTGACAAGGCACGGAGCGAGACGCCTGCGAGTGCGACTGATACGACAACGAGGAATAACTCGCTTCGAGAACTTTTCCTGGCGCGGGCGTTGTATCGGTGCGGCGATTACGAAGGTTTTGGCGAGAAGATTTTGAAAGAGTATGCGCGCGACCTTCGCGGTCATTACGCCCGTCACGCAGCCGCGGTGCTTGAAGAAAAGCCAACAGATTCCCCCAAAGAGTAAGAAGATTTTAGGATTTGAGTCAGAATAGTTATGGCCGATAGAAAAACAGTCTTGAGCTTTGGTTTTATGAGAGCGTGAGTATGGGTGCGGATATTCTGGTTCTGAATAATGGTGTGGCGGATTTGCGGAGGCCGGACTTTGATTTCGCCGATGAGTTGGTGGGCAAGGGCGGTCTGGCCAAGTGCAAGACCGAGGATATGCCCGATTATTCTCAGGAGCAGATACGGGTATGGATAGAGCAGGGGTATGCTACGGCGGGCGGGCCGGGCAATACGGCCCCGTTGATTGCGAGGACGGGATTGAAAGTAGCTGTCGGCGTTAATCTTGGCGCGGGCGATTATGACGGGCTTGATGCGCAGGGCAGATTCTTTTACGACTCGATGGCGGCGAACGGCATTGATATGTCGCAGATTCATGTACACCCGTCGCTGCCGACCGGGATGACGTTTATCCATAGCACGGCGGGCGATGACAGAGGCGGGATCGCGTATTTTCCAAATGCCAACAATGATTTTGATTTCGATGTTTTCAAACCGGCCGTTAAGAGACTCAAGCCGCGGGTGGTGTATTATATGTATTCGGGGCTTTCTGATAGGGGGGATGCGAACGGAGGGCGGGATTTGGCCGAGTTTATCAAGTGGTGCCGCGGTCAAGGCGCTGTTACAATCGTCGATAGCCATACTTTGACGGGCAACCCTCACGAGCTAATCAAGTCCGGGCAGGCTGTGGATGAATATCGGCTGCTCGAACCGCTGCTGGGGGAGGTTGACGTATTCTTCACATCGTGCGACGAGGCCAGGCTTATTGAGAACACGTTAGCTGCGAAACGCGACTGGGAGCGGTTTGACGAGCATGAGAATAATATGCACTTCCTCGAATTCCTGACTGAACGTTTCTGGCGGGAGGACGGCAGGACGAAGCTGTTTGGCGTTACGGTCAGTGAGGGGGCTTATGAAGAGCATGTTTGCCCGGATGGCAGGGAGGCCGGTCCGAACAGGATTGAATCCCGGTTTATGGCCGGGGAGGTCGTCGATCTGGTTGGGGCGGGCGATTCTTTCCGGGCCGGGCTTGTAACGTATATTGCGGGCAATCTGGATAAGTTCAACGATGGTTCGATGGACTTTGCCGAAGCTGTGCAGATGGGCAATCTTTTCGCTTCGCTCTACATCAAGGCGCCGCTCGATGACAGGTATGGCAATATCAAGAATTATGATAAGATGCTGGAGATAGTCCGCAGCGATGCGACGTATCCGAGTTTCGACGCATTGCGGGATGCTCTGGGTTGAAATACTTAGAAAAGAAGAAAGGAAAACAGATGGTTGCGAAGGAGCTGAAATTGAGTTGGCGCAATAAAGTCGGCAACTACGAGCAGATCGGCGGGATCGAGACGTCGGTTTTGGATAACGGGCCGGGCAGGGGGAGTCGAATCGCCTGGGTGAATACCGGGGCGGGGCTGCGATATAAGGTTGCTCTGGACAGGGGGGGCGATATCGTAGATGCGTTTTACAATCAGCACAGTCTTGCCTGGCTGAGCCATGGGGGGCTTACCGCACCGAGGCCCGATGCCAATACGGGCATTGAATGGCTTTGGTCGTTTCCGGGGGGGCTGCTGATTACTTGCGGCCTAACCCACGTCGGCGGGCCGGAGAGCGACGAATTTGGCGAGCGGGGCCTGCACGGACGCATCAGCAATCTTTCTGCCAGGGTCGAATCGATAGTCCAGCCGGACCTTGCGGCGGGCAAGCTCGGGATGAGCATTACCTTGGTTGTGAAGCAGTCGCGGGTGTTCGGGCCTAATCTTGAGTTGAGGCGGACGATATCGGGCGAGATCGGCGAGCCGAGCGTTCGGATTCACGACGTCGTTACCAACCTCGGCAATACTCCTGCGCCGCACATGATACTCTATCACTGCAATTTCGGGTGGCCGCTGGTCGATGAGGGTGCTGATATTGTGTATAAGGGCAAATGCGTTTCCCGCGGGATGGATATGGATAATGCGGTGTTCAACAGCGAGCGTAATTTCAAGAAGTGCTCGCGGCCTATCGATAGTCACCGGGCCGGCGGCGAGGGGTGCGGCTTTATCGACGCCAAGGCGGACAGGAAGGGTATTTGCACGGTCGGGCTGAATAATCGCAAGCTCGGCATCGCTCTGGTTATGAAGTATTCCAGGAAGCAATTGCCTTGCCTGGCGAACTGGCAGCATTGGGGGCCGAGCGAGTATGTAACGGCCCTGGAGCCGGGCACGAACCCGCCCATAGGCCAGGCCGCGGCAAGGAAGCAGAAAAAATTGATTCACATCGCCCCCGGCAAGAGCAAAACCTATCGTTTAGAGATGGCCATACTGACCGAGCAGGCGGCAATCAAGCGTTTTCTAAAGACTGCAGGCGGGTGATTATGGGCGAGCGTGTATTTACCGGCTGAATCTTCGGCTGTTCGTTCCTGATAATGCAGCTTGCCCTTGAGAGAGGTAATTTCTTCTTCAAGTTCGTTAATCTGTTGTCCTTGTTGTGCAGTTGTTCGAGCCGAACGGTGAGATACCCCCTTCGGTCGATATAGTCGATGATCGCACCGCCAGCCTCTTTGACGCGAGGCTCGGCATCGACAAATCGCCACTGCTCGGTCAGATAATCGTGCAGCGATTGGGGCGGGGCGGCTGTATTCTTGATGGCTTCGAGTTTGCGGTCGGGCTCCTCGCTGCGCTTGCGCGCCCGATAAGGCCCTGCCTCGTCCATATAATCCCTATAATCGTCACTGATACTGTCGAGCCTCTTGAAGTCCTCGGCCTTGTCGTTGTCGGTATCGACGACGAGAACCTTTTCGCTGATATCCTCGCCGGCCTCCTCCGTGGTTTGCTGTTCATCGGTTTCCATCTGCTCGGCGGTTTCAGGCTCGGCCAGTTCGAGAACTGGATTGCTGTTGAGTTCCTGTTCGATTCGTTCCTGGAGCGCGAGGATGGGAAGCTGGAGAATCTCCATCGACTGGATCATGTGCGGAGCGAGCTTCAGCCGCTGTTCCATCCGCATAGCTCCATGCATCTCCATCTTCATAGAAGCACCGGGTTAGAATCTGTTGTTCTCAATATTCGCTCTAATCCTCTTTGCCCCTCCGCCTGAAGGATATCATACGCGTATACGCTAATGTCGTCAAGAATTGAAAGCCGATTAAGAAAAAGGTGATAATATCAAGCCGGCAAAATCAGTAAACATCCCCCCTCGTGGTCGGCAAGCATCCCACCCCACCCCTGCCGCCTCTTTGTGCCCCAATGTTGCCCGGAGGCAACAATCCCGTTACCGGACGCGGGAATTTAAAGTTAGCGCCCAGGCCGGAAGGGCCGGCGATTCGTCGGGATGCGCCATCACGCGCGAGATTTGCCTTTGAGCCAAAGCTCAATAGGCGTCCTGACGCTCTTCGTCCGGAATGGCAACTCGATTTTTTGACCTGTTCCAGCCAAATGGGTTATTCGATTTCATGCCTGCCGATTATTGCATCGGTCAGTATCTTGCCGGATGCGTATTCGATTGTCGAGCCGGAGGGCAGGCCCCTTGCCAGGCGGGTTATCTTCACGCCCAACGGCCGAAGCAGCGAACTGATATACAGACTCGTGCCGTCGCCTTCCAGATTGGGATTGGTCGCCATTATGACTTCTTTAACCTCGCCGGCCCGCACCCGCTCGACGAGCTTATCGATAGTCAAATCGCCCGGCTCGATTCCGTCCAACGGCGCAATATGCCCGCCAAGAACATGATAGACCCACTTGCAGGAGCCGGTCTTCTCCAGGCTGATAAGGTCCTTGGGCTGCTCGACAACGCATATAAGCGATTTATCGCGTTTCGTATCCGAGCAAATCCCGCAGACAGGCCCTTCGGAGAGGCCGCAGCATATCTCGCACCGCTTGATATTAGTCTTAACGGCCCGTATCGCCTCCGCCAGCCCCAGGGCCTCAGTCGAATTGGCCTTCAAAATATAAAACGCCAACCGCTCGGCGCTCTTAGGCCCAACCCCGGGCAGCCTGCCGAACTCTTCAATCAAATTATTCAAACTCTCAGTATATGCACTGCTCATATGGTTTCTGTGCCTTTTCGCTTGCTTGGGCGGATTATTCATCAATACAAGCAGTTTATATCTGATCGAGAGATAGTGTCAACCTGCAAAAACGTTGGATGGAAGATTCTTGGAAAAATATCTTGTTAGATTCGTGGCTGGATACTAATATCATGGCGCGTTTTGATTGCAGATGAAGATACAAGCTGCCCCGGCAAGGTGTTATGAACGAAACCGATTACAAAGTCTATTGCGCAGGCCCGCTGTTCAACCCTTCGGAGCGTAAAGAGATGGCAGCTATTGCAGCCGTGTTGAGGAATGCGGGCTATTCGGTCTTCTTGCCTCAGGAGGATGGTCTGAAATTCGCCGTTCTTGTGCCGGTGCTAATGGATCGTGGAATTTCTATTGAGGAAGCGACGAAGATTCTGAATTCGGCCATCTTTTCTCTTGATGTGTTTGAGATTATGCGCTGTGACGGCTTGGTACTGAACATGAACGGGCGAGTGCCGGATGAAGGCGCAATGGTTGAAGCTGGTATTGCGTGGTCTCATGACAAGACGGTTGTAATCTTCAAGAGTGACGACCGATCACTTATTCACGGAAGCTGCAATCCGTTGGTGATGGGATTGGCTGATTTTGAATTCGTCGGGGCATACAAGGAAATTCCGCGTACTTTTGGCCGTAGAATAGCCGAAGCTCAAGCGTCAGATCGTGTGTTGGCTTCGTCAAGATTTGAAACGGCGAATGAGAAGGGCGAAGCGATTAGCCATTATTTGGCAAGTCGTAAGAGTTTGGGGGATATAACGGAGCTTCTCATAAAGCTTTTTGGGGAGAAATCATGTCTAATTCGAGAAGGAAAGAGCGAGAGCTTTTCCCCGGTTCAGGGGCAACGATAGGGACAAGGAGTCGGCGCGGAGATTTGGCGTCTGATAAGATTCGGACAGATTTCCAAAGAGATGTTCATCGCATCATTTATTCGCAGGCGTTCCGGCGTCTGCGTCACAAAACACAAGTATTCTTCTTCCCCAGAAACGACCACGTCTGCACGCGTATGGAGCACGTCTTGCACGTTGCTTCTGCTGCGAGGACGGTTGCGCGAAGCCTTGATCTCAATGAGGATCTTGCTGAAGCTATCGGTCTTGCCCATGACATCGGCCATGCACCTTTCGGTCATGAGGGCGAGAGCATTCTAAACGAGATTATTGCTGAAGATGAGGCTTTGAGTGCTGTGCTTCCGGAGTTTCATCATGAGATCAACAGCCTGCGTGTGGTTGACAGAATAGCGAAACTTGACAGGGAGCCGCCCGGCTTGAAACTCACTTGGGAGGTTAGAGACGGCATTGTTTCGCACTGTGGCGAAGATCGGAGCACTCGCACTCTAAAACCGCACGAGGGAGATAAGGACCTTGACAACATCAAACGAAGAGAGGATGCCGGAAATCCGGCAACGCTTGAGGGATGCATAGTCCGTTTGATTGACAAGATTGTGTATGTTGGACGAGATATAGAAGATGCCATAACCACTGAAGTGATAAGTCCGGAAGAGATACCCAAGGATATCTTTGCAGCTCTGGGGAGCAACAATGGCCAGATAGTTGGGGCATTTTTGGAGGATATGGTCGAGAATAGCGGCCAGGAGCATATTTCTATCAGTGAGGGCAAAGCCAAACTTTTGCATGAATTGATCGCGTTCAATATCGAACACATATACCACAGCGAGGCGGCTGAAAGAAACAAGAAGCAAGCCAGGCACGCTCTGAAGTTCCTATTCGATGAATTGACGCAACTTGTGACGTCAACCAGGCGTTTCACGAAGAATGGCAATAAAGCAAAACTCCTGAGAGCCACAAATGTCTGCAAGGTATTAAAGCAATTCATAACAGAAAATATGAAGGGACAGTACGGAAAGAAAGACCCTGACAGCTTGATAGTGTTGGATTTTATCGCCGGGATGACGGACAATTTTGCAGTAAGCGCCTACATTGAGTTGTCTGTACCGCAGGCAACGGTGTGAATTTGCAGGCTTGTAATGCTTCAGTCGGAATTGGCCCTCAAAACATAAAACGCCAACCGCTCAGCGCTCTTAGGCCCAATCCCAGGTAGCCTGCCGAACTCTTCAATCAGCTTGTTCAAACTCTCAGTATATGCACTGCTCATAATTCGCACCTTACCATCCCCAAGCTGCGCTTGAGGCTGGCACCCATTTTTTGGGGGGGTAAATAACGCAAGGTGCTACTCTTCGTCGATTCCTATTACTTTTGCGTCGAGTCCGAGCAGGACTGTTTTTACGGCGGGGTCGTTTATTAGTTCGTTGTCTCTTTGAGTATGCGTTTTTTCCTGCTTGGTCTGGGCCTTTGTTTTGGCGGGGGCGTCGGCCAATTCGAGGTTAAGTTTTAGCGGTGTGGAGAACTGTTCGCTGAGCATCGTCTGGATTTGCTCGACTCTGCCGTTGCTTTCGCACATTTCCTTTTGCATTTTTGCCGAGGCGGGGAATTCGAGCGTCAGCACCCCGTTCTCGAACCGGCCCGGCGCAGCCGCCTCCAAAAGGCTCTTCGTCCCTGGTCCCAGCTTCTCGCCGATAAGTGCGAGAGTACCCGGCCAATCATCTATCGGAGAATCAGCGTTCGCCATGCTGCCATGAATCTGCCGTCCGTCATCTGTCGTCCGTCGTCCCTCCTCTGTCGTCTCTCGCGGTTCGTTGCCGGTATGTCGGATGTCGGATGTCGGATGTCGTTCTTGAGAGGAGGCTGAACTACTTACCGCGCCGCGTTTTTTTTTAACGCCGCCGGCAGCGCCGCCCCGCAACTGCGCAAGTAGCTGATCGACGTTCATGAAGTGCTCGCTAAGTGCGAATCTCAGGAGCGAGGCTTCGAGCAGCGCCCTGGCTGTATCGCTGTTCTTGATAGTCCAGCGGAGCTTTTCGAGCGTGGCAATACTATAGACGAGGCCGGCGATGTCGAATTTCTCAGCGAGTTCTCCGGCGCGTTTTCGCTGCTGGTCGGTTAGGATCAGCAGTTCGCTGTCGGCGCCGGCGGATTTGACGACCATAAGGTCGCGCATATAGTCAACGAGGGAATCGACGATTTGCACTTCGCTCGTACCCGTTCTCATCAGCTCATCCGCCGCCGTCAATGTGCCGCCTGCATCGTTTTCGCCGATCTTCTCAATCAAGTTCCAGACCTTCTCGCTATCGGCGCATCCGAGAAACTCCTCGAGCAGCGAGCCATCGAGCGGCTCGGCCCCGGAGCTTATCAGCCGATCGAGCAGGCTAAGGGCGTCCCTCATCGAGCCGTTTGCCATCTTCGCCAGGGGCAGAACGAGGTCATCGGCGTATTTAATCTTCTCGGCCTTGAGCACAAATTCAAGCTGTTTGGCGATTGCCGCGGGGGTAATACTGCTGAAGTCGAACCGCTGGCACCGCGATTGAATGGTGGCGATAACCTTGTTCGGCTCGGTGGTCGCGAAGATGAACTTAACATGACTGGGCGGCTCTTCGAGCGTCTTGAGCAGTGCGTTGAAGGCGCCGGTAGTCAGCATGTGAACTTCGTCGATAATGTAAATCTTGAACCTCGCCCGGGCAGGGCGATAGATGACGTTCTCGCGAAGCTTGCGGATTTCATCGACCCCGTTGTTGGATGCTCCGTCGATCTCGATAACGTCGATATCCTCGCCTGCATTGACGGCGATGCACGATTCGCACTTGCAGCAAGGCTCGGTCGTCGGCTTATCGGCGGCGAGGCAGTTGAGAGATTTCGCCAGCACCCGCGCCAAAGTGGTCTTGCCTACGCCGCGAGTTCCCGTGAACAAATAAGCATGGGCGACCCGGTCTGAGTTGATAGCATTCTTAAGCGTCCGGGCGATAGGGTCCTGGCCGATCACGTCATCGAAGGTCTGAGAACGATATTTTCTTGCTAATACTGTGTAGCTCATGATGAATTTACTATTTACAATTTATTATTTACTATTTCTTGTTTGCTCGAGTTGTCTTGCGAGATTTGATGAAGATCGATATGAGTTCCCGGCCTTCTGCCAGCAGAGGGGTTACACGGGTTTCTTTCAAAAGGTTTTCTTCAATAATGAATTCCATCCAGAAGCACGATCCATCTGCACGCTACTCCAAAATATCAAATAGACAATCGTAAATAGAAAATAAAAAAGATGGCCGGGTTTGCCACGGCACAACCAAGCACACGCTTATGGCTGCTCGGTTCCCCGCCTGACCAGGTTTGCGGGCTCGGTCTGCATGGGACCCGGCCGTAATGATCTTCAATCGATTGCCTGTAACATCACGACAAACCGCCACTATAGCACCCGTCGCGGGGATTTTCCAGAAAAACATTTAGAATCGGCGATTTTTAGCTGTCAGGGGCCGAAAAAATATTCAAATAATTTGTGCGGCGGTGCTTGACAGGCCCGCGGTAATGCCATATTGAGTATTTGTTGCTTTATAACGACCCGGTTATTCGGATTGGCTCTCAGCAAAAAAGATTGGAATTGGCAATGTAGGTGGTAGGTTTATTAGGGGTTTGATATGCAAGTGAGAATCGAAGATTCATGCACAGCGTGCGGGCTTTGCTGCGATACTTGCCCTGAGGTATTCGTCCTGGGCGATGTTATAGCGGAAGTGATATTCGATGAAGTTCCGCCCGAATACGAGGCCACCGCACGCGAGGCGGCCGAAGAATGCCCCATAGATGCGATTAAGATCGATGAATAATCTCAGCGAGAGGGCTTTGACTTCCTGGGGCTGGTAGTCTTCGACAAATCCCTTATCCGTCGCACATTGGCCCGTGTGATGGACGTGTTCAAGGCTGCTCGGTTAGCGCTCGCGGGTCCATGAAATGAATCAGGTAATCGGGGCCTCCGGCCTTGGTGCCCACGCCGGACATCTTGAATCCTCCGAAAGGTTGGATACGCACCATCGCCCCGACGCAACTGCGGTTGAAGTAGAGATTGCCCACGCGAAATTCACGGCGAGCCTTGTCGAGGTGCTTCCTGTTTCGGCTGAATACTCCGCCGGTAAGGGCGAATCGAGTTGAATTGGCCCAGTCGAGGGCCTCGTCGAAATCGCCGGCTCGCATAACAGCCAGCACCGGCCCGAAGACTTCCTCCCGGGCCAGGCGGTCTTCGGGCGTAATACCTTCGACAATAGTCATCGGGACGTAGAAGCCTTTATCGGGGACCTCGCTCGAATAGAGGATATTGCCTTCTTTGCCCGCCAGCTCGACGTATTCGAGGATTTTCTGTTGGGCGGACCGGTCGATTACGGCTCCCATATAATTCTCAGGGTCTTCGGCGGGCCCGATTTTGAGTTTTCGAGCAGCTTCAATAAGCCTTGGGACAAAGGCATCGTAAATTGCGTCGTGAACAATGAGCCGCGAACAGGCCGAGCATTTTTGCCCCTGATAGCCGAAGGCGGAGTAGAGCACGGCGGTAACGGCTGCGCCCATATCGATATCGTCGTCGAGGATGACTGCGTTCTTGCCGCCCATCTCGCAGATGATTTTCTTGACCGAAGGCTGGTTATCCGGCGTTTTCCCGGCCCTTTCTATAATCCGAAGACCCACTTCCATGGAGCCTGTAAAGGCAATAATGCTGACCTTCGGGCTGTCAACGAGATAATCGCCCATAACCGAGCCTCTGCCTGGCGTGTAGTTGAAGACGCCGTCGGGAAGCCCCGCTTCGCCGAATAGCTCCACCAAATGGCGGCCTACGACCGGAGATAGATTGGACGGCTTGAAAACGACGCAGTTGCCCGTGACGATGGCCGCGGCGCACATGCCGCAACCGATTGCGAAGGGGAAGTTCCACGGCGCGATTACCGCGGCAACGCCCCTGGCCTGGTAGAAATACTGATTGATTTCACCGGCGTAGCTGCCCATATCCCTCGTTACGCCAAGGCGGAGCATTTCGCGGGCATAGTATTCGAGAAAATCGATGCCCTCAGCCAGGTCGTTATATGCCTGATCCCATTGCTTGCCCTCTTCGAGTACCTGCCACGCCGAGTATTCGTAAATCCGCTCGCGGGCGATTTTAGCCGCCCTGACAAGGTATCCGGCTCGCTCGGCTGGAGGTGTGTCTCGCCATGTTTGGAAGGCTTTTTGCGCCGCGGCGAGCGCTTCTTCGACCTCTTTAGTCCCGGCCTGGGAGATTCGGCCTATGACTTCGTCGGGGTCGGCGGGGTTTATCGAAGCGATTACATCGTTCGTGGCGACGTCTCGCCCGTTGATATAGAGCGGGTAGTCTCGTCCCAATTGTTCCCGAACCTCGGCTATCGCACGCGGAAAAGCCTCTCGGACCTCAGGGTCGTCGCAGCCGGCGAACAGCGGCAGGTTGACGAAATCCGGAAGTTCCAACTCAGGCGTGTTTTCGACTTGCGTCCTGCTCATCTTTCCAAATCCTTTGAAAATCCTTGTGTAAGTTAACCGAGCATTGTCTTTTTGGCTCAACGCTCATCCGTGCGATAGTTCGCGGCTTCTCCGGCAGGCTTTCTTTATCGCAGCGTTCACTATCAGTCCGAATTTGCCCTCCTTAAATACGTTAAAGGCCGCTTCGGTCGTGCCGCCGGGAGTAGCGACTCGTTTAACGAGGTCTGCCGGGCTTTCGCCGCCCTCGCCGACCTTCTCGGCCAATATGCAGGCGCCTTTTCCGGTCTGCAGAACAAGGTTTGTGGCGATTTCTTCGGGCAGCCCGAGTTCGACGGCGGCATCTATCATGCGGTCCAGCAGAAGGAAGAAATAGGCCGGCCCGCTGCCGCTCACCGCTGTAACCGCGTCGATCAGGCCTTCATCCTCGACAATATCAGCCTTGCCTACCGAGAGGAATATGAGCCGCGCCATTTCGAGTCTCGATCGGGCCTTGTCGTTGGCGAAGAGCACGCTGGCGCCTTCATCGACCCAGGCCGGCATATTCGGCATCACGCGAATTATTGCAACATCGCCCAATACCGCGGCAATATCGACCGTGCGAATGCCCGCGGCTATCGATATCACCAGGGCATCCGGTTTGATGGCGCCCTTGATGCTCTCGAGGGCGTCGGTCATATTCTGGGGCTTGACGCTCAGAACCACGATGTCGGCGTTGGAGGCCAACTCGGCATTGGTGTCGGTGGCCCGGACGCCATAATGTTCCCGCAGATATGCAAGCCTGTCGGGGCGAATATCACTGACAAAAACCTTGCCCGGCCTATATACGTTGGCCTTCAGAACGCCGTTTATCATAGCCTCGGCCATGTTGCCGCTGCCTATAAAACCTATTGTATCCACATCTTTCTCCTTGCCAAAATCAGCTTTGGAATTATTATCTTAATTAGGACATTTGCATTTGAAGAATATAAGGTTAATTACGGAGAAGAGCAATGCAAAAACAGGTTGAATACGCCGAGGCCATAAAGACCAAGTACCCCGAGCAGATCGTCATAGCGATTGCCAAAGACCGAAACGGCAAGTTTAATCCTATTACGCTCGGATGGACGATGATTGTATCGGGAAAGCCCCCGATGATGGCCATAGCCGTCGCCAAAACCCATTATTCGGTAGAGGCGATCATGTTCGCCGAGTGCTTCACCATAGCCTATCCGTCTTCGGAAATGGGCGATGCTGCGTTGTCTGATAATCCCTTTATCGAAGAGATTGCCTGTTTTTATTGAGGTGTTGTCCATATACGGCAAAATTCCGTTAAAAAGTCAGTCAAGTTGAGTAATAAGTTGACGCCGAGGGCGAGTAGAATAGCCACAACTAGAAGCTCACAAATATTTCTGCGGGATTGCAGAACACGTTTTACCAGTGTCGTCATACTGTTCTCCTTTCAGGACCAACAATAATTGTACAGTTTTATACGCCTCTGGCGTACTGTATAAAATGGGAAATACTGTCTGTTTCTGGCAATATAAGAATTTCCCGTTGCTTCTTTCCATTTCTTAATACCCTTCTTTACAAAACTGCCATCGTTGCGACATCCTGTGCTATTCTGCAAAGTAGCGAATTCGCTACGAAGCACGAGCCACGCACCATCGGTGCGATTCCTACGGTGAATGTTATACGCGGTAACCCTTCCGCCGTCAACGGGCGAATTGAGGCCATTCTTGAGGAGATTCGGTCAGCTCTATCGCTGGAGAGGCGGCACATCGTGAATCCGCCGGCAAAGCGGATATTCAAGCTACTCAAACTGACCGATTTTATGGTTAAGCCATGGCATAACCATTTTTTTGACACGGACCCACGGTCCCATAGGGATTTACACAGATTAACACTGTGGTTAAGCCATGGCCTGGCTATTTCCGGGTATTTGGATTCCTGCTTTCGCAGGAATGACAGATACTTTTATCTTGTTGTCAATACGGTAGTTACGTTGGAATCCAACCCCCAAACGGTCAGTTTGAGCAAGCTATACGGCCGGTTTTAGGCAGGGTGTGCAAAAAACATTTATTTTGCACACCTTCTCAAAATCACGGGCGAGACGCCCGTGCCACCAAGCCTCCAAATTTTTGAAGTCGCTCTTGAATTATGCGGTGCGCTATTATAGAATACTCCGTTTTGATGCTCGTTAAGGTTTTGAGTCTTGCGTTTTGAGATAAATGTATGAGTGATTACGTAGTCTTGGTAAAACAGGTACCCGATGTTTCGCAGATCACGGACAACGCCTTCGATCCGGAGACGGGCACGCTCGTGCGGACGCGGCTGGCCAACGTCATCAATGAATTGGATGCACAGGCGCTGGCGTTTGCCCAATATATGAAGAATATCAGCGGCGATGCAAACGCGAGGGTCGTCGTGCTGACTATGGGGCCGCCGATGGCGGAGGAGGTCCTGCGGTACAGCCTGGCTCGATGCGCCGACGAGGTCATCCTGCTGACCGACAGGGCCCTCGGAGGAGCTGATACCGTAGCCACCGCAAATCCGCTGGCCTACGCGGTAAGAAAGATAGCCAGGGATATTCTCAAGAACGAAAAGGACTACTACGTAGTGAGCGGGATGCAATCGGTGGATGGTGATACGGCCCAGGTGCCGCCGCAAATGGCGGAGGAGCTCGGCCTGCCGTGCATTGCATACGTTACCGGCGCGGCGTTCAGGAACGGGCGATTCGAATTCACGCGGATCATAAGCGGGGGCAGCCAAGTCGTCGCGGCGAAGAAGCTGCCGGCGGTGATAACCGTAGCCAAATACGAGTACCCCCTGTTTGCGACCTTTGGAGCGACCAGGCGAGCCAACAAAACTAAAATCACCCAGTGGGGCAGCGAAGACATCAATGCCACGCTCATCGGCGCGAAGGGTTCCAAGACGTGGGTGATAAAGGTCTTTCCGCCCGGCAAGAGCACAAGGAAATGCAAACGCATCAGCGATATCAAGTCGCTTGCGCAGGCCATTGTCGAGAGCTTCAAGGGCGGCGACGGCAAATCCGGACAAGGTGCGCAGACGACAGCCGACCGCTATATCCTGCCCAAGAGAAGGGCAAACCTGTTTGACAGGCGTTTCGAGGGCCTCAAAAAAGAGCAGGATGACTACTCCATACTCGGCGAGCAACTCTGCAAACTCGGCCTGACCGATGTCAGCCGGATAACCGACGCCGACAAGGAGAAGATACTTGCAGCGGCCGGCGGCGACTTCCATAAGGCCGTGCTTGATAACATGATAGCAGGCTATGGGATGACCGAGCCGGCCTTCCAGGGGGAAGTCTGGGTCGTGGCGGAGCACAGCAACGGCCAAGTGCACCCCGCGACATTCGAGCTTATCGGCAAGGCCCGCGAACTGGCCGATTCACTGGAGACAAAGGTCGGCGTCTGCCTGGCGGGCTTCGGTATAGAGGCAATGGCCAAGGAGCTGATAGCCGCGGGGGCGGATAACGTCTATGCCATCGAACATAAACTCTTAGGCGAATTCGACCCGAGCGCCTGGCGCAAGGCCGTGGCTGATGCGATAAGCGCCTACTGGCCTCAGATAGTCTTGTACGCCGCGACGCCGCAGGGCAGGATGTTGGCGCCGATGGTATCGTACCGGGTTGGCTGCGGCTTGACGGCCGACTGCACCGGGCTGGCTATTAAAGACAGCTCTCGCAAGGGCGAAATCGGGCTTCTGCTGCAGACCCGGCCTGCCCTCGGCGGTAACGTTATGGCGACGATCCGCACCAAGAACTCGAAGTCGCAGACGGCCACCGCCAGGCCGGGCGTGATGAAGAGACTCCCGAGCGACCCATCCAGGAAGGGGCAAATCATCAGGCACAAGGTCGAGCTTACGCAGGACGATGTCTGCCTGGAGATTATAAAAACGGAGCGAGGCGGCGGCGGCGTGAACTTCGCAGCGGATGTTATTGTCAGCGGCGGCAAGGGCATGCAGAACAGGGACAATTATGAGCAGCTTCTCGGAACGCTCTGCGAAGCCCTGCGCGGAAGACTGCAGGCGCAGGTTGAAAGAGGCGCCTCACGCGCGGCGGTGGAACAGGGATTCATCGGGCGGGCGCACCAGGTGGGGCAGACCGGGACATCCGTCGGGCCGAAGCTGTACATCGCCCTGGGAATATCCGGCGCCATCCAGCACATGATAGGGGTCGCCAACACCGAGACGATCATAGCGGTCAACAGCGACCCGAATGCGCCGATTTTCAAACAATGTGATTATTACATTGTCGCGGCGATTGAGGATGTCGTGCCGAAGCTGGCCGCGGCAATGAAGGAAGTCTAAAAGCTTCAAACAGAATATGGTGGTAATTATGTCGAGAGCTCTGGATTCCCGCTTTCGCGGGAATGACAGAGCGGAGAGTCTCTTTTTGTTAGAGGCTCGAAAAGTTTTGAGTTTTGACTTTTGAGTTTTGAGTCTATTCTATTTAGGGGTATCACTGAACGTGGCAGATGCAACGGAACGCAATAAAGTGCAGGTTTTAGTTGTCGGGGCCGGGCCGGCGGGGCTGGCAGCGGCGATACAACTGAAAAACATCAAGCCGGAGATGGAAGTCTGCGTGATAGATAAAGCGGCTGATCTCGGCAACCACAATCTATCGGGCGCCGTATTGGAGGCTGAGCCGCTGCACAGCCTGCTCGACGCGGCCTCGCCGGGCTGGCGCGATACCGACGTCGCAAAACAGGTCCTGGCCAACAGGATCGACAGGGACGACATTATGTTCCTGCCGTGCAATAAGACGGCCTTGAATATCTTCCCGATGGTGCGGCTGGCGCGGGCCCTTCATCTCGGCTTCGGCCAGATGGTGCACAAGGGGGATTACTCCATCTCAATAAGCAAACTGACCAAGTGGATGGGCCAGATTGCAAAAAGTGCGGGCGCAGAAGTGCTCACCGGCTTTGCGGCGGAAGACATTATCTTCGATGATGCATCGGGCAGAGCCACGGGCGTCAAGTTGGTTGACCAGGGATTAGACAAGGAAGGCCATAAGCTGCCCAATTACGCCGCGGGCGAGGTCATAGGCGCGGACTTTATCGTGCTCGCGGAAGGCTGCGACGGTTTGGTTACAGAAAAGTTCATACAGAAAGCCGGCCTGCAAAGGCGGTCGAACCAGCTCTATTCGGTGGGCGTCAAGGAGCTGATAAAAGTAACGCCAGAGCAATACGCCAAGTTCACGCCTGGCAGGGTTGTTCACGCGATGGGCTACCCGATATGGACGCCCGTCATCGGGCCGGGGATGTTCGGCGGCGGAATAGTCTATGCCGGCGAGCAGGACCACCTGGCGGTCGGAATGATTGTCGGGGCGGACTGGAAATACCACGATTTCAATCCGCAGGATGCCCTCGTGCTGCTTAAGCAGCACTCATTCGTAAAGCAGTTTATCGACGGGGGCACGGTCGTCGAAGCAGGGGCCAAGATGATCCCCGAAGGAGGGTTCCACGCCATTCCGCGAGAGCCGCGCTCGGGCGCCATCGGCAGGGGCAACGTTATGATTCTCGGCGACAGCGCCGGATTCGTGAATATGCTCAAGATAAAGGGCCTACATAATGCCATCGATTCGGGTATTCAGGCAGCCAGGGCTATCGCCGAGAGCAAGGGCAACCCCCCTGCCGCCGCGGCGAAATATACCAGCCTGGTCGAGAACTCCAACATTATGAGAGAGATGAGGTCGGCACGGAATTTCCGGCAGACCGTTGCGAAGCTCGGGCCGCTGGTCGGAATGCCGCTGTCCGTGCTGGGCGGGCTGCTGCCGAGGTTCCACGTTGAGAAGGACTACGAGGCGATGACCGCTTCAAAGTACCGGTTCAAGCCGGAGCAGAGCTTCGACAAGGACACGTTCACCGCCGTTGCGGCCACCAGCCACCGCGAGGAGCAGCCGGCACATCTGAGAATAGTGGACTCGAACGTGTGTAAAACCCGGTGCACGCCGGTATTCAGCAGCCCGTGCATCACGTTCTGCCCGGCTGGCGTATATGAGACAATCGGCGACCATGTAAAGCCCGCCAACCCGTCCAACTGCCTGCACTGCAAGACCTGCCAGCGCAAGTGCCCCTTCGATAACATCCGCTGGACCGTACCCGAAGGCGCCGGCGGACCGAGATACAAGCGGATGTGAGAAGTGCCGATTATGAGTTTGGAATCGACGGCAGCGCATGTAAATTCCCTACCTTGTTCAAGGGTACTATTGGAATAAGGCGATCAAACCGACCGTTGTACGTGTTTAGCCCGTTGAAGGGAATCTGCACGTCAAACTTGAGAGGAACGCTCCTCAACTTATCGGCCCGACTGGTTTCCGGCCCGCCTCTGATGTTGCCAAGATATACATTAATGCAGCCTGCCGTACGCACGAGAGCGAGGCGCAATTATTCTGGAGGACTCATGCCGAGCCTCATTTTTCCGACCAAAGAATTGTTGCATTCACCCTGCGTCCCGATGAGCGATATCATATCTATGAAATCGACCTGAGAAATTGTCCGGACTATAAGGGGGTTATTACCGGTCTTCGTCTTGACCCTGTTTCAGCTGGGCACAAAGGCGACTACATAAAAATTAAGTCTGTTTCATGGAAGAAGCCGGGGGATTATTCGGATAGGCTCTAAGGCGGCTTCTGAGGTGGTCGGCAATAATGAAGAGCGACCAGTCTTATTGCGACTGTGAATATGCTTGACTTTCGTCGCCCGATTTGATACAATATAAGCTCCTGAATTGGGGCATGGAGGCGCGTTACGAGTTGACTTGGGTGTTCGGAGAAGGTTTTGATGAAAAGCTCATTGCGATTTGTGCTTATCCTGTTGGTTCTAACGGAATTCCGGCTTCCATGCGCATCGGCGCAGAATAATCCCGAGGTCGTTCTGGAAACCAATTTCGGCGATATTGTCATAGAGCTTTTCCCCGACGATGCCCCGATAACGGTCGATAATTTCCTTGCCTATGTCAACTCAGGGTTCTATGACGGGCTGATTTTTCACCGTGTGATTGAAAACTTCATGATTCAGGGGGGCGGCTTCTACCTCGAAGAGGACTCAAACGGGGTTTACATTATGTACGCTGATCCGTGCGAACCCATAGTCAACGAGAGCTACAACGGCCTGAGCAATCTCCGCGGCACTATCGCCATGGCTCGAACAAGCGATCCGAATTCGGCCACTTCGCAGTTCTTCATAAACCACCGTGACAACATCTTCCTCGACCGCCAGTACGCTTCGGACGGTTTTGGATACTGCGTATTCGGTCGGGTCGTCGTCGGCATGGAAGTTGTAGATGCCATCGCTCTGACGCAAACTTACTATGTCAGCCCGTCGTTCGCCGATTTCCCGTACGATCCTTCGGTCGATATATATGCGGCCTATGTGCTCCCGTGCCGGCGACTTAGCTGCGGCGACATTGTTGAGGACGGCGTGATAGACCGCGAAGACATCGCGGCCATGGCGGCAGACTGGCTTGGAGAAGATTGCTGCGCTGCCAACGGATTCTGCTCGGGAAGAGACCTCGATTACAGCGGCAGCATCGATTTCCGCGACTTTGCCTTCTTAGGCGGCAATTGGGGCCTAAGCTCCGAGCAATGAAATCTCCTTTTCAGGTCACTTAAGAATGGAATCATAGATTATTGGCTTGACGGTGTTTTCAAGTTGGCCTGAAAAGGGCTTATCGGGCATTCGCCTCAAAAAAACGTTTCCCGGACGAGGATCATACCACCCCCAAGGCCCCAAATGAAGCAGGCTTTTTCTCTGTCAACACAATAGTTTATTTGTTATCATAGTCGCCGCATGTGATGTAAAGCATAATGCTCTGGACAGGTGGAAAACCGATAACAACGTAGATACCTATCTGGACTACCGCGAACTGATCGCACGCAGCGATATCGACATGATCATGTGCGGAACCCCCGACCACTGGCACGCTCAGGTCACTATCGACGCCATGAAAGCCGGCAAGGATGTTTACTGCGAGAAACCTCTAAGCCTGACGATTGGCGAGGGTCGCAAAATGGTGGAAACCGCCATGGATTTTGCAACTCGCCCCGAAGAAAAGAAGCAAGTTATAGGCACGCTGCAGAACGTCAAGAATATCGAGTCGCTAAAGATGCTCGATCAATACCTCGATGATTCCGCACTCAAAGCCGAGGCGGAAATGTCGGCAGCGAACCTGCTGTGGGATCTGCGCAAAAGTCATCCCGCCGAAGTTACGGCAATCGCCGAGAAACTGGCTGCCGGCGAGAGTAAAACAGTGGCGGATAAGGCCAAACGCGCCCTGAAAGATCTGAACAAGAACAAATGAAGGAAGATGCCCACTGGAGGTTGTATTTCATGTTTGAAATCATGCGTCAACGCCGGGCAAGGCTTTTTTAAGGGTTGACAAGCCAGCGGGATGCCATTAGAATAAGCATTGTTTTTTTCGTTCACTAAAAGTTGTTAAGGAATCAAGATCATGTCAAATATTACACGTCGTCAGTTTGTCAAACGCACCGCTGCCGTTGCAGGGGCATGCTCTATTGGTTTCCCGAGCCTCATCCGGGCGCAGGGATTAAACGAAAAACTTCAGGTGGGATTCATCGCTGTGGGCGGGCGGGGTGGAGCCCATACGGGCGAATCTCATAAGGAAGGTCTTCAGTGCGTCGCCTTTGCCGAGATCGATAAAACCCGGTGGAACGGCGTCCACGGCAAGGAAGGCTGGGAGAAGGCGGCCGGATATACGGATTGGCGCAAAGTCTTCGAAAAGCACGCCAAGGAAATCGATGTGGTTTTCGTGGCGACTCCGGACCACAGCCATTTTGCTCCTTCGATGACCGCCGTTTCCATGGGTATCCACTGCTATACCGAGAAGCCGCTGACCTGGTCGGTTCGCGAGGCCCAACTCCTGGCGGCAGCCTACGCCAGGAATCCCAAGGTCGTCACCCAGATGGGCAACCAGGGCCACGCCGGAAACGGATGGAGGACTGCTTACGAATACGTCAAGGCCGGCGCAATCGGCGATATCACCGAGTTTCACACCTGGACGAATCGCCCGGTCTGGCCCCAGGGCGGCGACCGCCCCGAGGGATCCGATCCCATCCCTGATACCCTTGACTGGGAAGCGTGGATCGGCCCGGCCGCGATGCGACCTTTCAAGAACGGTGTTTATCATTCCTTCAATTGGCGCGGATTTGTCGATTTCGGCTCCGGCGCACTGGGCGATATGGCCTGTCATACCACCGACGGAATCTACGCGATCATGAATCCGGGCTACGCCGCAACCGCCGAGCCGATCATTATGACCGGCCCCGTCAAGGACCAGTGGCCCGCAGGCATGATTGTCAAGTGTACATACCGCGCAAAAGACGGCCGACCCGGCTTCACTACATACTGGTACGAGGGCAACAAGCCGGACGGGAAGCCTTTCATGCCGGAGAACCCTGAGGAGCTCAAGGTCGATGGCCGCGAACTGCCTAGAACCGGAAATCTGGTCGTCGGCACCAAGGGTAAGATGCTCGTCAACGGCGACTATTGGGACAGCACGCAACTAATCCCGGATGCGAAGCGCAAAGAGTTCGGACGTCCCGATAAACTGCTCGAACGCTCTCCCGGACATCATAAAGAGTTTTTCATGGCCTGCAGAGGCGAGAAGCCGCGGGAGTTCAGCCAGTCCAACTTCAGCTACTCCGGCCCAATGGCCGCAAACATCCAACTCGGCAATCTCTGCGCCCGCGCGGGAAAGAAGCTCGAATTAAACGAAGCCGGCAAAATCACCAGCGACCCGAAAATAAACGACTTGGCATGGCGAGAGCCCCGCAAGGGTTGGGGACCGCTGGAGATGAAGGTTTAGGTGGGAAAAGCTGACGAAGGCGGTGTTAAACGTATCGGCGAAGGGCTTCGAGTAAGGCCCCGAGACCTGCCATTGTCATAATGTTAATTTCTCTTTTTTTCTGTCTGCTTTATTATGGCGGCGGCTTCCCTTCTTACCTTTTGATTGTCAGCCTTTTTTCTCAGGCGCTGTGCGGCCTGCCTGGCCGGCTCGGGGTTGGCCCCCGTCATATTGCGAGCGACTGCGAGCATTGCGAGTTCGGCTTCGGCTTTTACACTGCTATCGCCAAGCAGCGGCTCGATGATTTCTATTGCGCCCGGGTTGCCCGAAGTCGCCAGACATGCCAGAACGAGTTTCTTCTCTTCGGATGTATCGGCGCCTTTCATCAGTTCGCCGGCGATATTGAGCGTATCGGCCGAGACAAGCGCAGTAGCGCTAAGCTGACGAACGCATCCTCTCATCGCAAGAGTCCGATGAGTTTGGTTCGAGGTTGTCTGGAAGATTTCGAGCAGTGTGCTCGCAGCCGTAGCATCGGGCCAGTCGGCGAGCGTGCGAACGGCTGCATCCCGAACTTCGCCGCGGACATCCTTGAAGGCTCGTCGCACCTCTGCAAATCCCTTCTCACTGCCGATACCGCCGAGGACACGGAGCAGCAACCAGCCACTCGGCCGGCACGCGAAAGCTGTGCCAGAAAAAACCCGCCGTCTCCACCGCATCGAAACCTGAAAAACTTCGCTTGTTTTAGGACTAGTTTATAGTTATAACATAAAGACAGCAGGAGCAAGCATCAGAAAGTAGAAAATCAAACAAATCACTATCACCAACTTATGCCGGATATTCTTAGTGGTAACATACAAACAAATACAGCACAGCGTACCTACCAACAAAAGGGTTACAGCTATAATTGTTGAAATTATAAACGGAATGCCAAAAACCCTGCCATTCCCATCCACTCCTAAACTCACTAAGAACACAAGTATGAGGATAATTAAATTTAAAGCCCAAAGATTAAATATATTTCTAAATACCATAATACTATCCTTTTACTCTCCATTCTCGTCAACGAAACGATTGCTTAGAATATGTCCATAACTTAAAGCACCCTTTACTGTCCTTAATACTCCAAGAAAAAACTATAAGAAAAAACTAGGGACAGCCACCTATTTATCTTCCCTATCTTAACTATTAATTCGTTTTTTTCTTTTCGGGAAGGTGTCCGGCACACTTTTGGGTCGTGTGTCAGCCATCTTCTTGTGTATTGGTCGTAGTATCTGTTTCTGTTGTATTGTAATTTCAAAGAGCTGGTATCGAGTATATCAACTCTTCGGCCTGTGAACAAGTACGGATTTCCATAATCCGATATTCCGTTCTCATCGTCGCTGAAGTCGGGCTCAAGGACGTGGCAGTTGCCGTAGGCGTCGTATTCGTAGCCGGCCTTTGGCTCTGTTGCGTGATAAGCCGAAGAGTCCTCGCGGGGATATTCAAGGTCTTTATCCGACCTTGCTTATCTCGAAAGTAACGGTTCCGCCGTCTGTAAATGTTACCGAGTCGGGGCAGTGGATGTAGGCCTTTGCGGGGTTTTCTTTGCCCTCTATTCCCCATTGTGCCGGTTCCGAGACCAGCAGGGCGTTGTAATAGGGCATAAGCGAGCCGAGTGCGTGCATGCAGACGGGTATATCGCTTACAAGCTGGTATCCCGCCTTTAGGGTGAACGAATCGCCGAGCTTATATGTCGGGCATCGGCCTTTAATCTCTTTAACTGTGACTACAAGGTCCATATCGCCAAATCTCCAAAAAAGTAAATTCTTTCTGCGGGCCAGTATTACCCAGCCGAGGCGTGCGGGTCAAGGCATTTTGGGGCCGTGACGAGATTTTCGAGTTGTTTTCAATTGTAAATGGCTTTGCAAGGCATTATTGTATCGAGCGGTTTATTCAATGGAGACAAAAGATTATGGCAGAACAGTTGATCGGAATGATAGGCGGGACCGGCCTTGGCGATACTCTGGCGGAGTTGATCGTCGATTCTGAAATGCACGACGTCGATACTCCGTTCGGCAAGCCGAGCGCACCGGTGCTGGTGGGTCGATACGGCCAAAGGCGAGTTGCGTTTCTCAATCGCCACGGGGCCGGGCACACGCTCAGTCCGAGCGAAGTGCCTTATGCGGCTAATATCTTCGCGTTCAAGAAGCTCGGTGTTCGCACTGTCATTGCAAGCGGCGCGGTCGGCTCGCTTCGAGAGGATATTGCGACTGCGGACCTTGTCCTTGTTGATCAGTATATTGATAAGACTTTCAGGCGTAAGAGCAGCTTTTTCGAGGGTACGGCGGCGGTGCACTGCGAGATGGCTCAGCCTGTTTGTGCCAGGCTGCAAGAGACGCTGGCCAAAACGGCAACGAAAATCGATGTTAAGACACACCCGGAGGCAACTTATGTCTGCATGGAAGGGCCTCAGTTTTCGACTCGGGCCGAATCGCTTCTGCATCGCGCCTGGGGAGGCGATTTGATTGGGATGACGGGTATGCCCGAGGCCAAATTGGCCAGAGAGGCCCAGATGTGCTACGCCATGGTCGCCCTCGTCAGCGATTACGACTGCTGGAAGCTCCACGAGTACGACAAAGACAGAAAGACCCTGCTAAAGGAGATAATCGGCAACCTCGTGGCCGCTACGAATAATTGCCTGGCACTGCTCAAGGCGGTTCTTTCGGGGCCTGAGACTCTTGTATGCGAAGATTGCTCTTGTCGCCACAGCCTCGATCTGGCTGTCTGGACGGACAGCAGCCACATCGACCAAGCTAAAATGGAACAGCTCAACGTACTTTTCGAATAGGATATTAAGCTTGATTAGAAAGGAATCTGAAATGAGAAGACCGATTCACAAAGCACTTGCACTTTTGTTCCTGGCTGCATTAGTCTGTTCGGCGGGCTGCCAGGAAGCTCAGAATTCGAGCGAAAAGCAGAGCAGGCTCGTCGCGGCACGGAATATCGAGCTGGAAAAACAACTCGCCGCCCGCGATAAAGAGATTGGTAATCTAAAGGCCCAATATGCCGCCAGCCTTGAGCTGGAGCAGAAGAATTTGGCGGATTGCCAGAAAAAATCGGCCAATTGCCAGGAAGAACTCAAGCGAGACAGGTCCGGGGATATGAATGAGATGCTTATTCCAACGTTGAATCAACTGGCCAAGTTGAGAGAAGAGAACGAGAAGCTGCAGGCGAAGATTGACGAACTCGAGGGGAAGGCGTCCGAGAAGAAAGAATAACATCGCGGCGTTATGCCCGGGCTGCCGAGCTTTATGTACAGACCTTTTGGACGGCCTTTATGCAATCCGGCGTTTTCTCGCCGGGCCAATGCCTTTTTACCGCTGTGGCGACGAATCCTACGAACATGGGATGAGGCCTTAGCGGTCTGGACGTCAGGCATGGGTGCGCCTGAGTTCCCATGAAGAAGGGATGGTCGGGCAGTTCGAGGATTTGCATAATCGGATGATTCGGGGCTTTTCCTGAGAAAACGAGGCCCGCCTGCTCCAATTGTTCGATGTACTTTGGGTCCACTTCGTAACGATGCCTGAATCTCATTCGCACCGATTCGGCCTTGCCGAAGAGTTCCGATGCGATTGTCTTTGGCTTAATCTCGACGTCCCTGCCTCCGAGCCGCATGTTTCCGCCAAGCCCTTCGATTTTCTTCTGTTCGGGCAGTATGTCTATTACGGACTCGGTGCATCCAGGCTCGATTTCAGTGCTATTTGCCTTGGCCAGCCCGCAGACATTCCTGGCGAACTCTATCACAGCCATCTGGAAGCCGAAGCACAGCCCGAGATAGGGCAGGTTGTTTTCTCTGGCGTACTTGATGCAGGCGATTTTCCCCTCCGCTCCCCGCGTTCCGAAACCGCCCGGCACGATAATGCCATCGACGGCGGCAAGCTTGTCGGCGGCATTTGCATCTGTCACGCTCGTTGTCTCGATCCACTTGATGTTGACGTCGGCTCCGAGCGCAATGCCCGCATGTTCGAGAGCGTTGATTATCGAGGCATAGCTGTCGCGCACGGATGTGTATTTGCCGGTGATGCCGATAGCCACCTCGCGTTTCGCCGCTCCGATCTTGTCGGTAAAATCACACCACTTTGCCGAGGCCTTGCGCTCGTGGCGCAGATTGATCCTGTCCTCGATTTTCAGGAGCCTTGCGACCTTGAAATCGAGGCCTGCTTCGGCGATCATTGCCGGGATCATATAAATGCTCGGCGAATCCTCCATACTAATAACTCTATCCAGAGGGACGTTGCTATATACGCTTATCTTCTGCCGGACTTTTTCGGTGACGGGACTTCCGGCTCTGCATGCGATGATGTCCGGCTGAATGCCCAACTGCATCAGTTGCTTAATGCCCAATTGTGCGGCCTTGGATTTCTGCTCGCCTAATGTCTTCGGCGCCAGGATATAAGTCAACGCCATAAAGCAAGAACTGTTAGGCCCCTCCTCGTAGGCCAATTCTCGCATTGCCTCGATGTAATATGCGTTTTCCAGGTCGCCGACGGTCCCGCCGATCTCGACGAATACAATATCGGCATTACTGCTCATCGCCAATTCGCGGAGTTTTAGCTTTACCTCTCCGGTAACGTGCGGAATCATCTGAACGTCCCTGCCGAGGTAATCGCCATGCCTTTCTTTGTTCAGGATGGAGCTGAATATCTGGCCGCTGGTTGTGAAATTCGCCTTGCTAAGGTTCTGATCGAGCATCCGCTCGTAGGTCCCGAGGTCCATATCGCATTCCATACCGTCGTCGAGGACGAATACCTCGCCGTGACGAAAAGGATTCAGAGTCCCCGAATCGACGTTGAGATAGCCTTCGAGCTTGATAGGAGCGACCTTAAGCCCCTTATCCTGCATCAGCTTGGCCAAGCACGAAGAGAATATCCCCTTCCCCAGCCCGCTCATAACAGTGCCGACAACAAAGCAATACTTGGCCTTCCCCTTCTTATACTCCTTAGGAACAGGAGAGAAAAACTCACTCTCATCAGAAACATCACTCAAAGAAGCCAACAATTCATTGTTATTCTTCATATTTCCACTTTCTTCATTCGATAATCTCTGCGACCTTTGCTTCGGGTGACGAAACCTACAAATGGTTTTCAAAGACAGGCTGAAACACATCCAACGATTCCATCGTTCTGCGCAAACTCGGTGAAAATTCCTTGGCCATATTGGGATCCCAGTTATTCCTCACAAATTGTATGAGTCTGCCGTTGTAATCGGGTCCCACTCTGGCCGTGCTTCCTTCTTGAGGAACAATATCAACTCGCAAATCTCTTTTGTGAGATCGTCGGGCCAAGTCAATGAGAAAACGCTTAGCGTCTGGGATTTCGTCAACTGCGGCTGGTATCTCGTGCTCACGTATCCCGATGAACTCCGCAAAGCGGCAACGGCAAGCCAGAATCCAGGATTCCACCTGCCTGACGGCAACATTGAACAGTAGATTATGGTTGCGGTTCTCAATATGCCATTCTCTTAACAGAACCGGCGGACACTCAGATCTATCGAGGTCTGTTAGAATCAGGTAAGGCATTCCCTTTGCTGCGTTGTTGAATCCTTCTATCCTTTTCCTGATCCACCCAAAGCCGCCGCTGTTGCGAAACAAGCCTATAGTGTAGTTCCGCTCCGAGTTCGCGAGGAGCTTTCGCAATACCGCCCCGCTCAGGCTGTCCTCAAAGACCAGGTTTATCACGATTTTACACATCAAACAGCAATCCTTGTTCAAAAGCTCTTGGTTCCGTTCGCGGGATCACGGCCTCACCAACACTAAAACCACTTTCCAACAAGTCTCTAACCTCCCTTATACTTGACGCCACTTTCACCTCGGTTCCTTCCCCAGTCGGAGTAAGCAACAGCGTCTCTTCGCCGCCGATCCCCTTATCCGAAAGCAATTCCGCGCTGTGAGTACTTATGATCGCTTGACGCTTCTGCTTGCTCTGCATACGGTGGATTATGGCAGGCAGCATTCTGACAATGGCAGAGTTCAAAGATAGTTCCGGTTCCTCCAAAAGCAGAAGCGCTTCACTTTCAAGCAATGACCACAGAAGAGCTATGAGTCTCAATGTACCATCTGAAAACTGGTCTTCTCGCTGTTTTGCACCCTGGGGTCTCCAATGTTCATATACAGCTTCCAAATGCGGGATGCCGGCTTCATCTTTTACTTCTGTCAGGTTCTTCAGTTGGGGCACTGCTCCAACGAGCGCTTGCTCAATCTTTCGCAGACGCGAGCGTCGCGACCTTGCTTGCATCGTGGCAACTCGTTCAAGAAAATTCCGGCCAAAAGGATCACCCGGTATGCCAGGCCCGGTGAAGGACTTTGGATTTCGCACCAACTGTGGCACTAAGTGGAGATAAAGAATCGAATCAAAAAACTTCGCTACTTCCCTGAATCTCTCGTTGGCGCTGATCTGCTCAAGATGGGTCTGCGTCAAGCGCAGCTCGTCCTTTTTGTCGAAGTCATCCGGCCGGTCGAGTATCGGTTTGCTGCCTTCCCATATACGCTCGTATGCCAGATACGGCAACCTGCTCCCTCTGGGTTGTTGCTTGATGCTAATGGCATACTTCCAGGTTGGTAGCTCATCGCCTCCATTCGCCAGATGCACTTCTATTTCCACATTCGGCTCCTTTCTCGCTGCCAGACAACGGATCTTTGAGAGGCCTCCTCTATCTTGCACTGCCTGTTGAAGACCGCCCCCTCTTTTAGTAATGTCCCTTAGAAACCTGAACACATCGAGGAAGTTGGATTTGCCGCAGGCGTTTGGCCCCGCCAAAAACACGCGATTTCTCAAAGGGACGTCAACGATGCGAAAGTTCTTCCAGTTTTTGAGATGTAAATACGAAATGATCATTTCTTTGACCTCGATTCCAAACAGTTGCATCTTTTGACAAACTCAGAATACTGCTCCGGCGTGTCTATTCCATCGCATGTGTGCTCGACTTTGCCGACCAGTATTCCGAAGCCGTTTTCTATTGCTCGGAGCTGTTCTAACTTTTCGGTTTTTTCGAGCGGTGTTTGGGGTAGGGTTGTTATTTTTAGCAGGAAGTCCTTGCGGTATGCGTATATTCCGAGGTGCCGCTTGTATTGGTCGATTTGGCCGATGCCGCCGGCGTCTCTATCGTAGGGGATGGGATGCCGTGAGAAGTATATCGCTCGGCCGACCTCGTTTCTCGTCTGTCGTCCATCGTCTCTCGCGTCCGCCTCGCAATGCGAGACGATCACCTTCACGATATTGGGGTCGGCGACCTGCTCGGGCCGCTCGAAATCCGCCGCGAGAGTCGCCATCGGGTAATCCGGGTTCTCGATTAGCAGCCGGGCTGCATAATCGATGTTTTCCGGGTCTATCTCGGGTTCGTCGGCCTGGAGGTTCACGACGATGTCCGCTTTTATCCGGCCTACCGCCTCGGCGATTCTGTCGGTCCCGCTCTTGTGGTCGGCCCTTGTCAGCACACACTCGGCTCCGAACGAATCGGCCGCTGCGAGGATTCTTTCGTCGTCCGCAGCGATAATCACCTTTCGCAGCAGTTTGGCGGCACATGCGCGTTCGTAAGTATGCTGTATCAGGAATTTGCCCGTATCTTTGGCGAGAACTTTAGCCGGAAATCTTGTCGAACCGTAACGAGCCGGGATGCAAGCTACAACAATCACGCGGTCTCAAGCCTTAAAATGGGCACTAATCATATTCACCGGGCAAGCAAAACAAGTCAAGGATTTCCAACCATCGCCGTGCTTTGGCGAACAGGAAATTCCAACGGGCTTGTATCTTAGAAGCAAATTGCCGGCCTGTCAACCGTGCAAACAGATTCTTCAAAAAAAACTGCAAAGATTTCGGATTTCATGTATATTGACGCTTATATTTGAGTGGGAAACCTGAGCAAAGGACCTTGAGATGCAAAATGGCGATCAATACTTCGGCCGGGCGAACTGGAATATTAGCGTTAAGGATGTTCTCAGCCCCTCCGTCCTCAGCCTACTGGCCTCCAACGCCGTTCTTATTGTCTGGGCGGTCGTCCAGCGGTGGCCCCTGCCATTTGTTGTATGCGTTTACTGGGCCCAGAGCGTAATCATCGGTATCTTCTGGTTCTTTACAATCCTGACATTCGGAAGAATCTACAAAAGCCACGGCGTCGATGGTTGCGAAGAGTACTCGGCACTCAAACCCGCTGACAGGGCGGTGGTAGCCCTCGGCTTTGCCCTTCACTACGGCGTATTCCATGCCGCTTACCTCTTCTTCATGCTGCGAGGCCGTCTCTTACCGATAATGGAGCGTATGAGCGGCAGCGATGTCGAAATCAGTGTATCGGATTTCCCTCTATGGACTCTGCTCATTTTCGCAAGCATTTTCTTTGTGGAGAGGCTTTTTGCGTTTGTTCGCGAGCGGAATGAATATGCCCAAAAGAACGTCAACATAGCTATACTTAACATCTTCCCTTATGCCCGTATTGTTCCGATGCATTTAGCGATTTTCATCGGCGCGTGGCTCGAAAAAGGCGATATCACGCCGCAATCGGCCTTGATCTTCTTCCTTCTGCTGAAAACCGCCGCCGATGTGTTCATGCACATCGTCCAGAAGAAGGGATTTTCCGACACCGAAGGCACTGCAATCGACGATTCCGGCCCGAGAGTGGTGGGTACTGACATAGGCCCGGTTCTGCTGATGCATGGAGGAGAGAGAATTTCCCTCGCCGACAAGCCTGAAATGGTGCAAAAGCTCCGCAACATTGCCCGATTCCCCAAAGACATTCGCCTCCAGGTCTGCGAAGGCCTGCTCGGCATCAAAAGCACGCCGCCGAAGCAACCGGCTGTTGCGGAGATAAAGTGCCGCTGCCGGGATGTGGATTTCATCGAAAGCGAGTCGGCTCAGCAATACAGCGACGGCCATCTCGAATGGCTCGAAACAAGCGAGGACGGATTGACATCCCGATATATCTGCTCGGAAACGGAGAGGACGTGGGTAATGGTCGCGGGGGTTTTGAAGGCCGAGCAGCCCAAAGCCGACGATAGTTTATGCCGTTGCCAACAAATTGACCGTCTGGACGGTGAGCAGGCCCAGAAGTACGCCAAGGGGCACCTCAAGGCCATCGAGACCGACGGAGGGTGGCGAACGACGTATATCTGCCCCTATACCGACAAGCGCTGGCTGCTCGATTATACGAAAATTACCGACGCGAACCTCGCCGAGTATGCCCGGCTGCAGCCTCTGCCTGGGCCGAATGAGCGTGCCTCGGGCTGATTGCGCAAGGAGGCGGGGTTTATAACTTTGGGTTCAACTACATAAAAGTTGATGGCCTGATTGAGAACAATACCCATAACTCTTTTGGATTTAACGCTTTAAGGCAACAGCATAATCAGGTACGATACAATGGCTATCAGGGAGGGCAACACTCGGAAGTCTGTTGCAAACCCCGACCGTAAGCCCCGCCAGGGGTCCTGGGAGCCTGTCCCCCAGGGGGGGTATCCCGGCGCTTACGCTTGGGGCTTGTATCCCGTTTCGCACTCCTACCAAAAAAAGGCTCGACACAACAGAGCTATGCTGGCGTCAGAAAGCGATAAATCCATGCAAAATAATGCTTTAACCTACCAACTTTTTTGCAGTTGAACCTAATTTTGAAATGTCCGCTTGTAAGACGAACGCAGCGCGATTATACTCTGCTGGCCCGTTTCTGATAAGGAAGAAATGATGAAAAGCGTTTTTCTATATAAGTTGGTTCTGGCGGCCATTCTCGCGGCTCTGGCTTTGCTGCCGATAGCCTGCAATAAAGCGCAACTTGGCGAGACCGAAGCCGAGGCAGGCAGAAGGCATCAGCGAGTCTTCCGCATAAACCAGAGCGAAATGATGGCCGATATAGACAGGACTTTGCTGCTCGACGAGCCAAGCAGGCTCACCGACAAGCGGATACCGTAGGTCGTAGGTCCCCATCGGGGCAGGCGCCTTACGTTTAGTTTCTCAGGGTCTTTTTGGGCAAGGCGCTAATGCCAAACCCGGACTAAGCAGCGATGATATTCCTGATGGTTTTACAGGCCTCAACCATTAAAATCAGCGCCAATAACAACAATGCCGCTGCAATAATACCGACCGGTGATAATTTGGACTGCACCAACAGTGTCACCAAACCCCAAAGCGTCATAACGTTCATAAATATCATCGGCCCGATGACAAAACCGAATTTTTTGCCGGTTTTTTTTAGCCAGATAGCGATTACCAGCAGCACCAGCCCCGCCAGCAGTTGATTACTGGCGCCGAAGACAGGCCATATTGCCTTCCACGCAGGTATGGCCTTGTGCCGCCGGCATCTTTTAAGGTGATTAGAACAAATATGGCCGGCAGCACCGATGTTGCCAGTGTGGAAAGGTAACGCGCACACGTCCCTTTAATAAGGCTGAAAAGTTCTTCAAAAATATATCGGCCTAACCTTGTGGCGGTATCTAATGTGGTAAGAACAAATGCAGACAACGCCATTAACCCGAAGGAAAATCCCATATTCTTCGGTATCCCCAGAACAAACAGGAAATTGCTCATACCCGTACCGTAGATGACCAGAGGCGGTTTGCCCGTGAGTGCGTCGCCCTTTGCTATCATAGCAACAGTGGCCAATGCAACCACGGCGACCAGCCCTTCAAGCAGCATGGCCCCGTAGCCTATAAGTTTTGCATCGGTCTCCTCATTCAATTGTTTCGACGAGGTGCCGGAAGCTACGATGGAATGAAAACCTGAGCATGCCCCGCAGGCCACCGTCTTTTCCAAAGCTTTAACCCGGAAAGTTATCTCAAGCTAACCAACTTTTTTGCAGTTGAACCGATTTTTGCATTCTTGAACTGACCACCGGTCAGTTTGAGTCACTCAAGACGCACCTCCTTATCGCCAATTCGTGCAAACCCTTCCTGGCCCCTGAGCTTGCCGATTTCTCAGCGTCGTCGTTTGGATATCGTAGTGTTTTCCTCTTGAACGCCCGCTTCGCCTTGTTCGCCTTGCCCCCCGTTTCGGCTGCTCGGTGCGTACCTGCCGCTGGATTCGCTTCCGGTTGTGCCGCCGCCTCGCGTCCCGCTCGTCCGCGAGGATCTCAGCGAGGTTGCAGCGCTTCTGCGGTCATCCTGCATCTGCTTATTGAGCTTCTCGAGTCGGGACTGGCGAAACAACAGGACGCCGTCAATCGCGGCAATCGTCTTCTTGGCCCCCTCCTCCTCCGCAATCTTGCGAAGGAGCCCAAGCTCCAGGGCAACCTGTTTTTGCACTTCTCTTCCCAGTCTCGATCGGTTGTCCACTGCGGTGGCGCTGGCAAGATTGTCCTGCAGCCTGCGCCACTCGGTAACCTCCGCCCTGCTGCCCTTGCCGACCTTCGTCAACTCCTGTTCCAGCCCCGGAAACGCCCTGACCGCGGCGACAACTTTATTAGGGTCAAGCGGAGAGGGCTCCACCATACTCGGCGAACCATAGGGGGTGCTTGTCGACCCATAGGGTGAGGGGGTGCCTGCCGAGCCTTCCTGCCCGTACGGATCCGGAGTGGACGACCGCGAACCAAGCATCCCGGGCCGAGGCACGCTGCTGTTGATGTTTATGCCTGCATAACTGCTGACCAGGCAAACCGATGCGATAACCGCAATCACTGTAAATATAGTCCAGCGCTTCATTCTTGCATCTCCAAAATTACACTGAAATCCAACAAAACATACCCATGGCCCACTCGGCCACACGTCCTGTGCCCAATTATACACTAAACTATTCGGCTATAGACCCCTATTTTCACAAATTTCACCCCCATCCCAACCCTTTTTTTAGCCCCCAGCCCCCAATCGGCGGGAATACCAAGCCAAAACCGGTAAATTTTTTAAGAATTCCCTTGCAAAGTCGTCCTATATTCTGTTAGAATATGATAGCGTTGAGACGCAAAAGCAGGCGCTAAAATGCTGTAATATTATATCTTGGCTGTACCGTCATAATTTAGTAATTCGTTTTTTCATACCAAGCCTGCCTTCCGAAATTTCTGCCGTGGTTGTTTTAATATGTGCTGCGCGAGGCCCATTTTGCGAATAACGGCCTCATAACAGTATCCAAGGAGCTAAAAATGGCACAAAGAAGGTCAGCGATTCTAATTTTACTGTTGCTTGCCGGCACGACTACGGCTCGCATAATAACCGTCGATAACGACGGCTCCGCCGATTTCAACAACATCCAGGCAGCGGACGAATAGGACCTTACGGCGGTGGCATATACTATTCCTACGGCAGCCTAATAATCACTAATTGCACTATAAGCCATAACAAAGCCATCCATTACATCTACGGCGGCGGCTACGGCGGCGGGATCTACCTCAACCGGAGCAATCCGATCATCGGCAATTGCATTTTCACGGGCAACTCATCCTATTCCGGCGGCGCTATCAGATGCGACGTCTCCGATGTCCATATCAGCAACTGCACATTCGCCGGGAATTCAGCGGTTTCCGGCAGCGCCCTCAATGGGTTGGGGAGCGGTTCGACCGTGACCAACTCAATCTTTTGGAAGAACACGCCTTCGGAGTCGGAGATACATACATACCACGGCCGGCCTGTGATAACCTACTGCAACATTGGGAATGGGTTCGGCGGTATCGGCAACATCGATCTGGACCCGGTCTTTGTCGATCCGGGGTATTGGGATTATAACGGCACCGCTTCTGATATCGAGGACGATTTCTGGGTCGATGGCGACTACCACTTGCAGAGCGAGGGCTGGCGCTGGGACACTCGCCGGGGAGTCTGGACCTGGGATGATGTCACCAGCCGATGTATCGACGCAGGCGACCCCGATTCGCCCCTTGGCGACGAACTGCTCGCCGTCCCTGCCGACCCGAACAATAATTGGGGCGAAAACATTCGGATCAATATGGGCGCCTACGGGGGCACGGAGCAAGCAAGCATCCCGCCGCTCGGCTGGGCAATCCTCACCGACTATAACAACGACGGCATTGCAGACTTCACCGATTTCGCCCTCTGGTCCCGGAATCACGGATACATCCCCTCGCCCGCCGAGCCTAATCCAGCCCTCAATGCTGCCGAACTGGATATCCTTGCAGACGCCTGGCTCGACCGGACAAACTGGTTTGGCACTTTGCCGCCGCCAACGCCGGCATCGAACCCGAATCCTTCAGACGGCGCCATTGGCATTTTCGTCGGTTCGTTTCTAAGCTGGGAGCCTGGTGCCGGCGCAACTTCCCACAACATCTATTTCGGCCCCGCCAACCCACCGGCATTCCAGACAAATCGAACGGAAACAACATTCTACCCCGACCATTTAATCGCAGAAACAACCTACTATTGGCGTATCGATGAGGTCAATCCCAGCGTCACAACAGCCGGTGCGGTTTGGACCTTCACAACCGGCGCGGGCGGAACCAGATAGTATGCTGCGGGACGGATTTCAATGAGCGCAGCCGCCCTTGGCGATGCGGGAACCGCGGGACGGGCGGAGAATTTGTCTGGCGGATAGTAAACACTACCCAACAGTTTGATTGCTGACTAACTACTTTCTGTTACGGAAACGCATGGCTGGTTTCCGGAGGTATCGGGATTCGCATGAGAACGGTCGAAGCCCCGCGCACAGCGCGGGGCTAATTAGTACTTGTTGCGGGAACAGTATTTGTCATTCCAGCAAAGGCGGGAATCCAGCTTTTACGCTCTGGACCCCTGCTCCCCGATCTCGGTCGAGGACAAGCTTCGCCCCCCGCCAGGCCACAAGGTCGCAAATCCGGCTTTAGACGAGCCGAAACCGCAATTTTGCACTTTAATCTTTGATTTTTGCATTCTCGAACTAACCGCCGGTCAATTCGAGTAAATAGTATCTGCTGCTTTGGGCGACAGACACTAACTAACTATCGAGCAATTCTGACGATGCGAGGCCTAATCTTTCTGTTATGCTGTCGAATTCGTCGAGGGAATAAAATTCGATGATGATCCTGCCTTTTTGGCCCTTCTTTTTGGTCTCTATGGTGACTTTTGTGCCGAGTTCGCTGCTCAGCTTGTTTTCGAGGTCGGCGATATGGGCGGGTTTTGCAGCGGGGCCGGGTTTGGCTTGGCCCGGCTGGGCGAGGGCCTTGCGCACCAGCCTTTCGACCTCGCGGACACTGAGTCGGCCTGCCATTGCGCGATTGGCGAGTTTGCGGCGAAGGTCGTCGGTGGGCAGCCCGAGAATCGCTCTGGCATGGCCCATAGCGAGTTGGCCGCCGGCAAGCATCTGCTGAATCTCACCAGGTAAGTCCAGTAATCGGATATAGTTAGCTACAACCGAGCGGTCTTCGCCCAACCTCTCGGCCGCCTCGGCCTGGGTCAGCGAGAACTCGCGAACATATTTCTGATACGCCCCGGCACGCTCGATGGCGTTTAGATTCGCCCGGTGAATATTTTCAATCAACGACAACTCGTGCATCTGCTCCTCAGTCGCACTACGCACGAGCGCGGGTATCGTTTTGCGCGAGGCAATCTGGCAGGCTTTGAGTCGTCGCTCGCCTGCAATCAACTCAAAACCAATGCCCGCCCGACGGACAATAATCGGCTGGATAACTCCGTTGGCTTTGATCGACTCAGCCAATTCCGCCAGCTCAGCCTCGTCCCAGACAGTTCGCGCTTGATGCGGATTGGGCGAAATCGAGATTATAGGTATTTCTCTGAGCGAATCTTGTAACTCCTTATCTGGAGGGAAGTTAGAGGCTGGGACAGGGCCGAGCGAGGCCTCCGGCAAGGTGGTTTCGGTAGATATTATCGGACTTATAAGGGACTGAAGTCCCCTTCCGAGGTGCTTGGGCTTCTCCTTCTTTTGTTCGCTCATAGAACGCTCCTTTTTAGAATGAATATTGGAAACCCGCGCATCTTAGCATATACACACCGGCTTTGGAATAGTTGACAAATAAATTTTTACCATTTTCGAAAACTTTTTTCCAGCAATCTTCCTGCGAACGAGCGGGCCTCGAACAATGTTTCACGTGAAACATTTGCTTCATCCGAATAATGCGTAGGCGTCTAAAGCCCGTTGCTGAGGCATAGCTCCTGGCTGCGACCTACCCATTCCCCGGGAGAGCCGAACTTATGTGCGATTCCGTGAGCCGCCCATATATAGCAGAAGCGCCCGAGCAGTGTTGATGGATTTCGAGTCGCCTCTCCTGATCATGCTTACGCAAGGGGGGCGGTGTCTGTTCCGGCGAACTTATCTTGCCCCCCCTGCTAACTCTGCCGCCGCATGGAAGTCATGCTGGGTGATGAAAGAAGGCCCTCTTGCAGGCATCCGAACTGGGGTGTGGAGCGGCAACTGAGTCTGCGTATATGCCCTTGGGGCCGAGCCGTTACCAACGGAACCACGCTGTTTCGGCTGCCGGCTTGACGATAATACAACCGGACTCTTAAATTCCGGATCGTTTTGCAGCGGAATGTTTCACGTGAAACATTTATTGCTGAGGTCTTAAGTTCCGCCATCCCGTGCGGCCATCGTCCCCCGGAGAGGCTGCCAACCAGGAGCGATTCCGGATAGCTGATTTAGGTGTTCCGGCAGGTATTCGTGGATAATCAGTTGCGGGGATGTTTGCTGCCAAGGCGACCCGGGTTCCATTGACGTTGGTCGGTCGGTTTTGTTATAATGCACAGGCGGCGAATTGCGCAGGAGTTTTTGCGATACAAAAACACCTTCATTTTCGGCGGCGAGAATTGCGAGCCAGGAAGGGTCTGGGGCCTGAGAGCGAAGCTCTTTACACAGTGTTAGTTAGATAAACATCAGACATATCGGTTTGTTGCCTGCGGCTCTATCGCATCGATTCTGCCTGTTCGCGGGCGGCGGAAAGTTTCCGGCGCGCAAGAAAAAGGCCCCGTTTCGGCGGGGCCGGCTTTTGGTAAGTCTTTTTGTATAAAGATGTTATGTTCGAGTTGGCTATTTTGAGAGGGTTAGGAGCACAAATACCGAGTAGGCGTCCTGCTTAACCAGGAGCAGGGCGGTTCCGCTCTTTTTGGCGTCTTCGATAGCCTGGTTAAACTCTTTTGTGTTTGCGACTTCCCGGCGATTGACTTCTTTGATGAGCATACCCGGCGTGAGACCGACGCGGTCGGCCTGGGAGCCGGGCTGGACGCTGATGATGAGCACCCCCTGGTCGCCGTCATAGCCGTAGCGTTTAGCCTGTTCGTCAGTTAGATTCTGAACAGTGAAGCCGATTTCGTTGAGGGAATCGACCGTAGCGGCTGATTCTGTGCCGGCCTGCGTATCGAGATTTCCGAGTTCGACTGTGACGGTTTTCTCTTTTCCATCGCGCCAGAGTTTGATTATCACCTTGGCGCCGGGGCTGAGCATAGCGATTCTGTTTCTCAGTTCGTTGGCGGATGTGACGGGCTTGCCGTCGAGTTCGAGGATTACGTCGTTGTGCTTGATGCCGGCCTTATCGGCTGCGGAATCCTTTATCACATTTGGGATTAGGACCCCGTTATTGTTCTTTAGGCCGAATGCCTTGGCGTAGTCGGCGTCCATGTCCTGGGTGGCGACTCCGAGGAAGCCTCTTTCGACCTTCTTGCCGGTTTTTAGCTGTTCGTAGATGTTCTTGGCCATATTGATCGGAATTGCGAATCCGATGCCGATATTACCGGACGCTCCCACAATGGCGGTATTCATGCCGACCACCTCGCCATCGAGATTTATGAGGGGCCCGCCTGAGTTTCCGAAATTTATGGCCGCGTCCGTCTGGATGAAGTTTTCGAGGTGGGCCAGGCCGAAGCCGCTTCTGCCCTTAGCGCTTACTATACCGGCAGTTACGGTATGGCTCAGGCCGAGCGGGTTGCCGATGGCGAGCACCCACTCACCGACTTCAAGCTTGTCGGAGTCGCCCATTTTGACGTACTCAAGGCTATTCGCGTCGATTTTGATGACGGCGACATCAGAATCCTCGTCGGTTCCTGTCTTCTCTGCGGTGAACTTTTTGCCGCCAGTAAGCTCGACGGTTATTTTCTCTGCGTCTCCGACGAGGTGGTTGTTGGTTAGGATATAACCGTCGGGCGAGATAATGAAGCCGGAGCCTTGGGCGGTTGTTATTTGCCTGCGTTGGGGCGTTTGTGGAGTTTGCTGGCGCGGCGAGCGCCTGCGGAAGAAGAAATCGAACAGATCGTCGCCAAACGGGTCGGTCTGATTGCCGTATGGCGAACCCTCGTATCCGTAGTATTGTGGGGTAACAGTGGTTTCGGATTTGATGCTTACAATGGCTGGGGAGGCCTTTTCAGCGATTGATGCAAAGGCCTTGCCCATCTGGCGAAGCGTTGCGATGCTCTGCTCGTCCTGGGCGAGGCTCACGGAAGACCCGATAACCGGCAGCAAGGCAATAGCGAGCGAAAGGACAAGACAACGCGAACGTATTGAGCGGCGATGGAAAGTGTTCTTGAGCATGTTTGTTTCCTTAAATATCCGGTTCAGCATTCATTCGTTGGAATCGGTATTTCCCATGAGAGAAAAGCGATTTCGGCCCGAATACATACGATTCTAACCTTGTGAAGTTCGACCTGTCAATCTATTTCATCTGAGATTTTAGGTAATGTAAGATTGGTTCTGTAAATTTGAGCGGCATAGTTTTATTTTCCCCCTTCGTAAAAAGGTGGGGGGGAAAGATAAAACGGCCCAACATGAAGGGTTGCAAAGACAACTCAGAGCTTTGTAGTAGTGCCTAAAAAAACATCCACCGCAAGGTGTCTTATGGACTTGCCGAAGGCAAGAAAAGTCTCTTAACAGCAAAGTGGATTTGTCCGATTCACGCTGAACCAGTACACCACAATGCTCAGACGGGCGTTCTGTGGCCTCCGGGTTTCGAATTCTCGCCACTCCCATCGCCTATTCTTCGACATGGCCGAGAATCTTTTTCGCCACTCTGTTCAGGTGGTTTTCCCCGTCAAGACCGAATTGAGGAACCGAGGCACAGTTGCGTACTATCTCCGAGGCCTGGCCACGAGTGATGCTGTCCGGCCCACAGCCTTGCGCCGCATCAACCATTCTCCGAAGAGCATTGTCGGTATCCTGCTCGTTTGCCAGAACCAATGGTACAGCCTTTTTCGTGTGAGAGAACAGCATACACCAACCAGCGCTGCGAATGTCATTGTCAGGTGTTCCATCCGGTTTATTCACAGCAAACACAGGACCGAGGATACTCTCCAGTTCCCTGTTAATGCCGTCAGGAAGCTGTCTCATACGATGGTCCCACTCGTACTGAGTGAACGATTCCTGCCGACTCTTCTGTGGTTTGTTCTCATCACATACGAATCCAATAAAATCACGTAGGTAAGCTGCCGGGGCGATATCCGCCAGAACAGATAGTGCTCCTGCCGCCATGTCAGGGCGGTGCGACCATCTTGTTATTTCCTTTACTGGCGAAAGGTCACCGTAATATGCCAGGCACCGGGCCACGACCCAGCGGTTGTGATCAGGCTGGTTTTCGTCACGGAAACAAGCCTTGACAAAATCTGTTGCCTCACTGCTCTTCATACGACAAAGGTTTTCCAGCACCGTCTCACGGACGAACGGATGGACGTTTGGGTTATTGACTGTGGCAATAAAAAGCCGAGCATAGCCTGGATTGTCAACCCCCCCCAGAGCGGAGTTCGCCCCGTACGCAACATGCTTTCTGTCATCAACCGTTGTCGCACATAATCGCCCGACGACCGATCATAACTGGGCAGTACGGATAAGGCGCGCAAATGATATTTCAGTAGAAAACATAAAAAAAGACCGTTGACAAATCTGGCTTCATAGGAGGTGCCCGACCATAAAATATTTATAGTCCCGCGCATCCAACTCTCGATACGCTAACAAACCTGTATTGCTGGTGACTGTGGGCCCATGAAATTCGACGTTCGGTTTTTGGTCGGTGATAATTGCGGCCTAAAGGTCTTTTGCGATTTCTTTGATGTAGTCTTTCAATTCTTCGCGGATATCTTCGGCTTTTAGGGCGAATTCTATGTTTGTTTTTATGAAGCCCTGCTTGTTTCCGATGTCGTATCGTTTTCCTTCGAGCAGGCGTGCGTACATCGGGCTTGCGGCCAGCATCAATTGCATTGCATCGGTCAACTGAAGTTCTCCGCCTTTGCCCGGCTGTATTTTTGCGAGGCAATCGAAGATTTCCGGCGTGAAGACGTATCTCCCGGCCACTGCAAGGTTCGACGGCGCCTCGGCCGGGCTGGGCTTTTCTACAAGCCCGTCCAGCTTATAGACGCCCGGCTCTATCTCCTCCCCGCTTATTACGCCGTATCTGCTTACTTTCTCCCTATCAATTTCCTGAATCAGTACGACCGAACCGCCGTAGCGGTCATAGACCTCGACAAGCTGCTTAGTGGCCGGAGACGCGGAGCTAATCAGGGTATCGCCGAGAAGAACCGCAAACGGCTGATCGCCGACGTGCAGCTTCGCGCAGTTGACCGCATCGCCAAGGCCCTTCAATTCCTTCTGCCAGACGAAGTGAATATCGGCCATCTCGCTAATCTTACGAATCCGCTCCAGCTCCTTCTTCTTGCCCTGCTCTGCAAGCTGTGCCTCAAGATAAAAATTCCTGTCGAAATGCTCCTCAATCGCGCGTTTGCCCTTGCCTATGATAATCAGAATATCGGTGATCCCCGATGCGACCGCTTCTTCGACAACATACTGAATCACCGGCGTATCGACGATGGGCAGCATTTCCTTAGGCTGAGATTTCGTAGCCGGCAGAAAACGAGTCCCGAACCCGGCCGCCGGGATAACTGCTTTGCGAATCATATAACACCGTTGGTATTGGGAAGCGCAAGCGTCGGCTTGATGACCTTTATCTTCAATTTACCCAGCCGATCCTTGAGAGCCTTGAACATCTTCTCATCGCTGTATGTGCCCACAATCGCTCCGCCGGAACCGGTGAACTTCGCACTCGCCCCGGTCGCACGCGCCTCATCGACCATTTGCAGGTTTGCAGGGCTGATTGCATAGAGCTTCCGCCGGCGATCGAAATTCGCGTTCATAACCTCGCCGACTTTCTCCTTCCGCCCATGCAGCAAGTGATTCTTCAGCGTATCCGTAAGCCTGGCCCAAAACCGCATAGCCGATACGACCGAAGGCTCGCCGCGTTCGAAGCGCGCGCGAATATTGTTGTGGACCGCGCCCGAAACCTCAGCAAGGTCCTCGCGGTAGGCAATATACAACGGCGGCAGAAGGTTGGGGTCGAGGTTCTCGTATTCGCCGTAGCCGCGGCTGGCCAGAAGCTCCTTGTCGAAGTCCATATAGACCAGGCCCTGATAGACCTGGATCACCCTGTCCTGTAGCCCCGCCGCGATCTGCAGCTCCTCAAGCTCCGCGGCGAGGATGAGATTTGCCTGGGTATATTTCGGAATGCTAACCCCGTAAAAAGCCATAAGCGCCCGCAGACAAGCGGTGATTATAGCGCTCGAGCCGGCCAGACCAACGCCGTGCGGGATGTTCGATTTGTATTGCAGAGTGAAATTCTTATCGTGAAGCTCGATGTCATGAAGCTCGCAGTAATCGTAAAAACGCTTAACCGTAGCTTTCAGCAGCCGAATCCCGCCGTAGTAACCGTGCAGCCGAACGTCGCTCACAAGCTCCCGCACACTCACAAAAACCGACCGATCCTTCGAACTCGGCAATATCTCGAGCTGAGGAGATTCGTAAAGGACCACCTCTGCGGAAAAATTCCCGAACGAAAAAGAAATCGTCTTGCCGAAATAACCGTCGGAAGGATTACCCACCAGCCCAACTCGCGGATATGCTTTTGCCTTAATAATCATAATACTAACCTTCGAGCATCCGCCTTGCCATGCTCAACAAGCCATTACAAATCCAGCATCCTGCACAAGGTCATCCACGCCATCCGCCGCCGTGTCATCCCGACTGAAGCGAGCCATTCATCATCTATCGACCAAAGCCAAGCCTCATACTACTCGATTCCTGCCTACTTTTCAAACAGGAACCCTTGCCTTGGCCCAGTACACGCAAAACTGCGCCATGCCATTTTCAAGCCGTCTCCGACGACTTGAAAATCTATCTTCCGGACTGAGCCAAATCCACACAACTCAATCCTTGCCTACTTTTCAAGTAGGGGATAAAGAAAACATCGAGCAACATGACGTTACTCGATGTTTTCCGGAGGGGAGAAAAAACTTATTCAAATTTCGATTTTCTTATCGGCAAGCACCCAAACAGCACTTTAACAAGAAAATTCTTTGTAATTCTTATTCTTTCTTAATGATACGACATCCAGGATAAAAAAGTTCGCGACTTTTACCTGCATCCGATAATATTTTTCCGTTGCCGGCTATCCCAACCGTTCTCGATGAAGATGCAATTCAGAATACCCTCGTTGCTGCCGACGGTCCCTCAATGTCGCCGGAGCCATTTGAACCGGAATACATCGCGGATTCTCTCGCTGAATCGGACGCCCATCCTCTGCGTACTCGTCTTAAACTCGGCCTTACTCAGATCGTCGCAAGTCGGCTTGGCCGGGGCTTTCCCAAAAAGCGAAAGGATCCAGCCTGCGATTGCTCCAAGGAATGAATTCATTCTGCCTGCCATGATAATATCGTATGTCGTATGTCGTGAGTCGTATGTCTTATGCGGGATGTTTTATTCTACTTAGGGCTATCCCGCCCGAAGGCCTCATCCCTTCGGGATTTGGCCTGCGGGGCTTGTCCCGATTCGTCGGGAGCACGCCGGGTTTCTGTCGCGGGTCTTGGTCTCTAAAATCGTAGTTGACGCGCCGTTAGGCAATTCCGCAGCGTTATCTCTGCACGGCCAGCTTCAATGATGTTAGCAGCTCCTCTCCCGTCCTGCTGAGCGGGTCGGATTGGGCGAATAGCTGATGCCTTTCGATTATCTCGACGTCGGAATCGTAATACCTTTGCACGGCTGCAGTTCCGCCTTCGGCAGCGCCGGGCGTCCTGTAATCGCCTTCTAAAAGCCAGGAGCTTACCTCGTCGTCGTACTCAGCCGGGTATATGAAGGCCGTAGCGAATTTCCCCTCGGCGTATTGGGCCAGATGAACCTTGCCCCGGCAGGGCGGCGCCATCCGAACCGCCAAATCGACGAGAGCCTTGTAATCCCGCTGGGCCGAGGCCATATCATGCGAATAGAAGAACATCCCGGCTTCAAGCTCGAATACCTCGCTCGGAACGCCTTTTAGCTCTAGCTTGCCATCGGGGTGCGCCCGATGAATCTTATAGACCTTGCCCTGCCTGTAATTCTCGCTTTCTAAGAGTTCTGCGACCTCCTGAGCGGTGAAGCCGACGCCGGCGTGGTCGCCGAAGTCGAATATGTACAGGCCAACGTATTTATCAGGTTTTTCCAGTTTCGGCAGTTTCATAACGGGTTATTGTAATCGCGGATTTCGCGGATTGCACGGATTTTTTTGGAGCCATAGGGGGCAATTCTGTTGCCGGGAGCGGATTGCCCGATGAGTCGGCTAAAAGGGCGGTGATACGATTTTGGGGTTGAACATTTCGGCGGATTAGACGATATTACGGTTCTTGACCCTGGTTACAGGGGCTGAAATCAGGTTGGATACAGGTAAGCTTTATGGGATTGTACGATAGAGATTATACACAGTCGGATTATGAGAGCGGGCACGGTACCTACTACGGGCATCGGCCTCAGATGGGGATGATGTTCCCGCGAATGACGCCGGTGGTGAAATGGCTGATTATTGTCAATGTGGTCGTTTTTGTGCTTACGAGCGTATTTCCAGCATTGGCCGAGTTCGCCTTGAAATGGTTCAGCGTTTATCCTCAGACTGTGGGGATGTCGCTGCAGGTATGGCGATTGATAACGTACCAGTTCATGCACGATACACACGGGTTCGGGCATATTTTCTTTAATATGCTCATTCTGTACTTTCTCGGAGTGATGCTGGAGCGGATGTGGGGGTCTTTGAAGTTTCTGAAGTTCTACCTGATTTGCGGGGCTATGGGGGGTATCCTTTACCCGATCCTCGCTAATATCGGATGGCTGAGCAAGGGGCCTCTGGTCGGTGCGTCCGGAGGGATACTGGGAATGATCGCGGCCACCGCACTATTGTTCCCCAATGTGAGAGTGCTTGTATTCTTCATCTTCCCGATGAGATTATTCGTACTGGCGATAATCCTTGCCGGGATTGCGATAATAAGTATCCTACGGCCTGTACAATTCGGCAACGCAGGCGGAGAGGCCGCTCACCTTGGAGGAATGATTGCAGGGGTCGTATATGTCCTCTCGCAAACATGGCGGGCGAAATTCAGCGGCAGAATGCGGCATCGGTTCGGAGAGAAGAGGGAAATGTCGCAGTTCAACCTGCAGGCCGACCTCGATGACATACTCGATAAGGTCCACAGAGAAGGCATCCACAGCCTTACCCGCAGAGAAAAGAGGGTGCTAAAACAAGCCACGGAGCTTGAACGAAGACGAAAGAAGCTCTAATAAACGAGCGCTCTCCGCGCGGTGCAGATCCGGCATTCTCACTTGTCGTATGTGTTCAGCCGGTCCACTGATTTTGCGGCCTTGGTGGTAGAGCACGGGCTGGAAGCCCGTGCGACCACGGCCAAGATGGCCGTGCTACGTTGAAGGTCGTGCGACCACGGCCAAGATGGCCGTGCTACGTTGAAGGTCGTGCGACCACGGCCAAGATGGGTGTGGCACGAGGGCATTTCTCAGGGCTAAACACACATCATATATCAATGTTAAGATATCCGCAGCCAGTTTTTTACCGGACTATTGGCTGATGCGCGGCAGAGGGGGTGAATCGAGGGATTTTTTGCTTGCATTGACAGCGGGATTTTGGTACAATGAAGGCTCAAAATGGGGATGTGCCTGGTTTGCAGGTCGGTATGGTTTTTCGGAGCGTGGGCAGAAGGATTCAGGAATAGATAGGAGAGCAAGAGTGCAGTTTCGACCCTTCGACGATGCTCAGGGCAGGCTGTGCTGGGTTAGGCATAAGAGGCTGACGGTTATAGGTAAGGGGTTGATGATGAGATCTAAAGCGGCTTGTGTTTCTGTTCTGGTTCGTTTTGTAATCTTCTCTATCGCGGTCTGCGGCTGCACCGAAGTTCAGACGGGTAATCTCAGCAGCGTGGCGGTCAGCCATGAGAACCTGCCTCTCGAAGATATCCAGGTTTTCAATTTGGATTGTAGTCAGGCCGACGATGAACTGGTCGTCTCAGGCAGGATAAGAAGAAGCTGCAACTTCTGCCGCGACGACGTCCGGGGCCATGTCGATATTGTGCTGCTCGACGCAGAAGGCGCGGTTCTGAGTGCGGCCAGCGCATTCTACCATCCTCGCAGCATTCCAAAGGGCGGCCTGCGGTATTCGAGCTTTTCGACAAGGCTGAAAATGACGCTCCCTGAAGGTGCTGTAATCCGCACAGCCTATCACGAATATCCTGAATCGTCCGACGGAACGAAAACATTTCAATGCCAAAACAACAGGGCTGCCCCGCAGACCGCGACAGAAGGCGTCGTGCAAGGGGCGCAATAGCTCGGAAAAGGCTCCGCCTGCGATTCCAAAGGCGATTTTCGCCGCCGGAGCTATGCTCCAACGAATACCAGGCTCGGCGGCTGGTTGAAGAAGCGAGGCTGAACCTTACAATACAAGAATTTCCGCGTTCTCTACGGTGAGAATTATGAGTTAATTGATCAATTAGGAAATCGAAAGTTGCTTTTCGTCGGCGGAGCCTGTATCCTCTCGTGTTTATGGTGCAGCGTTGCGTGTACCTGGCTAAGGAAGATTGTTACTCAAACCGACCTATCGGTCGGTTCGAGAATGTAAAAATCAAAGATTAAAGTGCAAAATTGTGGTTTCGGGCTTTGCCCGAGATTATTCTCGTGTCGCGGGCATCCCCGCAAGGGGCCTATGGGGCTTGTCCGCGTCTTCTAAGCGATTGACATAAAGCCTTGTTAAATAATGGTTTACATTGAAAAAGTGTTAAGTGCTCGGCCAGTTTGAGTTGTTACTTGAGAGATATACAGCGAAATGAAATTTACAGACCTTGACCTGAAGCCCCAAATCCTCGCCGGCTTGAAAGAGATGCAATATATCGACCTGACCCCGGTGCAGGAGAAAACCTTCACCCATATCCTCAGCGGAAGGGATATGATAGCACGCGCCGAAACCGGGTCTGGAAAGACCGCTGCCTGTGCAATCCCGCTGCTCCAGATGGTTGATACGTCGCTGAATGAGGTCCAGGCGTTGGTGGTCGTGCCAACGAGGGAACTGGCCCTTCAGTATGTGCGGGAAATCTCCGAAATCGGCAAGCGAACCAATGCAAAGCCTTTCGCCGTCTATGGCGGGTTCTCGATGCAAATCCAGATCGCAAAGCTCAATCACGGAGTGGATATCCTCGTCGCCACGCCCGGACGGCTCATCGACCTGCTCAGCAACACCTCACTGAGCCTCTCAAACGTCGGAACATTCGTGCTCGACGAGGCCGATGAGATGCTGAATATGGGATTCATCTCGGATGTGGAGTTCATCATCTCCTGCCTGATACACGAGCACCAGACGCTGCTTTTTTCCGCAACAATGCCCAAGGAAGTCGAGAAACTGGCCAAAAACTACCTCAAAGACCCTCTCACGATCTACCTCGGCAAGGGGCAGACCGCCCCTCAGAGCCTGCTGCACTATTTTATGCAGACCAGCAGCAGAAACCGCCTCGAATCGCTGCAAAAGTATTTGGACAAGGTCAAACCCAAACAGGCCATCATATTCTGCAATTCGAGGCGCAATGCCGAGAAACTCCACGACCACTTGAAGAAGAAAATGCCTTCGACGGAAATCATCCACGGCGGGCTCGACCAGTCCAGGAGGACATCGCTCTTCCGCAGGTTCCAAAGGATGGAAATCAAGATTATGGTCGCAACGGACCTCGCCGGCAGAGGCCTCGACTTCGCACACGCGAGCCATGTAATAAACTACGAATTCCCCAAAACCACCGATACCTACACGCACCGAACCGGAAGAACAGCAAGAATGGGCCGAAAAGGCGTCGCAATGACGCTGTTCACAAAAGGCGACCTCCGCAGCGTAAAAGCCGTTATCGACTTGAATCGCATCCAGCCGATCTGGGAGGGCGAAGAACCCGATTTCAATCGCCACCCAAAAAAACACCAATCCGGCAAACGCTCGTCACGAATCCCCCGCGGGCGCGGGAAAAGGCCCAACAGACGTAAATAAGGCGTCTCACAGAGAATCAAACTCAGCCGGAGCCGCTTCGCGTTTTACAGCACCACGGCGACGGTATTGCTCAGCGCCTTATAAATAAGCAAAAAACCACTATTAAACTCTTCACACAAAAAAGAAAAACCACAACGCGGGCCAGATTCGCCCGCCGTTAGGCGCGCGCTCGCCTTGTCCTTAGCAATCCCAGGCCGGCAAGGCCGAGGAGCAGAAAGGTGGCAGGTTCAGGAATGGTGTAGCCGGAGTCAAGGGTCTGGGAAGTGACCGGATCTATGATTTCAAAGAACTGCGGCCCCGGAATATTGATGCCAAGCCAATCAAATCTGAGTAAGAAGCCGCCTACGGTTTCCGACGGTGGAACACCTCCCTCGTCCGCCAATGCATCATAACCGATTGGCAGACCGAAGCCGGTCTTTTCAAGTATGATTTCGTTCCATTCACTTGCTGGCGGATCTTCGGTCGTAATTGCGAGATTATCGTATAGCTCGACATCAAACCAGATAGTGAATTGTCTTATCGGTACTCCGAGAGTATCGTTCGTTACATTATACTCATACTGAAACTGGCTGCCGCCAAGATCAGTTGTGATGTAACTTACCATCGTTGCGTGAAGATTTGGGCTAATAGCGAATAATACACAGTATAGAACCACAGTACTTCTAACACTCTTCATCACATCCTCCTTCACAAATTTGATTTATACCCATATAGTGGGGGATCATTTATCTCAGCCACGCCTCCAGTAATATCGAAAGGTCCTTGAGGTCGATTTCCCCGTCAGGATAAAAGTCTTCTTCCATAGTATCTCCGCCAGAGAGCCAGACTTGTGCGAAAGTCGCAAAATCCTTGAAGTCAGTGCTTCGGTAGGAATTATGCTCGCCTTCTCCCTCGATCTTGCAGTCACAGACTTGCCAGACGACATCGCTTACGAACCCCTCGAAGCTTCTATCAATGCGTACTTTGAAAGTGTCATCGCTTAAAACCTCAGTTCCTGCCCCTATCAAAGAAAACTCAACGGTGCCGTCAAGGACAGTTGTATTATTAGGCTCTTCCACAAGTTGCACGATTACATCCTTAAAATTGCGTTCCGAACAGTTCGCTGCACGAAGACGGAATGCATATTCAAACTCAGTTCGACTGAGTCTTGTCTCGCTAATAAGCTCATAATTTGGGAATTTTAATACCTCATCGCAAGGAAGTGTTGGCAAAACAATGGTTATAACCAATCCGTCTGGTGGAATATTGCCAACTTCCACACCGTCAGCTAGAATCTGTTGCTCCCCTCTAATTTCGGCAATGATGGAGTAAGTATCTGTTGGTAACGAGTTGGGCTCCGGCTGAACAAATATAGTATAATGCCTAGACATTGGCATATAGATGTAGTAATGTCCCACAGAATGATTCGTCTCGGCATCTACGGTTGTAGTGGTTGCTGCTGCACAAAAAACGCCTAAAACAATCATACACATCAATACGATGCTAATAGCTTTCTTCATTTTAATCAACAATACCTTATTGATTGGTTTCTATTAAGGGACATGTTGGTATGAGCGTTTCAGTTACCTAATCCAGCATAATCGATAATTCAGTTAGGTAATTAAGACGGGTGGCTGACAGATCAATGAAGGTAAGTTGCGAACTTGCGTTTTTTAGCTCATATAAGTTGCTGGTTAATCTTTGAAAGCTGGTTCTTTGGTATGTTGCAGGAAAAGCCAACTGCAAGGCAGGTGAATGAATCTCCGAAGCTGAGGCTAAGAGCAAGGCTGCCGATGCTGCGAAGGCAGTTGCCGATGAAATTTTCGATCTATGCTGGCGAAGCTAAGGTTTGTGAGGCGGTTTCCAGTACTGAAAAGGGCGAAACCAAGATCGGCAAAGCCGATGCGAGTAAGCCGGAAGTCGTATCTAAGCAGGGGCAGGGCCAGGCTGAAAAGGCCAAACCCGTGGCCGAAGACCCGCGAATGAGGATGTTGATGCTTGTTCTGTCGGCTTTGAGCCTGTAAATTGCGATTATTGCCTGGTTTGCTTTTAGGCAATCCATTTCAAATGCGTTTCTAAATTATATTTTCCCGGGAGAAAGAAACTATGGATAACGCAAACTATCACAACCCCGCCGTTCCGAACTTTGATCGCTTGAAACCGGTTGACGAGGATCTGGGTAAGCCTATCTCGCTTGACGACCTCGATAAACCTATTCCGCCGGGTGGGGCGGGGCCTGCGAAGGCTAATGTTTCGCATACGCCTCTCAATTTGGGCGGTCCGCCTGCTGCTACGGTTCCCCCTGCTGGTCGGGTTGCAGCGTCGGCTCCCTCGGCTGGTCGGGTTGCGGCGCCTGCTCCCCCTGCTGGTCGGGTTGCGGTGCCGGCTACTCCTGCCGCTCCTGCTGCTCCGGTTGCTCAGGTGCAAATGCCGAAAGGCGCAGTAAGCCCCCCTGCGCCCAAGGTGGTCTCATCGGCGCGAATTACAGGCGTAAAGACGTTCTTCACGAAGCTTCATCCCGGGGCGATAGAGTTCCTTGACGAGCAGATATGCATGTGGCTGAAGGGGAACCCGGGCGTCTCTATCAAACAAACCAATGTTACCACCGGGCTCGTTCAGTCCAAAAAAACCGAGCCTAATATCCTTATCACCGTTTGGTATTAGTCTTTGAGAGTAGCGGCGGTTAGGGTGGGATGCACGGGCTGTGGGGGCATTCAGCGTGGCTCGATTGCAGGTTTTTATGGGCTGGAATTCGTGGAAACGGGGTTTTATGGCCGTCAGGCTCGAAATATTCGTGAATTTCGCAAAAAATCTTCTCACAAAAATTCTTGACACAATCTCGGATTTGCGGTATTTTGCCCAATTCGACCGTCCGTATGTGGTCGGGGTCGTTAAGTATGGCAGTTTGTTTGGAGAATTTTTGTGGCTAAAGAGCTTGCTCGTGAACTTATTAACGCAGGTGTGCACTTCGGGCACAGCGTTAGTCGATGGAATCCGAAGATGGCGCCTTTTATTTTCGCAAAGCGCGGCGATATTCATATCATAGACGTGAAGAAGACGCTTAGGAACCTGCTTATTGCGAAGAAACTATTGGTTGAAATCGTTTCTTCCGGAAGAGACGTTGTTTTTGTGGGCACTAAGCGTCAGGCTCAAAAGGCCGTGGAGCAAGCTGCGGAGAAGTGCGGGATGCACTTTGTTTCGCACCGATGGCTTGGCGGTATGCTGACGAACTTCAGGACGATCCGGTCTCAGTTGCAGCGATTGCAGCAGTTGGAGGCTATGAGTGAAGACGGGAGTCTGGAGAGCGAGAGCAAGAAGCGGGCTTCGCGTCTGAAACGAGAGATGCGGCGGATTACGTCGAACCTTTCCGGTGTTCGGAATATGTCTCGTTTGCCTGGTGTTGTTGTTGCCGTTGATGCTCGGAAGGAGGTCTTGGCGCTTCGAGAGGCGCGGAAGCTTGGTCTTGCGACGATTGCCCTTCTTGATACTGATTCCGATCCTGATATGGTTGATATTGCGATTCCTGCGAACGACGATTCTATCCGGGCTGTGGGTTTGATTTTGAACGAGCTTGCGGATGCGGTTGCGATCGGCAAGACTATGGTTGTAGTTCGGCAGGAGCCTGCTCAGCAACGTGTTCGAAAACCTCGTGTGCGTCATTCTGCCGGCGGGCGATCACATGCTTCGGCCAAGGCCGATCCGGGCGGGGGACGAGCGCCTGCTGCGAGGAAAGCCGAGAATTCTCAGGCTGTTGCGATTGCTGAGCCGGAGCCTGCTGCGAAGCTGGAACCTGCGGCAAAGCATGAGGCTGCTGCAAGTGAGAGCCACGCCCAACCTGCCGAGCCGGATCAGACGACTGCGTGAGCACATGATTATCCGGGTCGGTACGGAGAAGGGTTGGTGAGTGTGCAGAGAATGCAAACTTCCGGTAAGCTTCTTGTAAATGTTGCGAGCGAATTTTATCGGAACAACTTTCGATATTATAAAACAATAAGTTTGAAACAGGAGTCAGCCAAATGTCGGAAATCTCAGCTTCCGCAGTTATGAAGCTCAGAAAGATGAGCGGTCAGGGAATGATGGATTGCAAGAAGGCGCTTGCCGAAGCTAACGGGGATGTGGAGAAGGCTATCGACCTTCTGCGTAAGAAGGGTCTTGCGACGTTGTCGAAGCGAGCGGAGCGGGAGACATCCGAGGGTCTGGTTGTTTGTCGTGTTGCTGATGACGGCAAGACGGGTGTTATAGCGAGCCTTTGCTGCGAGACTGATTTTGTTGCGAAGAGCGATGCTTTCATTGCGACCGCGGGCAAGCTGCTTGAGTACGCCGAGGCCTGTTCTGCGGAGAAGGGCTCCGAGAGCGTTCTGGATACGGAACTCGGGGGCAAGAAATTCAAAGAGGTTTTGATTGAGACTGTTAGCAAGACGGGCGAGAAGATGCAGGTTGGCGATTATCAGCGTTTTTCAGTGGCTGGTTCGGGCTTGATTAGCAGCTATATCCATTTCAACGGTAAAGTCGGCGCTATGGTTCGTATCGAGACGAGCAGCGACGATGTGGCCGGCGCTGATAATGTCAAGCAGACGGCGGCTGATGTTGCTATGCATATTACGGCGACGAAGCCCGCGGCACTCGATAAGGACGGGATTGACGCTGAGGTTATCGAGCGTGAAAAGGGCATCTTCGCCGAGCAGGTGAAGAATAAGCCTGCCCAGATCATTGATAAGATCGTTGAAGGCAAGATGAACAAGTTCTTCGCGGAGAACTGCCTTCTTTCGCAGGCTTTCGTGAAGGATGACAGCAAATCTGTCGGTGAGATTGTGAGCAATGCGGCGAAGGCGGCGGACGGCGAGGCGACGATCAAGGAATTCGTTCGTTTCGAGGTCGGCTAAAACATGGCGTTGGTTTGTCGTCGGAGTTGTGTCAGCTTTGATGTTTTTATAACTTGAGAGTATAGGAATTTGTATTAGCCGCCCCCTAGGGGCAGGCGAAGGCACAAAGCAAAAAATAATCAATCGACATACAGTTCTTTGTGTCTTAGCGCCTTAGCGGCATAAAAAAAACCAAGTTCCGGTGAAGCCGGGATAAGTTCATGTAAAAATGGCTCGTGAGAAACGGGCCGGCGAGTAGTTGAGACGGAGCTTATGGCCGAGAGCAAGTACAAACGCGTTTTGTTAAAGCTTTCCGGCGAGAGCTTTTGCTCGCCCGGCGGCTTCGGGATCGAGGGCGAGGCGCTGGAGTCGATTGCCGAGAGGATATTTCAGTTGTGCACGCTTGGTCCCGAGGTTGCTATTGTTGTCGGGGCGGGGAACTTCATCAGGGGCGAGACATTCTCACAGAAATCGCGGATACCGAGAAACACGGCGGACTATATGGGGATGCTGTCCACGATCATTAACGCTTGCGCGCTTCAGGAGACTCTTGAGAAACTGGGGCAGCCTACGCGTGTTCTCAGCGCTATCGAGGTTAATGCTCTTTGCGAGCCGTTTATTCGCAGGAAGGCTCTTTGGCATCTTGAGAACGGCAGAGTTGCGATTTTGGCCGGGGGGACGGGCAACCCGTTTTTTACAACGGATACATGTGCGGCTCTAAGGGCGGCGGAACTGGAGGTGGATTTGCTTATCAAGGCCACGAAGGTTGACGGGGTCTATAGCGACGACCCCAAAACCAATCCCGATGCGGAGTTTTTCGATAAGCTGTCTTACGAGGATGTTTTGAAGAAGAGCCTTCGTATTATGGATCAGGCTGCTATTAGTCTTTGTCGGGAGAATAATATCCCGGTCATTGTTTTGAATATTTTTGAAACCGGCAATATAACGGACGCTCTTTGCGGGCGAAAAGTCGGTACGTTAATCAGTTGATTGCGGAGATAAAATATGCCAACGAAAGAAGTAATCGCACAAACAGAAGAAAAAATGCGAAAGGTCATGGAAGCCCTGCACGAAGAGTTGAAATCTGTGCGGACGGGTCGTGCATCGACGGCGCTGGTTGAGAATATCAAGGCTGATTTTTACGGCACTCCGACTCCGTTGAAGCAGATGGCGACACTTGGCACGCCGCAGTTCGATATGATAGTAATCAAGCCTTTCGATCCTGGTTCGCTCAAGGAGATCGAAAAAGCTATCAAGAGCAGCGATTTGAGTATCGCCCCCGTTATTGACGGCAAGATTATCAGACTGAGTGTTCCGCCTCTGAGCGGGGAGCGAAGGAAACAACTCGTTGCGCAGGGCAAGCAGACGGGCGAGCAGGCTAAGGTTAGCATCAGGAATATCAGGCGGGATGCGATCAAGCATCTCGAGAAGCAGCAGAAAGACAAGGTTATCACCGAAGACGACCTTGAGGGCGGAAAAAAAGCTGTCGATGATAAGACTAAGGCGTATGCCGATAAGGTCGATGAGGCTGTAAAGCAAAAAGCGGGTGAGATTATGCTCGACTGATTGCGGTATGACCTGGTGGGCCTTTGAGCAAAGTTTGGAATTGAAAAGGGGGCGTTAAACAGGTTGTATGCGGTTAGTTGGTGCGGTGGGGGCGAAGGGCATTGCGACGCTCGGATGCGTTTCATTGAGCGAAAGCATCTGAAAGGCGTTTTGGCTTAATATATGTTGCTCAAACTGACCGAACACTTAAATCTTTTCCAATGTAAACCATTATTTAACAAGGCTTTATGTCAAGCACTTTTTGTATTATTGAAGATAGTCTCGTTCACAGAACGAATCATTAACTAAAACTAAAAACTCAAAACTAAGAACTAAAAACTCTCAACTGACCGATAGGTCAGTTTGAGTATGATAGTCTTTTTTTCGGGGGACCAGTTATGCAAGCGGAAGATAGAGTAAAGCCGAATGCTCGGAAAGGCCGGGCGAGGAAAATTGTGAAATGGACTGCTGTGGTCGTTTTGGCGATTCTTGTGCTGGTTATTGCGGTTGTTCCTGCGGTGGTGTCGTCGGGCGGGTTCCGGACGTTTCTACTGTCGAAGATTAACAAGTCGGTCGGCGGACGTGCGGACTTTACTGATTTGTCGATGGGGTGGATCAAGGGGGTTAAAGTTAAGTATCTGAGTTTTGACGACGATGCGGGGCAGGTCTCTGTGAAGGTTAAGCAGATCGCCACGAAGCCTCATTACGCATCGCTGCTGGGCTGCAACTTGTCTTTCGGGCGTACGACAATCGAGCGGCCTGAAGTTGAGATAAGGCTGAAGGACAAGGCGTCTGGCGTCAAAGTTCCGACGGCTCAACCTGAGCCGGTTCCGGTTGATGTTGCGGCGATCGCGCTTGTGACAGACATTGCTATCACCGACGGGAGCGTTAAAGTGACAGACGCCCGGTCGCGAACGGCTGAGTTTTCAAAGATCAATTCCAGTATAGGGCTCCGCCTGCCGGGCGAGAAATCGACTTTCGATGTCGATATGGTTCTGGCGGCCGGGGGCAAGGAGTCGGAGATTCATGCGGCTGCTGATGTCACTCCTGTCAAGCCGAAGAAAGGAAAGGGCTGGACGCTCGAAGGGGCCACGGGGAGCCTGACAGTGAAGGTTAAGGATCTGGATCTCGAATCCATCGAGCCTCTGCTTGCGTTGAGCGGCACGGAGGTCAAGGCGAAGGGCAAGCTCTCGGCTGATCTGAAGAGCGAAATTAAGAACGGACAACTGGCCAACGTTGTCGGGAAGATTGCCGGCGTGGGGCTGGACGTGTCGGCGCCGCAACTTAAAGGCGACAGATTCGAGACGAAGGTACTCGACGTCGATGTGAAGGTCACTGCGAAAGACAAAGCAATTAACATCGAGAGCCTCAAGCTGAAGACCGACTGGGCGGCGATGAATTTTTCAGGTTCGGTGCCCACCGACCTGGCGGGGGCAGATAAGATGAAGCCTCTCTGGGAGTCCGAATTGAAGGGGAATTTCGATTGCGACCTTCCGGCGGTGGCCTCTTTGATGCCGAACACGCTGGGGCTTAAAGAAGGGACTAATATAACTTCGGGCAAGGTCAGCGGCGATATCCAGACTGTCACAGAGGGCGGCAAGAGGCAGATCAGGGCCAATGCCGATTTGGCGGGATTGAGGGGCACGGTCTCGGGAAAAGAGGCGGCTCTTTCTCAGCCCGTCGAGGCCCGCGTACTGTTGTCGGAGGATAAGGATGCCGTGAAGTTCGACCAGGTTGCGGTGACATCCTCGTTTGCCAATATCAAGGCGAGCGGAACGATGGAGGATATTCGGTACGATGCGGATGTGGATTTGTCGAAGCTGCAGGCGGAGTTGGGTCAGTTCGTGAATCTCGGCGGATACAAACTTTCCGGCCGTGCGGTCGAGACCGGTCAGGTTACTATCGAGCCGAACTACATCGGCGTTGTCGGCGTCGCTCAGATGACGGACGTCTCGATCACTTCGCCGAATAATGTTACAGCGTCGGAGCCCAAGGCGATGTTCAACTTCGACATCGGGATCGATCAGAAGCAGAGCGTTCTTGCTCTCGACGCGGTTAAGGCGGATGCATCGTTCGGGAAAGTTGATATCAAGGACAGCGTTATTCCGTTGGGCGAGGATTCGAAGAAGGCGATGAAGCTTGCGGTTAATGCGGGCGGCGTCGATCTGGGCAAGCTGCGTCCGTTTGCGATTGTGTTCGGGGCTCTGGGCGAGGATACGCTGCTTGGCGGTATCGCCGAATCGCAGATTGATATTACATCCGAGAAAGACACCTATCGCATCTCGACGAAGAACACGAAGATTAAGAACATCGAGTACGGGTCTGTGGGGCAGAAGCCGTTCAGACAGTCTGAAGTCTCGCTGGTGGGCGATGCGTTGCTCAATTCTGCGGAGAAGCAGTATGTTGTTAAGGCGAAACTTTTCAGCGATGCTGTAGAGGCCTCCCTGGAACTGGCGAATGTCACCAAAGAGGGGCAATCGCTCTTGAAGGGCAAGGCCGATTTAGCATATGATGCGGCCGCTCTGGGCGATGCTGTTTCGGGCTATGTGGCCGGCGACATCAAGCTGGCGGGGAAGCGGGCGACTTCGGTTGAGTTTGCGAGCCGGTATCCGGCTGACGATGCCGGCAAGCTGCTTGCGAATCTTAGCACGAGCAAATGCACGTTCGGGTTTGACAAGATCGACTATCGCGGATTTAACCTGGGCGTTACCGATGTCAACGCACAGTTCGACAAAGGGCTTCTGACAATCGATCCGTTCACAACCACCGCGAACTCCGGCCAGATCAATATCGGTGCGAACGCCGATTTTAGAGGCGCGTCGCCGGTTATCAGCATCCCGCAGCCAATCTCAATGAAGGGCATCCAGATCAATGAGACTCTGAGCCGTGAATTCAAAGGTGTGCTTGCCCTGTTCAACCCGATTTTCAAAGATACGCTTGGCGTTGAGGGTATTTTCAATTTCAGTGCGGAGAAGCTTTTTATGCCCCTGGCTCCGGAGCGTAAGAACGATATTCAGATGGCCGGGTCGCTTTCGATGGACAATGTGAGCTTTACATCGACCGGTTTGCTGGGCCAATTGCTCGGCCTTTTAGGCTTGGGCGGGAGGATGAGCGTTGCGACGGTTCATCCGACCAAGTTCGTCGTCAAGGACGGATTCGTTCGCTACGACAATATGCAGATAGATGTCGGCAACACGCCGATCAATTTCAAAGGAACCGTCGGTTTGGACAAGAAACTGGATATGCTGGTAAGTGTGCCGATAGGCGGCCGACTTTCCGACACAATTGGCACGGTGTCGCTGCCGCTGACTGGAACGATCGATAATCCAACGCTCGACAAGAGCAAACTCGGCGAAAACCTGATCCAGAACACTCTCAAGGACCTGCTCAACAAAGAGGGCAAGGGCCTTCTCGATGATCTGTTAAAATAGGCGGACGATGGAGACAATAATCGATGGCTCAAAATACGCAAGCCAGACAAGGGGCAATGAAAAAATTTGTCTCGAAGCTCAGAGGGACAAATATATGGCAAGCTATTTTCTCCAGGCACACGGTGCAGTTGGGCAAGGCCGGTCGTTTTGCGGTTTTTCAGATTAAGCTGTGGTCGCACTGCGCCAGGCTTCTGAAGAAGAACCGAGCTGGTCAGCAGGCCGCGGCTCTTTCGTACTATACGATTTTCGGGTTTGTTCCGGTGCTTATCGTGATCCTGTTGCTCTTCCAATCGTTCTCAGTTCATGATGTGGGGCAGAGTGTTAAGAACATGTTCTACGATCAGCTCGAAGTAACGGGAATAAAATACGCCACTGACAAAGGTGACGTATTGCTTGCGGATCATCTCGATAAAATTGTTCAGAATTTCTACGAGGGGCTGCCCACCGGTTCTCTGGCGCTTATCAGCGGTGCGTTGATCATCTGGGCCGCTTTGGCGCTGTTATCCAAGATTGAGAAGGCTTTCAATCCCCGGAAAGCTTGCTGAATCGGTGGGCGTCGGCGTCCATCAGGATTTGACTTGTTTCAAGGGTGTGCGATTTAGGGACCGTGATGGTCATATCCGAAAGAACCTTCGTCTGGCAGGCGAGGACAACGTCATCTCGTATCTCGTCCTGGGTCAGCAGGGTGGTGGGGTGGCTCTGGAACTGTCCTTTGTCTATTATCACCTTGCACTTGCCGCAGTATCCGTCCCCGCCGCAAATGCTGCTCAGGTAGATACCGGCCTTGTTCGCGGCATCAAGGAGCACCGTGCCGGCCGGGACTTCCACCTTCAGGCCGCTCGGCTCAAACCGGACCAGGCACTTCTTTCCATGTTCATCCTGCGTTTTCTTACCCAAATCGAATTCCTTTTTCGCTTCTTGCGAGTTCTAAGCTATCATCCACTGTCCTAATTCCAGAATTCCTGCAGATATTTCGGCAGCATCGAACACTCGCGCGGCCCGACCATAATCTCCCAGTTCGTTGCCTCTTCGAGCTTGCCGCTCATTACCGCAACATAGCCGGGAATGATCAGCTTGCGGTGCTTAACAAGTTTCTCCACCTCGAACTTGGCCATCGCATCGGCAACGGTCTTCTCGTTGAGCTTGTCGCCGGAGTAGGCCGTCAAAACGCTCGTGCCCTCGGTATCGACTACGATGATGTAGCTCGGTATCCTGCTCGCCTCGACGTCCGATTCGACCGTGTAATACGTCAGCGAGAAGTTCGTCGTGAACATAACCGGCGAATTCTCATCCGGCTCGCCTATTTTGTACACCTTCGACTCGACCTGAACGGGCTTCTGCGGGTCGGTGAAGATATTCATAACAGCAGTCAGCATGGGCAAAACCGCCCACGGCTCGACCGTATCGATGACGACTATGCCCGAGTATTTGCAGATCAGGCTTATCGCCGTGGCCATCTGCGTATCGGCGTCGCCCTCGGTAACAAACGATATTGTCGGGTATCCCAACGGTCTAAAGCCCTTCTTCAATGCCAGCGTACGCATCCTCGATGCGTTATACAATGCGTCCTGTTGGCTCAGCCCTTCCAAACTCAGCACAATATCTTCGACGCCGGCGCCTTTGATCTTCTCGCTCAAATCGGCAAGCTCTTCAATCGAGCCGGCCTTGGCCACGAGCGGGCAGCCGTTATCTTTCGCTATCCTGGCCATGGCTTCGGCTGTATCGGCCGTCGCCGAGGCGAGCAGGGGGACGCTGTCTTTTACCGCTGTCGCCGCTGCGGCTATCGCATCGGGCGAGTCGCTAACCAATATCAGCGCAAGATCGCTGCCGTTCTTTGCGGCAGAGCAGGCTGAGGCGAACGATTCGGCCGAGCCGCTCTCGTTGACAACCGCCAGAGCCTGGACGCCTATTTTTTGTCCCACTCGCTCGAACTGAAGGGCGTTTACAGCTTCGATACGCTGCTTCAACTCGTCGCCCGTGAGCTTATCCGATACCGTCGCAGCCAGAACCGTCGGGCTGTAGAACTTCTCTTCGTGCCGGAAAAGCACCGTTTCCCGCCCAATCCGGACTTGATTATCGCCGCGGCCGAACGTGATCTTTCGCATCGGCGGAGCCGCGGCGGCGGCCAGCTTGTCCTTGGCTTCGTCGGAAACGTCCGGGCAATCGTCCAACTTGGCTCGCTTTTGCGCCAGAGCCATTGCAAACGCAAGGCAGGTCGGCATGCCGCACTTCTTGCAGTTTGTCTTGGGCAGAAGCTTAAATATATCCAATCCTGTCAGTGCCATAATGTGCTTTCTCTTATCAGTTAATTAGCGATCCTTAAATTGTTAGAACATTGGCTCGAGCGCCATCGCGGGATGTTCGGCCTTGGTGATAAATTCGAGAACATCTTCCTCGGTTGTCGCCGTCGTCTCATCGGCGATCTTGTTAAAGAACTCCTCGCCGCCAAGGCCAAGCTCCTCGGCCCTCTTAATGAACTTATCCTTGATGTCTTCTTTGAGCATCGTCGGCATCCAGACGATCCTTCTAATCCCGCCTTCGGCTGCTATGAACTTCCGCGAGTTGATGAAATGCTTCGAATGCCCGATGAAGCCGGGCGTCTGGTTCCCGCCGCCAACGGTGCCCGCCAAAGTCGAGAACTTCATCCCGCAGGGCGTCATCTCCGTGTACTCGCGGTTGACGATCATAATCCCGCCCGTCATCGGCAGAATCGCCGCGATGCACTCGAAACATCCGCACGACGTCATCGGATCGACGATCATGCTGTACTGGCTCATTGACGGGACATTGCCGCCGCTGGCCTGACGAATGAATTCATTGACGCGGTCCCATTGCCCGACCTTCGGCTCGATGCAGTTGCCCTTCGCGATAGGCTGATTCGGACCGGATGGAGTAATCTCGAACGCCGCCCGGCAGTCAAGCCAGCTGTACGCGCCGCATAAGCCGGGCCGTTCAGGTGAAACAACGCACACATGATTCGGAGCGAAGCTCTGGCACAGCGTGCAAGAGTAGAACGTCTCGATGTCTTCGTCCGTCATGCCCTCGAGTCTCGCATCGCGTTCGCCATAGACCGCCTGGGCCTGCTCGCGAAGTTTCAGAACCTTATCTTCCTCGGTGTATATCGTTACCTGCACCTTATCGACAATGCTCGAATATTCGTCATGGTATTTTGCGTGCAGGAGCTTGCCGATATGTTCGAGCGTAAAGCCCGCCTCGGCGGCGCCCTTGCTGATTCGCACCCAGTTGATATCACGCTGGCCCATATGCCAGAGCCCCTGGGCTTCGTTGAGGAATGTATGCACCTGTCGTTCGAGCACAGGCTCGAAGTCGGGCTGCATCTTTCGCCCGGCCACCTCGACCAATATGCCCAACGGAAGTTTTCCTCCCGCTTCGAGCGTATCGACGTCCGGACCTTTGACTACAACCTTGCCGTCCTCAATTTCGTCGATCTCCCGCGTGCGGACCCATTCGAACGCAGGCGTTCGCTGCCCGCCGAACTCGCAGTGCATATCCTCTTTACGAATACGCTCGCCCTCGAATGCCGGGCTGACAGAAACAGGGATGTCGATTTTCGTAATTTTAACCTTCAGGCCCCGAACCTCGATAGATTTCTCAACGATCTGGTCGTACGGAATGTTCGAGACTACATGCTCATAAGTGCAAACGCCCGTCGGAAGAATCTGCGGGATGTCGGAATCGGCGATAACGGGGAAGCCGTAGTTTATCGCCCCGGCGGCAGTGGCGTACCATTCGTCCGTCACCTCGCCCAAAGCCATCACGAATGCGAATATCCTGTTCTTATTATAAAGCAGGTTGCGTCTGAAGTCGCCGGGCTGAACGCCCCCGAAACTCAACGCCGCCCGGCTGGCGAAACCAAGAGCGTAAATCGCCGAGGTAATCTCCCTGCCGAAAGGCACAAGCCGAGTCTCCCATCCTAATTGCACGCCCCCTTCGACGAGCTGCTCAGAGAAAGTCGTCCCGTTATGGTGTCCCGACATGAATACGTACAGAAATCTCTCCTGCAGCTTGCGCGCGATAGTGACCGCAGTCTCAACATCAGGCGCCGCTCCCACAACCGCCGCGAATCCGGGAGCCGTCCCGTCAACGAACTGAATCCCGCGCTCCCGCAGGATAAGGTCGTCGGCCGCCCCCAGCCAGATGCCGTCCACCGGATTCGGGCCGATCAGGTACTTGCACCCCTCGATAATCTCCTCGGCGAAAAGCGTCGCCATCCCAGCATCGAGCGCATGCCCGAGATAGGGAACCCACAACTCCTCATCGACGTGCGGCGGCAGCAAATCTTTAACTTCCTTCAACACCTCTTCAAAATCGGCAAGCGTCTTGACGCTTCTGCCCGTCATCGAGTAAATGATCGGCATATAGTAGCCGGTATTCGGAAACTCGACCCGGCAGTCATCGCCTTTTTCCTTGATCGCTTTGCTCAAGATTTCCTCGGCCTGCTCGGCAATCTTGTAAGCGCCGCGGATGGCTGCTGATGCGATAATCTTTGACATAACCTTAACTCACTTTCATATCCGGCATTCTCGCGTTATTCGATTCCATACCTCACAATCGCCGTTCGCGTTTGCGTCGGCTCGCTTTGCATATTACCTTACTCTACGGACAATGCCCGCCGGTCCTCCATATCGTATAGTTTTCGCTCCGCCGCCTTGTTGATTCCCAGCGCGTCCCGCTTGCTCTCGATATGCTCAATCATCATGTGGGCGGCCTTTACCGGGTCTTTCTCAAAGGCCCATTTGCCGCCCACGTCTTTTTCAATTTCGTCGGTCAAATAACGCGTCAGATTCGCCGCTCCGAGCACCGGCAGCGGCTCGGCGATAACGGTGTAAACCCCGGAAGCAACGAAATACATTCCGATGGAAACTGCCTTCTCAGACATCCATTCCGGCGCCGCGCCGGCGACCGGCAGGTCTGAAATATCCTCGCCGAGTCCGCCTTCGGCAACCACGTTCGAGAGGATGGTCAGAATTCTGCTGTTATCTACGCAGGAGCCAACGTGAAGCACGGGCGGTATGCCCACCGCCTCACAAACCTCGGCCAGCCCGGGGCCGCAGTATTTGGCTGCCGCCTCCGGCCTCATCAGTCCTGCTTTGCCTGCCGCAATCGCGCTGCAGCCTGTGCTAACCACCAAAATATCATTCTTGATGAGCTCCTTCATCATTGCCAGATGACCGTAGTCGTGCACCTGCTTCGGGTTGTTGCAGCCAACCACTCCGGCAGCCCCGCGAATGCGACCGTTGATGATATTGTCGTTAAGTGGGCGGTAACTGCCCCGGAATCGCCCGCCAAGATGGTGAAAGATATTCTCTGTGTTAAAGCCTGCAATCCCGCGTTCCATTGCCTTTGGAATTTTAGCTTGCCCTTTTCTGTTTGCGAAATTCTCAATGGCGAGCTTGACAATTCCCCGCGCAGTCTCCACGGCTCTGTCCTCATGGAATTCGATGTGTTCTGCTCCCGCAATTTTACACTTGGGCGAAGTGGTAATGACCTTGGTATGCAAACAGGCCGACAGCGAACCCAGCGCAGGCATAATGCACTGCACGTCCACCAGCATAACTTCCACCACGCCGGTCATCATCGCCAGTTCTTGCTGCAGAAAATTTCCGGCGACCGGGATCCCGTGACGCATCAGTATCTCATTGGCGGTGCAGCAGATGCCGGCAATGTTAATGCCTTTGGCGCCTTTATCTTCAGCCATTTTTACCATATCGGGTTCCTGAGATACCCCCACGATTATATCCGACAATGCCGGCTCATGGCCGTGGACGATTATGTTGACCTGTTTGCTGTCGAGTACGCCCAGATTGGCCCCGAACCGAATCGGCCACGGGCTTCCAAACAGAATATCGGAGATCTCCGTTGCTATTAGCGACCCGCCCCATCCGTCGGCCAAGGATGCCCTGATGCCCTGTTTTACCAGGTTTTTGTAATCGGAGCCGACGCCCATATGGGTCCTATGCATGATCTCGACGATTTCACGGTCGATAGAGCGAGGAGTCACGCCGAATTCTTCCCAAACCTTCCGCCTGGCCGGCGGCGGATAAGCGGCCGCACTGATAAGCGTTCCATCCTGTTTGCCGAATTCACTCAAGACTGCATCAGCAAGGTCAGTGCCGATCTCTCTGCTTTCTCTGCCTTCTACTTTTATGCCGTACCTTGCTGCGACTTCTCTCAGTTTCAGTTCATCTTTGATCATGTAATCGCAACTATCGCTCTCCACAGCCATCTTGAAGGTGTGTGCGATGTCCCGACCGTGGTCCGAATGTGCCGCAGCGCCGCCGGCAATCATTCGCACCAGGTTCCTGGCGGCAATTGTGTCGGCGTCGGCGCCGCAAACACCCAATGGCGCCTTTTTCGTAATCCGGCAGGGACCCATGCTGCAGATTCGACAGCATATCCCCTGTTTGCCGAAACCGCATTGCGGCGATTGGGCTTCGAATCGGTCCCAGGCGTTTTCCCGCCCGGCCTTCGCCATCAGTTCAAGCATTTCCTGCGATGCCTTGTCAGAACTACGTTCTTTTGCTTCCATAAAATCCTCACTCTTTCTAACACCTAATTCTAAAAGAGATTCATTACCTTCGTCCGGTATCACTATCCGATCTTTGACGAAAGAAGGTCGGTCAGGCTGTTCTTCGCACGTCTAAGCTCCTCCACCACGCCCGCATCAGCCTCGAACACCCGCTGCCGATGCAAATCAGCCTGCTGCAGCGCAGGGCTGTAAGGAAGGCTTCCCAAAAAGGTTACATTCTTTAACTGCGACTCTATCATCTCTGTCTGGGCCGGATCGGTAACTTTGTTCGCAATCACGCCGACGCAGCCGATTCCCAGTTCCCCGGCCATTACAGCCATATTATTCGCCGTTTCGATGCTCCGAGCGCCCGGCTCGACGACCAGAACCAACGCTTCGATGCCCTGAACGCTTGCTCTGCCCATAAATTCGACGCCCGCGGCAAGATCGACCAACACAACTTCCTCCCTTTGCAGCATAGTATGCGTCAGCAGCGCCTTCAAAAACGCCCCTTCCGGGCACGCGCACCCGCCGCCCCCATGCGTAATAGCCCCCAAAACGAGCAATTTGAGCCTGCCACTAAGGGGCCTGCCCCCGGGGAACTTGGCCACATCCAGCGAATACTTCTCCGGCAGGTCGTTTACCTTCGGATTCATCTTGAAATACGCACCAACCGCCTCTTTGGTAGCGCCCGTACGTTCAGCTATCAGATCTTTCATCGCAATAAGCGGCTCGGGGCTTTGCTCAGCGGGTATTCCGAACGCCGAGGCCAGACTAGTCGTCGGATCCGCATCGAGGGCCAGAACGTCCGCGCCCTCTTCGGCGAATATCTCCGCCCAGACCGCGCAGACAGTCGTCTTGCCAACCCCCCCCTTACCGCCAATTGCTATTTTCGTGCCCGCCATTACGATTGTGATGCCGCCCCTGCCTCCGAGCCGCAAACTCCTATATTCATATTTGAATACTATAGAATCGAAACACTTATGAAAACCTAATAAATTAGATGCTTTGTTTTGTGCTGTCAAGTGCTATCCCAAGGTGCTGAGGACTTTTTTCGGGATAAAAACCACAAGCCCGAAGCGTAAGCGCCGGGGTAAGAAGAGCGTAGAGCGTGCACCGGATAGCGGATAGAAAAATTACTAAACGCTAAACGCTATCCGCTAAACGCTTCCTTACGCCTGCCCCGCCGGCTTGAAGCAATGTTTTCACTGTCAGATTAACCGTTGCCCAAAGCGCATCCAGGGGAAGGTGGTCCGCGGCGGTCTTATCGAACAATACCGATGCCCTGGCGTCAAACTCCTCATCCCCTCGCCAGATTACAAATGTTAATGGTATGCGAGGCAGGGCGTTGAGCTTGATTGACGCGTCGCCGAATTCGCATTTTTTTGCGTTAAACCGCTGCGAGGCCTGTATCAGAGCTTCCGGATCATCGCCAAATGCCTTTTTCAGCTTCTCCGTAGGCAAAAGATGCGGTCCCCGGAAGAAAAACTGGCCTCCGGGCAGCGATTCAGCCTTGACGAGCTTGTCGGCCAGAGGAATATTCTTAGCGCCGATCAAATAAGCCAAAATGCAGAGCTGCTCGATAAACCCCGCAATCTCAGCCGGCGAACTATCCCCAACAACAAATATCCCCGCATTCCCAGGATTCACCTCGTACTCAGTGTTGAGCATAGTCAGAACATACCGATCAGGGTCGCTCAGAAACCGGCAACCGGTATTTTGGGCTGTTTGCTGAGGATCAAGTTTGCTAAGTTGTTCCCAAAGGCCCTCGTGCGGCATATTGTTTGGTATCCTGCTATCATCGTTGTCAGTTCCCGCCACGTCTCAGTGTACGGGCATATTCTTCTTGGCGGCCATAATACGTTAGTTCAAAGGGCTGTGCAAGGATGCCAACATAACAAAGAAGCAGATTCTTGACGTAAGTGGTTTGTTTATCCGGAAGGTAGAGGCGTTATTGTGAAATTGTGGGAAGTTCGGGGGTAGGTTTGGGGGATTTTGCTTGCGTTTTGGGTTCCAGGCGTGAAAATGCGGTCAGAGTATTTGGGTTGCCGGCGTGTATTATCAGCTTGAAAGGCTGTTATGGAAATAAAAAAAGGCGTTGCCGTCTCTCATGGCATATCCATAGCTAAGTCTCTGATCATTGATTCTGAGGACTATCGGATTCCGCGGCGTCCTATCGAGCCTCATCAACGTATGGCTGAGATTCAGCGTATCAAGAATGCTTTTGCCTCCGCAGTGAAGGAGTTGAGGCATCTTGCGGATGCGCAGAGCGATTCCACGGGTGGTAAAATCAAGGATATTTTCGCGGTTCATCTGCGATTTCTTCGGGATAAGAGCCTTATGCGGCGTATAACCGATTTGGTTCGGTCGGAGCTTGTTACGGCCGAGTATGCGGCGAGTACGGTTTTGCGTGATATCGCATCGCATTTCGCGAAGGTTCAGGATGTATATATCAGCGAGCGGGCGGCGGATATCAACGATATCGAGAAGCGTGTGCTCAAGCAGTTGTTGGGCAGGAAGCGCGAGGAAATTGCGAATCTGACCGAAGAGGTTGTTGTCGTCGCCCGAGAGCTTAGCCCGACGCAAACAGCCGGCTTTGACAGGAAATACGTCAAAGGCATAGCCAGCGATTCGGGCGGGCGAACGTCTCATGCGGCGATTGTCGCTCGTTCGCTCGGTATTCCGGCTGTGGTGGCGCTGGAGGATTTTACGGAATATGTTCGCGGCGGCGATACCATAATCGTCGATGGGAATCGCGGTATCGTAATCGTTAACCCGGATGAGGAAACTATTGCGCAGTATGAGGAGTATTCGCGCGAATTTATTGCGATGGAGCATAAGTTCGATTCTCTGCGCGAGATGCCGGCGGTGACGCGGGACGGGCGTCTCGGGCGACTGGGAGAACTGGTTATCCGCATAATACAAATCGCCCGAAGGCGCAACGCAAATCCCCATAGGCGCCGCCACCTTGGTCTCACGATGCACGGGCGGATCGAAGAACTTCGAAACTTTGTTGTCGGCCGAGATCTTCATAATAACTGCGCCGTCGTTGGCGTCGTTATAGTTCGGCACGGACAACACAAAGCTATTGTCGGCTAAAAGGGCCATTCCGTCCGGCGTATTGCAATAGTCCGGCAGCTTGACAAGCAACTGAGCCTTTCTCAAGCATGAGGACGCCGCTTCCTTCGGTTTTTCGGTTTGATTGTCTTGCTTTTTCGTGCAGCCCGAAAGAATAAGACCGCAAACCGCCGCCAACACAATACTTACACTGATAAATCGTTTTCTCAACATAATCGCTTCTCCTTAAAAAGTCCGTTACACAATTCCTGCAAATTCCTTACGTTCGGCGCCGAAAGCATCGGCGGCAATCATGGCATCGACGACAGCTTCGGATGTAACCTCGAAACAGTGGCTCCGGCACAGCGATCCTTCGTCGGCGCAGATATCGCCGATAACTTTGAGTCTGTCGGTCGATACGCCTTCAAGGCCGAGGTCGGCAAATGTCACCGGCAGGCCGACGGCAACCTCGAAATCGACCGCTTCATAAACTTCATCCATCGAGACGGCCTTATCCAGGCAAAGCTGGGTGATTACCCCGAAGCCCACCTCTTCGCCGTGCATCAGGTGATGGCATTCCGGGAAGGAGGGCAGGCAATTGGCGACCATGTGCGCCGTGGCCAAACCGCCGCTCTCGAAGCCAAGCCCCGAATGCAGAATGTTGGCCTCGATAACCTTCTCGACCGAAGGCGTAAGCACGCCGTTTTCGACCGCACGTTTGGCTTCGACGCCGTGTTCGAGCAGCACCTCGTAGCCCAACTCCGCGATTGCCATCGCAGCCATCGTCGAAAGCCCGCCGGCGATATTCCCGGCGCCGGTCCGCAGGGCGACTTTCGCTTCGACCCACGTCGCCAGCGCATCGCCCATACCGGCGACCAAAGCTCTGACCGGCCCTCGCGAAATTACCAACGAATCGACCAGCACCAAATCAGGATTGAAAGGCCAGCAGTCAAAGTGAGTAAAATTGCCGTCGTCGTCGTACCATACGCTGGCGGCACTGGTGGGCGAGTCGTTCGAGGCGATTGTCGGGCATGTTACGATCTTGATCCCGGTCTCAATCGCAGCGGCCTTGGCCGTATCAAGGGTCTTTCCGCCCCCGACGCCGACAGCGATATCGGCATTGTTCTTTTTGATAATTCCAATAACGCGATCCACCTCTTTGCGAGTGCAATCGCCCTTGAAATCGACATCAATCGGCTCAATCCCCTCCTCGGCCAGGCTGCCCAGCAACGTCTCGCCGACGATGCCTTTGACCGTAGCATCCCAGAGAACCAGGGGCTTATTACCGAGTATTTTGAGGTATTTGCCGGCGTCCGCCAGGGCGTTTCTGCCCTGAACGTATTTCCGCGGGGCAATAAGTATGTTATGCACGGCCCATCCTTTCAAAAGTAATCACGACATTATTTGGCCCGGCCCAGAAGCAGAGGGGGGTTATTAGCCCGTCTATCATATCTGCACCCGGCCCGATAGTCCAATCATAACATTAACATATTACTATTTCTTGCAATTTCAAGAATTCCTGTTAATCTTTGATGGATGAACCTGGATTTGAAAGATAAAGTCGCGCTGGTTACAGGGGCTTCACACGGCCTGGGCAGAGCGATTTGCCTGCTGCTGGCCGCTGAGGGAGCCAAGGTGGTCGTCAACTATCGTAGCAGTGCGGAGCGGGCCGATGAGGTCGTGCGGGAGATAAAGGAAAAATACGGCACAGAGGCGATTGCGATTTTTGCCGATATGAGCAAAGCTGACGATATAACGGCGATGTTTGAGAAGATCGACGAAACCTTCGGCCGAATCGACATCCTGATAAACAATGCAGCTTATTGCCCGACATGTCAGGTCGCCGACATGACAGAAGAGATATGGAATTACACGCTGCAGGTCAATCTTACCGGCGCATTTATTTGCTCGCGGGAGTTTGTCAAGCGTTCGCTGGAGGGCAATCGGCGAGGGCGTATTGTAAATATTTATTCCCAGGACGCGTTCCGAGTCTCCACCACAGGCCATGCTCCGTACGATGCCAGCAAGGGAGGCCTGATTTCCTTTACGATTTCGCTTGCAAGGGAGGTCGCTCAAAACAATATAATGGTAAACTGCGTTGCTCCAGGGATTATGGACACTGAAATAATGGCCCCGGCACTGACGAAGAACAGGCAGAAGTATATCGACAGGGTTCCAATCCGCAGGATCGGAGAGCCGGAGGAGATTGCCCGCGTCGTTGTTTTCCTCGCATCCAAAGGGAGCGACTACATGACCGGCGCCACAGTTGATGTAAGCGGAGGCCTGTCGATGCATTAGCAGGCGGCGGTTCTTTCACCGGTTATCGCGGGTGGGGCGCCCTTAAAGACCCGTCACCTCCTGTGAAGCCGGATTTGTCAATGCAATCCACTTTAATATTCCCACATGCCCTCTGGGCGTACCTGAAGCACACCGACATCCCTATAAAAATTCAGCATTGCAACAGTGTGACCAACCAGAGCTTCGGTGGCGGCATTTTTTGCATCAAACAAATCGTTCTGGGCGTCAAGCACTCTGCGACTGTTTACCCGGCCATACTGCATCAGCAGGAGAGTATTCTTGAAGCGTTTTTGAGCCAGCCCAAGGCTCTCTAACTGCACACGATGACGCTCGGCTGCTTTGGTCAGATCGCGATACGCCTGACGTACTTGTAATATGACAATATCGGCAGCTTCTTCATACTCTCGCTTTCGCTGAGTTACCATTATCAGAGCTTTGCGATATTCATTCGCCTCAGCCATTTGTTCCAGCGGTAAATCCAAATCCAGTCCAAGGCCGGCAATATTCTTGGTCTTTCCCAGAGTGCTGAAATCCGTGCGTTTGCCGGATGAATTATCAACACTTGCTGTAAGACATAGTAATATTGACTGATAACCGAAACAACGAAAGTCTGGCGAAATCGATTGAACAGGCGTATCTGCTACACCGTGTCACGTTCTGCCTGGGTGAGATTTTCCATTACTATTTTGCTATTGCTGCCGCGAAGCAGGGGCTTTGTTATAAAGAAGCTCTTTCTCTGTTTGGTATTGGCGATTATGAGCGGTAACCATTGCTGCCGCCTGCGGGATCAGTTCTACGTTGGAACCCAGGCACGCCCAAGCTGATTTTAACTTCCTCGACGCAGAAAAAAAACTTTATGATTGCCACAAGTAGTCCTGTTTTCATACTGGGCCACTACAATCCTCTTATTCCGACTAACTCGCCTGAGACCAATTCTAAGCCGGGAGGAATCCCTATTAGCACGGCCCGTCCCCACTGAGGGACGGTAGGACTTACCCACAACCGTTCCGGCATTCGTTCAAGAACCGGTGAAACATAGGTTACTTGAGACATCGCCATCTGAACCGGCTCAGTGTTCTTGATAAGTCTCACCGCCGTTCCTTCTCGCACACGGCCTAATTGACTCTCATTGACATAGGCAACAATCTCGCGAGGTTCGGTCTCCACTACCGCGAATATTGGCTCTCCCGGGCTGACCATCTCCCCGGCCCTTCGCATGAAATTCTCGCCGGGTCTGCGCAAATCCACCTCATTTGAATTCCCAGGAATCGGGATAATAATCCCATCGATTGGTGATTTCAATTCGAGGGATGCCCGATTCTCCAGCGCCTCAAGCTGCGCCAAAACCACGTCCTTATCCCGCTCCAACGCCTCCACTTGTCTAATTCTGACTTCCTCGGTCTCTTCGTCCGATGTCCCAAGATAAGGCTCGTGCTTCCCTTTGAATTCAGACTCGCGCGCTATCATAGCCGTTACTTCAAGCTGCAATTGTTCCCGAGCGCGCTTGTTGTATTCAATTTTCTTTGCGATCGTGGCTTGCTGAGCCTTCAACAACAGCAAGTCATAGACAGCAACATCATTCCCATCACTCAAACTTCCCCCAACCATGAATCTCTTGATGGCAACGCTCAACTCCTCGACCAAGGCTTGGTCGGTCTCAATATCCGTGGTCAATTCAAGTATGCGGAGTTTGGTATCACTTGCATCTGTTGCGAATGCCCTCGCGTCGGCAACCCATTCGGTCTTGCCGCTGTCCACCTGGGCCACATACTCAGCCCTTGCCGCCTTCGATTCAGCAGCGATCTGTGCTATACCCGCTTGAAGTGCGGCCAGTTGGGCCCCTAATTCAGACCTCGTCGGCTCATCGGGAAGGACTCCGTTAACTACCGCCAATACCTGCCCCTTTGTGACCTTGTCGAACAATTCGACGGAAACACTCTCGAGCCGACCGGCACAGACCGAAGCAATCTGATAAACCGGCCCCTGAGCCACACCCGCCATTTCATAGCGTCTTGTGCGATGAGAGAAAAGCGCAACTATAATCACCACTGTGCCCAGCCATACCACTAAAGGCACGAAGTGCACACGCATGCTATTGAGATAATTTCTGGAACTTATCCTTTGCATAATACCTGCTCTAAGCCTCCAGCAACTGTCTTTCCATTGCCAAGCAAGGCTCAATTAATACGGTCCTACTGTAAATACGTTTCTATCATCTTTGCCAGCACCCAGCCATTTACCTGGTCTGGCTTGATATCCAAAGATATCCGCCACTGCTCAACCGCCTTGCCTGCAAGATCCGAGTCGCTGTCGCTGCGTGCTTTGACCATATAGGCAACGCCCAGGCCCCTGTGAGCCTCCCAGTCGGCACCATTCAAATCGACAGCCGTGGCGTAATTCTCTATCGCCTCGTCAATATCTCCAAGCTTCAGATTGCAGTACCCAAGATACTGGTGAGCGGTGCTGTTGTTGGGCTGGGCGGTAATCACGGAGGCCAGCATCTCCTTGGCCAACTGAAAACGCCCCGCCTTCAAATGCCCGTAAGCCAGTTGCAGCGAAGTCTGGGGTATTTGCTCTGCAGTCTGGGGAGCTTTGTCGGATGATTCAAGGACATTGCCTACGGCGCTATCTTGCGGCTTTGGCTTGCCCGCCTTGGGCTTTCCAATCGCCTGCGCCTGAGGCCTGGCAAACTCTTTGTCCCCGCGAAATGCCTTCGGAATTCCATTCTCACCATCTGCGCTCAACTCAGGCGGCACGGCCTGCGTGTTGTTGACAATCTTAGGAGTTATCAATATCACCAACTCGTTGATCAATACCGACTCGGTCCTGGACCTGAAAAGATTCCCCAAGAGAGGTATATCGCCGAGCAGAGGCACCTTGGAAATAGTTTTCGACGCCTCCCTCTTTCGCATGCCGCCTATCGCAACGGTCTGGCCGTCCCTAACCAGCGCCACAGTATCAGTCCGTCGCACGTCAACAGTAGGCATGCCTAATACATTCTGGTACACATCCCGGCCAAAGTCATCCTTGCTCGTCAAGACGTTTACTGCATTCTGGCTTACCAGCATCCCGAATTCAGGCACGATGTGCAGCTTTATCATCCCGTCTTCTGCGATTTGCGGCGTGACCTCGAGTTGAACGCCGACGTCCTTGAACGCCGTGTACGTCATAGGGTCTTCTCTGGAAACTTGCAGCAGCTCCCTGTAGGGGACCTGCCGAACGGTCCCAAAGTTGGCCGTTGCGTTGTCCAGCACCATAATACGAGGATTCGCAAGAACCTTGTACTCCACCTCCTTCTTAAGCATATTCAAGGCGAATTCCAAGTCAATTGCGTCGTTTAGAAGGCTGAAACTCAAAGTGCCGCCCCGCACGCGGTCGAACGAACCGCCAACATAGGGCTTGCCACCAGTCGGCCTGCTGTATTGGCTACTGTAACTAATAGGGATCTTGTCATAGAAGGTTTCAGTCGTTGTAACTTCGGGCACTACTTCTTCGCCATACGCCATTCCGGCCATGTTCTCGCCATAGTTTGCTGTCTCGTTTTCTGTACTATTCTCCGTGCCGGACAGGCTCTCCTCATAGTTCATCTGCTCGTTCCAGCTAATAGCATCACCACCATCTACACCATGCCTGTCAGTGTTCTCATAACCAATTGTATCCTCACCGGAAGTGCTGGTGCCGGATATTTGACGCACCTCAGAACCAGACATAGCTTCGTTTGTCGTCTCTGCAGTCGTGATCGTATAGCCGGGAGTCACGGTCTGAGTCACTGACGTAGGGTAGCCTAGATTGTTGGAACTGGTGGATTCAAGAGGAATGTTCGCGGCATACAATGCCGCCCCCAGATTGAAGCCCTCGTGCGTAGTAATCTCGTATATTTTCACCTCCACCAGCACCTGCTGTCTCCGGCGATTCAACTCTGCGACAAATTTATCTACGCCCCTGATCTTATACTCCGTATCCGTGACCACAATATGGCTCGTTGCCCTGTCAACGCCCACGCTGCCATTATTCGAGACGAATTCTCGCAAAGACGCAGCAACATCATTGGCGTCCGCATAAATAATTCGATACACTTTCGAGACAAGCTCCTCTTTGGCGAGTGTGATCTCCGACATCGGGACCACCCTGATCATATTGTCCGTAGCTACGAATGTATAACCGAGCGACGTAAGAATATTCGTCAGCGCTTCTTCCAGTGGCACAGCAATCAGTTCCACGGTTATGTTGCCCGTAACCTGAGGGCTTGTGAAAATGTTGACCTTCGCCATCCTGGCCAGGTCCTTCAGCACCTTGTCGATGGGCTCGTCCGCCCAGTCGCCCGTAATCTTTGTCTGCAGCGCCGCTTGGGCCTTCTTCACGGCGTAGATGGGGCCGTCGTTGGCAAAGACCGTTGCCGGCGGGATCAACAATGAGATCACCAAAAACACCAGAATTGCGACCCGGCAGTGTTTCTTGCTCATCTTACTCATCTTACTCATAACAACACCTTCCTGCCTAACTCAAGACTTGTTAATTACATACAAGGCGATACTTCAACTCATGACGACCCGCAAAAGTATGGTCTGCCAATTCGATTAACGTATTTCCCATCCGCAGTTCCTGCATCGCTTCTTGTGGTAATGTAGCTGCTATTTAGATTGGGAGATTGTTCCGTTGCTTTCATTTCTTCCTCTTCATGCGATAGCATCCTGCTTCAACAGGTCCAGGGCAATTTTTACTTCCAGTGGCAAGTCTTCGACCACTATCATATCGGTTTCAATCTGTGTGCGATGGCGAAACAACATAACCACACATGCCACTGCACCCAGCCAAATCAGGATCGGCAGGATATGCAGATGCAAATGGCCAAAGCGGAAAATTGTGGTTTTTGTTTTCTTCATACGTTAATTAGACCTCTAATAACTGCTCCTGCATTGTCAGACTGATATTCTTTATCCCTTCGATTTTTTCAAGTTCGGCTAACATCTGTTCGTTCTTTTTGGTGCTGCGTATCATAAGTTGATATGCATATTCGACACGCGATTCGCTCACGCCGTCATCCTGTGCCGATATGAGGGTGAAATTGCCGCAGAAACGCTCAAGTACCGCAAGAACCGGATGCTTGGGGGCGATATGACGGTCAAAACTAAACCGCAAAAAGCCGTTGTGTGGCTGATGCGAGCCAAAACCGGTCAGATGCAGGTATATCGCTATTAGGCCTAAGATAATAGTTCCCGCTATGGCGATAGAATAACGCTGAGAACCTGCCGCCATACCAACCACCAGCGAGCAGAAAACAAAAACTATGTCCCTGGTGTCTTTGATTACGTTACGAAAACGTATGATTGCCAAAGCGCCCATAAGGCCAAAAGCTGTTATGATATTGTTGCCTATAACCGCCATGATCATGGCTACCACAACGGTAATCAGCACCAGCGATTGCACGAAGGTTCTCGAATATGAAAGCCCGCTGTGAGTGAAATAGTAAACCCAGGCCAGTGCCTGGCCCAGGACAAATGCCAATAGTAGTGACAAAAGAACATTCTCCGGCGTAAACATACCACCGGTTGAACGTACTCCGTCTAAAATTTCCCAAATCTGATTCATAAACTATATCAATCCAGCTTTAAAATTGCATCTTAATCAGCGGTAACTTGTTTCACAAAAACTAAATACAGCCGCCGAACACACATGTTATTACCCTAAAGGGTATTAAAAAAACCTCACAGGCACCTTAGGTGCGCAAAATTTCAACATGCAGGCTTTTTCGATCGAGCGAGCATACTTGGATACAGACTGCTGACGTAAATTAAAGATCCTGACCATCTGATGCAGCCAGGCCGGGTAATGGTCGGTAAACTTGGTCTCGACAACCACACTGCTGCCGGGATGATCTTGCCAGTGGGGGTCATTAAACAACACATCGGACGTATTGCATGCCTTAAATGCAAGCTGCCGGTCGAATGTTACCCTTACCCTGTTATGCGAATCATCTTCGTATGCTTCTCTCATATAACGAATCTTTATTACAGGAGCGGCGTTAATACTGTTCACATACAGCCGAAATTGCTCGAGTGTCTCGTGGTCTGTGCTGTAATCATGGGGCGGCAGAGATAATCCCGAAATTAAACTCGCTACGTTGTGACGCTTGACCCGTGCACGGTCTTTGATGATGATACTATTCATCCGGCGTTTGATCTCAAAAAAGAGGGGATAATTCGGATCATCGGTATAACTGCGAATACGAAGCTTAAAGCGATTCTTGTGCCCTTCAAGAGACTCCCGGCAAAGCTGTAAATTATGAGAGTCCAGATATAATGAGACTATCGGATAAGCCTCGCCTTGCCTTGCTTTACAATAACGGTCAAAAGGCAGATGGGCATGGACAAATCCGGCAAGTGCGCGGGCCATTGCGGCCGGCATCCGCTATCGTGACCGCACGGTTAACAGGAATCAGGTAACCACCCGTTTCTTCGACGCCCACGATTGTGTCCGGGATTACTTCAGTCGTTCCCGCGTCAGAGAATTGTGCGGTTGGCTGCGATACTATCGCCGTCTCCTGGACTTTAACAACCAAACTTCCCTGCGAAATTGCTACGGCCGATATACCTACATTCTCGCCGACCACAATAGTTCCCGTGCGCTCGTTGATAACAACAACCGCAGGAACATCAACCTTCACATCCGGCATCATAATCTCGTCGATAAAACCGGCCACCTGCATCTCGGTAATTTCCGCCGGTATCTTCACCCTGATAGTGCCGGCATCGACAACCATTGTGCTGCCGCCGTGAATTGCGTTGACAGCCGTGCTGATACGCTCGGCGGTCGAGAAATCGTTGTTTCTCAGATTTAGAGTAATGACCCTATCCTTGCCGATACTCTCCACGAACGTCGCTATTTCCTCTTTTTCGACAATCGCTCCGCCCGGTATTCGACCGACTGTCGGATGGTTCTTCGTCACCGAAGCCTGCTTGCCCGCAGCCGACCAACCGCCTATGAATACCGCTCCATGCGCCTCGGCGTAAACCTGACCGTCGAGACCTCGAAGCGGAGTCGGAAGAAGCATCCCGCCCTGAAGGCTCGATGCGTCGCCTATCGAGGAAACATCAACATCGATACGCGAACCGCTGCGAGCGAAAGGCCCCAACTCGGCAGTGACCATAACAACAGCGACATTGCCCCCCGTAAAATCGCTCGGAGAAAGGACAAGTCCGGAATTTCTGAATATGTTTGTGAGTATCTGCTGCGAAGCCAACGCCTTATCGCCGGTATCGGCCAGGCCGACCAATAAACCTATCCCCGTCAGCGGATTGCTCCGAACACCCTGAATATCAGCGATATCCTTGATGCGGCCGCAACGACCGGGACCGGCTACGCCCAACACAACCAAAACCACGAATATGAAACGGATTCTCATATCTCCTGATCTTTCAAAAAAAACCGGAAAATACACAAATACATCAGAAAGGCCAAATTATGTCGAACAATTTCCCAAGCCACCCAGGCCGATTATAAGGCTCGGCAACGCCCTTGCTTTTCGTTACTACGCGAAAGTTTGCGATCTGCTGGCTCTTGATACTATTATTGAATGCAATATCGCTCGGACGCACTATCCCGCTCACTTCAATCATCTGGATATCGCCTGTAATATCCCGGTCCCGCGCGCCCATTATCACAAGATTTCCGTTAGGCTGAATGTCAACAACCACGACCGAAATGCTATCCACATAGCTCCGCTCATCTTTGAAGTCGGCCTTGCCGGACAGTGTGTTGCTCGATTTTGCCGACATGTTGAATCCCGGTATGCTCGGAAGTACATGGTCGATACCAAGTTCGCCATCAAAAGCTGTTGAGCGATCCGTCGACTTCTGAAGGTCTCTTTTGGCTTTGTTATCGACCTTGCTGGCCTCGGTGATATTAACCGTCAGAATATCCCCTATCTGGCGAGCCACGTCATCGACATATATGCCCCGCATATTCTTGTCGCGCTTGGCCCATATAGACTCGCCCGGCGCCACATTGCACTGGCACATTAAAAAGCATATTAGAGCGAACGCCGTGAATACTCTATCTCTCATTGCTTCTCCTTTCATTCTAAGGCTTCTGCAATTTTACAGAACTCATAATATCGGCCCGACTGTCCCGTCTTCGTTTACTCTGGCTGCAATCACTCGCTGCGAATCGACATTCCGCACCCGAACAACATCCCCGACGCCGCCTTCGTCCACCATCCTGCCCACAGCCGTTATTACCAACCCGCCCGAGTTAATCCTGATAACCACGCTCTGATTCCGCTTGACCAGGATGACCGGCTTGGCCGGGCCCGCCATGTTGGGATAAACAACCGCATCTTTGGGAATATGACACCTGGCAATCAACCCGTAGGGGGCCGAGAAACTCGCTGCCTGAGAATAGCTTGAGACAGTCTTCTCAACTTTGACATTCTCTTTACTGATTACCTCACCGGCCCCAATATCCGCCAGCGCTACAAGCTTTTGGCCGTTATACTTGTGACGGAAGATTATTCGCCGGCTGGATATCTCCTTGCCGCCGGACATAACGCTCACATCAATGCGAGTCTGGTTGCCCGCACCGCTCGGAACAATACGAGGAACCAGCTTTATGTCGGAATGCACCCCGGCAACGAGCAAATCTTTCGGAGAACTCAGCAATTCCGATTCGCCAATCGAACCTGCAGGCGGATTCTTGCCCAGAAACAACCTTGCCGACTCAACTAAATCCTCGGCCTTTACAGTATGCCCCCTTTGACGCACTTTGACCTTCTCGGCGCCGCTCAATTGGATCTTTGACGCCGGAATCCCGTTGCACGCCAGCCTGCTCAACAGCATCATCCTATCGACCGTAACCTCCTGGCCCGGCACGGAAATACGGCCAAGAATAATCTCCCCGGCCCTGGCCACAAGAGACTCTTCCCCGTGAACTATCCCGATCTGTCCCAGGCTCAGCGTATTACCCTCGATCACAATCTCTCGCGGCAGATATATTCGCAGCCCGCCGGCCATGGCATGGTCGGCCGAGGCGACGCCCGCTCCCAAGGGGCCAGTCGAAAAAACCATGCCGACAATTATTATAGTAATGGCAACTGTTTTACGCATCATTACCTCGCTGTTAGAATCTTGCTATCTCAATCGCCTTGCGAAGTATCTCGTCGGCCGCTCGTATCGCACGAGAATTCGTCTCGTAGGCACGCTGAGCCGTTATCAGATTCACAAGCTCAGTGACCATTTGCACATTGGATTTCTCAAGAAATCCCGACTGAATCTGACCGAAACCGTTCTCGCCGGGGGTGCCTGTCAAAGGCGATCCGCTTGCTTCGGTTTGAGCCAAAAGGTTGTCGCCTTCGCTCGAAAGACCCGAAGGATTCGGAAAGCGAGCCAATATAATATTGCCGATAACCGACTGCGTCCCCGACGAAGTAGTGACATTCACTCCTCCGTCCGGGGCGATGCTGACCGAGGCGGCATCCGTGGGAATCGTAATGGCAGGCTCTATCAGATACCCGCTGCTTGTCATCAATTCGCCATTGGGACCCCGCTGAAACGCGCCGTCCCGCGTGTACTTTGTGGCCCCGCCGCCGGGCATGGTTATCTGGAAAAAACCGTCTCCGGAAATAGCCGCATCCAGGTTCCTGTCCGTATTCACTAATTCGCCCATGGAGAACACCTTTACAGTAGATGCCGCCCGAACCCCGCTGCCTATCTCCAACCCGCTCGGCGATTTCATACCGGCCGATACTTCCGACCCGGCCTCCCTCATCTTGATGTAAAGCAAATCCTGAAAATCAACCTGGCTCCGCTTGAAGCCGTTGGTGTTGATATTCGCAAGGTTATTAGCAGTGACATCCACCATCATCTGCTGCGCCGCCATTCCCGTCGCAGAAGTGGAAAACGCTTTTAACATTTGTTTTCTCCTTATTCTGTGTATCCCGACATCTCGTCGGCACGGCCCCGCCGAAAATATCCGCAGGGCGAATCAACTCATAGCAGCATCAATAATACTTCTGGAAGCATCTCTTCTGACGCCGACAAACTGCATATTCGCTTCGTAGAGCCTCGAAACCATTATCATATCCACCAGTTCCTCCACCATTTGCACGTTTGACCCCTCCTCGAAGCCCTGTTTTACAACCAGGCCCGCCGCCGCCGCAGGCTTGGCGTCTTCGGGCGCCTCGAACGCGTTGATACCCGCCGGCTGAAGCTCATTTTCTCTATCCCCGAAATCAACCAACTTGAACTTGCCTATCGCAGCGCCCTCGGCGCTTATGTTCCCATCGTTGCTTACGCTGATCTGAGAAAGCCCGACATTGGGCGGAACCGAGATAGGCCCGGATTCGCCGGCGACAACCCGCCCGGCCATATCAACTAACTGACCGTTAGGATCAAGGCGAAACATCCCGTTACGAGTATAGACAGGCCCGTCGGGAGTCTCAACTTCAAAGAAACCTTTGCCCACCAGTGCAAAATCCAGCGACCGACCCGTTTCGATAAGACTTCCCTGTGTGAAATCCAACGCCGAACCGACTCCCACGCCGCTGCCGGCCTCACCGTTGGCCCCGACGCCCTGAGCGGTGAGAATCTGCGAAAACGTGTTGAACCTGCGCTTATATCCGACCGTCTCGACATTGGCCATATTCTGCGCAACCGTATGAAACTCCTGCTTCAAACCGCTTAGTGTCGAACTCACCTGAGAAATAAGATCTGACATTACTATTCCCCCTCACCCGCTGCGAGAGCCAATTCTTCGGTCCTGCCGCTCGCCTGAAGCGAAGCCGCATTAGTCGCCCGAATCAACTCATCTACTTCGAAGTCGTCCAAGCCCGTTAATTCAACCGCAATCGAAAACCCCTGCTCGATCGCTTTTACATACCTCACTTCGCCGATACTTTCGACCACCTTTGGTCCGGTCGCCTCGGCCAGGTCTAAGCCTTCGCCCGACTGCTCAGCCAGATTGAGCACAACCAGGAGTCTCTCGCCGACTTCCACCTCCAACGCCGACTCAACTCGCAAACCAGGCCCGGCCATCTCTGTTACCGCCGCCGGGACAAATTCCGGTGGAGCCCAGGTCCGACCGGAAGTCTGATTAATATCAATCCCATCGCCTCTGTCGCCGCCGACCATAAACGGAAAACGAGCGACAAAAGCCGGAAGCCTCACCGAAACCCGTAGAAAACGACGCCGGTTGACGAACCGAATATCATCGCTGTGATTCAATACAAGCGTGTCTCCGTCATAACTGACCACCATCGTATCAAACTCCCAAACAGACGCTCCCGAGTAATAACGCACACACCACATCTCGCCGAAGACCACATTAACCGTCTGCGACAGTGTAACAGCCAACTCAGTGTCGTTGTTTCTCGCAACGGTTGACTCAATATCTGAGTTGGTGGGAGACTTTCGCCTCGTCACATAAAGCCTCTTGCCCACCGGGATATGCCTCGTCGTAACCTTCCTCACTTTTTCAACCGGCCCGCCCGAAGCAGGACTATTTCCGGCGAAACCAAGCTTCCCACGCAGAAAAGCTACCTCCGTCTTCAACTGCTCCCTCGCCTCAGCGGCGTGTTCGCCTTCGCCCATGTCCTCAATCATCCTGGCGGCTCCTATGCCGAAAGCCGAGCCTATCGTAAAGACAGATTCAGGTCGTTTTAGCCCGGCTTTCCCGGCCACAATCGCTAACAACTGACGCTCACGAACGCTCAGTCCGCGCTGGCCGGCGTATTCCTCAAATGATTTGCGGGTCATCTTTCGCGCCTTCCTGCCTCGACGCATGGTCGCCAACGAAAACAAGGCCAACAGCACAACTAACACGACAACGCAAACAACAATCATCCAGCGCCCGGACTGCGAACCGCCCCCAAAGTGGCTTTGAATTGCCGACCATCGCTCAAACGGCGTCAAAGCCAGCCACGCAGCTTCAAGAACAAAACTCATTGCAACCGATGCCGTCATCTCTGATTCTCGATAAGGCCACGCCGGTTTAATCCGGTGTTGAGCCTAATGTTATCTGATTAGTCCGCTCAGCTCGTTCAGTATGTCATTGGCGACCCTGATCGTTCTGGCGTTGGCCTGGAAACCGTTCTGCGCCTGAATCATATTCACGAACTCGGTGGCTACGTCCGCATTGGATTTCTCCAACGACCCGCCGTGGACCGAACCGGCGCCGCCGGTCATAGCCTGTGTCGCAACAGCTTCACCGGAGTTGGCCGAGGGTATGAAGTACCCGCTGCCGACAGCTTCCAAACCCGCCGTATTCTGGAACAGCGCGACCTGAATCGTCGCAATGTTCTTCTTGATGCCGTTCGAGAACGCACCGATCAATATACCCTCGTTATTGACCGAAACCGTCGAAAGCCTGCCGGCCTGGTAGCCGTCCTGCTCGCGAGCGACCGCCGTAGAGTTCGCTGCGAATTGAGTCAGCCCGTTAAGTTGACCGACCGTACCCAAAGACATTGAAATCACCTGAGGGTTCGACGTGTCATGCGCGAACGCAACAGTAAATTCCGACGCATCGCCGACCGTTGCATTCAGACCCGAGTAAGAACCATCCGAAGCATCGAATTCTATGCCTCGAATCCGTCGATTGTCCGGAGTTATCCCGCTAATATCGCCGGTAATCGAGGTCAGCACCATATCCCAGGTATTCGCCGTGTTTGTCCTGACAAATGCTCCGGAAAGGGTGTGAGCGCCGCCCAGATTGTCATAGACTGTGATATTCACGTTTTTGACCGCTTCGCCTCCGGATGTGGATATCTCGAAATACGCCGGCAGAGTCAATGCATCCGTCCCGTCGCTCGAAGCGGTATAAGAAAGTGCGACATCCGACCTGCTGTAACCCGAAGCATCATCCGTCACAACGATCCTGCCGCTGGTCATACTGGCCGTGACGTTGGCCGCGCCAAGTTGCGTATCTATGTAAGTGAGCACATCGCTCATCGTCGTCGTCGCACTGATGTCCAATCCGGTGGTATCTGTTACCGCCGTGCCGTCCGGCTTGTAACCGGTAACATACAGCTTGCCGTCGGTATCCGTAGTGCCGAATGACCCGCTGAACTGATCCAAACTGCTAACGAGCGTCGCCGAATTGGCCGCCGTACCGCTGCTCGTCGTAAAAGACGTATTGGACGATAGCTTCTGGGTTTGCGTTGTTTCAAGCGCCGAATTGGAACTAAGATTACCCGCCATAGCAACCTCAGACGTTGGATTCGCCGCCATCGCGACGTCATAGGGAACTTTAACATTGCTGTCCCCGGCAGTCTGAAAACCGTCCGACTCGCCAACCGAGCCGATACGCTGAACAAGATACCCCGTCGCAGGGTCGATCAGATTCGATCCGGCATCGACCGCAAGCGCCCCGGCGCGAGTGTAAAGGCTCTGTCCGCCGTCACTGAGCACAAAGTAACCCTCGCCTTCTATCGCCAGGTCAAGAGGATTGCCCGTATTAACAATACTGCCCTGCGCCATATTAGGCGATATGCCCGAGATACCCACTCCGCTGCCCATCTGCTGCGGGTTCGTGCCGCCGACCGTACTGGTCGGTTGCGAAGCCTTCTTGATTGTCTGGCCAAGCAACTCTGAAAACGTAATACGGCTGGACTTAAAACCCGTCGTATTCACATTCGCAAGGTTATTACCTGCAATATCCAACATTCTTTGATGAGCCTGAAGCCCTGTAACGCCCGCTGATAATGCAAAACTCATTTCTGTCTCTCCTTAACTCAATCTGCACCTGCAACTGTCTCAGTTCTTAACCGATACGATGTCGTTCAAACCTACGATATAATTGCCTGTAACAACCACCGTCTCGCCGTTTATATTATTGTACACCTGCTCCACAACCCCTGTAGCGGGCGTCTCCACACCCGAACCGTCGTCCGCATTAAACGAAATCTCCTTACCAATCAACGATGCGGCGTATTCACGCTTCATATCGCTGAGTACATCCGAGAAATTCGTGTTCATCGACTCAAGCTGCTGCAATTGTGAAAACTGCGCCAACTGCGAAGCCATTTCATTATTGTCTAACGGCTCGAGCGGATTCTGATTCTGTAATTGAGTCACCAGAAGCTTCATGTAATCCATCTGGATTTCGCTTGCCGAGCCTATCGCTGCTACTGAACTCATTGATCTTCCTGCCTTAAAACAAAACAATTTTTCAATTTATTCACATGTCAACCATACATGCGCCCATAAGGGCTCTGCCACCGTTACGCAATCACCGTGCCACAATAAAACACAAAATTGCATCGTCCCCCTTAAGCCCTTGCTCCCGCACAACTTAGATGTTACAAGGAAATCTCACAAACCGGATTCGCCCGCAACTTTCAAATCGCACCCCCGCATCCGACGGGATAATACTTCCGTCCCACGGAAAATCCTGCCGCCGTATCGCATCTGATAACAATGTTATGTCCTATAACCTCGAACTAACGCCTGTCAACTATGCCGCCAAGTCCCATAAGAAACTATGCGAACCCACTGTGACATTCGCCGACTCGATTCACCCCCCTATTAAGCCGAATAGTGTCCGATAAAGCAATACCGTGACTTTGCCTTCGATAAAATCACGCAATTAAGTGACATTATTGGCCCGTCCAATAAAAGATTAAAGAAGTCTCAACCCACAAGACGATTTATGCGGAACATATTTTACGCGTTTCGGTCATGCAAAAGCATGCCGGGTGAAAAAGCCTGTAGCGGGCAAACTGTTTCGGTTGGGGCCAGATGAGTTTAGACAAAACTGTCGCAATTAGCAGGGAAGCCGAAGTCCATGAATTGGCGCGCCGTGTCAGCCGGGATGTCTTTATGGCCGACAGCATCGCCGAAGCATCGGACATCATCCAGGCCCACGATCCCGACCTGATCCTTTTCGACCGGCGTTTCAACCCTGATATCGACAGATTCCTCGCTACTGCAGAAAACATCTCGGATGCGCCTCTCGTTATTATAGGACACGGTGACGAAAACGCCGATGCAATCGCCAGGTTCCGGAAGATGGGTGCCTACGACATTCTCCGCGGCAAGGCCGACCACGACCGTATCGAAGAAATCGCAGCCGAAATAACATCCCGGCGTCCGGTGATTGCAGAATCAAAGGCCCCGAACTCGTTCTTCGCAAACGATCTCGCTGAAGAAATCTCTTTCGCAGGCCGCAGCGAAGCTGTCAAGAACACCCTTAGAACGATTAACCTCGTCGCAAACAGCAGGTGCAATCCCTTAGCCCCGCCGCCTGTGGGCGGGGCCATACTACTCAAAACCCTAAACCAAAAATCTAACCCCCCCCAAAAAAAACTTTTCGCACTTGACCATTCAGCCCAATACCCATCCGACAGACAAGAAAACCCCATTTTCGCACCATAAAAGGTGTTTTTTGAGATACGGGACTTCCGCACTGGAAACCGCCTGCCCCACCCGTAACTGTCTGCTCTCACTCTTGGACTTGTTTGTTTCTGTATTGGATGTATGCGCGTCGCATTGCTATGTACGGGTCGTAGGCGGCTTCTTTGAATGATTCGTATTCGCCGAGTCGGAAGGTGTATTCGTTGATATGCTGGCCGGCTGATATTGCGATAGACGTCTCGTCGGGCTCGACGTAGCGAACCGGATTTAAGAATTGCCCTCCCGCCAGCCCCACGGCATCGCGTGCGCTGGACGGGCCGAAGAGCGGCAGGACGAGATAGATTCCGTTGCCGAAGCCCCACTTTCCGAGGGTCTGGCCGAGGTCTTCGTCGGCCGGCTCAAGCCCCAATTTATCCTTGGCGGGATCGCCCAGGCCCAGGACGCCGAACGTCGTGTTATAAGCGAAGCGGTGCAGCTCGCGACCGGCGGATTTGTGCTTGCCTTGGAGATGACAACTGACGAAACGAACCGGCGTCGTAAGATTGTGGAAGAAATGGCGCACGCTTATGCGGGCCGGCTCCGGGAGGGTCTTCTTGCAGACCTGGGCGCATGGCTTGAGGACCCAGAAGTAGAGCTTGTCGTTGAAATGAAACATCGCGCGATTCAGCGGCTTGAGCGGATCGGAAATCTTAATTTCCTGCTCGTCGAGTTTGTCTTCGAGCAAGTTGAAATCGTCATCGGTGGGCGGTGCGTTGGGCAGAGGCAAGACCCCGGACTCAAGACGCAAGACCGATTCAGAAGACAAGAGCCGATTTGACTGGTTCTTGTTTGAAGCTGCGCAGCCGGTGATAAGAAGCGCCGAGAGAATTATGAGGCATGCGTTCGTTTTCATATAGTTATCCTTGACGAGTTTTATTGGAATTTCTAATACCATCTTACCTCGCTTGACCGGGGCTGCGAACCTCTTTACCGAAGGGTTTGATCAGAACCAGCAATTGCGGCAGCAAGGTCAACGAGGCCAACAAAGCCACAGTGATCGCCAGCACGGTTAACAGGCCAAAGTATATCGTCGGGATGAAATTCGACATACTCAGGATGGAAAATCCGATGACCAGTGTCACCGTGGTATAGTAAATGGCGTGGCCGATACTGTCGTGAGACAGGTGCAAGGCCGTTCGGTAGCTTCCAGTGGCCGCGACTTCGTGCTTGAAGCGGTGGATATAGTGGATGGTGTCGTCGTCGGCCAGGCCGACGCCGATTGCGGCAATGGTTATTGTCATCATGTCGAGGGGGATGCCCAGCCAACCCATCACACCGAGGACGCAACTGACGGCCAGCACATTCGGGAATATAGCGATGGCTGCCGTCCGGAGGGAGCGGAACAATACGACGAAGGTCCCCATCAGGAACAATGAGGCGAAACCCATGGTCACGATCTGAGAGGTGTAGAGGCTCTGGAGCATATTGTTGTACAGGACCAACGTGCCGGCCAGGTGGATCTGCTCGGGCCTGTATCCGAGCCTGCCTGTCAGGTCCGCCCGGATTCTATTTAGGAGCTCGTTGCGCTTCAACGAGGGGTCTGAGTCACGGATTCGCACACTGATACGGACCTGGTTGTGCTCGACCGACACATAGGGGCTGACCAACATTTCCTTAAGCCGTTCGGGTATCTGATTAAACAGCAAGGCCAGCTCCACGCCATCCAGAGCCTTGCCCCCGTTGAGCCGCTCGGCCATCCGGACCAGGGTGAGGACTGAGAGGACCTTGCCGGTCTCAGGCAAGCCGTCAAGGTAATCATGCACGGCCGCGATCCTCGCCATTTTCTCCGGCGTGAACCAGTACTTGTATTCGGTCTGCTGCGCCGCGGCGTCGAACTCATCAAATTCGTCGAAGACATCATTGGCGTCAGCCGGGTCGCCGGACGGAGCGGTCTCGGATGACGCCGTCTGCTCGAAGTCGATAACGACGTCCAGCGGCGTGGTGCCGCCGAGCTGCTGGTCCAGGACCTTCATCCCCTGGTGTATCTCGGTGCTCGACTTGAAATAGTTGATGAAACAGTTCTCCACCTGGAGCTTGCGGATCCCGACGACATTTAGGATCAGCAATGCGACACTACCCGCGACGATCAAGGGGCCGTGGGCCACTGTGAATCGGCCCAGCGCCGGGGTAAGCGACCACTTGGCCTTGCCCCTGGACCAAGGTTTATCCCTGGACAGAAGCACCAGCGTTGTCGGCAAGACCAGGAACGGCACAATGATTGAAATGGCCACACCCACGACCATGATGTAGCCGAAATCGATCACCGGGCGGATATCGCAGAGTATCAGGGACGCAAACCCTGCCATGGTGGTCAAGCCCGAATACACGCACGGTCTCAGCATGGCCTGGATAGTGGTAAGGATCAATTTGTGCTGACCGGCCTGAGGTTGTTGGTGGGCTAATTCTCGGTACCGGACCATTATGTGGATGGTCATAGCCAGCGTGATGATCAGTTGAAGGGAGATGAAGTTGGAGCTGATGACGGTGACGTCCCAGCCGAGCCACCCCAGCAGGCCCATCATACACACCACGGAGACCAGGCAGCAGAGCAGTGGAATACATATCCAGCGTAACGATCTGAAAATGACGCCGAGGGTGACAATGAGAAAGAACAGGACGCCCATGCCAAAGACCTTGAGGTCGCCCTTGACGAAGGTTATCATATCGTCGGCGATCATGCCGACGCCGCCAAGGAAGAGGTCGGCATTCGGGCGGTATTTCTCCATGATGTTTCGTATTGCCGTGATGTTCTGATGTCGCTGCTGCGTCATTACTCCCCTGTATTGGTGGAATTGCTCGGTGACGCGCTTTAGCTCGGCGTGCTGCGGGGCGGTCAGCGAGGCGGAGGCTTTTTTCTGGCGCAGGTCGTTGCGGCGGGTGAGCAGATCGCTATAAAGCTGGTCGGCGGCGAAATAAATCAGCAGGGATGTGGTGCTCAAATCCTCACTGACCAGCAGGTTTCGATAAAGGGGGCTGTCGCGAAACTCGATCCTTGCGAGTTCTCTATCAACCCCGGGGGATGCAAGGGTCGGCAGGTCGGCGGTAAGCTCCTTGAGCGGGATTACGGGGCTTTCGAGCAGGGGGACATCGAGAATTGAAATTACCGAGACGCCGCGCTGGTGGGCGATTAGGTCGTCCCGCAGGCGGGCGAGGGTCGCCAGCGATTTGTCCGAGAACAGGTCGGCTTTGGGCGTATAGGTTAGCACCAGAAACTCGGCCTGCTCGTAGCGGGCGGCTATCGAACGCGCGTATATCAGGTCTTCATCGTTCTCAAGAACCAGCGTCTCAGTAGAGGCGTCCAGCCTGAACCCCCGTGCCTTGAAGGCGAAAAACACAACCGCCGCAATCATGCAGAGAACGACTATTATGGGATGACGCAGAACGACCTTGTCAAAGAAAAGGTATGTTACTGGCCGGCGTTTCGTCATACACGGATCCGTCCGATTTGGCAGATTGATGTTTAGGGGGCGGGCGGATTCTCCATGTGCAGGAGAAACTCCTCGACGCTTTCATTGCGAAGAACATCGTCGAATTGCGACCTATAGGTCAGCAGAATGCTCACGCCCTGTATTTCGACATCATAAATCCTCCAACTTTTGCCCAGCTTGCGAAGCTTATAGACTATCGCTATCTTCTTGTCCTTGGATATCAGTTCCATAGGGATGCTCACAGTGGTCTTTTCCCTCTGCATGGGCTTGAGCACAGCCTTTTCATCCGTATAAAGCGATATCTTCTCTCGATACGACACCTTGAGCCGCTTGGTGAAGAGTTTTGTGAATTTCTTTTGCTGAGATTCGTCGAATTTGAGCCAGTGCCTCCTGCCCAATACCAGTTTGGCCATAAGCTGGAAATCGAAAATCGGAGTTACGATCATATCGACAACCTTGCCTTTGGTTTCCGCCGACAGGCTCGTTGTCTGCAGAACTCGAATAACGGCGTTCCACTTCGTCCACAGCACCTGGTTCGGATCGTTGGGGTCCTTAATAACGACGTCCCACTTTTTCAAGAGCACGGCATTGGGGTCGTTCGGGTCGTTCGGGGCTTTGCCGCTCGCATTGACGCCCCCGCCAGGCCCCAGGGGGGGCCCCTGGCGGGGGGCATTGGGGGCCTGGCCGGCAATCAGGGCTATTAGAAGAAAACACCAAAGATTCTTCATGGCCGACTCCTTGACTCCTTAATATAGTCGTTTTCTTTCAATATGGGCGATTCTAACGTGAAGCGATTAACACCACAAGAGCAAATTTATCGCCATCCGGCGACAGGGGTGTCCGTCAAAATTGTGACGCCATTACATACCACGAGCCCTAAGCGTCAGCGCCGGGGTATTTCCGACAGGCGACAGTAATTGCAGGGCGGGCTGTGCCCACCATTTCTTCTCGCCGTTTAGTCCTCGAAGGGCAGTTTCCCGGAGTAGTTGGGCGCTTCCTTTGTAATTAGGATGTCGTGCGGATGCGATTCTGTTACCGAGGCGGCGCTGATTCTGACGAATCTGCCTTTCTTCATCAGCTCTTCGATATTAGGCGTTCCGCAGTAGCCCATTCCCGCCCGCAGTCCGCCTACGAGTTGATATACGAAGTCGCTGAGCATTCCTCGGTACGGAACCCGCCCTTCGACGCCCTCGGGCACCAGCTTGCTCAGCTCGGTAGAACTGCTCTGGCCGTACCTCTCCGCCGAACCCTTCACCATCGCTCCGAGCGAACCCATACCCCGGTATTCCTTAAACTGACGACCCTTGTAGATGACCAATTGGCCAGGACTTTCCTTCAAACCGGCGAACAGTGAGCCGATCATCACGCTCGATGCGCCGGCGGCGATGGCCTTGGTGATATCGCCGGACTGCTTTATGCCGCCGTCGGCGATAACGGGGATATTGTGCTTGGCCGCGGCCTTGGCGACGTTGATTATCGCCGAGACCTGCGGCACGCCGACGCCTGAGATGACTCTGGTCGTACAGATTGCCCCGGGGCCTATTCCGACTTTGACGGCGTTAGCCCCGGCTTCTATGAGGGCCTCGGCCGCTTCGCCCGTTGCGATATTGCCCGCGATAACGTCGATTTCGTAATCGGCCTTGATCTTCCTGACGGTTTCGATGACGTTCTGCGAGTGCCCGTGGGCCGTATCGACAACAATCAGATCGACGTCCGCGGCAATCGGGGCCTCAATACGCTCGTAGTCGTGCACGCTGACGGCCGCTCCGACTCGCAGCCTGCCTCTCTCGTCGCGAGCCGCTAACGGATATTGCTGAACACGGTCGATATCCCGCATAGTAATCAGCCCCGCCAACTCGCCCTTCTTATTGACCAGAAGGAGCTTCTCGACCTTGCACTCCCGCAGCCTTTCTTTCGCCTGCTCGAGCGTGGTCGAAGCCGGGCCTGTTACGAGGTTGGTCTTTGTCATCAACGTACTTATCTCGACGTCGTAGTCCTTCAGGAACTTCAGGTCCCTGCGTGTCAGGATGCCGACGAGCTTCTTGCCCTCGACGATTGGAATGCCGGAGACGTTCTGCTCGCTCATCAGTTCCTGCGCCCGTCGAACCGGTTCGCTCGGCGAGAGCGTAACAGGATCGAGTATCACCCCGTGCTCCGAGCGTTTTACCTTGGCTACCTCTATTCGCTGGGCTTCGATGGAGAGGTTCTTGTGAATTATCCCCACGCCGCCTTCCTGAGCCAGCGCAATGGCCAGGGCCGCTTCCGTTACCGTGTCCATCGCAGCCGAGACGATCGGGATATTTATCCTGATATTGTTGGTCAACTGCGTTTGGGTCTGCGCCTGGCTGGGCACCAGCTCGCTCTTGGCCGGGATAAGCAGTACATCATCGAAGGTTATACCCTCGGCGACAATTTTGGTCTCGTCCATACGGTTCTCCAGTGTTAAACGCCGCTTGAAAACATATTCGGCAGATAAGTGTAATGCTCCGTCCGGGCGGAGTCAAACCTATTTTGGCGGCCCAGAGAGAAGGGGGGGGGCTTTGACGGAGTGAGAGATTGGGGATATTTTGGACGATTTATGAGACGCTGCCCGAGCTATTACATCCCCGGCAATCAGAATTGGGGAGCGATTGGACACCTGGTTTTTTCGGGACTGGGATGAAAAAACAGCGTAAAGCGTTTAGCGTACAGGAGTTAGGGCGAAATTCCCCAAAGTTGAGAAATTGATGCGTTTTGCGTTTTTTTGGGGGCTTTTTGAAAAAAAATGGGCGAAATTGTTCGCGTTTTGCATTTTTTTGACACGTTTTTGCACCCCCTCATTTTTGGGCTAAAAATAGGGGTCGAAAAGTCAAGTGGGAAAATAAAAAAAGTTTTACCGCAGAGAGCACGGAGAACGCAGAGGTGAAAAGATTGAGAGAGTTGATCACGGATTACGCGGATTTACGCGGATTGTTAAAATAGGTAAAGGGGAAAGGGGGAATAGGAAATCGGGAAATCAGGGGACCAGGTTGTGGGTATCAGGAGAGCAGGAGACGGGGGGATGGGGTAATTGATTATTGATTACTGACTATTGATTATTGATTATCTATGATTGATTCCGTCCAATTGCCGCCGGATCTTCGATATTGATTATTGGCGCTTGATTATTTGGTGGGGTGTTGGTAAAAAAGGTTTACCCCATCGGGCATTTTTTTGAAATGCCCAATGGGGCAGTGCCTGCGATACCGGCTGGGCCGGTATTACTTGTTGTGACAAGCACGCAGAAAGACAGAAAAAAGCCGTAGGACGCGAGCAGGGGTGGTTGGGGTAAGGGTGGGCTGGGAAGCTTAGTGGGATAGAAAAAGGGGCAAGCTTGTTGCTTGCCCCTTGTAGTCATAATATTGAGGAGATACCTAAAAGGGAATACTCCACATCTTCAAGAAGAAGATTTATTATAACTTGCTTTCATTCTCGCTTTTACTATAATAGAACTGCGATGTCAAGGAAAATTGCGAATTTTCAGAATTTTTTTAGGAGGGCGTCATAATGAACGCAGAGAAGGTTGTTTTGGGTTTGGATGTCGGCGTGGGATCCATCGGATGGGGATTGGTTAGGATCAAGGAAGAAGAGTATCCTGACGAGAAGCCGGATGGGACAATCGAGACAAAACACAGAATCGTGGACGGAGGCATAATAGCTTCGGGAGTAAGGACTTTTCAAATACCACAGGATAGACAGAAGAAGAGCTTAGCCCTTCAGCGAGGAAATGCAAGGAGAAGCAGGAGGACAACAAGGCGCAAAGCGCGAAGGCTGAAACGGTTGATACGACTGGCCAAGGAATTTGATTTAATTGGCGATGGTTTTAATCGCGATGAGGTTCTCAAGCCCAGTAAAGGCATAAATAAGAAAGAGAAATGGGATATATGGTTCATCCGGCAGCAGGCATTGAAACGCAAACTGGAGGACATTGAGTTATTCAGGATACTTTACCATATCGCCAAACACCGGGGCTGGTATTTTCATACGAAAGCGGAGGAGATGCAGAAAGGGGATGCCAAATCCGAAGAAGGCAAAGCGAAGGCGGGTCTGGCGCGAATAGAAAAATTGCTGGAGGAGAGCGACTGGGAAACGATAGGGCAGATGTTCTGGGAGACGCTCAAGCAGACAGACAAAAACAAGGATAAGAGGAGAAAAAGGAACGCCAAGGATAAATATGAGAACTCGATTAAGCGGTTGCTATTAAAAAAAGAAATCCAGGAGATTTTTAAGAGGCAACGAGAATTAGGTAATGACAAGGTGAAGGAAGAACTTGAGGAGCGTTATATCGAAGATCTTTTAATGAAGGAGGAGGGAATAGATGACGCCAAACTTCAGAAGATGATGAGCCGGTGTGAATTTGTTGAAGGCAAATTATGCGCACCCAAAGAAAGTTATACCGCCGAACGGTTTACCCTGTTTAACCGGCTTAATACGTTGGAATTGAAGGATACGAAAAAGAAAAACGGGCGATTGTCGCTTGATAAGGAGCAGAGAGGAAAAATTGAAGCTCTTGCATATAAAAACGCAAAGGTAACATTTGCCCAGATACGAAAGGAGTTGGGACTGGGAGGCGATTTGGGCAAGAGGTTTAACCTATGCTCGTATAAAGAAAAAGACCCGGAGTACAAAGGGAAGGTAAATTGCGAGATCAAGAACGGGGAGCCGGAGTTTGATGAGAAGTATTCGAAGATTGCCGATATAGGGACAGGAGAGTTGCGAGCAGCGTACGGGGAGATTAAAGGGCTTTTTAGAAAGAGAATGAAGAAATGGCCGAATGCAAAGAGTCTATACGTATATTATTCAGATATCAGGAAGGAGTTGGAGATTGGGGACGAGTTCAGGTTTGTGCAGTTGGAGGGGAAATACACGAAGTCAGCGGCCGAGCTTGGGAGCGAGGGGGAGTATCTGAAACAGTTTGAGAAGGACGCCACTTTTGTTGAGTTGAAGGGTTACCATAAGATTAAGGGGGCGATAGAGAAGCATTGCGGCAAGGAGAAGTGGCGGGAGATTGCGGCGGATACGGATATGCTGGAGAGAATTGCAGAGGCGCTTGTTTATCACAAGAGCGACCAGACGAGGAAAGAGTATCTGAAAGAGAACGGGATTGTTGACGAGGATATCATACGACTGGTTCAGTAGCGAAGGAAACAAGATTCATACCGGGGCGGTCTATCTCAACGGAGACTGGCTTGCTGAGACATTTGCCCTTGCCGATGTGATTAAGCCGGTTGGTAAAACCCCGCTCTGGTTCGCTCAGGCTGACAAAGCGGAAACTACGATATGGGCGCAGTTCAAAGGCATTGACCCCAACAAGGAAAACGTTGAAGTCAACGCACGTCAGACGGTGTTTTATCCGGAGAAACCGGGAGTCAACTATATCACCGTTCGCGGCTTCACGATGGAGCACGCGGCCACACCCTGGGCGCCGCCCACCGCCGAGCAGATCGGCCTGATCGGCACGCACTGGTCCAAGGGATGGATCATCGAGAACAACACCATCCGCTACTCCGTTTGCACTGGTGTTACGCTCGGCAAGTACGGCGACGAATGGGATAACCGGGCGGAATCCGCAGAGGGTTACGTGGGCACGATCCGGCGCGCGTTGAAGAACGGCTGGTCGAAAGAGAACATCGGCCATCACGTCGTGCGGAACAATCACATTTCGCACTGTGGACAGGCTGGGATCGTCGGCAGTATGGGCGCTGTGTTCTCGACCGTTACCGGCAACGTGATCCATGATATCAACCTCGGTCGGTCGTTCAACGGTGCGGAAATGGCCGGAATAAAGTTTCATGGCGCTATCGACACAGTAATTAGTAATAACCATATCTATCGAACCACACGCGGAATCTGGCTGGACTGGATGAACCAGGGAACTCGTGTTACAGGAAATCTGCTGCACGATAACGGTCCAGCAGAGGATATTTTTGTTGAGGTAAACCATGGTCCTTTTGTAGTGGATAATAATCTATTATTGTCGCCGATAAGTATGTGGGTCAATTCTCAGGGTTGTGCATATGTTCACAACCTAATTACTGGCCGGGTGGTGGTCAATACCGGTGAACGCCGCAAGACTCCTTATCTCAAAGAGCACTCTACGGAAGTTGCAGGGCTTGCAGAGAATCTTAGTGGCGACGAAAGATACTACAACAATCTAATCGTAAATAAAGGTCTGACGGAGTATGACCCGGTGAAACTGCCGATGTTCATGGGATCCAACGTGTATTTGAACGGCGCTAAACCTTCAAAGCATGAATCTGATCCTTTGGTGCTGCCTGCTATCGACCCTGGGATCAACCTGGTTGAGAAGCCAGATGGCATGTATTTGCATGTTGACTATGATAAAGCCTGGACGCAGCAAAAAGGCAGGCTTGTAACTACCGAACTGCTGGGTAAAGCCAAAACACCAAACCTTCCCTACATGAACTATGACGGCTCGGCATTAAAGATCGACACAGATTACTTTGGCAATAAGCGAAACACAGGCAATCCTGCGCCAGGACCATTTCAGCTCTCAGGTGAGAAAGTAATCCGTCTCAAGGTATGGCCCAGGAAACAACCTGAGAATGAAACGCAGAGCAACTGAATCGAACGCGACTTGAGATTCCGTGCCTTCGACACTCCATCTCAAGCGGTTCCTTCAGGACGTTCGACAGAAACAAAGAAAGGAATGATACAATGAGAAACATGATGAGAACGATAATGGCAGTTGGTGTTGCATGTATGCTTCTGTGCAGTTGTGCGTCCCTCGACAATCGCTCGCTCAAGGGAAAGGACACTATTGTCTTCCTGGGCGACTCGATCACGCAAGAGGGTGTCGGACCCGATGGATACGTTACATTAACGTCACAGGCGATCGCAAAGGCATACCCCGATCTGGATGTCAAGGTTATTGGCGCCGGTATCAGCGGACACAAAGTGCCTGATTGCCAGAAACGCCTTGATCGCGATGTGCTCCAGAAGAAGCCCACGATAGTGCTGATCTATATCGGCATAAATGACGTGTGGTGGTGGAACGGCGAATGGGGCAAAGGCACGACGAAAGAAGATTTTGAATCCGGATTGTACGATCTGATCAAACGGATCAACGCCGTCGGAGCGAGGGTGATTCTGTGTACGCCGACTGTGATCGGAGAGAAAACCGACGGTACGAACGAGTTCGACAAGATGCTCGAAGAGTATTCGGACATAAGTCGGAAAGTCGCAAAGGAAACCGGCTCCCAACTGCTTGATCTGCGAGAGGCATTCATGGCCTACCTCAAAGAACACAACCGGGACAATGTTGCCAAAGGAATCCTGACGCGTGACACCGTTCACCTGAGCAAGAAGGGCAACATCTTCCTGTCGGGCCTTGTACTTGAGGCGTTGAATGTTCCGAGTTCTGATTGATGGCGCCGGTAATCTTGTCGAACAAAGAAATCGACTTTATCGTCGGCAGGCCGTCGAAAAATCATTTCAAGCGTTTGGTAAGGAGATACAAAGATGCATAGATGCAACCGACGAGATTTTTTGAGAGCAACAGGATTGGCAGCAGCAGCGGCGATGCCCGTTGCTGCTGCAGGGAGCCGGCTATTCGCAGCACAGAAGTCGGCCAGGCGACCCAATATCGTGTTTGTTTTCGCGGATCAAATGCGTGCGCATGCTATGGGCTGCATGGGAAACAAGCAGGTCATCACTCCTCATCTGGATAAGCTCGCCAGCGAAGGTTTGTTGGTTACGAACGGGATTTCAACTCAACCTGTGTGTACTCCGTACCGCGCCCAACTCATGACCGGACGCTACGGTCACTCGACGGGTGTAATCTATAACGATATTCGGCTGCCGGACAGCGAAGTCGTTATCTCTGAACTGATGAAGAAGCATGGTTATACCACCGGCTACATCGGCAAATGGCATTTAGCTGGAAATCGTGATAATCCTGTGGATGCAAAGAGCCGACGAGGCTGGGATTTCTGGGCGGTCCGCAATTGCTCGCACCAGCATTTCAAACCTGAATACTGGCTGAATGACGCCAAAGGACCGATTAGCGTCCCTGGCTGGGAGCCGGACGTGCAAACTGAGCTTGCAGTTGAGTTCATCAAGAAGAACAAGCAGGCTCCCTTTTGCCTGTTCCTGTCGTTTGGTCCTCCACACAACCCGTACAAGGCTCCCGAAAAATACGTTGAAATGTACAAGAATAAGAAGCTGAGTCTCAGGCCGAATGTACCCGGCGGTAAGACGGAAAATCTGCTCCAGTACTACGCGATGACGACAAGCCTGGACACCTGTATTGGGCGTATCAATGATGCATTAGACGACGCCGGTATCTCCGAAGATACGATCGTCGTATTCACGTCCGATCATGGCGACATGCTGGGATCGCAGGGCCATCGGCTCAAGCAGCGGCCCTGGGAAGAATCCATCAACATTCCGTTCATCCTTCGTTATCCTCGCAAAATTGAGGCCGGCCAACGCCGCGACTGGATTGTCTCGTCGGTGGACGTTATGCCGACCCTTCTTGGTCTTTGCGATATATTCATTCCACCACAGGTTCAGGGGCTGGATTATTCAGCAACGTTTCTTGGAAAGTCCAGTACCCAGCGTGATGCCGCATTCCTCTTTAACGTGCACGCCGGCGGCGGGCCTGGAACCGACTGGCGGGGCATTCGCACCAAGGAATGGACCTATGCGTATCACTTTTCCGGTGACTGGGTAATGTACGACCTGAAGAACGATCCATATCAACTCAAGAACCTGATTGACAATCCAAAGTTCGCGGCAAAGAAAGAAGAATTGCGAGAGCAATTGGAATCCATGCGAAAAACTCTGGGCGAATCGTTACCGCTTAAGGGAAAGAATCCGGATCCAATCCGATTGCCGGTTTGAATATGAAATTGCAACGGCCGAACCAAGCCTTGGAGGTGACGTACTAAAGCCCGCGCCGCAAGGCAATCGTTAGATGAAGGCAAAGCAACGGAGAATGAAATGACGAGAGTAACAAAAGTAATGGCGGCGTTTCTGGTCTGCATGTTGTTTTCAGACATGGCGTACGCACATCTCATATTCGCCACGACAACCCCGGTGCCGCCGGGGTCAAATGGGCGAATCGCGGGAGATGCAGCCAAATTTAACGAAGCTGCTATAGAGGTATTAAATGCACAAGGCAACAGCGTTGCCCGCGTAATTCTCGAGGTGCTTGATCGGAAAGACACAGCCGGACAAGAGAAGAATCTGCCAATCAAAGGAGAGGTCTTCAAAATAGAGGACCGAACGGCTTTCCTAATCCTTCCGGAAAAGACCAAATCCGGCAATCTCATCCCATGGGTCTGGTATGCACCGACACTAAAAGGGCTCCCGGGGAAGGCGGAGAAGTGGATGTTCGACAGGTTTCTGGAGAATGGCATCGCCATTGCCGGAGTGGACGTGGGCGAGTCGTATGGCAGCCCGAAAGGCAGAGCGGTCTATTCGGCTCTCTATAAAGAGCTTGTCGAGAAACGCGGACTGGCGAAAAAGGCATCACTGCTTGCGCGGAGCCGCGGTGGACTTATGTTGTATAACTGGGCAGCGGAGAATCCCGAATCCGTGGCGTGCATAGCCGGCATATACCCTGTCTGCAATCTCAGCAGTTACCCCGGCCTGGGCCGCGCCTGCGGAGCATACGGGATGACTAAAGAGCAGCTTGCGGCGAAGCTTACCAAACACAACCCCATTGATCGCCTTGCTCCGCTTGCAAGAGCAAAGGTGCCCATCTACCATATTCACGGAGACAAGGACACGCTGGTCCCGCTGGACAAGAACTCCGCTGAACTGAAAAAGAGATACGACAAACTCGGCGGAAAGATGACTCTTGAGGTAGTTAAGGGACAGGGCCACAATATGTGGTCTGGCTGGTTTCATAGTCAGGAACTGGTCAAATTCGTGATCACTCACGCAAGAGAAGATAAGCCGAAGGAGCCCGACCGGATCGTTCTCGAAAAGCAGTTTCGCGAACTGCCCATGGAGGCTCGTCGGCTGGCCGGGCCATTGTTCTGGCTCCGTGGTGAACAAGAGCGAGAAGTGGGACTGGCATATCTATTTCACCCGCGGGGAACTGGTCATCGCATCCGCTTCAGCCAAAAGTAAGTGGACAGACTGGAAGGTGATCCGCCACGACCCGGGACCATTCATCAACCAGATACATTTCTTGTAGGTGATTTAAATCAATGGTAATATGAATAGAGAAGTTGAAACCGAAATGAAACTACGGTTAATGATATTTGCAAAAAGTATAGTAATGAAGAATGAATTGATATTTCAGGCACTGATCGCGGCTCTTATGTTCTTCTTGTTCGGATGTGAAACAACGGCCGCAGATTCAGGCTTGGCCCAGGAGAAGATTGATTGGCCGGCCTTCATGCAGCAGCATGATATGACCTTTGATAAGTTGCCGCGCAATTGGCGGGAAGCGCCTCATTTTGGGAATGCATCGATTGGTTCCATGCTATATCAGGCAGACAACACTATTCGCCTTCAGGTGTTCCGCGCCGATGTTCATGACCATCGCGACGACACATACGGCTGGCCCGCCTACAGTCGGCCTCACTTTCAGATCGGCCATTTCTCATTGCATCCTGTTGGCAAACTCACTGGCTGCAGTTGGCGTAAAGATTTGTTCAATGCCGAATTGACAGGGACGATCAAAACAGACAAAGGTAAGATTCAGATTCGTCATTTCGCCCATGCCGAAGATATGGCGATTGTCACGGAGTTGACCCCGTCGGCCGGCGAGCGGGGATGCAGCTGGACCTGGCATCCGATCGAGGCTAAATCATCGCGGCCCAACTATCCGACTAATAAGTCGCAGATCGCCGCATTCGCTGAGAAATACGGCAAGCACTACGCTAAGACCCTCAAACTCTATAAGCCCAATCCCCCGGGGCGTCAGGAAGAAAAAGGTAATGTTTCCGTATGGGTGCAGGACCTGCTTGCGGGCGGGCAGTATGCAACGGCCTGGAGTGAGCAGGTTAATAAAGAAACCCGCACTCACATCGTAAGTATTGCAAACAGCTATCCCGAATCAACGGCTGCCAAGACGGCTGTTGAGGATGTTAAGCGTTTTCTGAAACTTGATAAAACTAAATGGACGAAGACTCATCGTAACTGGTGGCACAGTTATTACACCAGGAGTTTTATCACTATTCCTGACAAAAGTTTAGAGTCGCTCTATTGGCAGACAATCTATCGCTTCGGTTGCACATCCAGGATCGGACGGTACTACATAGACTGCTCTGGCATTTGGTTCCAGGGCGGCCCGTGGGCTTATACTACCACCAACTGGAATATTCAATGCGCTCATTGGTCGGTATATGCGGCTAATCGATTGGAGCAGGGGCAGGAATTGCTCGACAGGCTTTATAACGGGCGTGAGGAGTTGATCAAGGCGGTGCGGCCGGTGGAATGGCAGAAAGACTCCGCGTACCTGCCGCATGAAGTGGCCGGAGATATGATCGGCAACCGCGAACAGGATATGCGATATTTTGCTGAAGTGGGGAACCTGACTTGGACGATTAACAACTTCTGGAGTCAGTACCGCTACTCGATGGACGACGAGATGCTGCGGGAGAAGATTTATCCGATGCTTCGCCGCAGTATCAACCTCTACTTCCACATGGTAGAGAAAGGTGACGACGGCAAGCTTCGCCTGCAGCCGACTTATTCGCCGGAAACAGGTGTACATAAGGACTGTAACTTTGATCTGGCCCTGTTTAAATGGGGATGTTACACGCTGCTCAAGGCGAGTAAACGGCTGGGTATCGATGATCCGCTGATCCCGCAATGGGAAAATGTCGTGAATAACCTGGTGGATTTCCCCGCAGATGAATACGGCTTCCGTCTCGGTAGTGAGCAATCATCTTCTCCCAGGCATCGCCATTTTTCAAACCTGCTGATGATCTATCCTCTCTATCTGGTGAACGTTGAACAAGAGGGCACGATGGATGTATTGCAGGCGTCCTATGATCGTGCTCATTCGATCGATAGTCTGCCCGCAATGGTGCAGTCGCATGCAGGCCCGATCGGTGCGGCGCTGGGGCAGGGAGATACGGTATTGGAAGGCTTGAAACGTTTGCAGGGTGATCTGTTTCCGAACGGTATGTGGTTCGCTAACCCTTGTCTTGAGTCATCGCTGGGTATGGTGAACATCGTTCAAAACATGTTGATTCAGAGTTGGACAGACCCGGCGGCAGACGAGTCGGGGCCTATTCGCGTTTTCCCTGCCATTCCCTCCACCTGGAAAGATGTGGAGTTTCGTGATTTACGAACAGAAGGCGCCTTCCTCGTCTCGGCAAAACGCACAGCCGGCCAGACACAATGGGTGCGGATCAAGAGTTTGGCCGGCGAGACTTGTCGTGTGCGACCAGGCTTAAGCGGACAGATCCATATTGAAAGCGATTCCCAACTCAAGCTCAAACAGGTCTCGCCGGGAATCTATGAGATCGACATGAAAAAGGGCGATGAGGTGTTGTTATATAAAGGGAAAGAGGAAGCAGAAAGCAAGGCTCCCGACGGACCGATGATTGAATTCCTTCAGGGATCATCGGTCATTGATATCCCGGTTAATATGCTTGCATGTGTGGGCTTGCCTCGAGGCAATAACCAGTCGAAAATTCTTGCTATTGACGGAAAGAAGGTAAAGGCACAGCTTCAAGGCGAGCATCTGTTCGTGGATGAAATTGGTTCCGGAAGCCATATATTGACATGTGAATGAACACAGTATTATAAACAGGACGAAATTATGTTTTTTAACCGTTTAAATTGGAAATCCCGGTCTATTGTTGTAAAATCAAAATGCCTGTCAGTTGATAAACAAAACAGGAGATGAGTATCCATGAATCGACGTCATTTCTTACATCTGGCCACCTTGGCTGGTTGCGGAGCTCTCTCGGGATGCGCGTCCAAGACACTCGCATCAACCGCGAAGACCGACAAGCCCAATATTCTGTTCATTCTGATTGATGATATGGGATGGAAGGATATCGGCTGCTCTGGAAGCACCTATTATGAAACGCCGCATATTGACAAACTGGCGTCCGAAGGCATACGATTCCTGAACGCGTATTCGGCGGCTCCTGTTTGCAATCCTTCCCGGGGCGCCATCTTTTCCGGGAAGTATCCCGCACGGACACAACTGACAACTGTCTTCAACGGTCCGGCCGGGCCGGACGACCGTCTTTATGACAAGAGCAAGTATCGAGGTGAGAACGATCAGTATTTCGAAGCGCGCCATCGTCATGCTTTGCCGAGAACCGAGGTCATTTTGCCTCAAGCCCTCGCTGACGGAGGGTACAGGACCGGCTTCTTCGGGAAATGGCATTGTGGCGAATGCCCGAACTACTACCCCGATGATCGCGGTTTCCACGTCGCCAAAGGATACCGACGAGTACATGGACTAAAATATGGGCATTTCGGAGAAAGGTGGCCCAAGGGAAACTTTGCTAATTTACCCGATCCAAAGCCGACAGAATTCATTCCCGATATCCTCACGGACGAATGTATCGGCTTCATGAAGAGTAATCGCGATCGACCATTTCTTGCTGTTCTGTCGCACTACATAGTCCATACACCTATTACTCCAAAACCCGAAAAAGTCGCAAAATACAGAAAACGCAAGGCGACGGACCAGAACAATCCAGCCTATGCGGCACTGGTGTGGCGCTCGGGTTGCTCTCCAGCAGAGCCCTATCCTCCACAGCAACATAAGTGATTATAGCGGTATTGGCGTGTAATGCCAGCCCCAAAGAATACCCGTTGTCGCGGGTATCCGACAGAGGCCTTCTGGAGTAAACCTATGCGTTGCGCTTCAGATTAAAATTTGGGGAGTGTAAAAACCTTTCAAATTCATACCCCTATTCATAACTCCTTCAAGAGCAAGGGATTACAGTGCGGCAACTGGGGGGGGCAAAAACATTTTTTTTCAATTTTTCCTGGAATTTGCTCGCCTTGATATACCACAAGGTGCATAATTACATTAGTGTAGGCTTTGTATTTTTGGGGCGGAATTATGAAGTTGAATATGGTACAGTTCTTTCGGGGTTTCAAATTGGATTGCTCGGAGGGTCTATGCGTCTTTGGACACAAAACGCCTGGCTGAGCAAATCGCCCTTAGCCAAAGAATAACCCCGGGAAATCGAGAGCGGTGAACTTATGGGAACTGCTGCGAAATACAAACCAAATGTTGAGATTGCAGATGATGCAGAGAGTGTTGCGAGAAGAAGCATCGATCTGTTCGTCGCAGACGCTGAAAAGGCGATTAAGGAAAAGGATGTTTTCTGCGTTGCTATATCAGGGGGTCGAACTCCCAGGCGATTTTTCGAGTTACTCGCGGAAAGCCCGCAGGGCCAATCGCTTCGGTGGGATAAGATTCAGTTGTTCTGGGTCGATGAGCGCTACGTCCCGCCTGATTCCGAATGGAGCAACTACAACCTTGCGGCGGCGACATTTATAGACAAGGTCGCAATACCTCCCGAAAACGTACATCAGATCCCGACCGACTACGGCGACTTTGCAGTTGCGGCGGCTTCATATGAACAGACCATTAGAGATGTTTTCGGAATCGGGCCTGGCGAGACCCCGCAATTCGATTTAATTGTTCTCGGAATGGGTATGGGCGGTCATATCGCTTCGCTCTTTCCCGATTCCTACGCCTGCTTCGATACCGCTGACCTGGCCTGCGTCGTTTATGTCATGGGCGACAGGCACAATCGAGTGACGCTGACCCGATCTGTTATATGCGGGGCATCACATCTGGTCGTGCTGGTCTGCGGACAAGAGAAGGCCAAGATATTAGAAGAGGTATTCAACACCGACCCCGACGACATCCGCTATCCGGCCCACATACTCTGGCCCGTACTCGACAAAGTAACATGGCTTATCGACAAAGAGGCGGCAAAAGCCCTGTAAGAACGTGACTTATTTACAAGTCCTTAATCCGGGATGATTAGTTTGGTTCCGGGGCGGAGGGCGTTTGGGTTGGTAACAACGTTGCGGTTTGCCTGGTAGATTTTTTGCCACTTTGCGGGTGAGCCGTAGTATTGGCGTGCTACGTCAGAGAGGGTTTCTGTCTTTCGGACGATGTGGAATTTCTGGGTTTGTATTTTCTCAGCCTGCTCGTAGGCGGTCCAGTCTTGGGCGCCCAGGTCTTGGGGCGGTGATTCGTGCGGCGCGGCGGACCCGGGCGGGTACAGCGAATCCGGGGTGGCAGGGGGCTGGCTGAGGGACTGCCGGCTGGGGGGGACGCTGCGGGGGCGCAGGCGTTTGAAGCTTAGATCGGGGCGTGTGGCTAAGTAGATGGTCGCGGCGATTACAACCACCATCCCCGAAATCAATCCTATCTTGAAGTCTCTGTGCATCTTGTGCCGACCACAGCCGCCTGGGGAGCCGGGCGGTTTGGGATTCAAGGCGGTAAAAGCGGCGCGTGCCACCCCCGCCAGAGCCCCTGGGGGCCCGGAGGCGGATTCCTTACTTCGTTATCGCCGGTGTTCGGCTTCTTTGTCTTTCCGTTTTGGCTTTTACGCGCAGCAACAATACAGGGGCGGATATTGCTATGGATGAATAGGTTCCTTCGATGATGCCGAAGAGCATAGCAAAGTTAAAGCCCCGCAGCTCCTTGCCTCCGAATATGTACATTATCGCAACCACCATAATAGTGGTCATGCCTGTAAGCAGGGTTCTGGAAAGGGTCTCATTGATGCTGTTGTTGATGATCTGGGGCGTCAGGACGACGCCCTTGCGGCGGTTCTCTCGAATGCGGTCATACACGACGATTGTATCGTTGATTGAATATCCGAGCAGCGTCAGGAAGGCTGCTATCATGGCCAGGTCAATTTTGAAATCTCCGATGAGGAGCGCCCGGCCTATCGATGTTGTGGCGACATAAGTGCAGGCGGCGACGATTCCGACATTAATGCAGGTATCATGAAACAACGTTATTACTGCGCCGAAGCCGAAACGGAAATCTCCGAAACGAACCCAGATGTAAATCAACATCGCAATCAACGACAAGATTATGGCAATCTTCGCTTTGGTTTTTGCCTCCTCACCGACCGAAGGGTCAAATTGTCTTACGTGGGGCAGAGAGGTTTCGAGCTGTCCGGCGGCGAGGACCTTGGTTTTTTCATTGTCGGCAAACTGCGTCCACTCTTCGTCGGACAACTGTCGAAGTGCGGCTTCCGGCTCGGCGCTGACATAGACGAACGACTGCAATTGTTGATTCGGGTCGGCGATTGGGCTGAGGTCGGGAGCGAGGATTTTGTAGGGATAGCGCGCGAGATTCTGAGTATCGGGCTTGAACCGCAGCGCGGCGAGTCTCTGCTCTATATCGGCGGCAGTCGCAGCTTTTTCCAGCTTGCACGAGATTACCGCGCCGCCGAGGAATTCATCAAGCTCGGGATGAGATTCAACCGTTGTGACAGATACCTTCTCAACCGACGTTAAAGTCGGCGTCAGGTTCTGCTGGATTTCGAGCTCGTTTTCAAAGGCCTTGAGCACCGCGTTGTTGACGGTTTCCTCAAGCTTGGGTTCGGAGATGGCCGCGCCGGGAAGCGCCTTTGTCAATATTTCTTTTACCAGAGCCTGATTTGGCTGGCTGGTGGTAATAACAAACTTCGAGGGATCCTTATCATCCTGCGTTACGAGCAAATTAGTCAAATCCGACAAGAACTGGGGCTGCTTTTGCGTTGTCCTGACGGCGGCGGTCAAATCGGATGCCGTATGTTGCTCCGTCGGCGGGAAAGCAGCCTCAACAATTACCTTGTTTGTGGCGATGGTGTTTATTTCATACCGTTTATATATTCTCTCTCCGGTGGGCGTTTGTCCGATTTCGGCTCCAATACTATAGATGTTCACTGATGCGAGGAAGGGGCGGATTCTGTTTTCCACGTCCTGCCTGGTGAGTCTGACTCCCTCCTTGAAGACAGGCTCGACGCTTGAGCCGCCGGTGAATTCGATGTCATATTTACTGTTTTTTGTGTTATCCCTTGTCAGGAATATGATTATACATCCAACAGTGAGGATGGCGGACAAGGTGAAGAAAATGGGTCTTAAGGCCATCCAGTTTATGTTCGGCTTACGTATGAGGTGGAGCATGACGAGGCGCTCTTTGATAATTCCTTTGCTGATGAGCAAATCGAAGATTAATCGAGTTACGACCAGGGCGGTGAACAAGCTTGACGCCAGGCCAATCATGAGCACGATGGCGAAGCCCTTTATCTCTTCCGAGCCGACCCAATAAAGGATCGCAGCGGTCATTATTGTAGTAATATTGGAGTCGAAAATGGCGCTGAAGGCTTTCTTGTAGCCGTTCTGGATGGCCATTCTAAGAGAACCGCCTCGCTGCTGCTCCTCGCGGATTCTCTCAAAGATAAGGACGTTGGCGTCAACGCTCATTCCGATAGTGAGTATTGCTCCGGCGATTCCTGGCAAGGTGAAGGTGGCCTCAAGCGCCGCCATTACTGCCAGTGTGAACAACAGGTTCATTAGCAGGGCGACGTCGGCGATTGCTCCGCCAAGGGTGTAGTAGATCGCCATGGACAGGATGACTGCGGCCAGGCCTATCAAACCTGATTTGATGCCTTTATCGCGATTGTCGGCGCCGATCGATGGGCCGATAGTTCTTTCTGCGATGGGCTGCTCGATGAGCATCGCGGGCAGCGAGCCGGCATTGAGCTTGTTGATCATATCTTGCTGCTGTTCTTCCGTGTAGCTGCCGGTGATTATTCCCTGGCGGCGTATCCTTGATTCGATGTTTGGCGCGGATATCGCAATACCGTCGAGGAGGATACAGAGAGGCCGGCCGATGTTTTCCGAGGTGATTTTTGCGAAGAGGTTTCCACCCCTTTCGTCCAGCACAAAACTGATTGCTCTTCGTCCGTACTGGTCTTGTCCCTGCGTTGCCTTTTCGAGCTTCCACTTTTTCTCGCCCGCGCCCTGGAGCATGATTTGTTCGGGCTTGCTGCTTGCGAGGACATACGTTTTGTTGCCGAACGTGCCGGTTATTGAGGGGCGTTTTTGTTCATCCATCGATCGCCATACTTGGCCGGTTTCGACTTCGCACCATATATATTTGTTGTCGGATGCGTATTTGGGTCCTTTTTCTTTGAGGGAATCGACATATCCGGCCATCAGGTCAGGGTCCGATTGCGGGTTTCCGGCTGTGGGAACGATCCTGAATTCGAGTATTCCGGCTCCGGTGAGCATTCTCTGGAGGTCTTTGGGGTCGTCGAGCCGCCCGCGGAAAGGAAGGTAATCGTCGTACGCCGAGATAACCGCATCGATCTGATCGTGGCGATCTTGAAATTCTGCTTTGAGTTCGGCAACGGTCTTCGTCCGATCCTTCGAACCCAGCTTAAAATCCAGGCAGAGGTCGAGCTGATCGTCGCTAAGATTCAGTTGGTCGATCTTCTTCAGCGCCAGCGTGTAACGATTATTCACCCCCTCTTCGCTGTCGATTATCTTGCCGACCACATCCAGCCAATCGGCATAAGTCTTGATATAGCCTTTAAGCAGAGCAATATTGTCGTTGGGGTCTGTGTCGTTGGGATTTATGAATTTTTTCAACGATTTGCTCAATTCTTCGTCGGCAAGCTTCGCCCAGTCTCCCCGTTTGAATTTCACCTGGGTCAGTTGGATGCCCGATTTTTCAATCGTCATCTCCTGCGTCTTCAACGCGGCCTCCGACTCGGTGCGCTTGGCCTGCAGACCTTCACGCTCGTCATGAACGGTCGCAAGATTGTTTAGTATCTCGAGCTTGTTCGGGTCGCCCGCGGCAAATTCTGCGAATTTTTTTCCTCGTTCTTCCGGCGGCCGCCCGAGCGCCCGCATAACGAGGGCCTGAGTTACGTTTTCTGCCAGAAGCTCGGTTCGGGCGATTTCATAAACCTGGCGTTTTTGGCGTGCTTCGGCGCTGGCGAGGGGCATTTGTATTTCAAATCGCGAGTTGCCCTGCGGTCGCCATACGAAGTTGTAGATATTGTCCGGGTCAACGCGCCTTCGCAGGACTGTTATCATTTTGTCGGACAGACCTCTTTTTTCCCCTTCGTTTAGCCCCTGCGTGTTGATTTCGTAGATTAGACTTGTTCCGCCTGCAAGGTCTATACCCGGCCTAAGGGTCTTGCTTGGGGGAAACAGACGCCAGACGGCGGCAACCAGCAGAACAGCGACTAATATGATTTTCCAGACCAAATTCTTGTACATAACGGGTTCCTGATTCCTTGATTTAAGCAAATATCATTCAACGGCCCGGGCGAAAAGAAAATTCTACAAGCCCTAAGCAGAGTTCTGTCCGATAACAATTGGAAGCACAAATCGCAAACTGCTAATGCCGAATGCTAACCATTATCTTTCGACAAATTCCTTCCTATCGCTGAAGCAGATAGACGTATTTTAGTATTATTGGACTCGTCGATTTTGAGGACTACTTCATCCCCTTTAACGTCAACCACTGTGCCAATTATACCTCCGATAGTCCGCACCTTGTCGTTCTTTGCAAGGGTCTGAACCATCTGCTTATGCTGCTGCTGCTTCTTGCGAGGCCCTCTAAAAAGGATTAAATACATCATAACAAACATAAAGGCCAGGAAAATATACTGCATATTTCCAAAGCCCGGGCTGCCTGACCTCCCCCCCGTGTCGTTAGGGTCGCCCGTATTGTTGCTTGTAAGCGTCGATGTTTGCCCTTCGGAGGTTATCTCCTCGGAAGTAATGCCAGACGGCGACGAGCCATCTTTCGTTGCAAGTATCCAAATATTGTCCATTTTTATTTTCCCTTCATATCAGATTATTACAGGGCTTTTGCGGGATGATAGTTTATCGACGAAGAATAATCAATAACGATTTTGCAATTCCTTCTCCGCCCAACGTGAAAATTCTCCGGATTTGAGCTTTTCGCGGATTCGAGCCATCAGCCGCTGGTAGAATCGAAGATTGTGTATAGAGACCAGGATAGGCCCCAACATCTCTGAAATGTTGAAGAAATGCCGGATCGCCCCTCGGCAGAAATTCCTGCAGCAGTAGCAGTCGCACCCCGCCTCGATAGGCTCGGTCGATTTTATATGAATGCTGTTTCTCAAGCGTACCGGGCCGCTCGACGTAAAGGCAAAAGCGTTCCGACCGTTGCGAGTGGGCAGAACACAGTCGAACATGTCGATTCCCGCCCTGACAGAAGCGATAATATCGGTCGGTGTTCCGACGCCCATCAGATACCGAGGCTTGTCTTCCGGCAGGAGAGCGGTTGTGTTGGCGACTGTCCGGATCATGTTTTCGTGGCCTTCGCCTACGCCCAATCCGCCGATCGCATAGCCATCAAAGTCCAATTTCACCAGTTCCCTCGCACAATACGCTCTCATTTCCGGGTCGATTGCCCCCTGGACGATTCCAAAAAGATGCTGATTGGCCTTGCCGTGAGCATTTTTGCAGCGTTTGGCCCAGGTTATAGTTCGGTCAACAGCGATTTTAAGGTCATCGGCCTCCACTGGGAAAGACGTGCATTGGTCCAGGCACATAATTATGTCCGCCCCGAGCCGATTTTGTATCTCCGTAGCCCTTTCCGCGTCTAAAAACAGCCTCGATCCGTCAATATGGCTGGAGAATTCGACACCGTTGTCGTCAATTTTCGCCAATTCGCTGAGCGAAAAGACCTGATAACCCCCGCTATCGGTCAATATAGGCCCGTCCCAGTTCATCAGGGCGTGCAGCCCGCCTAAAGCTTCGACGACTTCAACCCCCGGTCGAAGCATAAGATGGTAGGTGTTCGCAAGGACGATGCTCGCGCCCACATCCGTCAACTGTTCCGGTGTTATACCTTTAATCGCCCCGCTTGTGCCAACAGGCATAAATGCAGGAGTTTCAATCTTTCCGTGCCCGGTTTGAATCAGGCCGGTGCGACCTTGAGAATCACAATCCGTATTCAATACGCGAAAATCACCCATGACGGCGCCCTCCAAAGGCCAAATCATAGGAACGCCACAGAGGTTCAGCCTCGATTATACCGAGAAGGCGGCATTTGGCTTGCGGTTTCACTGCAGGCGGCAACTGACAAAACCCAGACCGATTCAACATCAGTAACCCCCCGCGATTCGAGAATTAGGGTAGTAGTATTCGAGTATCTGCTCGGCCTTGCTGCCTTGCCTGGCCATAGCCTGCGCCCCGCATTGACACATCCCGACTCCATGCCCGAACCCACGACCGAAGCCAAAGACCCACTCGCTGCTCGATTTAGATATCTCGCATATCGTGCTGCGCAAGATACTGCCGTTCGGATCGATGGTTAGACGAAGGTCCTCAGCCCGAACAGAATCGGTTTTGCCCGCAGGCCCCGCCAACTTGATTCGAGTAAGACGACGATAAGACCCGAAATCGCTTTGCTCAGAAGCGGTGATATCCGTAATCTTTCCAAGTTCCTGCAGTTTCGGATACCTCTCGAGAAGTTTCTCGCTGACTTCCTCCCTGTCAAATCTTGCCGTAGGCCAGAAATAGTATTTCGGGCGAGCTGCATCCACACAGTATGGGCAGGCAACCCCGACAAGGGGAGCAAAAGAATCGCCGAACACATGTTTGCTGTTCTCGGTGTGGCCCCCGCAAGCAGAGCAGTAGTAGCATGGGAAAATCCCTTCGCCCGCGTCCTTCTGGCGGCACACGAGAACCTTGCCCTTCGTGTGATTAACGGCGCTGCGAACCTGAGGGGATTCGGCCTCCATGCCCCGATAAACCTGATGGGCCTGAGTCTTGCTCACGTCCCAACTTCGCTGCGAACCGAATCGTTTCTTTATGTAAAGGCAGTAAGTCCTCGCAGCGATAGTCTGAGCTTTCAGAGCCTCCGGCTCCCAGTAGTTCGGCATCTCCGCGCCGACAACGCCGGCAAGATACGACTCCAGCCCGATGTAGTTGATAGCATCGAACGAATCGCCGCCCTCGTTGACAACCAGACGCAGCGTTCCGCGATAATCAGCCCCGTTCAAGCTGAAGAAATCAGCCCCATCAGGCTCGATCAATATCTCCTTGCCCTCGACCCTCTCGCAGCCGATTCTGATGGCTCCGTCCGACATTGCTATTTCAAGACCGCGTTCAATGCTCTGAAAACGCCTTTTCTGTGCGTTTCCGCCCCCTGAATCGGCCTCAACCATCGCCTCGAACGGCGAGTTGACAGCAAGCCGGCAATCCCTCGCGTCGTTTAAGACCAGCACCCTAACAATTTGCTCAGGCCCGGAATCCACTGCCGCCGGCGAATCAAGTGCGAGAACGCTGCATTGCTGATGGCGGAACCGAAGAAGAATGTCAGGCCAGGTTCCAAAAGGTTTTGGAGTATTGTCTGGCCGGATGCGAAGAACCTCCGCCGCCGACTGATTGCGAAGACGGCTGCGCAAGGCATGCAAAACATGTGTTTGCAATCTGTCGTGAAGATGGCGGTTCGCAAGAAGATTGCAGGGCCAAGGCCCACAGGGTTCTTACGAGATGCCTGCACAAGTGCGAGCGTCCGGACTGCGAGCATAATTGCCGAAACCAGGCCGAGCGTGCATTCGCCGCATGCCTGGAGGCAGGCGGATCGGAAGAGCAGTGTAAGGCAAGGCTGCATGAAATCCTGAAGAATTGTCTCGGATATTGCGAGCCGCCGCCCGGCGAAGATTGCGAAGACGGCTGTCGGCAACAGGCGGTCGGCAAGTTCGAGGCCTGCATAGCGGCCGGCGGGTCCGAAGAGCAATGCCGCCAGAACGCCCATGAACTCCTGGAAGGTTGTTTGCGGCGATGTGAGCCGCCGGAGTGCCCACAGATTTGCGAACGACATGCGCATGAAGTGTTGACTGTGTGCCTGGAGAAAGGCGGGGCGGAAGAGGACTGCAGAGCCAGAGCCAAGACGGTTTTTGAAAATTGTTTAGGACGCTGCGAAGCACCGCCTGAGCCAAATTGCCAGCAAAGCTGCGAACACAATGCCGAGCAAGCGTTCGGAGCTTGCCTCGATCGAGGTGGAACCGAGGATCGCTGCAGGGCGATGACGGAGGAGATGCTTGCCGGTTGTATCGAAAGGTGTGAACCGCCGGACTGCGGGCAGATATGTCGGCGCCATGCACATGGGGCGTTGAACGCCTGTCTCGAAGCTGGAGGAACCGAAGATGAGTGCCGCACCAGGATGCAGTCATTGATAGCGAATTGCCTCGATAGATGCAATCAGCCGGGGCGTGGAGACTTCGATGCGCACGGCGGAACGAATCACAGAGACTTTGCGATATTAGCGATGTCCTGGATGAACAGACCGGGCCAGTCGCGTTGGAATCCGGCGTGCGACATCAGCATCCCTTATGATAACTCGGTCGATACGCAAGACCTTATCATGTTGGCTCAGAACTGGCTGGAGGATGCTGAATAGCGGCGATGTGAATGGAAAGTAAAGATTTGCGGAAGTTAAAGAGGCCGGGAGCAGCCATTTGCTCCTGGCCTCTCTTATTTGGGAGAAAAGGATGGTGCCAAACGAACGGTTATTGTGTATAGTAGCGATTCTGAGCTTTTGCGGTTCGTTTTCAGACAGGAATCCTTATGAAAATAGTTGTTACCGGAATGGTCGGTATTGACAAGAAGAGCTACCTTGAGAAGGTCTGTGAGTACGCGGGCGGGCGGGGTAAGAATGTTCTTCTCTGCAACGTCGGCGATATGATGTACTCAGAGGCCCCCGATATTCCGCCGCGCAAGATTCTGGATATGTCGATGAAGAGGCTAAGCTCGCTTCGTCGCAGCATTTTCAAGGATATAATCGCCAGGGCGCGCGATGCGGAGAATGTGATAGTCAATACTCACGCCACTTTTCGCTGGCGGCACGGGCTGTTCCCGGCGGTGGATTTCGACCAGATGCGCCAGTTGGACGCCGATATGTATATCTGCCTGATCGACGGCGTTGCTGCGCTGCACACCCGCCTGCTCGACGAACATACAATCGAACACACCCTCAAAGACCTAATCGTCTGGCGGGAAGAAGAAATGATCGGCACGGAAATGCTCTGCAAAGGAATTGACGAGACTATCCCGTTTTATTGCCTGGCCCGAGGCTGCAAAGAGGGAACTGTCGAGACCTTCTACAATCTCGCCTTCTCCGATCGGACCAAACGCGCTTATCTCGGTTTCCCCATGACCGCAGTCGGCGGCATGCCGGAGGTCGCCAGAGAGATAAACCAATTCAGGCGGTCGATGAAGGAATTGTTTATCTGCTTCGATCCGGGCGACCTCGAAGAGGCATTCCTGCCTCAATACGCCCGCAGGGCCGAGGAGAAAGGACTGGACTTTGTCGAAACGACGGCGCTTGGCCGAAAAGTCCGACTGGATTTGAATGAGGTGCGTCAAATCGAACGCGATATCAATAGCCAGATATACGCACGCGATTTCATGCTGATAGACCAGGCGGATATGATAATCAGCTTCATCCCGGCAATGCCGGACGGGCGAGCCGCCATATCCAGCGGCGTAGAAAGAGAACTCCAGCACGCTCACGAGGCGGCAAAGGAGGTCTATGTAATCTGGGCCGCAAAACAGGCGCCGTCCGTATTCATTACCCAAACAGCAACAAAAGTCTTCGCCGACACGGCCGAGGCGGCTGATTATTTCAGCCGGAGAACATGCGACGATAAGTGATAATCGCCAACCAACTCAAAAGCCTTGCATAAATCGACGGTATATGGCAAATACGAAGCAAATCCGAATAGCCAAGGGGCGGAACTCGAGAAGATACCGTTTTGCTGCGCTGCCGATGACCGACGAGGCCGCTGCCAATAGCATTGCCCGGACGGATGAAACTGTAAAATGCAAGCTGCATTGCAGGCGGGTTCTCGTATCGGTGGATTTGGCGGGGTTGAGTCAGGTTTTCGCCGGTCTCGGATCGGCGTCGATTCTGGGGGGCAATACCGCCAAGACCCATGCGGACAGGTTCAGTTATTGGGCGGCTGAGCCGAAGGAGATATTCGAATTTCGCACCGGCCAAAGAGAGCCATTTGCAGAGCTGGACCGGATTTTTGGCAAGTACAAGCTCGATAACGACCGCAAGAACGGACTACCCGTCGGGCTTTTTCGAGGCGGCTGGGTAGGCTATTTCAGCTATGAACTGGGGCGATATATCGAGAAGCTGCCTGCTGCGACGGTGGACGATGTTGCTATGCCGCTGATTCGGCTCTGTTTCTACGACCGGCTAATTGCATACGACCACAATTCCAGAGAATTTTGGCTGATAGCGCTGGAACTGCCCGGCGATAACGCCAAGCCCGGCGAGAAACTGGCTGGTCTGGAGAAGCTGCTGGACCGGGCGGGCAGGATTAGCGTCAAGATGCCAACACCGGCGGACCTGGACGATATCGATTTGGCACGGTTCCGCTGCAACATGAATAAGGATTACTACCTGCGGATGCTCGCCAAGATAAGACGGCACATATACGATGGCGACGTCTATCAAATCAACTTCTCGCAGCGATTCGATTGCGATTTTGCGGGCGATGCGATAGACCTTTTCCACTGGCAGAACCGCTACAACCCGAGCGGCTATTCGGCTTATATCGACGGGCCGGAATTCAAAATCGTCAGTGCATCGCCGGAGATGTTCCTAACAATCAACGACCGCTCCATCAGCACCAAGCCTATCAAGGGCACAAGGCGGCGTATCGGGCCTGCCCCCAAGCCCCAAGGGCCCCTCGCGGGGGGGCGGGAGAACGGCAACGGGGGCCGGAACGAGTTGTTAAACGAGCAGAACTTCCAGGAACTGGTAAGCAGCGAGAAAGAGCAGGCCGAGCTGAACATGATAGTCGATCTCGAGCGCAACGACCTGGCGCGTATCTGCAAGGCGGGAACCAGGCATGTAGTTCAGCCGAGAACAATTGAAGCGTATCCGACCATTTTCCACGCCGTCGCCACCATCGCCGGGCGGCTTCGCGATGAGATTACGTTTTGCGATTGCCTAAAAGCGATGTTTCCGGGCGGTTCCATTACGGGCGCTCCGAAAATTCGCTCGATGGAGATTATCGACGAAACCGAGCCGACCGCTCGCGGCGTCTATACCGGCAGCATAGGCTATATCGGGCTCGACGGCAACGTATGCCTGAATATCGCGATTAGAACGGTTATTATCGCAGGCCAAAAGGCCTACGCCCAGACCGGCGGCGGAATCGTAGCAGATTCCGAACCCGAAGAAGAATGGAACGAAACGATCACAAAAGCAAGAGCGCTGTTGGCGGGAATTAATAGCGTGCAGGGTACGCTATAATTATGGAAAAGGTTTTTCTAAACGATAAATTGGTCAATGCCGATAAGGCGAGCGTGTCGGTTAACGACAGCGGGCTGCTTTACGGGGCCGGGCTGTTCGAGACAATGCGAACGCGTGCGGGTAAGGTCTTTGCGCTGAAGGATCATTTGGACAGGCTGTTTTTCAGCGCCAAAACGTTATCGATCGATATCGGCTGCGACAAGGACTACATCGCCGACGCTATTTACAAGGTGCTGGCAGCCAATGACCTCGAAGATGCGCGTATGCGTCTGACCGTTACGGGCGGCTCAATGTCGGGCGAGGATCGCAAATCAACGCTTATCATAACCGCCGCCAAACTCGCTGCCTATCCGCCCGAGTATTACCGCAAGGGCGTTATGGTGCTGCTGTGCCCGTACAGGCAGAACGAGCACGACCCGACCTGCGGGCACAAGGTAACGAGCTATTTCCCGCGCATGATGGGCCTGAAATTCGCCCATGAAAAAAGGGCCGCCGAAGCCCTTTGGTTCACCACGGATAATCGCCTCGCTGAGGGTTGTATAAGCAACGTCTTTCTGGTGAAGGATTCGGTGCTCTATACTCCGCCTGTCTCGACGCCGGTGCTTGCAGGCGTGGCAAGGAAAGCTCTCTGCCGAATCGCCGTTGATAATTCAATCGAGCTGGTCGAGAAAGACCTCTACATCAACGATGTCCTCGGCGCCGACGAAATCCTTCTGACCAACGTAATTATGCAGGTAATGCCCGTCAACAGCGTCGAGAAGCACACAGTCGGCGAGGGCAAGGTCGGGCCGATGGCCAGGAAGCTGAAAAAGCATTTCGACGAGTTGGTGGAAAGAGAATGTCGAATAACGAAGGAATGAAAGTGATTGCTTCGCTGCGTTCCCAGGAAAACAGGCATTATTTGGTGTTTCGGTGTGCACTGCACGCCTTGTTGCCGGCCCAAGGATTACAAGCCCCGACCGTAAGCCTGTCCCTTAGGGGGGAGGGGATTTATTACCCCGGCGCTTACGCTTAAGGCTTGTGGTTTTTGTCCCGTCGATTTATACTTAAGGCTTCGTTGCAAGGAGTCCGCCACACGCGGGCGAAGAAGCAATCTAATAACTGTACGAAGAACAAGTGCGAAAGAACAAGAATGAAAGTAAAAGATATTGCAGCGGCGGTTGAGCGGATAGCGCCGCTCGAACTGGCTCAGGATTGGGATAACGTGGGGCTTTTGGTCGGCGACGCCGAGCGGAACGTTAAGAATGTTCTGCTGACTATCGACGTTACCGCTGAAGTCGTCGCCGAGGCCCGGAAGCTCAAGACCGATTTGATAGTGAGCTATCATCCGATTATCTGGGACGGTCTTAAGAAAATAACCGTCGATGGCCCTACGGGCGCGGTCTATGACCTGATTCGCGAGAGTATTTCGGTTTTTTCGATGCACACGGCCCTGGATACGGTCGCTGGCGGCGTCAACGACGCCCTTGCCGAGATACTGGGAATCGCCGATGCAAAGCCTCTGGGCGACTACGTCGATACTCCGAGCGCCTGCACATACAAGCTCGTGGTTTTCGTTCCAATTGACGCGCTGAGCAAGGTCTCGAATGCGGTATTCGCCGCCGGGGCCGGGATGATGGGCAACTACAGCCACTGCGGATTCGCCGCCGACGGGACCGGCACGTTTCTGCCTCTGAAAGGCGCCAAGCCCGCTATCGGCGGCAAAGGCGCCTTCGAGAAGGTCCTGGAGATAAGATTCGAGACGATTGTGCCCGGCGACAAGCTCGATGCGGCCATATCGGCGATGAAAAAGGCACATCCTTATGAGATGCCCGCATTCGACGTCTTCCAGCAGTGTAATCCGGACTGCAAGCCCGGACTGGGAAGAATAGGCGAATTAGCCAAACCGACGCAAATGCCCGCCCTCATTAAGAAGATAAAGGCCGTTACAGGGGCCAAGGCAATAGGAATCATCGGACCTCAGAAACGGCTCGTCAAGAAGGCCGCCGTTTGCGCCGGCACATGCGGCTCGATTATAGACAAAGTCATCGCCGCCAAAGCGGATTTATACCTCACCGGCGAATTAAAGCACCATCAGGCATTGGCCGCACAGGAGGCGGGATTGACCTGTATTTGCCTCAGCCATACCGTTTCAGAACGATTTATCCTGAAAAAATTCGCCAAACAGTTGAAAAAGCAGGCAAATTCCATAACAATAAGGGTAAGCAAGAAAGATGCAGACCCATTTACATGGAAGAACGTATGACAGAAGAAGAACAACAGCAGATAGAAGCACTGCCCGAGGAAGTCCGAATCGAGGACCGCCCTGAGCGGGACCAACAGGACGACCTAATCGAGTTGGAAGAGTCCGGGGACGACGAGTCACCAGGGGACGAGGAAATCGAAGCGGTGGTTATCCAGCCGCAAGTTCCGGATGCCGACGAGTCACCAGGCCCCCCAAGGGGCAGGCCCAAGGGACCCGCCGCAAGGCGTCCCCAGGCGGACTGGCGAGGGGACGAGCAGCCAGAGGACCGGACCGAGAGCGATGAACAGGCTGAAACCGAAATCGCCGAGCAGGCCGAGGCCGAAATCGAATTGCAGCAGGCCGAGGTATCGGATATCGATAATTCCCCAGGGGATGAGCAAATCGAGGCCGAGGTCGTGGGGCCGGACCCGTATTTCGAGGCGACCGTAGAATCGGTTATCGAGGCCGTTCTGTTCGCCAGCGATGAGTCGCTGACCCCCGCACGCCTGGCCGGCATCGTCGAGACGGGTGTAAAGCAGGTCCGCGAGCATATCGAAAACCTCAATAAGAAATACGAGGCGGCCAACAACGCCTTTCGGATAGAGCAAATCGCAGGCGGGTATCAGATGCTCACCCTAAGCCAATACAATCACTGGCTCAAGAAGCTGCTTCGCGTCCGTGCGGACGGCAAGCTAAGCCCGGCGGCTCTGGAAACGCTGGCGATAGTGGCCTACAAGCAGCCGGTGATGCGCGCCGATATCGAGGTTATCAGGGGCGCGGCGACAGGCGAAATGCTTCGCGGGCTGATGTATAAAGGCCTAGTGAAGATAGTCGGTCGCGCCGAGGTGCTTGGCAGGCCCATGCTCTACGGGACGACAAAGAAGTTCCTCGAAATCTTCGGCCTAAACTCCCTCAAAGACCTGCCGAAAGTCGAAGAGCTAAAAAAACCGCCCGCCTGAGACCGTCCATCGTTAAAATCGCCGGGTAAGACCTACAAGCCCTAAGCGTGAGCGCCGGGTTAATACCCCTTGGAAAGGTTTGCAACTGCATAGCAACGACCGCACAAATCGCATTTCGCCTGATTCGTCGGGATGGCTCGTTACCCGCCGTGTGTTTTTGAAGGCTTCGGCCGGGTTGCTCGCCGGGGCGGGGATTTCGCAGCTTTCGTGTGCCGTGAAGCCTTTTTCGGCAACCGGGCGAGGGGCCTGCCGATTCGGGATAGTAACCGACTGCCACTACGCCGATGCCGATACCCGAATCGGACGGTACTACCGCCAGTCGCTCGAAAAGCTGGCGGAGTGCGTCGAATTGATGAACGCCGAGAAAGTCGATTTCCTCATCGAACTGGGCGATTTCAAGGACGAAAACAAAGAACCTGTCGAAGAAAAGACTATTGCCCACCTTCGAGCCATCGAACAAGTATTCCGGAAATTCACCGGGGCGACCTATTACGTCCTCGGCAATCACGATATGGACAGCATCTCGAAGGAGCAGTTCCTGGCGAATGTCGAAAATACCGGTATCGATCCTGCGAAAACCTACCATTCCTTCGATTCGAGAGGTTTTCATTTCGTGGTTCTCGACGCGAACTATAGAGAAGACGGCGTCGATTACGACCACGGAAATTTCGATTGGACAAGCGCGAACATCCCGCAGCACGAATTGGACTGGCTCAGCAAAGACCTTGCTCGCGCCCGTGGAAGCGTCATCGTCTTTATCCACCAACTGCTGGCCGGAGTGGATTCGCATCGCGTAAAGAACGCCCGGGAAGTCCGCTCCATCCTCGAATCGTCGGGCAAGGTCGCCGCCGTATTACAGGGCCATAAGCACAAAGGGATGTACACCCAAATCGAAGGAATCCACTATTACGCATTGAAGGCTCTGGTCGAAGGCTCCGGCGAAGAGAACAACGCTTATGCCATCGTTGAATTGTTGATGAACGGCGATATTATCGTGACCGGCTACCGCAGAGCGGAAAGCAGGCGGATGGCTCCGGCTTCTCTCATCAGCCCCGTTTCTTCCTGACCGGGTGGCAGAGGATTGTATTGAGGCATTCGGGGGCCTTTCTCAAGAGAAATTGGTTTTTTTGGCGTCTGTTGCGTACGAGAATACATAGCGAAAAGCAGCCGAGCTTATGTAAGTATTTACTGAGTAAAGGCTTAGGGCTTGCCAACCCTGGAGGGTCTTGTCGAAGGGGGAGATTCTCTGAAGATATCGGAAATTTTGGGACTTTTTGCGAAATCCGCCGTTTTTTCTGGACGTCGCGTGTTGTTTCTGTTACAATTCAGGAATAATGGAGTTTGTGGTGGTTTGCTTTTCAAAGGGGTGACGTCTTCCTCAGGACGGTCGATGCAGTGTTCGGCTTGGCCAGCGCGAGGTGGATTTGCGTATCAGCACCGTTCCGACAAGCTACGGCGAGCGGAGCGTTCTTCGGCTGCTCGATAAGAGCAAGGGCCTGTTCACTCTTAACGAGCTTGGAATGTGGGATGACGACCTGGAGAGGTTCGACTCTCTTCTGCATCACTCTCACGGGGTAATTTTCGTAACCGGTCCGACTGGCAGCGGCAAGAGCACCACGCTTTACGCGAGCCTCAACAGATTGAACTCATCGGAGAAGAACATTTTAACGATCGAAGACCCGATTGAGTATCAACTCGCCGGGATAAGCCAAATTCAGGTGGCCTCGAAGAAGGGAATGACTTTTGCGACGTCGCTGCGGCACGTTCTTCGTCAGGATCCGGATGTGATTATGGTCGGCGAGGTTCGTGATATCGAGACGGCCCGCATGGCGATTCAATCCTCTTTGACGGGCCATTTGGTATTCAGCACGCTGCACACCAACGACTCGGCCGGCGCCATCAGCAGGCTTTTGGACCTCGGCGTCGAGCCGTATCTGGTAAGCTCGTCGCTGATTGCGATATTGGCCCAGCGATTAGTGCGAAGGGTGTGCCCGGATTGCAAAGAGCCTACCGAACCGTCGGAGCGAGACCTGAAGGCTTTGGGGCTAACTAACGGAAATGTGGCTGAATCCATAAAAGCCGGCTGCGAGTTCTATGTCGGAGAAGGCTGTGAAAAGTGCTTCAAGACCGGCTATCGCGGCAGAACCGGGATAGACGAATTGATGATAATAAACGAGGACATTCAAGATAAGATATACAGCACAAGCCCCGACCGTAAGGGAGGGGGTACCCAGGCGATGACGCTTAGGGTTTGTTTTTCGTGCCCCGGCGATTAGGCTTGGGGCTTGTAGTAATTTTTGGTTTTTGACTATGCCGAGATACCATTACACAGCTATTGCAGCAGGCGGCAAGAAATTGCGAGGCTCGATTGCCGCTGAGAGTTCTTATGCCGCGAGAAGGCAGTTGCGTGCGCGAAGTATCCATCCCACGAACGTTTCGGAGGTCAGTTCGAGTTCCGAGCGCAAGACGGCGTTTTTTTCGATCTTTTCGCGAACCGGTAAAAATCAGCTTATCGATTTCACCCAGCAAATGGCGACGCTGCTTAATTCGGATATCAAGCTGACCGAAGCCCTTTCGGTGCTCACTATGCAAATTTCGGATTCCCGTTTCAAAACGGCGATAACCGATATTCGCGACCGGGTCGTTACGGGCGAATCGTTCACGGAGGCGATGAGCGATTACGGCGACTTCTTCGACGTTATTTACGTCAGCATGATCCGCGTGGGCGAAGTTACCGGGACGATGGCGGACAGCTTCTCGATTATCGCCAACTTTATGCAGAAGCGGCAGAGAGTTGAATCGAAGGTGAAGACCGCGATGGTCTATCCGCTCTTTCTGATGGGATTCTGCCTGGTGGCGATTCTGATTCTGACGATAAAAGTTATCCCGAGCATAACCGAACAGATTGTGAAAACAGGCCAGGAGTTGCCCTGGATTACCAAGCAAATGATGAATGTAAGCTATGTTCTCAGGAGTGCCTGGGTATTCCTGGTAATCGGCGTTATTGCCGGGCTTATCTGGGGGGTCAGGCGGTTCTTCAAGACGGAGCGCGGTGCGCTCTGGCGGGACAAGTTTCTGCTTTGGCTTCCGCTATTTGGGCCTTTGATTAAACAGCGTGTTGTTGCTCGTTTTGCATCTACTCTTTCGACTTTATTGGGTTCGGGGCTTTCTATGGCTGAATCTCTTCGCGTTGTCGCGGAGGTTACGGGCAACATGTTGATGAAAAAGGCGGTTCACCATGCTCGTGAACGGATTCTGGCCGGCGCCGATATTGCCACGCCGTTGCGGGAAAGCGGCGTGATCGACCCGGCTATAGCGCACATGGTTGCGGTCGGCGAGAAGAGCGGCGAGTTGGAGATGATGCTAAAGAATATCAGCGAGAACCTGGAATCGACGACGGATGTGGTTATTGAAAGGTTGAGCGCGGCGGTCGAGCCGCTTATTATAATTGTTATGGCGATGATAATCGGTGTTATTGCATATGCTACGATACTGCCTATCCTCGAAGTGTCGTCGGGGAACTTTTAGGCGTATGGAGATCGTAAATAAGAACAGTTGTTTTTTTAGGAGCCTGATATGGAGGCTAAAAGAAAAAGGAGAAAACGAGTAAGAAGCGGTTTTACGATGATTGAGCTTGTTGCGATGCTTATTATCATAGGCTTACTTGCTGCTGTCGTCGGTAAGAACGTGCTAGGCAAGATAGAGCGGGCTAAAGTCGAGACGACCAAAGCCAACCTGAAGAGTCTTCATTCTGCAGTTACCAATTTCAAGATGGATACGGGGCGCTACCCGACGGAAGAGGAAGGGTTGTTAGTACTTGTGGAAGACCCCGGCGATGAAGGTTGGGAACCCGGCGGGTATCTTGATACTACGGAAGTCCCGACAGACGGCTGGAAAAACGAGTTTTTCTACGAGCTTGATCCCCCCAGCGGCAAGCCGTTTGTGATCACCAGCTTCGGCGCAGATGGCGAAGAGGGCGGCGAGGGCTACGATATGGACCTGTACAGTACAGATGCCAATTGACAGTCATAATTCGCGACGTTTTGCTCGAAGTCGAGGCTTTACCTTCATCGAGTTGATGATTGTAATTGTTATAGTCGGGCTGCTTGCAATGTTGGCTCAGTTGCGTCTTTCCGGACTGCTTAGGAAGCACAGGTTCAAATCGCAGGTTCAGGAGTTCGTATCGGCGCTTCGCATGGCCGCGACGGCCGCTGCCGAGAGCAACAGAAGATACGAAGTGATTGTCGATTTGGCCGAGCAGAGTTTTCTGCTTCGCGAGATTACATCCCCGGATTTATCCGAGGTTTTGGAAGAAGAAATAATAATTGAAAACTATTTTAGTGAAAGCTGCCAGATTGCTTATGTCCAGTTCGACGACGGCGACTATACGAATGAGGATCGAGCGAAGTTTCGCGCAGGCCATGCCGGCTGGCAGTACGGCGGGGTCGTCGTTTTTCTCGATTCCGAACAACGCCCTCATTCGGTCGTTATAAACCGTTTGAGCAGGATGATCATGCTGACCGAGGGCGAGGTCGCACTTTTGGAGCCGAAAGCTAAAGATGATGTTCCGTTCTAAAACTCATTTTTTGCCGTGCGTTTGCCGCAGCGGGAGTTTATTGCGCTTCTCGGCAGGAGCGCGGCGCAAGGGGTTCGGGCTGATGGAAGTGGTGGCCGCTCTGCTGATACTCGGCTTTTTCAGTTCCGGCATGATGGTCGTTATAAACGGGTGCATAGCGTGGGCGGCTAATTCGGCAATGAGGATGCAGGCCTTCGAGGTGGCCCGCGGTAATATGGAAAAGCTTCTGAGCATGGCCTCCGTTGAAGAGGTGAGTGAAGACGGCGAGAGCGAGAAGTATCCCGAGATCAGATGGCAAACAAATGTGGAAACGTTCTACGAGCCGGTAACTAATCGTATGTGGGCCCGTGCGGTGTGCTCGGCCCAGTATTACGACGCCGAGGGCGAGGAACAGACGATAGAACTGGAGCACTGGCTGGCAAGTATCAGCAAGGAGCAGTTGCAGGCGCTTCTGGAACGTGACGATGCGGCTCAGGAGAAGCTTGCCGGGCAGGTCTTCGATACTATCGAGGCGGCAGCGGCGTATGCCGGCGTGGATGTCGAAACGATCGAGCAGTGGATCGATAAGGGTTTGGTCCCCCTTGAAGACGGCTCAATCCCCAAACATAACCTCGATATCTTCATGGGTAACAACGGCAACCCGCCCGCCGAGCAGATTCAGTCGCAGATTGAAACTGAGGCGGAGTTGCAGCAGCAGCAGGATACTTCCGACGGGCAGGAACCGACAATAGCTGATCAGGAAGCATGGCTTGATGAAGTTAATCCTTTAACTGGAATGACAAATAGAGAGATAGAGGAAAATCCTGATGAATTCTGGAGGAGGATTGGGGAGCTTTTGAAGAACAAGAATTAGGCTTCGGTCGGCGGGCTGGAGTTGTGGTTGGAAATGATATGAACGGAAGTATGGACAATTTTGGATTTCGCAAGGGTCTTTCGCTGGCTGAGGTGCTTGCGGCGCTGGTTATAGGCTCGATGGTTTTGATTGCGATGTTAGGCATCTACAATCGCGCCGAGCGTGCGACCGCGGCGGTTAATCGCAAACTCGACAACTCTCGGCTGCCGGGTGAAATCCTGCAGCGTATGGCAGAGGACATCGACAAGCTGATTTCAACAGGCTCTGAAACGAGGATCACGATTGCATCGAAATTTCAGCATGGCTACCGCGGCTCGGAGATGACCATTGTGCGGATAATTAAGGACAGCAAGGATAAGGATGTGACGCTCGAGGAGATAATCTGGCAGAGCTACTACGATATTGAAAGCGATATGGGCGGTTTGGTCCTGTATCGAGGCCACAGCGGCATAATTTCGGAGGATAAGCTCCTGGACAGTCAGCGGGCGGACGTGGAGAAGGGCTATCCGATGGTTCCGATTTGTTCCGGCGTGACCTTCTTCGAGATAGTGGTCCCGAGCGGCGAAAAGCTCCTGGAGAAATGGACAGGCAGCACTCTGCCGAACGGTGTTATAGTAAGCATATCGTTCACCGAGCCGATGGAGACGTCCGACGGCGGGTCGGAAATTCTCGACGAGTACAAAACCACGCGGACAATTGCCGTCGATAGAACAAGAGAAATCAAATTCAACCTAGCTCTCGATGAAGCCGAAGAGGACAAGAGTGTTGGAAAACAGAAGCCTTAATAATCCCGGCTCGCACAACCGTGCGGGGATAGTGCTGCTGATAACGCTGGTGTTGTTGGTGGTTCTCTCGACTTTGGGATATACGCTCAGCGCCCGTGTCTCTGCGCAACGTCAGCGGGATCAGTACATCATAGATTACAGCCAGGCCCGTTATAGCTGCGATTCGGCCGTTAAGTACGCCTTGGCGACGGTGGAGGACCTCGATCCGGTTTTGATAAGCCGGCCGAACGATGTCGATTTCTCGGATATCTACGCAATGAGCGAGGAAGATTACCAGAAACTTCTCCAGCAGATGGCGGAGGAAGCAGGGCGCCTGGACGATAAGGCGAATGAGAGCTTCAGTAGTTACAGCGGTCTTCTGAGCAGTCCTGAGGCCAATGACGTTGGCGACAGCAACACCGCCGACAGCAACGCCGGCGATGTGAACGATTACGACCCCCTTGAGATGGTGAAGATCCGCGGCCCGTACGGCGCGGCGTGGCCTTTTGTCGTCGAGCCTGCCGAATTCGAGCTTGGTACGGCCAAGGTCAAGATCGAAATCGAAGACGAAAACGCGAAATATCCGCTTGGCTGGGCGCTCATCAGCGATCCGAAGATCCAAGCTGAAGCCCAGGCCGGCTTTGTGACGTTCTGTGAATGGATGGGCATGAGCTCGGACGAAATAGACAGCCTCGCCGGGCAACTCGAGGCCATCGGCGAGATACGTCCTTTCCAGGTCGAGTTCAAAACGATAACCAGAACAGAAAAAAACACTACACCGAGTCCATCGACCTCGGCTGCGAGCAAGAGCGGGACGTCACGGAGCGGTAGAACTCCCTTGACGCCAGTGAGCAGGAAGACGGTATCGGCCGCACAGCAGATAGCCGAGCAGAGCGTTCTCTACGCAAAACTGTTTCACAGCACGCTGCTAGATACCGAAGAACTCGCCAGACCCATCGTCGCCAGCCAAAGCCGAAAAGAGTCCGTGCTGAAGTATCTGGGCACCTGGGCGTCGATGACGGTGAATATCAACACGGCGCCTCGGCATGTTCTCGAAGCCGCCTTCATGTTCGGCGGGGACGCCGACAAAATCGCCGACGAAATCATTCGGCAAAGGCGAGTAATGCCTTTCGAGAGCATAGATCAACTGAAACAATCGCTTTACCGCTACAACGACTCGATAAGGAAATGCGAGAATTTCATCACGACGACGAGCAGGTTCTTTACGATTCGTGTAAGAGCGGTCAGCGGAGGCGCCGAGGCGGCGTCTGTCATAGCGATAACAAAAGACGGCAAGGACGTTCAACGTATTGCCGTGATCAATATTTGAATGCCGAGGGCTAATTTAGGAGTTTACTCGAAGTGGAGCTTAATAACTACCTTGGTATCTATATCAGCAGGGATACTGCTACGGTCGTCTGCGTTGATTCGCAGGGCGAGGCCGGCGGCGTTGTCGGCTGCTTCAGCGTCCGCGCCGAAGAGGAAAGCGCCGCTGCGCCGCACGTTCTGGCGAGTCTTGTCTCGCAGGGATGCTCCGAGCGGGAGTGGGCCTTTGGCGACGTTTCCGTCGCTTTGGATTGTGCGATGTTTATGCAGCACAACATACACAGCGATTTTTCCGACGCCAGGCAGATAGGCACGACGGTTCGATTCGACGCCGAAGAAGCGCTTGCGACGGATATTAGCGACGTTGCGATAGCTTTCCAGATCGTATCAAGCGACGAGAGCGGTTCCGATCTGACGGTTTTCACGGCGAAAAAGAACATGCTTTCCGATCTTCTGCTCTCTCTGCAAAGCGGCGGGATGGACCCTGTGAGCATTGAGCCGGACGTCAATTGCCTCTCGAGGTATATCGGCCGTAAGATACCGGCGGGCGAAGGCGGCAGGGTTATGTTCGGTGTGCTGTCCGGGAGGAGCGGCTATTTGATGGCCCCTCATGACAACGGCGTCAATTCGGGCAGGGCCGCACGCGTTCGGACGTTCCTGGTCGGCTCGGCCAAGGACAGGGGCGGGCTGCTGGTGCGTGAGGCGATTATGACAACCGCGTTGACCGAGCAAACCGAGCCGATAAGCCGCTTCGGCATTTTCGATTCGACCGGCACTGTGGATTATCAGCAGATTGGAGAGAGGCTCGGCATCGAGGCTGCTTTAATCGAGTTGGTCGATCCGGCCGGGCAGACGCTCGAGGGTATAGATCCGGTTGATTTCGCAATTGCATACGGAGCGGCCGTTGCACATGCCGACAAAACTCCGACCGTCAGCTTCCGCGACGATTTCATGCCATATCAGGGCAAAAAGGTCAAAATGAAAAAAACCCTGAATTATTTCAGCATATCGATCACGGTGCTGCTGTTTGCGGTCGGGCTGTATTTTCAGACGCGCATGTTCAGCGTGAACGGCTATCAAGCGAAAGTTCGCGAGAAGTTCGCCCAGGACTACGCCGTAGCTATGTCGAACATAAAGCTTCCGGATAATCTGACGATTAAGAAGGCCGTCGAGAGGCTCAGCAAGGTCAAAAGCAGGCTTGAAAAAGGGCCGAGTGTAACCTCTGCTGAGAATTCGGTGGAGTCGAAGCTGGTAACTGTGCTCAATGCGTTCATTAAGAGCCCCAAGCAGACCGAATTGAGCATAACCAAGGTCTCGATCGGGGCGAGGAGCATAACTATATCCGGCTGGACGTCCAGCATGCCAAATACCAACAGGTTTTTTGCCACTGTTCGGGAGAGCGGGCTGGATATTGATCAAGAGAATGTCGTTATCGAAGACGGGAAAAGCAAGTTTAGCATTGAGGTCTTGCCGAAGAAATAGCAGATTTGGAAGAAGATAATGAAGGACTTACACAAAAATCCGACTTTGTATTATATACTCGTGCCGATCCTGGTGGGCTTTTGGCCTCTACTCTTATGGGCAATGTACCTGCCGAATGCGAAGGATACACTGAAAGAGGATATAGCGGCCGCTAAGAATGGCCAGTCGCTGGCACTAGAAATCCTTGTGCTTGACCCAGAAAGAGCGGATACGGTCGATGCAAATAGCACGCCGGCCAACTTCAGCTACGCCAAGGCCGTCTATGATGTTGCCCTCAAGTGCGATATACCCGCGAGCAAATACAAGCTCTCGACGGGCAGGATTCGTACAAAGGACAAGCAGAAGAGCCAGACGGCTCATCTCAGGATCGATGAGATCGGGGTACTGCAGTTGGCGCGGTTTCTTTCCCTGATTCAATATCGCTGGGGCACTTTGCAGTGCGAGGATGTTAGTTTGACCAAGATCAAGGCCGATGCTCAACCGGATGTTTGGACCGTCGAACTGAACTTCAACTATTATTTCTGACCAAAATCGCCTGATCACGCGTCTCCCAGTTTTGTATTCCAAGGGAAACGCCGGCATCACTATATATAGTATATTACCCATATCCCCAGGCGATGGCTATAAAAATGTGCACGGTGTTAAAATGGGCTTGTCGGGAGGGACGTTTACAGTGCTGTGAAGTCCTATTATGCAGCGAATTGGCCTGTGAAGGGGTTATTATTGCCGTTATACTAATGTTGAACGTTTCTAAAGTTTTCGCCATGCAATTGACGATATCACTATCGGAATGATATGTTTCTTATACCGAAGGATGCTTCAGGCCTCAAAATGGACTAAGGAGGCATACAACATATAGTGGTTATTGGGTTTTAGGGCGAGAAACGGATGTTTTCGCGCCGAAGTCCGTGAGTAAGGTAGTTTTGATGGTTAATTTTGATTGCAACAGTGATTTTGAGGAGCGAGCCGGGCTTACGGACTTTCCGTGTGAGCATTTGGGAGCGGAACACGATTTGCTCATGGAGCGAATCCTCGAGAACATTCATCAGACACCGATAGGGCAGGTTCTCAAGAAGATCGCTTCGCTTCCTGAGGTTCGCAAGGAGAAGGTTCTGGACGTGCGCCGTCAGCTTACTGACGGCGAGTATGATCTTAGCGCAAGGCTGGACATCGCTCTTGAGAAAGTTCTTGAGGATCTTGGGTAGAAGCCTTCGATTCAGCGTGGCTTCAGGCGATTGTAGAGCGTTTTACCGGAGCGAGCGGGTGTATCCCTGTATCCCGGAGGTTGACGGCAAAGAAGGGGGCGGTGCGTCTGTGCTGCAACGAGGGCTGGGCGAGCCTGTCGTCCTTATTGGCCATCAATCGCTTTGACTCTAACCTCGGCGATCTTTATTTTCGTTGCCTCTGCTTAATCTTCTTTACCATCCATTGTCCGTTACTATGATGCCTCCCTCACGGTCGGGGCTTGTCGTTTTTGTTGGTTCTGGGCTCTCTGTGGCTGAATTGCAATCTGTATCGGTAATTTTAAATCATACGCGCAGGGGTTTGTAACCAAAAATCGGAAAAACGAATTTTTTTTTATCCCCGGCCGGCAAAAGACTTACCGCATTTCAAGTGACGGAAAAAAGGGAAATTTTCGAATCAAACGCGCAGGTTCATCCAATAGTAGAGGGTCATCGTTTTTTGCCTCTCGGGAAAAACCGTAAATACGAAATAAGAACCCCGAAGCGAGTTCGGGACAGGTATCGGAACATGAAATCCACCAAGGTATCCCTGGGGGACAAGCACAAATGACCAAAATCCCAAGCAAACACCCAAACCAGCCGGCACGGCTGGCCCGTTTTGAACATTCGAGCATTCGAATTTGTTTCGGATTTCGGATTTAGTGCTTCGGATTTTACACCAGGGAGAGGAACTATAACAGTCAAAATAACCATTACAATTCCAAGCTGGCTCGAACACATCATCGTGTTCTTGTTGCTGCAATACCGGCGTGGACGCTATGGCTATCCGTTCCGCAGAATCGCCCTGACAAAAGGAAGATTCGTTATAGTCGATCCGGAAGATTACGACCGGCTCATTCAGTACAAATGGCAGGTTGTTTGTAGCGGTAGTACGTTCTATACCAGACGGCTGCCGCAGCGGTCTCGAAAGACAGGCAAGCGGGTTTCTATATTCATGCATCGAGAGATTATGAAAGCTCCCCGCGGTTTTGTAGTCGATCATATCAACTTCAACGGGCTTGATAATCGCAAGGCTAATCTACGAATCATTACTCAGGCGCAGAACGTTTGCCACCGCCGAAAGATCGCCAGACAAACAGTGTCACAATATAAAGGTATCTATTGGGAAAAAAATGGGCAGCGTTGGCGGGCGAGAATTGTGCTTAACAGGAAAAATATCTATCTCGGTGGCTATAAAGATGAATTTGAAGCAGCAAAAGCCTACGACAAGGGAGCTAAGAAATATCACGGAGAATTTGCCACTCTGAACTTCCCTGACGATTCAAGGTAGCTGAGAAATTGAGCCGGATGGGCTTTGCGTGTGCGGATTGATTGGGCGAGAGGCTGCTGTTGACCACGGGAATACATGCACAGCAGCCTCTGAGACTGTTTTAGGGGGATTATTTCGGCAGAACCAGGAGCAGGAATACGAAGCCGAACAGACCGACGGTTTCGACGAGACCCATGGTGATGATGATAAAGACCAATCCCTTGCCCTGGCCTTCGGATATAGACCGACATCCGGCCGCTCCGATTATTCCCTGCACCCAGGCGCTGACCATCTCCGCCATGCCCCCGGCGATGCCGATGCCCAGCAGCGTGCCCGCGTGCGTAGCAATAACAGGGTTAGCACCCGTAACCAGCGGCGAAAGGCCGACCAGCGTGAGGATGAAGCCATAGACTGTCTGCGAAAGCGGCATACCCGCTAATATGATATAGGAGAAATTCAAAGGTTTTCCGGCCTTTGCTTCTTTGGCCCATGCTCCTGCCGCCGCCTGTGCCGCGGCGCTGACACCAAGGGCGCTGCCCGTAGTCGCGCCGATCATTACGATCCCCATTGACAATTGTCCAGCGAATTCCATACCTGTCATGATTCGTCTTCTCCAATAAAAATACTTTTGGTTTTTGTGAAAGGCCGATACGCATAGCCGGTCCATTTGACTCCGATGTTATTTGAAAACTCAAGCATGTTCAATCGCACGCCGTGTGCGAAGATTGCAATAGCGGCCAGGCCGATGTTCAGGGCGTGGCCGAAGAGAACGATAGGGGCGCCGCCGAGCCAGGTCGCATGCTCGGCCACCTGCGCTCCGAGACCGTTGAAGGCGTTGGCGATGTAATAGCCGGCCAGACCAACCGCAAACAGACGGATATAGCTCATGATGTCGCTGAATGTGCCCAGAAGCGGAAGGATGGACGACGCCAGGCCTATCAGGAACCTCTTGAGCGGATTGCCGCGGGGCTCAGTGAACCAGCTCGCCGCGATGAAACCGACCAGCAACACAAGACCGATTACAGCGGGTATCTGGTCCGCTCCGATGAACATGAGATACCATATAAGAACAAACATGTCGGCCAGGATAACCACCCAGGCGATTTCGGCAAACATCCGCACGTTGGGATACAGCTTGAGGGCGGTGTGCAGATGGGCGCTGATGAGATGCAGGCAGCCGATGATTAGGGATATTTTCATGACCAGTGCGCGGGCTTCGGCTCCGTCCGATCTCCAGAGCGGGGCCGGAGCCAACATTATGTCGGCGGCGCCCTGCCATCCTGCATCGATAAGGGTCTGGGGTGTGACGCCAAAATAGTTGGCCGTCAGAACGCCCCAGACCATTGTCGCCAAACCGAAAATGATAAGCAGATGAGCCGCGGGTTTGCCTGCGGCCCGCACAATTCGACTGTAGAAAGCCAGCCCCGCCCCGGCCAGAATGAACCCGTAACCCGCATCGCCGATAAGCATAGCGGCAAAAATAGGCAACGCAATCATGAAGAAAGGTGACACATCGTATTCCTCATAACCGGGCAAAGTCCCGAGCATGTCAAAGAGCGACTTGATGGGCCTGACCCAACGAGGGTATTCGATCAATGTCGGCGGCTGCTCGTCGGCGTTCGGGAGCATGACCTGCACGGCGGCGGAAATATCTCGCCGACCGAGAGCGTCTGAAAGTGAATCAGCTTTTGACGACGGAACCCAACCCTGCAAGGCAAACAATGCTTCGCTGGACAGCCCGCTGTTCTGGACCACGCAGAAATCCGCCTCGGTTTGTAACAGTTCTTGTTCACGGTGTATGGCTTCGATCAAGTTTGCAAGCTCGGCCAGACGTCCATTATGCCGTTTGAGAGTGGCATCGACCTCAGCGGCTTCCTTCTTTATCGAGGGAAGATCGGCGGCCGGCCAGGGGATCTCTTTGGCTCCTTCGGGGGCCTGGAAATTCCCGGTTCGATCAATCACGGCGATCACTGCATCCTGGCCGGGCAATTCGGCGACGGTCTCGATGCATTCGGCTTCCAAGCCGGCCAGATACTTATGGGGAACCGAGAAAAACTTGATGTCAATTCCGGCCGAGCGAAGTTCTTCGAGTTGCTTGAGTTCTGTATTGCCCCAGAGTTGAAGCTGATCGGCTGCTCGGTACAGGGTGTTCAGGCGGTCCTTTTCCTCCGCTATCTCCTTGTGTATCGAAATCGCTTCTCTGGCAGCTTCGAGCGGGCAAACATTGGGAGTGTGGGCAGCGGGCTTGAGGCCCTGCAGTATCTGCCGGGCGTGGCCAAGGGCGGAGATTGCATATATCGTAAGCTCCTTGGCGACAGCCTTGCCGGGGTCTATCGGCTCGACGTGCACAACTCCAAGTTGCGCCAGCGACTCCAGCAGCCGGTCGCGGCCGCGGTTCTGCGTTACAACATAAACCTTGGACATCGGTACGATCATACAACCACAGCCTCCAGGGAGCTTTGATGTTCTTTTTGCTCTAACTTGGCCTTGGCTATTTTCGCTCGGGCCACGCCCGCGGTCATCTGATCGCCCAGGGCGATACGAATTCGCCGAATGTTTTCAAGAGTCGTCGGGATCATGACTTTTTCAAAGAGATTAACTCGCTGCATCACTTTCTTCAACTCGGCCAACAGCAAATCGAGGCATTCCTTAAGGATGTCAAGTTCGGCTGTTTCGCGATTGAGTGTTTTCATATCGGCAAGGGCTTTATCCACCCACGGCGAGGTGCCGAACAGGCTGAAATGCGCTTTGGGAAAGATAACTGCTTTGAACTGCGGCACATAAACGCCGGCAATGCTGTGTCTCGTTGTCTCAATTGAATCCGGTGTGGCTAATTGCGTGAAATTGACGCCTGCGACATCGTTGAATAAACCGTCATACGCCGAGATAATCTCTTTCCTCTTATTGACGGATTCCTGTACATGGCCGAACGCCTGGCGAGTTTGGACAATGGATGCCTGCACCTGCTGCTGCTTGAGCTTGAGGGTAGGCAGGTATCGCTTGAATCGAGACAGCTTGTCGCGCTGAAGCTTTAGCTCCGTTCGTGTGAATTTGATCTTTCGTTTAGCCATGTATATCTTATGCCGTTATTACGATTTTGCCCCCGCCGGCTCCGGTTTCGGTTGATGGCTTTTGTGCCGCCAGTGTTTTTCAATAATAGCGTCTCTGATGCGGGTCTCTTCCGGCTCGAAGCATTCGGCGAGAATTTCCCAGCACTTGTCCAGCGCATCGAAGAGTCCTATGTTCAAATTCAGGTTCATGATTTCCTCTTCGAACAATTCTCCGTACTTGAGCAGTCTCATGTCCCACTCCGCCAGTTCGAAGCCCATCTCGCGCTTCTCGCGACTTTCCTCGCACTGTGCGTAAAGCTGGATGCAGGCGTTCATAATTGCCTGGTGGTCGTCCCGTGTTTTCGAGTTGACCAACTGCTTCAGCCGGGACAGGGAGCCGAACGGTTCGATTCGGCCGTTGCGGAGGTAAAGCTGGCCCTCGGTGATGTAACCGGTATTGTCGGGAACCGGGTGGGTGACGTCGTCGCCAGGCATTGTAACGCAGGCGAGCAGGGTCATCGAACCGGCTCCGTCGAAGTCAACGGCCTTCTCGTAACGCCTGGCCAACTGAGTATAAAGGTCGCCGGGGTAACCGCGATTGGACGGAACCTGTTCCATAGTTATGGCGATTTCCTTTAGAGCATCCGAAAACGACGTCATGTCAGAGAGAAGTACAAGAACGTTCTTGCCCTGCAATGCGTACTGCTCGCCCACAGTCAATGCCAGGTCAGGTATGAGCAGGCATTCCACTACGGGGTCGGCGGCCGTATGAATAAACATAATAGTACGGCCCAGAACGCCGGCTTCATCAAAACGATGCCGGAACGTGAGGTAGTCATCATGACGCAGGCCCATACCGCCAAGGATGATGATGTCGGCATCCGCCTGCATGCCGACTCTCGCCAGCAAATCGTTGTAGGGCTCGCCCGCCACTGAGAAGATTGGCAGCTTCTGTGAGCCGACCAGGGTATTGAAAATATCGATCATCGGAATGCGTGTGTGAATCATCTTGTTGGGAACCATGCGTTTAATGGGATTCACGGCCGGCGAGCCGGTTTCCACCGCCTCGGCTTTGACTTCGGGTCTGCCGTCCCTCGGACGGCCCGAACCGTCAAATACCCTTCCGAGCAAAGCATCGCTGAACGGAACCTCAAAAGAATGACCGAGGAAGCGAATCTTGTCTCCGGTGGAGACGCCCTCCGTGCCGCCGAATATCTGGAGGCTAACCTGATCGTCCTCCAGGCGGATAACCTGAGCCAGTGAAGAGCCATGGTCCGACGTAACAACAGCCAATTCGTCGTAACCTATCCCCTGGGCCTTGACGACTACGACGTTGCCGGCTATTTTTGAAATCTCATCGTAATATGTTCTCATTAGTAACCGCCTTATATTTTTTCGCGATGTATTCTAAAGGATTCTCGCGAATTCCTGCAATTGCCGTCTTTTTGGAACAGGCTTGCCGATGACCGATATCATCAGGCTGTCGCCTGTTCGATTTTATCCTTTGTGCCGGATTCCTTCTCGCCATCCAGAAACGAGCGGACATACCGATCTATTTGCCCCAGGATCTCTTTGAAGTCGCCACGTTCGGTATCTTCGGAATCGTCCTTGAAAGCCGCTTTTTCCAAAGGCTCGTCCTGCCGCTGTGATTCGGGAATAACAGTTTCGTCCCAGCGGGCGTAATTCCAGTTAACAAACATGCTTCCGATCTTCTGAAGCGTGCGACGCGCCTCATCCTTGTTCTCGAAAGCAAAATCCGCCTCGACGATTTCAAGTATCTTATCGAAAACGAAACGTTGTCGATCCACAGAAGTCGCCGCATCGACGTCGTCGAAGGCGTTTTGCTGCAGGAACGCCGAGTCGAAGAATTCCGCTTTGAGCATTATTGTGAAGTCTTCGGTGGGCGTGCCTTCTTCCCCGACAACCGTCATCATCTGGCGTATCTCATCGCCTCGCCTGAGCGTCTGGTTTATTCTTTCGACCTTCTTGGGATCGATGATTCCTGCATACTTGCTCCAGCTCTCCAGAGGATCGATGGCCGGGTAACGACGCGCATCGCTTCGTGAACGGCTAAGCCCGTGGAAGGCGCCCACTACTTTGAGCGTTGCCTGGGTCACAGGTTCGTCGAAGTTGCCGCCGGCCGGACTGACCGTTCCGCCGATGGTAGCCGACGCCACACGCTTATCGCGAAGCTCAATCACTCCGGCCCGCTCGTAGAAGCTTGCAATTCGGCTTTCAAGATACGCCGGGAACGCTTCCTCGCCCGGAATCTCTTCCAGCCGACCGGAAATCTCACGCATAGCCTGAGCCCAACGACTCGTCGAATCAGCAAGAAGCAAAACGTTCAAACCTATCTGACGATAATACTCCGCCAGAGTCATGCCTGTATATACCGAAGCATCGCGGGCAGCCACGGGCATTGCCGATGTGTTGCAGATTATGATTGTTCGCTCCATAAGGCTCTTGCCGGTACGAGGGTCCTGCAGTTGGGGGAATTCTCGGATCGTGTCCACAACTTCACCCGCTCGCTCCCCGCAGGCCGTGATTATGACGATATCGACATGGGCATGCCGTGAAGTGATCTGCTGCAGCACCGTCTTGCCGGCGCCGAAGGGACCGGGAATGCAATATGTGCCGCCTTCGACAATGGGAAACAATGAATCGATGATGCGAACGCTCGTAACCAGAGGTTTGGTCGGCAGCAATCGCCGCTTGGCAATGCATAAGGGTTTCTTGACCGGCCAGTCCTGCTGCATGGTAACGGAGTGTTCGTTGCCGGAACCATCGGTCAATTTCGCTATCTCCTTAACGATGGGGTATGAACCCGGTTCGGCAACGGATTGAACCGTGAACTGTCCGTCCCAGGAAAAGGGCACCATAATGTTGTGCTCGAATATGCTCTCGGGAACGCTGCCCAGCGTATCTCCGGCCTGAACTACCGCGCCGGGTTGAACCTTGGCCGTCCAGTCCCATGTGCGATCGGTATCGAGGGCGTGGATGTAGTTGCCAGGCTTAAGGAAAAAGCCGGCCTGCTCGGCTAACTTCGGAAGAGGGTTCTGAAGACCGTCATATATCTGGCCCAATAACCCGGGGCCAAGCGTCGCGGAAAGCATCTCTGCCTGAAACTCAACCACGTCTCCGACACGAAGGCCTCGCGTCTCTTCGAATATTTGAAGATCGACAGAATCCCCGCGGACACGGATAATCTCGCACAAGAGCTTCGTTCCGTCACTGCGCACGCAATGACCTACGGCATTCTTAATAACGCGGTCCTCGGTCTGCGCAACGACCATGTTTCCAAAGACGGCTTTGATTCGTCCTTTCACGATAATTCCTCACTATCAAGCGATATTAATGTTATCTTTACATAATCAAGTTTGAATCGAACCGGTTTTATTGCGATGTTTCTCGGACATGATGCGGCGCCAGTGGTGCAGGAGAACAAGCTTGGCTGCGTAAACTTCGATTTCACGGGCCTTAAAACTGTACCAGCCCCCATTCTCTTCGAGCCAGCCCCACCGGATTTTGTCGAGTGCCTCCTGTGCCGCCAGGGGGTCAGACGCTGCCGACCATGTCGATATAGCATGTGTGTAATCGATATCCCGGTCGGCAAGATCGGGTGCTACCAGATAAGCCTCGGCGTCCAAACCGAGGAGGCGAGCACGCTTTGTGACCAGTGCGTTGCGAAGCCCAACCTCGAAACGAATCCAGTCTCGTAAGAAGCCGCTGCCCTTGCGCTTCGCGACGACCGCGGCGCGGCGGAAGTATCGCGACCAGATGGCATCGACTGATGCGCGAGCGTCGGCTTCTTCGTCCGTCCCTTCTTCAGGCAAAAGAAAAGCCGGCAGGACGGCTTCGTTTTCCGATTTGTCGATGGAAAGCACCGCAAAATCGGCCCGACCATGGTCGATTTCTTCCGCCAGCAACGCCTGGTATTCAGTCAGATCGTCGCATAAAAGAAGCATCTCAACCGTCTCGACCGGGCCATTCGAATCAATGACCTGCTCAAGAAAATCACGCTTGCTCATGGGTGGAACACTGCCTATCGGCTCCAGAGTCGGAAGGACGCTCAACAAATAGTCGTATCGACGAGTTCTAATCATTATCCTTTCGTTTCAACATGAAAATTGTCGAATTCATTGCCTCGCCTCATACTCAGGCTTCAGCCGCTTTCTCGAGAAATTGCTGCAGTTCCGGATCAATCATCTCCGACAGCAGGGCCGTCACAGATTCCGTGCTAACCTCTACGGTGGCCCCTTCGATCTTGTATTCGAAACCGGCCTTAGCCAAACGGAGACGAATTTACTGTTGTTTTTGCCCGATAGTATTTTCCCCCCAAACTTTGGGACGATACTTATTTTTTGCGTTTGCGGCGTGTGTGGCCCATATTGGGCGTTCCGGGCGATTCTTGGCCATTGCCGGATTTTTTGCCTGACAGCGTTTTAGGCAGTGCGGTATAATGATCATGATGAAGGTTGGAGCGGGGTTCGGGAGTGAGTCGATATGGTTTAGTATTCGTTGTTGAGGAATCTGATTAGCTCGTCGGGGACGTAGTCGGCGGCGAATGCGAGGATGTCGTTCACTTCCGATTTCGGCAGGTCGCCTTTTATTTGGCGGTTGTTGATATCGACGTTGACGATAATGCCGAACATTGTTTCCCGCTCGGGCAAATTCGCCGGAGCTCCCGGGCCGGACCTGACCTGGGTCGGCCTGATGTCGAGGTTGACGTTCTTTCCTTCCCGCGGTATTTCCAGGTGCATGTTGAGGTTCCTGATTCTTTCCTTCCAGACGTCGTTCTTGAGGTTGCTGGCTATTATTTCGAGCGAGTTGAATTGCCCCGTATCGAAAATAAGCTCGTGAATCACTCCGACTCGGCCGACAACGCGATCTGAGAACCTGCTCCTAAGCTCATCGAGGGCCTTGCGGAATATCTTGTCTTTATCGCCCAGGTCCACATCCAGCGGCTTATCGACATAGATTCGCTCGGGGAACGTGAAGAAAGGCCCTCGGGCGGCGAGGATGAAAGTCGGCATATCGACCCGCCGATTATTGGCCAGCGCGAAGTTTTTCTGCACGCGAAGCTGGTTCGGACCCGACAGCAGCGTCTCGAAGGCCTCCGGTATCTGCTCGATAAGCCAGTTGCAGTAGTCCTGCAGCTTTGTCTTCTCGTCCGCCAGTCCAATGCCCGGCTGCAAATGCACGCCGTACTTGACAACATGCTGCGATATCAGTTCTGCATCAAATTCGTAATTCATTGCTCTGGTCGCCTAAATCGATGTCTGTCCAAATGTCTCACTTGCCAAAGTGTACAGGATCGACCCGGGCAAGTCAAAAGAAACCGGCAAAACCTCGAATTTGAGCGTAAATATGGCTTGACAGGCCGGAAGCGGGCCAGTATCCTTAGCAGTTTGGTTCGAGGTGTATTTCAGGAGTTGCTATTGTGGAAGCGGCTATTGCCAAAGCCGGTGCTTTAATTGAGGCGATGGGGTATATCCGGAGCTTTGCCGGGCGGATCGTTGTTGTCAAGCTCGGCGGAAGCGTTCTGGACGATACTTCGCTGCAGAAGGAGCTATTGACGGATATCGCGTTCATGGCCACGGTCGGGATGCGTCCGATCATCGTCCACGGGGGCGGCAAGGCGATCACAAGGGCGATGAACAAGGCCGGGATAGAGCCGGTATGGGTGCAGGGGCGGCGATATACCGACGAGCGCGTGCTCACGATAGCCGAGCGTACTCTGGTCGATAAGATCAATACGCCGATATGCGAGATGCTGGCGGAACTGGGCTGCGAGCCGATGGGGCTGCATTCGCTGAGCAGTTGCGTGCTGTTCGCCGAGTTGATAAGGCTGGCCGGCGAGGACGGACGAAAGCTGGACGTCGGATTCGTAGGGAAAGTTACGAGCGTCAACGGGCAGTTGCTCAAGAAGCTCTGCGCCGACGGGACGATACCGGTTATCGCTTCCGTGGCGAAAGATAAGGCAGGCGGCAAGCTCAACGTCAACGCCGACAGCGCTGCGGGGGTGGTGGCCGCCGAGGTTGCCGCCGAGAAGCTGGTTATGGTCAGCGATACGCACGGGATACGACGCAATATCGACGATCCGGATAGCTGGGTATCGAGTTTGAACAAGCGGCAAATAAAGGAGATGATAGACGACGGAATTATCACCGATGCGATGTTCCCGAAGGTCGAGGCGTGCCTGACAGCCCTGGATGCCGGCGTGAAGAAGGCGCACATTATCGACGGGCGAATCGCACATTCGCTATTGCTTGAAATTTATACGGATAAGGGAATTGGAACTGAGATTGTAAGGAATTAGCCACTAAGGCACGAAGAAAAGGATTAAGAATTGGATTCCTGCCTGCGCAGGAATGACAATTACGAAATCCGACATCCGATATCCGAGATCCGAGATACGAATTATGACTACGCAGGAAACTATTGAATTGTTTGACAAGTATGTTATCGCCAATTACGGTCGGCTGCCTCGGGTGATTGTTCGGGGCGAGGGGTGCTATCTGTACGATGCCGAGGGCAATAAGATATTGGATATGTTCCCCGGCTGGGCGGTTAGCGGGATCGGCCACTGCCATCCACGGGTCGTTGAGGCAATCCGCAGACAGGCCGGCGAGCTTCTGCATATCGACAATACGTTTTACTCCGAGCCTCAGGGCGAATTGGCCAAGCTGCTCAGCGAGCGGGCGTTCGGAGGCAAGTGCTTTTTCTGCAACAGCGGCGCCGAGGCGAACGAGGCTGCCTTGAAGCTGGCTCGTCTGCATACCGCCGGGGAGAAATACAAGTTCATCACGGCCGAGGGCAGCTTCCACGGCAGGACGTTTGCAACAGTCACGGCCACGGCGCAGCCGAAATATCACGAGGGCTTTATGCCGCTGCTGCCGGGCTTTGCGTATATCCCGTTTAACGACGTTGACGCATTGGAGTCGGCGTTCAGCGACGAGGTTGCCGCAGTGATGGTCGAGCCGATACAGGGAGAAGGCGGAATCAACGTGGCGACGGAAGAATTCCTGGGCGCGATTCGGGAGCTGTGCGACCAGAACGGCGCCGTGATGATTCTGGACGAGGTGCAGACCGGAATGGGGCGGACAGGCAAATGGTTCGGATACCAGCATTACGAAGTCGAGCCGGATATTATTACAATGGCCAAGGCGCTGGGCGGCGGGACCGCTATCGGGGCCATGATGGCGAAAAACGAACTGGCTGCATCGCTGGTGCCGGGTAAGCACGCCTCCACTTTCGGCGGCAACTGCCTGGCTTGTGCGGCGGGCATTGCCGTGATCGAGGCGATTGAAGAGGATGGGCTTCTGAGAAACGCCGCCGAGCTTGGTCAATATACCATGGATAAGCTGCGGCTGTTGAAAGAGAAGCACTTTATAATAGACAGCGTTCGCGGAATCGGAATGATGATCGGCGTTCAACTAAACGGCCCAGGTGCGGCGATCGTCGCTAAGTGCCTCGATAAGGGCCTGCGGATAAACTGCACGCATGATACGGTTTTGCGGCTTATGCCTGCGATGATTGCAACGAAAGAACAAATCGACAGTGCTATCGAGATTCTCGACGGCGTTTTAAGCGAGGGCGAGTGAAACACGGATGAGAAAGATGAAAGATTTTCTATCGATAACTGATTGTACGGTTGAGCAGTTGAATGAGCTGCTTGAGTTGAGTGCGGAACTGAAGAGCCTCTACAAGGGCGGCGGCAGGGATTTGTGCCTCGCCGGCAAGGTCCTGGCGATGCTCTTCGAGAAGCCGAGCCTGCGAACGCGGATCAGCTTTCACGTAGCCATGACGGATTTGGGCGGCGGGGCGATTTACGTCAAGCCGGAGGATATAGGCGGCATCGGCAAGCGCGAGCCGATTAAGGATATGGCCCGCGTGTTCAGCCGATACGTCGATGTAATTATGGCGAGAACGTTCGAGCACAGCACTATTACGGGGCTGGCCGAACATGCGAGCGTCCCGGTGATAAACGCCCTGACGGACTGGTCGCATCCGTGCCAGGCGATGGCCGACGTGCTGACTATCAAAGAGCATCTGGGTCGAATAGAGGGCGTTAAGCTCGCTTACGTCGGCGACGGCAATAACGTCGCTAGGTCGCTGGCGGTTGCCGCCGGCAAGCTGGGTATGAAGATGATAATCGCAGCACCGGCTGGCTACGAACTCGACGCCGAGACAATCGAAAAGGCGAATGAAATGTCGCCGGGCAGCGTCGTGCAGACGAACGCCCCCAAGGCGGCTGTGAGCGATGCGGACGTAATCTATACCGATACCTGGGTCAGTATGGGCCAGGAGGATGAAAAGGCCAGGCGGGTGGCGGACTTCGAGGGCTTCCAGGTCGATATGGAACTGGTGAATTGCGCCCCGGCGGGCGTTAAAATAATGCACTGCCTGCCCGCGCACCGCGGCTACGAGATCACCGACGAAGTAACCGAAATGCCCGGCTCGATAATCTTCGACCAGGCCGAGAACCGCCTGCACTTCCAGCGAGCGCTGCTCAAGAAACTGGTGAGCTAATGAAGACCCACCACAGAATAGTGATCGGTGATTCGAGAAACATGGTGGAGCTGCCCGATGAATCAGCGCACCTTGTTGTCACTTCGCCTCCTTATTGGCAGTTGAAAGACTACGGAAACGGCAGTCAGATAGGTTTTGACGACAGTTACGAAGACTATATCAACAACCTGAACCTTGTCTGGAACGAGTGTCATAGAGTGCTCCACAAAGGCTGCCGATTGTGCGTGAACATCGGCGACCAATTTGCCCGCTCCGTGTATTACGGCAGGTATAAGGTTATTCCCATCAGGACTGAGATCATCAAGTTCTGCGAGAGCAAAGGCTTTGACTATATGGGGGCCGTTATCTGGCAGAAAGTCACCACCTGCAACACCACGGGCGGCGCGACAATTATGGGGTCATTTCCCTATCCGCGCAACGGGATTCTGAAAATCGACTATGAGTTCATCCTCATTTTCAAGAAACAAGGCGGCGCACCGGATGTCAGCAGGGAGACCAAAGAAGAGTCAAAACTGACAATTAACGAGTGGAACGAGTTCTTTGCGGGCCATTGGAACATCCCCGGCGAAAAACAAGACAAGCACCTTGCGATGTTTCCAGAGGAGATTCCACGTCGTCTGATCAAGATGTTCAGTTTCGTGGATGACACGGTTCTTGACCCTTTTTTAGGCAGCGGGACAACATCTTTGGCGGCAAGAAACTTGAGTCGAAATTCCGCCGGCTATGAGATAAATCCGGACTTCTTGCCCGTGATACAGGAGAAACTCGGCCTGCGACAGAAAATGATTTTTGATGAATCTGAATTTGAGATTATCCAACAGGCCCAATTTGACGTTGACCTAAACAAACTAGTCGGAAAACTGCCTTATGTCTTCAAAGACCCTGTTGAATTCGACAAGAAGGTTGACCCAAGAAAGCTGCAATTCGGTTCAAGAATCAGCAATAACGATTGTCTCAGGAACGTTGATACTGTAGTGGAGAGACGAGAACATGAACGCGCATATCATTAACTGTAAGGAATAGGCTCATTTTGAACCAAGTGGATACGCCCTGTATGAAGCGAAAGATACTGGTTGCGAGCACTAATCCTGGGAAGCTGGCTGAATTGCGCGCGATGCTGGATGCTGATGTTGAGTGGGTGGGGCTTTCGGATTTTCCGGGTCTGCCGGAGGTTGAAGAGGATGGGGCCACTTTTGCTGAGAATGCCCGCAAAAAGGCTTCTGAGTACGCCAAGGCGACGGGTGTATGGACGATTGCGGATGATTCCGGGCTGGTAGTCGATGCGCTCGGGGGCGAGCCGGGCGTTATGTCGGCGAGGTATTCGGGAGAGAAGCTGCCCGGCGAAGAGCGGACGCTGATAGACCATCGCAATATCGCCAAGGTACTAAGACTTCTCGAAGGCGTCCCGGCTGATAAGAGGACGGCGAGATTCGTTTGCAGTCTTTGCCTGGCGAGCCCGAAGGAAGTGCTGCTCGAAACCACAGGAAAAGTCGAGGGTGTAATTACCGATAGAGAAATCGGCAGCAACGGGTTCGGGTACGACCCGATCGTTTTCGTACCGGAAATGGATAAGACCGTAGCGCAGATGACCGCCGCGGAGAAGAACGGAATTTCACATCGTGGCAATGCTATCAGGAGGCTCAAGCCGATGCTGGATGAGCTTCTGAGCCGAGGCTGAGTGTGCGGCGGCGAAGATTGGCCCGGAAAGGGATGCCAGTGGCGAGAAGAATCGTCTTAGCTGTTTTAGTATTAGTATTTGTCGGAGGCATTGTGGTCTTTTCGCTGCCCGCGAAATACCTGCCGGAGCGGGTCAGGCCCAATCCGGTGATTGAGGGCGAATTTTCGGGTAAGCCCCCAGGGGGCGAGCCGGTCGAGATTGCCGTCCCCGATTCCAAGCCGGGGATGGTGCGGGTATCTTTGATGATCAAACGTGTGGCGGGCATCTGCCGCGTGAGTAACAGAAATCCGCAGGGCGAGATTCTGTGGACCTTTACGATGAGGGCGGGTAAATGGACTGGACGCCTGCCTGCCGGGCATACGCTTCATAACGAGGCAATCGAGAGCGGGGGCGGCTACAGATTCGAGTCAGGCTCGCAATGGAGTCTTTTCAGCTCGAAGATGAGATTGGTCGCCATTGCATGCTGTATCGGCGGCTTGGCCGGGCTGTGGGTAAAGCGGAGCAGGGGGGCGGGGAATCTTGTTCGGCGGCTTGGGCCGAGGCGAATCTACTTTGCCGGAGCAGTTGTAATGGTCTCGGGGCTGGTGCTGTATTCGACGATCCACGAGTTCGGGCACTATATTGTCGGGACAATGTTGGGCGCAGAGGTTAGCGAGGTCGCCTGGACGGTTCTTTCGGGGGTCGAACCGCATGTTTCGTTCAGCAGCATGCCCGAGGAAGCCGGGTCGTGGATGAGCGCCGCCGGGCCGATCCTGCCGACATTGGTCGCAGTAGTGCTAATATCAATATGGCTCGTATTCGCCAAAAGAATGTCGTGGTATCTCGGCGTATGCCTGCTGGCGCCGTCGATGGTGTTCCTCTTCGCCAGCCTCGGCTGCGTCTTCGAATTGTTCGACAGCGGGGTGCACATGAATCGCTTGTCGGCGCATTTAGGACTGCAAGGCGTCACAAGGGTAATATTCGAGCTGCTGCCGTTGTTGGTCAGCCTGCTCATGTTCGCCATGGTCGCCCGGCGGATCAGAGCCATGACCAAGAGCCTCTCGTCGCCACCCAAACGGTGAGATACTTCTCGAATATGTTAAGCCCTTTGCCATTGTTATGCCATCCCGGCAAAGACCTTCCGGTATTTCCCCGGTGCATCCTGAGCAACCTGCCCTATGAGACCTGCGACAGCTCGCCACGGTAGTGTTCAATTGCGATTAGACAACCACCGCAGTCCCGCCATTCCACCCTGTCGCAACCGGCTTTCGCGACGCTCTCACCGGGCTGCTAATCGCTCGCGGCATGAACTTGCCCGTGAGCAAACCATGATTGTGTTCGCAGGCATATCTTCACGAGCATCAGCATTACGGGCACCTCGATAAGGACTCCCACGACGGTTGCCAGGGCCGCGCCGGAGGATAGGCCGAAGAGCATTGTCGCCGTTGCGATGGCGACCTCGAAGTGGTTGGATGCGCCGATCATCGCCGATGGGGCTGCGTCCTCGTAACTGAGCTTTAGAGGCTTTGAAAGCAGGTACCCGATCCAGAATATCAGGTTGGTCTGGATGAAAAGCGGAATAGCAATCCATAAAATCGTCAGCGGATTGGATAGAATGACCTCGCCCTTGAAGGAGAATAGCAGAACCAGAGTAGCGAGCAGGGCAATTATGGTGACAGGCGTGAGAAAGTGAAGGAATCTCTCCCTGAACCACGGCTCTCCTTTTGCGGCGATAATCCATTTCCGGGACAAGTATCCCGCAACAAGGGGCAGGGCAACGTAGATAGCAATTGAGAGCAGCAGCGCTTGCCAGGGTACCGGCAGCTTTCCGACTCCCAGCAGAAAACCTCCCAGCGGCCCATAGAAAAAGAGCATCGTCAGCGAGTTGATGGCGACCATAACGAGCGTGTGGCCGTCGTTTCCTTTGGCGAGGTAGCCCCAGACCAGGACCATCGCCGTGCAGGGGGCGATTCCGAGCAGGATACAGCCGGCCAGATAGCTCCTCCACAAGGGCACTTGCAGCATTTTGGCCCCGCCGACTTCCACCACTTTCCCGACCCCGTATGTTGCCCCTACCGGCAAATCCAAGCCGAAAGGCATCTTGACCAAATCAATCGCCTCTGAGCCGATGAAGCCGTGAAAGAGCGTTCCGAGAAAGAGCAGTGCAATGGCGTACATTGTAAAAGGCTTGATTGCCCAGTTGACGAAAAGCGTCAGGCCGACGGGTTTTATGCTTTTGCCGGCCTTGAGCACCTCTGCGAAATCGATCTTGACCATAATCGGGTACATCATAAAGAACAAGCAGATTGCGATTGGGATTGAGACTACCGGCGCATTACCGACGTAGATTGCCATCCCGTCCAGGGCCTTGGCGAATCCAGGCGCGAGCTTGCCAAGCACTATTCCACCTATAATAAAAAGGATTACCCAGACTGTAAGATATTTTTTTGGAGGCAAAGACTCTCTAACCTCTCTGTAGAGTGGGTCATTACAATCCGCGATAACGTCAATGCCGTATGCCTCTTGATCTATTTGAATGTCGATAAGGCCTGCCTGTTTTGTCATCATTATCGTTTCATCTATGAGGACCGCGCCTGCCACGCAGCTTACTATGGCGGCGGCGGAGTTGAGAATCTCCGGCGGCAGAGGTCTCTTCAGGGCAAGGTCGGAAATGCACGCCTTGCCGCCCGGCCTTAATACGCGGGCGATTTCATTCCAGACCTGCTGCTTATCCGGCGAGAGGTTTATTACGCAGTTCGAGATCACCACATCAACGCTCGAATCCGCCACGGGAAGATGCTCTATTTCGCCAAGCCTGAATTCGACGTTGGATAGGCCGGTCTTCTCCCGGAATTTGGAAATGCCCGCTCTTGCCTTACTCAACATTTCTGGGGTCATGTCAATCCCGATGGCACGTCCTTCAGAGCCGACCTTTCCGGCAGCGATAAAGACGTCAAACCCGCCTCCGCTGCCCAAATCCAAAACCACCTGTCCAGGCTTAAGATTAGCAATAGCAGTCGGATTGCCGCAGGAGAGGCCCATGTTTGCCCCTTCAGGCAATGCCTGCAGTTCTTCCACTGTATAGCCGATTGCCTCGGCGAGCTTGTCGGGCGACGATGAGCTGCAGCAAGGCGAAGAGCCGGGGCAGCACCCGGACTTGTCTTTGGCAATTTTCGCGTATCCCCGGCGAACGGTGTCTCTAATTTTCTCGTTTGAATCGTTGACCATTTAGCTCCCTTTCACTGATTCTCAAGAAGGCTTCTGCAATTTTGCAGAACTCATTTATTCTCAAGGACTTCAGGCAGTCTCTCGATGAAGGCCCTTATCTCGTCCCGCACGCGGCGGTAGCAATTCAGGGCTTCCTGCTCGGTTTTGGCGCTCTGTGCGAGCCTGGGCGGGTCGTCGAATCCGAAATGCACCACCTTCGCTTCGCCCGGAAAGAGGGGGCAGTGTTCGGCGGCATGGTCGCAGACCGTTACGACGTAGTCGAACTCGATTCCCTTCAACTCGTCAACATGCTTCGAGCGATGCCCGGATATATCGACTCCCGCCTCAGCCATAACCCTGACGGCGTTGGGATCGAGGCCGTGAGTTTCAATTCCGGCTGAATAAGGTTCGATAACGTTGCTCTTTAATCGGCGAGTCCAGCCTTCCGCCATTTGGCTTCGGCACGAATTGCCCGTGCACAGAAATAGTACTCTGAGTTTCTGCTTAGTCTGTTGCACGGTTCGTTTCGCTCCTTTTCAGCCTTGCGCGAGGCGAAGGGCTGCCTCGGCGACGCGGATGCCGAGCTGCCTGGCGGTCGCCATGCCGAATTCGTCCTTCGTGATGTCGTCGTTGTAGGCGTTCCAGAGCGTGGCGCCCTGGTGCGCCCCGGGCTTGCCGCCGACAATGACCGCATCGTGGCAGAGCATAGCCGCCTGAATCTGGCTTATGACGAGCTCCTGGCCTCCGTTGCGATAAGCCCCAACGGCGAGGACTCCGACGGCTTTGTTGGCGAGCAGCAGCTTCGGTGAGCGTAAAACGGCCAAACGTTCAAGAAAGGCCTTGCACAGCGCGCTCATCGTGCGGAAGTAGCTCGGCGAGCCGATGATCAAGCCGTCCGGCAGCGGGTCTTTGAGCTTGGGAATTATCTTGTCGAAGTCGTCGGCCGCCTGCGATGACGTCCCGGCTGAGCCTGCGATTTGCATGCCGCCTAAGTCAATCAGCTCGACTTCAATTCGCGAATCGACTTCCTTGGCGGCGTCCAGCGCCGCCTGGACGGCGGTGGCGGTAGTCTTGCCTTTGCGGGGGCTGCACGAGATGCCCACAATCCTGACTGATTTCTTGTCTCTCGCGCCTGCAGCGCCGGAAGCGACCGTTGCAGCTGCTCCCGTTGCAATTGATGTCGTGATAAACTTTCTTCGGTTCATTTTCTTGTACCTCCAAACTCGGTTTCCATTTCGGTTTTGTTTTCGGACGATTTAACGAGCGTCTGTTGCTGCTGAGGGAAGGGCAACTATCTGATTAGCTCGGGTCGGGGCTGCATCTGTCCGGTAGCCGCGTCCCCTCTGGCCTCCCCCACCGCTGATTTCGCCGACCTCCGGCTCGACTATGCACGAAAAGGCGAGCAAGATAACCGTCAGGCAGATCAGGATAACCACGACAATCCAGCGAAACACCCGGCTGGGTATCAAGCTGCGGTAGATCGCCAGGATCATTCCCCAGTGCAGCACGATGTGCAGGATGAGCAAGGCGATAAGCGCCAACCCGATAGCAAAATGAACCGTGCCCCACTGGTGGCGATCGAGACCTCGGAAGTACAGCTCGACGTTCCGGCCGTAGATGGCCCAACGCGCTTGTCCCGGGACGAGCACGTATTTGATCAGCAGGCCGATGCCCGCCATAGCGGCCATGCACAAGAGCATCAAGGCGTCAATTATCAGATTGAGTTTTGATTTTGTCATATTTATGTCCTTTCGATAAACGCAAATCGAATCAGTCTGCCGCACATACCGCCGAGCCGGCTGACATTATGGCGCTACGTAGATAAGGTAAATCCCTCCAATCAGAACCAGAACGCCGCAGATTCTTTTTACGATGATTGCCCCTTTTGATTTCTCATTCCAGTTCATATATTTCTGCACAAGCTCGGTGCACGTGCCCGCAAAGACAATCACAGAACAGTGGCCTATTCCATAAGCCAGCAGCAGCAAAATTCCATAAACTAACGCAGTTGATGCAACTTTGAACGTTACGGCCAACATTGGGGCCATATAGGCGAATGTGCAGGGCCCCAGGGCGATGCCGAACACCAGGCCGAGGATGAATGCGGCGAGCATGCCTTTTCGCTTCAGTCCCACTTGCCCCGGCCCGGACCACGGCATCGGAATAACGTCCAAGAAGTGAAGACCCACAACGAAAAAGATTGCGGCAACCAGGTAATTCCCATATCGTCCGACGTCGCCCTTCATTCTGCCTGCGGCGGCGGTAACCGCCCCGATGGCGGCGATAGTGATTAGAATCCCGACCGCGAAAAGAGTGGAAATTAAAAAGGCCCTTTTTGTTGACATTCGACCCTGCTTGTCGATAAAGCCGACAATCAAAGGGATGCTCGCGAGGTGACACGGGCTTAGCAGGATACTCAGGATGCCCCACACGAAGGCCGCTATGACTGCGATAGCCGGCGCGCCTTCAACGGCATGTGTTAAAGTCGTGAACAGCTTCTCCATCGGCTATTTGACCCCCATTTCCGCCAGTTTCTTTTCGATTTCCGCCTGCGGCCAGAAGCCGACATGACGAAAGACCTCCTTGCCGGTCTTGTCGAAGAATATCTGGACGGGAATAGTCTCTACCCCGTACCTGGCGGCCAGTATTTGCTTTTCACGAACGTGGACAAAGAGGACATTGAGCTTGTCTTTATACTTGGCCTCCAAATCCTTGAGGATCGGGGCCAGCATATCGCAGGGAACGCATCCGGTAGCCCCGAAGTCCGCCAGCGATGGTTTGCCGCTGTTGCGGGCCTTGTCAACGGGATTGTCCAATGTCAAAGCCGCCTGTTTCTTGAGCCAGGAGCCCGACACGCTGATTTCAATCTTCCTGCCTATAGTGCGGATATAATCGGCAGCCGCCTTTTGCCTCTTTTGGCCCAGCAGATAAGGCTTAATCTGCTCGCGCACCTGCGCCAGAGCGGCGCCGCCGAACATGTCTTTGTTCTGACGGTAGAACTCCTCCGCCTCGGCATCTGTGACCTCAATGCCGCTGAAAACGTGCTTCTCGAAGTACTCCTGAATAATCTGCTGGTTGCTGTTGGGGTCCGTTTCTTTGGTGCTTGGGGTTGTGTCTTTCTTGGCAAGGTTCAGCAGCAGGCGGGGCGTCGCCAGATGCTCGAGCACGAAGAGGGCGTTCTTGTTCAGCTCGACCTGTAGTGCCGGAGGCTGCTCTTGGATGAACCGGCCGATGTCGTCCGTTGAGATTGTAATGTCGCCGGCCCGCAGAACGATACCCTTGGATAGCTCTGCGGCTTTGACAAAGGTCAAGACGCCTGATGTCACCGTCGGATATAAAGCAGCTACGGTGTTTGGCTCGGCGATTTCCTTCTGCTGTGCGAAGCCGGCGGCGACAAATAACTGAAGGCTTGTGCAAACCGCTGTAATGATACATTTCTTGTTCATCTTCTTTCCCCTGGAAAATGTCTACAATTATCTTTGCCGAAACTCAGATCTCACAACCTATTTGGGAGCGCACTCGCCGATCTTGCACGCCTTCTTGATCTGCTCGGCGGAGAGCTTCATCTTGTCGGCGAGTGCCTGGCTAATGCTTATCAGCCTGCCTGTCTCATAAGGATTTTGCTCGACCCATTTCTTGAGATTCTCTGCATTGACAAAGAATCCCTGATGGAAGCACCCCGCCGAGCCCCACGCGCCGTCGGCCTTCTTGCGCTGGCCGAACCAGGCAACTGCGGTCGCCGGCTCCACCGAGGCGACGCTGCCATTGAGCGTCTTGACGACGATTTCCTCGCCGGTCAGCCGGTCGCGTTCGTTGACCTCGATATCAAGGCCGGTCCTCGCCGCCACGCCCAACGCGCAATGCGAGCAGCAGCCCCAGGTATATACGCCTGCGGCACGCACGACTGCGGCATCTTCCGGATAAACGGCCCGGTCGCAGAACCCGCAGCGGGCGGCCAATTCCTTTTCCTGAAGCACTGTCCAGTCGATGATATTCCCGCCGGATGTCTCCTGCTCAGCCCTGGCCTTCTCCGTGTCGCCGAAGGCTTTAACTGTCGGCCGCCCGGTCTGGCTATCTAAGGCATAAAGATAGATTGCCGAAGCAGCGGGCATCGGCTTATCCGCCGCCCAGTCCGTTACGGAGACTTTATCCTCAAACCCGGCCTTATCCTCAGTCAGGCACGAGTACATAATGAAATAGCAGTGCGGGCAGCAAAGCCGCACCGGACCTTTGTCCGTCTGAACGGTTACTAATGTCTTTGGGTTGATGTCGCCGTCGCACATATAGCAGATGCCATTTTTGGGCCGGTCGTCGATCTTGGCGGGAGCGAGCCGCTCAAATGCGGCTGCCTGCGATTGTCCACCCGTGAGGTCAACACCGCACTCCTTCCACTTGCCGAGTATGTCTTCTTTGGAGAAAAAGCCCTCGTGGCGAAAGAGCTCCCTGCCGGTTGCGTCGTAGAATATCTGCGTCGGCTGGATGCTGATTCGATACGCCTCGGCCAAGCCGGGATATTGGCTCAAATCGAGGAATTGGACCACCAGCTTGCCCTCCATTTCCTTCTTGAGCTCTTCGAGGATTGGAGCCATCAGCTTGCAGGGGATGCACGTGCCGGCCCCAAGGTCGATAAGGGCGGGCAGGCCCTTTCCTGTGAGCTGCCCCGGCATGTACTCCGCCGGTATCTGACTGCCGCCGGGCGTTGCCGTGCCCGGGCCGGATTTGTTGCTCTTGATAACAATCACAACGACCACCGCGACAATCAAAACGACGACAATTGCTATTTTCACAACCTTGTTCATAAGCAAATCATCTCCTTACACCAGCATTTTCTTAATCTCATTCGGCGAAATGACCTTGCCGACGCTTTTGACCTGACCATCGACGGCCAGAGCGGGCGTCATCATTACGCCGAAGCTCATAATCTCGTTTATATCCGTAACTTTTTCAATCTCATATTCGATACCGAGCTCCTTTGCCGCCGATTCGGCGTTCTCCGTAAGCTTCTTGCATTTCGGGCAGCCTGTGCCGAGTATTTGTATCTTTTTCATATCGAGTCGTTCCACCAGTTACTCATTCGTTCATACTTTCGCTATCTACCCCCAAATGGCGCCGAAGATCATTCCCGATATTGTCGCCATTACGATTACGAGGGAGACGTAAACCGCCGTCTTTTGAGTTCCCATTATGGACCGCAGCACGAGCATACTGGGTAGTGACAGCGCAGGCCCGGCCAGCAGCAGGGCCAGAGCCGGCCCTTTGCCCATCCCTGCCCCCAGCAGGCCCTGGAGTATCGGCACTTCGGTCAGAGTGGCAAAGTACATAAACGCCCCTGCTACAGATGCGAACAGGTTCGCCCGGATCGAGTTTCCGCCGACGGCGGCATTAATCCATTTGGCAGGGATAACGCCCTCATGAGCCGGGTCCGGCCGGCCCAAGAGAAAGCCCGATGCGAGCACGCCCAACAACAGCAGCGGCAATATCTGCTTGGCGAATCCCCAGGTCGCGGCAAGCCATTCGCCTATTTCGTGTTTCGTGAACCACCCGAGGACCATAAGCGAAAAGCCGCCGAGAAGGAGAACAACTAAGAGCCAGCGGATTCTGTAGATTAGTTCGTAAATGCTGTTCTTCCCGACGTCCTCCACCTGCTGGAGAAGCTCGCCGGGAACCTCATGGGTTTCTCCCGATGTATCGAGAATCTTGAGGCTTTGCTCAGTCTTACTGATAAGAGCGCCTTCGACCTGGTAAGTCGTCAATCCGCCGGGGCAGCAGAGGAATACCGCGCGGACGTCGCCGCTGCGGGCCCAGTTGGCGAAGACGAGGATGCCGACCATTGATGCGAAGTACAGGGCGTTCTTCCACAACGGCCTTGCGGTTTGCGGTTCGGGCATCGCCATTTGTGCCGTGGTCTTTTGCTCTTCTTCTTTGCGGTAAATGATGTGCATCAGAAGGCCGATGATGATGCTGAATAGGATTGCCCCGGCTGCACGGGCGACGCCCAACTCAAGCCCGAGAATCCTCGCAGTTAAGATAATCGCAAGCACGTTGATCCCTCTTTCTTTGCATCCTCGACGGCGGCCTTAATCAGTTCCCGCGCCTGCTCCTTGGCGTCGCTTATTCTCACCGAGACCTCTTTCTCCGCGGATCGCGATATTTCAGAGGCTTTGTTGCGGGCCTCATCGAGAATGGCGCCCACTTTTTCCTCAGCCTGAAACACTTCTTCGATTATCCGTTTCATCTAACCAGACCTTAACCAGAACAACTGCAATACAATTACATAAACCCTTAATTATATAGGACAACAGGCGCTATAGCCAAATATAATTCTTGTGAGAAAAGGTTTTTGCTCCCCCCGAAGCAGTAAATAGCCCAAGATTCTGCGTAAACTACCTCCGAACAAGATTTAGGCCCCTATGAGGGCGCCGGCGAACCGGCTGTGGAATATCGGAACTTGTAACAATTCCGACTGAAATCCGAGAAAAAAAACGCTGAATTCGCGAAACCGCAACGCCGGATACCTAACCGCCGAAAAGTATGTTTAGATGGTCAATGAGTCCATGGCTTGTGGGTGTGAGCCTGATGACGTTCTTTCCTTTCTTGAGCACTACGGCCTTTCTATCCCAGGCCCATGTCGATTTGCCGCCCGTTGCCCATAAAACGATATCGCCTGCATCCTTGCCGTTGATAATTATCGCAGAGGAATACTCGCCTCGGTTGGCGGTATAGCGTATTTCCAGGATGTATGTTCCGGTCCTGGGGGCGTCGAAATTCCATTCGACCCAACTACCGTCGGGTGCATCAGTGAAATCGATGCATTCGGCTAATGCGTGTGCGCCGCCTGCCACTGTCTTTTTCGGCCCTTCGAATTTTGCTGCTTCGGCTTCGAGTATCGTGCCCCCGGGTGTTGGCTTCATCGAGGACAGTTGCACATTGCCGCCGGCGATCTTGACATCGTCCAGAACTTCGCCCATCTGTTTTCGCCAGTCGCAGTAGCCTACACGATTAGTCCATAGTGGATTCTTGTATTGGGGCAATGCGGTTGAAGCGTAGAGTCGCCAATACTCGGCTGCTTTGTTTAGTTCGCGGACGGCGGAATCCTTGTTTCTTTGCCGGCTGTTCTGGCGATAGAGCGCCAACTCCGTTGCCCCGCGTATCTTGTGCGCGTAATACTTGCCCATATAAGCAATCGCCCGAATATCGCCGAGTGTCAGTCTCAGTTCCTTGTTGCCGCCGTGTTTAAGTTTCGAGAGGATTTGCAGGGCTTTGTCTGCGTGGGCGTGAATCTTGTCGGAAAGCTCGATAGGAGTAACGCCGCCCGGCTCCTCGCCCTCGGATATGCTTTTTACATAGTCGGGGATAGAGATATAACCTGTAGCAGGGTGGGGAGGCAGGGTGATGAATCTGTTGACATCGTGAAATCCTGTGGCCGTTTCGGCCGGGCCGGGGCGACTCCTACAGGCCTCGATATACCATTGAAAATCCAGTGCCCCCCAATGAAAGCCCGTCGTCAGGGGATAGACCATCGACGCCTCCTGCCACGCAGTAAACAAATCCCCGCCCGAAATATTCGGATACCGCTGCTGAATAATCTTGATAAAACGCTCGTTGCTCAGGTTCGGATTATAGCCGAGTCGGCCCCATATCATCCAATGATACCAGTGTTTGGCCAATTCGATTTGCCTCGGCGTATCGGGTTCGGTGCTCAAAAACTCTCTGCCCCATATATACTGGTCTGATCCCAGGTAAAACCCACGCGAAACGTCGTAGGGGATGTTTTGAATGAATTCGCGAACGAAATCGGGCGCGCCCCAGCGAAAGTAATAGACATCGTCGTTTCGCAGCGTCCAGATTGTTTTGAGATCGCCGATATCTTCAACGAAGCCGGGATGATAGGGCTGCGTTGTCGAGCTATAAACGTGCGCTTGGGCGTACTTGAAGCTGAATATGAATTCGATGTTCTCATGCTCGATTAACGGGGCGAATCTCTTGGCTATATCCTTGGCGCCGGTCTGGTGCTGGCGGTGGATGAAGGTGAATTTGCGCCCCGGCTGCTCTTCGGCGGCGTCGAGGACGCCCTGGGCGTAGGTCTTGAAGGCCCAGTCCTCTTTTTCCTGAAAGTTGGCGCCGTACATATTCTCACCGGTAGTTAGCCCGATACCCGCCAGCAGCGGATACGTAAGGAACATCTGCTTGACGCTCTTTCGGAAATAGTCGGTGGTGGTCTCGTTCTTGATGCTGTCGGTGATTCCGTATTTGCCGCAGGTGCCGTTGACGAAGATATTCCATGTAACAAAATAGAAGTCGATATTACGGTCTTTGGCGTAGCTCATTACTTTGCGCCAGAATTTGATTTTGCTCTCGATGCTCATCTTCTTGAGCGTTTCGAGGCTGCCCAGTATCTCAGGAGCGTCGAATCCTCTACCCGACAGGTCGTAATTCTCTTTCCATTGAATCGTCGAGCGCTTGACGTCGGCCAAGGCCGCGTCCTCGTATCCCGGAACCTTCACCAGGGAAGGAAAAGGATGGAGCGACCACAGCGAAATATAGTTGTATCGGTGTCTGGCCAGGTTGTCGATGTAGTCCTTCCAGAAATCGAAGCTCCACATCTGCGGGATATTGTTCTGGCCCGCGTCGCCGAGATCGGTATAGCTGGGTGTGCGGGCGTCCAACGGACAGTTGAACTTGGTTCCGCGCATTGCCATATAAGGATTGGTATCCACGTCTGTTATGCCCGCAAGGCCTTCGATGCCGATCAGCTCGGCCAGTTCCAGCCCGCCGTACATAAGCCCCCCGGCATCGGCGCCAACCACCCAATATGTTCTTCGTCCGTCCGTCGAATTCGTGCGGATACTGTAGCCCTCGTTTCTCAGGTTTGCAGGCGCCTTGGCGCCTTGCGATGTCATCTCATTAACGATGCCCTCATTTGATTGGAGTACGAGGACTATGCTTATGCCCTGGGCGGCTTGAAGCCGTTGTTTCAAACGGGACTGTTTGACTTTGTGTCCCCTCGCCCGCAACGCTGCTTCAATACCCTCGGCGGCGAACGCAGCCTGGGGGCACTTGTCCTCGACCAAAAGGCTAACCCGTGCGCCCTGCACACCGGGAACTGCTGCAAAGCAGCAAAGAAGCAGGGCCGAAAAGACTTTTCTTCCGATTCCGAAGGGCGTATTAGAGTATCGCTCAGTCATGTTTTCTCCTTTTTCAACTCATCAGCGGCGTTTAAGGCCAAATAACTCTCTGTTTTGCCTGACGATGATTATCCTATCGCCGGCCCCCAGGGGGCCAGCCCCCAAGGGGCCGGCCTGTTCCTCACGCCAGCATAGGTCATTTGGCTGAATGTATCAATCAATGATTTGAAAACCATTGCGGCGAAGCTCATCACAAGCCCATAAGCATCTGAGAAGCCACAACTTAGCCTCGCTGAACGTGAAAGAAAAGTTATTGTTGTTGAAATCTGAACGAGATTATGGTATTATGGACTTGTGATGGTTTTAGGAATGCTTAATTGCAGTTGGTATGGAAAATTTCGGTTAGTTTTCAGTTTCGCCCACTGAGAACCGGGAGGTTTGTTATGCGAAGTCGAAGAGCATTTACCTTGGTGGAACTACTGGTCGTGATTGCCATTATTGCGGTATTGATGGCGATATTGCTGCCGGCCCTGAATAGGGCCAGGGAGCAGGGCAAGCGTGCGGTTTGTTTGAATAACTGCAAACAGTTGGCCCTTGCCTGGATGATGTACGCCGAGGATAACAACGACAAGATAGTCAACGGCAACACAGGCGCCAACTGCTGGGTGCGTTGGATCGAAAATGGCACGGAAGGTGCCAAAATACAGGGGATCAAAAACGGACTGCTATATAAATACTGCACCAATTTTAAGCTATATAAATGCCCGACCGGTATCCGCGGAGAGGTTGTGACCTATGCGATAGTCGATGCCATGAACGGCTATGATGCGATACCTGGAGCTGCAGGGCAGGTTATTAAGAACAGGATGAATATTCGCAGCCCGGGCACAAGGGCCATCTTCCTCGACGAAGGCCGACTCAGCCCGGCCAGTTGGACCATTTGGTACGACAGGGAGCGATGGTGGGACCAGATTACCGCCAGACACGGGGACGGAACCAACTTTTCATTTGTCGATGGGCACAGTGAATACTGGAAGTGGGACGACCCGCGAACATTGGAGGTCGCCAAGATGGACTATGATAAATGGCAAAACTCTGGCCGTCACGGGTCTCTCTCGACGCAACTGAACAATCCTGATTTGCGCAAAGTGCAAAAGGCGGTGTGGGGCAAGTTGGGCTATACACCAACCAGCCCTTGACCGCTGCCAGCTTACTCCCTCCGCTTCAATTCATTTGCGTCCTCGGCTGGGGGCAGCTTGCGGTCAGAATCGTTTCCGTAAATCTGCATCGCGTTTCTGATTATTGCTGCTATTGCTCATCTTTGTCCTTTCCAATTGTTATTCTTTCTGCCTTTGTGTCTTCGTGGCTGAACATCTTTCGCAGCACCGTCAGCAGTGTTCTTGGCTCGAAGTAGTTTTTCTCTAATTTTAGGTATGCGATTTTTGGTTCCGGGATAATTAGTTTGGCGGTTGTTTTTGCGAATAGGGTTTGTGCGTCTTGGGCGGGTTTTTTATCGAATGAGAATACCAGGTTTGGTTCGGCGGCTACTATGCTCTTTATTGAGTGTTTGGCTGCCTTTATTCGCAGGTCGGCCAGTTCGAGGAGGAGGGTTAGTTCTTCGGGCATTGGGCCATAGACATCGGTTAGTTCGGCTTTAATCTGTTCCAGGTCGTCGTCGCTTCGGGCTACTGCTATTTTGCGATAGACGTCCATTCGATGTCTGCTGATGGGGATATAGTTTTTCGGGATGTAGGTTGCGAAGCCTAAGTCTATGACGGCGGTGGGTATGGATTCGGTCGGCTCATTCTTCAATTTGCGGACGGCCTCGGCGAGCAGTTCGCAGTACATCTGATAGCCGACCATCTGGATATGGCCTGACTGGGCGGCGCCGAGGATGTTGCCCGCGCCTCGGATTTCGAGGTCTCGCAGCGCTATTCTAAAGCCTGCGCCGAGATGCGAGTATTCCTCGATGGCTTTTAGGCGTTTGGAGGCGATGGGCGTTATCGAGCGGGTCGCGGGCAGGAGCAGATAGGCATAAGCCTTGTGCTTATATCTTCCGACGCGGCCTCGGAGTTGATGCAGCTCGGCGAGGCCGAAGCGGTCGGCGTCGTTGATGATTATCGTATTGGCGTTGGGGATATCCAGGCCCGATTCGATTATCGTCGTGCAGACGAGGACATCGGTTCTGCCGACTACGAAATCGACCATCGCCTTTTCCAGTTCGCTCTTGGTCATCCGTCCGTGGGCGATGGCGAATTTGGCGTCGGGGACGAGCTTTTGCAGCTCCCATGCCTTTCTCTCAATCGAACGGACGCGGTTATGGAGAAAGAATACCTGGCCCTGGCGGTTCAACTCGCGGGCGATTGATTTCTTGATGAGTTCGGGGCGGTATTGCGTGACCATCGTTACGATGCTGCGGCGGTCGAGAGGGGGGGTGGCCAATGAGCTGATATCGCGCAGGCCTAATAGCGACATGTGGAGCGTGCGGGGAATCGGCGTGGCGGTCATTGTCAGGACATCTACGTTGATGCGCATTTTTTTTAGGCGTTCTTTATGCTCGACGCCGAATCGCTGCTCCTCGTCGATTATCAGTAGGCCGAGGTCTTTGAAGCCCACGTCGCCGCTGAGGAGCCTGTGCGTGCCGATAAGGACATCGACTCTGCCGGTCTTTGTTCGGCTGATGACATCTCTGGCCTGTTTGGTCGTCCTGAACCGGTTGAGCACCTCGATTGTGATTGGGAAATCCGCGAATCGTTCTGCAAAGGTTCGCCCGTGCTGGACGCAGAGCACCGTCGTCGGCACTAATACCGCCACTTGCTTGCCGCCCTCGACGGCTTTGAAGGCGGCCCGCATTGCAAGTTCGGTCTTGCCGTAACCGACATCGCCGCACAAGAGCCTGTCCATCGCGACCCCCTGGCGCATATCGGCCTTGATCTCGTCGGCGGCGGTGGTCTGGTCGGGCGTTTCCTGGTATGAGAATGATTCTTCGAATTCGACCTGCCAGCTCGAATCTGCCCCGAACTCGATTCCGCCCGCCGCCTGGCGCAGTGCCTGGACTTTCAGGAGTTCGGCGGCGAGGTCTGCGACGGATGCCGCGACCTTTTCTTTTTGCTTCCGCCATCTCTTCGAGCCTATCTTGCTCAGGTTAGGCCGCTTGGGACTGGTGCCGATGAATTTCTGGACGAGGCCGATATTGTGGACGGATACCTGCTTTTTGACGCCGTCGGCGTATTTGATGGCGAGATATTCGCTCGTGCCGGCTTTATCGGTTATCGTCTCGGTTCCTAAGAATTTGCCGATACCGTAAGAGGCGTGGACGACGTAGTCTCCTTCGTGGAGGTCGCTGAGAGAATCTATGGGGGAGGCGGCGCGGACGGCCCGGCGTCGGCGGCGAAGCGAGAACTGGCCGAATAACTCATGGTGACTAATAATAATCGTTTTGAGCGAAGCAACGACGAAGCCCTGATCGATATAGCCGAGCAGCAGTTTGAAATTGGCGGGGATTTTGCCGTTAATCTCGGTTACGATCTCGCCGACGCGTTTTATCTCGGCCTCGGCTTCACAGTAGAGAAGGACGTGCTTGCCCTTTTTCGCCTCGGCCACCAGCTCTTCGAGGGCGGCCTTGTGCCCGGCCCAGACGGAAGCGGCCTTCTGCTGAAACTGCTGGACGCTTTTGACATCGACCTTGAGATAATCGCCCGGCTCGACGGCGAATCTGTGGATGTGAAGCTGGGTGAACCGTTGCAGGGCGTCGTAGATATCGGCCCGGTGATACAGCCGCGACGCATCCTCGGCGCGGGCCAGATACGTCTGGGCGACTTCGTCGATAGTGCCCGGCTCGTCTAAGATGACTATCGTATCGGGGGGGAGGATATTTGGGAAAAGCTCTCGCTGCCCCTCCGCCGCCCCGCACACCGCCGAAGTAACGCTGAGACTCTGCAGCCGGCCGCTCGAACGCAGAGTATCGAGATTGACCGAACGAATACTCTCGACCAAATCGCCGAAGAATTCGATCCGAACCGCCCCGGCCCCGCCCTGCAAAGAAACGCCCCCTTCGTCATTCTCGCCTGCCTTGTATCCGCCATTCGGGCCCACGCTCTTACTGCCATCCCCGCTAATCAGCGGCGCATAGATATCGATAATCCCGCCTCGACGAGCAAACTGGCCCGGCAAATCAATCCTATCGACCCGCTCGAACCCGTTATCGACCAGCCATTCGCAGACCTTTTCGGGGGAATGCTCGTTTTCAACGGTCAAGTCCAGCCGCGACGCCTCCAGCGCCTCAACTTTGGGCACGCCCTGACAAAGCGCCTGCACCGAAACCGGAATGACAACCTTCTCCGCCGTCCCGCGACATCCGCCTGCCCCGAGGGGGACATACGCCTGCCCCCAGGGGGACATACGAGATACGACCCTCAGCCTTTCGGCCCGTATCTCATCGGTGGCGTCCGCCAGGTCTTCTTCGCCCTCCCAGGCGGGCAGCGGTTCGACGGCTTTGCATCCGAAGGTTCGCAGGTCGTCCGAGGCCTTATCGGCATCGTCGATATGCGGACAGACGTACAAAATCGGCCGAGAAGTCTTATCCGAAATGTGCACGGCCAAAAGACGCGCAAAGGACCCCCACGTCCCCTCGACTTTGACCGCCCCCTCACCGGGCGCAGTCAGCCGGGAGACTATTTCCTGCACCGTCTTGTCCGGCGCCAAGTTCATACCGGCATTCTACGACAAAAAACCTCCGCACACAATCCCGCACTCTCCGCCCTTCGCTATTCGGTGTTCGATATTCGAGATTCATTCAGTAATTCCACGCCTCCAGACCGTCTTTGCTCGCCCGGCTGGGCGAGCCGGTAGGGTGTGCAACTTGTTGCACACGCAGAATTCTCGGCTAACCAGACCCGACCGCGCTTGCCCCGCCCGGCCAGACGAGACAACTTGAAGCACCGAAGCAGGGCGATAGCTGGGTGTTTCTCGATTGGAAACAGCCCGTTGACGGCGGAAGGGTTATCGCGTATAACATTCAGCGTGGTAATCGTACCGATGCTGCGTGGCAGGATGTCGCCACGGCAATCGAGACAGAATCGACTTTGGTTGACTCGTGCTTCGTAGCGTACTACGCAGAGTAGCACCAGCCGCTAAAAACAGAACTCGAATATCGCGTTATAACAATAAATCCGGCGAAGGGTCGCCGAGTAATACGGTGATGGCGGTTTTGTAGATTTGCAGGTAAGGTTACATTATAATATTACAGGTATCCGGCTCTGGCGATCGCGGCGGCGGTCGCGGCAACCGGTCCAATGGGCGGTCTGCGATGGCTGCGCGGAGCGGCCGTTGCGCTTGGGCTGTTCTTCACCTTCGCGATCTTCGGACATGCAATGTACCCGCTGGTGCTGGGGTCGGGTCTCAAAGACCCCACGCACCAGCTTGATTCAGTGTGTAACTGCCGGGATGCAGAGACGCCTTCGTAACTGTGATTGAAAATACCAGGGGAGTCTGGCTGTTCGGATCATAGGTGCAAGCAGTAATGTCAAAATCACCAGGATCAAAGTAAGTGCCATCCAGGTCAGCCGGCGCGAAGCCCAAGCTTAGAGCAAGATCATCGTCATCAAGTGTACCGGTACCCGGTGCAGCATCCTCCGAAGCGGCATAGGCCCGTATAGCTGTTGCGATGGAGCCCATGATCGCTCTTCCTTCCGACCACTTGGCGGCATCGATTCTTCCTCGCATAATCGGAATCGCTACTGCGGCGAGGATTGCGACGATCAGAATTACGACCATCAGTTCAATTAGTGTGAAACCTTTTTTGCTTTTCATTTCAAGTTCTCCTAAAAATAAATTTGTTTCTTGCAGCTACCTATATTACCTATTCGCTGCTACATTACCCAGGTTTCCTACTTTAACATTATCGACAGGGTCCGTCAAGCACTAAATCTGATTTTTGCAATTTTTTTTTGCTCCTATGAACACGGCCAGGATGGCAGGGCTACAACCTGTGGGGCCACGGCCAGGATGGCCGTGCTACTTATTGGTTTATTTCCGACATTGTGAAGATGGGCAGATACAATGCAAGCACTACAACCAATACAATCGCCCCAACCGTTACAATCATAATAGGTTCGAGCAGCGACATCATTGTCGTTATCAATGAACGGACCCTTCTCTCGTAATGGTCTGCGGTTCTTTCGAGGACCAACGGCATAGAGCCGCTTTCCTCGCCGACCTGGACCATCTTTATTACCATGTTTGGGAAGAATCCGGCTGCCGCCACGCTCAGGGAGATATTGGAGCCTTCCACTATATGCTCCTTTATTCGCACGACGGCGGTTCTTATTACGTCGTTGGCGCTCATTTTTGCGAGTATATCGAGCACTTCGAGCACCGATACGCCCGCTGAGAGCAAAGTCGCCATTGTCCTGCAGAAGGTAACGAGGAATACCTGTTGAAACAGTTTTCCGAAAAGGGGAAGCTTCAATACGAGCCTGCTGAACATGAGATGGCCTGGTTTTGTCTTGTTGAGCAGTATCATGCCGATTATCACAAGGAGTATGCCCCCTGCAATATAGTGCAGGTTGAGGCGCATGAGGTCGTAGAAGCCCATGAAGGCCTTCGTGAAGGCGGGCAATTTGCCGCCTATCTGGTCGAATATAGTGCGGAAGCGCGGGATTATGAAGGCCATTATGAATATGACTATCAGGATAATGAACCCTAATACGAAGACAGGATAAGTGACGGCTGCTTTGACCTGCTTTATGAGTTTGTCGCGGTTTTCGAAGTATTCGGCCATTTTTCTCAGCGCTGAGGCGAGATTTCCGCTGGTTTCGCCCGCCATGATTATTGCGCAGCAAAGATCATTGAATACTCTGGGGTATTCGGCTGCACATTCGGAAAATGGCTTGCCGTTCTTGATATTCGTCGAGATATCCTCGAGCACCTTTCGCAGGGAGAGATGCTCGATATCCTCTGCGGTGGTATCGATTGCTATTGTAATAGGTATTCCGCCCTCGAGCATTGTCGTCAGTTGCCAGCACAGCGCTGAAAGGTCTGCCGACTTGATGCGTCCTCGGCGGTGTTTTGCCTCGATCTGCTCGGAGGCGATATTTATTTCGTTGATGCTGATGGGGGTGAAACCCTGCTCGCGAAGCCAGCCGAGGACATCACCGGATGAGATAGCCTGCGTGAGTCCTTCTTTGCGACGGCCACTGTCGTCTCTGGCGATATACCTGTAGTTTCTCATTTTGCAAACTCAATTCTCAAACGTGATACTGCCGCGATGGCGGCGCTTTCGGAGTAAACACGCACCTGTCCCATAAATAGTTTTACAGCGACAACATCGGTTCAGGATGCGGTCGAGTTTAGCTAAAAGTATGTTCGTCTTCGCAAAAAGGCCCTTTGAGGGCGTTCTCCGGAGAGGCGAGTTGTCGGGAAAATTGGTTGTAGTACAAAAACGGACCTCTGCCGGGTTGTATCATTTCTCGGCAAATGTTACGCTTAGCACCTGCTCGGCGGTTGTCAGGCCCTGGAGCATCTTGCTCACGCCGCTGTCGAGGATGCTGCCGTGGCCCTTTTTTCGGGATGCATCCCTCATTACGGCCTCGCTTTTTCCTGCGACGATCATCTCGGCCATTTCGGTGTCAACGAGGAGAAACTCGAATACGGGCAGCCTGCCGAAGTATCCGGTGTTTCCGCAGCTATTGCAGCCCCTGCCATGGTAGAATACGGCGTCCCTGGCCTGCTCCGGGGTTATTTTCAAGCTCTGGAGAATTTCTTCGCCGAGGGTTATCGGCTCTTTACAGCGGTCGCATATTTTTCTTACGAGCCTTTGAGCAATAACCATATTCAGACTCGAAGCGAGCAGGTATCGCTCGATTCCCATGTATATGAACCTGCTTATCGCGCTTGGGGCATCGTTTGTGTGGAATGTGCTGAGAACGAGGTGCCCTGTCAGCGATGCTTTTATTGCAATTTCGACGGTTTCCTTGTCGCGGATTTCTCCTATCAGGATTATGTCGGGGTCTTGCCTCAGGATTGCGCGGAGGCATTTTGCGAAGTCGAGCTCGATTTCGGGTTTTACCTGGATCTGGTTTATTCCCTCGAGGCGATACTCGACGGGGTCCTCTACTGTTGTGATATTCTTTGTCGGGTCTTTGAGGTAATTCAAAGCCGAGTACAGCGTGGTGCTCTTGCCGCTTCCTGTCGGGCCTGTTACGACTATAATTCCGTGCGGCCTTGTGAGCATGTTTTTGAACTCTTTGAGGGCAAGCGGCTCGAAGCCGAGTTGATCGACATTGTGGTTGACGCCTGCGGCATCGAGAATTCGCATCACGACCTTCTCGCCGTATATGGTTGGTATTACCGAAACCCGGACGTCTATGGCCCTTCCGGAGGCCTTTATCTTGAATCGTCCGTCCTGGGGCAGCCGGCGTTCCGCAATATCCATTTGTGATATAATCTTGATCCTGGCGATTACCGCAGCCTGCATTTTCTTGGCGGGCGGAACCATATTTCTCAGCACACCGTCGATTCGCATACGAACGATGGTTGATCTTTCCTGCGGCTCGATGTGGATATCGCTGGCCCTGCTTTTGACGGCCTGGCTGAGAAGCAGATCCACGAAGCGAATGACCGGCGCCTTAGCGGCTGCTTCGCTGCTGATGTCCGGCTCTTCGGTCTCTTTGATCAATTCAGGCCCGTCGTCAATATCGAGGCCGACCTCTACTTCGACCAGGTCGCGTAATCTCTGCTCCTCGATGTCTGAGCCGTGATAGACCAGGCCGATAGCCCTGCGAATCTCCCTCGGGGAACTGATCATCGTTTTTATTTGCCGCTTCATCTTCAATGCGACGGTATCGATGGCGATAACGTCGAGCGGGTCCGCCATTGCTATCAGGATTTGGTTGTCGTCCTCTCCCAACGCCATGAGGCAGAATCGTTTTGCGATGCTTTCGGGCAGGCTTCGCGCTATGTTCAAATCTATCTTGTCTATATTTTCGAGGGTGATATATTCCATCGAGAGATGTTCTGCGAGGGCGTGGGTAATATCGGTGTCGCCGAGCAGGTTCAGGCGAAGCAGTATCTCCCCGAGGCGCCCGCCCTCTTGTTTTTGTGCATTGAGTCCGTCCGCCAATTCATCCTGAGTTAACAGTCCTTTAGAGACAAGCAGCTCCCCGAAGAGCCGATTCGCTCCCGGATCGGAGAATCTGGGGATAATATTGGCCGAGTCTATTCGGCCGCTGCCGCCTTGACCAGCGTTATCCATCCGTTACTCGTCTCTAAAAAATTGCAAATACACGGCGCGCGCCTTCGCCCATGCTCATTTGCAAGGTTGATCCGCTCGAAATGAGTGCAATCCTTTTCGCCCAGTTCTCCGAGCCTTCATTCATTTTAACTGCTATCTAAACTATACGCCTGAATGCACTAAACGCAAACACAAACTGCTGCATCTTCCTTGTATCGGAACGCCCGAAACGTCCCCGTCGGTCTATCGGAGAAACATCCGTGCGGCTTTGGTTGAATTGCCGGGACCGGCAAAGGCGTTGATTTTGCCGGACGGTGCGGCGCTGCATAGTGAGTCTTAGGGCTAAGTATGGTATAAGTTGTTGTCTGCAAAGCAGTTCGGACATTTATTCGTCTCAAAATACCCCCCGGCTCAGCGGTCTTTCCAGGTCGATGCCGATTTGCGGTGCAGTTGAGGCAGGGGTGGGTTATCGGACGGCGACGAGGCGGGTTTCAGCAAGGGCGATTGCTGAGTCGGCCATTGCGATCTTTAGCTCTCGGCGGTGCAGGGCGGCGGCTTTTGCGACGTAATTTGGAAAGATTTGCTCGAAAAGCCTTGACTAAGGTGCGTGGAATGCTCATAATCTCATTTTTCCGCGGATGTGGCGGAATTGGCAGACGCGCAGGCTTCAGGTGCCTGTGGGCTTAAGCTCGTGGAGGTTCGAGTCCTCTCATCCGCATTAGACCCCACTTATGATGTTCTAATGTAATTTTTTGCCCCTGGATTGCTGTTTTTTCGCTTAGTTTGAGAGAAAAAGCAGGCTGTTTAACGGAAACCGGGCGAAAAGGTCGATAACATATCATGGTTGTTTTTTTATGTTCACCGATATTGGGTTGCTGTGCGGCGGTTTTTTGCGTTGCGTATTTTTAGCGGCTGGAGTTAAGGGCAATGGTGCATTTTTTGCAAGATTTCGAGCAGGCGTCGGGGCAGTTAAGTCTGCTGATGCTGGTGGGCCCGGGCGCGGTGGGGGTTGTTCTGGGATTGTTTGTATGGCTGGGCGGATCGGCTTTGCGGAAATTGACGCTGGCAACTTCCGGCTTCCTGGTCGGGGCTGTTTTCGCTCTTGCAATAGTCGAGCTTGCTCCGGCGCCGGCGATTCTGGTCGGATTGCTGGCTGGTGGTGCGGCGGCGTTGGCGGAGAGGGGTGCTATCGCAATACTGGCGGCGGCGTTGGTTGTGGTAATCGTTTTTTGCGTTCTTGCCCGGCCTTTCATGGAGGAACCGCGACCGGTCAAGGTAGTCGAGAAAAGTAAAACAGCGGACTGGGCACAGAGCGTAGAGCTTATAAAATCGTACGCAAGCCTGTTCGATGAGGGGGTAAGACAGATATGGTCGCAAATGCCGGTTCATTACTGGGCGATACTGGCGGGCGGGGCGGCGGCCGGCGCATTGTGCGCAGCGTCATTTCGACGAACGGCTATGGCCTTGTGCTTCGGGACATTAGGGACGATGCTTGTCTTTGCCGGGATGATCTTGCTGCTGTTGCAGAGGGGCAGCACGCCGATTAGCGGCATATTTCACAAATCGCCCTTTTATGCAGCCGTTTTCGGAGGGATGGCGGCTTTTGGGACATGTGTGCAATTGATATTCTCCAGGCAGAAAAAAGGAGCCTCAGGAAAGGGCAAGGGATCAGGCGAGGACAATGACGCATCGTCGTCTGCGAAGAAAAGCTGGCGCACGCCGTAGGCGAGAGCGCAGTCGAAAGTTAAGAGGCGGCACTGACTTATCGCCGCAGGATTTTTGGAAAATTTAGGAGACAGGATAATGGATTGTTTTGCCATATTAGCTCAGGCGGCCAATACTACGGACGCCGGCGGCGAAGGCGTTGTTCCGTTAGAGACTTTCTGGAGGCACATTACCTCGCTGGGACAACTGGATGCCTTTATGTTCGTATCGTTCGGCGTGGTTTGGCTTTTTTACGGGTGGCGGGTTTTTAAGGTGCTGGTGGTGATTAGTTTTGCGCTTCTGGGTCTTGTGCTCGGAATGGCGGTGACCAGCAGAGTCCAGGGTATCAACAACCAGTTCATCGGAGGTATTATCGGGATGCTGGCGCTTTCGATTGTCTCCATTCCGCTAATGCGCTGGGCGGTGAGTTTGTTGGGCGCTTTCGCCGGGGCGGTCTTTACAGCGGGGATATGGTATGCGATTGGGCTGAATGAGAAGTACATACTGGCCGGCGCTATGATTGGGATGGTTGGCGGGGGTATGATTTCGTTCATTGTCTTTAGAATCGCGGTGATACTTTTCACGAGTATGGGTGGCGGGGCACTGGTTCTGACCGGAGGGCTGGCTTTATTGTATCGATACGCCTCCATGCAAACGCAGATAGAGGATGCTGTATTGCACCATAAGTGGGTTTTGCCGGTGGGGCTTATGGTGCCGATGCTGTTCGGGCTGATCGCTCAGCATAAATTCGTGAAAGGCTCAAAAGAATGGGAAATATGACGCTTGAGTTCTCGGAGTCCGTCTATATTTTTCGCGAATTCTTGAGACTGTAGCATCACTACAGCGTATGCCGGCGGCAAGAAAGCGATAAACTCTCAGCAAATACGACAAGAAGCATTGCCATGAGACCGACCGTAAGATTCTTAACCGATGATCTCATCAAACAGATTATCGACGAAGCCGTAAGCATACTCTGCACACTCGGACTGCAAATACATAACAAACAGATTCTGTCAATGCTTGCAGACCACCAGGCCAAGGTCGATATTGATAAATTCCACGTCAACCTGACAGAAGAGATTATCCAAAAGGCGATAAAAACAACCCCCCACTCATTCAAACTTTATGACGTCATGGGAAACCGGACCCACGACTTCTCCGACTACAACGTACATTTCACGCCCGGATCGAGCGCCCTGAATATTTTCGACTGCCAAACCCAACAGATGCGCAGGCCGCTGACAAATGACTTCATTGACTTTTCAAAAATCATTGGCCAACTTGATAATATCGCATCAACAAGTACAGCTTTCATGCCCTCAGATGTTCACGAGAAGATATCCGACAGCTATAGGCTCTTCCTCAGTCTGCTATATTGCGAAAAACCAGTGGTCACAGGAGCTTTCACCGCCGAATCATTCAACGTCATGAAAGACCTCCAGCTCGCTGTAAGGGGTTCGGAGAGTGAGTTACGGAAGAAACCGCTCACTATTTTTTCATGCTGCCCGACCTCACCCTTAAAATGGGGCGAAATATCTACGCGGAACCTCATAGACTGCGCCCGATACTCAATACCCGCGGAGATTGTCGCTATGCCTCTCTCCGGCCTTACGTCGCCGGTTACACTTACCGGAACGCTTATCCAGCACACCGCCGAAGTGCTCAGTGGAGTTGTTATCAGTCAACTCTTAAACCCCGGCACACCCGTTCTCTTAGGCGGCTCGCCTGCTATTTTTGACATCCGCTACGAAACCACTCCCATGGGCGCAATTGAGACGATGATGCTGGACTGCTCATTCAACGAAATCGGAAAATACCTCAATCTGCCCACCCAAGCCTACACTGCCATGAGCGACGCAAAGCGGATTGATGCACAGGCCGGCCTGGAAAGCGGAATGGGCGCTTCCTTAGCCGTCCTATCGGGAATCAACAGCATCTCAGGCCCTGGATTGATAGATTTTGAAAACTGCCATTCGCTCGAAAAACTCGTACTCGACAACGAAATGTGCGGAATGGCTTTTAGATTAATCGACGGCATAACACCCAGGGACGATTTCCCCGCACTGCCTATCTTCCAGGAGCTTCTCAGAGAAAAACACCTGCTAATAGCAGATCACACCATGCGTTACCGCCACAAAGAAATCTTCTCCCCCGGCCCGGCTATCGAGCGTGCAAACAGGGAACGGTGGAAACAGCAGGGCGCTATGGACCTCAACGCACGACTTCACAATGAAGTGAACAAACTGTTGAAAACTTACCAGCCGAGCACACTGCCGGAGACAACAAAAAAGGATTTGGTAAAGCTCATGGAAAAAGAAGCCCGCCGCTACGGACGGGACCATCTGCCGCTCCCGCCAATGACAGCGTGAATACGAACGAAAACCAGTTCTCAGTTCCCGCAATTTGCGACAGGCTCATTACTCAAACTGACCGTTTGAGAATGAAAAATGTTGAACTAAGGATTCGGCCCGTCTAACCCGGATTTTTCAAAGCCACAGAGAGCACAGAGAGTTAAGTATTTGTTATTAAAGGAGTTGTGACATTCCGTCTTATTCTGCCGGGTCTTCAACAAATAACAGTCTGTAAATCTCACGTATGCGCCTGATGGTGAGGAACTCGTCGGTGAGGACCGAGGACACCTTCTCGAACTCGTCGTACGAGTTGGGCATCTCCGGGTCCACCCACACCTTGATGTAGGCCGCAGTCTGCGTCCCGTCCGGGTTCGCTGACACGTACATCACCATCGCGTTGTTGTCGTCCGCCCGGAACACGATGAATCCTTCCCCGGCGGCGAAACTCAGCGGAGTAATTTGATGCTTATTCGGCTCTGTCACAGGATTATCGGTCAGGTACATACCGCCCAGATCGACCGGTGCACCGTGCGGATTGTAAATCTCGATATAATCGTCATCAAACAATACCTTGCCCGCCGCCAGCCATTCATTAATCTTCAATGTATAAGGAGTCCCGGCAGGCTCGGCGATATTAGCGCTGCCCAGGGTCGGCTGCGTCAACATCCACTTCTGCTCAGGCCCCACCCGCCCGACGGAAAGGTCCTCTAACTGCTGACCAAACTCGACCGAGTCGATCAAACCCCCGCCGTTGGCCGGTGTGTCGTAGAGGTAAACGCCTTCCCCGTCCGCGTCGATAGAAAAGTTCAGATGAATACCCGAGGTTAACATATTGGCGTCATCATACAGCAGCAGGTAATTACCGGGATCAATGGTCGTGCCTGCGGTAAAAACGAACTTAGTTGGCTCCAGCAAATTGTCGGTAATGCTCATATTAGAAAGATCAAGTGTTGCCGGGCCGTCATAGTACAGTTCGATGATATCCGGGTAGTTGCCCTCATGATCAACCGCCGTCTGGTTGCCGGCCAAAACTTCATTAATCACCAGGTGCTGACAGGTTGTATTGACCGTCCAACTGCGCGAAGCGTTACCCGCCGGATCCGCCGGCAGTAGATTATTAAGATCGCCCGGCCAGAGACCCTCGGTATTCTTGCCCAGAACATAAACCGTGTAGGTAAGTCCATCTGTCAATCCAGTCAAGGAAATAGGTGTCGCAACCGGAATTTCACCGCTCCAGTCGTCCACCCAGCCACCGTTGTCCATTAACCGATACTTATAATCGGTAATCGCCGGACCACCCACCGTAAGCGTAGCCTCCGTGCGGTGGGTAATAGCGTAAGGCTCACCCGAAACCGACGCCCCTGCCGGGATATATCTGCCTATATCAACCCCGTTGACACCCGCCCCGATTGCCGGGGAATTTGTCAAAAGATGGAAATCAACGGTCTCATCGACAAACAGAGGATCGACATTAATATTACCGCTGCCCGTAAGGTTCTCGCTGCCGGGAAATGCCTCGTCCGTAATAATCGAGTTATTTACGCTAACTATCGGATCAGTCGTCCAGGTGTAAGGCAGATCCTGTATGGTCAGGTATTTAATCGGCATCGTCCCGTATCCCCAGAAGATATTACCGTCCATATTCGCGCCGGCACCGGGACCGTGAAAATTACGACTCTGATTTTCCGCGAATTGAACAGCCGCGTCCGTCGCATCTACGAAAACATTATTACTAATCGTTCCGGAGGCTTCTTCTTTGAGAAGAACGGCGTGATCAACATCGTAGAATATGTTGCGAATGATAACTAACTCGCCGTCGTGTGGATCGCTGCTGTATGCCTGGCCGCTAGCCACCGCGTTGGCCGTTGTATCGCTGCCCAGTATATGGAAGTTCGTGAAAATATTCCCTTCAATATAAGCGTCGGCCGCATCCAGGTCAGCCCCATCATCCCCGCCGCCCAGGAAGGTGTTGTTTATCAACATGAATCGTGCCCCGGTGTCCCGATCACCGCTTTCCCAATCTATAATGTCCTCGGCGCCAATCCCGGTGTCAATGACACAGCCTTTGAAAATTACATACTCGTTGTTCTCGACCCATGTTCCATGAATGGATCCGTTATTAACCCCGGGAATATAGCTGTTGCGTATTTCTATGGATGGATGGAACATTTCCAGAACATTTCTGTCGGTTGTTCCACCCCACGTTATATTATCAATATATATTTTTGCGTAACTGACATTGAGAGAATTGCCCTTACTGTCGCCATAATCATGGTCGAGATAGGTTAATCGGCTGTCTTCCAGTGTGTTACTGAAACTCAGCCCCGCCCAGTTGGCCCCGCCCGGTACTTTGGTCAGCCGAATACGCTCGTACGGCGTTCCTTCGGCTACCAATCTGCCGTTAACGGTTATTCCGGCACCGGCATCGAAGAACACCGTCGTACCCGCCTCAATGGTAAGGGTTATACCTGCGGGTATGGTAATATTGCCCGTCACGCGCCACGGACCCGAAGCCCTATCCCAGGTCGTATTGCTCGCGATAGCGCCGGATGCCAGGCTTTCGTTCCCGTCGTCATACCAGATATCAACGTATCCGCTCTCCAGTATATTGCCCGTTCCATCCGGATCATCGAACGTCTCGACTATTACCCTGTTGATACCGGGATTAAGGGCGATACTGTTACCGATGTCCCAGCCGCCGGTCAGCACCGACCAGTTGTCCGCCATCACCCCGTTTATCCGTACCGCGTAGGTTTCAATAGAGTTAGCCGTACCCGATAGGGATGTAACGCTGGAGGTCGTATGATAAAAACCGTTCACCGCGGATAGACTGCTGATGATGGTGAAATCCAGCGGAATTTGCCCCAGAACATTGGTAATACGCTCAGCCATTTTCCGCTTAATTTCGTTGACCGATGCCGTCGGCAACCAGTCGCCTAAAACCTCGTCCATCAGCGGATCGAAATTCTCCGCCGCGCAGGTGGTCTCTATTAAATCCATAAACTGGGCGTAATACTCTCTTACAAATTCCGGATGTTTTATAAAGCGGTCGAGCAACGGCATGTAGCCGCGGTCGGCAATATAAAAGATCGAGCGATCAATGGCGGGAATGTCGTGGGCCACATGAAGAATAGTATCCAGGTCGTGGGCCAACAGTTGAAAACGAGTATCATCCATTCCGCGATACATCCTGTAGTCTTCACCCAGACCGGTGGCCAGACCGTTTTCGTTGTTGCCTAACAGGGAATTAAGGGCAAACCAGCGCACCCATTGCTGCGAATTTATGACCCGGTTGACCTCTGCGACATAGGTAATATCCGGCTCATTGTCCAGCACGTTGGTCAGGTCAAACAAATCAGTCCAGTCATATTCCGACTCATTGGTTTGCTTGAAATAACCAACCGCCTCATAATCGGCTGGATCGGTCCCCAGGTAAGTCAGGTCCGCGTTCCAGCCTCCTGCATACGTTGCCTTATATAAATTACCCCCGCTGTCACCAGGAACATGATTCTCCGCCCAGTCCCCGTCATATTCTTCCAGGTAAGCGTATGCTCCATACATCCTGGCTTGATCTGTCAACGCCAGGTTCGTGCCGTTTACTCTCACATCTACCGCCGACGCCTCCGCCGACAGGATGCCCGCCATGCGAAAGATCATGCAGCCGACTACCTGGAGATAGGTATATTTGCTGTTGATTTTAATTGCCGTAATATTATTCCACTTGTCGTCATGACGGAAGTCGACCCGGTAATTATTGGGCGGCTGGCCGCGGGAACTTCCACCCCGGTTACGAAAGCCCACATTGTAACGCTTCTTCATGTCCACCCCGTCGATACTGATGAAAGTACCGTTCATTTGAGCGGTGGAATCTCCTTCATTAGACATGTCATCGCCGATATCCGCCAGACGCGCGCGTTCCGCTTCGGTCATTAGCAGATAGAAAATTGGGTTATTCTCAGCCGACCACTCCGCGTTTGGATTATATGAATCGTTGACCTGGTAAAGCAGGTTGGTCACCTGTTGCATACCCGCCCCGATACTGCTCATATCGCTCGCAGCCGGCCAGGTACGCACATTAGCTCCGCTGTCGGATACCTCAACGTATAATTCAATAATAGTACCGTCGGCCTGGGCGGGAATTTCCGCACCATAAACACCGTTACCTGCCTCTCCGTCATTATGCAGACCATCGTCGTGCATGGTAACCGTCGTATATGCAGCGGGAACATGCGCTGGATAAGTGTCTTCATTTATATATGTCGATGTGTCAACACGATAGTAAAGAGTTGCCGTAACCCCCGAACTCAACTCATCAATAATTCGAGCGGTTACCGTTACCGGATCTATGGCCCGCGGAATAATCGGATTATGCTCCATATCCAGAATCAACGGAGCGATATCGCCGGCCGCAACCGAGTTGGCTCCTCCCGGCGAACCGCCGACAGCCGTACTCGCCGCCCAGTTTTGTCCATACTCGTTGGACACGGATATGTTTATCAATTCGAGGCTCTTGCCTGCCCCGTCATGGTCGTCCGACCAAATCCAGCCCCGATGCAAATTATCCACCGGTCCCAGTTCTCGCACCGCCCAATCGCCTTCGTCGGCGTATTCGACTCGATCCATCCGCAGGCCGGTTTCATCCACCAGATCGATATCTTCGCCGGAATTGCTCAGTTTCCCCGTCCATCCCCCGACTACCTTCGCCGGATTCACCTGCGGATAGGCCTGTAAGAAGGACGTCACATCCGCCGCTATCACTAAATATTGATTCGGATATAACGTAACGCCGGGAAACGTAAAATCCACCCCCTCGGCAAAACTCCAGCCGGTTAAATCAACCGATGCAATCCCCCGGTTATAGATTTCGATAAACTCCCGGAGCACAGGCTCCGGCTCGACAGGAACCTCCAGCGAATGATAGGGATGATACATAATCTCACTGATCACGATGTTCTTGATGGGATCAGATACTGGAGTACTGGTATTCGGTTTGCCGGGCGTAGCGGGATAGATATACCCTTCACCCAGCAAATCCTGGGAAAGCCCGTAGGACCAATCACCGTACTGCTGCGCGTATTTATCCGGTTCCGGATATGAGATCGGATATTGAAATTCAACCGTACTACCGTTCGGCAACACCAGGGCCACATACTCCCCGCCGTTGTTCAAAGAGAAATTGGTATGCCAATAGCCCAGATCATCCAGCACCGGATACTCGGCATCATTTTGAGAAGAAGCGAAAATGATTAGGCAGCCGCCGCCCGGCAGGATGGTTCCCGGCGGAATCGGCCATTTGGTCTTGTCGCCAGGTTTGTCAGTAAGGAAACATCCGCCCAGGTCCACGGTCACATCCGACGGATTGTAGATTTCGATCCAGTCCGGATGCTCCCATTGGCCATCCACCAGCGTGTTAAATGAACCTTCGTTGTCGGCCATAAACTCACTGATCACCACCGGCGCCCCGGTTTTATCGTTATTATTGGCCAATTGCACGTAATCGAGCAGATTCACCCCTGATCCCGGCACAAGATCGGCCCCGCAATCCGGCGCAGAACACAACGGATCCAGCCAGTGATCGACCAACATCTGCACATCTTCCATATCTACCCGGCAGTTACCGTTTAGATCTCCCAGTGGGCAAACCACTGCTTGCACACAAGAAGGGAAAACGAAAAACAAAAGGGTAGTAAATACGATCGATGCTTTTCCCCTGCCAATGTCAGGCATATTCTATCCTACAACTTTATTGAACAAAACTTCTCATGCCATTCGGGACAGCCTCCTATTTATCCCAAAACAAACGGAGCAAGAAGTCCGATTCGCCGCACATTATACCAAATCCCGCCGCATTTGTCCAGCCTTTTCGCAGGGCCGAAACCGTTTGTCTCAGTGAAGCACCCCGCTTGCCTTCCGGTGCATTTAATAGGCGGCTGTCCCGAATGGCATGAAGATAAGGACACATGGTTCACGCTCCCAGAAGGGCTTTTCGCATTTCGTTTCTTGGTCTGTTTAATAGAGGATATTCCTTATTAACGCCCGGACCAGGTTGTAGGCCGGAAAATTGCCGCCATGGGCCCCTTGGTAACGGTGAACGGTTACAAAATACTTTATTTCCCAGTTACCGCGTAACTTGGGCTAACAAAGGAGGCTGTTTTTGCTTGACGTTTGGCTGAGTTGCGGGCATATTTTACTATTCGTTACGAATAGAAATTGTCTCTTTGAAGCTGGAGTAAACGAATATGGCTCGAACATGTAGAATCAATCACATCGCGGTATTACTGATAGCCACAGCAATCATTCCTGCGGTGCGGGGCGAGGAGATGGTCTGGCTTAGCGATCTCGACATCAGCAAGATGACCGTCGGGTGGGGCGAGCCTGTCGCCGACAAGTCGATTCAGAGCAAGCCGCTGACGATCGGCGGGCGGGAGTTCGAGAAAGGTGTCGGCTCACACGCCGATAGCGTGATGTATGTCGATCTTGCTGGCGGCTCTAAAAAGTTCTTTGCGTGGGTAGGCGTCGATAGCGAGGTCGGCGGGAATATCGGGAGTATCGAATTTAAGGTGCTCGGAGACGGTAAGCAGCTTTGGTCCAGCGGGGTAATGAAGGCGCAGGAGACGGCGAAGAATCTGGAAGTCGATGTCACCGGCGTTAAGACGCTGATACTCATGGCCACTTCGGCGGGGGACGGGGTGGGTTACGACCACGCCGACTGGGCCGATGCCAAATTCGAAGTCGCCGGCGCCAGGCCCAAGGCGGTTGATCGGCCGAGCATTGAGGAGGAGCTGATAATCCTGACGCCCAAGTCCGGTCCCAAACCGAAAATCAACGGTCCGCGAGTCTATGGCGCACGGCCTGGCCGGCCTTTCATCTATCGCATCCCCTGCACGGGCGAGCGTCCGATCAAATTCACCGCTAAGAAGCTGCCGAAGGATCTTACGCTCGACAAGGATACCGGAATCATTGCCGGCACAACACCGAAGAAAGCCAAGGAGTACAAGATTACTTTCGGCGTATCGAATCCGCACGGCAGGGCGAATCGCGATTTCACGCTTGTGGTCGGTGATACTCTGGCGCTGACTCCACCAATGGGCTGGAATCACTGGTACACATGGTACAATCGCATCACCGACGGACATATGCGACAGGCCGCCGACGTTATGATCGATTCGGGGATGGCGGACTTCGGGTATCAGTACGTCAATATCGACGACTGCTGGATGATCAAGCCCGGCTCGAACAACCCGGAACTGCAGGGCGAGAATCGAAAGGCGGACGGCTCGATCAATACTAATGCGAGGTTCCCGGATATGAAGGCGATGACCGACTACATCCACAGCAAGGGGCTGCGTGCCGGGCTTTACACCGGGCCCGGGCCTCTGACGTGTGCCGGATTCGTCGCCAGCTACCAACACGAGCAGCAGGACGCCGTGACGTTTGCCGAGTGGGGCTTCGATTTTCTCAAGTACGACTGGTGCTCATACGGGCAAATCGCCAAAGACAACAGCATAGCCGAGCTGCAAAAGCCTTACATCCTGATGGGCGATATCCTCAAGAAGCTCGACCGCGACATCATCCTGAACCTCTGCCAGTACGGAATGGGCAACGTGTGGGAATGGGGCGGCGAGGTCGGGGGGCACTGCTGGCGGACGACCGGGGACCTGGGCCTGGCCGCGGGGACGATGCTGCCGGGCTTCTACCATATCGGCATGGCAAACGCGAAGCACTACGAATACGCCAAGCCGGGCCAGTGGAACGACCCGGACTATATCCTCATCGGCTTCGTTGGCAATGCGCATCACATCGACGAGCCTGCGAAACGAACCGCCCTCACCTGCAACGAGCAGTACAGCTATATGTCGATGTGGTGCCTGATGGCGTCGCCTCTTTTCTATTCTGGCGATATGGCCAGGCTGGATGAGTTCACGCTCAGTATTCTCTGCAACGCCGAGGTAATCGAAGTCGATCAGGATGCGCTCGGCCGACAGGGCAAACCGATAGTCCGGACCGACGGGACCTTTATCCTCGCCAAGCCAATGGAAGACGGCTCACTGGCGGTGGGCCTGTTCAACCTCGAAGAGACCGCCAAACCAATAGCGGCCGGCTGGGAGCAATTGGGCATCAAGGGCAAGCAGCGGGTGCGGGACCTCTGGCGGCAGAAAGACATCGGCACATTCGAGGGCAAGTTCGAGACGGAAGTGGCCCGTCATGGAGTCGCTATGCTGCGGCTGTTCGCTGCGAATTGAGGGGAAAAGGCAGGACAAATGCGGCGGGATTTGATATAATGCGCGGCGAATCGGGCTTCTTGCCCCGTTTGCCCCGTTTGTTTTTGGATAAATAGTCGGCTGTCCCTAATTAACAACAATTATTTCCCCGCTGAGTGATGTGTCGAAGACCCCTGGCGGGGATGAGCACGCCCGCCCAAAACTGTCCTTGCTAATCTCGGCATAAACCCAAATTAGAAAGGAGTTGAATGACTACAGGAATCTTGAAGTTCAGTTGGTTAACAAGCTCCTTCTTGCTCAGCCCGATTTGCTCACCACCTCTGCGGTTATTGAGGCGTGCAAGCATTATGTTCGAAACGACAGTGCAGCCAAGGCGAAAACGCTGATCGATCAATACATCGAGAACTCTCCGGAAGATACGAGTGCGTTGATTTACAAGCAGGTGCTCAATGAGCCGAAACCAGAGTCCGTATCGAGTGACAGAGTTGTTGCGATCGAGGAAAATGTCCTGTCGAACATTAGCGACCCGGCTGAGAGGGGGCTGCGACTCGGCATCTTTTATCGCCGACATGAAGAATACGACAAGGCCCTTACCTCGCTGAGGGGTGCTCTGGGTGCTCCGCAAGCCCAAGGTTCAAAGAAGCCCGCGACGACATGGTGCTATCAAGCCGAGGAAGAAGAGCATCCTCGGTTTCTCGCCGTTAGCCATTTTTTCGATATAGCGATTCAAAGAGAGGATTGGAATATGGCCGAGGAAGCAGTCGGCATAGCTCGGGACGAAGACCTCGATGGTTGCGAGGGTAACGTTTTCGCAGCCCGGTTGGCATTTGCAAAGGGGCAGTACAAGGAAGCCAAAACCCGAATTGACGAATCTATGAAACAAAGGCCCATCTTTGCTCGTGCGTACTCGCTGCGAAGTAGAATTAACGCGGCACTTGGAGACGAGCATGCGGCTATCGAGGATGTTCGACGCGCAACATCATTGAATCCGCTGGACGGACAGATTGCGAAAGGTTATGCGCAACTGCTGCACCTTCGCAATACCAAGCTTGGCGACAGCGTGACGCCTGAACAGACTGCCGAGACAAGAATGGCTGTTCAAAGGGCGATATCATTAAACCCCGGCGATAGAGAGTTGCGTCAGTTCTTCGCAGAGTTCATCACGCCAACAGAACCGCTCAAAGCTCTTGCGATTCTCCAAGGCTTTCATAAGAGCGAGCCTACTTTCGAGACCGGTATTAAGTTAGGGGCGCTGGCGACGCAACTAGCCCGCGAGGAAACAAACGACCAGCGCAAAGCCGTTCTGTTTGAAGTTGCAGGTTCGGCGCTCGAGGACGCCAGGAAGATGAAACCGCACGATGAGGTTATCCTTTATTATTACGCGGATTACCTGCGGGCGATGGGCCGAGACCAGGAGGTCCCGCCTATACTAACAGAGGCCAAGCAAATGAATCTGCTCTGGAACCATTATTATCAGCGCGGACAGTATGAGGAGGCCATGGGCATTCTGAAAGAGCTGTACCAGGCTAAACCGGGCGATACTCAGGTTATCAAAGGTTTGGTGCTCGTTGCCGAAAAGACGCCCGATGCAAATGCCGTAATGAAATACACGAACGAATTGATAGCGTCCGATCCGAACAGCGACAGTTATCTGGTTCAGATTCAGTCGTATCTGAGGGTTGGTCTTGTAAGCGAGGCTGCAACGAAGTTGCAAAGCTTCAACGAGAAGTACCCTAGCGAGCCGCGAACCTTGCTGCTTCGTGCGTGGCTCGAAATGAGAAAGGGGCAGTTCGAAGAGGCGTTGAAGTTGACGAACCAATACCTTGAGGCGAATCCGAACAATGCCACCGGCTGGCGACTCAGAGGAGAAATTCGCTTCTATGAAGGGGAGCTAAGCAAGGCCATCGAGGATCTCGAGAAAAGCAAGTCGATCAAGGCCGAGGCGGCAATCAGAGTGATCTTAGCTAAGGCGTATTTGCGGACGTCGCGCTTCGAGGACGCGGTGACAGAGTTGAAAAACGCTATCAGTTCGCCCGGAGCTACAATGGAGGCAAGGCTGCTGCTTGAAGATACATATACGCAGTTAGACAGAAAAGAGGCGCTTGGGCAATTCTATGCCGCCACTATCAACGAATTTCCAACGAGCATATTCTGGCTAAATCGGGCGGGGTCATATGCCCTTGAGGCGGGCGACTACGATAAGGCGTCTCGACTCTATTCGAAATCACTTGAGCTTAAGCGGGAGGAGTATAGCGGCACATCTGACAGACAAATGCGATTCGACCCACAGTACGCAGCAGCGCTTGACGGTTATCTGAGATCATGTATTCTGCTGGCCGGTCGGCCTACAACCACCAATTGGAATCCCAAGAAGCTCGACGAGGTATTCGAGTTCGCCAAGCAGTACTTGGATACCAAATATTCGCCTTTGGCTTATCTGAGAATGGCCCAGGCCAAGCTGCTTCTCGGACATAAACGCACGGCGGTCGAATACTGCCAGAAAGCAGTGGACGAGGCAGAGGGCGACGAAACACTGGCTTCAGAGGTTCTACTGCGGATGTTCCTGTTGCTGGGGCCAGAGGATGTTGAAAGGTACTGTTTGGAGAAACTTAAGAAAGCCCCGGATTCAATCCCGGCCAATTTTACCTTGTTCAACTTGTACAAAGTCAACAGCCAGTATTTCAAAGCGTTGCCGCTTATCGAAAAGTGCATTCAGTTGAGCGAGCCTGACGGTAGCCAAAGATTGGACTACATCACGAAAAAGGCCGAAATGTTGACACTGGCATACCAGAGAAGCTCCGATAACAAATATCTTAAAATGGCTATCGCAGATTACAAAAGTTTGCTGGAAAAAATGCCGAATAATACCAGTGTTCTGAATAATCTGGCTTATATGCTCGCCGAAAGCGGCGAAAATATAGGTGACGCTCTTAAATATGCCGAGAAGGTATATAACTTGATGCCCAACGATCCCGGGGTATTGGATACATATGGTTACGTGTTATACAAAAACGGAAAACATTCTGAAGCGCTTGGGCATCTCAATGCCGCTCTTCAGCATTATGAGCAGAAAAAGCAAAATGTGGGGCCGGACGTTTACGAACACCTTGGCTTAATCAAGGAAGCCTTGGGAGATAAACTCGGAGCCCGGACGGCGTATGAACGAGCGTTGGAAGTTGGAGCAGGTGGATTGTCAAATGAAAACGTAGATCGGATAAAGAAGGCCATTAAAGGCCTATCGTCTTAATAAATAGAAGTGTCGGCACCCAAACAAGTGCTGCGTTTAGTTAATTTTCAGATTGGAGACAAAAAATGGCGGACGAAAGAAAAATGGCGGTAAGAAGACGGGCATCGCTGGCAGTGCCGCCGCCGGCTATGACGACGAAGGAACTCTTTGGGGTGTTGCGCCGGCACATGCTCCTCATTATTCTGCTGACTATTATAGGGTTGGCCGCCGGCGGCGGGAGTTGCTATTTATTGAGGACCGCGCTGCCCAAATATACCGCCAGGGCTTACATAGAGGTTCTTCCTCCCGTACAAACGGACCCGATGGTGATGACAACGCCGACGGTACAGAAAGACATCAGATACGGGCATCGTCTTTCGGTTGCGAGTGTAATAAAGCGGCAGGGCACGTTGGAGGCCCTTCTAAGGAGGCAGGTGGTCATGAACACGGATTGGTTTAAGCAGGTTGACGGGCTGTCGTGGCAGATTAAGTATCTGAACAAATACCTCGGTGTTACCGCTCACAGGGATGCCGACTATATCGAAGTCTCGTTCACATGCCGCAAGGCGCAGGAAGCTGCCGACATTGTCAACGAGATGGTGGGAATGTTCATCAGCTCGGAGGTTGAGAAGGCGCAGGCCGAGGTTGGGGGCAAGCTAGAGGATTTGGATGCTCGGAGAATCAGGGTCGAGGAGGATTTGCGCACTGCTGAGAGGGCGCTTGATGAGGTCACCACGGATAAGCAGATATTTGACCTTAGAATTCCGACAGGGAGCGCTGAAAGGAATGTGATCACGGTGAAGTTGCAGCAATTGGAACTTGAGAAGACCCAGCTTGACCTAATTACCAGGCAACTCGAGGCTGACAAAGAGATACTTGAAAAGCGTAAGGTGGGCGCCATAGATGTGGTGACACAAAACGCCATCGAGAATGACGCCGTTATGCTGACGCTGAAGCGGCAAATTCATTTCACAGAAGCCCAGCTTGCCGGCTTGCGCACTAAGTTTGGGCCGAATCATAGAGAGGTCCGCCAAACCCAGGAGTTGCGAGATGAGTTGCAGTTGAGATGGGAGGCCAGAGCGGATGAGATAGGAAACCGGACTCGCCAGGCAAATTACGATAATGCAAATGACAGGCTGGTTGTTTACCAACAAAGAGGTGCTGAACTGGCCAGCTTGCTTCAGAAGGCTACGGCCGACCAGAAAAACCTTGATATAGCTCGGATCCAGTATGCGCAGCGACTGACGATAAGGGATGAAAGAATCGCAATGCTGGACACGATCAAGGAGTCGATCGAAAAGATGAACATTATGTACGGCGACCCTGATACGCCGAAGGTGCGACCTTTAAGCAATGCCATTAAGCCGATCGAACAGGACTTCTCCCGGGATTGGCTGCTGTGGTTTCCGCTTGGAGCGATACTTGGCCTCCTGCTAAGCGTAGGGATTGCCTTTCTCGTTGAACTGGCGAACGATATTGTTCGCACGCCGAGAGATGTCAGCAAGTATCTTCACATTCCGCTGCTCGGAGTCATTCCGGATGCTGCCGAGGATCGCGACGTCCGCGGCGTTGATCTCACTCGAGTTGTGAGCCAGGCGCCATATTCGCTCACAAGCGAATCCTACCGGCAGTGCAAGGCGAATCTCACACTCTCGGGCACGGGCGAGTCGCTCAAAACAATACTTATAACGAGCGGCGCCGCAGGCGACGGCAAGACTTGTGTAGCCGCCAATCTTGCCTCGGCGTATGTGGCCGCAGACAAGAAGGTCTTGTTGATAGACGCGAATTTCAGGCAGCCGACATTAAATAAGATCTTCCCCCCGAGCGGCTCCGGTGCCGGATTCGGTTTGAGCAGCCTGCTTATCGGACAGTGCGGGACTAATGAGGCGATAAGGTCCAGCGGCATCGATGGCCTTGATATAATCGATGCAGGCGGCCTGTTGCCTCCGAACCCTGCCGAACTTCTGGGCAGTGCACTGATGGTGGAAACGTTGGCTGAATTGCGCAACAGCTACGATTTCATCATTATTGACAGCCCGCCGGTATTGCTGATAAGCGATCCGAAGGTGCTCGCCAAGTCGGTTGGCACTACGATTGTCGTGCTAAACGCTAATGTTACGCACCGCGGGGCTGCATTGAGGACGATTCGCGAACTTGAGGAAGTGAATGCGAATGTTGCAGGATGTGTATTAATGGCCGCACCGTCTCTCAAAGGCGGATATTTCCAGGAGCAGTACAAGTCTTACAGACGTTATCAGGAGAAATTACAGGCTGCCGGTATCGTATAGCCTGCAGCGCAAATGTTGCTGCGGGTAGTATATACTCGACAAGCAGCCGATTACGATGTATAAGAAAAGGCCCCAGGGTAAATATGGGGTCTTTTCTTTGCGCATAGAAAGGCTTCTGCAAAATTGCAGGTTAGGCCTACCCTGCAATTTTGCAGAACTCATTGCGCATATATTATAAGGGGTATGTTAAATGCAGAAGTTTTTAGTGACAGGCGGGGCCGGGTTCATCGGATCGAATATATGCAGAACGCTTGTTTCCCAGGGCTGCTTCGTGAGGGTGATTGACAATCTGCTTACGGGCAGGATGAGCAATCTGGCCGATGTGATTGACGGAATTGAGTTCATCGAGGCGGATATGGGTGATCGGGAGGTTGCGCTCGCCGCGATGAAGGATATCGACGTCGTGCTGCACCAGGGCGCGTTGCCGTCGGTTCCCCGCAGCGTTGACGATCCCGCCGCCTCGCACAGGCACTGCGTTGATGCGACGTTTACCCTTCTCCTTGCCGCTCGCGATAGCGGAATCAAACGGTTTGTCTATGCCGCCAGTTCCTCGGCTTACGGGGATACCCCGACCCTGCCGAAGATAGAGACTATGAAGCCTATGCCCTTATCGCCCTATGCTGTGGGCAAGCTCGTCGGCGAGCACTATTGCTCGGTATTCTACAAGGTATTCGGATTGGAGACTATTTCGCTGCGTTACTTCAACGTCTTCGGCCCGTATCAGGATCCGACAAGCCAATATGCTGCGGCTATACCCGCTTTCGTCACCGGAATATTGAAGGACGAGCCGCCGACTATTTACGGCGACGGCGAGCAGAGCCGCGATTTTACATACATTGATAACGTCGTCCGGGCCAATCTCCTTGCCGCAAGGGCTGAGCAAACCACGGGCGAAGTCGTGAATATCGCATGCGGGCAGGCCGTCACGGTAAACGAGATTATCGATATGATCAATGCCTCGGTCGGCAAAAACGTCAAGCCAGTCTATACCGAAAGCCGCCCGGGCGATGTAAAGCACTCGCTCGCCGACATCTCCCTTGCCTAAAAAATCATAGGATTCAAGCAAAGAGCATCGTTTCAAGAGGGACTCGCAAAGGCCATAGGCTGGTACCGTAGCAATCTTATCTGAGGCCCCCCACAAACGGGTCCTGATATGCGTACGTGTACTATCTTGGTTCTACTTAGCGTTCCTTGCTTCGCCTTTTTAGTCTGCGTAAATATCTTAGGTCTTCCACGTCCTTTACGCGCCAAGCAGCTTTCTTCATTGTTATAAGGTCGTCAAGTGAAGCGAACCAGACAAAGGTTTTTCCGAACCGCGCCTTTACCTTGTTTTTCCATACTTTTTCAAATGTTATCCCTTTGACGAAAGGATGAACATCGGCTTCCACCATGTACTGCCGAATCAGCACTTTCTTTGTCAAAAGGTCATCCAACGTCAAACCTGTGACATCGTACCCGAATTCTCTTAAAGCTTTCAATGTCTTCTGAGCGTTTGCCTTATCGGGTTTGATAAAGATATCAGTGTCCAACGTCGCACGCGAATAGCCGTGGACAGGGAAAGCGGTGGCGCCGATTATGACAAATCTAACCCTATTTTCTTTTAATAATTTCAGTAATTGCTCTGTCTGCATTTGTTTTCTTGAGTAGGCTTAACATTTCCCGGGTTTTTGCGAACATCATCTGGAACCGCTCGCCTGTTGTTAAAGACGTAAGGTAATCCAATTCAAATTCGATTTCCTTTTCTTCGTTATGTTCGTCTAACTTTAGTATAGCCATACCACCTCACCATTTTAGGGCGGGTTGTCAACAAGCGTTTAGTTTCTTCTTATTCCTGTGGATACTCAAGCTCTGGTTGCTCGGCGGCCTTCCCTTTAGCCTTTGGGGCCTTCTTGAAGGTTACGTTCACCTGCCCAAGGGGCGGGCAATCTATCCTCTTGCCGTTCAGCAGTTCTTCTATGGTTAGGATTTGAAGCCGGGGATAAGGTTCCTTTTGCCAAGGAGACTTATAGAATCCACTACTTGCAGCTTCAGTCCGCATCGGCTTTGTGGGTTTTTGCATACAAATGAACACACCTATCGCGGCATTTTCTCGCTCAATTACACCTCGAAGGTCTCTCACATGCGTTGGACCGGTGTGGCCGCCTTTAACAGAAAGTAAGATTTGTTTCGTCTTTGCCTTGCTGCTATCCGGTTCATCGTGAAAATACAAACGACCGTCTATTCCCTTGTCCGCACCCTTTTTCTGCTCGACAGGTCTTGCCCCAACCAGCCCCAGCGCCCACCACTGAAACTGATAAGGATCGTTTTCCGCCAATTCTTTTGCATCAGGAACAGAGACAGGTTCACCAATAACCTCATATGCTATTTTGTCCTGATACATATCTTTTATACGATTCTTGATGAGCGAAACTGCCAGCGATGTTATATCTATTCCTATCCATATCCGGTTCAGTTTTTGTGCGGTCACAATCGTAGTACCGCAACCACAGAATGGATCGAGCACTACAGACTGTTCGTCAGATGAGGTTGTAATTATCCTCTCAAGCAGCCCAACAGGCTTTTGTGTTTCAAATCCGAGTTTTTCTTCTTCACTCTCTAAATATTTAACATCCTCATCAATACACTCGTCTGAATTATATAGCACTCCATGTGTGTTAGGCTGATACGCCCACATGTCCTGATAAAAAACTCCCTTCCCAACATACTGTTTGTACATGGGCTGACCACCTTTTTTTTGGGGAAACACTATGAGTTTCTGTTCAAAAAGGCACTCTAACTTCTGTTGGCTGGTCATTCCGTTTCCTTTATCAGGCAAGAATTCCACAAGACTTGCGGGAATTGCCCAGTGCCGCCCGGCCTTTGTCGGATTGAAGCGCCGGTTTGCTTCTCTGCGTTGATTATGGCCCAGTTAATCGGGGCGGCCCCGCGGTACCTGGGCAGCAGCGAGGCGTGGACGTTGATGGCGCCTTTCGGGGGCAGATTTATCAGGTCGGGCCCAATCTTCTGCCCGAATGCAATAACCACAATCACATCCGGCTCACAGCCTGCTATTTGCTCGATAGCCTCGGGCGCATTTGCATTATCCGTTTCGAGCAATCGAATCGAATTGGCGTCAGCCCATTGTGCGACGGGCGTCGGTTTCGGTTTTCTGCCCCTGCCCGCCGGGTTTGCCGGCTGCGTGACCACGAACTCCACACTGTGCTTCGAGCCGGCCAGGGCATCGAGGCACTCAAGACCGAATTGACCGCTGCCGAGATATACTATCTTCATTTCCTGCCCCGAGCTTTTAAGAGAACGCGTAAGCGGTCGGCGAAGGAACTCGACCTTACTCTTGCTCTTTTGCGAGTTTCCTCAGTTGCCTTCGATGTGCGATCTTGGCCGCCTGGCCCATACGGTTAATGATAGTCATTCCTTCGATATGGTCGTACTCGTGCTGCAAGGCCCTCGAATAAAGGCCCTCGGCCTCTTCGGTGAACTCGTTGCCGTCGAGGTCGGTGGCGGTAACTTCGCAATTCTTATACCTCGGAATCTTCGCATAAACCCCGGGAACCGAGAGGCATCCTTCGTCTGTTGAGTCGAGATCGCCGATAGGCGTTACTGTCGGGTTTACATAAACCCTAACGCTTTGAGCCGTTCCGTCGAGCGAGATAATAAAGAGTCTCAGCGAGACCCCCGCCTGCGGAGCAGCTAATCCGACGCCCTTGTTTTCGAGCATGATTTTGGTCATCTTCTCGACGAGCAGGCGGATATTCTCATCGACCTTCTCAACCGGCTTGCTGCGCTCACCGAGAACCGACGCAGGGTAATGCGTGATTCGACACTTATCAATATCAATCATCTTTTTAACCCCCAATGCTCACTTCGGAACTTGAGCTTAGCGTTCTCTACTCGTCGAATTCGTCGCCGGTGAAGGTGTTGCCGAGGTATGATTTCCTGATTACCTCGTTTCGGATGATCTCTCCGGGCGTTCCGGCCCCTATAACCTGGCCGTGGTCGATGATATAAGCTTTATCCACTACTTCGAGCGTTCTTTCGACATTGTGGTCGGTAATCAACAGGCTAACTCCCGCGGCGACAAGCTGGCGAATCTGATGCTGCAGGTCCTGCACCGCAATCGGATCCACGCCGCTGAACGGCTCGTCGAGGAGCACCAACGACGGATTCGTCACCATTGCGCGGGCGATTTCGAGCTTTCGTCGCTCGCCGCCAGAGAGGAATCTGCCCTGACTCCCGGCGACCTCGCTCAACGAGAATCGCTTGATAAGGGCAGCGGTCCTGGTATCTCGCTCGGCCTTGGTTATAGACATCGTCTCGAGGATAGCCCGCAGATTGTCCCGCACGGTCAGCCGCTGGAAGATGCTCGGCTCCTGGGAGAGATACCCGATCCCGAGCCGTGCCCGTTTGTACATAGGCAGCTTCGTGATTTCCCTGCCCTCGAAGATAACCGAGCCGGCTTGCGGCGTAATCATGCCCATAATCATCCTGAAGGACGTTGTCTTGCCTGCTCCGTTTCGGCCCAGAAGCCCCACTATGCTGCGATGGGCTATCGAGATGGAAACCTCGTTCACAACGGTCCGCCCGGAATATTTTTTCACCAGCCCGCGAGTTTCCAGAAGAGTCATATCCGTCATTTTAGAGTACCGTATCGCACTTTAAGCGCCAGTGCCGATAAAAAACGCCATTGCAGGCATTCAGACAACTCGCCTGCCGGTTGATATTATAACAACGCCGCACCGCAAAGCAACCGGTCTTTTTCTTATCCCGGCACGCCTGGAAAGCCCTTTTCTCGAACAGGCCATAAATATGCTGGCATTTCTGCCGCAATTCTGCTATCTACTATTCTCTTGCGCAAGAAAATGAGTTGTATGGGTATGTTTTAGGGAAGCGTATGTTTGCGGTTCTGAGCGATATACATTCGAATATCGAGGCCTTATCGGTGGTAATGGCCGATATCGAGAAGCGCGGAATAAAGACGATCTATTGCCTTGGGGACGTTGTCGGATATGGGCCTAATCCCAGGGAATGCCTCGATCTGATGATTGAGAAGAGCAAATGGTGCGTCCTGGGCAACCATGATTATGCCGTATTCTACGAGCCGACGAATTTCAATTACGGCGCCGAGCAGGCCAGTTTCTGGACGAGGACTGTTCTCGAATCGGAGGAGGATAAGGAGCTTGGCGACAAGCGGTGGAGTTTCCTGGGCGAGTTGCCGATGCGGCGGACCCTCGAAGCCAGGTTGGGGCCGACCTCGGCTGTTATCGATTTTGTTCACGCATCCCCGAGGAAGCCTGTGAACGAATATATCTTCCCCGACGACGTCTATACGAATCCGATGAAGGTTAGGCTGCTGTTCGAGAAGATTCAGCATGTTTGCTTCGTCGGACATACGCACATGCCGGGCGTATTTCTCGATGAGCCGGACTTTTATCCGCCAGACGAACTCAGCGGGGCATATCCGATTATCAACGAGGAAAAGGCTATCATAAATATAGGCTCCGTAGGCCAGCCAAGGGATAAGGATAACCGCGCCGGCTATGTTTATGTCGAAGACAACCGCGTGCAGTTCGTCAGGCTGGAGTACGATTTCGAGACGACTATGAGCAAGATATACGAGATCGACCAGCTCGACAATTTCCATGCTGATAGGCTCCGGGACGGAAGATGACGGGAATTGATTATTTACTATTTATTATTGATTATTGTCGAAGGGACCGATCCGGCCCATTCTTGCGGTAAGGCTCGGAATTCTGAACCATGAAAAAAGTTCTGATATTAACGATAATCGGCCTTTGCGTTTTCTGCGGCGTGCTCGTTGCCGAATCCGGAGTCTTTGGCCCCCTGCTGAGCCAGTGCGGGCCTTGCATCCTGCTCCAGAAGACCGAAGGAGAACAGACCGCCGAAGCAACCGATGCCAACGAAGCGGCTGTAGAGCAAGAGCAAGCCCCGAAACTGAATGCCGTGGTAAGTTTCGGGGCCGACAACGCAGAGGCAAAGACAGTAATAATCGGAGCTGCCGACCCGAACACCGAAGACCCCGAAATGGGATTCAAGTTTCAGTTGGAGCTTAGCTCGAAGGGCGCCGGCATACGCACAGCTACTTTCAGCGACGGCAACGGCAAGGGATTCGATGATTGCGACCCTAAGAATCCGCAGCCGCTGGTCGTCTTTTCGCCGGTGAGAACAAGAAGCACAGGCGAGATACTGGCAATGGCCAATACGAGTTTTGTCCTTGCCGACTACGGCGAAAAGGGCATGGCCCTGCCTTTGGACAGGCTGCATTGGAGGAGCACGGGTCTTGAGAGCGGCGCGAGTGGCTCGCAGATCACCCGGTTTGAGGCGGTTATCAAGGTCGATGGCACGGGCGAGCCGGTGATTAGACTGGTCAAGAGCTACGAGGTCCGCCCCGGCAGCTTCATGGTGGATTGCGATATAACCGTCGAGAATCTCTCCGAAAAAGAAGAGAAGGTGTACTTCAATATGCACGGGCCCGGCGGCTTCGGCAGAGAGGCCTTCGGGACCGATATGAGGAAGATCATTGCCGCCTTTGAGGACTCTGAAGGCGGTATCTCCAGCTTAAGGCTGGATGGCAGTAAGCTTCGCAAGGCGGCGGATATTGAGGCCAGACGCCTGAAGAAGCCGGGCGGCGAGTTCCTCTGGGTCGCCGCCGTCAACAAGTACTTTGCGGCCATACTTGTGCCTCAACCCGACGCCTCCAAGAGCTATTGCGACTGGTTAACGGACAAGATCGGGTCGTTTCACGATCCTGACGGCCAGACCGACACCGGCGACGAAAATTTATCCTCGGATTTGACGGTCGTAGCCCAGACACTGGCTGCGAAGGGCCAGGCCGACAGCTCTAAGGCGTATCGATTCGGACTATACATCGGGCCCAAGGACAAGAGCTTCTTTGATAAAAACGCGATGTACACGAAGCTGCGTTTTTCCGAGACGATAGATTTTATTGGTTGCTGCTGCCCGGCGAGCATCATAAAGCCCCTCGCCTTCGGCATATTGGCGATAATGAAGTGGATGTACGGGTTCTGGCCGCACAACTACGGCATCGTCATCATCATATTGGTTTTCTTCGTTCGCCTTGTCATGCATCCTGTAACGAAGAAGAGCCAGGTCTCAATGGGCAAGATGCAGAAACTCGGCCCCATGGCTGAAGAGATTAAGAAGAAATACGCCAACAACAAGACCGAGATGAACAAGCAGATGATGACGCTTTACAGGGAGCAGGGCGCCTCGCCGATTATGGGCTTCCTGCCGATGATGCTGCAAATGCCTATCTGGATTGCGTTGTGGAGCGCGGTCTATGCGAGCATCGATCTGCGCGGCGCGAGGTTTTTGCCGGTCTGGATCACCGATTTGTCGATGCCGGACGCCATCGTGAGTTTTCAAACGATAACCGTCCCTCTGTTGCGCTGGAAGATTCAATCGTTGAACCTCCTGCCAATAATGATGGGGCTGGCCTTCTACTTGCAGCAGAAGCTGATGCCCTCGCAGGCGAATGCCTCGGCCAATCCCCAGGTTGCCCAGCAGCAGAAAATGATGATGATTATGATGCCCCTGCTCTTCCCGCTGATGCTGTACAACGCGCCGTCGGGCGTGAATCTGTATATTATGTCGAGCACTTTCGCCGGCGTAATCGAGCAGTACGTCATTCGCAGGCACATCCGCGAGAAGGAAGAGGCCGAATCGCAGGGCCTGGTGGCGACTACTAAAAAAACCGGAGGCAAGGTCAAGAAGAAGAAGCCCAAGCCGTTCTACAAGACCTAAACCAGCCGCGAAATGTACGACGTCAATGACACCATCGCAGCGGTAAGTTCGCCGGCCGGAGGAACGCGGGCGATTGTTCGTATCGCCGGCGCCGGGACGCTCGGCGTTTGCAGCCGGATTTTCGACGGGCCAATCTCAGCAGATTCCGGCGGCATCTTCCCAGGCACTATCGCCGTCGATGAACAGTTGCGTATCGATGCACAATTGTATCTCTTTCGCTCGCCGCATTCCTATACGGGCGAAGATGTTGCTGAAATCCATATCTGTGCGAATTCGAGTGTCCTCGAAGCCCTGCTGGGCGAGTTGCTCAGCGGAGGTCTTCGCATGGCCGGGCCGGGCGAATTCACCGCCAGGGCGTATTTGAACGGCAAGATCGATCTTTCCCAGGCTGAGGCCGTAAATGAGATGGTCGGCAGTTCCAATACTTTTCAATTAGCCGCCGCCGAGAAGCTCCTCAGCGGACAACTCTCCGAATCCGCCGAGCAGATACGCTCCGGCCTAATGGATTGCCTCAGCCTGCTCGAAGCGGGCCTGGATTTCAGCGAGGAGGATATCGAATTTATCACCGCCCCGGAGGTCGTAGAAAGGCTCGCAGCGATAAAAAAGCAGCTCGAAGACCTGCTCGCCGGGAGCATCGGCTATGAGGCGGCTATCGATTTGCCTGCGGTGGGCATGGCAGGTGCGCCGAATGCGGGCAAGAGCAGCCTCGTAAATATGCTGCTGGGCGCCGAAAGAAGCATCGTCTCCCACGAGCGGAAGACAACCAGGGACGTGCTCACCGGCGTGCTGGACTTAGCCGATAGCAGGTGCATATTGTTCGATTGTGCCGGCCTGCTTGCCGAGCCTCAGGGCATCCTCGATGAATTGACGCAGGGGGCGGCTGTCGAGGCGATGCGGAACAGCACTGCAATCGTATTGTGCGTCGATGTCTCCAAAGACGATTGGGCCGAGGATTTGGCCGTTCGCAAATGGATCGATGCGAGTATCGTAATACCGGCTGCGACGAAGTCGGATTTGCTCGCCGACGATGCCTTGGCTGAGCGAATCGGCCGGTTGGAGGGCTTGTTCGGAGTTGATTTTATGCCGATTTCCGTTGCAAACGGCTCAGGCGTCGAATTGCTGCGGGAGGAAATCGACAGGGAATTGGCAACGCTTTTGCAACGTGAGGCTTTGCCTTTCGCCGAGGGCGCTCCAAGCCGCGTCGCCCTCACGGCACGGCATCGCAGAGCGGTGACAGAGGCGATTGAAAACATCGACGAGGCTGTCGAAGGATACGACAAAAACGAACCCGAGGTCGCCGCTATGATGCTGCGGGCGGCCCACCAGGCCATCTCGGCCATCGAGCAGCCCCAGTGCATCGAAATCGACGAGCAGATACTCGAGCGGATATTCAGCCGCTTCTGCATCGGCAAGTAGTCTTCCCTCTTTCGGCGTAGGCTACAGTTCATTACATAACGCCTTGAAATTAAGGGTTCATTCGGTTGATGCGCGGGGGTGTACCGGTTCAGCGTGAACGGGACAAATCCGCTTTGCTGTTAAGAGACTTTTCTTGCCTTCAAAAATCAAACCCTTCAAAAGGCGATTCGTCGTCGAGCAGTGACCGTCCAATCGGTCCGAGTCGTGTACCGACTGACCCAAAACTGACCCACCCGGCAAAAATGGCCCGAAAATGAGAACTCCGGAAAGAGGGTCTAAATCGTAACGCTCGAACAGCAAGTGATTCTGGCATCGTCATTCGGATGGAAATGTCTGAGAACCCGACCCGCAACGGCAGGTATAAACCACATAGATGGGATAATATAGATTACAATTACAGAGACAAAAAGGATCGGGAACCACGGACCAAGCAGTTTCGGATCTATGCGGTCGAATATGGAAATACTGCCCGCAACCTGACCTGCGATTTCATGTCTCTTGAACTGTATGCAAATTGCCAATAAGATTAAACTGGCGATATCTATAATAACTGTTGATGCCAGAACCGCCACTCCGAAGCGTGTGCGAACGGCATTTAATTCCCGCATGACCGGAAAGACGATACCCACTGAATGCGATGCAAATAATGATGCGTACACCCATTTGCCGATGGTATCTCCCGGTTCAAAGAGCATATAAACCGCATAACCAGTGTAATGCTTCAGTCGGAATTGCGAATGTCAAAACACTCAGCCAGGCGACGGCATGCTTCTCGGCCATAAGAATTCATAAATTAACTTCCATACCTGCCAATGCCATCAGAAAAAGCAATCCCAGCAGCCCCATGGCGTCGAGGACCACATATATCTGTTCTGTGGGATAGCCGCGACCTAAAAGATGGTTTAGGATTCGGATAAGATCAAGAGCATTAAGGCCTATTACTATACCAATCAGCATCATAGTCACAACAGTAGGGATATGAAAGCGTTTTAATATCTGCGGAATGACGGCCATGAGAGTCGTCAGCAACAAAAATATAACCAGAAATGTCAAACCCGTCATTTACAAACCTTTCTTTCAATTCATGCTCAAGCACACAGAATGTGTATTGTCAAATGTCGCTTTCTGAATGTCTGTGTTCCGTTTTTATTTCTTTAAGTCGATGGCGAACGACAGAAATTGATTTGTTCATTTTTCTAAATCGTAATAAGCCTACCAATGAAATCATAATGGCTCCTGGGATGCATGTAAAGCCGACGGCGAGAAACCATCCCTGGTTTGCAAAATGAATAATTGATGCACCTGTGATTATTAGGGCTGCTGCTGATCGCAAATATGCCAACAAAGTACGCTCATTTGATAACAAAGTACGATCAATCGCCAGTTCATCCCTCAATATCAATTCGGATCGCTCAAATCGTTCATAAGGATTCTTTGTCATATTTTATCCCCGGTTCATTTAAACAATTAAAGATTATGCACAAACTTGCGAGCTTGCTATAGGTTATTACAAAAAAAAGAAAGTTGCACTGTAGCATCCTAACATCTTACCGGATTTGGATAAGACCAGATAACATCGTAGAATAATGTTTTCAGCAAATCAATAACCCAAATTTTAATCTGAAGCGCAACGCATAGGTTTACTCCAGAAGGCGGTGTCCTCCATAGAATTCCAACGCATAGAAAACCAACTCAGTAAAAAATACAGTCCTCATAAAACAACAGGGGTGTGAAAATTCTCGAACTATTGCAACATCATTAAAAATAGTATGTTGTGTTAGAATTGCGGTAACTTGTCCCAAAAGCTCAAACCTTAGCAACAGAACCGGCTTAAACAAGAAGGCCGGGAACATAAATGCTCCCGGCTTTCACTATGTTAATCCACCTCACAAGAGGAGGCGGCGGCTCCGCTTCTTATCGGAGCTAATTTTTATTGTATGTGTCGATTATTTCTCCGGACGGTTTTTGTGGTCGATTAGGCCATTTCAATATATCAAAAATGTACTCGCCTGCCTGACGTATCATTACCCCCGGCGTACGCGGGCACATTTCAAGCGAACCGACGATATCGTTGTCATATCTGCCAAGGGCTTCAAGCAGGTAATCCCAGTTCTCGCGGGGGATTCCGCCGTGCACTCCAGGCGGCAAGTGGTCGTCGTCGAAGCCGTAGTTGTCGGTCAGGTGCAGATGCGCGACTCTCGGCGCCAACTCATCGACATACTGCCTGAAAGTATAGTCCTTGTCGAGATTGGCATAACCTGTGTCGAGGCAATAGCAAAGCGACTCAAACCTCCTTGCGATTTCCTTTATCGTTGGGAGCGTTCCGGTTTCGAGGCAAAGTCTGACATCGTTCAATTCGGCGAGTTTCACCACCTCGGCGACAAACCCGTTTCCGTTGGGTTCCGTGCCGTCCGGAATGCCGAGGTCTTCGGAGTCCGCCACAATATGCGCGTTGAGCAGCTTGGCGCACTCGATCTGCTCGTTCCACTGCTCGATTGTAGGCTTGTTGGTGCGAGACCGCATTGAAACGAGCATATCCTGCGTCCCAGCGGTTAGCCTGGACCAGTTTCGCCGTGCGTAGCGGCAGTCGTCCTGGCCGTTGATGTTGGGCCAGAGCTCGACACCGAGACCGAGCGATTGGAGGAACTGGCACTCCTGCTCGAATGAGAGGTGGTGCTCCCGCCCCCAGAAAACCATAGTTGAAACGACATATCTAATGTGCATCCTGCATCTCCAAAACGGCCGATAACCCTACCTGTATGCAAATCTTGGCCTCCTATATATCGCTATAAAACAGCCCTGTATTAAGAATTTCTCTGAGTTTCTCCGCAAAATAAGAGGTTTTCCGAAAATTTATCTTGAAAATCCTCACCCGGTCGGTATAATTCAGGGTTTTCCTATATCTATTGGGAAGTGCAGGCAGGTAATCATGAAAGAAAAAATACATCCAAAATATAATAAGGTAGTGGTTCATTGCGGCTGTGGCAACACGTTCGAGACTCGCAGTACGGCCCAGGAAATCCACGCAGAAATCTGCTCGATGTGCCATCCGTTCTATACCGGCAAGCAGAAATTCGTGGATACGGCCGGTCGAATTGAACGATTCCGGAAGAAGTACGGCACAAGCTACTTCAAGAACGACCAAAAAACGCAGAAGTGACGGCGTTTACCTCGGTTCACGATAGCGTTTAGCACCCTTCGCTGGCCGGGCCGGGGCTTGCCCGCCCGCCACGCCGAGGTGGGGTATATCGCTATTTTTTTTACTCTGAGCGGATTACTGCAATGACGGAAGTAACGAGAAGTTTGCTGACCAAGCTCGATGAACTCGATACTCGCTTCGGCGAGATCGAGCAGCAGATTTCCGACCCCGCCATAGCCTGCGATTCGGTGCGTCTGATAACCTTGTCCAAGGAGCAGGGTAAGCTCAAATACCTTGTCGGCAAATACCGCGAGTACAAATCCGCCGTCTCCCAGATTGCCGACGCCGAGTTGATTGTGAACGATCCTTCGGCCGACGAGGACTTTCGCACACTGGCCCATGAGGAGCTTGAACAGCTCGAAGCGATAAGGAGCAAGCTTTACGAGGAGATGCAGGATAGGCTTGTGGTGGCCGATGATATGAATGTCGGATCGGTGATTATGGAGATTCGTGCCGGTACAGGCGGGGAAGAGGCGGCCCTTTTCGCACGCGATTTGTACAATATGTACATTAAGTACGCCGACGGGCGACGGTGGAAGATTGAGCTGTTGAGCTTTAGCACGACGGAAAAGGCGGGTTTTCGCGAAGTTATATTCAGCGTCAAAGGCGATGGGGCCTGGGCGGAACTGGGCTACGAAGGCGGCGGGCACCGAGTTCAGCGAGTCCCGGAAACCGAATCACAGGGCAGGGTGCATACGTCGGCTGCAACTGTGGCGGTATTGCCCGAGCCGGAGGAGTTGGAGATCGATATTGCCCCGGACGACGTCGTGGAGCACGTTAGCAGGGCAAGCGGGCCCGGCGGACAAAATGTCAATAAAGTCAGCAGTGCGATCAAGCTGGAACATATCCCGACGGGCATTACGGTGAGCATGCAGGATGAAAAGAGCCAGCATAAGAACCGCGCCAAGGCGTGGCGTTTGCTTCGGAGCAGGATTTACGAGCACTTCGAGAGCCAGAAAAGAGCTAAACGCGATTCGCAACGCAAATTAATGATCGGCTCGGGCGACAGATCTCAAAAGATCAGAACATATAATTACCCCCAAAACCGCGTTACCGACCATCGAATCAACTTTTCGCTCTACAACCTTGATAAGATAATGGCAGGCGACCTCGGCGAAATCATCGCTGCACTGAAAGACCACGACAAACAGCAACGGATCGAGAACTTATAATCCAATTTGCAGTTTGGAAAAGCATCGTTCGGGAAGACTCCCCACTTCGCGGCTATTTGGCTTCCAAAGCCGTCATTTGTTTAACTCGGCGGCCGGTTTATGTCGAAAAAACGGCTAACCCAGAAAAAAAGGCTTGCATCGACGATTCTGGGCTGTATAATATGTTTATGAGTGAAATTTGCATAATTTGTAGTTCCCTCCGGGCCGTTCTTGGTCTTAGTGCGCTGCTCCTGCGCCTTTAGGCGCAAAAAACACCCCCTCCACAAAAACCTGTTGCAGTATTCGTTTTTTTCGTAAATTTATGGCGTTTTGGCGCTGGTTGCGGGATAATCGGCCCCAATCAGCTTGATAAACTTGGAGATAAGTCAGATGTCTGAAAAAGTTTTGATATTCGATACAACCCTGCGCGATGGCGAGCAGTCGCCCGGCGCATCGTTGTCCATAACTGAAAAGCTCGAAATCGCTCAGCAATTGGCGGTTTTGGGCGTTGATATCATCGAGGCCGGCTTCCCGGTCTCCTCGCAGGTCCAGTTCGAGGCGACCAGGCTGGTAGCCGAGCAGGTCCGAGGCCCCGTTATCGCAGGCCTGGCGCGGGCCAACGAAGGCGATATCGAGGCGGCGGGCAAGGCAATAGCACCTGCGAAGAAAAAACGCATCCATACGTTCATTGCGACCTCGCCGGTGCACATGGAGTATAAGCTAAATAAAAAGCCCGCCGAGGTACTGAAAATGGCCGTCGAGGCCGTCAAATTTGCGAAAGGCTTCGTCGATGACGTCGAGTTCTCGCCGGAAGACGCCTGCCGCAGCGAGATGCCGTTCCTGATCGAGGTATTGGCGGCCGTAATCGAGGCCGGGGCGACGACTTTGAACATACCGGATACCGTCGGCTACGTGATGCCGTATGAGTACGGCAGGATTATTGCGCAGCTCAAGTCCGATGTTGCGGGCATAGACAAGTGCATCATCAGCACTCACTGCCACAACGATCTGGGAATGGCGGTGGCGAATTCGCTGACGGCGGTCCGCAACGGCGCCCGCCAGGTCGAGTGCACCATCAACGGCCTGGGTGAGCGGGCGGGCAACGCCGCGCTCGAAGAGGTCGTGATGGCTATCCGGACCCGCCCGGACTTCTTTGCGACGCAGACTAAAGGCGGCCTAACCACGAATATCAATACGAAAGAGATTTACAAGACGAGCCAGCTCGTTTCGCGGCTTACGGGCTTTCTTGTCCAGCCGAATAAGGCAATCGTCGGCGCAAATGCATTCGCCCACGAGGCCGGAGTCCACGTGGACGGCGTATTGAAAGAGCGGACCACCTACGAGATTATGACCCCGGAGAGCATCGGCTGGCGCGGCTCGCGGATGGTACTCGGCAGGCATACCGGGCGCCACGGTTTCGTTGACCGCTGCACGCAGCTCGGCTTCAAGCTCAAGAAGGACGAGATCGAGCATGCGTACAGGCGATTCCTCGATATAGCCGATAAGAAAAAGGAGGTCTTCGACGAGGACATCGCAGCGATAATCAACGAAGAAATTCGCGTCGTCGAGCATGTTTACGAGCTGCAGTATCTGCACGTCGCCAGCGGCACGGGGACTCTGCCGACGGCCAGCGTTCGCATACTCACGCAGGGCCAGACCAAACAGGCCGCCGCCTGCGGCGATGGCCCGGTCGATGCCGCCTACGAGGCCATCCGTGAAGCAACGGGCCTCTCGCCCAAGCTGGAGAACTACACAATCCGCGCACTAACCGGCGGCAAAGAGGCACTCGGCGAGGCGACCGTCCTTATCACCGACGACGGCAAAAAATTCGTCGGCAGGGGAATCTCCACCGACATCATTGAGGCCAGCGCAAAGGCATACGTCGATGCCATAAACAGAATGGTATTCTCGCAAAACCAAGGAGAAGAGCCAGTTCCGAAAGTGGAACTGTAGCCGACGCGGTCGGAAACTCGAAATCCGAATATCGAAATACGAAGCAAGCTCGAATGACCGAAATTAAAAAGTTAAAGGAATAAAGCCACAGAGACCACAGATAGTACAGAGGTAAGTTGAAATGTTTGGAAAAGCGTTAAATGACATTTCGATAAAAGACATCGAAACGGTTGTTCAAAATAAAATCCCAGAGAGCAGGATACTGGATTATAAGCTCGTGGTGCATCCCCAGAACGATAATGGCAACGAGGAGTTCCTGAAAGACATCAGCGCTTTTGCCAATACTGTAGGTGGCTACTTGATCTACGGGATCGAGGAGAAAAAGGGGATACCGGTAGCCATCAAGGGCGTCGAGGTGGACGACTTTGACAAGCTAAAACAGCGTTTCGATAATCTGCTGCGAATGGGAGTTGATCCTCCCATCCGAGGCGTGGAATTCAAACAGGTTGACTTTGCTGAATCGAAGAAAATCATAGTGGTTCAAGTGCCTAAGAGTGTAGCTCGGCCGCACGTGGTGAAGATAAAGAATCATTTCAGATTCTATGGCAGAAGCTCCAGCGGCGTCGTTCCGCTCGAGGTTGACGACCTGCGGCGAGCATTTCTGGCTTCTGAAACACTAGCCACGAGAATAAGGACATTCCGAAATGACAGGATCGCACTTATTGCTTCGGGGCAAACACTTATTCCTATGCAGCCAGGCGCTAAAGTTGTACTTCATCTAGTTCCCGGATCCGCGTTTGAATTGGGCAAGAGATATGATTTGAAGACTATCGACTTGTGTGACGTGCCCCCCCTATACGTATATGACAGAAGTTGTGACACTAAGCCTAATTATGATGGGCGCATTTTTTTTGATAGTCACAAAGTGAGCTACACTCAGGTCTTTCGAGAGGGAATAATTGAGGCTGTTGCATTGTTGTGTCCCGTCGGTGACAAGAAAGAATTTGGAGCAAGTGGGTTTAGGCAAGGAATTCTTGAGGTATTTCCGAAATATATCTGTCTCCTGGACAAACTCAGCGTGGGTTTTCCTATATGGGCGTGTCTATCGTTGTTGAGCGTTAAACAGTATTCGCTGTCGGCAGGTACTAACTTGCGTCCCAGAGAGTACCCACTTGACAGAGACGAGTTAATTACTCCTGAGGTTCAGGTTGAACAACCTCAAGTTTCCGTGAAAGAGATATTGAAGGCGGCATTCGATGTAATCGGAAATGCCTGTGGAATGAATGAATTTCCAGGTTCGCGGGAGTGACAGAGAATTGAGATTGCGACGGTTCCGTTAAGCCGCGCAGGAGAATGATGTCTTGAAGGATACAAAGTTATGGGCATGACGATAACTGAGAAGATACTGGCAAAGGCGGCGGGGAAGAAGATGGTTCGGGCGGGGGAATTGATCGATGCGAAGATCGATCTTGTGATGTGTCACGATGTTACCGCCCCGGCGGCGATATCGATGCTTGTTGAGAAGGGGATAGATAAGGTTTTCGATAAGGACAGAATAATCGTTACTCCGGACCATTTTCAGCCTGCCAAGGACGTTAAGAGCGCCGAACTGCATCAGCGGCTGGACCGCTGGGCGAGGCGGCATCAGATAACGCACTACTACAAGCTCGGCCGGGCGGGGGTCTGCCATGCGCTGCTGCCTGAGCAGGGTCATATTCGGCCGGGCGAAGTAATCGTCGGCGGCGATTCGCATACCTGCACTTATGGCGCATTCGCGGCTTTCAGCACCGGTATCGGCTCGACCGACCTGGCTGCGGCGATTGCTACCGGCAGGCTGTGGTTCAAGATCCCAGCTTCCATCAAGCTGGTGCTCAACGGCTCATTGGGGCCGGGGGTCTATAGCAAAGACGTTATCCTTGCGATTATCGCGCGGATTGGCACCGACGGGGCGCTTTATGAGGCGATGGAGTTTGTCGGGCCTGCCTTGGCCGAGATGTCGATGGAAGCCCGGATGACGATAACGAATATGGCCATCGAGGCGGGCGCCAAGAACGGCATCATCGCCTTCGACGATACGACGAAACAATACCTCGACGAGCATCTTTCTGCGTCATTGCGAGGGGGCAAAGCGACCGAAGCAATCTCAACGGCTCGTGCGTCGAAGATTGCCACGGCCCCAAAGGGCCTCGCAATGACAGGTGGATATACCGTCTATGAATCCGATGCCGACGCCGAGTATGCGAAAGTCGAAGAGTTTGACTGCTCGGCTATCGAGCCGATGGTTGCGACGCCGCATTTACCGAGCAACGGCGTGCCCATAAGCGACTGCGCCGGCGGAACGATGGATCAGGCATATATCGGAAGCTGCACCAACGGCCGAATCGAGGACCTGCGGATAGCTGCGAAGATTCTAAAGGGTAAAGAGGTCGCCATCCGAACGATAGTCGTCCCGGCTACGCCGACGATCTGGAAGCAGGCCAAGGACGAAGGCCTTTTCGATATATTCTACGATGCCGGCTGCGTAATCTCCGCGCCGACATGCGGAGCATGTCTGGGCGGATTCATGGGAGTCCTCGCCGAAGGCGAAAAGTGCATAAGCACAACCAACAGAAACTTCGTAGGCAGAATGGGAAGCCCCAAAAGCGAAGTCTATCTCGCCAGCCCGGCCACCGCAGCGGCGAGCGCGGTCGAAGGCAAGCTTGCCGATCCGCGAAAGTACCTCTGATCAGACAAATACTAAGCACTAAACTCTAAATCCTAAACAAATTCAAATGACTAAATCTCAAAATTCAAAACAGTACGATCTCGAAGATCGGACGCTGCAGTTTGCCGAGCGGGTCAGGACTTTTGTGAAGAAGCTACCCAAGACACCGGCCAACATCGAAGATGGTCGCCAGCTTATCAGGGCATCGGGCTCTGTCGGTGCCAACTATATTGAGGCCAACGAATCGCTTAGTAAAAAGGACTTTCTCATGCGGGCAAAGATTTGCCGAAAAGAGGCCAAGGAGAGCCGATATTGGCTGAGGCTCATTGATACGTCCGGTGCAGGCGAATTGGAAGACAAAAGGAGGGTGCTGGAAGCTGAGGCAGGCGAGTTGACAAAAATCTTCGGCTCTATAGTAACCAAGAGCCGATAAAGGTTTGATGAATTTGGCACTTTGGATTTTGAAATTGTTTAGGATTTAGAGATTAGATATTAGGATTTTGAAGCGTTGCCCCTTGCGATGCATTATGAAGGGACCAGATTATGGCTATAGCACATGTTTATAATCGAGACCATATCAACACGGACGAGATAATCCCGGCCAGGTATCTCAATACCGACGATGAGCAGGAGCTTGCTAAGCATTGTTTGGAGGATTTGGATGAAGGGTTCGTCGATAAGGTCGCGCCCGGGGATATCATTGTCGGCGGGGAGGATTTTGGCTGCGGCTCTTCCCGGGAACATGCGGTCTGGGCTATTCGCGGGGCGAAGGTGCAGACCGTGATTGCAAAGTCCTTCGCACGGATATTCTATCGCAACGCGATCAACTGCGGCTTCTATCTGATTGAATCGACCGACGCGCTGGAGAAAATCAAAGACGGCGATGAAGTGGCGGTCGATTTCAAAACCGGCTTGATTAGGGACGAGACAGCCGGTACACGTCCTTGAACTCGCGGCTCTGCCTGTCGAATACCTCGGTCGCAGCCTTGCGAATCGCATCGCCTATCACGGTTCCGCCCCTGCTGGTGCTATCGGTGGATATATCGGCCAGGGCCATTCGCACAAATGCGTAGTCCTGGGTGAGCGGGCATTTGACCGTGCTGTTGCCTGCGAAGGTTACTATGGCGATTCGGTCTCCCTGCAGCGTCTCGAGAAGGTCGCTTATAGCAATCTTCGATCGTTCGAGCCTGTTCGGCTTGATGTCCTCGGCCAGCATCGAGCGGGAAGTGTCGAGCAATATGGCGATATCTCTGCCTTGTCGTTTGATCTGCTGCGGCTGCGGATTCCACTTGGGCTTGGTTAGCGCCAACGTCATGCTCACAAACGCGAGGACCAGCAGCAAGGCCTTGAATATCTGCTTCCTAAGGCTTACCGAGGTATTGATCTTCTTGAGCATTTCGTTATTAGCCAGGATTCGCAGAGCCGAAGCCTTGCGCCAAAAGCACCAGAGGCAGGCCGGCAGCAATGCCGTCGGCACAACAAACAAAAGCCACAACGCTTTGTCATTTCCCAAATTCATAAGCTATTCCTACTGCCATTCCTGCGAAGGCGGGAATCCATTCTATCCGTACCAGAGCGGGTAGATTCCGGCTCGAGGCCGGAATGACAGTGTGCCCCTGGTAAGGTTACGGTATTTTGCGGAATATCGTAGAACCCGCCAACATTTCAAAGGCCAGCAGCACGAGCGCCGAGAGCGTCCAAGGCCCGAATCGCTCAGCATACTGAGTATATTCAATCGATTTAACGTGCGTCTTCTCCAATTCGTCTATTTTCTTGACAATGCTGCGAAGGGCCTCGGTATCGTCGGCCCTGCTGTAGAAACCGCCTGTTTTTTCAGCAATCGTCTTCAGGAGACCTTCGTCAAGATTCTCTCGGACGGGCATTCTGTAAGTCCCCATTATCGTCTGAACGGTGGTATAGGCCTGGGCCGAGCCGATTCCTATCGTATAAATTTTAATGCCCCACTCCCCGGCCAATTCGGCGGCTGCGACGGGGTCATATTCTCCGGCGTTGTTGCGGCCATCGGTCAGCAGCAGAATGACCTTGCTCTTGATCTTGAAGCCGGCCTGTTCGCTTCTGGCCGAATTACCGAGGCCTGAATCGGCCAGTTGGGCATTCCTGTGGGCAATCTCTTCTTCGGCCTTTTTCAGTCTCGCGGCGGCCAGGGCAATCGCATCGCCTATTGCCGTACCGTCTTCACTCTCTATTTGAACAAGCTCGGTCTTTTTGAGGAATTCAAGGAGCACATTATGGCCCAGCACCAGCGGACAGACCGTATCGGCATATCGGGCAAAGGTTATCAATCCCACAAGGTCGCTGCTCCTGCCGGTCAGTCCCTTTAGGTCGCCTTTGATAAAGCCGGCCAGCACCATTTTAACTACTTCGAGCCTGTTGAGTTTTTCGCCGAAATCCATCTCGCTCTGCATGCTGCCTGATCGGTCCACGACGGCCTCGATGGCGACGCCTTCGGTCGATATTTCCGAAAGAACCGTTCCCTTCCTCGGCCGGGCGAGCGATACTATCAGCAAGGCCAGGCAAAGCAGCCTCGCCGCCAAAAGCAGGGGACGCAGACGTTGCCGCCAGGAGATGTGGCGGGAGCGCATATCCACCAGGCTGGGGAATCTGACTGCCGCGTTACGGCCTTTGCGCAGCGATAGATATGCCACGACCGGCAGCAACAAAAGCAATAACAGTGCCCACGGCGAATATAACTGCATTTATGCAACCTCAGTTTCCATTGTCTCTTCGGTTTTAACGTTGTCGGTTACGTCTATCCTGCGCTCGTCGGACTTGGTATTCCCGATGAATTGCCTGACCAGATCGAACGTTCGCTGAATCTGCTCGTTTGTCGGACTGTGCTTGGCGAACTTCACAAGATCGCAGTGCATCAGGAACTCGGCGAGGCTCTCCTTGTCGCTCGCACCGAGCACATCCGTAGCTCCAAGCTCAGTTAGGAACTCTTCGGTCGTTCTCTCCGGCGCCCTGAGATCGAATCGGTGTTCTATGTAGTGTCGCAGAATACCGCTGATTCGCTCGTAGAACTCCTTTATTCGACCGGCTTTGAGGAGGTCTTCTTTGACCAGCGCCCGCAGGCGGGCGTATGCTATTTCGTGTGCGGGTTTGAATATCCTTATCAGTTCTATTGCCCGCTTCCTTCGCAGCAGCAGCCAGAGTCCGACCGCGATTGCCAGGCAAATTCCGAGAAGCCCCCAGAGCCGCCATAAAGAGGTCTTCTCGGGCATTTCGACAACGCCTTCGATATCTTCGATAACCAACTCGGCGCGGTCTTCGCCCAGCAGCGATGTAACTTCGATTTCAATCGGCTCAGTGGCCAACTGATACGTTTTTGCTTCGGGACTGTTGACATCGACGAATTCGAAGGCGAACGGCGGAAGCTCGTACTTGCCGGACAGGAAGGGTTCCAGCCGATAGCTATAGGTTCTTACGACGTTGTTATCCTTGTCGAGCTTGTCCCCCAGGTTGTTCCAGTCCACAATTCCGAATTTCTCGAGTACTGCGTCGATTTTGGGCATCCTCACTTCGTAGCCGGGTTCGATGGTCGCCTCCAATTCGAGCAGCAGTGTCTCGGCGATTGTCAGCTTGGCCTTGTCCAGACGGACGTGAACGGTCAACGGCCCGCGTTCGTAAGGCTTATTGATTTCAAATTTTGTCTTGTCGGATTGGTCTTCCGCACCGTCTCCGCAGCCGCCGCACGCGAGCATAACACCGCAGCAAAGCAGCAGGATCGAAATACCGTGTTTTTGAGTTATGGTGCGTGCCATATATCTTTGAAATCAAATCTGCTTCTGCAGCCCGGCGGGGCTTGCTTCGGACGCCGCCTCTTGCGAGGGCATTAATACGGATGTATGGATGATAACGTTATACTTGTTCATCATCTGCTTTATGTAAGACTGCTGGACGTCCTGGCGTTTCTGGTCGGTCAGCATCATCATGACTTGCTGCCTTACTTCATCGAAGTTTTTCTGGCGTTCGGCCTGTTTCGTATCGAGACGAACGATCTCCCATCCCTTATCGGTTTCGACGGGCTCATCCAGCACGGCGGACGCCTCAGCCGCGAAGATGCGGTCGTTTAGTCCGTTGACGTCCCCGATGACAGGCACATGGGCGCCTTTGGTCACATCGGCATCGATTTTGCCGCCGTTATTTTTGGTCTCTTCGTCGGTAGAATGCTCTTTGGCCAGTTTTGCGAAGTCCTCGCCGTCTTTGAGGCGTTTAATCAGGTCTTTGGCCGGCTCTTTTTCTTTGACGAGGATATGGCTGATTCTTGCCTTGGCGGGTTCGACGAATTTGGCTTTGTTCGCGGTATAGTATGTTTCGAGGTCCGTTTCGGTGACGTTGATCTTCGAGGCGAGCTGTTGGTTCATAAGCTGTTGGCTGAGTACGCCTCTGGTAAGCTCATCCAGGAGTTTCTTGATTTCCGGCCTGCCGGAGAGGTGCTCCTCGAGCGCCTCGCGATAGAGTATCTCCTGGGCAAGCCAGCTCTGTAAGAATTGCTGTTTTGCCTGCGGAGCCTTGTACTGATCGAGCGTCTTTTTCTTCTGCTCATTCAGTTGCTCGTCCGTCATAAATGCGGCCATCGGGCTTAATTGGCTATCGATGGCGTTTTCAATTATCGCATCGAGGTCGGCCGAGGTGATCTTCTCGGCGCCTATCTCGGCGACGACTTGCGCCCCGGCCGGCCCGGATTTGTTCATCCCGGTGCGATCCATCATTTCGTATCGCAGGGCCGAGAATTTGCCGAGCTTCTCGAAGCATCCCCGGATGTGGGCGTTGATTTGCGGCGCAAGCTCATCCAGGGCGGCAACGGTCTCGCTGCGATAGTAATTCTCAATCGCCTCATCGTAGAGCCCGGCCTGCTCAAGGCTCATCCCCGCTTGAAACAGGGTCTTGGCGCGCTCGGCGGCTGTTAGACTTGCATTGGCAAGATAATCCCGCCAGACCTTCGCAGCCTGAGCGTGGAGATTTCTCTGGGCAAGCTTTGTCGCCAACTGCTTAACCTGATCCGTCGCCAGACCGGTCGTGTCGGCTTGCGGCCACGAGGCGCCGGGCGTAGAGTTGTTAAGCAAATTCGCTGCTGCCAACGCTATTAGAACCAGGAGCAGGGCGATAATCACCTTGTTTACAAGCGGGCCTCCGGGCTTTTGGGGCGGGAGTGAAAAATCCAGATTCTCATCCATTTGTTCAAACTCCTTTTAGGCAATTCTCGTCTGCATGAGTTTCGGCTTTGCCGTCTCTAATACCTCCGATTTCGAACATGAAAAAAACGCACTAAATCCTGGATGTAAGTCTTGTCCGTGGTCACCGGGATGCAGTCAACTTTCAGCGATCTGAGCAGATTCTTCAATTCGCCGAATCGGCTCGAACTTTCTTGGCCGTATTGATTGCGAAATTTACTGCTCGATGTGTCAACCAGAATGATTTGGCCCGTTTCGGCATCCTGTAATTCAATCAGCCCGACGCTCGGCATCGATATCTCCACTCTGTCGCGGACGGGAACGGCGATAACATCGTGACGCTTGTTCAGCAGGCCTAAAGATTTTTTGAAGTCGGATTCGATAAAATCGGATACGAGGAAAACGGCGGCTTTTTTCCGAGTCACTTTGGCGACGTAATCCAGGGCCATTGAAATGTCCGTCTTTCGTCGAGGCGTCTTGAAATACAGCAATTCGCGAATGAGTCTTAAAACGTGGCCGCTTCCCTTCTTTGGCGGTATGTACAACTCGATTTGATCGGTGAAGATAAGCAGCCCGACCTTGTCGTTGTTCTTGGCCGCGGCAAAGGCCAAAACCGCGCAAAACTCCGCGGCCAACTCGTTCTTCGTCTTATTGACCGTGCCGAATTGCCCCGAAGCGCTGAGATCAACTGCAAAGATAACGGTCATCTCCCGTTCTTCGACGAATCGCTTTATGTAGGCCTTGCCCGTTCTTGCAGTGACATTCCAGTCGATTGTCCGGATGTCGTCGCCGGGCATATACTCACGGACCTCGTCGAACTGCATTCCCCGGCCTTTGAAGACGCTCTCGTACTGGCCCGCAAAGCTCGCATCCACCGCGCGGGAGGTATAGATTTGAATCTGCCGAATCTTTTTTATCAGTTCTTCCGGTATCATCGCAGTTCGCAACCGATTCCAAGGCCCTTAACTACGGCACTTCAACATTGTCGAAAATCGTCTTAATGATATCTTCGCTGCTCTTATCTTCGGCTTCGGCCTCATAGCTGACAATGACCCTGTGTCGCAGGACATCCATGCCGATACTCTTAACGTCCTGCGGCGTAACGTAACCTCGCTGCTGGATGAAGGCATGCGCCTTTGCGGCAATTGCAAGGAATATGGTCGCTCGGGGCGAGGCGCCGTAGCTTATGAAATTCTCCAAATCCAGGCCGTATTTCTTCGGCTCTCTGGTTGCACAGACGACATCGACGATGTAATCCTTGATCTTCTCGTCGATATATATCTCATCGACCACGGCCCTGACCTCGGCAATGTCGGTCGGGCTGATGACCGCCTTAATGTCGAATTTCTTGTCGGTTACCGCCATCCTGTCAAGAATCTGACGCTCCTGTTCTTTGTTGGGATAGTCGATCTTGAGCTTGAGCATAAACCTGTCCAACTGGGCCTCAGGCAGCGGATACGTTCCCTCCTGCTCGATGGGGTTCTGCGTGGCGAGGACGAGGAAGGGGCTGGGCACGGCAAAGGTCTCATCGCCAATCGAAACCTGCCTTTCCTGCATCGCTTCCAGTAGTGCGCTTTGAACCTTGGCCGGCGCCCTGTTAATCTCGTCGGCCAATATGATGTTGGCGAAGATAGGCCCTTTGCGCGTATAGAACTCGCCGTCGCTTTGGCGGTATATCTGCGTGCCAATCAGGTCCGCCGGCAGCAAATCGGGCGTAAACTGTATTCTCCTGAACTGAGCGTCTATTGCCCGAGACAGAACCGTCACGGCCATAGTTTTCGCAAGCCCGGGAACGCCTTCGAGCAGGATATGACCGTTCGCCAGCAGCCCGATGAGCATGCGCTCGAGCATGTAGCGCTGCCCTACGATAACTTTGTCAATCTCAGAGAAGAGCAATCGCACAAAATCGCTCTTCTGCTGCACCAAATCTGCAATCTGCTTCACATCCGTCGCCATATGGACTTCTCCTAAAAAGCCTGTCTGCAAATAATCTGTTCCTCAGCTAATGCCGGAGCGGCATCATAGCTTCTGACCGCGGCAAAAATATAATCAGTTATTACGCCTCGCAGTTCATAAGGTTCGTTACTACCGGAAAAAACGGGTAAATTCAAATAAATTCACGAATGATATGGGCCTATTGGAGCGATACCGGAATGAGTGTATCCTTCAGTGAGAATTTTATTCCAATCACTGCATAAGCAGTGGCCAGATCCTTGATATTTTCCCAATATCTTCCATCTGAATTCACCCAATAGCCGTCTTCGTGCTGTAGTGAAATGATTTTCTTGATAAATTCTTCCCGCCACGAATGACCGACGCCGTTGGGATCCACAATAACCTCCCGCCCCAATGCGGCCAGGCATTTGGAGGCGGTCATGTAATAATAGTAAAGGGAAGTGGTGCCGAATCCGGGATTTTCATCAAGAGTGTAATGGCTGCAAATCCATGAGAACGCTTTTTTGACCCGAATGTCTTCCTTGTCAACGCGGGCCAGCAGCAGGCTCTTCAAGCCCGCGTACGTCATGGATCCGTAAGAACGACTTCGCTCTTCTTTGTAATGGCCGGTTTCATAAATAAATCCGCCGTCGTTCGTAGCATAGGGCATATCATTGACGGACTTAATATTCTGTGTTCTCGCAAGAAATACAAGCGCCTTGCGCCAGTGGGGGCCGGGTCCCGTTTCCTCCTCGCTGACCTGTGGAGCATTATTCCCGGGGGCGTCCTTGTCGGACGGCCTATACATTTCGGCAGCCCTTATTGCATCAAGAGCCAACTGCAGGTTGGAAAGGTCCGGTCTGTCATCTCCGCCATAACCGATCCCACCGTAAAAAGGATTCTTCACGCCAATATCTTCACCTTCGTCCAACTGAAACTTTATCAGGAACTTTTTGGCATTTTCGATTATCGTGTTGTATTTAGGTTGTCCGGCCTCGGTAAATGCCAGGAGACAAACGGCAGTAGTATAGTTTCTGTACTGGCCGTTATAAATCCCGCCGTCCGGCTTTACGAAATTCTCCAGGTATTCAAGCCCTCTCTTTATGACCTTATCGCTTTTTTGATCGGGATTGTACGATGGTTGGAGTAAGAAAGAATATAACACGAGGGCTGTTATCGCGGGGTCGTTCTTCCAGCAGCCGTTCGGGTCCTGGGCGCCGATTAGATAGTCAAACGCTATTTCCAGTGAATGTCTGGTTTCATGTATAAGGGAAACATCCAGAGTGGATACTTTCCCGGTCCCGGGCTTGATGAGGATATTTTCACCAAAACAAGAAGAAGCAGGATAGAGAACGAAGCAAACCACCAACAAAAGTATCGATAGCACCAGTCTCATTAAGACAATCTCCTTATAACAACTTCAAAAAGGCTTCTGCAAAATTGCAGGTTAGACCTGCTTAACAAAAGAAAAAATTCTTTCACGATTCATCCGGAGCCGACGATAGATAAACTGATTGTCAACTCCGAGGGAATGATAACACTTTGACCTGGGAAATTCAAGCATTAATCCGGTTGACAGGGGCCGACAGGACGTCATTTGTCGCATGTCTTACTATGCCGCAAGCCGGTATTCTAAAATCTTCCGATGAAGTTGTAACCTTGATTTTGTGGGATAAACCTGTTATTCTCTTGAAAGCAAGATTTAGCGACATAGATAGGCTTTCAATATGAGATATGTCAGACTGTCCGATAAGGGCATTACGCACCGAAAGGCATTTACATTAGTTGAACTGCTGGTTGTTATTGCCATTATTGCACTGTTGATGGCGATTCTGATGCCGGCGCTGCGGAAGGCACATAATCAAAGCAAGGCCGTGGTTTGTCCATAGTGAAATCCAAATTAAGTTTCATAATAACCCCTTTATTTATCTGACATTTCTAATATCAACTGCCTGGATACACAACCCAAGCTTACAATTCGGCTCTCATAACAAAATCTTCCCCAAATTGCAAGAATTTTTTGCTTAATATTGAAATTAAAGATGTCCGGGGGGCTGTTGAAAAACTGCGTTATCTTCCTTCAATGCCGATACATGGCTGTTTGGAACGCTCGAAATGGCTCAATAACGCACATTGCTCGACAGATTTCTGTGCTGCCATTGGGAATCCGGGCTTTTTCAACGCCCCCCCCCAGGACACCTTAATTCCCCGATGTTTTGCCGCTTATGGCTTCAGCTATTTTGATTCCATCGACGGCGGTAGAGATTATTCCGCCTGCGTAGCCTGCGCCCTCGCCGGCGGGATAGAGCCCTTTAACGGCGGGGCTCTGCAAGCTCGCATCCCTGACAATCCGTATCGGGGAGGAGCTTCTCGATTCCACCGCGGTCATAACCGCATCGTTCATCGCGAAACCTTTGAGTTGTTTGGCCATCTGAGGGATCGCCAGACGGAGGGTTTCAACGACAAATCCGGGCAGAGACTCGGCAAGGTCGCATGGTGTGACACCTGGAGTATATGACGGGCAGACATCTCCCGGTGAATCTGAAGGCCGGCCGATGAGGAAATCACCAACCAGTTGGACAGGCGCAAAGTAGCTGCCGCCTCCGGTCTCAAAGGCTTTTCGCTCCCATTTTCGCTGGAACTCAATGCCGGCCAGAGGGCTTGTGCCTCCGAAATCGCCTGGGGCGACACCGACTAACAGGGCGCTGTTTGCATTAAAGCGATCTCGAGAATAACGGCTCATTCCGTTTGTTACTATGCCGCCGAACTCGGATGAAGAGGCGATTACATCTCCGCCGGGGCACATGCAGAAAGTATATGCCGAGCGGCCATTCCCGCAGTGGTGGACCAGCTTATAATCAGCCGGGCCGAGAAGCCGATGCGATGCAAATTTGCCGTACTGGGCCTTATCTACCAGGCTTTGGGGATGTTCGATGCGAACGCCTATTGAAAACGGTTTTGCTTCCATTGGTATGCCCAGATGATACAGCATATGGAATGTGTCCCTTGCGCTGTGCCCCAGGGCAAGGACTATAGTGTCTGTCTGGACAGTTTCTGAGTCGTTAACGATTGCGCCGACGATTTTGCCGTCTTTTATTTTAATACCCGTCAGTTTTGTTTCAAAGCGGATCTGTCCGCCCAGCGAGATAATTGTATTGCGAAGGTTTTTTACAATCTTAACGAGATTGTCTGTGCCGATATGCGGTTTGGCCTGATAAAGTATTTCTTCCGGCGCTCCGGCCCTTACAAATTCTTCAAGGACTTTTCTTGAACGGTTATATTTATCCTTTGTCTGGGTAGTGAGTTTTCCGTCGGAAAAAGTGCCTGCTCCGCCTTCACCGAACTGAACGTTGGATTCCGGATCGAGTTGCCCGTTATGCCAGAAGGCCCGGACATCCTTTACTCTTGAGTTGACATCCTTTCCTCTTTCTATCAATACGGGCTTAAGGCCCAGTTGAGCGAGGAGCAAGGCGGTGAAAAGGCCGCAAGGGCCGCTTCCGGCAACAACAGGACTCGAACCATGCATATTACAGACGGTTGGCGGATGGTAATCCATACAGGGCCCCGCGGAAATCAGGGGGTCTTGCGAAAATCCGCAAAGCAGTTCGGGTTCGTTTTTTACGCCGGCGTCTATTGTATAAACAGCTGCGATATGGTTTTTGTGCCTGGCGTCTATGGATTTGCGCACGATAGTAAAGTTGAGGAGTTGGCTGGCTGGGATCCCCAGACGTTCCAGAATGCTGTTGGCCAGGGCTTCTTCCTCGTGGTCGAAAGGTAATGTTATGCCTCTGAGTCTGATCATAAAAAACGCAAATCGTTCCCGTCGGTGTCGATTAGGATGAGGCTTGTTCTACCTCTTCGATCGTTCTCGGTATTGGCTTGCCTAATTCCCGGTGGCCTGATTCTGTTACGAGAATATCGTCTTCGATTCTGATGCCGCCGAAGTCTTTGTATTTCTCCACCGCGTCGTAATTTATAAATGAAGCGCACTTGTTCTCGGCCTTCCATCGGTCGATTAGTTCCGGAATGAAATAGATTCCCGGTTCGACGGTGATTACATAACCCGGTTCGAGCGCCTTGCCGAGCCGCAGGGACCGCCAGCCGAAGGCGGGGTTGCGTTTGATAGTATCGGTATAGCCGACGTAATCTTCGCCGAGTCCCTCCATATCGTGCACATCGAGGCCCATCATGTGTCCGAGGCCGCACTGGAAGAAAAGCGTGTGGACGCCGGCGTCAACGGCTTCGTCGATATCGCCTTTGACTAGGCCGAGGTCTTTCAGGCCCGAGACGAGAATCCTGCCGGCGAGGCGATGGACGCTTCTGAATTCCACGCCAGGAGCGACCGCTTCGATAGACTGCTTCTGAGCGTCGAAGACGATTTCGTAGATTTCCCTTTGCCTTTGCGTGAACTTGCCGCTTATCGGGATCGTCCGCGTAATATCCGAAGCATACCCCATAGCGGTTTCGGCGCCGGAGTCGTTGACCGCGATATTGCCTGCTTTCATCAGATTGCCGTGGTAATGGTTGTGCAGCGTCTCGCCGTGGACTGAGAAAATCATCGGAAACGAGAGGTGTCCGCCGCGGCTAAGTGCGATTCCTTCCATCGCCCCGGCCAATTCTCTCTCATAAACGCCCGGCTTCGCCATTTTCATCGCGGACGTCTGCATTTCGTATGCGATATCGAGGGCGAATTCGATTTCGCGAATCTCCTCGTCGCTCTTTATAGACCTTTGTGCGACGATGGCTTTTATCAACTGTTCTGATACGAAATCGCCGATTTTTGCGGGCTGGATTCCGAGCAGGCCGGCAATCTTGAGAACGGTATCGCCTCGGTACTGCGGCAGGATATGGATGGTCCTGCCTTTTTCAAGAGCGATTCTGAGGATGGCGCCGAGCTTGTCGGAAGGGGCGCTGCCCGCCACGCCGATTTCGACGCACTTCTTCTTAAGGGGCGGCTGAGGACCCATCCATATAATCTCATTGACCGTTATGTCGTCGCCGAAGACGCACTCGGTTTGCTCGTCGATATCGATAACCCCCGCCAGCCCGGGACAATCCAGCCCGAAGAAATAGAGAAAAGAACTGTCCTGGCGGAAATGGTACGGATTGTCAGGATAATTCATAGGGCTTTCATCGTTGCCCATAAGAAGAATCAGCCCGGACCCGACATCGCTTCGCAAGCGATTCCTTCTTTCAATATATGTTTCTTGAGCGAACATTTTCTTCCCGTTATTCGGATGGTTTGTCTGCGGTTCGGTGCTGGTGCGCAGTGCAAAGACTTACAACTACGAGGCATATCACAGAGAGCAGCAAAGCCGGAAGCACCGCATCGAGGTCGGAAATATAAGGAGGAAGCTTCTTGACGAAGGGCAATTTCCCCCAAAGCAGTGCCGTCGCGCCGCCGGAGACTATCGATGCTATAGCGCCCTGCGTCGTCGCCCGTTTCCAGAAAAGAGCCGCGACTAAACAAGGTGTAATAGCCGAGCCGTAGATGGTGAAAGCGATCAGGGCCTTTCTAAAGACCCCGGTATTCTCAGCAAACACAAGTGAGACGAGCCATGCGATCACGCCGAAGGTGAGCACCATAAATCGGCTCATAAAGACTATCCTTTTCTCGGAAGCTTTAGGATTGATATACGCCTGATATACGTCCTTGATAAAGGTAGTAGCCGGAACTAAGAGGAAAGAATCGGCCGTGGATATTATAATACCGACAACCGTTATCATAAAGATAATGCTGAGCGACAGCGGCATGAAATGGCGGGCGGCGTAGATCAGGACGTAGCGCCCGTTCTCGGGGTCGGGGATCAGGCTGCTCGCCATCCATGCCTCTGCGATGATAAGCTCTTCGATAAGAAGCGCCACGAAGACCATAGTGATAACCGCCGTGCGTGCGCCCTTTGCATTCTTGCTGGCAAATATTCGCTGGTATTGATTGGCGTCGCCCATTACTAACAGAAAGACCGGCAAACAGAAGTTGATGTAATCTGCGCCGCCGAAGACGCCGATGAATTTCATGTTGTCGGGGCGGTCACCCATGGCCGCAAACGCCTCGGCCATCCCGCCAAAGCCTCCAGTTTTAATCAGCAGAACGGGGAACGTAATCAAAAGGGTGACGGTGATAATAATGCCTGTCACAATGTCGGCGAAGGCCAGACTCAACAGGCCTGCGAGCATCGTATAAGCGACGATGAAAATAGCCGCGATGATAGTCGCTCTATGCGCGGTAAGCTTGGGCTCGTGGAGATATGTTTGGCCCTGCTCGGGTATCTCGGCGAGGCGATAGACCGCATCGCTCTTGCCGAAACCGCCATCGTAACCTTCAACCACGATTCGTGTGAAGGTGTCCTTTTTTATCGCGATGGTATTCTCGACGGTGCGAAGCTGGGTCTTGATTTGTTCGGAGGCATCCGGATTCGCGGCTATCTTGTTCTCCAGCTCTTTGGTCTGGCTCTTTAGAGACTGCTTGAGCTGGCTGAGTTCGGTTGCGGGGACTACTCTTACGGTAACAATCTCGGCTGTGTCCCGGAAGCTGTTTGTTGCGGGGTCTTTGACGTGGAACTTGATCCGGACCGAACCGATGAAGTCTGTCGGCGGCTCGTACTGGAAGTAGCCTTTGCGGACCTGATTCTTTGTCAGCGTGCCGTCAACATTCAGAGGGACTTTGTCCTTTTTACCCGTTATGACTTCCAGCACCATTCCGCCAGCGTTGAACTGGTAGCTCACAATCACCATGTATGCGATTATCAGCGCGATTACCGCCAGCATTCGCGAAGTGGCGCCGAATCGTCGGCCGATGATTTCAGGAACCGAAAACGCCTCGATATTGCGGGCGCGAGTGGCGATAAAGGACAGAAGGATCATGCCGATGAAAGTTCCAAGGGGTAGGAAGAATGCGGCCATTCCGACCTGGTAGGCCTTTTCTGCATTGCCGACGATAGAGCCCGTCCCGATCCAGACCGCCAGCATCGTGCAAACCATAATCCACGGTGAGAGCGTGCGCCCGGCCACGGTGAAATCCGCCTGGGTCTTGACCTGGCGGGACTTATAAACGCCGATGCCGGTCAGGATTAGCATGTAGATGAATATGGGAATCAGGTAGATCATGTTTTTCTCCACATTATATTTTGTTTCCGGGCGAGCTTCATTTCACGAACTGCTCGGCGAAGTATTTCGCCTTGAGCGGTTCGCCGGTCGCCCGCTCGATCATTTCGTTCCAGTGGTATTTGGCGCCGGGTGCGAGGACTTTCTCTCGCAGAAACTTGCCCAGCCTCTTATCGTTCGCATAGCTTACGTTTTCATCCGAATCGAGCTTCATTATATTATGCACATAATAGTGGTGCAATTGCGAAGCGAAAAGCTCGCCGAGCATGTAGTTATGGTAGTAGCATGGCGCGGTGGTGAAGTGCAGCTTCGACGCCCACCCCGCATCGACGGGCCCCGGCGGCTTCGCGACCAACTGGTATTTCTCGACGAGCCGCCACCAGAGATTGTTCAAATCCTGGTCCGGCTCGGTGTAAAGCTGCTTCTCGAAATCAAACATCACCATATCCCACCGCGCGAAGAGAATTTGCTGGAACTGCAGATACTTGAAGCTGATGTCCTCGACCTCGGCTCGCTGGGCGTCGGTCAGGCCGAGCATCTGCTGCATCCATGCGGCGTTGCGGCTCAACCGTCCGAAGAACATTGCAATTCCCTCGGTAGTGAAGCTGTGAGGCGGCTCTCGCAAGAGCCATGGCTCTTGCGGGTCGTGGTATTTGCTATAAACCGCGTGCCCCAACTCGTGAAGGATGGTCTCGACCCAGCGCTCGGTGTTCTGGAGATTGCACAGGATGCGGACGTCGCCGTGGCGGTCGATATCCGTGCTGAAGGCGTGAGGATATTTGCCCTCGCGGTCGTAGAGATCGCTCCTGGCGAGAATGTCATCGACCGGCAGCCCAACGCTTGCATAATATTCGTCGGCCAACTCCTTAACGTCCTTATCTTTGTAATAGACATCCAGGTCCAGCTCGTAAACGAGCGGTGTCCTCTGGAAGAACGGGTCGTGATAGTGCCACGGCTTGAGGTCTTTCGCAGCAATCCCGTAACTCCTTGCGAGAATCGCGTCAAGCTCCTTTTTCAACTCTGCAAAGGGCTTCTCCGTAAGTTTGTCAAGCTCGGTAAAAATAGCATCGAGTTGTTCGATATTCTGCTCGCTCGCTGCTATCGACATTGTGTGGTAATTCTCGAACCCGACCTTTCGAGCGGCCTGATTGCGGAGCTTGACCAATCGAATCAAGTCAGCCACGATAACATCGCCCACCTGCCTGCTCGCACGCCAGGCAAGCTCTCTTTTGCGAACGTCCTTTTCGGTGGTCATTATCGTATAGATATCGCTCATGGTGACTTTTTCGCCGTCGATATCGCCGCGGTAGGTGTTGTACTTTTCCTGAACCTTCGTATCCGCATCGACGATTTTTTCGAGCAGGGCCGGCGGTATCTGATTGGTCAGATAGGAGTTGTATAACTTATCCAATTGGCGGGCCAGGCCGGCGTCCTTCACGTTACCTGATTGCTTTATTTCTTTTAGCAGCGCAAAGTCTTTGGGATTGCTATAGACCTGCCGAATCTTCAACTGCAGCTCGCCAAATTTGTCGTAATCCTCCGGCTTGCCGGTCGTCGAGGCGGCCCAATAGGTCAGATTCGCCTTCGTCGTCAAAGGATCGACTACGGCCGCATGATCGTCGATAAACCCTTGCAGTTGCCTTTCTTCGGCGTTTCGCGCACAGCCGACCGTAAGAACCAGCGCCCAGACAGATGCGATTAGAACGTGCTTCATGGCTTTATCTCCATAAGAACCTGCAAACAAACAGTTTCGATTGACATAAAATCGTCTCATAACCGCCAGTATAACCCACAACCAGCCCCCCGTCAAACAAGCAATGGAACGGCGTTCAGCCCATGCGGCATCGCTATCTATTAGCAGACAAACCGGCGCCTCCCTGCCCGCGTACGCAACCCCCGCCGTAAACCCCCAACTTTATGTTGGGGGTTAGCGTCGTTCGCCATGGGGTTAACACACAGGCCCCACGGGCCCCTGGTGGGGATGAACATGGGGGCTTAGTACTACAACGCCACTTGAATCTTGCCGGCAGGCATAATCTATTGTTGTATCACTAATTACAAAAATTCTGCTGAACATCAAGAATCAATTTGGCTATTACGGCACTTCGGCGAATCGAAACTTGCGTTTTTCGCTTTATAAGCTGCCGGCAGAACGAGCAACGTGTCGCAGGCGTCTCGCCCGCGCCTTTTGCCTACCGGCAGCCCAAAGGCGGTAAACGCAATTGGTTGGCGGCAGAGTGAACAATCAGATTGCCCCCAAACTTTGGGGCGTTAATAAATTGTTGAAATTCGATTTGACAGCCCGTATAATATCCGCCGCAACGCTGCAAATATGAACCTGCTCGCTCGCCCATGCGGGCGCAAATATAACAGCCGATTAAATTAAAATAATTGTCAAAGGAGACGACTATGAGTTCCGGACGATGTCCTCTACGCTGTAATGCCTTTCACGATTGCACCAGGCGCGAATTCCTTCGCGGCTCTGCAGCCCTGCTCACTGCCCCGGTTCTCGTGGCCGGCTGTGCATCCTCGGCAGGCCCCACGGGCCTTTGGCGGGGAGGCCCTGTGGTCACGCAAAAGCATATCCGTCCCTGTGGGCCGGCCTCAAATTACACGCCGACAATCAAGGCCGCGTTTGTACGTCGAAAAGAAGACTACGGAATGCTCTGGCCGGGCGCCGTTTACGACGGTCAGGCCGCTCGAAAAATGTACACCGACAAAATGATTCGCACTGCTGAGAAAATTGGCGCAAAATTCGACCTCAGAGACCAGCCGATCTACAGCCTCAACGAGGCCCAGGCATGGGTCGCCGAAGCGGAGGCCGAAAAAGTCGATGGCATACTAAAGCCCAAAGATTTTCTCGTTCGCCGCATCATGACTCCACATCCAGATCAATAGTTCCGATTTGGGCGTTCTCAAGCTCGCCGAAATGTATCTTCGCTTTCCCCGTCGCCGCACTTATGGAAATCGTGTAATGAGTCTTGCCGTTCCCGATTTGAACTGCCACGGTCTGAGCGCTGCCGTCGGGTGAAAAAACTATCGAAGCCTCAGCCTCTTCATCATCCGTTTCCTCGCCTTCGGCCTCCGGGGCGGCTTTGATATCCTCGAACTTTATATCGCCCTCGAACTGAACGGGCTTGCAGTAATAATCATCGACCACCGTTTGCTCGAACTTTTCGGAACTCTCGTTCCATTCGATTGTGGCCAAAGCGAACCCGCCGTTCCGGCTGTCAAGTTGAATCTTGTATTCCCGCTGCTTCTCAATCGCCATTATCCGCGCATACTTGGCGGTGATCAGGAAAGCACTCGCTGTCTTTTCGAGCTTGAACCTCTGCGAACTCCCGGCGTAAAGCCCGATACCGGCGCCGCCCGCAACGGCGATTATCGCTACAACCACGAGCAATTCGACCAGCGTGAACGCGCGACCGCACCGCAGCGATAATGGAACTTTCATATTCGGCTCAATTCTTCGCATTTTCTCGGCCAACAATACTATTCGTTAACTATATCCGCGGCATCGCCTTCGCCGCCCTCCTCACCGTCGGCGCCGAGGCTTATCAGGTCATAGCTGCCCATATTAATCTCGCCCTCGGCTCGATAGATTATCGGATTGTCCCACGGGTCCAGCAACTGACTTGGCTTAAGGTAAGCCCCGGCCCACTTCCCTTCGAGTGTCCCGTCGGCCGGCATTTCAAGCAGCGCTTGAAGGCCCTCGGAGTCATCGGGATACCGACCGCAGTTAATGGCGAATCGTTCCAGGGCGTCCTCGACAAGCGCCAACCTCGGCCTGGCAAGGTCTCTCTTGGCCTTGCCAATATGCTTGAACATCTTAGGCGCAACAAACGCTCCGAGCAGTGATATGATTACGATTACCACGAGCAGCTCGACAAGCGTAAACGCCTTTCTACTTTGCTTCTTGCGCTCCATTTGGCTACCTTTCCTTCTTTCCCTGCAAAAACTCGATTATTAAAAACTCAACCTGACCACCGGTCAGTTCGAGTATTTACTTTGCATCTCTTTCGTCCTGAAGTATCCTTAAAGCCCGCCGCCGCCAAGCTGCATCATAAGAATGGGAAGCAGCGTGGCGACAATGATAAAGCCAACGATTACAGCAAGCAGAAGTATCAACAACGCGGGAAAAATCGACATAAACCTGTTAATAGCAGAATCCGCATCCGCATCGAACGTCTCAGCGGCGTTCAGCAGCAATTCATCCAGCTTGCCTGTCTGTTCGCCGATAGACGTAATTTGAACGAGCAGAGGCGGAAACAGACCCGATTCGCCCAAAGGCTCAGCCAGAGGCTCGCCTCGCTTGACCTTCTCGGCTACTACATCGATTTCTCTGCCCAATAATTCGTTGCCTAACGTGTCGCGCACGACCGCAAGGGCGTCCAGAATGGTTACTCCTCCTTTGGTAAGGGCGCCCAGCGTCCTGGCGAACCGCCCAACCGCAATCGTGCGCAGCACCGAACCGAGGATCGGTATCCGCAGCTTGAACGAATCCCATTGAATTCTGCCTTTTGTCTTGACCCACCTCGTGAGCTTATAGAATCCGAAGATTATCACGCCGATAGCAACCCAGCCATAGGCCTTCATAAACAAAACTTTTACGAATCCGCTCATCGCCATCAGCATCCTCGTAGGCCAAGGCCATGCGACGACATCGATCGTCTTAATGATATTCGGGAGAATCCACCCGATAATGATCGTTACTGAAATAAGGCCGATCCCCATAACAAATATCGGATAAGCCGAGGCGTTCTTCATGCTGGTCTTTATTTTTTCGTCTCGCGCCAATATCCCGGCCAACTGCGCAGTAGTATCCTCCAGGATGCCGCCCGTCTCGCCCACCTTGATCATCGAAAGGTACAGCTTGCTGAAAATCTCCGGGTGCTTCGCCATAGCCTCGGAAAGAGCCTCCCCCGAACTGACGCCCTGCACGACATCGCCGAGCATCGCCTTCATTCCAACCTTGTGCTGCTGTTCGAGGATCAATTCGAGCGCGGGAAGCATCGGCAGCCCGGCACGCAGAGCAGTGCTCAACTGCGTCGTCATCGCGAGAATATCTTTATGGCTCACCCTGCGAGAGCCAAACCTAATGTATTTATCCAGATTTACAAGCCCCGACCACCCAAGGAGCAGGCGTAAGGGAGGGGGGGCGCTGCCTCGGCGTTTACGCTTAGGGCTTGTAGCTTTTATCCCCTTGCTCTTCTCGATCAACTCCGTTACAAAATGGCCGTTGTCCGCCAGCGCCGTCACCGCGCTCTTACGGTCAATCGCCTCGACCGTTCCCGTAACGTGTTCGCCGCCTGTATCGACCGCTTTGTATTTGAATATGCCCAAAATTCTTTTCTCACAAAATAATAAAGAAACCACACAACAAAATCTATCTCCGTAATTTACCGTTTCAAACCGTTACAAGCCCCGACCGTAAGGGAGGGGGTTTATTGCCCCGGTAGCCCCTGACGAACAGGCCCCCAAGGTCCCGCCGAAAGGCCACTCCGGGACGCCTTGCGGCGGCGTCCCCAGGCGGCATGGCGGGGCTTACCCTTCGGGCTTGTACTGTTTCTGTTAATCTTCTTCCGTAATAGTCTTGGCTACCCTGAATACCTCTTCAGGCGTCGTCAGCCCGTCCAGAACCTTCCCGATGCCGTCGTGTACCATGCTGATGTGGTCTGCAGGGGCCGCCTTTATAATCTGCTCGGTAGTCGGCCTTGCCGCGATCAGTTCGCGGAGCTTCGGCGTGATTCTCAGCATCTCAAATATCCCAAGCCTCCCCATCATACCCGTCTGTGCGCACTCGTTGCAGCCGACCCCATGATAGAGCGTTACCCCTTGCGCAATCTTCGACGCTCCGTTGAGGTTCTTCATAAGGGTCGCATCCGGCTTGTAAGGCTCCTTACAATGCGGACAGATCTTACGAACAAGCCTCTGGGCCAGCACCGCCTCCAGAGAACTCGCCAGCAGAAACGGCTCTACGCCCATATCAATCAATCTCGTAACCGCGCCAGGCGCATCATTCGTATGAAGCGTCGAGAATACCAGATGCCCCGTAAGCGCCGCACGAATCGCAATACTGGCAGTCTCGCGGTCGCGGATTTCCCCGACCATAACAATATCCGGGTCATGACGAAGAATGTGCCTCAGACCCGTCGCGAACGTCAGCCCACGCTTAGCATTCACCGGCATCTGGTTGACGCCTTCGAGCTGATACTCGACCGGATCCTCAATAGTTATCATCTTCACGCCGGGCGAATATATCGTCTTCAGCGCCGCGTAAAGCGTCGTAGTCTTACCGCAGCCAGTCGGGCCGGTAACCAGGACAATCCCGTGCGTCTTCTGAAGGCATTTCATGAACCCCTTGAAACTCGTCTCGTTCATCCCCAAATCCGGAAGCGCTATCAGGGATGCCGTTCGGTCCAGGAGCCTCAATTCCACCGATTCGCCGAAAACGGTCGGAATCGTCGATACACGAATATCCACTCTGCCGTTCCTGCCGCTGAACTCGATATGCCCGTCTTGCGGAACGAACCGCTCGGCGATATTCATATCCGCCATAATCTTGATTCGCGACGCTATAGCCGCCTGAAGTCGCTTCGAAGAGGGTGTTTTCTCGACAAGTATGCCATCGATCCTATACTTAATCCTTACTTCGTGCTCGAACGGCTCGATGTGAATGTCGCTTGCACGGGCCTCGATTGCCTCGATAATTATCAAATTAACCAGATTGACCAACGAAGGCTCTCTCGCCAGTTCCTGAAGTTTGGCCGCCGTATAGTCCCCGTTGTCGAGTTCCTCGTCCTCGGCACGCTGGTCGGCTGGAACCAGATTATCCAGCATCCTTGCGACATTGCTGCCGTAAAAACGCATAATTGCATGCTCCATCTCGGTCGGATCCGCGTAATACCGCTCAATAGAGCACCCTGTAACAAGCCGTAAATACTCAATAACCTGCGGCTGGAAAGGGTCAGTCATTGCCACAGCCAAACGCCCGTTCTCACGGTGAAACGGCAGGATATTGTGCTTGCTCACCAATTCAGCAGGAACAAGACCAATCACATCGCTGCCAACGGAAAGAGTCCTCAAATCCAACCGCTCAATCCCAACCTGAAGCGCAAGCGCCTCATTCAACTGAGCCGGCGTAATATACCCCAAATCAAGCAGTATCTGGCCCAACTGCCGGTGCTGCACCTTCTGCTCGGCCAGAGCCACCTGCAAAGACGAGTCATCAAGGTAAGATTGCTCGCACAGCAGTTGCCCTAACATCTTCTTTTCATTGCCACTCACATCAAAATTCGTTTCCATCCGACTGCCTCAAATAACGATGGTCTTACAAACCTTTAAGTATAAATGATTACGGGACTTATGTCAAACATATACCCTACGGCCACCATCTTAACCTGCCACGCAGACAACATGGGCAATCTATATCATACCAAATCGGGGCATCCGGATAAGGTAAAATCCATGTAAAAACAATACGGCTTCTTCTGTTAAGAAATTACTATAAATCCTGCATACATAAAGGCTTACACTGCCACAGCAAAGAACCACGCTTAACCTGCGACAACGCCGAACCAAACAGAATCCATAGCTATCATATCAGACGCTCATCAAGGCTGTTTTGTTACAAAAAAAAAGGATTATTCGGCAAAAAACGAAGATTTTCGGGGTGTTTCGGCTCTTTGCAAACCCTATCGAATGGATAGTGGGCAACGCCTGAAAAAAGTTACATTTCCACGGAAAATAAAATTGCGCCAAGAACACACACAAAATAGGTAAAATGGGCAATATCGCAAACCGTCCTCAAGTCCGCAATATAGCCTTCCAAAGCACCTTCCGGCCTTTTCTGCACTATAATTAAGATAAACCAGCAAACCCAAGCTGGCTGCGGCAATATTATTCTGTATTTCCAGCAGGTCCGGAGGTATAGTACTCATTATAAATAGCAGATACGCGATCACAGTTCGGCCTTGCCGGCTTGTTGGGCTAACAGCCTTGGGAGTCTAATTTATGGCAATTTGCGCAAAACTGCCAATTCTATCGGCGGCGGCAATTCTATATTGCCTTTCAGCCCTGTGTTTTGCCTACGCAGAGCGAGTTCGAGACCCAAATGCCGAGAAAAGTATATTCGAATCGCATTTTCCGGATAGCAACGAAGCGGGCGAGGAATTTAACATCTGGTGGAAAACCAAGGATACGGAGTCCCTTTCGGATGATGAAACGCTCGATCTCGTGCGCAGGGGCTTTCGCAGGACGAAATGGAGCGGGATGACCGTTCTAAGTTGGGTCGCTGCGAAATATCTCGGCCATTCGAATCCCGAAATCAGGGCAAAGGCCGTCGATCTCTTGTATAACGCGAGTTTCTCGCCCCAAGGCCACTTACGCCACTATGCAGTCTATTTCGGCCTTGCGAACATCCCGGACAAATCAGCCGAAATCCTCGAAAGATTCGCCAGGCTTGCCGTAAGCAACGAAAGCGTAAACCGCATAGTCTGGTCCGTCAAGCACACAAAGCAGGTCAACGAGTTTCTCCTGTATGTCGAGCCTTACATATCCAGCCAGGATGCCGATGTTCGCAAACACGCCGAGGAGTTGAAGGAGCTTTTTGAGAACGAAATCGAACACTGGGAGGACTGGCGCCAACCAGCCGACGAGCAGAAGCCCAAAAGAAGAGACGATGTCGATTATGAAACGGCGTTTGCCGAGCTATATGAGACCCTTGGGCTTTCCTATCCGTGTTTCGAGATGAAGGGAATTGACTGGGATGCGGTCGGAGAAGAGCTTCTGCCACGGGCCAGGGAAGTGGAAACGGATGAGCAGTTCGGCCTGTTGTGCGTCGAGTTGGTCGCGAGACTCGAAGATAGCCACGCGCACATGCTGCCCGGTGCGATAGGCCTGCCTGAGATACCGGCACCGCAATGGGATGCCGGCTTTTCGTGCCTCGAAGACGACCGTGACAGGCCTGCGGTTTACTACGTTGACCCATGCGGACCCGCCGAAAAGGCGGGTGTCAGGATCGGCATGGTGGTGGCGAAAGCCGATGGCAACGACGTTGCAATCGCGATAGAGGAAACTATGACCCGCCTGAAGAAGTATAGCGGCTTTTCCAGTGAGCGTTATTTGCGGTACTTTGCGCATCATTGCTTCATGCGCCAGATGCTGAAGGGCCGGGTAGTGGAGTTTGAGATGCTCGACAATACGGGCGAGGCGCACAAATTCCAGTTGGCCTCCGATCTTAAGGAGCGATATCTTCCCAGACTACCCGTTCCCAAAGATGGGATACGGGATTCTGCAGACGTCTCATGGAAGATGCTCGCCGACGAGATAGGCTATATCTATGTGCGACGGATTAGACCGGGCCTGGAAACAGCTCTGGATAAGGCCGTGAACGACTTGAAGGATGCTCGCGGACTGATAGTGGATGTTCGCGGAAACTCGGGCGGAGGATTCGATTCGAAGAATTCCCATGTCAACTTCTACTCAGATCAGGCCGCCACCCAATCAACCAGACCGCGATATGCCGGGCCGATGGCTGTGCTCATAGATAACCGGTGCGTTAGCGCCGGAGAGGGCTGGGCATCGTGGTTCATTGCGAACAAACGCGCCAAATTCTTCGGCCAGACAACGGCAGGCGCATCATCGGCCAAAGACATCTACCTATTGAAGAATGGCTTGTACAAAGTCAGGTATCCCACAAGACCTCGCAGCGGCTTCCTCGACCGCCCGATAGAAAGCCAGGGCCTCGAGCCGGACGTAGAAATCAAACAAACCGCCCAAGACCTCGCCGAAGGCCGAGACACCGTACTGGAAACAGCAAGGCAATACCTCCTAAAAATAGAGCCCCAGCATTCAGATTGATTCCCGATGGGTCGGGATATGTGATATTTGACAAGGAAGGGGTGTTTTGGGAATTGGAAAACAGGCTTTTTGAGGAGAATGGGAGGGTAGGCAATCAGCGGAAGCACAGCGAATGGCGGTTTTTTTCAACGGCCTCGCTGTCCGGAGTGTGAAAAATGCACCGTAATTACCCGGACGCCCTTAGATTGGCGAGAACCGGTGATGCCATTGGCCATTGAATTGCCTATTGCTGCCCTCTTCAACGCAGACGTCAATCAGCAAGCCACATCCACGCGAACCGTTGCAGGTCGTCAAAACCAACCGCACCGTCATCTGTAAGATCAGCCCCTGCGCAGAAGCCGCAATTCGTTTGCATCCATTGTTTGGCAAAAAGTGCTAAATCACTGAACCCCATCTTGCCGTCGTAAAGATCGATCACAGCAGAGCCGGAAGCGGATTCGCCCGTCTCGTTCTGATTAACGCTCTTATCCCGTGCCTTTACCTTATAACTATACACAACATCAGAGCTAAGCCCGCTATCAGTATAGTGCGGACTGTCCCGCCAGCCGCTGTCGTTGCCGCCGCCTGCGGTGCAGGTGAAGTAATACTCAACTTCGTATGCATCGGTTGCCGTTGCAGCCGTCATCGAGATCGATGTCGTGCCGGTCGCGGCGGGCGCGACGGCGAACGTCATCGGGTCGGGCGTCGGCGGGGCGGTATCCGGTGGGTAATACAAGTCAATTATATCCTGCATTGCATTTTTGGCTGCAGTTCCGTGGGATTCATTATAAATACTTTTCCACACATTATACCACCCATACTGGTAAAGCGGATTTCCACCTCCTGGTTGAGAGGGATAGATAGTAGTGTAATGATCCCAAAATTCGGCATTGTCCGCCGGGATTATGTCTTTATAATGGACAAGACGGTCGTAAATTTTCCGGGACAGCGGTAATCCTTCAGTTGCAATCGCCGCTCGAAGCGCACTGAGGTTTACCGGATGAACGCCCCAACAATGGATGCCAACCTCGAAATCCGCTGGTTCATGAATCGCCAGTTCCGTCTGGCGCTGCTGCATGATTGGGAGAAGTCATCGCCGGAAACCGTGATTGACTTCACCCGATATGATCTGCCCGCGCGCGAACCGCAGGATCTGGGCCGCAACTGGAGCCTGCTGGGGCGCATCAATCAAAAGCAAACCCGTCCGCAAGACCAACCCTGCCCCCTGGCGGCCTTGCCGGAAGATGACCGTGCCCTGATCCGGTCGGGACTTCCCGAGCTGGGCGCTTGAATGAATCAATACCCATGCGCCTGATATGATCTTCAGACACACGACCATGAACGCAAAGAAATTCCTCGCTAAGCACAGACAATTCAATCAATTTGAAAGAAAGATCGCATGTTACGAACCAGTACCCAGTGCATGGCCGTGGCCTACATGAACGGCGCGGGTGAATCATATGATCGGCTTCACCGTGCCTAGTTGGCACGGCTACGCGGGCTGGGGCGAGATCCCCACCCACCATCTCCCACAACCGTCCGAACCATGAAAGGAAAATCCTGAATAAGTGAATCTTTGCTCAGTGACATCCTACTGTCCGACACTATTGATTATGGCATGTTATTGGCGTGGTCGCTTACTAACACCAAGACCTGGAAAATCATTGAGAATCAGCTTGCCATGTTCTACAGAGACACAATTAGCATATAATCTTGGGAACTTTTTAAGATGTTTGGCTTTACCCAAGAAGATAAGAGACTGGTCGTTGAGGACGCTAAAAGAGAAACTGATAAAAATCGGAACAAAACTGGTAAAGCATTCGGGATACGTGATATTCCAGATGGCAGAGGTGGCCGTGCCGAAGGCGTTGTTCAGTTAAATCCTTTGGCGGATAAGGTGGTTGCTTGTGAAACCATCAGGATCCGGATAATTCTGAAAATAGCTGAATTGCAGGGTTTTTGATGAGGGAAACCGTTGAGGTCTGCCCAAAATCACCGTTCTACGGTATTTTTAAGGCCAAGCGGTTGGATGTTGGCGAGATTAGTGAATAGACTAGCAAGAAAATGCCTGAAATCATTGTAACCAGATGAAGACTATAATAAAATTTTAACATTGGTACGCTTGGCGGCGTAGCCAAGCGTTTAATATGGGAAATCACTAAGTTAACTTTCGTACTTTTTGAGAAGCGTTAAGATAGGCAAAATGCCCGTCTGCGTGCTTTTGGCATTTTTTGTTACTTACGGTGGTTTTCCCGCAAGTGCATAATAATCAAAACAACGCATAAATCCTTGTATCACGTGTTTTTACTGCTGTGAAAAGTGCGAAACTTGACACTAATGAAACAAACACAACCAGACAAACTGTGCCTGTCAAGGGGCGATGAGACCGCCTTGTGGCGGCTTTCCTCGGCGCAAAACATTCGTTGAAGAGGGCAGTACGCGGGACCGGGTGCGCTTGTCAAGCACGAGTAGGACCACCACGAAACATGACGTATCACCCTGGCATCTAAGCACTTACGGTTCTGGACTCAGCAATCGCAATCTCGCCCGTCTTGTGCTATAATCTCGCCCAGAAATAGAATGTCCACATACCTTGGAGGAGGTTTGACGGGCCTTATGAACAAGAACCTCGACATCATCGGCTATGCTGTTTCGTTGATCGTCAAAGCTGCCATTTTGGCCGCCCGATTCTCAGGAAGGGTCCGTAAGCGAAAAAGAGAGGACAGTGCCTGAGCAATACCCGTTGATTCAGCTTCTTCAACTGATTGCACTGGACTACAGTGAAGGAATTTGTGAGGCACTACGTTCACAAGAATAGTGTATAAAACAACGCAGTTCGACCTACGGCGGGCATTTTGCGCAGACGGAGCGGAAGAGCATTGTGCTGAGGTACCTCTCGCCTCGGTCGGCGATTATCGTTACGACGGTTCCTGATTCCATCGTTCCTGCGACTCGCAGTGCTCCCGCTACCGCGGCTCCGCTCGAGATTCCTGCGAAGATTCCTTCTTCGACTGCGAGTCGTCGTGCTATCGAAAATGCCTCCTCATCCTGCATAAGAAGGACATCGTCGAGTTCGGCTTTGTCGTAGATTTCGGGTACGATTGCCTCGGTCATGTTTTTGAGGCCCTGGATGGTCTTATCGTGCGTTAATTCGCCGGATTCCTCCGCCTTTTCGGTCATGTAGAGCGCGGGACGGTCCTTTACCGACCCGCCCGGGTTGCTGCCTTCGAGCTTGGCGAAGAGTCTAACCTTTGGGTTGGGATTGAGGCGTTTCAACTCCACCAGGGGAGTATTGCCAATCGATGAAGCGATACTTATTGAGTTTCTCCATGACTAAGAGCCAATATAGTAAAACCTTAATTACTCAAACTGACCACCGGTCAGTTCAAGTTAATTATACCCGGTCGAAGGCGATTGGCCAGGCGTTATCCATCCGCCGGATTTGCTGATGCGATTGGCGGTCTCAACCCCAAACTCGACAGGAGGCGGGCAATATGCTAAATTGGCCGAAGATTATTAAACGATTGCTGAAGGCGGTATTTATATGGACGCAAACGATTCACAGGCGAATCTTGACTTTGTACGGACGATTGTCGCCGAGGATTTGGAAACGGGTAAATGGGACGGACGCGTTGTTACGCGGTTTCCGCCTGAGCCTAACGGGTATCTGCATATCGGGCACGCCAAGAGTATATGCCTGAACTTCGGCATCGCAGCCGAGTTCGGCGGGACGTGCCACCTTAGATTCGACGATACCAACCCGGAAAAGGAAGAGCAGGAGTACGTCAATTCGATTATCGAGGACGTTCGCTGGCTGGGCTGGGACTGGGGCGAGCATCTCTACTACGGCTCGGACTATTTCGAGCAGATGTATGAATATGCAATGCAGCTTACCAAAGCCGGCAAGGCTTATGTCTGCGATTTGACCGCTGAGCAGATCAGGGAGCATCGCGGAACGCTTACAGAGCCGGGCAGGGATAGCCCTCATCGCAATCGCAGCGTCGAAGAGAATCTCGATCTGCTCGATAGGATGCGCAAAGGCGAATTCCCCGACGGCTCACGCACGCTGCGGGCGAAAATCGATATGGCGCATCCGAACATTAATATGCGCGACCCGGTTATGTATCGGATTCTGCACGCCGAGCATCATCGCACGGGCGATAAGTGGTGCATCTACCCGATGTACGACTGGGCGCACGGCCTGGAGGATTCAGTCGAGAAGATTACCCATTCGATTTGTACGCTCGAATTCGAGAATCATCGGCCTTTATACGACTGGTTCCTCGACGAGCTTGGCGCGTATCATCCGCAGCAGATTGAATTTGCCCGGCTGAATCTGACCTATACCGTAATGAGCAAGCGCAAGCTGTTGCGATTGGTGCAGGAGGGCCACGTTGCCGGCTGGGACGACCCGCGAATGCCGACCATCAGCGGAATGCGACGGCGAGGCTACTCGCCCGCCGCCATCCGAGAATTCTGCAGGCGAATCGGCGTCAACAAATTCAACAGCACCGTCGATATGGCCCTGCTCGATCATTGCCTGCGGCAGGACCTGAACAAGACTTCGCCGCGGGTGATGGCGGTTCTTCGGCCTTTGAAGGTCGTCATCGATAACTATCCTGCGGGTCAGACTGAGGAACTGGATGCTGTCAATAATCCCGAAGACCCGAAGGCCGGGAGCAGGAAAGTGCCGTTCTCACGCGAGCTTTATATCGAGCGGGACGATTTTATGGAGGAGCCGCCCAAAAAATTCTTCCGCCTGGCCCCGGGGCGAGAGGTTCGGCTGAGGTATGCGTATTTCATTACCTGCACGGACGTTGTCAAGGACGAAACGGGTAATATAACACAGTTGCGTTGCACATACGACCCCGCGACAAAGGGCGGCGACTCACCGGACGGGAGGAAGGTCAAGGCGACTTTGCACTGGGTATCGGCGCAGCACGCAATCGAAGCCGAGGTTCGGCTGTACGATAATCTCTTTACGAAAGAAAACCCCGACGAAGCACCCGAGGGCGAGGATTTCACGGCTAATCTGAACGCGAACTCGCTCGAAACGCTCTCGGCCCGAGTCGAGCCGGCCCTCGCCGATGCAAAGCCCCTGGACAGATATCAATTCGAGAGATTAGGATACTTTTGCGCAGATACCGAAACCGGCAAAGAAAAACTAATCTTCAACCAAACTGTAACCCTGCGAGACACCTGGGTCAAAATACAAAAGGCGCAGAAGAAAACGTAAACTACTACAAGCCCTAAGCGTAAGCGCCGGAGTAAAGACCTGTATTCGTGTGGAAACCCCCTCCTTTACGCCTGCCCCTTGGGGGTGCCGGGATATACCCCCTCCCTTACGGTCAGGGCTTGTTACGGGCGGGGTTTGTTACGATTGGGGGTTGCAAAAGGTTGGGGTTTTGGTATGCTTCATTTTTTAGAAAGGTTTTATGACGGATTTTCCTGAATGTTTGACTGTTGAAACGCATAGAATCGAGATTGTTCCTCGGTACGTCGAGACCGACCAGGCTGGCGTTGTGCATCACAGCGTATATCCTATCTGGTTTGAGATGGGGCGGACGGAGCTTCTTCGGGTCAATGGGCTTGCATATAGTGCTCTGGAAGCGGCGGGCTTTTTCTTCGTCATCGCTGAGATGCAGGTAAAATACCGCAGGCCCGCTCTCTACGACGACAGGCTGGAGCTGGAGACGGTCTGCTCGAATGTGACGGCGGGCAAGGTCGAGCATACATATCGCCTTACAAGGCCCGCCGATTCCACGCTCCTGGCCGAGGGAAGGACGATTCTGGCGTGCGTTGGCAGCGAGGGCAAGATCCGAAGGGTGCCGAAATTCATGTATCCGAAGCAGTACAGTACTAACATCTGACATTTTTGTCGGATTGAAGGCGTTCGTTTTTACGATCACAAGTTTTTTTTACATTGCATTTGGCATTATCGTGAAAAACGGGGATGTTTGTTTTGACTTGGTCGGAGCGATTGGCTAAACTACCCTTTTCGTAATTGCAAGGCGATGGGTATTTGACAATTCAATGGGCGGCTATGTCTCAAAAAGCTTCAGAGAAGAAAGAGAACTGCGGCATTTTCGGCATCTACGGCGACAAGGATGCGGTTCATAAGGCTTATCTTGCCTTACATAGTCTTCAGCACCGCGGCCAGGAGTCTGCTGGAATCGCTTCAAGCGACGGCAGGCAAATCCAGCTCTATACGGGCATGGGTACGGTCAGACGGGTTTTCCGGGACGGCAGTAGAATCTTAGGAAAACTGATGAACCCGATGGCGATAGGCCATGTTCGCTATTCGACGACGGGCGGCAGCAATGTCGCCAACTCGCAGCCTTTGCTTGCCGAATATTCCAGGGGGCAGGTCGCTATTGCCCACAACGGCAACCTGATAAACGCAAGCCTGCTGCGAGACGAATACGAGGCTTACGGGAGCATCTTCAAATCGACCAACGATACTGAGATTATAGCGCATTTGCTGGCCAAGCCGAGCCATGTCAGCAAGCCAGATTCGCTGATTCATGCGTTGCAGCATCTTCAGGGCGCATTCAGCTTGGTATTCCTGTTCGCCGACTATATCGAGGCGGCCCGCGATCCTTACGGGATCAGGCCGTTATGTATCGGGCGGACCGTAGAGGGGGCATACTGCGTCGCGAGCGAGACATGTGCCTTGGACGCTATCGAAGCAGAGTTTGTCCGTGAAGTCGAGCCGGGGGAAATAGTCCGGCTGGATAAGAACGGCCTGACGAGCCGATTCTTCGCGCAGCCGGGCAGTGTAAAACCCGCGCACTGCATCTTCGAGCATGTGTATTTCGCTAAGCAGAACAGCACAATCTTCGGCGAAAACGTCCACGAATTCCGCAAGAAGCTCGGCAGGCATCTGGCCATAGAGCACCCTGCAGAGGCCGACGTCGTAATTCCAGTGCCGGATTCGGGTATTTCCGCCGCTCTCGGATTCGCAGAGCAGAGCAAAATACCGTTCGATATGGGTTTGGTCAGGAGCCACTACGTCGGCAGGACGTTCATTTCGCCGGAACAGAGTTTCAGAGAGATGGCCGTTAATCTCAAACTGCAGGTGGTCAAAGAGGTCGTTGCCGGAAAACGCATAGTCGTGGTCGATGATTCAATCGTCCGCGGCACGACCACAAGGGGCAAAATCATGGCGTTGCGGCAGGCAGGCGCCAGGGAAATCCACATGCGCGTTAGCTGTCCTCCGATCAGGCATCCCTGCTTCTACGGCGTCGATTTCCCGACGAAAGAGGAGTTGATTGCGAATAATCGCGACCTCGACGAGATTAAGGAATTCCTCGCAGTCGATAGTATCGGCTACATTTCGCTCGATGGCATGCTGGGATGCGCGACTCTTCCGAAAGATCACTACTGCACGGCCTGCTGGAGCGGTGAATACAGAATACCGGTGGATATCGCCGTCAACAAGTTCGTTATGGAGCGGTATCAGATGCGCATGTTCGACGAGACAGACGAGTGAAAGCGTAAGAGACTTAGAGGTTTATCGCCTTGCGTTTAATGCCGCAATGGAAATATATGAGGCAGTCTTCATCAATAAGCTGTCGGATGCCGGGCAGGAGGCTTGCGAGACGCAAACATGGTTGGAATTTCCCCTGGCTTGCAAGTATATTGATAAAGATATTTTTGAAAGGCTTGACGAGAAATATGAATACATTTTTGCAATGCCGGCCACGATGGAACGCAAGTCTGCGAGCTTCTGCAAAGTTCGATAGCCAGTCGTCTATCGCCCATCGTCCATCGTCCATCTTAAATGTGGTGATTGGTAGTTGTGCCGGGAGAATAGAGGAGCGATGGCAAAGTATATAAGCTACGAGCAATCCGGCGTTAGTATCGATGCCGGCGAGCGGATGGTTGATGACATCCAGTCTTCCTTAGCCGGGACGTTCGGTCCGCGCGTTATGACGGGCAAGAATGCGTTTGCGGGCATGTTCCGCCTCGACTACGACGAGCGGCTTTTCAAGAAAAATTACCGCAACCCCGTTCTGGTTGCTTCCACCGACGGGGTGGGCAGCAAGGTTCAGTTGGCGGCAATGGCGCAGAAGTACGACACCGTCGGGATCGACCTTGTGGCGATGAGCGTCAACGACATGCTCGTCCTGGGTGCTGAGCCATTGTTCTTTCTGGATTACCTTGCGGTTCACAAGCTCGATCCGTCGGTAACGGCGGAGATGGTCAAGGGCGTTGCCGCCGGCTGCCGGATAGCGGATTGCGCGCTCATAGGCGGAGAGACCGCCGAGATGCCCGATACCTACGCCCGGGGCGATTTCGACATGGCCGGGTTCTCCGTAGGGGTTGTGGAGCGAGAGAGGATTATCAACGACAAGAACGTCAGAAGGGGCGACGTTGTTCTGGGTCTTGCATCCAGCGGAGTGCACAGCAACGGTTACGCTCTGGTTCGCAGGATATGCTTCAAGCAGTATAAGATGGATATGGGCGAGACGCAGCCGGAGCTCGGCGGGGCGATCTTGGGCGACGTACTGCTGGAGCCGACGCGGATTTACGTCCGCCCGGTCATCAAGCTGCTCGGACAGTACAAGGTCAAGAGGGTCGTTCACGCTATGGCGCACATCACCGGCGGCGGCCTTGTAGGCAAAATTCCCCGCGTCCTGCCCGGCGACTGCGACGCCGTCCTAAAGAAATCGGCCTGGCCGGTGCCGCGGATATTCACTTTCCTGCAGGAAAAAGGCCCCGTCGAAGAAGAGGAGATGTTCAGGGTGTTCAATATGGGCATCGGCTTTGTCCTGATCGTAGCCGAGGACTTTGCCGATTCGATTGCGAAGAAACTGACCAAATATGGCGAGAAGGTCTATAACATTGGGAGAATCACGAGCGGCACGGGAAAAGTTGTGCTCAAATAGTGAAAAAACAGCAGCTTGGCAGGGTAGCTAATCGCTGCCGATAAACTACGACCCTATATGAGTTCTGCAAAATTGCAGGTTAGGCCTATATTGTTGAAGAAAATCTTCTTTGTGATTTTCTTCAATAATGACCTATCTTTTTATGATACAATAGAGGAGCTTAATGATGAAGAATTTTACTATTATTTGTTTCCTCGTGGTTTTTGGAGCAGGGTCAGCAGCTTTTGCGACTACAACGCATCAGATGTGGAACTTCGACGACCAGACCTCCTTGGTGCCCGACGTGGTCGATAATCAATTCGGCCCGCCGGTGCTGATGGTCAACACCAGCCCCGCTGGGGGTTGGGTGCCTGACCCGTCAGGCCAAGGTGGAGCTTGGGCGTTATCAGGGGAGATCGATGTGATTATCCCCAACGACCCGATCCAGCGAGAGTTCAAGGTAATCCAGCTTCTGCTGACATGGAGACCCGGAAATCTCGGCGTACTGCCGAGCCGGCCTCTCGTAGGTGTCAGTGCAGATCCGATGACGGCCATGACAATGGGCATCATCAATGAACCCATCGCTGGTACGCCTTGGACGCAGTCGCTCTACAGCATCACAATTTGGCCGAACCCGGCTATTGAGTGGATCGCCATTAAGGGCGATATTGTAGTCGACAAGTTGGACATCGCGACTGAATGCATCCCTGAGCCGGCTACAATGGGATTACTCGGTTTTGGCAGCCTTGCTCTGCTTCGCAACCGCAGGAAAAGAAGCTGATACTATCAAAAGTATTGGTTAACCAATGAGTTTGTGCAAATTCGGGGTTCACGCAGCAAAAAGCTGTGTGGACCCCGTTCCTTTTAAACCAAAATTTAGAATTTCACCCCTGCACATCCACGCCGCGACCTCAACACTACAAACCCAACTCGTCCCGCGCGATACGAAACACAAACCCAACCCCCCCAAGGCCGGAAGCATTGTTTCTTACCGACCGATCTGATAATCTATGGCAGAAAAGACTCAGCGACACCGATAAGTCAGGACATTCGGCGATCCGACCGGAGTACGCTATATGAACCGGAAAATTCTAATAACAAATTGCAGATTATTCGATGCAGCCCAAGACGCCCCAACCACCTGCGTCCGCATAGAAGACGGCATCATCGCTGAAATTGGCCAAATCGAAAATCCCGCCGCCGACAACATACTCGACGCAGAAAGTCGCATACTGGCGCCGGGCTTTATCGATATTCACATTCAGGGCGCAGGCGGAGCCGACGTGCTCGATTCGACGCCGGAAGCTCTGCAGGCAATATCGCAGGCCTGCACGCGATTTGGCGCTACGGGCTTCCTCGCCACAACCGTCTTCAGGCCGGGCTGGCCTAACGAGCATTTAGCTATCGCCGCCGAAAACGTCGGACGCGACCTCGGCGGAGCTAATCTGCTCGGCATCCACCTCGAAGGCCCATTTATCTCCTCAGAGAAAAGGGGCATGATTCAGCAGAACAGTATATGCCCGCCATCGATGCAGGTGCTCGATGAGATTCTCGAGGCGGCGAAAGGCAAGCTTAGAATTATGACAATCGCCCCTGAACTGCCCGAAGGCCCGGCAATGATTCGACGGCTGGTCGATTCCGGCGTCGTAGCCTCGTTCGGCCATTCAAACGCCACCTACGAACAGACGCTCGAAAGCTTTGACGCGGGCATCTCGCATGTAACGCACCTGTTCAACGCAATGCCCTCAATCCATCACCGCAGCCCCGGCCCTCTGGTCGCGATCTTCGAGACCGAACGCATAACCGCCCAGATCATCCCCGACGGCGTCCACATACAGCCGCCCGTTTTACGATTCGCCTTCAAGGCCCTCGGCCCCGCCCGAACCATAGCAATCACAGACGGTATGCAGGCGATAGGTCTGCCTGAAGGCAAATATACTTACAACGGCGTGGAATACGAATCAAAGAATGGAACCGCCGGATATGCCGACGGAACGCTCATTGGCACCGCTCTTGGCATGAGTCAATTGTTGGCCAGGCTGATGACTTTCACGGATTGCCCGCTCGAAACTGCAATCAAAACAGCAGCCGAGAACCCGGCTAAACTTTTGGGCATTGAAAACAGAAAAGGCTCGATAAAACCAGGCAAAGACGCCGACCTGATACTGCTCGACCCCGACCACACCGTTCATACAACCATCGTAGCCGGCAAAATCGTATATAGAAAATAACGCGCCGGGAAAGAATGACAGGATCCTATAATCTGGGAATGATGCCGAATTCAATGATTAAATAATCTGAGGAGATAAGGTAAGTTGGATAATGATGAGTAAACGAAAAAAATGGGAGAGCCGGAACGCCCGGCTCTCCCGCTTGCTTGTGTGGCTCTTTCCTTTTTCAACTAACCCTACATTATAGGCCCATGAAACAATCAAACTTCTACGCAAAGTTCAAAAGTAGGACACAACAGTTTCAGGTTAACGTGACCGCAATGGTCATTTCGTCAGAGCCACCCGTTTCCAAAATACAACATATAAATCGACAGACCATCCGGCGAATCTTGAGCCTTTTTCCAAGGTCTTTGCAACTCCTCTATTGGCGGTAACTTACAGCCAAAAAATTTTTTAATGTCACCATCAACATCAGCCTTATTACCTACTTCTCGCAGATTACCCATCTTGTTTACCAAGCCCTAAGTTCTTACTTATCAAGGACTTACCCAACTCGCCGCAATCAGCCTCTGCATCGGCCAACACGTCCGAGGATAAGAGAACCGACTCGGCCGATTTGCCTTTTACAGTTACGGCTTTGGGGCGGAAATTCAAAAACAGACTGGCAGAACAGTGATATATCTTGGGGCATTGAGGAGCATTGGATTCGAGGCGCGGCAGCCGAATCTGCGTTTTGTTCTTGCGTGGGTTATGCAGCTATCGACGAACTTGTTTCCGGTAATGGCAATACGCTTTGTTCGGGCCGATTGTCACTGCGTTTGACCCGATTGTCACTGTGTTTGACCCGATTCTGATTATTGAACTTACCCCGACTTCATCGGGAATTTTTGGGGGGGGGATGCCGCTAAGTATCGCGTTTAGGATAGGACCCCCTTCCTTACGATCGGGGCTTATTACGGTCGGGGCTTGTTACGGGCGGGGTTTGTTAGTTCACTTTGGCTCACTTTCAACTTTCTTTGTGCCCCCCGCAAGTCCCGCAAGGGACGCCTTGTGGCGGGTCCTTTTGGGTTTCGTGCCTTCGCCTGCCCCTGGGGGGTGGCTAATACAAACTCCTATACTCTCAAGTTAATTTCGATACCGGCTTAGGCGAGGCGGAGTACATCTCGGATGGCGTCCGCGGCTGCATCGATATCCTCTGCGGTGATGCCGTAATGGGTCACGGCTCTGAGGCGATTTGGCCCGAGATGCAGAATTTTAACCGCCCTTTTGTTCAGTTCATCGACAAGTTTCTCGGCTGTTATTCTCTCGCAAGCAATCTCAAAATAGACGATATCCGTCCGAACGCTTGCCAGGTCAATTGCAAGGCCGTCTATGCCTGCGATTGCGTTGGCGAGTCGTTTGGCATTTTTATGGTCTTCGGCGAGGCGATCGACCATTTGCTCCAATGCGTTGATGCCGGCAGCGGCGATGATACCGGCCTGCCGCATTCCTCCTCCGAGGACTTTTCGCGTTCGCCTCGCCTCTGCGATGAATTCCGCGGAGCCGCATATAACCGAACCGACCGGCGCGGCCAGGCCTTTTGAGAGGCAGAAGCTAACTGAGTCGGCATTGCGCGTTAATTCCTTTACATCCACATCCAAAGCTGCCGCAGCATTGAATATGCGAGCGGCGTCGATGTGGAGCATTAGTCCGTGCTTTTTAGCCAGGGCGGCAACGGCATCGGTGTATTCAACCGTAAGAGGGGAACCGTCGCAGCGATTGTGCGTATTCTCCAGGCAAATTACTCGCGTGCGCGGGAAATGGACGTTGTCGGCACGAACAGCAGCCTCGATTTGCTCCAAGAGCAATGTTCCGTCGGGCTGATTTGCGAGCGTGTGCGGGTGTATCCCTCCGAGAGCCGATATGCCGCCGGCCTCATATAGAAATGTATGCGACATATCGCCGAGAATTACTTCTTCTCCTCGTCGGCAGTGTGTGAGAATGCAGACGAGGTTGCCCATCGTTCCGCTGACGACGAGCAATGCTGCCTCTTTGCCCATTCTCTCGGCGGCGAGTTGTTCGAGTCGGTTGACCGTCGGGTCCTCGCCGAACACGTCATCGCCAAGCTCTGCGGTATAAATCGCCTCTCGCATAGCCGGCGACGGCAGCGTCACTGTGTCGCTTCGCAAGTCAATTGGTTTCATCAATAGTCTCCTATTCGTAAACAGCACCAAATCCAAGGTCAAAACCCCGCGTAAAACGCGGGGCTAAATAGTACAGAACAGCAACATAATCGCAATAGTGCAATTCGTCAACGCCAAAGCCTTGCGGAGAAGATTCAGAAACGCCCGGGCGGATCTCGTCGAGCGGTTTTTTTGTTTTCAAGGTGGGCCGGCTGGGGTATGATCTGTTTGAAAGCCTATGGATACGATACTTTATATTATTGCGTGCTTGATGTTTCTTATATCCGTGGCCGGGTATATTTTCGTTCGGCTTCGGCTGCGTCCGAAGGATGATTCGGATCTGGACGATTATTACCATGAGTTCGAGGAGCAGCATCCAGGCTATGCGAAATATTTGAGATGGTCTAAAATCACGTTCACCTGCGCTGTTATCGGGGCGCTGATGCTGTTTTTGGCCTTTGCGTTTTAATCCGGTTTGTCATACCGTACTGAAGCCTCAGGGCGTTCGGCGCCGAAAAACACTTTGAAACAGAACTGGAAAAATTGTACTATCGTATTAAACAGTGAACATTAGCAATCAGAACTATATCACAAGGAGCCAGGATCATGGAGAAGAAAGAACGAAAACCCGGCTGGAATATTAACTTCAGCAGTATGATAACAGGCTTTTTGCTGGCGGCTTGCCTGGCGCTGGCGCTGGGAGCGGCAAGCGCCCGGTCCGAAGGGCCTTACCAAATCTCCGCAAACAGCGATCTGTCGGCCTACGTAATCGATACGCGGACGGGCGAAGCCTGGCAGATCAGCAGGGGCGACAACATCGAATTTGGCACACCGTTTGACCGGAAATCGCGTAGAACGAGTGTAACTCCCTACAGCAATTAGCCGCTTGCAGTAATTGCAATGTTAAGTCGGCAATTAAAAGGCGAATTGTGACAAATGAGAGTGCTTGGAATCTCAACAAGTCCGAGGGTTAACGGCAACAGCGATGTTCTGCTGCGTAGAGCGCTGGCCGGTGCGGAATCGGCCGGGGCGCAGGTCGAGTGCGTCAGCCTGAATGATTTGAGGATCGGGCCGTGCATCGAGTGCAACTCGTGTTTTGAGACGGGCGTTTGCGTTATCGAGGACGACTACCGGCAACTGCTAAAGAAAATGCTCGAAGCGGACGGTCTGATTTTTGCTACGCCGGTTTTCTTTATGAGCGTTTGCGCTCAGGCCAAGATGCTCATCGACCGGGGGCAGTGCCTGTGGGCGGCGAAGTATGTCCTGAAAAAAAAGCCCATAGCTTCGCAGGAGGATCGGCGGGCGATGGTAATCGCGGTGGGCGGCTCAAAGGGCAGGAAACAATTCGACTGCATCCGCTTGATAATGAAGACTTATTTCGATTCGCTGGACGTGCGTTACGCATCCAATCTGTTCGTCAATCAGATCGATGAGCGGGGCGATATCGAGAAGCACCAGTCGGCAATGGAGGAGGCCTTCAAGCTCGGCAGCGCCCTAACGTTGAGACAGTGTATCAACCGGGACAAACCCGTCGATGTCGAACTGTTCTAATCGGCATGTATTAACTGCATTTGATATTAGAGGGGGGCTAATTCCTTTTTCAATGTTACAGGATCCATGCCAACGCAATTGGTCTGTACCGGATTTACTTTATAATCAGATGATGCTCTCTTTTAATCCAGGTGGTAAACTTCTTCCATGTCCTTCCACCACTTACCGTTGGGACGATTTTCAAGAGGGAGCTGACAGGGGTCTGTCTCTTTCCACCATTTTTGCGTTGTCGGGTCGGCAGCCATCTTAGCCATGTCTGCTTCGAAATCATTGCCTACATATTCAAAGTAACCAAACAGATAGTGCCTGCCATCAGGAAATTGGGTAAAATAAATCGAGTAGTTTCGGATATTGCATTCTTTAATCTTCTTGTTAATCTGCGGCCAGGGATTGGCGTGAAGATCCTTGTACTTTTCCAGCATCTCTTCCTTGACGCCAATAACACTACCAAAACGCCGCACCTTTTGCGTGCAGCCAATGGTTAGAACAATTGCGCAGAGAATAGTAATAATAAGCATTTTTTTCATTTCGTTGATTCCTTTCCTTCGGATAATCCAAAGCGATGCGAAACTTTTGCTTATTTTTCAGACGCAACCGAATTGCTTTTAGGAACCAAAATCACAGGTTGAATCTCGAAGGCCTTACCGTCCACTGTCAATTCAATGACCGTGGCGATGGGGTCTCGATTGTCTTTGGGGATATCCAATTCGATGGTCCCCTCTGTTCGGCTCATTTTCACAGTGCCGCCGGTTTTGAGTTCGGCCTTTGTGATCTTCATTGGCCCGGCAGGAATCTGCAATGGCCCTTCTTCGGGCCAGTTCATGACAAACAGGTAAATTTTATTATCTTTGCAGGTTGACGCACCCCATTGACCCGGCTTAAAAGGACCGCCGCGCGTGCCGTACACCGTATCGCCATACTTTTTCAGCCAGTCACCCATTTCTTTGAGGCGCTCGACCTGACGCGGCTCGATGAGTCCATCCGGCATCGGGCCGACATTAAAGAGCAGATTACCGTCGCCGCCGACGGTTTTAAGCAATGTCTGGATGCACTGTTCGAGCGACTTCATATTGTCATTGGGTTTCCAGGCCCACTGGCGGCAGATGGTCATACAGGTTTCCCACGGGCGCTGACGATCAAATCCGCCAACACGTTGTTCCGGCGTAGAGTAATCGCCCACCTTATTCCGGTCTTGCTTATGCCTATACGCACGATCGTTGATGAGGATATCCGGCTGGAGTTTGCGGACCATTGCTATCGTAGGGTCGCCGTGATCGGAATAGACCTCTATGGGCACATCGAACCACATCGTGCTTAGGGGGCCGTAATTCGTGATAAGTTCTGTTACCTGGTTTCTCAGGTACTCGATATATCGATCCAAGTCGGGGTTTGGCTTGTCTGTTTTTCCGGCGGGACTGCCTTTGGGATAGTCCGGGTGGCGCCAGTCGCAGACGGAATAATACGTCCCGAATCGAATGCCCTGTTTTTTGCAAGCCCTGGCCAATTCCCCGACAACATCCCGCTTAAATGGGCTGTTGCCAATATGATAGTCCGTATACTTCGAGGGCCAAAGACAAAATCCGTCGTGGTGCTTGGTCGTCAGCACCATGTATTTCATGCCCGCGTCTTTGGCGATTTGCGCCCACTGGTCCGCATCGAATTTAGTGGGATTAAATCGTTTGTAAAGCTGATCATACTCTTCGATAGGTGTTTGAGCGCCTCGCGACCAGCCGATCTCGTGACCGGTCAGACTCACAGGGCCCCAGTGAATAAACATGCCGAATCGCATGTCCTGCCACTGCTTCATCGCAACGGGATCAGCTTTTGAAAGATCTTTTTCAATTGCGGAACAGGAAACGACGACCAACAACAATACACAGCTTACAACAATTTTTTTCAATGCTAACATATTACAATCTCCTTTACCTAAATTATTTAACAAACCATGTGAAAATGACATACAAGCCAATCATCGTCAGAGCCAACACAGCACTGAGCGTTTTGTAGTTACCGATGCCAGACCAACCCTTTTCCCGCAGCGGCTCCATAAAGGATTTCCAGACGAGCTTACTTTTTTCTTCGGTCAGCGGTTCCGGGTATAGAAAAGACATCAGAACTATAACAAAAGCGCAAATCATTGCAAGAATAAAGCTGATGATCAGGAAATTTAGAAACTCAAAGGCAGGGTGGTCGGCCTTGAATTTTGCCAACCCTTTAGTAAAATCAAACAGAAATATCAGCAATCCCATCGTCGAACCGGCCTCTGCGCCCGGGGCGGTTTCGTAGTGGACATGAGCTGGGCCGACGGCCGCTTGACCCAGGCGGTGATCCATTCCAAGTCCGGCCTGCCCGGTACGCTCGTTTGCGGTGACAAGAATTGGGAATTCAACACCAAGGCCGGGAAGTCGTATCCCCTCACGCTCGCCCAAAAGGTTGACCCGCGCAGCGGCAAATAGATGGGACGCCTGGGCGCAAATCTAACCCAAGACAAAATGACATCGAAAGGAAACAGCCTATGAGCCATCACCGTTTGACCCAACTTACGCGGCGTCAATTTCTCACCCGGGGGGCGACGGCGGCGGGCGCCGTGGCGGTTCCCTGGCTTATCCCGGCTTCCGCGCTGGGGCGAGGTGGAGCGGTTGCGCCCAGCGAACGCATTGTTATGGCCGGCATTGGACTCGGCGGCCGCGGCTCTTATGACATGGGTGTCATGCTGGCCGAACGCGATGTGCAGTGGGTGGCCGTCTGTGACGTCGTGAAAAGCCAGCGTGAAGCGGCCAAGAACAGCGTCGATGACAAATACGGTAACCGAGATTGTGCGTTGTATGGCGATATGCGCCAGTTGTTGGCCGAGCGGACGGATGTGGATGCCGTTTTGATTGCCACGGGCGACCGCTGGCATGCGCTGGCCTCAGTTTGGGCTATGCAGGCGGGCAAGGACGTTTTTTGTGAGAAGCCTTCCTGCCTAACGATGGCGGAGGGGCAGGTGGTCGTAGAGACCGCCCGACGTTACGGCCGGGTTTTTCAAACGGGTGCCCAGCGTCTCAGCGAGGCTCCTCATGTGTTTGCCATTGAAATGGCCCGCTCCGGCCGGTTGGGCCCCATCCATACTGTTTACGCCGACTGTCGTTGGGTCGACGGGCTGCGTCGCGACTGGTTGCCGGCGGAACCCGAACCGCCCAAGGATGAGCTGGACTGGGATGTATTCCTCGGCCCCTGTCCATGGCGGCCCTACAACAAAGGTTACCTTGGCGCCGGGTGGTACGGCTTCCACGATTTCGCCACCGACGTGGCGATGTGGGGCGCGCACACCGTGGCCCAGGTTCTGGCCGGATTCGACATGGACAACGTTTCATCGATCGAATTCGAGTATGCCGGGCCGCAGGCCACGATGGTGACCCGTTTGTCCAACGGGGTGAGGCTGGTTCTGTTCCGGGTCAGTGGTTCGGTGTGGGAGCCGTGCGAGTACTGGCATGGCTCTTGTGGTGAGCGGTTCGATGGCCCTGAAGGCTGGGCGGCTGCCGCCGACGGTTATGCCCGGACCGACGTCTCTTCGCCCACGCTGTTGCGCGAATACAAGAAGGTGCTGGCCGAATACACCGCGCGGACACAACGGCCGATGAACCACATTCGGGACTTCCTGGACTGCATCCGCTCGCGCCGGCCTACGGTGGCCAACCCAGAAGTCATGTATCGCTCCATGTGCATTTGCCTGGCCGCCGACATAGTCGGGCAGTTGAAGCGCAACCTGAAGTTCGACCTGGGCAAAGCTGAGTTTGTCAACGATCCCGAAGCCAACCGGCTGCGGTCCCGTGCGATGCGCGTCCCCTTCACAGTCTGATTCAATCCTGGAGAAATACTTGCCATGAAAAAGACATTCTTTGCCCTTCTCCTGCTTGCTGACACCGCCTTCGCGCAGGAAGACAAACTCATCGCCATCCTCAAGTCAGACGCGCCCTTGAAGGAAAAAACCGATGCCTGCCGGGAGTTGGCGCGCGTCGGCACCCGGCAAGCCGTGCCGGTGCTGGCGCCCCTGCTCGCCGACGAGCAACTTTCGCACATGGCGAGGTTCGCCCTCGAACCGATCGCCGATCCATCCGTCGATGCCGTGTTGCGCGAGGCGCTCGCCAAAGTCCAAGGCCGTTCGCTCGTCGGCTTGGGGTTTTAGGCAGATTAAAATTTTATATGGGAAATCCCCAGAGTGTATGCTATTCTTTTCCAATAGTGCTAACCTGAAATAAAAGGGTCATAAAATGAATAGACGAAGGTTTCTTAAAAATCTTGGGGTCGGTGTCGCGGCATTAATTTTGCCGGCGTGCAACGCGTCATCTCAAAAAAAATCAGGCGATTCTTTGACTGGTAAGAGACCCAATCTCCTCTTCATCCTCGCCGATGACCAGTCGCCGTTTGATTTGAAGATGTATAACAAGAATTCAATTTTGGATACGCCTGTTCTCGATGAACTGGCGTCCGATGGGATGGTCTTCGACGGAGCGTATCACATGGGTTCCTGGTCCGGGGCCGTATGCACCCCGTCGCGTCACATGATCATGTCCGGGCGTACAGTCTGGCATATTCCGGGCAGAGAAAACCCAAACGCGGGCAATCCTGAGATGGTGCCTGCCGATTTAGCCGAGAACACTATGGCTGCGATATTCAATCGGGCAGGCTACGCCACTATGCGAACCTGCAAGAAGGGCAACAGCTATGCGGCAGCCAACGAGAAGTTCACGGTTTGCCATGAAAGCACTCGACGCGGCGGAACCGATGATACGGGCAGCGCATGGCACGCCGAGCAGGTGCTCAATTACCTGAACGACCGGCAGGCAAATAAAGACAACGCCCCATTTTTGATTTATTACGGTTTTTCACATCCACACGATCCGCGCAACGGTAAGGTTGATCTGTTAGCCAAGTACGGTGCGGTAAACCACACGGACAAAAACTCTCTTCCACCGGCAAACCCGAAGCAGCCGGCGATGCCGGTGAACTATCTTGAGGCCCATCCTTTCCATCACGGCCATCCGGGGCTGCGAGATGAGGTTGACGTCAGCGGCGTGTGGGAAAAGCGGGATGAGCGCACTATCGGCAACGAATTAGGACGCGAGTTCGCCTGCAGTGAGAATATCGACATCCAGATCGGCCGGGTTCTTAAAAAACTTAAAGAGATGGGTGAACTCGAGAATACATATATTTTCTACACCTCCGACCAAGGTATCGCTGTCGGGCGTCATGGCTTGCAGGGTAAACAGAATCTGTACGAGCATACCTGGCGAGTGCCTTTCATTGTTAAGGGCCCCGGCATCAAAGCCGGTTCAAGGGCGCAGGGTAATATCTACCTGCTCGACGTTCTTGGGACGATGTGCGATCTGGCGGGCATTGAGGCTCCTAAAACGGTGGAGAGCATCAGCTTTAAGCCGGTACTGGAAGGCAAGAAGGATGTCGTTCGTGATGTGCTGTATGGAGTTTATTGCGGCGGGACCAAGCCGGGGATGCGTTCGGTGCGCAAGGGTGACTGGAAGCTGATCAAATATGACGTTATGAATAGCAAGGTTCGTGAAACTCAACTGTTTAACCTGAAAGATAATCCCGACGAACTGCTCAAGGAACACCGTGACCGAAAGGTGGTAAAGCTGACCGGAAATACGCCAAAGGCCAACCAGGTTAACTTAGCGGGCGATCCTAAATATGCAAAGAAATTAGCGGAGATGGAAGGGCTGCTGCTGTCGGAAATGAGGCGTCTTAACGATCCGTACCGCCTTTGGGATCAGCCCGACGACGAGCTGGCGCCGCCACCGACCCCATCGCGGAATAAGAAAAATAAATAGGTGTCCCAAAACTTATCTAAGAATCTCGAACTGACCGGTGGTCAGTTTGAGTAAAGACGCTAAATTTCGCTTGGAAGCCGAGCAATAGTACAAAGCTCTTAAGCTCTGAGTCAGAGAGAGAATTCAAGAAAGGAAATGAAGATGAAATCAAAATGGACACTGCCGGCCTTAAGCATACTGCTTTCTGCCTGTACCGGCACATTAGCGGTTCCGGCTATCACTATGGAAAAAATCCCTGACGATGTCAGGGCCCAAGAGATCAAGGAAATGAAATTCGGCATGTTCATCTGCTGGTCCTTCAGCACTTTCTCAGGACAGGAATGGACACCAACACTCGATAAGAACGCATCATATTTCAAAGCTGCCGGGTGCGATACCGATCAGTGGTGCGAGACCGCCAAAGCGGCAGGAATGAACTATATTCTCTTTTTGTCCAAACACCATGATGGTTTCTGCCTGTGGGATACGGCTACTACGGAAAAGAAAGTTACCAACAGCCCGCTTGGAATCGATGTTCTCGCCAGGCTCAGGAAATCATGCGATAAGTACGGGATCAAGCTGGCCCTTTACTTTTCGGAGGGCGATTGGAATTGGCCCGGTGCAGTTGACGGTAAGGGCATAAAACCTGGCGGCATAAATCCCGAAATGAAAAAGGCTCAGCTTAAAGAATTGTTAAGCAACTACGGGCCGATCGAATTCTGGTGGATGGACCATGCCGCGGGCACTGGCGGGCTGGATCACAAGGAAACTGTTGAATGGATGCATAAGTTTCAGCCGAATACTTTTGTGGGTTTCAACCACGGTCAGCCGGCAGGCCGTCTGTGCCTCCGTGAGATGGGCAAACCAGGTGAATTGGGCGACACAAAAGCTACAAGATACAATAAAGAAGCCGAAAGCTCATACAAGGGGTACCTGGTCGCGGAATTTACATATCCGATACTGCCGCAACACAAAGGCGGAGCTATGTGGTTTTATTCTCTGCCGAAACATGACCAACTGTGCAAGCCTGCCGAGAGTATCTACAAAGATTATCTCGGCGCCGTTAAGTACGGCAATATTTTCTCCCTGAATATCGGCCCTGATTATGAGGGCAAACTGCGGGTTATCGATGTTAAAACCCTACGCAAAGTGGGGGAAATGATTCGCAGCAAGGCGGCCCCTGACGCAAACACAGGCTCCTAACCTGACGCAAGCACAGGCCCCTAAAAAGAAGCCCGCAAAAAAGCCGACGAAAAACAGAACGTTCGAATACCGTTTTTCCGATGACCCGAAACAGGAAAAATTACGCTAAGCGACCTGCCGGTCAAGGTGACCAAGGCAATCCATCTCGAAGGCGGCAAGGATGCAGAATTCAGCCAAGACAGCAGCACAAAGCTCTTAATCTCTAATCATGAGGGAGGTTTGTTTGGCAGTTGACGAGAAAAGTCGGTTAATATATAATTCTTCTTGTGTCAGGTACTTATAACGACGGATTTGGAATCTAAAAAATTACCGATAGGAGTTCATTATGAGACGTTTTACAGGCGGATTTGAAAAGATGATTTGTGTTCTCACGGCCCTAATCATAGCCCTGAGCGGCGGGACGGCATTCGGAAAATCCAGGGCCAAGAATGTTATTCTTATGATCTCCGACGGCTGCGGATACAACCATATAGATGCGGCGAGCATTTACCAACACGGAAAGACAGGCGACCAGGTCTATGACCGTTTCGACGTCAAGCTGGCCATGTCCACGTACATGGACGGTCAGAGTTACGATCCGCTGAAGGCCTGGAGCGACTTCAAATATGTCTCGAAAAGCAATTCCTACACCGATTCCGCAGCCGCGGCCACCGCAATGTCAACGGGCGTCAAGACCTACAACGGTGCCATAGGGGTCGATCCCGACAAAGCTCCGCTCAAACACACCGTCCAAATAGCAGAGCAATTAGGCAAGGCGACCGGCGTGGTTACCACCGTTCAAATCAGCCACGGCACGCCCGCAGGCTTTGTCGCACATAACCAAAGCCGCAACAACTACGAGGAGATTGCCAGAGAGATGATCTATGAGAGCGGCCTTGAAGTCATTATGGGCTGCGGCCATCCCGAATACGATAATGACGGCAAACCCGCAGGCATAAAGAAAGAATACAAATACGTCGGCGGCAAAAGCGTTTGGGAAGACCTCAAGGACGGCTCGGTTACAGGCGCCGATGCCGACGGGGACAGCGTCCCGGATAGATGGACGGTAATTCACGAGCCGGCGGAGTTTAGAAAGCTGGCCTCGGGCGATACTCCCAAAAGGGTCATCGCAATAGCGAAGAAACTGAAAACCCTCCAGCAGGAGCGAGGCGGCAAGGACAAAGCCGATCCTTTCGAAGTGCCCTTTAACGGCGACGTGCCCACGTTGGCGGAGATGACAAGAGGCGCGCTGAATGTCCTCGATAACAACCCCGACGGCTTCTTCCTAATGATAGAAGGAGGCGCAATCGACTGGGCAAGCCACGACAATCAGGCAGGCAGAGTCATCGAGGAGCAGATCGGATTCAACAAGGCCGTTGAAACCGTCGCAGCCTGGGTCGAGGCCGAGAGCAGCTGGAACGATACGCTGCTGATTATCACCGGCGACCACGAGACCGGATACCTCACAGGCCCGGACTCGGGCGCTAAGGGCGGAAAACCCGTTTGGAACCCCGTCGCCGGCAGGGGCAAGGGCAGGACGCCGAAAATGGAATACCACAGCGATAGTCACACCAACTCGCTGATTCCGTTCTACGCCCACGGCGTCGGCTCCCAGCTATTCACCCGGCAAGCGCGAAACACCGACCTCGTCCGCGGCCCATATCTCGATAACACTTCCATCCCGAAGGTCATTTTCACTTTGTTCGACTATTAAAATCCCACCGGCGATGGCTGATTATCAGAACAACGAATCCCTGTGGCTTCCAGGCAATTTCTGCGGGAATGACTCACTTTTCGCTGCTGCGTTGGCGACGAAGTAGTGATGAAAGTATTTCAAGTAAATTAAAAGGATCTCGTATTGATATCTTTATGTACGGTAATGTAACATATTCGCTTAAGCATAGTCTAATTCACAACTTTACTTAGTGCGATTTCGCACTTTTTCTTGTGTGCTACTTATACGCAAAGTCATACCCCATAGGTATATAGGGTTAAAAAACCGCGAAAGTCAACCTACTCAAGATCCTTATTTTTGAGACCTTCCAGATAGAGATCTACCTGCCCAAGAGCTGCGCCTTGTGGATACTCAATATTGCTATATATGGCCAGAACATTGGTACCTTTTTTCAAATGCCTAATCTCACCGGAGCCGAGCATGATCAACCGATAATGCGGCATATCCTTCCACCATACGTAGGTGTGTATTCTGTGGCCATTTAAATAGATATGAAATCCCTGGCTGGCCAAAACGCTTATACGATATGAGTCATAATCAAGGGCATCAAGCTCAAAGGTGGTTCGCATCAATATGAATTCACCGTCACCCCATTCGGAGTTATTCTTGAAAGTCGCATTACCCTGTTTAAATAGGCCTTTACCTATCGGGGCTTTACCACTTTTCCATTTACTATCATCAAAATCGGGCATATACCACTCTTCCATTCCTGCGGGAAGGGTAACATCACGAAAACGTTTTTTCTCACGCGGGTGCATCTTATCTTTTTCCTGCGGATCAAACGAGATAAATCGCCATTGGCGATCCGCCGGTTTCGGCCTGCCTATGGCATTCCAGCCTGCAACCGGTTTCTTGAGCTTTGTAAGATCAATGATGGTATCGATCAGAACCTGGTCTTCACTTCCCTCTGCCTTCATGCGTTTGACTAATTCGCCCCGGTAGCCGTTGAAGAGAATGTCTGTCAGTTCTGTGCGTTGATCCGGGCTCAACTTTTCCAAAGTTGTGTAGAGGCCATAGGGTCTGCCTTCACGATTTGAGTTTGGGGTAGCCGCCAGTTGGATTATTTGCTCTGTGCCCAATACATCAAAGCGAGACTGCATTATCTTGGCAACTTGTACGGATGTCTCCGGTGCTTGTACCAGACATACATTTGCAGCCGCGATAGCATTGTATGCCCCCTCGGCAGAACGTATGCCCGGTATGATTTTACTTTCTTCGGCGGCCCTTAGCATTCCGGCCAAAATCAATTTACCAATCTCGCTGCCGGGTTTCTTTCTGCGAAGAACGTTTTGCAGACGATCTGTCATTCTTTCCCGTGGCATAGTATGATACTCGTTTACCATCATAGTCACCAGCGTTGGTAATACTTTAAGCGTCAACCACATACAGGGCCTCTGTGGGATCGGATAACATCTTCTTGATAGCAGTAAGCATATTTTCGGTATATGCTTCGGTTTTAATGGCATCTCCACCCATACTAAACCAATAGTTGTAGTCTATTATGCCGTCAAGGGCCGCACGGCGTACACGCGGGTCCCTGTTTGTCATAAGCTTTTCCAATTCATCCAACGCACCGATAATACGCAGCGCCTTGGCGGCTTGTACACGAATCATATAGCGTTTATGAAATATATTTTTGAGAATTTCATCTTTTGGAACCGTTTTCAAGTCATCAGATGGATTGTGGTAAGCACCGCCAAGTTTGTAAAAAGGGATGTGAGTCGGCTCTGGCTTGCCATATTTTCTATATTCCGGGCTGTCCCCGATGTTAAGAAACGCCAGGTCCGCCGCCCTGCCCCATAGATGTTCAGGAAGTTTGAAGTCTTTTGCGTACTTCGAACGTGGCGCCCCGGTGATACGCAGTGTTTTTAAGGGTGCGGTATAAGCCAAAGCCACACCCGTACCCGAACCAACATCATCAAAACTCTGACAGGTAGCAACGCCAATACCACCACCTGGACGACGACTGAGATCATGCCACCAGGTGAGACGGTCCATTGCCTCACGATACATGGCAGGTTTCTCGTCCATGAGATATGATGAAGTGATACCACGCCACAGAGCGTCACCACGTCCGTCGTCATCTGTATATCATCGGAGGGCATTAAAGATTAGTATCTGCTGCCCAAAGCAGCAGATACTATTTACCCCCGCGTTGTACGCGGGGTTTTGACCGTTTTTATGCGAATACCGATACATCTATGGACCAATCTTGAGTTTCCGCAACAGGAAATAGTTAGCTGTTTGCCGGTTTGGCAGGCGTATTGAAGCAGTAAAGGGGCATTAGTGGGAATTTTCAGTAAAACAGCCGGGTATCTTAAGGATCGCCTGGGCAAAACGCGTGATAAGATCAGCAATTCCCTTTCCTCGGTGCTCAGCATCGGCAGGAAAATCGACGAAAAGCTGCTGGATGAGCTTGAAGAAACGCTGATTCAGGACGATATCGGAGTCGAGACTACGGATAAGCTTGTATCGGAGCTTCGAGAGGCCTACCGCAGCAAGCAAATCGCGACGACCGAAGATATTATTCCGTTCCTGAAGGAGCATATCAAGAGCTACTGGCCTCACCACGACAGACAGTTGTGTATGGCCGAGACCGGGCCGACGGTTATACTCGTTGCGGGCGTCAACGGCACTGGAAAGACAACAAGCATCGCCAAGCTGGCCTATATATTGAGCCGAAACAATAATACGGTCATTGTTGCGGCGTGCGATACCTTCCGCGCCGCGGCCGTCGAGCAGTTGAGCATCTGGGCCGAGCGGATAGGCGTGCAAATAATCAGGCACAAGGCCGGAGCGGACCCGGCGGCGGTCGCTTATGATGCCTGCCAGGCGGCGGTCGCCCGCAGGGCCGATATCCTGATTCTCGATACCGCCGGTCGGCTGCATACGCAAAAGGACCTGATGCAGCAATTGACAAAGATCCGAGACGTCGTGGCCAAGCAGATTCCAGGCTCGCCCAACGAAGTGCTGCTGGTGCTCGATGCTACGACCGGGCAGAACGCAATCGTCCAGGCCCAGATGTTCACGCAGGCGATTGACGTTACGGGCATTATCCTAGCCAAACTCGACGGCACAGCCAGGGGCGGCATCGTCATCGCAATCAAGGACCAGCTCGATATACCCGTCAAATTCGTCGGCCTCGGCGAAAAACCCGAAGACATAGCAGAATTCGACCCGGAGAAATTCGTAGAAGCCCTCTTCGGATAGCTACAGCCGTTCTTTTTGACACGGATGAACATGGTGCGGCTTCGCTTTACTCAGCCACAACCAAAAAGGATATAAGTTTTTGGGCTCTCTGAAATAGTCTATGGGTAAAGACAGAAGGAATCGCCTTCGGCGAAGCTGTTTAATCCCCGCAAGTCCCGAAAGGGACGCCTTGCGGCGGGGCCCCTGGGGCTTTTCAAACAGCCCTTGTGGCCAAGGGTCCCCCAGCCGAAGCCGGATATGCAGCAATGTTGCGTGCCACCGCCTGACTGAATCTGGCTTTGGAGGCTGGGCTGTCCCATGGACCCCGAGGGGGATAAAAAGATCAAAACAGCCCCCGATGTCAACCAATTCCGCCAAAAAATCGCTGCCCGCCGGCCAAAACAAAGCCCTCCCCGCCTAAAATAGCTCTGTGAAAATACACCGCCGAGCCTCAATTTTAGCCCAATATAAAGCCTTGGCCACGCAAACCCCCTGTGTCCGCATCGGGGGCGAAAAGTTGTTGTGCAATCCGCATGGATTTACTACTATTAGACTTGCAAATGCTATCAGCGCTCGGCCGGCCTTGGAGTCGGTGGAAAGGAATGCGAATTATGATCGTGGTACTCGGTGTTTTTCTGCATGCGGTCGGCGGTTTTGCCGCGGGCAGTTTTTATATTCCGTTCAAAAAGGTTCGCAACTGGGCCTGGGAGAGTTACTGGCTCACCGGCGGCGTGTTCTCCTGGATTATCGCGCCGTGGTTCGTTGCGCTTCTGGTTGTGCCGGGGCTTTTCTCGGCACTGGCCGAAGCGCCGGCGGAGAGCATCTTCTGGACTTACCTCTTCGGCGTACTCTGGGGTATCGGCGGGCTGACGTTCGGCCTGTCGATGCGTTATCTGGGCATGTCGCTCGGTTACGCGATAGCATTAGGATTCTGCGCGGCGTTCGGCACAATCATCCCGCCGATTTTCAAGGGCGAGTTCGGCGAGCTTCTCGCCCAGACGTCCGGCCAGGTCACATTAGCCGGCATATTCATCTGCCTAATCGGAATAGCAATCTGCGGGTGGGCCGGCGTCTCAAAAGAAAAGGAAATGCCCGATGAAAAGAAGAAAGAGGCAATCAAGGAATTCAACTTCGCAAAAGGAGTATGGGTCGCAATATTCGCAGGCATAATGAGCGCATGCATGGTATTCGGCATAGAAGCCGGAAAGCCAATTGCCGATCTTGCATTCGGTAAAAACAGCACGTCGCTATGGAAGAACAGCCCCATCTTCATCGTCGTCTTCGCGGGGGGTTTTACGATGAATTTCTTATGGTGCGTTTATCTGAACATCAAGAACCGCACCGCCAGGGATTACGTCAACGCCGATAAGGCACCGCTGGTTAATAATTACGTTTTCAGCGCGCTGGCGGGGATTACCTGGTATCTGCAATTCATGTTCTTCGGAATGGGAAAGACCAGAATGGGCGATTACGATTTCTCGAGCTGGACTATCCACATGGCGTTCATCATAGTGTTCAGCAATATCTGGGCGATGATCTTCCGGGAATGGAAAGGCTCGAGCAGGCGGACGCATCGAATAATTTGCCTCGGCATACTCGTCCTCGTCGCCTCGATATGCGTCGTCGGGTGGGGGAACTATTTGAAGAAGGCTGAAAACGCAGCGGCCGAGGCCGCTGCTCAATCGTCGCAGGCAATCATGGCCGCATATTCCAGGTGAGGTGAAAATGGCGCACAAAGAAACAATGAATTCGAGACAGCGCGTGACAAAGGCCCTCAATCACGAGGAGCCGGACAGGGTCCCCATCGACCTTGGCGGTTTTCAAACCGGCATTCACAAAGGGGCGTACCGCGAGCTGCTCGATTATCTCGGTATCGAGGACGAAGTGACAATCCTCGACCCCGTCCAGCAGCTCGCCGAGCCTTGCGAGGAACTGCTCGAACGTTTTCACGTCGATATCCGCTATATCTGCGCCCACGGGCCGGACAGCTTTCACGGCGGCATCGAGACAAACACGCGCGACGGGAGAGTATGGCATGACCTCAAGGACGAGTTCGGAATCGTATGGTCCATGCCCGACGACCGGCAGTTGTATATGGATATCTCCCATCATCCGCTGGCCGAGGCTGCTATCGGGACAATCGCCGATTATCCTTTCCCGAAAGGCGATGACCCCACGCGGTTCACCGGCGTCCGCGAGCAGGCTTTGGAATTGCGGAATCAGACGCCATACGCGATTTCCACCGGTATAGGCGGAGTGGTCTATGAAATCTGCTGGTATATGCGCGGCCTCGAGAGATGGTTCATCGATATGATGGAGAACCCGGCTTTTTGCGAAGCGCTGCTTGAGCAAACTTTGAAATTCTGGCTGGATTACTTCACCGGCTTCATGGCCGAGGTCGGCGATATTATCGACGTGGTGATGATAGGCGACGACATCGGCGGCCAGGCGGGGCCTCTGTTCAGCCCGGATTTCTATCGAAAGATAGTAAAGCCGCGTCAGAAAAAGCTCGTCGCCCACATAAAATCGCTCACCTCGGCGAAAATATGGTACCACACATGCGGCTCGGTCGCGCAGTTGATACCCGACCTGCTCGACAACGGAATCGACATCCTGAATCCCGTTCAGATTAGCGCCGAGAATATGGACCCGCAACAGTTGAAGGACAAGTTCGGCGATAAGCTCACATTCTGGGGCGGCGCGATAGATACTCAGCACGTCCTGCCGGTCGCCTCGCCCGAGGAAATCAAAAGACACGTGCGAAAAAACATCGAAATACTAAAACCCGGCGGAGGATACGTCTTTAACAACGTCCACAACATCCAACTCGGCGTTCCGCCCGAAAATATCGTCGCTCTATTCGACTCGGCTTACGAAAACGGATTCTATTGACCCCGAGGCGAACATTATCGCATAAACGGACGTATTGTCCTCATGCCTAAAGCCGGGAAACCATCCCCGAAACGCAAAGAACTGGCCGAGCACGGATTCTATCTCAAGGGCTTCGCGCTCGGTACGCTCGGCTTCTGCACACGCTCGGCGGTCGATATCGAAGGGCTTGCTCGGGAGTGGCTCGAAGTCGTCGAGATAGATCTCAACCTGACAAATCTTCACCACCGACTGCACGGCACGCGAATAGCGCACATAAGCGATATTCACCTGGGCAGAACCGTGGGCAAAGAATACCTGTATCGCTGCATCGAGAGGATCAACCAACTCGAAGCCGACATAGTCGTTCTCACGGGCGACTACATCACCTACGATATCCGGGGCAATTTCAGGAAAGAGGTGGCCGTGCAGCTCGGGCGAATAAAGAGCCGATTCGGAACCTTCGCCTGCCTTGGGAATCACGACTACGGCCTAAAGGCAATGCCCGCCAGAAGACGCAACTACATGCTGATAAAATTCGTCAGAAGCCTCGAAGCCAAAGGGATAACCGTACTGAGAAATCAAGCCACCGTCCTCGACATCCACGGCGAACCAATGCAAATCGTCGGATTAGGCGACCTGAAAATCGGAGACTTCCATCCACAGGAAGCCTTCGCCGAAGCCTCCGATGAAAGCGTTACCATGGCGCTCGTGCACAACCCGCGGGGAGTCGAGTATCTCGATACATTCGACGTCGATGTCGTCTTCAGCGGACACACGCACGGGCGAAAATCCAGATTCCCGCCCGAGCACATACTGAACACCAAGAGCAGACGCTTTCACGCCGGCATGTACGACGTGAACGGAACCAAACTATACGTCAACCGAGGCCTCGGACGAGTCGGGAGGATGAGATTCTACTCAAGACCCGAAATAACCCTCCTGACCCTCCGCTGACTCGGCCGCGGCAGGCTTAATTCTCTCGAATAATCCGGATTCCTTTCGGGGCGTCGATCTTGGTGGATATTTTGCCGTCGGCCTTTTTCTCGTGCCTGACTTTGATGATTCCTTTCGGCGTTGGGAATGTTCCCTCGACCCAGTCCAAATCGCCTAAATGCGGCTCTATCCTGACGACTCTGCAGGCCGGCTCGACGACCTTGACGCCCAACACATGCTCGCTGAGCCACGCCGTCGGCCCGGATGCCCACCCGTGGCATAAGCTGTGCCGAAAGCCCTTGTAGCAATAGTTGCCGAAGTCGCCGTGAATATCCTTTTTGCCCGACGGGATTAGCTCGTCGATTCGCGCTGCATTTTTCGTCCATTCCAGATTGAAGTCTTCCCAGAATGTCGTCGCGCCGAGATCCAGCATTGCTCCCCAGTATTCTCTTATGCAATCGAGCGCGCCTTGATAGTCGCCGGCCATCGCCCGCGCCTGCAGAACGTAGTAGCCGTAGAAAGTGCTCATCCTCCTCGCTCCATCGACTGCCATCACATCGCGATTTAGCTTGCCCGCATCGTCCAGCCCGGCCATCGCCATCAACGCGGCGGCCTGCTTGCTGCCGGCGGGATCGGGGATGTGTTTCTTGAGCTTTGCGGCAAATTCCAAACATTTTGTTCGCATCGGCGATTCATCCAGAATTTCGCACAATTCGGCCCCGGCCTCCAAGGTCGTCACGAGCAGCGAATGCAGGCCCGCATGAATCGCACCTTTGTTTCCACTCGAAGGCCAGTCCAGAAAGCGATGGCCCGGCACCTTTTCGCGATTGTCCTGTCCGATGTGCTTGCACAGTTCGCCGAGCAGGCCGATGAGATACTCCCTCTGCCGCTCAAGATAGGCTTTATCGCCGGTGTATATGTATCGCTGATGGTGTATGAGCACCCACCACATCGAGTACGAGCCGATGCCGTTCATCCAGCCGGGCAGCGGGGTTTCGTCGCGAATTAAATCCAGGCTTTCGCCGATGATGTCATGATCGCCGAAGACGGCCCAGATGGTCATCGTCTCTGGATGCATGTCACCTATCCAGACTAATCGATCCCGCTTAATCCCGTCCCAGAGATAGTCCTGCATATTCAGATGCACGGTATAAGCGCCGACGCTCCATATTCGATTGAGCCTCTCGTCGCTGCAGCGAAACGAGCCCTTATACTCCAAATCGCGATAGACGAAGACGGCGCGGACGGCCTTGAGCTGCACATAGCTATCCTCGTCTTCGAGATCGATGCGAACGAATCTAAAGCCGGTATTGCCGATTTCGGCAGTGCCGAGCCACGGGACCAGGATGCTTTGGTCTCGAATGGCGTGGTCGTTGGTGGTATTTTTCTTGCCGCCGAATTCGGCCATCGTTTCGCTTACCGATTCGCCGAAGCGAACTCGCAGACGCACTGGCTTTCCGTTCTTGGTGTGCCAGACCATAATCTGCACGCCGCCCTGCAGCTCGACGCCGAAATCGAGCAGGATGGCGCCCTTGGTCTTGCCGCTCTTCAATATGCACGGCTCGGATGTTTTGAGCGTCACCTGGCCGGTTCGCTTCTTCAAAAGGGCCGAGGGGTTTTCGACCGTGTTTGGGTCGCTTTGCCAGACAATGCGTTGGGGAATGACGTACTTTCGCACGCGAGGATCGTCTTTGGTGCGGCCGAGAGTTTGCTCGTCGCTGATCGGAGCGGGAAGGCCGAGCTGAGGCATCGACTTGGTTTTGGCCGCCGCAGAACCACAAAACACCATCAACAAACAAACCTGAAATACTCGAAGAAGCTTCATTGATTATCCTTTCTTGACAACGATTCGCACTTTGGGGAGTTGTTCAATATTTTTCATAATAAGAACCTCGCACCTATTTTCCCATCCCAGGCCCCTCAAAGTCAATAGATTTCCCCTCGATGAATCATCGAAAATCGAGAAACCAGTTGGCTTGGCCCCCAATTCAATGCTACCACTCGGCAGCAAACGAATTCACAGACCTCGCATTCGAAGGGGCAAGCGAGGTAGAGCTAACAACCGGCCCACTGAAAGACTTCAACGGAGTCGCCGCACTGCTGCGATGGTGAGTACAATATGAAACATCGCGAAGAAACTCGCCAGGGCCCTGTACCGAGAGGACTATACAGTGACGCAGGGCCTGTTCTCGCCGGATTGTGTTTACGGCGGGGTTCGGAAAAATGGTTAAAACAGCTTGTTTGTCCGGGGGCGATGCGGTATAATTCCGGTATGTTTTCCGGCCTGGGGTATTTTGGTCGGCATGGTTTACTATAATTTGCTTCTTTTGGAAGGATGCGATTCTATGGGACAAATCGAAAATAAAGGCTTGAATCGGCGTACCTTTTTGTGTAACGCCGGCGGGGTGCTGGCGCTTCCGACAATTATCTCGGCTACCGCGCTGGGGGCCGGCGGCAGGCCCGCGGCGAGCGAGCGGATTGTAATGGGCACCATCGGATTCGGCGGACGCGCCAGCGGGGTTATGCCCGCGTTCATGCGAGAGGACGACGTTCAGATGGTTGCCGTTTGCGATGTTAAAGGCAATCGCCGCGAACTCGCAAAGAAAGTTGTCGATCAGCATTACTCGAATAGCGACTGCGACGCCTATATCGACCTGCGGGAGCTGCTGGCCAGGGCGGACATCGACGCTGTTCTGATCGCAACGGGCGATTACTGGCATTCGCCCGCGGCCTGCCTGGCCGCGCGCGCGGGCAAGGACATGTACTGCGAAAAGCCCATGAGCGTGACAATCACAGAAGGCCGAGCCCTCGCGGACACCATGAAAAAATATCGAAGAATCTTCCAGTGCGGCACGCAGCGACGAAACGTTAGCCAGTTTATGTTTGCGGTGGACCTGGTTCATAGGGGTCTGCTCGGCAAACTGAAAGTCGTTCACGCCGAGAAGGCGCCGAACTTGCGTTTATCGCTTTATCAGCTGCCGGCAGAACCGCAAACCCATCCCGACGTACGTCGGGACTGTGCCAGAGACGAATTTACTATTGTTTTTGCCCGATAGTATTTTCCCCACAAACTTTGGGACGATACTAAAAAGTTGGGTAGCTTGAGATAACTTTCTGGGTTAAAGCCAAAAGACTTAAGTCAAAATATCCATGGCTTTCCACCAACTTTATTGCATGAGAGCCTTTTTTTTAATTTCCGTGGCTAAAACGGCTTGCAGCAACCTCTTTTTCCAGCTAAAATGCACCACAGTTGCAGCCGGTAGCATGGCTCTGTAATGAGTGGATATCGTTAAAAAAAGGCGTGGTAAAATGGCATATAGAATTGAAAAGCTCGATGACTTTGATGTTATTGAGTTGCGTTTGGAAGGCGTGGTCGATGCCGAGGAGTTTTTCGAAACAAGAATGCAGATGCGCGCCATGTTTGAGAAGCACGGCGAGATGAGTTCTTTGGTGGATATTCGGGATATGAATTTCGGCATGTCAACATTGCAAATACACGAATTTGCTTCAACGATCCAAAATCCTGTCGGCCTGCGGATTGCGTTGCTCAGCCGCCCCGACGATGCCGACGCCAGATTTTTTGAGACGGTCGCATACAATAAGGGCGTTCCCCTGAGGCTTTTTACCGACTATTCCGAGGCGCTGGCCTTCCTGACCGAATAAAGCTTGCTCAGTTTTCTGTGGCTTTCTCATTGCGGTCGATCCAAAATCTTTCTATCTCTTCGAGGCTTTTGCCTTTTGTTTCAGGCACGAAGCGATAGACGAAGATTAGCAGCATGACGCAGAACCCGCCGTAAAGCCAGAATGGAAACGCGTGATGGAATTTGGCGACCAGCCATTTGCTATCGTCCATCATCGGAAACGTCTGAGAGATGATATAATTCGCCACCCAAAGGCAGAAGGTTGCAATCCCCATAGCTCGCCCGCGGATGCTCGTCGGGAAGATTTCCGAGAGAATCACCCAAGTTACAGGCCCCACCGAAATCGCAAAGCATGCAATATAACCAAGAATGAAAAGCAGCATCCACAACTCCGTCCGCCCCCAAAACGCCGCCAGCCCCATCGCCAAAAGCGAAATCCCCATCCCCGCAGAGCCGACTATCATCAAAGGCTTACGCCCCCACCGATCAACCGTCCAGATAGCAACAATCGTAAAGCTCAGGTTCACCGCCCCGATAACAACCGTCTGCAGCAGCGCGGCATTCGTCTCCGACCCCATCTTCTTAAATATTTCCGTCCCGAAATACAGAAAAACATTGATCCCCGTAACTTGCTGCAAAACCGCCAGAACAATACCTATCACCAACACAATCCTCATCTTAGGTTCGAGCAACTGACCCATAGACCCGCTCTCCAGGGCAATAGCGCCCTCGATCTCGCTCAACTCGGCCTTGGCGTAATCGGCCCCGTCCACGCGCGCCAATATCCCCAGCGCCTCCCCGCCGCGTTTCTGCTTCGTAAGCCAACGAGGGCTCTCAGGCACGAAAAACATAAACACTAACAGCAAAACAGCAGGCAGCGATTCCGAACCAAACATCCATCGCCACCCCTTTTCCACGGCCCAGGACGACACGCCATACCCCGCCACTTCGACATCAAGCTCGCTAACATCCATGCCATGCTCGCCAAGAAAATCAACCACAGCCCCAGCCTCAATCTCCCCGCCCTGACGAGAAACAAACGCCCCCGCCCCGGCATCATTAACATCCTCACAGCTTTCCTCAATAAACCGCGCTACCGCCCCGGCATCCAAAACGCTGCCATGCTCAGCAACATGTGCTGCGACCCGATCTCGATCGACTCCCGTCCCGTACCCGGCGATAAAAAAATTCGCCAAATACACCACAAGAAACCCAAAAACAATCGCAAGCTGATTGACCGAGACCAGCCGACCTCTCATCCGAGCCGGAGCAATCTCCGCGATATACATCGGACTCGTAATCGAAGCCGCCCCGACTCCGACCCCGCCTATTATCCTGAAGATGATGAACTGAGCGATAGTCTCCGGAAAGGCTGTCCCCAGGGCCGAGACCAGAAAAAGACCAGCCGAGAGAATCAGAACTTTCTTTCGACCAAGCCAATCGCTAAGCAGCCCCGCTATCGAAACCCCCACAACACAACCTATAAGAGCGCAAGCAGCCGTCCAGCCCTTATCAAAGCTCGCATCAAGACTGAAATTCTTCTGCAAAAACCCAATGCCGCCGGCGATTACACCCGTATCGTACCCGAAAAGAAGCCCGCCCAACGCAGCCACCGCACAAACTAAGACCACATAAGCAACGCTGCCATTGCCCTCACTGGAAAGATCATTTCTCATGGTTTGTCCTCGAAATCATAATCTGCACATAGTATTCGGTATCCGAGGCGACTGCATGCGCCGGCAGAGCAACATAATACACTCCCCCTGCCGAGATGGCCAAGCGTTTTTTTGCTGAATTTTCCCGCCCCCATAGGCCTGTAGTAAACGGCGGCGTGTTTGGCCTTTACAAGCCCCGACCGTAAGGGAGGGGATATCCACACGAATACCGGTTTATTACCCCGGCGCTTACGCTTAGGGCTTGTGGCGCTTATGCTGGTTCTCGCCGTTGGGAGAAATATCCGTACAGGTCCTGTGTATTCCTTTGAGTGCATGGCATCGGCGGGCAGATCCCGGCCTCGCTGGTATTGCCAAAAAACGCAACTGCCTGATCCGTGCAAGGATTTCCCGAAAGAGGATTCTCGGAACAGCCGCTTCCGCCATTTGAAATATCACATAACGCGAATGTCTGACCATCTTGGCCCAAGGGGCCGACGCGGCAATCTCCTCACATACGGGCTTTGCGCGCACATACCTTGCACCGGAAATCCAAACCGTCCTTATTTCTCCGATGCCGGTGGAATTCGCTTTCCGCCTTCCACCTCATACACTTGCGACATCGCTTCTGCTTGACCCCATCGACAACCCGATGCGTCTGCTCGTACTTGTAGTGTTTTTTCAAAGGCTTGCCGCCCCGTTTCTCGTCTTGATACCTGCGAACCCGCTCTCGCTCGCATTTCTTGCACCAGTCCGATAAACCGTTTCCCCGGCTGCGATTCTTACTGAATTCGCTATCTTCCTTCGACTGCCTGCATTTTGGACAATTCTTCATTTTGACGACCCCCCAATACTTGGTCATCACAATTATCGACAAATTCAGTGCCCCTCTTAATCTCAAACCCCACCTATTATTACTACCCACACGCAGTTATTGCGAGGAGCAAAAGTCCAATTCCGACTGAAGCATTACAGGCTTGACTATGCGGTTTTGCTCGGTTAGACTCTGTATGCCGTAATTTCCTCCTTTGGCGGATCTGACGGCAGATAAGGAGTCTTAATTATTGAGTAATAACTGGCATTTCACAAATTAGCTTATTTTGTTTAAGGAGTCTTTGTTATGAATGATAGAGCAATTGATCGACGTCGATTCATCAAGCGGGCTGCAGGTACGGCCGCGGGGGTGGTTGGGTTTCCGTATTTAGTGTCGTCGTCGGCGCTGGGCAATGCGGGCGGCGTTGCGGCCAGCGAGAGGATTACCGTCGGCTGTGTCGGCGTCGGGCCCCAGGGCACCGGTGTGATGAAAAATTTCCTCGGCCAAAAGGATGCCTGCGTCGTTGCAATCTGCGACGTTAAGAGCACCAGACGCGATGCGGTGCAGAAAATTGTAAACGACCATTACAAAGGAACCGGCTGCACCGCCTACAAGGACTTTCGCGAACTGATGGCCCGCGACGATATCGACGTTATCCTCTCGGCCACTACGGACCAGTGGCATGTTCCGACGGCCCTGGCTGCGGTCAAGTCCGGCAAGGACGTCTATCTCGAAAAGCCGATGGGCCTCAGCATCAAGCAGGACCAGGCGCTGCGCAACGCGGTGCATCGCTACGGCAGAATCTTTCAGTTCGGAACGCAGCAGCGATCCGAACAGAACTTCCGTCTGGCGTGCGAGTTGGCGCTCAACGGCAGGCTCGGCAAGCTGCACACGATAAACGTCTGGTCGCCGGGCAGCATTCAGGGAGGCGACCCGACACCGGTTCCGGCACCGGAATGGCTGGATTACGAGATGTGGCTCGGGCCGGCGCCCTATACGCCTTACACGAAGGACCGTTGCGTCAACAATATCTGGTGGCATGTTTCCGATTATGCTATCGGCTTCATCGCAGGCTGGGGAATCCACCCGATCGATATCGCCCTGTGGGGCGGCGGCGACAAGCTCGCCGGCCCGATTACACTCGAAGGCAAAGGAGAATGGCCCACCGAGGGCGTGTGCGATGATGCGCTAAACTGGGATATTGTTTTGAAATACGGCAGCGGCGTTACGATGAATTTCACCGGCTGGCCAACGCGAAAAGAGTTCCAGCAGCGATATACCAACATACAAAGCCACGGAACCGCATTCGAGGGAACCGACGGATGGGTCCACGTCCATCGAGACGGCATCTATGCAAGCTCGCCGGACATTTTGAAAACCCAGTTCGGCCCCAACGATAAACGCCTCATCGAGAGCCACAACCATGCCCGAAACCTCCTCGACTGCGTAAAGACAAGGTCCAAGACAGTCGCCAATATCGACGACTCGGTTCAAGGCGATATCATCTGCCATATAAGCGATATCGCCATTCGTCTCGAACAAAAGCTAACATGGGATATGAAGAAAGAAACCTTCGTAAATGACGATGCGGCAAACCGAATGCTCACGCGAGCGATGCGAAGCCCGTGGACGTTGTAGAAATTCCAGAGTCGAATGAAATTATGAATTGCACCGGCAAGCCGTCAAGACCATGAGCGGACGTGCCGGTTCCTATTAGGGTTATCAACAAAATACAAGGAGAAGAAAATGATCAAGAGATTACTTTTGGCAGTATTGGTTATCGGCGTGGCCTGTTCATTGGCCCCCGCAGCAGAAGACGGCTGGGAAGAGCTTCTTAAGATTACGGATGGCCAGATCGAAGGTTGGCAGAAAACGGAAAACATGGGAACGTGGATTGCAAAGGACGGCATGTACATCACCCAGGGTCCTCGCTCGCACCTGTTCTACATTGGCCCGGTCGAGAATGCCAATTTCAGAAACTTTGAGCTAAAGGTCGAAGTAAAGGCTGAAAAAGGCTCGAACTCCGGAATATACTTTCATACTGAATTGCAGGACAAAGGCTGGCCGAACAAGGGCTACGAAGTCCAGGTCAACAACACCCACAGCGACTGGAGAAAGACCGGCGGCCTATACGGCGTGGAAGACCTGGATGTCAAGAATTCCCCTGTGGCGGATGGCGAGTGGTTTACCGAGCACATTATCGTTCAGGGCAACCGTATCACGGTCAAAGTCAAAGGCGAGACAATGGCTGATTGGGTAACAACGGTTGATTGGGTAGAACTGCCCAAATACAGCGACAGGAAAGACCCGGCCAGGAAGCTCTCCAGCGGCACGTTCGCCCTGCAGGGACACGACCCCAAAAGCGTCGTCTATTACAGGAGCGTAAAGGTCAAGCCCCTGCCCCCGCGTTCGACGGGCACGCTCAAAGTCGCTGTACTCACGGGCGGCCACGACTTCGAGCAAAAGCCTTTCACCGAAATGTTCAATTCGTTCAAAGGAATGGAGTACACCGAGATCAAGCTCAAAGACCACAGCGAAATCTTCGAGGATATCGGTAACTGGGATTACGACGTGATTGTTATGTATAACATGACCCAGGAAATCTCGAAGAAGCGCCTGGATAATTTCAAGAAGCTGCTCGACCGCGGCATCGGACTCGTCGCCCTGCATCACAATATGGGTGCCTTTCAGGCCTGGCCCGAGTTCAAAAAGATAGCCGGCGGCAAATACTATGTCAAGCCCATGAAAGAAGGCGATAAGGAGGTTCGCGGCAGCACATACAAGCATGACCTTGATATAGAGATCAAGGTGGCGGACAAGTCGCACCCCATCACTCGCGGCCTGAAGGATTTCACGATACACGATGAAGGCTATAAGTACTGCGGCTTCGAGGAGGACAACCACGTCCTGCTCACAACCGACCACGCAGACAGCGATAAGACCGTCGCATGGATCAGCAAGTACCGCAAATCGAAAGTCTGCGGCATCATGCTCGGCCACGACGGCAAGGCTTATGCCAACCCGAATTTCAGAAAGCTCCTCTCGCAAGCAATAAATTGGACCGCCGGCAGACTCAAGTGATAACTCCTCGAACGTAATCTAAAGGGGGCTAAGCTATGACGACTAAATCGTTAGCTGCGTATCTTTTAACGGCGACGGCTGTGTTGCTGTTTTGCTTCGGCGACGCCGTCGCCGAACAGGGCGAGCCTATTCGCGTACTCATTCTGAGCGGACGAAACAACCATGACTGGCGAAAGACAACGCCGGTGCTGAAGCAGATGTATGACAGCAGCCCGCGTTTCGTTGCCGACGTTACCGAGGACCCCACGACGTGCACGGCTGATGTCCTTGCCAAATACGATGTGGTGGTGAGCAACTGGTGCGCATGGCCCGAGGTGGACGGCAGGCAATGGAGCCCGGCTGTTGAGAAGGCATTCGTCGATTTCGTCCGCAGCGGCAAAGGCTTTGCCCTGTTCCACGCAGCCAGTGCGACGTTCCACAACTGGCCCGAGTTTCAGCAGATGGTAGGCGCGACATGGAAGCTGGGCACGACCGGCCACGGCCCTATGCACACCTTCAAAGTTACCGTCAAGGACAAGAGCCATCCGGTGACGGCTGGGATGCCGGATTTTGAAATACATGATGAGCTGTGGCATCGGATGGGAACCCAGCCGAATATTCACATCCTGTGCGAGGCGTTCTCGGCAAAGGATAAAGGCGGCTCAGGACTCGTCGAACCGGTTGTTATATGCACCCAGTTCGGCAAGGGGCGATGCTTCTACAACGTGCTGGGCCACGATACAACGGTTTTGAAGAATGATGTATGGAAAACGCTCATGCTCCGCGGAACCGAATGGGCCGCTACGAGCAAAGTCACAATCCCTGCCGCTCCAGGCGCTGCGAAGACGGGATACCAATGGCGGCGAAGCGACAAGATGCTCGCGCTGATAAAGGACGGCAAAACGGTTTGGCAGCTCAACTTCGACAAGAAAAAGGGCAAGACCTACTTCCATCCGCTGGCTTTGGCAGACGGCACTGAGCTTACCTGGAACAGCCCGCCCGACCATTTATGGCACCACGGGCTGTGGTTTTCGTGGGAGCATATCAACGGCTTAAACTATTGGGAGGAAGACCGCAACACCGGCCTGGCACAGGGGCGAAACGAGCTGATCGATGTCAAGATTACAACAAACAACGACTACTCAGCTCTTATCGAGATGACTATCAGTTACCATCCGCCCGACAAGCCTGCTTTGCTTACCGAGAAGCGCGCCCTCGAAGTCAGCGCGCCCGACAAACGGGGCCGATACGGCATCGATTGGCGCAGCACATTCACCGCCTCCGACCAGGACGTCGTCTTCGACCGCACGCCGATACCGGGCGAGCCGGAAGGCAAGGCCTGGGGCGGCTACGCAGGCCTGTCCGTTCGGATTGCCAAAGATATTTCCAACTGGCAGGTGATCGACAGCGAAGGAAGAAAAGGCGACGAGGCTCACGGCAAGAACGCCCGCTGGATGGATTTCGCCGGCCAAACCCCCGACGGAAAAACAGCGGGCATCGCCATCCTCGATCATCCGACGAATTTGCGGCATCCGTCGCCGTGGTACGTCAGCATGAGATCTTTCACATCAGCGAAGTACAATTCAAGCTGGAAAATGTATAACTGCATCCACGTCTGAAGTACAACCTGTTTCATCTGCTCGTCAGCCTATGACGGCTATGTTGGGAAGGCAGGATCAAATAAGAGCAAAGACCCCAATAGTCAAGGTCTGTGTGAGCGGATCGGCAAGCACTTTGGGGTAGGGGCCAAGTTCAAAGAGGACACACACAAGAATATCTCTGATTGTGGTGATAATCTTTTGAATACATGGGCATTGACGGAGTTGGTAGAGCATGGTATTCCGAATGTGGGCGGGCCTGAAAAGAAAGGCAGCATTGAAGTAATCGAGGCGGCTCGCGATCCGATGATTCTTACGACTCTTGCGGAGGACGATTGCAAGAGCCACGAGGATGCTCTGCTGAAGTTCTATATGCGGCTGCGTCCCGGGAATCCTCCTAACGAAGAGAAGGCCAAGGCGTTTTTTGCGGAGAAGTTTTTCGATTCGAACCGTTATCGTCTCGGCAAGGTGGGCAGATTCAGGCTCAACCGCAAGTTTGACCAGTCCGTGGGCGAAGACGAGATGACGCTTCGTCCTGAAGATTTCCTCAACACCATGAAATACATCGCCGGCTTGCGCAACAACGAGGGGGTGATTGACGACATCGACCATTTGGGCAACCGGCGGCTGCGGACGATTGACGAACTTGCGGGCGACGAGATTAGAAAAGGCCTGCTCAAGCTTCGCAAGACGGTTCAAGAGCGGATGAGCATGAAGCGTGATGCCGAGGAGACTCCTCGCATCGCCGATTTGGTGAATTCCAAGAGCGTATCGAGCAGTATCAACTATTTCTTCGGTCGCGGGGAGTTGAGCCAGGTCGTTGACCAGACGAACGCATTGAGCCAGTTGACTCACGAACGACGGCTCTCAGCACTTGGGCCCGGCGGTCTGAACAGAAGGCGTGCGGGTTTCGAGGTTCGTGACGTACATATTAGCCACTACGGGAGAATCTGCCCGATAGAGACGCCCGAAGGCACGAATATCGGGCTGATTGCCTCATTGGCGATTTATGTGACGATAGACGAATACGGATTCCTGCTGACGCCTTACAGCAAAGTCAAGAACGGGGAGGTTACCGGCGAGGTTGAATACCTTCGTGCCGACGACGAGATGAGAGCGATTTTTGCGCCGCCAAGTGCGGTTGATCCGAATACGGGAAAGATTCCGAAGGGCCAGGTGCTCGTTCGTGAAAGGGGCGAGTTGTCCAGCGTTGACAGCGGCGACGTAAATTACGTTGATATCTCTCCGAAACAGATTGTCGGGATTTCCGCGTCGCTTATTCCGTTCCTGGAGCACGACGATGCAAACCGTGCTTTGATGGGGTCGAACATGCAGCGTCAGGCTGTTCCTTTGCTCAGGGCGGAGCCGCCTTTGGTCGGCACCGGTATGGAAAGTGTGGTCGGGCGTAACTCGAGTATGGTCGTTTGCGCCAAGAGTTCCGGAGTTGTAACGGAAATTGACGCGACGAAGATAGTAATAGACCAGACCGACGAGTATGAGCTTGCGAAGTTCATAGGTCTTAACGAAAGAACGTGCCTCAATCAAAAACCGATTGTGAGTCTTGGCGATAAGGTTCACAAGGGGCAGATTCTCGCTGACGGCGGCGGCACATCCAACGGCGTTTTGTCCCTTGGCAGGAATATCCTCGTTGGTTTCGTTTCGTACGACGGGTTCAACTTCGAGGACGCGATCATTGTGAGCGAGCGGCTTTGCAAGAACGACAGTTTCACGAGTATTCATATCGACGAGTTCACGGCAGAAGTTCGTGAGACGCGTCTTGGTAAGGAGGAATTCACGGCCGACATACCGAATGTCAGCGAAAGGGCGTTGCGTAATCTCGATGCTGAGGGCGTTGTTCGCGAGGGCACGAGGGTTTGCACCGGTGATATTCTGGTAGGGAAAGTAGTGCCGAAAAGCAAGACGGAGTTGACTCCCGAGGAGAAGCTTCTTCACGCGATATTCGGCCGGGCCGGCGAAGACGTGAAGAATGATTCGCTCGAATTGCCCAGCGGATACGAAGGGGTCGTGATCAAGACTGATCAGTTCACCAGGCGCGGCGCAGGGTCGGAGGAACAGAAAGATGCGCTGGCGGCTCAGATTAAAGAATTTGAAGAGCAGATGCGTGCGAAGGAATGCCTGTTGTTCAGGCAGATGATTGAGGCGATCCATAAGAAGTTCGAAGTGAACATAGTTGACCCCTCGACTCGTCAGAAAGTCGGGGCGAGCGAGGATGACGAGGTTATCTACGAGCAGATAGAGAATTTCGATATCAAATGGGTCAAGCCTGCCGCGTCCATCGGCGATGTGCAGAAAATCGTGGATAAATACTGGAGTAAGATTACCGAAAATCAGGAGGAAAGGGTTCGCCGAATCGAGACGCTCAAGCATGGCGACGAGTTGCCCAGCGGCGTGCTGCAGATGGTTAAGGTTTACGTTGCGATTAAAAGGTCGCTGTCGATCGGCGATAAGATGGCTGGACGGCACGGCAACAAGGGCGTTATCGCCAAGATTATGCCGGAGGAGGATATGCCCTTCCTCGAAGACGGCACGTCTCTCGACATATTGCTGAATCCTCTCGGCGTGCCCAGCCGAATGAACGTCGGGCAAATTTTGGAAACGCACCTCGGATGGCTTGCCAAAGTCCTTGGCTTCCATGCCGTTACGCCGGTTTTCGACGGTGCAACGGAAGAAAAGCTCCAGGAGTTGATGGTGGAGGCAAACGAAAGCGTCGCTAAAAGGCAGGCCGAGCTTGAGGAGCCGGGCGCGGTTCCGTCGGCGAATGAGTTCTTCGTAAAAATCCCGAAGACGCTCAAGACGCAGTTATATGACGGCAGGACGGGCGAGCCGTTTGACCAGCAAGCAACCATCGGATACATCTACATGATGAAGCTGCATCACCTGGTGGACGACAAGATTCACGCCAGAGCGACGGGGCCTTACAGCCTGATTACTCAGCAGCCGTTGGGCGGCAAGGCGAGAACGGGCGGACAGCGATTCGGCGAAATGGAAGTATGGGCGCTTGAAGGGTACGGCGCGGCCTATACGCTGCAGGAAATGCTCACAGTCAAGAGCGACGACGTCGAGGGACGAACCAAGATCTACGAATCTATGGTTAAGGGGCAAAACACGCTCGAAGCCGGCACGCCTCTGTCTTTCGATGTTCTGTGCAATGAATTAAGAGGTCTGGGACTCAACATAGTTCTCGAGAAGAAACGTTTGGGAAGCGATGCTCTGTAAAACTGATTGATAATTGTTATTTCAATCGTCAATTGCAAGGGGCCTTAAATGTTAGGAAATATATACGACCGCATTAACGACTACGGATCGGTCAAGATTTCTTTGGCCGGTCCTAATGATATCCGCAGTTGGTCTTTCGGAGAGGTTCGCAAACCGGAAACTATTAACTACCGCACTTACCGTCCGGAAAAGGACGGTCTCTTCTGCGAGCGAATATTCGGTCCCGAGAGAGACTGGGAATGCGCCTGCGGCAAGTATAAGGGTACTAAGTTCAAGGGTATCATATGCGACCGATGCGGTGTGAAAGTTACGCATAGCCGAGTTCGGCGCAAGAGGATGGGGCATATCAACCTCGCGGCGCCGGTTGCTCATATTTGGTTTTTCAAGGCCATACCCAATCGTCTTGGCACGCTTTTGGGTATGAAGAGCGCGGACCTCGAGAAAATAATCTATTTCCAGGACTATGCGGTTGTCGATGTGGGGCAGACGCCCCTGAAACTCGGGCAATTACTCAGCGAAGGCGAATACCGGGAGGCTGTCAATAAATACGGCGGAGCTTTCAAGGCCGTTATGGGCGCCGAAGCGATAAAGGCCTTGCTGACGGCGCTCGATCTCGGCCAAGTGAGCATCGAGCTGCGGGATGCGATGGAGAATACCAAGAGCAAGCAGAAGATCAAGGACCTCACCAAACGACTGAAAACCATCAATGAGATCATAAACAGTCCAAACAAGCCCGAGTGGATAGTGCTGGATGTTGTTCCGGTTATTCCTCCGGATCTAAGGCCTCTGGTTCTGCTCGAAAGGGACAATTTCGCTACGAGCGACCTGAACGATCTTTACAGGCGGATTATCAATCGGAATAACCGTCTTAAGAAACTTATCGATCTTAATGCTCCCGATGTTATTATTCGTAACGAAAAGCGTATGCTTCAGCAGGCGGTGGATTCGCTGCTGGACAACGCCCGTTGTCGTCGTCCGGTTCTGGGCAGCAACAATCGCCCGCTCAAATCCTTAACTGATATGATCAAGGGCAAACAGGGCCGATTCCGGGAGAATCTGCTCGGCAAGCGTGTCGATTACTCGGCTCGGTCGGTAATCGTCGTAGGGCCTAACCTCAAGCTCTACCAGTGTGGTCTGCCGAAGAAAATCGCCCTGGAGCTGTACCAGCCCTTTATCATTCGCAAGCTGAAACAGCACGGCCTTTCCGACACGATTAAAAGCGCCAAGAGAATGATCGAACGGCGTGACGAGCAGGTCTGGGATATTCTGGAAGAGGTAATTCATCAGCATCCTGTTTTGCTGAACCGTGCTCCGACGCTTCATCGAATGGGTGTTCAGGCTTTCGAGCCTGTTCTCGTTGAAGGAAATGCCATTATGCTGCATCCTCTGGCCTGCCGGGGGTTCAACGCGGACTTTGACGGCGACCAGATGGCTGTTCATCTTCCTCTGAGCGTCGAGGCGCAAGCCGAAACGTATATCCTGATGATGACAACCGGGAATATTTTCTCGCCGTCCAACGGCTCTCCGATGGTGGGCCCCTCGCAGGATATGGTGATGGGCAACTACTATTTAACCTATTACGATCCGCGTGATTGGGACACGGTTCATGGCGATAAAAAGGCCGCTGTTTTCAAGGATCCTTTCGAGGCGATGATGGCGTACGATACGGGCAAGCTGCATCTGCACACGAAGATAAAGGTTCGTATCGCCAAACATCTCAAGGGGGAAGGGGTTGATTCGGCATCCGTGCCGGGCGAAGCGAGGAGCAAAGTTATCGAGACAACAGCAGGCAGGTGCATCTTCAACGATATACTGCCGGAGGGAATGCCATTCTACAACGAAACAATGTCTCAAAGGAAACTGAGCCAGGTTATCAGCGATTGCTTCAAATATGCAGGCTCTGCCCATACCGTCGATTTGCTCGACAGAATTAAGGATATCGGCTTCAAATACGCTACGCTTGCAGGTCTTAGCTTTGGCGTTACGGACCTTAAGATACCTCCGAAGAAGCAGGAGATTATTGAAGATACGGAGAGGAAAGTCGATAAGATTTTCAAGAACTACAACAGCGGCGTCCTGACGGAGGGCGAGCGATACAACCAGATTATCGACGCGTGGACGAATGCTCGTGTTGCCGTTACGAACGAAATGATGCATGGTCTTAAGGGGGATACGAGCGAGGACGGCAGGCCCTATCTAAACCCGATATTCCTCATGAGCGATTCCGGCGCGAGGGGCAGCGTTGACCAGATTCAGCAGCTTGCCGGCATGAGGGCTTTGATGGCTAAGCCCAGTGGCGAGATTATCGAAACTCCCATCAAATCGAATTTTCGTGAGGGTCTGACGGTTCTTGAATACTTCAGTTCCACTCACGGCGCTCGGAAGGGTTTGGCTGATACCGCTCTTAAGACTGCGAATTCAGGGTATCTTACGCGCAAGCTTATTGACGTTGCTCAGAATATGATCGTTATTGAACGTGATTGCCAGACTCTTCAGGGTGTTACGAAGAACATCAGCAGCCGAGGCGACCAGATCGATGTTCCGCTTTCGGAGTTGATTATAGGCAGAACCGCGAGAGACAACATTCGCAATCCAATAACCGACGAGATGATCGTTCGTGAGAACGAGGTTATTGACCACGAAGCCGCCTCCAAGATTGAAACTCTGGGTCTGGATGCTATCAGAGTAAGGAGTCCTCTAACCTGCGACAGCACTTTCGGCGTTTGCGCCAAGTGCTACGGTTGGGATTTGAGTACCGGGCAGTTGGTTGAAGAGGGTTCTGCGGTGGGCATTGTTGCGGCGCAGTCAATCGGCGAGCCTGGCACACAGTTGACTCTGCGTACATTCCACACGGGCGGAGTTGCCGAAAGAGCGATTCTCGAGCATCAGCAAGACGCCACTTTTGCCGGTAAAATCCAATATCGCGATATCAACGCGGTGCCGGTTGAGCGTGAGGATGGCGTTACTATGGTCATCGCACTCAAACGCAACGGCGAGATCACGATTCTCGACGCCAAAGATCGGGAACTGGACAGGTTCAAAGTTCCGTATGGCGGTGTTATTCTGGTCAAGGACGGCAGCAAGGTTAAAGTTGACACGCCGTTGTTCCAATGGGATCCGCACCGTATTCCGATTCTTGCTGAGATCAGCGGCCTTGTCCGGTTCGTTGACATCGTCGAGGGTGAGACCATTGGCATCGAGGAAGAGCGGAAAGGCCAGGCCGGCAAACCGATCGTCATCGAACATAAAGGCGACAGGCACCCACAGGTCATAATCGAAGACGCCGACGGCAAGATTCTTGACGTTCACTATTTGCCTGCAGGCGCGAGAATCGAGGTTGTCGAGGGGCAGAAGATTCAGGCCGGCCAGTTGCTCGCCCATCAGCCCAGAGCTACCGGCGGCACGCAGGATATTACGGGTGGTCTGCCGCGAGTAACAGAGGTTTTCGAGGCGAGGAAGCCCAAGGATCCTGCCGCGATGGCTGAGATTAGCGGTAAGGTAGAGTTGCGAAGCGATAAGCGCAAGGGTAAGATGACGATTACTATTCGCAACGAAGAAAGTGAAATGGAGAAGGAGCACCACGTTCCTCGCGACAGGCATCTGAATGTTCATACTGGTGATATGGTCGAGGCCGGCGAGGCTCTTACCGACGGGCCGCTCGTCCCTCACGATATCCTCCGAATTAAAGGCGAAGAGGCTCTGCAGCGGTATCTAATCGGGGAAATCCAGAACGTGTATCGCTCGCAAAACGTGAATATCAACGATAAGCACATTGAAATCATCTGTTCGCAGATGATGCGAAAAATTGAGATCGAATCGGTCGGAGACAGCGCGTTCCTGCCGGGCGAGGTCGTCGACAAATTCGTTTTCAGAAAAGAGAACGACAGGCTTACTCAAAGCATCAGAATCGTCAGTTGCGGCGACGTTTCCGATGTTAAGGAAGATCAGGTTATCGACAAGAAAGCGCTTGCCGCCCTGAACGATAAGGTCGAGATGATTGGCGGTACGCCTGCGAAAGGGAAGAGGGCCAAGCCTGCCATCGCCCAGACACTGCTTTTGGGGATTACTAAGGCTTCGTTGTGGTCTGAGAGCTTTATTGCGGCGGCGAGTTTCCAGGAAACAACGAAAGTCTTGACTCAGGCGTCTTTGGCTGGTAAAATAGATAAGTTGTACGGTTTGAAGGAGAACGTTATATTGGGCCATCTGATCCCGGCCGGCACGGCGTTCAAACCGCATTTGGATATAAGGGCCAAGCACCTCGTCGGGGCGCCTCTGCCCAAGGAATTTGTAGAAGTCGAAGAGATCATGGAGGCGAAAGAGGCCGAAGCAAAGGCCGAAGCCGCCATCAAGGAAGCTTTGGGCATCAAATAATTACTCAAACGGACCGATTCTTCTGTTTCTTCTGTGTCCTTTCGGCAAGCCTGAAAAAAGTTTGAATTTGTCAGGGAGCGTCGGTCCTTTGGAGCATATCCCGGTAATTCCAAGGCATCCAGCTGTCGGGTTCTGAGGACAGCTCGCCGGCGTGCTTTTGCAGTTGGGTGAGATATTCGAAGGGGTTGGCCTTGTTCAGTTCGCAGGTGTGGATCAAACTCATGAACAAGTCTCCCACGCGGGCTCCATTCTCGGTCTTGTAGAAATAGGCGTTTTTGCGATGCAGGGTCGCTTTCTTCAAGGCCACAAAGCACACCCGCATTGGCCAGCGCTTTCTCAATCGCTTGCATCTCCGGCCGGACCTTCTTGTTCAGCGTGCCGAGCACTTGCACATTTTCGTCCCTAATATGAGGATTGCACCCTATCACCGTTAACGTGGCGTCCTTGAACTTCTTCCTCACCAGCGAAAGGGCCTCCACGAGTATGGGGCCGCCCTTATGAACCCAGTCGCGCCCGATGAATAATATATCGTGCGATTCATTCATGCGGACGGGCAGCGGGTTCACAGGAAGCGACACCCCGACCCCCACCACATGCACCCTGCCCGGATCGATATTATAGTCATCGACGATTGAGTCCTTTGTCCAATGCGAGTTCACAAAGACAGCTTCGCAGGACTCGAAAACGGCCCGCTGCGCCTCAATCGCCTCGGCGTGCTGACTCTTGTCCAGTTTTCCGGCGGCGAAGTCTTTGGCAGTGGGAGAAGTTACCACCTGGACTATGGTCATATCCGTAAAACAATAGTGTTTGAACCTCTCGGAGTTTATTATCGCGTGCGTGCCCACCTGCAGTACGGCATCGAACTCATCGAACGATTCGAGTTTCTTCATAACTCTGACCGTCAGCTTCTCAATTGTCGATCGACGCCACATCCAGGATGCGCTTATTCCGGGCCTGCCGAAGTCAAATGTCTTGGAAAAATCCAGCACACCGTTGAAAACATCCCACGGACGAAGCTGCCTGGTGGACAGATAGCCTGATATTGCTCCCTGTTTGTCAAGAGCACCGAACAGATACTTCGATACCCCCGAAAAAACCGTTTCCTGCAGAGGATCGCCGAAAGCGGCGCCTATCATTCTGACTCTACGACTCACGTGAATATCCTTAATTCAAAAATATCAAGACTCGATCATTGCTTTGGTCAGTTGGTCCGCTTTTGACTGTTGAGCTTTTGATAGCGGTTTGATTGCATCGTATAGGGCCCCGGATGCAGCCTGACGCTTCAAGTTCAACGCCGAGACAATCTCCCAAACTTGCCCGGCCTTCACCCTGTCGGTGCGAATAGTCATTTCATCCTGTCCGATTGACTGCATAAAGTCCCTGCATTTGGGCCGATACTCCAGCATTACCGACGGGACATAAGCACAACACGCCAATGCGGTTGCGTGCAGTTTCATCCCGACAAAGGTGCTCAACGTCCGGACCAATTCGAGATATTTGCCGACGTCGGTATATATTTTGTGTATCTCGTCGCTCGTTCCGCTCAACTCAGCGGCCTTCTGGGTAATTTCCAGGTCAGGAGGATACACGACAAACCATTTGACTCGCCAGCCCGCTTTCCTGGCGGTTTTCGCAAGGCTGATATACTCTCTGAGAACATGATCTTCAGTTCCCCAGAGGCGCCCATCGGCCTGACCGATGTTAAGCCCGAGCGAATCCGGGATATACGAGCCGTCGTCCGGCGGGCTATCCACTGCAAATGCCAGAGCAGGATCGCCGATGACCTCCACGCCGCCAAGCCCTGCATCGGCCAGCAACTGCGCCGAGAGAGGACCCCTAACGCCGATATATCTGCACTTGCCCAGTATCGCTTTCCACTCCTTCAAAGTGTCCTTCCATCCGAGTTGCGAAGACCAGAATTCTGGATGCGCAACGCCTGTGCCGAAAACGAATGAGGCCGGGAATATCTCGAAGCATCTCTCGGCAAGGAGGCGCCAGCTTTCTATTCGATTGATTAAAGTGCCGCCGCCCAGAATCGCACAATGAACACGCGGCAAGACCCCGGCAATATGCGTTACCCAAGGTTTGCGCGGGTATTTTAGCAGCGAGCATCTGTTGAACAAGGATTCCACTGCATCGTAAAGGGCCTCATCACCCAGATTGTCGTGCCCGAAGAAACCGCCGACATACGCCACGCGAGGCGGCCTGGCCGTCAGGCTCTGCCGGAAAAAATCTATATATCTCTTGGTTGAACCTATTGTTTTGTACCTTACTTCTTCTGAAATATCGCCGTTCGACCGCACTCGAAACCGACAACCGGCCAACTTATCCAACTGCGGTCCACAATTCATCAATCGGCATATCCTCGATTCATCCCTGCCCGTACATCGACATAAGATCGCCATTACCAACCATCCGGGTCCGCTTGGCTCCTACAGCCGCATGTTTTACCAAGCCAAAGGACGAGCCAATCATCCCCATCAGAGCGTAGAAGAGGGCCACCGGCGCCCCGAAGAAGCTCACGCCCTGCCATATTACGATTATTCCAACCAGTGCGCAGCCCATAGCCCAATAAAGGGACCGCAATTCCTTGTCGGCAGTCTCTTTGAACGCCCGTACAAAGCCCTGAAACGCTACTGTGAGCGTCCCGGCGAGGGCTATTACGCCGAGCATACCGTACTGGACGCCCTTCAAGAGGAACTCATTGTTCATATCCGTATGGGCCATACCGAGCGCCGGGCCCCAGCCGGGGTCTTGGTCACCGTAGCCGGCCAGCCACCACTCATCAAACCTTTCAACCGCAACATCAATCAGCTTGGCCCGCTGATACCAGTCACCCTTGCCAAGGTTCCCGAACTCCAATAACGGATGATAAAAGGGCCTGTTGCTGAGAACCTGAACGGAAATACAAAATATCGCGAACCCCACGAGAACAGCTTTGAGCCTATGCCGGTATTTCTCCATCGCCATGCAGAGAAGCACCACCATGAGCATCCCCCATGGAGCGCTGGACATAGAACTCAGAGCCCCGAGAATCGCAATCGCAGAGAACAACTTAGCCAGGTTTGCCCAATCGCCGCGCTGATGCCTCAAGGCCCAGATTAGCGGCAAGAACATCACGAAGCAGCTCCCGAACATTATGGAATGGCTGAATGGACCATTGGCTCTTGTAAATCCAAACCGCCTTTCTGACATTACAAATTCGCCGAGGGGCGTGTCCCAGACACGAAAACGTTTCAGGGGGGCGAAAAAATAGTGGTGTGTTACCGCCTCGGCCACACCCAACACTGCCAACGCCGCCAGGACAACAGCAACGGCCTTTATAAAAGATATTAACGCTTTCCTGTCGGTAAGTATCAAACGCGCGGCAAAGTAGCTGAAGGAGGTATCCACCAAAAAGCCGCCGCGGTTCTCTATCACAAGGCCCGTCAGCGGGCGCGTGAGGAAATACATGCCCACATATACGGCCATGCTCAGGGCTACCCATGTATCCAATCTGGACCAGACAAACTTTTCACGAAGTTGAGTGTCTAACATGCAGCGCAGGAGCAGTACGGTCACAACGATACGCCCGACCGATATGTCTATCGTCCCAATGCTGACTCTAAGATAGTCCGGGTACCAAACCAGGACAGCAAAAAATGCCGCCAGAGCACGACCGGGGCGCAGCAATAGAACCAGTATCGCGCCTAAAATGCCGATTGCTAATGTAACACCCTGCATAACACTTTTCATTAAACAAACTTATGTCGATAGATTCTTTTGCATAAAACAGCTTCGGCCACAAGGTTGCAAATCCGGCTTTAGACGGACCGAAACCGCAATTTTGCACTTTAATTTTTGGTTTTTGCATTCTCGAACCGACCACCGGCCAGTTCGAGATCTAATAATAATATCTCTTGTCCAATCGGGCTTTGAGAGTAGTCTTCAAGCCGATTCGTTTTCTGTGAATCAGGCCCCCCAACACCGGCCGCAAATACTTAAGTCGCCTGAAAAACAGCAGTTGGTACGCGGCCAGCCAGCCATGCCGCACATGCTCCGAATCAATAACAAGATGCTTATTATAGCCGAGCATATCTTCGATGGTGATTGACTCGGCTATCATATCCCCGCTATCTATCGCCGAGGCAACAGCATCCCTGCCACTGTCAGTCCGAATCATAATCGCCGATTTCCCTTTGCGTTCGTTCTCAATCATCTCCTCCGTCCACGGATCGGAAACCGCAATATCGGCAAATCGACCCCAATGATCCATGCAATTCCAGCATCGCAGGTAATGGTCGTATGGCACCAGGTGGGTAAGCGACCCGCCGAGAAGAGGACGATCCATCAGAAGTTCGTCACTCTCGCCAAAGACTCGAAAACGTCCCGGCCAGCCGTCACCGCGATAACAGACCCGGCGAACATCGGCAATGTTCACGCCGCCCTCTCCCTCGATATAGCGTTTCGTGCCCAAACGCGACGCCATCCCCGCACAAACCAAAGCCACCGAAAGCACGATTCGCTCCTCGAGTTCGGGCAAGAGCTTTTGGAGGCCTGCCAAACCCTGAACCATACACGGTGTCCCTACAAACACGTAGCGCCCCGGTCGGTCCAATACATCGACCAACGCAGCACAACTCGAAACGGGGGCGTACTTCGACGCCCTCGCACTCAGCAGCGATTCACGATCCGTCGCGATAAACGACTCGGCGACAAGAGCATTCCCGCCCTGGCACCGCGCCACAATGCCACCGTCAACCAGCCCCTTATCCATCAGATGCAAAATCAATCCGGTAATAAATCCACCTGAAGAGGAATCCAAACGTATGCTATCATCTACAGAGTAGATAAGACGGCAATCGTATGATTCCTTCGCCGGTTCATCCAGAAAACCCGGATATGTTCCTTTCAGAAGAAATGCACTGGGGCACACTTCAAGGCATTTACCGCACTTTATGCACTGCCGGGCATCGACTTGTGCGTAGTTGTACCGCTCTCCATACACGATCTTAATACACGATTGCGGGCAAATCACAGAACAAGCGCCGCATCCACAGCATGCCTTATTTTTGACAACGGCATCTATTGATTCGACATTCCTTCCGGAATTCATACGCTGCTCAGCTATAAGACGCCCCAAATAATACGTTCAGACTTGATTTCCTGCTCGGCAACAAAACATCAATTCACAATTCCAAGGTCTTGAACATGTCCAAGACTTCTCTTTGTGCCCGAGCTACGGACTCATGCAGATTCTCTCGAACATGACCCATCCCCTGATACGCCGAGCTTATCTTCTCCAACAGTTCGTCTTCATCGCATCGACGCGCATCGGCAACGCAATTTTCTACGCCGACGCTTTCAAAGACGCCGTGAAACTTACCGCTGTAAGCAACCCCAACCGCAGGGATACACTGCGAAAGGGCGGCAATGCAGGCATGCATACGAGAGCCGATAAAGAAATCACACAATCCTATTATGTACTTTGTCTCGTTGTGGTTGTAGCGGCCTCGGACAATGAATATTCGCCCCGGATGCTTCCGCGCCACCCGCTCATACAACCTTTCACAGGCAACCGAATCGGACTGCTCCCTGTATCTTTTCCTGGCAACGCTCTTACGAGGCGGGGCATCGCCCTTGGCGGAAGGGACTACGTGAGGCACGAGCAATATCGCCGCGCCCTCCTGCTGCATCAGAAACTCGACTATCGAATCGATCAACGCGGGGTAATCGATCTTAAGATTGAACATATTATTGCCCGTATCGCTGCTGCAACTGAGCAAACCGCTGATATTCAAACCTACCAGCGTCCCGCCCGGCCCTTTAATCTTTTCCAGCAGCGATATTTCCTCGCCCTCGGGACGACGCGGATCAAGAAGGAAACCCACGTCCGGGACGAATCTTATCTTGCCGTCGCACTTTCCCGGACCGAACAGAGCCTTGGCATCGTCAAGGCCTTTGCGGTCTCTCGAATAGATCAGCGCTGCACGGTTTATAATATACCGAGCCAGCACTCTCGTGAGCCTCTTATCAAAAGGCCCGTATGTCTGGGGCAGAAGCACCAGCTTCTTGCCAAGGACTGTGATCACCCATTTGCGCAAAAAGCCGGTTATGAACCTTCGCATCCCGTAAATGTCGCTGAAGCTGTCGCCGCCGGTAATATCGGCGACCATATCGGCTTCCACTATAGTCTTAAGAAGCAGATTGCGTTTGGTCAGCAGTTCCCGCATCCGCCGGCCCCTGAAAACCTTCATCAACATCGCATAGAGAAACAGTGCGACAAAATGATTCGACTTGAAGATATTAATGCAAAACCTTATGGGCATGCTCTTGACGCGAACCTCCCGACCAAAGAGCGTAAGCTTGTGCTCGCAATCGACCCAACCGCTGCCCAATAGCGTCACCTCGGCGTCGGGCCACCGGTTGACAATAACCTTGATACTCGCCTCGACGAGCGCATCGACCCCCAAATTGCCCGTGCCAAAAGAAGGCCCCAGCAGACATATCTTGATACTGTTGTCTTTGCGCTTTGTCGCCATAGCAGTCAAAGAGCAAACTTTCATTTAACGATTCATCTCTTCAAAAGGCGACGCATTTTCGCCTTGGCTCTTTTAAGTTTGGCGCGCCAATTGATGTAGTAGCTGGCATCCCACGGGTCACTGTTTATGTTTTTCAGAATATCCTTTCTCCTTTTCCATCGATCTTCCATACTGCCAATCTCATTGTCACGAAGAACGCAACTAATGTCGCGGAACTTGCGAATGCTTTCATCATCGGTTAACATGCAATGTGACGACCTTGGATCGTCCATGTGCTCCTGCGGGATCAGCGGGTAGTAATACCCGTTTATATACCCGGCCAGTGCAATCTTGAGCCAGTATTGGGTGGTGCCTTTCCCTATGAAAGGACCGAACTTCTCGAATGTTTCCCGCTTGACCAGCAGTCCCGTTCCGCACGTCCAGGGATGCCTCAGAATTCGGTGATTGCCGAATTGCTGTATCTTACCGGCCTTCCGCGCCGCCGTCTCATCAAAGTCATCCAAAGGAAAATGCCAGCAGGCAATGACCCCGAGGTTTTCAATATCCCGGTGCGCCTGCGCCAGTATTCGTGTCCATCCTGGCGTCACTATGCAGTCATTGTCCAGCTTCCCAAGCAAATCAGCTTTTGACCTGCCCCAGACCTCATTCACCGCTGCCGTTTGGCCGACATTCTCTCTCGAAAAGACCATCTCCACTATCCGAGGATCGCCAACTTCATTCTTCAGATACTCAACCGTACCGTCGCTTGACGCATTGTCCCAGATGGTCAGCGAGAATTCTTCCGTCGGGTCGCCCAATACCGACGGCAGCGCCAATTTAGTATAATCCAGCCGATTATAAGTGACAAAAACAAGGTCTATTCTCATCGTCGAAACCTAACGTTGAAAAAATTGTTCAATTCGAGAGACAACTTCATTAAGCGCTTCCCGTCCGCTGCTCTTTAGCGTCGGTATCCTGGAGCCAAGCGCGGTGCGGATCGAGGGAAACCGTTCGATAATGGCGTCAATGTGACTACATCCGTCCTGGACTGTTTTGGACAAGCGTATTATGTGCGAACTCAAGCCAACCTCGCTTAGGAGCTCGTCATATTTGTGCGACCAGCCGCCTTACAAGCCAGGGGCAAAGCAACACGGCAATACAGCGTCTATAAGTTCGCCAACTGCCCCCAAAGTACAAACCGTCCAATGCAAATCGTCTGGCATTATACATATCTTTTTCCCCACAGCAGGCGGCTGCAAGATTTGACAAATACCGGCCCAATTCCCGGCGGGCTTTTCTTATAATCCGCTTATCCTGCCTGCGACATCTGAAATACACTTCGCTGTAATTCAAAACGTGTGAGCTATTTACAATCTTTTTGGCTTCCGCATCTCGTCCCTCAGTCAGCCGCACTTGCCCAGGCACACGATCGACTATTACAGCTTTTCGATCTATATATGCAAAAGGAACTTGTGCAGCGAGCCTGAGGATGAATCGTCGGTCAGAAGCCCATCGCAGTGTCTCATCAAATCCCCCCAAATGTTGGATCAATCTCCTTTCAATAACCATCCCTGGAAGGGTAACAGGCTTCGGATTAGCGACCAAGGTGATTTCAAGCGGATCATTGAAAAGGATGGCCCGCGTCTTCAAAGGCGTCCCGTCATCGCCTAAAATACTGCCGAACATAACATGAACCAACTCTGTCTCCTGTCTCCTGTCTCCTGTCTTCTGCCTTGTGTCCCAGCCTGCCATCCGCGCAACTGCAAAGAGCATCTCGAAATGCAGCTTCTGCCGAGCATCCGTAACATAGACAATCGCATCGGCCTTCAGCTCATTCACCCTGTACCGCAGCGCCGCCAAATCCGTCGTCGCATACAAATACGCACCATCGGACTTCTGAATAATAAACGGCAGCGCCTTCCCGTCCTTGTTCTTGAATCCCGGCGGGAATACACACACCGCTCTATCAGACTCGACCGCTATACCCTGCTTTTTGAGTTCACCAACGACACCCGGAAGCATACTTTCATAAAAGCTCTCACCGCGCACATCCTCTTCTGCAAATACCCTGCCAAGCATGTCATAAATTTCAAAGCAACTCTTCAAAGTTACGCTTCGTACATGTTGCCAACGTTGCCTTTCCTCTTGACGGCCTCTTTGCAAACGGGCTGTACTTTCGTGAACACTTTGAGCTATATCTTTGTTGGCAACCAATTGATCGCTAATTGCCACATAATGATTCTCCAGAGCAACCAAATCGTCATCGTTGCCGGTATTCATATCATGAAGCATCATACCCATTTGCAGGCCCCAGTCTCCGATGTGGTTTTGGCGGATGACTTTGTGGCTGAGGAATTCAAGCATTCTGCAGATAGCGTCGCCGAGAATTGTGCTTCTTAGGTGGCCTACGTGCATTTGTTTGGCGATATTGGGGCTTGAGAAGTCCACAACAATTGTTTTGGGCCTCTCGGCCTTATCCACTGCGAGGCCGGCTGTATCTTCGTTGATTTCAAGCAGGCGGTCGGCAAGGAAATCGGCCTTCAACCGCAGATTGATAAATCCCGGCCCGGCCACTTCGGGCGGCTCGCATATATCACTTAGGTCGAGCTTGGCGACCACCTCCCCAGCCAGCTTCCGGGGATTGGCCTTGACCTTCTTGGCCAGAGCCATAACGCCGTTGGCCTGATAATCGCCAAACTTAGCATCGGCAGCAGGCCGAACAATAGCCGCACACCCCTCCACCCCCGCAACAGCAGCCATAGCAGCAGATATCCGTTCTTCAAGTATATCAATAACAAGCTTCATTCTTCAGCCACCGAAAATGAAAACAACAAGCCGCGACCGTAAGGGAGTGGTTAATTCACGAATACGAATCTCTGCCACAGAGCACACAGAAACAGAAGTATCTTAGCCACAGAGGGCACAGAGAACTTGGCGCAGCCTGTGGCCTCTGCGACGGATTCTTGTTCGCAGATTACCCCCTCCCTTACGGTCGGGGCTTGTTCCTTTTATCTCTGTGGCTAAAACAATAATCAATAATCACTCATCAATAATCAATCTTTCAGCGTCTCCCCATAGCAGTTCGAGGTCGTAGTATTCTCTGTATTCTTCGTCGAAGATGTGGACGACTACATCTATGTAGTCGAGGAGTATCCATCTTCCCTGCTCGTATCCCGCCCTGCCGAACCTCTGGAAGCCCTGCCCCCTGGCCTCGACGCAGATATCGTCGGCAACGCTGCGCATCTGCCTGTCGCTGGTGCCTGTTAGGATTACGAAGTAATCCGTCGCCGGCGACTTGCCGCGCAAATCCAGGACAACGATCTCGGTGCAATGGCTCTGAGCCGCGAGCTTTGCAGCGGTCAAGGCCAATTTTCTGGCGTCGCCATTTTCGCTATCTGTCAATTTTCAATACCTCAACGAAAAAAAGAACGGGGCGACCATTTTAGGCCGCCCCGGTAGATTACATGTATTTGCAGTTCACGTCAACCACGCACTACTACGACGAGCAGCCGCATATTCCACCACCTGACCAAAGGCAGACTCGCTCACTTGCTCATTCCAAGCCAGTCGGAAATCACGGATCCGTACTTGACAACAACACCCGAGAATACCACGCTGACCATACACATCAGCTTAATTAGAATATTCATACTCGGCCCTGAAGTATCCTTAAACGGGTCGCCGACAGTATCACCGACGACCGCCGCCTTGTGGGCCGGCGAGCCTTTGCCGCCGTGCGCGCCCCTTTCGATGTATTTCTTGGCGTTGTCCCATGCGCCGCCGGCATTATTGAGCGTCACTGCCAGCGCAAACCCGCACGCCATGGCCCCCGTCAGCAACCCCATAACGCCTTCCACGCCTAACACCAGGCCGGTCGCCACCGGCACAATAATCGCCATACTTGCCGGCAGTATCATCTCTCTCTGAGCGGCGGCAGTTGCGATAGCCACACATTCCTTGTAGCTGGGTTTCTCGGTGCCGGCCATAATGCCCGGCTTTTCCCGAAATTGCCGCCGGACCTCGTTGACCATTTTGCCCGCGGCTCGCCCCACCGCCTTCATCGCCATCGCCACAAACACAAACGCCATCATGCACCCGATGAACAAGCCTGCAATGAGTTTCGGGTTGAGAATGTTCAAGGCATAAGCCGAAACGAAGTCGGTCAGCGATGCACTCTTGACATTCAGCAACACAGGCAGCGCCTCGCCCGCCGCCTGCGCCTTCGCCGTCAACACGGCAAAACTACCCTTAGCCTTATCGGCCACCTGGTCAATATAGAATGCAACGTTCCCAACCTGAAATATCCCCTCTGCAGACTTTACCGCCATTCTGCCTATCCAGATTCGCACCTCCTCGATATATGCCGCCAGAAGCGCCAAGGCGGTCAACGCAGCCGAACCGATTGCAAAACCCTTGCCCGTGGCTGCCGTCGTATTGCCCAGAGAATCGAGAGCATCCGTTCTCTTGCGGATTTCCGGCCCTAAATGACTCATCTCGGCATTGCCGCCGGCATTGTCGGCTATCGGCCCATAAGCATCGGTTGCAAGGGTAATACCCAACGTCGCCAGCATACCAACCGCCGAGAAACCGATACCATAAAGACCCATCGCCATATTAGTGAAACCGCCCGCAAAACCAAACGAGCACAGTATAGCCGCCGCTATTGCCAACACCGGCAGCCCGGAAGAATACATACCCGTCGCGAAACCGTCGATAAGCAGGGTCGCCGCACCCATCGGCGCCTGGTCCGCGATGCCTCTGGTGGGCGAATACGTGTCGGACGTATAGTATTCTGTGAACTGACCTATCAGCACCCCCGCGATCAGGCCCGAGACCACCGAGCCGAAGATACCCCAGCTTATCCACCCCGCCAGCACCAATCCAATGACCGCCACCAGAATCAGCAGCGAACTGCTCAACGTCCCCGTCAGCAGTGCCCGCAGCAAATTCTTCTGGGACGCATCCTCCTTGCATCGAACGAGGTATATGCCCAGGATTGACAGTACCGTGCCGATGCCCGCCACAATCATCGGTGAAAGCACCGCCTTGAGCGGGTCCATCCCGTACTGTGACAGAACCGCCATCGGCAGGGCCGCTCCGAGCGCCGCCGTTGCCAGAATCGAGCCGCAGTAGCTCTCGTATAGGTCCGCGCCCATACCTGCCACGTCGCCGACGTTATCGCCGACGTTATCGGCAATTGTTGCGGGGTTGCGCGGGTCGTCTTCCGGGATGCCGGCCTCGACCTTGCCGACAAGGTCCGCTCCGACATCCGCCGACTTGGTGAATATGCCGCCGCCCACACGGGCGAATAGCGCCTGCGTCGAGGCGCCCATCCCGAACGTAATCATTGTAGTGGTGATTTCGGCCAACTTGCTTTCGGGATTCATTCCCGCCTGCACCAGCGTCACGCCAAAGAGCTTAAGCCCATTGGCCATGTGGTCGGCGGTATAAACCAATTTGTCCAAAATCAAATACCACAGCGAGATGTCGAGCAAACCGAAGCCCACAACGACGAGGCCCATAACAGAACCAGAACGGAACGCAACCTGCAGCGCCCGGTTGAGACTTACCGTTGCCCCTTGTGCGGTTCTGCTCGAGGCATTGGTGGCAGTCTTCATTCCAAGAAAGCCGCACAGGCCGCTGAAGAATCCGCCCGTCAGAAAGGCCACCGGCACAAAAGGATTCTGAATACCGTAGTACGCCAGCACCGCAAAAATCACGCTCAATACGACAAAAGCCAATGCCACAACGCTGTACTGCCTGAACAGATACGCGTATGCCCCCTCACGGACGTACGAGGCTATCTGTTCCATAGTCTCGTTGCCTTTTGGCGCACTGATCATCTGCTTGTAGAAGATATAAGCAAAGACCAGCGCCGCAGCCGAGGACAACGGCGCAATCCACCAACCCCACGGCGTACCGGTTGCTTCAGTCGATCCTGCGCCTCCGGCCGCCATTGCCACCGCACTAAAGGCAAAACTCACCGCCGGAACGCCAACAATACTCTTGAGAATTTTCATTTTGTTACTCCTTATTTAACTGTCTGCAATTTCCATCCGTACCAACTTTGACCAGACCGTCCTGTGTCCGATTAAAAAGAATCGGTAATAAAACAGATTCTGCACGTTAACGCAAGCAAAGAATTGCGAATCCGCCGCAAAAATGAAAATGAATCGGAAGAAGCCCGACAGCGTGTGTGAGAAGCCGTTCTAAGTATGATAATCGGCGTTGATGCTCACATATTCGGCGCTCAAGTCGCATCCGTAGCAAAAATCGCTCTCCTTTCCCGCACCCAAATCCACAGTAATCCTATGTTCTTTCTGCGAAACGACTCGACTGGCCTTGGCCGCATCGAACTTCCGCGGCGCGCCGTTCTTGAAAACCGTAATGTCGTCCAGTTTGCAGGAGAGTTTATCGGGATTGAGCTTCACGCCCGCCGAGCCTGCCGCGCAGATTATCCTGCCCCAATTCGGATCGCCACCGTGCACCGCACATTTGACCAGCGGATAATCCGCCACTGCCCGTGCGGCCTTGGCGGCTTGAGCTTTCGTAGCCGCCCCATTGATAACGACCTTGAATATCCGTGTAACGCCCTCGCCGTCGTGCGCCATCTGCCGAGCCAAATCATCGCACAACTCCGCCAATGCCTTCGCAAATTTCCTGTACCGCGGACACTGACTCGTTATCGGACGATTGCCCGCTAGGCCGGAAGCCAGAATCATGCATGTATCGTTGGTGCTCTGATGGCCGTCGATGGTGAGCTTGTTGAGCGAATCGCCCACCGCCCGCTTCAAAGCCCCGCCAAGCAAAGGTTTGCTTATCGCCGCGTCCGTGGTGATAAACGAGAGCGTCGTGGCCATATTGGGCCCGATCATCCCGGCGCCCTTAATCGCACCGGCAATCGTCACATCGCAGCCGGATACTTTGAGTGTCCGCACTGCCTGTTTGGGCCTGGTGTCCGTCGTCATAATCGCCCTGGCGAATTCCAGCCCCGCCGAAGCGGAGGCCGAGAGCTTCGCAGCCGCCCTTGGAATCCCGGCCATTATCTTTCTTATAGGCAACTGCTTTCCGATGATCCCCGTCGAGGCAACGAGCACATTGCTTGGCTTCGTTTCAATCTCCTTAGCCGCGGCCGCACACATCTTGATAGCGTTGTCGATGCCTGTTTGCCCCGTGCACGCATTCGCACAGCCCGAATTGACCACAACCGCCTGAATCTCGCCGCTCTTAACATGCCGCCTGCAGACCTCCACCGCCGCCGATACGACCTTATTAGTAGTGAAAACCGCCGCAGCCTTGGCCCCGGTCGGACAGACAATCAGCCCCAAATCCAAATTGCCAGACTTCTTAACACCACAACCAACCCCCGCCGCCAAAAACCCCCGCGGCGCCGTAATAGTATCATTCGCCATAACCGGCCCTTTAATCACTCGTGTTTCAGCAGGTCATTAAAGTCTTTCAATATGTCTTTTTGCTCGGAATCCGCGGCGAATTGCGCCAGCCATCGCTTGACATACTTGAGGTCAAGCGAGACCCTGTTCTTAGCCACCATGCTCTTAACGTCCTCCAAATCAACGGCTCTGCCCGCGACCATCTTATGAATGATCACGTCTTCGCAAGAAGCAAACTTAACAGGGTAGTCGTCTATCGTAATCTGCGTCGTTCTCTTGAGAGCCTGCCGCTCGTATTCGCTGAAGGAGAAGACAAAATCTACCCGAATCCTTGATTTCGGCTCTTCTACGGGCAGGACGTTCGTTTCCCCTGCAAAGTCCTCCGCTTCGCGAGGCAACATCTTCAACCCCAGCTTCCTGCAGGCCTTCTCGATGAGCGCAAAGCCGTCCGTGTCGATTCCCAATGTGATGTCGATGTCTCGCGTCAATCGCGGCCTCCCGTAAGCGAGTACCGCCTGACCGCCGATGATCATATAAGGAATCTTGTCTTCGTCTAACCTTTCAGCTACCTTCCTTATCAGCTTTTCGAACACGATTCAACCTGCTCATCGCTCTTGCGATTCTTAAATCGACTTCTATTCCGTCCAGAATATTTTCCGAACTGATCACGCCCAGAGCGACCGCTTCCTTGTGCAGCGCTTCATATATCGCCAGAGCTTCTTTGTGCGAAAGATTCTCCTTGCGAGTCAACTCCCGCTCAAACTCATTCAGTCTATCCCTGTTCTGTATCATTTTTTTGCCTCGAAGCCCCCGGCGTCTTCTGACGGAATTGTAACACATCTCTTGCCCACAGAGCAACAGAAGATATCGCCAACCCGGGAATCCAGCCCAGCAGGCCGCCTACAGTGAATGCGTAAGTGTCCAAACTCAGAGTTCCTTCGTATCCCTTGATCGCGAGTCGTCGGCGGCTATGGGGCCGTTGTTGAGGGTTCCGTTGATCGCCATATCCCTGAATTTCTTCATCGGGTCGTAGAATTTTCTTTTCAAATCGACGGTATTTACGATCATGCCGGGGCGATTGGGCCTTAACTGGCTTACAATCATCCCGTCCGGCTGAATAAAACACGATGGATAAGGCGAATAATACCCGCTTGAATTCGACATGCTGACCCAGAAATAGTTCGTCGCCGCGTGGCATTGCATCGTCTGCCGCATTATGTGCGTATGGATGCTCGGCCCGCTCTGCCTTGCGTTATAGAACGACTGCAGGATGCAGTTGACGCCATCCTTATAAAGCGCTCGATAAATCTCCGGAAACCGCGAATCGAAGCATATAAGCAACGAGCATTTCACGCCTTTGACAGTGAAATTGACGAACCTGTCACCGGGCGTCAGTCGTCGCAAATCCCCAGGCGTGCAGAAACGCTTGTCGTACCGATCCACGATCCTGCCCTTAGGGTTAATCAGATACAGGCTGTTATACGGCTTGTTCGGCTCGGTCAGCCTGTGCGTGCTGCCCAGAACGACCCACAAGCCCAACTCCCCGGCCAGGCTCATCACCTTCTCGGTCTCGGCCCTGAGCAACTCCCAGTCGTACCCCTCGAAGTTGGGGAAATCCGTCCCGACATACCCGCTAAGCGCGCATTCGGAAAAATGCACAATATCCGCACCGCCCTCACCCGCCCGGCGCAAAAAATCGCATATCGCCCGAGAATTGCGCCTTATCGAGCGCCCCACGGCAAATTGACACGTCGCAATTTTTAGAATCCCTTTTGTCATATCCAATAGCTAGCTGCTTTTCAAATACTCTTTGCTTTCACTAACCAAAACACTACCTTTCGTCTTCCGCCTTCTTGAATATAAAAACAATCGCTGCACCAAACACAAAACCAAGTATCCCCCCACCGGGAAGATAAAAGAACGCCCATATAGGATAACGCATCTGCAGTGGCAGCGTGTCGCTTTCGAAACGTTTTACTCTGGCTTTTTCCGGGTCATCGAGTATTATCTTCATTTTCTCGATCGACGCATTAAGCTCAATAAGCATCTGTGCTCTGCGCGATCAATGGGAAGCGGAGCACCAACTGGATGAGATGGTTGATTCTGGGGATATTAAATTCGGTAGCTTTGAAAACAAAGAATGGCTTTGTGTCTCTAATCAGGCCATAAAACTCCTTTATTACGACAGTTTTCCCAACACCACCTGCCCCGCTCACAAGCACCAGAGGGCATTCCGCGAAAATGGCTTTGAGCTCTTTTATGGCCTGTGACCTGTCAATTGTGATTTCACTATCTCTAAATGTTATGTGTGAATGTATAGGTGCAAGAATTGATTGGGTATGTTGATTTAATTCGCGAATAAAATCAACCACAGTTTTATCGAGACTGAAAAAATGCTGTGCAATATCTTTGCGGAGAGCAAGCTGTGCTTCAAAATGACTTGGAACTCTCCATTCTATTTCTATCTTGTGAGATTTAGCAAAATGTTCGATTTCTGTTTTATATGCCGGTTCTTTTTTGCCTTTTGTGCTACTTTCTGAAAACTCCTTGTTTAGATAAAATAGAATTCTGTTAAGCTTCGGATTCTTACTTTTTGCCTTGGCAATTGAATCCTTTATGTCCTTTTTCTTCTCACTGAGTTTTGTCTCATAAAACTTTGCTTGAAAGCCTACCAATGTGCCATCGTATTCAATCGGTTCGGTTTCTATTCCTATTTGATTGTGATACCTAAATATGCCCTTATGTATACTAAATTCGTTGCAAAACAAAAGATAGCAAAGCCATTCAAAAGCCTTCTGCTCTTTGCCATTAAACTTCGCTTTAAAGTTATTCCAGTTGATTTCTTGCATTTGCCTTTTTCTACAATCCGCCTGGGCCAATTAAAGTTTCCCGCCACGAATGGCGGTTCGTTAAGCCGCAAAACAAATCAACAGCCATCGGCCGCTTATCCTTCATCCCCGTCTTGCCTTTCTTCTTCGCCATCCTGTAACCTCAGACCATCTTCGCCCCCCCCAGTTTATCCTTCGGCGGTATGACGACGCAACCTGCCGGCCGCACCAAAATATACCAATCCCCCATTTCAGTCAAACCAATTCTCCCTCCCCCTTTCCCTCTATTCTTCGCGCCTTTGCGCCTTGGCGGGAGACAATTCACTTGACATCAAACACCCAATATGATATAATACCTACCAAACTGAATAAGGATTAATAAGGAGGGTCAAACCGTGGCCGAATCAATAGTAAATGATCAATCATCGATAGTCAATAAGGGAGCCCTTCTAAACTACCACATCAGCCTATCCAGCCCACCTTACCACGAATCTATGAGTCAATTATGCAAAACAAACCCAATTCCCAAAACGCAGAAACTACCTCAACCTCTTATCTCCAAAAGAGTTACAGCAATTTCCCTCTCTGAGCGGCTCGAAAAAACAAACCCAATCAAACCCAATCCCCTTCCCTGTCAAATAATCAATCATCAATAGTAAATAATCAATAGAAAGTCCCCCCTACCCGGCGATTTCTTCTATTGCAACGGCCACGATATAGTCCGGCAGCCTCTGCAGGGCCGGCTTGGCACGGTAGGTTTCGATTATGCTCCTGTCCGGGAAGACGCCCAGTTCGGCTATCAGTTCGCCGGCAAGCCGACGGAGGTTCTCGTCGGTTATCCCTGCCATGGCTTTCTCCCGCGCGGTCTGAGCGAGAATCTCGAATTCCGCTCTCGCATCGTACCAGTTCAACTGAAGCTCCAACTCGAATGCCTCCTGCGCACTGCCGCGGTCGAACGTATATTGACAGCCGATGGGATTGAACGTCTCGATGCGTTCATCGATAAACGCTATGCACGCATCGCGATACGCAGCATATTTCTCCTCGTCGAACCCCTCAAAGCCGCGAGCTTCGACCTCCTTGCTCAAAAGCCCCTCAATCCTCGCCTGCAAGCCATCCTTGCCGGCGTCAAGCAATTCGTAAACGGCCTCATAATACGCCTTGAGAACCAAGTTCGCCTGACTCATAACCGCCCTGCTAATCTGCACATCAACCTAACCCCTGCCATCCGACCCGAACTCGGACGCTGTGCCGGATCACGGGTCAACGGGGAATACTTCAGCCAGGGCGTGCGAAACATTCTCAGCCGCCCGGCGGACCTGCTCGCTTATGGCTTCGCCCAACTCCATCCGGGCCGGCTGGATTCCTATAAAGAGAACATCGACATCGATTTGACCGGTGATAAGTTCCACAAAAAGCCGAGGCGACAGCGTATGCGTCGATATGGCAATCGAGTTCAATTGCCGGGTTTTGAAAACCTTAATCGCCCCGGGCAGTGCTCCAAAATCGATGGCGTCGATTACCAGCAAGGTTTGCGGATTTTTGCTCACGATTTTCCGGATGTAGTTCTCGGGCACTGTTCCGGCGTCGATTACCTCGGCACAGACCTTACCGACAAGCTGCCCGCAGAGAAACGGCCCGACCGCATCGTCGCCTTTGAGGACATTTCCCATCCCAAGTATTACCGCCCTGGAGCCGACGAGGGCTTTCAACTGCTCGGAGAATTCGCTCTCAAGACGCATTATAATCGAACGTTCACTTCGCACTTGCATTTGGGACACAGGATTCGCATGAAATCGCTTGTTTCGACTTCGGCGTCTGCCCGCAGCTCGGCCGCAACAGTATCCGGTTCGTTGAGAAGCTCCCCGCTTTTTGCAATCAGCAGCGACGGATTTGTATAGGCCAGGGGCCCGAGCTTCTCGTAGAGCCAGATCAGGTGCTTCTTCGTCCCTATCAACGCACCACATTTTTCACACATTTGAAGCTCGAATTCGTGCGTTTCGAGCGTGCTTTCTCTATCAAGGTTGGCCAGATCCCATTTATTGGAGAGATAAATTCCCTTTTCGGTCGTGCAGTTGTCCCGGCAGTTGCCGCAGAAGATGCATGTATCGTAACGATGACTGATCCTCCTGACCGGCGGATCGGCGTCGAGGTCATCGACCATCGTGAGACACCCGGCGGCGGGACAGACGTTAACGCAGGCCCCGCAGCCGATACATATATCGAGGTCGAATTCAGGCTTGCCCCTGTATTTTTCCGGGACTTCGCAGGGCACGGCGGGGAACCTGGTTGTGAATCGTCGCCCGGTAAGGGTCGATGAAACGGCGATTACCGCTTCTTTCAATTCTCTCAGTTTAGGCCAGCGCAATTTCTTAACTCCTATATTTTAGTCCTGCGAGGCCGCACGCAAGCTGGAGCGGTCTCGTTTGGCTGTGAATTATTCTTTTTTTTTGGCGACTTCTTCTGCATACTTATCGACCACGCTATGTTCCCACAGTTCAACGCCCGCGGCATAAGCGCCTTTGGCAATTGCGTGTGCCGCGGTCGGCGACGTAATTACGATGAAGACGGCGCAGATGATTGCCTTGGCCGCCATCGCTCCCCATCCTGCCGCAACAGCCGCCCCGACCAGCACCATAATCGTTCCGAGCGTGACGCATTTGGTCGAAGCCTGGAGGCGATTGTAAACGTCCGGGAAGCGGACAAGCCCGATGCACCCGAATATGTTGAACAAGACGCCGATTGTTATGAATATGTATCCGATTGTATCACTCATCGAAACTTCTGCCCTCCAGGAATTTTGCCAAGGCTATTGTTCCAATAAAGCTCAGCAACGCCCACGCCAGAGCTACGTTCAGGTAAAAGTCTTTTCCTGTCTCCAGGCCGAGGAGAGCACAAAAACAGACTACGACTATGCCCAATATATCGATCGCTACGGTTCTGTCGGGCGCGCTCGGGCCTCTTGCTATCCTGTATAGGCACAGGAAACAGCATACAGACAAGCCGAGATAAAATACAGTTATCATGACTACCTCTTTCTATTCGAATATCTTCAACAGAAACCACTCAAATTGTCGAGCTATGTGCTCGGTTGCCGCCTCGACGTCTTCGGCCTTTACGTTGATCCAGTGTATGTACATATACCCGTCGTCGGTCAGGTCAACTGTTAGGGTTCCGGGGGTGAGCGTGATTGAATTCGCCAGTGCGGTTATGCCGGAGTCGGTCTTCAGGGCGGTTTTGATTTTGACAATGCCGGGATGTATCGGCATCTTGGGATGCAGCGCGCGATAGACGACGTCGAGATTCGCCTTCATGATATAATAGAACAGCACCGGCAGATAGACGATGCCCCAGAATACCCGAACGGGCGAGATGAAGATATGATGCTCTTTGGGCAGCATTTCGTGGAAGAGAACTGCGACGACTGCGGAAGCCGCCAGGCCCGCGACGACCATCTGGACATCAAGCGCGCCGTCGATTACAGGCCAGGTCAAGAGCATCCACACGATAAATGCTACCAAAAAATAAATCACTCGTCTCATAATTATTGCACCTTTACCTTGCGGCTGCTTCTATAACTGTTGCAGCGTAATTAGTCCCGTTTGTAAGCGCCTCTACAGCGGGAGTCAAAATGCTCTCTCGCAGGCCAGGTATCAGCACCAGCAATCCCATAAGCACGCACAATACTGCGAGAAAGCCCATAGCGACGAGCATGGAGCCTTTGCTCTCTTTTGTCTGCTCGAGATTCTCGGGCAACTCTCCGAGGAATACATACCGCTGCACCTTCAGGAACGAAATCAGCGTTATCAGGCTGACGACAACGGTTACTCCTGCAAGCCCGTAGAAGCCGGCCTGCACTGCGGCTATGACCAAGATCAGCTTGCTCCAGAACCCGTTGAACGGCGGCACGCCCGCAATGGCCGCCGACGCCAGAGTACACGCCGCTCTTGTAACGGGCATCTTCTCCGCAAGGCCGCCGAGTTCTTTGAGATTTCTGGTTCCCGTCGCCATTTCGACGGAACCGCTTGTTAGAAATAGAAGCGACTTGAAGGCGGCGTGATTTGCAAGATGGAACAATCCCCCGAGTATTGCCAGCGCCGCCCACTTCGGATCGCCTCCTCGTGCAATAATAAGTGCACCCATGCCGAGTCCGAACACAACGTATCCCATCTGTGATATACTGTGGTATGCGAGAAGGCGTTTGAAGTCCCATTGGCCTACGGCGAGAAATACCCCTATTACCATGCTCAAGATTCCCAGGGATGTTAGCACCCATCCAATCGCAACCGTTACACCGAAGATATTAAATACGAGCCTTGCCAGGACATATACGCCAAGCGCCTTGATAAGGACACCTGAGAGCATTGCCGAAATCGGCGCCGGCGCCGAGGGATGTGCGTCCGGCAGCCACGCATGGAAAGGCACCAGTGCCGCCTTAAGGCCGAAGCCCGCGATGAAAAGACTAAGTGCAAAGGCGAGGCCTCGATTGACTCCTGATTCGGCGATGGCCTTCGAGATGTAAGCTAAATTCAAAGCCCCCGTATTTCCATAGACCATCGCTATGCCGAAGAGAATGAAAGCCGAGGCGATGCTGCCGAGCACCATGTACTTGAACGACGCCTCAAGCTCTTCGTGTTCGCCGCCGAAGCCCACCAGTGCGTAAGAGGCCAAGGAGGCAACTTCCAGAAAGACGTAGATATTGAACAGGTCTCCTGAGAGCACCACCCCGTTCATCCCGGCGACCATCAACATGAACAGGCTGAGGTACTTTGATTTTGCCGTGTATCGCTCCATGTATCTTGCGCTGAACAGCATCGCAGCAGCGCTGACTGTGGCAATAGCGAGCAGGAGCAGCGAGCTTAGCCCGTCGAGAACGAGATTTATGCCAAGCGGTATGGACCAGTTTCCGACTTCATAAACGCCCGATTGCCCTGCCGCACAGATGGCGAGCACCAGAAGAGAAATCGTTGCGATGTTCCCCAACACTGTCGCGAGGGCTGTGCCTTTCTTGCCGAAAAATGGCAGAATAAATGCCGAAACGAGGGGTATAGCCACAAAAAGAGGCAGCAGGTTGCTCATCCTTTCAACCTCCTAATCTGTGTAACGTCAAAGGTGCCGTACTTCGCGTATATTCTTATACATAATGAAATCATAAGTGCGAGCGAGCCAAGGCCTACAACTATCGAAGTAAGCACCAGCGCCTGGGGCAGCGGATCAACCGAACTGCTGAGGAATCCTGCTGCTATTTTACCTGTCTGCGGATCGAACATTGTTCTATCGACTACGGGCGCTACTCCGCCGAAGCGATAGCCGAGCATTATCAGGAAGAGATTCACCGAATATTCCATGATCACTATCCCAAGCACTATCTTGACCAGATTCTTCTTGACCACGGTGCAATACAATCCGATTACGAATAATAAAAAACACAATGCGTAAAGCATCGTTGCTACTCCTTTTCATTCAGACCAACTACTCAAACTTACACTCCTTGCCCTTACAGCAGACTGACAGGCTGAGTATGACGAGGTACAGAGACGCTCCTACATTAAACGCAATTGCAATGTTGGAGAGCGGCAAGGTCCCGCCTCCCAGGAGGGTCAGGGGCTCGCCGAACTTTCCTATTAGGAAGTTGGAGAGGAAAGCCCCTCCGAACGGAATTCCAAGAATCGCTATAATCGCAAAAGTCAATGCCCCGCAATAGTAGAGCCTTGCCGCCAAAGTTCGAGGCAGATTTTTCTCGGCAAATTCACGTCCGAAAGCCAGCATCAGAAGGACATACGACAGGGCCAATATAACTCCGCCTGCGAACCCGCCTCCCGGGCCGAGATCGCCGGACAAAATGATGTATATGCCAAAGAGAAAGATCAGCACCTTTAACCAACTGCTGACGGTTTTGACAACTACCGTCATCCCTTGGCTACTTGGCACAGGCAGAGACGTCTGCTGAGCATCGGAATTTTGTTTTTCTTTTTTCATATTACAGCCTCTTACGCATTTGTTGCGAATAGTACGGAGCTTAATCGAATTCTCTATGAGTCCGGCTCATCCAACTTCTTCTTGCCTTTTCTTCTCAGTATTACGGTGGCGCCTGTTATTGCGGTGAAGAGCACGGTGGCCTCGCCAAGCGTATCATAGCCACGGAAACCGAGAATAACCGAAGCTACGATGTTGCCTGCTCCTGTCTCCTTGAGGCCGTCGCTGATATAGGTATGTGAAGCGGCGTCATCGGCCTGGGTGAAGGCTGGGATCCCGAAATCCGGCAGGGTCTCGAAGACCATAATGCCGGCAATGCCGATGATCATTATGATAACCATCGCGAAAATCACTTTGAAGAACTCTATATCGTCGCTGATGAAGGTCATATCTCTGGCGATTGTGGCTCGGATCAGAATAATCAGGCCGAGCACCTCGACGACAATCTGCGTTATTGCAATATCAGGGGCCCGCAAAAACAAGAATAGCAGCGAGCCTCCGAAACCGACTGCTCCCACGCAAATTACGGCACTTAAGAGATTCTTCGTTTCAACTGCTATAAGCGTGGCGATTATTACAAATACGATTAATATATAGAACATAATCATGGTCAACCTCACCAAATCCTGCAAAGCGCGAACAGAATTATCAACAAGCCAACGGTTACCCAAGTCAGGTATGCGGGCAAGATGCCGCAGTGCAGCCACTTCAGAAGGTTAGTAAAGACCAGGCCGAATCTCCCGCCTTGATCGTACAGATCGAAATAGCCTTTACCCTGGCCTTTATAAAGCTGCTTTAGCCCATTCATTAACGAGACGGTCTTGTAGAAGTGCGTCCCCGGTATAATCATATCGTCATTCGGCTGTATCTCGCCGCATGTCCATGTCGGGACTATTCTTACGTTCTTCGAGAGCTTCATCACCGCCCATATAATGACTCCGAGCGCAATGCCGGCTATCATCAGGATTGTTGCCAGTCCTGCATTCCACATACTCAGCAGACCTTTCGATTCTTCAATGCCCAGCGCCGGATATATGAATTGTTTGAGCGGGAGCATGTAGTATCGATCCGATGACCAAAGAGATTATCAGCAAAATTCAGAAACTCGACCCCACCGGTGCGCCCCTTTATGTTCGGGGCACGCCAGACTATCAAATCAATGATCATTGGTTTGAATTGAGCATGAAATTTGCCTGGCGGGGCGGCCCGGATCGTAAACAAGCTGATGCACTGCTAAAGTCCTCGATCCCCCAGGGGATGGGGGGAGAGTTCTCGATCCCCCAGAGGACGGGGAGAAAGCCCTCGATCCCCCAGGAGACGGAGGGAGAGGGTAACTACCCATCTTTTCGACGTTAAGAACAGCACGAAGACCAGTCTTGGTCATATGTAGTGAGCGACAATATGAAAATGGATATGTCAAATGTTAATATCAAGGAAATCCTGGGCAAGCTGAGCGTTCTCAAGAGCAATCTGTCCCTGTCGGCCTCGATAATTATAACGCTGGTTGCGATGCTCCTTTTTATCCCGGCGAAGATACTGGGCGGCAAGTTGGAGAATACCGTTAAGCAGGAGAGCCTTGGGAAGGGGACCCAGATCAAAACGGCCAAGGAGCAGGCCGTTTCGAAAGACCAGTGGAAAGAACTGGCGAAATACGAGGCGGCGTATGAAAAAGATGCTAATGAGATAGCAATTCTCGCCATGCGGAGTACGCAACGCGAGTTGTTGAGTTATGATATGTTCCCATCCCCGAAAGATAAGTCTTCCGGGATATTCAAGGCATTCGGCGAGCGTTATCAAGCCGCGATCGACGGAGAGATAAATCGAATCAATGCGAAGGATTGTCCGACGCAAGAAGAGCTTAGCCAAGGCATGGCCAATGCCTCCGTGACTTCGTCTATGGGTGGTGGTTATCGAGGGTATTCGGCCACATCCTCGCGTCAGCCGCGAGGTTCGGAATTCGATTACTATCAGGGGGGCTCTTCGCTCGAATCCAATACCGTTATGGCAACCATACGCGATGAAATCTGCCTGAGCAGGGCCAAATCGATTTCCGCCTATGCCAATCCCGTTGACTTGGCCGGCTATGAGTTTTGGGAGCAATACAAATATGATGTCAAACCCGAAGATGCGATTCAGGATTGCTGGTACTATCAATTGGGCTATTGGGTTATCGAGGATGTTTTCTCAACCATAAGTGCGATGAACTCCGGCTCGGCCCAAGTGTTCACCTCGCCTGTCAAGCGGCTCATGTATGTTCGTTTTGGTGAAGACTCTGGCGATGCGAGAACGTCCGGGGCTGCGGTTTACGATATGGTACGCAGCTATACAACTGCAGCGGGCCGACCGGCAATGGATAGGCCGAGTTACACTGATAATGTGAATGTGAATGTGAATATGAATATGAATATGACGGGATATAATGTGGGTATGACGGGATATTCGGATGCCCCGCACACGAATCGATTGGGCGACGAAGATATTGATGTGATGCATTTTAATTTCGCGGTGATAATAGAAGCCGGATCGGTGCTGCCTTTTATGAAGGAGTTGTGCAGCATCAAAAAGCACAAGTTCAAGGGCTTCTTCGACGAACTGCCGGCGGTTGAGACATTTGCACACAACCAGATAACGATATTGCGGAGCGCTTTCTATGCCGTCGAACGTTCGGACGTACTTCATGATCGGTATCGTTACGGTCAGAATGCCGTTGTCGAGTTGGAGTTTACTTGCGAATATATCTTTAACAAAAAGGCTTACGACGCCGTCAAGCCCAAAGAAGTCAAGGTGCAGAAGGATCCGATGGAACAGCCGGCGGCCCAGGAGCCATATCGAACAGATAGGGGATTAGAAGACTTGGATTCGTATCCGAGATAGAGATTCGGGGAATCAGAAATGGATAAGATATTAGGCTTTTTAGAAGACCACGTCGAAAAGATGGTGGTGGGGATTGTAGCGGTGATTTGCCTGTGGCTTCTTGTGACGCGCGTAGTGTTAAACCCCAATGCAATCACATACGATCGGAAAAACCTTAGCCTCGGAAGCATCGATGATTACGTATTGGTTCAGGCGCGGGAGTTGGAGGATGTTTTGAATGGTCGCCCGACGCCCCCCGATTCTTATAATCCCCGATTGGCCGAATATACCGGGATTCTGGCTTGTTCTGTAAAGGGCGTTAACTTCGGCTTGGGCCCGGCTGTGCCGCAGACTAATCCTCCAGGCGGAACGGTTGTAAAGGAGTATAGTTTGCCGGATACCGGGCGGGTTGGCGATGTTGCCGTCGGGCATATCCGAGCGGTGGCTTATACTCCGTTAGAAGAGGTAACGGCCGACCGCGCCTACGACGGTTCGATTTCGGAGCCTAACGACCTCGACTTCGTGACCGTGCAGGGCAAGTATGATATTGCTGCGCTGTACGCAAGTTTTAAGGATAGTTTTGCCGGGACGGACGTAAAAATTCAGTGGCGGGATCCTTGTCTGGCCGAGCCTGTCTTTGCCGCCGTGCAGCTACAAAGACAGGAAAAGAACGACGACGGAATCTGGGACCAATGGCGGGATGTCCCGAGGACGAGAATAGACTATCAGCGTGAACTGCTGACAATCATCGAGGATGCGAGAAGCCTTCCGCCGGGCGGACTGACGGTTCGCATGATGCGATACCGCGACAGGGCCGTGCAGCAGGATTTGCTGCAGCCTGAGGCGTACAGAATCGCCTCGGCGGACGAAGAGTGGTTCCCGCCTCTATTGTATCGCCAGTACAAGGAGATCCAAGCCTCTGAGACGCTCGATGAGCGGCGGCGCGCCAGGGATGAGGAAAACAATAGCGCCGGCAGCGATACGACGGGGCAACGCCGGACTTCGTCAACGAGCGGTCGCATAAGTCTTAGCGAAGGCGGCAGAGACGGCTCTGCTTATACGAGCGGTCAAACTCGCAGCCCAACATCATCGTCTCGTCGAACGGACCGAAGCGGCGGCGCCGGCCGGATACAAGAGGGAGGACGTTACTCAAGCCGAACTCGGCCATCGGGAGGCAGGGCCGGGCAAGAAGACTTGGCTTTCTACTACGAAGGTTTGGCGACCGGGCGGGACGTCTCGGGCAAACCGACGGTCGAGAATGTCCGTCTCGAACTCGACAAAATTTCAATTACCAAGCAAGCCGACCTCCGTACGCTCGAGGAACTGATATTCTGGGCGCATGATGATAGTATCGAGTCGGGAAAGCAATACCGATATCGAGTTCGACTGGGCGTCTTTAATCCGGTTGCGGGCAAGAATCAATTGAGCCAGCGTGACGCCGCACATAATAACGAAGTAATCCTGTGGTCTGAATTCTCGGACGTCTCGCAAGAGGTTGAAATTCCTCGGCGGATGTATTTCTTTGCAAAGGGTCTCCAGGAGGCGGCCAAGGAAGTTACGGTTCAGGTCTCCAAATATGTGCTCGGAGATTGGTACAGCGAGGACTTCAAGGTTAGAGGCGGGGAGGTTATAGGCGACTTGGCCAAGGTAGAGATAGAAGCCCCGAAGACTACCGCAGACGCGACCGGGAGAACACCATATATGGGAACAGCATATATGGGAACAGCATATATGGAAACGGCATATAGGGAGAACGACTTGTCACAGGATGCCGCCAAACCCAAAGAGGTCGATTATGATACCGGCGCAATGCTCGTTGATGTTGTGGCGGTTAACGATTTCGTTGGCGATAATACGATGCGCGAAAGACATTATTTCGAGATGCTCTACAGTTATGACGGGATGCTTATCGAGCGTATGCCCGTCGGCGACAGATATTGGCCCGACGAATTGCGCATCGTGCGAACTCAAATAAACAATTCTCAGAGAGAGCCGAAACAGCCATGGCGGCCTTGGTCAGGCACCGGACAGACAGGACAAACAGGACGAACAGGACGAACAACATCGGGAGCCGATGAGTATTATGATGAGTATTACAGATCCATGGAAAGATACTGATAACAACCGGAAATTCGTCCTTAAAAAGAGAACTGCCCTTTGAGCGTTTTATCCAAAACCGAAAGTGATTCGGACAGCGCCCTGCTTGGAGCGCTATTCTCGCCAACGGTTGGTAGTGGGCGCATTTTAATTTGAAGCGCAACGCCTGGCTGTTTTTATCCCCCTCGGGGTCCATGGGACAGCCCGCCTGGGGCGGGCTGGAGTTTAGCACTTTAGGCCTCCGGCATAATATGGTGCAAATCCGCAGCTTTCACGGGAGATAGGGCTTTCGCAGGCCGGACGAAAAGCCCCACAGGCCCCCGCGCAAGCGGCCCCAAGGCTTTGCGGGGATCAAAATACCGCCCAATTACTGGACTTTTCCCTTGACAATCCCAGTTTCGTCCCGTAGAATACCGTTGCAGGACTGGATGTTCTGCCGGGAGTGGTGCGTACTTCCCACAAAGCCAGGAGGGTTTTTCCGAGACAGAGATATATCAACAGCCTTATTATCGCAGCGGTTGCTGTGACGCTGTTGAGAATGGCGAGTCTTTTTTTTGATATGGAGAAGTGTGATAAAAAGAAAAAGTGTGGAAATTTTGGCAGCGGCGGTAGTCTTGTTTATGAGTGTTTCACCGGTTATGGCTGTGGTTGAGTTCAACGATGGTGGGGTCTGGGACATTGACTACGAAATCATTGACGATGTATGGGTTGACTTTGAAACGCCCGGCATGGGAACTACACTAAACATACTTGAAGGAGGAAGCATACTTCCTCGTAATCTCCTGAAAGGTTTTGAGGATAGCATCATAAATATGTCTGGCGGGTTGATAGGCTCCCTTTGGGCCCATGACAACAGTCAGGTTACCATTTCCGGAGGGGCGATAGAAGAAGGGTTCAGAGCCGGTGGCAACAGTCAGGTTACCATTTCCGGAGGGTGGCTATCGTATTTAGATGCCTATGGCAGCAGTCAGGTCACCGTTTCCGGCGGATTACTCGGAGGAGAGATACAGCTTGAGGGCAATGCAATTGTAACCATAGAAGGCTCGGATTTTGCCGTTGACGGGATAGATGTTGGCTACATCGAACTTTTCAGCATAGGAGGTAGGTTTGAACCGTATAGACGATTAACGGGAACTCTGCTCAATGGTGACTCGCTGGATAGCGATTTCCGTATCGGCAACAGTGCGAAAATCGTCCTCATTCCCGAACCGGCTATGCTCTTACTGCTCGGGTTTGGGGGGATGGCTTTCGTGAGAAGGCGCAGGCAGGGATAGGTTTGTCTGCTAATAGTTAATATTTTATTTGCTTTAAGGAGAATGATGATGAGAAAGACAGCTTTTTTACTTGTGGTTTTATTATTGTGGGTTTCATCGCCCGGGGCATGTGCAACAATCGAGTTAATTGCATACTCGTATGACGACAACAGTCTGTATTCTCTTCCCTTGGATACTTTGCAGCCTACGAAGATAGGAACGATGGAAATTAGCGGGGATTCTGATCTTTGGGCCCTTGCTCATGCAGGGCCGGGGGCCGCTTATACTGTCGATAGGGCCACCGACACTCTGTACACGGTTGATATAACCGATGCATCGACAATTACTTCAGTTCAACTCGATCAGGATATGCAGATAAGTAATCGCGGCCTGGATGTCTCGCCTGCAGGAGTTCTTTACGGTGTTTTTCCCGGGACGAACCTGAGAACCATCGATCCGCAAACAGGTGCAAGCACACTGCTTTTCAATATCGAGGGGGTTGTTCGTATCGAATCAATTGCCTTTTCTCCAGACGGAAGACTGTATGCCGTGGGTGACGTAGGAAGTCGTACGGACCTTTATGAAATTGATCTGGTGTTAGAAAGTGCATCCCTGATTTCCCGGATGAACGTTTCCGATATTGATTGCCTTACCTACGCTCCGGACGGTTTCCTCTATGGAGCCGACGCTCACGCTGGCATCGTTGCAGATCTCTACAAAATTAACCCATTGACGGGCCAACTATTCAATCTTGGCAGCACCGGCATCATAGAATTGAACGGCCTGCTTGCCGTCCCCGAACCGGCCACGCTCTTACTGATCGGGTTTGGCGGGATGGCCCTCCTGCGCCGCAAGCGCGGCTACGGAGCGTAAACCTTGTTGTGCAGGGGCAGGCAGGCATAGGTTTGTCTGCGGATAGATAGTTTATGATTGGTGTGTGTGGGAGAACCAAAAGCCGCCCGTGGGCCTGCCCCCTGGGGGGCCTGGGGGGGGGAGAGTTTTGAGTTTTGAGCGTTGGGTTTTGAGTTGTGGTTGAGATATTTCCTGGCGTTTCGCGGCAGAGAGAAGCCTCTTTGCGGAGAGCCGATTCCCGGGCAGTCGTCTTGTTTGTGTTAATATGGGCCTAACATTGCAGAACTCGAAAGAAGGAGTTTTTGAAGTTGACAGGATTCGGCGGTTCAAGTAGGATGCTGCGACAAGCCCGATGAAAGCGGCAAGCTTTCGGGGCCTGTGGGGTGGTGATTGCGACCTTTGAGACGCAATACAGAAGCGACGGCAAGGTCGGCTGTGCCAAATCCCAAACCAGGTTTGTGGGCCCCCTGGGGGCGGGCGATAGTGTCGGCTAAGCCGACAAACGTAGATTGTTCGAGCAGGTTGACGGCGAAAGGAATAGTTGCTTATGCGATTGGTTTTGGTTGATAGATGCGAGCCTGCCCCCAAGGAGGGGCAGGCGAGGGGTAATTTCTATCCGTTGTCTTTGAGCAGGCCCATTTGGGAGCTTCGGTGCGGGTTTGGAACGCTTGCTGAGAAGCTGATTGGCAAGATTGGGGCCCGGAATGTTGCCTATTTCGTGCCCGATTACATGGCTGATGCCTATCGGGCCAAGGTTGCCGGGCCCCCAGGGGGCGGGCAGGTTAATGACTCCTCGGCGTTGGCCGGCGATGATTTACTGATCCTTGACGGCCGGGTCAAGGCCGACGCTTTGGATGTTGCCTCGACCGGACCAAGCGAAGTGGGCGTCGATATCGAAGGCGCCGTAGTCTATGCGAGAATCGCCAAAAACGACCTGGCCAAGCTCGATTCCGAGGATATCGACGGCTTCATAGCCTCGGCCAAGGCAAAGCTGGCCAATGTTAAGTGCGGATTTGCCAAATGGGAATACACATGGGATCTGGTCCTGGCGAATCCGGAGCAGATCACGGCGGATTTTGCAGCGGCCGGTCGATGCGGAATCGAAGGGAATATCGACGAGCCAAGAGCAATTCTCGGAAGCGCCAAAGATGTGTATATAGCGGCCGGGGCGAGGGTGCATCCGATGGTTGTGATAGATGCCGAGCACGGGCCTGTGTATATCGAAGAGGGAGTCGAGATTCATCCGTTCAGCAGAATCGAAGGGCCTTGCTATATCGGCAAAGACTCGATACTCCTCGGCGCCAAGTGCAGGGAGGGAAATTCGATCGGGCCGGTTTGCAGAGTCGGAGGAGAGATCGAGGAATCGATCATCCACGGGCATTCGAACAAATATCACGACGGCTTTCTGGGCCATGCCTACGTCGGCGAATGGGTGAATCTCGGAGCGATGACGACAAACAGCGATCTGAAGAACGATTATTCAAGCGTTTCGGTGGCTTTGGACGGCCGCAAGGGTATCGATACAGGTTCGACAAAGATCGGGGCGTTGATAGGAGACCATACCAAGACCTCGATAGGGACGCTGCTCAATACCGGCTCGTATGTCGGGGCGATGGCGATAATAATGGCGACGGGTAAGCCGCTGCCCAAGTATATACCGTCCTTTGCGTGGTTTATCGAAGGAGTAGTAACCAAAGGCTTCGGCAGGCGAAAACTCTACGAAACGGCTAAGACCGCGATGAGCAGAAGAGGCCGCGAGTGGACCGATCCCCTACGTCCGCGGCCCCGAGGTCTCCCGCCCGCACAGGGCGATAATCGACCAGATAAAGAGGCTCGCCGACGCCGGCATAAAACAGGTAACTCTCCTCGGCCAGGCCGTCAACTCCTACGAATATAAAGGCGGCGAGACAACATACTCCCTCGCCGACATTCTCGCCAAAGCCGCCGAGATCGAAGGCATCGAGTGGCTAAAATTCGTAACCAACTACCCTTCGGAAAAATACTTCGAGCAAATACTCCAGGTCATGGCCGATTCCCCCAAGGTCTGCCCCTACATCCACATCCCCGCCCAGAGCGGGTCGGACAGAATCCTAAAAGCAATGAACCGCAGATACACCGCCGACCGGTATCTCGCCCTGCTGGATAAAGCCCGCTCAATAGTCCCGGATATCGCAATCGCAGGCGATTTCATCGTAGGCTTCCCGGGCGAGACCGATGAAGAATTCCTCAAAACCGTAGAACTCGTAAAGAAAGCCCGCTACAAAAACTGCTTCGTCTTCAAATACTCCCCCCGCCCCGGAACAACCTCAGAAAAAAAACTCCAGGACACCGTCCCCGCAGAGGTCAAGCAGGCCCGCAACATCGAGCTGCTCGCAGTGCAGGAAAGAATAAGCGAGCAGCTAAGCAGCGAATTCCTCGGCAAAACCCTAAAAGTCCTCGTAGAAGGCCCGAGCAAAAAGCCCCGCCTAAACGCCGCTGAAAACCAAAACAACCCCCAACTCGCAGCCCGAACAGCAACCGACTACATAGTAGTATTCAACGCCCCCGAAACCCTCGCAGGCAAATTCGCAAAAGTAAAAATAACAAAAACAACCCCCCTAACACTATTCGCCCAACAAACCTGACCGCCGGTTTGAAAGTTTTTGGTTCTTAGTTTTGAATAATCAATAGTAAATAATCAATAATCAATCGAACGGCTGTATCGCAGTCGTGAGACGTCTTCATTCTTCTGAGGCTTGCGAAAAACGAAAAGATGCTCGTGCATAATCAAATAGAACTTATCCCGCTTGGCCTTCCACCGCCATCTCTCCGTAGCGCTGCAGTTATGCTGAACCTTGATAATATCTTCTTTGAGTATGAAGCCGACCTTCTGAAACCGCAGCATAACATTAAACGCCAAAGGCACATAATGCCTCCCCCGCCGCGTATCACCCATCAGAATCGCGCAATACCGCCCCGGGCGAACAACACGATAAACCTCACTCGCAACGGCCTCAATCTCGTCGCAAAACCTCGGCAGGCTCCCGATATTAGACAAATCCCCCGCAATCTTACCCTCCGAATAACGAATAATATTCATATAAGGCGGATGAGTCAAAACAAGGTCAATTGAATTGTCCTCTATAGAGGACAAATCCCTCGCATCGCCAACCCTAACCTCCTGCACGCTCGCCGGCCGATGGTTGAACTGCAAGGCCTTCTTAGCCAATTCAACCGCCTCCGGATTAATATCAAGCCCGACAGCATCGCGCCCCAAAAGCTTAGCCTCAATCAAAGTAGTCCCCGCCCCAACCATAGGGTCCAGTATCTTCTCGCCCTTCTCGGAATACATCTCAATCAAATTACGAGGAACCTGAGGAGCAAAATTACCGCGATAACCAGGACAATGAGTAGCCCAAGCCCCACGCTCAGGAAAAGACCAAACAGTAGTATATTCCGGCTTGTATTCTGAGATCGATTTCTCCGCCACTTTTAAGAACTCTCCTCTCCAACTATAGCTTCCAGCAGCCCTTTACTCACCATTTCGAGATTTAGAATATAATCTATATGGTTAAATGTCTCTTCTAAAGGTAAACGTGTCGAGACCCAACCTTGACCATCTGTTATCCAGATAAAACCATGACCATCCTCCTTCCAAAAATCGAACATAGCTCTGTATTCACCCGCAGTTGATTTCAGCTTTGACCCTCCACCTCCATAGAAATTTGTTTCTATGAGGATCAGCCGCCCGTTGTTGTTTATGGCAAAGTCGATCCTTCTCGATGATTTGTCTACCTTCAGCTTCACTCCCCACTTCTTCAGAACATTCTTTGCTGAAGCCTCCGGCAGATACTCCAATCCTTTCCTATCACAAATGTCTCTTACAAAGAACTCGACAATCCCCTCCATAGCCTTTCCCCCTCGGTTTTTCCTCCCATTTGAGTCCAAACCGACCTCCACCCCTATTACATAGTCAACTACACTCTTGATCCGCTTACCCCCAAGCAACTCGAGAAATCCCGTCGAACTCGCAAATTCGACAACTTTCTCATTCGCCAGTCCCCCCGCCTTCTCGAAATCGAATATGTCATATCGAAAAGCATGCTTGTCATAACCGGTCAGAATGTCAAATTTTTTATCCCGGCACGCGACGAGAATCGGTACGAGACGCCCTATAGAAGGGTGCTTGTCCAAGAGCAACCTAAACTCATCTTCAATGTTTTCTTTTCCTACGAGGTAATTGAGGATATTAAGGTCGATCTCGACATCCTCGATATTTCCCAGAACTTTCGCCCAATTGACAAAATAATCCCATCCGGTAATCTTCTGCTTCAAGGTATTCATCAAATAATCGAACACCTCACTTGCATCCGAACACCCTATGACTTCCTTGAATACTCCTTCGTACTTCATAGAGATTCTCCCTAGGCTACCATTCTGCGCTTGGATAATTAGTAATCAAAATTTCACTTATCTGACCTCTCCGCGACGCTTTGCAGTTAATTGCCCTGCTTGCTTTCACAGTCTCAAGAGTGAAACCTTCGTATTTGCTTTCAAAAAAATGGTCATTCGGGTCTTCATTCTTGGGGTCAGAGTTGCTTAGAAGAAACTTGGCCCCTTCGCTGTCAATTCGCCTGCAATACTCGGCAAGCCGGATCTGTGACTCCTCATCAAAATCCTCTTTGGCGTAAGAAGTGAAGCTAGCCGTCGGGCTTAGAGGTCGATACGGCGGATCGAAATATACAAACGTCCTGTTGTCAATACGGCTCGCACTCGCTTCAAAGTCCCCGCAAATTATCTCGGCCTTCTGCAAGATTTCAGATACATTTCGCAGGTTTTTCTCATTGCATATCGTCGGGTTTTTGTACTGGCCAAACGGAACATTAAACCCTCCCTTCCTATTGACGCGATACAGGCCGTTAAAGCATGTCTTATTCAGAAAAATCAGCTTCGCCACGCACCTCGCGCGATTGAAGTCCATGCGCACCTGATAATAGAACTCTTTCCTTCCCGATTCGTCTTTCTTCAAGAACTTCGTTTCGAGCGCCCTCAGTTGCTTGATGAGCCCTTCTACATCGTCCTTCACGGCGTTGTAGCAATTGACCAAATCCTGATTTATGTCATACAGGTAGAAATCCTTGATTCCCTCATGTCTCTGAGCAATATGAAAAAACGCCGCCCCCCCGCCGACAAACGGCTCAACGTAAGTATCAATCTCTCCATCCCGCAATTCAGCAGGCAAACGCTTGTCGATTTCATCCAACAGTTGCGTCTTACCGCCCGCCCACTTGAGAAATGGCTTGGCTAAACATCGTCTTTCAGCAACTAAACTCACAGCAAATCCTTTACAGAAACCTTCAGCGCCTTCGCGATTCTCTCGAGACTATCGATTGTGATGTTCTTCTCGCCCCGCTCGATATGGCCGACATAAGCTCGGTGCATGCCTGCAATAGCCGCGAGTTCATCCTGGGTCAAACCTCGCCGTTCGCGGAACAACCTTATTCTGACACCTATCTGTTTCCTAATTTCAGCCATCTACAAGACTCCTGCCCCTGATCTAACAGCAAAAAGGAAAAAGATCGACTACCCATGGGTAGCATCTTCAAGATCCACAAAGAAAATCCCCCAACTTGCCCCGCCGCAGCCAACGGCCACCCCGGACTTGTCGCGCCGTAGCCTATGGCGAACCCGGAACCCACCATACGCCACACGCTGCACGCGATCCGATCCCCCCCTCAAAATCCTGACACCCTGCTCTCCTGCGACCTGATCCCCCGCTACCCGGCAACGGCCCCGCGTTCTCATGGGCGCATTGCCTAATTCCTAAGCACTAAATTCTAAACAAGCTCTAATTACCAAAATTCAAATAACCAAAACTGTTCTGCCCACGTCAGAATAAGGTTTTTGGATTTCTACCTCCCGTCCTCCGTCGTTTGTCGTCCGTCGTCTGCCTTCTGTCCTCCGTCGTCTGTTTTCTATGCCGATTGGCAGGAGACGCGGTATTTTCCTTTGTTTTCGACGGTGGTGAACTCGACGGGGAGGAATTGCTTTATAACTTCGATATTTGTCAGGAGGTGGTTTGAAAGGTCGCTGGTCGTGAAGGCTCCGGCTCCTGAGACGGCCATGTAAATCAATAATTGATCGGCGAGGCAGCGATCTACGGCGGCGGCGCTTGCGAGGAATGCTTGGGCCTGAGCGACCGCCTCGTCCGCCACTTTCTTCGATGGCTTGCCCTTTTGGCCGAAGGCTGTGAAAACGGTCGTCCGGCCTGCACCGATAAGGCGAATCATGATGCAATTGCCCGGGCCCTCGGAATCGGCGGCCTCGATATGCTCGACGTTGGCGATATCCAGGCCGCTTTCCAACAAGAGCTTTTCCTGACGGCCGGCGATATGGGCCGGGAGATTGGCGGTGTATATCCTTGCGTGTATTTGGAAGTCATCCCCGCCGCTGCAAAGCTCTACCGGGGTGGGGGGCTGCTGTCCCGGCTCGATGCGGAAAGTCATCTTTCCGCCGCCTGCCGGATAGAAGCCGTGCTTTATCAGCCTGCAATGGCAGGGAAAACCCGCAGAGGAAATCGCCGGCAGGAATGTTTCGTTCAGGAAATCGAACGGCGGGGCCCAGGGGTTGTGCGTGCCGCCGGTAACAGTGACGCGGGACGGTTCGTAGGCGCCGAACAGAGCGGGCAGGACGGTTTGAGCCACCAGGGATGCGGAGCCGGCCGAGCCTATGTCGAAATGAAAATCGCCGCTGCGCACCGGGCCCGGCTGAAAGTCCAGGACTTGTGAATGCAAGGCATCGCCCCGGCATCGGCCTTTGCTGATCTCGCAGGCGGCTTGAACACAGACTAAATGCTGCTTTGCCAGGCCGGGATTGCGGCGAGCTGCGCGGATATTCGAGATTCGCAGGGGCTTGCCGGTTATGCAAGACAGCGTCAGGCTCGTTCGCAATATCTGCCCGCCCCCTTCGCCTCTGCTCCCATCAATCAAGACTGCGGTCATAATTGTCCTTTGCCGAAAAAGCTACCCAGCAATCGCCCTGGCCGATGTCCAGCACGGGGACCACCGACCTTTCAAAATCCGCAATGTCCACGCCGTATCTGCCAACCCTGTGCGGAGTGATATCGACGTGAGCGAGCGTGCCTTCTTCGCCGTCGAGGCGTATCCAACGAAAGCCTTTGCGTTTGCCGTTTTCGCGGATTTCCTGAGTGTAGAAGCCGGCAAGCTTGCCCCGGTCAAGCTTTTCGACAATCCGCCTTATCGCGGTAGTCTTGCCGCCTCCGGGCGGTCCGGTCAGCACGATTTTGACGGGACTGGGAAGCATAAATATGCCTTTCGATAGAAACAACGCGCACCGCGTCAGGGCTTGGCCAGCCAGTATCCGGCGAATACGGCAAAGTCCTTGAAGTCAATTAGTCCGTCGGTACAAAGATCGCACTTGGCGCAATGCACGTCAAGGCAAGGCTTCACCCAGTAGCCGGCCAGCATCTTTAGGTCGAGGAAATCAACCTTATTATCCTGGTTGAAATCGGCAAGGCCGGGAATCGGCCCCATCTCGATGACTGCGTAGGGGGCTATTGCCGAGCCGGGCAGCACAAAGGAATTTGTGTATATGTCCGCATCGAGAGTCACATCAGAACCATTCACCATGTGGGCCACGACGGGCACAGCTATCGGCTCTCGCAGGGTTACCGTCGTCTCGGCAGTGATTGGGGGAAAAGCGGCGTAGTGCCTTGGAATCGGGACATAGGGCCGGATCGGCTCGATGACGGCGGCGGTCGCATTAAGTGCGTGGACAACCCTGCGGCCATCGGAAAGCTCGTGCAGAGTAGCTATCAGCCCGCGAGGACCTTCGACAACGAGTGGAAGGTCGGGCCCGGCAGGGGCAACGAGATTAAGGATGACGCCGGCGGCGGTTGGGGTCTTCGGCCCCAGCCAGAGGTAATGGGTGGGGTCGGGAAAGCTTGGGTCGGATTCCTTGACTCGCGTCCAGGCCGCCGCCCCCAGCCGAAACGCGAGGTACACGCTGTCGCCGCTGCCGAGCCGGTTACGGACCATAGCGGGCGTCTCTCCGCCCCTTTCAATCAGACCGAACGACGTAGTCCCCTCGTGCGGGATGCAGGCATATCGCACGCGGTTCGGCTCATCGATCTCGCCGCCGCAGCCGACAAAGACATCTTCATCCGGGACAATCACAGGCCCGCAGCATCTCAGCTCGCGGCCGATATCGACACCGAGCACGGGAGCCAGGCCTGATTGCGAACGATGCTCTCCCGTTGCGTCATACATCGCGCAATCGGCGGTGGCAATGAGCGAGCCGCCGGCCGCGGTCCAGGCAGCAATCTCGACGCACTGCTTATCCGACAAGCAGGTGACGCTGGGGAGTATAAGCACTCTGTAAGGAGCCAGTCCGGAGGAGGTGAGCTGGTCCTCGACAATAACGTGGAACGGGATGTTGACGCGGAGCATCGCCTCGCACCACCCGCGATAATCGGGGGCCAGGCCATGTTCGTCGGAGCTCCAGAAACCGTGCGTCCGCATCGAGTCGCGGGACTGAAGGGAATAGAGGACGGCGATATTGGCGGGAATGGCCGGCTCGCGGAACAGCTCGGCGTGCCGGGCCTCCCAGCGTATAGCGCAACCGAACGGAGGGAGAAACTCAGGGTGCTCGCCCTGCGCGGTCGTCCAGACCCTGCAGCCGAAGGTCTTGTCGATCGCCCAAGTGAACAGCAGCTCGTCATAATTCTTGTCGGCGTACTGCAACGGCAGCACGGGCCTGCCGGACGGCCTGCCTATGCTCTGACCTCGGACAAACTGCTCGACATCGTGCGGCCACTCCACGAAATAGCTCAGATTCATGTTGGGAAGGGCTTCAAAGAACAGTATGTTGGCCCCGCGTGCAAGCTGCTCGAGGCTTGTCGCTGGGATCTGGGCGCACCACGGCTCGACGAATTCGCACATACAACCCATGAGTCTGGCCTCGGGGCGTGCGGCGTCCATCACTTTTCGCACGCGGACATAATGGTCGCCGACAGAGTTCTGACGGAATCTGACCCATGTGCGCCAGTCGGGATTTTCGGGCCTGCCGCCGTCGCCGCAGATGCCCCAGAATACATCGCTGTACTCACTCACGGGCAGATAGTCGCTGACATCAAGCCCATAGTCTGCCAGGCACTTATTCTTGCAGGAGTCGCACACACAGCACCACGCCTCGAAGACAACATCATCGGACATCAGGCCGTCGAGGGCGGTGTTGGTGAACAGGTCATAAACGTGCTGGCTGTAAAGCAACTGCGACGTGCGCTTGTTCGGGCAGACAACATAAGCGTCATAGCCGGGTACATAGACCGGCTCAAGCGAGTTCGCGTCTATCTCCAATAAGTCCGTGATTGTGCCGGAACCGTCGGGAAGGGGCAATGATATGCGATCCGCGTCGACCAGCGCGGCGCTGTGGTGGTCGAAGACTTTTATTCCGTGCTCATGGAACGCGCTGGTCAGCTCGGCCAGCTCTGCGACGATATCGGGCCACTGATGAATATAGCCGAATCGGAAGTGGCGGCCCCAGTATACCCAGAAATCCGTCGCCAACAAGCTCGACGAATGGTTCGATACGGGACTCAAAGATTGGGATATCTCGCGGGACGGGCCTTACTTCGGCTTCAAAATACCGGGTGAAGACAACAAGTTCTTCTACGTCTGGCTCGATGCGCCGATAGGATATATGGCCTCGGCGAAGAACTACTGCGACGCGCACGGCCTGGACTTCGACGAACTCTGGAACGGACCCGACTGGGAACTCTACCACTTCATCGGCAAGGACATCATGTACTTCCACTCGCTGTTCTTCCCGGCTATGCTGATGGGTTCGGGATTTCGACCCGCCAGGAAACTTTTCGTGCACGGATTTCTTACGGTCAACGGAGAGAAAATGAGCAAGTCCCGAGGGACGTTCATAAAGGCGGGCACTTATGCAAAACACCTCGACCCCGAGCGCCTGCGATACTACTACGCAAGCAAGCTGACCGACAACATCGGCGACATCGATTTAGGCATCGACGACTTCATAGGCAGGACAAATTCTGACCTGGTCGGCAACTTCGCAAACCTCGCATCGCGCTCAGGCCCTATGCTGACGAAAAAACTCGACGGGCGCATCGGAAAACTGGATGAGCAGGGCGCCGAACTCGTAAAGAAACTCGCCGACGCCAAAGAAGCAATAATGCGCGACTATGAAGACCTCAAATATGCCTCGGCGGTGAGGACTATCAGTGTGCTGGCCGATGAGGCCAACAGATACGTCGAGCAGAATCAGCCCTGGACGATGATAAAGACCGACCCGGAGAAAACACGCCAGGTACTAACCGCCGTGATAAACGCAGTGCGAATAATAACGATATACCTAAAGCCAATACTCCCCATATACGCCCGTAAGGTCGAGGCGTTCCTAAACGTGGGCGAATTGAGCTTTGCCGATACCGAGACGATCATCGAGGATCATCAGATAAACGAATTCGATCGGCTTTTTGAAAGAATAGACAGAGAACAGGTGGATAAGATGGTAGAAGAAAGCAAGGAAACGGCCCCCGCTTCGGCGGACGCGACTCAAGCCGAAGAGCAGAAAGAGCAAGCCGAATCGCCTTTTAAGCCCGAGATTACGATAGATGATTTCGCCAAGATCGACTTGCGAATTGCAAGAATCGTCAAGGCAGAACCTGTCGAAGGAGCCGATAAGCTCATCTCGCTGCAACTGGATGTCGGCGGGGTAACAAGAACGGTGCTGGCAGGGATTGCCAAGGCATATACGCCCGAACAGCTTACAGGGAAAACCGTCGTCTTTCTCGCCAACCTCAAACCGAGAAAGATGAAGTTCGGCACGTCCGAAGGCATGATCCTCGCAGCCGGCTCGGGCGGCAAGGATATTTTCATGCTCACAGCAGACGAAGGGGCCCGCCCGGGACAACAAATCCGTTAAAGGCGCCGGCAGTTGGCTAAAACGGCACGAATGATAGTTGGCTTGACCAATGGAAGAACATAAGAAAAATCTTGAGACGATTGCCAGGGAAGATGGGCGGTTCAGCCCCGCTGCAATAAGGTTCGTCTATGAAGGGCTTGGCTTCACCGCCAAGAAAATAGCCGACGAGCCGCACCACGTCACGGGCCAGACGCTGTGCGAGGGCATGAGAAGACTTGCCGTCGAGAAATGGGGCAGGCTCGCGCCGCTCGTCCTGAAAACATGGGGGGTGCAAACCACTCGTGATTTCGGAGAGATCGTCTATATGATGATAAGAAACAAATGGATGAGCGCCCAGCCGACCGATACGATAGAGGATTTCGACGACGTTTACGACTTCCAAACCGTCTTCAAAGACCAATTCGAGTTCTAACCTGCATTCCTCATTAACCGCCGAGATCGCCGAAACAAATCTAATCGGCTGAGATGTTGATAAACGGCGATTGATGGTTTACTATTTCTCCGGGCGTCAGGCTCGATATGCCAACGTCGCAAAAGGGGGCGAAGAAAGGAATATCGCAAAGGCTGCGAGCTGCCGAAAGCGTGAATCGATGGTTTTTTTCAAGATAAGGCAACTATGGCGAAGAAACTGGCAGGTAAGGTAGCTCTGGTTACGGGGGCGAGCCGGGGGATTGGCCGGGCGATTAGTATTGCGCTGGCCGGCGAAGGGGCGACTGTAGTTTTGACGGCGAGGGCGGCGGAGAAGCTAAAGGCCACGGCCGAGCTGGCTAAAAAAGCAGGCGGGCAGGCGGAAATTGTTATCGCCGAACTGACGGACGAGGATTCGATCAAAAATCTCGTCGCCGCCGTTGCTGCAGAATACGGACAATTGGATATTCTCGTGAACAATGCGGGCGTAACGTACTCGGCGAAACTGGAGGATACAGCCACGGACGATTGGGAAAAATGCATGCAAATCAATGCCCGCGCACCGTTTATTCTCTGCAGAGAGGCTTTGCCGCTGCTTCGCAAGGCTCAAGTGGGCTGCATCATCAATATCTCCTCGGTTGTCGGCGTCAAAGGCTATCCGCTGCAAAGTGCATATACGTCCTCGAAGCACGCATTGCGCGGGATGACGATATCGCTGGCAGAGGAGCTGCGCGGTTCGAGCGTTCGCGTGCACCTGCTCTGCCCCGGCGGTGTGGATACGGATATGGTCGGCAGCGTCCGCCCCGACATCAAAAAAAAGGATTTAATCCAGCCCGACGAAATTGCCGAGTTGGTCTTATACCTCGTAACCCACAAGGGCAATGCAGTAGTAGATGAACTCCACATCCGAAGAGCGGTCTCATCCCCCTGGTTTATTTCTTAGCGGTGCGGTGTTTGTGAATCTTGGCGCCGAATGTGATACGAAAGGATAGCAATGCGAGCGGTTATTCAGCGGGTTTTGGAAGCTAAGGTTGAAGTCGGCGGCGAGGTTGTCGGTCAAATCGGTAAGGGGTTGCTCGTTTATCTCGGCGTGGGCGATGGCGATGAGCGGAAGGATGCTGAGTTCATGGCCGAGAAGCTCGCGAATCTGCGAATCTTCGCCGACGAGCAGGGAAAGATGAATCTGAGCGTGCAGGATGTCGGCGGGAGTATTCTAATAGTGAGCAACTTCACGCTCCAAGGCGATTGTCGCAAAGGCCGCCGCCCCGGCTTCGATGCCGCCGCCGAACCCGCACTGGCCGAGCAGCTTTACGAAAACGTGGTCGCGTTGATTCGCAACCAGGCGGTCCCGGTCGAAACGGGCGTCTTCGGAGAGTACATGCAGGTAACCAGCAAAAACGACGGACCAGTAACCTTCCTCCTCGACAGCGGCAAGCTGTTTTGAACTGGAGGGTCCAAGGATCAGCCGTACAAAACGGCGAAAAAGTGTTGTGCAAACATATTGAATCCATATAATTCATCCGGGTAGTGCAGAAACAGCTATGGGCTTGGGCTCTTCATCGTTGCGGTTTGCAGAAAGAATGATATAATCCGTATCGATTGGCCGAAGAAATAGGTATAATGATAATTAGGTAAAGATGCCTCATCTGAAAGGAACGGCCTTATGGATCGCCAACAAATCGGCGTCAAACTTGCCATTGACGGTTTGGGGCTGAAATTCAAAGTGGATACATTCATGGACCGCCTCATCATGCAGAAGACGGTCTATCTCGCCCAGGCCGCCGGGGTGAATCTCGGTTATTACTATCACTGGTATCTCTATGGCCCTTACAGCCCCTCCCTGACGCGCGACGAATTTGCCATCGACATGGATATCTCGCCTGATATGGATGAATCCAGAGGGTGGAAGTTGGATGAGCAATCCTCCAAACGCCTCGAAGATATGCGAGGTATCTTCGATGAGCCTAACCGCGACGCACTTGCCAGGAAGCTTGAATTATTGGCCTCCGTCCATTTCCTGGTCGACCGGAAACAAGTGACCGGGGTAGATAAGAGTCAGATTACTGAGACTTTGAAACGGTTCAAGAAAGATTTCAGCGAGGAACACGTCGAAAACGCGCTAGAGGAGCTGAAAAGCTATGACCTGCTCCAAGCGTGATGGGCCAGGCGGCAAAATCGTCGTCGATTCGATTCACGGCGACATACATCTCACACCGTGTGAACGTGAAGTTGTTGACACACCATCTTTCCAACGTTTGCGTTACCTGAAGCAGCTTGCAATGAGCCAGATGGCTTACCCCAACGCTACTCACACAAGATTCGCACATAGTCTTGGTGTGTTTGCGATAATGGCAAGAATAGTCGAGATTGCCAAGAAGACCGAACAGATCGTGTTGTCTAACAAGCAGCAAGAAGATCTTCGTCTCGCAGCCCTCCTGCATGATGTGGGGCACTACCCTTATTCCCATTTGATGGAGCGGATCGATAAGGTCAAGCTCATAGAAGAGCAAGTCAAGCTCGGTAGCGAGACAAAGCGACCTCTTGATAGGAGTGGAGCTCCTTATCCCGAACACGATCTTGTGGGCACGTTCATCGTTACTGAGCAAAACGATCTGCTCGAAGCAGTTGGAGGCAAAAGAAGGGCTAAAGTGATAGCAAACCTCTTCGGGCCCAAGAGACCGACAAAAGACGAAAGAAACCTGCAACTCAGCAAGCTGGTTCACAGCAGCCTTGATATGGACAGATTGGACTATCTCCTGCGGGATTCTCAGGCCACCGGCGTTCCGTATGGGCAGATTGATATCAACTATCTACTTAACAACTTGAAAGTCAGTCCTTCCGGAATGGTAGGTATCTCCGAGAAAGCTGTGCCTGCCGCGGAGCAATTCCTATTTGCACGTTTTTTCATGCATCGCACTGTTTACTACCACAAAACGACGTTTGGCATGGAGGAGGTATGTCGGCAGTTGCTGCGTCGGCTACGGGATCAAGAAAAGTATGAAATACCAAAAGACGCCGCCGGGATAAAGAGACTCGTGACTTCAGACGATCTTGGCACATTTACCGATGCGTATGTTGACGGAATCATTCAGAAATCGACAAATGATGACAATGAGGTTATTCAAGCATTGGCGAGATCAATACAGGGACGCCGACCACCTAAACTTCTCTGCGAGATCAACGTTCTAAGATCCATGGATGACCCCAACAAGCACCATGCAGGCACCACTTTTACGATGAACTGCAGGCACAATCTCTCCCAGTTGGCTGAGGACTCTGATATTCCCTTGGAGCACTTCATTCTATGTGAGACTCCACCTCTTCTCTTGGAAAAGCACGAGGAAGAAGAACTCATAAAAGTCTTCATCGGCAACGATGAAGAGCCGAAATCGCTTGTTGATATCCCTTATAGTCTGATTTCCCAGTGTACCAACCTTTTCTTTCAATCGTTTCGACTTTATGTAGTTTATGAGGGTTCAGACAAAGATGAGGTAATCGGGCGATTGAAGCAGAAGGTCAAAGATTGGGACAAGGCATAAGAGGCTGGTTTAGATTTCCACTCTAAACCAGCGGTGATTGTGGTGGTTGAATTTGGGAAACTGTAGTAAACTGGCCCACAAGATGACTAACGTAACTATGAACAGTGGGACTGAGCATTGAGCGATAGAAGTTTCTTTTTTGCCGGCGGTGGGACCGGAGGGCATATTTATCCGGCCATTGCGGTTGCCGAGCGGATAATCGAGCTTGCTCCGGCTGCTAAGGTGCGGTTCTTATGCAGCAGTCGCCCTATCGATTCGCAAATCCTCGAGCCAGGCGGCTTCGATTACACGCCGCTGCCGATAACCGGCTTTTCGTTTAGGCCGAGCAAATTAGCCAATTCGCTCAGTTCCTTCGTAAAGAGCTACCGAATCGCCAGGGCCGCCATTGCACAGAGCGAGAATCCGGTGGTGATAGGGATTGGCGGATTTGCCTCCGGGCCGACCTGCTCGGCCGCTCATAAGCTCGGCGCGGCGATTGCGCTTCTCAATGTTGATATCGTGCCGGGCCGGGCCAACAGGCTAATCGCCGGATGGGCCGATGAGGTTTTTGTGCAATTCGAAGATACCCGCAAGCATTTTGCCGGGAGCAAGGCTAAGATAAGCGTCGTTGGCTGCCCGCTGCGAAGGGCCTTCGACAATATAGACCCTGCAGGGGCAATGAACCAACTCGGCCTGGAAAAGGGCAAGAAGGTACTGCTGGTAACGGGCGCATCGAGCGGAGCGGCGAATATCAACGATGCACTGTGCAGACTGCTGGAGAGGATCGAGCGGTTCGCAGACGACTGGCAAATCGTGCATCTTGCCGGGCTTAGGCAATTCGAACGAATAGAGCGAGAGTATGCCTCCGCGAAGATAGGCCATAAGGTACTGGCTTATTACGACGATATGGCCGGCCTGCTGGCGGCTGCGGATTTGCTAATCGGACGCAGCGGCGCCGTCAGCGTAGCCGAATACGCAGCGGCAGGCGTGCCGAGTATCTGCCTGCCGTATCCCTATCATAAAGACAGGCATCAGTATCTAAATGCTGGAAAATTAGTCGAAGCCGGCGCTGCGGTGATAGTGGACGATGTGGAAGACCCAGCCGAGCGTGCCGAGAGACTTTGGAAAGAACTTGAGCGATTGATGAAAGACGAAAGAAAACTCCTGAAGATGGCCGAAAACTGCGGCGCGATAGCGAACGTAAAGGCGGCTTCGAGCATAGCACAGAGGTTGTTGGAAAATTAAAAAGGTTAGCCCCCGGCGGCCTGACCGATATGCCCGGGTTTTTGATTTTAGGCTCTCATGCAATAAAGTTGAAAGTTGGTGGAAAGCCATGGGTATTTTGACTTAACTCTTTTGGATTTAACGCTTTAAGGCAACAGCATGTATAGGTATATGCTGTTGCCCAAAATGCGATGGTTAAGCCATGGCATAGCCATAAATCCGTCTTTTCCAGGGCTTTGACCCGGAAAGTTATCTCAAGCTAACCAACTTTTTTGCAGTTGAACCACTGTTTTGGCTTGATGCTGCCGTGAAGAATGGTCTTTCCGCCAAAAAATCGGTTCTGTTGTATTGCACTCCAAGGATTCCAAACGAACGTATGATATAACATACTCGTGGACATAACTTTACCTTTCGGATTTTTTCAGTAAGTGTAAGGCCATGTCCTTCCTTAATGATGCAATTCCACCTACCCATTTCCGGGATGAACCATTATTTTTGAAAAAAATGAAGATTTTTGAGGATTTTGTTCTTGACAAGGTTCACTATACACTTTGTAATTGTGGGCGTATGAATCCGCTTTTTGAGAAGCAACTTGGTGTTTTGTGTGATTATTAGTCCCCTATTCTCGTATGGGTCGGTGTGGTTGAGTTTAATGGGGCCGGAAGATCTGAAGATTAAGATAGTATAGTGAGGGCGTGGTTTTCAAAGACCTTATGTGCGGTCTTTCTATTCTCAGCGCTGCCGGTGCGCTTGGGATTTATGAGAAAATCTGATTATTTGGAGGAAAGCGTATGGTATAGCATTAAAAACGGGTTATTCAAGATTACATAGAAAAAAGTGAACAAGGGCAATATGGGAAAACAAGAAGTTGAGCCGTCTTTCCCGGACAGCCCTCGGATCTAACAGTTGGATTCGAAAATCGTTGTGCAACAGGCTCATTTGAAACATTAGAAAAGGAGTACGAAAATGAGTACGAAACTAAAATTAATGTTGTTGGTGTTGCTGGGTGTCATTATGACATTTAGCTCACCTGTGTTGGCCACGTTGGCCGACCTTTCTAATGCAATGAGTGATCTTATGGACCATATAGATGGCACAACGCCATTGACCGGTCCTCAGATCGAAACACGGACTGCGACCATTGAAGCGAATAAGGCATACATGGATGATAACCCCCCTAATTTGAACAGCCAGGCATCATCCCCGTCTAACCGAATATAAGGCCCATCCTCGGCCTTGACCATACTCAGCTCCCCCGCCATTCCCGTAATAGCAGCCCCCTCCCGAACAAGCACCTTCCCGTCCGAATCCGCGCCAAACGCCGCCGATACAAGCAAAACGCCCGTCATAAACCCAAAAACCGTAATTCTAAATCTATTGCCCATACGAAGAAATAATCAACAATCAATCATCAATAATCAATGCGACAGCTTCCACCGCCCCGTCAGCCTGCTCAACGGATCGGCTGCTCTCGGCGTCGTCGCTCGCGACAACACCGACCAGCGGCTTCCAGAATTCGCCTACAAGTATAATCGTTTTTTCCCCGCCTGGGAAGCCCTTGTTTTTCAATTCCCAAACCTTCGCCAATTCGAGCAGCGTCCCCGTCCCCCCGGGCAGCACGATATATGCGCCTCCCAGCTTAATCAGCGTATCCAGCCGCTCATCCAGCGACTGCGTAACAATCTCCCGGCTGACATACTCATTGGCCCTGCCCTTAAAAGCCGAGCAGGTAACGCCGATAACTTCGCCCCCGGCCTCAGCCGCCCCTTTCGCCCCGGCCAGCATCGTCCCACCATAACCGCCGTTGGCAATAGTAAAACCCGCGCAAGCCAATTCCCGCCCAACACTATAAGCCAACTCATAAGCCGAGTCGCCCAGCTTCGCCCGGCCCGTCCCAAAAACCGTTATAATCCGTTCATCCATTAGTTTTGAAATTCCTTGGCACAAAGGAGCATCCCCAAGGGACAGGAAGGCACATCCCCAAGGGACAGGAAGGCACAAAGTATTGCCATTTTTAAATCCTTTCAATAAAAAGTTGCATTATTTCCACCCGCATCTAACTGATATTCCTGATTTGCGTCAAATTGAAATTTCATTTGTTACTTTGTGATTTATCCTGCGTTGTATCTAAAGGTTTTGCTTTGGTTATCAATTTCTTTTGTTCCGAGGTCAATTTTCTTTCCAGCTTTTTTATATCTTCTGCCGGAGGCAATTGCTCAGGTTTGATATTCCGCTTTACAAGAAGTTTTCGAACTTCCTGATTATTTTTCACATGTTCGCGGGTAACACCCGTTTCCGTTCTCAGATCACCCCGTTTAATATTGAAATTGGTTATTTCATTGGCGAAGTCTTTGGCCTTGATGGTAATTGTCGGCAAAAAATCAGCAAGTGATCTTGACTTGGGAACATTTAACCTTCTTTTCATCTGTCCGGTCGTCTTGCCTCCGAACAATGCAGAATCACCCTTGCTGCGAATACGCGCAAAGGATTTTTCATCAGACAATCTTTCGTATATTATCCCTGAAAGTTCTTTTTCAGAAAGAGATAGTTTTTTTCTGGCGTTAAGCCTTTCTATTTGTTCAAGCCTTTGTGCAATTATTTCCTGCTTTCTGGTCTGAACAGCAAAATAAGTCTGGGCAAAAGCTATCTGGTCTTTGGAAGGATCGCCGTTTTGAGCGATGAGGTAACAGGCGTAACGAGTCAGTGCAATATCTTCAATTCCCCTCTTTGCGCCTGAACCGAGAGCAACCATTTTCCTGATATCAAGAAAATGGTCGGTTACCTCAAAGCCTGCGGTTTTACAGGCCGTCTTGGCCTTTTCAATAACCTTTGCGAAGTTCTCCCATTTCGTGTAACCGAGCAGATTTTGAAGATTACGCGCAAGCCAGAATTCAGTATCGGTTTCCTGGTCTTTATATAGGCTCTGCTCGAAACTCCCGTGCAGACGAACAATGATATCTTTTTCCATATTACTCCCCTTTTCGGCTATATCACCTTAAGCTCTATCTTCGCCGCCATAGGCGGTTTTAAAACAGGCGGTGCCTGCTTCATGGTTAAGAGCTAAAACATAATAATTAACTCCGTCAAAGGGTTTTTTCTCTTGCTTTACATTAAGATCAAACCGGCTGTTCTTCAATATTATCTCATAGAGCATATCTTCCGGCGCAGAACCCTTTTTCTTATTACCCACGAACATCTTCATCTGCTCTTTCAATTCTTCACCCGTCTTAATTGCTTCCCGCCACTGCTTAAAATTACTCTCATCCAGCTTGAATACCTTAAAGCCCAGATCGAGTTTGCCGCCGTCAAAGTCCAGCTTGCCCTTGTTCTCTGCCCCTTTCCTACTTTGTGCCTTTGTGCCTCTGTGCCTTTGCCCCTTTCTTTGTAAAACTCAATCTTCCGCCGGCAAGCAGAATCTTCCTGTCTCTTGCCGAAAGCTCCAACTTGCCGACAAATTCGAACGATCCGTCGGCCTTAGCGATTCTAATCTCATCGCCGTCTTTGATCGCACCGAGAAGGTTCTCGATAACCAATTCATCGCCTGCTTCAATCTCATCGTAATCGCTCGCATCGGCGAACTCTATCGGCACGATGCAGAAATTAATCAGATTCGCCTTGTGAATCCGCTCGATGCTCTTGGCCAGCACCGCACGCACGCCAAGATACATCGGGCAAAGGGCCGCATGTTCACGGGATGAGCCTTGACCATAACTCTCGCCCGCCACAATCAGCCCTGCACCGCCCTTGCCTTTCAGTTCGAGCGCCCGCTCGGCAAAGCTCGCCTCGCCCTCTTCATTGAAGCAGTTGAAGACGACCTTCGCATATTCAGGCACATTACTCCGCAGCTTCAAAAAAACACCCGCAGGCATAATATGGTCCGTCGTAATCTTATCGCCGCATTTGAGCAGAACCTCGCCGGCCAACCTCTCGGGCAGTTTGGGCGGCGATTCGGGCACGACAATCGTAGGCCCCCGCAAAACCTCGACCTTTTCCGCCTCGCCCGCAGGCAAGGGCTTTTCAATCATGCTGTCATCGATTGCAAACTTTTTCGGAAGCTCAACCTTTGGAAATTCCGAATGGATCAAGCCCGGCAAATCGCGCGGGTCGGTAATCTTGCCCGTCAGCGCCGACGCCACAGCCGTCTCCGGGCTAACCAGATAAGCCATATCACCCTTAGTCCCCGTCCGCCCGGCGAAGTTGCGATTGAAAGTCCGCAGGCTGATTACCTCATTGGCAGGCGAAAACCCCTGGCCGATACAAGGCCCGCACCCCGTCTCCAGAATCCGCGCCCCCGCAGCAATCATATCCGCCAAAGCCCCGTTCTCAGCCAAGATGCCAAGCACCTCCCGACTGCCCGGAGCGACCGCGAATTCAACCATATTGTCGATACGCCGTCCTTTGAGCACCTTCGCCGTCATCATCAAATCCGTAAAGCTCGAATTAGTGCAGCTTCCAACCACAACCTGCCCGATTTTCGCCCCCGCGATATTCCGCACGCTCTTGATATTATCCGGCGAAGAAGGGCACGCCGCCAGAGGCTCGAGATCGGATAAATCTATCTCGACCACCCTGTCGTACTCGGCATCCGCATCGGCCTCTAATGCCTTATAATCCTCGCCCCGCCCCTGAGCTGCAAGGAATCGCCTCGTCTGCTCGTCGCTGGCGAAGATGCTCGTCGTAACGCCCAACTCGGCCCCCATATTTGTTATCGTGGCCCGCTGAGGCACCGAAAGCGTCGCGGCCCCCTCCCCTAAATATTCGACCGCCCAGCCGACGTTGCCCTTCGTCGATAATATGCTGAGCAGCTTGAGGATAACATCCTTCGCCGCCACCCAGTCGCTCAATTCGCCCGTCAGCTTGACTCCGAGCACTTTAGGCGTCTGCAAATAGAACGCCCCTCCCGCCATCGCAACGGCAACATCCAAACCGCCCGCACCGACAGCAATCATCCCAATTCCGCCGCCAGTAGGCGTATGCGAATCGCTGCCCAAAAGCGTATCGCCGGGCTTGCCGAACCGCTCCAAATGAACCTGATGGCAAATCCCGTTACCCGCCCGCGAATGATAAACCCCGCACTTAGCCGCAATCGTCTGCAGATACAAATGGTCGTTGTGGTTCTCAGGCCCGAATCCCGTCATATTATGGTCGATATAGCTAACCGAAAGGTCGGTCTTAACCCGCTCGGCTCCCATCGACTCATAAAGCAAAAAAGCGGTAGTGCCCGTAGCATCCTGCGTAAGGGTCTGATCGATGCGAATACCAATCTGCTCGCCCACAACCAACTCGCCCTCGACCAAATGCCCGCCGAGAATCTTATAAACCAGCGTCTGTCCCAATTTCAATACTCCTAAATAAACCCAGAGTCCTGCAATGTATCACAAATCCCAAAAAAACACAAACCCTCCCTAATCCGAACATTGCGCAGGGTAACCCTTGTTATATCTGGTTGCGGTAAATGTGCCGGTATTGGCCTCCGGAATACAACTTGCCTATCTGCCCCGGTTCGGGTACAATTGCCCTCAGAATTTAGGCGTTCGCAAAAGGGGTATTGAACTGCTTCAATTCTCTGGGAAGTCTGAATGCGAATGTGGATGGTAAATCCTGTTGTTCTGTGCAGCAAGCATCTCCTCGGTGAGCATGTCGAGTGCCACATGCTGGTGGGCCATCTGCAGCATAAAAGGCGAATAACAAACTATATCAGGCTAAACCTCTTGCAGCCAAAAAGCCTCAAAGAAAGGCACGATAAACTGGCTGCCGAGATGCAAAACAGGGGCATGCACCACAAATCACCGCTCCCCGAATATGATTTGTCATATCTCCCCGAGGGGCACAGTACTTACAAAGTAAATGCAGAAGAATCATTAACCGAGCTATCAAAAAGATGCTCAGAATGCAAAAAGCGTTTAAGTGTTTCGAGCGGTCTCCAATCATGTCGGGGGCCGCAGAATACAGAGAACGGTAGTTATGTCAGGAGTACTTGATATGGGTCTCACCGAATATTTTGAAGCCGCAGAAGGAACAGGCATATTGGCTACCGCCGATTCCGATGGAAATGTGGATTTGGCTATCTACGCCTCTCCGCACATGATGGATGATGAGACTGTCGTGTTCGTAATGTCTGACAAATTGAGCCACGCCAATCTCCAGGCCAACCCCAAAGCCGCTTACATGTTCATAGAAGCGACCAAAGGGTATCGCGGCAAAAGGATTTATCTTCAAAAAGTCCGTGAAGAGAATGACCCTGAAATGGTTCAGTCAATCAGAAAACGTAAGAGATATGACGAAGAAGGCCAGCCTGTATCCGGAAGCAGTGCCGTGTACTTCAAGGTTGATAAAATTCGACCATTGGTCGGGGATTAGGCTTCTTTCGCAAGCAATTTCTCTGGATAAAGTGAAATGAAGGGAATCGGTAAACTAATGTGTTCGGTCTCTGTGTGCCTTCTGACAGGCTTTCTCGGGGCTTTGGTTACAACCCGTTCTGTTACGATTTGGTATGCCGACTTGTCCCGACCGTTCTTTACGCCTCCAGGTTGGGCCTTCGGTGTGGTCTGGCCGATACTTTATGTAATGATGGGGATATCCGCCTTTTTGATTTGGAATCGCGGCATTGGCAGGAAGCAGGTCAAAGTTGCTCTGGCCCTTTTCGCATTTCAATTGCTGCTGAACGGACTGTGGACCCCCATCTTTTTCGGCCTGCACATGCTCTTTCTCGCCCTCGTCGAGATAATTCTGCTATGGGCAGCCTTGCTGATTACGATTCTTTACTTTCGCAAAATCTCGAAATCCGCCGCTATCCTCCTCCTGCCCTACCTTCTCTGGCTAACCTTCGCCGTTATCCTGAACGCCGCCTTCTACCTCTTGAACAAATAACTTTTGTGCCTCTCAATCCTTATGTGGCTCAGTGGCAAAGCAACTCAATTCGCCCCAACAATCTCGGCCCGCGGCGCCTGGAGAATAGCAAGCCGAATTCCCAATTCATATACCCGTACCTCGGCCGCCTCCAACCTCTCAGCCGCCGGGCGGTTCGCGCATACCGCCGTCTTTGTTCATCAGACGACAGCCGTCCTTAACCAAAGTATCTTGCAGCTGCTTGATATGTTTTTCATACACGCCTCGCGGCGTGGTCTTCTGCTTGCCGGCGATTGCGGCTGCAGTGCCCACGGCCTGGCCCATCGCGCAGCAGGGCCGCATGACATGTGTGCCGCCGAATGCGATGTGAGTTGCCGAGTGGCACCTTCCCGCCATGAAAAGGTTCTCGATGTTCTTCGAGTATAGCGTTCTGTACGCAATGCTCGTCCTGCGTCCCTGGTAAACGTGTATGCAATCCTTGCCCTTATCCCAAAATCCTTCCGGATGATGAACGTCGGGGCCCCCAGTCCGTAAAGGCGACGGTGTCGTCGTGGACGATTTGCTCGTCGTAGTCTTTCTGGCTCATGACATAGTCGCCGATATCGACGGCGTTATGAGCAAGCTGGGCCGATGCGTCATTGCGGTAAGCGAGGGAATGTGCGATGAGGACGGAGTTACCTGGGCCAAGAAGCTCGTCGAGCAGGCCGAGACCGATGCCCACGGCAATATCCAGCTTTCCGGCACAGGCGCCCTGGCCGACTTCCTCGCGGCACAGGTCAAAGAGAACCTCAAAGTCAGTCGTGTCCGCGCCGATACGTTCGGCTACCTGCAGAGAAGCTTCGCCGGATTGCAGTCGAAAGTTGACTTCGATGAGGCCCGTCGATGCGGACGCGAGGCCGTCAAGCTCGAAATGCCCGGTTTGATTGCGTATAATGCCTTGGGATTCGGTCGAATATCTGGAAAAAGCGGCGGGGGATATATGAAAAAAGTATAAAAAATCATATTTAGGGCTTGACATTGGGGGCGGAAGGAGTAGAATTGATATTGTAGCCTTGGCCGTCCTTTTGACGCGGGCCGGGGCTGCGGTATGAGATTTAAGGGATTTTCCAGCGATTGTGCAAGAAGCCGGCGACATTGGCGCTGCTTATTCTGGGTGCATTTCCGATAAGGAAACGGATTTTTGTTGATTTAGGACAGGAGTATTTGGTATAATACTATGGGTGAAGGTGCGGCGGAGCACGCATCGAAGGAATATTCATCAGCTATTTTGAAAGGATAGGAAAATGAGACGGACAAGGAAAATTATGTTTTGGCGATAGTTGTTTTGGGCTGGCTGGTTTTCTGGCCAACGCCGACTGAAGCGGCGCTGATAACCATACAGATCGAAGCGGTGGTGGATTCGGTCGATGACCCCTTCGGCTATCTCGAAGGGAAAATCATAGTCGGCGATATTATAACCGGCTCATACACATACGACCTTTCAACCCCCGATACAAATCCATCATTGTATGTAGGAGATTATGAGCACCTCGCCCCCCCCGCTGCTATATTTTTAAGTGTGGGCGGTACTGAATTCAGGACAGATTTAGGGAATGTTAATGTTTTTGTTGAAGTAATCAATAACAATGCAGGCATCGATGGCTATTTACTGATAAGCGATAATAATCTGTCCCTTCCCAATAGTACTCCGGTGAATTCTATTTCTTGGACTCTTACAGACTATACTAAGTCTGCCCTCTCATCCGATGCACTGTTGCCAACGGCTCCTGTTCTGGATGACTGGGGGCTCAATCGTTTGACAGTTAACGGCGGCACGCGTGCAAGGCCCTTTGGGATTATGGGCCATGTAACGTCAGCTATCCCTGAACCGGCTACAATGGTATTGCTTGGCTTGGGTGGACTGCTGATTGGAAGAAGACGAAGGTAATCAAATATCTCACATATTTTAAGGAAGATTAAAATGTTTTCACGGAAGAAACTGATTGTTGGTGTATTATCACTGATTACCGTAGTCGTTAATGTCACTGAGGCGGACTGGAAATAAGTCCACGTCGTTGCCGCTGATGTGTGCCATTCTCTCATAAGGCGCTTTCACAGATTTCACAATCGCGCGGGACTTCTCGAACGACCCCGATGTCGCAATAGCGAGCCTGAAATCCCCGCTCGCCAGAGCCGCACTAATCAGCTCCAACACGCCCGCAAAAGTCGGCAGAGGCTCCTTTGCCAGCGACTCGAGGAAATAATTCTCCCGCAGCATCGTGCCCGCCCTTGCCTGCTCATCACTCAGTTCCAGCCCGTGCGTCCTCGCCCCGGCCCGGACGTACTCCTCATCGCCCCGCCCGATCCCCGTAACAAAATCCTCATCCCTCATTCCCTTGAGTCCGAAAAGCTCCTCAAAGGCCCTGGCTGTCACCTTGGCGTTCACCGCCTCGGTATCGGCGATAACCCCGTCAACATCGAATATCAACCCGTACAATTTACCCATCGTCCAAGCCCCAAAAAGAACTCTAAAACGCAGATATGATAGCATCCCGCGGATTCTCCGTCACGTTTTTGTTCAGCATTCATTTGCAATCCTGTCGGGCGCTTGATATTCTGGCGATACTGAAAGTTGTGTTCGAGGTATCGGGCCGGCTTCTGTATTTGTGCTAAAGTATCATAATGAAGGCTTCTGCAAAATTGCAGGTTAGGCCTACTTAACAAAAGAAAAAATCCTTTCTTGATTTTTTCTTTTTAATGGCAGGGTTTTGTTTAATAAGCAGTTAAGCGATTCCTGAAGAAAATCACAAAGAAGATTTTCTTCAAGAATATAGGCCTAACCTGCAATTTTGCAGAACTCATTATCATAATGTCGAAAGGAGACGCTGAACATGGGTAAGTCAATCATCAAAAATGTTATGGTAGGGATCGTTGTGATCGGTCTGTCTGCCGTCGGGTGCAGGGCCGGTGCCGCCAAGGAACCTGCGCAGAATTCGCGCGGGGCCGACCTGAGTATCCCCGAAGTTTCACGCGACAAGGTAATATGCTTTGCGCTCTATACCGCCAATAACAATATCCTCAAGCTCACCGCACAGTTCTATCCCCTCCAGGAAGGCGAGAGCAGAAAGGCGCGCCTGCAAATCAAAGACGGCCGTAACTGGAAGCAAGTCGCCGAGACCGACATTATCGAACAGGGCTGGACGGCGTCGTTTCGCGTCGAGAATTGGGATATGACGAAGACGGTGGATTACCGTGTTGCCCACGGCGAGAATGCCTGCTATACCGGCACAATCAAGAAAGACCCGATCAAAAAGAATACCATCGTCGTGGCCGCATTCACCGGCAACTCGATCTATCCGGGCCACGGCGGCGACATACCCAGAACCGATATCGTTGAAAACCTCAAGAAGATAAAGCCCGACCTGCTCTTTTTCTCAGGCGACCAGGTCTATGACCACAACAGACACTACGCCTACTGGCTCAAGTTCGGAAGGGAATTCGGCGATATTATCCGAATCACCCCGACCATCACAATCCCAGACGACCACGACGTCGGCCAGGACAATCTCTGGGGGGCCGCCGGTAAGAAATCAAATACCGGAGCCGGACACGATGGCGGATATTTCAAGCCTGTCGAGTACGTCAAGGAAGTCGAGCGGGCACAGACAAGCCACCTGCCCGACCCTTACGACCCGACGCCCATCCAGCGAGGCATCGGAGTCTATTACACGTCCATGAACGTCGGCGGAATCAGTTTCGCCGTCATCGAGGACCGCAAGTTCAAGTCTGGCCCGGAGGGCCTCGTCCCCAGGCAGGGGCCTCGCCCGGACCACATCCTGAATCCGGACTACGACCCCAAAAGCGTCGATGTCCCCGGCGCGGTGCTCTTAGGCGAGCGACAATTGAAATTTCTCCGTGACTGGGGAAACGATTGGAAGGACGCCGAGATGAAGGCCGTCCTCTCTCAAACCATTTTCTGCGGCGGCGCCCATATCCACGGCGCCATAAACAACCGCCTCCACGCCGATCTCGACTCGAACGGCTGGCCCCAGACCGGACGCAACAAAGCAATAGCAGAGATAAGAAGGGCCTTCGCAATTCATATCGGCGGCGACCAACACCTCGCAACCATCTTCCATCACGGCATCGACGACTGGAACGATTCGGGCTATTCCTTCTGCGTACCCTCGATTGCCAACCTGTATCTGCGATGGTGGCGACCGCTCGAACCGGGCAAAAACCGCGAGCCTGGAGCGCCCGAATATACCGGCGAATTTCTCGATGGCTTCGGCAACAAGGTTACGTTGCTCGCTGTGGCGAATCCGAGTCCAGAGCCTAATGGCGGCACAAAGCTGACAACACGCGCCGCCGGCTTCGGAATCGTCAAGTTCGACAAAAAGAAGAGACAAATCACGCTCGAATGCTGGCCCAGAAATGTGGATATCACATCCCGCAAGACAAGCCAGTACCCAGGCTGGCCCAGAACCATCGACCAGCAGGATAACTACGGTCGAAAGGCCGTCGCCTATTTGCCAACCCTGAAGGTCGGCGGCATGACCGACCCGGTAGTCCAGGTCATCGACGAGGCGGACGGAGAAATCGTCTATACCCTGCGAATAAAGGGCGAGTCGTTTCGCCCGAAGGTCTTCAAAGAAGGAAAATACACGATCAACATCGGCGAACCCGGAACCGACAAAGCCGAGATGCTCAAGGGCATAGGATCACTGCCCCCGGAAGAGAAGCAAACGCTAAAAGTAAAACTCTGACAAACCGGATGGTGCGATACCTCGAATGAAGCGTTTTTGATTTTGGCAATTCGTATTTCGAATTTGTCCCGCGAGGGATCCCGTGGTGGATTTAGGATTTCGATATTCGAATTTGCCGCAGCAGAAGTAGGGTGTGCAACTTGTTGCACACGCGGTAACTAACAAAAAGAGGTGACGGCAATCGTCCCAAATGGGTGATTGGCCGTGGATCCCCGGTGACCCACGGCCAATCAGTGTTGCGTACCCTCCCTCCGATGAGATTCGGTAGGGTGTGCAACTTGTTGCACACGCGGAAACTTATTCCCAAAAACACGTTAGCATTCGATATTATTGCGCCGGGATACGCTCTCCTTATGTGTCGCAGCCGTCTCGGCCGCGCTCGCATGCACGGGCCTCCGACTCGCCCATGCTGTTTCTAACTGTTTGATTGGGACTGATATTCGTCGATCTTTTGCTTGAGGAGTTTCGCCGCATGTTGTGCCGCCTCCTTGCCTGCTCCGATAGCCTTGTGCAGCCCGGAATTGAACGATATGGCGAATTTGCTCACTTGGAAGTCACCATTTAGAACCCCTTCGCCGTCCTGACCCTGGGGAGTGGGCGCCAATGCGTAGATCGCCGATGCAAAACCTGCAAAATACACTATCAGCAGAAATATGAACTTAGTTCTCCAGCCTCTCATTTTCTTCTCCTTCTCCAAATACGCTCAACACTGTGCAACACTTTTTACCCAGTCTCGGCCCCCAGCCGATCCTGCCTGTCTCTACATAATATGTAATATACAAATACAAACGTGCAAAACGCAAATCTGCAAATTTTAAGTTCAAAATTTGGGTAGAGCAAATTTTATTACTTTTTGGTTGCGGCCAAAGGCCGCGCCAAGTTAATCTGTGTCTAAGAAACTCACGATGTGCTATCAAGGACTTCTTTGAGCGTATTGCAGACTAAGGCGATGTCGTCTTTGGTCATATTGTTGTAGAACGGCAGGGCGATGGTGCTCTTCGAGACGGCCTCGGTAACGGGGTAGTCGCCTTCCTTGCAGCCCAACTGCTCGGCCATGAATGGTTGGAGGTGTACGGGCGGGAAATAATTACTCACGCCGATTTCCTTCTCTCGCATCGCATCGAGGACGGCGTTTCGTCGCTCCAGTGTAACATCTCCCGCCAGGCGGACGACGAATACGAACCAGCTAACCTCGCAGCCCTTCGGCTCTGACGGCACGATAATCCTCTCATCGCCGCCTAAAATCTCCTGATACATCTGGGCAACGTTATGGCGTTTGGCCTTAATCTCCTCAATTCTCGAGAGCTGCACGATCCCCAGCGCGCAGTTAATATCGCTGAGTCGATAGTTGTATCCGAGCCGCTCGTGCCCGAGCCAACCGCCGCCCTTGCCCCTGCCCTGGTTCCGCAGCGAGACGCACATATCGGCCAACTCATCGTCGTCGGTCATAATCATCCCGCCCTCGCCGGTGGTCATCTGCTTATTCGGATAAAACGCAAATACGCTCATCTTCCCGAACGTGCCGGTCTTCTTGCCGTTCAGGGCAGAGCCGAGGGCCTCGCAGCTATCCTCAAGCACAGGTAGATTGTGCCTGCGGGCGACCTTGCAAATCTTGTCGAACCCCGCGGGGCTGCCGAAGACCTCGACCGGAAGGATTGCCTTAGTCTTATCGGTAATAACTGCTTCGATTTTGGCTGGGTCGATATTCAGGTTCTCCGGGTCAATATCGACAAACACCGGCTTTGCCCCCACCATTAGAATGCAGTTCGTCGATGCAATGAAGGTAAAGGGCGTGGTAATAACCTCGTCGCCCGGCCCGATACCCATAGCCGAGAGGCACAGAAACAAGCCGCTCGTCCCGCTGTTGACCGCGACCGCTCGCTTGGTCCCGATATACTCGGCAAAGGCCTGCTCGAATTCGCCGAGCTTAGGCCCCAATGAAAGATTCGGACTGCGAAGAACCTCGCAGACAGCCTCGATTTCAGCTTCGGTAATGTCCGGTCGCGACAGATGTACTTTCATAACTAACGCCTCCTTATGAGCAAACTAAGGGCTTCTGCAAAATTGCAGGTTAGGCCTACTTAACAAAAGAAAAACTCTTTCTTGATTTTTATAATCGGCGAGATTGTAACCTCTGCTCTGTATAAATCAAAATTATTCTCACTAATTATGCCCATTCTGAGGATGTCTGCAGCACCGTCGCGGCCGACTCGGATCGGGCGAAAGGGCTGCGCACTTATCGGACATCGCCTTGGCCCGATTCGCCGTAATTCGGCATTATAGCGTGAATTGAGACCTCCCCATTAAACAGCCGGCCTCGAAAAGCCGAATATATTTGCGGATTAGGTGTGAAGAAATTGCAGGAATCCGTAGATGGCAAAAGGCAAAAACGTACTGACAACCGGCGAAGTCGCGAAAATTTGCAACGTCGCTCCGCGGACAGTTTCAAAGTGGTTTGATAACGGGCAGATCAAGGGCTACCGTATTCCAGGCAGCAAGGATAGAAGAATACCCGTCACCGAGCTTGTGCGCTTCATGAAGATTCACGATATGCCTGCCACAGCGATCCCCGTCGGCAAAATTCGGGTTCTCATCGTCGATAGCGACGGCGATGCCGCCGACTCTCTCGCCCAGGGCTTGAAGAACAGAGGCGACTACGAAGTAAGAACAGCCGGTAGTAATCTCCGGACAGGCGCCCTTGTGCAGAAATTCACCCCGCACGTTCTTGTCGTAAATCTCCTGGCAAAAGACATAGACGCCGCAGGAATCTGCGATTACATTCGAGGCGAAGAGGATTTGCAGACCATAAAGATCATAGCCCTGGCCGATAGCCTGGGCTTGCACGAGTCCGAATCGCTGATGCGCAACGGGTTCGACGCCTCCATTTCAGATGCCGGCGACGTAACAGAAGTTATAAAGAAGATAGAAGAGGCGACCGCGATTCTGGGCAACTGTCTTCTATGATTGGTTGCGCGGGCGACGGTGTCATTTCACCACACAAAAAAATATGTCCGGAGGCAAAATTTTTCTTGACTGACTGGCCAAAACTGACTAAATAGTCAGCCCATGATTCATGATTGCAGGTGCAAAAAAAACACGGGAAGAAGACCAGGACCCCAAAGAAGGTCGGGAAAACTCGCAGAAGGCTCAAGAAGGCCGCCCTTGATATCTTCAGTGAGAAGTCGGTACAAATCTAACTAAAGTGAGGATCCTCATGGTAAAGAAACGACGTGAAGACCATCCGTTGACAGGGGCCGAAATAGAAGAACTCAAGCGAGACCTTCTGGCTAAACGCAGGGAAATAACGGGTAATGTAAGCTCTATGGAGAACGGTGCATTGCGACACCAAAGGACTGATTTGTCGAACACGCCCTATCACATGGCTGATTTGGGAACCGATAACTACGAGTTGGAAAACACGCTGGGATTGATGGATAGTGAAAGAAGGCTGCTGCTGGAGATCGAAGACGCCCTCGACAGAATCGAAGAAGGCGTATACGGAATATGCGAGGGCAGCGGTGAGATGATTCCGTTAGCCAGACTTCGAGCAATCCCCTGGGCTCGATACTGTCTGAAATGCGCCAGCCTCGCTGAAATGGGCCTTCTTGGCGGCGATGAGTTCTACGACGAGCGGGACGAGCGGGATGATTATGATTTTGAGGTGGAATAATATGACTTTAGCTGTTCCGACACCCGAAAAAGCCGGCGCAAAGAAAATCGCAAGAGGTTTCATCTTTCCAAGTGCGGCATTTACCATGAAACCCGGTCAGGTAAGGTTTTGTAAACTTTTAGACAAAACCCCACAAATAGGGGACGTTGTCTATGGCGTAGTCAGCCGGATTGGCCAGCACTCCGAGTTGGAAAATATCTCCGGGCGGATACACAGAATACATGACGGCACCAAAGCAATCTTCGTGTTCGGCAACAGATATGCCCCGGATTATTACGAGGGGATGGTGCCCGATAAAATGGTTGAGGAAGCCGACCTTTTGGCCCGTTCGGGAATGATCGGACTCGTCAAAACAAAAAACTCGCTTATAAAAGACCCGACCAAGGTCAGAATCCTCGGCTATGTCTGTAACGGGGACGCTAAAGTGCTGAATACGCGCGATTTCCCGCTTATAAAACCCAGACGCAGCGTCAAGAAACAGCCAAGATCACGCATGATTCTCGTCTGCGGAACATCGATGAATTCAGGCAAAAGCATGGCTGCCGCAGCCTGTTGCTGGGCCCTGAGGTCGCTGGGGCATAATGTCAGGGCTTCAAAGGGTACCGGAACCGCCGGCCTGAAGGACATACTTCACATGAACGATGCAGGCGCTGCCCCATACGCAGATTTTACATACCTTGGCTATCCTTCCACCTATATGCTGTCTCAGGAGGAGTTGTTGGCGATTTTCAATCAACTCGACCTCAAATATGCCAACAACCCAAAGAATTTTTGGGTCGTTGAGTTTGCCGATGGAGTCATTCAGCGCGAGACTGCGATGCTGCTGAGTTCTCCGCAGGTTGTCGAGAGGATTCACAAATTGATCTTCTGCGCCAATGATGCTTTCGGCGCGGTCGGCGGGCTTAGGACTCTTGCCGAAAGATTCAATTTGATTCCGGATGCCGTTTCAGGCGTATGCTCAAGTTCTCCTCTGCTTGTCCGCGAACTTTCCGAATTCACTGATATACCCGTATTCAACAGCGCCGAGGCGAACATAAACCGACTGGGCGGGATTTTACTCTCGGCAAAACATCGAGAGCCGAGCAGGGATGCCGCTAATAGCGGAATTGTTAAATGTTAATCCGCTGATCAAATTCACTTTTTTTGCCGGGAGGCTCCAAAATGGCGAAGAAAGAAGCAAAGAAAAAAGTAGCAACAAAAAAGAAAACGGCTAAGAAAAAAGCGACAAAGAAGAAGGCCAAGAAGAAAAAGTAAAAATTGGATAAATTCTGGTTGTCACAGGGCGGCCAACAGGTTATCGTTGGCCGTTTTCACTTAGATATTATTTCGAGGACTACTGGCGGGCTGTATCTGGGCCGCGGGGGTCGGGGATGCTCACCATATAGCAGAAGGGCTTATCTTTGTTCGCAGAAATGAAATCGACCGTCTTATCCGCGAGCCGGTCCGTTGTGAATGACTTCGCATTGGCGCCTTTGACCACGGCATCGCCCCACATCAAGGCCTGTTCGGGGCCCATCGTCGCCCGATAGCAGCCCAACGTGCGAAAATTGTGCTCGTCCGTATGAATCACCAAAAGATTAGGCCGCCTGCGCTCGCCCGCAACAACACCTCGGCTCAAAACACCAACCGCCGCCAATCCTGATGCCTTCAAAAAATCACATCGTTTCATAACATCGTCCCTGCACTTGTTAAACGCAGGCCCATTCGATTCTACAGGCTGGGCCGAAATCATAAGTTTCAAGCGTTACCAGTAACAATAGCAAACTTGTCGTTCTCGAAGAACATGTCCTTCACGCGCACGCCTTTGATACCCTTTTCGGCGAGGAGTTTGTTCACATCGACGGAGATGTTCGGGTAGTCGAGTATCATACATGCCGGGAGCTTGGGCTTCAATAGTTTATTAAACCAGCTTGTGGCCTTGTTCAGTCGGCCGCCTACAACGTTCAACTCGAATACCGCATTGTCGCCGTCGAAGCTCGTATAGCTCAGCGAAGCGGGGACGAAAGGCAGGATGAACGAACCGGTCTTAATCGCGAATTGCAGGCTCCGGCCCTTCGCCTTCACGCGTACAATCTTCCCGGGCAAAACCGCGTTGGCCGAGAGTATGCCAATAAGCTCGTCAAGGCTGAAAGTTATCTTCGCCATAATCGTCCTGTGCCGAATACTCCATTGCTAACAAGTCAATGATTTCTGCAAAATTGCAGGTTAGGCCTATATTCTTGAAGAAAATCTTCTTTGTGATTTTCTTCAGGAATCGCTTAACTGCTTATTAAACAAAACGTTGCCATTAAAAAGAAAAAATCAGGAAAGGATTTTTTCTTTTGTTAAGTAGGCCTAACCTGCAATTTTGCAGAAGCCTTAACAAGTCAATATAAGCAGAAGGGCGGGCCTTTCGCAAGCATCTTTTCGCTCTGATATCGGGCGTTCTTGCAGGATTCGGGCACTGTAAGCCCTTGCGGGCAAAACAACCGGGGTCAGGGGGAGCGTATTTTTGATTTGACGCGGGGTGGCGTCGGCGGTATTCTTGCGAGGGTGTTTGTATGCTGTCGAGACTATTGAAGAATTCTTTCGGGCGACGAGACGATGGGGCAAGGGATGCTTGAATTATTGGAAAAGATTTCGCGATCGACCAGCTATCTGGCTGTCGGCGGGACAGTGGCGGTGCTGTTCCTGCTGGTCTTCGCACAGAGTATCTTCGGCGCCAAGACGACGCATTCGCAGTTGAAGAAGCTGATAGAGCAGAGCGAACGAATGAACAAGAAGCTCGAAGATATCGTCCGGAGTATGAACGCCGAAAGGCGAAAGCCTCAAAACCAAGACCAGGCCGACGCCGACGCGGGCCAAAAGGATTCGGCAGAGGCTTGAACTACAGAAAACAGAAGTCAGAAGACAGAAGTCAGAAGAGCCGGGAGCGTAAGCGACCGGGATGAACAACAAGCCCTAAGCGTAAGCGCCGGGATGAAAACCGTGAGTGGGTTACCCCCTCCCTTATGCCTGCCCCTGAGGGGGTCGGGGCTTGTAACGGTCGGGGCTTAGTGGCATAAAAACCAAGCTCCCGGCTTGGCCGGGAGAAGTTCTATTGAAACATTCACGGAGACAGAAGTATGCAGATCAACATTGAGAAGACGCCGTTGGACGGTGCCGTTGTTGTTAAGTCTGAAGTGTTCGAGGACGAACGCGGCTTTTTTATGGAGGTCTTCCGCAAAGACCAGTTCGAGCGGCTCGGCCTGCCGACGGAGTTCGTCCAGTTGAACCACTCGGCGTCGCGAAAGGACGTCGTTCGCGGCCTGCACTTTCAGTGGGCCCCGCCCATGGGAAAGCTCATGAGGGTGACGGTGGGCACGGCATTCCTGGTCGCAGTCGATATCAGGAAGGAATCGCCGACGCTCGGCAAGTGGTTCGGCATCGAGGCCTCCGCTGAGAATAAGATACAACTCTTCGCACCGGCATGCTTCGCACGCGGATTCGCCGTACTCTCCGACTACGCCGAGATTCAGTATATGTGCACCGGAATCTACGGCCCAAAGTGCGAATCAGGAATCCTCTGGAACGACCCGGAGATAGGAATAGACTGGCCCGTAAAAACCCCGATCCTCTCGGACAAAGACAAGAACGCCCAGACACTCGCACAATGGCTGGAGACCGAAGAAAGCAATAATTTCAAATAATGCAGACATACGGCGTCATCCCGCCCCCCTGAGCCGGCCCGCAACAAGCCCCGCCCGTAAGCCTGTCCCCCAGGGGGGAGGGGGTTTCCGCACGAACACAGGTCTTTACTCCGTCGCCACTGGGGGACAGGATTACGGCTGTATTATGCAAATACGAAAAAATTAACAAATACGAATATCCAAATCTTCAAGACCCTATTCTGACGCAGTCAGAACAGTTTTGATCATTCTGTCATTGGCATTTTGAATTTGTTTAGGATTTCGGATTTCGTGCTTAGGATTCGGACAACCTTCCGGGCTTATCCGCGGATATCCATTAGTCTGTCCGCGGCCAGGGCGATGTCGGCCATTCGGTCGTCGCCGGCTTCACGCTCGATCGCCATCGCGCCGTCGAATCCGATATCCGTTAATGCGCTCACGAATTTCTTGATACCGACCTGGCCGTCACCCCAGGGTACTTCCGCTCCCCATGTGCCTGGCTCTTTCGTTCGCGTGGCGTCTTTGACGTGCAGATGTTTTATCCAGGGTGCAAGCAGGCGAAGCGCCCGTATCGGGTCGCCCTTGTCGTAGAGGATCATGTTGGCCGGGTCGAAATTGACTGCGACTGCTGGGTGGTTGATCTGTTCGAGGAAGCTGCGCAGTTCGATGGCCGTCTCCTGGCCTGTTTCGAGCAGCAGCGTTAGCCCTTTATCGCCGGCGGCGTCGGCCAGGCGCTTGATTCGGTCGCGAAATACCCTGGCGTGCGACTCGTCGCTTTCGTCGATAAACCCTGCGTGCATCGAGAGATAATTCACGCCGAGAATCGCCGTTTTATCGACGGCTCCGAGGAACAGCTTGCGGTTAAGCTCCCAGCAGTCGTCCGGAACGATGCCGCCGGTAACCTTTATCGCGTCGAGCGACGAGTAGTCTTCCTGTGGGAAATCGATCATCGTAGCGGTTATCGTCCAGTTCTGATCCTGAATCTCAGCCATGATGTCGGGGTCTTCGACCGCCCCCCTAATGCCGAGGTGAACGTGCTCCAGGCCGATATTCTTCATCGCGGTCGCAACACCTGAAATATCCGTTTGCAGCGACCAACTGCAAACTCCTACGGGCCAATTCTTACATTTCATTTTGCTGTTCTCCAAAATCAAGTTCAAAAACCGGCGGGCAAGCCGCAGGTCAAATCATTGTTCCTTTTATGAGATTGAGATTATCTGCCCCTATACGACACCGCTACACCCCATTATTTCCTCTATCGCGATTATTCCTTTTGTCACGCAACCAATTCTGGAACATTTTACTAAGCAGTGATGATGCCAATATAATTAGACCTACGATTAAAAAGATTAAAAAAGATGGCAACCTTTCCCCACCTTCACCTAAGGCGCCCGCAACGTAAAAAAACATGCTTCCGACATACAGAAGCATTGAATACCACAGAATGAAACACGCAGTTACTATCAATCTCTGATATTTAATTCTCCATATTCGAGTGAACACTGATTTATTTTGTGCTTTTATCTTCATGGTAGTACCCACACTTTTCGTGTATACCTGAAATATCCGTTTGCAGCGACCAACTGCAAACTCCTACGGGCCAATTCTTACATTTCATTTTGCTGTTCTCCTATTCGATCCTTTGGAAAGCGGGTTTGACCCCCGGTTACGAGATTTTCACTATCCGTCCTTTCTTAACAGATTCCTTTTCCGCGGCGACGATTTTCACCGAATCCCGCGACTGTTCGAGCGTGGTGATCGCTTCAAGCTCTTCGCCTTGAATCAGCTTGGCGAAATGCTTGATTTGCAGAAACCAGCCATCTCCTTCGGCCACTTTGGGTGTAAAAGGCTCGCCCTCAGCGGGGCAGACCTTGAACATCGGGTCGCGCGTCAGGTCGTAAATTATGGTGGCCTTCTCGAGGGCCAGGTGGAAGCTCATCTCGAACCCGAACGTCGGTGTCATCGCCCAGCCTCCCTCTGCGGTCACGGCGATATCATCGTCGTAGATGTACTGGGTAGCGATGTGGGCCAGCCCGCCGCCGGGCGCGCTGGCCCCTATGCTCGAAACCGCCTTGGGCATTCCGAAGAGGTACCGGACGTAATCGGTATCGTGGATGTGCAGGTCGAGCGCCATACCGCCGCTCCGCCGGTCGTCGAGGAACCAGTTGTCCGCGCTCCATGTCGGCGGCGAGCCGAGCCTCCGCAGCGATGCTGCGACTACTTTGCCGTACTTGCCGCTGTCGATAATCTCTTTGGTCTTGGCGTATTCGGGCCAGAACCGGACGCAATGGCCGATTTGCAGCAGCTTTCCCGTCTCCCTGGCCGCAGCGATCATCTTCTCGCACTCGGCCACATTCAGCGCCATCGGCTTTTCGCATATCACGTTCACGCCCGCCGAGAGGGCCTTGACCGAGCACTCCGGATGCAGAAACGTCGGCAGAGTTATCGAGACCGCATCGAGCCTGGCCTCGGCCAACATCTTCTCGGAATCGCTGTAAAGCTCGATGCCGGTGAAATTGATATTCGAGTCCGCATCGCCGATATTGCCCACCGCCTTCTTCGTATCCTCGACAATATTGGGATTAAAGTCGCAAATCGCCACAACTTCGGCCCCTTTAACCTTCTTCCAGCACGAATAATGCGTCCGCCCCATAAATCCGAAGCCGACAATGCCAATTCTAAGCATACCTGCAATCCTCCAATCATTTTGGCTGTTAAGTTGTCATTGAGTTCTGCAAAATCGCAGGTTAGGCCTAACCTGACGCCTGCGTTAAAAGTCCAGGTTACAAGCCCCGACCCCCCAAGGGGCAGGCGTAAGCCCCGCCAGGGGGGAGGGGGTATATCCCTGCGATACCCCGGCGCTTACGCTTCGGGCTTGTTTTTTTACCCCGGTATTCTACCAAAATCCGCGGGGACCTCAACCTCAAATCATCCGATTTTTTGCTCCGAACAAGGATTTGCACCGATTCACCCCATTTTTCCGGAAAATGTAATGTCCTGGACTTCTCGCTTACGCCCCGAGCCCGGCGGGCTTTTGACCTGTTCATCACGATGTTCAAGGCCAAATATGCCAAAGCTGTGGAATGCCTTCGGCGAAGTTGTTTTATCTTTTCAAACACCCCCCAGCCGAAGCCAGATGTTTAGAAGGCCCCAATCTGGCTTTGGAGGCCTGTCCCCAAGGGGCTGGGCTGATGAAAAGCTCAAAACAGCCCGCGAAGCGGCTGGGCTATTGAACCGAAAAATCTCATCCATAACATTTGACAATATCTCGTTTTAAGGCAGTGCAAGCACAAGTGAATAGTACGACCGAGGCCGGTGAGGTTAGCATCTACGAGCGTAAAGTGGCCGTGAGGGTGGATGGGGATATTGTGTGGGGCTTGTTGCCGGTTCGACCGAAATAACATAGAATTGCGGGTATGGACAAACAGCAGATAACCGATGAAGTTGAGCAGATGCAAAGGCCTAAGCATCGCAGAAGCAAGTTGTGGTTTGTGCTGGTTGCGGCTCTGGTTGTGGGGGTGATAGCGGCGGCGGTGTTCCGCCTAAGCCAGCCGGGGATTAACGAGCAACTAAGGGCCTTGGCGGGAGAACGGGGGGGATATGCTGAGAAAATCCGGGGGCCGAAATGGTATTTGGAGCTGGCGGAGAAATACAAGCTGCCCATACCGAAACGGCCCAATTACTTCTACTCGAAGACTGTGACCGATGAGGATATGAGGGTTGTAGGAAGAGCGAATACGCTCCGCCAGGTGGTACTGACTGGTTCGGAAATAAGCGATGCCGGGATGGTGCATCTAAAAGGGTTGACCAAGTTGGAAAGCCTGAAACTGTACTACTGCAAAATCGGAGACGCGGGCCTGATGAATCTGAGTGAACTGACTGAGTTGAGGGCATTCGAGTTGAATGGTACAAAGGTGAGCGATGCCGGGATGGTGCATCTAAAAGGGTTGACCAAGTTGGAACGCCTGTTTCTGTACAACACTAATATCGGGGACGCTGGCCTGGCGAATCTGAGTGAATTGACTGAGTTAAGGTATTTACATTTGCCTAATACAAAGGTGAGCGATGGAGGGCTGGCACATCTTAAGAAGCTCAAGAATCTGCTAAAGCTGCACCTCGATGGGTCACAGGTAACGGATGAAGGGCTTGTGCATCTGAGTGAATTGATTAAGTTGAGGCTATTAACATTGTCTGATACAAAGGTGAGCGATTCGGGCTTGGTACATCTTAAAAAGCTCAAGAACCTGGAGTACCTGAGACTCAACGGTACACAGGTGACGGATGCGGGGATGGTGCACTTGAAGTCGCTCAAATCACTTACACATTTGGATATTCGCCAGACGCGGGTTACAGCCGAAGGCGTCTCTGATTTGAAATCAGCAATTCCCAATGTAACTATAATAGCGGATTTCGAGTAATCGATGGTCAGCGTACAACAAGAGTGCTTCACTTATCCCAGTGAGGTGCTATTAGGGCTTAAAAAGCGGAAGACATAGGCCGTGCCCGGATTCTACTATCAATCGCCGTCTCTTGGAAACCTCGCTTCGCTCGGATGCAAAGTGTAAAAGAACAAAGTGCAAAGGGTAACGGAAAATCCAGGCGAAACAGAACTCAACGACACGCACGAAACCCGGCGTAGCTGATCGAGTGGTACGGGCGGCAGTAGTTGAGCCGGCCCGAGACAGTGCAGATGTTGCCGGTGTAGTTCCAACTGCCGCCGCGAAGGACGCGATAGCCATAATCGCAACCAGCGTAATAGCAACTGCTCGTCCACTCCCACACATTGCCCGCCATATCGCACACTCCATAACCATAAGTACCAAAGCTGCCTACAACGGTAGTCCCATACGGATGCGTTGAATTATAATAGTTCGCAATACTGTTATTTATGCTCGTCCCGCAACCATAGGTATAGCTGCCGTTATAATCCGCCACCGCCTGCCAATCCCAATAGGTAGGCAGCCGCCACCCGTAATAGTTGCAAAAGGCCGTTGCTCCGTACCAGCTTACATAGGTAACAGGATGGTTTCCGAAACCACTGTCAACAGTGAACAAGCTGCCAGTCCAGTTAATCCGTGCCGCTCCGCCGTCGGTGGCTCCATTGAGGTTAATTCCAGTACCTGCAAGGTAATAATAAATCTCACCCACATAATCCGCTCCGCCATTTGAACCACTGGCACCTTTGATAAAGTTCCCGTCAAAAGTTATATCGCCGGAAGCCTTGGCGGCATTGAGAAATTCACAATACTGAGCGTTCGTAGTCTCGTATTTGCTCATATAACCGTTAAAGCCCTCATGGCCGGGAACGCCGGGGTCGTTTATATCTACCCACTTCCTGGCGCACCGTATTCAGGATTTCCATGCATTTGGGCAGGTTGTCATCAGTGTTATAGCAACTAATGGCCCAGGGGATGTATATACTTGCGGGCAGCGGATCGGAAGGGTAGAGATACCTGAACAGGTCCGCACAATATTGGTAGGCCGCCGCGGCTGTATCGTAAAGCCCGGCCTTCTCGGCGTAACGACCCATACCCATAGCAGCCTCAATGCTGGATGGGTCTTCGCTCAGAGCAAGTCTGAAGTGTACGAGGTAATCGTTCGCACGCACATTTTCGGGAAACATCTCTACATACTTCCAGAATGCCACTTTGTTGAGCTTGTTGGCCTTGTAGGCCTGCGTTAGGTAGAACTTGGCCGCATCATTGTCCGGCTTCTCCGCCATTAGCAGGCCGAGCATGGTAAGCAACTCGGAACTGAGAACGTTGTTCCTCTGGCCAGCTATCATTAACAACTCCGAAAACGCCTTCTCACGCTCCTCACGCGAGTTGGCCCTTTCAAGCAGGTACGTGATGGCCTTGTCGGCCACTTCAAGGTCGGCTTTCTGGCCCAGATACTTCGTGAGCAAGCCCCATAAAAGCTTGGAATGGTCAACCTTGGAAGCCCGCGAGGCGATTTCTATCAGTGTCGGCAGTACATAGCTCGCGCCGCTATCCAACTCCATCGCAGCCTTCAACAGCACGATCGCCTGCTCAATTTCAGCGTCATCAGCCTTCTGCGGCTTGCCAATCTCATAGGCCATATCATGGAGCCTTCGAGCCACCGATGACGAAACAAGGCGATCCTGCAGCGGTAAAGCGGTATGTGGACCGACCGGGGGCGAGGATACCGGGCCGGCGACAGTTTTGGCGAAATCCAACTGCTCAGCCCCAGCCAATGATGAACACGACACAAATGCCGATAACACTACCAAACAAATGACCTTGCGCATATTTTTCTCCGGATAAATAGCAACAAATAGCCTGCACTAATATATTATATATATTTCGGGTAATTGCCTTTTCGGTCTTTAGCCATAATAACAGCATAAGTCCGGTATTTTCACTGATTTAGCACACAGTTCTCAGCCGAAAACGGCCCTCGACATGCGGCGTCCGTTTGAAAAGACCTGCTTCAAAAGACATTTTTGCCGATAATTAGTTCCAATCGGCGTTATCACCGGGGCGTTTCCTGGCGTTTGCCTCGGCCTATTCGGGCTGTCTTCTTATCCACAAACCCTTATCGTTTAAGACTTTATCTTCTTGTTTGGCCTCGTCCGGTGAAGATTGAGAGCATCTTGATTCGCAAGAGCTTTGCTGCCAAGAGGTACGCCCCTGCGGCCAGGGGGACAACAACGAGAAGCCTTATAATATCGAAAACTCTGCCTTCCGGCAGGCTCTTCATCAGTACCATGACGGCGAAGCCCAACACCCCCATAAAAACCGCCGCTGCACATGTTTTTGTGAGCGTCTGTGTCATTCCATCCAATATTGACGGCCCCAACCTCTTTCTGAGTGTGGCGAGAAGTATCACCACCTGCAGATAGGAGCATATTGCCGTGGCTAATGCCAGCCCCGCCCTGTCCAGATACCAAATAAGCGTTAGATTCAGCATTAAATTGGCTGATACCGCCACTAATGCACTGCGCATGGGGGTTTTTGAGTCCTGCATCGAGTAGAATGCCCTTGCAAGGATCTGCTGGGAGAAGTACCCGCATAGTCCGATAGCGTAGAAGCAAAGCGTCTTGACGACCATCTTCGTATCTTCCGCGTCGAATTGGCCGTGCTCGAATGCCGCGGAAATCAAAGGCCTGGCTACAATAATAAGCCCTATAGTCGCAGGAACGGCTACGAACACCGTGGATTGCATCGCTCTGGCGATTGTCGCCCGCAGTGCGGTAAAATCTTTCCTGGCGACATCTGCGCTCATCACGGGGAATATGGCCGTCGCCAGCGATATGCCGAGCACGCCAAACGGGAGTTGATAGAGACGCTGGGCGTAATATAGATGCGATACGGACCCTCGCTGCATAGGATATGCTATTTGCATGCCAAAAAGCTCGAAAAAGTCCCCCTTCTCAGGCGATCCCGAGAACCACCATGCGATAAGATCGTCGGCAAGGGTGTTTATCTGGGTTGCGGCCAGCCCTAATATCATCGGGCCCATCAGCATGAGTATCTTCCTGAACTGCTCGGAGCGCACGTCCCAGGCCGGTCGAATCGAAATGCCGCAACGCCGAAGCGCCGGCATTTGCATGCCTAATTGCATAAACCCCGCTACAAGCACCGCCAGGGCCACATAGAACAACTGCACCCTGGGTTCGATCTTGGCCACCCATCCCGTTATTACGATTGTTCCGATGATGCAAATGTTCAAAACCACCGGCGCCGCGGCCGGCGCGGCGAAATGACGATGAACGTTCAACAAGCCGGCCACCACGGCCTCTATGCACACAAACAGCATGTAGGGCAGCATAATCGAGCTTAACGACAGTATCAGGACGGTTTCACCGGTTCCGCCGAAGAGCTTATAGTACAGCCAGATACCGCCTTCGCCGAGCAGCACCAGGGCCGCCAGAAGCACGAACATGACCGTCACAACCGTATTAGCGAGCCTGGCCGCCTGCTGCTTATCGCTGTGCAGCGTCTCGCTATAGACGGGAATTAGCGAGGCCGAGGCCCCCCCCTCGCCGAAGAGCCTTCTGCTGAGATTCGGAATGCGAAATGCGATTATCCAGGCGTCGAGCAGTTGATTTGCGCCGAAAAAATGGCTGTAGGCCATGTCCCGAACCAATCCGAAGGCCCTGCTCATCGCGGTCAGTGAAGCAATTTGCCTGAAACCCTTTATCATAGTTGGTATATCGTACCGCCGGGATAATATTGCGTATATTTTTCAGGGCATCTCTGCGGCGGTCGGAAACGGCAACTCGAAATCAGGCGGCTACTCGAAGGGTTTCGGCGCGACGGTGAACGCTCTGCGTCGGCCTATGTTGTTCAACAACCCTATGAAAACCATGCTCACCAGCAAACTCGAACCTCCGTAGCTGACCAGCGGCAGAGTCAGACCGGTAACAGGCATCAGACCCATCGTCATGCCGACATTCACGATGACTTGCACCACGAACATTGCCACGATGCCAATTGCGAGCAATCGCCCGAACGGATCGGTGCAGTGCGAAGAGATCGCCACCCCGCAAGCAACGATAACAACATAGAGCCCCAGCAGCACGAGGCATCCGAGGAAGCCCCATTGATGAGCTATCGTGGCGAATATGAAGTCGTTGTAGCGCTCGGGCAGAAAGTTGTACCTGATAAACGGCCCCTTGCGAAAGCCATAGCCCTTCACGCCCCCGGAGGCAATGGCGTATTTCGAGCGAATTATCTGATAGCCCCATTCGTTCTTCCACTGTCGCGTGCTGAATTTCCCTCCGACCAGGATCCTTCCGATGGCCGGATGTCGCTCAGCCTTCTGGCGAACCCAACCGTTCTGCAGCAGCACGCCACTTATTCTGATCCGTTGATTCAGCCTTATCTTGCACCACAGCAAGGGACTCACCATCAGCGCCAGAAGGACTATGATCAGGAAGTGCTTGACCTTCGCCCCCGCCACGAACAGCATCGTGATAAGGACCGGCATCATCAGCATCACGGTGCCCAGGTCAGGCTCGAGGAGGATCAGCACCATCGGAATCAACGTAAGCACAAAGGGTCCGACAAGCCCCTTGAAGCTTCTGTAATTGCTGCGATAGCGGAGATACCACGCCAAGGCAATAATATAGGCCGGCTTGCAGAGTTCCGAAGGCTGCACCATGAACAGACTTCTTCCGGCTGCGCCGAGTTGTATCCATCTGTGGGTGTAGTTTATTTCACGCGCGAAAGGCAGCGGGACGAGATACCTGCTAACGAGCAGGAGCACGAGCATCGCCAGGACGAGAGCATATATCCAGTAAGCGGCCTTTCCGAATCGCCTGTAGTCGAGAAGATTGACCACGACGAACCCGGCTGCGGCGACGGCTGCGAAGACGAGTTGCTTCTCCCAACGGCCGGCCAGACGTGCGGTGTTGGTCGCAGTGGTTGTTTCGGCGGGGTGCCCCACCGAGTAAATGGTCAAAATGCCCACCGCCACCAGGCCCAGAGCCGCCGCCGCAAGGCATAGCCTCGTAAATAACAGTCGTCCCGTCAAAATGTTGTTCATACACCGCAAAATAACAAACCCGTTGAAAACTGAAAGTGAAAAACAGAAATCAACCCCTAAAACCAAAAAAAAATATTTTTTTTCCCAGGCCAAACCAACTAATTTCAGCCGCAGGCAGGTGATTTCTATTTTATCGGACCCACCTTGCCATACTTTACCCATCTTACTCCTCTTGCCCACCCTGTCTTTGCAAGTGAATAGCCTACCTCTGCGTTGCTCTGCCGCCTATAAAAACGCGGTTTTTCGGCCAAAAACGCGGATATGGGGCGTTATTTTAGATTCCTTACGTCCATATTTACATAGGCCCGCAATGCCATGCCGCCAAGCCGGGAAATCCAGGCCTTAATACCGACGTTTTCGCCGGCCTTCGGAGGCAAGCGGACATGGCGAATTCACGGGCGAAACATTTTTTTTGCCCTTTTTAACATTTTTTCCTTGCAAGTTGCGGAGCGTTTGTGTAATATAATGATAATCTTCACCGATTATGAACCTGTGCATATGTTAGTAGCACACATTTTTCGCTAAAAAGCGAAGAAAGGAGATTTGGAAGGAATAACATAAAATTCCGACCACTCCTGTCGGGTTGGAACGCTGAAGTCTGGGCCTCATCAGTACGACGCCCGGATGGGCGTGCCTGATAAGTAGTATTGAAGGCAGGAAACCAAGATGTTTTGTGGAGTGTGTTGCTCTGCAAGAAGAAAAAAGAAGAAGAGAAAGGAGTTTTAGTATGAAAACTTTAATTTTAGCCGTTACAGTATTACTGTTAGCGGCACCGGTCTGGGCAACCGTGACTATCACGGCAGAGTTTGACGGCAAGGAACTCACGATCGGCTACACGTCCGTAAATGAGGGGCAGTTGATCAGGGCATTCGCTCTGGACGTCGCTGCCACAGGCGGCAATATAATTGCTGTCGGCGATTATGCTATCGGCGACGACAACGGCGGCTACGGAATCTTTCCGAGCAGCTTCCGCGACAATATTGTTGTCAATCCCGAAACCGGCGAGGTGGATAGTTGGGTCGGATCTCCGAACCCTTATACGCCTGTAGCCGACCCCTGCGATCCGGACGCCCTTGGCGGCATCGGAACCCCAGGTGTGACTATTGAGATGGGTTCGCTTTATCCGGAAGGTGGAAGCGCCCCCGCGACATCCGGCACTCTCTGCACAGTCACCGTTGACGATGACGTCACAGAGGTTTGCATCACAGCCAATGCCATTCGCGGCAACGTTGTGCTGGAAGACGCCAATGAGCCGGAGACACTTGTTCTGCCGGGCTGTGTTCAAGTCCCCCCCGACGACGAGTGCTTCCCCCCCAGCTTCACAACTTACGCCGACTGGGTAACGTACGGGAAGCCCAAGTGCTGGTGCAACACGGCTGCCGACCCGACCGCTACTGGTAATTATCAGTGCGACGGCGACGGCGACGGAACTGCAGAAGGTGTCTTGAAACGCCGGGTTTACCAGAAAGATCTCGATATGTTGATTCTTAACTGGACGAGGAAGATTGATACCGCCGACCCTTGTGCCGATTTTGACCACAAGGCCGAAGGCGTATTGAAACGCCGAGTTTACCAGAAGGACCTCGATATCCTGATTGCTCACTGGACGTTTAAAGACACTCAGCTTGATGGCAAATGTGGAACCATCGACAGGCCGGAATAGTTTTGAAAACCTTAGTTTTTGCTAACTAATTGACAAATGAATATCGGATGTTAAAGTAGTAACGTTCGAAATGTAATGTTTTTGGAAGGAGAACGATGATGAAGAATTTATTGATTGTGTTTACTGTTTTAGCGATGACTTCAGCGGCGAATGCTGCGTTGTTTATTTCGGTGAACGGACAAATAAATACGCCGGATACCGCGATAGAGTTACGCCCCAGCCAATATGCGGTTATTGACGTTACTGGTGATGGGACAACTGGCGGTGGCGTGTATTTCCTGGGTGTCAAGGCCGGCGACCCCGGTCTTGTCGATTGCACCAAAGCCGTTATGCTTTGGACCGGCAACGCAGGGGCTGTTTATCCGCTTGACGACCCCGAGACTGCTGCGCTTTTGGGATTAGATAATCCCGTAACGCTGCTCGAACTCACCCACGTTGGCCCTGTTTTTCCTCCGCTTGTCGGCACGATTGCTGACCTCATCGAATTTCATTGTGTAGGTGAAGGTGATGTCACACTTTTGTTGCTCAACGGAGACGGCGAGACGATGGATAGTCAGGTCATTCACCAGATTCCAGAGCCGATTACGTTTGCTCTGCTCGGTCTGGGCGGATTGTTCCTGCGTCGTCGCAAATAAGACTTCGCTAATTTCAGTCAGATTAGTAAGTTAAGCGAGGCGGGCTTTTAGTCCGCCTCGTTTTTTTTGTTGTTGCAATTTGCCCTCGGCCAGCTAAAATAGCGGTTTCTTTTAGACGAAAGACGATATACGAAAGGTAATCACAATGAAGCTGAGAACTGCTATTATTTTTGCATTGGCGTGGATTGTCCTGCTAACGTGCGGCTGCCACCGGGAGTTAACCAAAAAAGTTGTGCTGCCCCCGGATATAGCGGGCACATGGAAGGCAAGAGAGGCCTCCTGGAAGATCGTCTTGAGTCCCGACGGCGCCGTATCCTCGGCGATTGCCGATATGGGCCGAGCTGAAATCAGGCCGAACGAGACGACTAAAATCGAAATGAAAGACGGGCAATTCAGCACATACAAAGCCGGGGATTGCCCCGTTGAATACACTCCCGCCACGAGGGAGCTGTTCGTAGGCATAGAACTGGAAGATATCCATATTGTCTTCCTGGATAACGTTATTGACGGTAAGAGCACTGATAGATTCGTAGGCCCCGTCTCCCAAGACGGTAAAGAATGGACCACCGAATGGATTAAGATATTCGATTACGGCCCCCGCTTCCCTCAGGACCCAAATGATATATACGCTGAACCGCTTGTTTTCGACAAGATCGAAGACTGAGCCGATCTTCCGCACCGTCGCTCAGTAATCGTAATACCTGATTCCGCTTTTATCCGCACCCGGCCAATCGAGTCTGATGGTCTTCGTCGCCGGCTGATATGCCCAGCCAAACCCGCCGGCGGCATTTGCGGGGAACGCCCCGGAGTTGCCTATAATCCGGATGGTGTCCAGGTTGTTGAATGGGTTTATCGGTATCTTCAACAAATAGCGTCCGTCGCGGACCAGTTGATTATAGAAATACTCTCCGGACGGCGTAGTTGCGACGTCATCGTCCTCGTATCCCGGCGGGATGCCGCCGTGCTGAGCGGTGTATAGCTCGATAGCGCCGCGCAATACCCGGAGGGAGTCCTCTGAGACCGCTTCTTTTGCCAGTGTCGAGTGCTCCCGAAACTGAGGCACTACAATCGCTGCAAGAATCCCCAGTACCGCAACCACTATCATCAATTCAACAAGTGAAATCGACGGTCCAAGCCCGAAAATAAAAATCCGTTTGCATGAGCTAATCGAACGAGGCCTTGGCGGGAAGGTCCGCTGGTACACATATATGACCCCTCAGCCGTTCGATGGGGAGATGGCCTCGAAGATGGCGCGGGCGGGGTGCGTGGGCATCAACTTCACGGGCGACTCGGCTTGCGCGGACATGCTGCGGACATACTGCAAGGGTCACACGCCCGAAGACCTTGCCTCGGCGGTGAAGCTCTGCCGGGCGAACGATATGGCTGTTATGATAGACCTGCTTTTGGGCGGGCCGGGCGAAACCGCCGAAACGGCTCGGCAAACAATCGACTTCATAAAGCAAATCAATCCGGATTGCGCCGGGGCGGCGCTTGGTATTCGGCTGTATCCCGGCACGGACATCCACGCGACTACCAGCAGGCGGATCGCGGCCGGCGACGACAGCGGAATCCATCGCCGGTATGACGGGCCGCTCGATTTGTTCAAGCCGACGTTCTACATCTCGCCTTCTCTTGGCGATGACCCGGCCGGGCTTGTCGCCGAGTTGATCGGCGGTGACAAACGCTTCTTCACTTCGGGCAAGAGCGATCAGCCGGAGCCGCGCGAAGGGCCGGCAGGCTACAACTACAACGAGAATCAGTCCCTCGTCGAGGCCATCCGCAACGGCGCCCGCGGAGCATACTGGAACATCCTCCGCAAACTCAATGCCTGAGAACACCTCTGCCCGCCATCGGTTGTGACAGCAGGCTGAAGAGTGCCTGCGAAACGCCTAATTGTGGAGATGTTATTTCTTTCCTTTCAATCCTGCTGCTTTCCGCAGTTTGTTGACCATGTCCGTCTTCTCCCATGTGAAATCCGGGAGGTTTCTTCCGAAGTGTCCGCCATGAGAGGTCTGGGCGAAGATGGGGCGGGCGAGGTTCAAGTGCTGGATCATTTTCTTGGGTGTGAGCGGGAAGATATCCCTGACAATTCTGCTCAACTCGGCTTCGCTGATTTTGCCTGTTCCTTCGGTGTCTATCAGGACCGAGATCGGCTCTGCGACTCCGATTGCATAAGCCAACTGTACTTCACATGTGTCCGCCAGGTCTGCTGCTACGATGTTCTTGGCTATGTAACTGGCCATGTAGCTTGCGTTTCTATCGACCTTTGTCGGGTACTTTCAGCTGAATGCTCCGCCGACGTGGCTTCCTCTGCCCCCGTAGGTATCTACGATAATCTTTCTTCCTGTGAGTCCGCAGTCGGCCTTTGGCCCGCCAATTACGAATCTGCCTGTGGGATTGATGTGGTATATCGTATTCTTATCGACGAGTCGCTTGGGCAGGACGGGGAGGATAACCTTTTCGATTAGCTGCTTGCGCAGCTTGTTGTAGGGGATGGTCGGTGCGTGCTGCGTCGAGAGCACTACTGTGTGGATGCGTTTTGGCCTGCCGTTTTCATATTCCACCGTGACCTGACTTTTTCCGTCGGGGCGAAGCCATGGGAGCTTTTTGGTCTGTCGGACTTTTTCGAGTTTGGCGGTCAATGCGTGGGCCAGATGAATTGGCAGGGGCATAAGCGTTTTGGTTTCTTTACATGCGAATCCGAACATTAGTCCCTGGTCGCCTGCTCCTTGCTCTTTGTGCAGGCCCGATCCCTCGGTTACTCCCTGTGATATGTCCGGGCTTTGATTGTCAATTGAAACAACTACGGCGCAGTCATCGCCATCGAAACCTATTGTTGGGTCGTCGTAGCCGATTTTTTTGATTGTTTTTCTGACGACGTCCGGGATGTCAACGTAGGCTTCCGTTGTAATTTCGCCGGCCACTACGACCAGGCCGGTCGTTACGAGCGTTTCGCATGCTACTCTGCTTTTGGGGTCTTGGGCGAGCATTGCGTCGAGGATTGCATCTGATATGCCGTCGGAGACTTTGTCCGGATGGCCCATAGTTACGGACTCGCTTGTGAAGAGGTATTTCTCTCGGGCGGGCCGTTGATTTTTAGCGGTCGTTTTCTTTGCCATTGTTGTTGATTCCTTACAGAGTGCATGTTTTACGGTTCGCAGGTTGCCATAATACTACGGACCGTCGTTAATTGTCCAGTTATAGCCCATAAATTGAATGGTATAGTTTCCCAATTCGAGATATGTCTTGACGTCTTCTGAGACGAAGTTGGTGATAAAATTGAGAACTGCGCGTGTTTCAGGCTGTTTCCCTTTGAATTTTCTGTCTATTCCGTATTTAGCCAGGAATGTTTGGCCGTACTCGGTTTTCTGGAACAGTGCGGATAAATAGACTTTGCCTTTTTCCTTGTCTATCTTGAAGGAGAGCGGGCTGGAAAGGAACTTCCTGGTCTGGTCGTCGAGTTGTTTGCCCAGTTTGTATCCTAAGTAAGGCTCGTTGCGCAGGGCTGGGCTGGACAAGCTGGCGCGGGTCAGGGCGAAGAGTATTCTCGGGTCGGCGAACTCTTTGCGGAAGAATCGCTCTTCAATTTCCAAAAGCGTGAAGGCCTCATCCATTACAAGAAACTTGTACTTCGTCCATATGCCTTCGATATGCCTGATACTCTTGGCGCCCCAGATTGCGGCGTGCCATCGCGACATTGGTTCGATGGGATAATTCCGGACGATTATGTCGAGCATTTTGATGTTATAGGCGTTTATCCAGAGGGCTATTTTGTCTTCGGTGGGCCAGGATTTGTATGTATTGGGGTCGAGCTTGCTGAATTCGTCGAGGAGTGTATTGAGGTTGGGTTTTTTCCGCGTGAGCCCCTTATAGTCAACTATGCCATTGGCATTTACGAATGTTTTCAATATAATGGCGCATTTGTTGTGAAAAGCCGTCGCCGGGCTTGTATTGGGGTCGTTAGGCTCGGTTTTGGGGGTGTTGTTGTGGTTGGGGGCAATGTTGTTTGGATCTTTCGCAACGGATGCTATATCATTGGCATCGGGTTTGTTCGGGTCGGTGTTTTCGATTTTCGGGCTGTTTGGATCGGGTTTATTCGGGTCGGCCACAGCCGGGGCGGCCTCGTTTGGGTCGAGTTTATTCGGGTCGGCCACAGTTGGTGCGGTCTCATTTGGGTCGGCTGCAGGAGGCTCTATGGCGGCGGTTTGGTTGGGCTCATTTGCCGGGGGCTGGTTTGCGTCTTGTGCGGCGTTAGGGGTAGCTAATCGCGGACACTCGGCGCCCTCGGCTCTCGGTTGCAGAGAACCGAGAACAAGGGCCGGCAACAGCAAACTTGCACAAACATTGATGTATTTAGCCATTCTTATTCTTCCGAGAAAAAACAGTTTTGCTCTTCAGTTGAGGCCTTAGTTGAACAAAATCAACGATTCAACCAGATAGCATACGGTATTTGGCGATAAATTGCAACAATTCGTTAACTCTTTTAATCTTTCTTATTGGCGCTTCAGCGTTTTGAAGCATCTCAAGGTTGCTTGCCGTCGAATCGGGTGATCGTTGCGAATCAGCCCTTTAGAACGGCTAACGGGACCATTCGAGCGACGGGTTTTGCCCATCCGCATTCTACGACAATTCTGACGACCTCCTCGATATCCTTGTAGGCATCGGGGGCCTCTTCCTTTATTTTGTGCTTATTGCCTGTAATCAGCTTTATTCCTTCCATACTCCGCTTAAACTGTTCGTCGCTGATCATTCCGGGCTTTATAATTCTGCCTCTGCGCGCCTTTCCGAGTGCTGCCGAGCGGCTCATTACCCTGCCTGCTCCGTGATTGACCGATGCGAGTGATTCTTCTGAATTTCCTGTTCCTGCGAGTAGGAAGCTGGCGGTTCCCATTGAGCCGGGCGTGATTATTGGTTGGCCTGTTTTCGCGAAAGGCGTTCCTGTCATGCGTTTCGGGCCGAAGGCGCGTGTCGCCCCTTTGCGGTGGATCCAGAGGGGGCTTGATGCGTGCGTTTCGAGCTTTGCCATGTTGTGCGCAACATCGTAAACGAGAGGCAGGGGTGTTGGGCCGAACATGTGGTTGAAGCAGCGTCTGACAAGCAAGGCCATAATGTGGCGATTTGCGAATGCGAAATTGGCTGCTGCGCCCATCGCATTGATATATGCCTTGCCGGGCTTGGAGTCGGTACGCAGGTATGCGAGCATCTTCTTGCGGTCGGCGTTTTCGGGTCTTTGGGCGGCGATGTCCATATATCTGTCGGCGATTTCATAGCCGAAGCGCCGCGAACCGGAATGTATCATCACGACGATCTGGTTCTCGAAGAGGCCGAAAGCCTTGGCTGTGTCGGCATCAAAGACTTGCTGGACGTATTGTATTTCGATGAAATGGTTTCCTCCTCCGAGGGTGCCGAGTTGGCCTGAGCCTTTTTGTATCGCGTTTTTCGGGACGGCGTCCGGGTCTGCGGGCAAACAACCGTTTTCCTCGATCCTCTGCAGGTCGTCGGCGAACTGGTCCGGGTCGAATGCGTCCCATGCGCGGTGTCCGCTTCTCTGGGCCAGGGCGGGTATGCCTGCGACGCCTTGATTTATGACGGTTTCTATACCGGCGAGGTCGAGCGGGAGGTTCTCTTTGCCCTCGCCGAGCGGGATTTCGCGGGCGATGTCGGCGGCGATTTTATCGGTATCGATTTGGCCTCTCGAGAAGGGTGTGTGGAGCAGTCGCATTCCGCAGTTTATGTCGTATCCGACGGCGGGCGGCATAATCGCGCCTTCCATTCCGACTACCGCTCCGATAGGGACGCCGAAACCGACGTGAATATCGGCTGTTGCGAGGACTTTCCTGGCCGGCGGCAGGGAGGCGGCGTCGCAGAGTTGGCGGACTGCATCGGCTTCGAGATTGATCTTCTTCGAGGCGAAAATGGTGGCGTCCGTAACCATTTGGCCCTGGCGCTCCATATGCAGGCGAAGCGGGTCGATGCGAACGAGTTTGGGAGATGGATCAGTCAAGCACATGCCTCTACTGTATAATTGCCGATTATCGGACGGGCTTCTGTCGCGTTACTTTCATTTTACGTCGTCCGGGAGGGTATTGTTCTTTTTTGAATTTCCTTACCCGGGTTGACTGTGGCCTTGTTGTTTGTATTTTTCGAGCAGGGCGGTTAAGTGCTTTACCACTTCGGGGTGTTGCTTGCAGACGTTTTTGCGTTCGCCGATGTCGGACGAGAGGTCGTAAAGCTGGACCGCCGGCAGGTTCTGTTTCTTTGCTTCTTTAGGCTTCGGGTCGCTCCAGCCGCCTGAGCCGGGGCATAGTTCGAGTTTCCATTTGCCCTGTCGTATCGAGAATGAGCCGTTAATCGAGTGGTGAACGGTTGCCTCCCGAAGCGGCTTGTCGAGCTTCTTGCCAAAAAGCGCCGGCAGGATACTTATGCTGTCTTCACCGGCATTATCCGGCAGTGTCCGGCCTACAATTTCCGCGGCGGTCGCCATGAGGTCAGTCAGGCAGATCGTCTCGCGGCATGTGGTTTGGGGCTTGACCTTTTTCGGCCAGCGTGCGATGAACGGTATGCGGTGGCCTCCTTCGTATATGTCGGCCTTGTATCCGCGGAAGTGATAGCTCGGGTAATGGCCGTGTTTGGCAAGCGCCTTGAAGTTGGCTTGCGGCGAGCAGCCGTTGTCGCTGGTTAGGATGATCAGCGTGTTCTCGACGAGATTGTTTCTCTCCAGAGCCTTCATGACCTGCCCGACCGTCCAGTCCACTTCGCAGACGAAATCGCCATAGACCCCGATGCCGCTCTTGCCGACGAATTCCTTGTTGGGGACAATCGGCGTGTGCGGTGCGGCCAGGGGAAAATAAACGAAAAAAGGCGTCTCCGGCGACTGCCCGGCGGCCTTATCAATGAATTCGACGGTCTTTTGCGTAAGCGTGGGATTAACTTCGATATGTTTGAAATCAGTCGCAATCCCGCCTCCGCGCCAAAAGGCAGGCGACGGAGACCCCTTGACGGTATCGGTCGGCGGCATGGTGGGCCGGTCGTTTTCGACGTAGCAGTAAGGGGCCATATCCAGCGAAGCCGGGATACCGAAAAAGTAGTCAAAGCCCACATCATTCGGTCCGGGTCGCAGAGGCTTGGTGTAGTCGGTTTTCTTGTCGTTGCCCAACCCGAGATGCCACTTTCCGACGCAGGCGGTTTTGTAGCCGTGCTTTTTAAGAAGCGACGCGACGGTCATTCGCCCATCCTCGATAAGGGCTGGCGAGAACCCATTGAGCACACCTCTTTTCAGCCGCGACCGCCAGCAGTATCGACCCGTAAGAACGCCATACCGCGTCGGCGTGCAAACGGCCGAACCCGAATGAGCATCGGTAAAAACCATGCCTTCCTTTGCCAGACGGTCCATATTGGGTGTGGGGATTTTGCCGTCCGGATTCAGGCAGGCAACATCTCCGTATCCCATGTCGTCTGCCATGATGAATATGATGTTGGGTTTGCTGGGAGGCTTTCTGCCGGCTGATGCCTTATTACCGGCCGGCAGGAGCGTCGAGGCGACGCCGAAGCCGATGGCCTGGATGAATGTGCGGCGGGTTATGCGGGTTGGAATTTCTGATTTTCGTCTCATATTCCTGTTCTCTCTTGGATTTTCCAAATAATGTTGTTTCAATCACGTTTTTTTTAGTCAGAACCTGAATATAGCATTTTTTTTCGGTTGGAGCCAGCGACGGGTCGAAAAGTATGCGAAAAACTCCCGGGGGGCCGTATCGGCGGCAGTGATGGCAAATTCGCTTGACAAATTCGTCGTGGCGTGTTAAATTGGATGATGTTGAAGGCAGTTACGGGCTGGGGAATGCCTGGTTCGGGACGAACGAGTTTATTGGGATACTTAGAAGATGAGAGCGAAATGGGCGTTTTTTGCTGTTCTGGCGGCGTTTTCTTTTCTGGTTGCGGCCTCTAATTCGGCTGCTGTCGATACGACTGCGATCAATGCCGTTCGCAAGAAGGGAGTGCTTACCACCCAGGATTTGCAGGTAATTGATAATTTTCTGGCCGATGCCGTTGCGGATCTGGTGCGGACTCAGAAATTCACGGATATAGCGAGGCTGCGGGCGGTTATTCTGAGCCAGCAGGGGACTCAGCAGCAGTATGCTCAGCAGTACTCGGCTTCTGCCCTTAAGCATCTGACGAGCGGGTTGCAGGCGGCTTTGACGCTGCCGGCGGAGTTTAGAACCGGGATAACGGTCAATCTGTTGATACTTATTGACGGTATGGCGGATTTGAGGCTGCTTGATTTGTCGGTTGCTATGCTGGGAAGCGATAGTCCGATTGTTCGGTACTGGGCGGTTCATGGGCTGACGAATCAGGGGATTATAGCGAAGCTTAACGTCGAGGGGGCGGCGATGGCCCAGGCGGCCGGGGGGATCGCCAAGAAGCTTAGCGGGATTGTGGAAAAAAGCGACCCGGCGACGCTGGCGCTGATGACGCAATTTGTGGGCGGGGTGAAGGTTTCGCAGGCTGAGGATTTGCTTTTGCAGATAGCCGATGCGCGGATTAGGCAGTATAAGGCGTGGGAAGTGAAATATGAGCTTCTGGACGGGAGCGTTTTGAAGATGCTGGCTGAGAAGATGCCGGCGGGCAGTGCGAGGACTTCGGCGGTTGCGTATCGGTTCGGGCAATTGTATTCCTGTGCGATACAAAGATATGTGGTTGGCAAGGCGTTTTTGAGCCGGACTCAGAGGCAGCAGTTGGCTTAGATCGGAAGAGCGTCGGACCCCAATACCGGCGCGGAAATCTGGCGAGCCGAATGCCTCGCCGGAGATATAGCCGCCTCCCCTATCTATACCAAAGGCTTGACCTTTGTCGTCGAGCCTTACAGCAAGATTGCCGCGATACGAACGGATGGCAAAGGCGACGTCACCAAGACGCACATTGCCTGGAGCGTGGACGAGCCTGGGCCCGATATTTGCACCCCTGTAACCGACGGCAAATTCCTTTTTGTACTAACCTCGGACGGATTGGAGATGTGCTTTGACGCCGCCGATGGTAAGAAGCTCTGGGAGGCGGAGTTGAAAGAAGACTTTTTCGCTTCGCCGAGCCTAGTCGGCGAGAATTTATATCTGCTTACCGAAAAAGGAGTTATGATTATCGCCGAAGCCATGCCCAGGCATAAAGAGCTTGCCAGATGCGAGTTGGGCGAGAAATGCCACGCCTCGCCGGCCTTCGCCAACGGACGAATCTACATACGAGGAGTTGAAAACCTCTATTGCATAGGCTTGAAATAGCAGAAGGAGTTTACGAAGACCCAAAGTTACAAGTGAGCTAAAATGAGCTAAAATGAGTTGGGTCCGGGGCCCCAAATAATTTAGGCACTTGTGACTATGCAAACGCATTTATGAATGAATTGAATCTGAAATTTGTTGACCAGGCCGTCGAGCAAATCGGCGGCGGCAAGGAGAAGGTGCTCGAAATACTCCAGGCCGTTCAGGGCGAGTTCGGCTATGTGCCCACAGAAGCCCTCGAGCGCATCTGCGAGTTGACCGATATAACTCCCGCGGCGATTAGCGGCGTTTCAACTTTCTACGACCAGTTTAGGCATCGCCCGTCCGGCCGCCACACAATAAACGTCTGTATCGGAACCGCATGTCACGTCAAGGGGGCCGAGCAGGTCTATGACGCATTCTTAAGACATCTGGCAATACCCGAAGGCGACGATACCGATTCGGAAAAGCTCTTTACAGTCGAAAGAATAGCCTGCCTGGGATGCTGCACGCTTGCGCCGGCCGTCCGGATCGGCGGAGTCACCTACGGCCATGTTACTCCCGATTCGGTCTCGAAGGTCGTTACGGATTTCCTCAACCTCGAAAAGGCCCGGGCCGCAAAACCGGCGAAGAAAAAGGCGACGGCCGATGAAGCCAAAACGACCGGCGAGATACGCATCGGCCTGGGATCGTGCTGCGTCGCCCGCGGCAGCGGCAAACTCCGAGAGGCGCTGGATGCCGCCCTCAGCCGGACCGGTATTCAAGTCCAGGTTAAACGCGTCGGCTGCGTAGGCATGTGCTACCAAACGCCGCTGCTCGAAGTCGTATTGCCCGGCGGCAAATCCCACCTCTACGCCCAAGTCGAGCCTGAAGACGCCAAAGAAATTGTCCTGCGTCATTTCAAAGTGCCCGGCCTGACAAATAAAATCACCAACGCCGTCTCGGGCCTGCTCGACAACATCCTAACCGACCAGCGAAGCGAACCGGTAACTCGTCACTCCATAAACGTGCGAGAAGGGCACGTTGCCGATTTTCTGGGCAAGCAGGTCCATATCGCCACCGAACACTGCGGCGTTATCGATCCGGTCGATATCGACGAATACTTGAACAAGGGCGGCTTCGGCGCCCTCGAAAAGTGCGTCAAGGAAATGGATGCCGACCGGATTATCGCCGGGATGGAACAAAGCGGGCTTCGCGGCAGGGGAGGGGCGGGCTTCCCGACCCACCTGAAATGGGCCGCTGTGCGAAGCCAAAAATCATCGGAAAAATATATAGTCTGCAACGGCGACGAGGGCGACCCGGGAGCATTCATGGATAGAATGCTCATGGAATCCTATCCCTACCGCATTCTCGAAGGAATGGCGATAGCCGCATACACCATCGGCGCCGAGAACGGCTATCTATATATACGCGCCGAATATCCGCTGGCAATCGAGCGGGTGAGCAGGGCGATTGATATTTGCAAAGAGCGCGGTCTGCTCGGGGAAGATATCTTCGGCAGCGGCTTTTCACTGGCGCTGAAAATCGTTCCCGGCGCCGGCGCCTTCGTATGCGGCGAAGAAACCGCGCTTATGGCGAGCATTGAAGGGGGCAGGGGTATGCCTCGGTTTCGGCCTCCGTACCCGGCCCAAAGCGGTCTCTGGGGTAAGCCCACCCTTATCAACAACGTCGAGACATATTCGGTCGTGCCATGGATTATCCGAAACGGTTCAGTAAAATTCGCACGTCTTGGAACGGGAGCCAGTAAAGGCACTAAGGTATTCGCCTTAGCCGGCAAGATCGCCAGAGGCGGACTTATCGAAGTGCCGATGGGAATTTCAATACGCGAGATTGTCGAGGATATAGGCGGCGGAATAGGAGGGGGGCTGCGCTTCAAGGCCGTGCAGGTGGGAGGTCCTTCCGGCGGATGCGTCCCGGCCGAACTGGCCGATACCCCCGTCGATTACGAAACCCTCAAAGACGTCGGGGCGATGATGGGTTCGGGCGGACTCGTCGTCCTCGACGAGACGGACTGCATGGTCGATATCGCAAGGTACTTCCTCGATTTCACGCAGAACCAATCCTGCGGCCGATGCACTTTCTGCCGAGTCGGGACCCGCCGAATGCTCGACATCCTCGAAAGACTGTGCGCCGGCGAAGGCAAAAAAACCGACATCGACGAACTCGAGCACTTAGCCGAAATAATAAAGGCCTCCAGCCTTTGCGGCTTGGGAAAAACAGCACCCAACCCCGTTCTTTCCACAATCAAATATTTCCGCAGCGAATATGAAGCCCACATAGAAAAACGCTGCCCCACAGGCAAATGCAGGGCATTGATCACATACTCGGTGACGGACGACTGCATCGGATGCACCCTCTGCGCCCAGCACTGCCCAGTTGACGCCATCGCCTACAAACCATACGAAAAGCACGAAATAGACGCCGATAAGTGTATCCGCTGCGGAACATGCAAGAATATATGTCCGGCTGATGCCGTTAAAGTCCAGTAGGAGAATTCCACCACGAAGACATAAAGTTGAAAGTGAGCTAAAGTGGACTAACAAGCCCCGACTGTAAGCCTGTCCCCCAGGGGGGAGGGGGTTTTATCCCGGCTAAAGTGAACCGAGGTTGCACAAAGTTGTCTGTTTTAACTTTAGGCACTTTGGACTTTAGTCATCCAGAGTCTTTAGTGCCTTAGTGGCAAGAATGAATAACAATGCCAAAACTGACCATAGACAATCATGAAGTTGAAGTCCCCGCCGGCTCGACGATTCTCGCCGCCGCCGGCAAGCTCGGGATCGACATCCCGACGCTTTGCTTCCTGAAGGGTTGCGAGCCTTCGACCAGTTGTATGGTCTGCGTCGTCAAAGTCGAAGGATTGCCCAGTCTCGTGCCCGCCTGTGCGGCTATTGCTACGGACGGTATGCGAGTCGAGAGCGATTCCGAGCAGGTCCGCGATGCAAGAAAGGCGGCTTTGGAGCTGCTATTGAGCGACCACCTGGGCGACTGTATGGGCCCCTGCCAAATAACGTGCCCTGCCCGCATGAATATTCCTCTGATGATTCGACAGATTGCCGCCGGCGAACTTGCCGATGCGCTTATCACGGTAAAGAAGGATATTGCCCTGCCCGCCGTCCTCGGTCGAATTTGCCCGGCTCCGTGCGAGAAGCAGTGCAGGCGAGCCGCACACGATAAGGCAGTCTCGATCTGCCTGCTGAAGCGCTATGTCGCCGACGTGGACCTGCAGTCCGCCAAGCCGTACCTGCCGCAATGCAAACCACCGCGAGGCAAACGAGTAGCCATAATCGGAGCCGGCCCCGCGGGCCTGGCTGCCGCCTATTACCTCCGGCAGGAAGGCTTCGACTGCACAATCTTCGACGACCACGACCAGCCCGGCGGAGCACTCCTTCGTATCACGGGCATCTTGCCCGTGGATGAAAACTCTCGGCCCAATACCCCCACCGCACAACTACCCCGCGATATCCTCGATAAGGAAATAGCCACTATTCTCGATTTGGGCATGGATTTTCGCTGCCAAACGCGAATCGGCGATTCGATATCGATAGAAGACCTGCAAAAGGATTTCGACGCGGTGTTTGTAGCGGTAGGGCAGTTGGACGACAGCCAGGCAGAGGCAATGGGCTTCGATGCAAGCAAAAACGGCATCGCCATAGACGCTGGGACTTACCAGACCTCGATACCCGGCGTATTCGCAGGCGGAGACGCCGTGCGCAGCCGCAAACTCGCCGTCCGCTCCGCAGCGGATGGCAAAGAGGCCGCCGTTTCGATAAGCCAATACCTCCTGGGCCAACCCGTAACCGGCCCGAACAAACTTTTCAATACACGCATAGGCGGGCTAAAAGACGGCGAGATGGAACTCTTCCTAAAAAGCGTGAGCGATAAACCTCGCCTGACACCGACGGCCCCGGACGGCGGCTTCTCCGACGACCAGGCCCGCCGGGAAGCCGCCCGATGCCTCCATTGCGACTGCCGCAAACCCGAAACCTGCAAATTGAGGCGATTTGCAAACCAATACGACGCCAGGAGCACCCGCTACAAGGGCGATAGAAGGTTATTTGCACAGATACTCGAACACCCGAACGTCATCTACGAGCCGGGCAAGTGCATCGACTGCGGTATTTGCATTCAGATTGCAGCCCGCGCCGGCGAAGAACTCGGCTTGGCCTTCATCGGCAGAGGGTTCGATGTCAGGGTAGCCGTGCCATTCGGGCGCTCCCTAACCGAAGGACTCAAAAAGGCCGCCGCCGAATGCATAGAATCCTGCCCAACAGGTGCCCTCGCTCCAAAAGGCTAACCTCCCCATTCCCCATCCCGACTCACAAGAATCAACGACAAAAAACCAAACGGACAAATTAAGACCTCCAACGGCCGATAAAAAGGCTGCCCCAGAAACCAACTGACAGAGGGCGAAAACTTTCCAAAGAAAAAATGGGTTTTTGCCTAAATATGCTAATCTACCCATTTTAACATTGCCGATAAGCAATATCATTGATGGAACGATGTTTTTATGGAGATATTGAATATGCAGGCATTAGCAGAACAACGTAAGGAAAGCCGAAGCACTCTTGCATGGCCAGTCAGCGTTTGGCTGCCGGAAGCTAACAGATTCTTTAACGGCAGAAGCTGCAACGTCAGCAAGACCGGCGTTTTTGTTAAAATGCCGCTGACGGCCCCTCTGAAGTCCGGAAATATTGTAGAACTCAATTTTCCGCGCACGACGGATTTGGCCGAGCAAAAAGGGCAATACGCACGCATCAAAAAGGGCAAAGTGGTCAGAATCGAGCGAAAGAACATGCTCGACACCGCTGAAATCGGCGTCGGAATTGCTTTCCAAAACTAAATTACAAGCAATATCTATCTCCGGCAAAGCCGGAGGGATAGAGGAGAGCTTGATAAGCTTTGCGCGAGCGGGGCAATGAAAAAGCAAGGGCTGGTGGACGAGGAAGGCCACCAGCCCTACTTTAATGCGCACAAACTCCCCCATCCCCCATCTAAATCGAGCAAACGACCATCACACCCGGATTATGTTTTACATGCCCGAAGCATAATCCTCAATACTTGCTGGAAATAACATCCTCTGTCATCATTCTATCCAGCTTGTCATACCAACTCGATCGGGAGATGTCCGACGCATCGAATACAGCGTTGATTCGCACTATAGAATTCTATTCGGCCATTCGCTGGTCTCGAGGGTCGGCCTTGCCTTTTCCGTTGGTTAACGCCGCCTCGCCGATCGCCATAAACTCGTTACGCCGGCGATACAGCGTGTTTTCTGAAATCCCATACCTCCAACTCCGCCACATCGAAACCTAAACAACCTCGCTTGTTTTGGGACTATCTTGCCAAATCGGTAATCAGATCTAAGTTTTGTTCTTTTCCATTATTCCTCTAACATCCGAAACAGTAGGCACTTCAGGGATAATACCCTTATCCGAAAGTCCTTTTATCGCTAAAAATGCTGTGTCCTGTGTATGTTTTCCGGTGAAGATGGCCTTATCTGTTAACTGCCGGGCGTTGATTTTTGCCTTGAGGTTAAAGCCTTCGGCCCCAACCAAAACCAAATCAGGCGCACTGTCAAAACATGGTCCGGAGTAGATTTGCTCCTTCCTGTATACATCTCTTATGACCGCTCTGCCGTCTATTTCCAGGTCCCGAAAGAGAGTTTCAAGTTGATCCAGAAGCGATTCAGCTTTGTCGTGTTCGACAGTTCCACAGGGGTATTTGCCCTTTAGATTCAGATAAATCCTTGCAGGGTCAAGAACAAAGGCTTTTGTGCCCTGAGATATGTTGTTCAGAGTAATATCTGCGCCGCGGTTGAATTTGAGCAATCCGTGCTGCATAAGAAGGTAATTTAAGTAAACATCGTAATCCAGCCTTTCGAAGCCGTGGTCGGAAAGTATAATCAGCAGGTCCTCATCGGCGACGCTATCGTTGATTTGACCGATTACCCGGTCAATTTTTCTGAAGTGCTCGAGAAAGAGGCTGTGGTGCTTATGCTCTTTGTCCTCATAAGCATTCCACAAAAAGTGCATCAGCCGATCCGTCCCGGTAAATACAAGCATAAAGGTTTGCCAGTCTTGACTGTCCCAAAGATATCGATATGTTTCTATTCTTGCATTAAGTGTTTGGTCTAAATCAGCCAAAAACAGCTCCATCGAAGTGTGAGCCTTCTGTGAGTCCACATCAAGCCGGTAATCCATATCTTTGAGTTTTGATACCAGGGACTTCGGATAAACACTTTCCTCGAAGTTTATGGAAACAAATCCGGAAATGTGCACGCCGTTCATTTCGCGAACCGGATAAGTTGATGGAACATTAATTATGACCGATTCCCCTTCGCACTGATCCCAAAACGGCGGGGATTTTAAATCATTGAAATTTGGAAATCTCATTTTGTAGGAGTCGGGGAACAAATCCGTAAAGCCAAAGATTCCGTGCCGGCCGGGGTTCTCGCCGGTTATGATTGATGACCATGCGACCGAAGAAACCTCAGGGATAGAGGATCGCATTTTTTTGAATATTCCCTGTGAAATTATTCCGGCTGCGTTAGGCATAACGCCGGTTTCGGTGAAGTTTTTGAGCATGCCAAAAGGCACGCCATCGAGACCTATTATTATAGTTCTTGCGTTTTTTGGCATAATGTCAGCCTACTTGCGTAATTATTCCGCCGGCACATATATTCTCATCCTGGACAAGAACAAACCGGCCTAATTCCTGAACACAGTTAAACTCTTTGATGGCCACGGGCTTTTTGGTCTTGATAACAACTTCCGCAACTTCAAGATTCTTCTGTCCGGTATTATAGTGGAAACGCCTTTGGTGCATCTTTGAAAGATGCAGCCTAACCGATAGCAGACTTTATTGGCATAGCCCATGTGCCGCAAAGGGAGACATCAAGAATGGAGGTGAGCAGCAGAACTGTTCGCGGAATACTGTCCCGCATGTGGGCGGGTCCCCACGGAGGTCACCTGACACAGAAGTACGCTGGCGATGAACTGCCCCTTCGATCGGAACTGTTCACCGTCGATCAGATGGAGGAGTACGGCAAGACCCTGGCTCATCTGCACCAGTTGAAGTCAGGACATCCCCGGGACCGACTCCTGTCATGTCTGGCCGATAATGAAAGGTTTTTGATCCGGATTGTCAAAAGCATCTCCAAGAGGATCTATAACGGTTGTAGTTACAGAGTTGGTCATATGCTCTGTCGCAGTATCATCAGCCGCTGTCGGGCCTTCATTCGTCAGAGTTATATTAACTGTTCCGGTAACAAATATCGGGTCGCCGGCACCGTCGATTTCACCGTCGGACACCATGTAATCAAATGTGTCCAGGCCGGTCTCGCCCTCGTCGGCCGTGTACTCGAATGAGAAAGTACCGTCGCCGTCATCGACAAACTCCACTGTTCCCTTGGCCGTAACGAAAGTATCGCCGTCGGAAAGAACTACATCGTTAACCTTTACAGTAATCGGGTCGAGAATGCCGCTTCCTGCCGGCAGTGTGTCGCCAACCAGGTCTTCCTCGTCATGGGCATCACCGAGAGGGCTTATAACAGTCGTAGTGATAGAATTGGTCATATGCTCTGTCGCAAAATCATCAACAGCCGTCGGGCCTTCATTGGTCATGTCGATTGTAACCGTTGCATCGTCCACGGCGCCGCTGGTCGTATCGATAATCACATAATTGAATTCCACCGTTCCGACATATCCCGGCTCGGGAGTATATGAGAAGGTGCCATCCGGATTCAACACGAGAGTCCCGACGGGCGTGCCCGATCCGGTATCCTCGGGCCGGCTCCAGCCTGCTATCTGCAGGGTCTGGCCCTGATCGTTGGTCAGAATAGAGTTCTCGCCGCTTAGGAGGATGTCCACCAGAGTGTTCATATGCTTGAGAGCCCAGTCGTCATTTGCAATTACTGTGAGGATAAGCGATGGCGGCTTGGGACAGTCGGCACAGATATAGTCGGTATCGACGTCGGGATCAATCACCAACTGCACTTCTTGTCTTTGTCCTGCGTCGCCGCCAGAGGGGGCTACGACAATTACTTCATGCCAGGGGCCGACAGGGGGATACGAGTCAACGGTGTCTTGCGGGTCCGTATGCAGAGACCCTTCACCGGAGATTTGAGTATCCACATTGATCTCGAAGTTAAGTGGATTTGTACTGCCATTAAGTGTAATTGTGGCGGGGTCTGTTTGCTCGTGGCCTGCGCCTAAGAGCACATGAGCTTCAGCACTTTGCCATAGATTACTCTGCTGTGAGGACTGGGCGCTCGCACTTATCGGCGCCCCCGGATTCTGGGCAAGAACAAGAGTCAGGTTTCCTCCTGCACAGATGCGAATATCGGCGATTGTTTCCAGCTTGCCGTGAGCATTCACTGTGATTTGCTTGTGGGTGTTGTTCCAGATCGATGCAGAAGTATCAACGACTATATCTCCATCGGCGACGAGACATATTCTGGCAAATCCCACAGTCTTTTCATACTGCTGGTTAACCGCCCCGTTGAGCGAGAGGACCCCGCCGTTAACCGTCAAGTCTCCTGTGGAAATGGCGCTGATTTCGGTAACATTGCTGCCTTCAGCCACCATTGTGCCAACGCTTATATTTCCTCCGTTGGCAGTAGCCAGTCTGATTCGCCCTGTCTCGATGACATGGTCATTATCATCCGTATCATCGGCCACCAAATCTCCGGCAACAATTCCCCCGCTGCCTGCGGTCATGAAGATGTTGCCGCCATAGGTTGTATGAATGGTGGTGAGGTGGCCTTCGCCGTTGGGCGTGAAGTTTATGCCCCCGCTGTCATACAATGCGCTGAAGACGATATCGCCTGCTCCGCCTTCGATGGCTGCGTCTGCGACGCCTTCTACGGTAATGAATCCACCGGCGCCGGCTGCGACTAATTCAACATCGACGCCGTCTTTGGAGTGATCTTCGATGAATTCCTCTGTCAGCAAGTTATCAATGGGAGCGGGAGGGTCGGGGAGTTCGTCAACAACTGTCAAGCTGTCAGCCTCGACATAGATTTTGCCCTTCTTGGCCGGGTCCGAGGCTGTGGCGTCGATATCGCCTGCGAAGCTGATCGTTTCTCCGATTATCTCAACGCTGTGGTCCAGTACGATGTAGAGCGGCGCGCTGCCGTTTGGGACCAACTGCGGTGCATAGCCGCCTGTTGCTTCTATCTGTGCTCCCTCTTGGACGTCAACATAGTCCTGAGAATGGACGGTTACCAATCCGCTGTCTCCGCCTGTTCCGGCATTTGCTGCTGTAAAGCTGTCCGGGCCGAGCGTTGTACTGTCCGCTGAGGTCAGGCTGACCGTTCCGCCGTTGCCTGAAGCTGCTGAGACGTCTATGTCTCCTTCCTGTATGACATTACCTGTGCCGAGATGGACCTTAACGGTTCGCACGGTGGGACCGGCCAAGGCGAACATGTCGCCAGCGGCCAGGACTATATCTCCGCCCGGCGATTCGATTTCGCCGTCCTCGGTGTTAATAACATCTCCGATACCCGGTGCGCTGCCTGCTGCCGAGGCCATTTCGACGATGATGTTGCTTCCGGGCTGGCCGAGCAATACTCTATCGCCTGCGGCCATTACGACAAAACCGCCCGGCCCAGTTACTATCGAACCCGCATTGAGAACACTTTTTCCAAGCAGGGCTACGCCTTCGCTGGCGCTTATAGCACCGTAATTCTCAACAGAGCCGATGCCGGGAACGGTGAAATCGTAAATTCCGTTTAAGAAATCGGGGTCGGTTATATCGAGGCTTGATGCGATAAGCTGGGCAACGTTGACCTGTGAGCCGGGGCCGAAGACTATGCCTGCCGGATTTACAATAAATACCCTGCCGTTTGCAATCAAATCGCCCATAATTCCCGTCATGACGCCGTCGTGGACTCTATTCAGCACGGCAGCAGCGGCACCGGGTTGAGTGAACTGAACCGATGCGCTGTCACCGATATCGAAGTTATTCCAGTTGATAATAGCTTCGTCCGTGGTTTGGTTGATGGTCATCGACGTTCCGCTGGTAACGGGCGTATCTACTCCGGTCGAACCAGGTAGTATACCGTTTGGCAGTGCGTTCGAAAGCGGGGTTGAGTCGGCCCATGCTATTGATGGGCCAAATAACAGCCACATCGATAGGAAGCACGCTGTGATTTGCCTGATATGATACTTAAACGAGATTTTCTTCAAACTTTTCATCACCATCACCCTCATCAAAATGTCTTTGTATTGCAGCTTTGACTAAAACTTATTAGCCAAAGTCTTGTTCAGAATCGCATCGTAAAGCCTATATTTACACGACCATTCCCTTCCTTTGTTGTGTCGGTCGATCTCAGCGGATGGCCGTAGTATATCCCAGCGCTGAGGTTTTCTCCTCGCTCGGCAATCAGGCCAAATCCCAACGAACAAAGCTCCTGGACTCCCTCTTCACCTGCTACATGGTCCTTTGTTTTGGCTCTGCCGTAGTCTAAGAACGCTAAAGGCGCGAGCTTTTTGAGGCTGTTCTTGTCGTCTTTTTCTCCCTGTCGGCCCGCTTGCCCAACCTGGTTCTTTCTTATCAGGTCATACTCGTACTGAAGCGAGGCAAGTATTCCGCCGTCCGCTACAATCCTGCTTTCCTTGTAGCCTCGGACCGAATACATCCCTCCGAATGTTGTCATCTTTGCAGGGACGAGCCTTTCGTCCGGCCTTATGTACTTGAAAGAGCCAAGCAGTCTATTGACCTTGTCTCTGTCGAGATACTGGCTGTGGTTGGCCGAGAGCATTATCATCATAAAATCGCGTTGTGCGTCTGTTCGAGCGCCTGTTGCGGTAACCGGATCCCAGAAGTGCTTCTGGCTGGAGCCCCCTATGCTCTGGAGCCGCTTGAGGACGAAAGATGTGTTGGCCATGTCGCTTCGACGGTGCACATCTATGCCGGCCCCCCACATATCCAAATGCACCGTGCTGGCGAAGAACTGCGGGAAAAGCGTGGTTGTTACTTCGCTCTTTTCTCTGCTCAGAGAAGTTGTCAGATCAAAGAACCAGTCCTTTTTCTGGAAGACATTGTATCGCAGCTCGCCGCCGTATGTGTAACCCTTACCGAGAAAATCAATTCCGCTGCCGCCGTCAACCTCGTATTCGCTTCGCGCGCCGAAAATGTTGAGTCGGAGCCTCGGCGTCCAGAGTGGAAAATCGTAGCTGACATATACCGAATAATTATCCTCGATGCCTTTTTCAACAGGTATCTGCGTGAAGACGGTTAATCTATCGTCTCTGCCGGTTAGATTTGTATTGATCAGGCCGAGCCTCGGATTCCATTGCCTGTCGTCGGTGCCGGAATTGTCTGCCTGGATAAAATAGTGCCACGGATTTATTTCAAAAATGTCATATTGCACGGCGAGCGACTGCGGGTCGTCGCCTTTAGATACGGTAGCGGTAATATACCTGTCAGGATTGAGATTAAGAAGATTTATCATATCGTCCATCTTCTTCTGATTCATAACCCGGCCCTTCTTGGCAGGCGACCATTTCTCAAGGACTGAGCGGCTTAAATAACTTTCCTCCTTTTTCTGGCGCTGGACGTCGTAGAAATTTGTTCTGACATTACCGACCGGAATCTCGATGACCTCTACGGCCAGAGCATCGTCCTTCAGTTTCCCGTCTTCCAAGAGAGTATCAGGCTTTACGCGCACAAATATTCCGGCGTAGTTCTCTTTCTGATAGACAGAGACAAGATATTGGGTGAAGCCCTGGACGGTTCTTGTGGAGACGTCCCGAGGCGTTCCCGGATTCAGGACTATTTCGCGAACAATTCTCAGATCATAAAGGTGCTCGCTCTGCGCCTGCATGACCGGCTTGTCGGAAGCGTTGTAAAGCGAAGGTATGTTTGCGAGAAGCTCGTCGGTTGGGATAAGAGAATTTCCGGTGACGACTATTTTGCCTGCAGCCAGTCGAGGCGTTGTGTCTTCGGGGAGATCCACCTGATCGATATCGAAGTCCTTGTCGCCCTTAGGCTTTTCAGATTTTCGACCGGACTCTTCGGCTGCATCTCTTATTTCTTCGAGTTTCTCTCTGTCGGCCGGTGTATCTTTTCGGTCGAGAGCCTGTTTTGAAAGCGGCTCAGCTCCCCATGCGGTGCAGGATGTTAATGCCAAAAAGAAAACAAGAGCCAGACTTCCTAATTGTCTCAGAAAAAGTGTTTTCATGCCTCGTGCCATAGGCCCCTCATAATCAACATTGTCTTTTACATTTCATGTAACCACACGAAACGGAACAATACTATTTCTTAAATGGCAGCATCTATAAAAAAACCACAAAATCTCATCATGCGCCCTGTGCACATCACACCTCCATGCGAATACACTTCGAAAGCCGATTATACCACTTCTCGCGTGGGCAGTCAAGCATTTTCTGTGTTATCCGGTCATATTTATCGCAGGGGATAGGCTATCACCGGCATGCAGAATACCCGTAGATGGCAATGGAATAGCCAGAAAGGCGTTTCTTATAGGAAGCAGCCTTTTTGCGGCGCGTAGCCGGGCTGCTATTGCCATGTGCTATTTAGAAGTGGATCAGGCCAATGTTTTGACGGCTTTTCGCGGAGTCTTTGGCTCCATGTCTGTCCATCCATCTCAAACTCAACGTTGTTGAAGTTGACCTTGACGATTCTAACGCCGTAGAGAGTATCCCCTTCATGGACGAGGGAACTGCCGATGACTGCCGACGGCTTGTCGTCGCTGTGGATAATGCCGGTTACCTGTCCCATTGCTTCACCGCCTTGGCCCGATGCGACAAATGACAATAATCGATACAATACTCCTTTCAAACCATAGTCTCTGAGTGAGGGGATCGTAAAGTATCCTGTCATCACCGACGAAGTAAGCACTACGACCAAGACAGATATCCGGATGAGCCTTCTCTTGAAGCCCGACCTTGCCCGTCGCGAGACCGCCCCCACGCATTCAACATCGTGTTCGTCGCTTTTAGTTTGGTTGGAGCGTTGTTTTGTTTCTTCGGGCGGCGTCTCTGACTGAGTTGGTTTAGAATGCGGCCAGACAAGAAGCTTTGCGATCTTACTTCTTCCGGGACGGGTTGCTTCGTGGACATCTTGCCCGGCAGCCGCAGCATGATCCGCAAAACCATTCTTGCCTGTCTTATCTTGACTATTGTCGTAATCAATCTGCATTATTAGCCTATTCTCTATCAAACAATCGTGATTTCATCCGGGAATTTGCGGATAACCATTATTCCTTGGAATCTACAGTCTCGACTTCCTGAACCCACCTCTGCCCGTCCATCTCAAACTCGACGGTCTTACGGCCTATTTTGATTATCAGTGCGCCTCGTATCAGATCGCCCTCGTTCACAATATTTGTACCTATAATGGCTCGTGGTTTGTCTTCGCTGTATAGAATTCCGCGTACAATCGGCCTTGAGATGCCCGGCGTCGATACGGCATTGTTAGAATTAGAATTGGGCGTTTGGCCTTCGGCGACCCACTCCATGGGATCGCGGACATCCTGGGGATATACCTTGGGAATCGGCCAAATAGTGTTTGGCAGCCGGGCAACCACTGGTTGCGTTTGAATAGTCGGCCCTTTCTCCACCTTAACACCGCCTGTGGAAGAAGAATAGGTCATATTGACCATTTTCCAGACCAAAAAGGAGCTCAGCAATATAACTATAGCTATTTTGATTCGCTTTTTGATTTTTATCGTGAACGTTTTGCCGCCGGCCGAACGATATCTTTGCTCCAGCATTTGCACATTACTCGATCCGGGCAGTGTATCTCGTGGAACAGTCTTATGGCCCTCACGTTGGGGCGGTATTTCCAAAGGACGGGGGGCGGGAGGGCTAACTGCTCCTGCCGAGGTAAGCCGGTCCTCTTTTTTGGCTGCTTCACGCGAAGTATGAGGCGTTTCTCCATCCGGCTTGGGCGTTCGGGGGCATAAAGGACGTTTCTTTATGGGTGCGCCCGCATCTCCGAAGATTTCATTTATTTGTCTTTGCAGTCCCGTTCTTTCACGCATTTTCAATCTCGTTAGCTAAGAGTTTATGTTCCAGAGCCGCTTCGCACTTCGGTGCATACGTTGAAATCGGCGTTCTCGCACTTGGAGCTTCGGCCAGCCTCACGTTCCTGTGAATAACCGTATTCAGGACTTTTTCGCCGAAATACTCCCTCAGTTGGCGTTGGATTTGCTTGCTCATTTTCGTTCTTCGATCTACGAATGTCAGCAGAATGCCGAGGATTTCGAGTTCTGGATTGAATTCGCCCTGAACGATTTCCACAGTAGTGATTACTTGCTTGAGACCCTCCAGGGAATAGTAGTGTGCCTGGACGGGTATTATGACTTCGCTGCTGCTCACGAGCGCATTGACGGTGAGCAGATTTAGCGAAGGAGAGCAGTCGATTATACAGATTTCATAGCATCCGTTCAAGTTAGACAGTCCGTTGCGAAGGACATATTCTCTTTCATTCATGGTCCTGAGATGAAATTCCGCGCCAGACAGAAGAACATTGCTCGGGATAAGATCGAGTCTATCGAATTTGGTGCGAAGCACGATCTCTTCAACCGATATTGGCGGATCCTTTAAAATATCCAGAACGGTTTTCTCAATTCTTTCCGGATCAAAGCCGGCTCCCATAGTAGCGTGTCCCTGTGGATCCAGATCGACCAACAGCGTAATTCTACCGCTCATGGCAAAGGCGGCGGCCAGATTAACCGCGGTGGTCGTCTTGCCGCAACCACCCTTCTGGTTTGTAATTGCTATTGTGGATCCTCGGCGGCATCGACGACTGGCTCAAGCTCACAGCCGGCGCCAAGCATCACAGCAGAACCGGCCTGAGAGCATGGGAGAAACTGATCTTCCAAATCGGCGGAGCCGTGCTGATAGCCTCATTTCTCTACTTCGATTTCGTCAATATCGAAGACGCCAAGCGGCTCTGGCTGCCGTTCTACAAGCACGGCCTGCCACTTGCGAACTGGATGTTCATACTCATAGCGATATTCTATCTCTCAGCCACGAGCAACGCGGTGAACCTGGCCGACGGGATGGACGGGTTGGCGGCCGGGTGCGTTGCGATTGTTGCCCTGGTGCTTGCGATGCTGTGCTACGTCGCATCCGAGACGATGGGACGGACAGCTCCTGTGACCTGGTCGAGCTATCTGCTGTTGCCCCACATACCGCAGGCCGGGGAGCTGAGCATCTTTTTCGCGGCAATATTCGGAGCCGTGCTCGGCTTTTTGTGGTTCAACTGCCACCCCGCCCAAACCTTCATGGGGGACGTAGGGTCGCTTCCTTTGGGAGCGGCGATGGGATACGGAGCGCTCGTGACGAGAAATGAAATCCTGCTCTTAATTATCGGGGGGGTATTCGTTATCGAATTGTGCAGCGTGGTGCTACAGGTCGGCTATTTCAAGTACACCAAGGGCGGCAGGTTGTTCAAATGCGCCCCGATCCACCACCATTTTCACCTGATAGGCTGGAGCGAGCCGCAGGTAGTGGTGCGTTTCTGGCTGATCGCCGCCGCATTCGCCGCCCTGGCTCTGGCTACGCTGAAACTCCGCTAAGCGAAATGAAATAGAATCAGAATATAGAAAGGCAGGTCTCGGTAGATTGCCGGCGCTGTTTTTTTTTAATATAGAGCAGGCCGCTTGCCCTGTCGTGCAAAGTGTCACGGTCAACGATGAAAGTCCCTGTCTTTCGCTGTTTGCGTCTTTGCGTGCTATAGACTATCCACCTGTCGAATGATTCTCTCTGCAATCGCGGCTTTCCGTGTCACTGCAAGTCTGATCCATCGCCCCCCCGCGATCTTCATGAGAACTGTCGATTCTTCGGCGGCGATGGCGGCGGGGGTGTTGGCGATTATCATGTCGAGGTTCTTCTCTCGCATTTTTTTTTCAGCGCGGGTTCTCAGGGCTTTGTCTTCGAGGGCGAAGCCGACGATGATTTGCCCGGCCTTCTTGCGAGTTCCGGCCCACTTCAAGATGTCGGCGGTCGGTTTAAGTTTTAGCGTTAGGGGTCCGGCGGATTTTTTCATTTTTGTTTTCGCCGACCGTGCGGGCGTGTAATCGGCTAAGGCGGCGGCCATAACCAGGCAATCGCACCGCGTGAAATGTTTCTTCACGGCCTCGAACATCTCGGCGGCGGTTTCCACTTCGACTATTTTCGCCCCGGCAGGCTTTCGCAGCGCGGTCGGCGCGGTTATTAATGTCACTTTATGTCCGGCCTTGAGCGCCGCACGCACCAGTTCATAGCCCATCCTGCCGCTGCTCGCATTCGAGATGAATCGCACCGGGTCGATGTATTCCCTCGTCCCGCCTGCTGTTATAAGGAATTGCATTTTTGCCCTGCGCCTTACTTTCCGTCGCTCTGCATCCGCAACAACACCTTCTCAATAGCCGCAAGAATATCCCCCGGTTCGGCCATTCTGCCCATCCCCACGGCCCCGTTCGCCAGCCGACCTTCGACGGGTCCGGCCAACTCGACGCCGACGTCTTTCAGCGTCCGGATGTTTCGCTGAACCGCCGGATTGCTCCACATATTGCAGTTCATCGCCGGCGCCAGCAGTATCGGTTTACCCCAGGCCGCACAAAGCGTCGTACTCAGCAAATCGTCGGCTATGCCGTTCGCCGCTTTGCCGATGATATTCGCCGTCGCAGGGGCGACAACAACGATATCGGCCCAATCCGCAAGTGCGATATGATCAGTCTGATGGTCTTCGGGCAGGCTCCACATAGTCGCAAAGACGGGCGAACAGGTTACCGCCTCGAAGCTCTTGGCCCCGACGAATCGGCATGCGTTCTCGGTCATTACCGTCTTAACCGAAGCGCCGAGGGCAGTCAGTTTGCTCGCCAGATAGACGGCCTTATACGCCGCGACCCCACCGCTAACGCCTAAGAGCACGCCGGGCCTGCTCGCTCGAATCGCCCCGAAACCAAGGGCCTCAGGAATGTCGGGATTTGTTGTTTTCTCAGACATCATCGCTATTGAACTGCTTATTCATTCGCTTTCTGCGCATCGGTATCGGCCGCGGAGCCTTCGATTACAACCTTGTCCCGGATGATCTCCTGGATAGCGATTTCAAGCAAAGTCCTGTCCTGCGTATCGTCAATCAGAGGGCGAGAGCCCTGCAGCAATTCACTCATACGTCTTTGCACCAACGCGGTCAGCTTGAACTTGCCGCCGACCTTTTGTATTATGTCATTGCTCTTCAGTTCGTCAATCATCTTTTATATCTCATCCTTCGTAATAATTTTGCTCTACTATTCATATTTCGCACTTTCGACAATCTTCACGCACTCGTCAATCGCCTGCTGCAGATCGTCGTTGATAACCATATGTGTATAATACTGCCACGCCGCGGCGATTTCTGCGCTTGCCCCACTGAGTCTTTCCTCGGCAATCGCGGCATCGTCCCTGCCCCGTCCGTTCAATCTTCCGGCCAGTATCTTCTGACTCGGCGGCAGGATGAATATCATCTCGGCATCGGGATATTGCGCCTTGATCTGCCTGCCGCCCTGCACATCAATCTCGAGGATCACCGTCTTGCCGGCCTGCAGCGATTCGGCGACCTTATCCTTCGGCGTCCCGTACAGGTGGCTGAAGACCTCGGCGTATTCCAGCAGCAGGCCGGCGTCGATGCGCCTGCGAAACTCATCTTCCGAAATAAACCAGTAGTCGGAGCCATCGACTTCGCCTTTGCTTTTGGCCCGCGTCGTCGCCGAGATACTCAGGCACGCATCGTCCAGACGTTCGAGAAGCCCTCGGCAAATCGTACTTTTGCCAACGCCCGATGGGCCGCTGATTATCACTATCTTGCCTTTTCCGTCGCTTCTCGGGGTCATTCAAGCCGCCTTCTGACTATAGGCTTCTCAGTCGAGCCTTCTTCTCATTCTACGTTCTGAACCTGCTCCTTGATCCTATCCACCCGGCACTTCATATCCACCACCAGGCGAGTGATCTCCGTATCCGAGGATTTGCTGGCAATCGTATTGGCCTCTCTGAGCATCTCCTGGCTGATGAAATCGAGCCGACGCCCCGCCTGACCTTGCCCTTCGCAGGTCTGAGCAAACTGCTGCAAGTGCGATTCCAATCTCGAAAGCTCCTCGGAAATATCCGATCTGTCGGCGTAAATCGCAACCTCCCTGGCAAGCGCATCCTCATCCAGCTTCAACTCGGCGTGCGCCAAAAGACTGTCAACCCGCTTCCTGAGCTTCCTGGCGTAACCATCCACAACCGTCGAGCCAAGCGCCCGTATCTGCTCGATGCCCTGCTTTATCTCCCTGCAATTATCCTTCAAATCCGCATCGAGCGACGCACCTTCGGCAGCCCTCATTTCTTTGAGACGGTCTATCGCCTCGGAGCTGATTTCGAGGATTTTTTGTCTCATTCGCTCGGCCTTCTCCTCGTCCGGCTCAACAGGACGCGTGATCCCGGGCAGATTCAGCAGGCTGGCGATATCAACCGACCCGGTCAACTTGCCCGAAAGCTCAATCCTTGTAAGCCTCTCAACAACGCTCCGAAGCGCCGACTCGTCAATCTCGAACAGCGAGCAGCCGGAGATGTCCTTGAGCCGAACCGTAAAGTTCACCGTTCCCCGCCCCAATTTGCTCCGCAGCAGCCTCTCGATATCCTCATCGAGAAACGCTGCAATATCCGGCAGCTTCACTATAGCCTTGAGGAATCGATTGTTCACGGCCTTAATCGTCACAGCGTATGTAATGCCGTCGATCTCGCCCTGCGACTCGCCATATCCGGTCATACTATTAATCATAGCGTTACACTTTCAAGCCAAATAAGGCCATGCGCCCCGGCCGTTGCTTTCGATCGAGAGCCAATAGCCCTTAACCGCCCGATCCGTCTGCGGCGCCCGGGGCATTCCCGTCGCTCAATGGCGTCGTGCCGTCTTTAGTATCAGTCGCCGGCGGAGCCTGCTGCGTCGTCGTCGCGTCGTCTCCGTAACTACTCACGCCGGGCTTGTAGAATTTGCCCATCATTACGGCAAGCAGCAGAAAAAGCCCGACCAGGATTATCGTAACCCATGTAAGGAAGTCGCCCGTCTTGGACCCGAGAATCGAGCTCGCGCCGCCTCCGCCAAACGCCGCGCTCAAACCGCCTCCCCGGCCCTTTTGAATCAGAATAATCAGTATCAACACAACGCAGGTCAGGCCGAACATTACCGCTACGACATTCATTATGAAACCGACCGCCAAGAATGGAAAAGCCAACATATTAGTTCCTCATAAATTATTTTAACTCATAGACTGACGCCGAAATTGACTCTAACTACACCGCCGCCCGAATTATGGCAAGAAAATCTTTCGCCTTCAAACTTGCACCGCCGACGAGCAGCCCGTCGATATCTTCCCGGCCCATCAATTCCGCGGCGTTTTCCGGCTTCGCCGAGCCGCCGTAGAGAATTCGGGTTTCCTCGGCAACCGTGCTGTCATAGAGATCGCCAAGCAGTTTCCGTATAAAGGCATGCACTTCCTGAGCCTGGTCAGGCGTAGCCGTCAGCCCCGTCCCGATGGCCCAGACAGGCTCGTAAGCAATCGTCACAGCAGCCATCTTCTCCGCACTAAGACCGGCCAACCCCTTCCTGACGTGCCGAGCCACAACTTTCTCTGTCGCCCCGGCTTCTCGCTCCGCCTGCAGCTCCCCGACGCACAATATCGGCAAAAGCCCGCCGGCGATAGCAGCGGTAAGCTTTTTATTGACCAACACATCCGTCTCGCCGATAACATGCCGACGCTCCGAATGTCCGCACAAAACGTATGTGCAGCCGATATCTTTGAGCATCGCAGCGCTTATTTCGCCGGTGAAGGCGCCTTTTTCTTCGTGGTAAATATCCTGTGCGCCGACCGCCACGCTCGACGAGCTAACCGCACCGGCCACCGCCTGCAAATACACGAAAGGCGGAATAACGGCAACATCGACGTTTTGACCGGCAAACTCGAGCGAACCCTTGGCCACGCCCGCGGCCAGGGCAACGCTGCTGCCGCTGTCCGTATTCATCTTCCAGTTACCCGCGACAAACGGCTTTCTCATAAAACTCTCCTGACTACACTTTCTCGTCTATAAACAAATACTTCCGGAACTCGTGGAATGCAAACCCCACTACCTGATTCGATCAAAGCAAATCCGTCGCCCTCGGGAAACTACCCAGCACCGACAACTGCAGACAATGCTTGCGGGCCTCTTTCAAGCCTTTCTGCACATGTTTCTCCGTCCGATGACCGAGGAAGTCCATGAAGAAGTAATACTCCCACTCCCTCTTTCTGCTTGGCCTCGACTCTATATTCGTCAGATTGATGCCATGCTGCTTGAAAACATCCAATACATCCGACAACGCCCCGGCCTTGTGCGACGTGCTGAACAGTATCGCAGTCTTGTCGTCATCCGTCGGTTTGGCGTCTTCCAGCCCGATTATGATGAATCGCGTCACATTGTTGGCGACATCCTCGACATTCGCGCACACTATGTTCAGCCCGTACAACTCGGCAGCGGCCGTCGAGCCGATCGCAGCAGTCTTCGGTTCCTCAGCGGCCATTTGAGCCGCCCTCGCTGTAGAGGCCACCGCGATAGTCTGCGCATTCTTGAACGTCGAACTAAGCCAGCCCCGGCATTGAGCGAACACCTCAGGCTTGGAGTAAATCTTCTCGACCTCTTCAAGCAGGCAGTTCGCCAGAAGATTGTGATGTATCGCCATTAGTATCTCGGCGCAAATCTTCACATCCGAATCTATCATCGCATCGAGAGTCTCTATAACGCCACCGCCCATCGTGTTCTCCACAGGCGCCAGCCCCAAATTGCAGTGTCCCTTGCTAACCTCCTCGAAGATGCTCGCAATATCGGTAACCGGCTCGTACTCGACGCTCTGACCGAACTTCAGCATTGCAGCGGCGTGACTGAAACTGCCCTGCGGCCCCAGATACCCTATCCGCAAAGGCCTCTCCAAAACGAACGAGCCGCTCATCAACTCGCGCCAAATCGCCATCAGGCACTTATCGGGCAGCGGCCCCTTATTCGCTTGCGTGATTCTCTCGAAAACCTGCTTCTCGCGGTCCGGCGCATAAACAGGCTTGGCCGTCTCATCCTTCAGTTTGCCGATCTCAACGACAACCTGCGCACGCTCATTGAGCAACTGCACAAGTTGGTAGTCAATGTTGTCTATCTTATTTCTTAAATCATCCAGAGACATAAACAAAATCAGCCAAAAATAATAACGCCAAAGAGCTTATGCTCCGGCGAAAAACCTAAGAACAATCGTCCGGGCAACGCCTTTCTCGCAGTTCAACGCCGTTCATTTCGACCCGTTTGCTGCGACAATCTGCGCCCGATTTCTCTAAAAACCAGCAAACTTACCAGAATTTTGCCCTTGCGTCAATGGTTTTGGCTCATTAGAAATGATTTGACTACCCGATTTTGGCAAAAAAATGCGAAAACCCGTAAAATATGTGATTTTCCCGACCAAATGGGGCTATTTCGGCTTCTCAGGCAGCGAAAAAGGTCTGCTGCGAACCTGCCTGCCGGCCCAGGAATACGAAGAAATAGAAGCTCGCCTGCTCCAAAGCAGCCCTCTTGCCCAATTTAACCGACCATTCTTCCAGCAGGCGCAGGATCGAATAGCCGCCTATTTCCACGGCGACGAGGCGGACTTAGGCCTCGAAATCCCCATCGACCTGACCGGATTGACACCCTTCCAAAGAGAAGTCCTCACCGCCTGCAGGCGTGTAGCCCCGGGAACAACAACAACTTATGGCCGATTAGCAGAAAAAATCGGCAAACCCAAAGCCGCCAGAGCCGTAGGCAATGCCCTCGCCAAGAACCCCTTGCCCTTAATCATCCCCTGCCACCGCATCCTCCCCGCAAACAACAGCCTCGGCGGATTCTCCGCGCCAGGAGGCCTAATGCTGAAAAAAAAGCTGTTAATGCACGAAGAACGCCAAATAGGAAAAATCGAACATCTGTTCTCGTTGACTTGACAGCATGGATTTTCCGGCAACAAATAGACCGGATTTTCCTTGACTTAGCCAGGTAGAAAGTGGTATATTTGACCGTGCGAGGAGGCAGTCGTTTCATCTTTGAGCAGCGCCTTTGCCCATTCTGCACCGCAGGCCTGGCCATCGCCGCGATACCGACGAGGCAGACCGTCGCCGATGCGCTGGTGACATCGCTCGATGCAGCCTCCCTGGCCGACCTGCCCGCCGGCGCGACCGTCGGAACATCGAGCTTGCGCCGAATCGCCCAGGTGCGGCTGATTAGAAAGGACCTGAAGTGCGTCCCTCTGCGCGGAAACGTCGAGACCAGACTCGTGAAAGTGGCCCGCGGCGAAGTCGATGCCGCCATAGTCGCCTGCGCGGGGCTGAATCGGCTCGGCCTGGATGACAGAATCTCCGCAGTGCTGCCCCCCGAAGAATTCCTGCCCCCCCCGGCTCAAGGCGCCCTGGGCGTGCAGATTAGAGCCGACGATACCGAACTCGCCCAGCTTGTCTCAAAGCTCGACGATAGAGACGCCCGAATCACCGCCGAGACCGAACGCCGCATCCTCGCATCGATGCACGGCGGATGCAGTATACCCCTCGGAGTATATTCGAGAATCGAAGGCGACAATATAATCATCGACGCGGTAGTCTGTGACGTCGAAGGCGAAAAACACATCAGAAGAACAACAACCGCCCCCATAGACCAGGCCCAAGCCACCGCCGACCGGCTCGCCCGGGAACTATTAAAAGCAGGAGCAAAAGAAATACTCGAAAAAATCAGACCCGGACAAATAGACTAAGCCGGAAATTCCAATTCCAAATGGGGTGTTTTATCCGGGGTCTGAGCAAGGTGTAGGGATTTGGCCTGCTTATTTATTAGAGGTTTGGGGGGAGTTGCTGTTAAAAATTATTGCGGGAATCGTTGAAAAGCCGAGTAATAGTATAGATAGGCGGTTTTCAAGCTTTCGCTCGACCAAAGGAAGAATGCCGCGTTAGAAAAATTCAGAGTTTAAAAATGCGAGATTGCAAAAATTTCAATGGTGATCGCAACCATGCTTTTGTCTTAAGGGTAGTTTATGGCTGTCTCTTATTTGTTCCAATGAAAGCTTTGGCGGCAAATGATCCCAACACTTCTGCTTCAAATAGCACTTATAACGCCGAAATTGTCAAAGAAGAGAAAGCCAAGGACTCATGCAAACTAACAGTCTTTACATTAGAAATAACGGATAAAACAAAGCATGAGGTAGCTCATGTTACATTTGGAGGAATAGGTGAACGAATCAGGTCAATAAAGAAGTTATATCTATTTGAAAACAATAAACTGGTGGTGCATGGGAACCTGGAGCGAGCAGACATTATTTACGTAGTCGACTGTGAAACCGATAACGTTGTGGATATGTTCTGGTGCTATGACCCTGTGCTTTCACCCTCAAAGCGTTTTTGGGTTTACGAAAAGTTCTACGCTCCTCATGAGATGCCAGCTGCTCGAACCACCGTGGTCCTGGTATATGATATGCGGAAGGCGCCAGCAGAGAACCGTGTGCCTGTAGTAGGCTATACGGCTTGGCCCAAGGAGCAGGTCGGGTTTCCTATCTACCCTGAACCATACGTCAAGGCCAGAGCATATGTGTTGCGCGAAGAGCAACTACAAAATCCTAACTGGTATAACCTCAGTTCCCCTTTTTTATGGTCCCCAGATGCAAACGACGTGGTGTTTCTCTGCAATCACCAAAAACAGACTTACATGGTGCGCGTTAATATAAGTGCCGGCATCGACAAGCCAAAGATATTTGAGGCACCTGTAAATGTCGGCAGCTTCGTAAAGGCGAGCCTGCCTGAGGAATACAGAAAGAGGGAAGCAGATCGGCTTCATACAGTTTCAGCGACAGAGATTTATTGGGACGGCAAAGACCACGTTATTGCCAAGCCAAATAAGGTATATTATACCCTGCAAGACAAGATTCGAATACCAGTTCCCTAACTAATGCAAAACAGGTGAAATTGGTGTTCATCCACTTACACTGCTGCAAAAGAAATGCTTCTCGCAAAAGACGAACGGCTTCGCTGTCGAAAAACGTGAAAAAAGGGTACCGCCCATTGCCCCGCTTATAAGACTTTTCACCCCATCCTCGCCCCCAAAATCTCAAGCAAAGCCTGCATTTCAGCATTGTATAGACAGAATCGCTCGCATTCCTCAAGCCGGACCACTTTTTCGCGATACCAGCCCCACTCGTCCATTTTGGCCGCTAATTGCTCCTGAGTAAGGCCAGCAAGCCCTCTGAGACGGGCCAATTCCGGGCCCTCCATGCACTTTTCGTCCGAGGCGAATATTTTGCGTTTGTTTTGCGCCATCTATACAGATGATTTGGCTATCATCACGGCCAATTGGCTGAAGACGGATGCCAATCTTCCTGGCGACTGTCCGCGAGATGAGTAATGATTGACACCCTTCGGGGTATAATTGGTTTATGGCTATATGGGACGGCTGAGTTTGGTTGGCCGTCCCATTTTTTGTTTTATTGGGGGTTTGGGTAAAGTTGTCCTGAAATATTATTGACAGAATCGTTGAAAAGCCGAGTAATAGTGTAGATAGGCGGTTGTCGAGCCTGCGCTCGACCAAAGGAAGAAAGCCGCGTTAGAAAAATTCGGAGTTTCAAAAATGCTAAAAAAGATTTCACTCTTCACATTGCTTTTGGCCTGGACGTTCTTTTTCGGCTGTAAAACGCAGCCTGAGCAGATTAAGCCCGCTTACGACCGCCCCCTGCCCCCCGGCATGCACGCATTACGCAAAATAACCGACCCTGCCCAGATACCGGATTTCACGATGGCCGCCACCGATCTGCGAGACCTGCGAGAATCCATCGCCAACAGTCTGAGCTATCTGAGCAAGCCTTCGAGCCGCGGATTCTTCCCGTCGGGCGATATTACCCATGCCCGCACCATCGAGAGCCTCAAGGCCTTCCTCGATTTGCTCGAATCCGGCATCGGAGGCACGCAATTGAACCAGGCAATTCGAGAAAAATTCGACGTCTATATCTCCATAGGCTGCGACGACCACGGCACAGTCCTCTTTACAGGGTACTATACCCCGATTTTCGAAGGCTCCACCACTCGCACCGAGCGGTTCAAATATCCGCTCTACGAGCCGCCGGATGATTTGGCCAAAGGCCCCAACGGCGAAATCCTCGGCCGGCGAACGCCCGGCGGAAGCGTAATACCATATCCGCAGCGGGCTGTGATTGAGGGCGCAAAAATGCTGCAAGGCAAGGAACTGATCTGGCTGGGCGATGCGTTCGAATCGTATATCGCCCATGTTCAAGGCTCGGCCAAGATCCGACTGCCGGACGGCGAGCTTGTTACCGTCGGTTACGCCGCCAACAACGGCCACGAATACAAAAGCGTAGGCGAGGCGATGGTGAACGACGGCGTTATAAACAAGGATCAACTGAGCCTTTCCTCGATGATCGAATACTTCAAAAGCAATCCGGACATGGTCGATACGTATGTTTGCCGAAATCCGCGATTCGTATTCTTCCGCAAGGAGGAAGGCCAGCCCAGAGGCAGCCTCAACGAGGAGGTTACGCCGATGCGGACTATCGCAACGGACAAGTCGATCTTTCCGCGAGGGGCTCTCGGATTCATCGCGACGAGCTTGCCGCAGCTTGTCGCAGGCCAATCGGCTATTCAGTCCTTCAGCGGGTTTGTTTTGGACCAGGATACCGGCGGGGCCATACGCGCCCCCGGCCGATGCGACGTCTATATGGGCATAGGAGATATGGCAGGCCAACTCGCCGGACAGACATATCAGGAGGGGCAGTTGTATTATTTGTTTGTAAAGTAGGAGCCGATGTGGTTGAATATGCACGGCTTTGAAAGGATTGATCAGGAGTCTTGAAAATGATAAGAAAAGGCCTTCTGCTGATTGCGATTATGGGGATCTTGTTCTCGCTTTTCGGCTGCCATACCGCCGAGGGCGTGAAAGAAGACGTCCAATTCATCGGCGACAAGACGCTTGAGATAGTGGAAAAAGAGTAGGCAAGCAAACCGCCGATCCTTTAAGAAACGATCTCCAAACCCGCCACCCACGCGGACAGTATTCTCTCACAGGGCAATCGCATTAAAATTGAAGCACCTTGACTTTGTTTTGTAGGGGTGTTAGAATTCGGCGTTTTGCGGTGAAAGTAGCTCAGTTGGTTAGAGCACTGGATTGTGGTTCCAGGGGTCGCGGGTTCGAATCCCGTCTTTCACCCTTTTTTATGTGCATTTGGGGGTGGAAGCGGGAGATTTTTATGGTGTTGCGGCTGGGTTTGGCATCGGTTATCATGTTTTTTGTTTGTTGGGCGTTGGCTCGGCGGACATTTTTTTGTTTTGAATTTGGGCAGAGCAATTTGGTATTGGAAAGGGTTAGAAATGAGGCATTTAACATCTGTTGCAATTCTGGTTGTGGTGGGCGTTTTATCGGCCGGGTGTGCTTATGGCGGGTTGAACGAACCGCCGAAAGACTTCAGGGCACTGTTTAACGGCAAGGACCTTTCGGGGTGGAAGGGGCTTGTTGGCGATCCGAAGAGCCGGGCCAAGATGAGCGCCGAAGAGCTTGCCGAGAAACAGGCGAAGGCGGACGAGGATATGCGTGCTCATTGGAAGGTCGAGGACGGGGCGCTGGTTTTTGACGGGGGGGGGCACAGCTTGTGTACGGATAGGGACTACGGCGATTTCGAGATGTTGGTCGATTGGAAGATCGAGAAAGGGGGCGACAGCGGGATTTATCTTCGAGGTTCGCCTCAGGTTCAGATTTGGGATACCGCGAATCGCGGGGTCGGGGCGCAGGTCGGCTCCGGCGGGCTTTACAACAACCAGAAGAATCCGAGCAAGCCTTTGAAGGTTGCGGATAAGCCGGTTGGGGAGTGGAATACGTTCAAAATTAAGATGCACGGGGATGGGGTGACGGTGCATTTGAACGGGACGCTGGTTGTGGATAATGTTGTGATGGAGAATTATTGGGAGCGGGACAAGCCGATTTATCCGAACGGGCAGATTGAGCTTCAGTCGCATGGGAGTAAGCTTTATTTTCGGAATGTTTTTATTCGGGAGATAACGAATGAGCTGACCGAGCAAGAGAAAGCGGACGGCTTCAAGCTGCTGTTTGACGGCGATAAGGAGAAAGCCGGTTGGCGGGGGAATATGAAGGGGTATGTTGTTAAGGACGGTATGATTGTTGTCGAGCCGAAGCTTGGGGGGGGTGACCTTTATACGACGAAGGAATATGGCGATTTTATTATGCGGTTCGAGTTTAAGCTGACGCCGGGAGCGAATAACGGGCTTGGGATTCGCACGCCGATTGGCGTCGATGCAGCTTACGAGGGGATGGAATTGCAGATACTTGATAATACGTCGCCGAAGTATAAGAATCTGAAGGATTATCAGTATCACGGCTCTATTTACGGTGTGGTGCCGTCGGACCCGTCGAAGCGCGGTTGTCTTAAGGCCGGGACTGCCTGGGATTCGGACGATTGGACTTGCGGGGGTTGGAATTACGAGGAGGTTATCGCCAGGGGCAAGAAGATAACGGTTAAGCTTAACGGGGAGACTATTGTCGATGCGGATATTTCCCAGGAGAATGTGCCGAAGGATGTGTTTGCGAAGCATCCGGGGCTGAAGAATGAGAAGGGGTATATTGCTTTTTGCGGGCATGGAGATAAACTGGCGTTTCGCAACCTTCGGATTAAGGAACTTGATTGAGTTTTTTTTTGACACCGACAGAAATGAATTGTTTTTTAAGATTGCTGTTGATTCAGGGCAAAATATGTTGCCAATCGCCGACGGAGGGGCTGTAACGGTTGTCGGCTGGGCAGGGGCTTGGATTATATGGCCCCGGCGATGGCAGCGTTCGATGGGAAGGAGATTTTATGAAGGAGAAATTCGAACTGTATTGCAAAGTTGTCGGGCTTATTTTTTTCTGTGTAGGTTTCTACTATTGCTTAAGCTCGATACCGTTGTTTTTTCAAAAAGCGCCGGATGTCACAAAGATTCTTCCTCAGTCCTTCCTCAAGCCGCTTAGCAATTCAGATATCGCCGAGATTAAAGCATCGGCGTCTTATATATGGCAATATGCTCTTAAAATGCTCATCCTTTCGGGTATTGTGCCAATTGTTATGGGGTGGTATCTAATGCGCTCGAATAATTTATTTGTGCGATTCTGCTACCCAACTACGCCACTGACAAACAAGGATTCCGGCCAGGATATAGACTTAAATGTTTCCAACAAAAAGGAACACAACGTCGTTGACGAAGAAGATCCTGACAGCAAGTACGCCCCTCCAGGCTACTTGCAATAGGAATCGAACAGGCGGTTTCAGCCGAACCTAATTGACGCTCGGCCACTGAACCGCGACGTTATGTCTCCAAAATTCGTTATCCCTGTCTCAGGAAATGGTGTGCATGTCGCGCCCTGCGGCTTGGGCTTTTTGAAGGTCAAACCGTTTGGATATGATTCGGGGCTACATGAACCTTTTTCCTTTTGGTTTTTTTGGCTCTATCTGTGGTCTTGGGGCGGTTCTGTTTTGGTTTACCCAGTCATTGATTTCCTTGAGGATTTCCGGGTTTTTCTCGGCGATGTTTTCGGTTTCTCCGATATCTTTAGTGAGGTCGTAGAGTTCCCAGGGAGCGTCGCTTTTTTGCTTAACTGCTTTGAATTTCCCCATTCTGACGGCCTGCATTAGTCCGCCGGGGACTTCTCTTCCTATGCTCCAGTTGAATCCTTGCCATTCCCAGTAGAGGCATTTGTGGCGTTTTTGTTTTTTGTGTTTTCCGAGGAGGGTCGGGAGGATTGATAGGCCGTCGATATCTTTTGGCATGTATTGGGCGGCGGCGGCTAATTCGGCGAATGTCGGCATCATATCGGGGAAGTAGCACGGCAGGTCGGTTTGGGTTGCGGGCTTTATTTTTCCGGGCCATCTTGCGATTAAGGGGACTCTGATTCCGCCTTCGTACATTGAGCGTTTGCAACCTTTCAGGGGGCCGCTTGAATCGAGGACTCCGTCGAATCGTTCTGCGGCTCCGTTGTCCGAACAGAAGAAAACTATTGTCTTCTCGTCGAGGTTGAGTTCTTTGAGGAGGCTGAGCAATTGGCCGACGTGGCGGTCTATCATTGTGTCCATTGCCGCTGTTACTTTTGCATCTTGGGGCCAGGGTTTGTCTTTGTATATCCGCCATGCGGGGTCTGTTTCCGGTATTTGGTATTCTCCGTGGGGCGGTGTCCAGGGTGCGTAGCATAGGAAGGGGCGGTCTTTGTTTGCTCGGATGAATTCAATTTCACGACCGGGATGCTGACCTTTGCCTGGCTCAACACTTATTCGCCAACGGATATATCCGCGAGCTCTGGCTTGGCGATCACTGGTTCGGTCAAAGGCAGTTTCACTTCGGGTTGGTTGAGAATGACCTTTCCCCCCCCCCCCCCCCCCCCCCCCCCCCCCCCCCCCCCCCCCCCCCCCCCCCCCCCCCCCCCCCCCCCCCCCACTCTTATTCTTCGCAACAGCATCTATCTCGGTGAAATCTACGATGCACGCAAAGAAATCGCAGGCTGGAACCGTCCGGGCTTCGACGACTCAGCCTGGCAAAATGCTTCACAGGCCGGCGAACCCATCGGCAAGCTTCAAGCCCAGCCGTTACCGCCTATTAAGGCTACTGCAACACTAAAACCGGTAAAAATCACCGAGCCTGAAAAAGATGTGTACATTATCGATATGGGCCAAAACTTCGGGGGGTTGGCATCGTTCAAATTTAACCTGGGAAAAGGCGCTCAGGTCAATATACGCTACGGCGAATTGCTCTATGAGAACGGCGTCTTAAACCCAATGACCAGCGTTTGCGGCCAAATCAAAGGAGAGCGAAATAATTCTCTCGAATCTCATCCCGGTAAAGCCTGGCAAAGCGATGTATATATCGCCGGCGGCAATGGCCCGGAAATCTATACGCCGCGTTTTACCTTTCATGCTTTTCGCTATATCGAAATCACCGGTTATCCTGCAAAGCCCACGCTCGATATGATAACCGGTCTGCGTCTGAATTCGGATGTAAAGCAAGTGGGCAATTTTTCTTGTTCCAATGAAATGTTCAACTCGATTCAAAAGATGTGTCAATGGACGTTTCTAAGCAACATCTTCAGTGTGCAGTCCGATTGCCCGCACCGTGAACGCTTTGGCTATGGCGGTGATCTGATCAATACCAATGAAGCGTTAATGTATAATTACGACATGGCCAATTTCTACGCCAAAGCCGTCAATGACTGGGACGATGCCAAACTCAAGGATGGAATGCTTACCGATACGGCGCCTTCGGTTGGAATTCAATATTGCGGCGTGGGCTGGGCGATGGCCCATCCCCACACGCAGCTTAAATTGTATCAATACTACGGCAACAAACGAATTATCGAAAGGCAATACCCAACATCAAAGCAATGGCTGGACCTTGTCGCCAAAAGCAATCCGACACATATAGTTAATCGCGGCCTTAGCGACCATGAATCTTTAGCTCCAAGCCCCTCAGGCCCTATGGTTACCCCTCTATATTATCAAAGTGCAAAAATGCTTGCAAGAATGTCTGATATTATCGAACAGAAAGAACAGGCGGAGCATTACGAAGCTTTATCGCAAGAAATCAAAAAAGCCTATATCGACAAATTCGTCGATACCACAACAGGCAAGTGCGATCCGGGCACTCAAGCCAGTCAATCTTTTGCTTTGTTCTTGGATATTCTTCCGGCAGATCAACGCCCTGCCGCTATGAAATACCTCTTAGACGACATAAGCAAGCATGACAGTCATCTTACCACAGGCATATTTGGCACAAGATACATGCTCGATCTCCTGTCGCAGGAAGGTTTCAGCCAAACCGCGTATGATATCGTAAATCAGAAAACACATCCCGGCTGGGGCTATATGCTCGAAAACGGCGCAACTACATTATGGGAGCATTGGGCCTATAGCGACAATACGTTTTCGCATAATCATCCGATGTTTGGCTCGGTGTCGCAATGGTTTTATAATTGGCTGGGCGGCATTCAGCCGCACCCTGAAGCGGTCGGATTTGACCGAATTATAATAAGGCCTCAGATACCAAGCGGCCTGCAATGGGTTAATTGCAGCTACGATTCAATTAGAGGCAGAATAACAAGCAATTGGCGAAAGACCGACGATTCGGTAATTATGGATATTGAGATCCCGGCCAATTCTGTCGCCACTGTTTATTTGCCCTGCAGTAACCCCGAAGCAATAAAAGAAAACAATATCCCCGTCGCTCAATCCCCGGGGGTTAAATTTTTGCGTTATGAAAATAACACGGCAATATACAATATCCCATCCGGTAAATATCATTTTGCCTTGCCATAAACGTACCCGGGGCACAAGGCGACAGTTTGGAATCCCAAGCATTTGACAATAATCAGTTTCGCATAAATCGCCTAAATAAGGCTGCAAGTTTGATGTTCGGTTTAATTCCCGGGATCGGAACGGTACAATGGTTCCGTCGCAAGAGATTAAGAACAAGGATATAGGCATGGCAAAGAGTATTGTTGCATGTTTGTTGTGTTTGACGACGTGGTCCGCATCCGCGTTGGCTGGGACAATTGTTCCGACTTCCGAGAAGGACGGCCAATTATGGCGGTACACGGTCGATAAGCCTTCGGACGACTGGCGAGAGGGCGACATCGAATCGATAAATCGATGGAGCCGGTCACGGGCTCAGGATTGGCAAAAAAGATACCGATGGCTGTGCGGATTCAACTACATCCCGTCCAATGCGATCAGCTACACGGAAATGTGGATGGGCTATTCGTTCGACCCGAATCGAATTGACGCGGAATTAGCTCTTGCAGAGGACGTCGGCTTTAATTGTTTGAGAGTAGTTTTACCTTATGTGGTATGGGAGGCCGAACCAAAAGTGTTCAAAGATAGATTGAGCCGGTTTCTCAGTATCTGCGATAAGCGCCGAATCAAGGTGATGTTCACGCTGTTCGATGATTGCATCTTCGGGCCGATATCCGATCCCGTTTTCGGCAGGCAGCCGGATGTGGTCGAAGGATGGTACGCAAACGGCTGGACTCCGAGCCCGGGCCATAGTATGGTCAGGGACCGCACGAAGTGGCCTAAACTCGAATCATACGTTCGTGATATCATCGACACTTTCAAAGACGATCCCCGCGTATTTTGCTGGGACCTGTATAATGAACCAACTAACGGGGGCTTGGGGAATGTATCGATACCGCTCGTCGAGCAGGTCTTTCAGTGGGCGAGGCGGACCAATCCAACCCAACCTCTGACGGTCGCAATTTGGAACGGCAACGGCAATCTGAACGATATGATTGTGCGGCACTCCGATATCATCACATTCCACAGCTACGGCAACGCCGAGGCCCTCGAAGCGGCCGTCAAGAACGTCCAGCGGTACGCCCGCCCTATAATCTGTACCGAGTGGCTAAATCGCCCGGGAAGTTCGACAGTCGAAAAGTCAGTACCCGTGTTTCGGCGGTACAACATCGGCTGCATGCACTGGGGACTCGTCAACGGCAAGACCCAGACCGACCTTCCATGGGGACATCGCCCGGGCGACCCCGAACCGAAAGTCTGGCAGCACGATTTATACCGCCAGGACCTAACGCCCTACGACCCCGAAGAAATCCGAATATTCAAAGACCAGATACGAAAAGCTGAACTCAATCGAAAGCGGCAAGAACAGACCGATTGAAATAGAGCTATAACGACCCGTTCCGCAAGAATTCAACCACATTGAAGCCGGGCGGCGATTTCCACCGCCCTGCCGCGGTGCCGGGTTATAGTTTGTAAAACTGCTCCCAGCCCTTACGCGGAGGAGGCCCGATGAGCAATTGATTCGCTGTTGTGTTGTTTGTGATCTGCTTGGTTTCGCGGTCGAAGATGAGCTTGCCGCCCAATCGCTGAGCGATGACGCCCAACAGAAATACCTGGGTAAGCGGGCCGGAGATGTCGAACGGCGACCGTGTCTTCTCTTCGCCCTTGCACGCGAGCAGAAAGTTCTCGTAATGGTCGGAGTGCTTTCCGCCTATATCCGGCAGCTTGTCCTTCATATCCCTCATTTTAGCTTCGGGTATAATACGCAAAGTGTCGCCATGCGTGCCGCCCTTAAAGACCAGTTCTTTGCTGTAGATTATTTTGCCGCATGCTTCTATCTTTCTGCCTTCTTCGAGTTCTTTCGGCCGAGGGGGCAGGTTCTTCGTGCCGTCATACCATGTGATTTTCATCGGCGGCATATCGCCCCTGGCGGGAAAGCTAAACGCTATCGTCGATGCCTGGGGGAAGATAAAATTGTTTGGACCCTCTAATTTAACCGCCTCTATCTCGGAAGGCAGGCCGAGCTTGAGGAATCTGTGAATAGTATCGAGTGTATGCGGGCCCCAGTCGCCAAAAGCGCCGTTGCCGAAGTCATACCAGCTCCTCCAGTCTCCAGGCGCCAGTTTCGAGCTGTAAGGATGATATTGGGCTGTCGCCAGCCAAACATCCCAGTCGAGCGTTTCGGGTTTGATTTCGCCGGTGGGGTAGCCGTCGATTTTCCATCCATGCCAGCGGCGCGGTTTGTTCATATAAGCCGTCACATCAGTAACATCTTTGATAATACCCGCCTCGACCCAGGCCTTGAACTGGAAGTAGTTATTCCCGGAATGCCCCTGATTGCCCATTTGCGCCGAAACCTTATACCTCTTCTCGGCCTTCATCATCAATTCCACTTCTTCGAACGTGTGGGCAAGAGGCTTTTCCACATATAAATGCTTACGCAAAGACATTGCAAGCATGGAGATAGGAAAATGTGAGTGGTCGGGAACGCCTATACTAACGGCGTCGATATCCTTTTCCATTTTATCGAACATCTTCCTGAAATCTTTGAACTTCGGAGCGTCGGGAAACTTGTTTGTAAGACCGGCCGTGGATTTGGCGCCCATATTCACATCGCAAAGAGCGGCAACGTTCGCATGCCCCGTGTTGAAAAGGGTGTTTGCAATGCCGCCTCCCTGGCCGCCGATACCGATACACGCCAGATTAACCTTCTCGTTGGCGCCAAGAACGCTGCTCGGAAGGATAGAATACATCGTACTCGCCGCAACCGCCGTTTTTATGAAATGCCGCCTGGAAATTGAATGACCCATAGTTAGCTCCAATCATTGTTGTGCTGATGTTCTAATTCGCAATATCTATAATGCTCAAGTTTAGATTATAAAAGAACTGCCGGGGTATGTCAAATCATTCCATGAGGGAATTCAATGAAAATAAGGGCTCGTCAGGAGCGGTGTATGCGCACAAAACCAGCGATGCCTTTATGAAAGTAGAGTTACAGACTGTCCTCTCGGCTACTTTTCTACTCTGGCTTTTTAAAGATTGGTCGTTTGCGATAGAAAAACTATCGCCATTTGTAAGCAGAATTTGCTGAAAAAATAAGCAATCAAATATAAAAAGGTCCTGCTGTTTAGCAGGACCTTTTTGATTCTTTCGAGCCTTTCTTGTTAGCCCGGGATCACATTTGTTGCGCACGGGCCCTTTTTGCCCTGCCCCACCTCGTACTGGACGCTCTGGCCTTCGTCGAGCGAAGCATAACCGTCCGTCTTAATTTCCGAGTGGTGGACAAACAAATCGTCGCCGCCATCGTCCGGGGCGATAAAACCAAACCCCTTACTTGAATTGAACCACTTTACAATACCTGTACTCACTGATACTTCTCCTTGGCCCAAATATAGGCCGTTTAACAAATGCCTCTCACTTCTGTTATTGAAGGCATACTCTTGAGAGACCAAAGAATATACCCAAATGAATTACCAACTATACCAGCGAGGTTTGAAAAAATCAATAAAAATGAACAGAAACAGAAAAAAAAAGTTGAACTTGGCGGGTGAATCGTGATTTTTGGCCCAATAATGCGGGTTGGGGGCATCAAAAATAGTTTTATTTTGTCGGAGATTCGAGGCAATAGGCCCGCCTCAATAGAGAAATGCCCGCGCCTTGACGCATTATGCTCAGCCGATATTACCCGGATGTTTTGCGGACTTGGCGCCGGCGGTCGGTCTCCTTGAGCAGCCTTTTGCGGATTCTGATTGAATTCGGGCAAATCTCAACCAACTCGTCCTCCTGGATATACTCCAGCGAGACTTCAAGACTCATCTTCCTTGCAGTTCTAACCTTGGCGGCATCGTCCTTGCCTGAGGCGCGAACGTTGGTAAGCTGCTTGCTTTTCACAACGTTGACCGGTATATCCTTCTCTTTACAGTGTTCGCCGACGACCTGCCCCCCATAGACCTCTTCTCCCGGCTCGACGAAGAATATGCCTCGGTCGTACAGAGCATCGAGGGCATAGGCCGTTACTTGCCCCGTGGTTGTCGCAATCATCACCCCTGCCTTTCGCTGAGGTATGGCGCCTCGCATCGGCTCATATTTTTCAAACGTATGATGCAGGACGGCTCTGCCCGCTGTTGCGTTCATGGCCCTTGCATGCAGGCCGAAAAGCCCTCGCGAAGGTATCATAAATTCCATGTGGATAAAATCGCTCGCCCCGCTTTTCGCGTCCATCTTGACTATTTCGCTTCGCCGGTCGCCTACAAGGCTCATTATCGCATTCTGGCAATCCACGGGGCAATCGACGGCGAGCAATTCAATCGGCTCATGTCGCCTGCCCTCGACTACTCTGAGAATCACGTTCGGCTTGCCGACGCAAACCTCGTATCCTTCTCGCCGCATATTTTCCAGCAAAACGCCAAGATGCATCAGGCCTCTTCCGGAGACGCTGAACTCTTCGGACGTCTGTCCCGGCTCCACTCTCAGAGCGACGTTCTTATGAAGCTCCTTTTCGAGCCTCTCTCCGATATGCCTGCTGGTGAGGTACCTGCCGTCTCTGCCTGCGAAAGGCCCGTCGTTAATCCTGAAGGTCATCGTCATCGTTGGCTCATCGACCGGTATAACAGCAAGTCTCGAAGGCTTATCGGCACATGCGATTGTGTCACCGATTTCGATCGGATCAAGCCCGGATATCGCACATATATCGCCTGCCTGGACGCTTAGAACCTCCTTTCGCCCCAAGCCGTGGAACTGATGAATCTGCATAACCTTCTGCTGTGTGTGCAGGCCATCCTTGTCAATGACAGTAACCCTCTCGCCTTTCGCTAATTGCCCGGCGAAAACTCTGCCAATCGCAATTCGGCCGACATAATCCGAGTATTCCCGGTTCGTAACGAGCATTTGCAGCGGTGCGTTCGCCACGACCTTCGGCGAGGCGACCCTGTTTATGATAGTCTCGAATATGGCTTTCATATTGTCGGTTTTCTTGTCCAGGTCTGTTGTCGCCCAGCCGTCTCTGGCCGAAGCATAGACAAGCGGGAAATCCAACACTTCGGATCCGGCCCCGAGTTGAACGAGCAAATCGAACACTTCATTGACCACATCGTCGGGTCGGCTGTTTGCTCGGTCAACCTTGTTGATCACGACAATCGGGCACAGCTTGTGTTCGAGGGCCTTGCTGAGCACAAACCTGGTCTGGGGCATCGGACCCTCGAAAGCATCGACCAGGAGCAGCACCCCGTCGGCCATTTTCAAAACGCGTTCGACCTCTCCGCCAACGCTCTTCCGATCTCTCGTCGGGGGCGTAAAACTTGCCCCAAAGAACCGTCGTCGCGACTACCGAGGCGATAATAATCAGCCCGCCCATCGTCGGGGTATTGGCCTTTTCTTTGGTCAGCTCGTTGAGGGTGGCGTGGTGAAACTCCGGGCGATCGCCTATCTTCTTGCGCATGAGCCAGCGTATTATTTTCGGACCAATCACAATGGCGATCAGAAAGCTGGTCAGCGTTGCCGAGACCGATCTGAATACGACATTATGGTAGGCGAAAAAGCCGAACCGATCCCCGGCACGCAGATACCATAGCAGTTGATATATCATTCCTGGTTCACTATTCCTCTACCTCGCGTTATCTGTCGCGAGATATTCTTTATGCAAAAAGTTCTTTGAGCTTCTCCACAGCGGTTTCAAGCCGGGCCGAGCGAGAGCCTTTGACTAATACTATATCGTAATCTTTTATGAATTTATGCAGATTATTACAGGCCGAACGGGCATCTTTGAAGGATTTGGTCTGCAAATCGTGTTTTGCAGTTCTTTTGGCGGTTTCGGCGGCGACTTTTGCCAGTTCGCCGACGCTGATTAGCGACTGTATTTTGGCCCGTGCAATAGAGTCGCCGAGTCGGCGGTGCAGCCTTTCGGCGTCGTTCCCGAGTTCGGCCATATCGCCGCAAATGAAGACGGTCCTGGCGTTCTTATCGGCCTGGAGATTCCCAAGGATGCCCAGCGCGTTCTCCATCGAAGCGGGATTGGCGTTGTAGCAATCGTTCAATACCGTGATAGTGCCGATTTGCAATAATTCGGCTCGCATCGAAACTGCGGGTAAAGTCTGCATGGCTTCGGCGAAATCTTCTATTTCCAGGCCGAGCCTATCGCAGGCGGCCCAGGCGGCAAGGGCATTTTCGACGTTCCCGGCTCCCGGCAGCGGCAGGTTAATTTCGACACCGTCGATGGTGAATCGGCTGGTCAGGCCGTTCGAGCTTATCTCGCCGGTGCGGTAATCGGCATCGTCGGACTTGCCAAAAGTTATGAAATCGGTTCTGCCGGCTTTGCAGGCCTCGGCGAGATCGGCGTTGATTATCAGGACGCCGTCGCGGCCAAGCCCTTCGGATATGGACAGCTTCTCCTGCACAATCGTCTCGATATCGCCGAATCCGGCGAGGTGGGCGGGATGAACGTTGGTTACTACCGCGATATCGGGCAGGGCGATGCGGGTCAGATATGCTATCTCGCCCGGATGGTTGCTGCCGAGTTCTGCGACTACGATTTCAGTCTGCGGATCCGCCGCGAGCAGCGTCAGGGGCACGCCGATATTATTGTTGAAGCTTTTGGGAGATTGATGAACGCCGAATCGCCGGCTAAGGGCGCGGGCCGCTATTTGCCTCGTCGTTGTCTTGCCAACCGACCCGGTGATAGCAACCACCTTGAACCCGGCCTGGCTACGATACTCCCTGGCGAAATCACCGAGCGCTTCGATAGTGTCGCTGACTCTGAGAAGGCATTTGCCGTCAAGCCCATCCCCGCTAACTTCTCTTTCAACGACGGCGCAACTCGCACCTTTGGCGAAAACCTCGGCTACATAATCATGCCCGTCGAAGTTTTCGCCCTTGATCGCAAAAAAGCAATCCCCGACCTTAACCGTCCGCGAATCAATACTAACATCCCCAAACGTGCCCGCCTGCTCCGAAGCCTCGGCCTTGATTATTTGGGCCAATGATGTAATTGAAAAATCCTTCATCTTCGTCTTTCGAGACATTATGAGCGGCGACGATAAAAACAGACAGACCAAAAACATGCCGTCTAAAAACCACAGTATGCACGCTCGCACCCCGAAAATCAAGCCTGTGTACCTGCGCCCGGATGAATAATAAAACGAATACTTGCTGATGCAATCGGATTATGCTAATATAGAATGTGTCTTTGTGTCGAATTAGCGCACCCTGCTTGGTGTAGAGAATAAGTATGCTATTGGAGATTTTCTAATGCATAATGAATTTACTGCGATTATCGAGAGGGATGGCGAGTGGTTCATAGCTTACTGTCCCGAGATTCCCGGTGCAAATGGGCAGGGCCGTACAAAAGAGGAGTGCCTGCAGAGTTTGTCCGATGCGATCAATCTGATTCTGCAGGATCGTCGAGAAGATGCGCTTCGCGGCGCTCCCTCGGATGCATTACGGGAAGTTGTTAGAATCAAATGAAACGCCAGGCCCTTTTGAAACATCTTCGCAAACAAGGCTGTTTCCTCAAGCGTGAAGGAAGCTCGCACTCACTCTGGTGCAATCCTCTAACAGGCCATGTTGAAGCGATCCCGCGACATTCCGAGATATCAGACAACCTCGCCAAGAAGATATGCAAGGCTCTCTCGGCTCCAAAAGATTAACCAAACCGGTTGAGAGCCTTGTTTAGCCCGCGTGTGCCCAACTTTTCTGACACGATGTTTATATCACAATTCTCAATCGGCATCTCACCCATTGTTCTTGGATAGTAACACCCGCTCATAAAGGTCATGTTCTTGGGAGTGCGCAAGCGATTCCCCAAATCCTCTGGAGTTCAATGTATTCATAAGTACGCACCTATACAATGACGGTGCCTGAAAGAATAGATTTCCCCATCCCTTTCTTCTACGAAATTCGTATTCTCCTTTGCGCATCGCAACTCCATGCATGTAGGCGTTTCTTGTCCGGTATAGGCGTCCGTATATCTGAACCGGAAGGGTGGTTTTCTCTCCCCTTTTAGCGCCTACGGCGGTCACGTTTTTGACACGCAGTCTCCTGTTTCTCCAGGGCACGGCCTTAATCATAGTGCTAACATCGGAGAAGTGCACTTTTGCGCCGTGAGGATTAGCAAGAATCTCAAATGCCGAAACCCACAAGCTTATCTGAACGCCAAAATCGGTAGGCTCCCTTAATATTACAAACGGGCTCCTCATTGCGTAATACGCCATCTCCATAGAACGAATGACTTTATTCTTGAAGGTCTTTTCATCCGTTTTGCGAGGTCTACTCTCGACTACGTCAAGCAAAGCGGGCATAAATTTGTCGTCAACTGCTGGATCAATATTCTCTGGATAAACAACCGCAGGTATCGTTTGTCCGGCAAAATCAGAAACGTTGCACCGGTCCCTATTTTCAAATGCTGTCCTCGCAACAAGGTCTGTCCCGTCACTAGAAATGCTTACGGGATGAAAATCAAAGAGATCCGTACAGTAAAAACCTGTGGTTTGGTTTCGGATACACAATATTGTTCGCGATGCTATCACTGCCGCGATTGCTACGGCATTTCTAAAGGCGCAAAGATGAGAAAAATCCACATTTGGCATACTTTCATCACGTACGACAATCGAAGGATTCACTTTTTTACCAAAAGGTGTCCTAAACGAATCCAGATATTGCTTCAATACCGGGTTCTGTTTCTTCAAGTCTTGATATCGCTCGTCGTTACTTCCCAGAAGCATTAAGTCTTTGATAGCTACATAATTGACAAAATCCACAGAAGGAATGGTCATCACATACTTCAGTTTTTCTGTTTTTTTCTGATTCATGTTGAACTCAAGAATAGTTGTTATATTTCTTCGTCATGTCATAATTTCTCTTTGTTCCTATTTTAGAACTTTCCCCCAACATCGACCATAATCTTGCATCAACTGTCGCCTCCGTAGGCGAACCTTGCACGCTTTCTTAATCGTGTAAATGGGGAGTATCAGATGCTGCGTTCTGCGAGGCATTGTTGGGCAATTTCTTTGTCGCTGAAGTGGGATCTTTTTGTTCCTAAGATCTGGTAGTTTTCGTGGCCCTTGCCTGCTATTAGTACGATGTCGTCCTTTCGGGCCGCTTCGATGGCCAAGTGGATAGCTTTCCTTCTGTCCACCTCGACCATCTTCGTCCGTCGTCCCTCGTCCATCCCCTCTCGTCTGTCATCTGTCGTCCGTCGTCCGCCGTCTGTCGTGAAGCCGGTGATTATTTCTTGTATTATCTGTTCGGGGGGCTCGGTTCGCGGATTGTCGCTGGTGACGACGATAAGGTCGGCGTATTTTTCGGCGACTTGCGCCATTCTGGGTCGCTTGGTTCTGTCCCTGTCTCCGCCACAGCCGAAGAGTGCTATCAGTCTGCCCTTGCAGAGGGGCTTGAGAGTCGCCAGGACATTCTTGAGGGCGTCGTCTGTGTGCGCGTAGTCTATCAGGACGGTGAAATCGCCGGGCCAATCTACTTTCTCCAGTCGTCCGGGTATGCCGCCGGCGGTCGGCAGGGCGGATAATCCGCGAGCAATCGCTTCGAGGTCGAAGCCCGCGGCTAAGCATAGGCCGGTTGCGGCCAGGCAGTTGCTGACATTATACAGGCCGAGCAATGGCGTTTTGACCGTTTGTCTTTGCCCGGCATACTCCAGGGTGAAGGCAGTCCCGGCGGTATCCATCGACTTGATGTGGGCGGTGATGTCGGTTTGGTCGTCGATGGCATACCATAGTATATTGGCTTGCGTTTGCTCGGCGATTAGTTTGGCGTGGGGGGATTGCTTGTTCAATACGGCTACCGCATCGGGGGCCAGGCCGGCAAAAAGAATTGTCTTGGCGGCGAGGTAGTCTTCTTCGGTCTTGTGGTAGTCGAGGTGGTCGCCTGTGAGATTCGTGAAGGCGGCGGCCTTGAAATTCACGCCGGCCAGGCGGTTTTGAGAAAGGGCATGGCTGCTCGCCTCGATAACCATACACTCGGCGCCGTTTTCGACCATCTCCGCGGTCATTCGGGCGATGGCGATGCAATCCGGGGTCGTCATCGTTGCTTCCCGACTGCAGGGCAAGCCCCCCGGGGACAGGCAGGTATCGTAAGTAACCGTCCCGATAAGGCCGCACTTTGGGCCGGTCCCTTGGGGACAGGCCCCCGCGGGGCAGGCCTGTTGGATTATCGAACGGACGAGGAAGGCGACGGTGGTCTTGCCGTTTGTGCCGGTAACGGCGAGGTTTGTCAGTTTGTCGGCAGGATTACCCGCGGCGGTCTGGGCGAGCAGGCCCGCGGCCTTTGCAGTATCGTCAACGACTATTGTTTCGTATGTCGTATGTTGTATCCCGATGTGCATCGGGATTTCGCTACGCTCAATGTCATATTGCGTGGCGGCTTGGCGGACGACGTATTTGGCGCCGTTGGCGACGGCCTGGTCGATGAAATCGTGCCCGTCGCAGACAGTGCCGGGGATAGCGACAAATATATCGCCCTTTTCGACAAGTCGCGAATCGATGCGAACCTTCGGCCCGTCCCGGCCTTGGTGGCTGTTATTCGCCGACATTCGGCTTATTAGCTCGTCAAGAGTCATAGGCATCCGAGAGAAGTAATAGTTCGCAGCCATTTTAGCTTCAATGCGGAATAATTCAACGGCATACGTCCTGCTTATGAAACAATAATCGGCATTTTCCGCGCCCGGCGGACAGCGAGACTACAAAATTTGGGTTCTTCCGTGAAATGGATAGGTCTTAGCCAAGAACTCTGCCTCTGCAACAGGCTTTAGACACCTACATATTAACCGAATGAACCATAATTTGGCGTTCGCGGCGATTATTTGTGATGAGAAGCCGTTCGCTTGCGCGTATAATTACTCAAACTGACCGATTCATAACTGTTGTTCCCGGCGAGTTGCCGGGCGAACCGGAGATATGGGCCGACAAGGGTTAATGGATGTCGGCCGGCTCTGAGAAAATTTTAATTCTCTCTTTGCATGAAGAAGGGGTTTGGCTATGAGAGTAAAATGTATTCTTGGCATTTGTCTGGCGCTGATAATTGCGGTAACGGGTTGCAGGGAAGAGCCAAAGACCACAACAAAAGAGCCGACGGGCGTAATGAAGGGGGCGGATAAGGTAAAAGCCGACTTCAAGGCGCCTGCGGAGGTTTCGGTAAAGGCGCCCGGGAAGGTTTCGGTAAAGGCGACCGCGGAGCAGGGGGAAGAGGAAAAGGAGTATTTCGCCGTATTCATGGAGGGCAAGAAGGTTGGCTATGCGATTCAGAGCCGCAGCGAACTCGGCGGGAAAGTTACCACTTCCGAGGACGTCAGCATAACAATAAACCGCATGGGTGTCGCTGTTACTGTCCAGATGACCGAGACGAGCATCGAAACGCCCGAGGGCAAGCCGCTGGGCTTCGAGACCAGGCAGTTGATGGGCGCTGTGGAAATGACGACGACAGGCAGGGTCGATCCCAACGGGTTGGTTCATGTGGTCTCGAGTGCGGGGGGCGTCGGCGCCGGGCCGGAGAGCACTTTTGAATGGCCCGAAGGCGCGATGATGGCCGAGGGGCTTCGCCTGCTGAGCGAAGAGAAAGGGCTTGAAGAAGGCGTAGAGTACTCGGCCAAGCTGTTTAGTGCGGGGGTCTCGCAGGCGATGGATGTGAAGGTGCGCATCGGCGGGAGGCAGGAGGTCAATCTGCTCGGCCGCATCGTAAATCTTACGGAGACGACCACCACTATGACGATACCTATGGCCGGTGAGATTGTCAGCACGAGCTACGTCGATGAAGATCATCGCGTGCAGAAGACTTTTATGCCCATTGCCGGGATGCAGATTGAGATGATCGCCTGCGCCATGGAGTTTGCATTGGGCAAGAACGACGTTTTCGAGGTGATTAACAAGATGTTCCTTGCCTCGCCGGGGTCGCTTGGCGAGGCCGACAAGGCTTCTTCGATTACCTATACGTTGAGTCCGATAGATAACGGCGAGTTTAACATACCCGCCACGGACAGCCAGCAGGTGGATGTGGCGGGAGACGGGAAAGTGACGCTGACGGTTAATTCGGCTTCTATGCCGGCTGGCGGTGTATTTCCATACGCCGGCGATGAGAAGGGAGTTATCGAAGCGACTAAGTCCAACAGATTTCTGCAGAGCGACGATGAGCGAGTAGTCGCCCTTGCCCGCAAGGCTGTGGGGGATACTAAAGATGCCGGCGAGGCCGCTCGGAGAATCGAGGCGTTCGTGGCCGAGTACATCGAGAACAAGGATCTCTCGGTGGGGTACGCTTCTGCGTTGGAGGTTATCGCGAGCAAGCAGGGGGATTGCTCGGAACATGCGGTTCTGGCTGCTGCGCTGTGCCGGGCTGTGGGGATACCGGCACAGATAGTTACGGGTGTTGCGTATGTTGACGATTGGCGTGGTCTGCAGGGTTTCGGCGGGCACGCGTGGGTGCAGGTGTATATCGGGCGGAAGACAACGGGCAAATGGGTCGGACTCGACCCCGCTTTCAAGATCGGAAGTCAAGGCGGTCGCCTCGAGTATCCCGGGGGCAACGCCGACGACGCGGACGCCGTATTTGCCCAGTTCCTTGGCCCAGGAGCGTGTCAGGTTATACACGGCGGCCTTTGTTCCTGCATAGACGCTTTGTCCTTCCGAGCCCTCCATTCCGGATTCAGACGCCATATTTATAATCACGCCGCCATTGTCCGATTTAATCATTACGCGTGCGACGGCCTGAGCACATAAGAACAGCCCTTTCTGATTAACGGCCACAACTTTGTCCCAGATTTTCTCGGTCAACTCTTCTTTACCGGCCGGATCGACGAGCAGGCGCGGTATATTTATGCCCGCGTTATTGACGAGTATATCAATTCGCCCGAAGGCATCGAGGGTCGTTTGGACCAGGGCATCGACGCCGGCTTTGCTGCTCACGTCGGCTTTTGCGGCAATGTGATCGCCTCCGAATTTCTCTTTCAACTCATTAACGGCCTTTTGCGCTCCGGCCTCGACGATGTCGCAGACCACCACCTTCGCCCCAACTTCGGCAAGGCCCTCGCAGACAGCCCTTCCAATACCGCAGGCTCCACCGGTTACAATTGCTACTTTCCCATCTAAATTAAGCCAACTCATTATTGTTCTTTGCTCCAAATTTCACATTTCAATTCGTTAACCACGCTCATACGTCAATCATCGCCTTGATTACGCCGTCGCCGTAAGCGGCAGCTAATTGAAACCCTTCCTCTGTCCGATCAAGGGCGAATCTATGGGTAATCATAAAGTCGATGCTGACTTCTTTGTTTTCTATCAGGTCCATCGCCGGACGAACGCAATGGTTCTGCCTGCGGATATATCGCACTTCAATCTCTTTTCGTCGGAATTTGTCAACGTCGAACGAGACCCTCTCTCTCCTCGGAGTTCCGACCAGAACGAGCGTTCCGCCGGGCCTGAGTATATCAATGGCCTGATCGACCGCATCCTGTTGGCCGCAGCACTCGAATACGACGTCCAAACCAAGCGGCTCAAAACCCGCTCCACCCGGGATCTCGCTGCCGACGATGCTGCGGACGATATCCTCTTTGTCCGGATTTCCGGCCCAGTCAACGCCAACGCCTCTGGCGGCTTCCAGACGCGTATCTATCTTATCGGTAACGTATATTCTTTGAGCCTTTCCGGCTCTCGCCGCGGCCAGAACGCTCAGGCCTATCGGGCCTGTTCCCAGAATCGCAATGCGGGCTTCGGCGGGCAGCGTGCCTCGTCTAACGGCATATACGCCGATAGAGAACGGCTCGCAAAGGGCCCCCTGTTCGAGGGTGATTGCATCGTTGGTCGGATAGCAGCACTCCTGCGGCATCACGAGATACTCGCACAGGCATCCGCCGCCCTGCCCCGGCGAGCCGAGGAATTGCACTGTATGACATGTATTTTCCCTGCCCATGCGGCACTGGTCGCATTGGCCGCAGGACACGGCCGGATCCACTACTACGGCGTCGCCGACTTTGACGCTTGTAACAGCCGGACCCACGGCCTTAACAGTCGCCGAGCATTCGTGTCCTATTATGAAGGGATACTCCACGACCTGCCTGCCTATCTTGCCCGTTTCGTAATAGTGAACGTCGGAGCCGCAAATGCCCACCTTCTCAATCTTCAGAAGGACATCGTCCTCGTTCTGAATAATCGGATCGGGAACATCCATCAGTTCCATCCGCCGAAGACCTGTTAGCACAACTGCTTTCATAAATACACTACACTTATTGTCTGTCGTCTTAGACATTGAACCTGAAGTTTATGATATCACCGTCCTGCACGACATATTCCTTTCCTTCGAGCTTTATCTTTCCTGCCGCCTTGAGAGCCTTCTCGCTGCCAAGTTCCGCCAGGTCGTTGTAAGCGAAGGTTTCCGCCCTTATAAAGCCGCGTTTGATGTCGGTATGCACTTTGCCTGCCGCATCGTGTGCGATTGTCCCCTGTTTTACAGTCCAGGCGCGCACTTCGTCGGAGCCGACCGTCAAGAAGCTAATGAGGCCCATAGCCGAATAGCAGCTTCCAACGAACTTTCCGGTGGCCGACTCAGTCAGGCCCAAATCGGCCATGAATTCGGCCCTGCTCTCGGCGTCCAACTGTGCAAGCTCGTATCCTAATTTGGCGCAGATTGAGACGGCCGGCGCGGAACTGTCAATACTATCGCCAAGATCAGGCTTCTTGCCTAATTCATCCTCGCCAACGTTCACGGCAACCGCCATTGGCTTTTGAGTTAGAAATCCAAACGACTTGATCATTTCGCGCTCAGCCTCGGTCTCAATCGCCGAGATGATTGGTTTTTCCGACTCGATAACCTCCTGCAACTTTTTTTGCAGGGCTAATTCGGCTTTGTCTTGTGCCTGCGTCTTGGTGGGCCTACGGATTTGTTTCTCAAGCCTTTCTATGCGCGTAGCCACAAGTTCGAGGTCGGCCAGCAGCAATTCCGTCCTCAATTCCGCCAAGTCTCTGGCCGGGTTGACGCTGTTGCGATAAGGCGGAACAGCCGGGTTTTCAAAGGACCGAACGACCAAGACAAGCATATCGACCGTCCGTATCTGATTGATCAGCCGTCGGGCCGCCGCCCTGCCGTGCTCATCAGCGAATTTGAAACCAGGCACATCGAGGCAATCGATTGTCGCATGCACCGTCTTCTTCGGCTTGTAGTATTCAGTGAGCCAATCGAGCCTATCGTCCGGAACGGGCACTATCGCCTCTTCAATGGCCACCGTGCCGGGCGAGGGCAATGCCTTACCGCTCACAGCGGAGAGTATGGTGCTTTTGCCGGATTGTAACAGGCCAATTAATGCGGCTTTCAATTATGCAGTCCTCTATTCATTATAAACAGTGCTTCCATGGGCATCATAAGCGACAATCGCCGGGAAATCAACCACTTCCAACTTTCGCACGGCCTCGGCGCCCAATTCCTCGAAGGCTATTATCTCCGCGCCTACGATATGCTTGCTCAGCAACGCCCCCGCCCCGCCGATCGTGGCCAAATGCACCGCGCCGTACTCTCCGAGAGCATCCCTGACCTGCCGAGATCGGTATCCTTTTCCGATCATAGCCTTTAAGCCGGCGGCAATCAGTTTCGGGCTGAAGGCGTCCATTCTCGACGAAGTGGTCGGGCCAGCGGCGCCGATTACCTGCCCGGGTCGAGCAGGAGTGGGGCCGACGAAATAAACGATCGCCCCTTCGAGCACAAAGGGCAGCTTCCCGCCCGTATCGATCATTCGGCATAATCTCTTGTGCGCCATGTCGCGGGCTGTGTAGATTACGCCCGAGATCAGAACCTCGTCGCCCGCATTTAGCGAACGAACAGATTCTGCTGTCAGCGGAGCTTCCAATTTTTTCATCTTTTCCATACTATAACTATGTTATTCTTTTTCATTCGTCCTTTTCTCCGAATGCAGCTGCCGGCGTCAAACGCCCGGCCGGAAACTCTCCAGCAACATAGCCCAAACGAAGCATTTCGTCAAACAAAACCGATACTTACCGGCGGTTTATTTTGCCCGGTAACGTAATTTCGATGTTGATCTTCGAGAATCGCGTGGTATAATTTGAGTACATGGCCAAATATCCTATATTTCTGGAGCTTTCGGGGCGTCGTGTGGTTGTCATAGGCGGCGGAGGAGTGGCCGTGCGCAAGGTTCAGACGCTGATGAGCACAGGAGCGAGAATTGTCGTCGTCGCCGAGCGAATCGACGATATGATGACGGCCCTGTGTGCGGGAACGGATGTTGAATTAGTCAAAGGAAGCTATTCCAAGAGCTACCTTGCAAGCGCAGTCCTCGCGATAGCCGCAACCAATAATAGCGACCTAAACAAGAAGATTTACAAGGACTGCCAGGAACTCGATATTCTATGCAACGTCGTCGATGTTCCTGAGCTTTGCGATTTCTATGTGCCGGCCGTGGTCAAGCGGGGCAAGCTGCAAATCGCTATCGAAACCGACGGCGGCAGCCCGGCCTACGCAGGCCACCTCAGAAAGAAACTCGAAAAGGTCTTCACCGAGAAGCATGGAGAATTCGTCGCTGAGTTGGAAACCCTTCGTAAGCGGGTTATCGATGAGCTTGCCGACGCAACGAATCGCAAGGCCGTTTTCGGAGAACTCGTCAACGACGAATCGTTCGACTATTTCGACGAAAAAGGCCCGGCCGCTTGGCGCGACAGAGCCGAAAAAATCATACTCGAACACAAATCCTAATACCCGACCACGCTCTAAGCTTCGATCTTGTCGATAACGACCTGCAAATACTTCTGCCGATGCCCTGTGCGCCTTCTGCTGTTTTTGCGCCTTCGCCGATATGTAGGATAGAGCTTCTTGTCCTTGACCACGGCATCCTCGGCGGTCGATTTGAATGAAGCGACAACCCTGGCGCCTTCAAGATACGGCGTGCCGATCTTCACACCTTCGTCGCCGCTTACGAGCAGAACCTTGTTCAGTTCAATCGTCTCGGCCTCGGGCGCGGCATCGGTAAGGTCGATCTTCAAGAGGTCGCCTTCTGCGACCTTGTACTGCTTTGAGCCTTGTTCAATTACGGCGTACATCACTGAAACTCCAAGTGTCAAAAATTCTAAATCTAAGTAAACTCAGGATTCTATGCTTCTGCGCGGGCTTTGTAAAGAAAATAATCGGATAATTTTGTGTCCAGGCCGCAATCATAACGTTAAAATCGCGTTGCAGAGCGTTGCAGATACGGTTTTAGGAGCAGTTTACATGCAATTAGCGATGATTGACGATACAATTCAGCCGCTCGACGAGGTCGATTCGGCCCACATGGACCGAGGGATTTTCTTCGGAGATGGCGTTTACGAGGTGTTTTGCAGCTACGGCGGCAGGATTTTCGCCCTTGCCGAGCACTTGCGCCGGTTTTCGAGCAGTATGGCCGCTATTGGAATAACCGGTGTGGATATCGAATTGATCCGCAGCAGGGTATTGAAGGCCTTCGAGACCGCGAAAATAGCCGATGCGACGATATACTTCCACATAACCCGAGGCTCGGCCCCTCGAAATCACACTGTGCCCCCCGATCTGAAGCCGAACTTCTTTCTGACGGTAACGGAGCACAAAGAGGACACCGAGGCAAAGACCAGGGGCATCGCCGTCTCGACACATCCGGATTTGCGATGGAAACGGTGCGATATCAAATCGCTGAACCTGCTGCCGAATATACTGGCCCGCCGCGAGGCGGCTGAAAGAGGCTGCGCCGAGGCGATACTGGTGGACCAGGCCGGGGAGATAACCGAAGGGGCAAGCTCGGCATTCTGCGCGATATTCGGCAAAACTCTCCAAACGGCCCCCCTCGACACTAATATTCTACCTTCAATTACGCGAAATTTCGTTATCAAGGCCGCGGAGAATATTGGACTGCAGACTATGCAGAAATCGCTCACGCCGCAGGAAGCGGCCTCCGCTGACGAACTTCTAATTGCATCTACGACGCGGGAAATCATGCCGGTAGTAAGGTTCGACGATACGGAAATCGGCGAAGGTAAGCCCGGCCCCACCGTGAGGAAACTGATGGAGGAATTTGCCAAGTTCACCGGCTAAATCCTGTGAAAACTCTCTGCCGACCGTGATAATCGAATCAAAATTCGGAAAAGCCGACGCCTTCGGCGCTTATGCATGGGATTATATCGGGATCGAGATTTTCGGGCGCATAGCAGCCATCGATCTCAAAACAGAAAACAGACATTTACCGAATTTTTTGCTTGACAAGCTCGCATTCGTGTGTATAGTCGGTTTTGTATATTGTAAGGAATGAAGGTCATGGAAAGGATTCTTATATCAAATCCCCGGACTTTCTCCCCTGATAAGCGTTATTGCTTGTAATTTTTAGGATTTTCTGAAAAATACGAACGTCAAGGGAAATTGCAGGTTTCAGTTGGCTCAGGAGGTGGCTGATGGATAAGGGCGTAAGGAATTATACGCTGATGGAAAGAACGATTTCGAGACTTGTCGGCGGGCAAGAGTTGCTGATTGCTCAATGCGGAGACTCGCAACCTGTATCTCGACCGCTCAAGGCGCCTTCGCTGGAGCATCTGGACTTTGGCGGCAGTGACGCCGAGCCGACAAACCAAAAGTCGATTTCGCAAAGACGCGGGATAGTCAGGGCCGAGGACCCGCCTCGACCGGTCGAGGATGGTGGCTCTGAGGACGTACCGGGACGAGGAAGGAAGGCGGTCATAATAATCAGGTTTCTCTTGCTAACGACACTTCTTATAGTCGTCAACGAATTCTACGGCAGGCCCTTGCGGGGCAGCCGATGGCTAAAGCTGGAAACCTACCGGACAACGATTGGAAATATCGTCGGGTCAAAACCGCCCGTGACCCGGGATCACATCCAACAGCCAAGAAAGATAGACATCAAGGGCATAGCCTATAGCAACAACAAACCGTCCGCAATCATCGGCGGCCGGGTAGTGCATGTGGGCGACGTCGTATCCGATGCGATGATAACAGAAATCGGTCCGAAGGGTGTTGCGTTTCAAGCGGACGGACGAACCTGGACGCAGAAAGTGCAGTGAGACAGAGGTCAGGATGCCCGTCGTTTCTCCTCGATGAGCGATATTAGTAATGCACCTGCCCATTTTCCGGAAGAACCCGATATTCATCCAATTTTGCGTACACTTTCTTGTTGAAGGCCGGAGACGATTTGAGTATGATGTGTTTCGGCGATATACAAATACTTGCCCTTTTTAAGAGCGATTGCTTATGGCCTTCCAACATTGTGGATAGGCGCCCGTAGCTCAATTGGATAGAGTCGCGGACTTCGAATCCGAAGGTTGCAGGTTCGAGTCCTGCCGGGCGCGTTTGTAACACATTAGCTGACAAGCAGTTATACTGCTTACGATTGAGTTTTCCTGTTTTTATGCGGCTTGAATATGAAAGTTTTCAGTCAGCAGCATTTGCAATTCCGGCAAATACTTCTACTTCTTCCGCTTGCGGAAAAAACTCCGGCACGCCGGCTTGAACTCTTCAAATGTTTATTAACGTCCCAAAGTTTGGGGACAATCTGATTGACTCTGCCGCCAACCAATTGCGTTTATCGCTTTATCAGCTGGCAGCAGAACCGCAAACCCATCCCGACGTACGTCGGGACTGTGCCAGAGACGAATTTACTATTTGCCCGACAATAATCTTACTATCTCCTTGCCGGCACGGAGGATAAGGCAACGCCTGCCCCCACGCGGGGGGGGAGCCTGTTGCGCGATGGCGGCAAGACGTTGCCGATGGTCGGCCGTATAGCGGCGCGCCTGGCGTTCCAAGTCAAACAAACCATCGAACCATACACCCCGGGTCGCGCCCTGCCAGATGCTTTCCAGAAGATCGAAATACTCGTTCATCAATGCAAAGCTGCGGGCGCGCATCAGCAAGATTCTTCCCGATGAAAAATTCAATCAGTTGGAGCAGGCCCAGTCTCTCGACGAAGCGCTTGCTCTGCTGCGGGAAACGCCTTTCGCCGGCCTTGAAGAATTCTATTCGACGACGGGCGACCTTAAACAGGCGGAGCTTGAGCTTGTCAGAAATGAAATCGAACTTTACAGAAATATCAGGCAGCACCTTCATCACAATTCCGTAGAGCTTCTCGATGCACTGCTGTCTCGGTTTGAAATTGACAACCTTAAGAACGCGATACGGATTTATTTCGACAGGAAGATTCGCAACCGCTCGGCCGACCTCGGCGCACACTACATCTTGTATGACCGCATCATTCATGACATTCCGATTGACATCATTCTTAACGCGGACAACTTCGACGAGATAGCCGGCGTATGCGAAGGGACGCCATACAGCCAGATCATCAAGAAATACTATCACACCGTCGAATCGGAGGGGTCTCTCTTCCGCATGGAAACCGCCTTCGACCATCTTTACTATGCGAATCTCCTGGCCTCCTTTGACAAGCTGGACCGGAAGGATCGCACTATAGCTCTGAGGCTCGCAGGCGTAGAAATTGACTTGCAGAATATCGATTGGATAATTCGGCTCAAAAATTTCTATGCCCTCCCCCTGGAAGCGGTTCTGGCTGCTATTGTGCCCGGGGGATTCAATCTCAACAAGGCCGTTATCGACGAATTATACGGCGCGCAGAATGTTAAGTCTGTGCTGGGTGGGTTTGTCAAAAACAAATATCCGGGACTCTCGGCGATGCTTTCTTCTCAGACGTCCGACAGTACGTCCCGGCTGCTCCTGATCCGACGAATACTCGAGGAGATCATGAAACAAGAGGTCCACCGTATCCTCGCCGGGTATCCTTTTACAATTGGAATCGTGCTTTCGTATTTCATTTTGAAAAAGAACGAATTGGGAAGGATCAGGACGGTACTGAACGCAAAACAATATGCCAGGAAGACAATAAAAGACTGAGAGCGTGAGACGATGTTTACCACCCGGATGATACAGCTTTTTGCAGTAGTGCTGGGAAAGGATTGCGAGCAGGTTACCGAGGCCCTGCTTGGCGAGGGTGTTATGCAGTTTGTCGGCATGTCGGAATTCGAAGGCGAAAAACCGGAAAATCTCTCAACTGTCAAACCGAAAGTCCCGCTAACGGAAATTTCGGAATTAAGAAAACGCACCGAAGGGTTGCTGTACAGCGGAGGCATTATTCCTTCGGCGCCCGAAGAAACCCATCTGAACGACCGCGCCCCCGTTGCTGTTGAAAAAGAGAGAAGCTATCTTGATAGAATAGCTTCAGAGCGCGATAGCATCAGGGAAAGGCAGCGGGGCATCCAGCAGGAGATATTGAAGCTCGAGGACATCAAGCGGCAGGTGGACCTCTACGGGACGGGGATCTCCGATGCGGCTCTATCGACCAGACATTCGTTTATCTCGATGCAGATTGGGAAGCTGCCTGCGCTTAATGTAAAACAATTTGAAGACGCCCTGAGGGCGTTTCCTTCGTTAAGTGTCGCACTCGGGCGGGAGAATGATATGTCGCATCGTCTCCTGATCGCGATGAAAAGGGATAACGCACAAATTAACACCATCCTCGCAAACGTCGGATGGACCAAGATTGAGTTGCCTGGTGAGTTGCGGTCGGTCAAAAAGGATGTTTCCCGGGAAATCTCTGCAAAACTCGAAAATTTGACCGCCGAACAGGAGAAGCTTGAAAGCCAGGCCAATGATATGGTCAAAAAAGAAGCCGAGCATCTCAGGGAGGTCTGGCTCAATCTGCGGGTTAACGAGCTTTTTTACAAAGTCCAGGCCAACTTCGAATCGTCATCGCGAACAGTTATTTTTACAGGCTGGCTTCCATCGTCCAAGAAAAAATGCCTGACTGAGAAAATCAAAAAGGCAAGCCGGGGCCGTTGCTACCTCGAGTGGAATGAGCCGGGGAGCAAGGATGCGATCAGGGACGAAGTGCCCGTGCAGTTTAATAATCCTAAAATACTCGCGCCTTTCCAGATGCTGGTCAGTAACTTCGGCATTCCCGAATACGGCACTATCGACCCGACTCCTTTTGTCATGCCGCTCTATCTGTCCATGTTCGGGCTGATGTTCGCCGACCTCGGGCAAGGTTTGATATTGGCGATACTCGGCATCGTCGGTGCGTGTCTGTTAAGGAAAGACGACAAAAAGAAGGGCTTATACCAGTTGTCATGGCTGATTATCTGGTGCGGGGCGTCTTCGATGGTATTCGGTGCCCTCGTCGGGTCGTTTTTCGGGACGGGCCTTTTCAGACCGCTCTGGTTTGATTTTCACGGCATCATATCAGGCCACAGCGCCCATAGTTCTATGATCAGCGATGTTTATGACATACTCTCAATTACTATTTACTTCGGTATTTTCGTCATCGCCATCGGGCTGATCTTCAACTGGATTAACCTGATCCGGGGTGGAAAATGGGCGGAACTGTTCTTTGACAAAGGCGGTATTTTCGGCGCGTGGATTTACGCAGGAGGCATATATATTGCGTCCTACATGGTATCGCACAACTACAAGGGCTTCCCGGCCGGGACGGCGGTTTTCCTGCTTGTGGGGCTGCCTAGCCTGCTGCTCTTCATCAAGGAGCCTTATCACTATTTCACGCATGCCGATAAGAAGTCCAATCTGTTTCTTGCGTTTATGAACATGTTGATGGAATGGACTGTTGAGCTTCTTGAGATTTTCAGCGGCTATCTTTCCAATACGCTCTCATTTATGCGAGTGGCGGGGCTTGGCATTGCCCACGTCTGCTTGATGATCTCCGTTTTCACGCTCGCCAATATGACTTCGGGCATCGGCTCAATTCTCATCCTCATACCCGGAAACATACTGGTCATCGGCCTTGAAGGGCTCTCGGCCGGGGTCCAGGCCCTGAGGCTTAGTTATTATGAATTCTTTACAAAATTCTTTCATGGAACCGGAAAACTATATACGCCGATTTCACTGAACAGCAAAATCTGATTATTGGAAAAATTAAGCAACCAACAAGAAAGGAAGAAAAGCAATGAACGAACCAGAAAAAAAACTGAAATCACAGATCATCCAGAGTGTGATTGCCGTTTTCACGATACTGGCAATCTTGGGGACGCTGTTCTGCTCCAGTGCTTTCGCACAAGGCGCATCCCCTAAAGAAGAAACCATAGCACCGGAGATGTCACAGACAAAGGCCGACGTTATGAAATTCGGGCTTCTTGCCGCTGCTATTGCGTTCGGCCTTGGCGCCCTCGGAGCTGGATTTGCGATTTCGCACGTCGGAGCCGCAGCTATGGGCGCCGTTGCCGAAAAACCGGAGATTGCGGGACAGGCCCTGATTTTTGTGGCGCTTGCCGAAGGTCTTGTCGTATTCGGCTTTATTACCGCTTTGATGATTCTTGGCAAGCTCTAAAAGGTACGATGAAATACTCGATTATAGGCGATGAAGATACTGTTCTTGGTTTCGGAATGGTCGGCGTGTCCGGGCGGGTCGCAGACAGCGCCGACGATGCGCGGCGTGCGTTCGACGCCATGATCGCAGACAAGGATATCAGTATCATTATCATCACCGAACGTATAGCAGATATGATTCGTCCGATTGTGGATAAGTATGTTTTCACGGTTAGCTTTCCTCTTATTGTCGAAATCCCCGACAGGCACGGCCCGAAGCCGGGCAGGCCTGGAATCAAGGAGATGGTTAATAAGGCTATCGGGATAAAGCTGTGAGACTCCGATCTGTTGTTATGCGTTTTCGTATGCAGTAAGAGAATGTGTTGAAAAAAGGTATGAGCGCCTATGGACTCAGTAGAAAAAGAAAAGGCCGTGCTTATTTCGAGCATTGAGACCGATGCTCGGGCTGAAGTGGAGAAGATTATAGCCGAGGCGGAGAAGAATTCGGCCGAAAAAATGCTATACGCCGAGAAGAAGATCGAATCTATGCTGAACGAAGCTCGGCAGAAAGCCGCCGAACAAGCCGAAACAGCGAAGAAGAAGATTATCTCAGGAGCCGAGATCGAGGCCAAACGGCGTTCAATGTATGCCCGCGACGCCATAATGAGCGACATCCTGGACCTTGCGGAAAAAAAACTCGATGCAATGATCGGCGGCGAAAACTACGCGACTGTCTTGGCGGGCTGGATCACAGAGGCCGCCATCGGTCTGGATGCCGAATCAGCCAAAATCAATACCTCAGAAAAGGAAAGGGCATTGATCAACGATCAGCTTCTTTCAGAGGTCGCGGAAAAAATCCATACGCACACGGGCAGGCAGCTAATACTGACATTATCCGATTCACAACCTTTGAAATCTCAGGGCGTTGTCCTGACGGCAGCCAACGGACGCACTGCCTTTAACAATCAAGTTAAAACACGAATGCTGCGAAAGCAGCGCGAGATTCGCACAGTGATATACAACGCCTTGTTTGGCGAAAACAGAAAAGAACTATAATGAAAAAAGGGCAAAGAAACCACAAACAAAAACTCTAAGCGTGAGCGCCTGGGCAATAGATCCCCTCCCTTACGGTCGTGGCTTGTAATTCTCGACTTTGATGGTTTATTTGTGTTCTCTGTGGTAAGAGTGAAAATATGAACGACAGGATAATAGGACAGATAAAACGGGTCAACGGCCCGGTAATAGAGGTGATGGGGATCACCGACGCCGAGATGTTCGAGTTGGTGCGCGTCGGCAACGAGAATCTCATCGGAGAGATAATTAAACTTGAGACGAATAGCGCCATCGTTCAAGTGTATGAGGATACGACGGGAATCGCTCCTTACGACCCTGTCTATGGAGCGGGGATGCAGCTTTCCGCCGAACTGGGACCGGGAATGGTCGGCACCATTTACGACGGCATCCAGAGGCCGCTCGAAGCAATCCGACGAATGTCGGGGATATACATCGGGCGGGGAATAACTGTTCCGTCGTTGGCCAGAGATAAGAAATGGCATTTTGTCCCTTCAGTCAAAAACGGCGACCGCGTCAGCGGCGGGGCGATTCTCGGCACCGTCCAGGAGACGGAAGACCTCCTTCACAAAATCCTCGTCCCGCCCGGGGATAATGGCATCCTCGAATCGATTGCTTCGGAGGGTGATTATACCGTAGAAGAAGTAATCGCGGTATTGAAGACGGATAACTCGCAGACGAAGGGTCTTTTCCTGATGCATCGGTGGCACATTCGTTTGCAGCGTCCGACGCGGAAACGGCTGCCTCTTGACATCCCGCTCATTACAGGCCAGCGCGTTATCGATACGCTTTTCCCCGTTGCAAAAGGAGGCACTGTTGCGATTCCGGGCGGGTTCGGCACCGGAAAGACAATGACGCAGCAGGCAATTGCGAAATGGTGCGACGCCGACCTTATCGTATATATCGGCTGCGGCGAGCGGGGAAATGAGATCACGGATGTGCTCACTGAATTCCCGAAGCTGATTGATCCCAGGACCGGCCGCTCTCTTATGGAACGGACCATCCTGATTGCCAACACGTCCAACATGCCAGTTTCCGCGAGAGAAGCCAGTATCTACACGGGAATCACAATGGCCGAGTATTTCAGGGATCAGGGGTATGACGTTGCGGTCATGGCCGATTCGACTTCACGCTGGGCCGAGGCGCTCCGCGAGCTTTCCGGGAGAATGGAGGAAATGCCCGCAGAAGAAGGCTTCCCGGCCTATCTGCCGACCAAAATTGCCGAGTTCTACGAGCGTGCCGGCTCAATGGAAACGCTCAGCGGCGAGCGAGGCTCAGTCAGCATAATCGGCGCCGTTTCGCCGCCCGGAGGCGACTTCTCCGAGCCTGTCACCCAGCACACCAAACGTTTTATCCGCTGTTTCTGGGCCCTCGACCGGAACCTCGCCAACGCCAGACACTACCCGGCCATATCCTGGCTCGACAGCTACAGCGAATACCTCAGCGATATCGTCTCGTGGTGGGAGCAAAACGCCAGCCCGGACTGGCTCGCCGACCGCACCGAGATAATGGGATTACTGCACAAAGAGGTTCGCCTCCAGCAGGTTGTAAAGCTCGTAGGCCCTGATGCCCTGCCGGATACGCAGCGATTCATACTCGAAGTATGCACGCTGTTCAAGAACGCCTTCCTGCAGCAGAATGCTTACGACAAGATCGATGCGTTCTCGGTTGTTCAGAAACAGGTGAAAATGCTGCACATCATCGTTGCCTACTACAAACGCGGCGCCGAAGCGATAAAAAACGGCACAACTCTTGTGAAGCTGAAAAAAATGAAGGTGTATCAAGACATAATCAAAATGAAATTTTCGATAACTAACGATGACCTTGCAGGCCTCGACAAAATCGAAGCCCGCCTGGAGCGTTCCATGGACCAACTGGAGGCTTTGCATGCCTGAGAAAACCACCAAACATTTGTTAGCCGGACGGGAGTATATCGGAGTCGATAAGATCGACGGCCCGCTTATCTTTGTCAAGAAAACGCATCCCGTCGGGTACAGAGAGCTCGTCGAATGCGTAGATACGCGGGGCCACGTTCGTCTGGGAATCGTACTGGAATCATCGACCACTGTCGTTGTTGCGCAGGTTTTCGAGGGCACGACCGGCCTTACTCTCCCGGGCACGCGAATGCGATTCTCCGGAGAACCCCTCACAATTTCTGTTTCAAAGGAAATGCTCGGACGCGTATTCAACGGGCTGGGCCATCCAATCGACGGAGGCCCCCCGCAGCGAAGCGATATCGATCTGGATGTCAACGGAATGGCGATCAATCCGGTATCGCGACGGTATCCGAGAGATTTCATACAAACCGGCATCTCCGTTATTGACGGAATGAACACGCTCATCAGGGGCCAGAAGCTGCCCATTTTCTCCGGCAACGGCCTGCCCCACAACGAGCTTGCCGCACAGATTGCCCGCCAGGCGAAGATATGCGGGACTGATACGGAATTTGCCGTTGTCTTCGCTGCGATGGGTGTAAAGCATGATGTTGCCCGCTTCTTCACGCAATCCTTCGAGGAGAGCGGCGTCCTCTCGCACAAGCGCCGCCGTCGTCGGGTCGCCGAACCTCTCCCACCACGTGTCAAGATCGTTGAAGTCGCTAACTTCCTCCTTGTGCGCCCCGATATTAAAATATCCGTCGTTGGTATCCGCCGGCGTCTGCGGCCTCGAATAATTCGGCCCGACCACACATCCTGCCAGCATGCATAATGCCGCCACAACCAACGACAAACAAATCACGACCAGCCAATTCTTCATTCACTTTTCTCCCTGGCATAAGCGCGAATCCCCGCCGCAGAAAACTTCACTATATGGTCAATCACCGTGGCCAAGGGAAATTTCGGGACATCGGCGTCCCCGGCCTGCTCCAGCATACGCTCGCTATGGACCGCCTGCACCAATTGGCCAATAATGGAATGCACGATTAGCGGAACCTTCGATTCATCCAATCCCGGACACGCCTTGACCAGACCTGTCTGCATGGCGGACAAAGTGGGTATGATTACGTCTTTGACGAATAAGTCGAAGGGCAAGTGGTTGTCGATCATCTCTCGCACCATAAGCTTCATAAAACGAGAAGCCTTGGCTTCATCGGCCAGCGGCTCGATAAATGCGTCGGCGAAGGCCTTGAGCAGAACCTCCAATTGAGGGCTGCCGTTACTCTCGGCCATCACCTTGTCAATGCTCGCGACGCGAGTATCCGTCATCGGAATCAAGTGCCTGCGAAAGACCTCTTCGTACAGCTTCTCTTTTCCGCCAAAATAATAGTTGACCGCTGCTATATTACAGCCTGCCGAGGAGGCAAGGCGGCGAATACTCGTTCCCTCGAAGCCACGCTCGGAAAAAAGTCTTTCGGCCGTATCAAGCAGCCGTTCCCGAACAAGCCCTGCATTGCCGTCAACAACCTTTTTTTTCTGTGAAATTGCCATACCAGAACCCTTAAACACCTGTTTCATACGATAGCTTAAAACATCTGTTTGGATTGAGCAAGGGTTTTTTTAGATTTTCTTTACAAAAACGCCCTGCCTCTGCCTGAAACGCTGTTATTGACCTAAAAACGCAGATTTATTTTCCGGATATGTTGGTTGATACAGCATAAAAATGAATGATTGTTGCGTCAAGATACGAAGAATCGGCAGCTTACCGAGACGCTTGAGCCTGCGAATTGGGCGAAAAAGCGAAGGAATCTATGCGTTCACATCCCTCTTTCTTGCGGATAGCAGGGTTAGATTTCTCAAGCCCTCGATATCTCGTGCGGCCAGCCATCTCTGCTCAATAAGAATGCCGCGAAGCTCGTTTTCGAGAGTGACGGTCTTCTCTTTTGGGCAATTGTTTTGCTGATTTCTTTGGATTCGTCGGCGCTCTCGGCCACGAATTCACGCAGACGATACATTTCTTAAAAGAACTCGTCTTCGGGGAGCAGAGGCCCGCCTGTAACCGGTTTGACGACAATACTTCGCACAGCGCCGCCGGTCTGCCACGTTGCTATTCCAAGCGGTTGCGAGAGCTCGACCTCGATCCTTATGTCAACCTGCCGGTCTTTGACATTGATATTTACAAGAACTTCGTCGTCGAGCCACGCCTCGATTTTATCCGGCGTGACGCGCAGCCGAACGCGGTACCACTTGTTGTTCTCGAATGAAATCATTCGCGTCGTCTGATTATTCGCGGCGTCGTAATAGTCGATATTTGAAAGCCCGCACAGGCTCCCCCCCCATCCGCCTAATATCAGCGAACAGGGCTTGTCGCCGAACGGAAAAGTCAACCCGCAAAAGAAATCGCTGCCTTCCGTCCGCATTGCTTCCAACGTGATTTCGTAGTTCATCCGAATCAGCGGGCCGGTCCAGTTTATACCCGTCATATCGTGCCCCGCTGCCATATAGATTGCGCCGTCTTTGACGACAACCTCTCCCTGGCCCCCGAAATTGGTAATCGCCCAATCGCCGAGCGCCTTTCCGTCGAAAAGGCTCGTCTCGGTTGTGATAAAACCGGGCGAGGCGGCTGCTTCATCTTTAACCGGAGCGGGCGCGACCGCGCCTTTCTCGGATTCTGTCGGGCACGGCCCCCCGCATCCGCCAAAGCTCACCAAAACCGCCAATAGCATCGCATATAGAACATTACCGCGGGCCAAGCCGATTCTGAACAATATCGGTCGCTGGGCGGTAGGATTGTTTGTAGCGTCTCTGGTTGTCATACTGTTTCTCCGGAGTTTGAAAAAATACATTGACTATGATAACCGCAGGGGGTAGATTATGCAATACCAATTTGGCTTGAGGCCAATGGTTTTCAATGCTGTCATTTAATAAAAAAAGCTTCTGCAAAATTGATGCGTGCGTCAGCAGTCCAAGTTACAAGCCCCGAGCGTAAGACCTTATGAAAAAGGCGATATTTCTAACAATTTGCAGTTTGATTCTTTGCATCGCAAAGCCTGCCGGTGCGGAGGAACCGCTTGCAAATGCCGGTAAAAACGGGCTTTACGCCAAATCGGTGGAACAAGTCCTTCGGCTTAGGCCCGAAGAGGTCGATTTAGCCACAGCAGCCCTTATTGTCTCCGAGCACTGGAGCGACCTCGTCCCCGGACGCAGACACTTGGAAACGCTCGACGATATGGCCATAGAGGTCCGCCGCAGGCTCGAAGATAAGAGGCTGAAAATAAACTATCAGGCGATCCCGGTGATAAACGAGTATCTCTTCGGCGAGCTTGCATACAAACCGCTAAAAGAAGCCGACGACCCGAACGACCTCTTCATCCACACCGTCCTCGATAAGGGCCAAGGATACTGCCTAAGCCTGTCGGTTCTTTATCTTTCGATTGGCGAACGACTGGGCCTGCCCCTATACGGAGTGGTCGTGCCGGGGCATTTCTTCGTTCGCTACGATGACGGACGCGTACGATTCAATATCGAAACCACCAGCAAAGGATCAACGGCGCCGGACGAACATTATATAGAGAAGTTCAACGTCCCCGAAGACAGTCGCGACGGCATCTATATGAAGAATCTCGACAAAATTCAGACCCTCGGATGCTTCTTCAATAACCTCGGCCTGAGTTACAACAAGGTCGGCAACACCGAATCCGAGTTGCTCGCTCTGACCAGAGCGGTCGAGATCAACCCGACCCTCTCGGAGGCGAGAACAAACCTCGGCAATGTATTCGTCAGAGAGGGAGAGTATGCCGCTGCTATACGCGAATACGAGGCCGCACTTGCCGTAAATCCGCAAAACGCAAAGACGCACAACAACCTCGGCAACGCATACAGCGGACGCGAATGGATAGCCTATGCCATCTCAGAATACCGCAGGGCAATAGACTTGGATCCGAAGTTCATGGATGCCTACAGAAATCTCGCGATAGTTTATGCCAAGCAGAAGAATTACTCCCAGGCCGTATTGCAGTTGAATAAAGCGCTCGAATTGGAGCCGAAGAATGCCGAGACGTATCTGCTCCTCGGCGATGTCTATGCCCAGATGGGCAAATGCGACCAGGCGCTCGCGCAGTATAAGAAGTCTTTGAAGCTCCGGCCCCGCTCCGCCGAGGCATACTACGGAATGGCGGTCTGCTACGGCAAATTAGACCAGGTTGCCGACGAGATCGCAGCCTATACCAAGGCCCTTTCCATCAGGCCCGACATGGCCGCTGCACTGATAAACCTCGGAAACGCCTATTTCGGACGCGAAGAATACGATTCCGCCATCAAAATGTTCGAGCGGGCCGCTTTGGCCCAGCCGAACGAGCCGATGATATTCTTCAACCTCGGAGCCGCCCATTCCAATAAAGCCGAATACGACCAGGCCGTAGCCGCATATCTAAGCGCCCTCCGAATAGACGACAATATAGCAGATGTACACTACCAACTCGCAGCAGCCTATTACAATCTAAACAATTTCGACCTCGCATGGAAACACATAAATACAGCAAAAGAACTCGGAGCAAAAGTCTCGGAAGAGCAACTAAAAGCAATAAAATCCAAAATCGAATAGCCCCCCGTAGCACGGCCATCCTGGCCGTGGTCACACGGGCTTCCAGCCCGTGCCCTTATACTTCAACATTCGATACTTGTGCCCTATGTATTCGTTATTCATTATTCGATATTCAATCCCCTTCCCCCTCCGACCCAACCTTTCAAATCGTAGGGTGTGCAACTTGTTGCACACGCGGAAACGCAAATCGCAGCCCACGCACCGCAAACCAACCCCCTCACCAAAAAACTGACTCCCGCAACCATGTAGCGTGCGATATCAAATATCCCGATTCATCGGGGTTTCGCACCACCTTAACTGTTTTTCACGGAATTTCTTTTGACACGCGTCTGTGACCCGTGTACTCTACAAGCAAACGGCACAAGCTAAACTCTGTCGTCAAGCTATGTTAGAGATTTTTCATCGGGTGGATCATGGAGAATAACTTGCGAGAAAGCATTTTAATGGAGGAGTACAAAACTCTCCGAGAAGAGTTGCTACTCCACATAAGGGTGATAAATCAAATTCTGATATCGTCAGGAACATTGGCTTTTGTAGCTTTGACGTTCCTAATCAAGATGGACGTTGACTATGACGTGTGCGGCATAGTATTGCTGTTGCTGTTAATCCCGCTCTTTTTCAAGTATCGCGATGAAGTTTTCTACATCGCAAGGATCGCGTCCTATATTGAGAAACGCATAGAGCAGAGGCTCGATGAACTGAATTGGACAACCCAGTACAACCGGGCATGTGCAACACATCCTTCCTGCTTTAGGTTTCACAGGTACCTTACCGGGGTGTTACCACATGCGGAAGTGTGCTACTTCATGATTCTGCTGGCCATGACATGGCTGCTGCCTGTGTACCTAAACGAGTCCTTCTATTCGCCGAGTACCATACTGATAATGGGTGTCCTTTCTGCAATTTACATTTATAACTACTTCATACTGCGTCAATACCGCAAGTATCGACTCAACTGGGAAAATATCTGGGAGCGGGCTGAGAGCGATTAGTCTGCACACCACAACCTCAATGATGTTAGTCCCTCTCTATCGACCCTTCACACGCCTTCTTCGCATTCCCCTCAGGCGGATACTCCGAGGTACATAAGGGCCAATATCTTCAATGTCGTCTTTCAGCAATTCGAATATGTGACAATACTCACGTGAAAAGACAACCGGGTACTTACTGGCATCCTTCAATACGTCTCCGTGGCAGTGTCGCAACTTAATACCGCTTTCGCACGGGCAAAGGGTGTGCCCCTTGTAATTGTGATCGACGAGCACCTTTAGCAAGCGAAGCGCCGTGAAGTTATCATCGGTCCCAAAACGGTCTTTGTAGAACTCAAGCAGTCCCTCACCCTTGTGACGAAGTTGCTCCCAAGGAACGGCCTCGCCGTTCCTACGCCAAGTGCAACTCGCCAGATGCGGAACCACAAGTTCATCCACAAACCACAGGAGATCTGCCCTCTCGTAGAACCTTTCGAGAACGGCCAGATCAGCACCAAGACAGAGAATCCCATCTTCACTTACATGGTAATCTATGTCTCGTGAGATCTTATTTCCGATTTCCCTTACACGAGGTGGTAAACACGGATATTTTGCTGGAAGGAGCATCTCAATATCGTACCAGTCCTTGACTGATCTTCCATCGTATAATGCTTTGAAGGAGAGTCGTCCTTTCACCACCGGGTGCCCCTCCTGCCACCGCAGTTTGAGACCACTGTATTTCCCCAGAAGATCTTCGAACTGCTCTTCAACTATCCCAGTGCTATCATTTTTTCCACGAAAGCCATTGGCTAACTGGCCGACTGATTCTGACTTCAGGGTATTCATCTCTTTCGTCTGCTGTCGTTGTTGCGAAGGTCTGCTCGTCCGTGAGGTTTCCTACATCGCCAAGCACGCCCTGCAAAACCTCTGTGATTCGCTTTGGGCTGCCCAGTTCGAGTGCTTCCTCAAAGTCCCGGCCCGCTTTAGCCAGCCAAGCGAGAAACTTCTCTCGTCGTGCGGGATATTCGTTCCATTTGTCTGCAAAGTTTTCCTCGGGATTCGTCGGATTTGGAACCCAGTACTCGCAATTGCGAACAAGGATATGGTTAGGCATTTTGTCCACGAGGTTGACTAACGCATCACATATGTTATCCTCCTCAGCGTAAGCGTGTCCTGCCAACGTCGTGATGATTATGGAGACCGGCTGGTCATCCTTGTCCTGCTCAAAGTGGATGTCGCGATGCCGTTTAAGAATCTGAATGGCCCTCTGGAGAGGCGCCTTAACCTTCCATTCTGGGACATCCTCGACATTGGCCTTAAGACTTCCAGCCAGCAATTGTCTATGCTGTGCGAACATTCCCTTCATCTGTTCCCTAAACCATCGAGCGTATCCTTTGGGATTGCTCGGCTGCCAAGCCCTCAGTTGTTTGTCCGTGATCCAGATACTATCCTTCATCTTCTCATAGTCAGGTATCGCCGGGAGAATATCCATATGAAAGGCGTCCGCGTAATGAAGAGTCCAGCACCGCCTTCCGCCCTCAACCATACGTTTATAGTCCTTGTGTGCCTTCAGCCGGTCGCCCACCATGTTTCGAAGCTCTTCCTGGCTTATGTTCTTTTTGTCGATTTCAAGGTGGCAGACCAAATCAATGTCATACTCATCCTTCCCAGACAGGGGTTTCACAACGGTCCCAAGTCGAAAGGAACCCTGAGCATATATCCTGGGCATATGGACGTGCAACGGCGAGTCGTTCGCGTCAAGCCACCTCCCCACAGCCTCGTATTTTGCAACAGCATCCTCGTAGTGGGCTTCCGATATGTCCAGTTCGTCTGAAATCTTGGTAAACACACCCTCTATGTTTGCGCTTTGATCACTATTTGGCATTATCAGTCCTCTTAAATTATCAAAAAACAAACCGTCGTCAGTTCTGAACTCCAGCAGGTGGGAGAAGAGATGTGCGTAACACACTCTCGGCCCTCCGGCCGAGTCAGAAAACAGTATCACTTATATATATTAGCTTAGCAAAAGGCGTGCCGTAAACGCCAAATCTGCACCAGAATCCCCCTCAAAAAAGGAGGTGTTCGCTTAAGTCGTGATACCACAAGATGTTGCGGCAACAAAAAGTGTTTTCTCTATATGTAGGGCTTTCTCTGCCGCACGGCTCCCACCTGTCAACCTGACGGCCAGACCCCTGAAGACTGCCAAAAGTGGCACCCGAAAACTCTTTCAAGCCTCGCATTGCCCCGCAGTTTTCCTCGCCGATTCGGCGAATATGCGGCACATACTCATTTTGCAGTGTCGCATTCCAGCCGGTCGGATTGTCATAGCCTTTGTCCAGACACAAATGTTGCGGCAAATCTTTTGTTATCTTCGGACGCTCAACTACAATTGCCTCAATCGTTGCTTCGAGCAATTTTGTATCATGCACGTTCGCTGCTGCCACAATTGCTGCAAGCGGGCCGCCGTCAGCTTCAACGAGGATACTGCGTTTTACGCCGTTTTTTGCCCTGTCCGTGGGGTTTGGCCCGATACAGTCCCCCCAAAACGCGCTTTGCTCATAGCGGTATCGGCAGACTGCCATTTGAAATCTATACCGCCAAGTTCGGTACAGTCGGCAATGAGAGCCACCCAAATCTTGTCGAGCAGACCGCATTGTGTCCATCGCTGAAACGTTCGGTGAACAGAACTGTCGTCGGGGAAATCTTTGGGCAACCTGTTCCACTGACAGCCGCTGCGCATACGAAAAATTATCGCATCCATCGCCGCTCGCTGGTCGATTCGACTGCGTCCAGTGTGTTTGGGCGGGTCGAATTTCCTGATAATTGGTTCTATGGTGTTCCACAGTTCTTCCGGCACATGCCAAATCGTTGGCAACGGCTTTACTTTACGTTTTTTTCGCATCTGTGTATCCTTTCAATAAACCTACACAGATGTTATCGGCTAAATTATGCGTTTTGAGATAGTTACTATCCAACGGGATTATTTTCTTTGAATGCGGATATATCCCAGGCCATCTGCATAAAATACTCAATACCTATTTCGGCCGGCTTTATGTCTCCGACATTAACGATCCAAAGATCTCTAACGTTATAGTCGTATGCCTTTTTCATTTCCGACCATGTAAGAGCTAATGGAGTGGCGTACAGCCAGGAATATGCCGTTGTGACGCCATTTAGCCACTGAAAATGATAATAAATACCCGAGCATCCGGAACCTTATGCCCCTTATTGTATAAACCCAGCACTTCGGTATACGGGATCAATACCTGCGGCACTTTTGTTATATCCTTATTAACCCACTTTTTGAGGATGTCCCGCTGATCGGCAAATATCCGCTCCAGTACGCTTACGGTGATATCAGAACCGGCCTCATCATCTTTGCCCCTTTTGCCCATTGTATAGATATTCTCGTATTTACCATTTTCTTTTACCCTTTCCTCCCAGTATTTATATATATGCTCTCTGTTTTTTACATAATCCCATGGCTCGCCAGGATATTCCCGGTCCCACTCGGCGCCGGCAATATTATTCCTCAGCATAGGTTCCATATGAGAGGAGCCCATAACAATTCCGTATTCATCGGCGACTGAACCGTCAGCAACAAGGCTGAAATCGTTTCCACCATCCTTGCCTGCTTGAGAATTATCCTGAACCAATATTTGCCGACCGCCAAGGCTGCCGGAAGCAACCAGTAGAAGCATATTTAATAAACATATCTTCATTTTTATTTTCTTTATTTTGTTTTATTATGACAATTAATTGTCTCCATTCGCACGTTTACTTGCCTTGACCCATGGCAGCCCCGGCCACCATATTGCGCCATCGTGGTTTTTCCGTGGATTTCCTGGAGTGGAGCGACCGTCTTCAATATATCTGCGGAGTATCCCTATTAGTTCTTTTACCACATCGGGATGATTATTGATCAGGTTCTTTGTTTCTTTGGGGTCTGCGGAAAGATCGTAGAGCTGCCATTTAGGAAGCCCTTCCTTTATTGCGGCATTTTCCTTCGGTTGACTCCAACCGCCGGAACCCGCTGAAAACTGGAGTTTCCACTTGCCTTTACGCACAACAAACACGCCCTGTATCGAATGACAAATAACCGCTTCGTGAAGCGATCCTTTGACCGTTTTTCCCTTTAGTATTGGTAATAGACTTATGCTGTCCTCTGCGGCCGTTTCAGGAATTCTTACTCCCGCGGCATCGGCACAGGTCGCCATGATATCCACCAGCGAGATGGTCTGGTCCGATTTGGTGTCGGCCTTGATTTGTCCCGGCCAACGAACAATAAACGGCACCCGGTGTCCGCCTTCAAACGCGTCCGCCTTCATGCCTCTCCAGTGATTTTGCAGATCGGTGTTCTTGTCTTTGAGTTCATCGAAGTGACAATTGGGAGCGGTTCCGTTGTCGGCCGTAAAGATAACCAGTGTGTTATCAGCGACGCCATTAGCCTCCAATGCCTTCAATACCCGCCCAACACACCAATCGGTTTCCATCAGGAAATCCGCATATCTGCTGATTCCGCTTTTTCCCTGGAATTCCTTTGATGGGGCGATCGGAGTATGCGGAGAAGTCATAGGGAAGTACAGGAAGAAGGGCTCTTTCTTTGCTGCATTCTTATTAATATATTCGACGCATTTCTCGGTTATTCTCGGCAGTACATCTTCAAGCTTCCAGCCTTCCATACCTATCCCCGCGTTGGAGTAATAGTGCTGAGCAAAGGAGACGTTCTTGTTTGGAATTCCCTGCGTCCTGGAGTTTTCTATCCAGACAAACGGCGGCCAGTTAGGAACGTCATCGCCGAAGTAGTAATCAAAGCCGCAGGCGGTTGGACCGCCTTCTATCTTCTTGCCGAAATCAATGTCTTTGGGGTTGGAGGTAAACCCGCCGCCTTTTTTGGGCCAGTTCCACCCAAGATGCCACTTACCGATACAGGCCGTATTGTACCCTTCATTCTTAAGCATACCCGGCAATGTCAACCGATCTTCTTCAATTAGCGGAGCTTGCCACTGTCCTACAATCCCTTTTTTCAGACGGCTTCTCCATGAATATCTTCCGGTCAATACGCCATAGCGAGTCGGTGAACAAACGGCAGAGCCAGAGTGCGCATCGCTGAAGTGCATCCCCTGTTTGAGCAGGGTGTCAAGATGGGGCGTGGGGATTCCGCATTTTTCATTCAGGGCAGCTACAGAATCTATCCCCATATCGTCGGCCAGGATCACAACGATGTTGGGTTTGCTTTTGCCTTCGGCTGAGAAGGCTATTTTCGGCGCAGCGGCCGCAATTCCAGCAACAACCGCCTGTTTCAGAAAATTTCGCCTTGTAATCATACAGAGCTCCTGTTTATTTCAATTCTACCGCTATATTCTTTTTCTTTCAAGTATTGATTCCGCCTTCAATTCGGCACGCTTTTGTTTGATAGATTTCCCTCTTCCCGTGGAGCAAAGGCCGCCGAGCCGCAGATGACCGTTCGCATTGCTATCTATTAGGTCTTGTTCGCTATTACTGCCCGCGGCGTTCTTCGCGAAGCCTCATTTCGTATTTTTGCGTAAGGCCGTCGAGCATCATGGTTACCAGCGTACAGCTCATGCAGTAATCCTTGACGCCGATGGGCCTGCCTGAAACGGAGTCATAATGTTCGTTGATGCCGTTTTCGATCGCGTTGGCGACGGTCTTGTCGGCGATGTCGGCCGCCAGAGTTTTATGTCCATAGTCGGCCAGGCCTCGAGCGATTTGGTAGTTAGTCGAGGGCCAGACATCTCCACGCCAGAAGCCATTGGATTTCCATCGCGGGTCCGTCCGATCAACCGTCGGGACCGGAAGCGGCGTCCGCCAGGCGTCAGAAGCGAGTACTTCGGCCATACGCTTTGCCATGGCCTTGGTGGGAACACCGGCTGTCAACGGAACCCAGCTACTGATAGTTGCCACCGGAACCTTTTCCATCGTATCACGCTTAACCGAGAGAAACGTTCCGGCCTTTTCGTCCCACATGTGGTCTCGCATCGCCTTGACGGCCTTATCTATCCGGCATTTTCGCCGTGCCGCCATCTTTTTATCCCCAACAATTTCCGCCAGCCTGGCCAGGCTCCGTTCGCCCATGATAAGATACGACGTATTACCGGTAACAAGTGTATCGCCATACCACTTGCCCTCATTGGGGCCTTTGCGCGTCGGATGAACCGTCAGCTTTAGGTCGTCCATATTGCATTCGTAGTCGAACGTTTCCCAGCGTGCATGCTGTATCTTACCGGTATATGCACCGACCGTACACAGCCCGATATTAGTCACATCCCGCTCGCGCCAAAACCAATCGTGAAACTTCTCCAATCGGTTAAGGCACTGCTTAAGAAGTTCTTTGTCACCGTTGCGGCTGTAAACACGCTCAACACCCCAGGCCAGAATAGGTATCTGTGAAAACTGCCGAACCTCCTGCGGTGCGATTTTGATCGCGACGGTGATCATATCCTGCGCATAGTCGGGCATCTTCTTGTTCCAGCGATCCTGAAAGTCCCAGTAATTCTGGAAGATATCCCGGATAACCTGTTTCTTGCCGGGCAAAATACTCAATATATCCACCACGAACATCGAGTCCCATATCCATTGCCCTTTGTAATAAGGCCCGCCGGGATAAACCCAGTTGTGCTTGAGGGGCGGGGTCGGAGGAATGATCTTGTCAAGAATGCACTTGCGAAAAACATCCTCGGTAAGCTCCAAAGCATCTTCTCTGTTCGATACAAACAAAGACCGAATATTAATTTTTGAACTATCGCCAAAAACGCCGGGGCCATAAACGCTATCACCGGCAGCGATAACCAACTGTTCGAGCCAAGGCAAAAGTAATATTGAGCTACCAGCGATTTCCAGGAATTTACGTCGTTTCATTGGACATCTCCAGGAAATAGTTTTTTGAGCAGCTCGGCGTCCAACTCTGCCTTGGGTGCAAATTTACCCGAACCGGCATACTGCAAAAGGCTGTGTAATAGCTGTCGAGCCTCAGGCTTATCCTGGTTGCCAGGTAGGTCGATCGCGCAGATAAGCATCTTGCCGGCGCCAACCTTTGTCTCGGCGATCAGGCCAAGCTTGCTGTTGCGCACGAAATTATCTATCACCTGAACCATCGGGCGGTAATCGTCGGGAGTATCATCAAACTGTATCGGCCGCGAATTTTTCACAAGATGCCACCACTGCCAGTTGCTGTGGAAATCGGTAGGAAACTTCGCCAGCGCAGGCAAATTCGGATCGCAAAGAAAACCAAGTGTACCCGGTGGTATCGGCAAGCCACGCTCTTTAGCAGCCTCAGCGAACATCGGCGACCAGAAGTCGGTCTGGAATCCACCGGGAACGCTGTGCGGCAGTTTATCAAGCTTTGGAAGCAGCAGAACCTTACCGCCTGAAGCGAGGTGTGCCTGAGTTTTCTCGGCCTGGAAGCTGTCTGTAACCATCACACCCTCAGGAGCATTGGTGTCAACCTTCGGCGGATAGACCCAGATATTGTAATCGTTGCGATACTTCGTCCCCTCGACTGCAAGCGTGATCGTCAGCTTCTGCGGAGCGGCGACATCGGCCAACGGCAGCGAGAACATGTCAACCTCGAATACCTTGCCCTGCTCGATCGTTACCAGATCGAACGCATCGCGTGCGACCTTGTTGCCTTTGCTATCGGTGACCGTCCATGTTACGCCGGCGTCGGTTATATCAGCAGGGCCGTAGTGGGCGATCTGCACACTGCCGATGAACGTCTCATCGGTCGTCCAGGTGTACTTTTTCATGCGCAGCAGCGGAACCGTTTCGCAGCAGAACTGTCGCCACGCATCAGGTGTGATTAGCCCCTTGGATTCCATGAACACGTTGAGCATGCCGACCAGCGCCGTACCCTGGCCGGGGAAGTCTTGCAGATCGAGCAACTGGAACCCGCCCAGGTAGGGAGTTCTCAGCGCGGCCTCGATATCTTCGCGATGACAGATGACCGACAACGCGCCCGAGGCGCGCACGAAATCGTGGGCCTGGTCGAGCATACCCGCCGCTTTGAGCCGCTCGCGAAAGATTTCCAGATTCCTCGCCCGCGTCACGCCTGTGTATTTCGGAATCTCGCGGAAGTCGGGGGAGACCTGGAACTCCCCGTTCTCGTGACTGATTACCGGAACGGCAATGCCGGCGATTGACTCGCTGAAATCGACCATCGTCGAGGGCGAACGGTACTCGATGTGTGGGTTTAGATAGTCGGCCTGGAAGAATGCCCCGCGAACCGGAAGCGTCTTGCCCGTCTTGCAGGTGACCCAGAAATCGTCGCCTTCGGCCAGGCTCGGATTCCAGTGCACGTTGTTGGAACCCTGTGCGTAGAGGTGACGCGGATCGATCTTCTTAAAGTGAGCAACCATCTCGAACATGGCGGGGTTACGGCCAAGCTCGTTGCCGAGTGTGTACATCACGAACGACGGGTGATTGCCGAAATTCTTGAAGATCAGCTCACTTTCACGCATTCCGTAGTCATAAAGCGAAACCTTTGTCTCGGTGCTTTCCACGTCGAGCCGGTCGATGTTATGGGTTGCCGCCTCCTCGCTTTCCGGTGCGTTGAAGGCGCTGCGTTTATTTGGAAACTCCGCTTGAAAGTAGATGCCTAGTTCATCCGCTGCTTCAAACGCCGCTTTCGGCGGGCACCACGAATGGAACCGGTAGTGGTTGATCCCCCACGCCTTGGTTATCGAAAGAACACTCAGCCATTCGGCCTTGGACATCGGCGGATAACCGGTCAGCGGGTAATTGGCGCAATCGAGCCGGCCACGCAAAAAGACCGACTTGCCGTTGATCAGCAGGCGGTTACGCTCTTTAGTAAAATCACGCATACCAAAGTTAACCGACCGCTCATTGCTGAACTGCTGGCCGCCGGCTTTCGTTTCAAGTTTTAAGGCAAGCTTCAGCATCGCCGGGTTAAACTCGTCCCAAAGCGGCACATCGTCACCGGGTTTATATGTAAACTCAACGACATTCATTTCTTTGGAACCTTTAACCTTAACAGTTTGTCCCTTGAAAGTCGCCGGCTCATCGACATTGTAGCTTTTACATGCAACATCGATCCGCCCGGCAAAGTCTTTTCCGGTCATATTACCGATCTCAACACGAACGCGAGCTTCCTTTTTCGCTGCATTAGGATAAACCTGTATATCTTCCAGCCAGACCGGAGCGGCGGCGCGAAGTTCTATCTTGCCAACGATACCGTTCCAGTTGGTCTGCGTCCGTTCGTCAACCGCATGGGCCGGACCTACCGGCGGCAGCTTGGCGTTATCTACCACCACGGTAATCGTGTGTTTGCCCGGCGTCATCGCCTTGGTAACGTCGAATATTTGCGCCGCGCTGAGAGTGTCATCCCAGCCGCAAAATGTCTGATCGACCCAAACTCGTGTATTCTTGGTGCGCTCGAAAAACAGCGTGATCCGCCTGCCGGACCAGGAGTCAGGGATCGTCACCTTCCTTTGGTACCACGCCGGACCTTTCCAAAACCACACACGCGAAAGACGATCAACGCATTTTTCATCCTTAAAGATGCCCTTGTGATTTTCGTCGGTGGTTCCGGGCAGTTGGACGGTGTCGTCAAACTCTCGGGCATACCACTTTTCCGCGACGCCGACGTCGTCGGCATCGAGACGAAATTCCCAGGTCCCGGCCAACGAGAGCGTCGTCTCATCCGCCATGGCGGAATTAACACAGCCGATAAGGAGCATTGCAAACAGGAGCGATTGTGTGAATTGCTTTTTCATAATTAGACACCTTTCAGAATATTGTTGCATGAGCAGGAAAAGTGTTAGACAGCTTTTGTGTACCGCCTGAGATTACAGTTTTTCAAGCGATGCGCGATCGTGGTTAACAGGCTATCGCCCTCGATATGCCCCAGGCCATCGTTGACAACCTTAAAGTTATCCAGATCCAGATAGATCACCCCAAACAAATACGGGGCCTGCTGGCGGGCGCGTTAATAGCCAATTTGATTCTTGATGTTCAGCAGAATTTTTGTAACTACTGATACAACAATAGATTATGCTTGCCGGCAAGATTCAAGTAGCGCTGTAGTATTAGAATGGGCCTCTTACTCTTGCTTTTTGGCCTATTTTGGGGACCTCGAACGGGAAGTATTGGTCTTGCTTCCAGCTCCACTGCACCCATGCGAGGGACTTGTCGTCGAGGGAGACGTCGAATTTGAATAAGACTGCTACGGGGAGGGATTTGTCGTCGAGCTCGATTATTTCCGCGGTCATTCCGGGCAGCTCGACCCGGTCTGCCTTGTGGAATCCGTTGCCGTTGCTTCTTACCGAACTGATTGCCTCGAGCATATAGACGACATCGATGTCGAGCCATCGGTCGGGCTTGCATGTCAGCAAGTTGCCGTATTTCGCCCGAATTTTCAGGCTTTTGTCGTCAATTCTTGTTACCTCAAGTTCGCTGAAAGCGGGCGCCAGCACGCGAATGGCCCGGGGCAATTGTTCACCTTCGTATGCCTTTGCATAGGGCATGTAGAAGAAAGAGGCTGGATTGGGAGCGTTGACGACAACGAGCTGCTTGTCGTCCAAATCCTCGGATGAATCCATATTCATCGTTTGCTTGACCATATTGAACAGGATAGTCGTCGTAATCGGCGATGCGATCCTGACCAGCAGGGCCATTGGCAGATGGACGACGATTAGCGATATGAACAGAATCGCAGTGAGAAGCCGCCTGAGCCTCTTTTGGGGGACCCATTCCTCTTTAGCGAGATAGCCGCCCAGGAAATGGCCGACGAGTCCACATGCTCCTATTCCGACCCACAGGAGATTTCGGTTCATTGGCATAGTTGCGCAGATCGGCAGCACCGAGAGGTGCATTCCGACGGCCCAGAATCTGGCATGTCGATTTGCCTTAAGCAGCGGCCAGATTAGAATCATTATTACGACCAGCAGAACAACGACTATCGGCCAAAGTATCATTTGGGTCGATACGGGAACGCAACTAAACGTATCTGCGGATATCCTGCTCCACTCCCGCATTATTAGAATGGGGCCCCGCACGAGCATTGCCCATGCATATCGCAAAGGTTCTCTGCTTGGGTCGAGATAGAAGCTTCCCCCGCTGGCTCCGTGGCCGAGCATGTTGTATATTACTCGCCATGCAATGGTTGCGAGTATGGCGGGCGTCAGAGAGTATGCTCTTGCTCTGAAATTGCCGTTTTCCAATGTGGCTGCGTAGGCGAACAGGTATGCGCATGTTGCGATACCGGCCTCGGCCGAGAGCAGCGAGCCTGCGAGGAAGATAATCGATACCAGACCATGCGCCCTCGAGCCGCTTTGCCGCCAGCGATGATGCCACAGGACACAGAGGATACCGAAGAACAATGACAGGAATATGTTCCGATTGGCAATCCACATCGCGGGGAAATATGTAAAATCGTCGAGTACGAACAGCAGACCGGCCAGTCCGGCCATCCAGGCAGGGCCGTTAAGTCGGCGGTACATAACAGTAACCAGGAATACCACGGCCCCGAGCCAGACGATGTTATGGGCGTGCATCGCGACCGGGGAGCTGCCGAAGATTCGATAGTCGAGCCAGTGGGTGAAGCTGGTCAGCGGCCGCCAGAAGCGGACCCAAAGACCATCGTAGGTCCACCATGGTATCGAACCGTATTCTCTCAGCTTGCTGAGATTTCGCCGGGGGTCCATAGGAGCGAACTGTTCTGAGACGGCGGCGGCGAGTTGGCCGGCATTTTCACTGCCGATTCCAAGCTCTGAGAGCCTGCCATCGGCTTGGGATGGAGAGGCAAGTACGGACCATTGAGCCAGATCGTCGTTCAGCAGACCGGTAGTCAGGGCGGGAAGCGTCGCGACAACCGCCATGGCTACGAGGATGATATTAAAATGTCGATATTCCAGAAGCCTGGAAAACCGAGCCCAAACGCCAGTGCCTTGCACGCAGTCTCCTTTTTGTTCAGTGTGCAGACTAATTCGATAGCAACTTTAACTTTCCACCACCCCTTATCAAGTGCCTCATTTCGTCGGCCGCGATGCCTCGACATCCGGCGTAAATCTGATAATATACACTAATCCCGCATTGGCGACAAGTGCTGTTGTCAAATTCAATCAATTGGCTGGAAACAGCGAAAAAAAGCGTTGATTCGGACGGATTGGCGGTTATCATCGGATTATGTTATGTGACGGCTGTTTGGATGCCGCCGGGCGAGTAACTGCAAGGAGCTACGGCAAAAATGCAGAGCAGTGCAAGACAGATTATCTTCATAGGACGCGTCCAGGGCGTAGGATTTCGCTTCACGGCCCATAGAATCGCTAATCGCCACTTCCTAACAGGTTTTGTGCGCAACCTGTACGATGGAAGCGTAGAAGTGCTGGCTCAGGGCCAGCCTGAGGATATCGACGACTGCATCGCCGAAATAAAAGAGGCCCTGCCCGGATATATCACCGACACAAAAACCACCGACCTGCCCCCCGACCCCCGGCATAAGGAGTTCAAAATCACATTCTAACCACACGGCCCGCCGCTTCCGCCAAATAATCAATAGTCAATAATCAATCGATAACCCTATTCTGCTCGAAATCCCGCAGGCACTTGTCCCTGTTGCGACGACGAATGAAAGCCCCGACCCCCGTCGCAAGAACAATAAAGATTATCGTAATAGCAGTATAAGGAATATCCGCCCAGGAAAACGCCAATACAAAACCCATAAAAACTCCCAGACAATAAAAGCCGCTAAAGTAACACAGTGTAAACCCGTGCTAATCCGTGTCTAAAAATCTTTCGTGCCAATTCGTGAAAATTTGCCTGCCCCTGGGGGGTGGTTAAGCACCTTTGTGCCTTTGCTCCTTTGTGACTAATTAGTCCGTGTCAAAAAAACGATCAAACCTTCGCTAATATCACAACGTAATTTTTGCCGTTATCGGTTACGTTTGCGCCCGGGGCATCGCTAAACCGCCGAGCTTTACTTTGCGCAGCGATTTTAGCCGGCCGGACCTGTAAAGAAAAATAAAAAGTAGCTGAGACCAAAATCGGCGGGGGCGGCAGCATATTGGCCCCGTGGACGGTTACGAAAAAAGTAATTGAGATGGAATCCGGGCGTTCGGGGAGTTTAGGCCGTCGTGTCGGATTTTTCCCTGGCGGCGTGTGCCGCGTTCGGGAGATACTTGCCGATCACTTCGAGCACTCTCTTGCGATCCAGGGGCTTGCCTATGAATTCGTCGCAGCCGACCGCGAAGCATTTCTTGTCATCGCCCTTCATGACATTTGCGGTCAGAGCGACTATCGGGGTTGCGAGTCCTTCGCTTCGCAGGGCCTTTGTTGCTTCGTAGCCGTTCATATTAGGCATCTGCATATCCATGAATATCATGTCGAAATCCCGGCTCCGCGCCGCTTCGACGGCCTGGCTGCCGTCTTCGACGATTGTCACCTCAAGCCCCATGCGTTTGAGCAGCAGTTCTATGAGTCTTTGATTTGTGATGGAATCCTCGGCGACGAGCACTTGCCCGGAGAATATGGCTTCGGCCGATTCGTCCCGGTCGGACCTCAACTCAGCCAGATTGTGCCTGTCGAGGAATCCCTCGGAAGCCGCTCCAACGCCCACCGGAAACACCAGCGAGAACGTCGAGCCTTGGCCTTCGATGCTCGTTACGGTAAGCCGCCCGCCCAGTATTTCTGCGAGGCGTCTTGTGATCGTCAAGCCCAGCCCGGAGCCGCCGTACTTGCGAGTATGACTCCCGTCGGCCTGGGTGAACTCTTCGAAGATCATACCCAACTTGTCTTTGGGGATTCCGATGCCCGTATCTTCAATATCGAAGTGTATATACGCCTGTTCGTTTTCCTCATGTATGGAAACGATGATACGCACATGGCCTTTTTCGGTGAACTTAATCGCGTTGCCAACGAGATTCATCAGGCACTGCCGCAGACGCATAAGGTCTGTTCTGATCTGCCCGGGCAGACCCGGGGATTCGACGACCCGAAACTCCAGTCCCTTCTCCACCGCTTTGGGCCTCATTAGAGATTCGACCGAATTGAGCAGTTCGGCCAGCGAGCAAGAGGTAATCTCCGTCTCCAGCTTGTTCGCCTCGATCTTCGAGAAATCGAGAATATCGTTTAGAAGAACCAGCAGCTCGCGACCGCAATCTCTTATGATGGTGATATATTTCTTGTGCTCCTCGTCCATATCCTCCCCGACCAGGACTTCCGTGAAACCCAAAATGCCGTTCATCGGCGTCCTGATCTCATGGCTCATATTCGCCAGGAACTGGCTCTTGGCTTCGTTGGCATCCTGAGCCTCTCTGGCCAATAGATTTGCTCTTTCGACGGAATTTTTCAGTTCCCGGTTCGCTCTAACCAAGTCCGTCGTTCGCTCTTTGACTCGCGTCTCCAATCCCTCATTGGCCTCGACAAGGGCTAAATCACGGTGATGAATCTGCGCCAACATCTCATTAAATGAGTCTATGAGCAGCCCTACTTCGTCATTGCTCTCTTTTACCGCGCGCGCAGAGTAATCCTTCTCCTCCGAAACCAGCTTTGCAACCTCCGCCAACCCGAGAATCGGGCCCGAAATAATCCTTTGAAGCCTTGATGAGATAATATATGCCGCCAACAAAGCCAGCAGCACAACGCCCGTTATCGTAATAACCTTGGCCCTGAGCATCGCGTACATAGGCCGCAGGTCGGACCGCAGGCAAACCGTCCCGATTGCCTCGTCATCGAGAACGATTCCCTTGTGCACCGTCAGATAGCCGTCACCGAAATGATATTCATCTTTTCCAAGCTCCGGAACCGGCGAACCCCAATCAGAGCCTTTTTCCGAACCGTCCCCGGGATCGCGACGATAGCTTGCAAAGGCCTTGCCGTCTTTATCGTGGATGTGCGCAGAAACTATGGAAGACTCCTCCTTGAACGAGGAGAGCGTCTGCTCGGCATCGTTGGCGTCTTCAAAAGCCAGAGCGGCTTTGCAGTTACCGCCGGTCATCGCCGCGTGCGTCGTCATTTTCTGCACCATACTGCGTCGAAGCGACGCCCACTCGGAAAAGACGAATATCCCGCCGGCCAAAAGCAGCGACGCGACGCATGTCAACATGATGATTGACACAAGCTTTTGCTTTATTGCCATATTCCGCATAATCGGCATAATCGATACCTTAGAGACCTATACAATTCTACCGGATAAGTTATCGTCATTTACAGGGACGCTCTTCACTTGACCACCTTCTTCGCCAGCCTCAAGAGCTGAGACCTAATCTGAAGTTTCGAGCGTTTGGCGGCAGCGTCGCTGATCTCAAAACGAACCTTCTGCTCTTCCATCACGAAGTTTATAATGCCGCCTGATTTTAGAAAGTCCTCCGTATCCGCCACCGTCAGTACAGGCCGGTCCTTGATCGCAGCAATAATCTCCTCAATGCCGTCTTTCTCGGACGAGCAGATAAACAGCAGGTGGCAATTCTTCAGTTCCCCGCTCTGCTTATCCAACTCGGCTTCGCCCTCTTTGCCCAGTTTCTTTAATTCCGCTACGCTCTTGAACCTTTTTATAACGACCTCCCTGTCATTAATTTTCTTATCTTTCACCGGCTCGAATGCCTTTCCGAAGGGGTCCTTGCCGATGATGCCGAGCGTTATCGGCTCGTTGTGGTCGGCCTCCTTGTCGGTCGGCCAATCGATGAACTTAAGGAAGTTGTACAGGAATGCCGCCTTGATCTTATACTCCTGGCTCGGCGCGTCATCCGCCCGCGCACGCGGCGCAACCGCCATGACGAACGCCGCCGCCAACAAGACAACCGTAATGTAACGTCTAATTCTCATTAAAACATATCTATTAACATCTTTTCAAGTCGGAACTTCTAAAAACGGTATGTTAACTCTCCGAAAACTCCGCGTTGCACTTCGGTGGCAATTGTACCATCGTCTCCAAATTCCGGATGTGCTCTGTCTAAGAGATTCTGTCCTATGATTGAAAAATCCGTACTCTTGCTAACGTGCCAGGTAAGACCCATATCTAAACGCATATAAGATGGAACGCTGTAGTAGGGCACGCTGCCGACATGATAAAGCGTCGTATTAAATTCGAGATTGTCCCGCAAATTTATCTGCGAATTCAGGTGGAATATATTTTGTGGAGACTCCCTTTCTTTTCTTGAAATCTTGGTAGTATCCGTACTCGAGTTTTCTGTGTGCATTTGCATCTTTAAGAAGCTGTACCCTCCGGTCAGCTTCATTTTTTCATTAACCTGCCAATGGGCGGCAATTTCGGCGCCGTATGTTTCGCCATACAGCTTATTATCATAAATTTTACTAAGAAAAGTTGGATTGTTTTCCATAGTCAAAAGATGGTCGTACTCGTTATAAAACAAAGAAAAATCAAAGAGCAGGTTATTCTTTGGTTTCACACGATACCCTAATTCGTAAGACTTTACTTCCTGCGATTTAAGGCCGCTGCTGCCGTTGATAGACATTGCCGGAGTTGAATAATAGATGATTCTCATGTCTGTATAAACACGGGAAGGTGTCGAGACCGCACGTGCAAAAGACGCCCAAACAGTATTTTTTTCATCAGGCGTCCATAGCAGCCGGGCGTTTGGCTGAAATTCATAGCCGGTGTAATCATTCTTCTCAACTTTTGATCCAACAATAAATTTGAGCAGATCGTCAACTATAGTGATCTCATCCTGTACAAATCCGGTAAACAACTCGTCATTACGACTCGACGGATTAAAGCTGATCGTATAACTTCCATCGGTATTATCACCGGTATGGCGATAGCCGAGGCCCCAAATCAGGTTGTGTTTTTCCGCCAACTGGAAACGATGCTGAAAATCAACATCAAAAGTATCTCGCGACTCACCCAGCGGAATCGCGTACCGCTCTGTTCGATCGTAGTAGAATTGAAGCGCCATATCCGAGTTGTCTGAATACTTTCGTGTCCATCGGGTTAACATGTTCAATCCCCTGACATCGACATTATCATCCGACTGGTAGTTGGCGCCAAAAGGCGGAACGGTCACGGGTACTCTCTGGCCTGAATGACCATCGTAAAAATCGCCCTGCAGGGTTATATGATCCCGCTCTGATTTGTCCCAGTCGATACGGAAGCCTTCTCTTAACGCATCGGATCTGTCGTTAGCATGATCACCATTTTTCTGTTATATTATATCGGGCCTGGGGTGTTTATCGTATTGGCTACGTTGATTTGCTGGTTGGTTTCGACAATAACCGAGCATGCGACGGGTCAGCCGATTTTCAGGGCTATTGGCCTGGGGCTGCTGGCTATGGCGGCCTCGATGACTTTTCAGTGCCTTTGGCCTTACAAGTTTTTCGGCTTTCCAATGGGTTCGGGGGGCGTGCTCGGCACCGGGGCTGTCGGGGTTCTGGAGAGTAATTTCGCCTGGTTGGGCACGCTTATATTGATTTGCGCTACATGGGTGGTGGGCTTCCTTCTTCTTGCGGACAGCTTTGTTTTGATTCTTCTGGGATACGTCGGGGCGTGCGGCAGGGCGGCGATTGGTTTGGTCGTTCCGGCATTGTCTGCTGCGAAGTCCGCCGCCGGCGGAACGGCTGTTGTTAGCGAGATATGGCGGGATCTCAGCGCGAGGCAAAAGCCTATGGTGGTTCGCAACGATTTGTCTCGGCGACCTGCCGAGCCTGTCAGGCCGGCGGAGAAGGTCAAGGTGAATGCTGTATCTGCTGAGAAGCCGACTCCGCCGAAGGTTGAGCCGGTGGTGCGACGCCCTCCTGTTCAGCGGACATACGAAGATTACGAACTTCCGCCTCTGGATCTTCTGGAAGAGGCCGAATACGCATTTACCTCGGTGCAGGAGAAGGTGGTCAAGGCGAAGGCTGCTGCGTTGGAAAAACTGCTGGGTGAGTTTAACATCAATGCGCGAGTAGTTGCGGCTGATACCGGGCCGGTCGTGACCATGTTCGAGTTGGAGCTTGGGGCGGGCGTGAAGGTCAGCCAGTTCAGCAGTCTTTCCAACGATATGGCCCGGGCGATGGGAGTGGGGGCGGTTCGCGTTGTTGCTCCTCTGCCCGGGAAACATACTATCGGTATTGAGGTTCCCAACAGCGAAAAAGAAAAGGTTCGGATGAAAAGTATGATGGAGCAGGCCGTCGATGCGCCTGGGAAAATGTTCATACCGCTGTACCTTGGTAAGGATTCCGCCGGCGAGGCGCTTGTTTCCGATTTGACGAAGATGCCGCATCTGCTTATTGCGGGGACTACCGGTTCCGGCAAGAGTATATGCATCAACAGCATTATTGCCGGCATACTGCTTACAAAGCGTCCCGACGAGGTGCAGATGATTCTGATCGACCCGAAAATGGTCGAGATGTCCGCATTCAATACTATTCCGCATTTAATGTGCCCGATAGTGACCGAGACTAAGATGGCGACTCAGATACTGGAATGGGCTACTGTTAAGATGGATGAGCGTTATGCTCTTCTTGCCGAGGCTAAGGTGAAGAATATCGCCGATTACAACAATCTTGGCGTCGAGGAGATTGTGAATCGGTTCAAGCCGAGCTGCGAAGAAGAGGACGCGAAGATTCCGAAGAACCTGCCTTATATCGTGATAGTAATCGATGAGCTTGCGGACTTGATGATGACGGCTGCGAAGGAGATCGAGGCCTTTATCGTTCGCCTTGCGCAGAAGAGCCGGGCTGTTGGAATTCATATTGTCCTTGCGACCCAGAGGCCCCAGGCTACGGTCGTTACGGGTTTGATAAAATCGAATATGCCTACGCGAATCGGTTTTCGCGTTGCTGCGCGGATGGATAGCAGAATCATTCTGGACCAGAACGGGGCCGAGACGCTGCTGGGCGAGGGTGATATGCTGTTTCTAAAGCCCGGGACGAGCGATTTGGTTCGAGCGCAGGGGACGTTTATCGACGATGGCGAGATAAAACGCATAGTCAAACACCTCAAGGGCGTTGCCGAGCCGCAGTTCCTGACCGAGCTTACGCAGATGAAGAATTTCGATAATTCCGATATGTGCAAAGACGAGCTGTTCGAGGAGGCTGTTCGGGTTGTTCTGGAGACTCGGCGCGGCAGCGTCTCGCTGCTGCAGCGCAGGCTCAATGTGGGCTACGCCCGGGCGTCTCGGATAATCGAGATGATGGCCGGCTCGGGGATACTCGGTGAGTATAAGGGGTCTCAGGCGCGTGAAGTTGTTATGACATTGGAAGAGTGGGAGCGGATTCGCGGTTCCGCCTATGACGAAGAGGCCGAGAAAGATGCGTACGAGGAAGAGGGGTCAGAGGAACCGGCTTATGTCAACGAGGGCCAGCAAGAGTACATGGCCACCGACAGTGACGACGAATAGGTCCCGTTTGGCCTGCTCATCGTGCATTCTGCGTTTGGGTGAATTCTAAACGTTTCGGCGAGGTTCTGGATGTGATAGAATGTCGGCCATGAGCAAGGACCTGAAAGACAAAACGCCGGGCGAACTCGAAAGAATAGTAACGGCTCACGGTCGGAAGAAATACCACGCCGGGTCCATCTTCGGCTTTATTCACTCGAAAGGCGTCGAGGATGTTTCGCAAATCAGCCCGCTTGCAAAGGCTTTTCGGGCCGAGCTTATCGAGGAGGGTTTTTTCATTTCAAAGCTGGAATTCTCTCGGCAACTTGCCGATCCGGATGGGACGGTCAAATACAGTTTTGACATCGGCGGGGGCAATGTTGTCGAATCGGTGGTTCTGGTTGACGGGCGCAGGAGGACTCTTTGCGTTTCCACTCAGGCCGGCTGCGCGATGAATTGCGCGTTCTGCGCTACGGGGAAACTGAAACTGCGACGGAATCTGACGGCAGGCGAGATTGTCGATCAGGTCTATACGGTTGAGAAGCAGGGCGGGCGAATTACTAACGTCGTTTTTATGGGTATGGGCGAGCCTCTTGCCAACTACGATGCGGTTCTCAAGTCGGTGCGGATACTTAACGATTCGGCGGGCAGGAATATCGGCGTTCGGCATTTGACTATCAGCACATGCGGGATAGCGCCTGCGATTAAGAAACTGGCGGATGAAGATATACATCCGCGTTTGGCGATTTCGCTCAATGCTCCGACGGACGAATTGCGGACGAAGCTGATGCCCGTCAACGCGAAGTATCCGATAAAGGTACTGCTCGACGCCGTGGAGGCCTATCAGTTTCGGGTCAAGGAGCGCGTTACGTTCGAATATGTGATGATAAAAGGGCTTAACGATTCTCTCGAAGACGCCGAGCGGCTCGCCAAATTGCTGCGGCGGTTCAGGTGCAATGTTAATCTTATCGAGTACAACCCGCACCCCGGCTGCAAATTCAAAGGCAGCGGGACAGAAAGAATAGAGCGATTCTGCGAAGCCATAAGCAGATCGGGCATCGAGACGACAATACGCTTCAAGATGGGGCAAACAATCTTCGCCGCCTGCGGACAGTTGGGAGCGAACACACAGGGCCGATAGCGAACAAAGCAAAGCGTTAAACTATCCACACAAGATATGTTGCGAATAGCCGGCGAATGGATTATAACCATTATCGTCGGCAGAGCAGCCTGGCCTGTATGGCCCCGGGCGCATTTGCGGCGACGTGTCTTTAGCAAGGCTACGCTCCACCTTACTCAAGACAAGGAGAATAGTTGTGAAATACTCTCATAACAACGGGTAAATAAAAAGGGAGCAGAGCAAAAACCATGAGTAAGATAAGCTGGACCGACATTCAATTCAAACGTTTGAAAGAGCTTAACGCCGATCTAAAAGCAATGTCCGCCTTGTTTGATACCAATGAGCAGCGTAATCATTCCTATCAAACATTGGAGAAAAAACTGGTTAAAGTGGAAAAGTCACGGCTGAACGAATTCCTGAGCAGTCAGCTTCAGCCTAAACTATATAAGCTCGAGCGCCGTTTAACAGATATTCTAAATCAACAGGGATTTTCACGAGTTACCACTCCTACTATTATATCCAAGACTCAACTGGCCAGGATGTCTATTGACCAGCAACATCCACTTTTCGATAAAGTGTTTTGGATTAGCGTCAAGCAGTGTTTACGACCGATGCTGGCTCCCAATCTATATCGCCTCATGTATGAATTAGGAAGACTGGGTAAGAGGCCGATTCGTTTTTTTGAAATCGGTCCCTGTTTTCGAAAAGAATCGGATACGGCCCAGCATAATAATGAGTTCACTATGCTAAACCTGGTTGAAATGGGATTGCCGGAAGAGGATCGTCATCAGCGTCTGATGGAACTGGGTCAATTGATCGTCGATTCGGCCGGGCTGAAAGATTGTGTATTTGAGAAAGAAACTTCCGCAGTTTATGGAGATACTATCGATATTGTCTGTGGCGAAGACAAGGTAGAAATCGCATCAGGCGCGATAGGCCCGCATCCCCTGGATCACGCATGGAAAATAACCGACACGTGGGTGGGGCTGGGCTTTGGCCTTGAACGTATGGTGATGATGGCGGAGGGCAGCGATAGTATCGGCAAATGGGGTAAGAGCCTGGCCTATTTGGATGGCATCCGGTTGAATTTTTGAGATAATCCGGAATTATGTGCCCTGGGCATAAATTTTGTAAACATTTAAATGGGAAATGTCAGATTAGGTTAATTGTTTTACAGAAAGGGTTTAAGATGCACCGGAATGTAATTTTGTCGTGGTTGTTATTGGCTTTATTCTCCCGCGGAATTGTTCATGCTCAGGACAGACAGGGCAAAATGCCTCGTGAGGACGTGGTCGAATTTCCGGCTATCGGAGAAGGCCTATGCGTGAGCAACGTTTTCCAGACAAACATGGTTCTTCAGCGGGATAAATCCGTTACTATCTGGGGCTGGGCGGATCCCGGTGAGAAAGTTTCGGTCTCGTTCGCAGGCCAGACTGCCGATGCTGCAGCCGGGCCCGATCGTTCATGGAAGGCAACTCTTAAGGCTATGCCGGCTAACAGTATGCCGCAGGTGATGATGATCAAAGGCAAGAATAAGACGCTGAAACTGGAAAATATCCTCGTCGGCGACATCTGGATACTTGGCGGCCAGAGCAATATGGAATTCGAGATTAGCAAGGTTGACGACGGGGCATTGGAAGTTGTTTCAGCGAACTTTCCCCAAATCCGACTGCTGAGCATGCCGTGGGGCAAGGGTTTCGATTCGGTCAAGAGTTTTGAACGACTTTACGAGTGGAGTTCGTGGTCCAGCAGGCATTTCCGCAAAGGCGACTGGCAAGTCTGTTCGCCTGAAACCGTGGAGGAATTTACGGCAATCGGGTATGTTTTCGGGCGGCGAGTCCACATGGCTGCCCAGGTTCCGATCGGACTGATTGATGCTTCTATTGGCGGAACCACGGTAGAAACGTGGACGCCGGATGGAGTTTTGCGTAAGATCGAGGGACGTGAAACCAGGGAAAAACTCCAGGAGTGGAAAGACAAGATCGCCGGCTATGACGCCGATGCCGACTTGAAGAATCGGATCGCCAATTATGAACAGAGAAAACAAAAATCGGCAGAGCAGGGCAAGCCATTGCCGGCAAGCAGCCGGCCCCCGAGTGACTTGCTGCCAGGGCCGGCTGCCGACAAGAACCGGCCCGGCTATTGCTACGCAAGTGTTATCCGGCCCATCGAGGGGCTTTCTGTCAGGGGCGCCGTTTTTCACCAGGGGTTCAACAATTGCTTTGATGGCTCCGCCGGAGCGAGGATGTACTACCAGATCTTCGGGGAAATGATCACCGCTTGGCGTTCGGCGTTCAATGACCCGCAGATGCCGTTCTGCATTATTTCACTGTGTACCGCGGGTGAGCCGCAGACCCGAGAAAATTATCTCGAACCGATGTATGACGCCGGTGTACTCATAAGAGAGGCGCAGTATAAAACATTTCGTGATTTTTATGATGCCGGTGATAAAGGAATCGGTTTTGTCAGTTGTTTCGACCTACGAAAAAGTTGGTATCACCCACAGATCAAAATCCCGGCAGGCGAACGTGCCGCCAAATGGGCGCTGGCTTCTCAGTACGACATTCTTAAAGGCAGAGACGCCGATCAGTATTGGCTTGCCCCGTCGGTCAAGGATGTAACAATTGCCGACGGTGTTATCCGGCTGACGATGAGCACCTCCATTAAAACGAAAGACGAAAGTGACGGCAAAATGATGGGATTCGCCATTGCCGGCAAGGATCGCCGTTTCTATCCTGCCGAGGTCCAGTGGTACACCGACGGTTCGGTTGACAATCGCAATCAACCGACGTATCAACACAATATCCTCGTATTGAGCAGCCGGTTTGTCCCCGAACCGATCCATTACCGTCATGCCTGGGCGAGAAACCCGATATCGAATATGGTTAATGGCTTCGGAGTCCCCCTTGCCACGCAGCGAAGCGACGATTGGATTCTTGAAGAAACTCCAGTTAAAGTCAAAGATTTTGATAAAAAGAACAGTCGGCAAATTTCCAACGAAATTCGCAAAATGCTTAGACAGGCTGACATCGAGCGGCGTATCAGGGAGGCCGAAGCGACTATTGCAGACTTAAAACCAGGCTTCGAAAAGGCAAGCGCCGAGATGCAACAGAAAAAGACCGCTGATGCGAAGAAAAGCAAGGTCAAGGATGGACGTTAAGGTCGTTCCATATCAGTCTCTTTATTTGGCTCTCATGCAATAAAGTTGGTGGAAAGCCATGGGTATTTTGGCTTAAGTCTTTTGGATTTAACGCTTTAAGGCAACAGTGAAACAAACAGAAGACCATATTGAAATCACCGCTGAGGAAAAGTCACGCGATGAGCCGGATACGATCATAAGAATAAAGTTCGACAAACCGGCCACAGACGTAAAACCGGTTACGTCAGGCTAATTATCTCGTTGAGTAGAATAAAATGTCCATGTTAGTCGCTATCATCGGAGGGAATCTTCAAGGGGTCGAAGCCGCCTACCTTGCTAAAAAAGCCGGTTGGGAGGTGCTTCTAATCGATAAAAATCCCCAGGCGGGGGCGTCTTTAATGTGTGATCGTTTTTTGCCGCTGACGATTACGGCCCAGAGCGATCCGCACGATATTCTCAAAGATGTTGACCTTATTATTCCAGCACTGGAAAACAACGGTGTTCTTGGTATTTTGAAAAAGTGGTCTTTGGAAACAGCAATTCCACTGGCCTTTGATATGGAAGCCTACTCTGTCTCCTCCTCAAAAAAGAAATCGGACCGGATATTTAGAGAGATTCATATTGGCGCTCCTAAACCCTGGCCTGAGTGTGGTTTTCCCGTAGTTGTCAAACCAGACTCAGAAAGCGGAAGCCGAGGAGTTAAAATCTTCCACGATGAAAAAGAACTCGGTCTCAATCATTCCGATTGGCGCGGGGTCGAGAGCGGAATCCGCCCGGCCGATCTTGCCGACGACTGAATCCACTTCGGGAATATTTCCGATAGCTATGTCCTGCCTTTGGAGGATATCCAGCGCCTCGCCTATTGAAGCGTGCGCCATCGTGGTCGGCATAAGCAGGAATGAGCCTTCGTCGAGAGGCGGCATAAATTCCTTGCCCAGGCCGGGAAATTCATGGACGGCGCCGGACCAGATAGTGGTTGAGTAAATAGTGCTTTTATCAACGCCAATTTTTTCGGCTGCCGCCGGAACGAACGTAAATACGCTGCCGAATCCGAACCATATAATCAATCCGAATAATAATATTGTTCCGGGTACGGAAAGGAACAGAATTTTATGCCTGAGGCACCACCGCAAAATCGGGGCGTAAAAATGCTGGAACAAAAGTACCCCTGCCATCAGGACGCCGATGAGACCGGCGACGAAAATGAGGTTGCGAATGAGGCCCTTCTGCGCACCGAGCGGTTCCCAGTCGAGGGTCAGCAGAAGTCCGACAACCAACAGCGCGACGATATTGGCGATATAAGGCGCGTACTTCTGTACCTTTTGCGGAATGAAATTCTTAAACAGGTGGTATGCGGCAAAACCGATAATTGCCAGGCCGACGATCCAGCCGATAATAAACCATGCGGCTATGCCGGCGCCGACAATTAGAGCATACAGGCTGAACCTCAGATATTTCTTATTAACCTTGTGAGGAAAGAAGACAAGATGCGCGGCGGGCGGAATAATAGTCAGCGCAATAACGATGGATGCTAAAAGCGCAAAGGTTTTGGTGAATGCCAGGGGCTTGAAGAGTTTTCCTTCCGGCCCGCTCATAAAAAATACCGGAATAAAACTGATAATGGTCGAGGCCATCGCCGAGACAACGGCGCTGCCGACCTCGGCGGCGGCGCGATGGATTACTTCGGCTCGCGGCATATCGGGCGGATCATCCTTGAGGTGGCGGAGGATACTGTCACAAATAATAATCCCCATATCGGTGATAGCGCCAATGGCGATCGCGATGCCCGATAGCGACACAATATTGGCATCGACGCCGAAGATTTTCATTACGGAGAAGCAGCCCAGAACCGCCAGAGGCATTACGCAGCTAATCAGGATACTGCTGCGAAGGTGCATTACCATAACGGTGATTACGATGGCTGTAACAAGTATCTGCTGGTAGAGGGCATCGCTGAGCGTGCCGATGGTTTCGTAGATCAGGCCCGAGCGGTCGTAGAAAGGAACGACGGCAACCTGGCTTTTTGTAAGCCAGCTCGGCCAGCTTGCCTGCGGCGTCTTTCGCATATATTCCAGCCAGGCCTGCTGATTGATCGCAGCATCGGCGTAGGCTTCAAAACCATTGCGATCCGCAAATTCTCGAACCTCCGGAGGGCTAACCTTGGAGTAGTCGATTATTGCCTTGGAAGGCAGCGCCGGCGCAAGCTCCTCGATTTTCTTTTTGACATCTTTTATTACGGCCAGCGGATTTGACCCGTAGCGCGCCACGACAACGCCGCCGACGGCCTCGGCGCCTTTCTTGTCCAGAACGCCGCGCCTGGCTTCGGGCCCCAAAATGACCTTGCCGACGTTCTTAACAAGGATGGGGACGTTTTCATTCACCTTGACGACGCTGTTTTCTATATCCGCAACGTTCTTGATAAACCCGACGCCGCGGATGATATACTCGACGCGGTTGATCTCGATTGTCTGCGCACCTACATCGATATTGGATTGACTGACGGCGCGGAAAACCTCTTCGAGCATAACTTCGTAGGCCCGCATCGCATCAGGGTCGAGGTCGATCTGGTATTCACGGACAAAGCCGCCCGCCGAGGCGACTTCACTGACTCCCAGGGCGGAGCGGAGATGAAGCCGAACATTCCAATCCTGAATCGTGCGCAGCTCATCGAGGTCCCAGCCGCCTGTGACCTGGCCGTTTGGGTCGCGGCCTTCCAGCGTGTACCAGAATATCTGCCCCAGTGCCGTCGCATCAGGCCCGAGCATCGGCTGAACCCCTTCGGGGATTGTCCCTTCCGGCAGACTGTTGAGTTTCTCGAGTATCCTGCTTCTGGTCCAGTAAAAGTCCTTGCCGTTCACCAGTTTTTCGTACGCGGAGAAATCTTTGAAAATGATGTAAATCGAGGAAAAACCGAACATCGAGCTGCTGCGTATTACTTTTATGTCCGGAATTCCCAAAAGCGCGGTAGTCAGAGGATAAGTAATCTGGTTTTCAACATCCTGTGGGGAGCGCCCAGGCCAGTCGGTAAAGACAATCTGCTGATTTTCGCCGATATCGGGAATTGCGTCCACCGCAATGGGATTGCGAGGAAAAGACTTAAACTCCCAGTCAAACGGCGCAACGTATATCCCCCAGCCGATGATGAAGAGCGTTACAAGCCCAACTATCAGCTTGTTGTATATGCAGAATCCTAAAAGCCTCCCGACCCAGGACTTCTGTTCAGGCGTCTGCTCCCAACGGACTTGCTGCATCCCGTCCCCTTTTCTGGTTCAAATAGACAATACCCCTACACGTCGGCTCAAGATAGTCTCTTGTCCGTGATTAACGGGTCCTCTAACTTTTTCTTAATCAGCTCAAACTGACCGGTTCGCCTTGTCATACCTGCGAAGCCTTGTCATACCTGCGAAAGCAGGTATCCAGTAGTGTGGCGGGTGAGTGGATTCCCGCTTTCGCGGGAATGACACACTGTGCTATATTGCTGCCGCATAAGGACTTATCGTGCCGTTTTCTTGGAAACTGGTCAGTTTGAGTAATCAGGCGTTTCTTTCAGATCATTCCTTGAATTGCGGCAGGTTCGCTGCATACTTTTCGGGTTCGGCCTTGAATTTGGCGACGCAGTCCTGGCAGCAGAAGTACACCTTTTGGCCCTTGTACTCTGTGAATACTGCCTTGTCGATGGGATTGCCGTCCATCACGGGGCAGGTAGTCTGCGCGATCACCGCGACCGCAGTTACTGCGGCGGGAGTGCCGCCTGCAGTCTTGGCCGGCGTACTGGGCGAGGGCGCCGGTTCGGACTTTTTCCTGCAGCCGGGCAGGCCGAGGAGCAGCAGGCCAACCAGTACGACAATGATTGAGATTTGCATCCTTCTGTTGTTCATTTTCGTTCTCCTTTAACAATGCCATTCATTTTTCGGTTCAATGACCACGTTCATTATGACTTGTGGACGTACTTTGATCCTGCGGATTCATCATACTTGGCTTTGCCTGGATTTGAAGGGCCGAGTCGATTTTGAAGCTGCCGTTGGTTACCACGGTCTCGCCTTCCGCCAAGCCGGACTGGACTATGTAGTAATCTCCAGCCCGCGAACCGAGGATGACTTCGCGCCCTTCGAACGTTGGTTTTTCGCTGTCCGGCAGCTTCACATAGACAACGGCTCGTTTCCCGGTGATCAAGGCGGCCGACGCCGGGATGACTATAGGCGCTTCCTTCGGCGCATCAACCTTCACATATCCGAGAGATTCGGTAGTCACCAGGTCCATACCGCAGATGTCGCAGACGTCTTTTTGTGTTTTGACAACGGAGGGGTGCATGGGACAAATCCATTTACCCGCCATTTCGGGGTCCATTACAGTTCCTCCCTGTGCGACTTGTGCCCGCACAATTGCCCTGACGAACATTTCGGGCTTGAGTTTGCCGTCTGAGTTGGCAACGTTTACGCGCAGCTTGACCGTTCTCGTTTTTGCGCTGAGGACGGGATCTATGAAACTTATCTTACCTTTGAATACTTCGCCAGGGTAGGCTTCGGTCGTGAATTCGACCTCCTGGCCGTACCTCAACCACACCATATCCGATTCATAGGCATCGAGCTTGACCCACACCTCTGAGAGGTCGGCGATTGTAAAGATCGGCATCCCGGTATCGACCCAGTTGCCCTCTGCTTTGTGCTTATCGATTACAATGCCGCCCATCGGCGCGTAAATCGTGATGTGGTCAACGGTCTTACCTGCCTTTTCTATATCTGCAATTTGCTCGTCGGTCAGGCCGCGGAGCTGCAGCCTTTTTCTGACCGCGTCGGCATTTGCGAACTTCAGTTTGTCGAGAAAACTGTTACTGTCAGGTTTTACGATTTTCTCCGCCTCTACGGCTGCGAGCAGGGCCTGCTGGTCTTCGAGAAGCTCCTTGCTGTAAAGATAGACCATGTGGTCGCCTTTGTTGACCCGTATGCCTGTGAAATCGACGTAGAGGCGGTCGATTCTCCCGGAGACCCAGGCGGTGATGTCTTTGACCCGCGCCTCGTCGTAGTCTATCTTCCCAACCATCCGAATCTCGGCGGTGACGAGCCTCCTTTCGACGGCGGACGTCGTTATATCCATAAGCTTAGCGGTTTCGTCGGAGACGACTAATTGTCTGGCAGCACCTGTGACCGCGAGGTCGGCGGGCATCGGGACCAGGGCCATCCCGCAAATCGGGCATTTTCCCGGTCCATCTCTGATAATCTGGGGGTGCATTGAGCAGTGCCACTTTTGGGCGACAGCCGGCTTATTGGCGTCGGCGGGGGCCGCGTGCACGTGGTCTGCCTGCAAGCTGGATTTGAGCATGTATCCTGCGAGGAATGCTGCGAGCAGCAGGACGACGATAACGACCTTGCGAACAGTTGAGAGCATTTTAACGGACACTGGCCTATTTGGGCACACCGTCGATCTCCTTTTTTGAATCGGCGTCAACATTCGCGGCCGGCAATGAAACGCCGGCGATTCTTTCGAGCTTGGCTAGGTTCTGGGCGTTTTCTGCGGCGGCCCGCTCATAAAGCAGCTCGTAATTGAGGAGCTTATCCTGTGCATCTATCAGACTCAGGAAGTCGATAGTGGCGGCCTGATAAGCGGACTCCGAGGCCAGGACCATCTCTTTTGTCTTTGGGACTACGATGTCTCTGTAGAGGCGGATCTTTCTAACGGTGTCGTCGAATTCGTACAGTAGCTGGCGGGCCTCAGCGCCGAGGGCGTTTTCGAGCTGGATCTTCTCCTGCCTTGTTCCCAATAACATTGCCCTTGCCTGTCGCTCGGCGGCTTTGTAACTCTCGGTCCATATCGGCAGGTTTAGCGACACCGTTGCGAGGATGGGGTTTTCGCGGCTGCTGCTCATGCCCGAAGCCGTGGCCTGGGCGGTGTCCATGAAGCTTACGCCGACTCCTATGTTAGGCAGGGACTTCTTTTTTGCGAGCGTTTCCGCGTTCCTCATGGCCTCGATTTCATAATCAACGGCTTTGAGGTCGGGATTGTTTTGAACAATCAGGGCGTAGAGCTTCGTGAAGTCGATTGATGTCTGTTGGTATTGGAGCTGCTGCGGCCAGGGCAGATTGGCGTCGGCGGGGCGGTTGAGGATGCCGTTTAGCTCGGCGGTTATTGCGGGCCTCAAATCCTTCAGAGAATTCAGCCGATCCTCGATAAGAACCAATTCTATCTGCGCGCGGATCAAATCCGGGTGAGAACTGCCCGCACCGATGTACTTCATCCGAACAACTTCTTCGTAGTCTCTAATGTTATCAAGGCTCTCTTTCGTAATTTCAATCGCCCTGGCGAGATAGCTGAATTCGTAAAAAGCGTGCTTAACCTGCTGGAAGAGTTCGAGCTTCTTTGCCTCGTATCGTTTTTGTGCGGCGTTCGCATTTGCCGCGGCCTGGTCGGTTCGCGCCCTAATTGTGCCGAACCACGGGAACTCCTGCATCAGCTCAAACTGCTGCTCTGTGTCCATTTCCCTGATGAAATAGCCGTAGGTGAATTTTGGGTCGGGCAGCGCTTTGGCCTGGGGGATCGATTCAACGGCCGCCTTCCAGGTCTCGAAGCTTGCCTTGAGCGCGGCATTGTTCAGGGCCGCACATCGAAGGTAGTCTTCGAGGCGGAGGAGACTGTTGGCATCATCCGGCCGTTGCGAAGCCCCTGCACAAGATGCAAGAACAACTAAAACCGCCCCCATAGCAAAAATAGCTCGTCGTTTCATGTTCGTCGTCCTAACATAACAACTACCCCGTACAGTCGTCATTCTACTACGCATTCGGAATAACTCTACAATAAATCTCAAACTTTCACCCCGTTTATTCGCCTCGAAGCAATTAAGTTCTTCTCATGATTAGGATTATCTTTCATACCACTCCAGGCCAAAGGAAGAGGAAAACACGGGGTAACTACGGGCTTTTGTATAGAAATCCATTTTATTATCGGATTTTTCTTGACATCCTGCGTTTCGTCTGGTAGAATGTTGCTGTTACACTGGATGCTGCCGAGGAGCGGTGCATCCTTTCCACTAAACCAAATTGCCAGGAGGGCAATCGAACAGGGAGGTTCTCAGGAGAAACGTACAGTAAATCGGCGTCCGTACGCTAAAAACTGCTGCAAAAGCCGCAGTTTGGCGTGAAAACCCTAACAATTTAAGGAGTATGTGATGAGAACGACAATTGGCTTATTATTTCTATTAGTTTCGCTTGAAGCGGTCTGTTTTGCCGTCCCGCAGACCCACATTATCTACAGCACCGAGAATTTAGGCGCAGGGCGATGGCGGTGCGACTACACAGTCGTGAATATCAGCTTGACCCCGCCCATCCGGGAGTTTACTATCTGGTTTGACTACGACGTTTATGATAACCTCGTAATCGAAACGCCCGATCCCCCGGCGAGCGATTGGGATGAGATAGTCTGGCAGCCGGAACCGGTACTGCTCGACGATGGGGCCTATGATGCAAAGGCGTTAAGTACAGGCATCGGCAGTGGCGAAAACGTCACCGGATTTGCCGTGAGTTTCGACTGGCTCGGCGCAGGCAGGCCGGGTTCGCAGTTATATGAAATAATCGACCCTGATACATTTGAGACAATTGATTCCAGACACACCATCCCGGAACCGGCAACACTGCTGTTGCTCGGCTTGGGCGGGATGGCCCTGTTGCGAAGGCGCAGGCAGGCATAGGTTTGTCTGTGAATATGCGTTCTGAAGGATGGGTTATAGAACAAAATTGCTGAAAAAATTGGATTCAGGGAAAACACGCTCAAATCGCAGGTTTTGTGGTGATTGATTTAGGTGTTATTTTCGGCCTTTTTTTTGTTGACTTTTGGTAAATTTGTATTATAATTGAAAATACGTCTGAATTTTTTCCTCCGGATGCGTCAATGCCCTGCGATCCTTTCAGGATTCATTCGCTTACACCGGCTCAACGATTGTTGGAATGGTTCACGGCAGCGCGGATAAGCCCGGCGAGATAAAGTCCAACAAAAGCCTCATGAACCAGGCGGAAGAGTTGGGCAAGGAACTGGTGACAGGTGGCAAAGGTTGAAAAGCGCGCACTCGAATAACGGCCGGCTGAAAGGACAATATCCTTTCCACACCTTCCAAAACAAGGGGTTAATCCCGTTCCCCCGAGGCCTGCCGCGCAAAAGAGCGAAAGCGCTCCGCCTCGATCGGGTTGCCCTGGGCCGCGTAAATCCGGCTGACCCGGTCGAAGTAAACAGCCGCGTTTTCCGGGAGCTCTCGGGCAAGGGCGAGGTAGATCTCCAGGATCTCCGTCGTATATAGGCCGTTGGCGAAGCACAGTTCCGAATAGCGGTGCCTGATCACCGGGTCGATACGAGCGTGGCAGCTGACGCAGCGGCCCATGATTTCCCGGTAGATCGCGCGCGCCTCGGCCGATTCATTCAGGGCCTCATGGGCTTTGGCGAGTTCCCGGGCCACGGTATCGTTCCAGCCATAGACTTTCAGGAACTGCCGATAGAAATCCCGGGCGTCTGCAAGGCGGCCGGCGCGAAAGTGCGTTTCGCCTTTCAGCATCACCGCAGCCACAGATTCGGCCAGGCCCTTTGGAAGAGATGCCAGCAGGGCATCGATTCGTTCAAAATCCTTCTCCTCCCAATGGATTTCGCACAAGAGCTGGTATGCGGGCAGGGCATCAGGGTGATATCCGAGAAATTTTTCAAGCAATTCCCGAGCCTCGGCCGATCGATCCAGATTCAGCAAGGCAGAAGCCAGTTCCAGGGGGATATAGCTCTCCGGCTGGGGGTTTTGCGCCATTGATAGTGAAAGACTTTCGGCCGCCGCTTGAAAATCACCGCGGTTCAGAGCGATATAACCGCTTTTAAAGTCTTTGCCATAAGCCAGATACTCAGCCTGCACCTCCTCCGGCAATGTGCCGCACAAAGCCAAAAAGTAATCGTCGTCCGATGCCTCATCGGGGATGGGATCGCTGTCTTCCGACCCAAGGGTCGATAGCATCGGCTCCCGATCAGTGGGGTGTTTTTGGGGAAAGGTCAGCGCATGGAGCTGGGAGTCCAATTCCGCCTTAAACTGCGGATCTGCAGTAACCTCTGCGGCGAGCGTCAGCAGAACCCGCGCCTCGTCGAGATACCCGCCTTCGATCAGGTTTTGGGCCGTCTGTCGATGCTCTCTTGCCAGCGCGTTATTGGTTTCCCGGATCTTTTCCTCAAGCCGCTGTTGGGAGTCGTTGTCCGGTCCGGATCGCTTTTGCCGTTTGTCGAGTGAGCCTTCATAGGCCAGTTTGGCCTGGCCCCATTGCCCGGCCGCAAAAAGGGCATCGCCTTTTTCTTCGAGTTTTTCCGGCGAAGGTCCGTAAAAAAGTTTCAGCAGGGACATCGTCGCTTGCTCCTTTTCCCGGGAGGTAAAGATGCAGTCAAAAGAAAAGTTATCGCCGTGCAAATAAATAACCTTTTGATAGCATAAATTTGCCAATAACAATAGCCCAAAGCTAAACGGAGCTTTTATTGATAATCTATTCGGAAGTTGCCTTGTGACGGAATAAAATCATGAAATCAATCAAAGTAACTGCCGCCATCCTCGAAAAGGACGGTCGAATAATAATTGCTCAACGCAAATCGAAGGACTATTTGGCCGGCAAGTGGGAATTTCCCGGTGGCAAGATCGAGGCCGGAGAAACACCAGAGGAGTGCTTGGCAAGGGAGTTGAAGGAGGAGTTTGATATCGAGGTGTCCGTAGGGAACTTTCTCGGGTCAAACATCCACCACTATGACCACATCACGATCGAGCTGATGGCCTTCAGAACTTTCTGGGATGGAGGGCAAATAACTTCAACCGATCACATGGATTACCGGTGGGTGACCGTCGAACAGCTGGCAGAATTTGACTTTGCACCAGCCGATCGACCATTTGTGAATCGATTGATGAGAGGTGAAATTGAGCTTTGAGGCCGGGCCGAACCTCAAGCTGCCATAGAGATCTTAAAATGCCCACCCTCAACCTGCTCACCTAATAAAAATGTACGCCTTAAATATCCAATCCTTCTCGGATATCCCATGACAGCGGAACCTATCCGAATACAAATAGGCACCCCATCATGATGGACAGGTGTCCCCTGTTCTGATATAATATCTTCCCATAAACAAAACAATCGTTACAATTCAAAACAAAGCCAAACCTGCCGTGAGACAGGGACGGAAAGCCACGGATCTTAACAAGACAGCCGGGTTGCAACGGGATAGTATGGTTAAGCCGAGCTGCCCAAATTGGTTGTTCGGTTTTTTGTTGTGAAAGGGCCAAATCAAGTAATTGAGAGATCGCACTTCAAATCTTTTGGGAGGTTGAATCGAGAAATGAGCATCGCATCCAATAAAAATCTTGGCTTGATACTATCGACCGCGTGTATCTTATGTTTAGTTGCATGTGGTGGAGGTGACTCAAGTAATGATGGGGTCGTAGGGACAGGAACGGCCTCTGTGGCACTCGTTGACTCTGCTTCAGAGGACTATGCAGCCGTTTATGTCACCATTGCTGACATACAATTCCATCTCGGTGAGAATGAGAATAGCCCTAACAACTGGAGATCGATACAGGAAAGTATCGCCTATCCGGTAACGGTTAATCTGCTTGAACTTGTTAACGGGGTACGAATGGATCTTGGCCTTGTGGAGTTGCCGGCCGGGCGCCACACACAAATGCGGCTTATAATCGGTGATGAGGCTGAGCAAGGAACAATAAATATACTGAGTCAAGCCCATCCATATGCCAACTATATTATTATCGACAAAGATCCCGGTGATGCCATCGATCCTGAGATTCATCAGTTGAAGGTTCCGAGTGGGCAAAAGACGGGAACAAAAATAGTCGGCGGTTACAACATCGCAGCAAACCAGACCACCGAATTGATTCTTGATTTCGATGCCTGCCGCTCAATTGTTCAGGCCGGTAACAGTGGGCAGTGGCTTCTTAAACCGACGATAAAGTTGAGCGAACCGTCAGAATACTCAATCATTAGAGGCCAAGTCACAGATGATGCTGATACTGGACTCGAGGGAGTGCTTGTTTCCGCCCAGCAGTACGATTCAGCGGCATCCGATATTAAAGACGAAGTGATTGTCAGGACATCGACTTTAACGAATGAAAACGGATTCTACAGCCTGTTTGTTGAACCCGGTGCTTACACTATCGTTGCATTCAGGAGTGATATGAATCCGGTCTTTGAGAAGGTAACAGCCATAGCCGGGCAAGTGCTTGCGCCAGAAAACGGTAACCCAGTCAATTTTGAACTTACAGCATCGTCAGAATATGGTTGGATAGTCGGAACTGTCACGGTCCCCGGAGCCAATGACTCAGAACAGTACGCTACGCTTAGCTTCCGCCAGGATGCCGACTGCACCGAATGCGATCAGGATGAAAAAATTGAAATAAAGTCTTTGAACGTGTTGAATACGCAACCCTTTAATCCTGAACCTTCCGCTCCGCTGCCAGCCGGCGACTACAGTCTGGTTGCCTCATCTTTTGGGTACAATACTGAAACCTACTCAATAATTCTTGAGCCTGAAGAGACAGAGAACGTTCCAATTTCTTTCTAAACGTCGACGTACATTCAGTTAAAAGGGCAGAGCTTCAATAGCTCTGCCCTTTTAACTGCCGTGATAGGCTAGCATTTATCATTTACCGGTCAAATTATCAGAATTTTATAGCCAAAAAGGACTGCTTAACGCCGACTACCCATTTTCAGATTTGGTTCTAGTTCTACGTTTCTCAACCCCAATCCTCTGATGGCAAAATCTCACCACTTTTCCCAACACGCCCTGCTCCGGCATTGGTTTAAATATGCCCCAACCGTTTCGGCAAATGATGGTCCCGGGCAATTGATAAATACTGACCGAGGCTTGATATTTTTTCGGATAATGAGTGAATTAAAAATGACAATTATAACAGAGCAATAAAGAAATATGAGTGGGAATATCTCCCCGTTAATCCTTTTCTTTTAAACTGGTCCAGTATATCTTCTTTCTATAGAGATATTTGAAGCATCAAAACGCGCTTTTAACTGATTAAAAACATAATCTGCTATTCTATCTATTTCGTTTTTTAAAACAGGGTTTCTTCCCTCCCAACTATTCCCAATTCTCACTTCAATTTTTTCTATTATTTTATCCTCAATTATTTTTTTCTGATCATAATAATACTCTACTGTAAAATTAATATAATTATGGCTTACATTTTTAAACTTATCTTCATCTAAATTTATCTTATAACTTTTGACTTTCCATAAATCCTTTTCTTTTATTAGCAGCACCTCGTGAGCTGTTTTGGAAAGATAATTCGTTATCAGTTTTATATCATTTTCAGTAGCTTTAGCGTCTTGATCAATGTTAATGCGTATACTATATCCCGGATACGAACAGCTAAAGAAAATAAACGCATAACATACTAAGAGTAATGATCTCATTACGCTCCTTCTAATCACAAAATATAAAAATGACCCCCGCACGTATCCATCCTCCATGAATACGAGCTTTATTGCAAAGATCATCATCACAATCATCTTGACAACTTGGCCCTTTATCCTGACCACGACAAGTATATTTAACATCCTTGCTGTCGAGTCCACATGTTTCATAACACTCATCGTGCTCTTTACATGCCTGATCAAGTGGACTGGTCGGAGGCGTTCCGTTATTGCCCGGCCCGCAATAGTTATACCCTGGAAGCGGTTGACCAGGTAGAAATAATGATGGCCTCCAACCATGAAATAGTTGATGATATGCCGAAATCATATCAAGTAGTCCCCAAGGGTCGAGCAATTTCACTGGAGAATTAAACACATATGTATAATGGTTAATGCCCCCACCCAACCCAATTGGATCCTTCCTTAGATATCTACCCAACTTGTGATCGTAATACCGATGGTAGTTGTAATGTATCCCCGTCTCCTCATCAAAGTACTGCCCCGCAAACCATAGATTGTTTGTGATAGACGCCGATAGGTCAACAGCAGCGTCGCCGAAAGCGCTGTATTTGGCTGACCAGACCACCGCCCCATTCACTGCCGTCATCTTTTGAGGGGTCCCTAAGTGGTCATTCTGATAGAAATAATACTGGCCTCCCGATTTCATAAACAACGGATCGGTCGTCCAGGTGGAACCGGGTTTGTAACCGTATGAGCGAATTTCCAGTCCGCCCGAATCATATTCACCTATCAAACCTTCGTCCGAGTATACAAAATACGTCCGCGTACCGTCAACTTCTTTCCAGAGACGTCGCCCGAACGGATCATAGTGATACGCCGCCACAACCGAACCGGCGCCATTCTCGACCCGCACCAGCCGATCTTCGATATTGTAGAAAAATTTTGTGATCTGCCCGTTATCATTCTTCTCGATCGTGTTGCCATTGGCGTCGTATTGGAACACCGCGCCGTCATAGCCTTGCAATTCATTGTTGGTGTTGTAGGCCCAATCGCTGTGCGCTGCGGATGTAAGTCTGTTTCCGACGCCATCGTAAGAATACGCCTCGTCGCTCTGGACCGGATTTTCTGCGGTTGTCAGGCGATAGATATCATCGTAGCCGTAGTCATACGGCCCGTGCTCGGTGGTCTTGGCGGTGATGTTGTCCATCTTGTCATATGAATACTGATAGCCCATGACCTCGTTCCAGCCCGGGTCCTTGGCCGTAATCGACCTCACCCGCATCAGCGGATCATACTCGTAGGTGCGGCGGCTGCCGCCGGGCAGGATCACCTCGTCGGGCCGGTTCCAGGTGTAGGAGCTGTAGGTGATGTGACCTACATCAGGGATATAGACGCCGGTGATCTGGCTGGCGGCATCGTAGGAGTAGGAATAGGTGACGCCGTCCGGACCGATGAAGGTTTTCTTGAGGCCGTTGCCGTAATAGCTATACCTGTTTTCAAGCGCAAACGGGCCGTAGTCAGTCGTCTCGCCGGTCTTGCGGTAAATATCATCATAGACGTAAACCGCCGAGGTGGTGCCGTCATCATAACCGGTTAGGTTTCCGGCGCCATCGTGGCTGAAGGTGACCGACTTTACCGCGGCGGAGTCTCCGGCGGAGAGATAGTACCTGATCTCGGTCAACCGGCCGGCGTCGTCATAACCGTACTCGGTTTTCTGGTTCTTGGCGTCGATCTTTTCCGTGAGGTTGCCGGCGTCGTCGTAGGCGTAAGACGTCTGCTGCCCCCCGGGGCGAATCTCCCCGGTCATTCGGTTGTTGCGGTCGTACGCGAACCGGGTGGTCCGGTTTTCGGCATCGGTGAGAAGGAGCAGGTTGTCGCGGTTGTCGAAGACGTAGAGCGTCTCGCCGCCCAGCGCATCGGTCTCACTTACGAGGCGTTTCAACTCGTCATAGGCGTAACCGGTGACCCGGTTCTCCTTGTCGGTGCGGGCGACGAGATTGCCGGCAGCATCGTAGCTAAAAAAGGTGACCTGACTCTCCCCGTCCACCACATCGGTCTCCAGCACCTTGCGGCCACGCATGTCGTAGGAGAAAAATTTCTCGAAGCTCGGATAGACGATCCGCGCGGGTTGGTCCTTGGCGCCGCCCGAACATGCGCTGCAGCCCGTCCCAAAGCTCGCATCATAATCCATCACGGTCTCGTTGCCATTGCCGTCGATGCTCTTCACCAGTCGTCCGTCGGCATCGTACTCGTAGCGCACTGCCTTGCCCTCGGCATCGGTCCGGCTGGTCAATTTGCCGTCCGGGTTGTACCCGAAACGGGTTACCTGGCCGAGAGGGTCGGTCTGTTTGATCAGGCGGTTGTGCTGGTCATACTCGAAAAGGGTCTCCCGGTTTTGCGGGTCGACCTGGCGAACCTTGTTGCCCTTCTTGTCGTAGAAGAGCCGGATGGTCCGATCGAGGGGGTCGGTCACCGCCGCCAGTCGCCCGGCGGCGTCGTAGGCATACTGCCATCGCTTGCCGCGGGCATCTTCCCTGGTCAGGACGTTGCCCATGATGTCGTGGGATAGAAAGCGGGTGACGCCCCCTTGCGACAAATAACAGTCTGTAAATCTCACGTATGCGCATAACCTGTTGAGCAACAACGAATTAAGGTGTTTTTCTGCAAGACGCGTGAAATATCCGGGTTAACCACCCCTCGGCGATGTCTGCTTACCGGTGAGAATTGCCGACGAGGCAGCTTTATAAGACAATCTAATTATGTGTTAAGTTATACTGATAGAGTTGTGATTTTCTTCCGTCAGGAAGAAAAAAATGCTATCCGTAACCTCTGTGTTTGCAAACACTTATGTGTTTCGCCGGATATTTTGACCAGTTTTCAATGGTTCCGCTATTGACTCGACTATGCCAAACTGCTAAAATCAGCCGTTCTTATGGTGAAACCAGTGCAAACAATAGGAAAGAAGCATAGTAAAAAATCATCCTCCTCCAAGACCGAGAAAGTTAAGGCCAGGAAGGCCTTCAGGAATTACAAAGAGGCGATGGAGTATCTCTTTGCGCAGACGGACTACGAAAAGCAGTCCCATCTGCGGTACAACGCCGACACTTTCGACCTCAAGAGGATGAAAGAACTGCTCTCGCTCTTGGGCAACCCCCACAAAAAAATCCCTACAGCCCATATAGCCGGCACAAAAGGCAAAGGCTCGACCGCCACAATGCTTGGCAAGATGCTCGAAGCCAACGGCTACAAGGTCGGCCTGTACACCTCGCCCCATCTCGTCAATCTCCACGAGCGGATCATGGTCAATTCGGAAATGATCAGCGAAAAGGAGATGTATAGATTGCTGAACCGAGTCCACGCACCCTTGGAGAAGATGGCCAAGGACAATGCTCCGACCTTTTTCGAGATTATGACCGCCCTGGCCTTCCTGCATTTTGCTGATAGGAAAGTCGATATTGGCGTGATAGAGACGGGTCTGGGAGGCAGGCTCGACAGCACGAATGTCATAGAGCCGGAAGTGGTCGGCATAACGAGCCTCAGCATCGACCATCAGGACCAGCTCGGCAAGACGATAGACAGCATCGCAAAGGAAAAGGCCGGCATCATGAAGAAAGGCGTGCCCGTAGTCACGGTGCAGCAGGAGCCGAATGCGATGAAAGTTCTCAAGTCAGAGGCTGAGGCCATCAAGGCGCCGCTGAGCGTTACAGGCGATGATATCGATTTTTCGCATCGATTCGAGACATCGCGTGAGGACGGCCCGCATACAAGAGTCTGCCTGACAACGCTCACAAGCAAGTTCGAACACCTCCGAGTACCCCTTTACGGCAAACACCAGGCAATCAACTGCGGCCTCGCACTCGCAATGCTCGACAAGCTAAAAGCAAGCGGATACAAGATAGACAACGAAAAAGTAAGCAAAGGACTCGACCAGGTCTCACTCCCGGGGAGAATGGAGATAATCTGTGACGATCCGAGGGTTATGATAGACGGCGCACATAACGCCGCAAGCATAAAGGCGGTGATTCACGCCATCGGCCAGAATATCCCTTATGACTCAATGGTCGTTATTTTCGGGTGCAACAAAGACAAAGACGTCCGCGGAATCCTAAACATGCTGCAGTACGGCGCCGACAAGGTTATATTCACAAGAAGCAACTCCCCAAAAGCAATGCTTCCACAGGACCTCGCCGATATCTACACGGAGATATGCGGCAAAATGTGCCAAACCGCGTTGAGCCTTGGCGAAGCGCTCCAGATCGCCGGCAGCGCCGTATCCAAAGAAGACCTGATCCTGATCACAGGAAGTTTCTACCTGATAGGCCAGGCCAAGCTGCGTTTCGACCGCAGACTCGCCCCGGCACAAGCCTGATACCCCCAAAGCCCACAGACACAGCGCCGCACACCGCTTCTTCCGCTGAGCATATCCGCCCCCAGATCCCTCTTCGCCCCGGTTTAACAGTCGCCGCCACGGCGCGACGCATCCTCGCCCGAACGCGCGTTCACAACGCTGTCATTGCCCCCGTCGCGCTCCGTATGCACCGGCAGGGTGTGCAGCTCGGCTGCACACGCCGTTTTTTAATCTATTGCCCCGGCCACAGATTATGGTATCATAGTTCCCCGAAGATGGCCGTTGGGCCGTCTTGTGTTTTGCTTTGATTACCGGCGAACTCTGCCGGGAGATCGTTATGAAAGGGCGTTGCGTGATAACAAGAAGAGGCTTCTTGAGCCGTGGGCGCTGTAATCGCCACCTAAGATAACACAACCAAAAAGAGAACCATAAGGAGCAACATAATGAAGAGGCATTTAACGATATTAACCCTGTGTATATGGGCTTGCAGCCTGCTCGCAGCATCCCCCGCAGACACCGCCGGAACCGAAAAGTGGGAGAGGCTATTCGACGGCAAAACCCTCAACGGATGGATACAGAGAAATGGAAAGGCAAAATATGAAGTTGTTGACGGGACAATCGTAGGCACGACCGTCCTCAATACACCCAACAGCTTCCTATGCACAGAGAAGATGTACACCGACTTCATCCTTGAAGTCGAATTGCTCGCGGATCCGGGAATAAACTCCGGCATCCAGATTCGCAGCCACAGCTATAAAAACTACAAAGACGGACGAGTCCACGGATACCAGGTCGAAATCGACACATCAGACCGCGCATGGAGCGGCGGAATATACGATGAAGCACGCAGAGGATGGCTCTTCAACCTCAAAGACAAGCCAGCCGCACAAAAAGCATTCGAAAACGGAAAATGGAACAAGTACAGAATCGAAGCCGTGCAAAACAGAATCCGCACATGGGTCAACGGCGTCCCAGCCGCCGACCTGACCGATTCGATGAGCTCAAAAGGCTTCATCGCCCTCCAGGTCCACGGTTCGAAAACCGCAGGCAACAAGATTCGATGGCGAAATATCCGCATCATAGACCTCACAGGCCCGGCCAAACCAAATCTCACGGCCCTGATCCTCGATGGCCGGAACAACCACAGTTGGAAAACAACCACGCCGCCACTAAAAGTAATCCTCGAAGAAACAGGCATCTTTAAAGTAGATGTCGCCACCTCACCGCCTAACAAGCAGCCTATGGACTCCTTCAAGCCGGAATTCGCAAAATACGACGTAGTCGTTTCAAACTACAACGGCGAAGACTGGCCCGCCGAAACACGGGAGGCATTCATCGACTACATGAAAAACGGAGGCGGGCTCGTAGTATATCACGCAGCAGACAATTCTTTCCCCAACTGGAAAGAGTACAATGAAATGATAGGTATCGGCGGTTGGGGCGGACGAAATGAAAAGTCAGGCCCAATGGTCCGCTGGAAAAACAACAAGATGGTGCTCGACCACTCGCCCGGACGCGGCGGGTCTCACGGGCCGCAACATGAGTTCCAAATCATAACCAGAGATCGCCATCATCCGATCATGGCCGGCCTGCCCGAAAAATGGATGCAATCGGAGGACGAACTCTACAGCGCGCTCCGCGGCCCCGCAAAGAATATGCAAATCCTCGCAACCGCCTACGCAGACCCCGCAAAGGAAGGCACCGGCGAACACGAGCCTGTCCTTTTTACCATTCAGTACGGCAAGGGCAGAGTATTCCACACCGTACTCGGGCACGCCGCCGAGCAGCTAAACAGCGTCGGATTCATCGTTACATTCCAACGTGGAACCGAATGGGCCGCGACAGGCAGGGTAACACAGACGGAAGTCCCCGCTGACTTCCCCACTGCCGATACCGCGAGTCTTCGCATCCCAACGACGCGATCTTCCGAGAAATCGAAACCTGCGATTTCGGAAATCCCGAACGACGCTCGCGCCAACCGCATCGCTGAATAACGCCAATGTCAAAAAAGCATTCGACGGCGGAAACCGGGGAAAACCCATAACATCAGGCAAAGGAGCAAAGCCCCTGACCGGCGTCTTTTTCCCAATATTTGCTCAGCACTCTTGTACTCCCTCCTCGCACCTGATATACTCCGGCACTTAGTTCTTACGTCTATCTCAGACAACATAGGGAATCTGCTTTGTTGAGGATACCAAAATGAGTCGCCAAACCATCGCAATCCTTGATTTCGGCAGTCAATACGGCCAGTTAATAGCTCGCCGAGTCCGCGAAAAAAACGTATATTCACAAATCTGCAGAGCCGATACGAAAGCCCGGCAATTATCACAAATGGGCGTAACAGGCCTGATACTCTCGGGAGGCCCCGCAAGTGTCTATGACGACGGAGCGCCCAAATGCGACCCCAAAATCTTCGACCTCGGCATCCCGATACTCGGAATCTGCTACGGAATGCAGTTGGGCTGCCAGGCTCTCGGAGCCACCATCGCCCCCGCGCAGAAACGAGAATACGGACGAACAACACTGACCATAACCGACAAAACAGACCTCCTCGCAGGCCTGCCCGATTCAATTACAGCATGGGCAAGCCACGGCGACCAGCTCCAGCAGGCCGACGCAAAATTCATAACCATCGCAACAACAGAAACATGCCCACACGCAGCCGTAAAGCACAAAGAAAAACCCTTCTACGGCGTACAATTCCACCCCGAAGTATCCCATACTCCGAAGGGCGCCCAAATACTCGAAAACTTCCTCTACAAAATCTGCCGATGCGAAGGCGACTGGAAAATGAGCGATTTCGTCGAAGAAACAATCCAAGCAGTCCGAAAGCAAGTCGCAGAAGCAAAAGTAATCTGCGGACTAAGCGGAGGAGTCGATTCCTCCGTAACAGCATCACTAATTCACAAGGCAATAGGCGACCAACTCGTCTGCATCTTCGTAGATAACGGCCTGCTCAGAAAGAACGAACGCCAGGGCGTCGTCTCGATGTTCAAAAACCATTTCCACATGGACCTCCGAGTAGTCGATTGGTCCGAGCAGTTCCTCAAAGGACTCGAAGGCGTTATCGACCCGCAGCAAAAACGAAAAGTCATCGGACGCGAGTTCATCGAAGCCTTTAAATCCGAGGCTGCAAAGATACCCAACGTCAAATTCCTCGCCCAGGGCACGCTCTACCCCGACGTCATCGAGTCCGGCTCGAAAGACGGCAACCCCGCTGCGAATATAAAGCTCCACCATAACGTAGGCGCACTGCCCAAAGAGCTTGGCTTCGAACTTGTCGAACCGCTCAGAGACCTCTTCAAAGACGAAGTCCGCGTAGTAGGCGAATTCCTCGGTCTGCCGGAAGAGCTCGTCTGGCGACACCCATTCCCAGGCCCCGGCCTCGCAGTCAGAATTATCGGTGAAATAACGCCCGAAAGACTCGAAGTCCTAAGAGCGGCGGACGAAATCCTAATCCATGAAATAAAGGCTGCAAGATTATACAGAAAAATCTCCCAGGCCCTCGCAGTCCTCCTCCCGGTCTCCACCGTAGGAGTAATGGGCGACGAGCGAAGCTACGAAAACGTAATAGCACTCCGAGCCGTGGAAACAGTCGATTTCATGACAGCAGACTTCGCAAAAATCCCCCACGAAACACTCGGCCTGATAGCTTCAAGAATAATAAACGAAGTCAGAGGAGTAAACAGAGTAGTCTATGACATCTCATCAAAACCCCCGGCAACAATAGAATGGGAATAAAACCCTCAATATGGTCATTGCGAGGAGCAAAGCGACGTGGCAACCTCAACTCAAAACTAAAAACTCAAAATTAAAAACTACCTTCCCCCCTTCCACTATGCCCGGGTATCAGGTATGATATAGGTGTTGAGATATTCTACTTTGAACATAAGTAGCGAGAATTAAGAAAAGCAAAGGGATAGGCAAGAGATGAGTGGCGAGGAAAAAGACAAAAAAAGCCGAAAACCCAAACGCAGGCGGCTGGTGATTGCTCTTGTAGTGCTGATAGCAATGTTTCTCTCCGGATACTTGTTCTTCAAATACTCCGTGGTGCCCATGGGGCACATGTTTGGTTGTCAGCAAAATCTAGACAACTTCTATCTGGAGTTACGCTCCTATCCCGATTTTTACGACGGTAACTATCCGGCTCCGGAGAGATGGTGTGATTTGATCTTGGAGAGTGATATTCGCAGCTTTATCTACCATGAAACATATCGCTGTCCGGCAAATACTGGCCACAAATGTAGTTACGCAATGAATCCCAACTGTGAGCCAAACTCACCGGGCGATGTGGTTCTTCTTTTCGAGACTGAGGACGGATGGAACCAGTTTGGTGGGCCTGAGCGATTGACCTTTGAAAATCATGGTGGCAAAGGATGCAACGTATTGTTCAATGACGGACGTACAGAGCTCATAAAACCGGAGGATGTTGGGAAGTTGAACTGGAACGTGGATAGAGCCAAGAATGAGTGATCCAGAAGAGCCAAACCAACCACAACAAGAACCCTCACCCAACCGCAAAAACGATGCGGCTGTGACCAACAAGAAATCGGTTGCGGGCGTTATAGGCTTTGCCTTGGGCGTAGCAAGCATTCTTTCCTTCGGCCTAACAGCAATTCCCGGTCTTATCTTGTGTATTATTGGAATCATTCGTAAAGGCCGCCGCGTCCTATCCTCATTCGGCCTGATCATATGTTTATTCGGGCTTATTCTTTTCTCTGTCTGGACTGCTCCGGGAACTATTCCGTATCCTTTCAGCGTCGCAAAATACTGCCTGACCGCTCCGAGGTTCTGGATCGGGTATGACAGGAACAATCTATGTGAAGCTCAAAGCCAGTACATGCTGTTTGGTGGCGCAATGGGTGCTTTGTATTTCAAAGCAGAATCGCCAAAGACATTCGAGGAGGACGCCATAATGACTTTTGCGGCAGAGCACAACTGGGGTTTCGTGAACAGAGTCCAGTTTGTAGAGAAGGATTTTCAGGGACTGCTAAATGAAAAAGACCAAGTTAAGCGGCTTGATTATGAAACTTATTACAACAACCATTTCCGAGACTATCAGCAAGAAGAAGAGGTATTTCAGGTATTTCAGGCACTTCAGAAGAAGAGTGAATTCTTGAGGAATGTTACTGTCGGTAGTCAGTTCCCTTTATGGATTACTAAGGACTGCACCATTATGTCATTTGACACCGGAAATAGAGCAGGTTTACAAAGCCATGTAGTTATCAATGAAGATGGAACCGAAATGGCTGTCTACTATAATGGAGTGAGATAGATGAACACTACCCAACCACAACAGGGGATAATTAAAGGTCCGCGGTACATTTTTGGCGTTTTGGGGAACAAGCTTAAGGCCGGGGCTTGTTGGGAGCGCTATGGAGATAGTTTGTTCTACGAGGGAATCTGGGCAGGACGGGAGAATTTCAGATTTTAGATTTCAGATTCAAGATTGCCTCCCGAGCCTTTGTGTGCTGGAACAGATGGAGACGGTTTTTTCTACGAGGGAATCGGGGCAGGTTGTGAGGGTTAGGTTTTTTAGGGGTTCGAGGGCGGCTTTTATTTTTGCGCATATATCAGCAGCTTCGCTGTTCGAGGTTATTAGTTTTTTTGCTTGTGCGGTGTCGGTTTTGGTTGTTAGGTCGAAGCAGTAGTCGAATAGCAGTCGCTTTTGCTGAGAATTAAGTTTTGGCATTTATTGGCCCCCATCACCCTCTTTTCCCCAGTCAGTTCCCAGGTTGGGAACGGTATGCGCCTGATTTAACGTACCTACATTAAACATACTCAGTGGCTGGGAATCTGTTCTTAAGAATACGGTAGAATTCTCAAAACTCCGTGGTTGGCATGTGTTTTTGGGAAAGTATTCGGCTCGGAAGTGCTCAGATCACGCATTCAACTTGCGCAGGAGGTTGTTTATGTTTTGTATTCTTGTTTTGTATGGCGGGTGGGATGCGAAGTATTGGCCGAGTGGTATGTTTTTTGGGGCTGCGGACAGGTTGGCGAGGCGGTCGAATAGTTTTGTTGCCGCCCGGGGGTCGTATTTTGCTGCCGCTGCGAGTCGGACTCCGAGGGTATCGGCTTCCGATTCGAGGTCCTGGGAGTATGCGGATTCGAGGAATTGCACGCCGACTTTCTTTAGCCAGCCTGATAGCACGCCGCGGACGGGCGTTACTCTTGCTGCTGTCGATATTGCTGTGCTGCTCATGATGCGGTTCATTGCGTGACCTCGGATGACGTGGGCCATTTCGTGGGCGAGGATGAATGCGACTTCGTCCGGGCGGGCCTGGCAGAGTTCTACGATGGAGCTGGTTATGAAGATGAATCCTCCTGGCAGTGCGAATGCGTTTGGCTCGCCGCCGTTTACGGCCTCGAAGCTGAATGTTCGGTATCTGTTTGCGACGCATGGTGTTAGTCGCGGTGCGATTTGTTTCAGGAGCTTTTCGATTTCGGGGTCGGGGTTGGTTTTTAACTGCTGTCTGATGTCGTGTGCGAGGTCTCTGCCTACTTCGTTTTCGACTTTGATTGCGTCGGCCTCGGTGCCGGTCATGGATTGCCATATCCATTTTGCCTTGCGGATATGAGGCCCGACCTTCCTGCCCAGATTGAAGAATATCTTGCTCACGGTGTTCTGCCTTAACGGTTTATGGTTTAGCCCTGAGCCTGGTAAGACAGGGCCGGGCGGCTAAGAATCAGGGAAAGATTGTAACTCAATGAGGTGGTTGGCTGCAATGGAGAACTTATTCAAAGCAGAGGGACCCCTTGTTTTTTCGGGATATTTGACAGAAACATGGGTTTTCTGCGTTTTTCTGCGTATTTTGGCCGGTGGGGTCATTTTTTTCAGATATTCTGAATTTTTTGCTTGCTTAATTACCGAGAGTATGATACAATCATTATTCTTGCTACTTACGGAGAGCGTGGGCAATTCTCACTCGCCTGTAGTACATGGATAAGCGTAAAGCTCGTTGGGCGGTAAGCTTGCCGAGAAGTACGGATGCGTATTTGCATGATCGGCGTTGGCCTGGCCCGACGGGTTGTTTGATTAGTATTTTGTTTGAAAGACGGTATTTAGAAGACATGGAAAAGATCAGTAAAATCAGGAACATCGGAATTTCGGCGCATATCGACTCGGGCAAGACGACGCTGAGCGAGCGCATTTTATATTACACCGGGCGTATTCATCGTATGCAGGAAGTGCACGGTGACGAGGGCGGCGCCACTTTGGACTATATGGATATCGAGCGCGAGCGGGGGATTACGATTACTTCGGCGGCCACTCAGGTCCATTGGAAGGGCAAGAGCATCAACCTGATCGATACTCCGGGGCATGTTGATTTCACCGTGGAAGTGGAGCGGTCTCTGCGCGTGCTGGATGGCGCCATTATGGTTTTATGCTCGGTGGGGGGCGTTCAGAGCCAGTCGATCAGCGTTGATCAGCAAATGAAGCGTTATCGCGTGCCGCGAATCGCTTTTATCAATAAAATGGACCGGACTGGCGCCGATGTTGAATTGGTGCGTCGCGACCTTAGAGAAAAGCTGAGCTTGAATGTTGTGCCCATTCAGATCAATATGGGTGTTGCCGACGAGTTTAAGGGCGTCATCGATTTGATTGCTATGGAGGCTGTTACTTTCGAAGGTCGTGACGGCGAAGATGTGCGGCGCGGGTCTATCCCGGCCCAATACGCCGAAAGCGCTGCGCGGGCCAGAGAAGATATGCTCGACGCGATTTGCATGTTCGACGACGAGATGATGGAGCTGCTCCTCGAAGAGCAACCCATCGAGCAGGAGATGATCCGCAGAACGATTCGCGAGGCGACTATCAATCGCGATATCGTGCCGTTGATGATGGGAGCTGCGCTCAAGAACAAGGGCGTTCAGCCTCTGATGGATGCGGTGTGCGATTTCCTTCCCAGTCCGCTTGATCGCTCGAATTTTGCTCTCGACCACGATAATGAGGGCACCGAGGTTCCGCTTTCGAGCGATCCGGATGCGCCGTTGGTGGCGATGGTGTTTAAAATTGTGGACGAACCGTTCGGTCAGTTGAGCTATCTTCGCGTTTATCAGGGCAGGATCGTTAAGGGTGGGCAATATAGCAATGCTCGCACGAACCGAAAGCAAAGGGTTGGGCGTCTTGTTCGGATGCATGCAAACGACCGCGCAGATATTGTCGATGCGGGGCCTGGGGATATTATTGCTCTTTTGGCCGTCGATTGCGCCAGTGGGGATACTATCTGTGGAGATGGGCTAAACTACTCTCTCGAAAGCATTTTCGTGGCCGACCCTGTGATTAGCCTTTCTATCACTCCGGCCAGTTCTGCGGACCAGGAGCGTATGGCGAAGGCGCTGAGTCGATTTATAAAAGAAGACCCGACCTTTCGCGTCTCGACCGATGCGGAGACAGGCCAGACGATCATCGCGGGCATGGGCGAATTGCATCTTGATGTCTATGTCGAACGTATGCGTCGTGAATTCAGGGCCGCGGTTACTGTCGGCGTTCCGAATGTCAGCTACCGCGAGGCGCCGACCGTCGAGGCGAAATTCAACTACAAGCACAAAAAGCAGACCGGCGGTTCCGGGCAGTACGCCCATGTCGTCGGACGATTGATTCCGCTGGCTCAGGACAGCGAAGCCAACTACGAGTTCGAGGATAATATTAAGAGCGGACGAATCCCCACCGAGTACATCCCGGCGGTGAACAAGGGTTTCAAGGCTGCAATGAAGAAGGGGCCGTTGGCCGGTTATGAGATTGTCGGCTGTAAGATGTGCCTCGATGATGGCTCGTACCACTCGGTAGATTCGAGCGAAATGGCGTTTCGCATTGCCGGAAGGGACGCCTTTGTCGAAGCGTTCAGAAAGTCCAAGCCATGCCTGCTGGAACCGATTATGGGCGTTGAGCTTGAAATGCCCCGCGAATTCCAGGGCGCTATAGTCGGCGATTTGAACTCGCGGCGGGGGATTATACTCGGGACCGAGACGAGGGGGAATTACGCAGTTGTCCGGGCGGAGGTTCCGCTGGCGAATATGTTCGGCTATGCGACCGTGATTCGCGGCCTTAGCAAAGGAATGGGGACGTTCTCAATGGAAATGGCCCGCTACGCCAAGGTGCCTGCGAAACTCAGCGAAGAAATCCTAAGAGCCCGCCAGGAAAACACCCGCCAACCCGCCGGGTAGAAATTCTACCGAACGTCTGCAAAACTCGGCAAACCGGCTGTTCTTCAATAGTCACAGCGATGAAATAAAGAGGCTGGGCTGTCCCATGTACCCCGAGGGGGATGAATAGATCGAAACAGCCCGCAAAGCGGCTCCGCTATTGAGCCGTAAAAAAGTCCGGACCGAGATATTGTCAAATGTTGTGGATGAGATTTTTTCCGGCTCAATTCAATAGCGCAGTATAATCCGCTTTTGAAAGGACCAAACAGATGAAAAAGAGCCGGTCAATAGAGTTATTCCGATTGATTTTGGGCAGGGCTGAATGATGACTGCATGGCTTAAACTAATCTCGATTTTAATGCCTTATGTTACGGTTTTGTTCGGCCTTTATGTTTTGAAGAACGCCTGGATTGCTATTGCGTTTTATCACTTTGGCATAACAGTGTTTTTAATTGCCGGTCGTAGAAACCGTTTGCTAAAAAGAGTTTGCGCGGGCTGGAATCCTCTAATGGCTGCAGCGAGTGTAGTAATGTCTGTAATGATTTTTCCGATCATTTTTTTCTTCTGGGGACACATGCAGTTGGAGAGCACACCATTAAAGTCGGCACTGGCGAATTTTGGATTGCATGGGACTTCGCGGTTTTTCTTTATGATATATTTTTCGACAGTACATCCTTTTTTAGAAGAACTATATTGGCGAGGCCATCTTGGATATGGTCACAAACATTTTTCATGGACGGATTTCGCGTTTGCCGGATATCACATTCTTGTTTTGGCATGGTTTATCAAGCCACTCTGGTTGGTAATAGCGTTTATTGTATTGACTGCAGTTGCATACATCTGGAGACATATAGCCTTTAAGCTTGAAGGCTTGGCAGTTCCGCTACTATCTCATATAGCGGCAGATGTAAGTATTATTGTTGTGATATATATTCTGATTAAATAATCAATTACTTCGCCACACCCTCCTCGCCACCGCAGAAGGCATCTGGTGGGCATTCTGTGAAATTTTCGGCAAATACCGCCAATTACCGGATTTTCTGCTTGACAATCCCGGGTTCGTCCCGTAGAATACCAGCTGTAGAACTGGATGTTCTGCCGGGAGTGGTGCGTTCTTCCCACAAAGCCAGGAGGGCTTTTCTGATACAGAGATATATCAACAGCCGTATTGCAGCAGGTCGCTGTTGAGAAGGGTGAGTCTTTTTTTGATAAGGAGAAGTAAGATGAAAAGCAGAAGAGCAGAAATTTTGGCAGCAGCGGTAGTCTTGTTGGTAAGTGCTTCACCGGTTATGGCTGTGGTTGAGTTCAACGATGGTGGAGTGCATGACATTGACTACCAAATCAATGACGATGTATGGGTTGACTTTTAAACGCCCGGCGTGGGAACTACAGTGAATCTGCTGGACGGCGGGAGAATTGGAAGGACGTTGAAAGGATTTGAAAACAGCATCATAAATGTACTCGGCGGGTCGATAAGCTGGGGCTTTATTGCCAATGACAGCAGCCAGGTTAGCGTTTCCGGCGGGTTGATAAACTTGGGCCTTAGTGCCCATGACAACAGTCAGGTTAATGTTTCCGGCGGGGTGATAAGGAATCTCCTTAATGCCTATGGAAACAGTCAGATTAGTGTTTCCGGCGGATTATTCAATGAGAAGATGTACCTTTCACATGATGCGGTTGTAACGATAGATGGCTCGGATTTTGCCGTTAACGGCACAGATGTTGGTTACATCGAACTTACGAGCATACTTGGCGACTCTTATAGGTATGAACCGTATAGACGATTAACGGGCACTCTGCTCAATGGCAACCCACTCAATAACGTTTTTCAAATCGGCAACCGTGCGAAAATCGTCCTTATCCCCGAACCGGCTACGCTCTTACTCCTCTGCCTCGGCGGGATGACACTCCTTCGCCGCAAGCGCGGCTACGGAGCGTAAACCCTGTTGCGCAGGAGCAGGCAGGTATAGGTTTGTCTGCGAATAGATAGTTTATGATGGGTGTGTGTGGGAGAACCAAAATCCGCCCGTGGGCTGCCCCATGGGGGGGAGGCTGAGGGTTAAACCCGCGGCGAGACGTGAAAACCCCCAACGTAAAGTTGTGGAACGGAATAACCCCCAACGTAAAGTTGGGGGCTTGCGGGGGCGGCGTTGCGGCGAACAACGATGCCCTCCAACATTGTCGTGGCGGGGCACAAAAATCGAAAGCCCCCACATTTATTGTGGGGATTAAACCCGCGGCGAACGACGTTGGGACTAATCTAAGCTATTCTTTCGCTGCTTGTCGTGTGGCGATGGGTACGTAGCCTGCCTCGAAGCCCGGCGGGGGTGTTACAATCAAGGCCGGGTCGATTTCGGCCAGTTTTCCAATCGCCGGCGGCGCCAGGTATTCGCGGTCTTTTTTCCAGTTGCGGTGGATCTTCTCCACGCGCGTCTGCAAGTTTTCGCGCTCTTTATCCGTTAAATCGGCGTTTAGCAGTGCGGGCTGGTCGGCGAATCGGTACCAGTAGTAAGTCACCACGGTGCCGTCCCCCGGATGCGCCTGGAAAGGCCCTGCCACCGGGCCGGGCTTCTTCCAGCAGCTCTCCGCATCGTCGGGAGTAACATAGGGATCTAAGGGGGGGCCTGTGGGGCGGGAAAAGCTCACATCGGTGAGTCCTGTTTCAGCAGGAACGTCCTTGGGTTGTACCGGAATCCACTTGGCTCTATTGCCGTCTTTGGTCAGGCGATAGTATTCGGGCAGCGTGGCGAGCGACCCGTCTTTGGTGTCTGTTTTCGTGACCAGTTCGTAGTTCCACCGGTATCCAAAGGTAGTTGGATCAGGCGCGAAGGGGGTGGCAAAAGAATTCCAGGCGATAGGGACTTTTTCTTCTCTTGGGGTCCGCGGATTGTAGATTTTCCATGTTGCCCCGCCACTTCCCGGGAAGGTGTGTATGACTGCTTCGCGTTGATCGATAGTCCCGCTGGCGGGTGGGCCGCCATCGAACCATGCCTTGACGGAATCCCAAAGGGCCTTCTTGTTGTATGCGGTGACTCGGTGGACAACGGCCGAATCGCCCTGCGGCCCTCGGGGGAACGATGTTGGGGCTATTCTGGCGTAGGTATCCCCCTTCGAATCAACGGCCTGGACGCTGGGGACGTACTGGGTTTCCATCTGCAAAGCCCTATTGGGATTGGAGGGACGGGTATCCAGAAACATGCCGGCCAGATTTGGGTAAACGGCAAGGAGCGGCAGCACTCGAACACTTCGCAGATGATCCACTCGGTCGCCGAGATCGTATCATTCCTAAGCCATCTGATGACTCTGGAGCCTGGCGACGTAATCGCCACCGGGACACCGTCGGGCGTCGGGATGGCGACGGGAGATTATCTCGAAGCCGGCGACCGAATCGAGGCAACGATCGAAGGGCTTGGAACGTTGGCGAACACGCTCGGTGCGAAGCCGGATGAATTTTACCATCCCGTGACAAAGATCGGATAACGGGGGTGAAATCGAATATCAGAAAAAGGTTCAACTGCAAGAAAGTTGGTTGATTGTTTGTGAAAACAGTCCGACAAGCTCCCTCAAGGCCTTTGCGATGTTCATGTTCGTTACCTTACCTTCTTAAAATCCGACTTGAAAATGAGTTTACAGGCAATTATTTTTCTCGGCGCACTTTGACTGTAAAGTGGTCGCCGCTTTCTTTTATTTCGAGAACATTTTGCCCCTGCCGGACGAAACTCTCCGGAACATTCCTGACCGGGTCTCCCGAATCGAGCACCAATTCGAGAACATCCCCAACGTCGATTTTTTCGAGTTCTAACTTGGCCTTTACGAAGTTCAGCGGGCATGCAACCCCTCGGAGGTCCACAGGTCGAATCTCGGTTTGCGATTTCTCGCTATCCTTCGGCTTTACGACAGGCTCAACCTGGAATTTAAGGGCCGCATCGAGCGATAGAAACAACTCCTTTATTCGAACGGCCAGGCCTGCGATTTGACTTTCCGAATCGCCGATTGAATTTCTATCGCCCATTCGCCAGTCAACGGCGCGGTCGAGAATTTCCTGCGTCTCTGGCGCCACCCAGCCAGGGTCGATTAGATGCTGCTTGAACGCCGCGAAGATTTCCCTATCCTTCGTCGGCTCGATTCCGAATATCACGAGCAAAGTCCGTGCGGCGGCAACGGCGGCCTTGTACAGGGTTTCGTCTTTTTCACGGCCCTGCTGATCGGCGGCGGCTTTTATAGCTGTTTCGGCCTCGTCGATATCGACCTTCATAACATCCATCATCCCGGCTCCGCATTCTCCGGGGCCTCTGCCGGCAAGCGAGAACGGCTCGGACGAACCGAAATCGTGGAAATACTCATGTGGATACTCGGTCTCGGCAGTATGTTCGTATTTGTGCGCAAGCTCCTCGAATTCCTCACCTTCAACTGCTCCGGCCGAAAAAGCCTCGGCAACGAGAGTCGGAATGCTTTTGGCCGGTACGGTTGCGATTGTCCGCCCCAGTTCGGCCAGGCCCTCGATTGTTTTGCCGCCGACGAGGACATCGTAGAACGGCATCAACTTGCCCTGTATTCGTTTGGCCCTGCCCTGGAAGCCTATTGGTGCGATGCAATGATGCCCGCAGGAATTGGGGCATCCGCTGATTCTCATTGCGATTTCATGGTTTCGGGGGGCCAAGCCTGTTTTTGCGAACTCTTCCTTAATCGCCGCGGCCAAGCCCCGCGAGAGGCACAGGCCCAGCTTGCATGTGGCCGCTCCGGTGCAGGCAACGACCTGAGGGGCGGTATCTCCGACGACGTCGATTCCGATAGCTTTCAATTGCGAGACGGCCTGTTCGACATTCTCAGCTTTCACCGACGTTATCAGCAGGTTCTGCAATTGGGTCGTTCGTACAAGTCCTGCGCCGAGTTCATCTGCGATTCGCCCCACTTGCATCAAGTCGTCGGCTGAGATGTCGCCGAGGTGCAAACGAAGCGTCAGGCTGCATAAGCCAGCGGTCTTTTCGGCCTTGATATTTTGCCCCTGGGGCAAAGTTAGATCGCTATCGGCCGAAGGTTCTGAGACCTCGAATCGCCCGTCCAACTGACGCACGATCGGAATATCGCCTTCAAGCCCCTGCTCGGCAATCTGCTCACGCTTGACTTTGTACAGCCTTACAAATTCATCTTCCCCCACGCGGCCCAAAACGTATCTGAGGCGCGCCTTGTGCTTGTTCGAGCGGTCTCCGTTTTTATCGAATACCCTTCTGACCGCCTCGGCGACTTCAAGCACCTTGCTTTCGGGCACGAATTCTTCGATTTTCACTGCGACAGCCGGGTTCGCGCCGAGTCCTCCGCCTGCATAGACTGCAAAGCCCCTTTGGCCGTCTTTGACGTGGGCGAAGAAGCCGACGTCGGCGACGGATGCGAAGGCGCAATCGTTAGAGCAGCCTGAAAAGACTATCTTATATTTTCTCGGAAGGTTATAAGAACTTTTGAATTGCAGCAGATACTCGGCTGCGGCAATGGCGTAAGGGGCGACGTCGAACTGTTCGTTCGGGCACACTCCGGCCCGCGGACACGCGGTGACGTTGCGGACGGTATTTCCGCCGCCGCCACGTGCTGCAAGGCCGACTTCGAGCAGGCCTTCGAGCACATCGGGCGTATGCTCGATATCGACTTCGTGAATCTGAATATCCTGCCTGGTGGTCACATGGACAATTCCATTGCCGTACTGCCTGCTCAACTCGGCAATCTTCGTCAACTGAGCGGGAAGGACTAGGCCGGCGCCTATTCGTATGCGAACCATATACCTGCCTTCGGCGCGTTGCTCGTAGATTCCCATCGGCACGCGATACGCCTTGAAAGATATTGGCTTTGTCTCACCGCGAAGAAACTTTGCGACGGCTTCTCGGTATCCCAATATGTCCTGTTTGACCGATTCGGGTAGCTGGAGTATCGGTTCTTTCTTAACGTCCATCATTTTCTCTTTCTGCATTCTCAATTGTCCGGATCGCAGGCGGCCTGCTCTTCATCCTTGAGTTCGGTTATTTCCGGGTTCTCGCCGCATATCGGACAGCGAGGATTTCGCTCGAGGCTAACCTTGCGGAAGTCCATCGTCAGGGCGTTGTATGTAAGGAGTTGGTTGGTCAGCAAATCCCCGATTCCGAGGATGTACTTTATGGCTTCGGTAGCCTGAAGCGAACCGATTACTCCGGCAAGGACTCCGAGGACACCTGCCTGCGAACATGAAGGGACGTCGCCGGCCGGGGGCGGCGCACCGAAGATACAACGATAGCATGTAGTTTCGCCGGGCAGCACTGTTATCAACTGTCCGTCGAATCGAAGAATGCCGGCGTGAGAGAAGGGCTTCTTCTCGAAATAGCAGGCATCGTTGATAAGGAACTTGGCGGGGAAGTTGTCCGTGGCGTCGATAACAAAATCATACTCGCGAATAATCTCTCGGATATTGGCGGCCATGGCCCGGTGCTGATACGTCTTGACGGTGATATCCGGATTTATCGCGAGCATTTTGTTTCTGGCCGAGACTACTTTCTTCGTCCCGACGTCGTCGGTATGATGAATCACCTGCCTCTGAAGATTTGTCAGATCGACCTTGTCGGCGTCTATTATTCCGATAGTTCCCACGCCTGTAGCAGCGAGGTAGAGGCCCGCGGGCGCTCCGAGTCCGCCGGCTCCGATTATCAGCACTTTCGATTCAAGAAGCTTTTGCTGCCCTTCGCCGCCGACCTCTTCGAGAATTATGTTCCGGCTGTATCTGCGTGTTTGTTGCTCAGTGAGTTTCACTTCCGCCTCCCATGAAATACAGGAATTCTACTTTATCGCCTTCTTCGCCGTTTACAACAAGTTTCATTATTACTCCTGCACACTTTTCTTAATAGCTTGTTCAAAATCTTTTTTCAAATCCTCGAAGTCCTCGATACCGACCGAGACCCTTGTCATGTCGTCGCCGACGCCCTGGTGTTCATTGCAATCCTTCTTTCGCAACAGTTATATCTGGTAGTTCAGCAACGGTTTTGTGTGTATGCCGCACTCGCCGCCGCACTTGCTGGTTCCGATCCATCTGCCTGCCCGTTCGTCGATGCCCTGAGCGATCTTGGTGCAAGGCGAGCAGCCGAGCGACCTGTAGCCTTCGAGGTACAATGGGTTGACGTCAACCCTGTTCAAAGCCAGATACTGCCAGACCTCACGCTCGTACCAGGTTAGGATGGGGTTGAGCTTAATCAGGCCCTTATCGAGTTCCTGGATTTCCTTGAAGTCCGTGCGCGTTCTGCCTTCGGTGCATCGCAGACCGGTCACCCAGCATGTAACGCCTATTTCCTCGACGGCCTGGCGGGTCGGCTGCACCTTTAGTATCTCGCAGCACTTGTCCGGATCGGTAGCGTAGAGCTTATCGGGTATCTCAGCGTCGTTGTTGCTGAAGACCTTAAGTTCTGGATAGCGGGCAACTTCCTCGGCCATAAACTTCTTCGTTTCCGGCGGCTTGAACCGCGTCGTAACAATGAAACCTCGAATCTTGGGGCTAACGCGCTTGGCCAGATGCCATACGGCGCTGGAATCCTTGCCGAGACTGTTGGCGACTACGAGGCCGTCGCCGAATTCTTTGTAGGCGCGCTCGATTAAACTCAGCGAGCGATCGACCTTCTCGGCAAAGTTCAAATTCTGAACCAAATCCACAACATTGTGTTCGACTTCATCTATCAACATAACCTAATACTCTTTCTAAACAGAAGTAATTAACAAAGTTTTTATATCTGATATTCCGGCGGCTTGCTTTTTCCGAAACTTATCTTCATCCAGATCCGTTCGTGTATGTAAAAGGCGGCCAGCTTAATCGTCGTATCGAGCAAACCAATCTGGGCGGCCAAATTGAAACTGCGTGTCATAGTCCAGGCAACGACAAAGGTGACCACTGTTCCGCCTGCACGCCAAGTTACGGCCTTCATAATACTTCTAAAGTGCGATTCCACTTTTCTTGCTCCTTAATGCTGTATCCCGGCTCGGCAAGCATTAGATCGAATAATTGACGATGGCATTGGCCCTGCTGCGTTTCTCGCTTGCGACCAATTCGGCGATACTCGTATTCTCGCAAATACCGGCAACTGCTTGGGCTACGTTGGCCCAAAGCCGGCCGAATGCGTTATCTCCGTAGAAATAATCGGTTGCATTTGCCTTTGGGACGTTTTGAGCAGGCGCGGTGATCGGCCCCTGGATATACTCTATCACCTGCCCGACCGTGAGTTGCTCAGCGGGGCGGGCCAGCATATAGCCGCCGACATTGCCTCGCCGTGATTGGACCAAACCCGCATGCCTCAACTCGTTGAGAATTACCTCGAGGAACCGGGGCGGTATATTCTGGGCCGCGGCGATATGGTGTATCTTCACAGGGTGCTCGTTGCTTCGCAGGGCCAACTCGAAAACGGCCTTTAGTGCGTATTCACATTTTCTTGATATTCGTATCATATAGGATCCCATCTCAACTATACTAATCGGAATACTATTATATAGGCTGGAATGTTCGCGGTCAACATGTTTTTTCAAAAAAAACTTCACATTTTCGAAAAAACCCGCGAAATAGGGCCTTTAGGCCCTCTGGGAGTGCAATAATAACGCTGGTTGCAGGCGTTATCGGGGGCTTTTTATTCCCAGCGGCGAAGTAGGTTATTGAGTTTTGCGGTTTTTCCCCCTGTTTTCGGACGCTCAAATCGACATAATTCTGTACCCGGAATGAGGAATCCGTATTAGACGGGGCTTTTTACCCCTGCTGCTCGCTTATGCGTTGGAACGTGTTTGGCGTACTTTTTAGTTGACATTCAGGTGGCGATAGTGTATAATTTAGTAGTATTGTAAGAATGAACTATAAGAAAACGTTTTGCGTTTTCGGGGCCTGCATTTTCTCCCACCGGAGGGGTATTTTTCAGGGCTTTTCGTTCCCCGAGAATCTTGGGCAAGGAGAAGTGTAATGAAAAAGACTGATTCGCTCGGCCAGAATGAGCCTATTGACAATCGTGAAGATCTGCCAAGTTCAAGCGGCGAACCGGCAGCTTCGGAGCATCCCCAAAATCCTTTGATTCCTCTGGCTCACGGCTCCTCTCAATGGGAGGGGTGGTGGCGTCGCGTGGGCGAAGGAAAGGCGGATGCTGATTCTGCATCACAGGTCTTTTCCGTAGCCGGAGATCTTAGCACTATCTCTGCGAGGGTGACTGCATCGCTTGTTCCTATCCTTCTGGTTGTTCTTATTGTTGTCATCCTTCTTAAGGATTATTGGGTTCCTGCTGATCTTGCGAGTAGCGATTCGCCTGTGGCTGCGGGGTTCCTCGCGGAGGCGCCGGTCGAAGCGGAGCGGGATGCTTTGGATCCTGGGCCTGTGAAATTGGCTGCCCTGCCGGCTCCTCAGATCAGCGAGCCGCAAGTTAAGGCCGAAGACGCTGTTAAGATTGAGGAGGAAGCTGCAGCTCAAGATACTGCTGCTGTTGAGATCGAACCGACCCTGAATGTCGAGCCGGAAGTCATATCCGAAACGGAAAGCATATCCGAAACGGAAAGCAAATCCGAAGAAGTCACTGTCGAAGGTATCCTCTACAGCCAAAGCAACCCCAGCGCTATCGTCGGAGGCAAAATAGTGCATGTCGGCGATATCGTATCGGATGCAAGGATTGTCGGGATAACTAAGGACAGAGTTGTATTTGAAAGACTCGGTCAAAGGTGGGAACGCAGAGTTCAGGAGGCGGTAGCTGCGCCTTAGGATTCCTGACGCCTCGCCGGAGGGCCTTTTGAAATGAATAAAAAAAGCAAAACGCGACGCCTGCTAATCCTGGTGAGAATCAAGAATGTATTTATTTACCTCATTCTGTTTCTTCTGGTGTTTTGGCTTTTTCGGCTTATCTATGGTCAAATGGGCGGTTCCAGCGATTTCTGGTCTTTCATGGATGGACTTTCCGAGTAGAGGCAGGCACTGTGATCTTCAGAGGTATTGTGGTTGTTGATGGGTGCTGCCATTTCTTCGGGGCCGCCTGACGTTTCCTGCTGTTTTTCGATTCCCCAAGCAGCCTGGCTTTTTGTTGACAAGAGTATCTCTGGCGGTTAATTTTGGCTCATGCCAAGATTAACAAGAACAGTTGTGCCCGGGTGTGCTCATCATATCACCCAGCGAGGAAGTAATCGTCAGGATATATTCTTTGTTGATGACGATCGGCATGTATATCTGGAACTGCTCAAAGAACAGGGCGGCAAGTACGGGCTGGATATCGTCGGGTATTGTCTTATGGGTAATCACGCAGGAATATTAACCTGCTGTCCATCGTCTACGCCTTTCAGCCTCGACTAAGGGGCCGACTAACCCTGGGCGGATTTACCTTCCCCAGGAAACCTTAGGTTTTCGGCGAACAGGATTCTCACCTGTTTTATCGTTACTCATGCCGGCATAATCACTTGCTGCCGCTCCACCGCTCGTTACCGTACGGCTTCGGCGCTGGCAGCAACGCTCTCCTACCGTCTGAAGGCCGGCGAACCGGCCAACAGGCCCGCAGCTTCGGTGTTTTGCTTATTCCCGTTCATTATCGGCGCCAAACTGCTCGACCAGTAAGCTATTACGCACTTTTTAAATGGTGGCTGCTTCTAAGCCAACATCCTGGCTGTCACGGCAATTCAACTTCCTTATGAACTTAGCAAAACTTCGGGACCTTAGCTGGCGGTCTGGGTTGTTTCCCTTTTGACCATGAAGGTTATCCCCCACAGTCTGACTCCTGAGATAAACTTTACGGTATTCGGAGTTTGGTTGGGGTGGATAGGCTGGTGGCCCTCCATCCCCATTCAGTAGCTCTACCCCCGTAAAGTAGTGGCTCAAGGCTAGCCCTAAAGCTATTTCGGAGAGAACGAGATATCTCCAGGTTTGATTAGACTTTCACTCCTCCCCACAGCTCATCCCCTAACTTTTCAACGTTAGTGAGTTCGGTCGTCCAGGGATTTTTACATCCCCTTCCACCTGGCCATGGGTAGATCACCTGGCTTCGCGTCTACCACCTGCGACTAATTCGCCCTATTCAGACTCGCTTTCGCTACGGCTCCCCCCCTTAAGGGGTTAACCTTGCCACAAACGGTAACTCGCCGGCTCATTATGCAAAAGGCACGCAGTCACCCGTTTTCGGCCCGTAGGCCGAACATAGGGCTTCCACAGCTTGTAGGTATATGGTTTCAGGTACTTTTAACTCCCCTAATAGGGGTACTTTTCATCGTTCAGTCGCCTTACTTTTCACTATCGGTCGTCGAGTAGTACTTAGCCTTGGAGGGTGGGCCCCCCAGCTTCACACAGAGTTCCACGAGCTCCGTGCTACTCTGGTACACTGTCAGTAACGGAGGTTCAGGCCTTCATATACAGGACTATCACCTTCTATGGTCGGACTTTCCAGACCGTTCCACTAGCCATCACTTTGTAACTCCTTGACAGTGCCCGCAACCCCAGAGAGCAAGCTCCCTGGTTTGGGCTTTTCCGCTTTCGCTCGCCGCTACTTACGGAGTCTCGGTTGATTTCCTTTCCTGCAGGTACTTAGATGTTTCAGTTCCCTGCGTTGACTTCACATGGCCTATGCATTCAGCCATGGATGACGGGATCTGGTTGCCCAGTCCCGACGGGTTTCCCCATTCGGACATCCCGGGATTAACGGTTGTTCGGCACCTGCCCCGGGCTTATCGCAGCCTACCACGTCCTTCATCGTCTCCCGACGCCTAGACATCCCCCATATACCCTTAGTAACTTGACCATATCAATCTATGATTGAAGAGGTTAATGGAGTTCAACATATCATCTTGCACGCGGCAAAGCCGCAAGATGTATGCCTTTCCTTAATAAGCGCTTGTATCTTAGACGCTTTTCGCTTGAGGACGAAAAGCGTCTCTGGGTTACATATTAATATGTATCCCACGCATCTGCATATTCACTTGTCAAAGAACTAATAATCTCACCCACTTGCGTACTTGTCTTACACTATATACGCATGGCGGGCCAAAATATTCACAAAAAATTGGAGACGACCGGGCTCGAACCGGCAACCTCCGGCTTGCAAAGCCGGCGCTCTCCCAGTTGAGCTACGTCCCCGGAACCCGCTTCGCGGGAAACTCGAAGCACTAAATCCGAAATCCGAAACAAATTCAAAACTCGAATTTTCAAATCCATCAAGCCGTTTCGGATTTAGATATTCGAATTTCGGATTTCCTTTGGCGGCCAGCCAAAGGCAGTGGGCCCGGGTAGACTCGAACTACCGACCTCACGCTTATCAGGCGTGCGCTCTAACCAACTGAGCTACGAGCCCGTAATCAAGCTGCATTACGCAACTTTTCAATGCCTTTCAGCGCTAATAGCCTTAAAAAAAGTCGGCTTTCGTAGTCGGTTACAATAATAATAATAAACTTAACAAAGAGCAACAAAAAAACCGCTGCAAAAACTGCCAGCGGTTATCGAATCATACTTTTAGAGTATGCCTAACGGCAGTTCATAGCAGAAAACAAAGCATTATATAAGTTTTCTTCAATACCCTATCCTCATATTTCATAGGTGGCGCCAGTAACAGCAGACCACACTAAACATGCAAGTTTATACCCGTATCGACTTACAGTCAACACCCTTTTTGAGTTTTTTTGCAATTTTTTTTTTAGACCGGGGTTTTTGAGCATGATTTCGGGGCTGATTTCGGCGTCTGCGGAGATGCTGTTTAGGGGGATCATGGTGAGTGTTTTGAATAGCGAGCGGAACGCCTTAATTTGCCGTAATGGCTGTTTCAAGCCAAAATATGAGTATCTGAGCGGTATGGACTCGATGCCGAGAAAGGCCCTTGTTGCTGCCCGAACGAGCGGGGATTCCGGACGAAAAAGACGCGAGTAATATTTTTTGCTATTTCCCGCATTTTTGTCTTGGCTGCCGCCCCTGAGCACCAAGAAACACGCAAACAAACCACAATCAGGCCGATACCGGGGGGCAGTTTATCGCTTTGCACTGGACAGTTACGAAAGAGTCGGTACAATATGCTTGTTAATGCTAAAGTTAAGGATGAGGGCTCTTTTGTGTTGGCACGAGGTTTTTCGCGATTTCTGGCAGTAGTCTTGGTCTCGTCGGTGGTTTGCGTGGGGGAATTTCGCGTGAATTCGCGAACGACCTACAATCAGACAGATGCGGCGGTTGCTATGGATGCCTCGGGCAATTACTTGATTGTCTGGAGCAGCTATAAACAGGATGGCGATTCAGGCGGCGTTTTCGCCAGGAGGTTCGATTCGAATTGCAGGGAGGTGGGCGGTGAGTTCCAGATTAACGTCGAAACCATCGGCAACCAGACCGATCCGGATGCGGGGATGTACGAGACGGGCGGTTTTGTAGTCGCATGGCACGACCCGGGGATCGACGACGAGGAGGACGTTTATGCCAGGAGATTCAATGCCGAAGCCGAGCCGCTGGGCCTGGAATTCCGCGTAAACACGCTTACGAACAAGAAACAGCGTTATCCGAGGGTGGCGGTCAGCAAGACAGGGGCCTTTGTAGTGGTTTGGGAGGGGGAATCGCCAGAGGGTGAAGACGGTGAATGGGCCGCGGAAGGGCGGTTATACGATTCGAACGGCGCGCCCGTTGGGAATCAGTTCGAGGCAAGCGAAAACCCGAACTGCAGGTATCCGGATGCGGCAATGGATGTGCAAGGTAATTTCGTAGTCGTTTGGGTCGAGGACGGGAGCACAAAATCAATAATGGCAAGGCTTTATGATTCTCAAGCAAGGTCCCTAACAGAAGCCATCCCGATAAGTTCGGTCGATTTCGGCTCGCTTACCAGGCCGGCGGTCGCCATGAAATATAACGGCGATTTCGTCGTGACATGGGACGGGCACGACCAGTTGTCCGGCATGGATGATATTCACGCCCGCGCTTTCAGAGCTGCAGGCACGCCGCTGGGCGAGCAATTTATCGTGAATACTACTATTGAACGGGCACAGCAGAATCCGCGGATCAGCATGACTGCAGAGGGGGAATTTGTAGTTGTCTGGCACGGCGAAAGCGCCGTTAAAGCCAATGGAAAAGACGTTTTCGCCAGGGCTTTCGACGCATGGCGCAACCCCCTCGGCAATGAAGTTCGGCTCAGCGGCATGTTGCTGGATGAGCAGAAGTGCCCGGATGTTGCCATATTGCTAAATGGGAACTATGTGGCGGCATGGCAGAGTTACGGCCAGGACGGGTCCGGCTACGGCATCTTCGCGACAAGCAGCGCCCGAATCTGTCCGGCTGATTTCAGCGACGACGGCTTCGTAAACTTCGGAGACTACTGTATCCTTGCCGAGAAGTGGCTGGCAACCGGCGATTCGCTGGCCGTCGATTTAATCGACGACGATACCATCGACGCCCTCGATCTGGCGGAGTTTTGCGGCAGTTGGCTCTCACCGTGCCAAGAGTGCAACATGGCCCAATAGCGAAAGCATCTCGATAGGGCCCCAAAATGCCTTCTGCGGAGTCTCATCTGAGAGAAAATCGGTTCGCCACGAGAAAATTTTGGTTTATTCGCACACTTTCATAAGTATGTACTCCGGGGATGTCTTGCCCGCATTAAGGGTTGCGGGTATAATAGGGCAGTGCGTGCTTTCGTTCCGGCACGCTGCCGGGTAAACGCCTCGCTGAACTTATTAGGAGAAGAGACCCGTGTCCATACGACAGCCAGACAAGAGAGCGGCGGCTAAGGTTCGAGGGTTCACGTTAGTCGAATTGCTCGTGGTCATATCCATAATCTCGTTGCTGATGTCCATTCTTCTTCCCTCCCTATCGGGGGCTCGGGAGATGGGCAAGCGGGTGCACTGCGCCTCAAACTTGAGGAGTTTTACTTATGCGTGGATGATGTACGCCGGTGATAACGACGATGACCTGTGTTCTGCCGACACTCAATGGGACATCTTGCAGCCAAAGTATTGCTGGGTGGCCGACGGCGACGATATACCGACCAACGATATTGGCGGCACCGCCGAGGCAATCAGAAGCGGCGTCTTGTGGGACTATGCCGGCCGGGTTCTCGAACTCTATGAATGTAAAAGCGACACCAGTAAGCTTCTGCGAAGCTACGCCCTGTCCCGCACTATGAACGGAAAAAGCTGCAATTGCGAGCATGACAACATAAGACCATTTCGCTCCCTGACCGATATTCGGGCCGCCTCCACAAAAATGGTATTCGTCGATGCGGGCGCCAAAGATGGGGTGAAATGGTTGGACGGCTCCTTCTGCTGCGTCAAGCAAATAGATGCAATCCCGCCCAAATGGTTTAGAAGTGATTCTCGAAATATCACAGCCAGGCACGGAGGTGGCACAAACATGTCCTTTGCAGACGGGCACTGCGAGTATTTCAAGTACAGCGATCCGCGAACGGTTGGTCTGGCCGATTGGACGATAGGAACGGACGATGCATCCCCCGGGAATCCGGACCTCGAAAAGTACGTTCAGTTGCTCTGGGGAAGCGGAGTGTGGAATTAGTTCTGCTTGGCGGCAGCGGCTTAATCACGGTAGTTTTCGCAAGAGGTATTATTATGTCATTTGAAATTCCCGAGTGGCTCAAATACGATATTCAAAGGAAACGGGAACGGCTCGCCCTGTGGTGGGAAGACTCGGCCGGGAGAAAATGGGCCAACGATAACCCCGCCTTGGTGATGATAGTAACCTGTGCTTCGGTGCTTCTGCTGCTGGTGGTGGTTGTATGGCTGAGTTGGCCCGAGCAACTGCCGGAGGTCGTTGAGGTTAAAAATGAATGGTTCTACGATTTGAACACGGGCGAACTTTTCACGGCGAAAAAAGGTCTAACGCCGCCCATCGAGGCCCCTTCCGGACCGTTGCCGGATGGAAAGCCGGCCGGTGTCAGGGCTTATGTTCTCAGCTATGTCGATGACCCGAACGAAGCCGAGCGTTTCATCGCCTTCCTCGAAATCGCCGACCCGCAAGCCACCAACGACGTCCCGAACAGGCCGGGCCCAAAGCTCACCCCGGCGCAGAGATGGGGCAGGGGAAGACTCCTTCGCCGGCTCAACGATAAAAAATGGGTACAGGGCGACAGTCCCCAAGGGCAGGCAATCTTCAGCATCGCCTTCACCCCCAACAAAAACGGACAGCGTCCGCGATACTATCAGCCCCAATAGGGCCTTCGATTCCGAAGCTTCTCACAACTGCTGTGCCATCTCATTGAGAATGAGTTGTTTGGCATCTTTCAGAGGGCCGGGCAGAAATGTCCCGGAGGCGGCTTTATGCCCTCCGCCGCCGAACTTCTGGGCTATCTTGCTTACATCGACGCCGCCTTTGCTTCGCAGCGAGCAGCGGATTCGCCCGTCTTCAAGCTCAATAAACAAAGCCGATGCCTCGACCTCGCCTATGCGGTGGCATTCGTTTATAAGGTTCTCTGTGTCCGCCGCCGTCGTCCCGGTCTGCTTGAAGTCTCGCTGCAAGATGTGCTGCGTCGCGAATCGCCCGTCGAAATGCAATTCGAGCGTGCTGAGCATCACGGCCATCAGTTTGAAACGAGCGTGCGAGAAACTGTGATACAGCTTTTCGTAAATCTCAGTCGGTTTGGCGCCGGCGTCGGTCAACCGTGCGGCGGCGGCGTAAACCCTGCTGCCGGTATTATTGAACTGGAACCAGCCGGTGTCCGTCGCTATCGCTGCAAAGAGCGCCTCAGCTGTTTTTTCAGTAACAGGCCAGCCGGCGTGCTCGAACAATTCCAAAACAATCAGCCCCGTCGCCGCAGCCGTCGAATCGAGCAACTGGACATCGCCAACGCCGTCGGATGTTGCGTGATGGTCGATCACCAGAACGGGTTTATCGTTCTGCTTGAGGTGCTGCGCGAAATCACCCAACTGGCTGTAGCTGTCCGCATCGACGACAATAATCAAGTCAAATTCGCCGAGGCGTCCCTTTGCCAACTCATCGAGGCTGATATCTTCGCCAAGGACAGGCGCCTTTTCGGAAAGCAAAAAACCGTACCACTCCGGCACCGTCGAGAGAAACAAAGGCTGAATAGTCTTACCCATATTCCTCAAAGCATCACAAAACGCCGCCACACACCCGCAGGCATCCCCATCCGGCTTAGTATGAGTAGTAATCAAAACATTACCGGATCGATTGATTAGCTCAACGGCTTTCTTAAAAACAGTATTGTCTGCCATATCTTTCCTTCTTTATTGTTTACTTTTCAAGTTCGCCTCTTGCCTCCGATATGGCGTTTTCCAGCAGTTCTTCTACATTTAGTATGCCCGCCCATTTACCCAGGTGTTCGGAGTCGAGGTGAATCCGGCGGATCCGGCGACTGGCGGTCACGGGCAAACGGCGACTGACATCTGGTATCTGGACAACCCCGGTTCTTACTACACTGCGGGCCTCATCCAGGCTTCGGTCAGCGGGAACGGGAATAACTATGTCTATACCGCCATAGGCCTGTCGGGCACCGCCGAAGGCGTTGGCCCCACCGCAGCTGCCCCTGGCGCCGCCACCGTGGACCTCACGACGACAGCCGCTGGTTCGATAGTGATCTTTAATATCGGGATGGGCGGGCAAGGCAATACTGCCAGCCCGCTGCCGGGTGTTACCGCCACCTCGCCGGCGGAAGCTGTAACGATCGCCGGGCTGGAAGCCGGCAACAACTGGGCCGGCCATGCCGTGGCCTATGCAATCATCGGCTCGCCCGGCCTCAATACGTTCTCGTTTGGCACCACCAAAACCGACGTGGCCACCATTGCGGCGGCCTTCGAGGATGCATATATTGATCCGAATGCTCCTTCTGTGGATGCCGGCGCTAATATGATTAGCTGGTCGGGTGCACTGGTAGCATTGGATCCGAACGTTGTCGTACCGCCCGGTTCGGACTGGACGAGCTTGACATATCTCTGGACCGCCTCGCCCGATGGTATTGGCGATCCTAACCTTGATGTTGTAATCACAGGCGCAGATACGGAAAATGCATCGGTTACGATTACCAAAGCCGTTCCTACCGGCGATGCTACTGTCGTTACGATGACGCTTGCGGTTAACAACGCAGGCAACCCGCCTGAGGACGCTGTAACAGATACCATGACGATTGACGTTTATGATGATGCCTGTGTGGCGGCGAAAGCCGTGGGTCTGGTGGAGATTGATCCGACTGACTTTGACGAGAATTGTATTACAAACTTTGCAGATTTCGCTGTATTGGCCATAACATGGCTCGACGATTATGCGTTAACAGGACCGGTTGCTAAATAAGGTTCAACTGCAAAAAAGTTAGTATCGTCCCAAAGTTTGTGGGGAAAATACTATCAGGCAAAAAAACGTTTATCGCACTGCGGGCCGTGGAGACGGTTGACTTCATGACGGCGGACTTCGCAAAAATCCCCCACGAAATCCTCGGCCTAATCGCCTCAAGAATAATAAACGAGGTCCGCGGCGTAAACCGAGTAGTCTATGACATCTCCTCCAAACCCCCCGCAACAATAGAATGGGAATGACGGCAAGCACCACGTCGATGTACCCTGCCCTGCTTGCCCTGCGTAGAACTGTGGCACGGCCATCTCTGCTCCGCGAGCCTGCGTAGCGCTTCGCAGAGCAGGCCAGGCCGTGAACCATTTACCGTCCGCTTTTTCCCACCAATCAACTCCGTAGCACGGGCTTCCAGCCCGTGACCACACCACAGGCTTCTTCCTCAGGCAATTCGTCTTTAATCGCCCGACGCCGTCTCGGAATTCACCGGAACGCTTCGCGCTTCACCCGCCCGCGCCCGCTTTTTGTACCAAGTTTTTGAGTTCAGCAAGTTCTCCTTCTGACAAAGGTTCCTTGTATAGTTCATTCACAACCCATAAGCCGATCTGGCGGATCTTTGACTTCGGGGAGTGCAACCCCAACCATTTAGCTGACGGGTGATGAACATCACACGAAGAAACGGTCGAGATAATCTTTGACTCAAGGGTTAGACGTTCAGTCTTTTCTGCTACCTCAAAGACCACGAACGAAAAACGCCCTTGAATGTATGCTGTGACCTGTTTCTCAACTTCTTCCTGCTTGCACCGATCCACCAAGTGACTATAAGTATCTTTAGCTTTGCGCGTTGTCAAATCCCAATTCCATTGCTCAAGAAATGGGTCTCCCGCACGATTCAATATCGCTCTGCCAATGTTCTTCCGAAAAATGCTGCGATCTTTGTTTCCCTTGATAAAATGTTGCTGTAGTCTTGACCGCAGTTGATTGTCACCTGTATGTGTGCCTACTCGAACAATCCTCTTTACATCGTGCGCCTGTTCCTCTGTTTCAAACAAAATGTAGATACCATTACGTGGCATCTTGCTTACTTCAAACGGGAATGTGAAAGGTTTTATCTCGTTAAAAAGATGATGTAATGCAGCACAGACTTCACTCATCGTGCACCTGCTTCTTGAGATACTGTAATTGCTTGCCAATCGGAAGCCCTTTAAGAGGAATTTTATGAGACTCTAAGTGAGAAAGCAGGTACTGCCGATAACGTTCTCCAGCCAAAACAATAAAATGATCATGCTGCAAATCAGCGTGTAATCGAAGTTGCTCTATTATTTTATTGGCCCATACTTTTCTTTCATCAGCTCTCATCTTATTCAGAGTCACATCATACGGCGCGATTTCATCATCGAGAGCAACCAATCCGTGCTTTGCAGACAATATGAAAATAGCATCGGGTTTGAGTTTCCTAGCATACTGTAAATTAAGTTTGAAGAGTGTACTGGTATACAGTTCGGCGGCTCTGGATTTAACCGCTCGTTTCTTGCTCACACATGATATGAGTACTATTTTCTTCACCGAAAACCCTTTCTCTGTATCGCGGCATAACGCCTGAGCTAAGGGGTGCCCACGAGGCGGACGTCCCGCTTGCTTCTTCACCGCATTATTAAACCACTAAACCACAAAACAATAAATCATCCATAATCATTGAGAAACTCGCCGCTTCAAATTATACCCATCTCCCCAGCCCCCGCAAGCAAATTGATTATTGATTATTGGTTATATAAAACGGGAAAGCTTGTCCCCGCATGCCTCTGGCGGGGAACAGACTTTTTCTGTCTGTATAAGAATTTCCCGTTGCTTTGTCATATTATTTTCCGCGCAATTTTTTAGTGTATTTCGGCGGCAGATAATTTTCCCCGGAAACAATGCTTTTGCCAGTTTTCCCGTGCTCTATCGAGCGATCTTTCCGGGTCAGCCATTTCCTGCATTCTCTCGTAACCGACTTTTGCCAGCCATAGTTTTATCGGTTCGGCCTTAGGACTTGGAACGGATTGAACCAGCCGCAATAGGGTTTCGACATTGGCAACATCGGTAAAGCGTAATTTGCCGTCTTCAGCAACCATTTTCAACCGGTTACATTTTGTAACCGTTTCACTGCCTTCTTTGTTCAGTCTATTTTTTAAGACTTTCCAATAGTTTCTGGCAGCTTGGAAATCGGGCTGCTGTGTCAAAGCCCGAATAATATCCACCACCGAAAAAAACCATGTTTCGGTTTCTTCATCGTACAGACGACGGATTTTGTAATCTTCAAAAATGGCTAAATTGCTCTTCATAACAATTCCCTAATTGCATTCGGGATTTCTGCACCCAACAATAATTATATCCGCCCGGGGCGGACATAAAACGCCAAACCTTGTCCCCGCACGCCTCTGGCGGGGAAGAGACTGTTTACGCCAAAGGCGTATAAATCTGCCTGTCTAAGAATTTCCGGTTGCTTCTTCACCGCATTATCGCCATTCTAACCATCAATCATGCTCAATCAACATCGTAGATCCGCCGTTCCTTGGGCGGAATCAATCGAAAAACTCGCCGCTTCAAATTATACCCATCCCCGCCGGCCCCGCAAGACAATTGACTAAGGATTATTGATCTGTGATTCCGTCCTTGAGCCGGAATACATCAGTCCAGAATTGGATTCCCGCCTGCGCGGGAATGACAATTTCAAAGCGGGAATCCACTCACCCGCCACATTACTGGATACCTGCTTTCGCAGGTATGACAAGGCGAACCGGTCAGTTTGAGAATAATTACCCTCGGCCGGGGTGCATCAGATCGATGAAATCTTCGAACAGGTAATTAGAATCGTGCGGGCCTGGGGAGGCCTCCGGGTGGTACTGGACGCAGAATGCCCGCTTCTTTGCGCACCGAAAGCCCTCGACCGTATGGTCGTTGAGGTTCAGGTGCGTCAATTCGACGTCTTTGCGTTTGAGGCTTTCAATATCAACACAGAAGCCGTGGTTCTGGCTGGTTATCTCGATTTGGCCGGTCTTGAGGTTCTTTACCGGATGGTTCGCCCCGCGATGGCCGAACTTGAGCTTATACGTCTTGGCCCCCAAGGCAAGCCCAAGAAGCTGATGCCCCAAGCAAATCCCGAATATAGGGAGCTTGCCTAAGAGCGCCTTAATAGTATCGATTGCATATCCGACCGCCGCCGGGTCGCCCGGCCCGTTACTCAAGAACACCCCGTCAGGCCGTCTCGCCAAAACCGCCTTGGCACTCGTACTCGCCGGCACAACGCTAACGTCGCAACCATGCGACCGCAGCAGCCGAAGGATATTCTGCTTAACCCCGAAATCGAACGCAACAACCTTAAACCGCTTCTTCGGCCGAGCCTCAGTGCACTCAAGAACATCGATAGCGCCCTTATCCCACTTATAGCCCTTCTCCGTCGTAACGTCCTTAACAATATCCCGGCCAACCAGCCCCGGATACTGCTCCAGCATATCCTTGAGCTTGCCAATCCGCATCTCATCCGAAGATATAATCCCCCTCATCGCCCCCTCAGTTCGAATATGCCGCACCAGCTTCCGCGTATCGATCCCCTCTAAGCCGACGACCTTGTTCTTCTTAAGATACCCGTCCAGCGAATTTTCATTGCGCCAGTTACTCGGATACTCGCAGTTCTCCTTAACGATAAACCCCCGCGCAAAGACCTTCCGAGACTCCCAGTCCTCGCCGTTGGTCCCCGCATTGCCGATCAGCGGATAAGTCATCGTGATTATCTGCTCGTTGTAAGATGGATCCGTGAGGATTTCCTGATACCCGCTCATCGCCGTATTGAACACAACCTCCCCGCACTTATGCCCCTTGGCCCCGAACCCTGCCCCCTCGAAAACCGTACCGTCTTCCAATACCAAAACCGCCTTCACTTATTACTGTCCTTTCCAGATCAGCCAAAATACCCGCACTGACTTATGAATTCTGACTTGCAACTTTTAACTTTTATCGATAATACAACTGAATCGGTTTAACTTCCATCTTTTGTTTCTTAAGCGCCGCAATAGCCTTGGCGACCGCCATTGCCCCCCGGATAGTCGTAACATAAGGAACCTGTTTATCCAGAGCCGTTCTGCGAATCGAGAACGAATCCTTTATAGCCTGCTTGCCGATGGCGCTGTTAATAATCAAATCGACCTTATTGTCGATTATCCGGTCAACGATATTAGGCCGACCCTCCGTCATCTTCAAAACAAATTCCGACGGTATATTCTTCTCGATAAGCGAAATACAAGTCCCCTTAGTCGCCAGAATCTTGAACCCCATCGAATGAAGCTCGCGAGCCACCTCAGCGGCCCGCTCCTTCTCGCTGTCCTTAACGCTGAAAAAGACATTCCCTTCGGTAGGCAGAATATTCCCGGCCGCTATCTGAGACTTCGCAAACGCCATCCCGAAATCATCCGATAACCCCATCACCTCACCCGTAGAAAGCATCTCAGGCCCAAGAAGCGTATCAGTGCCGGGGAACTTCAAAAACGGAAACACCGCCTCCTTGACGGAGAAATGATCGCGATGAACCTCCTCGGTGAACCCGAGTTCGTCCAAAGTCATCCCTGTCATAACCTTTGCCGCAAGCTTGGCCAGTGGCACGCCGATACTCTTGCTAACAAACGGAATCGTACGCGAAGCCCGCGGGTTCACCTCCAGAATATAAACCCGCTCCTCCTTAACAGCGAACTGAATATTCATCAGACCCTTAACCTTCAGCTCCATCGCCAAAATCTTCGCCTGCCTCGAAATCTCAGCCAGAACCTTCTTACTGATCGAAATCGGCGGCAGCGAACAAGCGCTATCCCCCGAGTGCACCCCCGCCTCCTCGATATGCTCCATTATCCCCCCGATCACAACCCTCTTGCCGTCGCTTATAGTATCGACATCCAGCTCAGTCGCATCGTCAAGGAACTTATCGATCAAAATCGGATGCTCACCCGAAGCCTCGATGGCATTGGCCACACAAGCCTTCAGAGCATCCTGATCATAAACAATCTCCATCGCCCGCCCGCCAAGAACAAAGCTCGGCCTAATCAGAAGCGGATAACCCAGCTTCTTGGCAACCTTAAGAGTCTCAGTATAACTCGTAGCCGTACCGCCATAAGGCTGAAGAAGCTTAAGCTTCTTAACCAGCTTATTAAAACGCTTACGATCCTCGGCACGATCGATACTATCCGGCGAAGTGCCGATTATCTTAACCCCCGCCTTCTCCAGCGGAACAGCCAACTTAAGCGGAGTCTGCCCGCCAAACTGCACGATAACCCCGTCCGGGTTCTCCTTCTCAACGATATTCATCACATCTTCGAACGTCAAAGGCTCGAAGTAAAGCCTATCCGACGTATCGTAGTCGGTCGAAACTGTTTCGGGGTTGCAGTTCACCATAATTGATTCTATGCCGATTTCTCGGAGGGCGAAGGCGGCGTGGACGCAGCAGTAATCGAATTCGATCCCCTGCCCTATCCGATTTGGACCGCCGCCTAAGATTATCACCTTCCTTCTATCGGTCGGGTTGGCCTCGCACTCGGTTTCGAATGTGGAATAGAGATACGGGGTGGTTGCTTCGAATTCTGCTCCGCAAGTATCGACGGTCTTATACACCGCTTTAACGCCCTGCTCCCTCCGCCGCTTGCGAACGTCGAGTTCCTTAACGCCCCAAATCTCGGCCAGGCGCTTATCGCCAAAGCCGTATTCCTTGGCCCTTCGCATCATCTTGGCGGTTACGCTCTTGCACGCCTTCTTCTTCAGCGTTTCTTCGAATTTGACAATGTCGTTGATATTGTTGAGGAACCAGGGGTCTATTCTCGTCAGCCCAAACAACTCTTCTATTGAAAATTTGCGTCGCAGGCCCTCTGCAACATACCAAATCTTGTCCCAGCAGTTGGTTCGGAGCTTGTCTCTAAGCTCGACCTTGGTCAGTGTAGTATCGATGTACTTGCCGTCCAGCGAATACCTGTCGATCTCCAGCGAGCGGATAGCCTTCTGCAGCGACTCCTTGAATATTGATATTGCAATGGATTTCGCACGACTGCCATATTATATGCCCGGGTAATCGCTTGGCGGGTGAGAAATTGTCCGATAAGACGATTTCGAGAAACGAATCGAGCGGTTGAGTTGGTTTCGGCGATATTGTGTCAGGGTTGAAGCTGATTCAGAAACTAAGGATTAATTCAGGTACGAAGAAATGGAAACAGTTTTTACAGCCGAATTAGAGCCATTTCTAAACGCTGTTGCGGGGCGCATGAGTCTGTATGTCCCCAAAAAGGTCGGCGAGTATTATGTTTATAGCAGATACGACGCCGAGGCGGCGTGCCCTGTTGAATTCAGCAATATCCGCACCTGCACGCCGGTAAAGGAATACCTGTTTCCGCTGCAGGAACTGGCGGCTGTTTTTCCCGACCCGGTTGAACCCCCCGAAATAAAGCCTTTTGCAGTCTTCGGCCTGAAGGACTGCGACCTGCGTTCAATCGAAGTCCTCGATAAGGTGTTCCTCGAAGACGACTTCGAGGACCCCTTCTATGTAGCAAGGCGGGACAACATGTTCATTATTTCGACCGATTGCTTCGATCCTGCCGAGAGCTGCTTCTGCAACATCATGGGCGGCGGGCCCTTCCCCCAAAAAGGCTTCGATTTGAATCTTTCGCAGGTCGAGGGCGGCTTTCTGGTTGAAGTCGGCTCGAAGAAAGGCCAGGAGTTCGTTGCCAACAACGCTCAACTCTTCACCGCCCCTCCCGAAGACGCCGTCGAACAACGCGACAAAATCAGGGCCGAGGCCAAAAGCACGCTTGAAAAGCAAAACGCCCGGTTGGAATGGGAAAAGCCGATTGGCCGGATGATGCACGAGACCCGGGATTCACAAGTCTATGATGAGGAGGCCAAGTCCTGTGTCGAATGCCAGGCTTGCACGCGAGTTTGCCCGACATGCCACTGCTTTTTCCTGTACGACACGAAACAAGCGGACTATTTCGGAAAGATGAAGATGTGGGATGGTTGCATGAGGATGAGCTACGCCGCCGTGGCAGGCGGAGAGAACCCCCGGAAACTGCTCGGGGGCAGGCTTAGACACCGTCTGATGCACAAATTCGCATACTTTTTCGACAGGTACGGCATCGACATGTGTGTGGGATGCGGCAGGTGCATAGACGCTGAGTCTGGAGCAGTCGATATAAGGCGCATACTCGATAAGCTCAGCGAGGAATTGAGGGATAAGAAGAAAGCGAAAGTTGCAAGATGATCAAGAATCTCTATCAGCCGTTAGATGGCGAAATTGTTGAAATCATAGAGGAGTCGCCGACGATAAAGAGTTTTGTCGTGGTCCCGGAGGCCGAATTCAAGTTTGAGACGGGCCAGTTTATCGAGCTAACCCTGCCGGGCGAGGGGGAAGCGCCGTTCACCCCGTCGTCGTCGCCGGCTATAACCGATAAGATGGAAATCTCGATTATGAAAGCAGGGCGAATCACCGGCCTGCTTCACAACTGTAAAAAAGGCCAGAAAGTCGGAATCCGAGGGCCGTACGGGAAAGGCTATCCCGTCGAAGATTTTGTCGGCAAGCAGGTTTATATCATCGGCGGCGGCGTCGGCTTGGCCCCTATCAGATCGTTGTTCTTGACCCTCGTTGAGAGGATAAACGATTTTGAGTCGGTAATCTGCAGATTCGGAGCCAGAACGCCAAACGATTTTATATACAAAGAAACCTTGTTCGGCCCCTGGCAGAAAATTGACGGAGTCGATATAAAACTGACAGTCGATCGGAAAAACGGCGACTGGGACGGGAACGTCGGCGTTGTAACAACGATACTCGATAAGAAGGATGTCGAGATCGCCAATGCTGTGGCAGTGGTGTGCGGGCCTCCGATAATGATGAAGTTTGCAACTCTCAAGCTGCTCGAAATAGGTTTTCTGCCCGAAAGGATATATCTTTCGATGGAAAAGAACATGAGTTGCGGTTTCGGCAAGTGCGGCCATTGTATGCTTGGCGAGTATTACGTCTGCAAAGACGGACCCGTCTTCACCTACGGCCAAATAAAGAAATACCCCAACATCTGGGACTGATAAACGTCGCGTCTGAAACGACATACGAGATACGAAATATGACTGCAAAGCTAATAATCGACCTGGCCAAATGCAAGTCCCAAGGCCAATCCGGCGTACGGTGTTCGTACAGGAACCACCCTGAAAACAAGGGGATTGATTCGCTGCTCGAAATGGCCCGATTCGCGTTGATCTGTCATCGCTGCGAAGCGGCGCCCTGCATCAACGCATGCCCCCGGCAAGCATTGGAGAAGGCGCCAGGCGATGGTAGCGACGCCGGGGTGCTCAAGAGGGCCAACATGCTCTGCACAGGCTGTGGAACATGCGCGATAGCATGCCCCTTCGGGACCATATACACCGATCTAATTCCTTTTCCGAGCAGCGTATGCGACCTTTCAAAGGGCAGATTGGATCAGGACGGCAAGCCCTTGTGCGTTGCGACATGCAGCGACGGAAGTATTGAGTACCGTCAGGTGGATATGGAAAAGGAGGATGATTTAGTCGAAATTTTCGAGGGCATTGTAGTCAGAGTCGTCGGCGGAAGCAGGTGGGAGCCGTTTTTGAGGAAAAAGGAGAAGGCAAACAAATGAGCGTCTTAGCAAACGTATTGTTCTGGATTGCCGTCGTTCCGGGCACAATCATACTTGGCCTGATAGCTTCTTGGATTGTCAGAAAAGTCAGCGCCCTTGTGCAGTGGCGCGTAGGCCCGCCTGTTCTGCAGCCTGTTTATGACGTCGCAAAGCTGATGGGCAAGGAGATACTCGTACCGGAGTGCGCCCATCGAGCGGTCTTCATGTTTGCGCCGCTGGCCGGTCTGGCCGGAGTCCTGCTGCTCTCGATAATGCTCTGGCGAATTACGGTGGCGCAGTCTGCATTCATGGGCGACATCGTCGTTGCGATATATCTGATGGTATTGCCCTCGCTTGCATTGATTCTCGGAAGCAGCGCAAGCGGCAGCCCTCACGCTACGATGGGCACAAGCAGAGAAATGAAGCTCGTAATGAGCTACGAATTGCCTCTGGTGCTGGCATTTATAGTAGTGGTAATAAAGGCCGGCGGTTCGCTAAGCCTCGCCGATATAGCGCAGAGCACCCCCGTCTGGAGCATATCCGGGATGGTCGCTTTTCTGGTTGCGCTTCTTTGCGTGCAGGCCAAACTCGGGTATGTACCGTTCGATATGGCGGAGGCCGAAACCGAACTCGGCGGCGGAGTGATCATGGAGTATTCAGGCGCGCTGCTGGCAGCCTGGAAAGTAATGCACACGACGATGCTCGTCGCACTGCCTCTGTTCATGGTTATGGTTTTTCTTGGCGGCTTCGGAGTCGGTTCGGCAGGAGCGGTCGCCGCGGGCGCAGGCAAGTATGTGCTCGTCGTTGTTTTGGTGATTTTGATTAAAAATACGAACCCTCGAGTTCGAATAGACCAGGCCATGAAGTTCTTCTGGGTCTATTGCAGTATCGCGTTGATTCTCGCCATCGCACTTGCAACGATAGGCGGTTATTACGGCATCGGCTGGCTTTAAGGTGGATCTATGAGCTGGAAAATGAAGGCGTTAAAAAAATCGGTCTGGGTATTTCACGTCAATACCGGCGCGTGCAACAACTGCGACATCGAGATCGTAAACCTGCTCACCCCTAAATTCGACGTGGAGCGATTCGGCATCAAGCTGGTCGGCTCGCCCCGCCACGCAGACGCCCTGCTGGTCACGGGCGTCGGGACGAAACAGGCTGCAAAGCGGCTTCAAGAGGTATATCGTCAAACAGCGAAGCCATGTGTCGTATTCTGCATGGGCGCTTGCGCAGGCGGAGGAGGTATTTTCGAAGGTGCCTACCATGTCGCCGGCCCCGTGGATAAAATAGTCAAGGAAGTCGATCCGAATGCAATTATAGCTTATGTGCCCGGCTGCCCCCCGAAACCGGAGGCGATGATATCAGGCGTCGTTAAAGCCCTGGCAGCGATATAACAGGACGGTTTTATGAATCAGGAAGAATTAGACAACAGGCTTGCAGAAATTAGCGATAAGCTCATTGATACGCAGCGGATTTCCGATAGAAGGGTCTTTCTGCTGTGCGAGAGCGAAAACAGTTTCGCCGTCAACAAGTTTCTGTTTCAAGACCTCGCATTGAGATTTATCATTGCGACGGGAATTGATTCCGACAGTTGCTTTGAAGTTCTTTACCACTATTCCAACGACGAAACCGGATGCATCGTCACCGTAAAGGCGTTCATTCGAGACCGGGAAAATCCGTCGATGGAATCTATTACCCCGATATTGCCCGCCGCCGAGTGGATAGAGAGGGAAATGCGAGACATACTGGGAATCGATTTCATCAATCACCCTAATTTGAGACGTCTGATTTTGTCCGACGACTGGCCCGAAGGTGTATATCCGCTGAGGAAAGAAGTTAAGAAATGAAGAAATCAGTTAGAAAACCGATTCTTGCGGTAGGCCCTTTCCATCCTTTGCAGGAGGAGATGGAGTTTTTCCAGTTGACTGTCGATGGCGAGATCGTAACCGATATCGACGTGAGAATCTCATACAACCACCGGGGAATTGAGAAGTTAAGCGAAACGCTGCAGTTTGACCAGGTTCCTTTTCTCGTTAGCCGAGTCTGTGGGATCTGCTCCGCATCTCATCCGTTGGCCTACGTCCAGGCGGTCGAAGATATTGTCGGCGTAACGCCGCCTGATCGAGCGCTTTATGTGCGAGTGATTATCAATGAACTCGAACGCATACACAGCCATCTTTTGTGGGTGGGTCTCGCCGGGCATTTCATCGGTTATGATACCGTCTTTATGTGGGCGTGGAAATATCGCGAGCCGGTGCTTGATTTGCTCGAGAAGATAACCGGCAACAGGAACAACTACGGCAATGTGAAGGTGGGCGGCTGCCGCGAAGACGTACCCGACGAAATAATTCCCAAAATACTCCAGGAACTGGATAATGTCGAGCAGAAGACAGAAATGCTCGCAAAAGCCGTCCTCGACGACCCCGTGCTCCATGCCCGCCTCAAAGGTGTTGGGACTCTCAGTAACAAAGACGCCATGGACTATGCGGTAGTAGGCCCGACAGCCAGAGGAAGCGGCGTCGATATCGATGTCAGGCGCGACGATCCCTACGCGGCCTACGCGGATTTGGATTGGAAAGTCATTACTCAGACCGAAGGAGACGTATTCGCAAAAGCAGTAGTGCGGCTGCTGGAAACCTTCGAATCGATAAAGATGGTCAGACAGGCTCTTAAGAAACTGCCCAAAGGCCCCGTAGCAGCGGAGGTCAAGGAGATACCGCCGGGCGAGGGTTGCGGCCATGCAGAGGCGCCCAGAGGAGAGACGTTCCACTATGTTCGCAGCGACGGCGGAAACAGGCCGGTTCGTCATAAGATCAGGGCCCCCAGTTATGTCAATGTCCCTTCGTTCAGGGCCTCGTGCATCGGACAGCACATTGCCGACGTAACCATTACGCTCGCCGCCGTCGATCCGTGCTATAGCTGCACCGAGAGAATGGCCGTTATGGATTCCCGAAGCAATGTCATACTCGATTACGAATCACTGTTGCGCCTGAGCCGGGAAAAGACCGCAAAGATAAAAAAGGAAATCGGCTCCCCCGAATTGAAGCTGGAGGATTTGTAAATTGGAAACGAATGTTCTTAGCATCATTGTATTCTTGCCTCTGGCGGCGGGCTTCGTGCTCCTGTTGCTCCCGGATAAGCTAAGATCGCTTTCCAGAGGGGCGGCTCTGGTTATTGCAATTGCCGCTTTTGTCCTGGCAATATCCGTATTCGCCGGCGCCGGCTCCGCCTACGCCAGGCCGATCCTTGAAATAGACAATTTCAAGCTCGACCTGCTCTTGGTTTCGAACCCGCTCAGTTCATTCATATTGATGTTCGCAATGGGCTTCGGCGTTCTGATACTTGTGTATTCACTCAAATCGATGTTCGGCGCCAAGCGGCCGAACGAGTACTACGCCGCGGTGCTGCTGACGATAGGAGGCTCTGCCGGGATACTGCTTTCGGACCATCTGCTCTTCCTGCTGATATTCTGGGAGGTTGTTACCGTTTCCCTGTACCTGCTGATAACGACCGGCGGCAGACAGTCAAGTTTCGCCGCCACCAAGACATTCGCAATGATAGGCGCATCAGACGCCGCATTCTTGCTCGGCGTCGCTATGGTCTGGAAGCTCTCCGGAACGTTTGTCATCTCGCAGATCAGCCTGTCTGCAACAGGCCCGCTGGCGATTATAGCGTTCTTGCTTCTGCTGCTTGCGGCTATCACCAAGGCCGGCGCAATGCCCCTGCACACGTGGCTGCCGACCAGCGGCGAGTACGCCCCGACCTCAGTCATGGCGCTGCTTCCCGCGGCAATCGATAAGCTGCTCGGAATCTATCTGCTTGTGCTCCTGACGCGCGAATTGTTCGAACTAAAGCCGGGAGCCTTGAGCATCGTTCTGGCAATCATCGGTTCGGCGACCATCCTCATCGCCGTGATGATTGCAATGGTGCAGCACAACCTCAAGAAACTGCTCTCCTATCACGCGATAAGCCAGGTAGGATACATGGTTCTCGGTATCGCCACTATGACAACCGTAGGAATAGCAGGGGCGGTATTCCACATGCTCAACCATGCTATATATAAATGTTGCTTATTCCTGTGCGGCGGAGCCGTCGAGCAGGCCGCCGGTACAGCCGATCTCGAAAGGCTCGGAGGCCTCGGCAAGAAAATGTCGCTGACTTTCACTGCATGCCTGATTGCATCTTTGAGCATTTCTGGAATACCGCCGTTCAACGGATTCGTCTCGAAATGGATGGTTTATCAGGGCGTCATTCAAATGGGCTCGACGCAGGCCGGTTTCGCCGGAGGATTATGGCCCATCTGGCTTACCTGTGCAATGTTCGGCAGCGCCCTTACGCTCGCTTCATTCGTGAAGCTGCACGTCCTGTGTAGGGCATCAACGTCAAACGTATGGCCTAACTCTGCTTTTTCCAAATCTTCCCACTGTATCCATATCAATTCGTTCATATCCGTCTCCTTATGACAAATCGCTTTCCGAGAAATAGAATTTTCCTTCAACGCCGTATATGGCGTAACGAACACAATCCGGGCAGTGGTCGTTCACCTTCAACGGTTCATCTTTGGCGTCTTTGGTCTCCGTGCCTTCTGCCCACTTGTAACCGGCCATTTCCTGAACCGTGTTTTTGCACGCCTTGAAGATGAAAAGTCGGGGCCTGCCGTCGCCCTGTACCTTAAGGGCGGCTTGAACCGCCTCTATGCCAAGATGCACGTCCTTTTTGGCCGCTAATGTGGATATGCCCAACTTGGCGAACTCGTGGCGCTCCTGGGCGTCGTGATCGGCCCATGTTGCACGGTACTTCTCATTGCCGCTAATCTGTTTGATTCGCTCGGCGTGGAAGGCCAGCGTTTCGCGGGCCTTGTAATGCTCTGCATAGACATACCATCGGCGGTCTGGGTCCCGTGCAAGCCACAGGCACACAAACGGGTTATTAAAGCCCCAGTCAATTACCCGATAGCGCAGCCAGTCCCCTGGTATCTCAAACGGCTTTATCACGTGTGTATCGCGGTTGAAGGTCTTATACACGGCCCCGGCAAAGGCAGCAAAGTAACCCTTGATCCGCGTCTGCTGAATCTCGGCGGGCCACTGCTCGATCATCAAGTCGATTTCCTCATCATCGACGTATCCGCCCCTGCTCTTGCGGTTGTCGTTCAGATCGGCATAGAACACCGCATCGGTTTCAGGCAGCGCCCCAATTCTTTCTTCAAGCCAGCTTTGGGGAACAATCGGCGTCATACTTTGCGCCGAGAACCCTTTTTTGTCCATCAGGCGAGCCTGTATCTCCGTCCAGATAGCGTCAGAATCGCTCTTGCACTGCTCATCGCCATAGAAGGCGTCTATGGCCCTACCCTCAAAGGCTTTGCGGCCCTGCTCGTATGCCTTGAATTCTATCCGGTTGCCGTTGGCCAGACGCAATTCAGCGGGTATCTCTGCGCCCTTGTTGTGCCAGCTAATCGAGCGTATTTGCTGCATGGGCAGATATGCCTTTAGTTTCTCGCTCCACAGGAGCTTTCCGACCAACGACCAACTATTTGCAGCGGCCCATATCGTTGCGTTCTTCGGAGTCCTGCGATACGGGTGTACGCCCAAAGCAAACGAACATAAGTCGTAACCGATATTGCCCTCAGATTTGCCGGAGCGATTGCCGCCGCACAGCCAGCGATTCTTGGCCGGGCTTTGGTGAAACTCTCGCATTGCCGGGAGCGGACGATAGAGCAGGATCGCCTTGCCGATATTCCTGATTTGCCGGTCAGTCAACATGGTTCTTCAACAACATCTCCCGAATTTCTTCGCACTCGTCCTCAGTCAACTCATCCTCGCTGGTTATGTGCAGGTGTTCGACGGCCCGGCCCTCCTCCCTGTCAAACACTGCAAGTGCCAGCCGCTGTGAACCCGAACCTTTGCCCTTCTTCGCATTTTGGACAAGCTTCAAGGCCGTCTGCTGGGCCTGGGTAAGTTTGTCTCGGTCCAGCTTCTCAAGCTGGCTGTCCGTCATTTCCATATACTTGCAGAACCATACCCAGAGGTTGGTCCTGCGGACAGGCGGGCCTTCAGGGTTCCCAGACTGCCCTGGTTTGAACTGATGTTCTTCGGGCGGCTTCTTGTAGCCGACATCGTTTTTTCCCTGTTCGGCAGGGATTTTTCCACTACGCGCCGCCTTCTCTATTGCGGCATGGCTCTTAACTGGCATCTTTTTGGACTTCCGCTTTGGCATTTACTCTCTCTCCCCGATATGTGCCTGGACCAAAGCCTTGATTGCTTGCTTGATATGCTCAGGCAACTCCGGCCAGAGCTTGACAAACTCCCTCAATTCGGGATAATTGCGCAGGATTTTGTCCAAGCTGGTGGACAAGACAGAATTTTCGTTTTCTGTAAGTGCTTTGTTATCAAGAGGTTGTCGATTTACCTCAAGGGGTTCGACTCCCCTTGGGGGTATTTGCGGGTCGGCGCGTGCAACCGCGCCGACCGTTCGA
>JBGLNQ010000001.1:1512452-2942595 GCA_041322395.1 Sedimentisphaerales bacterium
GTTGGGGTTTTGGGGGGGGGGGCGGGTGCAACGGCGCCGACCGTTCGCTTTTTGCCCTACTACCCCGTAACACTTGGTTTTGTGGCCCTCGTCATTGCGAGGAGACCGAAGGCCGACGTGGCAATTTATGCCTTGGGTATCTCCTACCCCTCGAAGGTAGAGGCTGTTCCGGCGCCGAAACGCCTCACAATGATGCCCACACTTTCGATTGTTATGGGGGAATAGTCTCACAATACAAAACCGATGGCCGATGAAACCTCAAAAACCCCTATCGACCTTGATACACAAATCATCGAGTACCGATCCGAGTCCCGGAATTCTCGCTAAATCGCCGGGAAAACTTGCCTTATCCGAGAAAGTAGCTATACTGGAATAGCAAACATGGCCGAACGAAACCAGATTAGTGGCAGATGGGAAATTTGCAGTTAGTGAAAGGAGTACTTCAATGAGAAATGTTCTTGGATTGTCAGTGGTTCTTTTGATGTGTGCGGCATTAAGTTCGTGCAGCGGTAATAAGCCGGAAAAGGGCTATATGGGTACATGGAAGGGTACGATTGAGGAAGGAGAGCCGGTCGAGCTTTCTTTCATGGAGAAGGGCATCTTTATCGTGAAAATCCCCGACAAAACAGTTGCAGGGACGTGGACCATGGACCCCGAAGGCAATGCACAGATGACATACGAAGACGGCAAGATTATTGCCACGTCCGTAAGTAACGGGAGGATTATCGCCAGGGCAGAAGATGGATCGGGCGCAGCCGTGCTTGTGCTTGAGAGGACTGATGCGGAGAACAAGAAATGAGAGCGTGGACATGGGTGAGTCCCTCTGTCAGCATGAGCAGCCCGTGCTCGCTGGTGACTATTGTTCTATGAGCGCAATTGACAGCAAACAGGATGAGCACTATATGCTCGAAGCGATCAAGGCTGCGCAGATTGCCGAGGAGAACGGCGATGTTCCTATCGGTGCGGTCATCGTCTATGAGAATCAGGTCATCGGCAGGGCTTATAATCAGAGAGAGCAGCTTGCTGACCCGACAGCCCACGCCGAGATTATCGCATTGACGCAGGCCGCGGCGTTCATCGAGAACTGGCGCCTCCACGGCTGCACAATATACGTTACTCTCGAGCCATGCACGATGTGCGCCGGGGCGATGGTTCTGGGTCGGCTGGATCGATTGGTTTATGGCTGTGACGACCCGAAAGCAGGGGCCTGCAAGAGCCTCTATAATATCGTTCAGGACGAGAGACTCAACCACAGGCTCGAAGTAAAATCCGGCGTATTAGCCGACCAATGCAGCCGGCAGTTGCAGGCGTTCTTCCATTGCCGAAGGGCCGAAAACGCCCAATAGCCCGCCATTCATTCCTGCCTCTACGACTTATCCGCAAGGCTCTTGCCAATCTCTACGAACCGAAGCTCCAGCCTTTATATTTTTCTCTTGATGCTCATTATTTTCCAAAGAAATCCGCCAAATCCCACTTTCAGGGCCGACAGGGAGGATTGCTTGTTGCAAAACCGAGCCTTCGCTGATATATTAGCCCGCATATTTCATAGGGATATCAAATTCAGGTTTGGAAATTAATTTTAGCAGAAATTTGGCTGGGTGCACCTGATTCGGCACATTGTGCGCAAACTCCCCCCTACCCCCATACAAACAATCAGGATTTTCAGACCATCAGCCCGATGAAACAGCAGGCATCCGGCCTCTGAGGCAGGCAAGTACATGTACGAAGATATCTTTGTACGGATAGCCACCGGCAAAATCAGCCTGGATTTTTTTGTTTTTTAGATTTGAAAAAAGCAGTGGTTGTGTGTTACAATCTGTCATAGTAATGGCCTTTCTGTTTAAGTATAATGTTCAGTATAACTCATTACACTACAAGCAGTTAGGTCATTTGTCTATCAAAAAATATGAAAAACCTGTGAAATATTCAGGTTAAAAGCGTAACCTGGGCTATTGCTCTTCCATCGCCCGGAATGTTCCGGTCTCTTGAATTACGATGTTGTAGCCGTTGAGAGTTTCGGGGATTTTACCGCGCAGTTGCTCTGAAGCCACCGACGAGAGAATCATAATGCACGGCTGATCTTCGAAGAGGCCTATATCGGTCCCCTCGACGCCTGGGATCGCCATCCATTGGTCGGTTCTTTCTTCGAGCACCTGTTCAATCGTCTTTTCGCTCACACGGCATCCTTTCCCAAGATAACCGGCATTGTCCCTGGAACAGCCGCTAAGGACACCGACTGCAATTATAATATGGACCAATGCCGGATTATTTGGTAAATCCATTCGTTGGGGTTTCGCCGTCCCAGGTTAGCCCTGCGGCTGTCACGGCTGTGACTTGCGTTGTATATGTGCCGGATTGGGCGTTTTTCAGCTTAAATGTTACCGTGCCGCCTGTCCCCGTTGTGCCGCTGCCTGAGCCGGCGGGTGCGCCGTTCCGGAAAATGCCAATCGAGACGGATGCGCCGCTGACCGGGCCGGGCGGATCCAGATCATCTACCAGAACAACAGTTATCAACAGGTCTCTGTCGTTATTCCTTCCGTTCTGGGTGGCGTAGGTTATTGAGTCAACAATCACGGCTGTTGGCTCTTCAGGCGGTGTCCCCACGGTGATACTGACCGAGACGCTCGCGGTCTTGCCGCCGGAGTCGGTCACCGAGGCGGTGATGGTATGGTTGCCGTCGCTCAGTATGGCCGAGAAGCTGCCTCCCGTACCTATCTGGCCATCTTTATCAGATGTCCAGACCAGACTTGCGGTGAGATCCCCCTCCTCGGTATCGTTAGCCGTACCCCCAAAGAGAATAGCGGCCCCGGAGTCAAAGGTCGAGTCGTTAGTAGGGCTTGTGATTAAAACGCTGGGAGAGTCATTTTGACCAGGCGTCTGCCCGTCAACAGTTACGCCGAATCGACTGAGCACCAGACCAATCTGATTGGCGATGGTGTGCGTTGAACTGCCGGCGAACAGCAGCCCAATCGGATTAAGATTTTCATCATCCGTTACAATCAGCGAACCGGAGTCGCCTCCCGCGCTGAAACCGCCGGGCTCGATTACGATCTGTTTGACAAATCTCGCCGTCTTGCCGGGGCCGTAGCCGACATCGACAGTGGCATTGACGGCAGTGACTTTCCCTTTGGTCAATTCAGTTGTGCGCCCGAATTTCTGCACGTTTTGGCCGAGCACGGCTGTGGCGATTGCCGAATTGGGCGTGCCATAGCCGTCAGTTGGCGTAGCATTGTCGAGATTGGCGGTCAAACTGAGGGCAATGGCCGCATCTATCTCGTTTCCGGCCTTGCGATTGAATACGATCTGCTCGAAATCGGCGAGAGTGCCAATATCATCAGCCGGTGACGTGCCTCCGTCGTAAGTGCCCGGCTGGATGACTGCATCGCCGATGGAGGCCTGGTTTTCGTTGGCATACACATGGTTGTTGCTCAGGGCATAGACATTGCCTTCCCCATCTATGACTCTACAGCCGATCGTTCCGGCAGTGATAGCCGGGTGGCCTGTCGAGACGCCTATGGGAACCGGGCGTCCGAACTTGGCGGTAGGGTCGCTCAAAGCGCTGATTTTGCCGGTGACAACCGTTTTGACCGAGATACCGTCGAGCTTCTTTGCAATACCTTGAACGCCCGGCCGTTCCAGCAGGACCGCAACGACATGCCCTCCAGATTCGTCGAGCCCGATGGCCGTGCCGACAACCCCCTTGACCGCCATAAGGCGATTCGTATGCGCTTCCTGGACGGCTTTGACGCGCTCGAAGGCCGCGCCGCTGTTGCCGGCGGCCTCTAAAATCCCCGAAAGAGCAAACAATCCCAGAACTACAACCACCACTAACAGTATTTTACAGAAAATTCGCCGATTCATAATGTTTCTCCTTTTCATTCCGTGTACCTACAATCAAACTCAGCATGTTCACGAAAACACTACTTCACCACAAACCTCGATCCCACTATCTTATTATCGAGGTTCCACCGTAATATAATTACTCAAACTGACCGAAACCGCAATTTTGCACTTTAATCTTTGATTTTTCCATTCTCGAACCGACCACTGGCCAGTTCGAGTAATTAGCTTAATTCCCGTACTCCTATGACAACCGTCTAATTTGACTAAAAGAGTCCTTTATAGTTTCAGCACATAAAAAACACCGACGATTCGCTGAAGTATGTTCTATTCACACCACAACCTCCACAGCATACGCGCTGTGTGTTCCAGATCTCGATCTCCGCCGGATATATTCAGTAAGTAGTTTAACAAACTAAAACGCATAAGTCAAGGAATTTCTGTAAATATTATAGGCCCTCGGGTGAAGGTTACTTCTCTAAGTTATTCAATAATAGGGAGTTATGGTTATCGGGGGGGGAGGATTTATTGGCGGCGCCAGAGCCGGCGGCCTTGGGAAAATCGCCTTTTAGAGCGATTTTGAGCGTTCGGGGCCGGCATCAGGTCAGGAATTTGGAAATGATGTCTTTGTAGTAGTCAACGGCCTTTTCGACGTCGCTGATTTCGATGTATTCGTTTGGCTTGTGGCACAACTCCGGCTTTCCGGGGCCGAAGATTACTACGGGCGCGCCAAGTTCTGCGAAATGCGGGCCATCGGTCGTAAAGCCCACGGCTTTGGTCTCTGTCGCTCCGACAATCGAACAAAAATCTCGGACAAACTCGTTGCTGCAATCGCTTTCCAACGGCTCGACCTGGCGAACTATCGCGATTTCAGCGTCGAAATTCGGGTCGGCGGACTTCAGCTTCGCAAAGATCTCTCGCAAATCGCCGAGAATCTCGCCGTGATCCTGGCCCGGAAGGGTGCGGAAGTCTATTCCGATAGTACACTTATCCGGAACGACGTTGATGGCTTCGCCGCCTGCAATCGTATTAATGCTCATCGAGCAGCCGCCCAGCAATTCGTGGGGTTCGACCTTGGTGTCGTAGCTTTCCAGCTCATTGAGAAGGGCCCTGGCCGAGCTTATCGCGTTTACGCCTAAGTGCGGGGTCGAGCCGTGAGCGGTTCTGCCCACAGTGGCCAATTCGAGCCAAAGCATCCCGCGATGAGCGGTAATGACGTCGAAATCAGTCGGTTCGGGGATAATAACGCCCGCAAATTCGCCCCTCTCGGCCCCGGCTTCAACAAATCTTATCGCCCCGCAGCTATCCGTTTCTTCGCCTGCAGAGGCGACAAATACGATATCGCCAAGCAATTCGACGTCTGAATCTACCATCTGCCTGATAGCCGCGACGATGGCGGCTATCCCGCCCTTCATATCCGTCGCACCCCTGCCGTAAACCCGCCCTTCCCTATGGACGCCGCTAAAGGGCGGGTGCTCCCAGGGTGCCTGCCCGGGCCCGACAACGTCGAGATGGCACGCAAACAAAAGCGCTGGCCGACGGCCCGAAGAGCCGATCCGCACCGAAATATTGGCTCTGGTCCGGTCCCAGGAGTCTATTCGAGCCTCTATGCCGGATAAGGCGAACTCTTCGGCAACAACCTTGGCCGCCGCCAGTTCGCCTTCCGACGAGGTCGTATCGATTTGCACCAATTTGCTGAGGAAATCGTTCATGGCAGGGCAATTATACCGCCGAGACGGACAAAAGAGAAATGTTTAACCGCAAAACACGCCCGGCCACCGCATATTCCCACTGACAGAAGTCAAAAAAAACGGATATATGAACGCCTGATTGAAAATCCTCGAAATTAGCGACAAAATCCGAAAAGAATTTGGTTGCAAACCCTGGCGGCAAAGGGCATACTACAGGGTTCAATATTTTTACAATTGGGCTAAGGAGCACAAATGGGACCTGTGTTGAACGGGCTGAAGAAATTACAAAGTGTGGAGAATCGTTTACGCGCCGCCAAGGCGAAACTTGCAAGATGCAGAAGAAACGTTGTGATACAGGAAAATCAGGTACGAAGCTCCCAAAACGCGATGGAGGCCAAGAAAGAAGAAATACAACTGACGCAGATTCAGTACGATCGGCTGGAGCTTGATCTTAAAGCTCGCGATGAAGATATTGCCAAACTGCGCGCTTCTCTGAACACCGCCAAGACAAACAAGGAGTATGCCGCCGTTCTTACGCAGCTCAACACGACCAAGGCGGACAATTCCAAGAATGAGAATCATATTCTCGATCTGCTCAAAGACATCGAAGCCGACGAGGCCGAGTGCAAGGAAATCCGGAAACAGATAGAAGAGCAGAAGCAGCAACTGGAAAAGACACGCGCCGAATCAGGGGATATTGCCGCCAAGTACGAAACCGAGATTCAGAAAATCCAGAGAGAGTGGGACGAAGAAGCCAAGAACATACCACCAGAGCCTTTGGAGGTGTTCAAGCGAGTGGCGGATACTTATGACGGGCAGGCGGTTACGGCGATTGAGCGACCGGACGATAAGAAGAGGGCCTATAGCTGCGGCGGATGCTTCATGGGCATCACGGCCGAATCCGTCAACAAGCTTATGAGCAAGGACGAGGTTATTCGCTGTCCCAACTGCACAAGAATAATGGTGCTCGCTGATTCAGACAGTTGATTGATCGTAACGACGAACCAGTGATCTTCGAGGAGTTAATACCTTGCCAGAGAAAATCATCGTTTACACGGACGGGGGCAGCAGAGGCAATCCGGGACCTGCCGCTGCGGGATTCGTTCTGAGCGATGCCGCCGGCATGGAGTTGAAACAAAAGGCTTTCTTCCTCGGCCAGACCACAAACAACGTGGCCGAATATACAGCCTTCATAAAAGCAATCGAAGCGGCGCTGCAAATAGACGCCGAAGAGTTGGCGGTATTCAGCGACAGCGAACTGCTCGTTCAGCAATTCGACGGGCGGTACCTAGTGCAGAGCGTGTACATAAAACCACTGTATCGACGTTCGAGGGATTTGCTGTGCCAATTGAGCAGTTGGAAGGTCAGTCATGTCAGGAGGGAGGCAAACTCGCAGGCCGACGCTATAACGCTCCGCTCGCCGTAGCTTGTCGGAACGGTGCTGATACGCAAATCCACCTCGCGCTGGCCAAGCCGAACACTGCATCGACCGTCCTGAGGAAGACGACGCTCGGCTATATCCATACCCGCCATAACCTTGATTCGAGAGACCACCAGCGAAAGAACGTTTCTGTTCAGGTTCAAGACGTCGTAAAGAATACCGTCGATGCGATACCGAATCTGAACCTTTGTTTCGTAGGGATGAACGTGAATATCGCTCGCGCGCAGTTGCAGAGCGCGAAACAGAATATCGTTCACCAGCCTGATAACCGGCGGTCTGTTCACAACGTCGAGCAAGTCGTCCGAGGCCGAGACCTCATCGACAAGCTGATCCAGATTTTGCTGATCGAGTTCCTCGGCAACCTCCTCGATGACCGTAGATCGCTGCTCGTAGGCGACGTCGATAACAGATGTGATCGCCGTCCGAGTCGAAATCGCCGCCTTCACCGGCAGCCCGGTCATCTTCGAGACGTTATCCAGAGCGTTCGCATCCAAAGGCTTTGACAGAACTATCGTAAGCCCCCCATTTTCCTGCTCGAGCTTTATTCCGATGAGGAAATGGTGCTGGGCGTAAGTCGCGGGAACGGACTCGATGAATTCCGTCGGAACAGAGTTGGCGGGAATCTCGGATAAGTACTCCCAGCCCAGAGCCTCGGCGAAAAGCTTCAATACCGCCTCTTCGGTGAAATAAGGGCAACTCAGCATCGCCTCGTCGATACGCCCCTGACCCTTATGCTCATCGAAGAACTTGCGCAGTTGATCGGCGTCAACCAGTTCGGTTCGCTCTGCAGTTCGTAAGAGTAAATCTTTCATGCACGTCGAATATCTCAAAAACTCTGTGCTGTCTAATTCTACTGACTTTCCGGCCGGATTGTTCGCCCGTTACTCCGTATCGAGCACCTTTGCCGGCTGCATCGGTTTGGACTTCATTCCGGGAAAACTCTTGTAGCCCTGAAACTCATTCTCGAACTTCTCGAATGCCAGCCTGTTCCGTTGCGATATCTTCTCCAAGTCTGGCAGCCCCTGTGCAAGCGTCTCCGCCGGCCGGATGATCTCGGCTCGAATAAATATGTACGTCCTCTTTTGCAAGTCGCTGTTGTTGACGCTCCTGAACAATCCCCCGACAATCGGCAAATCGCCAAGCAGCGGGACCTTTGTACCGCCTTTGCCCTGATTCAGCTTCTCCAAACCGCCTAAGATTATCGTGCTGCCGTCCGGAACCGTGACAATCGTGGCGATATCGGTGGCCGTCGTATTCGGCGGCTTATCGCCGGCAGTTGAGCCGGTGAAGTCGGAACGAGTCAGCGTTATCTCCAGGCGGAGCAGTTGCCCCTCGCTGATATGAGGAGTAATATCGAGTTTTATCCCGGCATCGTAGCCCTGATAGTCAACTGCCGTTGTCACCGTAGTTACTCCTGTCCCGCCCCCTGCCGTACTCAGTGGAATTGAAGACCTCTTCTCAATGTATGTAGTGTCTGTGGTGCTGATGGTGCCTAATTCGTTATCGTTCACGAGAATCTTCGGCTTGGCCATGATCCTTCCATAATCCTTCTTCTGCATTAGATTCAGTAAGGCATTAACGTGCCTATCGCCGTAAAAACCCGTGCCCGCACCGCTCTCGACCTGATAATCTATGTAGCGGTCTCGTTCGGTGCTTTTTATGAGCTTGTTAATCACACTGCCTATGGTGTTTGCATCCGGCGTGATCACGCCCGCGGTCTCAGTCAAATCAGGAAAACTCTGGATTAGATTCAGGTCGTATTCGAATGAATCGCCCTTTGATACCTCCACCAGCGTTACGTCAATCAATACCTGGGGCCTTCGCTTATCCAGCGTCTCTATCAGGTTCTTTATCCACTCCTGGTTCCTCTTGCTCGCATAGACGATGATCGAGAAGGTATTCTCATCCGGGACAATTACTATATCCTCATCCGTCTTCTTGACGACCGTCTCAATCTTGCCCTCTTTGTCCTTAACAGTCTCCTGAATCAGCTTCTCTAAGATCGCCGCCAAATCTTCGGGCTTCTGGTTCTCCAGGGGATAGATAACGTAAGGTATCGTTCCTACATCCGTCACCGCATCGACGTATTTTAGAATTAGTTGTATCTGGACATGCTGCTCGGCCGTTGCGTTCACCAGCAGCGAGTTGGTAGGCTCGATTATCACGACTATCGGCTCTCCAACAAGCGACTCCAATCCGCCCTCTCTGCCGCCCATAGTCACAGTGCCGGCCGGAGTTGTCGCCGGAGACGTAACCGGCCTCGTTGCGGCGCCGACAAGGGTTGATGATGACCTGTCCGTAATTCGCGATCTCGACGACGAGGAAGACATCCCGTCGCCGCTAACTATACCAAGCTCCTGGAGTTTCTTCCTCGCCTGCTCCGCATCGACATTCTTGATCTCATACAGTTTCAACGCTCGAAGGTCCGTCTGCTCGACGTCCAGAGCGTCTATCAATTCCTCAACCGAATCCAGCTCTTCGTCGAAGCCTATCATCAAGACTCTGTTGGTCCTTTCGTCGGCATCGAGATAGACGCCCGGCCCAGCCGCCGCCGGCGTCGCGCTCCCACGCGGGGTGCTGGCTCCCGATCGGGCGGCCCTTTCCTCAGCCATTCGCCTTGAATAGTCCGCCGTACTCTCACCCGGCTTGCGGCCGCTCGAGGACGGCGTGCTCGGTGTCGTCGCCATCTGGCCCACAGTTATTGAAACCGTCCCCAACTGCTCGGCAAGCGCCTTGACCTTCGGAGCAAGGGCCGTCGCCATCGTGAACTTGCACGGCCTGAACCTTATCTTCTTCGGCTTGCCGGGCTTGTCGATCATCTCCAGCAGACGCTCGACGCGGGGCATACGATAGGCGTAACCCGTCACAAACAGCACTTTCCCATCCCCAACCGGCGAACTCTCGCCCAGCTTCATGCCGTCCAGAAGATTCTTCGCGCTCGTTGCATCTATGTGTTCGAGCTTGAAAATACGCGTTACAATAACATTGCCATAATCGGTTATCCTGTCGTCTTTGTCTTCGATGAGCGGAGCATCTACGGTATCCGCCATCGGTGTAACCCTGACCATGTTGGCGTTGGGGTTGCGGGTCATCGCGAAGCCGTGGAACTGAAGCACCGACTCCATAAGAGGGTACAGCTCCTCGACCTTGATAGTTCCCTTCTGGTTCCCGGTCCACAGGATTGTAACTTCGCCTTTAATCTTTAGCGGGTCGTACATGAAGTTCAAGTCCAAATACTCGCCGGCCAATTGCAGCAGGCTGACTATATCGAGATTCTGAGGCAGCGAAACCGTCAGTTTTCCGCCGACTCCCGGTACGGACTCAGGCTTGTATATATCGGCGGGCTTTTCCGGCGATTCGGTCTTGCCCGTTCCCGGTGTTTGGGCCTTGACCGTTTGCTGCGGTATCGGCTTGGTCGGGCCGTTCCTCGGCGAGTTCGCATCGGCCGGCCTGACAAATTCAATCTTATCGACTTTCGGCTCGATTGGCGTCGGCTCGGCAGGGGACTCTTCGGGGCTGGCGGCATCCTTCTTATCTTTCAGCAATCGGCCTACCGCGGCGACAACTCTTTCCAAATGACTCGCCTGCGCTACAATCAGCAGCGAGCCGTTGTGAATATCGACTATAGCGCCGGAGCCGTCCTTTTCTTCGGGCGGAGAGGCGAACGTGCCGACGGATATTCCGCTGAGCTTCTCGGCGATAGACTCGCTGGCAGGCAGGATTTCCGCCTTCAGCGACGAGCCCATGACCTTCACGGCGAAATTCTGCTGCACATCGACCAGATCCAGTAGAACTTTCGCCCTGGCAACATCATCCGGACTGCCCGTAACGAGCAGCGAAGCCGAGCCGGAGAGATGAGAAACCGAGCCTATCCCCGCCTCGGACAAATACTTTAGGCCCTGCTCGGCGGATATCCGCTTTACCGTGAATATCCGAAAACCGCCAACTCCGGAGGCGCCATAAACTGTGGAAAAGCCCAAGCCGGACAGCAGAAAAAACCATGCAATTAACGCAACAATCCTACCGCGGCTTTTATGAGAAAATCGAAGATTTATCATCGTAGATCACCCTATAACCCGATAAAGGAAAAAATCACAACACACCTTCTATTCTTACCGGACGCGCCGGCAAACAAACTTGGCCTAAAATCCATTACTAAAAGGCCCTTTCATGCAACCACTCAATCCCTTTTACACCCGTTATCAGACTGTTAGCTCTTTATAAGACATCGAAAAGGCCCAAAAGTTCCCTCTATCGGCGAAAAACGCATAAAAGGCCTGCCGAACGAAAGAACAAATCAAGCCTAAACACCTAAATAACTCGGCCAATTCAAACCACGACTTGTGACGATTCTGGCGTCTGACCGGCCACAATTACGCCCTTTCAACCCGTGTTTTCCAAATCACTCTCCGCCACAGGCGGAAAAGCGTTAAACTCAAAGGGTTGGTAATCACACCCTTATAAGAAATCGCCGATTTTATTTTGCATAAGAGCCCCAGGTTCCGCCTCTACCGCCGCATTCGCCCGCGAAATTGCACCGCTCAAGTCCGAACAAATTCCTTGCACTTTTGTCCGGCGCTCGCCATAATACTATGGAGTTAAGTAAATACCGGCCATAGGCCAACTAAGAAACACTCAAAATTATAGGAGATTCAGAAATGAACGATCAAATCGGCCCAAGCAGCCTGCTGGATACCACCGACAGCCTCGAAGCGGTTAGTGTGTTCCGCGGATGGAAAAATTTAATGTTTCTAATCGTATTCCTTTGCCTACTGCTCACGCAGAGCGGATTCTGGCTCGTCAATACAGGCTTGGTGGATACAGACTGCGCCGGTTGCGCAAAAGCCGAAGCCTGCCCGGCAGCAGCCGTCGAAGCCGCCGCTGTGGCGCCCGTCGAAGTCCAGGACCCAAATAAGGCAACGGCCGACCCGAACAAACCGGCCCTTGCTGCGCCGACCGAAACCACAGCAGAAGCAGCGCCCAAATCTGTACTCAACGATATCCTCCAGAAGGTAACTATTCGCCGCCTTTGTCTGGGCCTGAGTATCGTAAACGCCATCCTTATACTCTCGGCCTGCGTCTATGTCCTGACCATACTCTTCAGCTTGAAGGTCTCGATAGTAGGCAAGCTGGGCGGGATAAACTATATCGGCAGGGCGTTTTTCCTTGCCTTGTTTATGTTTGTCCTGCTGCTGCCATGGCAGAGAGTTTTCGGCAGCGTGGTTATAGGCGCGATATACACGCCCTGCGAACTGGTTAAAGCATATTCAGCCGACAGGGCCAACCTATTCGCCAACATCATTTACTACCTGCGATTCTCAGGCTACTGGCTGTTGATTTTCTTCATGCTGATTCTAACGCAAATGCGAACCTGTCGCTGGACGAGGGCAATCCTTCGCCGCCTCGAGGTTGTCTAAAAAATGGCCAAAACCAACATCGGCTTCATCGGCACCGGCATTATGGGCAAGCCGATGGCCCGCAACCTCCTAAAAGCGGGTTATCCGCTGACCGTTCATAATCGAACGAAGTCAAAGGCCCGGGACATCCTCTCCCAGGGAGCCGTCTGGGCTGCTTCGCCCGCCCGGGCCGCCGCAGTCAGCGACGTCGTTATTACCTGCGTCACCGATACCGCCGATGTCCAGGCCGTACTCCTCGGCCAAAACGGCGTAATCGAAAAAGCCAGACCAGGCCTTATCTGTGTTGATATGAGCACAATCTCCCCCTCGGCAACCAGACAGATGGGGCAAACCCTCGAAGCCAAAGGCGTCACCCTGATCGACGCGCCCGTCAGCGGAGGCGAAATCGGCGCCATAGAGGCAAAGCTCTCAATTATGATGGGCGGTCCGAAAGAAGCTGTCGAAAAGGTCAGGCCTGTTATGGAGGTCATGGGCCGAACCGTCACCCACTGCGGCCCGCTCGGTTCGGGCCAAATAACAAAACTCGCCAATCAGGTAATGGTAATCCACACGATTATGAGCATCGCAGAGGGCCTCGCCTTCGCAGAAAAGGCGGGCCTCGACCTCGAAACAACCCTCAAAGTCACCTCCGCAGGCGCGGCCGCCAGCCATTCCCTAAAGGCCCTCGGACCAAAAATCATCGCAGGAGACTTAGGCCCCGCCTTCATGGTCGATCTGCAGCAAAAGGACCTCCGCTTGGTCCTCGAATACGCCGACCAAATAAAACAACCCCTCCCCGGCGCAGCGCTCGCAAAACAACTGCTCGCCTCACTCCAGGCCAAAGGGAGAGGAAAAGACGGAACCCAGGCCCTGATAGACGTAATAAGAAACCTCGCAGCCGAGTCCTGATGCCTGTTCAGCCTTCTCTTCCCTATCAAGCACTGCTTTGACGCTATTCTACACGATTCGGAAAATATCCTCATTTTCCCTCAAAGTGCGGCCGTTCGCTTAGTGCATGTTAGGCCGCAGTTTGATTTCCTTAATCCAGCAGTAGAGGACGGGGACGATGAGCATCGTCAGTATTTCGATGGTCATTCCGCCGAAGGATGGGATTGCCATCGGGACCATTATATCGGAGCCACGGCCCGTCGAGGTGAATACCGGGATCAGGGCGAGAAGGGTTGTGGTGCCTGTCATCAATGCGGCGCGGATTCTGCGTTGGCCCGACCTTATCGTCGCCTCGCGGATTTCTGCGATTGTCGCCGGCTTGGTATCCCGGAATTCCTGATCGAGAAAGGTCCCCATCACGACGCCGTCATCATCGCTGATGCCAAACAGGGCCAGAAAGCCAACCCAGACTCCCACACTCAGATTGATGGGGTGAACCTGAAAAAGCTCCCGCATATTTGTGCCGAAAACGGTGAAGTTCAGAAACCACGGCTGGGCATACAACCAGATCAGCAGGAAAGCGCCGGACCAGGATACAAGAACGCCGACAAAGACCATCTCGCGCCCGCGGCCTGCAGTGGATGGGGTTCGCTGAAGACCTGCCAGTGAGAATACAAGAATCGCCTGGCATGCTTCTTGGCATCTACGGCAATCTGCGACTGCGATTCCCACCGACTGATTTGCTCCCTAATTTGGTCTATCCGGTCGGCTGGGATTGTGTGAGGGTCGTTTTCCTGGGGGTCGGTCGATAGATCGTATTCAAACGCCTTATTGATGTAGGGCCAGAAGACGACTTTTCTGCCGTCTTCGACAAACCCAGCGGGGCTGCCCGGGATTAGCGACGAGAAGTAAATCCTGCGCTGCGAATTCGGCTCTGCGAGGGCGTCCCTTCCATCAAAGCCGGCACTGCCAATGTCGAATCCCATCAGGTTGAGGATTGTCGGCGTGACATCGAGCTGCGAACAAGGCCACTGGACGACCCTTCCCGGACCTACATGTCCCGGCCAGTGCATGACCCAGGGGACGCGGATGACCTCCTCTCTCGGCGCCCACCGGCCTTTTGCCTGCTCGCTTTTGAAACTGGTGCCGTGGTCGCCTAAGATGCAAAGAAGCATGTTCTCATCGAGGCCATTGGCGTGCAGCGCCGAGTAAAGCTGCTCAAGGAAATAATCCGTATAGCGAATTGTCTGGAGATATTTGTCGTATTCTTCTTCTTTTGGTTTTTCGAACCATTTGGGGACGTCGAAGGGATCGTGGGAGATGGACGTAATCATCATAAGGAAAAAGGGGCGGCCATTTTTCCTGACCCATTCCATGGCGGGTTCAATCATCCGGCAGTCATCGCCGCCGAGGTATCCTATGTGCGCCGATGGGTCCTGGAGATTCTCCCTGAACCAGGCCCAGTCGAATGCGAGATTACTGAAGAGGCCCGGCGCACACTCAAAGTTGCCTTTTGACATTTCAAAAAAAGCCGAGCGGTATCCGACCCTTGCAAGAATTGAGGGCAAGCCTTCGTAAGGCTCATCGGCAGGGACGGCTTCGACGTCGTGGACATCGCTTGTCGGCGTCACCGCGGTCAGCGTTGACCAGAATGCCTTGCTTGTGTAGGGCATCGGGACCCGCGTCTTGCGGAACTCGACGCCTTCAGAAGCCAGCCGAGCGAGGAAAGGCGTAGTCTGCTCGGCGGTCTCGGACAGGGAAGTCACCGAATGGGATACGCTTTCCAGCAGCACCATGACGACGTTCGGCAGGTCTCTTGGGGGACACTTGGGATCGCCGATTTGACGACTGCCCGAGAAGCATATATTTGGGCTGTGTTTTACGGGGTATTTGTTATGGGATTGGCCGGCCACAGTGGAGAACAAGGCGTAGGAGTGGCTGCTGAAGTTGAGGACCTCTGCGGCGAAGCTCGAATCGGCGGACGGCTGAACGAAGGGTCCGGCAATCAGGCCGACCGTAATGGCCAGCGCCAGGCCGAGAGCCCGCCGCTCATGGTGATTGCGGCTGGGAACAATCCTGCCGGGCCTTAAGAAACGCCACAGGAAAAATGCGAAGACTGCAATACATCCCAACACGAGGAGCACGAACTGCCCGATGCCGTGTAATATGTGAGCCATTACGAGGGGCAACATGTTTCGAAAGTCCCGGGCAAACAATACGAGAATTCCCGGCTGCAACTGAACGCCGCTGTATATGAGCCAGCCGGCGTTCAATACCGACCAGACGGCCATAACGGCCGCGATCAACAGCGCGCACCGCGCGCAGAGAACCGACGGTTTGATTATGTACAGGCATCTTATAAGCAAGGCAACGACTGCGAAGAACAGCAGGTCGGGAAAGGTTACCGCAGCCGTCTCAGCAACCAGGCTTTCGGGTTTGTAGGATCGCACGACCATCAGCTTACCCAGAACCGTGCACAATAGTCCGACAAGCAGGATCAGAAATTCGGTTCTCGGCATCATCAATCGCAGAGAACGCAGACGCCCCGGGGTGGAATCACCAGTCGATTCTGTCGGCTTTTTACCGGCCCATATTAGACGCATAAGCACAAGGACTACTTTCTATTCAATCTGCTCCTCGAAGCGATCCGCCAATTGCGAGACACCCACTTTCAGGATGACAAACACCATATTGGTATATCGGACTCGATGTGGAAGAACTTTATGTTGAAAATTGCTTTTCTTTGCAGAAAATGCGGCTTTGAGGACTTTTTCGCGGCACACGAAAAGGGGGCGGGACGAAAAGATACGGTGAAACCCAGGCGCGCCCACGACGGGCCTATTTGCCGAGCAATTCTTTCATTCCTTCGCCGAATGCCTTGCCCATTTTGTAGTAGATTTTTGCGCTGCCGAGGTAGTGGTATCCTTTTTCCGAGCCGACGTTGTAGAATTTGACCCAGTCGGGTCCCTTCCAGACGCCGTCATTAACCATTTGCTCGACTTCAGGCTCCCAGAATTCGCGTGTCTTGACGAATTTTACGTTGCCCTCGAATTCGGGCAGTTTCGTCGCAGCCTCTTGGGCCTTCTGGAAGTCGCCGGGCTCGCCGGCGCCTAACTCGCCGATGATTACCGGCAGCTTCGGGGCCTTCAAATCTTTGCGCACATCCTTGATCAGTTGGGTCAGGCGCTTAGTGTAGTTGACGAATTTCTCCTCTCGCTGCGAGCCATCGACCATATCGTTCCAGCCCTGGAAGAAGACGAAGCCGGCCAACTCGCAACCCCGTTTCTCGTCGTACTCGGGGAAATACTTCTTGATATCGCCGAGCACTTCGTTGACGTGCCTGATGGTATCCCTGTATGCCAGGCCGTAGCGGGCCTTGATCTCGTCCATCGTGGCGTTCGGATTGCGTTTCTTCGCCTCCTCCAACTCTTTCTGGAGCTGTTCATCCGGGGGCAAATCGGCGCTCGGGGGAAGGAAATCCTCTTTTACGCTCCTGCCGCCCCAGCAGGTCTTAATCAGCAGCACCTGCTCGCTCATTGCCTCGCCGATGGCCCATCCGAAGCCCAATTCCGGACCGATCTTCTTATCGCTTTGGCCGAAGCCAGGTTTGAGGTTGCCGTAGCGCTCGCCGTCCGTTGTCCAGACCCAAACGTCGCTGCGTTCGTACCAGTCGCCCCAACGGTCCTTCCACTGCTGGTATTCGGCGGCGGTTTCTTCATTGTAGATCAGATATTCGAGGGTCCGCAAGGAGGCGTGGCCCTGCATGTTGGACTGGCCTGCCAGGATGAAGACCTTCACAGGCCCTTCCTTGGCCATGGGCCACGGATCTTTTTCAAAGGCCGATTCCGGAACGCCAGCCAGGCCTACACCGACGAACAATCCTAATACTACCAAGGCCGAGATAAATCTGCGAGTTGTCATAACGCTGCTCCTTTACGAATGAGTACTATTCATCACCAGAAACCACATTTCGACTCCATGATAAGCCCCGAGCAAGCGAATGTCAAGCCCTTACAACCCAGACCCGACAAACGACAGGGCCGCGGACGGCCTGGAGGATAACGCCGAATCCCAACACGCTGACCGGGTTTGTTTAGATTTTACTTCTTCTTTTTTGCTACAGTGAGTGAGCGTTGGGCCCATTTGGCCAGCTCCTCCCGATTTTCCAGAACATCGGCGGGAATCTCGTAATAGGACATAACCGTTGTTTTCACTTTGTCGGGATATGGATCGAATGGAGATGATCCTGCCTTTATGAAATCTTTCCGGTTCGAGTCATCAACCTTGAGGTATGCGACGTCATCGGCGATGAGTCCGAACATCACGCCCCGGCAATAAAGCCCGGCCCCGCCGAACATCCGACGCACCGACACCTCCCCCCACCCAGAAAGCTGGTCAACAACAAAATCCGCAAATTCATCCGATACGGCCATCAGCCCTTTTTCTCCGGATTCCCAATCACAGTCGGGATGAAGAATCCTTTATAGAATGAGGGCAGCGTCTTTAGGACACCAACCAGTTGTTCCGCCGGCGCCGTGTCGGGATTGTGTTCGACGACGAGCCTCTGTTCTTCGCCCTCGGCCTCCATATATGCCTTGCTGACGCCCGGCACGCCGGTAAGGGTCGCCTGAATCTCCTCGATGCACTTTGGACACGCGAAGCCACATTCCGGGATCACAGGATTGCAGTCTATATCAAATATCGAACGGGTGTTCATTGGTCTGCCCTCTTGCATTCACTTATATAGTATCGGCGTGCGCCGCACACCCTGCCTTTTCAAAGTCGAAACGGAAGAGTTAAGACTTTCAGTCAATAGCAAATCACAGATTATCAATAATCAATCGCGGACTGCCCAGGACTGGATTCGAACCAGCACTCCCTTACGGGAACCAGCCCCTCAAGCTGGCGCGTCTGCCAATTCCGCCACCTGGGCTTTGGATTGATTATTCACTATTGTTTATTGATTGTCAATTGTAAATCCGAAGATTTGCCGAACAACGGCGCCTCAGCCGCAATGCACGGTGACAATATGGCTGGCGGGACCTCCCACCGCCTTTTTTCCGCCGGCTACGCCAGACGGGCCGAGGAAACGGCCCAACCGGGTGTGGCCAATTTCTCTGGCCGTTAATTTTGATCCGGCCGTGGCGCGCTCAAACGTTGTTTGGGCGTGTTTCTGTGGCGTAAGGGCTGGAATTAAACCACCTATGCCAGAAAAATCAGCCACACCCGCCCAACCGAGACCCACCAATAAAATTTGGATTTTTCCGATATTTTCCAAATTTTTCTTGACTTGGCCCGCAAAGATGCTAATATTTGTGAATATGAGCAAAAAGCTATTATCTACATCATGCCCAGCCTGCGGGTTGCCCATGCAGACCGCCGCGATGGCCTGCACGGCCTGCGAGGTCAAGGTCGAGGGGAATTTCAGCCAAACCGCCTTCGACAGGCTCTCGCCGGAAGACCAGAAGTTCCTCGAGCAGTACCTCCTGGCGGGGTTCAGTATCAAGACCTTGGAGCAGACCAGCCCCCTGGGATACGCCGCCATACGCTCCAGACTGGACAGGCTAATCGCCAACTACAAGGTATTGGTGGAAATGGACGCCCAGAAAAAGGCCGTCCTCGAACAACTGCGAGCAAGCGAAATCAGCGTCGCAGAAGCCAAACGCAAACTCGAAAGACTCTCAGGAGAATAATTAAATGGAAAATATATCGAACGTATCGTCGGAAGAAGAACTGCTGCGGCTTCGTAACCAAGGCAAGATTAGCGAGGCTGAGTACAATGATCTACTTGGGGCAATGAAGAAACCTTCATTGAGAATCGAACCTTCTAAGGATGAACCGCCTTGCACATCCCGGCTATCACGACCTGCTGTGTGGGGCGCCATTTTAGCACCCTTCTTCTATGCTATGATAGTGCTAACGTTCACTGCCCACAGTGTAGAGCTGGTTGAAGGCCAGCAGCCACCTGGGCCGCAATGGTGGCAATACCTCTTGATTTTCACAGTTCTGCCGATAGGGGTAGCCGCCCCGTTTGCCACGACCATCCTGGGCATGATTTCGATATCGCAAATACGCCACTCTGCCGGCAAGCTCCACGGCCTCGGCCTGGCGGTCGCAGACACACTTCTCTTTCCATTGCTCGCCCTTCTTGGGATATGTTACTGGTTCGTAACACTGATGAACGAGATATGTGTTGAGGCGAAAATTTACGGCCCTGACCATCCTATCAGCCAAGAGGCAAACATGTTTGGGATAGCATTCATTATATGGGCCATATTAGCGTGGTTCTGCAGCCGCCGTCTCTGGCGAGCAGCCAACAATCCGATAGGACATTAATAAGGATTAACTCACAACCAACTGTGTAAAGGGTATAGGAAATGAACAACGTATCGTCGGAAGAAGAACTGCTGCAGCTTCGCGATGAAGGCAAGATTAGCGAAGCTGAATATCAAGACCTGCTCGCTGCAATGAGAAAGCCTTCACCAGAGAGCAACGAGGACGCCGCCCTGGGGATGGATAAAGCTAAATCAAAGCACAAACTGGGTAAGACTGCATTTGTTTTGATGCTTGTGGGAATAATTTTACCGGCGGTGCTATATTGGCTAACAGAAATGGCTGCTCAAGCACACGATGCAAATATGCATTCTGAGATTGGGCCTTGGTTCTTTCTTGGCGTCGCTTTCGAGATAGCAGCGTTTGTATTGGGTGTCATTGCCTGGCCGGATGTTTACGGTAAAGCTGCCGCCATAACTACTTCGGTTCTTACCGTTCTTACTGTTATTCTTCTTGCACTTACATTGTAGCAAGCTATGAGTTATGATTGGAAAAGTATTGGGAGATTGAATAAATGGAAAACGTATCGAACATATCGTCAGAAGAAGAATTGCTGCAGCTTCGCGATGAAAACAAGATCAACGAGGCCGAATACGCCGAACTGCTTGAGGCTGTGAATAAGCCACCATCGCAGAAGCCTGAGCCGCCGATAACCAGCGAGCCGCAATTCGATGCCTTAAGAGTGCGTCTGCTCACCTTTAGCCTGGTTTCGTGCATCATAGGCCTGCCCACGGGGCTGATGCTCAAGTTGCCCTATGTCTGGGGACTGAGCATTCTGGGCCTGATAGTCGCCCCGATGAAACTGAGCCAAATCGAAGGCAGTTGGCTGGCAAGATTGATAAATAAGCGTAAATGAATAGACCAACCGCACCTGCATTTGGGAGATTAACAAATGGAACATGCAATGAACATAAACTCGGAAGAAGAACTGCTGGGCCTCAAAAACGAGGGAAAAATCAGCGAAAGCGAATATGCGGAACTGCTCAGCGCAATGCGAAAACCGTCGCCGCCGCCCGAGCCGAGCGAATCGGACGATGAATATGCATCTAAGCAAAAGTTTGGCAAGACCGCCTTCTATCTGCTGCTGGCGGGGATTGTTGTTCCGACCATCGTATTCTTCATAAGCTTCGCTGCCACGGGTGGCGGCGAATCTGGCTCCTGCCGCTGGCGCTGTCCATAGCGGTAGTCTATAAGGCCACGAAAGTCCGAGAAGTCCGAGCGGTCAATTTCATCAAAGAATCCGTCATCCTCTTCGGCTCGATAGTAGTCTTCATGCTAATAACCGCAGTAGTCCTCTTCGGCATCGCCTGGCTCGTAACCTGAGAAGCCGGGACTCCGAGAATCATCATTGCCGACCTGATGGTGAGGGGGGAATGACCCTATTCAGGCTCTTCGGCGGGTTTCTCGATAATTCCGAGTTCCACTAATGCGTTGAAGGCGGCTTTTTGCTCTGCTTCTTTTTTGTTGGAGCCCCATGCGCTTTTGAATTGGCGATCCGCCAGGATTACGCCCAACTCGAAGCACTTATCGTGGTCAGGCCCTTTTTCGTCGAGAAGGACGTATGTTGGGGCCATATTGAGATGCTCCTGGGCGTGCTGCTGCAGCACCGATTTGAAATTGCCCTGGGAAAGTTCCGCGTCGGCGCGTTCGAGCAGCGGGCCGAAGCATTTTATGATAAACTTGCCGGCAGCTTCGTATCCGCCGTCGAGATAAATCGCTGCGATAATCGCCTCGAATACTCCCGCCGCCAGCGAACCCGTCAGCGCCCGGTTCGAGACCATGCCTTTGCCCACCTGAAGATGTTTGCTCAGCCCTATCTCATTGCATAGTCGCGAGCAAGTGCTGCGGGAGACGAGCATGCTCTTTATCTTCGTAAGGTTGCCTTCGAGATAATCCTCGAACCGCTCGAAAAGCACTTCGCATATAACCAGCGACAGAACCGAATCGCCGAGGAACTCCAAACGTTCGTTGCTGACCAGGCGATCATCGACCGATGACGCGTGAGTCAGCGCAATAACGAGTAATTCCCTGTCGGAGAATTGATAACCTGTTATCTGCTCGACCTTTTGCAGAGTCTCGTCGTTCATACGCGTATGCCCTGATTCCAACACAAGGCCGCGAGCAGATTACGAATATCGCTTCCGTCTTTAGCGATCTTCGTAGCCGGCTCAACGGTTCAATCAACCCTTAGTATAAACTAAAGCAAACCGGTTGCCAAGAACTAAATTCTCAGAATTTCGACTAACTAATCATTTGCAGGCCGGCAAGGGCGGCAAACTTGTCGTCAACAAGCTCGAATATGCCTTCGAGGCCGGTTACCGTGAAAATCCCCTTAGTCGCCGGGGCAACGTTGCAGAAAACGAGCCTGTGCCCGCAATCGCCCAGCAGTTTACGTAGCTTTAGAAGCTTTGAAAGGCTCGATGAAGTTACAATATCGACGCCCCCAAAATCTATCACTACGTCGCAATCGCCCCGGTCGCGAACTGTTCCAGTAACCGTATTAAGCTCTTCGCCCATATCCGGCTCCGGTGGCAAATCCACCAGGATAATTTCTTCGGACCAATCCTGAATCCCCATATTCATCTCCTTAACCAATTCAACCAACCATAATATTCAAGGGTTTCAATTGGTTTATCGGCACACCCTTCTCGCAGGTTAAGCAAAAAAAGCCGGTAAAAACCCGGTATTCCCCTCGCAACAGCCCTATAACAAGCCGGCGTATTCCGTATCGAGACGATTTGATTGAAAACAAACTTATTGGCGCTGCTCTCGAATCCGGCTATAATGTGGCATACTGGATCGGCCGGCTAACCTCGCGAAGAGGCCAAGGCCGATGAATTTGTCCGAAAACCCATTGCAATAAGGAGCGATAGTTATGAGAAAAGCCCTCTTACTTTCATTAGCCGTTTCTCTAACGCTGCTGGCCGGATGCGCCTCTCAGCAGACGAGCGAAAAAATCGAAACCGCGAAAGTAGAAAGCAAGAACCCCAACCGCCAATACGTCGATACCGATACAGGCCGATGGCTAATTCACGATACAAATCGCCCCGCGCCTCCGGTAATTACGCCGGACGAACCCGGAAAGCCGTTCACCGATGTCATAACCCTCTTCAACGGCAACGACCTCACCGGCTGGACGGACAAAAAAGGCGAGCCGTCCAAATGGATCGTCAGAGATGGAGTCATGGAATCGGTCAAAGGATCGGGGCCGATTAAGACCGAGCAGGAGTTCGGGTCGTGCCAATTGCACATCGAGTTCAAAACGCCCACGCCCGTCAAAGGCTCGGGCCAGGGTCGAGGCAACAGCGGCGTATTTATTATGGACGAATACGAGATTCAAGTCCTCGATTCCTACGATAACTTCACTTATCCCGACGGCCAGTGCGGCGCCCTCTACGGCCAAGCAGTCCCCCTCGTAAACGCAAGCCTAAGGCCCGGCCAGTGGCAGTCGTATGACATACTCTTCCATCGCCCAATCTTCAAAGACGGCAAAGTAGAAAGAAAAGCCCGATTCACAGTATTCCACAACGGCATCCTAATCCACGACAACGTAGAATTAAAAGGCGGAACGCAATGGAGAGGCCCCCACAAAATCTCCGATTACGACACCACCCACCCGGACAAAGCCCCAATATCACTACAAGACCACGGAAACCCGGTAAAATTCAAAAACATCTGGATAAGAAAACTAAAAGACTAACCAATCCTGACAGCCCCGATTACCCCCCGAACTCGCGACGAGAGTAACCCACAAAGAACGCAAAATGCCTACAACGATGCCCGAGTGTCAATTATTTCGAAATGGATACTTACAAATGAAAAGACGTGAATTCCTCGGGGCCGCCGCCCTCAGCGGTGCCGGTATAACTTTAGGGGCGTGCGCCGGTCCGGTCGGAAAACGAAATTCCAAAGCGGCCGAGCGGCCGAATCTGCTCTTCGTATTCGCTGATCAATTAGGCTATACGCACTGCGGGTACGCCGGTGACGAAAAGGCCCACACGCCAAACCTCGACAAGTTGGCTTCGCAGGGCGTGAACTTCCGAAATGCCGTCTCGAATATGCCGGTCTGTTCGGCCTATCGAGCATCCCTCTTCACCGGCAAATACACAACCTCCACGGGCATGGTCATAAACGAGCTTCGGATGCGGACCGACCACGAATGCTTCGGCCACGTCCTTACGCGGGCCGGCTACCGGACCGGCTATATCGGGAAATGGCACCTATACGCCAACGAGCTCGGCAATCATTACGACCCGAAGAACAGCTTCGTTCCGCCCGGCCCCGACCGCCTGGGCTTCAATGGTTACTGGGCGGCCTACAACTTCCACCACAATTACTACAAGGCGTATTATCACACCGACTCGCCGAAGAAGATTTTCTACGGCGACGATGTTTACGAGCCTGACGCCCAGACCGATATGATGATCGAGTTTCTCAACGACGCTGCCGAATCCGAAAATCACTTCGCTGCGTTCCTATCCTACGGCACGCCGCACGACCCCTGGTCCGCGAACAACGTCCCGGCGAAGTACAGAGATATGTTCGAATCGGTCTCACTGCCCAACCCGCCCAACTACAAGGACCAAAACGACAAATACGCCGACGGCTGGGGCCGCCTCGACCCCGAACAGCGAAAGAACATCGAAACCTGGCGCCGCAACTACTACGCGATGACAGCCAATCTCGACTGGAACATCGGCAGACTTTTGGACGCGGTGGACAAGGGCGGACTTGGCGAAAATACTATTATCGTCTTCACCTCCGACCACGGCGAAATGTTCGGCGCCCAAGGCAGGCGGGCAAAGAACATCTTCTACGAAGAGGCCGCACGCATACCATTCCTAATCCGCTGGCCGAAAGAGATTCCCGCCGGTTTGGCCTCGGATGTGTGCCTCTCAACCGTCGATATAATGCCTACGGTCCTTTCGCTGATGGGCTTGAAGATCCCCAGGGACGCCGAAGGAATGAATCTCAGTCATTGTGCGCTCGGACGCGAAAGGCCCGAACCGCAGGCGGCGTTCCTGCAGAATACCGGGGCGTGCGCCGCCTGGGAGAACGGCCATGAATGGCGTGCTCTGCGCGATAAGCAATATACCTACGCCGCCTACCGCGTGGATAAATCCGAGCTTCTCTTCGACAATAAAAACGATCCTTATCAGATGACAAATCTCGCCGGCGAGCCGAAACACTCCCGGACTCTCGAGCGATTTCGCAAGATGCTCGCGGCCAGGATGAAATTGCTCAACGACACTTTCGAGCAGTGCGCCTGGTACAGAGACAACTGGACCGACGGCAATCGAAACATAATCCGCGGAGCGAAAGGATAATTTGGTTTTCCGCAATAAACCAAACGCGCCGCACTTTGCGGCTCAAACACATTGCACTAATAGCTGAAAAACATTATAATGCCTGGGAATGTGCAAGAACAGGTTTAGTTTTCCAGAAGGATTTCAATTTATCGCTTTTAGAGGTGTTAGCCCGCATATTTCATAGAGGTATCAAATTCAGGGTTGGAAATTAGTTTTAGCAGAAATTCGGCTGGGTGCACCTGATTCGGCACATTGTGCGCAAACTCCCCCCTACCCCCATATATAAAATCAGAATTTTGCGGCTTTCAGACCGAAGCAACGGCAGGCATCAGGACTTTGAGGCGGGAAAGTACATGTTCGAAGATATCTTTGTACGGATAGCCGACGGCAAAATCAGCCTGGATTTTTTTTGTTTTTTAGATTTGAAAAAAGCAGTGGTTGTGTGTTACAGTCTGTCATAGTAACGGCCTTTCTGTTTAAGTATAATGTTCAGTATAACTCATTACACTACAAGCAGTTAGGCCATTTGTCTATCAAAAAATGTGAAAAACCTGTGAAATACTCAGATTAATATCCACAGTAATGAACTTCTCTTTTTCTCCCTTCAGTTGGGATACGATGGCTCTGAATTTTACTACTGCTTTCTCCTTATCTCGACCCAACCACTTACGCTTGGTTCTGCCGCTTTTCTGGGGAATCATCATGTAATAAGATCGAGTGGAGTTGCCAAAGGAGACGCCAACCTCTTTCCCATTGATAACGTCTCTTGCATATCCACCTCCGTAGGGGAATGTGCTAAGAAATGTGCTAATAGTGGATTTGTAAGGCTTTAAGTCAAGTGGAACACAGGGGTTCGAATCCCCCCTTGGGGCTATTTTGGAGTTTGCTGAGGCGGCATGCTCATTACGCCGCCTAAATCCGCATCCCAGCCACGGTCGTTTCAAACACCATGGTTCCGTTGACAATTCCCTGCACCTGGGTCTCAACGTGTGTTCTGCGGCCTCTTTTCTTATACTTTATGATTTGACCAAGCATATACAGCTTTTGTCCCGGCTCGATGACGGAGCGGAATTTTGCGTTTCCAATGCCCGCAAAGCCGATAAACCCAGGCTCTTTGAATATCCCTTTGAGGAGGAAGCTTGAGAGTTGAGCTGCCGCCTCGACCATAATCACGCCGGGCATCAAAGGACGCTCTGGAATGTGCCCGCGAATCCAAAACTCGTCCTCGGTTACGTCTTTATAGCCCAGTATCTGGGATTTCTCCTTGTCATACCAGAGAACTCCGTCAAGCTGCTGCATCTCAAATCGTTGCGGATTCACCTTTTCGACGGCTTCTTTGTCAAATACAGGCTCACCGGTCAAATCGATCTTAGACAAGTCAAATAGGAGTGCGGGGGGCATTGGTCACCACTAAAAAGAGAAATTGCACACGGCACACACAAGGCGCCGCTTAGAAACACTCCATCGCAGCGCACACTATGCAGCACTATATCGCACGCATGAACAAGTATTTATGGATGTCGCTGACGGTTTATTGAGCTGATCTGATCTCAAGGATCCGGCTTCGGACGCTTTGAGCAGCCTGCTTGATGTCCTGCATCTGCTTACGAACCCGCGTCCCTGCGGCCTTGTTCCCACCCTCGGCTTTGTTGATATCAGCTTCAATTTCAGCAACCAACACTTTGAGGTCTTCGTATTCCTGCATTTAACATGCCTCCACACAGGCTTAACAAATAGCTTATAATTCAGTGCAAAAATAACGTCCAGTAATTGCTTTGTCAAAGAAAAATGCGTTTTTTGCAAAAAAAATCATTTTTTTTGTTCGCCTGTTTTTGGCCTGATTTGAGTTCAACCCTCGGCCGCTTCATAACGTTCTTGTCGAAATAGACTAATTCACCCCCAATACTAACGCCTCAAATAGACGAGTTCTTCCGGCAGGGGGGTGTTGTTGCCGAACTGGTCCTCGCCGTATCCGAATTCAGCCAGGAGTTTGATGTCGGCGAGCACTCGCTCATCGCCGACGAATTTTGCTGTCAGCTCAATGTTGATGTCGATCTTGCCGAGGGCCAGCAGTTGTCCCATTTTATCATTCACCCTTTGCAACAGCGTTCCTTCCCTTTCGCCCGATTCTTCGGGTATCTGGAGGGGCTGCTCGTACAGAATCACCTTGCTCCGCTCGGCAAGTTTCAGCACGACACTTTGCACAATCTCATTGATCTTGCTTTGTTCAGGGCTTTGCCTGATAATCTCGCTGCCGACGATTTCGGATGCAAGCCATCGGCGTTTCTCGGCATTTATCTTCTCATTGGCCCGGAACATCTCCAACGGCGAAGCGGCGTTATAGACCTCCTCATCGAGTTTCATCCGTATATCGCTTCCGTAGTGCAGCACGATTGTTGAGATCAATGTCGATGGGCGGACATGGAACCCGCGGTATTGCGGGACGGAAACCTCAATCTCGCCGACCTCGGCATAGCGTTTGAGCATTTTCTGGCACAGACGCTCGGCACAGGCGATATAGAGGCCGATATGGGCGATGCAGTAATTCATTAGTTGCGACAGCAGTGCATCGGCTTTCACCAGGGGCTTGCATGTGGCTGCCAGCGCGCAGGCCTGTTTGTTCACATGCCGCTCGTAATAGTGGGCGAATCCCGTGGCTAACATGAGCAAATGAAACACGATGCTGATGTGCCCTCTGAGGACTTATGCTTTTCTGTTTTTTTTGGTTTCCGTATCATCAGATGTTACCGAACTGTTTTTTTAGTTTCTCGAAGAATGTCTTAGCTTTGGGAGAGACGTGTTTATTTTCCGTCTTTGCGAATTCCCTGAGCAGGTCTTCCTGCTGCTCGTTGAGCCTGCTGGGCGTTTCCACAACAATCTGCACGAGCTGGTCGCCGGTGCGCCTGGTACTCAGGCTCGGCAGCCCCTTGCCCTTGATTCTGAAAACGCTTCCGTATTGCGTCCCGGCCGGGACTTTGAGTCCTTCCATCCCGTTAAGAGTCGGCACGTCGATAGTCGCGCCCAGCGCAGCCTGAGTAAAGCTGATAGGCACAACCGCAACCAGGTTGTTCCCGTCACGGTCCAGGAACTCGTGCGCCTTGATCTTGACGTAGCAATACAAATCGCCTTTCGGCCCGCCGCCGCGACCAGGCTCGCCTTCGCCGGTGATCCTGATGCCCTGCCCCTCGTGCACGCCGGCCGGTATCTTAACGCTTACCGACCTTTTCTTGGGCGTGCGCCCGGTCCCGAGGCACTTCTTGCACGGATCCTTAATAACGCGCCCACTGCCTCGGCATTGCTGACAGGTAGAGACCATTTGGAAGAAGCCGCCGCCTCTTGCAATCTGGCCACTACCGCCGCAAGTCGGGCAGAGGTCGGGCTTTTTGCCTTTGGCGCACCCGTTGCCTTTGCATTCGGAACAGAGGTCCTGACGTGTAAACTCGATTGTCTTCTCGGTGCCTGTAGCGATGTCGCTAAGGCTAAGCTCGACCGAGGTTTCAAGGTCATACCCGCGACCGGCCCCGCTCCGTTGCGACGACCTCCCGCCACGACCCCCGCCGAATATCCCGCCGAACAGGTCATCCAGCCCGAACATGCTGAAAATATCATCGGGGTTGATATGCGAGAAATCGTGCATGCCCGTTCCGCGCAGACCGTCGTGGCCGAATTGATCGTATCTCTGCCGCTTTTGGCTATCGCTAAGAACTTCGTAGGCCTCGGCGCACTCCTTGAACTTCGCCTCGGCCTCTTTATCACCCGGATTCTTATCCGGATGATACTTCATCGCCAAACGCCGGTAAGAGCGCTTGATATCGTCAGCCGAGGAGTCCTTCTTAACGCCAAGAACCTCGTAGTAATCCTTTTTCGCCATAATCGCGCAAAATCCGAAATTCGAATATCGAAATCCGAAACAATATCAAAATCAGAATCTCAAATGCTCAAAACCCAAATGTTTGCGCCATTTCAATTTCGGTCATTCGAGTTTGTTTCGCATTTCGAATTCCGTGCTTCGTGCTTGCCGCAGTCTCACTGCAGGGCAACACACGTTCAGGAGAACCTGTTTACCTCACGGAACCGGCAATCGGCTCCTCTTCTTCGTCCTTGAGCTCTGTTATCAGCACGTTCGTTGTCAGCATCAGTCCTGCTACGGATGCGGCCATTTCGAGTGCGGTTCTGGCTACTTTCGCAGGGTCGATAATGCCAGCCTTGACCATATCTACGAACGCGCCTGTATTGGCATCATAGCCGATGTTCTTGTTTTTCGCCAGCTTTTCCAGCAGTTGAGCAACGACCACGTCGCCGGGCTCGCCTGAGTTATCAGCTATTTGCATTGTCGGAGCTTTGAGTGCGTTGACCACGATATCATAGCCGATCCTCTCGTCGCCCTTGACCTTTGCCCTGCCCTTCTCAACCTCGGCTATGGCGCGCAGGAAGACAACTCCGCCGCCTGCGACAACGCCCTCTTTTGCCGCCGCTCGCGTGGCGTGAAGCGCATCGTCGAGAAGGTCTTTGCGTTCCTTCATCTCCGCTTCCGTCGGCGCCCCGGCCTTGATGACGGCAACGCCGCCGGTCAACTTCGCCAGCCGCTCCTGCAGCTTCTCGCGGTCGTAATCGCTCGTGCTCTTTTCAATCTGCCCGCGAATCTGATCGCACCGGGCCTTGACGTCTTTCTTCTTGCCGGCGCCTTCGATAATCGTCGTGGCGTTCTTGTCGATAACAATCTTCTTGGCCTGGCCCAATTGAGAAAGCTCGATACTCTCAAGCTTCAGACCCAAATCTTCCGTAATCACCTGACCGCCCGTGGCAATGCCCAAATCGCCGAGCATAGCCTTTCGGCGGTCCCCGAAGCCGGGCGCCTTGACGGCGCAAATCTTGAGCACGCCCTGCAGACGATTGATCACCAACGCCGCCAGGGCCTCGCCCTCGACGTCCTCGGCTACGATCAGCAGAGGCTTGCCGACCTGAGCGACCTTCTCCAGCAGCGGGATAATCTCGCGAATATTGGAAATCTTGCTCTCATGCAGCAGAATATAGGCATCTTCGAGAACAGCCTCCAGCGTATTGGGGTTCGTCATAAAATAGGGCGAGATATAGCCCTTCTCGAACTGCATGCCCTCGACAACGTCCAGTTCGCTGCACATACCCTTGCCTTCTTCGACCTCGATAACGCCCTCGGTGCCGACCTTATCGAACGCATCTGCGAGAATCTCGCCGACTTCCGGGTCGTTGTTGGCGCTGATGGTCGCGACCTTCGCGATATCGTCGTGGCCCTTCACGGGCACGCTCACCGACTTAATGAATTCGGCGGCGACGCCTGCCGCCTTGTTGATCCCGCGCTGAAGCGCCATCGGATTGGCCCCGGCGGTGACATGCCTCAGGCCGCCGACGTAAATCGCCTCGGCGAGAACAGTCGAAGTCGTCGTACCGTCGCCGACTAAGTCGGACGTCTTACTCGCGACCTGATTGACCATTTTGGCGCCCATATTCTGGAACGGATCGGGAAGGTCTATCTCCTTGCTGACCGAAACGCCGTCTTTGGTAACCTTCGGAGAACCCCAGCTCTTCTGCAGAATAACATTCCTGCCCGTAGGCCCCAACGTGACTTTCACCGCATCAGCCAACTGGCTAACCCCCTCTTTGAGCTGCGCCCGCGCTGTATCATCAAACATCAATTGCTTTGCCATTTCTCTTTCACCTCGTATCTTGTCTATATTTGCCTTGGTGTCTTAGTGCCTTAGTGGCGAAATTACTACTCAATGATCCCAAGTACATCGCTCTCCTTGATGATCACATACTTCTCGTTGTCGATTTCGACGTCGCTGCCCATATACTTGGCGTAGAGCACTTTGTCGTTCTTCTTGACGGACATTTTCGCCCGCTTGCCGTCATCGAGCAGAGCGCCCGGCCCGACGGCAATGACCTTGCCGATCTGCGGCTTTTCCTTCGCACTGTCGGGCAGAATAATCCCGCCCGAGGTCTTCTCCTCGGCTTCCAACTGCTCAATCACGATTCTATCATCCAGAGGTTTAAGCTTCATAACTCGCTCCTTTATCATTCCTGACAACACTTACCGTTAATCCATTAGTTCAAAATTACTTCTATTTCACAATTACTTCGAAGCCGCCTCGGCGGACGAAGCAACGACATCAGGCTCGCCTTTGATTTCGAGCACTACAACCGTATTGACCGGATCGACGGGCTGGTTCGGCACCGCGACCACGAGATTAGATTCGCCTTCACGCCTGACCCCCAGGGACCCGCGCTTGTCGTCGGCGAGAAGATATGCCTTGACGACCTTATTCTTCAAGCCGGCGACAGCCAGCTTGCCGTCCTTGGGCCAATCAAAGACGTGCAGATACAGCTTCCCGGGCCTGGCGGTGCATCGGCCCCAGGAAACGCGCCCCAGAGGGCTGGCCGTCGTGCCGGTGATGCTCTCGCCGTTGACCTTCATCCAGGCCCCTATCGCCGCTAATCGCTCGATGCTCGGACCGGGAATAAGTCCCTCGGCTGTCGGCCCGACGTTCAGCAAGAAGTTGCCGCCCTTGCTCGCAATATCCACCAATTTCCGAAGCAAATCCTCCGACGATTTCCAGTTCTCATCGTAGGATTTGTAGCCCCAGGTGTCGTTCATCGTCATGCAGGATTCCCAATCGACCCCGGGCAGACCCTTTGCGGGTATTTGCTGCTCGGGCGTGCCGAAATCGCCGGCATATTCCTGGTCACCCTTGCTCATGCCTTCCATTCCCTTACGACCCTTGCCTACGCGGTTGTTAATGATGATGTCAGGCTGAAGGCTTCGAAGGTAGTTGTACAGCGCCTTGCCCTGCGGCTCGGTCCAGTCCATGACCCATTCGCCGTCGAACCAGAGCACACCCAACGGCCCGTAGTTCTGAACCAACTCTTTGAGCTGCGGCTTCATATACGTTTCAACGTATCGCGCGAAGTTGGGATTCGATTTGCCGCCGTCGTTGTAGTTCGGATAGAAGGGCGCCTGCGCATCGGGGTGATGCCAGTCCATTATCGAGTGATAGAAGCAAAGCCGAACGCCCTGCTTCCTGCACGCCTTGGACAACTCCCTTAGTATGTCCCGATTGAACGGCGAGGCGTCCATAATGTCGTATTTCGTAACCTTAGAGTCCCACAGGCAAAAGCCGTCGTGGTGCTTCGAGGTTATAACGATATACTTCATCCCGGCATTCTTTGCGATGCGGACCCATTGGTCGGCGTCGAATTTCACGGGATTGAACTGTCCGGCTAATTTCTCATACTCTTCGACCGGGATATGCGCGCTGTTCATAATCCACTCGCCGATGCCGCCGATGCGTTTGCCCTCCCACTCGCCGGCCGGCACTGCATACAGGCCCCAGTGAATAAACATCCCGAATCGAGCCTCACGCCACCACTGCATTCGTTTCTCCTTACTCGCTTGCTCGACAGGCTCATCGCCGGCCGACTTTGCTTTTGCGATGCTACACCCTGCTGAGAAAAGCAACATCGCCAATATCGCCGCGAATACCGTCAAAATGACATACGTGCGTATTGACATGAAGCTGCGTACCAAGATTCTTTCCTTATTCATTTTTGTCCTCACTGACAAAAGCCTCACGAAACGATCGACGGGCCTACATGTCCATATCCATACCGCCCATGCCGCCCATGCCGGGATCCATTCCTCCATGACCGCCTGGTCCTGCTGCGCCTTTTTTCTTGGGCTTCTCAGTGACCAGGCAATCGGTCGTCAGCAGCAGACCTGCGATACTTACGGCGTTCTGCAGTGCGATTCTCGTAACCTTGGCCGGGTCGATGATGCCCGCTTCGAGGAGGTCCTCGTATTTATCGGTATCGGCGTTGTAACCGAATCCACCCTTGCCCTCTGCAACCTTGTTGACTACGATGTTCGGCGTAACGCCTGCGTTGTAGGCTATTGTGTGGCACGGCATCTTGAGCGACCTGGCGAGAATCTCGGCGCCGGTCTTCTCGTCGCCGGTGAGCTTGAGCTTCTCGACCGCATCGATGCATCGAATCAAAGCCACCCCGCCGCCGGGGACGATCCCCTCTTCGATAGCGGCTCTGGTCGCGTGGAGTGCATCCTCGATGCGTGCTTTTTTCTCTTTCATTTCCGCTTCGCTGGCCGCTCCGACGTTGATTTGTGCAACGCCGCCTGTGAGCTTGGCCAAACGCTCCTGCAATTTCTCTTTGTCGTAGTCGCTGGTCGTGATCTCGACTTCGTCTTTAATCTGGCCGATCCTGCCCTTGATAGCGTTCTGGCTCCCGGCGCCTTCCATGATAATGGTAGTGTCGTTGTCGATGGTGACCCTCTTGGCCTGGCCAAGCTGCTTGATGCTGATATTCTCCATCTCGATTCCGAGGTCTTTGAAAATCGGCTCGGCGCCGGTAAGCACTGCGATATCCTGCAACAGGGCCTTTCTGCGGTCGCCGTAACCAGGAGCCTTGACCGCTGCGACCTGCAGGATACCCTTGAGCTTGTTGACCACGAGCATCGCGAGCGCTTCGCTCTCTACGTCCTCGGCGATAATCAGCAGGGACCTCTTGGCCTTGGCGACCTTCTCCAGCAGCGGTACGAGCTTGCCGACGTTGCTGATCTTCTCTTCATAGACCAGGATGAAGGGCTTATTCAGTTCGCAAACCATCTTATCGACATCGGTTGCGAAATGTGGGGAGAGGTATCCGCGGTCGAACTGCATGCCCTCGACGAATTCGACGATCGTATCGAAGCTCTTGCCCTCTTCGACGGTGATAACGCCGTCCTTGCCGACCCGCTGGAACGCCTGGGCCATGATCTTGCCGATTTCGACATCGTTATTTGCGGAAACCGACGCGATATTGATAATGTCGTCGGCCTTTTTCGCATCAACGGGTTTCGAAAGGGTAGCCAGTTTCGCGGTTACAGCCTTGGCCGCCTGCTCCATTCCCCGCTTCAGGGCCATAGCATCAGCCCCCGCCGCGAGGTTCTTGTAGCCCTCTTTGAACAGTGCTTCTGTTAGCACTGTCGCGGTCGTCGTGCCGTCTCCGGCTATCTTGGAAGTCTTGCTGGCGGCTTCTTTTACGAGTTTCGCCCCCATATTCTCGTTCTTATTGAGAAGATCGACTTCCTCAGCCACTGTAACGCCGTCCTTCGTAACCGTTGGGCCGCCCCAACTCTTGTCGAGGATCGCGTTTCTGCCACGTGGGCCGAGGGTAGGCTTGACGGCTGCGGCCAGCTTTTCGACGCCGGCGAGCAGGCCTGCCCGTGCGTCAGCTTCAAATGCCAAATCTTTCACTGCCATAATTGCTTGCCTCCTTAAAAAGCTGCATATTTTACTGCCTTGTATTCAGTTGGTTCGTCAATTTACGCACAATGAGAACACAATGAGCAAAGGATGTACCAGTTGCCGCATCCAACCAGACCGTTGAGGCCCGGCCCAATCCTAAGTGCCCTGCTGACAAGACCTTATAGGACGGCAAAAATTGCGACCGACATGATTTTACGCCCCGGCTGCGGCCTGCGAAGGTGCCAGATTTGGCATACAACCCGTATTCGGACGCAGGTGCAGGTTATCGCGATTTCCGGGCAGTCGAAGATTTTCCGCGTCTCTTTTACCATCTTCATTTCTTCCTCGTTATAGCCGTTGGATTCGAGGGGAGAATTGTGATTGAAGCAGTTAAACGCAATCTGATACGGAAATACCTGTATCGTCGGCTCCTTGCCCGCGAGAATCTCTCGACTCTGGTTTTCCAATTCGAGCATTGCCGATTGTCCGGCTCCGCTGGCGGCCTGGTATGTGCTGACGATCATCCTCTTTACGGGATTGGCTCTGTGCAACGGCCAGACCGGGACGATACCGATAATGGTCGAGCAGTTGGGATTCGCAATAATGCCCTTATGCCGCGTGATCGCATCGGCGTTTATTTCGGGAATAACCAGGGGTACATTTGGGTCCATGCGGAAGGCGGATGAATTATCGACTACGACTGCGCCTGCCTGGACCGCAGCCGGCGCAAACTCCCTGCTTCGCCCGCCGCCTGCGCTGAACAGCGCAATATCAATGCCCTGGAAGCTATCCTTGCCCAGCTCCCCGACGATATATGTCTTGCCTTTGAACTCGATTTCCCTGCCCTTCGAGCGGATGCTCGCGAGCATCTTCAAGGAATCGAACGGGAAATCGCGTTGTTCAAGAATCCGCAAAAACTCCTGACCAACCGCCCCTGTAACACCTGCGATAGCCAGATTACAACCCATCTTAGAATCTCCTAAAGCACTTATTCAAATTAAGGCGAATGGGCAGCCGAACCGGGACTGCCCATGCAAATAGTAATCATATTCGTTATGAAATTATAGCCCTATTACCGCCAAAATGCAACATCGCCGCTACTATTATTTACTATTTACTCAAACTGACCGATTTATAACTGTCACTCCCGCGGAAGCGGGAATCCAGTAGAATAGTGAGGTCATAGATTCCTGCTGTTGCAGCGCCGTAAGGTGTCCTACGGAGAATGACAAATATTCTTATCCTGTTGCCGGAACTGTAGTTACGTTAAGATATGACGGAAGAACGGTCAGTTTGAGTATTTATTCGGCTTCTAATTCGCTTGTTTGCCAAATAGCGGCCATTGCCGAGGCCGTTATAATGCAGACAAAGACGAATATCGCCGCGGGCAGCGCTACTATCGGCCCGCTATCCGCGAAATGGCTCAGGGCGAGAGTCGTGCCCAAGCCGGCATTTTGCATGCCGATCTCAATAGCCAATGTTCGCCTTCGGCGTTTCTCCATGCGAAGGGCTGAGGCAACGCCATACCCGCCTAACATCCCGTAGATATTGAGTACGACCACCGCCGCCAGGATCACGAGTGTGGCCTTGCCGAAGTTTTTCTTGTTGAGAGCTATAACCAACGAGCAGATGAATACGATGACGGGTCGTTGGGCGATTCGCTTGAAGTCGTCGATTTGCAGCACGGCTCCGATTCCGAACATCGTTAAAGAGAAGAACAGCTTATTGCAGGACTTGAGCGCAACAAAAGGCCCCGGCCAGGCATACGCTGCGGCCCCGAAGAGCACTACCCATATAGCGAAGCAGCGGGTGTAAAACGATAGAATCTTCTTGAACATGGCACACAGTATAATTGCTCATTTTGTAAGTGCCAATGCGAAACTCGACGTTCGACCGAATCTGCGCTTGTTTATATGGCTGGGAATTGATATACTGTGGTCTGATCCTTCTGTAATTGAATACGATCTCCAATCGGGGTTGACGACTTATGACGAAGAACCTTCTTAACTGTTGTTTTACGGTTTTTGTGGTGTTTTGTGCCGAGCGTGGCGTTTGGGCCGATTGGCCTGAGTTTCGCGGGCCGTGGGGGAACGGTCATGTTTCGGCGCCGGGCGATAGCGAGAAAATCGGCCTTCCGCTGCGTTGGAGCGAGACTGAGAATGTAAGGTGGAAGACGGCCATTCCGCATTTCGGGTGGTCAACGCCGGTTGTGATGGATGGGAAAGTCTGGCTGACTACGGCGACGGAGAAGGGAAATGATTTTTTTGTGATTTGCGTCGATGCGGAAACCGGGCGAATCCTTTTGAATAAGAAGGTTTTCCATGCCGACGACCCTGAGCCGCTGAGCAATGACGTTAATTGCTATGCCTCCCCCTCGCCGGTTATCGAGCCTGGACGCGTCTATATTCATTTCGGCAGCTATGGGACGGCGTGCCTCGATACGGGGAGCTACGCAGTTATTTGGGAACGGACGGATTTGCCCTGTCGTCACTATCGCGGGCCCGGGTCTTCGTTGGTCCTGTTCAAGGACCTGCTCATCCTGACGATGGACGGTGTGGATGTTCAATACATGGCGGCCCTCGGTAAAAGAAGCGGACGGACCGTTTGGAAGACCGACCGCACGGCCGATTGGAACGACCTGGATTCAGACGGCAAGCCTAACCGTGAAGGCGATTTTCGCAAGGCGTACTCGACGCCTCTAATCGTTGAAATTGACGGCAAAGTTCAGATGCTCGCCGTTGCGGCCAAGGCGGCCTACGGCTACGACCCGACCACCGGCGCCGAACTTTGGAAAATCCACCATGCGGGCTATTCGAACTCATCGCGTCCTCTCTTCGGGCATGGACTCGCTTATTTCAATACGGGCTTTCCGAGGCCCGAGATATGGGCTGTGCGAGTAGGAGAGGAAGGGGATGTGACCGATAATCATATTGCCTGGAAGAGGAGGCAGGCCGTCCCGCAAATACCTTCGGCTCTGCTGATCGGCGATATGTTCTTTACGGTCAGTGACACGGGCGCGGTGACAGGCCTCGATGCCGTAACGGGCGAGGAAATCTGGAAAGATTCCCTGGATGATCGATTCGCCTCCTCGCCGCTCTATGCGGACGGGCGGATATATTGCTTCAGCCAGAAGGGGCAAACGATGGTGCTGGGCGCCGGGCGGAAATACGAACTGCTCGCCACAAACAGGCTCGAATCGGGATTCATGGCGTCCCCGGCCGTGTCGGGAAAGGCATTCTTCCTGAGGACGAAAACCCATCTCTACAGAATTGAAAACCGCTGAGGTTTGATTCGGAATCAATCCAAATTCAAAAGGTTGCGGTATTGCAGCCGGTTGGGGACTTGGCCTGCCTGTCAGGCATTGAGTATTTTTGCAGCGGTTTTTGCGGCGTATGTTATTATTATGTCCGAGCCTGCTCGTTTGAGTGAGGTCAGGGCCTCCATCATTGCGTCGTCGGCGTCGAGAAGCCCGGCCTTTGCGGCTGCTTTTATCATCATGTACTCGCCGCTGACGAAATATGCGGCTATCGGGCAATCGAATCGCTCGCTGGCGCGTCGTATGATGTCGAGGAAGCATAGGGCGGGCTTGACCATTATGATGTCGGCTCCTTCTTCTATATCGAGCGCTATCTCCTGCATTGCCTGGTCGGAATTGGCCGGGTCCATCTGGTAGCTCCTGCGGTCTCCGAACTGCGGGGAGGAATCGACGGCTTCTCTGAAAGGCCCGTAAAATGCCGAAGCGTATTTCGCAGCATAAGACATAATTGCTTTGTCATTGAAGCCGTTTTCTTCGAGGCATTGGCGGATATAGTGAATCCTGCCGTCCATCATGTCCGAAGGGGCGATGATGTCTGCGCCCGCCTGGGCGTGCGAGAGGGCGGTTTTTGCCAACAGTTCACAGGTGGCGTCGTTATCGATCCTGCCGTCTTTGATTACTCCGCAGTGGCCGGTTGTCGTATATGCGCAGAGGCAGACGTCTGTGATTACGAGCAAATCGGGGACGGCATCCTTTATTCGCTTTATGGATTCCTGCACTGCTCCGTTCTCCGCCCAGGCCCCGGAACCGGACTCGTCCTTGGTCTCCGGCAGGCCGAAGAGCAAAACGGCCGGTATTCCGAGAGAGGCGACCTCGGCGGCCTCGGCGGCAATCAGGTCCGGCGAGAGGCGGAAACAGCCGTCCATCGACTCGATTGACTCTTTGAAGCCCTCGCCGATGTGGGCGAATAGCGGATAGACAAAATTATCGACGCTCAAATTGCTCTGACGAACCAGCCTTCGCATAGCCTCGCTGCTGCGAAGCCGACGCATCCTGTTCTCGGGAAAACCCATTGGATACCACCTTTCTGCACACAGAACCAACTTACCGTTCCAATCTATCCTGATAATACGCGAATCGGCGGACTTCATCAACGAAAAACGCTCAAGCAGATTATCCTTGATACAGACAGTTCTGTCAGCCCGACCTATGGCAATCAGGAAGGCACTGCTTATAACGGATATTTTCAATGCATGTGTTACCACCCGTTGTTCTTTTTCAATCAGTATGGCGATTTGGAGCGAGCACTTCTTCGCAATGGCGATGTGTTGTGCTTGAACTTGCCGAAAAAATGTTGACATCGCGATGTAGCTATGGTATTCTAAAACTTGGATTTCATTAAAGTACCTCAGAAAAAAATGTGAAAACGTGCAGTCCGCAGGATGCCTTCGGTGAAATGCCGTTTTGGAAAGTAAATGGGAAATCTGAAATTATAAGGACATCCTTTCCGCAAGACGTTATAATCAGCTAATGGACGAATCATTCGTCAGCGGCATCCATCTAAAGGCCCTATTGTTACAGACGGGCGACTCGGTATCAGCCGTTTGCGAATGTCAAGATGTTGCGAGCCGCCCATCTGGGCCCTCATAGGGCAGGAAATCCCAGGCCCTGCAACGTCTCGGTTCGCATGTCCTGCAACCGCTGCGCAGCGGTTGCAAGGCACGTAGTCATCTTGTTAAGCAGAACTCTATCAATGTCAACGCCGGTTGAGTTCGCAGGAAAATATCAGTTAACAATAGCGATGCTTGGATCCAGAGGATCCGACGAGAGCACATCGCAATAGGAGAAAAGCTATGATACTAAACCGTTTTGCCGCACTGGCCGTTTTGCTCGCCGTTTCCGTACCACCTTGCCTGGCAGGCGATTTCTGGATCCCCGACGGTGCGGGGCGTATCAGTCATACCTGGACGGGCGATGAATCTCTGGTGATGTGCATGCAGGGACGCATGGTCGTAATGGAAGTTCGGGTTTCGGCCGATCGAGGCTTGAGCTACACGATCCGGTTCTTCAATGTTACGCAAGATGACTTCAACAGGACGAGGTATCAAGTCGGGCGTGATCTGAATGCCACGATACAGATCGATGGCCAACCGTTGAATATCGGGTCTCCAACAAAAGCCACGTTCGACGGGATGCTGACGTTCGGCTATCCGGAAGATCAGGGAGTAGCTGTCACGCAGAAACTCTATCCCTCGAATACCAAGCCTTTGGTCATCGAGCAGTGGCAGCTCCGCAATAACACGGCTAAGCCAATGAAGGTGGCCATCTCAGGCAACCGTCAGGCGATTGCCGGTGCCGGCCGCAGTGGAGTCGAAGCATCTGACATCATCGCGGAATCCATTCCTCCTGTCGTCGAATCGGTTACCCTGGGAGCCGGCGAGGCATTTTCGTTCTCTCGAATAATACAGTGTAAGGTGACTTCGAGTCCCGATATCCAGATTGATGTCGATGTAGAGCATCGCGACCGCCGTGCTTTGGCTGAAGCGGCCTATCGCGGCCCGGGACGTCTGGAAAGCCCCGACCCAATGCTCGACATAGCGTTTGCGTTGCAGAAATTCCACGCGTTAGAATGCCCAATCAACACCTACAAGGGTGTCATTACGCATAACGGCAGTCTGCAATACTCGCCCGGCATATGGGCGAACGATCCGGTGGAGTATTCGAGCCCCGTCTTTCCCTTCTTCGGCAATTCACAGTTGAACGAAGCAGCCTTGAATATGTACCGAATCTGGCAGCACTACTGCAAGGACAACGGCATCGATCCGTTCCCCGGCTCGTTCGAGCACCCCGACCTTCGGCTGGTCCAGCGCAATCGCGGTGATGATGCGATGGTGCTCTACGCCCTGCCCAAGTTTCTCATGTTCCTAGGCAATCGTCGGGCAGCGGAAGAACTGTGGCCGTTGGTAGAGTTCAGTGCGAAATCGGTGGAAAATCACAAAACGGAAGACGGGGTCATCGCCTCACGGACCGATGAAATGGAGGGGCGTTATCCCACAGGCTCGGCTAATCTGAGCACTTCATCGTTGGCCTACGGTGGGTATTGCCAAGCGGCGCGACTGGCTCGCTCTCTGGGAAAGATGGACAGGGCGGACGAATTCACAAACCGGGCTGCCGCGCTTCGCCAGGCTATCGAAGCCTATTTCGGCGCGGAGGTAGAAGGTTTTAAGACCTATCGTTACTACAAAGGAAACACGACTTTGCGTGGCTGGATACTGGTGCCATTAGCAATGGATATCACCGAGCGTCAGCAGGCGACTGTCGAAGCACTAATTTCCGATAAGCTTTGGCCGAGTCGTCTGTCCGGGGGCGACATTCTAGCCGAATCGACCCGACAAACCGAATGGGCCCGCGAAACGTATTACGCCCTGCGCGTCTTGTTCAAGGCCGGTCGAACTGAGCAAGCCTTGAAACTGACCCAATGTGTGGTCAAGGCGCAGGTCTTTGGCAATGAAGGTCCCTACCCGGATGAAGATGCGATCGATATGCTCTGCCCCGGTTCGCTCTATCCTCGTATCTTCATCGAAGGCATGTTTGGCATTGTCCCGACGGGGCTTGACTCGTTCGAATGCACGCCTTGGCTGCCGAAAGCGTGGCCGAAAATGGCATTACGCGACATGCGAGCCTTTGGCCATGCCTGGGACATGGTCGTCCAGCGTACCGAGGATCAGCAGAAGGTGACGGTCAGTAATACGGATGGGAGAATCATCTTCACCGACGTGGGACCGACTGGAAAAACCTATACGATCTCCTTCAAGGGGCTGTAATACTACAACGCCATAAAGACTCAAGTCAGTTTATGCGGCCGACCTTTTCATCAGTCTCTTTTTTGAAAACCAATGGAGCGATGATAACGATGCCGTTTTCGCCCTTTTTGACGAACCGGCCAAGCTTTTTCCAGGTGTGAAAGCCGGCGACATGAGTTGCATCCGGCTTCTGAAGAGCTATGAGCAGGATATTACCGAAGCTGTAGCGATGGAATCTGCTCATAGTCTGAAGATAGCGTTTCAGTTCATCACTCTGACCACGTTCAAGAGACTCGGTCAATAAACTGAGAGCGTTCTCAATCATTTCTTTTGCTTTGTTGTTCTTCATAATGTTTCTCCTTCGTTAAACGGGTTTTTGGTTCCTTCACCCACCGGCAAGAGGAACCCAAAAATCCGTCGAAGGAGAAAACCCCCAACGGGAACAACTAAGCAAATATGAAATTACGCTCGATTATTGAACGAGATGGGGACAGTAATTAAAGGCGGACTTATATGTTTTCAGTAGCGCCTCCGCTACCATTGGTTGTACATCTTGGAAAGTCCATTGAAAAGGTCTCAGGGTCGCAAAGGATGGTCGAATCTTTTTCTACAAATCCCTTTGTTTAGCATGGTTTACATTGACAATTGTGACAAATTTGGCGGAATGGTGATAGACAGGAGTCAGACAATCGTCGCACCCGATATGGGTCTCCAATGCTGAGTGATTATAATCGGGTCATTAGCAGCGGATGATTCTATTGCTCACTCGCAGTTTGAGTTACGTTTCGCAAACGCTCGATCTGTTTGGCGCGGGATTTACCCAGGATCTCTCGCAGTTGCTCGCCAGCCAATCCCTGGAACTGAGATTCGTTTAACACGCCGGATGCACGCAATTGCAGATACTCTCCACGCTCAAGTGGAAACGGTATATTGAGGAGCGGGAGAGCCTCAGAGGGCAGTCCCACCTCTAGCCTTCGTAAGATGTCATCTAAGGACTCTGTGTGAGGGTTCATGTTCACGACTAGAAGCTGTGCTATTTGGCTCGCGGACCTTAGATAAAAGCGAGTGGTATCGGCAATTCCTCTTATGTCCCCGTACCCGACTTTGCCTTGGAATGGCGTCACGGTATACCGTTTTTCAATTTTCTCGACAGGGACGCCCGTGATCCAGTCATGCATAATTGCGGCTCTTTTACATCGGGCATAATATGCGAACATATCAGGCGCGTAGTTTTGAAGTGTCATAATAACGGCCGCACCAAAACGTTGTGATGCCTCCGATGGTCTGACAGATTCTTTAGTCCCCTTCCTGAACATTGGCGTGTAACTACTGTCGGATTCCGGCAGCGCTTGAACAATCGCTACTAGGGCGCTTGGCGTCGCTGTCCCCGCTGGCAGCTTCTTAATAAGCTCAACGAGCCGCATGGCTGAGACAAAAGATAGGGCTGACTGCCCGCACGCCCTTCCGAGCAGAGACAATTGCACTCTTTCGTTCTCTTCCTCCAATAGTCCAAGTTCGAGCATCCTCTTCAACAGGTTACCAAGGGCCTGTTCTATTATGGCGCGCCAGTTTGAATTGGCCTTATTCGCGCAGTATCCACCGTACGTGTTTAAGAGCAGGTGAACAACTTCAGACTTTGGCACACTTGGCACCTGCGCCAGCAAGCGCACGATCCAAGTATCCAGTTGTTTTGGGTTAAAGGTGGATTGAATGCGTTCAAGAGAGCCCCTTACGTATGTACCGAAAAGCTGACTTGCTTCATTGTCATTCGCAGCAATTAGTATTGCCTTGCCCTGTTCATTGAAACCCACGCGGCCGGCACGGCCGGCCATGTTCTTGTACTCGGCCACGGTGAATTTGCGTCCATCCTCGCCGACAAACTCGGACTCCGCTAAAATGACAGTTGAGGCTGGAGTATTAATACCGGCTGCCACAGTCGTTGTCGCTGCAAGTACGCGAACATTGCTCGCAGGGTCTCGAAAAGCCTGTTCGACAACCACCTTTTCTTCCTTCTTCAGGTTTGAATTGTGGAACGCCGTTCCGCCTGCCAAACACTGACGCAAAACCGTCGATGTTGAAGAAAGATCGTATTCTGGCAATAAATCCAATGCTTCATGTGCCGACGGCAGTTGTAGATCCTTCGCTAGGTAAGCGGCAGCACCTTCTGCCTTCCCTCGCTGATTGCGAAACACAAGGATCTTTTCACCCTCAGATAACAGCTTCTTGGCTAACGGGACGATGACGTCTTGCGCGCTCGGCTTATCTCTTCTCTGCACGATGGTATGTGGATCCAGCAACTGCTCATGCCGCTCTTTACCCGCTTCGTCGAGATAACGGTAAAGGCCTGATCGGTTAAGAACCCCTTCGGTCAGGGGCACTGGGCGGTCATAAGATATGAGCGGCGTAGCATTCAGCCACTGGTCCAGATTATTTACGTCCCCGATGACGGCAGACAGGCAAATCACCTGCGGCGCAATGTCCTGAGCTCTTGCGGTAAGGAGGTAGGTAAAGATAAGCTCGACTGTGATTCCCCTGCCTGGATCAGTAATGAACTGAGCCTCATCGACGACAACTAGCCCAACCTGTGTTAAAATTGATGGGTTTGTCACCATCAAATTCAAATACATCTCATAAGTCAAGAGTGCCAGTTCGTATTTACCCTGAACGAGCAACGTGGTTTGGTCGGCGTAGTCACCAGTGCAGCGTACAATTCTCCAGCCGAGTGTCTGGCCGTACAGCCGTTCAAACTGGTCATACTTCTCACTGGCGAGCGCCTTGTATGGAAGTAGGAACACGGCTCGCCTGCCATCCGCCAGAGCCTTGCAGGCTGCCAACTCTCCGATGAATGTCTTGCCCGCGCTCGTAGGCGCTACGACGACCGCGGAAGCTCCGTCCAGCACTCTCGTTTCGTTGACGGCCCGTACTTGAAGGGTATTCAACCCGTCTTTAAAGTATTTCTGCCATTCGGCAATTACAGGTGCGGGGATCCCAAATGCTCCCAAGCTCTCCAGTTTTGTATCAACCAAAGCGCTCCCATACTCGGGGAACGCTTCACGGAACTTCGCTCCCGGCTTCAGTGCTGGCAGTGTAATCCCTCCTTCAACCAGGCCATACAGAACAGGTGTCTGGGTTTTCCCCAGGCGAGCGGCTTCGACCCGCACTCGCTGCATGATGTCATCCAAGGATGTCGGCAGGCTTATTCCGCCTTCGGATTCCCGGAGGCAGTCAAGAATCGCTTTGGTGAGAAGGCCGTGCCTATGGCCCGGGTGTTCCCAAGCTGGTTCGTCGAAACTGGATGCGGACAGGAACAGTCGTCCCCTCCCAGCAACTTCGCTCAGCACATTGGCGTGGCTTCTGGGGATTGGTGATGCTTCAAAGACGCGGGCAGGTGCAGTTCCACTGAAACAACAGTCCAGAATGCAAAGAACGACTCTCGCCGATGATTCTCGGAATAAATCAGCAAGATACTGAACACTGATGGAGGTGTCGGTGAGCTTTTCCGGATCGGTATCGTGGCAGACGATGCTGCCTTCGTGGGTTCCATGTCCGGAAAACGTCACAATGACCACGTCGTCGCATTGGGCACCAGTCAACGTCGATTTGAGAAGAGATGACACTTCGCTGTATGTAGCCTTCCCGTCGGATAACAACGTGAATATCTGCGCCGGGATAGTGTCCGAAAAGAGTGCCCATAGCGCCTTAGCATCGCGGCTAGCTCCGGACAAATCCCGAATAGCGTTCGATACATAACGATCTATACCAATGAAAGCTCCGCGAATGGTCATATACTATTCCTATATCACCTACGCCGCCCAGTCCCCGGCAAACAACTCGGCCTGCTTTAGGATGTTCTCAGTCGCCAGAAGTTGCTGGTCGGGCGGGTAGCCGAATTTACGCAGTGTTCTTTTGACAATCGTCCGAAGTTTCGCCTGAACGCTTTCCTTTATAGTCCAGTCAATCGAGGCGTTGCTTCGTACCTTCTCAACAAGTATACGAGCCAGTTCCCGGAGCGTCTCGTCGCCCAAGACATCTCGCGCACTCTGGTTGTTAGCCAGCGCGTCATAAAAAGCGATCTCATCTTCCGATAGATTCAGTCCTTTGCCGCGCTCGTCTTCCGCCTTGATGTGTTTCGCGAGTTCAATCAGTTCTTCAATCACTTGAGCGGCGGACAAGAGGTTGTTTTGATACTTCCTGATAGCGTTTTCCAGCATCTCAGACAGCTTCTTTCCCTGAAGCACATTCCGCTTGGAGCGAATGCGAATCTCGTCGGAGAGAATCTTCTTGAGAAGTTCAAAGGCGAGATTTCGGCGCTTCATGCCCTTGATTTCTTCAAGGAACTCGTCCGACAGAATCGCTATATCCGGTCGCTTGATACCGGCTGCGTCGAATATGTCAATCACACCCTCGGACACTACCGCCCGGTCAACTATCTGCCGAATTGCAGATTCTATCTCGTCATCACTTTTGCCGCGTCCGGTCGGCTCGAACTTGGTCAGGCGCGCCTTTACCGTTTGAAAGAAGCCGACGTCGTCCTTGATCACCATTGCCTTTTCATGTGGGACGGATAGAGCAAATGCCTTGGACAGCAGCAGTACCTGCCGGATAAACCTATCCTTGCCGTCCGGCAATCCGAGAATATGTTCCTGTGCCTCAAGGATAATCGTCATTCTTTGCTTAGTATCCGCCGAATGATATCGCTTGTAGTCGAACCCATTGAACATCTGGCAGACGATCTCGTACTTTTCGAGCATCGTCGCGATAGCTTCGTCGATATCCAGTGTCGGCGCACCCTGGCCGCCGCTTTCGGTATAGGTGGCAATCGCTTCTTTGAGCTCGGAGGCGATGCCGATATAATCGACGATCAGACCGCCCGGTTTGTCTTTGAATACGCGGTTTACCCGCGCGATGGCCTGCATCAGATTGTGACCGCGCATTGGCTTGTCAACATACATCGTGTGCAGACACGGCACGTCGAATCCGGTCAGCCACATATCCCGCACGATAACCAATTTCAGTCCGTCAGCGGTGTCTTTGAATCGTTCCGATATCGCCTTGCGGTCTTCTTTGGTGGTATGGTGTGGCTGCCAACTGGCCGGATCGCTGGAGTCGGAAGTCATGATGACCTTCACAGCGCCTTGGCGCTTATCCTTACTATGCCAATCCGGATGCAATGCCACAATCTCGTCGTATAAAGCAACGGCGATTCTCCGGCTCATGGCAACGATCATTGCCTTGCCCTCGAACACCTGCTGGCGATCTTCGAAGTGCTTGATGATGTCTTTCGCGACCGTCTTCAACCGGTCGGGGTGTCCTACAATGGCTTCAAGCTGTGTCCACTTGGCTTTGGCCTTTTCTTTTGCGGTCGATTCTTCATTTTCTGTTATGGCCTCGACCTCGGCGTCCAGCTTCTCTTTCTCTTCGGGCTTCAGGTGGACTTTGGCCAGGCGCGATTCATAGTAAATCCTTACCGTCGCACCGTCCCTGACCGCTTGAGCGATATCGTACACGTCCACGTACTCGCCGAATACGGCCGGGGTGGACTTGTCTTCCTTTTCAATTGGAGTGCCGGTGAAACCGATGAAGGTTGCTTTCGGCAAGGCGTCTCGCAGATACTTTGCAAAGCCGTACGTCGTGTAGGCGTCATCACCGCGAATGACCGTTTTTGCTCCGAACCCGTACTGGCTCCGATGGGCTTCATCGGCAATGACCACGATATTCTTGCGGTCGGATAAGAGGTCGAACGTTTCGGAGTTGTCCTCGGGCGAGAACTTCTGGATAGTCGTGAAGACGATGCCGCCGCCCGCTACCTTCAGCAGCTTCTTCAAGTGTTCCCGATTCTCCGCCTGCACCGGGTCCTGCCGGAGTAGTTGCTTGCATCCGGCGAACGTGTCGAACAACTGGTCGTCGAGGTCGTTGCGGTCGGTGATAACCACCACCGTTGGGTTGTCCAATTCCAAGACCACGAGGCCGGAGTAGAAGACCATCGACAGCGACTTACCGCTGCCTTGCGTGTGCCAGACAACGCCGCCCTTGCGACTTCCAGAGTCACTGGCTGCCGCTTTGGTCGATGTGACCGCCTTCTTAACGGCAAAGTACTGGTGATAAGCCGCGATCTTCTTTGCGGTTTCGATTACGGTCAGCCCGGTCTTGGGATCCTCGCGCTTGGTCTTTTCGAAGACCGTGAACTGCTTGATAAGGTCGAAAAGTATGTCCGGGCGCAGCATTCCCTTGATGATTGTCTCCAGTTGCGGGACTGTCTTCGCGTCTTCCTGGCTGCCGTCGGATGTCTTCCATGTCATGAAGCGCGACCAGTCCGCGGTCAATGAACCGGCCTTAGCGTCCAGCCCGTCCGAGGCCACCAATACGCCGTTGTAATGGAACAGATTGCCGATGGCGTCCTTGTAGTTTTGGAGTTGCCGGAAGGCCTTCTTGACGGTAGCGTTTTCGTCGGCGGGGTTCTTCAGTTCGATCACTACTAACGGCAGGCCGTTTATCATCAGGACCACGTCCGGTCTTTTGTGTGCCGTGCCTTGCAGAACAGTAAATTGGTTGCTGACGATCAGGTCATTGTTCCCCGGATTGGCGAAATCCACCAGCCAGACCTTGTCGCCCTTGACGCCGTGATCGCTCAAATACTCCACGTCAACGCCGTTCGTGAGTATAGCGTGGAACGCTTCGTTGTTCTCGACGAGGTTCTGGGTGGGCAGATTGGCCACCATCTTCAGGGCCTGCTCACGCGCTTCAGCAGGGACAGACGGATTGAGCCGGTCAATGGCCGCTTTCAATCTCTGGCGCAAGATGACGACCGAAAGATCGCCGCGTTCGACTTCCCATTCTTCAGGAGACAGGTATCTCTACGAATAGCATTCCGCAGGCCCGACGACTGATTTCTCAAGGCCGTTGTCGAACAGGAACTGCCGAACGCTCGTGCATAGATGGCATTTGGTTGCATAGAAATCCGCTTTTTCGCAGCCTTTCTCGGCAGCGGCATCCAGCAGGCAGACAGGCCCGTGATTGAAGAGTTTTCCTACGAAGCCGCTGCCGCTCGGGTCGAATTGCCTCCAGATATCCTCTAACGATTCGGCGTTTACATTCCCCAGGATAATGCCGCTGCATGTTCCGCTGAAAACGTTGCCGTATGGGTCGATATGCACTCCCTTGGCCGCGAGGAATTCTTTGCTGCAATTTGTCGCCGCCGTCGATTCTATCTGCCCGGGCTTGGCGAGAGAGGCCAATTTCGTCGCCGCACGCCCCGTGAATCGGCATTTATAGTCTTCCATCGCACAGATGAGTTTGGCATTGCGTCGCTCGGCGTCGAGGCCCTTGAGGTCAACCGGATTGTCGAGATACTTTTCCCAGCGAACGAGCACGCGTTCGGGCCCCAGAATTTCCCTGGCAATCGTCGCTAATCGTCGGACGATTTCGACATCGACGAACTCCTGATGGAACGGGTCGGTGCTGATTTTGAATCGCCGCACGCCGAGGTCGTCGAGGATTTTCAGGCGTTGGGCTGCAATTTTTTCACTCAAGGCCCAGAAGCCGTTCGTTTCGACCATGTCGCACTTGCCGAGTCCATTTTTTTGGGCCTGTTCGAGTATTTCGACTAATCGCTCCCAGTAAAGAAACGGCTCGCCTCCCGTCAGATGCACCCTTGCTCCCTCGCCGGCCAGCGATTCGAGGAAACGCCATGCACGCATCGCGGTATCGACGGTCATTAGACCGGCCTTTGCGGGCGAGCAGTTGTAATAGCAGAATTCGCAGGCGCAGTTGCATTTATAGGTAAGGAGCAGCCCGGCCGAGCGCCAGAGCTTTAGCTTGGGCTTGTCCCGCTCCAACTTGCTGTTGTAGATGTTATCAGATAGCTCGGTCATAGCTTTTCAATTCTCGCCGGTCGATTCGTCGTTCGGCGGCGGTTGCGGCGATTTTTTCAGATGAATTTGTATTACGGTGATATCGGCGGGCGTTACGCCGTTGATTCGCGATGCCTGCCCGAGCGTGTCGGGGCGAAATATAGAGAGCTTCTCTTTGGCCTCGGCTCGCAAATGCGAGATGCCGTCATAATCCAGCTCTTGCGGGATTCTCTTGCTATCGAGGCTCTGCATCCCGAGGGCCAATCTCTGCTGCCTGGCCAGGTATCCCTCGTACTTTGCATCGATCGCGGCGGCATCGAGGACGTCGGAGCCTATTGCCATTTTTTTGATTTGCGGGTCGTGGGGCAATTTTTCGATTAACGTGTTTCGAGGCCTGCGAAGCTGCTCCCAGAGACTTGCCCCCTCTGAACGTTGGTTTTTGAGATACTCTTCGAGGTTTGCCAGGTCGTTGGTCTTCTTTTGGAATTTCGCCCATCTTTTTTCGTCGATCAGTCCTGCGGATCTTGCCAGCTTGGTGAGTCTGCGGTCGGCATTATCCGCTCTCAGCGACAATCTGTGTTCGGCCCGTGAGGTGAACATACGGTAAGGCTCGGTGAGGGTTCCGAGAGACTCGTCGCCGTCGCCGCTGACGCCCTTGGTCAGCAGGTCGTCTATCATTACCCCGATATACGCCTGATTCCTGCCTAAGACGATAGGCTCTTTGCCCTGCAAGCTCCTTGCAGCGTTGACCCCTGCGATAAGGCCCTGGCCTGCCGCCTCTTCGTAGCCGCTGGTTCCGTTTATCTGCCCTGCTAAATAGAGTGCAGAGACGGCCTTTGTTTCGAGGCTTGTCTTCAGTTGGATCGGCGGGCAAAAATCGTATTCGATTGCGTAGCCGTAATGGACAATCCGGGCCCGCTCGGTGCCAGGCAGCAATCGAAGCATCTCCTCCTGCACGTCCTTAGGCAAAGACGTGCTTATGCCGTTGCAATAGACGGTCGTATTCTCAGAATCTTCCGGTTCGAGGAAGACCTGATGACGATCCTTGTCGGCGAAGCGGACGATTTTCGTCTCGATGCTCGGGCAGTATCGAGGGCCGATAGAAGTAATCTGGCCCGAATAAAGCGGCGCGCGATTGAGATTTTCGCGGATGAGACTGTGTATCTCTTTGTTGGTATAAGTTACCCAGCAGGGCATTTGCGCCCTTTCGATTCGCTCGGTCATAAAGGAAAAAGGCGTCGGCTCTTCGTCTCCGCACTGAGTTTCCAGCTTATCGGTATCCACCGTAGCGCCGTCGAGCCGGGGAGGCGTGCCGGTTTTCAGTCTGCCCAGTTTCAGACCTATCTCTTCGAGGCTTTGCGATAGCTCGTTTGCAGCGGGTTCTCCGATTCGTCCGCCGGGCGATTGCTCCGTTCCCAGGTGCATCAGGCCTCGAAGGAATGTCCCGGTTGTCAGAATAACAGTATGGGCCCGATATTCGCTGCCGTCGGCGCAGCGCACGCCCCTGGCCTTGCCGCGGTCGGTGACGATTTGCGTTACAATCGCCTCTACGATAGTGAGGTTCTCTACTTGCTCGAGGCGCCGGCGAACGTAATCCTTGTACTTGTATTTATCGGCCTGCGCCCTGGGCGCTCGCACGGCGGGGCCTTTCGAGCGGTTGAGAATGCGAAACTGAATCCCGGTCGCGTCTATAGCTTCCGCCATCAGACCCCCGAGGGCATCGATTTCGCGAACAATCTGACCCTTGCCCAGACCGCCGATAGCGGGATTGCAGCTCATCGTGGCTATTCGTTCGGCGCTGATGGTTATAAGACATGTCCTCGCCCCGATTCCCGCAGCGGCATAAGACGCCTCAGCCCCGGCATGGCCGCCTCCTACAACAATGCAATCAAACTCGTTCTTTTTCGTTCTGGCGGACATATTCGGATAGTATAGCTTCCTGAGCATTCTAATCAAGTCTTGACAACTGACGCCATTTCCCTCATAATGCGTGTGAAAGGTGTATTTACAATGAATTCAAGAGAACGTGTTGAGATGGCATTGAATTTTGAGCAGCCGGACAGGACGCCTGTTTTTGCCTCATTTGTACCGGAGATCGAGCAACGGCTGCGAATTGCGTTCAATATATCTGCTGCGGATGTCGGGGCGGCTTTAGGCAATGACATGGTCAAATGTTGTGCCGGTCTGGAGATGAGTTTCTATGGTCAGCCGGAGCCGGAATATATCGATGCCTGGGGCATCCGCTGGCGATATGTAAAGAACGATTCCGGCGTTTATACCGAGATGGCCGAACACCCGCTTGCCGGCGACCGGGCCAAGTTGGATTCGTTTGAAATTCCCGATCCTCTGGAGGATTCTCAATACGACGACTTTCGACGTAAAAAAGAATTGTACGGCCACGAAAAATGGATGATCGGCTCTTCACAGATCAGCATATTCGAGGCCTGCTGGTATCTGCGCGGGCTGGATACTTTTATGATGGACATGGCGACGGAGCAGGATTATGCGGAAAAACTGATGGATAAAGTCATGCAGTTTCCGCTGAACGCTTCCAGGAAATACATAGAACTCGGGGCCGATATGGTTTGGTTCGGTGACGATGTTTCAATGCAGACCGGCATGATGATGTCGGTTGACATGTGGCGGAAATACTTAAAACCGCGTTACGCGCAGCTATTCGCCGAATGCAGGAAGCTCAATCCGAATATAAAGATCGCTTATCACAGTTGCGGTCGATGCACCGGGATCCTGGACGATATGATCGAGATCGGGCTGGATGTGCTGAATCCCCTGCAGCCGACGGCGATGGACCCCTTCGAGACGAAAAAGCGTTACGGCAAACGGCTGGCCCTTTTTGGGGGCCTTTGCGTCCAGCAGGTAATGCCTTACGGTTCGGTCGAAGACGTACGAAACGCAGTCAAAAAACTGATAGCCGAATTGGGCCGGGGCGGAGGATATATCCTGGCGCCGGCACATCATATTCAGGCCGATACGTTACTTGATAATGTCAGGGCATTGTATGAATCAGCGATTGCGTAATCGCCGCGAAGAAGAAGGGGATAAAAACTGATAAGCGGTGCGATTCGAATTAAAATGCGCCGGACAATACTAAAAAAAATCGCGGATAAGCTATTGACACACAAAAAAAAACAATATAGTTAAATGGCCCCCTCGGAATGGGATATTGTATTAGGGGGTTAATTTTGGTTGGCCTATTGGAGTATGGATATGATAGAGGTCAAAGAACTTCGGCGAAGTTTCGGGTCCGTCGTTGCTGTTGACGGCATATCATTCGAGGTTGAGAAAGGCCAGGTCCTCGGTCTTCTCGGCCCTAACGGAGCCGGAAAAACCACGGCGATGCGTATGCTGGCGTGCTTTATCAGGCCCGACAGCGGCACCGCATCGGTCTGCGGGCACGATATTCTGCAAAACCCGATTGAAGTCCGCCGGTCGCTCGGTTATCTCGCCGAAAACTCGCCCGCTTACCCGGAAATGACAGTCGGCGGATTTCTCAAATTCGTCTGCGACGTCCGAGAGATTAGAGGAGTTGCACGCAGAAGAGCGCTCGACCGCATAGTGCCCACATGCTCGATCGAATCGGTATATCACCAGACGATTGAGACCCTGTCGAAGGGCTACAAACGACGCGTAGGTCTGGCACAGGCCCTAATTCACGACCCCGACGTCCTAATCCTCGATGAGCCTACGGACGGGCTTGACCCAAACCAGAAGTTCGAGGTACGAAAGCTCATTGGCAAGATGGCCAAAGAAAAGTGCATCGTCATCTCGACCCATATCCTCGAAGAGGTCGAGGCCGTCTGCTCGCGGACGATAATTATCGCAAAGGGGAAAATTCTCGTCGATTCGACGCCGGACAAACTAAAAGAAGAGCACGAATGCAGTCTCGATGCAGTCTTCCGAAGAATAACAAAGGCAAACGACTCGAAGGACCGGAAGAAGCGGTAGAGAAGCCGCCGTTGCTCCAATAGTTGCGAGTGTTTTTGAAGAGGTGTACAGATATGAATAGTTTCAAGGCGGTTTTTAAGAGGGAGCTAAAGAGCTACTTCACAACCCCTCTTGCCTACGTTTTTCTCGTAATATTCCTGTTCTTCTCAGGCTATCTGACCTTCAAGCAGGGCTTTTACGAGGTGCGGCAGGCGGATATGCGGACATTTTTCATGAACCTGCCGCTGCTCTTTGTCTTTATGGTGCCGGCCGTTGCGATGAGGCTGTGGGCCGAGGAGCGTAAGGTCGGCTCAATCGAGTTGCTCTTTACACTGCCAATCACAATAAGGCAGGCGGTTTTGGGCAAATTCTTCGCGGCATGGTTGTTTCTCGCCATCGCACTCGGCCTGACATTCCCAATGGTAATGACAGTTTCCTACCTCGGCGATCCGGACGTCGGACTCATAATTACAGGTTACATCGGAAGTATTCTGATGGCAGGGGGGTTCCTCGCAATAGGCTGCTTCTTCTCCGCTGTCAGCAAGAATCAGGTCATCAGCTTCGTACTCTCGGTAGTCGTATGTGCGATTCTCGTTTACGCCGGTATGCCGACAACGATGAACTATCTTTCAACTTTCATGCCGGCGGGTCTCGTTTCAGCAGTTGAGGGAATGAGTTTTCAAGGCCACTTCGAGTCGATCCAGAAAGGTGTCCTCGAATTCAAAGACCTTGCGTATTTTGTATTGATTATCGTTGGCTGGGTTGCAGCCTGTACTATTGTTTTAGATGAAAGGAAGGCAAGTTAATGAGCCGAACGCTGAGAGCCATAACAGGTGCGATTCTCGTTCTGGTGATTACTTTGTCTGCGATAAGCATTTGCCAGAACATCGGAAAGGGCTTGAAGGTCGATATTACCGACCAGCGCCTTTACACGTTAAGCGATGGCACTAAGGCGATTCTGGGAAAGCTCAATCAGCCGATCACCGCAAAGCTCTTTTACGCCAAGACCGCCGCATTGCGAGGCCCGGACCAGATTCGATTCTTCAACAACTACTACCAGTTCGTACTCGCCCTCCTGGAGGAGTACGTCGCCGCATCCAATGGAATGGTGAAGCTCGAAACGATCGATCCCAGGCCGTTTTCAGAGGACGAGGTCGAGGCAATGCGATACGGACTCCGGAAATTCCCCATAACGCAGGAGGAGAATTTCTTTTTCGGCCTGGTCGTCCAGACAGAGTTCGGAGTCGAGAAGGTCATCCAGTTCTTCTCACCCGACCGCCAGAACTTCGTCGAGTATGATATAAGCTACATGATAGATACCGCAATCACACGCCAAAAGAGCAGAATCGGCATACTAAGCTCGCTGCCCGTAATGGGCGACAATATGACCGGCTACATGGCCCAGATGATGCGAATGCAGGGTCAGCAGCCCAGAGAGGCCTGGACCATTGTCGAGCAGTTGCGCAGGCAATATGAAGTCAATCCCGTCCCCACAGATGTCAACGACATCAACGACGTCGATATCCTGCTGGTTATTCACCCCAAAGAACTGCCCGACAGCACCCTCTTTGCGATAGATCAGTACGTCTTGAAGGGCGGCAGGACAATTGTCTGCGTCGATCCGCATTGCCTGGCAGATCAGCCCAGCCAGTCCCGCGATTCCATGATACCGCAGTTGCAAAACTCCGACCTCAACAAACTTACCCGCAACTGGGGCGTCGAGATGCCCGATAGCACACTCGCAGGCGACCTCAATCTCGCATTAGCCGCCAGGATGGGCGAGGACGATGTCGTTGGATTGGTGGATGTCGAGGAGAATTGCACGAGCAAGCTGCTTGGGGCGCCGCGGACGGCGATAAAGCGGGCTATCGAGCGTGGCGACGACACGGCCCTGACGACCGAACACAACCGACTGCTCGGAACCGATTCGCAGGCCGGAGAGCTGGCGGCGAAGATCAAGTTTGTCTATGGCCCGGACGCAAGCGGCAACAAACGCAACGGACCCTTTGCCCTGCCAAATCCACCCTAACCCGAACAATCGTTTAAGCAAGAACAATTTCTTTTTGAGAGGGGCTTGCGGAATGCGGGATTTTGCACTATATTGAATCGACCGATTGGGCAAACCTGTTGGAATGGTGAAAAGGGTCTTTTGGGCTTGTTGTGTCGGCTCCGGATGCTTTTTTTGGGAAAAAAACAGGTTTGAAAATCGTTTGAAACTGTAACTTATGCGCAATTGAAAGGAATAAAGGATGAAACTTAACAGGAAGTTAAATATGGGTATGGTTGGCGGCGGACCGGGCGCTTTTATCGGTGATGTTCACCGCAAGGCCGCACGCATGGATGGACAGATTCAATTGACGGCAGGGGCATTCGATATCAACCCCGGCAAGTCGAAGCAGCAGGGAAGAGAACTTATGCTGCCCTCGAAGCGCGTATATCGAAACTACAAGGAGATGATCGAGAAGGAACTCAAGCTCCCCGACGGTGAAAAAATCGATTTCGTCACCATTGCCACACCCAACAACTGGCATTTTCCCATCGCAAAGGATTTCCTCGAAGCGGGCTTCCATGTGATGTGCGAAAAGCCGATGACGTTCAACGTCGCTGAAGCAAAGCAATTAAAGAAACTCGTGCAGAAGTCGCGCAAGGTTTTCGGCCTGATGCACAACTACACCGGCTATCCGATGGTCAAGCTCGCCAAAGACCTGGTCCGTAACGGCGAACTCGGCAAGATCCGAAAAATCGTCGTTCAGTACCCGCAGGGTTGGCTCGCCACGGCTATAGAGAAGACAGGCCAGCAGCAGGCATCATGGCGAACCGACCCCAAGCAGAGCGGCGGAGCAGGCTGCATGGGCGATATCGGGACCCACGCAGAGAACCTCTCCGAGTACATCACCGGATTGAAGATTAAAGAGATTTGCGCCGACTTGAGCATTTTCGTCAAGGGCCGCCGGCTCGACGACGATGGCAACTGCCTCATCCGCTTCGACAACGGCGCCAGAGGCATCCTCCACGCCAGCCAGATATCCATCGGCGAAGAAAATAACCTCGCAATCTGGATTTACGGCGAAGAGAAGGGCCTCGAATGGCATCAGGAGCACCCGAATTACCTATACGTCAAGGTGCCGGACGGCCCCGTTCAGGTTTGGCGGCGAGGCAACAATTACGTCGGAGCAGCAAGCCCGGCGGCCGGTCGGGCCACACGACTGCCCTTCGGCCACCCGGAAGCGTTTTTCGAGGCATTCGCCAACAATTACGTCAACTTCGCCGATACCATCCGTGCGAAAATGACCAAAACCAAGCCAGACCCGCTCGCGCTGGATTTCCCCAACGTCAACGACGGACTCCGAGGAATGCTCTTCATCGAAACGGTACTGGCCAGCACCAAGAGCAACAAGAAGTGGACAGCCTTCAAGAAGTAAGCTGCCCATGTCACGAGGAAACGGCTTCTCACGCACGCTGTAAGAGAAGAGGTTACAATTCCGGGCAAGGATTAAGTGCAGATTAGCCTTTGCCAAGGGTTCTTTCCCGTGCTAACGCCGAATCGCGTCCCAAGGTGAACGTTTATTTTAAGCCAAGGATGTCGGAAGGACTGAATTATGTTTTTTAAGCGTTTGAACGGAAAAGGTCGGTTTGTGGTTTTTTTGCTGAGCTTATTAGTTCACCCGGAAGTGACAGTGGCAAAGAGCATGTCAGCAATTAGCTCTATTGAAAGGGCGGCGGAGCATCCTATCGTTTCCAAGCGTCCGGCAGTGGACTTTTTTGAAGGCGCAGTTCTGGGTAATGGCGGACTTGGGGCAATAGTAACGACCCGGCCCGATGCCGTAGAAATCTATTTTGGCCATAACGACGTCTGGGATATACGCATAGCTGAGAATAACCGCGAAGAAATCGGCACCTTTCAAGAATTATTTGATAAGATCCGGGCAATCCCTGATACCGTTGAGAGTTTAAATGAAGATAACTGGTTCGGCAAATATCGAGCCAAGTGCAGAGAAAACTACGCCAAACCCTATCCCAGGCCGTTTCCATGCGGCAAGGTTATTTTATGGTTCGACCGGAGAGAAGCGGAATTGCTGGGCCATAGTGTTCATATCGACTCCGGGTTGTGCAGGATCGATTTCCTGATAGACGGCAAAAAAGCCGGCTTTGAATTGTTTGCCGATATGACGGAGGACAAGTTATGGGGGGCAATGGTCTCAGCTTCGGGTAAGCCGATCGAGGCGCCTTTCAAATACATTACCATTATTCCTGATTCAACCACACCCAAAGAGTTTCCAAAATACACATCGGCAAAAGACAACTCCGGCGGGAAACTGTCATTTCGCCAGGTCCTGCCTTTTGAAGAGGTGTCCGGCAGTAAGCCTTACAGCAAACATCCGCGTGACAAGGCTTTTTGCTTAACCGCAATGGTCAACAGCGGATTTGATGAAAATATTGCGATAGTGACCGGAGCCGGGGGCGATAATACCGGCCCTAAACAGATGACGCCATTGGAGGGCGGGTTTACGAAATCTAATGATTTTGTATTATGTTTGGATATTAAGAATGGTCGGGCTTCATCGATAATGCTGGAAACAGGCAAGGCAAAAGTTCCATCACGGAAAAGCTATGACACGGCGGCAGAGAAAAGCAAAAAAATATGGGAAGAGTACTGGAGTAAATCCGGCATTGCCGTTGACGACGAGATTCTTGAGAGGACGTGGTACTGGAACTTATACTTTTTAAGATGTGCGCTGCGGGAAGGAGTAACATGTCCGGGTTTATTTGCCAACTGGAGCTATGAAAAAATCGGGACCGCTTGGCATGGGGATTATCATCTCAATTATAACACACAGCAGCCGTTCTGGGCGACTTTTTCGAGCAATCATACCGACCTGCACCTGCCTTATGTCGATATGGTCGAACATACCCTTCTGCCTGTCAGCAAAAAGTGGGCGAAGGAATACTATAATATGCGGGGCGCCTTCTTTCCACATTCGGCGTATCCGGTTGAGATGACTATGAATCCCTATCCTGTGCCGGGCTGGGGCTGGGAAGTCTTTGAAACACCCTGGGCGGTGCAGAGTTTGTGGTGGCATTATACCTATACGATGGATAAAGAGTTTCTCGAAAAAAGGGCGTTCGGCATTATAAAAGAAGCGGTGTTGTTTCTGGTCGATTATATTAAACGACCGGATACCCGCGGTAAAGAATGGGGCGATGATAATTATCACATCTACCCTTCTGTGCCGCCGGAACTTTATGGTGTAAAATCTGGTTTCGATAAGAATATTGACACCATCGTCGATCTGACAATGACAAAGTTCATTTTCAATGCCTATCTGCAGGCATGTAAGATACTTAAGCGCGAAGAAAATGAAAAAGATCTGGCTGCGGATGTTAAAGATATCCTGGCGCATCTAAGCGATTACCCAAAAGCCGAATCTAAACACGGAGAAGTGTTTGTCTCAGTGAAAGGTGAGAATCCGGAGATAGTTTATAACTGCCCGGCAAGTTTGATGACGGTTTTTCCAGGTGAAGACCATGGGCTGGACTCCTCTAAGAAGGAGTACGAAATCGCGGTGAACACCTATCGTAATCAACTGAATGAAGGCGGTAACGAGCTTGTATTTTTGAATGCGCAGGCTGCTCGGCTGGGGATATTGGATATTGAAAAATTCAAGCGTCAAATCGAATATTGCCTGCTGCCAAACGGAACATGCATCGACAAGGTGCTCCAGATCCATGGGCGATACGAAAATACTACAAAATTTGCCTGGATGGGGGATATGGGTATATGGTTTGAGAATTTTTCGCTGCCGTTTGTGATTAATGAATGCCTGCTGCAGGGTTACAACGGCAAGCTGAGATTTTTCCCGAACTGGCCTAAAGAAAAGGATGCCGAATTTCGCTCGCTCAGAACTGTCGGGGCCTTTCTTGTCGGCGCAAAGTGCAGCGATGGCCAGGTTAAATGGATCGAAGTTTTAAGCGAAGCAGGCCGGCCTTTAACGATTGTTTCGCCGTGGAAATCGCCGGTGCTCTGCAAAACTGCAGCAGGCGAAAAAATACTGAAAGGCGAAAGCTTTACCGTGAAAACAAAACCCCGAGAGCTTTTGCAGTTTATACCGGTGCAACAGAAGAAATAGTGCTTTTTAATTCCTTATTTCTTTAACGTCCCGGAGACCATTTCGAACTTATAAAAGCGCTTGTGTGCCGCAAAAAGAGGCGACCTTAAAGTAGTTGCCGTCTCATCGGTGTTCGATATTAAGCTGAATCTTCTCCCGATACTCCCTGGTGTTTTTATACCCCGGATATCATTAAATCTGGTTTTCCCTCAAAAAAATCGTCAACCGGCTTGCCCATAAGCTTCAGGCAGGTTGGCGTAAGGTATTACCGCGGGCCGGGCGGCAGGTGTTCGATGAGATACCGCGTGATAAGCATTCGCAGGTGCACCGACGTGCCGGGACCTTCGCGGATCCCATGATCGCGATTGGGATAAGCCATGTAATCGAACTGTTTGCCCAACTCAATGAGGCGATCCACTAATCCCTCTGTGATCTCAAGATGGGTGTTGGTCTCACCCGTGCCATGAATGATCAACAGGTCTCCCTTGAGGCCTTCGGCAAAGTTGATAGGAGCGCACCGGCGGTATCCCTCGGGATTGACTTCGGGAGTTTGCATGTATATCTCCTGAAACCACGCATTGTATAGATGCGGTTGCGGCTTGGGCGCGACGGCGATTCCCACGTGATAGACATCCGGCTTGCGAAACATCGCGTTAAGAGTGTTCGAGCCGCCGCCGCTCCAGCCCCAGATGCCGACCCGGGACAAGTCAACGTAGGAACGTGTGCGGCCCATCTCTTTAAGACCCGCCGCCTGCTCCTCGCTGGAGAGCGGGCCAAGGCTGCCGAACACCGACCTACGCCACGCGGCCCCTTTTGGCGCCGGTGTGCCCCGGTTGTCGATGGAAACCACCAGATAGCCGAGGTCGGCGATTACGCGATGGTAGTCGGCCTGGCTGAATCCCCAGGCGTCGCACACGGTTTGTCCGTGCGGCTCTCCGTACACATATACGAAGACGGGGTATTTTCGTGAAGAGTCGAATTCGCGGGGTTTGATCATCCACGCATCCATAACAACGCCGCCGCCAATTTCAAGCTGAAAGAACTCCGTTGGCTGAGAGATCAGTGGTTCCATTTTCTTGCGTAGTTCTTTATTGTCTTCGAGCACGCGCACGACCCGGTGGTCGGGCAGTTGAACAAGTTCGGTGACGGGGGGAGTGTCGAAAGTAGAGTAGGTATGGAACGCCCACTTGGCGTCAGGGGAAAAATCGTATTCGTGAGTGCCGGGCTGGTCCATGGGGGTGACCCGTTCGGGCTTTCCGGTTCCATCCAGTTGCACACGGTATAGATACGTCTGAGTCGCATTGTCAGGTGATGCATAGTAGTAAAACCATCCTCCCGCCTCATCCACCATACCGCGTTCGATGATATCACTCTGGCCGGGTGTTAGGAGGGCTATCTCTTTGCCGTCGCGCGAATAGACATAGGCGTGCCGCCAACCATCTTTTTCGCTCAGAACAACGAATGCTTGGCCGTCGCGGATCCACTCAAGCCCGGCATTCTTGCCGTAGCTGGCGATGACCCAGGCCGGATCGGATTCGTGATAGATGCGGGTAATCTCACCGGTGCGGATGTCAGCGAGAAGAAACTCCCGCTCGTTTCTGAACCGGCTAAACTTTTCCACCAGCAATTCATCGGAATTACCGGCCCAGTCAACCTGTCCTAAATAGAAACCTTCTGATGGTGCAGGAATTGACAGCCAGCGTGTCTCGCTTCCACGGGCATCGACAACGCCGACACGCAGTGTCGTTATAACCCCTCCCACTCTGGCAAATCGGACTTCTTTTACTTCCGGATACAACGGCTCGCCCGGAACAAGCTCCGACCTTAGCCTTACTTTGGAGTCATCAGATTGCACGAAGGCGATCCGTTTCCCATCGGGACTCCAGACTGCCTGGCCGTTCGAAACCGAATTATCGACCGCGCTCTTCGTGAGGGGAATCGTCTTGCCGCTGCGCAAATTGCGCACATGCAGGTCCCCCTTATCAGAGTAAACTATGTCTTTGCCGTCGGGGGAAATGTTGTCGGACCTGGCGGGACCCTCTTTACTGTCTGAATCCAGTACGGTGCGTTTGCCGCTGGCGGCATCGTAACGCACCAGCACCCGTTTGTTCGTGTCGGCAGCCGGCTCCATAACCGTATAGCCCGAACTATCATCGAGCCAGTCTGCGTGAAATCTCTTTGCACGGTACTCGCTACGATCGTAGATCGCACGCAATCGCGACTCGGCTTCTTTCAGAATTTTTTTGCGATCCTGTCCGCAAATGCCGGGCATGGCGACAATCACGACAAGCCATACAAAAGTGAGACAGGCTATAACCTTATTCATTCTCATTTCTACTTACCTCCTTTTCAATATCAAGGCAAGGCTTCTGCAAAATCGCAGGTTAGGCCTACTTAACAAAAGAAAAAATCCTTTCTTGATTTTTTCTTGGGTTTGCGGTTCTGCCGGCAGCTGATAAAGCGATAAACGCAATTGGTTGGCGGCAGAGTGAACAATCAGATTGCCCCCAAACTTTGGGACGTTAATAATTTTTTGTGATTCTTCTGGCTAACTAATCGGCCTTGTTCAGCGGTAAGCGGCAGTTATGTTAGCAACTGGGTTGGGTGAATGCCCCGGTGTTTTCGGTTCGGGGCTGTTGCCTTGAGTTGGCTAATCTGTCAGGTTGGCAGGCTGCGTGGGGTTGGGTTGGGTTTTGGCAGGCGGTTGATTGGTTGTGGCTGGCACTTTAAGTTCGTTTCGTGTAAGCACTTACGCGGGAACAGCCCTTCGGGCGAGGCTCTGGCACGATATTTGCTCATCTTATTATGGTTATGGTCTGGAATCAGTCAAAATTCGGCTTTAGGGCAAGCGACGCTGAGAGCGATGCTCGGCATGATGTGGCCTCTGCGTCGAATCGTCAGGGCCGCCCTGAAGTTAATGTGCTGGCCAGTCAGGCGGGTTGGGCGTGGCCTGCGGCGTTGCGCGAGATATTCAGGCCCAGGGGTGTAAATCTGCTCGTGGCCGAAGATGCAAACCAGTTTGTCGGCGTTATCAAGAGCAGGCGAATTCATACGACAATCATCGATGTTGATTCGGATAAATCGAATGCCCTTGCAACGATAAGGATTATTCGCATGGATTATCCTCTGATGCCGTGTATTTTGCTCAGTAGCAGGCCGCAGTCCGAGAGTAGGCATGAATCGCTGCTCGGCATGGCGCTGAAGCTCGATGTTTTCAGCGTGATTGACAAGCCGGTCGATATGAGCCTTCTTCTCGAACAGTTGAACAGGCTGTTTATCAGGAGGTACGATAGCGATATTTTTGGATAATGAACTAAGATTTGAAGTGCCTAAACTGAACTAAAGTTAATTAAAAAGTTGAATACGCAACAATCAAATAAAAGAACAGATGTTTTTTTGAAAGGAGTAAGGACAAAATGAAGATTCGACCATTGGCGGACAAGGTTCTTGTTCAGCGTCTCGAGGCGGAAACCACCACGAAGGGCGGAATCGTGCTGCCTGACAGCGCCAAAGAGAAGCCGCAAAGAGGCAAGATCATCAGCGTAGGCGAAGGCAAGACACTCGACGACGGGACCGTAAGAAAACTGCAGGTGAAGAAGGGCGATAATGTTCTTTTCACCAGCTATGCAGGTACAGACGTAAAAATAAGTGACAAGGAATATCTGATTATGAGTGAGTCGGATATTATGGCGGTAATCGAGAATTAGTAAACGTTCGCAGTTCATGGCTCTGCTTTTGAGGCGATAACCGCGGCAATCTCGAATTGAAACGGAAAAATGAAATATAGACAGCAAGGAGAATTATAAATATGGCAGCTAAGAAAATAGCATTTGGTACTGATGCTCGCACGGCTGTTCAAGCAGGCGTCAGGCAGCTTGCCAAGGCGGTGAAAATCACGCTTGGGCCGTGCGGCAGAAATGTGGTTCTGGAAAAATCGTTCGGCTCGCCCGTCGTCACCAAAGACGGCGTTACGGTGGCCAAGGAAATCGAACTGGACGACGCAAACGAGAACATAGGCGCTCAGATGGTCAAGGAGGTTGCTTCCAAGACATCGACCGTAGCAGGCGACGGAACGACTACTGCGACGATCCTGGCCGAGAGCATCTTCGACGAGGGGCTCAAGAATATCACAGCCGGGGCGAATCCGATGCAGGTGAAACGCGGCATAGAGAAGGCCGTCGAAGCAATCGTCGATGAGTTATTCAATATGGCCACACCCATCAAATCGACCAAGCAGATCGAGCAGGTCGCAACTTGCTCGGCGAATCAGGACGTCGAGATAGGCAAGAAGCTGGCTGAGGCTATGGATAAGGTCGGCAAAGACGGCGTTATCACCGTCGATGAAGGCCAGCAACTCGAAACGGTAGTCGAGCTGGTCGAGGGTATGCAGTTCGATAAGGGTTATCTCAGCCCGCATTTTGTGAACAACCTCGAGAATATGTCGGTCGTGCTGGACAAGCCTTATATTCTCGTCCACGAGAAGAAAATCAGTACGGTAAAATCGCTCGTTCCGCTGCTTGAGAAAGTAGCCAAGCAGGGCAGGTCCCTGTTGCTTATCGCCGAGGACATCGAGGGCGAGGCATTGGCCACGCTGGTCGTCAACAAACTTCGCGGCGTGTTGCAGGTAGCCGCCGTCAAGGCCCCCGGCTTCGGTGACAGGCGCAAGGCGCTGCTGAGCGATATCGCCACATTGACCGGCGGCGAGGCGATCTTCGAGGATCTGGGCCTTAAGTTGGAAAACATCGAGTTGACTCAGCTTGGCCGGGCCAAGAGAATCACTATCGACAAGGATTCAACCACCATCATCGAAGGCGGCGGAAGCACCGCGGCGATCAAGGGAAGGATCGAGCAGATCAAGAACGAAATCGATATTTGCACCAGCGACTATGATATCGAGAAGCTGCAGGAAAGATTGGCGAAGCTCTCCGGCGGCGTAGCCCTGATCAAAGTAGGGGCCGCCACCGAGGCCGAGATGAAGGAAAAGAAGGCGCGCGTCGAGGACGCACTGCACGCCTGCCGAGCGGCTGTGGATGAAGGTATTCTCCCGGGCGGCGGCGTTGCGATGCTTAAGGCTTTGCCTGTGCTTGATAAGGTTAAGGCCACCGGCGATGAAAAGATCGGTGTTGATATCGTTCGTCGTGCCGTGATGGCGCCGATTAAGCAGATCGCTACGAATGCGGGGCTGGACGGCTCGATTGTGGCGCAGAAGGTTATGGAGAGCAAGGAGAAGAACTTCGGCTATGACGCACTCCAGAAGAAGTACGGCGATATGGTCGAGTTCGGCGTTATCGTCCCGACGAAGGTCGAGAGGGTCGCTCTGCAGAATGGCGCATCGATTGCCTCGCTGCTGCTCACAACCGATGCGATTGTCAGCGAGATTCCGGAAAAGAAAAACGCGTCTCCTGCAGGACCTCCAGGCGGCGGAATGTACTAATTTTGTGAGTGCCTAAAGTGACTAAAGTTTAGAGTGCCTGAAGTTATGAGTTGTTCTCTTCACTTTAGGCACTTTAGCTCACTTTAGCTCACTTTAGGCACTTTAGCTCACTTTAGGCACTTTACTCATGAGCTTTCGCTTCTATACAAACGCAGTTTCTCAGGCGTCCCGGACAGTCGCCGCGGGCACGTTCGTCATAGGTTTGCTGCTTATAGGTTTCGGCACTATTATTGTGGCGTTGCCTGAGATCTTTGCATATCTCTTTGGCGGGGTGTTCGTTTTTGCGGGAATTGGCTGTGGGATTACCGCCGTCAAGATATTCCTGGCACAAAGGCGATTGAACAATATGGCTTCCGATGATTCGCAGGAACATCGCGAAAACGTCCGCATCCACTCGGGTGACTCACAAGATGGGTAGTAAAGCCTGGGCCGTTGGGGCTTCAATCAGAGGAGTTTGAGCATAACCAGGGCCAGGGGCAGGCGGCGAATGCTATGGCGATCAGCCGGAAACGCACGACCACATGGAGCACCACGCTGCACAATTCGATAACGAATACCCCCACCGATAATTACATACAGTATAGCCGGGCCTGTTGAGATATTCATGATTTTGCGTAAAATTCGATTTATGCTTCGTCGGCCGGCACGTCGGCAGTTCTACCCGGCTGGGTTTTGTCTCGGAAGCAGGCTGCAAACAGCACAAGCACCAATGCCGAGGCGAGGGTCGTCCACAACCAAATCGGCTGCCACTTGCGCACGTCTTCAACCGTGTAAACTTTGATGACGTAGTCCCAGAGGAAATTGCCGATTAGCAAGCCGACGCCGAATGTCGCCAGAAACATGAAGCCCTGAGCCTGCGCCCTCATATCCCTCGGCGCGCGCCGGTCAACGTAAATCTGCCCGCCCACAAAGAAGAAACCGAAGATCAGGCCATGGACCAAAATAGCTACGTATGCGAAGGGCATTTCCACACCGGCCGCCTCACCGAAAAGCAGCGCGCCATAACGCACCAACTGCGCCAGAAGACCTATTACCATAGCCCCCTTTAACCCTATCTTCGCGATTGCAATTGGTACGATTAGCATTAGCAGTATCTCGACGGCCTGACCGAGGTTCTGAGTAAACGTGAGCAAGGACACGCCCTTATCCGTCAGGTAGAGCGAAAAGTAAGACCAGTAGATACTAAAGCCGACAGTGACCAGAATCGACGCTGCCACATAAAGGACAAAGTCGGGGTACTTGAACAGAGAAAATGATCGCAGCCCGAGAACATCGACAATAGAAGCCTTCTTTCCCTTGGCGGGGGGAGCGGTATGTGGCAGCAGAAAGGCAAACGCGGCGCCGGTGAAACAGACGCCCGCACCGCAGTAGAACACAATTTTCGTGCCGTCAATCTTATTATTGAACAGATATAGGGCAACAATGCTGAAGGCGGCTGCCGCCACCCATCCGATAGATCCGAAGACACGTATTTGGGGGAATTTCTCCGCCGGTGCGTGTGCCATGCTGATTGAACTGGTCAAACCCCATGTGGGCATGTAGGCCAACATTGCCAGGAGAAGTGCGATGAATACGGCGGTGCCTGTGGTGACCTGAGCAGCGACAATCAGGAGGATACCGGAAAACAGGTTTAGGACCGCCAGCACATATTGGCTTGGAAAGTGACGGTCGGCAAACATGCCGATCAAGGGAGACGACAGGCAGCCGAGGGCCATCGTACTCATAACGAGCGGCTTCCAGTCGTCCAGCCCCGCGTTCTCAAGATAGGTCGCCAGGGGGAGCCACCATACCGGCAGCATCATGTACTGCAGAAACATCATTATGCTGAGGCGGATTCTTGTGTTCATGGGCATTTGATTCGACGTTTCAGTCATTTTACTACTCCTTATCAACAACTACCGTTTTCGCATTTGCACTGACGCATCCGGCAATCAGGTCTCATACATACGGCTCGTATGAACCGCCCAGATTACAACATAAATCGGGAATTCTCAACAAATTTTGCGGCTGCCGAACGGATTGAGCCCGTTTTGGGTGTTAAAACAGGCAAGTTAGCGTTAGAGTCTATCCAAATCACCAAGGGACGGAAAAGACCGATCGCAGACTCTTGGCGGAGTGGAGTATTGGCCCAAAACACAGGAAAAGCAGGGATATTCTGAAAAAACTTTGTTTTTATCGGATTTTGTTCTTGACAAATGCCAATTCTATTGGGTAGTATGTCGTGATTATTATAGCTCATGGACGGAGCGGTGCGAGGAATTTCTCCACAAAAACCAATCTGTAGGATGGTGATAGCAAAGAAGAGATTGGAGTGATGGTAAGGCAGGATAAGTGTGTAATTCGAGGCATGTGTCAGGATGCCCTGGTTTCCCCACTTCCTTTTTCCGCAGTTTAATCTTTTCGGAAATGTTGATCGATGTTTTTTTGGAGGAATAAGAAATGAAAAACTTAATTACAATTTGTGCAGTAGTAACAATGATTTTAGCGGTAAGTGGTGTAGTTCAGGCAAGCACCACCTTTTTCGCCGCAACGAACGAACTTGGTTACCAGGGAACCATCTGGAACATTACGGACGGTACAGGTCCTTGGACAACATCAACTCCGCGTGATGGAGTTCTTTATGTGGTTAACGACGTCCCATCATACTGGTCCAATTACAATGCTCTGCAAAGCAATTGGTATGAACACAGCCCAAGTAATCAGAATGATTCCTTCTTCCAGTTGCATGAAGATGGCAGTGCAAGTGTTACAAGTGCGGTCGGTGGCTGGGATTCCACTGGCACAATATTTACCGTCGACGTGAGCGGCCAAAATGCGCCATATCCTTGGTCGCGATTCTGGCAACCTGATAATGGCGTGGCTTGGGGTGTAACAATAACCGACTACTCGTATAACTTTGTTGCAACATTTCCAACGGCAGCCACCTGGTCAGGTGGTTATTTAATGAATTCTACCGCTCCTAACACAATCACGGGATCATTTACAGGTGAATTCATCGTCACCTATGATGTGGCCAAGAATCCCATCACTAACGGCGACACATACGGTTTCAATATCCTATTCGATAAAACATGGTTCGATCCACTCACTTCAGGAACAGTATACAATGAGTTCGGAGTTATCCCTGCCCCCGGTGCAATCCTCTTAGGCAGCATCGGAGTAAGCATTGTCGGCTACCTACGAAGACGTAGAGCAATATAGAACACAACAACACAACAAGGATGAACAAGGGCTATGAGTTCCGTCAAATTGGGACTTATAGCCCTTGCTCTTTTGTTCATCGAACTACCACCTACTTGCCTGCCGAGAATACATATCTTTTTTCCCGCGGCAAAAAAAGAATTCCTACATTCCTATTTTAGCAGAACTGTGGTATATATGAGGTCGTAGTAGAATATAATTGGGCTGGGGTACATTTCCTCTCCTCTCACACTCCTCTGCTCCTCTGCCCAATCCTTTTTGTTCCGAATCGCCCGGCCGAAGTTGGAAATCCGACGCGGCTGGCCGGATATTGTCAAAGGTAGGGAGTTATCCGCTGAAGGTGGATTTTCGATTTTTCCAGGGGTGGCTCAGTTTTGGATTGTAATCCGGGCTTTGCGCGATTAAGCTTGGTTGGCTATAGGTATTTAGATTATTGATAAGGAGCTATTGAAAATGACTGTACGACGCTTATTTAAGAGAAATGGTAATTCGGCTGGTATTGGGCGAGTAACTACACAGCCTGGCCAAGCGAAGGTGCGGATGGAACTCGACAAGATCATATTGGAAAATAACGTCCTTCGTCTTGTCATCGGCCAAAACGAAGGCAAGCTCAAACCGGCGCGGTTTTGCAACATTCAAACGGGCGATATACTGGACGAATCCTCCGGCGAGTTTTTTCACGTTACTGTCGGCCGGGAGAAAAAGAAGTATGCCTGTTCACAGTTCATTCAAGAGCCCAAATGCCGAATCGTTAGAATCAAGCCCGAACCGCAGAGCCGAACGGCTGCGAAGAGATATGCCGGCATACAGGTTCAAGCCGAATTAACGGCCCCGGACAAGACATTCGCCGTCGAATGGTCTGTCGAACTGAGGGACGGCGCCAATTACATCCGACAATTCCTGACAATACTGCCGAGGAACGATTCGATCCAAATAGCCTCGATTCAATTTAATGATCTGGCCGTATCTTCGGCGCGTGTGGCGGGAACCGTGGCCGGTTCGCCTGTCATTGCAGACGATTTCTTCATCGCCTATGAACATCCGAATGCAGCCAATGGATTGGGCCCGGAAGACAAGCCCAAAGAAAGCAAGCTGCGCAGGATTATCTGCCGCCTGGATCGGAACACGGTCTTGCAGCCCTGCCAATCACTCGTTCAATCGGCGGTGATGGGCGTTGTGCCCAAAAACCAGTTGCGGCGAGGATTCCTGCATTACATCGAAAGAGAGAGGATTGTGCCCTATCGCCCCTTCCTTCATTACAACAGTTGGTACGACATAGCCTGGGGCGGACGGGAGAAGATGAACAGCGACGAATGTGTCGAGGTCATCGACGGCTTTGGAATTCAACTGACGACTAAAAGAAATGTGCAGCTCGATTCTTTCGTGTTTGACGACGGCTGGGACGATCCGAAGACGCTCTGGAAGATTCTCAAGGGCAACTTCCCGGATGGGTTTTCACCCCTGCAGGAACATGCCCAAAAGTACGGCTCGAATATCGGGCTGTGGCTCTCGCCGTGGGGCGGATACGGCAAAGCAAAGGCCGATAGGCTTGCCTATGGAAAGACGCAGGGTTTTGAAACAAGCGAGGCCGGCTTTTCACTCGTTGGCGAGAAATACTTCGCACGATTTCGCGAAAGCTGTGTCGGCTTCGTGGAGCAGTACAACGTGAATTTCTTCAAATTCGACGGTGTGGCCGCCAACCTGCTCGATGAAACCGAAGCGCTGCTGCGACTGTGCGGTGAGCTGTACTCCATCAGCGATGATATGTATATCAGCCTGACGACGGGTACGTGGGCGTCGCCTTTCTGGCTTCTGCACGCAGACAGCGTCTGGCGGGGAGGCGGGGACATGGGGTTTCACGGCAAAGGCGCCAAGCGCGAGCAGTGGCTGACATATCGCGACAAGCTCACTTATCAGAACATGGTAAAGGCCGGGCCGCTCTACCCCTTGAATTCGTTTATGAATCAGGGCATCGCTTACGCGATCTGGGGTACTGCGAATTTAGAGAGCAATGCCGACGAGTTCGCTCATGAAGTACACAGCTTCTTCGGAATCGGCACGGGCTTGCAGGAGCTATACATATCCCACGGCAGGATGACTGAGGAGATGTGGGATATTCTTGCCGAGGGCGCGAAATGGTCTCGGAAGAATTCAGATGTTCTTATCGATACCCATTGGGTAGGCGGCAATCCGGATAAGCTGGAAGTCTATGGATGTGCTTCCTGGCAAGACAACAGGGCAATCGTAATGCTTCGCAACCCTGATGACAAAAGTCAGACAATTACTCTGGACATTGGGCAAGCTCTTGAACTTCCTCCTTTTGCAGATACGAAATATACGTTCAAAAGCCCATGGCAAAAAGATAAGAAGAAACAGAGCTTGATTCTCAAAGCCGGCGTCCCTCATACTTTTGAACTGGCTCCCTTTGAAGTGCTTGTTCTCGAATCGGCCCAATCTAAATAGCGCAAGAAAATGAGCCCCAAAGAACGATTAATGGCAACATTGCGAGGCGAACCGGCGGATCGCCCTGCTGTGAATCTGTACGAAATCGGCGGACTTGTTATGAATCCGAACGATCCCGACCCTTTCAATGTCTATAACGATCCGTCCTGGCGGCCGCTGTTGGACCTGGCTGAACGGCGCACCGACCTAACCCAACTTTCGTAGTTAGAGGGTAAAATCAGGATTTTTGAATTTTTTTCCTGCATAACGTTTCATAATCCGGGAAAACGGTTTCAATCCCTAACTGCGAAAGTTGGGGCAACAAGCCCCGATCGTAAGGGAGGGGGTATATCCCGGCGCCCCTGAGGGACAGGCCCCTGGCGGGGCTTACGCTTCGGGCTTGTTTTTTTACCCCGGCGCCTGCGGAAAATCCGACAATCTATGGCTTTGGGAGCTGCTGCAGCCGCTCCAATGTTTTCGCTACTTTCCCGCCAGGGCCTCTACGATGGCTTGTCCGAATTGCTGCGCCGCGGCTGGCCCGCTGCATGTAATGATCAAGGCGTCTCGCTCAACACCGAGGCCGGTGAAAACTGCGCCCCCTTGCTGGAGTTTTTCTTTCTCAGACATAAAGGCCGTCGCTCTCTTGCCTGTCAGCGCGCCGGCGTTGGCCAGGATGGTAGGCGCCGCGGATATTGCCGCCAGGACCTTGCGTTGAGAGGCGGCGCTGCGGGCGATATTCCTGGCGGTGGGGTCGTCGAAGTATTCAGTCACGCCGGTGCCGCCTATGAAAACAATCGCATCGTAGTCATCGACCCGCAGCCCGCTGAGAATGACGTTCACCTCGACCATATTGCCGAGCATCCCCCTTATAATCCCGCGTTTTGAGCTTGCCGGCACCGTCTCGGCGCCGGCCATTTCGAGAATTCGCTTGGTCTCGATAAACTCATCATCGCGGAAGTTCATACTGGAAATTATCAGGGCTGCTTTTTTCCCCTGCGCCAAGAGCACCTGTACGGCCTGATTCTGACTGTCTTCGCTTGCGGCCGGCGCTGCCGTGAGAGGATAGCCTGCGCTAATGACGTAGATCGCCTCTGTATGTCTGGGCAACTGGCACGCCCTGCCGACCTGGCGCGAGTCAATCCCGCCGATCGTAACAGAGCCCAAACCCATAGCAACAGCCTGCAGGCAGATATTCTGCGCGACGTGGCCGGCTTCGAGAAGCATGTAGGTCTTGGCATTGTCGCGGAATCGGGCTGTGAGTTTTCTCGGCGACCCGGCTACAATAATGTCGCAAGGCGCCGGGGGCACTCCCAGCGAGTCTCGGATATCGCCTGCGATAGTCTGTTCGAGGCGGTGGTCTTCGGCGTGATACAGAAAAAGCCCTTCGGGTGTCGCAAAATACAGGTCGATCGGGTAGAGCGCCCCGGCAGAAGGCGCCGTTCGCAGACCTTTGGCAAGGTCTGTTATGCCCTGGCCGGCCCAGGCTAATTGCCCGATAAGAGGGAAGCCGACTGGTTGGTTGGCGTACTGACGAACGCTTCGGCGCATGGACAGAACCTCTTCGAAACTGATAGAACCTCTTAATTTCGGCTGGGCAAGCTGGATGATCTTGCGCGACGGATTTCGAGAGTTTTGCCTCGCAAGAGACCCCGCGGCCATGATTCCGAGAACTAGTGCTGAGATTATCAAACGTTTCATTTTTCAAACCTCCAAAACCAATCTTTGAAGCGATGAATTACTTTTCGTTCATATTATACTATGCACCGGGTATCGTCGGCAATACGACAGTTTCACCGGCCTGACTTGATTTTTAGGGGGGACTTTGGTAACATCAGGATTAATCAGGCTTGGTGGTGTAGCCGGGCAACGCATTTAGGGGAACTTGATGACTGTAACACGCCGCTGGAAACTGGCCATAGTTGCGTTGGCAGTGTATTGGCCTACTCTCTTTATCCTCGCGCATATTCCCATACCGGGCAAGGTGCGTGATGCCGGTGTTTCCGACAAGGCGCTGCACTTTCTTGCGTACCTGATATTGGTTTTTCTGTTTTGGATTGTGTTGAATCCCAATAGGAAAGTCTGTTGGCGCAAAGCCGCATCCTGGTTGGTGTTGCTGACAATGCTCGTATATGGGATCATGGATGAATTGCTGCAAGGCTATTGGGGGCGAAGTTGCGACGTGATGGATTTGGTCGCGGATTTGGCCGGGGTCTTTGCAGGTCTTATTTTACTGACTTTTTTCACCGTCCGGCCTGCGGCCGTAATCATCTGCGGTGCGACCATTTTTGGGATGACGAATGTTGCACGGGTCAAACTCGCAGACTATGTGCCGGTCGCAAATGCGATATTTCATTTGTTTTCGTACGCAGTTTTCACCCTTCTCTGGATTAACTGCATGGTCCCCAGGGGGCGGTTCGATTCCCTCAAGCCCCCCTGGGGGCGATGGCCTGCCCCCAGGTGGATCGCAGCGGCATTGGCGGTGCCGATGGTGATGCTCCTGGTGACGAAAGGATATTCCATAGCGCTCGGCAAAGAATTCCCCGTGCAGGATATTATTCTTGCCGTTGTGGGGATCGCTGCGGTTGTGGGTGCTGTCTCGGTCTCGGCGGCGGTCTTGTTTCGCCAATCCACTGCTCAGGCCCCTGGGGCCGGTGGGAGGCCTGCCCCGCCGCAAGGCGTCCCCAGGCGGACTTGGGAGCCGTCCGGCTCGCCGCCCACCGGGGAATCGGACGATTGAGCTTTGCCGAAGGGCCTGTATAACGGGTCGCCTATCAGCAGCAGCATCCAGGAATTGAAAGGTTTGGTGTGGTAGTACGCTTCGACGAGGCATTTTCCCTTGTACAGTTCCTCGAAAAATGCCCTGGGTTCGGGAAACGAGTGGAGATAAGGCTCGGCCACCGGGCCAAGCGTTGCGGTTATGCCTTCCCTGAGCATCGATGCACACCATTGCGCGCCGTTCGGATCACGAAGGCTGACCGCTTCCGAGCTTGCGATGTGATAGCCCACCGCACCGACGACGAAATCAAAGGCGTCAACGTATTTTCCGTTGCTGTACCAGCCGCAATAAACGGCTGTCTCCGGGCAGGTATCGGGGGCGAAGAGCGCTTGGGTGCGTTCCTCTTTGACGGTTAGCCCGGTTCGCAGGCTGGTCAGGAGCGCCATGTCACGCAAAGACTGGTCGTAATAGCCGTATGAGCCGAACCTGTCATTCTTCAGACCCCTCGAATCAACGTAGGCGACGCCCTTCAGCCCGGCCTTCTCAGCCTTGAGCGCCTTATCGACAAGGCCCATAGCTATTTCACAACTTGAACCGTCGAGCCGGCTGACCATAAGAGTCTCAAAGTCAAGATCCGACGTATTTCCTTTGAGCTTGTTCGGCTGCCAGCGGTACAGTTCATAATCGCCCGCCAGCACCATCGACAACTCACTATCCACTGAAGCGTTTGTCTCCCGGCCTTTGATGTAATCGATTTGCTCCTTCAGCATCGCCAGCATCTGCTTGCTTTGCTTCAGCTCATCCGCAGACTTGGCCTTATTACCCGGATCATTTAGCTTCAACTGCTTGATCTTCTCTTCCTGCTGCTTGAACGACTGCTCGAGCCGGTTCAACTCATCTTCCCGCCCTTTGAGCGGTTCACGCTGTCCGATTTTGGTGGGCACGCCATAAGTTGTGAGCAGACATCTTATTTGGCCGAGTGTTCTTATTCTGACCAGCTCTCTGCGGACAGGCTCAGCTATCTGTTCTTCGTAAGCCTTTCTGCTCATACTCTCAGTTAGTCTTGATCCGAGGTGGAGGTACAGAATATTCTCGTATGGCACATTTCGCTTTTCGCAGTAGTGCCGCCCGACTCGGCTGGAATCAGAGATGTTCCTGTTGACAATCACCAGTATCTCGTTGGGTTCCAGCCCCAAGGCCGAGCCGCACCATAGCAGAACAACAAGACCAACCGCTTTTATTCGAATTGCAATCGCCAAAACATGCCTTTCAATAATCCCGCTGACCCGCTGCTTCAAAGCCAGCAGCCAAGCAGAATCGCAAGGTCGTTCATATCGACTCGCCGGCTTTGGTCGAAATCGCCGCCACCGCACGAGTCCGGACCGGTGCAGTTACTGTTCAACCAATATGATGCAAAATCGGCAAAATCTCGAAAGTCAACATCGCGGTCACCATCGAGATCGGCGTTGCAACAGGGATATTCATACCAAAATGCGACCGACGTCCATTTGCTGCCGACGACAGCATATCTGTTTTCGATGTTTACCTCTATGGACCGCGAAAACGGCACACAGTCTGCAATCCGCCAGCGATATTGGTCGGCTCGCGCATATTGAACACCCTCCTGGCGATTCACATAAAGAATCCCGTGAAGCGGCCTGATAGCAAATCGCGGATACGGCCCCTCAGGCTCGTCGTCCTGGACGCCCACCCAATTGTAGTAGTATCCGCCGTTATAAGCATCTTCCAGCCCAGTGCCGTAAAGGACATCGTTGCCGTCAACAGTTATAATTTCATCGCCTTCCAGCATCTCGAAACTATAACTGTCCTGCTCAATATAGAGCAGTTCGCCGACATAATGCCCGCATCCGGTCGATGCAAGTATCGGATGGTAAATTTGCTCCGCCTGCTTCGTCGAAGAGTTTTCCACTGCATGCAGACAGCACATCTCTTCAAGATTCGCACCAGGCTCGTATTGAACGGCGGCGGAATCTATGGGAATGTCAATCGCCGGCTCATCGCCGTCGTCGTAATAGACTCGCAATCGCAGGCCGTCCAATTCTGCATCATTGGCGTCCGCCATGCCTATATTAAGCCGGCGGATGACGCCGGGCCCATTCAAATCAACCAAATCTATTCCCGAATCGGGCTCGATCACCGTATTTAGTATATTGATATCAATCACCGCAGGACTGCTGTCGGCCGGATGCTCACCAGCATTCTCAAACAGAGACACGACAGATGCTCTGTCTATCTGCTGTTGAGCGGTAAGTGTCTCGGTATAGGATTCCAAAACAGTCTCGGCGGGAAACTCCATGTAACTGTACTGGTAGTAATGGCGCCTTGATTCCCAACTGGGATAATTTGGAAGAGCCTTATTCTCGGTTTCGATTCGAACAGATGTTTGAAAAGGAATCGGCTCGTAGCACACCTGGCCGCCCGCACAAGTTGTTACCAGAGGCGAGGCAAAGTGGCCGAATGTGCCGCCAAACAAATCGATGCTGTCGGTGTCGATTCGCGGAGTCTCTTCGCCGTCAAAGTACATCCGCACAATGAAACTACGCTTTGCAGTCAGATGCGGCATCCAGAACCGATAGATGACCCCCGGCCCCGAAAGCGTTGTAGCCGTGACAATTTCATTGTCCGTGCGAAGGCCGTTAGGCTCCTCGTAGTGGCTAAAGTCGTCATTGCCGCCTTCGCGGTCGTAGCTCGAAGCCAAGCCGGCATTGACCCCAACTCGCAGACGCGCCCAATCCTCCCACGATGTGTAAGCACTGTACCCGCCGACAGCCCCACAGACGCATACCGCAGGCCATAGCCCGACAAAACAGAAGATAATTTTCAAACCCGTCCTCATAGCCGATACTAGCTGCTCAATTTTCGTGACATACCCGGACTTATTGGATTTGGCCGAATTGCACGGAACCCGCTCCGAGTGCGCGCCGGTTTTGCTATTCGTCGGCTTGTCCTCGCGTATGTTCTGTCTCTGAGTAGCTTTTCTCATAAATGCTTTTTCTTCCGAGCATCTGGCCTACGGTGGCCAGCAATATTCTAATATCGAGTCCGAAGCAGGCCGTTTCGACGTATCTGGCATCGAGTTCGAGTTTTTCTTCCCGTTTCAACCCGCCTCGCCCGGATATCTGGGCCAAGCCGGTCAAGCCGGGCCTGACGAGCAACCGCGTCTTCTCCCGTTCGTTCCACTCACATATCTGCGAGAGATACAACGGACGAGGGCCTACAAGACTCATATCCCCTTTTACTATATTAAACAATTGCGGCAATTCGTCGAGTGAATACTCTCGCAGAAATCTGCCGATCTTCGTCAATCGCGGGTCGTCGCCGCTTTTCGGACTGGGCCCGAAGGGTTCCGAATCGAGCTTCATTGTGCGAAATTTGTAAAAAATGAACGGTTTTCCGCCTTTTCCAGCCCGTTCCTGCTTAAATATGGTTGGCCCTTTGCTGCCAAGCCGGAGCAGGAACGCCAAAACGCAGAAAACAGGAAGAAGTAAAATAACTGCCGGGATACAGAGAAATATGTCAAATACTCGCTTGGAAACCGTGTAAAGGCTCATATAATCTCACTATAACGCTAAAGAATGCGGCTTTATAAGCCGACTTTTGTAAGTAGAAGAGCTTCAAAGCAGCTTGGCCCGATGGCCCGTAGCTATCAATACACAGCCGGCAAACCGGACAACAACTGCTATGTCCGGTAAAATGAGCCGTACAAGGCTGATAAAACAGTTTGCGATTGCCTCAACGATAGAGGGCAATGACCATGCTGGACCATTTCATAGGCCTCCACAGGCCCATAAGCTGGATAATACAATTCTGGCCCGTGCCGATTTTTTCATTCGTCTCGGCTCTGGTGGCTACCTCGCTATGCAAGAATATCGCATTGAAGCTGGGAATCGTCGATAAGCCCGATAATCTCGTGAAAACTCATAAAGGAAGCGTCGCCTATCTGGGCGGCATAGGCATCCTGGTCGGCCTGACGGTAGGGATGCTCACCGGGATATATTGTATTAGAGACGAGACCAGTTTTCGTCCGATATTCACTTTGCTCATGGGGGTAGCGGCCGGGGCGGCCATTGCATGTTTCGTCGGGCTTGTGGACGACATATTCGATATCAAGCCATGGCAGAAGATATTGGGCCAGGTTATTGCAGCATTCGCTCTGGTTATCGTCGGCATAAAGCCTTCTCTCAGTTTCCTGCACCGGTATCTCGGTGTGAGCATGCCGCCGAACGTCGAGATTGCTCTGGGAATTCCAATCGTAATTTTCTTTGTGCTTGGCGCGACAAACTCGCTGAACCTTCTGGACGGTTTGGACGGGCTTTGCGCGGGCGTGACGGTGGTTATGAGCGGCGCCATGTTGTTACTGGCAATTCATCTGGCAACATGGAGATTCAGCGATGTCGGCGACCCTGTCCGGGTGATAATATGTTTGGGTCTTTTGGGGGGCGTATGCGGGTTCTTGCCTTTTAATCGCCATCCGGCAAAGATATTCATGGGTGATGCGGGGAGTATGCTGCTCGGGTTTGTAATGGCATCTCTTATGATTTTATTCGCGGAAACGATTCCGAGATGGTGGATGGCTTCCATCATCGTTTTTGGTTTGCCCGTTCTCGATACCGCGGTTGCATTGGTCAGGAGATTACTTAATCACAGACCCCTGTTTGTTTCCGACCGAGGCCATATTTACGACCAGATGATAGACCGCGGAATGACACTGAAGAAAACTGTCGGTATATGCTATGGGTTAGCTGGTATCTATGCACTAACTGGTGTTATTATGAGCCAGATAAGGACTAGATACGCCCTGGTTGTGTATATAGTTGTATCTATATGCTCAGCCTATGCAGTTTGGAAGAAAGGCTACCTGAAAATGGAAGGCCTCCGCGGCGCAATCCGAAAAGAGTCCTGAACAGGAGCTGTCAATTTGCGATCGGCGCCGCTTGTCGGTTTCCCTATGGCTGACCGCCGCTCACTTTATTCGCAACGTATAGATGTTGCTTATATTGCCGTGACTGTCCATCTGCCCATGGAGCTTAAAGCCGCGGTTGACGTACCATCTATTCGCCGGTTCCATACCTGCGCCGACAAGCTATTTTTTTCGAGCTGCCAATGGTTTACCTACCGTTCTTCTACGACGGTTAGGAAACTTAAATGGTATTGTTACGATTGACCATAATGAGCCAAGGCCATAAGATACATGCAGCACTATATAAGCCCACAAAACTAAAATGGCGTTTGATTTTGCGCGGCAGGTGCCCTTAATCGAAGAGACAACTGCAACTGACAGATATAATAAGACATAACCGAGCAAAAGCCATTTAACAGGCCACCAGAAAAAAGCTCCTATCGCAAAAGTAATCAGCCCTAAAACAAAAAACATCGGAACAAAGTGCCTAAAATACAGCCCACCACCTACCAGCCAAACCGTGTAAGGATTCCAGAGGCCGTTGTTAAATGACTGCTGCCGTAATCCGCGATAGGTAGCACGATTGTAATAATTAAGCTTTATTTCAGGTGAAATAATAATACGTCCGCCAGCTTTACGTATCCTGGAATTCAACTCAATATCCTGATTGCGTACCAGCCCTTCGTTATATAGACCTATTTTATCAAAAAGCACCTTTCGGTACGTTCCAAAAGGTACCGTATCAACATCTCGTTCAGGGCCGGTTAACCGAAACATGGCATTACCCACTCCGAATCCGCAGCTCGTAGCGGCAGCAATCGCCCTGGCCACATCTGTGTCAGCTCCCGGCAAAGTAACCCAATAACCGCCAACATTTTCTGCTCCTGTCCTTCTGGAGACTTCTATACACTTTGAAATATAATCAGATGCAAAAGTTGAATGACAATCTATCCGTGCAATATATTCACCGCGAGCAGCTTTTATTCCGATGTTCATCGCAGATGGAACTATTTTCTTAGGATTATCAAGCAACCTGATACGGCTGTCCTGCTTCGCCATTTCGCTGACAATCTCGCGTGTCCCATCCCTACTCATTCCATCTACGACAAGTAATTCCATCCGGTCAGCAGGATAGTCACCTCGGAGAACAGAATTCAAAGTATTTTCTATAAATCGAGCCTCATTTCGACAAGGTGCAATTATGCTAACCACAGGACGGTCAAGTTCAACCATAGGCTAAAATCCTCGACTAAAACGGATGCATTCAACGTTTTCCTATTCGGACGGGGTGGTGTTTTATCCTAACCATACGGTCGTTTTCTCAAGGTATTCCAGCATCGGTCTCCCAATCCTTTTACAAAGTTAATCACACTTGATTCTGACCGTAATCCAGCCGTGCTACCTTAGAGATAACCTCTAATCCCTGAGTAGCCAATTTATCTCTGTTGAACTGTTCCTCGGCAACCCGCCTCGCATTTTGCCCCATCTTCTTCATCTGCGCCCTATGCAAGTTTATATACAACACCTTCTCAACAAACTCATCGAGATTGCATAAAGCACAGCCGAAACCGGCTTCATTATCCTCTATAATCCTTCTCTGCCAGCCGCTGTAATTCAAAAGCACAGGTTTGCCAGCACTGAGCGAGTCAAAAAACTTATTCGCAGAAACGACGCTCTTCCGATCTCAGGCGTGTCGTTGCTGAGAAGCTCAAGAGCGTCGTTAGCGAGTTGGATATAGATTGTGTTATAGCCAACGCAGAGAACGCAGCGGGCGGGTCCGGATTGACTCCTCAGATTTACGAAAAGCTGCTGCGATACGGAGTCAACCTGATTACATTAGGCGACCACACATATCGCAAGAGAGATATAACGCCGATTATCGAGAACGCTGATAACATCGTTCGGCCCGCAAACCTCTCCGAGCAAGCCTCGGGCAAGCGGACGGCGACCTATACAACGGGCAAAGGTCCGACCGTAGGCGTGGTTTCGCTGATCGGGCGAATTTTCATGAAGCCTGCCGACTGCCCCTATAACGCCATCGACCGGATACTGCCCCAAATCAAGCAGGAAGCCGAGATCATAGTCGTCGATATGCATGCCGAGGCGACCAGCGAGAAAATAGCTATGGGCTGGCATCTCGACGGGCGGGTGAGCCTGTGCTTCGGAACTCATACGCATGTTACGACGGCCGACGAGAGGATTCTTCCCCAAGGCACGGCGTATATCACGGACGTCGGTATGACAGGGGCGCATAACTCGGTGCTCGGACGCAAGGTTGAGAACGTTTTGAAATCGTTCAGAACTCAGATGCCGTTCCCGTTTGAGATAGCAACCGAGGACGTCAGGATGAATGCGATTTTTGCCAGTATTGACAGCCATACTGGAAAAGCCGAGCGGATTGAGAGGGTTCGGATCGACGCCGACGCCTCCGAAACAACGAATTACGACAGCGACGACGGCAGGCCGGAGCATTTCAACAACAACTTCTGACAATCGGCGCCGTAACACATCTGCAGCAGTCAGTTCGGCAATTCGTAGTCGATATTTGTGGGTCTTACCGTTACACATGCAATGAGGAATCTCACGGCGGACTCTGTTCCCTCGGCAAGGTTATCAATCTCATCGCTCAAGGGCTTTTCGACAAAGCCGGCCCAGGCAGTCGGATGGCCGTCATCTATCAATCTATAAATCCCGCTAATTTGCGTCGGGTCAACAGGGGTGGGTTCGTTTTGACTCAAAGTCAGAAAGACCGCGGCGAGCGAGGCCACAATCCCAATGCACGCAGCAGCTAACACAGGCCGCAACCGCCTGCCGGGGAGTTTGAATGTTTGGTCGGCCCCCACAGGTATCGCATCGAAAACCCTCTGAACAAATTGCGAGGGTAAATTTTCGTCAAAAACCGCCGCTTCGCGCCTCAGGCCCTCGCCCAACGACAGGGATGTCTGGTAAAATGCTCGGCAACCCGCACACCTGCGAACATGCCTTTGCGTCGCCGGCGACAACCGATTCTCGGCATCCACAGCACCGGATATCTTAAATCTAAAAAGCCAACAGAACATTACACACCTTCAACTTTCATAAAAGCCAATGTCTCTTTCGAGGACGGATTTGGATTCAGAACTTCCTTGGCGGCCATATTTTGCAATTTCTCGGCCAATCGCATCCGAGCCCGGCAGAGGGTCACCTTTACGCCAACCTGGGACTTGCCCATAACTTTTGCAATTTGCTTAATCGGCATATCCTCGGCATATTTAAGCCATAGCGCCTGGTGCTGATTGGATGTTAAGGTCGCCGCGGTATCCCACAGACTTTGGGACATTTGTCTGCGTTCCAGTTCTTCAGGCGGCTCTGGCAGGCTTGCCTTTGGCTCCCCAAAAGGGCTGTGGCGGCGCTGTCGGTGGAGACGACTACACGCAAGATGTCTTGCTATTGTGAAAAGCCATGTGGAAAACTTATATGTGCTTCGATAAGTCCCGATATTCGCATAGGCTCGCACAAACGTATCTTGCACAAGGTCCTCGGCATCCTGAAGATTGTTCGTCTGGCGGCGTAAGAACTTCAGCAGTCGCACGCCGAACCGCCCGACAAGCTCGGCAAAGCTGTCCCGGCAGCCCTGTTGCGTTCGGCACGCCAAATCCTCGTCGCTCAAGGCCTCCAGTCCGCCCGACTCCGGGCCGGGGCTATCCTGTATCGGAGCGGCGCCTGCATTTATCTGTTCTTCTTCTTTTGCCATACCTCTTTCAAAAATGCGAAAACCGATTCGGGCGTTGATTCAAAGTAAACCATAATCGTCCTGTCAACATTGGAGATATCCAGTTTGTTGGCCAGTTCGGCCAAACCCGGATGCTCGCTGCCTGCTATGGTCAGGAATGCAGTAATTCCCTCGATCATCTTTCTGACATTCTGAGCAACCTCTTGAGATTCCGCCTTCAAACTAAGATTTATATAGAATTGGCCGTCATTTTCGCCTATGACCGCGCCCAATTCATCTGTCTTTTTGAGCAGCGCGGCCCTATTGTGGTGGTGGGCCAGTTCGCTAACGGCATTGGCTGCAACCTGGAAGAATGCCCCTTCCGCACTGAGGACAGCCTGCTTGAAGATACCGGCTGCTTCTGCATTCGGCGCCGAACCACTCAGAACATCCACGCCCTGCTTGACCGCTTCAAGGCCCGACCCAAGGACAACAGTATTGCTTTTGTATATGCATCCGTACATCCTCTGGCCGGGACCGTTGGGGTCCTTCTTGTTCTCATCGACCCAGCTATGCACCACAACATCACCCTGCTTGATCTCCTCATATTCAGGATTCATCCGAACAAGAGCCACCAGCTTGGCCGGATCGAAGGCGCCCTCGAATATCGCCACTGCCTTGTCGCGATCATTGCCGCTGCCATATATCGTAACATCTCGGATGTCGTCGATGGGATGAAACGAGAATATTGTCTGGAATGCCAGCAATCTCTCTTCCAGCCCCTCCTTGGCCAATTCAGCCCTTATGAGTCCGCCCAATTCTGATTTTGCAAGTTGGTCGTAGTTCAGGTGCGCCACCCAGTTTGCACCCGCGTCAACCTGGCTTTTGAGCAATTGGCCGCCAAACACGGGTGCCGCCAGCAACACCGTCGCCGTCAATATGGTAATTAACTTTTTCATAGCTCGTTCTCCTTTTTCGTTAGGTCGAGGCGAATTTTCACCATAGGGCCAAACCGGCCGCGACCGTTGTTCTTTACCTGCGATGATTCTGCAATACTGCGACAAATGATCATCTTGAATCGACACCCTATTATACACTGCAGCGATGCAAACGGTTACAGGCTTTTTCGGCATGACGGACAATGCACAACGCTTCAGTGATGACGGGGCCGCCTTGTGGGGAGTGGTATTGAGGGACGGGCGCAACCGGACTCGGGAGGGGCGGCGCGGGCTATTTCAACGATTTATCGAATACTCGCAGATTAGCCGGACTGATTCCCGGCCAGCTGGCGTTTGGCGGTTTCGACCCAATCCGGATTCGAGACGAATGCCTCCAATCTCCCGAACTCGGTCGTGATTTCCTGCAGCAGGGATTGGGATTGCGACAAATCACCGTCGAAGGCCATTGCTTCGAGACGAGCGGCGATCTGCGACAACCGCTCGGCCCCGATATTGGCCGTAGAGCCTTTTATGGCGTGAGCGTACAATTTGACCTCTTCGGAGTTGCCCGCCTTCACGGCAATATCCAGCATCTCAAGCCGCTCGCGATTATCCACGACACAAAGGGGCACGACCTCTCTGGCGATATCTTCATCGACTATCCGGCCGATGAGTTTGGCCCATTCAATGACATGGAGGCTCTCTTGCGGAACCGACGAGTCAAATGATTCGGAATCCTGGGCCGGAGCCTCCGAAAACAGCTTTCCCAATTCGTCAACGTTAGTCTTAGCCAAATCAACTTTCTTGCGCATGTCTCGGTCTCCGGAACTCAGGTGCTTGCGAATCACCCGCAATAATTCCTTCCCGTTTATCGGTTTGGACAGATAGTCGTCACAGCCAGCCTCGATGCATTTCCTGTCGTCGCCCTTCATTGCATTGGCGGTGAGGGCGACTATCGGCGTTGCCAGCCCTTCCAGGCGAATCTCTCTTGTGGCTTCATAACCGTTAACCTTCGGCATTTGGATATCCATGAATATCAGGTCGAAGCTCTCTGCCAGAGCTTTTCGTATCGCCTCAGCGCCATCTTCAGCAGTGGCAACCTCAAGCCCCATTCGCTCCAACATCAGCTTGGCGAGTTTCTGGTTGGTGGGTGTATCTTCGGCCACCAACACCCGCCCGACAAAGGTCTCATCGACGTCAAGCTCATCTGTTTCGGCTTGATCGGAATCCGGTGCTGGGGCTGAATCGTACTCGGGTGAAGACGCCCCATCGGCCACGCCGACGCCGACAGGCATTAGCAGAGAAAATACCGAGCCTTTGCCCAGTTCACTTTTCACAGAGAGCCTCCCGCCGAGCAAATGCGTCAGTCGTTTCGTGATAGCCAGACCAAGCCCGCTGCCTCCAAAATTGCGTGTCGTGCCGCCGTCCACCTGGGTGAACGAGTCGAATATCAATTCCTGCTTCTCCGGCGAGATGCCTATGCCCGTGTCTTCGACATCAAAACGAATGCAAGGCTCATCACCAACTTCCTCCAGGCTGATATTCACATACACGTGTCCCTGCTCAGTGAATTTGACGGCGTTGCCCACAAGGTTCAGCAGGCATTGGCTCAGGCGCATAGGGTCGGTGCGTATCCGGACAGGCAGGACGCCATTCTCCCTGAAGCCGAATTCCAGGCCTTTCTTCATCGCTGCGGGGCGCATCAACGATTCCACTTTCGCACACAGATTCTCAAGCGAATACTCGATCATCTCCAAATCCAGTTTGCCGGCCTCGATTCTGGAAAAGTCCAGGATGTCGTTAATCAGCTCCAGCAGGTGTTCGCCGCTATCGCGAATCGTCCTGATCCACTCGGTTTGTTCATCCGACAACCTTTCGCAGGCCAATATCTCGCTGAAGCCAATAATCGCGTTGAGCGGCGTGCGGATTTCGTGGCTCATATTGGCCAGAAACTCACTCTTGGCCTCATTCGCAGCTTCAGCCTGCGTCTTGGCTGACCGTAAGTCTTCTTCGATTTGCTTGCGCTCGGTGATGTCCTGACCAAAACCACAAACGTATTCCTGATCTCCTATTCGCAGATAAACGGATTTCATTTCTTTTGGAATCTTTCTTCCGTCTTTTGCAAGATGAACCGTTTCAAAAACCAGCAGATTGCGGGTCTTCAAATCCTCAAATTGCTGCCGGAAAACGGGTCCGAACTTAGGATCGAAACCGGGCACACCAATCTCCAGCATTTCTTCCACCGTATAGCCAAGGCTTCTTGCCGCTGCATCGTTGACGTAAGCGAGCTCGCCTTCCGGTTTCACAAGATAGACTTCCTGGCCGGCATTCTCCACCATGAATTTGAATTTCCGGATAGCTTCCTCCGCCTGCTTCTGCTCGGTGACGTCCCAGAATATGCCCAGAACCCCAGTAACATTGCCTTCTTTATCGCGGACGGGCGTTTTGACCGTATGAACAGTCAACTCCCGTCCTGCGCACAGATACGGCTCTTCAAAGTCGCTTGTTTCCCCCGACTCCATAATCTTTCTATCATCCGCCCTGTACTTCTCAGCCGATGCGGCGGGGAAAAAGTCACAATCGCTTTTCCCCGGCAACTGCTCCGAGGTGATTCCGAGGTCCCGTGCGTAATTCTCGTTGGAGGAAACGTAAATCGAATTGCGGTCCTTCAGGAACACCCTTTGAGGGAGATGCTCGAGGAGGGTTCTGTACTTGGCCTCGCTCTCTCTCAGTGCCCCTGCCGCCTCACACTGCTTCCTGTAGAGGTAGGCGATCTGCTGCTTCCAGATAAACCCAACACCTGCGCCGGCGGCCATGAGCAGGACGCTGACGAAAGCGATAATCGCCCATAGTTCTCTTCTTAGCGGGCCGTATGCCTCCTGGGCATCCATACGGGCGACGAGAAACCAGGGCGAATCGGGCACGGCGCGCACAGCGGCAATCACAGGCACCCCGCGGTAGTCTATGCCTTGCACAATCCCTTTCTGCCCCAGCACGGCCTTTACGGCGGGCAGTTCGTTGCTCGCCAGCGGGACACGCAGATTCAGGGCCGTGTTCTTTTGAAACTTGAGCTCGTTCAGAAACACCGCTTCATTGCCTTCCCTGCGGACAATCAGGGTCTCTGCTGTCCGGCTGGGTGTCGGCCACCTATTGATAAAGGGATATAGATAAGTCTCGGGGTCAATGTGCAGGGTGAGGATTCCTATCGCCCGATTTTCATTGTGTCCATCGAGAATGGGAACCAGGACTTTCAGGTAGATTCGCTGATTCTGCTCATTCCGGTAGAAATCCTCAAAGGCTATCTTTCCCGATCTCAGGATTTCCGACGCAAGCTGGGAAACAAAGGAAGTGATTTGCTCCGGTCCGTCGGGGACTATCATCTTCTTGGAGTACTGAGTGTCCAGCAGCATTACCCGGTCATACTTATATGCCGCCTGGACCTGGCTCAGCCATGTTCTAATCTGCTCCGCCGTTTCCACGTCATCCGGCGTTTCGAAAAAGCGCTGCACCAGAGCGGAAAAGACAGCGTTTTTGTAAAAGATGCCGGCATCGTTCAAACGCTCGTTTCTCCAATCCACCAGCTCGTTCACTTTCAGCTCCGCAATGGCGAAAAGCCGGCGCTCCACCTCGACCCGGTAGTTTTCTTTGTAATGCTGATAGTAGAGGCATCCGGCGGTGATGATACCGGCTGTAGTCCTTATTGCCGAGCACCACCTCGCGAAAATAGAAGTATGTCCCCGAGCTGTTCTGGCGACTGACCCTGACAATCTCATCGTTGCCGCCTACTGCCTTGATGTCTATGTTCAATTGAGACCATTTGTCCACCGGCCCGCCTTCGGCATAAACCGAGGCAAGCTGCTCGAGCGTAAGACTTTCCACGGGATTATTCTTGTGCACATATACGGCCAAAGCGTCATAACCGACGATCCACTCCACCGGCTCTTTCCCGGTATTGCGCTTGACTTGCTCCTTTTCCGAGTTTGTCATATCCCGGCTGCAGTCGGCAATATCGACTATCCCCTGCATAAGGTCGCGAATCCCGACGCCTGATCCGCCGCCGGCCACTTCAACCGATACTTCCGGCTTGATCTTCTGATACTCCTCGGCCCACGTCTGAGCCAGATTAACCATCGTATCCGAGCCTGAGTTCGAGATGACCGTCTTCTTTGATTGAGACGCTCCGTCGTCGCCCTTGCAGCCGCACAAACCCACTGCCAGGCAGACGGCGATTACATACTTGATCACGTTGCAGTTCAGCTTTTTCATGTTGTTTCTCCTGTGTCAAACATATCGGGTTGAATCTGATATTCGTTTATTTCCCAACGTTAGGCTAACATTAAGACAGCGTTTGTCAACTGTTAGCAGATTACAATAATTCTGTTAGCATTGCGCTAATATTGCATTAGAACCCCGTTAAAGTTCTGTCGGCCCCCCTTTAATTTACTGCTATTTGAACTTGATGAACAGAGCAAGATGCAGTCTTCGGTAATCGGTGTTGTTGGCTGTATCCTTGTTTAGGAAGTACGTCAAAGCAGTCTGGACAGGTATCGAACATTGAATGATGAAGTTAAAGGCGGTGGAGATGTTGAGAATTGTGCAATAATTTTCTGTCGTAATGCGTCTAATCGAATAGCCGAAAATAGAGTTCGGTGATAAGGCATTAGGCGGTTTTATCACCCTTTTAGTGTATCCCGAAGGGGGTATGTTTTAACCTTCTCTGTAACTGGGAGGGGAGCACGAAAAGGAATCTCTTATGTTTGAAACGACGATTGAAATGAGTAAAGGTGCCGGTAAGGTCGAACCGTTGAGGCGTGAGCCTTTGCCGGGGTTTAGCTTTCAGAACGGTTTTTCTTTTTCTGCGATTGATTTGGGGAATAATGGGGTAAAGATCGAGTTTTCACACGAAAATGACGTTGGTGCTGCGATTATTCTGCCTCCCGAGGCTGTCGGTCAGTGCGGGATGTGGCTTCTTAATACTCTTGGGCAGGATAGGCATGGGCTTCCTGCGGATTTTTCGAAGATTCTGCGTCGGCTTAGTAAGCATAAAGGTATTGAGCGTTCTTTGGAAAGAGGGGATAAGAAGCGTATTAAGGATGCTCTTCGCGTTCTTCGTGCATTGTGACGCTTGGTGCTCGATGCGGGATGCTCGATTCTCGATGCTCGATAATCTTGCGAAGGGAGTATGGGGTATGCGTCGGAGTTGGCGATAGGGAGTCGGGGCGGAAAAATCTTCTTGATCATGTTTCTTGTCCTGTGATACGATAGGAGTTACAGTTTGTGAGAGAACGGCTGGCGTGTTAGACACACGGCTGGGTTGCCAATAGCGGCGGTTAGGACTGTAGCTGCGGATTTGTCGGCGTATTGCGGGCGAATTCAGGAAAGAAGAGGAGGAGCGATGGCAGACTGGGAAAGGACTTGAATCATGAAGACGCGAGGCAAGTATTTTGCGGCAATTACTTCATTGCTGATTGGATTTTTTGCGGTCAGCAGTTCCGGACAGGGCTTGGAGGGAGGCAAGCAGGCGGTGGGCGACGAAGATCTCGATTTCAGGAAAATTATCAGCAATGCCAAGCAACGAGTCTTTCCGGCGCTGATATTTGTCAAACCTATTGTCGAAGAGTTCGAGAGCGGCGAGAAGCAGCAGCAGGAGGTGTTCGGTTCGGGTGTCATTATCAGTCCGGACGGATACGCCGTGACGAATCACCACGTGATCGACAAAGCCATCAGCATCAATGCGGTTTTGTTCGACAAACGGCAGGTTCGTGTCGAATTGGTCGGCTCGGATCGGGATACGGATCTGGCATTGTTGAAGCTGCCTGCCGAGGCGAACGAGAAACCTCTACCGTACGCCAGGTTCTCCGAAACGAACTGCATCGAGGGCGATTTTGTCATGGCTCTGGGAAGTCCTTTCGGATTCCAGCGTTCTATTAGCCTGGGGATCATATCAAATTCTCAGCGATACCTGGGATTCGAGAGCGAGTACAAATATAACACCTGGCTGCAAACCGATGCGGCAATCAACCCGGGCAATTCGGGCGGGCCGCTGGTGAATACGGACGGGCAGATAGTGGGTATAAATACTCTGGGGATTTCGGGCTCGGGACTGGGTTTTAGCATTCCAGGGAAGATTGTCCAGCGAGTCGTAGAGCAACTCAAGAAGGACGGCGAAATTGTGCGTGCTTATACGGGTCTTCGTCTTCAGTCGCTGAAAGACTTTCACAGCAACACTTTTGTCGGCGTTGATCGCGGTGTGCTGGTTGCGGGTGTGGAGGAGAACAGCCCGGCAGCGGCGGCGAAGATTCGTGCGGGCGATATTCTGCTGGAATTGGACGGAAAGGTCGTAAGCGGGATGTACGCGGAAATGCTCCCGGCAATATGGCGGCTGTTAGCTGATTTGCCGCTGTGCAGGTCCGTCGAAGTTAAGATACTGAGGGGACAGACGGAAGAGACGATGCCGCTTCTCGCCGAGAGTAAGGGTAAGCTGGAGGGGGGGGATTTCGACTGTCGGCGTTGGGACATGACGGTGAAAGAGATTAATAAATATCGCACATCGCGCTTGTACTACATGTTCGGGGAGGGCGTCTACGTGCAGGGCATTAAGTATCCGGGGAATGCGATGGATGCTGGGCTCAGGACGAGCGATGTAATCGTCAAAGTCGACAATAAGTCGGTTAAGACGATCGGAGATGTTAGAAGTATTTATGAGGTGGTGGTTGGGGACGAGGAGCGGGAAAAGAAAGTAATGTTCGAGGTGATGCGCGGCGGTCTGCGCAAATGGATTGTTCTTGATTATCATAAAGATTATGAAGAGGAATGACAATGGAAACGAATACGAAGGGATATTGCAGGACGGTGGTGGTTGTGGCAGGGTGTCTGTTAGGGTTGTGCGCGTGGGTCCGGGCGGAGACCGAGGCGGAGAAAGAGAAAAGGCGGATAGAGGCGAAGATAATAACGAATACCGAGAAGAGTTTTGTGATAATTCACTATCATCACAAGAAGAGCGAGCGTCCGCAGCCTGCCGAGGACGATTACAGCAACGATTTCGAAGATGACGAAGCGCTCCAGAAGATTCTTGCGAAAAGGACAACGGATTTCGCAGGCTTGATTATCAGCAGCAAGGGGGAGGTTTTCACAAGGGACGACTATATCGACCCGGAAACGGTTGAGAAGATCACAATCACCGGGGGGGATGATAAATCGGTATCGGCCGAGTGGGACAGGGTCTTGACGGTCGCGCCGGGGCGTATTCTTCGTATTTCAGAGGAACTTCCCGACGGGTGGAGGCCGCTTTCATTCAGTCCGAATCCGCCGCCGCTGGCTGCGGAAACGCGACTGTTCGCCATCTCTCTGACAGACAGCGGTTACTCTTATTCGCCTTGTGCCGCCTGCGCAGAGAAAGAGCATACTGACTACAGTATTAAAGAGGCCCCTCCAATCCGAAGCCGGCGGAGTGAGGATGGTTCGCCGTACTACTTCAGTATCGGTGAGAATGCCGGGGCGACGGTGGTTTGTGATGCCGAAGGTGCGGTGTTAGGCGTCACCGCACATGACAGGATCGAGATTGGCGGCGACGCGGTTGCGTGGCTGGGTCGGGATATTCTGAGCGATGCCGGGGTGAGCCGGCGACTTATGGAGGAAAGAATCAGGGAACAATTCTCCAGGTATCTTTACGAGGTCACAATAACGTTTCGAGAGCCGCCCAAAGAAGACGACGAGTACGATATGGGGGGGATGTACGAATCGAACTCTATTGGGATGTACGGCATGGGAGAAGAGAACAAGGAGCTGATGGCGTACGGTCTTGCGATCGGCCCGGGTAAGTTGCTGTTGCCCTTCAGTGTGCCGCCAAAACTGGTGGCGGGCATCGACACTATAACGGTCGATGTTGGGGAAGATAAGCTCGAAGGAGTATTCGCAGGCGCTCTGAAGGAATACGAAGCGGCGGTAATAGAGGTTAATGAGCCGGGTCTGGCCGACGCAGCGAAGATTGACCCGGCGGTAACCCTGGCTCGGGCAGAGCCGTTCTGGACGGTCTTCGCCAGGGAGCTTGCCGGAAAAGACCTGGTGATAGGATACAATCGATGGATTCGGAAGAGCCGGGGGTATGCCAACAAATTCTATCCGCGGGTGGAGAACGACATTAGAAACGGCTCCTGGCTGATCGACAAAACGGGGCGTTTAGCAGGGCTTTACGTAAACGCCCGGCGAGGACATGAGAGGATTCTTCCGTATCTGATGGGAGAGGAATATGCGCATTTCAGTGCCGCTGAAATGTCGTTCGGGCAGATAATGAGCGGCGTTTCCGCAAGGTCGTACCACTATGGGCATGATTCGGAAACGGAGCTGGTGATGTGCGATGTGCTCGCTCCGATCGTCGCCAACCTTGAAGCCCATTATGATCCGCACATTCGCCACCTGAGTAAGGACGAGCAGAAGCGACGGGTATGGCTGGGAGTGGAGTACACGGGCTTGAGCAAGGAGATGGCCAAGCAGTTGAATCTGCGGAAAGAGACGCACGACGGACGTATCGGGTTGATGATAAACAGGGTATATGCGGGCTCGCCCGCCGCGAAGATGGGGCTTGTCGAAGGCGATATTCTGCTCAAGCTCAAGGTTGCCGAGGGGCCGTGGCCCATCGAGTTGATGTATGGCGCATACGAAGATGTCGAGGGGCTCGATTACGAGGATATGGAAATTCCCGAAGAGTACGAAGCGATGGGATATCAAATGCCTCGAAGGAGGCCGTGGTCGAGCAGGAATAATTTCTTTACGAGAATGTTGTATGCGATTGGAGCAAGCGTGCCGACGACGCTCACCTACATGCACGAAGGAAAACAGTTGGAGCAAGAATTTACGATAGAGCAGGCGCCTCGCGATTCGCTCAGCGCGAACAAATTTAAGGATGAGAAACTGGGGATTACCGTTAAAGACTTGACCTATGAGGTTCGTGCGGGACTGAAACTGTCGGCGGATGAGAAGGGCGTGGTCGTATCGAAAGTCGAGCCGGGAACGCCGACCGCTCTTGCCCGGATAAACATGTTCGAGCTGATCCGGGCGGCGGACGGGCGGACTTTAGGGACGGTCGAGGAGTTCGAGGCGTCAATAAGGAACGCCAAGGAGCAGGGCAAGGACTCTATTCGCCTTACCGTCGAATGGATGGGAAAGACGCGTTTGGCCGATTTGAAGTTCCAAGCGAAGGGCTCGAATTTGAATGATATGATGAGATTGCTGCCCAGGATGCCCGGGAGCAACGAGGAGGACGAATTTTGAGCTTGTCGAAAAGTGGGCAGTTCAGATTCAAGGAGTTTAGGGTCGCAGACTCGGGGTGCAACTTCTTTGCGCTTTGGGCTTTGCTTAAAGATGGAGATGTCAGATGGATTTCAGAACAAATGCGGTTGAAGCAACCTTAGGGAAACTGGGCGAGTCGTCGCTGAGCGGGGCAACTATCGAGGTCGAGCTTGCGGATTGGTCGGAGAAGGCGGAGGGCGAATGGGGGCGAAATTGTGAAGGACCGCCAAAGCGCGGGGTGGGTTGCCTTATAGGCAGGTAGGATCCAGGATCCCCAAGGCGCGGCCTGGAGGTTAAGGGGCGGGGTAGTCTATTCCTTTTATTCCTTTGAATGTCAGGTTTGCGTCGGGCAGGCCGTTTCTTGCGGGTCTGATTTCTTCGGCTTTTAGCATTCTTGTTCCGCCGTCGGCGAAGAGGTAGTTGCGGGTTCCATCCCATGTCCACCAGCCTTTTTCATCTTCGATTGGTTCATGGTTGCTGAACCATTCTCCGATTAGTATTTTAGCGGAGGGGTTGGCGACTGAGAGCGACTTCTGGCGCATGGAAGAGAGGGGTTCTCTGATGCCATTGGGGTCGGGGTATGTTTCTTCGACTTTTTTCAGGGTTTCTATTTGTTCTGGGCTGTGGTAGAAGGCCATTGAGTATGCGTAGCTTGTGGATTCGAATTTGTTTTCGTCGGTTTTGTCCGAGGGGCAGAGGAGGACAGATGGGTTGTTGACGTCTATGTGGCCGTCAAGGTAGGGCTCGACGAACGATCGCCAGCCTCTTCCCATCCATAGCCAGATGCCCCGCGGGGGGTCTTGGGCGCAGGGGTATGTGTCGTCGTATGTGTCGAGGTATAGGCAGACGGCGAGGTGGATCTGCCTTAGATTGCTTGTGCATTTTAGTCTGCGTGCGAGTTCTTTGGCCTTCATTAGGGCGGGGGAGAGTATCGAGAGCAGCAGGGCGATGATTGCTATTACGACGAGCAGCTCGATTAGGGTGAAGATTTGGTATCCTATCGCAAGATAGCTTTGTCTGGGCAAAATTGGGCAGTTGGCTAAGTATAGGTGAGTGTTATGGAGAAACGCCGAATCAAAGAGCCGTTACGAATTTGCATTGCCTTGCCGTCTATACGCAGCGACGTTCACAAGCTCGGCGAGATACTCTCCGACGTTTTGTCTAACATGGGCCATTCTCCGTTCATCGCCTACGATGGCGAGCGTCCGGCCACGGATTCCGATATACTTCTGCTTATCGGCGATTGTCACAGTTTCAACGGATTCGCAAAGCTTCTGAACAGGTGCGCCGGGGTCAGGCCAGTAACAGTCCTTTGGCAGATTGACCCGCTTCCTCCCATGAATTTCAGCGAGCATTGCGAAAAAATAGGAGTCGCAGCATTCAGGAACTTGGAGCGGTGGAGATGCAGTTGGCGCTCCAAAATCGTCAACGCATGCTTGACAAGGTCGATGCGCCGCAAGCGGAAGCAAGATGCCTACGAACGTATATTCCGAGATTTCAGAAACGAAATGGCGAAAAGCTTAAAGCCCCCGTTCAACATTCTCGACGAAGAGTCGTGCAAATTTATGATGCGGGGATACCTGTGGCTCAAGAAGCATTCTTCGCAGCCATGGCTTGACCACGTTGTCTGTTCTATTCCGTCAAGGCGTGACTTTCTCCGAACAAGGGGCATTGACGCACATTATGCACCTCTCGGGTACCATCCTATTCTCGGCAGCAACTTGAATTTAAACCGTGATATAGATGTTGTGTTCCTTGGCAATACCGAGAATTTTCGCCGTCGTGCCGTCCTTGAGAATATTACCAAGAATCTGCAATCAAAAAAAATGTATATAGACAATCCGCCGGGCCGGCGCCTGGGAACAGAGCGCACCGCCTTGCTCAACCGTGCGGCCATATCTCTAAATACGCCTATGTATCCGTGGGAGACGGCGGGTTTGCGATTTATGATAAGCATGGCTTGCGGCGCCTTGGTGATATCGGAACCAATTGAAGACCCCGTCCCCTACGAGCCTGGAGTTCACTTCATACAAGCCGAAGTCGCAGACATGCCGGACGTAATTGAGCATTATTCAAAACACACAGATGAAAGGCAGGCGATTGTCGATACGGCTTACCGATACATCACTCAAACGCTCACCATGGAGAACAGCGTCAAAAAGATCCTGCAAACAGTCTGCAATGGCGACTATACGGAGCCGACAATGGAATGTTCCCAGGACCGACAACTATGACTTAACTCAGCGGCCGTATAAACGCAGCAATTATCCCCAGGCGAAATTCGAGATGCCCACCATCGTGAATTCCCGCGGAGTTGTTCTTATTCCCATTCTAAGACGCCTGCTGGTCGGCGTGGTTTTCGTCTCCGGCGAGGGAACTTATCCATTTCGTCCAGGCGGTCTTATAGACTTCACTGGACAACAGGAAACCGTCGTTATGGCCGCCGCGAATCTCGATAAACTCCTTCGGCTCTTTGGCCGCGTCGTAAAGCTCCAAACCGAATTCAAACGGAATAACGTCGTCGTTCCTGCTGTGCACCAGAAGAACCGGACAATGAATCTGCTTAACGTAATCCACAGTCCTATAGCCGAACCTCGCAAACCGGCGAACAGGCATATAAGGATAGAATCTCGCCCCCATATCCGCATAGGAAGTGAAACAGCTCTCAAGAACCAGCCCCCTCGGCCTGACCTTCGCAGCCAATTGAGCCGCGATACTGCCCCCCAGCGACCTGCCGAAGACAATTATCCTCTCGGCACGAATCTTCTTGCTCTCGGTCAGCCATTCGTACGCCGCGAGAACATCGAGATATGTCCCCTCTTCGCTCGGCTTGCCCTCGCTGCTGCCGTAGCCTCGATAGTCGAAAATAAAACAACTCAGCCCCAACTCATTGAGAACATTGATACTGTCCAGCCGATGAATAATATTCCCGCCGTTGCCATGACAAAAGAGCACCGTAAAACGCGAATTGGCCGCCGGCACCCACCACCCGTTCAACGCCACACCGTCCTTGCTTTTGAAGACCACATTCTCGTAATCGAGACCCAATTCCTCAGGCGTATAAACAACATCCCTCACAGGACGATAAAGAAACCTCGGCTGCATAAGATACAGAACCACCGCCCAGCCCAAATACGCCAGCAACAGCACGCCGACAACATAATAAAACAACGACCACATACGACTATCCGATCAAATCCAACATCTTATCCGCATCGGCCCTTGTCCTCAGCACCACAAGCCAGGATTTGCCTTTTATCTTCATAATCGGTGCTCCCCGCCAGGGGCCCCAGGGGCCTGCACGCTACACTGTCAATAATACCACAATAGGGACGGCGATTTTCATACCGCCAAGCGCTCTTCATAGGGCAAATTATTCCGCAGGCATTTTAGTTTGCCCGAACCCGGCTAACAAGCTAAAATCGCACCATGCTAAAGAGAAGAAGAACCAGGATCGTAAGCGTCGGCTCGGTCAAAATAGGCTCGACCGCTCCGATTGTCATCCAGTCGATGACAAACGTGCCCACCGTTGCCGTTGCCCGCTGCCTCCGGCAGATCAAGCAACTCGAACAAGCGGGCTGCCGACTGGTCAGGCTCGCCGTACCCAGGCAGGCCGACACGGCAGCATTCGCCAAAATCGTCCAAAAGGCGAATATACCCCTGATTGCCGACGTCCATTTCAGCCCCGCCCGCGCTATCGAGGCGATTGAAGCAGGCGCCGCGAAAATCAGGCTCAATCCGGGCAACATAAAAAAACGAGCAGACATCATCCGAATTATAGACGCCGCCAAGATGCACAAAATCGCCATCCGCGTCGGCGTCAACGAGGCAAGCATCAGGGATCTCAACAAGCAGGATGTCCCCCCCGGCAAACGCATTGCTTTTATGCTCAGAGAAATGAAGAAATACGTCCGTATCTTCGAGGCCCGCGGTTTCAACCGGCTCGTTCTCAGCGCAAAGAGCAGCGACACATTCAGGACCATAGAAGTCAACCGCCGAATCGCCGATGCCTTCGATTACCCCATTCACATCGGGCTGACACACGCAGGACTGCCCGAAGACGCCCAAATACCGTCGGCAGTAGCGATGGGGACACTCCTGGCCGAAGGAATCGGAGATACTATTAGAGTAAGCGTCGCGGGCAATCCCGTAATCGAGGCTGAAATCGCCAGGCGGATTCTAAAGTCGCTCGGCCTCGACAAGCATTCCGCCGAGCAAGTCGAACTGATAGTCTGTCCCACATGCGCCCGAGCGGAAATCGATGTTGTGAAGCTCGCCCGCAAAGTCAAGAAAGCACTGCCCAAAATCGACAAGCCCCTCCGCATCGCCGTAATGGGTTGCATAGTCAACGGTCCCGGGGAGGCCGCCGATGCGGACCTCGCGATATGCGCCGCAAAGAACAAAGCATTTATCTACAAAAATGGAAAAAGAATCGCAACCGTCCCCGAAAGCAAAATCATCCCGGCACTGCTAAAACAACTGGCGAACCTTTAGCGGTTGCAACATTCGTAAAATGCCTCCTCAAAACCAAATAGAAACGCCCCGCAAAAGGGCTTATCCGAGCGGCACAATCTTTTCCTTGCTACTGGCGGTTTCCCGCTCCATTTGCGGGAGGTCTCCTGTCGGGTCCACGCCGCCTGCCTCCGCCCCCGCTTCCTGACTCCTGCTGGGCATAGCCCTCGAATTTCCCGAATATCATCTTCCCCGCCGACGTCTGAAGGGAGCTTGTAATGCTAATAAGCAACTCCCGCCCGATCTTGTTTCGAGCGTCCTCTACGACCACCATTGTCCCGTCGTCCAAATATCCGATGCCCTGGTCGGCCTCCTCGCCTGGCTTTATGATTTTGACCTGCATCCCCTCCCCCGGCAGGGCCACAACCTTCAAAACGCTGGCAAGATCGTTGATATTGACAACATCAATCTCGCGAACCTGTGCAACCTTGCTAAGGTTATAGTCCGTTGTCACAAGCCGACCGTTAAACGCCCGCGTATAAACCACAAGTTTCTGATCGACGCCCTTAGCATCATCAATGCCTTCGACTATCGTGTCGTCTATCTCAACATCAATGCTCGAATCCGCCTGCATCTCGTTTAGTATATCCAGTCCCCGGCGGCCTCGCTGACGCTTGAGCTTATCCGCTGAATCAGCAATAAACTGCAGCTCGCCGAGAACAAAACGAGGAACCACAACGGGCGAATCGAACAAGTTGCCTCGGCACAAATCCACAATACGCCCGTCGATAATAGCGGAAGTATCCAGCACCAAAGGCCGAGCGCCCTTGGTCTGCTTGGCGAACTCAACGTAGGGGATCACGAAGCGAACATCGTCTTTCGTCCGCATAACAACGCTTATCGTAAGATAGCAAACGCAAAGCCCGAGTACCCATTTGATCGCCCTGAGAGTTTGCGGGGCCACGTTGATCCCGTAAGAATCGCTGACCATATCCACAACGGCAGCAAGCGCTATGCTAATAAGCATCCCAACCAATAAAGCGAAGAATACACCGGCAAGAGCCGCAAAATTCCGCTTCGGAGTGAGAACCTCCAGCACAAACACGAATATCGCCATGCCAAGCCCGGCCACCATAACCACCGCGAAATCCGCCGAACCGACACCGCCATCCGCCGAAGCAACGGCCCCAAAAAGCACAGCTGAAACAACAATCCAGAAAATCGCTCGAAGAACCCACAGTAACATAGCTACGGCCCCCAAATCATGAAATTATCGTATAATACAAAACTTCTGTAATTATACCCCCCCACCAAGTATTGGCAATAACCAATTCCAAAACCATCCTAAACACGCAAAAAAAACCGCTGCCGTCCCAATCCCCCAAGAAAACCTTGCCGCGGGCCCTTGGCCGCAACCAAAATCATCACCCCTAAGACACTAAGGCACAAAGAAAAGGGCAAAAGAAACGGCCACGAAAAGGTCAAGAACAAGGGCGAGTGGCAGAAGTTCAAGGAGGCAGAAGAAAGATATAAAGCCTTAAAGAAAAAAGAGTTATAAAAGGTGTTTTAGAAAAACGTGCATGGAAAACAAGAATTTGACGGGTTGTGGTACAAAATGCGACCTCCGGCACAAAAAACAACCGAGGCCTATCCCGATAAAATCGGAATAAGCCCCGGAATGTTACAAAACTCAATTGTTGCTGATTAGCTAATTAACCTAATCAGCAATTTCTCTTACGACAAATCAAAGCCAATCCACCTAAGCCCAGCAGAGCAACTGTTGCAAGCTCGGGAACGGCCCCGATAGTGTATACACTCGGATCCTTGTCGTTACTTTGGCCGTTCGACTGATCAACATCGGCGATTATTGAAAAAGAGTCGGCGAAAACTCAACCAAGTCCTGCACCGGACAAGCCCGAACAGTCCTTGGATAGACGCAAATCCAATAACCTTTTCAAAGTTTCTAAAGTAAGCAAATCAGCGTTTCTCCTAACAAAACACCAAAAGAAACACATCATTGCCTTGGCAACGAGCCAAAACAATTCTTCTGCTTTGGCAACGAGCCAAAACATTTGTGTCGTTCGCTACAAGCGCACAACTTCAAGCAGCAACGCTATATTTGTAAAACCTGTCTCGAACAACCTTCTATAAAACAAGCAACAAAGAATCTTCACCAAACCCTGTGCTTGCCTGAAAAGTACCTAATATATAAGACTTGGCTCTTCATCATCTCCATGCGGATGCCCGCTGGCGAGTTGTTGGTTTAGGAATGACTAATTATCACACCAAACCCACGCCGGTCCTGCCAAAAGCTAAATAACGAATTCAAACCCTTGACTCGGAGTGCCTCCAAAAAGCCAATAGTCAACAATGCCCATTCTCTAAGTTGCCTATTTATACCATATTACTCATGCCTCGTCAAGGAAAATTATTCAAATTGTCACTAGATCCTTGTTCGATTTCACAGAAAGACGACTAACTGCTTTATTTACAAGGGTTTAGTGATAATTTAGAGGCGAGATTCATGCCAAAAAAAAACTGTCTGACCCGCCAGTTTCCGGATTCAAAAATACAACCTTCCCTGCACTAAAAACTATCTGAAAACAGCCACTATACAACAAAGGGCCTGTCGCATTGAATCTAAAGTGCGGCAGGCCCTGCAAAATCAACCCTAATTTCGCCCTAATCCGTCTAAGAGCCTCGCGAAACCTCTCTTTAGCGATAACTCTTTACTGAGGCTACATTTATCTTCTTTAGCCTTTATCCTCCTGCTCTTCGGCCTTGTCTTCGGATTTCTCGGAATCAGCTTCGGCCTGAGCTTCCTCGTCCGGAGCCTCAGCAGCCTGCTCTGAGTGCTCATCAATCCCTTCGTGGCCGCTCTCGGCAGCCGCGGCTTCTTCTTTACTCTCCTCGACAGGCTCGGCAGCCTGTTCTTGATCCTTGCTCTGATGCCCGGCATCCGCCTCCTTTACGGCCTTTTCTTCAACTGCATCAGACCCGGCAGCAGCATCGCCTGGGTCGGCCTCTTCCTTCGATCCCGTAATACGCGCAACATCGTGGTCGGAAAGCACGTTCTCGACGGCTGTAGGATGTTTGCGGCGAATCGGCTCCCCTTGTATTCCCTGTATTCCTTGAATGCCCTGTGGCCCGATGGGTCCTTCTGGTCCCGGCGTCCCGGATGTGGCGTAAAGGGCGTATGGAACGGGCCTGATTTGGTAGCGAGGCGCAAGCGTGACGAAATCGTTGGGATTTGTGCTGGCACCCGGACGAACAGCGGTTTCGAGCCAGCGATCGTTTCCGTCGAAAACAACATCGCCGAAATCTATTCCGATAACAAAATGCCCGTCGATAACGTCAACGTCGTTCACCTCAAAGGTCGCGCCGACCTGCAGGCCGATTAGCTCATTGGGATCGTCGAAAAGGGCAAACTGAAAATCGTAAAAATCGTTCGCCGGTCTGTTGCGTTCCATTAGCCAGCCCTGGTAAGTGAAGGCAGTACTCATGGCAGCGGCATTGTTGCATGCCACAGAGACCACAAATAGAGCCAAGATCATGATTAACATTGCTCGAATTGTTTTCTTGCTCTTCATAACGCTCTCCTTTCAAAAATGAAAGAGTGTTTTTGCAGCGGGCACGGTGCGCACTGCGATATAGTTCGAGAAATTGGTGAGTTGTCAAGCGGTGTATGCCATGAGTCGTTGCGCTTCTTTGAATCTGTCAGATACAGCAATTCTGCAATCTGAAGGGTGGCGTATAATCCCACAAGGGAAACCGCGATGATCAAGTAGTTGATGGGGCTTATGCAACTATGCTCCATCCCTGTAGGTTTGGCCACTCGATCAAACTCTAACATATGTTGTCTACACCGTTCCATAAGGCGCACAATAGCTGTGGGAGAACGCAGATGTAAGACGAAAAATGTTTAGATATGACAACAGTGTGTCACAACTATCGCAAAAAGTCTGCCCGACGCTGCCCTGATGTTAAAATGGGCAAGTTTACGCCATGTCATAGTATAGTTGAGTTGTGTCTGCTGAGGAAATAGTACATTCTTGTGCTATGCATTATCGGGCGGGATGTGCGCTGGGATTAAAAATAAGGGTTGGGCGGGGGAATATTGTGGATGTTTTGGCCCTTGGAGCCGATTCTTAGTGTAATGTTACTCGAACTGACCGGTGGTCGGTTCGAGAATGGAAAAATCAAAGATGAGTCGTGCTTAAGCCGTTTTGGTGGGGGGCATCGTACGGATTGGCTGGTTTTTTTCGGGAATTGGCTGTGTTGAAACGAATTGGGTTTGTTTTGATAGTTTTTTCGCTTGTCTCGGTCAACTGCTCTCGGTTCGCCAGTAAAAAAACCGATCAAACTGACTACGCCCAGGTACTGGGGACGGTCGAGGGGATGAAGACATATCTGATCGAGCAGGAGTTGGCGGAATTAGAGTCGGCTGAACTGTGGCAGAGCCGGTACGGGGACGGGTTGAGGCTAACCACAAAACACTACGAAATACTGACCACCCTCATGGAGCCGTTGATGCTGCGCCAGGTTCCGCGTTTTATGGAATCGGCGTACCGCGGTTACAACGAGCAGTTGCCCGATCCTATCGAAACAACGCACAAATTCAAAGTGTATCTCTTTGCCGACCGCGAGCAATGGGTCGATTTCACCAGGAGCTTCACCGGCGATAAGGCCGAGTTGTTCTGCAGGATAAAGGCCGGGGCATATTGCCATAATGCAACATGTGTAACCTACAATATCGGCAGTACCAGGACGTTTTCAGCCCTGGGGCACGAGGGCTGGCACCAGTTCAACAGCAGGCACTTCGAATATCGGCTGCCGAGTTGGCTCGACGAAGGCGTTGCGATGCTGTTCGAGCATTATGAATTTGACGGCGAAAAGTTCCGTTTCGAGTCGGGCGGAAACGATTACCGGCTTGATGCCCTGGCGGCGACCATCGAGAACAAGCAAATGATTCGGCTAAGAGACCTGCTCGCAATGAACCCCGGGGAGGTGCTGGCGACCGACGAGGAAGAGGCCGTCATGGCGTTTTACAGCCAGTCGTACGCCTTGGTGCGTTTCCTGCGAGAGGCTACATACGGCGAGAGGCTGAGCGAGTATCGGCAACTGCTGCGGGACGCGCTGCGAGGGGATTGGCCTATCGATAACGTCAGCAGGCGAATCGCACGGGATAGAAACGAGCCGAGAACGGTCCTGTGGAACCGGATAGTGGGAACCGGATTGTTCGAGAATTATATCGATGAAGATATCGAGAAGGTCGAGAGGCAGTACATAGCATATTGCAGAAGTATAGCCGGGAAGTCGAACTAACGGCCCCCTCGGCGTACGGAAACGGAGAAATCCGAAACACGAAATTCTCCGCAGGACACTGGCATGTTCGGGCATGATTCTCCATTTTTCGTTTTGGCGTCTGCTTCGCCGCGGCGGAGGGAACTGCTCGCCGAGGCGGGCTATGAGTTTAAAGTTGCTGTTCCGGATGTTGACGAGTCGAGCTTTGCCAAAGGTGGTCTCGCCGCCGAGGAATACGCCAAGCGGCTCGCCTTGGCCAAGGCAAAGTATGTTGCCGAGAGATTCGGTGATTTGCCGGTCCTGGGGGCCGATACCGTTGCTGATTTCGGCGGCGAGATAATCGGCAAGCCTGCCGACGCCAGGGAGGCCGAGCAGATTACCGTCAAACTCTTCAGCGCGCCTCACAGGGTGGTTACGGGCGTGGCAATCATCCGACTCAGCGACAGGATCGAACTGGTTCGCAGCGCCTCGACAACGGTGTATCCCAAGCGGCTAACACCCGAGCAGATTGCAGAGCATATCAAAAAAGGCACATGGCGGGGCAAGGCGGGGGCGTACGCTATACAACAGAACGGCGATGAATTCGTCGAGCGAATCGAAGGCAGCCTCACCAACGTAATGGGCCTGCCAATGGAGCTTATAGAGCGAATGTTCGCGCAGATCCCAAACGCATAGCCCACATTCCTCACGGCTGCTAATCTTGAACCATTTTTTTTGTATCGTCCCAAAGTTAGGTAACAAGCCCCGCCCGTTACAATCGCGACCGTAACAAGCCCCGACCGTAAGGGAGGGGGTCTCCACGCGAATACCGGTCTTTACCCCGGCGCTTACGCTTCGGGCTTGTAACGATTTCCAGGCTTACGCTTCGGGCTTGTTTTTTTTACCCCGGCGGCGCCCCTGCGGAGAATCCGACAATCTATGGCTCTGGGAGCTGCTGTGAGGTTTTTTCGCGTTTCCCAACTATATCATCTCGTCCATAAGGTATTGCCTGAGCTTTTCGTCTTGCAGGATGAGATCGGCGCGTTCGGGGAATTTCTTTGCGGCCTCTTCCGGCTCGGTGCGATCGAAGAGCAGAGTGCCCCGCCCTCGAACGCAACTGCTGGATATTCGGCTTTGATCGTCGAGATAAACGTATTTAAAAAAGCCTCTCCCGTCCAGAGGCGTCAGCTTGACCATATACGCCGCATCCTCGGCGCCGGCCCCCAAGCCCCAGGGGTCCCGCCGCAAGGCGTCCCTTACGCCACTGGCGGGGAGGCCGGGCATAGATTCGGACCGGATCTGCGAGATATGCGTCGGGACAATCGAGCCGTAAGGCGTTATCATATCCACCAAAGTTTCTTCAAGCCCGTCCTCGATCATGCGGGCCAGCAACTGCTCGATCAGCACATCAGGCGCCGATGCGCCGCTCGTATGATACCGATTAGGCTCGGAAGATCCGCCAATAACAGACGAATCCCCCGGGGACGAGCCAATCTTCGTTACATCCAGTATTCCGCTGTCTCCAAGGACAACCTCAACCCTGGTTCTTTCCCTGGCCCCCTGGGGGCCGGCGACCAACTCGGTCTTCCATCTGAACCGGTCGAACCGGTTGTCGCTCTGAAAAGACGTCATCTCCTCGTGCGGAGAAACGCCCCTGGTGTAATACAGGCCCATAGCCTCTATATTCATCTCCTTTGTGCGTCCGGTGTCGATGAGAACATCGGTGGTGAAGCCGATAATATCGCTTTGCATCCTTGAATCCCTGATAAAAAACTGGTTCCGGCGATTATGGTTCTCGAGCTTCTCGGCCAGGCCTGCGTCTTTCATCTTCGCAATCATCTCCGCTCCGGATTCGAGCAGGGGATTATCCGTTACGCTCAGGTTTGAAGCGACGGCCTTGAAGACCTTTTCGGCCAAATCGACGTCCCCGGCGCTCTCCTGCACTTCGATCTCGATGCGCCTGTAATCGGGAAGTTCCGCGCTGCCGAAGATATAGTTATATCCGTCGGCCTGGTTCATGCGAACCCAATCGACAACGGCTGATTTGCTTTTTATTTGCCCTTCCTCCACAATCTTGCCGTCAACAGCAAGCCGTCGGCGCTCGAATCGTTTTTCAACGTCAACAATCTCCGCAGGGAAGATATAACTGCATTTGACCAACGCCGTGGCCTTCAGGACACCCGGCGCGAAAGTCCCGAGCAAAGTGATTTCGCCCCTGGAGTAATCCCAACTCTTCGAGCTTCTCCAGCCGTTGCCCTCCGGCATGGACACAGAAAGACCTGAGTACGCCAGCTCTATCGGGTCGCTGAGCGATACCGCAAACCTCATAGCAACCACCAATCGAGCCGCTGCGAGAGCGAGAACAAAAAGCCCCAGAAAGGCCGCCTTGGCCCGAACAGCCATTTTCTTATCATAGGTTTCATTCATCTATACCCGTAATAATAATTGCCGGAGAACGTTTTTGCAAGCGGTTGTTCAATAAACCTCAGCGACCGGTATGTTTTCCTGCCCGCCGACAACCTGCACCCTGTCATGCCAACAGCCCAAAGAAGCCTATTATGGGGCCTGCTCGCCGTCATTTTGCCCAAAATCCGGCCTGACGCCAATTTAATGTGAAACAGGTTTTGTTTATAGCCGAAAGTATTCATATATATATTATGGGGTTCGCACGATTTCCGGCGCGTCGTAATACGCACCAGGGCATCGGCGAAACATTTGGATGCCCGATAAATGGTACTTAGGATGCTAAAGAAGGCTATTTTCTCGCTCAAGACCACAGTTGTTTCATTTTTGCCTTTTTGCGGCCCGCCTCTTGATTGCGGCTTGTCATTGCTATCGAGGCAGGCATGTCAGGCCGGAAATTCACGGTCGCGACGAGCAGTGCCGGATGGTCTGGGCGCAAGGCTTTACTGCAAGTTGGCCGATGCGGGTCGTTTTTTAGGGGAGACTGCGATGAATGAAGTAGCGATGGTGGACGGTTCTCAAACCGAACAGATTCTTCACAATGCCATCGACCACAAAGTGACCGCTATTATGTCCTACTTGTCAAAGGGTAAATGGCACGTCGCCAAGGTGCTCATTACCGCGCTCGACGCCGATAGACTGAGCGTGCAGACAACCCAGTCACACCACAAAAACCATCCGATAAACATCAACATCGACCAGCCAGTCGGTATATCATTCAAATACGAATACGGAAAATTCGTCTTCGACGCGACCGTGACCGACCTCCGACAGGCCACCGAGCCGGGAGCAGGCGGAACCATCATACTCACAGCTCCACAGGAAATCGAAGTTATTCAGCGAAGGAGCTATTTCCGGGTTGAAGTGCCCGAGTCGCTGAAAGTAAAGGTAACGATGTGGCGCCGCAGGAGCAGGCAGGATACATTGGTGCTTGCCGAGACGCCCGGCGAATGGGGCAATTACAGCCTGGGGACCCTCGTCGATATCTCGGCAGGCGGGGCGCAGGTTGTACTCGATAGCACTTCCGGGGACGGTTCGGCATCGGATGTGCCGTTCAGGAATGGCCAGTTCATAGGAATGAGATTCACGCCGTTGCCTTACGAGACTCCGCTCGTGCTCACTGCACAGATCAGAAACGTACTGCCCAGGGCCGGCGGCGCCGGCATTTATCTCGGACTTCAGATTGTAGGCCTCGAGGCCAGTCCTGAAGGACGCCAGGTCTTGGCTCGGCTGGTCGGAATAGTCGAGCGGTACTACAAAATGAACCGGGCCGCAACAGGAAAAAAAGACGCTTCGCACGCCGCAACCACCGCCTGAGCGGCAAGCAGCTCTATTCCGGAGCCTCCACTTTCGCCCCTATATCCAGCACATGGCCCTTGACCACCAGGTGATAAAGTCTCTTGGCAACGCTGCTGCCCGCAAAACCGCAGAAAACAAGCATCAAAGCCGCCGGCAATTGCCAGAACGCAAAAACAACGACCAGCAGCACCTTTATCAATTGCGCAAAAGGCTTCTTGCCCTTTAGATACTGGTTCAGCACATGAGGGTATCGAAACCTGCTGACCATCAGCAGCGCAACACTCAGAACAATCACAGGCAGCGCAAACATTATCGCGCTTTCGCACAGGGCAAAGGCAATGCTGTTCTCATCCAAAACCTCCGGAAGCGTGTCCTGATGAAATATTATCAAGCTGACGATCACACCAGCCGCTGCCGGCGTCGGCAGACCTATGAAGCTCATGTGCGCCGATTCGTCCTCCTCGTTCTCAACGTTGAACCGCGCAAGTCGTATGGCCGCACAGCTTATATACGCCGCCCCAGCAAGCCAGATAAAGCGATGAAACAGCTTCCCATCGCCCATACTCGCCTGCACAAGCTCGTACTCGAGAACCTTGAGCATCAAAAACGCCGGAGCTGCCCCGAAGCTGATTACCAAGAGGGAAAAGGCCGAGCAACTCAAGCGGAACGTAAACAGAAAGTATGATGATGCTTTTGCTCTCCATAGAAAGGCAAAGAAGCAGTAAAGGAGTAAGAAGGAATATGTACAAATTGCCACCGGTAAAGCCAATGTCGGAACAGCAAATCCGGCATGAGGCCCACCAGTTATCTCTGAAATTCCTTGCAGAAGTGGGGCCTGAACACGTGCTCAGGCGCGGGATGAATTTTGATGAGTTGTACGACGCCGTACTTTATCCCGAATACGAGATAGAATTTGTAAAAGAAGAGAACTTGGGCGTAGATGATGACGGGGTACGCATAATGGGCGAATTCCTACCCAAGTACAACACGGCCCTCGTGGATAAGAAGCTCTTTGACTGCAACGATCCGCGAAGAGTTTTCACTGAGTGCCACGAGGTCATTGGGCACGGCGTACTACATGGACCATTTCTCCGCGACAACGCCCGGAAGTATCCGAAGTTGTACTCTACGGAAGATGTGATCGGCTTGGGAAGCAGTGGATTCAGTTGGAAGCAAATGAACACGTTCGAGTGGCAGGCAAATGTCTTTGCGGCAAACGTGATTGCTCCTCCCACATACGTCTGGTGCGTCTTGCTGAAGCTATTTGGGCTTAGGTCGAAAATCAGATTCTGCGGCCCCCGGTGGTATAGCCTCAGCTTTAACGAGATGAACTGGCCGGTTTACGCGGCTTCTCCGTTTAACTTGGCTTGGATCATTGCCAAACGAATTCGACACTATTTCGGAGGTCTCTCTTCCGAATGCTTGGCTTACCAAGTGCTCCGCGTAGGAATCGATCAAAATGGTTATGATCAAGGAGGCCTTCGGTCAAACGGGACTGTTCCAACAGTAGGAAATATCCTACGGGAGATGATGCACGATTGAAGTATATGTTTTTTTGCATGGCGTATATACCAGAATTAGTACACTTGGTACACGAGAGGATTTGTTATGGACGACAACGGAAGGCAACATAAAGGATCAGCAGATGCAGGGAGAGGTTAATCGGTGCATAGGATGAGCAAAATCGTAAAGACTTATGACTATCAGGACGAATCCGGGAAACTGCTGTTTCAAGTTGTTCGGTTTGAACCGAAAGAGTTCCGGCAACGCCGACCGGACGGCAAGGGCGGCTGGGTTTGGAATTTGGAGGGGGTGCAGCGAGTTCCCTATCGTCTGCCAGAGCTAATAACAGCCTCGATGCAGGATTGGATTATCATTGCTGAAGGCGAGAAGGATTGTGATCGTCTTGTCGAGTTAGGATTTGTGGCTACCTGTTGTCCGATGGGAGCGGGCAAATGGCGTGACGAATACAACACTTATTTCGAGACCCGTCTCATTGCGATCCTTGGCGACAATGACAAGGCTGGCAGAGACCATGTGGAGCAGGTTGCACGTTCGCTGTATGGTGTAGCGGGCGAGATACGAATCTTCGAACTGCCGGGCTTGGTGGAAAAGGCGGATGTTTCGGATTGGCTGGACGGTGACGGAGACAAAGCCAAGTTGTTCGAATTGTTGGAAGCAACCGAACCTTATAAGCCGGATACCATGAATTGCGATCCGTTAGAGGCGGACTGGGAGCCGCCTGCGCCATTGGGCCAGTTTAACCTGCCGACATTTCCTCTCGAAGCATTCCCTCTTCCATTGTGCGCATTAAGCGAGTTCTGCGCAGCGGTTGCAGAATCATTCCAGGTTCCGGTCGATCTGCCAGCGATACTCGTTCTCTCAGTTGCGGGCGCAGCTCTTGCAAAACGGATCGAGGTTCACGTTCGCGGCGATCACATAGAGCCGGTCAATCTGTTTACGGTTATTGCCCTACCGCCAGCAACTCGCAAGAGCGGTGTCTTTCGGGTAGTTACTGAGCCGCTTGCCTATTTTGAGCGACAGGAGGCCGAGCGGTTAGCGCCGCTAATAGAGCAGTCTCGTAATGAGCGAAATATTCTTGAGGAGCGTCTGAAGCACGCGCAAAAGCAAGCTGCTAAAGCAGAGAAGTCGGAGGATCAACAACACTATGAGAAACAGACAAGAGAGCTTGTTGACGAATTGAGCAAGCATGAAGCCTTGAAGAGTCCCCAGTATATCGGCGACGATGCCACGCCGGAGAGCGTCGCTGCGTTACTGAACGATAACGGTGGGCGGTTCGCATTGATGAGTCCGGAAGGCGACGTGTTTGACCTTATGGCGGGTCGCTACAGCAGCGGAGTCCCGAATTTTGGCGTCTATCTTAAAGGCCACGCGGGGGACGATATTCGAGTGAACCGAGCGAGTCGGGACCGGTCGGCTCAATATGTTCGCAATCCTGCGCTTAGTATCGGGATAGCCGTTCAGCCTGAAGTATTGCGCGGACTATCGCTCAAGAAAGGCTTCCGAGGGCGCGGGTTGCTGGGGCGGTTTCTGTATGCACTACCACAGTCTTTGTTGGGTAGTCGAAAGATAAATCCAGGGAGCGTGCAGCCAGAAATAGTCAGGGCATATCAGCAGCACATTCTTGCTGCGTGTGGGCTTGAGCCTGTTCTCGACGCGAATGGACGGCCTTTTCCTCACGTTGTAACGGTCGGCGAGGATGCTCTGCAGCATATCGACGATTTTGCAGTTGAGATAGAGAAACGCCTCGGCCCCGGCGGGGATTTCGAGGCTATGGGCGACTGGGTTGGTAAGCTCGTCGGTGCGGTTTGCCGTATTGCCGGTATATTCCACGGATTGATTCATGCTGAATCGGGTAATCCGGGCAGGGCTCAAATAGATGCCGAAACGATGTTGGGGGCAATCACAATCGGCGAATATCTTATTCCACACGCGGCAGCCGCTTTCTTTGCAATGGGTTCCGATCCGGATATTGATTTGGCTCGGAGAATTCTTGCTTGGGTTTGTGCTAATGAGTTGACGGAGTTCAGCCGTAGAGAAGCGTACAATCACTTGCGAGGCAGTATCTATCGAGTGAACGAGATTGATGACCCGTTGAAGTTACTTGAGAGTCACGGATATATAAGAGAAGTTGAAATATGCCGTAGAGGACCCGGGCGCAAACCGAGTCCAACTTACAAAGTAAATCCGTTGTGGCTCGCGCAGAATACGCAGAATGAGCAGAATTGCCTGGCCGAAGTGAATTCTGCGCATTTTGCGCAATGTGCGCAGGGGGTAGCGTCATGATTTCTGCACTTGACCGCTTGAGGGCTCTGCGGGCTGGAAGCAGATCAGGCCATCCGGCCTTGACTGATATTGATGACCTGCCTATGTGCTGGCGGATAGATTTTGAGGAGCGGGCTGCTATTCTGGAATACGAGGGCGGCCTGACAAGAGAAAATGCTGAAATGAATGCTTTCGATGAAATACAAAGAAGAATGAAACAGATTGACTGTATGGAATAACGGAGTATTTTGGGAATGTCAGAACGCAACTTGAATACACAGGATGAAAACAAGGATACTGTCCCCGTAGGCGTCATTCGTGAGCTTGGAGACCTTCCTGATGGAGCAGTCATAACAGAGCAAGGGCTTTCAACGATGTTTGATCGTCACAAGGTCAGCATCAAGAGAGCCGTTGAGCGTAGAGAACTGCCCCCAAGTGTAAGGCTTTTCGGTGAACCTGTCTGGACGGTCAAAGCTCTACGGGAGCATTTAAGTAAACGGCTTGATGCGGCAAAGAAGGAATCTGAACAGCTACTGCAAAAGGCAAGCGAACTCAGCGCTTGACTCCAACGAGTTTTGAGAGTATATCGTATCTATGAAAGGGTGTGACTATGGCAGGCGCAAGGCGCAATCCAAGTTCGAGCGGTAGGTATCAGGGCTTCTTTACCGACTATCAGGGCAAGAAGAGGTACTTTACCGGCTCGGCGAAGCGGTCTGAGACTCTCCGTATTGCCCGAAAGCTCGAAGACGACCACCGGCAAATCCGACTGGGCTACAAAGAGCCACGGCAGACGCATTTCAAGTACCGGGACCGCTCGTTTATGGATACGGTTGGCGAATACCTTGAATGGGGCAGGCTTCAGGGTGGGCACAAAGGCCGTGCGTGGTCCGAGTATCACGCGTCCCGGAAAGAACGCCACTTGTGCCTATGGGCCGAAACATTGGACTTGAAAGTGCTTGCAGATCTGGACAACCTGCTACCCCGCGTTGAGGCAACATTGCGGGAACTTTCCGAGCGAGACAGGTCGGGCAAGACTATCGCCAATATCGCCGAAGCTCTCGTGAGTTTCTGCAACTGGTGCGTCATTCGCAGCTATCTGTCTGAGAACCCGCTGGAAAGACTCTCCAAGGTGGACACAACACGGAAAGAAGAGTATCGCGCCCTGACCCTTGATGAGACATCCCGATTGCTCAAGGCAGCACCGGAGCATTTGAGGCTATTATGCGCCACCGCGCTGATAAGCGGGCTGCGCGCCGGCGAGCTTAGATCACTCACCCGGCGGCACTTGGACACAGAGAATAACGGTTTGAAATTAGACGCTGCGTGGACCAAGAATCGCAAGCCGGGACTCCAGCCCTTGCCGAAGCGGTTGATAAAGCAGTTGGAGTCATTCTGCGGAAGCGGCATGGTACAAGCATTATATCAACGCTTCTACCGAAATTTCGCTTGTCCAAAGGATGCGCTTCTCTACGTTCCATCCCATCCGGCGCGGGAGCTTGACAAGGTTTTGAAGACCGCGGGGATACCAAAACACACCGATGAGGGCAGGATAGCGTTTCACGCCTTGCGGACAAGCTTCGTCACTCTCACTTATGAGGCCGGAGCTACCCACCTTGAAGCCCAAAACTTGGCCCGGCACAGCACGCCGGAACTCACCGCCAACACCTACGGTCGGACCCGAAACGAACGCCTCGCCGCAGTGACGGAAATGATCGCTGATCGTGTGTTTTCGGGCCAAGTAGGTGCGAATACGGTGCAAAAAACCGAATCGGATGCCACGCTTCAAATCGTTAAGTTGTTGCCAAGACAACAACTTACAACCGATTCGGGTAAATGGAGGCGGGGGGATTCGAACCCCCGTCCCGTGATGCTTCGAGATAAGCTTCTACATGCTTAGTCGCTTAATTGAAATTCGCCTCATCAAGCGCCAAGCCATGCGCAACTGTGAGTTGGCAATTAAAATTAGGCGCCGGATTTTTATCCAGGCCAACCGGCGTCCTGGGCATGCGACTTATCCGTCCGTCATCCGGTCGAAGCCATTCGCCCCCGTATTAACTTTTCAAATCCGCCTTGTCGTCCCCTCTTTGCTCACCACACAACATTATACCCTCTTTACGCAAGATAGCAAAAGGCTTCTGCAAAATTGCAAGAAAAGTTCGCCCCCAATCCTCCCGGGCTCGCTCATAGGCCGCCATTTGTTTTTACCTTCCCTGCGAACGAAAAAGCCGCTACAATACGGCTATACTAATCGAGGTGCCTGCATTAGAGCGGCGAAGAGCCGCTTTTGTAGTAGAAAGACAATGCCTATGGATTTATCTATTGTCATACCGGCGTTTGAAGAAAGCAGGAAGATCGCCCGCGATATCGAAAAGGCCGCCGAGTTTCTGGATAACAACGAATTCGAGGGCGAGATCATCGTCGCCGAAGACGGCAGCAGCGACAATACCGCCCAGGCGGCCAAGGATACGAAAGTTCCGCCCACGGTAACGCTCAAGGTTCTCAGTTACCAGCCGCACCGCGGCAAGGGCTATGCCGTTCGAGAAGGAATGAAGGCATCGACCGCCGACTACGCCATGTTCGCAGACTCCGGCCTGTGCGTTCCTTACGAAGACGCTTTGCGAGGACTCGAACTGCTCAAAGCCGACGCCTGCGATATAGCCCACGGGTCGAGAAAAATGCGAGGATGCCATATTGAAAAGCCACAGAGCGTGTACCGCCGAATCTGCTCCAAAATGTTTCACTGGCTCGTAATCCACGATATGAAGATACCCGCCGAGTTCACCGATACACAATGCGGCTTCAAGATTTACAAAGGCGACGTCGCAAGGCACTTGTACGGCGAGTGTATCACAGACGGATTCACATTCGATATAGAAATCATAATGCGGGCGCAAAAAGAAGGCTATCTCATCAAGGAATTTCCCATCGACTGGACCTGCGACCCCGACAGCCGACTCTCGCCGACCAGAAACTCATTCCAAGTACTCAGGGAACTCCTGAAAATAAGAAAAGCCCTCTCAGACAAATAGAACCTCGCCATCAATCCCAACATCGCGACCAATCAATTCGACATCAATTCATCCCACCGTCCAAAGCGCAGTATCTCTTCTTTCCGTCCGTCTTTGGCCTCCAGTATGACCATCGCCAGCACATCCGGGTGAAGCCGGCAGTATTCTTTGATTTCGTCCGGGGCCATCACCATAAAAGCCGTTGAAAGGGCGTCGCCCGTGGCCGCATCCGGAGTCGAAGACCACGCCGCCAGCTTGCCTTTAACGGGCTGAGAGGTCCTCGGGTCGATTATATGCCCCCCCTTCTGAACGCCGGAACCGCTTAGCGCCCGCCCCTGAAAATACATTTTCGCCAGCGTCCTCTTGCCCTTGCCCGGATGGCTCAGCGTCACCGGCCAGCCCTTCATATTCGCAGGCCCGTCAAGAGCGAGAACAGAACTGTACCCCCCGTGGATAAGCGCAACATCGATGCTCCACTCGCGCAGCAATTTCGCCATTTGATCTACGGCATACCCCTTGCCGACGCCCCCCAAATCCACCTGCACGCCCTCGGCCAAGACCTCAACGCTATGCTCCTCGGCATTCAGCCTGAGCAAATCCGTCCCCGTACTCTTGCGGGCAAGGCTCAACTCTTCTTCCGTAGGGGTCCGCAGCGAACCGTCGTCGCTACGCCAGCACTTCAGCAGAGAGCCGATAGTGATATCGAAAGCGCCCTTAGTCTGCTCGTACATCCGAACGCTTATCTCCAGACACTCGAAGGCGCCCAGCCCGAGAAGCAAAGGCTCGCCGGAGAAGAATTTGTTGATGCGGGAAATGTCGCTATTCTCTATAAACCGGCTCAACTCCCCCTCCAGCCGATCAACCTCCTCGAACGCGGCAGCGGCCGCCTGGGCGGCATAACGCTCGTCCTCATGCACAACGACAACCTCGAAGGTCGTAGCCATTGCCTCATGTGAAAACCGCTTCATCCCCGCAACAGCGCCGCAATCGCCCTGAACATAAGTTGGCTGGGGTTTTTGCAAAGTCATTTTTCCGATGCCTTCTTTATCAACTCGTCCGGGTCCGGCACTGTCGCCGCTTGACGCGCCTCCCAAAGATCCTTGCGAACAAAACCAAGCAGCCTGACTTGCGGACGCAGCCAAACATAAATATCCTCGAACAGATAATAGTATATCCGACACTGCTCGGAAGGAACCGATTCGTCATAAAATAGTTTCTTCACCAAATCGCCCTCAACTGCAGGCGAAGCTATGATCAGCGGCGCTCGCCCGGCATTCTCACTCACCTTATTCGCCCAAAGAACATTCGAAAGCCCTCGAAAATACCAGGGCAAAGGCCAGTAGTCGTCGCCGGGACAAATCACTTCTATCGACATTTCAGGATCGTTCTCGTGCCCTGCCGTATATTCCTCGACCCGCCCGGCAATCTCAAAAACCTCGGTAGTCGGATGCGCATAGACATAAGGGTTACGGCTGTCCGAATCGTACTTGTAATTGCAGCGCCAACTTTCCCAAAGCAAATGCCCCGCCCCGACCAACAGCAGACACACAACTACAACTCTGGGCGTCGGCTTTGGCGTCAATCGTATCAGAACCACCGCTCCAAGCCCCGCCAGTAATATCATCCCATGCAGAAAACCCAACATGCACCAGGGCGTCTTGTAACGAATCGCCGAATAAAACAGAACCATCAGGAACGTGTAGAATACGAGGAACCGCAGTAAACTGATATTGACCGCAGGCAGGCCCCTCTTCGTCAGAACCGCAGCGGCCCCAACCAAGGCCAACAGCACAATAAGCCCCTCGCTCCAGATCGGCCCTTTACCGTACCGAGAATAAATCAGCATCTGCAGGTAATAATACCACGGATGATCATGAACCCGATTATTTCCTGCACGGTCGAAGTAATTCGTATATGTGCGAATAGAATCCACAACACCGCCCGGATTCTTGAAGAACGACGAATAAAACAGCATCGAGACTGCCGCCGCCACTCCAACAATCAGAATAACATGCGTCCCTTTCATCCGCCTGACAGAATCGCCGGGACTGCCTCCATCCTCTCGCTGCCGCATAAACGCCACTATACACAGAGCCGCCCCCATCGCTCCGAGTGCGATGATGCACGTCTCTTTCGTTGCGTGCATCAATCCTAAAGACACACCCATCATCGCCGCCCAGACGATTCTCTTTCGCTGAGCATATCGATACCCGAAGCCAATCGCCCCGAAACTGAAACACACCAGGAGCATTTCCTGAATGTAATATCTGCTGTAGAAGACCATAGCAGGCGAGATAGCCGTAAGCGCCGCCGCGATTGCGCAAGCCCACCGCCCCAAGCCGTCAAAAAACAAGACGCTCAAAACTACGAGCAGCACACCAAAGAACATCGGGACCACGCGGACCGTGAACTCCGTCATCCGGGCATAAGTCTTCACAGAACTCAACCACGCCGGAATCAGGGTAAAGTAGTTGAGCGTCGGGCCGTGGTACTCATGCGGATTGTACTCGTACCCTTCCCCCTCCAGCAAATCGGCGAACTTGTCGGCGTGAACCGCCTCGTCGCCGTGCATCGGACGCCGCGCCGGCTGAGGCAGACGCAGCGCCACTGCAACAACTGTCGCGGCCAGTATCAGCACGCAACATTTTACAGAATTTCTCATTGTGCGGGCTTACCGTAAACCGCCACTTCGATATAGTGGTTCAGATCGTTGGTTGTGTTACCCCTGCTGTAAAGACGAACATAACGGGCCTTCACGCCCTTCGCATCGATAAGCCTGCCCTCGTTGGTCTCGGTGTAGTGCTTGTCGGTGCCGACTCCAAGCCCGGACGAGTTGTCGATATCGTTGTTGAAAATCGTCCGGACGTTAGTGATGAAATCGGCATCGTCGGCAACCTGAACAACAACATCGAAATAAACGCAGCCCTGCTTGTGATAATGCCAGACCACCACCGCATAGATTTCGTGAACAGCCTCAAGGTCAATTGTCACATACTGCTTTAACGGCCCCAACTCGACATAGCTGCCGTCCGCAGCCTCTTTATCGCCGTCGGTGATCATCTCAATATCGCCGATAATCGGCTCTTCGTCGCTGCTCGAAACAGGCTTGCCAATCGCGACATTCTTCGTCCCCTTAGGCGCCAAAAATGGCGGGCGGAGCCTGCCCAGCGGCTTTTCGAGGTTCTCGACCTTCGTATCCTGCGGCGTGCCCACAAACATCGGCTTGGGCAGTTCAAGCTCTATGGGAACCAAATCCCCACTCCCGGCCGGCGTTGCAGTCTCCTTGCCGGGGTCTTTCGCAGGGGTCTTCGCTGTTGGTTCACCCGTTCCGGTATCCGCAGGCTCAGACTTCTTGCACGAACAAACGAAGCACAAAGACACCAAAAGCATCGCCAAAACACAAATCTTCACGTTTGAGTTCAAACCTTTTCTCATCATTTCCTTTTAACCTCAAAAATCAACAATTTCTCGTTACTTACGACTCGCACTCGGCACAGCAGCACTTTTGCCGCATCCCATACCAAGCTAAGACCGTTATTCTATTAGGTTTATGCACGATTGTCAAGTTCCGTTAAAGTTATTTTTCATACATGCATCATTATGCGAGACCAGCCTGGCAAAGCCGCCGAATCCATACTCTTAAATTGCGCCGCCAAGCCAAACGTTTCAAAAAAAAATCGAATTCCCTCATTATCAACCGCATTCCGTCATTTTTCGGCCTGAATCGGCCTCTCCGCTCCAAAAAAGCAGGGATCCGGCATTTACCGGACCCCTGCTCAATTACCAAAACAATCAAAACTAAAGCAGATTCAAACGCCCAAAGCGATTATCCGCAATGTTTTCAGCTTTATTTTTTCGCCGCCGGCATTTCAAGGATCTTACCCTCAAGCCCCGCCTTGGCAAAAACAAAATAAAGTACGGCGCCCACAACGAAAGCCGCCAACGGAGCCGCAGGAATTTTCACATTGCTCACCAAAGGCAGGATACCGACAACGAACCCGGCCGCCCAGGATATCCACCCGGCAACGTTCCAGCCGGCACGAGGCCCGGCCCACTTCTTGCCCGCCAGGAGGTAATCAACCATCATAGCGCCGCAAACCGGTCCGAAAGACGCACCGATAACCGTGAAGACACCCATCACGTCTCCGGCCCAGCCTGTCACGGCCAACAGAATACTAATTGCAGTTCCGACACCAACGGAGATGAAAGGATTCACCTTCGGTAAAGTCGTCTTGAAACTATTCGCTGCAATGAAAGACGAGAAACACGCAGGCGGAAATGCCGCGACCGCAAGAAGCAAGGCCATTGTCTTGCCTGCGCTTTCCGAACCCATCACTGCACTCATAAAACTCGGTGCTGCTGTATCAAGACCGGCACCAAGTTTCAAGCCGAAAGCTCCCGCTGCGATCAGAATTGCTGCTCCGCCCGCAACGATTGCCGCCAGGGCGATACCCACCAGACCGCCCATTTGGACGTCTTTCTCGTCCTTGTTGTTCATACCGAAGTCAACGCCCGCGGCGCCGGCCGTCGCAAAGAAGCCGACAACGTATGTTATACAAAGGGCAATCACCCCGAAAGCACTCAAGCCGCCAACTCCGCCGCCTTCTACGGCATTTGCCGCAACCAACGCATCTGCACTAAAATCACCTATCCCGCCAATGGTCTTAGCCAACATGATGACCAGGATCACTAATGGAATCAGGGGAAGGAACGTGGCAACCTTGGCAACATACTGGATGCCCTTAAGCCCCACGAAAGCCGCAACCGCCGCCCAAATCACGGCAATGACTATCTGGGCCGCCTGACTGCCGCCGAAAAGCGGCGCAAGGACCAGCGACGAAAAATACGCATTGACACCAAGCCAGCCGAATTGCAACACTCCCATCAGAAAACCGGGCATCAAAAAACCGCCTTGGATACCGTAAGTTGATGTCCCCACAACATACAGAGGAAGGCCCGTCTTCAGCCCGAGAAGACCGGGAACCATGTAGAACAGGATGTGGCACAGCAAGGCCGCGATAATCAGCCCAAGAATTGCCATGCCAATCCCCTGGCTCAAAACACCGCCGGGTGCATTCGTTCCGCCGCTGGCCATCTTGTTCCAGAAGACAAACCAGAGAAGGATACCCGCATACGTCGGCGCTGTATTCTTGTACCAGGGGGCCCTGTTTGCCGCCGGATTCGGCTTTGCCATTCGTACATAATCCGGCAATACTCCATTACTCATAATTCAAATCTCCTAACAATTTGAAAGTGCTCGCTGTCGGAGTGCCTGTGAGTCTGTTGATAATTGCAGTCTCATTGGCAACCGGTGGGCTGGTCATAACTTATGTTGGCTTTTTACTTCTTGGAATCACAGCGCTGATTATGAGCCTTTCGTCGCTTCTGGTCAGGAAAGAACCGGGGCGAGTGACTTTCGACGAACGCGATGCCACTATCGAGAAGAAGAGTTATTTAATCGGGCATTGTCTTCTTTGGTGCATATTTATTGTTACCTGCTTGACTGCGATTCCAACCGCCGGCTCCGCGATTCTTGTGACAGCATTGGTCACGGTACAGCTCGTCCAATCCGTCGCAACTTTGATTCAATACGGCTGGGGAGGCAACGAAAATGAATAGACTACAGAAAAGAGCATGGATCGAACTTGCGGGAGTAGCGTTCTGCGTGGCTGGAGCCGGAGCGGAGCTGGCGGTGTTGGTTCGGTTGAATGCAAGCGGGACCGGGCACCTGATTATCCTCCTTACGGTGGGCCTGACGGCCGGCCTGTTTGGCTATTTGCACAATCTCTCCGAGCAAAAGAAACTCGACGAACGCGAAAGAAAAATCGCACAAAAGGCCCTGGCACTGGCATGCTTTGTATTCGCAGTGTTTTGCGGCTGCTCGTCCTTTATATTCTTCTTCACGGTCGGAGGCGCCGGGAAGGTTCCGGTTTACACGCTGCCTGCTGTTTTTCTTGGTGGAATCTTTGTTGCTCAGTTCACGCAATCGGCGGCGATTCTTATTCAGTTCGCGAGGGAGCAGGGCGATGAGTAGCGAGCATATTATAAACCACGTCCGCAAACTTCGTTTCGACAACGGCCAGATAACCCAGCAGCAATTGGCCGACCGCGTCGGCGTGACCCGCCAGACTATAATCGCCATCGAGTCCGGCAAATACTCGCCCTCGCTGCCCCTTGCCTTCAAGCTCGCCCGCACATTCGGCGTCCCGATTGAAAAGGTCTTCCAATACGAAGACACCGACAACCCCCTGCACGAGATACTAAAGACCGAGCCGTAGTAATGACGCCTGCGCCAAAAGTCCAAGTAACAAGCCCCGCCCGTAAGGGAGGGGGTTAATCCCGGCGCTTACGCTTAGGGCTTGTCTTAGCAGCGCAAAGTCCCTTTTGCCTGTCGGCGGCCCAAAAGCGATAGGCGTATCTCCATCAACCGATAGAGCGCATTGTTGCAGCGTAAGCAGCGTTGTAGTATTGAAACCCTACTCAAATTCCCGGAGAAGGGTTAGCAGCTTTCGGTCGAGCTTATGGCCGTGGAATTCTTCGTATTTCACGTCCTTTCGCCCTGAATCCATAATCCCGAACGACCCGCGGAAATTCCAGATCGCAAAGCCGATTCCGTTCTCGGTCAGAATCTCGAGCGCATCCCTCAGCCACGCAAGCACGATCTCATGCGGCGTCTGGTTATAAGACCCGCCCTCCCCGCAATGCACGCCGACGCCCTTCTTCGCCAGCTCGACCCACGGAGCGTAATGCCGCTCGAGCCGCTTGCGATCCCACCCGTTCCCCGGCCATGCCGGAGCAGGGTAGTCTTTATAGTTCACCCACGAAGCCCCCGAATGGCTGATAGACATCGGTTCATACGCCCGCGTGCTCTGCGCGATCGGCAAATCCGCAACCTCTGGTATCGTCTCCCTGCCCCAGGCAATCCCATCGGCAATAACCAGCCGGTCGGGACTGATTTCGCGAATGGCTCCGAAAGTCGTCCGCACCACCCGCGCATGATCATCTCGACTCATCATGCCGCCCACGTTCGGCGGCTCGTTGATAAGATCGAAGCTCAACTTATCCTTCGATACCCCCTTGTAGCGTTTCGCCAGCGTCTGCCAGTGAAAGCAGAACGCCTTCAACGCCGTAGCGTCCTTCCAAAGATTGTGCGGCTCTTTGAATTCCTGGTTCACCGAATACCCCGGCCCGCGATGAAAGTTGATGCTCACATGCATCCCGTATTTATCGCCCAACTCGACCGCACGGTCCAGTTTCTCCAGCATCGGCTCGTGAAGCTTATAATCGTCCCCGTCCTCTATCCAAAGCCGATAGCAGCAGGGCAGCCGAACGAAATCGAAGCCGAAATCCTGCATCCACCGAAAGTCGTCCTCAGCCCAATCCCCCTTGCTCCGCATCGTAAACATATCCAGCAGGTTAAACCCGCGCCAGCGCGGTATGGCAGTCTGGGCAACGTCCTTTGTATTCTTTGCCTTCTCGTTCTCGCCGGCATACCCCGGCGTCCCAGCCGCAACAACCCCGGCCGTCGTCATCTTCAAAAACTCTCGCCGATTGATCTTCATAATTCCTGCCTCACTGAAAAACTGACTCGCCTGCTACATGCAAACGAGGACCTTCGTCTTCTGTCTTCTGACATCTGTCTTCTGTTCTTAGCCGCTTTCGAGGGTTTGTCGCTTTTGCTGTTCGGATAGCTGGACGTTTAGTGAGCCTGAGCGGAAGCCCGCCAGGTCGATCGCAACGAACTTAAAGCCGATTGTCTTGAGCTTTTCGACTATCTTCGATCTCATCGGCTCGGCCGTGACTTTTTCTATATCCTCGGCAGCAACCTCGATTCGCGCGATGGTATCGTGATGTCGGACGCGAAACTCGACGAATCCGAGGCTCCGAAGATAATCCTCTGCCTGCTCGATCTGGCCGAGGCGTTGCTCGGTGATTTCAAGGCCATAGCTCATCCGCGAGGCCAGGCAAGGCGAGGCGGGGACGTCGGCGGTGGGCAGGTCGGCCCGCCTGCTCAACTCGCGAATGTCGGCCTTGGTCAATTCGGCGTCCATCAAGGGCGAGCCGACGCCGAATACCTGCGCAGCACGGTTGCCGGGGCGAAAATCGTTCTTATCGTCGAAGTTGCCGCCGCAGACGACTTTATCGTAGCCCTTCTCTCTGGCGGTATCGACCAGGAGCTTGTATAAATGCGATTTGCAATGGAAGCAGCGGTCGGCCTTATTGGCCGAGTAGCCGGCGTCCTCGACCTCATCGACCCGAATCTCCTTGACGTCGGCCCCGATGATCTTGGCATTCTCGATAGCCTGCTCATACTGCGACCGAGCCAAAGAGGCGCTAACCCCAATACAGGCCAGAACATTCTCCGCCCCCAAGGCATCGACAGCGGCCTTTAATAGATATGTGCTATCAACCCCGCCGGAATAGGCCACCACGACCTTGCCAAGGGCTTTTAGCGATTTTTGGAGCGAATTGTGTTTTTCTTCAAGAGTCATAAAGCCGATGGTGGGAATCGAACCCACAACCCCAGCTTTACGAAAGCTGTGCTCTACCGTTGAGCCACATCGGCGTCTGTGGCCGCTATAATAACGATGATTGGGTGGTGTGTAAAGGGTTTTGGAGGAGATAATCGGCAGGGGCGGCGGAGGTTTCGGGGGGCTTCAATATTGATTACTGATTCCCGATAAACCGGGATATGCGATATTTACTATTGATTATTAGGATGGAAAGTGTGCCGGCGTGTCTTATCCGGTTCTGATCCGGCTTTCGCCTGAGTCTCGCAATATGTCAAATCTCACTGCCGTCAGTTCCAAATACCCGCCCATTTCGTAGAATTCCAAAGCCAGGGATTAATATCTTCATCCTTGTCGGAAGGATTGACGACACTCAAATCGGTCATTAAAATATTATAATGTTCGTATGATTGTCTGATACCTAATTTTTCTGCCGACACGCCAACACCGCTGTTTTTTATAACTTTCCAGCAATACCTTGTCATGTCCATTATCATGGCGCCACTGGATGCATTGTTAACAAGCGCAATCCCGCTGTCCGGCCGCGTTGCACTCGTTTCTTTTTTATAAATCCAAACATAAGAACTCCAGAAAGCCGGTTGTTTGCCCGCGTCCAGAAGTTCTTTTATAGTGTGTGAGGGCGGGGTGCCGCCATTCATCAGGTTCACGTCATAATTTTTATCATGGTCCAGATTTATGATAGAGGGGCAAAAAAACATTTTGTGGTCCTTCAGAAGCCCGGTCGCCATTACATTGGCTTTCATCCGGTTGTATTCATGAGCATAATCGGCAGTCGCGTTTACGAAGCACCAAGTTTTGTTATAAGGAGCTTTAGCACGTCGGTAATCGAATTCGTGTTCGGTCTCATAGGTAGCTATCACAATACCTATCTGACGGAAGTTGGACCTGCAAACGGTCTTTTTAGCTATCTCCCGAGCTCTTCTTAACGCGGGCATGAGTATGCTCATAAGAAGTGCAATGATCGCTATGACAACCAGAAGTTCAACAAGTGTAAACGCTTTTTTAGTTTTTATAATACCCATGACAATTAACTACATCTAAAAAACATAATTCGGTCCTTTCGACACCAACCATCTTACAAAAATCATCTCGAACTGTCAATGATTTTTTTCCAATGCGGTTTTATTGGAAATTGGCAGGGATACAGGGTTTTTTGTGCCCTACCTTTCTTCCAATACCTACTTTTGCACAGACCATGACCGCTCGCAGCTTCATAAATCCCGTTCAAGGATAATCTGCTTGAGTGATTTTCGCTGGTGGAAGCTGAACTACACGCCGCCTTATCATCCCCCCTTCTAATTGCACAGCTTTATCACTATCACTAAGGGCGGTCACTGCCGAATAAGGCCCGCGGATTGGGCCGCAGCGACGGTATTATGCGTAAAGCCGCCTTAGCCTCGGCGCCTTGCGTTCATCAGTGCGGCCAGGAGAATGTGCCTTAGCCTATCGACGCTCAGCCTGTTGAGGTAATCCTCGGTGAAATCCAGCTTGAATCGTCCCCGGAAATTTGTGATTCGCCTCTTCAACTCCGCCCTGCTCAAGTCAGCTATAGAGGCGGCGGTATGTTCCAAATATTGTGTCGAAGCCATCGTTCTTGCCTGTCAGGAAACCTTAATTTTTGTGAACTGATGTTGCATTCCTCAGCATCGTCTTTGGGCCTGAGCGACTTATTCGAGAAATCCCGCATAGCGGCCCAACCGTTGATATTGGCTTATTATTGGGCTAATTTTTTTTTGTCATTGCGCCCTGAGTCTGATAACGTTTCGTTATGAAAACAGCTATGCTTGATTACGATCTGCCGATCGAACTGATCGCCCAGCATCCCGCGCCAAATCGGACGGACTCGCGTCTGCTCGTGCTCGACCGCAAGACCGGGGCGATTAGCGACAGCCGATTCGATAATCTCAGGGAACTCCTCTCCCCGGGCGACTGCCTTGTATTGAACAACACAAAGGTCCTGCCCGCCCGTTTTTTCGCCAGTCGCGCAACCGGCGCCAAAATCGAAGGTCTCTTCCTCGCCGAGAGCGCCGGCGGCGCCTGGACCGTCATGCTCAAAGGAACTCGTAAGCTAAAACAGGGCGAGACCCTATATCTCAAAGCTAAAGACAAAACCGATTGTTGCCGGGCCACGCTCATCGAGAAGCTCGGCAAGGGCAGGTGCCTGCTAAAAATCGAAAACGCCCGCGATGCGCAAAGCATCCTCGAAGAAATAGGCTTCCCGCCGCTGCCGCCCTATATTAAGCGTGACGACGACGCGATAACCGCCCGCCGGGACAGCCTGCGATACCAGACGGTTTACGCCCGAATCAACGGCGCGGTAGCCGCGCCGACGGCCGGGCTGCACTTCACTGAAAGCCTCATGCAAAAGCTCCGCAGCGACCGAATCGACTTTGCATACATAACACTCCATGTAGGGGCCGGGACGTTCAAGCCCGTCGCCGCCGAGAACCTCGAAGACCATCAAATTCACTCCGAGACCTTCCGGATAGACGCCGCCAACGCCGAGAAAATAAAAGCCGCCAAGGATAAAGGCGGCCGAATAATCGCAGTCGGCACCACGTCCGTGCGAACCCTCGAATCCCTCCCCGGCCCGACCGTAGAACCCGCCGTCGGCCATACCCGACTCTTCATAACGCCGGGCTACCAATTCAAGTTCATAGACGCAATGATAACAAACTTCCATCTACCAAAATCAACCCTTTTGGCACTCGTAGCAGCCTTCGCAGGACTCGAAAACACCCTCGAAGCATACCGCCACGCCATCGCCCAACAATACAGATTCTACTCCTACGGCGATGCTATGATAATAACCTAAACCAGGATCAGGCAGTGGCGTTTATCGCTTTATCAACTGCCGGCAGAATCGCAAACCCATCCCGGCGTGCCGGGACTGTGCCGGACAAGAATTTACGGTTCTCTGAAATAATTTATGGGTGAACACAGATGGAATCGCCTTCGGCGAGGCTGTTGAGCCGGCAAAAAACTCACCCACAACATTTGAGAATATCTCAAAGCGAAACCGACTACCAGAAAAGCATAAAGCTTCAAAACCCTATAAAACGCTTGAATTGGCCCTATATCACAATGTCGGGGCGCTGCCCCAGCCTGTTGAAGCCCACAAATTCTTTTGAAGAGGCATTTTTTTAATTTTTTTTCGGGTGGGCCTAATCGCTGTAAATGCTTGTCTGTTAAGTACTTACCCCCCCCCACCACAAGACAAAAAACAGCTTTTGGGCCTTCGAGTGGAGATTTTTCTCTTCCATTGTCGTGGGGCAGCGGGTGGAGGTTCCTTTTGGCAGGAAGAATAAGAGCGAGGTCGGGTTCTGCACTTGGGCTGATGTTCCGAGGGAAGAATCGTTCATGGCGATTGGTCGGGGGCGGAAGTTGAAATGCGTATCGAAGGTAATGGATGAGGGGCCGTTGGTTGATGCTGGGTTGATGGAGCTGGCCGGATGGATCAGCAGCTATTATGTCTGCCCCTTGGGGCAGGTCTTGGCGGCGATGGTGCCGGGGGCGGTGAAGAAGGGGGCGGGGGTCAAGACGCAAAGATACGTCTATCTTGCCGAGGGAAACCAGGCGGCGACGAAGGGACTGCGGGGCGGCAAGCAGAAGCTAATCGCGGATTTTCTGCGAGGCAGGCAAGCGGTTAGCACTGAGTCCGGCCTGGAGATGCAGGTTGTCCTCGATGCCGTTGGCTGCGGGGCAGAGGCTATCAAGAGACTGGCGGAGAAAGGGATTGTCAAGATTGGACGCAGGCAAATTCTCAGTGCGCTGCCTGCAATTCCGGAGGGATTAGCGATTCCGGCACTGGAGGTGAAACTGAACGAGGACCAAAAAGCGGTAATGGCTCACTTGGAAGGTCGGATAGCATCGGGGGAATTCGGCGTTACGCTCCTGCACGGCATTACCGACAGCGGCAAGACCGAGGTCTATATAAGGGCCATCGAGGCGGTAATAGAGAAGGGAGGCAGCGCAATTATCCTGCTGCCGGAGATTGCCCTGACGGCGCAGACGGTCCAGCGGTTCAGCGCCCGGTTCGAGCGGGTAGCCGTGATGCACTCGGGTCTGACGGCGGCGCAGCGGAACGCACAGTGGCAAATGATCAAGGCGGGCAAGGCGGATGTTGTGATTGGCGCGCGGTCGGCGGTGTTTTCGCCGCTGCCCAAACTCGGGCTTATCGTCGTCGATGAAGAGCACGAGCCGAGCTATAAGCAGGATACGGCGCCGAGGTATAACGGCAGGGACGTGGCGATAAAGCGGGCGCAATTGGCCGGAGCGCATTGCATCCTGGGTAGTGCGACGCCCTCGCTGGAGACCTTAGCGAATTGCCGGAACAAAAAACATTTCAGCATCGCTCGGCTGCCCAGGCGGGTGATGAATCTGCCGATGCCCGAAATGAGACTTGTCGATATGCGCGATGGGGCGGTAATGCAAAAGGGGATAAATCTTATAAGCGAGCCTTTGGCGAAGCGACTCAGGGCGGTATTGGAGAAGGGCGAGCAGGCGATTTTTCTCTTGAATCGGCGTGGGTACAGCAACTTTGTGTTCTGCCCATCGTGCAAGCATACGCTGCACTGTCGCAACTGCGATGTAACGCTGACGTTTCACAAGGCCAAGGGCGTTCGCAGCGGACAGATGCAAACGGTTACCGGCAGGCACATTGGGCGGGGGTTCGCAATTTGCCATTACTGCCTGGCCCAGACGCTCGTGCCGGAAAAATGCCCGGTGTGCGGCAAGGCCATGGCGATGATCGGGATTGGGTCGCAACGGCTGGAAGAGGAACTGGCGAGGAAATTCCCCAAGGCGAGGGTGGCGAGGATTGACAGCGATTCGATGGCGAGAGGGGATTATTACCAATTGTTGCGGGATTTCGCGGAAGGGCGGATAGACGTTCTGGCGGGCACGCAAATGCTGGCGAAGGGGCTGCACTTCCCGAATGTGACTCTCGTGGGGATAATCAGCGCGGATACTTCGCTGTATCTGCCCGATTTTCGTGCTAATGAGCGTACTTTTCAGTTGATTTCGCAGGTTGCCGGCCGGGCGGGGCGGTCGGAAAAGAAGGGCACGGTCTTCGTGCAGACGTTCATGCCCAAGCAGCCCGCCATTGGGTTCGCGATGAAGGGCGATTTCGAAGGATTTGTGCGGGAAGAACTGAAGCATCGCAAGGCCTGCAACCTGCCCCCGTATTGGCGTTTGGCGGTCATTGTCCTGCGAGATATGAAATTTGATAAATTAGAGAAGGCGTGTGAGGCGATGAGTGAGAGAATAGGGGGGATTGTGAAGAGTGAGGGGCTGAAAGCTGTTGTTCGCGGGCCTATGCCTGCTGCTATAAGCCGTGTTCAGCGTTTTCACCGGATGCAGATTATCGTGCAAACGCCCGACGCCCAGACAATGCAGCGGTTGTTTGCAGAAGTCCGCTCGGCCGGGCCGATTCGACCGAGCGTCAAAATCGCGATAGATATTGACCCGGTCAATTTATTATAGTTTGCAATTCTCGGAACAGTATGCTATACTTTCGAACCGGTTTTACCGGGGAGTAGCTCAGCTTGGCTAGAGCGCTGCGTTCGGGACGCAGAGGTCGCAAGTTCAAATCTTGTCTCCCCGATTTTTGCTTTTGGCAAAGACGGCAAGCCGATGTTTGTCGCCGGACCTTATGACGACGTTGAATACGTTATGAACAAACTCACATCGGAGGCCGGTGAGGGGAAATTCTTATTTATCACTGGTTTCGATGAGGATCTGTTCGACGAAGACGCGTGACTTGTGCGGAATATTCGTGGTTGGTGTGATTGCGGTTGGGTTGCGTCCGGCCTTACGCCCTCCCTTACGGTCGGGCCTTGTTGGGATCGGGCCTTGTTAGGGTCAGGTTTCTGTGGGTGGATTTTGGTTGGGATTGGGCCTGTTGCTGGTTAATGTTCGGAGCAGGACGGCTGCTACCCAGATGCCGCTTGCCATTACCAGGCCGGCGGCGATTACAACGAATATCTTTACGATTGAAAGCATATTTCAGGCTCCGAATTTGGTTTTTTCCATCCAGTGGCCCAGGGCGTAGGCGAGCAGGCCGGCGGCGAGGGCGGGTAAGATGGCGGGGACGTTCAAGGGGTACACGAATTTAAAGACCACCGCCACGATGGTTCCAACGCCCATTGAGAGGATTCCGGCGAGCGGATGTGGACGTTTTATCCAAAGGCCGATTATCAGGGCTGGCAGGACAGCGGGGGCCCAGATAGTGTAGCAGACGAGCAGGCCGCTGACGATGCTCTTGACGGTAATGGTGCCGGCGCATGCGATTATGGCGATTATGATAGTGGCGCAGCGTCCGATATTCAGGGTGATATTGTCCGACAATTTCACAAACGGCTTGACGATATCCTGCGTGAATACGACGGCGCCGGCGTTGAGAAGGGAATCGAGGCTGGACATGATGACGGAAAGGAGCACTATGAACAGAACGGTGTACGCCAATTTGGGCATTGTCGCTTCAATGAGAAGGAAGAGAACGTCGTCCTCATTTGGCTCGCCGAAGATTACAGTTCTGGCGGTAATTCCGAGCGCTATCATCACTGCGAACCAGGCGATGCTGAAAAAGCCGGCGAGCATGAAACCGTTTCTCGATACAGCAGTTGTCTTCGATGCGAGTGCGCGGTTGGCATAAGGCGGAATCAGGGTTTCTCCGAGGAGAAAGGCCGTGAGCAGCCCTATGATCTGAACGATGCTTGTCGAGCTTAAGCCTGCGCTGGTGGTGTTTGCGACCTCCTTTGTGAAGGTTGTGATGCCTGGATTTGGGTGGAACAAGAGTATCCAAATCAGTGTAGCGGGGAGCAATACTGCAAACACCGCGAAATGAAAAGCGTCGGTAACGACGCTGGTTTTGAGGCCGCCGAAGGTGGTATAGAGGGCCGTGATGCCGACAACAATTACTACAGCCGACCACTGTGGGAAATCGAATAGGTTTCCTAACATTTCATGGCCTGCACTGCCCATCGCAACGGCAAGGTTGGCACAGAGGTTCTTGATGACATCTCCGCCGGCCTTGGCCATAACCGCGGCCAGGCCAACACATACGCCGACGGAGATGACGCCGGCGAGTATCTGGCAGGTTCGGTCGTACTTCTGACCTACGGCATCGCCGAGTGTGTGACATCCTTCCAAGGCTCTTAGGCGGGGAGCTATGAAGATGCCGACGAGGATGTTCTGAGCAGCATAAGCGAGGCCTATGCCCCAGAAGAGAAAGCCGCTGCTGAACCCCTTGCCGACAAATCCGATTGAAAATGCCGGGCCGATGTAGGTTGCCGCGAGGCTGCCGAATACCAGCGCCAGCGGCAAGCTCCGTCCGGCTATTGAGAAATCCTTGAATTCTCGCGCGGCGCGTGCGCGTAAAGCAACCAATGTGAGTAAGAGCACATATACTATAACAACAACCACGGGCAGAGTGGTATTCACAGCTTGAATCCTAACCTGATGTTATCATTCTATGGCAAAAAAAGACGTCGTATAATTACCCTCGGCGGTGAGGGGCCTTAGTCCTGAAATTTTTCCTCTTCTAATTCGCTGATGGTGGTGTTTAGCTCGGCTTCCGTGCGAATCCACCCGAATCTGGCGTCCACGAGGAAAGTCTTGTACCAGTGGATCATATTCTTTGCGAAGTCGGCGTCCTTGCAGTAGGTTCCGAACGATATCTCCCCTGCGTGCAACCCGGCCTTCTTCGGTTTGGACGGGAAGGCGAGCAGGACAGCGCTTCTCGTCAGGAGGAATTCCATATCGGAGACGACGCTGTTATATATGCGAAGTCTGCCCGATTCGATTGCATCGGGATACCTGCGAAAAAGATGTCTGGCGGCGTTGGAGAAGACAGGGACGCTGAGATTCATCGCCCGGTGGACCAGGACGTCGGGATAATCCTCGATTATTTCGTAGAGCGTGCTGAGGTAGTCATCTATCGGCTTGCGTTCGCCCTCGAAGAGCATGCAGGTCCAGAGTTCGCTGTTGTTTGTGGCGTCGAGTTGGTCTTTAAGCATTCCCCTTGCGACGTTGTACGTTTGGTTGCGACTTACCAGGACCTTGAGGCGTCGCTCGGTGAGCGGTTTGGCCCAATCGGGCATGTCATTCGGCAGGGTCTCGGGGGGACAGACTCCGAGGCGGGTCAGGAGCCTTAAGAACTGTTTTTCCTCCGAGCCGTAGAACCGCCTGCCTATAGTGCTGCCGATGTTGCCGTTGCATTCGAGGCCGTATTTCTTATGGTACCCGAAGGAGAGACGATGAATCTCGTGGCCTTCTTCGACAAGCGCCTTTTCGAGTTCGTTGATTAGCCAGACGGCCTGTTTTTCGGGGGCTTTGTCGATGGAAAGGTGGACATTGGGGCACAAAATTATAGGCCTTTTGCCCAAAAGTTCCGCCAGGGCGGCGAATTCCGTAACGGCCTCGTCGAGCTCGCGGCGGTCGTCGTATATCTCGACACAAACGAACGCGACGAGGACATCGTTGAAAGTCATCCTTGGCTGCTGTGGCGATATGACGGCTGGGTCTATTCGTGTGGATGCCTCCTTATCCTCGAAATAACAGGATGAACACTGGTAACAATCCAGAATCATATTGTATTCTCAGTCCTTCTGGCTTTTGGGGCCGGTCTCGGAGTTCCGCGTGTGGCTCCGGACGACCCGCGTGCCTTTTTCAGCCTGGATGCGATTTTGGCATCGACGCGTGATATGAAAAGGCCCACATCCGGAGTAACGGCTTTTTCGGCGAAGCCGGCGCTGTTGAGGTATCTCACGACTTCGGCGGCATCCCAAAACTCAGGGGCGTGGGCTATCTTTTGGCCCTCGCTGCGTGTGAGCGACTTGAGAAAAACCGGTATGGAACCGTCGCGCAAGACCTCGGCATAGTCGGCCAGCAATTCCTGGATTTCTCTTTCTGTGTCAGACATTTTATTCTGCTCCTTTCAGAAAAGGCCGCCTCAGTACTCTTGGCAGTATTCGGACAGCATTTTCTTTAGTTTCAATAGAGTTCTGAATTTCAGCATTTTCACGGCTCCGACGGTCGTCTTAAGATCGTTTGCGATTGCTCTGTTGGACATTCCGTCCATCCAAAGCTGTATGGCCTTTCGCTCTCGGGCTTTTAGTTTGCCCAACGTGCGGGCAAGGGTCTCTTTAAGCTCATTCTGCGATATTGTTTCGAGGATGCCCAAGTCAGGGGCCGTGAGATTCTTCAAATCATTCTGCGACAAACATAAATTTCGATTCAACCTTCTATACACTTCTCTAAGACACTTACGCATATAGTACAGATAAACGGTTTTGAGCAGCAGCTTGTCGTTCGTGACGTTTCGGAGCCGCTCCGGATTTTCCCAAATATCTGCATATACATCTTCGAGCACATCCTCACATTCCACCTCATTGCCGAGATACCTGTACAAATACCTGATAAATCTTTCAAATGTCGCCCTGACGAAGGGTTCCATCGCCCGACGGCGGCGTTCAATGTCGGGGTCTAAAATGCCTTCCAGGGCCTTTCGCAGCCTTCTGTCCATAGCATGCCTCTTTGTTATGCCTGCATTCGGGGTACCGTGCCCTTTATTTTGCCACAACAGGCGCTCTATGGAGGTTCCGTCCCATCTATAAAAAGCGCCAAGTTGCCGATAGGTCACGGAAATTATAGCTCTGAAGCAGCGATTTACCAACATTTTTTGGTTCCCCGGAGTTTGACGACATCATAAAGGCATCCGGCATTGCTATTAGATGGCTTTATTAAAAGCCGCCTTCACAGCAACCATATTCACCATAGGCCACATACCCTGCAAGGCGAGCATTAACTGCTTGAATTGAACCTTGGAGTCGGTGTAGCTGAAATATACGAGATCGTCCGGGAGACCGGCTGAGGCCTTTTTGAACCCTTCGATAGAACGGATGGATTCGGATGCGGACTTGGGCGACGCGAGGCGGGCGAGGGCGAGGGTGTGCAGGCCGGGGTTGGACGCGATAAGGATGTGGTCATCTACAATCATCCAGCAGGGCATTACCTGCATCATCGCCAGCGGAGCTATTACGCACATGTGAAGGGTCCTTCCGTCGTCCTGTATCTGCGAGCTTACCTGGATGGCGTTTTCGCCCTTAGCGGTAGCGAATTCCCCCAGAGAAACCAAGGCCTTCTCGATGAGCTTGCCGTCCTTGACCTCGGCAATGGCGACGAATCCGCCTCCGGGCGCCTCCATTATGACACCGCCCGGGACCGAATAGAAGACAGCCGGGCCTGCGAGGGCCCCCAGGACGTCCTTGCGAATATCAAACTTGATCTCCGATTGGATTTCTGCGATCTTCTCGTTGATATCGCCGACAACGTCCGGTGCGCCGGCTTCTATGGCAGCCATTATGGTGTCATAAATGGTCGCAAAACTGCAATTGACGGCTCCGGCGCGCACCGCCCGCGCGTCAACCATATCGAACATCTTAAGGTTTACCGGTTTTAGACTTGCGAATATACCCGTGCGCGGCCCGAGTGTCTCTATGGATTCGGCAAAAAGCAAATCGGGGCCGGCAAAACGCACCGACGAGGTCAGGTTTGAGACATTGCTGAATCCGAGTTTCTCGATTAAGGTTGCGATTACGGCAAGCTTGTCCGATGCGCTCTCGAGATCGGCTACCATCTTTGCAACGTAGGCGGCCGCTCGGCAATCAACGTACATCGCGAACACATCGTTGACGGTCGGCACCTGGCGGATGTTGTCGGGGGCTGCGGTCCGAGGCTGCTGAAGATGCTTTATAGCCAGCCCGTTGGGGTCGTTCACGGCGAAGACCAGATAATTGCCGACCCAGCCCCAGTATCCCGGCACGCCGCCGTCATCGGCCGGGCCGTGCATCTTGACAGAGCCGACTTCGATTTCCACAATGTCGCCTTTCTTGTCAAATGCTTCGATTTTTTCGAGGGCCGCGGCAATCTTGGCCTTCTGCTCGCCGGCATCGAGGATTGCAAAGCCATAAACAGGCGGGCCGTCTTTGCTCTTTTTCTTCGCAGCGCCTGCGATGATCGGTCTGTTGACTGCCAGCTTGGCGAAATCCAGAACTATATCGGGGGCTTTGGTCTCATTGGCATCCGGAATTTCCCCTTTTATCTTCGCCAGAAGCTGTTCGGTTAAGGCGTTAACGAAAGTCTGAACTTCGGCATCGTTCCAAATTCGGCCCAGGATGCTTTTCTCAAATTCGCCGGCGATATTGTCGCAACCGGCCCCGGCAGCAAACGCAATAACATCATCCGGAACAACCATCATCAGCCCCAAAGGCGGCGCACCGGCTTCCTTCTGTACAGGGGCAGGGGATTGCTTCTGCACAGGGGCAACGGGCTTCTCCTTCTTGGAACAACCAACAGCCGACAATAGTGTGACACAAATCAGCAATATGTGACGAAATCTTACCATAACAGTCTCCTTTTCCAATTCGATTGACTCTTAAACTCCGGTCCTTTCCCAAGAACCCTGCATAGTCGCATATTCAACACAAACTAATAAAGGATATCTGCGTCCGCCGCAAGCGCAAATAAATATTCTCAACCGTCGAAATATCGAGTCGCCGGCTCTTCACGGGGTGATGACAACACCTTCTCGGCGTGCGATTTCGATAATCGGTCGGCTCTGGTCGGTCTCCCACTCTCGCTCGCCGCATGGAATCGGTTCGATACGATTATCTGCTACGGTAGCCTGCCAGAGCCTCTTGATCAGAGATAGTTCTCTCGATCCGTCGAATTCCGGAGCGATCACTATTAAGTCGATATCACTGTATTCACCTGCACAGTCCTGCGCATAAAAACCGAACAGGACTGCACGTCGAGGATGAATACCCAACGCCGGCAGCGCGCCAAGATAAGACCGAACCGATTCTATAACTGCTTGCTTAACCATGCCAGCATATCTCCGGCCTTTGATATTTCCTTTTTTGCAACACCAACATCAAAGATTCTCCAAGGCAACATTCCGCATGAGGTCCGCGTCACCATCGGTTTTAGTGAAGAGTTTGAACTGTGCTCGGGCCTGGTTTACGAACATTGTTATGCCGTCGATGGTTTTTGCCCCTGCTTTCTTGGCGTTCTTTAGCAGAAGAGTTTTGGCGGGGTTATATACCGTATCGAAGACGGTCATGCGGCTTTTGATCACGCCGACTGGGACGGGTGCTGCGTCGATGTTTGGGTGCATTCCTATGCTCGTGCAGTTGATTATGAGTTTGGCGTCGAGGTTCGCCAAGGCGTCGAGGCCGGCGGAATCGCAATCGAATTCGGCGGCGAGTTTTTGGGCTTTTTCGACGGTGCGGTTGTAAACAAAAATCCTGGCGCCGGCATCGCTCAGGGCTGCGACAATCGCTCTTGCTACTCCGCCTGCACCTATGACGGCCACCTTCATACCACTCAAATCGGCTTTCGTAATCTCCATGCCCGCGATGATCGCGTCGAGAGCGCCGGCGTAATCGGTGTTGTAAGCCTTCAAGCCTCCCTGGGGCGTAAGGATTAGCGTGTTGACGGCGCCGATTTTCTCTGCGAGCGGCTCGACCATACCACCGACAGCCTTTGTGAAATTCAAGGCGTTATCCTTGTGCGGTATTGTTACGCTGAAACCTTTGAATTTCAGCCATTTCCTGTCCATTACGTTGCGCATGAAGGAATCGAACCCAGCCGAGCCGTTTTCTACATGCAGGGGCAAATACACTCGGTTCATACCTGCATCGGCGAAGCAGGCGTTGTGAATTGCCGGACTGGCCGAGTGCGCCACGGGGTCGGCAATCACGCCGAAAAGCTCTGTATCGGAGTCTATAGAATTGCCGCGATATAGCCCGTTGAACTGCGCGACGGTTAGCTGGCCCGGGGCGGTGGCCGATTCGTCATCAATACTGGCAAAGGTTAGAAAACTGCCCAGTTTCCGGGCAAGGATTCTACTTATCATGCCTGCTTTGCCCATGCAAAACACAATTCGCTCGCCGATGGTGCTTTTGAGCAGGTCGAAGGCTTCGAAACAATCGTTGATGTGATTGGCGGTATAGACAAGCTTCGGGATAGCGGACGGGCAGGCAGCCAAAATACTGCGGTGCAGGGCGGCAATATCATCAAATTTGCCCTGGAAATCATGGGCCGAGAGGATTAGTCGAGCATTTGAATTTTGTGATAATGCGCTAATAATGCGCTGTCGATTCTCAATATTGAGGAAATTATCGTATTCGAAGTCGATGAATTCGGCTCCGGCGTCAATGGCCACTGTGAGGACGTCGATTCGCAGTTGCAGCGGATAGTCCGCCGCACCGCCTTGGCGCTTGTCGCGGCAGGTGACTATTATCGGCGGACCGTCAGAAAGCTTGTTCTTGGCTTCAAAAACGAGGTTCTTAACGATATCGACGTTGAGATTCTCGATGTAATCTGTTCGCAATTCAAGGATCTCGGCACCGCCGGCGATTGCTGCGGACATCCGGTCGCCGGCTTGGTCCGGATTAGATGCGGAGATAGGCACTGCCAAATAAGTCATAGTAGCCGTAGGATATAGCAGCAGGGGCCGTCGAACAAGAGGAAAAACGCGAAATAGCGGATTGCAGGGGTGATTTGGAGGTATAGACGCTTGACATAGACGCCGAAAAAGGATATAATATGCGCTATAGGGTTGTTGAAAAGTGCTTTGAAGCAGAAGAAAGTATAGCTGCTTTAATTATTTGCAATCCCCGTCGTCGTTAAAGCGGGACAAGTCCATTTCAGCAATCCGCCAAATTACGGCTTTTTTTCATTTAAGGAGGAGGAAATAGAGCGCATAAGGATAGTCTTTACAGGCATTGTGCTGCTGCTTGCGACATTGAGCGGCAGTGTGCTGGGGCGGTCTATTACAGCTCGCCAGGCTGAAAGGGCGGTTTCCGCCTGGTTGCGGACCGATGCGCTATCGGTGCAAACAGATTACCGCAGACCGACGAAAAGGATTGAAGCCTTTACGGATGAGGCGGGTGAGCCAATTTATTATGTCGTCGGCATCAGGCCCACCGGATTCGTGATTGTATCAGCCGACGACGAAGTCGAGCCTATCATCGGCTTCAGCAACAAAGGCGACTACGATCCGTCTCCGACTAACCCTTTATTTGCGCTTGCAGCAGGCGACTTGAAGGGGCGTATCGAGGCGGTTCGCACCGGCGACCGTCTGAGAACCGAAAGAATACGCGCGCGCGCCGAGCGGGCTAAGAAGAAGTGGGATAGATTTGCACAACTCAGCGAGACGTTCGACGAGGGTGGAGAATCGACGGAGTCGGCAGGTGCAAGCAGCATCGCGAATGCGGGAGCGATATCCGATATGCGCGTAGCGCCTCTTCTCGCCAGCGAATGGGGCCAGCGTGAGGTTTGCAGTGAACCATGCTTCAATTACTACACTCCCGAGAATTATCGCGTCAGCTGTGTCGGCATAACCATGGCGCAGATTATGAAATACTATGAATATCCGACAGGGGCAGTAGGCCGTCCGGGTTTCTGGATATGGATAGAAGGCAATACAGCTTGGACCGCCGCCTATATGCGAGGGGGCGACGGCTATGGCGGCCCATACAATTGGGATGATATGGTGCTCATTCCGAGTTGTTCGACAACTTTGACTCAACGGAAGGCTATCGGGGCGCTTTGCTACGATGCGGCGATCTCGGTGAATACTGTCTTTGGTTCTCAATCATCTCAGGCCGACACTCTCAGGGCAAAAAAAGCGCTGGTCGAGGCTTTCAATTTCAGCAGCGCTGTGAAGGGATATAACAACGAGAATAATATAGGCGAGGGGCTGATTGAAATGATCAACCCGAATCTCGACGCTCGGCACCCCGTAATTCTGGGTGTCAAGGATCCGGGCGGACATGCAGTTGTCTGCGACGGTTACGGGTACAACTCATCTACTCTCTACCACCATCTGAACATGGGGTGGAGGGGCGTGAGCGATGCATGGTACAACCTGCCAAATATTGATTCGAGCCCGTCATACAGTTCGATTCATAAATGCATTTATAATATTCATGCGCTTGATTTGGAGGGGGAGCATGTCAGCGGGAGGATTCTCTCGCCGAGTGGCGTGCCAATACCATGGCCGAGCGTATATGCGCGGTCGGCGGACGGATCGCATGAGGTGGACGCAAAATCGTATGATAACGGGATATACGCTTTCAATAATCTTCGCTCGGCCCAAACATATACGATATACGTTTCGGCAGCAGGGTATGAATTCACTCCGAGAAGCATTACTACAGGGACGTCGCAGGACAATTCGGCGGTTTCCGGGAATATTTGGGGCGTAGATTTCTACGGTCAAGCCGTTGACGCGCTGATAGGGCGGTGGAAGCTGGATGAACTCGACGGGAATACTGTGGCCGAGGATTCGGCGGGTATTAATGACGGGACTGTTCATGGCGGGGCGTCATGGCTCAGTTCGGGCGGGATGTTAGACGGAGCAATCCAATTAGATGGAGACGGGTATGTCCGCATCCCGAACGAATCGAATTTCGATTTGGTCGATCAGATCACAGTCGCGGCCTGGGTAAAGAACGATAGTAGGGAGGAGGATTTTCAGTCTGTTATCGCTAAAGGCGCCTCGGCCTGGCAAATTTCGTCGATTGGACAAAAGAGGCGAATGAGGCGATTCCGGTTTAGCATATCCGAAGTACCGGCTTACGTTGACGTTGACGGAATTATCAGCGTCGGAGCAAGCGAATGGCATCATGTCTGCGGGACTTACGATGGGGCGAATCTGAGGCTGTATGTGGACGGTGTACTCGACCCCGCCAGCCCGGTGAGCTATACCGGCGGAATAGCGGTCAACAACTTCGATGTTTATATCGGTGCAAACGCCGAGCAGTCGTGGCAAGGCTGGACAGGGGCAATCGATGAAGTGCGGGTATATAACTACGCCCTGAACCCGGGCGAGGTGGCGAGTCTGATGTGCCTTGCACCGGTTGCCGGGGACGTTAATCACGACTGCACGGTAGATATGGCCGACTACGCCGTGTTCACCGCCGCCTATAACAGCACGCCGGGCCACCCGCGATGGAATCCCGAATGTGATATCAGCCAGCCCGCTGATAACGTTATCGACTTTCTCGACATGAATACATTTCTCACCAGTTGGCTGATGGGCGATTAACAGCCATCCAATCGCGTTTATCTGCACATATTCTCCCCGCCAATTTCCAGGACTCTCGGCGGAGGTTGCTAAAACTCCCAATCAGAGTTGCTTTCTTTGCTTAGATCGGGTACAATACAGGGCTATATGTAACCGTTTGGAGTTCGGTAAGATACTATGACAGAATTCTTCAACAAATAACAGTCTGTAAATCTCACGTATGCGCATAACCTGTTGAGCAACAACGAATTAAGGTGTTTTTCTGCAAGACGCGTGAAATATCCGGTTTAGCGGTGTTCGGGTAAGTTTTATAACCAGCCTGGATTTAGCACTGTCGGTGCTGCCGCCTCGGAATACTGCCGGCTCAAAGGGACTGATAGGGATTCGCCTGGCGTGCAGGATGCAGGCAGTCGATGCGATTTTGATTTGACGAGCGATATGCTTGTTTTATCTTGGTTTGCTCGGAGGCGTCTCGGGGCCTTCTGAGCTATTCGGGTCCTTGCTGCCATCCGCGTCCTTTTCCGTCGAATCGGACAGCTTCTTCAAGATAGCGGCAGCCTTGGCATCCTCTTCGGTTATGGTCTCATCGGATATCTTGCCGGCTTCGGCCTCCCTGGCTACTTTCAGCCTGTCGCCCAGCTCCGCGAGTCTTGCATTTTCCTTGCTGGTTATGCGCGACCTTACACTCTCAGGCGTTGCGGGGCCTCTTCGCCCACTGTCGCCCGTACGAGGAGGGATACTCGTACGAGGAGGGGTGCTCGTACGAGTCGATCCGCCTGTTATGCGGTTTCTGCTCGATGAAATCGAAGTCGCAGGTTTGGTCGGGGATGCCGCAGCCGTAGAAGGCTGGCCGGCGACAACACTTGCAGGCGCCGGGCCTTCTTCAACGGCCATCTCAACCGTACCCCCGGAATTGCGGACTACAATCTTGCCGTCCAGGATCTGCTCGATTGTCGTGTACATAATCTCGGCGCCCTGCCTGACCAGGTGCGTACCCTTGCCCATCTCGTAAATCAACGCGAGGGATGATTCGGGATTAGCTTCGCAGACAACAGTGCCGTAAAGCTGGAACTTCGCCGTAATCGGGGGATCAACCGGAGCCACCGGCGGCTGTGGCTCGGCTGTACTTGTGGGCTTGGGCGCGACTTCGGGCGGCGGATTGATAATCCCGGTAAACAGCTCGGCCTTTTCGACGAGCAGCGAACGCTGGCTGCTGCTCGGCCTCTTAACCTCGCCGACCTTCTGGAACTGCTCTTTAGCGCCCGGTGATTTGAGAAAATCCTCGATTTGCTTGTCCTGATGCGCCCCAAAAACAATGGACGAAACAAACAAAAGGCCCGCTATAACTACCGCCAATATGCTGCTTATCTGCAATGTCTTAATCATAGGTCTTTAGAACCTCCTGTATTTCTATATATTTTGACATCGCCGACAGCGTTTGGTTCCCTCCAATGCACAATTTTTTCCAAATATTTTGTTTCATTCCCATTATAATGCACACTATTCTCGGACGTATGGCAGTCCGCACAAGGCGTTTTCGGCTCGCCGGTAGGCGCCTCGCCGGCACTTAGAACGTGTTCCGAGCCAGGCCCGTGGCAGTTCTCGCAGCCCACGCCCCTGAACTTGGGCGTCTTATCGGGTCCGACAAACCCGCTCTCGTACTTAAGCCCGACTACATGACAAACGACGCATTCCGGGTCGTAATCCGACCCGACCTCCTCCAACGTCTCATAAGCATGAGCGTGTTTTCGGTCTTTCCACTTCTCGTAGGCATATTTATGGCATGTTTTGCATGATTCCGACCCCATGTACCTCAAGCCGTCCGGCAGGTCAAATCGAGGCAGATTCTCCACCAGCCCGCCGGCCATGAGAATCTGCTGGTAGTGCTTGTACAATTCATTCAGGGCCTCGTCTTCGGGCAAGTCCTCGGAAACGGGCACGGCCGAGAAGCTGAACTTCAAAGGCCCTTTCTCCTTCCTGCCCGGACTAATTCGCAACCGACCGACATATTTACCCAACCGCCCCGCAGAGACAACCAAAGGCCGTCTGTTCGGGTCGCCGATGATCTCAGGCATTTCGGAACTGTCCGTGCAGATCACACAGTCGAGAAAGGCGGTTTTTTCAACAAAAGCATCCATCTCATCCGCCCGTCGCCCGGCCAGGATTAGGATTTTGAGGGTCGCCGCGTCGGACTCAGGCTCGAAGAGCTTTTCGATCAGCTCGACCCGGCCGCCGCTCGCGTCGAAGGAGGCAATCTCTACACGGATAGGCCTGCCCTGCAAAGTCATCCGCTTGCCGAACTTAGCCGGCAAGTTGACATCCGGAATGCCCGGCGCGGCCACAAGCTTCAAATCAGGCCCGACGTTCCCTATAAGGCCAAGATTCTGAGCTATTTCGAGGTCGCTCTTCGTCAAATTGGCCACGTCGTAACCGAGCAATCCGAGCGCACGGATAATAACGTTGAACTTGATCAAATCCTGCTCGCTGTCGTTGGCGACAAGCCCCCCTGCATCGACAATCACCCTGCGGGTCTTCTCCGCAGCCTTGAATACCGCCCCCCGTTTGCTGAGCCCGCCAAGCTGCCCGCCCGAGCAGCCGCAAGGCTTCATAGCCCCAAGCTCGTTGCCCGTAATAAAGACCGTCAGAGCGTCCTCTTTGCCGCTTTTCCCCGCATCCATCGCCTTCCCTGCAGGGCCCATCCCGACAGACAGCAACAACATCCACCCTGCCGCAAGGGCAGTTATGTAACCGACTAACCGCATAACGCACCGAAGGCCGGGCGCCTTATCAGCACCGAGTCATCAAGGCTTTACCCCCGAACACTTCATACTCCTTCTACTTCTTCCTCTTATAAAAACCCTGGCAGTTGATAGTCAACGATTCGCCGCCCTTGACAGTAATCGTCACCACATCGGAGAATCTCCGCGTGCCCGGCGGGGCGTCGGGCGGAGTAATCCGCAGAGAAAATCTGTGGCCGTAGTTTATCTTCTCCTGCTCGGCAACCTCCGTAATACCCGTCTTCGACTTCACCGACGCAGTCTCGAAATTTTCCTGGTAGTTATTGAGGATCGTAACATCCCTAATAATAGGCTTGCCCGGCTCGGCGTCGAACACGATGACCGTGGGCGGATTCAGCGTGAACTGCGTCAGAGCGGTGAACGGAATACTGATGCTCCTGGCATCAGGATGCGTCAACGAAAACTCGACCACCCCGTTAGTGACCTTGCGCAACTGAGCCTTATCGACCTTCAACTCAAGAACGAACTTCGTCGCCTCGACCTCAGGATCGAATTGAGCGCTTATCGAATTCGCCGACGACTTAACGCCCTTTATCTTAAACGGTTTGCCGTCGAGGCTTGTCAGAGTCACTTTCGGCAGCTTGTCGTCGCCGCCCTTCAGGAGAAGCTTCAGAGCCCTCGGCTCATAAGAGACCCGGTCGACAATCCTGGCCTTCAGAGTCAGCGTAACCTTGGGGTTGACCGTATCGTTTGTGGTAACATAAACGTGTTTGGTCGCCAAACTCGCCACCGCGGCTGCGTGATACTCAACTTTGGCCGTTCCGGCTTCACCCGGCGCGTATTCCCTCTTATCCAAAGTAGGCACTGTGCATCCGCAGTCAGCCGTGATATCAATGATTTTCAGCAGCGCGTTACCGACGTTTTTGAATTGGAACTCGCAATTATTACGACTCACCGGGGCAATATCGCCGAAGTTGTGAATCAACTCGTCGAACTTGATTCTCGGCCCTTTGCCGTCGTCGGGTTTGGCCACAGGTTCTTTCGCCGCACGGACCTGTTCATCTGCCGCCGGCTTCGGCGTATCCGTCGCAGGAGCGGGTTTATCGGGGACGGGCCTGGGCGCAACGACCGCGGGAGCCTTCTGCTCAACGGCCGCCGACGCCGGAACCACCGGAGCCGGCTTCTGAACCGCCGGAGCCGACTTTTCAGCCCCCCGGCAGCCTCCCTGCGACAAAATGATGCAACTAACAGCGAAAACGACCAAAATCAGCGAAATACGTTTCATATCTCGTTCTCCAAATAAATTAGACGTTCTTATAATAAAGGCTTTCCAAACAGCTATTCTACAGGAAAACCAGCCTTACATCAAACATTTTCCCACCCTGTCTATATCGTCAATCCAAGCCCAAAGTTCACCCACACAGCCAGAAAAACCAAAAAAAACCCGCCAACCCGCCATTCCCAACACCAACAACATCTACTACTACAATGACAAATGGTCCGCCGAGAGCGGACCTTCGACGCAAGCCAAGGTGCATGACGTTTATCACGCAGGGAACGATGAAATTTTTCCAGTTCAGCTATGTTTTCTTTTGACAAAGTATAATCTTTCATATATACTATACAATATTATATGGTAAATCCCAGGTAAGGAGCATTTCTATGAACCTGCGTAAAGCGTTTACTCTGGTGGAACTGCTTGTTGTGATTGCAATAATCGCTCTTTTGATGGGCATTCTGATGCCTGCCTTGGCCCGTGCGCGTGAGCAGGCCCGGATGGTCAAATGCGGGGCGACTCTCAAGCAGTGGGGTTTGATTGCGGCGTTATATACCGAAGAGTGGAACGGCGAGTTCTGGCGGACAGAAAACGATACGCCCTGCTTCTGGTGGATCAGGTACCTGGACGACAAACACAAGGATTGGAAGAAAAACAAGCTTTGGATGTGTGCGAGTGCTCAGAGGCCGAAGACAGATGAGTTCGGCAACGTTGTATCTAATCTCAACATTTTCAATGCGTGGGGCATTCACAAGGGAACTGGATTGGGCACGAACGGCATCGCGGGGAGCTACGGGATTAACGGTTACGTGCTGAACCCTTACCCGAAGGGCCGCACCGGTAGTTACGAAGGCGGTGTCCCGTTCACGGACGGTTGGAAGACGGCGTATGCGAAGGGTGCGATGAATGTTCCGTTGTTCACCGAGGCGCTTCGGTTCGACCTTTGGCCTCTTGAGCATCAGGCGCCCGCAGCGAATGAGTTCGCCGCGTGGGGGGGGAACAATATGGGGCGGTGCTGCATCAACCGGCACCGGGGTTTTGTCGAGACGGTGTTCATGGATTCCAGCGTGCGAAAGGTGGGATTGAAGGAATTGTACACACTGAAGTGGCACCGGAAGTTCAATACGGGCGGCCCGTTCACCATTGCCGGCGGCGTGCAGGAGAGCAAATGGCCCGAGTGGATCAGGAAGTTTCCGGATTATTGAGCAAACCTGAAAACTAGTTACCCACTCGAACTGACCTATCGGTCAGTTCGAGTAAATTATTTGCACCGCGTTTTCTGTAATCGGGGCGTTTTTTATTCAGACAACAAAATTTTGAAAGAGCCTGCGTTGTCTTGCCTCCTGAACTTAACTGTTTATGGGGCAACGACTTGCCCCTCATTCAGAATATTGGCAAAGATAAGGCAAATTGTTCAATTACAATAAGACACTAAGAAAAAAACGGGTTAACGAAAATTTTTCTTGTTTGCTCCGCATTGCATTGTGTATAATAGCAGTGTCGGTAGCGCTTCGGGCGTATGTTCCGGGTGCCGGCCATGGATAGCACATCGAGCAACCGACCATTGACGGTGGGCTGGGGATTTCCTCTCTCCTCTCTCCCTCCGCACCCTGGCCCAGCCGTCCTATTTATTACGCGGAATTTCCTACTTTCTCTAAAACAGCTTAGCCGAATCGTAGTTTGAGGATCCATTTCTCCCGTCGCTTTTTGAATTCGGCCATGTCACTCTCGTTGAGTATTTTCTTCAAGGTCTCATAGCCGGACGGGTCCTTTTTCGTGCTGCTGATGAAGGCGTTGTAGAATTTGACCGGCAGGCCCTTTTCCTGCAGGTAATAGCACAGATACCGCACCTGCGCATAGCTATTGCCCTTTGCCATGTTGTAGAACTATTGTAATACAGCAAAGGCCATAGAGTTCATCAGAAAGCGAAATATCCGCCTCTTTTTACAAAAGTTTATTAACGTCCCAAAGTTTGGGACGATACTGGAATTTTTGTAATTAGTTCTTGTTTCCACAACAGGAACTATTTAACAAACGGTTCTGTTAACCCAGTATCATTAAGCCACTTTGCAGCCATCACAGCTAAATCTTCGAAGTTTGTAATACAGTTTCCGTCAAAGTCAGCTGGATTATCCGCCGCCAGACCCTTGCCGATAGCCGCCTTACAGGCATCATCGTACACGTCGATCGTCATAGTATCCGCCACAGCCGGGTGAACTCCGTCGTGAACCGTAAGTGTCAACGTAACGACCGACGGGTTGTCGGCAGCTTTGGTAATCGTAACCGTCGGATCTTCAACGTTAGCGTTAGGAACGAATACAACGCCATCGGCAGGGTTCGCACTCCAGGCATAGGTCAAGGCCGCGTACGGTTCAGTGTTATTCACAACGGTAGGAGCCAATGGCACCGGTCGGTCGGACCAGGTAATCATGTCGTTGCCGGTATCCACAGAATAAAGCGGGGGCCCGTCCGGAAAATACAGGTCGAGAAGTCCGTCTATAACAGCTTTAATTCTGGCACAGGTTGCTTCGGTATAAATCTCACCGTCAGCTTGATTAGGATCAGTTCCATGATAATCCCAGCCGTTAGATGTCCAGTAATCAGTCGTGTCCCACTGCCTTGTATGTTCCCTTTCGGTCCAATACCCGTTGATGCTGGGCTTGTGGCCCCACCAATTCAACGCAAAAGTCTGGAAAGCGGCAACTTATCAGGGTCGATGGCGAATTTATCCCGGCTTGTTACGACGCCCACGCTGTTTACGGGAAAGATGTCCGTAACCTTGAGATGCCTTTGATAGGAACTCAGGAGCTTTTCATCCCTGGGAAGGAAGAAGTAGAATTCTGAATGGGGCGACAGCTTTCTCCACTTGGTCTTTTTGATGTCGTGGGCCTTGAGCCATTTGTACTTCGCTTCTCGCAGTCCCCAGCAGTCGGCGTGAGAGACCTTGCGTTTCAGACCTTGCTTCTTGACGGCAATGATAATAGCGACGCCCTGCTGGATGTCGAAGACGTTTTTATCCTCGGAGCCGTCGGGGCATTTTTCCTTCTTCTTGGCGTTGCCGTGCAGGTCGAGCAGGTAAATGTGGTCGAAGCTATTCATCAGAGACCGCCGCATCCCTCTGAAGGTCGGGTTGTCGAGGTAGCTGTGGTTCGTTATGAAGCCCAGGACGCCCTCGCCCGCCTGGTCGATCTTCCATTGGGCAAAGCGAATAAACTTGACGTAATCATCCTGGAGCCACTTGGGATTTCTTTCTCCCAAAGGCTCGCCATCAACCTGGTGGTAGTCTCTGATGAGCCTCCCTATGAAGTTGGGCGCCTTCCTTCCCTCTTCGTTAATCTCCCAGCTCTTATTCGCTGAATGGCCGGAATAAGGCGGGTTGCCGAGGATGACAAGGATGGGGGTATTTCTTTTCACCGCAGCGGCGGCATGCGACTCCTCGGATAGCGAGCTCATACCAGGGAATTTGCTCTCCGCAAGCTGCTCGAACTCCAGCGAGTTGGTAAGGTAGAGCTTGAACCTCTCGTCGTCGGCGAGGGTGTAGCCAAGCTCTTCGAGCAGGAAGCCGATTTTTAGATGTGCGATTGCGTAAGGGGCCATCATAAGCTCAAAGGCGTAGAAGTTCTTGAGGATGTGCCCGCGTATCAGCTCGCTTACGCCGCCCGTTCCATAGCGGGTGGAAAACTCACTGATTGCGAGTTTTGCCGCCTCAGCCGGGAAGGTCAACGTGCCGGCGGCGGGATCGAGCACGGTTACCGAATCGGTCGCGAATCCATCCGGCCTGTCGAAATACTCTTGAAGGATTATGTTTACAGAGCGAACGATGTAGGAGACGACTTCCTGCGGCGTATAGTACACCCCCCGCAACTCCCTTTCCTTTGGGTCATATTCGGCGAGAAACGTCTCGTAGAAATGCATAATGGGGTCCTGGCCGCGACCGGACAGAAAGTACTCGTGCAGCACCTTCTTCACGTCGGCGACTGCAAGGACGTCGGTTATGTCGTCGATTATCCAGTTGAGCTCAGGTCCGGTGTCCTGGAGCGAAACGAATCTGAACACATCCCGCAAAATGCCGATCGTTTTGGGTATATTGTCGAAGGCGGAGCGCCTGGTGAATTCTTCTTTGCACCGCGTCCTTGCGGCGAACAGGCCGTAGGTTACGGTCTGGGCGTACATATCGGCGAAGTCTTCCTTCGTCAGGGCGGCAATCAGGTGCTTCTGGAAGGCCTGATAGAAACCTGTCAGATCACCATTGCCGGTCGCAAGCTCCAGCAGAACCTGTTCGCGGAGGTAATGCGTTCTGCTTGCAAGGGCCTCGGCGAGCGTTTTGGGCGTGTAATTCCGCGGCAGAGAAAACGTGAAAAACTTATTCAGCAAATCGAGAAGCTGATCCTCGTTTTCGAGCGGGGGCGCGACTTTCAATTCTCTCGCAACAAAGGGCCTCGCTATTTCCACTTTGTCTATTAGTTGGCCTTCTCGATACAAACGAAATTCAAAAAAATTGGTCAGAATTACATTCGCAAAGGCACTGCGATAGCGTTTCAGTTGTTCGGACTGCTCAATTCTATCGAGGTTTCCCTCTTCCGGTCTCTTGCCTTCGACATAGCCTACAATATGCTGCCTGCCGTCCCAGACTCGGAAATCGGGATTGCCCGCCTCTATCTTTTTCGGGAGAATTGTGACCTGTGTTTTAGACTTCTTAATGGAAATCGCAAAACTCTCCAGAAGCGTCGCCAAAGCCCTATAGTAACTTTCTTCTCTGGCGTCTCCTGTTTTGGCAACCTTAGAGATTTCCTTTATATACGTCTTTAACATATCACCAAATGCCTCTATGCTCTTGACAAGATAACCACGGCGTTTCATGCCGTCAATTGCATTTATTCAAATTGGGATTAACTACGTTATCTCGTCAATATCTGTCTGTTGCGGGATTATGGGCTGCGTTTGCAGTGTATTGCATAGCCGTTGATGAAGATTGCGAAGTTTGCCGGGTCGATTTGGGCGTCTTCGGCGATCCTTTCGATTTGCTCGTCCGTCAGCGTATCGGCGTTCTCTTTTTCCGCCGAAGTCATTATCGCCACAGCCCTTCGCAGCTCGGCAAGCTCATCCGGCGTCGGAGCGGCCAGCATAGCCAGTTCGCTCGCCCCGCAGATATCCTGAAACTGGCTGCGAACCATCTGCCCGTAGCTGCTATCGGAAAATTGTGCAACCTTTTCGAGGTATCGCTCGATTGAGATGTCGCCTTGCGGTGCTATAATCTTCAGCCTTTCTCAAGCACCAGCGGCTTCGGAGTAACGGCCAGGCCTGCGGGACGTTGATTAGCGCCTTCCCGGTCCCTGCCGCCGAGGTCTTCACGAGCCTTCTGGGCCAGAGCTTGAAGACGTTTTACTATATCGGGATGCTTATCGACAATGTTGTTCTTTTCTGCGATGTCCGCGTTCAAATCGTACAATTGTATCGGAATATCGAAGGCCGGTTTGTTTTTTCGAGCCTTGATCTTGCGCGGCAGGTGCAGCTTCCATTTTCCCGATCTGACGGCCTGAAGCTGGTCTCTATAATAGTAGTAAAAGGCCTCGTGAGGAGATTTCGCATCTTTCTTACCTGCCATGAGCATCCGGATGTCTTTGCCGTCGATGATGCGGTCGGAAGGCGCTGCTGTGCCGGCCAGCTTGGCGAACGTCGGCAGCAGGTCCATCGTGCAGGCCAGCTCGCCGCAGCTTGTCCCCGACGGAATCTGGCCGGGCCAGCGCATCACGCAAGGCTCGCGCATACCACCTTCCATCGTAGAGCCTTTCCACCCGGAAAGCGGCAGGTTGCTTCCGCCCCACTGGCTGGCGGCGCCGTTGTCGGATGTAAAGACAACAAGCGTATTCTCGTCGATGCCGAGCATCTTCAAAGTCTCCAGGATTTGCCCGGTTGACCAGTCAATCTCCTCGACGGCGTCGCCGTAGCCCTTATTGGCGGATTTGCCCCTAAAAGCGTCGCTCGAATGAACCGGATTATGCGGCATTGTATGCGGCAGATAAACGAAGAAGGGCCTGGCCTTGTTTTCCGAGATAAAATTCACCACTTCTTCGGTATAGCGTTTGGTCAGAGTATTCTGATCGACGGGCGCCTCGATGACTTTATCGTTGCGCAACAGGGGCAGAGGCGGGTTCTGATTTCGCTGATTCGAACCCATATCGTTGCTGTACGGAATCCCGAAGTAATAGTCGAACCCCTGCTTTGTCGGCAGGAATTGAGGCTGGTCCCCCAAATGCCATTTCCCCACGCACGCCGTGGCGTAGCCTTGTCTTTTGAGAACCTCGGCGATGGTGATTTCGTCAGGGTTCAGCCCCTTCTTGTCTACCGGGAACAACACCCACTCCCCGCGAGCACTCTGGTGCATATTGACCCGACGAGGATAACAGCCGGTCATCAGGCTCGAACGCGAAGGCGTGCAAACGCCGCTGGTAACATAAAAACTGGTAAATCGCATACCATCAGCCGCCATCTTATCGATATTCGGCGTGCGATGCTTCTTAGACCCAAAGCAGCCGATGTCGCCGTAGCCAAGGTCGTCGCAGAAAATAATGATAAAATTAGGCGATCCGCCCCTGCCTGATTTGCCCCCTCCCTGCGAAGCGTTCGAACAGCCCGGCAGCGCCAATGAAGCTGCCCCGAAACTAACGGTTTTGAGAAAATTGCGTCGGTTCATACTCCTCATACTGACATCCTTAAGGCTTCTGCAATTTTGCAGAACTCATTAACATCCTTCCAAAAAAAACGAATCCTCCAATCGAATTGGAGGGCTAAACATTCTTGCATTAACGGCGTTTTATCTTGCCTCTTCGCCTTACGACTTTCTTTCTCTTGGAACGCTGTTTGATTTTCTTCCCCGAGGACATCATCTGGCTGATGCTGTTCATATTCAATCCGCCGGAGAACAAAGCCTTAAGCCCGCCGAAGCTCCCGCCCGAAAGCGCCTTCATCATATCGCGGCTTCGCATAAAGGTCTTAACAAGCCCCGAAACATCGTGCGGCTGAACGCCGGCGCCCGAGGCAATCCTCCGCCGACGCGATGAATCGATAAGATCGGGCTGCCGTCTTTCACCTAACGTCATCGAATGAACGATCGCCTCCATCTGTCCGATCTCGCTGCCGTCTAAATCGAGGTCTTTAACTTGCGACCCCATCCCGGGTATCAGCTTGAGCATATCCTTCATGCCGCCCATCTTCTTGACGGATTGCATTTGCTTGAGGAAGTCGTCGAACCCGAAGCTGCCCTTAGCCATCTTCTTCCGGAGCTTGATCGCCTCATCGGCGTCGAACTGCTCCTGGGCCTTTTCGACCAACGTAACAACGTCGCCCATACCGAGTATTCGCGAAGCCATGCGGTCGGGGTGAAATTCCTCGATCTTATCGAGTTTCTCGCCGGCGCCGATGAACTTGATCGGCTTTCCGGTAACGGCTTTCACGCTCAGAGCGGCGCCGCCTCGAGCGTCGCCGTCGAGCTTTGTGAGTATAACGCCGTCGAGTTCCAGCCGCTCGTTGAATTCCTTCGCCGAGTTGACCGCATCCTGGCCTGTCATCGAATCGCAGACGAGATATATCTGATGAGGAGTAACCGCCTTGGCCACCGCGGCGATCTCCGTCATCATATCTTCGTCGATATGGAGCCGACCCGCAGTATCGAGGACGATCACGTCATACCCGTTGGCCTTGGCGTGCTTGACGGAGTTCCTGGCGACCTTGACGGAGTTCTTGCTCTCCTCGGAATAAACATCGACCCCGATCTGCTCCCCGAGCACCTTCAACTGCTCGATAGCCGCAGGCCTCTGCAAATCGTCGGCCACCATAAGAGGCTTCTTGCCGTTGGCCAGGAGGTACTTGCCGAGCTTCGCAGCCGTAGTAGTCTTCCCGCAGCCCTGCAAGCCGGCCAGCATAATAATAGTCGGGCCGGGCGAGACATAGTATATCCGCGTATCCACAGGGCCCATCAATTTCGTCAGTTCGTCGCTGACAATCTTGATCATCATCTGTCCGGGATGCAGGCTCTTGATGACCTCGGCCCCCAGGGCCGCCTTGGTGACGTCCTTGCAAAACGCCTTGACCACCTGGTAATTTACGTCCGCTTCCAGCAGCGCCTTGCGAACATCCCGCATAGCGTCGGAGATATTGGCTTCGGTGATACGCCCTCGGCCCGAAAGAGACCGAAAAACGTTGTTAAATTTCTCTGTTAGCGATTCAAACATTGCTCGTTACTCGATACTGCACTGTCGATACCGGATTCTCATTACCGTCTGATTATAGACGCTCGGCCATGCCCATGCAAGCGGTTTGTTGCCCGCATCGCGAATTGTTGCTTGTTTCAGCCCGACCGGGGCGTATAATTGCCCGCGTGAATACGACAAAAACAAAAAAGGCACTCGCAAAAGCCGCCACGCTCGTCTGGCAAGGCGTAAATCACCTGATTTGGCCCGCCCTTTGCATGAACTGCAGAGAGAGTATCTGCGAAACAGACGGGGGGTTTTGCAGAAAATGCTGGGACGAACTGTTGAACTGCACGGGAGGCGACTACTGCCGACGCTGCGGACGCGATGTTAGCAAATTCGCACTGATCGACGGAGCATGCGGCGACTGCCAAAACAGCAAATTTATATTCGACGGAATAGCCCGAGCAGGCGTCTATGCCAAAAGCCTTAAAGATATGATAGTTGGCTTCAAGAGGGGCAAGACGGAGCTGGATTTGGCGTTGGGATCTTTGGCGGACTCAGCCTTCCAGGGCGGCGGATTTGCCCGCGAAATAGAACTCATCGTCCCCGTCCCACTCCATTGGTCCAGAAGGCTCTCGCGGGGGTACAATCAGTCTTGCGTCCTGGCGAAAAAACTAAAGGCCCATACAGCCAGGATCAATACGGATTTGGTCCGCGTTCGCCGGACAAAATTCCAGCCGACAATGCAAAACGCCGCCGCCCGTGCAAAAAACGTCAAAGGAGCCTTCGCCGTTCGCAAACGCCATAAATTCGCCGGACGAACCGTCTGCCTCGTCGATGATGTCAAAACCACCGGAGCAACCCTGAACGAATGCGCCAAGACGCTAAAAGATGCCGGAGCGTCGAAGGTCTTTGCGCTCGTCCTAAGCGTAGCCGGACAAATCTAAATGGATAACCGCCGCCTTCCGCCCCCCCCCCCCCCCCCCCCCCCCCCCCCCCCCCCCCCCCCCCCCCCCCCCCCCCCCCCCCCCCCCCCCCCTGTTTTCCTCGTCCGCCTCGTAGATAGAATCTTTAAGAGGCTTCCGCTCGTCAAGATACTCTACAGCTCGATCAAGGACCTCATCGCAGCCTTCTTCGGCGAGGCCAAAAAATTCGACAAACCCGTCCTCGTCAGCCTCGGCCCGGAAACCTACGCAAAATTCATCGGCTTCATCACAAGAGAATCGCTCGAAAACTTCGGCCTGAAAGACCACGTCGCAGTCTATTTCCCCCAGTCATATAACTTCGCCGGAAACGTACTGATATTCCCAAAGAAGGCGGTAAAACCGCTCGACATACCAAGCTCCGACGCCATGACATTCATCGTCTCAGGAGGAGTAGCAGGAAACAAAGCAAAAGCCCCCCTCGAACTCGAAGACGAGTGAAAATTCGATATCCGGAAAATTGACCCGATAGATACAATACGCCCTCACTTCCGAACCCGGCGAGGCGCCGAACTCGTACCCTTTGTGATGATTCGAATTCTGTTTACAGGAGCCGGCCTTTGAGCTACTGCAGCGGCCAGAAGACAGTATCGCCCTCGTCGCGCCACTGTTCGGCTCGTTTCTTGTACCCGTCGGCAGGCCACCTGATCATCTCTACACCTCCCTCGTCGGACCGGTAATATGAGTAGGCTGGCTCGCCCGCGTCGTCTTCTAAGTTCCTACTAAGGCTGTAGAGAGTGAAGTTGTCGTCAGTCTTCTTGTATACAAGTGGTTTGTCACTATATGGATCTATGGGCAAGTTGGCCAGATACTCTTCTTCGACTAATAGCGATAGGTTTGTGGGATATCCTCCCTTCTCCATCCTCCAGCATTTCAACGCTACAATCGTTAAGGTTGCCTGATGTATCGCTTTGGCTTCATGCCCCTTCTCAGCAATTTTCTCAAAAGCCGGAAGTACTAAGTGAAACATGTAGAATCTACGCTCTGGCAAAGGCCAAAGCATGCCAAACGGAGATTCAATTTCGTCGGCTCGCCTTTGAAAAGGGGTCAGCTTTGCCACCTCGTTCGCGCGGTCGAAGATCTCGTTGGCCTTCTCAACCGTCAGGTCACGGCCAGCATGCCTCATGCTCGAGAGGGCATAGCCCGAATACTCCAACATCCCAAGCTCCTGATCTTCAATACCTTCCAGATAAACATAATTTAGCTCATGCCAGCGCCCTGGAATAATATGACCTCCGCCGCATCCTCCCTGAGTAAAGATACGTTGAATCATATCGAGACAAACTAAGTGCTCACCTTCCGTGCTTATCAGCGGATCGTTGTCCGGCAGAATATCCGCTAGAGCGTGCCGAATCTCTTCGAGCATTGCAGCTTCGGGCTCGGCGGCATCAAGTATGTTTGCGATTTGAAAGCAGGCCCCCTTTGTCAAGTGCAACCCAACCAATTGCTCGAGAACCGTGCTTCTACAAGTCAAGTGGGCACCCAATCGAGCGACGGCCAAACAATCGTCCAACGCCCGCCGGATTTCTCCGCGGCTTACAGCAATGCGTGAGTTCCAGAGTCCAAGCCTGCCAATGTCTCTACAACTGATCATGTGTGGCAGCGGAACATTGAAAAGCCACCTCTCTTCATCATCATTGGGGTCAAACATATATTCTCTATGGCAATATGGCTTTGAGCTTCCGGCCGTGAATTCGGCCAAGGCAGCTTCGTTGAGCGAAACCCATTCTATCAGTTCGGCCCGGTTCGAGTCAGGGAAGTCGCTGAGGCTAACGTATAGAGGCTGAACCCAGCGGAACTCAGACAATGCCTCGGCCAGACCGTCGTTGGGCTCGACATAGAGGACTATAGCCTTTTCGTAATTTGGCCAAGCGTTGTCTTCATCTCGAATCTTGGGGTAACTCATGCGGTTTAGAAGAGCAGTATAGTCGATGCTTGGCGTCGGTTTGCCACTCGTGAACCAACTCACATAGACTACTAAAGAGACCAACAGAATCGCGAGCACTTGTAAGCCACGAACGACAGCAATCAACCAGACAGACCGCCGGTGTTTCTTGGCGTGCTGAAGGAGAATGGCGAGTACCCCTGGATCGCCACAGTCGGCGACCAGGCGTTGAGCTTTATGATCTCTATCCTCATCGTTTGGGCAATCTCTCAACTCATTTTCAAAGTAAGCTGCGAGACCTGAACGGACTTCTTGACACGCCGCTTTGCGACAGTTCATCTCCTTAGTGACCTGCCTGATAAACTCGGCGACACTGGGGTGAAGCTTATCCAAATACTCTTGACCGTTATGCTTCCCCATCTTCTTGGCCTCTCAGTTTGTCCCGCAAGTTGATTCTCATTCTTCTTGCCGAGGTTTGTTTCAATCACTACTGTGTCATCTTCTCTCAAATTACCACCTGTTTTCTATCCAGTCAAGCAACCGTAGCCGCTTATTTTGCTTGCCCATTTTAACACCTTCTCTCTGACTGTCGCAGCGTAGTTCCTGACAAAGCTCGATCTGTACCTCTGTAGCAGCAAAATCCGCGTAAATCCGTGTCGAGATATTGTCAAATGTTGTGGATAAGACTTTTTCCGCCTCAATAGCAGAGCCGCTTCACGGGCTGTTTTGATCTTTTCATCAGCCCAGCCTCCAAAGCCAGATTCATTAAGGCGTCGGCATACAACGCTGTCACATATCTGGCTTCGGCTGGGGGGTGTTTGAAAAGATAGAAAAGCCTCGCCGAAGGCGATTCCTTCTGTGTTTCCCCATATATTATTTCAGAAAGCCAAAAAAATTAGTGGTCGCCACCAGCGGGCGTCTCCCTCGCAGATCTTCATCCTCTGCATTACAATTCCTTCCTTGACATTCGGCCGAAATTTTGCGATATTTGCCGGATTAGCCGATGTGTACGCATCGGTTCAGCCGAAAATAAGAATATGATTACAGATTTACGGAGTACCAAATGAGAGCCTCAGAAATACGAAAAGGCCAAACCATCAAGATCGACGATAAGCTATACGCCATTGTGGATTACCACCATGTTAAGCTCGGCAAGGGTGGCGCCGTCTATCAGACAAAGCTAAAGAGCCTTGCAGACGGATTAATCCAGAATATCCGCCTGCGATCCGAGGAAATTGTCGAAGAGGCCCTCCTCGACAAGCGAACCTACGAGTATCTCTACTCGTCCGGCAGCGAACACATCCTCATGGACACGACAACCTACGACCAGATCTCGCTCGACGACGAGGCCTTCGGAGACGGCCAGAAGTACTGCAAACCCAACACCCAACTGCAGGTCAGCATGTACGAAGGCAAGCCCTTAATTGTCACCCTGCCCAACACCGTCGATCTCGAAGTCACCGATACTCCGCCCGAAATAAAAGGCGCCACCGCGACCAACCAGAACAAACCGGCCACCCTCGAAACCGGTCTGGTGGTGCAGGTGCCCGCGTTCGTCAAAGTAGGCGAACAAATCCGAGTAGATACCCGCACAGGAGAATATTTAACAAGAGTAAAGGATTAGTCCTGTTAATGTCATTTTCGTGCAGGCTTCGAACCTTAGCCCTCGGTTAGAGGCCATAATCTCACAGGCATAACAGGCAGAGCAATATGGCGTTTGAAAAAGTAAACAAAGTTCTCGTAAAGGTCTTCGGCTCGCGAAACCAGCGGATGGTCAAGTCGTATTCGGCAATCTCGGCCGAAATCGGCGAATTTGAAGACCGCATAAAGACGCTCGACAATGACGCCCTCAAGGCAAAGACCGCCGAGTTCAAAACCAGATTGGAAAGCGGCGTCGCCCCCGAAGATATTCTCCCCGAAGCATTCGCCGTCGTTCGGGAAGCAGCCCGGCGAAACATCGAAATGCGCCACTTCGACGTCCAGTTGATCGGCGGCGCAGTTCTGTACGAAGGCAAAATCGCAGAAATGGCGACGGGCGAAGGAAAAACGCTCGTCGCAACGCTCGCGGCCTACATGGTCCACCTCACAGGCAGAAAAGTCCACATCATCACCGTCAACGACTACCTCGCCAAGCGCGACGCCGAATGGATGGGCCCCGTTTACGAGGCCCTCGGCATGTCCTTCGGCGTAATACAGGCCGATATGGACACCGCAGGCGGCGAGAGAAAAGAACAATACGCCTGCGACATCACCTACGGAACAAACAACGAGTTCGGCTTCGACTACCTCCGAGACAATATGAAAATATCACTCGACCACATGGTCCAGGGCGAGCTGCAATATACAATCATCGACGAGGTCGATTCAATCCTCATCGATGAGGCCCGAACACCCCTGATAATTTCAGGCCCGGCCTTCGACGACGTCACCCGGTACAACAAGGCCGACGGCGTCGCAAGAAAGCTCATGTCCCTTCAAAGCGCCTACGACCGAACAAAGAAGCAAATCGACGCCGCCCAGCGGACAATAGCCAACGCACAGGGCGAACTCGCCGAGGCGAAGAAGGACAAGGACTCGGCCAGAATAGAAAAGGCCCGGCAGGTCCTCGAAAAAAATCGAAGTGAACAAACAGCGGCCGAAGCAAGCCTCGAAGGAGCGACCCAGTATTATGAAGTGGAACTGGAGCGAAAGCAAGCCCATCTCACCCACGAGGGCGTCGGCGCCGCCCAGGACATTGCCGGCGTAGGCTCGTTCTACACCGGCTCCAATATCGACTGGCCCCACCTGCTCGAACAATCCCTCCGCGCCCACGTCACTTTCGAGCGTGAAAAGGACTACGTCGTAATAGAGGATAAAGTCATCATCGTCGATGAATTCACGGGCCGCCTGATGCACGGCCGGCAATGGTCCGACGGACTTCACCAGGCCGTCGAGGCGAAGGAAAACGTCACGGTCAAAGAGGAAACCCAGACCCTCGCGACTATCACCCTCCAGAACTTCTTCAAGCTGTACGACCAGCTCGCCGGGATGACGGGGACCGCCGCCACCGAGGCCGACGAGTTTATGAAAATCTACAAGCTCGAAGTAGTCGTAATACCCACAAACGAACCCTGCATCAGAGACGACCGCGAAGACGTAATATACAGATCCCTCAAAGAAAAATTCGACGCAATCGTGGACGAAATCCACGAAATCAGCGAAGCCGGCCGGCCCCTGCTGATAGGCACAATCAGCATAGAAAAGAGCGAAGCCCTCTCGGACGCCCTGCAAAAACGCTACGGACTCGATCACGAAGTCCTCAACGCAAAGCAGCACGCCAGAGAAGCCGCGATCGTTGAAAAAGCAGGCTGGCAGCACAAGACCCGCGACGGCAAGATCAGGGGCAACGTCACTATCGCAACCAACATGGCCGGGCGAGGCACCGACATCAAGCTCGGCCAGGGCGTCGCCGACATAGGCGGCCTCCACATCCTCGGAACCGAACGCCACGAAGCAAGAAGAATCGACAACCAGCTTAGAGGCCGCTCAGGCCGCCAGGGCGACGCCGGGTCAAGCCAGTTCTTCCTCTGCTTCGACGACGATTTGATGAGAATCTTCGCGCCTGAGTGGACCGTCAAGGCCCTCTCATGGATCGGCTGGGAGGAAGGCCAGCCCATCTATCACAAAAGAATCAGCAAGGGTATCGGAAAAGCACAGAAAAAAGTCGAAGAGAAAAACTTCGATATAAGAAAAAGCCTGCTCGAATACGACGAGGTGATGGACTACCAGAGAAAAATCTTCTACTCCAGAAGACGCCACATACTCGCCGGCAAGGGCCTCAAAGACGTCATCGCAGAAATGATCAACGCCGCAATAGCCAAAAATTGCGACACCATCCTCGACGAGGCATACCCCTGCAACTGCATCGCCGAATGGGCACGCGCGAATTTCGGCGCGGACCTCAAGGCCGCCGAATTCGCAGGAGCACAAGCCGACGAAATCGAGGAGATCATGAAAATCCGGGCAAAGGAAGCCTCAGCCAACAACATATCCCTCTCAATGGGCGAATACCTCGAAGATTATTCCGACCCGCAATCCTGGGACATCCAGGGGCTGTGCAAATGGGCGATGAGTGCATTCCGCGTCAGCCTCAGCCCAAACAAGGTCAAGCACCAATCACCCGAAGAAATCGAAGAGCAGCTAATCGAGGCGGCAGCCGAGCAGATAGACAAAAAGGACTCATCACAATTAGCCGAGTTTCTCAAAGAGGGTTTTGCCCTGCGAATGTTCGCCGAATGGGCATGGTCCAAGTTCGATATAAAGCTGGACATCGACGAGTTGAAGGACCTTTCAAAAAAAGAAATTCAAACCCGCCTCATCAAGCAGGCGGCGGAAAAGTACCAGCGAAGAGAAGTCGAATACCCCGTCGAATTCGCAATGAACATGGTCTATGGCCCCCGTGGCCCCAATGTCTATGCATTCGAGGCGCTCGCCGACTGGGCCAAAAAGAAATACAACGATTGGTTGATTATTCTATTCGATAACATTATACAAAAAACATGCCATCGGCACGCGTTGAATTGGTTCCAGTTATACCATACCCCGCTGCCATGACGAGACAATATTGTAATCAGAGCTTCAATAATGTAAGCACAAAATTCCTTGATTATTTCTGAATGGTTAATTATCTTCTATAAAATGGCACATCACAATAAAATAGCACATTTTTTTCTGGCTATTTGCTCAGAGATTTGGTATAATTCCGGCGAATTCTATTAAGGAACCGGCTTTATTGGAGGATAAGACAATGAAGGCCACCGAAACCAGAATCACTGCAGCAGTCGTCTTTGTTCTAATTGCAATCTGTATAGTCGCGGTCGATGCCCAATCCCGAGCGAGAGCGGCATCATCTTCGCGAGCGGCCCCGGCAAGCCCGGTCACGCAGACAGCGCTCAATGTATCGGATCGCGAGAAGCCTGTGCCGTACAGTAGCGAGAGCGCCTCCGACACAAAGGTTCGCTCCATAAGAACCGTCGATTTCTACCTCAAAGACGGCACACTCATCTCCGGCAAGCTCGTCAGCGAGGACAGGAACAAAGTCATACTCGAACGGATCGAAGACAGCAAGGTCATCGTCGCGACTTACAGCAAGAGGGAGATGGAGACCGGGTCTCTGCAGGTAAAGAACGTCTCGGCGAGCAAGTACTACCAGGATATGGGCGAGTATTTCGCCGGCAGAATCTGGGACTTCAAAGACGACCCCGACGACTTCATCCAAGCGATTCGCTTCTACCAGAGGGCCAAGGGACTCATCGAGGGCGTCTCTCAGCTCGACCAGGAGAAATCCAAGGAGATAGACGGCAAAGTGGCCGAGCTTGAAGCCGACCGCGAAGTCTGGACGAAGCAGATCGAGACGCGGGCGAAGCTCACAGAGCTTGAGTTCAAGGCCGAGTATGTAACGAGGTTTAACGAGTTGGAGAGCAAGATTAACGCAAGCGTCGAGAAGATCGATAAGAGCGCCGCACAGATCGACAAAGTGCTCGCCGACGTAAAGAAGAACAGCGAGACGCTTGATAAGGACATCCCCGCGATGGAGCAGGATTTGCACCGGCGTATGGATGCGCTCGGCATCGAAATCGAAGCCAATCGAAGGCTGCTGGACCCCTACGGCAGAACCCGCAGCAACTACGGCCCAAGACCCAGGTATTAGCTTTCGGTCACCTGCCTGATTCGGTTTATGAATACGGCGATCTGAGCGGCTTAGCCATCAACGGATGACACGGTGTTAGAACTCCGCGGCCATTTTTCTTGCCTTTTCGACAGCAGCGGCCCTTCTTTCGTTTGCGGTATCCGGACCGGCGGCAAGGGTCGGCTCGACAACGACCGCGCGGATGTCCTTGAATCCCATAAAGCCGAGTATCAATTCGAGATAGCGTTTCTGCAGATCGAAGGCCTCGGCGGGACTGCCGCTTTTGTATTCACCGCCGCGTGCATAGGCGATAAAGACGGGCTTATTCTTCACCATACCCTCGTAGCCGCCCTGCGTGACGCCGAATGTGTAGCCCGGCTGAACGATGATGTCGATGTACTGCTTGAGGCGGTAAGGGATTGAGAAATTCCACATCGGCACGGCAAAGACGTATTTATCCGCCGACTTGAATTCGTCGATCACCGCAACGATGCCCTCCCATACACCTTTATCGACCTGTGAATGTTCCTTGCCGTGCATGATCTTGTATTTGGCCGAGGCGGCGGCGAAGTTAAACTCGGGCAATGCAGCGGCGAAGAGGTCCAGAGTCTGCACGCTGTCATCGGGATTGGCCTCTGTGTAAGCATCGATAAAGGCATCGGCTGCGGCAATTGACAACGAACGCTCGCCCATCGGCGAGGCCTTGATGTAAAGAATCTTGCTCATGATTACCCCCATTTAACGATATCTCTGTAATTCGCAAGCACGTCCGCCCCGGCGACGTGGTCGGCTACAGCGACCAGCCGTCGCGGTAGGGGCGGCATATATACTGGTTGGCTTCGGGGATGTTTGTCACCTTCAGATTTTCGTGGTCCCAATCAAGCTTTGTACCCATTTTCTTTGCGACGTTGCCGAGCAGCACCATTTCGCATAGCGGGCCTGAATAGTCGAAACTTGCTCCCGGCTGGGTGCCTTTCTTGCAGGCGTTTGCCCAGTCCTGCTCGTGCGAAGTATTCACTCTCGGTATCGTCTTTTCGGGCCGCTCGTATGCCTTCATTTTGGCCTCCGGAATCAGCCGGGGGCCTCCTCCATAGACGCCGCATATCAGTTTGCCTTTATCGCCGATGAATATGGCTCCTCCCTGCGGGTCCATTTTCCTGCCGTCTTCGAGTTCCGGCGGACGAGGCGCCTGCAGCCCTTCGTACCATGTGAGCTTCACGGGCGGTTTGCCTTTTCTGGCCGGGAATCTGTATGTGATGACTGCTGCGACCGGGTGCGTCTCGCCGCCGCCTGCCAGAGAGGTCGCCTCGACGCTCGTAGGCGCACCCAATTCGAGTGCGAAATAGACGGGATCGAGTGTGTGAGCCCCCCTGTCGCCCATCATACCGCAGCCGAAATCCCACCATGCCCGCCACGTCTGCGGATGATAGCATCTGTGGTACGGCCTATACGGAGCCGGGCCTATCCATAGATCCCAATCCATCGTCTCCGGAATCGGGGGCGTCTCTTTTGGCCTGTTCGCGCAGCTCGTGCTCCAGTATGCGTGGCCCCAGGGGTAGTAACTCAGCGCGCACCAGGCATCCACTTCGCGGACTTCGCCAATAGCGCCGTCGCGGATCCACTCGGTAATCAGGCGGATGCCCTCGTCCGAATGGCCCTGGATTCCCATTTGCGTGGTAACGCCGGCCTTCCCTGCGGCTATCGTGAGCTTTCGCGATTCGCTGACGTCGTGCGTCAGGGGCTTCTGGCAATAGACGTGCTTGCCCGCCTTGATGGCGGCCATCGCGATTACCGCGTGCGTATGGTCGGGCGTGGCGATAACCACGGCGTCGAGATCCTTTTGCTCGTCGAACATCTTGCGGAAATCGCGGAACTTGTTCGCCTTGGGGAATTCGTCGAATGTCTTGCCCGCGTAGCCGTAATCCACATCGCACAGGGCGATGATATTCTCGCTCTTGAGATTCCCCAGGTTGGTTCGTCCCATCCCGCCTATGCCGATACCCGCGATATTGAGTTTCTCGCTGGGGGGAGTATTGCCCGCTCCTCCGAGCACATGGCGCGGGACTACTGTAAATGCCGCTGTGGCTGCGGCTGTGCCTAAAAATCGTCTTCGATCAATGTTTAGCATTTTAATTCCTCGCAAATTAAACAACCATCGCACGGGCAGAATGCCCGAATGTTTTCTTCCGGTGTAGCCGGCGGCACTTCGCAGCCGGGCATTAAAATGAATCTTTCCCCCCCCGCCTCGATGCACTCCCTTGCCGCCTCGGCGATTTTCTCCGGAGTGCTTTGCAGAAGGACGGCGGCGGGGTCGAAATTCCCGCACAAAGTCACATCAGGCCCCAGCAGCTCTCTGGTCTGCTCGATAGGAACCATCCAATCAAGGTCGATAATATCCGCCCCGCTTTCGGCCATGAACTCCACATGATTGCTTACATTGCCGCAGATATGCAGCTTGACGGCGCCGCCGGTTTCGTGTATCGCATCGAAGAGCTTCTTTTCCAACGGCAGAACAAATTCTTTGTACTGATTCGGCGAAATCAGGCTCGCGGCGGCGTCTCCGACTCCGATCATATCGGCCCCGGCCTTGACCTGGGCTACGGCGAACTTGATCTCGTTCTCAATAATCGCCTCGGCGGCCTGTCTGAAATAATCCGGCCTGTCCATCAGGTCCAGCATGGCCGCCTCAAGGCCTCGCAGGTCGGCGTATTCGGCGAACGGGCCTTCGACCCAGCCCAATACGCTATGCGTCTTGCCTATTTCCTTTGCCATCCGCCGGACGCTCTCGATACGCTGCTTCGTTCGCTCGGCCTTGCGAATATCCACTTTCTTGAGCCTGGCTATGTCGTTTTTGCCCTTGAGCAGGGTATCGGCGGGCTTGCCGACGCCCTCTTCGGGGTACTCGAATTCCATCCCGTATGCCGAGGCCTCCCGCCAGGGGTCGCTTATGGCGCTAATCTGGTCGATGCCGAAGGCACGGGTAACGGCAAGCTGGGAATCGACCAGCACATCCCCATCGAGATAGTAATCCCGATACTTCCGCCCGATAAAATGTGCCGCCCAGGCCATGAAAATAGGCGTAACAGCCACACGATCCACCGATTCGCCGCGTAATGTCGCATATATTCGCTCTTTGGAATTCATAGCCAAGCCTTAACGGTGTGTATCATGCAAACCCTGATTTTGAGCGATTATAAGCGATTGACCTCGAATCTTCAAGCATTTTTCGGCAAAACGACAGAAGGGGATATGAAATTATTTTCCGGTGGGCGAGAGTCGTGAAGATTAAATATGTGCAACTGCAAAAACTTCGAGAAATTCTGGGACAAAATCGCGAAAAAATTCCAGCTACGCAAGGGCATGATAAGGCATAAACGTGTGAGCAAAGAACTGCGAAGGGCAAAAAGATTTGCGCAACGCCAGCGTAGAGCAGGACTTGCAAGTGCGGCTAAAAGGAACACAGGTTCAACAGCGTTGGAACACAGCTCGAACACAAGACCAACTAAGAAAAGGAAAGGAAAGAAAAGGAAAAAGAAAGGAAAGTAGTTACGAATACGAATACGAATACGTTTGATCTCGCTTCTTCTTTTTCGTCTTCGGTTCGTCCGGCCCCAAGCCTGACCAAGTGCAAACGACCGCCCTTTGACAAGTGAATACAGAAACTGTCGCCTATCCGGAAAAACCCATTGTCATTCCGCACAAACCCATTGTCATTCCGCACAACCCCATTGTCATTCCGCACTTGATGCGGAATCCAGCAACTCTTCGAAGGAGTGGATTCGGAGCCCTTTCGGCTTCGCTCAGGACAGGCTATTCGCAGCGCCGTAAGGTGTCCTACGGAGAATGACAAACGGTACAGCCCCCTGCAATCAAACGGGAGCCCTCTGCAATCTCCCATACCCCCTATCTATTTTTGCCCAAAAAAACAGAGTCCTGCGAAAAAATCTTCAAACCCCCGTAGTTATCACGATAGACAAACCTCTCACGCCAAGTGTATGATAGCGATAAAGCTTGAGCCGACCCGCCCCAAACACCGTATCCCTTGCGTTTTTGACCTGTATGCCCCATATTGCCCGTCCTGCGAGATTCTCGGCGAAATACCGCCCCATTACCGGATTTTCCTTGACAAAGGCCAGTTCCGTCCCGTAGAATATCATCATTGTAGAACTGGATGCTCTGCAAGGAGTGGTGTGTTCTTGCCACAAAGGCCAGGAGGGCTTTTCTGAGACAGAGATATGTCAATAGCGGTATTGCAGCAGGTCGCTGTTGAGAATGGTGAATCTTTTTTGATAAGGAGAAGTAAGTAGAAAAGCAAACAAACAGAAATTTTTGTATCGGCGATAGTTCTAAACATAGGTGTACTGAACTGTGCATGTCCCGTATCTGCCGCAGTAATCTACGACGCAGATTTCAACGCCGAACCATTAGGACCCTTGTCAACGCAACCTACCACAGACCCACTTCCTCTATATTTGCCCAGCAGAACGATCGGTGGTTCGATATCCCGCGTTGACGTGGTGGAGTCCGCTGGGGACCTATTGGACAAGCCTGTTCTTCTCGACGCGGCACCTGGCGGTCTTGCATCGGCTACGTTCTTCAATCCTGAACCTTATAGCTCAGGGAATTGGAAAATCAGTTGGGATTCGCTGGCTCTTGGTGCGCATGTTACACAAGACAACGATCAGGGTAATGTGCATATTCTAACTGGCTCTACAGATATCTGGCGCCTTATATACAGCAGAGACGGGAACTTGCTTGTTAAGGACCATAGCGGCTCTCACCCTGTAGGCAGTTTCGCCGTAGGAGCCAGTGACCACTTTGAACTCTACTTGCACCTCGACAGTGACAGCTATAACCTGGCCATAAACGGTGCGAATGTACGAAATGGGCAATTGATGCCGTCCGATAGGTTTGATACGACCTACTTCCGTTCAATGGGACGCGAATCGGCCGAAGATCTCGCTCCATTTGCCTTCGACAACTTGCGTGTAGTCCCGGAACCGGCCACGCTCTTGCTGCTCGGCTTAGGCGGCATGGCGTTGCTGAGAAGACGCAGGCATGGGTAAAGGCGTCTTTTTGTTTGACATTGAGGCCCATAATGTGTTAGAATAAGGGCAGCTTTGTGAGACTCTCGGACAATTTCAGGAGAAGTAGTGATATGGAAAAGAAGATTCTTGTAGCAGTGATTATGTTCTCAGCGGGCTTGGCCTTTGCCGACTGCCCATCGGCTGACCTTACCGGCGACTGCCGGGTAGATTTCAACGATTTTGCTGTAATGGCAGCACAGCCTGGCTGATTGAGCTGTTGCTGTTGGTCATATTTACTGTGACGTAGCTCATTTCGGCTCTAACGGCGGCCATTTCAGCGTCGGTTCGTCTCTGAGCTTTCTTCTTATCGGCCTCGTTGCCGACCATGTAACCGGCTCCGGCGAGGGCTCCGATGCCTGCGCCTGTTGAGCCGCCGCTTCCGCAGCCGGCTATGAACAGGATTCCAAGGCAAAGGGCCAATACTTGAGTTGTTCTTGATTTCTTTCGCATTTTGCACCTCCAATCGGGCTTAACAAATCAGATTGTATTGAAATTAGTATTTTCGTAATCGTATTGGTTTCTCAGTTTGCAATGACGTGGATTGCCGCTTGCCGGGCAATAGAAGGTTACGCATGGACGCCGGCTCGCTCGGTAATGTCTGGACACCCCCCAATGACAACGGGGCATTGACGGTTTTCTCAGTGTTCTGCTCTTGGCCGCAGAGTTGAGGGCTGTCGAGGTTGCATTGTAGCCAATTGGAGGCCATCAGGCTGAAATCGGCGAAATCGATCCGGCAGTCTTTGTTGACATCGCCCGGTATTGCCTGGAGGCATCGAGCGATTTCTGGGCCTGTGAGCCAAACGGCATATATATTCTGCGGGCCGTCGCGGTTGTCCTGCCATACGACAAGGTTGCCGCTGATAGCCGGATTGATCTGGTGATGCGGGTCGTCGGTGATTTGGAACTCTCGGCCTGTAGTGAGGTTGTAGCCGAATATGTCCCAGTTGCCGTGGCGATTGTCCTGCCATACGACGAGATTGCCGTCAATATCCGGGTTTTCCTGCGAAGATGGCTCGGCGGCTATTGAAAAATCGACTGGGTCGGTCGGGTCCGAGATATCGGACGCAAATATATCCCAATCGCCGAAATAATCGTCCTGCCAGACGACTGTCCGGCCCGAGATAGCGGGATTGCTTTGATTCAGGTCATACCATGAGACAGGCGATTCTATCGGTTTGTTTCTCTGCCAGATATCGGCGGCGTATATATCCCAGTTGCTGAAATAGTCGTCCTGCCAGATAACGGTTGACCTGTATATTGCGGGCGATTGCTGGTTTTGGTAGGCATAAGAGACGGCGAATTCGGTTGGGTAAAACGGATCGGTCACGTCGGCGCCGTAGATATCGAGGCTGCCCGCGGGGCCGTCCTGCCAGACGACGATATTGCCGTGGATGGCCGGTTTTTGTTCGTCGTTCTCGAAAACATCCGATACAGCGAATACCTGTGGGTCAGCCTGGTCGGTTATGTCGGCCATGCGAATATCCCAGTCGAACGAACCTTCCCAGAATATATTGTCCTGCCAGACGACGGTATTCTCAAAAACGGCGGGGGCCATCTGGTCGTTGGCGTCGCCGATGACAATCAGATTGGGGTCGGCCGGGTTATTGATATCGGCGATATAGACATCGTAGTCGCCGTATTCATAGACGAACTGCTGCCAAACCACGATTTCGCCGTGGACGTCGGGTGCTTCCTGGTCGTCGGACGATGGGAATACGGGGAACTCATCGCCTGAATATGCCGAGGATGTCAGCAGACCGGCGATGAGTATCATGGCGAACAAGGTGTGCGTATGTCTCTTTCTCATTGCTATTCCACCTTAGTCTGAATTGGGTTGTTGAGCGGCTTCGATGGCGGCCTGGGCCTTTACGTTCTCAAGAAGCTTGAGGAGAGTCTCCGAGGCCTGGGCGTTGGCGAAGTCCCGACCTGCACGCGTTAGCGGCTCTACCGCTGCATCCAACTCGCCGACGCCGAGCAGATGGTATCCGAGGAGGAGTTGCAAATTTGCGTCAAAGGTATAGAAATCGGCCTTTTCGGCGAGCTTGTCGATATGGTCGAAGAGTGTATCGTCGTCCGAATAGAGGCCGCGAGGATAGAAGACAGTCTGATCTTCGGGCGAGATGTTGGCCAGAGCGGCCCGCAGGACGATTGCGGCTTCGGAGTACTGCACGTTGGCGAAGAGGGCCTGGGCGTAAGCGAAGGGCAGGATGATATCGTCAGGCGCCAATTCCATTGCGGCGGCGAATTTTTCGATGGCGGTGGCGTAATCGCCGTTTTCAAAGGCTTTTACGCCCTCTTCAAAGTACATATCGGCTAATGTGGCTTCTGGCGGCTCGGCTGCGGCTGCTTCGGCGGCGAGCCTGGCACGGACGTCGGCGAAAGTGGTGTGGTCAACCGGGGTGATGTAATTGTTCGTCGCGGTCGGAGTGTACCCCAGTGCCTGTCCTTCGCCGGTGTAGTAGTAATTGTAGGTGTAATAGTTGTAGCTATCGCCCCTTATCTCTGCGGCGACCGGATAGTAGCCGTACCACCTGTATGGGTGATAGCCGTACCAGTAGTATCGGCAATAGCTGTAGGATATGGGCCAATAGCCGCCGACGCTTACGAAGACGTATTTTCGGTGGTAGTAGGGATAGCAGTAGGTGAACAGGGAGTTATAGCCGAAGTTATAGGACAGCATGAAATGGTATCTGGGCCAGATTGTTCGGCAGTGAGTTTGCTGGTATTGGTCGCGATAGATATAGTTGCTGTGCAAAGAGTGGCTTATCGCATAGGGGCGGTCGTGATAGGTGACGGTATTGTAAACACGAGGGCCGTAGCGATGTGTGCGTGTTGTCTGATGGCCGCCCAGGTTGTTCACTATTAGATTGTTGTTGATGACGGTCGTGCGATATGCGGGGGAGATTTTTCTTCCTCTCTGATCGACGGTTCTTTGCTGGATAACGCTCGATGTTAGAGTTGTGCGGGTTGCTTGTTGTCTGCTCTGGGCAGGCTGTCTCGATGGGGCCTTTTGTTGCGTATCCGGCCTGACGGAAGAAGCGGACGGCCTGTTTATTACGATTGGACGGGTGATTCTTGCTCTTGACGACTCTGCCGGCTTTCTCGGCGTCGTGGATGATTTGGGAGCGGTCGGCGAAAGCGTCGTTCTTTCATTAGTCGTGATCTGGCGGCGGCTTGTCGGGCCGGTAACAGTTGTCTTGTTCGAACCGGTCGTCGGTTGTTGGGGAGCGGTCTGTGTGATGCGTTGATTGACTATCACCGGGCGCGTGATTTTGTTTGTCTTTGACGAACTGATGGTTCCGTTCGGGCTTGAAGCGGACGGTCTGGACGTAGTTGGGACTGAGCGTTTGTTGACGCTTACGGAGCCGGGAGAGGTACTCGGCCCGGTATATATGTTGCGGCTGGTCGATGGAGAAGCCGGGCGATTCGGCGCCGGTGCAGCGGGCCTGGAAGTACTGCCGCTGCCGGAAGGCTTGTAGCTGGTGCTCGGAGATTGGGGCTGTATCGAGGGAGAGCGAGAAGGGGATGTTCGGCTCTGCGGAGTACTCGGCGGTTGGCTCGGTGTGCTCCTGCTTGGAGATATGCTGGGAGTTGTTCGGTTCGGTGTGCTTCTGGATGGGGAACGACTCGGCGTTGTTGGGCTGGGGGCTTGTGAAACCGACCTGGAAGGACCCATGGATGAGCTTGAAGGCGACTTGCGCGACGCACCAGGCCTTGAAGAAGCTTTGGCGACCGGATTCGCGGCCGCTGCGGGCGGATTCTCAACGATGGGTTTTGAGACGGCCGGTTTCGTAGCAGGCTCGACTATAGGCCTTGGCGCCGCCTGCCTCGGTTCTGACTTGACGATTAGCCTGGTCGCCGGGGCTTTTTCTGCGGATTTCGGGGTCGATACAGGTTTGGGATCGGAAGGTTGCGGGGCCGCAATCTTGGGAGCGGCTTTGGGTGCAGGTTCCGGCGCGGGGGGGGCCTCTTTGGGGGCTGCCTTTGCCTGAGGAGCGGCCGGCTTGCCCTTGGAATTCTCGGCAAAGGCCGGGCCGGCAAAGGTGATTATTGCCATAGCCAACGCTATGATAACGATTCTTGCAACGTGTTGTAATTTAATGATTGACATGATTGGTCTCCTTTCGAGTTTGTCCGGGTTCTTTACTTGTCAGAACAGCTAAATCCAAAGTTGCCGTTCTATATGTAAAAGGCGGCGATTCGACTGGTGGTAACGGCTTTTCTCGCCGGAATCAGCAGTTTCTTTGGTTGCCAAACGGGCTGGTTGCGGGTATTCTCAGGCGTTGGTCGGCCGCCAAGGCGATTGATTGAAAGTGCAAAGGAGAATCCATCGTGAGCGATGAGCAGCGAGTGCGTAAGAAACGTTGGAAGTTGAGGGGCTATCATATACTGATTTTGGCCCTGGTTGTGGGAATTTGCTGGTTTGGGTTGTATAGGTGGTGGAGGTTAAGATCGCAGTTGCAGCTGCGGATGGACGCTATCCGGGCGGCGGGATATCCCGTTACCTGCGCTGAACTGGATGATTGGTACAGCATACCTGATGGCGTTGACAATGCGGCCGATGTGATTTTGGATGCAGCTTCCTGGTATCGCGGACCTAATGAGCCAAATCTTGTCCCGGTTGCAGGCCTGGCGGAGCTGCCCGGGCGGACCGAGGGGCTGTCCGAAGAGATGAAGAAGGCAATCGACGTGTATCTTGCGAGCAATAAGAAGACTTTGGAGCTTCTGCATGAAGCGGCGGGGATCGAGCACAGCCGATATCCCGTCAACCTCAGCGCCGGTATGAACGCCTTGATGCCGTATCTGAGCAGTATCCGGTATATGGCGCGTCTGCTTAAAGCAGAGGCTGTCATTCGTGCCGAAGACGGTGAAATCGATCAGGCTATCGAATCGACTGCTGCCAATTTTGGCGTTGCTCGCTCTCTGAGCGGGGAACCTGTGCTGATATCTCAGTTTGTGCGCGTTGCCTGCGAGAGTCTTGGGGTCTCTACGGTCGAACGGATTGTCAATCGTAGCGAACTGGATGACGAGCAGTTGGTTGAGCTTGGCCGGTTAGTTGGCGGGGCGGGGAGCGGTTTGAAATTCCCCATATCGATGATGGGAGAACGCTGTTCCATGCTCGATATCTATCTGAATCCGGCCAAAATGGGTGGGCAGGCATTCGGAGCCCCTCGTATTTTAGAAGTGCTTTTTACCGCTTTTAAGGCTACCGGGCTTATCGATAAGGGTGCGATGCTATACCTCGACTTCACGGATGAATTCTTGCAGGCCATGGAGTTGCCCGATCATGAACGGATTGCGGCTGCCAAAGCTATTGTGAAGAAGCTCGAAGAGGCATCCGGAATTCAGGCGAGGATGGTGCGAATAATTGCTCCGGCATACGCGCGTTTGGTCGAGTTGGATTTGCGGAGTATTGCGTTGTTTCGCGTTGCCCGTTTGGGGCTTGCTGTCGAGCGTTATCGGTTGGCTGTGGGGAAGCTGCCTGATTTGCTTGGTGAGCTTGTTCCGGGTTATTTGGATTCTGTGCCGCGGGATCCTTTTGATGGGGCCGAATTGCGGTATAAGAGGCTTGAGAAGGGGTATGTGGTTTATAGTATCGGGCAGGACGGCAGCGACGATGGTGGAAGAGAACATCCAAGGGGGGAAAGGAAAGACCCGGATGAGAATTGGGATGTTACGTTTATTGTCGAGCGGTAGGGGCGGGGGACGGAATGATATGATTGTGGTTTGCCCCCTCCCTTAAGGGCGTGTTGCCCAAAATGCGATAAATCCGTCTTTTCCAAGGCTTTGACCCGGAAAGTTATCTCAAGCTAACCAACTTTTTAGTATCGTCCCAAAGTTTGGGGGCAATCTGATTGTTCACTCTGCCGCCAACCCGACAATAATCTTACTATCTCCTTGCCTGCACGGAGGATAAGGCAACGCAGGCCCCAAGGCCCCAAGGGCCCCAGCCGGGGGCCCCAGGGGCCTCGCAGGGGGGCAGGCGTGCGACCCGAGCGCCGTGTCGGCGCCATACGGCAGAACGGCTCTGGTCCGCCACTGGCGGATCGGGGCCGTTTTTTTGCCCGATAGTATTTTCCCCCCAAACTTTGGGACGATACCAACTTTTTTGCAGTTGAACCGAAAATACTAATGTCCAAATCAGGAAACCCTATTCTGACGCAGTCAGAACAGTTTTGGTCATTTTAATTTTAGTTATTAGAGCTTGTTGGTGGATTGCGTTTGAGGGGGGGATAATCGGTTTTTTTGTAACGTTTGGGCGTTTTGGGCGTCTATTATGTTAGTTGCTCTCGCGCAAGGCTTCTCAGAAATGAGAATCAGGCGGGGGGCTGAAGTTCGTGAGAAAAAAGGTTGGCTAAATGGGCCTTATTCGTTATAATACGATGAACTGGGGCGGCGATGGTGCGCATGAAGTTAGGGCGTGTTAATAGAGTTAGATGAGTTCTGCAATTTTGCAGAAGCCTTTAGAGTTAGATGAAAGGAGCAGCGATGTTGAAGGCATTCGACAAGAAGCTTCGCGAGGTTCGTTTTCGGTGCAGTATGAATCTTCTTATCAGGTGGGCCGGGCGGATACTTGCCGCTGCGGGTATCGCGGCGATTCTTATAGTTTTGGCCGAGCAGTTGCTGGCGCCTCAGGAGGATAGGAGCGCGTAATGAGCAGAAGTCGCCTCATCGAGCGCACCCACAGCCCAGGGCAGAAGCCCAGAGATGGGTCCTGCAGCAAGGCATTCATGAAGGGGCTGTGCCGCAAGAACGATTTCATCCTCGTAAATCTTCGCTGCCGGAATTTGCCCGGCCACCATTTTACAGAAAATGCAGTCGGCGGCCCCCATAGCAAGATTCTCCGATAGGACAAAGCCTATTCCTTCTCGGCGTCTTCGTCGGCATCTGCCGGTGCTTCGTCGGTTTTGTCGCCGACACTTTCAGCCTCGGCCTGCTTGACCTGAGCCGTATCTTCGCTCTCAGCGGCCTGCTCGACTTCTACAGTTTCCTGGACTTCAGCGAATTCCTCCGGCTCGACAGCCTCAGCCGTCGCAACTTCGGGAGCTTTTTTCTTCGGTTTGCTTGCCGAACGCTTCTTCGAGGGGGTCTTGGCCTTCTTCTTCGGCCCTTCGTCGGAGCCTATAAGCTGGAGTAGAACGAGTTCGCCATTATCGCCGAGCCTCCTGAGGGATCGGCGAATAATTCTCGTGTAGCCGCCCGGCCTGTCGAGGTATCGAGGTCCAATCTCGCTGAACAGCTTTCCCACCACCGAGCCCTTCTTAACAGTCTTGCCGTCTTCATTTTCAACGATATTACGATTGCCCAGCATTGAAATAGCTCTCCGCCTGGCAGGCAGCGTACCCTTCTTTGCCAAAGTAATCAATTTCTCGGCGAACGGTTTTACTTCTTTGGCCTTCTGGATTGTCGTTGCAATCGTTTCGTGCTCAAAGAGGGAAGAAACCATATTCCGGCGCATAGCCAAGCGATGCTCGCTTGTTCGACCTAACTGACGCCCTGCTACTCTATGACGCATTTTTTCAACTTTCTCTTAGTGAGTTATTACCGTTTGTCTCTGTTGTCGGCCAAGATTCTCAGGCCTGCTCGTCGGCATCAGACATCCCGAGGGTAAGACCGATGTCGGCAAGCTTCCTTTTGACTTCCCGCAGCGAGGTCTTGCCAAAGCTCCGGATTTTAAGCAATTCCGAGTCACTCATTTTCGCCAATTCGCCAACGGTGTTCACCTTCACGGCTTCGAGGCAATTGCCGGCTCTGACGGACAACTCCAGTTCTTGAATCGGCATATTGAGCTTCTGCACCATTTCTTCATCGACTGCTTCTTCCTCCGGCTCCGGCCCAGCGATCTCGCCTGCGACCGTTTCCTCGCCGATCTCGAAATACTGCACGAAAGGATTGATGTGTTTTCGAAGGATTTTAGCCGCCTCGACCAGAGCCATCTCAGGGCTGATCGTCCCGTCCGTCCAGATTTCAAGGATCAGTCTGTCGTAGTCGGTCTTCTGGCCAACGCGCGTATCCTCGGTGGTGTATCGCACCCTTGTAACGGGCGAATACGCGGCATCGAGCAGTATCCTTCCAATTTCCTGGTCGAACCTGTCGGCTTCGGCAACTCGCTCGGCAACTGGAACGTATCCTCTCCCGTTCTCGACGACCATTTCCATCTCAAAGGCCACCTTTTCGGTCAACGTAGCCAGGGGCATATCCTGATTTATAACCTCAATGGCCGGATCCGCAACGATATCCGCCGCGGTAACCGTCCCGGCCTTTTTCGCCGAAACGGTCATTATCTTCGGCCCGGCACCCTGAAGTTTGATCACAAGGCTCTTGACGTTTAGAACGATGTCCGTAACGTCCTCCATCACCCCTTTTATCGAACTGAATTCATGGTTCACGCCGGCTATTTTTATAGATGTTACCGCGCTGCCTTCCAGCGATGAAAGCAGAACGCGCCTCAGGCTGTTGCCAATAGTGGTGCCAAAGCCTCGCTCGAAGGGCTCGATAAAAAATCTGCCGTATTTACTACTCGATATGCTCGTGTCTCGTTCGACTCGAGTCGGCAGTTCCAAACCACGCCATGTAATTCGCATATATGCCTCCGGTCTAAAATCTTACATTGAAAATAGGCTGTCGAAAAACACTCTGCCCTGTTTTCAGGCTCCAGCCGACCGGGCGTGCGGCTGAGTAAAAGAACTTCTCGACTTTCATTCCGTTTATCCTGGATTATCTTAATTTTTTACGATTTACTGCCCGCAACTATCTCGAACAGAGTTCAACAACCAACTGCTCTTCCACAGGAATCTGCACATCTTCCCGCGTCGGAAGGGCGACCACGGTGGCTTCGGGCTTTTCTCGAACTAATTGCAGCCAGCCCTGGGTGGCGAAACTCGGATTCGTATCCAACTGCTCCTTGATCTTCTTGACGCTTTTCGAAGCGGCCTTAAGAGTGATTCTGTCGCCGATTCCTGCCGTATAATCGCTTACGTTGACTTTATGCCCGTTGACATAAATGTGCCCATGCGCAATCATCTGCCGAGCCGCTTTTCTCGACGGAGCAAAGTTCAACTTGTAAATCACATTGTCCAGCCGCCTCTCAAGCAGTTGAAGCAGCGTTTCTCCGGTATTCCCCTTCATTCGCGAAGCTCTGTGGAAACACATCATAAACTGTCGCTCGAAAAGTCCGTAGTACCTTTTCACTTTTTGTTTTTCACGCAGGCGAACACCGTATTCGCTATTCCTTCCCCTGCGCCAACCGTGCATTCCCGGAGCGAGATTTCGCTGTTTCTTCTCGATCGGACACTTTGCCGTTTCGCACCTGAAGCCCTTAAGCATTAGCTTCATACCTTCGCGACGGCAGTGCTTACAAGATGAACCTAAGTAACGTCCCATCTTTCTTTTTTATCTCCAAAAAATCTGGCCTGTCGGCATTTTTATATTCTTCTTCGTTTTGGCGGTCGGCAACCGTTGTGCGGCAAGGGCGTAACGTCCTCGATCGAAGTGATTCGCAATCCCGCGGACTGCAGCGCCGAGATAGCTGATTCCCTGCCTGAACCGGGCCCCTTGACTCTGATTTCAACCTCGCGGACACCATTACGCATAGCCGCACTGGCGGCACGCTGCGCGGCCTGTTGCGCGGCAAACGGAGTGCTCTTCCGCGAGCCTTTAAACCCAACGCACCCGGTTGAACTCGTACATATAGTATCGCCGTCGTCGTCGGTGATTGTAATCAACGTATTATTGAAAGTCGCCTTGATATGCACAACGGCCCGGACAACGGTTTTTTTGATTTTTCTTTTTGAGCTTTTAGCCATTATTTATCCCGTCTTACCTTCATCTTATCACGCCGCAAATCGCTTCTCTAAGCCTTTGCCGGACGCTCGTCAAATACAATCGATTTGTTTACCGGTTCTCCTTGACACCCTTCTTGCCGGCAACTGTCTTTCGCGGGCCTTTTCTCGTGCGCGCGTTGCTCTGCGTGCACTGGCCTCGTACGGGCAAACCCCTTCTGTGCCGAATGCCCCTATAGCATGCAATATCACGCAAACGCGCGATATTCTGGGCGACCTGCCGTCGAAGCTGCCCGCCAACAATATAGTTGCGGTCGATAATCTGCGTAATCCTGCTGAGATCGTCTTCAGTCAGCTTACCGGCCTTGACATCTTTCTCGATTCGGGCCTCTTTCAATATTTGAGCGGAGGTATGCTTACCTACGCCTACGATATAAGTCAAAGAAATCCATATCGACTTATCGTTGGGAATGTCAACACCAACTATACGCGGCATTTTTGCTCCTATTCTAATCGATCTATAATGCTAACCAATCCTAAATCAACCCTGACGCTGCTTATGCCTCGGGTTTGTGCAGATCACCCGCACAACGCCCTTGCGCCGGACTATCTTGCAATTTTCACATATACGTTTTACAGAACTTCTGACTTTCATTTTAGACATCTGCTTTCACATCTTCGGTTCTCTGCACTAAGCTCTGTCGCAAAGAACCGCGCCGTTCGGCTCACTGCCGAAGGACTATTCGACCTCTATGGAGATCATAAGGCGACATTTCAACAACGATGGTATCGCCGGGGAGAATGCGAATAAAGTGCATCCTCATCTTTCCGGAGACATGCGCCATAATCTTGTGGCCGTTCTCTAATTCAACCTTAAACACAGCATTGGGCAAAGCATCGATCACCTTAGCCTGTAATCTGATTGTGTCCTTCTTTGCCATTCTTCGTGTCCAAAACGTCTCGGCCTCAAACAAACGGAACAACCGATCAGTCACCGTTATTTTCTGGTCAATACTTCACAACCTTCGTCCACTATCGCAATCGTATGTTCAAAATGCGCCGAGCATCTCGAATCTCTTGTCACAACGGTCCACCCGTTTCTGAGCGTCCGAACATCATCGCCGCCTTCGTTGACCATCGGCTCAACAGCCAAAATCATTCCACGCTCCAGCACAAAATCGTTGGCCAGCAGATCTCTGCTCACAAAGTTCGGCACTCTCGGCTCTTCGTGCATTTCTCTGCCGATTCCATGACCGACAAAATCCTTCACGACGGAGAAACCGGCTGACTCGATATATTCCTGCATCTTGCCGGCCACATAGCTCCAATTCACCGACGGCGCACAGTTGGCTATCGCCAATTCCAGCGCTTCTCGCGTCGTATCCATGAGCCTGCGTCGGCCCCGGGATATCTCGCCGACAGCGACGGTAACTGCGGCATCGCCGCAATACCCGGCAAGTCGAACCCCAAAATCGATACTCAGGACATCGCCTTCTTTCAATACAACGTCAGCCGACGGGATCCCGTGAACGACCTCTTCGTTGATCGAGGCGCAAATCGCCCCTGGAAACGGGGTGCGTGCATGCGGACTGCGGACCCCCTTGAAAAGGGCTTCCGCGCCGGCCTGTGCCGTTATATCCAGGGCAACGGCGTCCAATTCGCCCGTCGTCACTCCAGGCTTTGTCATCTCTTGCAATTTTGAAAGAACATCAGCTACTATCGCGCCGGCACTGCGTATCAGCCCAATTTCTCGTGCACTGCGAAGCGTAATAGCCATCTAATTTCGTATCTCGTACTTCTCAAAAGGCCAACTCGCATTTCATCACTTAGCGAGCGTCTGCAAATTCTCAATTACGCAAACCTTCACTTCATCAGGGTCTCTATCGGCCTCGATATCGAAAACCCTGCTATTCTTTCTATAATAATCCACCAGCGGCTCGGTCTGACGATGGTAGGTTTCAAGGCGATTCGCCACCACTTCAGGCGTATCGTCGGGCCGCTGCACCAACTCGACGCCGTCGTGATCGCAGACGCCCTCGGTTTTCGGCTTCATATTCTCAATATGATAGACAGCGCCGCATTCAGGGCAGCTTCTTCTACCGGTCATTCTGGCCTCGACAACGCTGTCGTCAATCTCAAGATTCACAACGGCGTCGATAGCGCCATTGTCAGCCAATGATTTATCAAGCTCCTGTGCCTGATTCACAGTCCTCGGAAACCCATCGAGGATATACCCGCCCGACGGCGCCTTCCGGACTGCTTTGCTCATCATCTCAATAATAATGTCGTCTGGAACAAGGTCGCCGGCATCCATATAGCTCTGCGCCTTCTTGCCCAGTTTGGTGCCGGCCAACCTGTTCTGCCGCAGAATATCGCCGCTGGACAGATGCTGCAATCCGAATTCCCTGACTATGTTCTTACACTGGGTACCCTTGCCGGCCCCGGGTGCGCCCAACAAGACTATTCTCATGTATAGGCTCCTTTTATTCTGCCGGCTTCACTAAAGCCGTCATAGCTGCGCATCAACAGGTTCGCCTCGATCTTCTGCACCAGGTCCAGAGAAACGCTGACAACAATCAGCAAACCCGTACCGCCAAGGAAACTCGCCACAAGCCAATTGATGTCAAGCAGGGTTGCAACCAGCGAGGGCACAACCGCGATAATAGCCAGGAACGACGCCCCGTAGAACGTTATTCGCGTCATCACGGACTCCAGATAATCCGCAGTTCTTCGGCCAGGTCGAAGTCCCGGTATGAAACTACCGGCATCACGCAGGTTTTTCGCCATCTCCTTTGGCTGAAACTGAACCGTAACCCAGAAATAAGCAAAGAGGAATATCAACACCACATACAGCACATTGTACGTATAACTGTGCCCTCCAAAGGCTTCGTTCAGGGTATCAAGCACTACGGAATTAGGGAACCTGTTCGCCAACTGACTAATTACCACAGGCGGGAACATCATAAAGGAAGATGCGAAGATTATGGGCATAACGCCCCCGTGATTGACTCGCAGAGGCAGATAATGCCTCTGGCCTCCATATACCCTGCGACCACGCATCTGCTTGGCCTGCTGAATAGGTATGCGCCGCTGGCCCTGCGTAATCAATATCGCACCCGCAACCACGAATACGAAGGAGCAAACAAGGAATAATAGCTTGTCCAGGCCTACTGCGCCGGTCGCCGAAGCGCCAACCGTTAAGTCAACGCTTTCCCAGAGTGTTGCGATTGCCCACGGCATTTGCGATACGATACCGGCCATAATAATCAAGCTGATGATAAATATAAGCAGTGCAATAAGTGGGATTATCCGGAGAACGCCTCGGGCGGGATGGATAGATGGCATAACAGCTACTTTGCCAAATTCGCTGTGGAACAGGTCAGAGAATTAGTGACCCAGTATCCTCTGGACATTGTCTGGTTCGATGGTATCGACCTTAAAACCGCTGAGGAAGTGGCACTGCTTAAATCCATTATCTATACTGCCCGGCCCAATTGCCTTATAAACAGTCGAATCACCGGGTTTGTTCCTCCTCCGGGTGGCGATTATCTTTCTACAGGCGATAACGAAGTTCCCGATACATATAAGCCGGGTGGATGGGAGAACCCCGGGACATTGGGGTTTTCATACGGATACAGTGTGCATGATACCTTCAAAAGTCCCAAGCAAGTGCTGCATAAGCTGATTGAGATTGTAAGCAAGGGCGGCAATTATTTATTGAATGTGGGGCCGGACGGCAAAGGCCGTATTATACCGCAAGCCCAAGATATTTTAAGGGAAATGGGTTCCTGGTTAGACGTATATGGAACAAGCATATACGGCGCCGACGGCCTTCCCATAATCCCGCCTGACAATATCTTATTCACTGCTAAACCGCACCGGCTGTTTGTTCATGTATTGGACTGGAACGATCAGCAAGTGAAAATAGAAGAGATGGACAAGATTCTGGGAGCGTATTTGGACACTGTGCATGAGGTTTATATGCTTGCCGATGACCAGAAACGGCCCCTGGAATTTCAGGTGACTAATGGGACGCTGACCGTCAATTTATCCACTTGTCCGTTTAGCAAATCTCAGCGTAACAAATATGCGGAAGTTATTGTCGTATCCGATGGAAATTAGTAATTCCTTCATGGGTCGGGGGAACCGGTGATGCAGGTTTGCTTCAAGGCAGTTTTTTTTGAGAAGATTATTGAGCCTGGTGCATATATATAGATAACGATTGAAAGGAAAATGAGTGCTTACAACGTTGAAAGAAGTCCTTGCCGACGCCAGAAAGAACGGATATGCGGTGCCAGCATTTGACTGCGTTGAGGATGTGATGGTAAGGGCGGTTTTAGAAACCTGCGAAGAGCTGCGTTCGCCGGTGGTGCTTATGTGCCTGGTCGGGGCGGACCTCGATGGCAACGGGTGGGCTTATGTGCCCGGATTGATAAAGGCGGTTGCGGATTTTCACGACATTCCGGTCGTGCTGCACCTCGATCATGCTACGGAATTGGATTCTATCGAAAAGGCAGTCGAGGCCGGCTTTACTTCCGTGATGATCGACGGTTCGATGCATGCCTTCGAGAAAAATGTCGAGATAACCAAGGCCGCCGCCCGGATTGCACAGCCGAAGGGAATAAGCGTCGAGGGCGAGTTGGGGTGGGTCGGAGGATTCGATTTGCAGGCGAGGAACACCGGGCAACCGGTTTTAACCGAGCCGAAAGAGGTCAAGAGGTTTGTTTCTATGACGGGTCTGGATGCGCTGGCCATATCCATCGGCACGTCTCACGGCGTCTATGAATCGCTGCCGAATCTTGATATCGAAAAGCTGAAAGAAATCAACGAAGCAAGTCCCGTGCCGCTCGTGCTCCATGGAGGTTCGGGGACGCCGAAGAGGCAGATTCAAGCGGCTGTTCGCAACGGTATCTGCAAGATGAATATCTATGCCGACAACAGAATTGCGATGACCAGGGGCCTGAAGATTTCAGCCGAGTCTCATACGAGACCCGATCCGCCGGCCCAGGAGCTTTTCGGGCCTATCAAGAACGAGGTGGCCAAGGTGGTCAGGGAAAAAATCGATTTGCTGCTCTCCGCGGACAGGGTGTGAAATCCGAAGGGCCGAACGTAATGAAATTAGTTGCAATCAGTGATACGTATCTGCCTGCCGATCTTATGAAGCGGGAGTTGGCGGTGCTGGAGGACGTTGGCGTCGATGTCGAGGTGAGGCATTGGTCTCACGAGACGTTGATCGATCTTCAGGAGGATAACCTCAAGATAGAGACGAACGGCCCCGATGGCGTGGTGTTAGCCGAGGATATTACCGCCGATCTCGATGGAGTTGATATTGTCGTTGTACAGTTTGCGCCCGTTAGCAGGGCGTTTATTGAGAAAGCCAGGAACCTCAAGCTGATTGGGGTTATGCGAGCTGGCGCTGAGAATATCGCGGTCGATTTCGCAACCGAGCGCGGCATATCCGTTCTGAATACGCCGGGCAGGAATGCGCGAGCGGTGGCCGAATGCACGATGGGGATGATCCTCGCTGAGATCCGGAATATCGCGAGGTCTCATGCGAAACTCAAGAGCAAGGTTTGGACGAGGTCGTTCCCCAATAGCGGCGCTATCCCCGAGCTTAACGAAAAGACTGTGGGGCTGGTCGGATATGGCGCGGTCGCACAACTTCTCTGCGGGTATCTGCGGGCCTTTGGCAGCGATGTCATCGCCTTCGATCCTTACTTCAAAGGCGATTCGGCCCCGGCAAGGCTGGTCTCGCTGGCCGAATTGCTCAGGCAATCCGATATCGTCTCGATTCACGCCAGACTCACCGAGGAAAATTATCATTTAATCGGCGAAAAGGAGTTGGCGATGATGAAGCCGACCGCTGTGCTGGTCAATACGGCTCGCAGCGGCCTGATTGACGAGCGGGCACTGATTGAGGCGCTGCGTGCGAAAAGAATAACCGGCGCCGCGCTGGACGTATTCGACGAAGAACCGCTGCCGAGCAACCATCCTTTCATAGAACTCGACAACGTTACAATAACTGCCCACTTGGCCGGAAGCACGAAGGATGCGTTCAAGAACAGCGTCAGGCTGATGGCCGGGCACATACGAAACGCTGTCAAGGGCGTTGAGGAAATACCGGTAATTAACGGTGTTCGCCCGGTGCTGAACGTTGGATAGGAATTCGCATGACGCCCCGGGCGTCTCGCTGTCCGCCGCAATAAGCCTTCTACCGAACCCGCAAATATCCGTTTCAGCCGGATATTTCGACGAAACGACAATGTCTGTGCAGGCGAACTACTCAATTGAGGGTGATTCTCAAGCGAAATATATTGCTTATCACAAGCCGATAAGCTATAATGAAACCGCTGAAATAGTATGTATTTATTTAGGGACGTTGGCATGATTGTCGATACTCCAACCGGATTTCATCGCAGCATTCATTTTGTTCTTTTCTCGGCTCTAATCCTGGTCTTAGCCGCCGGTTCGACTGCGGTGGCGAAGGTCAAGATTGTCGAGACCGAAATGGAGCTTCAATATGAAGTGCTGCGCCGGGACATTCAGCGGCGCGGGCATATTCTCGGTCATGCCGAACAGACTTTCGATAAGCAGTCGCTGATTCTCGATGCCGACCGCGATCCTGCGGATGTTGTTCTAAGGCGGACAATGGCTCTCGTTGCGGACTTGAAGCAAATGCCGGATGCGCCGGATTTATCGAATTACGAAAAGCAACTGCAGGGCCTGCAGGCTGAATCCTCGAAAGTCGCCCTCGAAGAGGCCGATGCACGCTACGAATTGTTCGAGAAGGCATACAAGCTGCGACGGAAGATAGCTTTCTCGAATCCGCTGCTCAATTTCGACAAGATTCTGTTCCTGAAGCGTCACAGATCGACGTTTAACCACATGTGCGATCAGTATTACGGCATCAACTCTTTGCCGGGCGGCGGCCTGTTTGTGCTGTCCGATCCGTTCGGCGAGAATCCGCAGGCAAGGGATATTCTGGCCGATTCCGTTGTGCAAAAAGGCAGGCTCGAAGGCCAAAAACTCACAGCCGGCTCGTTTGTCTCGCCCGATCTGTCATACGACGGTAAAACGATCATGTTCGCCTACGTCGAGTGCGAGGGCGATAAGGACCATCGCTACCATACCGACCCTTCGAAAGGCCACTGGAATCGAGGCCGATGCTATCATATCTTCAAGGTCAATATCGACGGCTCTGAGCTTGAGCAGTTGACCGACGGGACGTGGAACGATTTCGATCCCTGCTGGCTGCCCAACGGGCGAGTTGCTTTCATTAGCGAGCGCCGCGGCGGATACCTTCGTTGCGGAAGGGTATGCCCGACTTATACGCTCTACGACATGAACCCCGACGGCAGCGATATCCGCTGCCTCAGTCCGCACGAAACGAACGAATGGCATCCCAGCGTCACTCACGACGGAAGGATCGTCTATACGCGATGGGATTATGTTGACCGTCACGGCTGCACGGCGCATCTTCCCTGGATTACTACCCCGGACGGACGGGATGCCAGGGCGGCGCACGGTAATTTCGCTCCTCGCGAGTTGCGTGCCGATATGGAGTTGGATGTTCGCGCCATTCCCGCATCGCAGAAATTCGTCGCCACCGGAGCGCCGCACCACGGGCAGGCATTCGGTTCGCTCGTGATTTTCGATCCTCATATCGAGGACGACGACGCCATGGCGCCGGTGAAGCGAATTACGCCGGAAGTCGATTTCCCCGAAACCCAGGGCGGGGCGCAGGTTTATGGAACAGCCTGGCCGCTGAGTGAGAAATACTATCTCTGCGTATATGATCCGATGATGCTGCCAAGAATGGGAGGCCAGGGAGGAAAACATCTGTCCGGTCGATACGGCATCTACCTCGTTGATGTTTTCGGCAACAAAGAGCTGATTTACAGAGACCCGGAAATTGCCTGCCAGAACCCCGTCCCGCTGCGATCGACAGTGAAGCCGCCTGTCATACCGGATATGTCACTGCGTCTGGCAGAGGGTCAGGCCGCCGAGGGAACAATGGCCCTGGTCAACGTCTATGATACCCTGACGCCCTGGCCCCGGGAAATGAAGGTCAAGACGCTTCGCGTCTATCAAATCATACCGATGTCTGTCCCGTCCGGCGATCCGCCGCACGAAACGAGCCTCAGAGAGCCGACCGCCGGCGATTCGGTCGTCCTCGCACGCTATGTGCTTGGCACTGTGCCCGTGGAAGAAGACGGCAGCGCACATTTCACCGTCCCGGCTAAAAAGGAGTTGTTTTTCCAGGCCCTCGACGAAAACGGCCTGGCGATTCAATCGATGCGTTCGGCGACGTATGTCCAGCCGGGCGAGCAACTTCTATGCCAGGGCTGTCACGAGCCAAGACACCGCGCCCCGAAATCGCCGAAAACGATTCCTATTGCGATGCGCAGGGAGCCTTCGAAGCTCAAGGCCGATGTGGACGGCACGAATCCTTTCAGCTACCCGCGGCTGGTTCAGCCGGTTCTCGATAAGAATTGCGTCAAGTGCCACGCCGAGCACCCGGAAAAAGCCCCGAGACTGGATCGGGAACTTATCGTCAAGGGCAGGCAGAGGTGGTACGCCTCTTACCACAGCCTTGCGCCGGAGTACGCTTTCTGGTCATACGGCGACCGCCATCTGACCATACCCGGCAAGTTCGGCGCTCGCGCATCGAAACTATATCAGATGCTCGAAAAAGGCCATCACGACGTCAAGCTGTCCGACGAAGAAATGCACCGCATCACCGTTTGGCTGGATTCGTGCTCGATATTTTACGGCGTCTATGAAGAAGAGGGCGGAATCGCGCAACTCGAGGGCAAGATAGTGCATCCCACTCTTGAATAGGCCGGCGGTGAGGAAAGCTGTTGCGAATTTCTAAGGATTTGGCCCTGTATAAGGAGATACGATTTGGAATTTGAGAACAAGGTAGTCCTCGTTACCGGTGCGGCCGGCACGATAGGCAAAGGCATCGCGGAGCGTTTTCATCAGCAAGGCGCTAAAGTTTTCATCACCGACCTTGACCAGGCCAAGCTCGATCAATGCTGCAGCGAGATAGACCCCGGCGGCAAGCTCTGCAAAGGGTTAGCCGCCGATGTGACGAGTCATAAGCAAGTAACAGCAGTCGTTCGAGCGGCGTTGAGCGCTTTCGGCGGGAAAATCGATATTCTCGTCAACGTCGCAGGCATTGTCGCGCAGGGCAAAGTCGAAGATGTCGCGGAAGATGATTGGGATCGCGTTTTTGCGGTGAACTGCAAAGGGACATTTCTCTTCATCAAGGAAGTCGTCCCCGTGATGAAGAAGGGCGGCTCAGGCAAGATAGTCAACTTCTCCTCGAAATCGGGCAAAACCGGCTCGGCGCTGATGTGCCATTACTCCGCGGCCAAGGCGGCGATAATCGGGTTGACCCAGTCGCTCGCCTTTGAGCTGGCCGGCGATTCGATTAACGTCAACTGCCTCTGCCCCGGTATAACCGAGAACACCGGAGTATGGGATAATGTCTCCTCTGGGTATGTGAAGAATATGAACATGACAATGGACAAGGTCGTTGAGAAGTTCACAGCGAAAGTTCCCCTGCAAAGGCTTGCCAAGGTCGAAGACGTGGTGGCGGTCACATGCTTTCTCGCATCGAAGGGCGCCGATTACATGACCGGGCAAGCGATAAACGTAACCTGCGGAAGAGAAATGCACTGACCCCGCTCTGGCGAAGTGATTGACACCTTCACCCTGGTGGGCGAAAATCCCGATGCGCCTTCTGTGGATGCCGGTATAAGCATGATTACATGGTCAGGTCAAGCGGTGCAATTGGATCCGAACATTGTTAATAACTCTGATCCGTTCGCAGCCTTGACATATCTCTGGAGTGCGGATCCTAACGATGGTGTTGATTTCTCAGCGACTGATATTGAAGATCCAACGGTTACGATTACCAAAGCTGCCGACAACCCGTCGGTCGTTACGTTGACACTTGCGGTTAACAATGTAGGCAGGGTTGAGCCGCCTGTGGAAGATACTATGACGATTGACGTCTATGATGATGCCTGTCTGGCGGCCATTGGCAAGGGTCTGGCGGGGGGTAATCCGGCTGACTTTGATGGAAACTGTATTATAGATTTCGAAGATTTGGCTGTGATGGCCTCAAAATGGCTTGCTCAGGGTGGGTTAACAGAACCGATTGTAAAATAATGTACTCAAACTGACCGGTGGTCGGTTCGAGAATGGAAAAATCAAAGATTAAAATGCAAAATTGCGGTTTCGGCCCGTCTAAAGCCGGATTTGCAACCTTGTGGCCGAAGCTATTTTATGCAAAAAAATTTAAAACGGACTCATCTCGTTTATAGTTCTTACTTCATTTAACAGGAAAAATCACATGATTACAAGAAACCAAATCAAAACCGTTTTAACCCTCGCCGCCGTGGCGATGGCAATCCTCGTCCTGACGTTCGCTTCGGCGAGTGCGGCGAGCATGTCTGCCAGCCTTACTGAGCCTACAGTCGATGGCGAAGATGTCGCAAATTACGGATCCGTCAGTGGTACTGACAAGTGGTGGAACGACTCGGCTGCGTCCGGCTATCCTAAGGGCCAAACCTTTACGACCGGCAGCGGGGCTGTCTGGCTCAACTCTCTTTCGTATCAGGTCACGGATACTCAGAAAGCAGAACCTACGAAAAACTATGTAATTCGCGTTGGGACGGTCTATGGGTCGGTGTTTACCAAGATTTACTCCGAGACGGCCACTCAAACCTTTACCTGGAACTCAAGTGAGTACATGACCTGGACGTTTGATTCGCCTGTTTTGCTGGCGCCTTACACCGAGTACGGTATTGATGTGGGTATGACCGGCAGCACCTCAGGCTGGCAAACCGGAATTCCTTATCTTAATCGCACCGATAACAATTTTTCGGGCGGCACTCGGTACATGTCGGGCACTACCGGCGGCGGTATCGGCGACGATACCATGAACAATATGTCCGGCGATATGGTTTTCCATATCGACCTGGACGAAGCCACTCCGGGAAACCCCGGCTATGCCTCGCCGCAAAACGGCGGCACAGTTGCCGGCGGTAATGTGAAGTTGAGTTGGACGAATCTGCTTGCGAACGTAGGTTCTGACGTGTATGTGGACGTGTGGTTTGGCACAGATCCTGTGACGGATTTTACCAAGGTTGTTAACAAAGGCACAAATACTACTTCCCATACGGTCAGCGCTGCTTCCGACGACAGATACTACTGGCGGGTAGATTCGTATCTTAACGGCGCTCCAACCGGGACACCTGCCCAAGGCTCACTGCTTACATTTTATGTAGATGAAACCGGAGAACCATCGCTTATTTCGGCACTGACGGCTTTGGAGAACCATATTTTAGGCACTCCGTCTTTGAGTTCTTCGCAGATAGCAGCACATAAAGCGACGATCGATACACATAAGTCGCTCTTCGGAAGCAGTTATGATGTTATGGTTGCAGCTTTTGACCTGGTTGAAACTTATGATACTTCCGGGCCCGGTCCGCTTTGGGTAAACCAGGTGCTTCCAGACAGGAGTTCGGTGGTCGATGACATTCACTGGACGGTGTATAATGTTATGCAAGCCATTGTTGATAATATATACACAAATGAAAATGTTGTACTATACGAAGGTCTGCTGGATGGATATAAATTCGGCAGTTCGGCGCATTTCCCGGGTTCTGTCGATCCGCCTTCACCGATCGTGACACACACCGCGACTATCAACGCAAGCTACCCGGATACTGTCGGCTGGGAAAGACAGGGTGATACTCTTGCTGCAAGAAAACCGACGGGCACCTACCTTGCTCCGGGATCGATCGTTACGGTTACTGTGCCGCCGGCCCTGGTAAACAGCGGTTATAGGATTCGCGTAGGCGCCCATTCATGGGATATGTCTCACAGGACATACATCAGACGGCTGGATCGTTGTACGATTGAATATCAGATTGACAGCACCCAGGTCAAAGTAGCAAGCCCGCTTGGCGGGGGTATCTATATCGAGGTTCCATATCGTGCTAATGCCGGTATTGTAACCGTTGATATCACCGGTGCTGTTCGTTCGCCATACTTCTCTGCCAAGAGTTTCCATACCACAACGCTTTCAGAATGGCTCAATACCGAACGACATCACCCGGGGCCATGGGCGGACTTCCAGTCGGAAAAGTTTATGTGCCAGGTGCCGACCAACTGGATCTATAATAAGAGCGATCCTGTAACCATGATGGCTAACTGGGATGCCGGGATTGATGTGTTTAATGACCTGATGGGCTTTCCTCGCGACCGTGGTAAGGAAACGATTTATGAGCAGTTCGATGTTATTAACCGTTCGTCGGTTTTAGCGCCGGGTTATCCGACGGTAAATAGCTCCGCTACCAATCCTATGGTAGATTCTTATGGCGGAGATAGAACTCATTACATAACCCGGGGCCCTCAGATCGCTCCTGACTATTGCCTGCATGAAGCCGGGCACGCATACTTCTTCCCGAAGTTCGGCGGCGAAAGCGAATCCACCGTCAACCTTCCGCATGTTGCCGTCTGGCATCAGTGCTTTGGATACGACCTGGATTATGCATTTGCCGCTTCAAGGGGTTTTCAAGACAACCCACACCGCACGTTGAATAACACTGCCGTTGCGTGGATGGCGAGTTTTAACTTCTCGCCGAGAGAGGTTGAGATGGCCTCTGGCGAAAAGGCCTACCAACTCAAGGGTCATGCCAAATTTGTCGATATCGCAAAGCTCTTTGGCTGGCAGGTTCTCAACGATTTCTGGAAATCATTTGTAGATGACTATGAAAACGGTATCGCTTACTCTACTGATAAGGACAGCATGACTTTGAGATTGTCTAAAGCTGTCGGATATGATGTAAGGCCGCTTTTACACTTCTGGGGTATTCATCCTTCAAGCTCTTTACAGGCCGCAATCGACGCCGAAGGTTTGTTTCCGTCTGCAGACATATACAAAAGGCTTATGGAGTACAAAGCTCTTGTTCCTGCAAACAATGCCGAGTTCCAGACCTTTGCTTTGAACTGGTGGGGCCATCAGCCCAACCCGCTCGGTCTCTGGACCGAATCAGAGCACGGCCGGCAATGGGACAGTACCCCCTGGTATGTGGAGAACAATGATGTCGAGCAGCGTCCCAACGGCGAAATTTACGTCGAGGCATCTGCCGCCGATATCCAGGGGCGTGTGCAGGAAATCATCGATCTCTACTTCCCGGACGGCATACCGGATTATTCTGTCGAACTTAGCAACATGGTCGGTTGGTCGGGCGAGCCGACAGTATTGGATCCGAACATCGTTAATGATGCGGGCAGTCCATTAATCTATGAATGGGAAAGTGACCCAACCGACGGCGTATCCTTTAGTGCGACCAATATTGAAGCTCCGACGGTTACGATTACCAAACCCGCAGGCGACATGGCAATCTTTACGCTGGAACTTACCATCAGCGACGGAGTGGACATGCCTGTGAGAGATACCATGACAATTAAAGTGTACGATGACCCCTGCCAGGCTGCTCGGTTGGGCATGTCTCTTGCGGCGGATAATCCAACAGACTTAAACGGAGACTGTATTACAAGCTTCGAGGATTTTGCTGCGGTGGCCTTAAAATGGCTTAATAATAATGGGTTAGCATCGCCGCAACATAAATAGACTAACCGACAGTTTGCTGCTAATAATTAGTTTAATTTTACAGGATTAAATCATGAATACAAGAAGACGAATCAAAACAGTTATGACCATCGCTATTGTCGCGATGGCAGTCATGGCACAGGCAAATACACTTGAAGACGAACTCGGTATCCTTGATTTGACCGCTAACGGCGGCATCAATCCGGCCACCGGCGCCCCGTGGGCAGAGGGGGATACTTATCGCTTCGCTTTCTTCACAAGCGTTGGCAGAACCGCAGAGTCGGCTGATATAGCTGACTACAACGCGTGGGTGCAAGGTCTTGCCAACGCTACCAGTGTTTATGACATAGGCGCAAACGAGGGCGTTACCTGGAAGGTTATCGCCTCGACAAGTGCCATCGACGCAAGAGATAACACCTCGACCAATCCCGGCGTTGACGGGACCGGCGAAAGCATCTTTCTCCTGGACGGCAGTACCGTCGTAGCCAACGACTACGCGGACCTGTGGGACGGGAAAATTCAGCATATCATCGACCGTACAGAACTGGGAACTTTGTATACGTGGTGGCCGTGGACCGGCACAAACTTGAGTGGCACCAAAACCGGTCCTTTAGGCAACGGCGGCCAAGTTGTTCAGGGGAACTCATCCGTAACTACCGAGTGGATTTGGCGGACGAATACTTATGACCCGCCTAATCTCGAGCATAACATGTATGCTTTATCGGAGCCTTTGTTCATCCTCAGTGTTGATCCGACGCTTCCTGATGTCGATGCCGGATCCGACTGGATTACATGGTCGGGTGCATCTGTAACATTGGATGATGTGGTCGTTGTTAGTAACGACCCCGGGGCATTGACCTATGCCTGGAGTGCCGACCCTGGCGCTGGTGTTGTATTCGATCCTAATGAATTCGTTGAAGCTCCAATGATTACGATTACAAAAGCTGCCGGTGACCCAATTACCGTTACGTTTACGCTTGCCGTTAACAACCTGGGCAGCGGAAATCCGGATGAGGCAGATACCATGACGATTGACGTTTACGATAACTCCTGCCTGGCGGCGAAGGCCATTGGTACGGTGGCGATTGATCCAACTGACTTTAACGACGATTGTATGACAAACTTCGAAGATATTGCTGAACTGGCGTCCAGGTGGCTTGTTGATTACAAATTAACAGACCCGGCAGCAGAGCTGTAATAATACCGGTTGTTATTTCGCATCCTGCATTTTCAAGTTTTTCGTGGTAATTCGCGCAAACTTGTGCCTTGGGTATTTGCCTGCCCCCAGGGGAGGCTCTTAATATTCCTTGACGTTTTAGCATATTACTGGAAGAATATCAAACCCAATGGCCATATTCAAGCTGAACAACCAGTTTCAGCCTGCGGGCGACCAGCCTCAGGCTATCGAAAAACTCGCCCACGGCCTGCGAGAGGATCGCAGATTCCAGACCCTCATGGGCGTCACAGGCTCCGGCAAAACCTTCACAATGGCCAATGTCATCGCCCAATTCGACATGCCCACCCTTGTAATATCGCACAATAAGACCCTCGCGGCCCAGCTTTACGAGGAGTTTAAGGAGCTATTCCCCGATAACGCCGTCGAGTACTTCGTCAGCTACTACGACTACTACCAGCCCGAGGCATACATCCCGCAACGCGATATTTATATCGAAAAGGACGCCTCCAAGAACAACGACCTCGACCGGCTCCGGCTCTCCACCACAACCAGCCTCTCCACACGCAACGACTGCATAATCGTAGCCTCGGTCTCCTGCATCTTCGGCCTCGGCTCACCGGAGGACTACAAGGCAAGCGTAGTAGCCGTTCGAACCGGCGATATCGTTGACCGAAACGAGCTTCTCGGCAGGCTCGCCGACATCCAGTACAACAGGAACGATATCGACTTCCAGAGAGGCACATTCCGCGTCCGTGGCGACGTCGTCGAGCTGCACCCATCTTATGAATCATTCGCAATCCGAATCCAGTTCTTCGGCGATGAAATCGACCAGATTAGCTACATAAACCCGGTTTCCGGAGAGGTTCTCGCCCCGGAAGACCAGGTCTTCATATACCCCGCCCAGCACTACATCATGCCCCAGGATAGAATCGTCGCCGCCGTACGCGGCATAAAGGCCGAGCTGAAGGAGCGCCTCGCGCAGTTCCGCGGCGAGGGCAAGCTCCTCGAAGCCCAGCGTCTCCAGGCCCGCACGATGTACGATATTGAGATGATGGAGGAAGTCGGCTACTGCTCCGGAATCGAAAATTACGCCCGGCACCTCGCCGGCCTGCCCGCCGGAGCAAGGCCATACACCCTGATAGACTACTTCCCGAAAGACTACCTACTCTTCATCGACGAATCGCATGTAACCATCCCTCAGTTCCGAGCAATGTGTGCCGGAGACAGGGCTCGAAAGACCGTCCTGGTAGATCACGCTTGCCGTCGAGCGAATAGCCTGCAATATGCGGCGTTCCGATATCGACCATCTTCAAGAGTTCGGTGTCGATATTCGGCTCATTCTCCCATACATCCAAGACAACGGCCCGCAGGGCGTCGGCCTTGATTGCCGCTATCAAGGCATTACTGTCAACCACGCCGCCGCGCGATGCGTTTATAAATACGCTCTTTCGGCGGAGCGACTTGAAGAAATTCTCATCGGCCAGGTGATACGTTTTGTCCCGGCCCTCCAAAGTCAGCGGCGTGTGCAGTGTCAGGAAATCGCAATCGTAAAGCTCCTCGAGCGGCAGAAAATTCGGATCGCCCGAGCGCCTTTGCAGCGGCGGGTCGTTGAGCCGAATTTCCATTCCGAGGGCCTGGCACTTCCCGGCCAATCTTCCGCCGACATTGCCGACGCCTATGATCCCGATGGAGCTGCCTTCGAGAGTGATTCGGTATTTCTGAGCGATTTCCAGCATTGCGGCGATAACATACTCGGCCGCACTATTGGCATTCGAGCCGGGCGCGGATGCGAAGCCGATGCCATTACGCCTCAGATAGCCGGTATCGATGTGATCGAAGCCGATAGTGGCCGTAGCTACGAATTTGACCCGGCTCTCCGCCAGCAGCCTGGCGTTTACGGGCGTGATGCTCCGAACCAGGAGCACATCGGCCTCGACAACGGCATCGGAGGTTATCTCTCGCCCGCCGAGAAGCTCGACATCCCCAATCGACGAAAAGCACTCCCGCACAAACGGTATATTCGCATCAGCAACTATCTTCATCATGTTTCGTATGTCGTATGGTGGCATGGGCATCCCGCCCATGTTTTCTCATTCGCTAACCACTCACCAATATAAATGAAATTATGCGTTATAACTCGAAGCCCGCAACTTTCGTGCCGCAGTCGGGGCAGGAACGATTCTCTATTCTATTCGCTTTTATCGTATAGCCGAAGCGCTCTACCAGAATCACGCCGCAGTTGTGGCAGAAAGTGCTCTCGGCCCGCACGCCCGGCACATTACCGAGGTAAACATAACGCAGTCCGGCCTCTTTGCCAATCTCAAAAGCCCTCTCCATGCTCGCAATCGGCGTGGCGAGAGAGTCGGTATGTTTGTACTGCGGATGGAATCGGCTGACATGCCAGGGAATATCGATACCGGCATTTGTTACGATAAAATCGGTAAGATGCTTCAGTTCTTCTTCGGAGTCGTTTTCACCGGGCACGAGCAGCGTCGTAATCTCCATCCATATATCGGTTTCCTTGGCAATATAGCTGATCGTATCGAGGACAGGCTGCAATCTCGCCTTGCAGAGTTTGCGGTAATAGTCGTCGGTGAAGGCCTTCAGGTCAACGTTGATTGCGTCGAGCCACGGGGCGGCGAAGTCAATCGCCTCCTTAGTCATATAGCCGTTACTGACAAACACGTTCGCCAGACCTTCGGCCTTGGCAAGCCGCCCGCAATCATTGCAAAGCTCCATAAAAATGGTCGGCTCGGTGTATGTATATGCGATGCTCTTGCAGCCGTCGCGAAGAGCGGCGGCGATGATTTGCTGCGGGCTTATAGCCTGGCCGTCGATTCGCCCGTTTTCGAGCGGCGTCTGGCTCACCTGCCAGTTCTGGCAGAATTCGCACTGGAGATTGCATCCCATCGCAGCGATAGAAAAGCTCCATGTGCCCGGCTGAAAGTGAAAAAGGGGCTTCTTCTCGATAGGGTCCGGATTGGCCGAGCAGACCTTGTGATAGTTGAGCGAATAGAGCTTGCCGTCGATATTTTGCCGAACGCAGCACCGCCCGAGCTTGCCCTCGTCAATCACGCACCGCCAATTGCACAGCCCGCAGCGGACCTTTTCGCCCTCTGCAGGCCGCCAAAGCACCGCTTGAGCGAGATTTTTCGCATCCGCCGCCATGATACTGTTCCTTCTTCCTTATTTCTGAGCAATACGGGCCGGTCACAAAGCTCGGATGCTGAGTTTATCATGTTTTGCGGCGGATGCCAAGGGAGTAATTGTCTTGACCATAGGATGGTCAGCCTGTCGAAGGCTTTGCTGAATGGGAGCAGGACCTTGCGAGAATCGCCAGAGAGAGACTGTCTCAGGTTCAGATGAGCTTATCCGGCTGCCGACTCATCAGTACTCGAAGATGTTGATTTCTGAGTATGATGCGGGATTGTATGCCAGGATGACCTCGGGAACGAATCCGGCGGGCACTTCGGTCAGGCCGGAACGATTGAAGAAGAGATCGCTGTTGCCGCTCAGGGTCATCTCCTCATCGGCATAGTTTATGATTGAGCCGCCGATTGTTCCGCCGGCGTTTCCGAAGAACTCGATGCCGTTGCCGGCTATCGCGCCGTTGATCGTCTCAAAACTGCCTCCGAAGGCCAGATGAAAGCCAGGCGCCATAGCGAATGTGCCGGTCTCGTCACGAATGTCGGCGAATTGTTCTTCATCGGGCAGTTCGGTGACGGATGTGCTTGATACATTGCCTTGAAATTCGATGCGATTGACGCCCGAATCGTCTTCGATATCTCCGTTGCCCACAATTATCCCTATCACGTCGGCTGACCCCGTAAATTTCACCACATTCGGTGCTTCGATGAAAACGATTCCTCTTAGTGTTGCATCGCCAGAGAAGGTGGGATTGGTGCCGGCCAGTATTCTAACGTTCTCGAGGACGATGTCGGAGCTTGTATCGGTATTAGAATCCACTATGTTGGTGGCAAATGGCTCGAAATAGGATGGAACGGGTTCAGGGAATTCAGTCTGTGTAGCGCCGAATTCGACATGGTTTTCTATAGCATCCTGGCCCGTTTCGCCGCCTATTCCCGCCTGTCCGCCCTGGAGGTCCACCGCTGCGATGGGATTGGCGATTTTGACATCGCCGGCAATTTGTGAATTGCCGATTATCGACAGAGCCAGGGCGGAATCCATGCTCTCGATATAGACGCTTGATTCGATAGAAACGTTGATTCCGTCGAGTTCGATATTGCCGCTCAAAGACAGAGGCCCTTTTGTGGCTACGCCGAAGTCGAATACGCTGTGCGCCCTCTTGTCGTAGTCGTAGTTCACTCTGATCGTCCGTTTGAATTGGCCGTGTGTCCCTGTGACGTGGAGCTGGAGCGTGTCATCATCGATCTTTGAGATCAAGGCCCAGAAACTCTTGCCGTTGGCTGAATCCAGCGTTACTGGAGGGACATAAAGCTGCGACGTAGTGGGATACGTTATGATGATATTCGTGATGGCATTCTCCGCCAGGTCGCCGGTGAGCGAGGATGTGATATGCTCGAACCTCTCGGCGAGCGGCGTTGTTCCTGAAAATGAAACGCGGCTGAGCCAGTAGCGGAGCACTTCAAGCCCGGATTCGGCGCAGGCCCTGGCCGAGTCGGCTTTTTGCTGGTTCGATGCGATCTGCCCGTTCACGCCCGATATTGCAGCCATTGATACCGCCAGCGCAGAGAATACAAGCACAAATATCATCGAAATAATTATGGCAAAACCACGTTGCCTTTTGGAAACGAATTGTCGTGTGGGCTTCATCTTCTCCCCTTCGGAAAACATCACACGGTTACAGTTACTGATGACTTCTACATGCCGCCTAAAGTATAAGAAACATTTGGCCGGAGCCAAAACAAGCGAGGCGGGCGAAGCAGAAAATATTTACTAATCGCCGGTCCAATAAAGCGTTGCCGGCGGGACCGATAATGGGGCCTGGCTATTGCGGCGTATTTTGCCGCTCGGCGAAATACGAACTTCGGGCGTAGGGCGATGAGATTATCCATGAAAAACCGAGTTCGGCGGCTTTCTGCCTCCATAGCTCAAATTTCTCCGGGTGGATGTATTCGACTACTTCGAGAGAATCCGGCGATGGTCTGAGATATTGGCCGATGGTGATTCTCTCGCATCCGACGCTGCGGAGGTCGATTAGCACCTGCTCGATTTCGGGGTCGGTTTCTCCCAGGCCGAGCATGATCGACGATTTGGTCGCCACGCCGTCGTAGCCGTCCTTGGCGAGTTTGAGCAGGTTCAGCGATTGCTCGTAATCAGCCCCGGCCCTGGCCTTTGCGTACAAAGAGGGAACCGTCTCGACATTGTGGCCGAATACGAACGGCAGGGCGCCTCGGAGGATTTCGATTGCCTGGTTTTGGCAATGGCGAAAGTCTGGTGTGAGAATCTCGAATTTCATCTCCGGGCACAGCCTTCGCACCTCGGCGACGCAATCGCGAAAGTGGCCGGCGCCGCCGTCATCGAGGTCGTCTCGGTTGACGCTGGTTATTACGAGGTATTTGAGGCCCATTTCGCTTGCCATCCGAGCCAATCTTGCCGGCTCTGTCGGGTCGGGCGGTTCCGGTTTGCCCGTTGCTACAGAGCAGAATTTGCAGCGTCGAGTGCACACATCGCCCAGTATGAGCACCGTCGCCGTTCCTCTGGCCCAGCATTGACCTCGATTCGGGCAATTCGCGATGCTGCAAATCGTTTTTAGAGCAAGCGAGTCGAGTATCTGCTCTGTCCGTGCGAAGGAATCGCCGGCGGGCAGGGGCCTACGCAGCCAGGGCGGTAGTTTTCGATTATGCCAGGTCATGTTGTTGGCCTTCGTAGATGCTTTTCGAGAAGGGGGGATAGTCTTTCTTTTACTGCGTTCATCGAGGGGCGATTGCCGGTTTCTTTAAGGATAGAGGTCATCTCGACGTCTTCAAGCCCGCATGGCACGAGCGTCTCGAAGATGGTCAGGTCGTTGTGGATGTTGATTGCCATGCCGTGATGAGTTACGAATTTTGAGACCCTGACGCCGATAGATGCAATCTTCCTGTGCCCGACCCATAGACCGACCAGGCCCTTTCGTTGTTCGCTGCGGACGCCGAATTCTTCGAGCAATTCGATTCCGATTATTTCGAGCGTTCGGACGTACACGCTGATTCCAAGCGCCAATTCCTGCAGGTTCAGGATGGGGTAGAATACCAATTGGCCCGGATTATGGGCTGTTGTGCCGCCTCCTCGGCGGACATTGATTATATCGATATTGCGATTCGCCAGGTCCGCCGGCTCGGCAATGAGCTTATTTGCGCTGCGGCGTACGCCGAGAGTAATGACCGGAGGGTGCTCGACGACGAGTACGGTGTCGGGTATTGCGCCGAGACGCCTCTTTTCGCACAATTCATGCTGCCGGGCCAGGATTAGCCGATAATCGGCAAGCCCGCAGTCGATTATGCGGAGCGGTGCATTCGCACATTTTTCCGGAGAAGATTTCATTTGCGGCCCGGTTCTTCAGAGAAATATCGGACTTCGTATTGCTTTGTGAATTTCTCGTATTCTGCCTGTGTATTGAGGTTTATGAGCGAATACTGATGGGGCAGGTCGATGTAATTCACCGTGCATAGACCGAATATATCACTAATCCTTCGACCTCCTGATGCAAGCGCCTTGTCAGCAGCTTCAAGCACACCCCTGCGATAGACGGCAAAGAGCGGCTCATATCTGCCCCTGCTCGTGATCGGAATCACGACATCCGCACCGCTGGTCTCGGCTTTGGCAAGCATTTGTTCGATGAACCGAAGGTCAATATGCGGAATGTCGCAGGCAATGACAAAATTCAATTCGCTTGCGGAGGCCTGAAGCGCCGAAGCAATACCCATCAAGGGTCCTTGCCGGGGAATTCTGTCCGGCACAACCTCAAGGCCCAGAAACTTGAGCTTCTCGGGGTCATTCGCACTAATAATTATGCGAGTGAAATGCCCGCAAAGCTGGTCTCGGGTCTTTTCGATCATAGGCAGGCCATCGACCAGCAACAGCCTTTTATCCGTCCCCATTCGTCCGCTGCCTCCGCCTGCCATTATTATCGCCGTTGCCGCCGTTTTTAAGCCCTTGCTGTTGCAGCCGCAATCGCCGCGTAATCTCCATTTGCCTTCGATAAGTTCTATTTGGTCGAGATCCAGGTCGAAGCTCTTCCCGTCGGAAACGACAATTCTGTCGGCGTATTGCTTAACTTCGGCAGCGGAATGCTTCCAGCTTTTCGTATCGGCCGTTTTGGCCATAAGGAACAAGCCCGGCTCGACTACCCGACGCAGCGAGTTAGATTCGCAAATCGAAACGGCGTCCGGCCCGATTACATCAAGCAGGGCGGTTAGACCTTCGAGCAAATGCTCCTTGAGGACTTGCAGCCAGAATACCCTTTCCGCCCCGGCGGCGAGGAGTCTCGATGTGTCTTTGCCGGTATTTCCGCTCTTCTCCTCTGTGATGCAAAATACCCCCTCGAGCGATGAGCATACCCCGCAACCTGTGCCGCCGCGCGGGCATTGCCCGTTCTTTTCCTGTACGGCTGTAACTTTTATCACCGTCGCCCCTGCGTATGGCGCTATCCTGGCCGCCGCCGGGCATTCCTCCACTATCGTCCCGTCGCCTGCTGCCGAACCCCTGACGCATTTGCTCTCGAGCCTGTGCCCGTTCTTCTTCGGACATATTCTCATATCTCTCTCTCATTGCCTGTCTTTCCTCATCCGACATTCCCGTACCGCCCGGCCTTCTGCCGCCTGCCTGTTCGCTCCTGCGGTCACCGGCGCCGAACCTTTCGGACTGCCTACGCATGTATTCTCTTCTCTCGTCCTCGGACATATTGGCGACCCGCTCGTTCTCGCGGGCCCGCTCGTCCTGCCTTTCGGCTCTTTCTTCGATGGTAAGGCCTGAAGGCCTGCTTCTTTCACCCCTGCCGGGCAGCGCATTCCGCCCAACAAACTCCTTCGGCTTAGGCGCAGCCTCTGCCTCGGCCGGTTTTTCGGCGCGCCGGACCCTGAACTGTTTTACGGAGAATCCAATCCCCAAAGCAGCCAACAGCACCACAATCGCAATGATTACCGATATTAATGTGCTTGCCTTTTTCATTTTAATTACTCCTTTGTATCAGCCGTATTATTATTACCGTCCGCTTTCATCGCCGCTAAACCCGCCTCGACCGCCGCCAGACCTGCCTCGACCGCCGCCGCCCATTCCATCGCCAGGCCCACCCGTACCGCGACCGCCGCCATCACCGCCACCCGGGCCGCGACCGCCGAATCTTGACCTCATCTCGTTTCTAAATGCCTCCCGTTCCTCGGGCGACATACTCTCGAACCTTCCCCTCATAGCTTCCATTCTCGCCCTTTGCTCTTGCGACATATCGCCGCCGGGCCCGGGCCCGCGTTCCGGTACCGCGTCAGACGTCCCACTCCTCTGGGGCCTTGGACCCCTGGACACGCCGCCCCTGTCCCGTCCTCCACGCTCCGACGAGGCCGATGCACCGGCTCCGGAGGCAATTGGCGCAAAGTAATTCTCCTTACCGTCCCATTCGATCTTGACTTGCGTTGGCTCAACTGCGACGACCGTGGCATCGCCAATCTTGTCGCCGGCCTTGCACCACTTGCCGTTAATCAGGGCCTCTACGCCCATTATCCCGATCACTTCGCTCACAGGATGATGCTTCGGCGGAATCGGGACAAAAAGATTCTCCTTCTTGATCGCATCGGCAATCTTCTTGGCGTCGGCCAGATTCGCCTTAAGAAGATTAGGGTCGCTCTTGTCCTGATCCACAGCTTTGGACACTATATTCTGAGCATTGGCCGTGGAACTACGGTAGTCCCACAGCTTGGCAATAGTCAGAATCGCCAATACGCCGGCTGCACCCAACAACAAACGAAGGGCCAATCGCTTATTTTCTTTTACATATTCAGTTATCATAACGGCCTCTTTCTATCAAACCTGCATATTGTCCTTCATGCCAAATTCATAAGCTATGCGACTGCCTTGGCGGACGCCCTTTTCGCCGTTGCCGGAACTATTAGCCCGGCAAAAACGCCGTCGAGACGGTCAAATCCAATTCAACTTCCTGAGGGTTACTCTTATTACATTTCATTTTGAATGCTTCCACGCCGACAAGGTGAGGGTTTTCATTGAGCTTCGCCAGCAGGTCCAGCACCTGAGTGAAGCTGCATTTCGCTTTGCACTGTATATTCATAAGCTTGTAGCTCTTAGACAGCGTTGTCTTTGTGATGACAACTTTCAGCGGCTCGTGCCTGATCCCGGCCCTCTTAAACTGATCTAAGAGCTTTTCTCTAAAACGACTCTTCTGCTCTTCTTCCTTTTCCGGCATCTCGAAGACGGGCACTATCGACAGAAGTCCCGCCAGCTTGGCGTCGCCCATATTCACGCCCTCGATCTGGGCCGCCTTCATATTCGCGACCGCTCTGGCCTTCGACCATTTTCCCAGCCCCTTTGCGCCAAAGAAGAATATCAAAATCCCAACGACGCCAACTGCGCCCAACTTGATAGTTCGTATATCTCTTTCGCTTAGTTTCTGCATTATCGTCTCGCTGAATCTATGATTACTTTCATCTTAGCGTTTTCTTTTCGCTGAATTTCCTGTACTTGAACTCTATGGTAAAACTGTAATTCTTGGTCTTTTCGTCCTGCTTCAGATTCGGGAGAATCAAGGCGCTACTGATGTAATCACTGGCATTGAGGTCTTTTTCAAACTTGTGCACCTGGTCTTCTCCAGGCGCTTCGCCCGAGACGCTTGCGAGCGCCCCTTTCTTGAAATTGACTTCCTCAAGTTTAATTCCGCGGTTGGGAGCATTCCTATTACCTCCTCGGGGCCCGCCCCTGCCGCGTCCGGAATCATTGCCGGATTCCTGCAGCCTGGTTCCACCCCGCCCGGCATCGTTGTCCGCTTCCCGGCCCTCAATCCTGCCCGCGGCAATATCGTCTAAGAGCTTTATCAGGTGCAGCATATCGGGTCTTTGAGCGGCAATTTCCTTCCGAAGACCCTGGCGAGCGGCAAGACCTTTCATACCGATCTCGGAACGCCCCTTTTCCGCAAAGACCTTCTCGATAGCCCTGTCGATTGCGCCCGGCTTGGCTGCATCGACCGCATAAGAGACAACAAGCAAAACAACAAGCATTGCAACCGCAAGAGCCCCTGCGCCAATCAGCGAAGAAAGCCCGCTCTTTTTTTCCGCCTTCTCCAACGGGCTGTACAATCGTTTGAAAATGTTGAGTTCGTCGCCGCGTGCTTCCAGAGCAATCAGTCCAAGCCCTATCGGCAGGCGATAGTCATACACGGTCTCGTCGCTGAGATTGCCGCCCTCGGCAATTTGACTAACATCCGGCCCAACAGCCCCGGCGTTCAAGCCCGCCGATACCAAAGCGCCCGCTATGGCCTCAAACGTATCGCTGCCGTCCGAGAGCACCATAATACGCAACTCGTCCGGATTCGAATAGCCGAACATCTCCAAAATGCTTCGCACATCTCGAACAAACCTCTCGGTAGCCTCTGTTTGCACACGTCCAACCGCAAAATCATTCACGCCCATATCAAGAACTACCGCATTGACCAGTGCCCCGCCTTCAGCCATGCATAGTTGTGAACTGTTTGCTCCGGCGCTGATAACTACCGCTACTCCGTCGTCTCCTCCGAAGAAACTCCGCCATACTTTCACTATCCCCTCGGCATCCAGTATTATCATGGCCGGTAAGATGCTTTTGACCTCATTAACGAAAGCCCGCAAACGATCCGTCCTCGCCGCCGCCATGGTCACCGGCAGTTGCCCGTTCGTAGCATGTCCCGGCCGCCAGACGAGTTCCATCTGTTCTGCCGACAACGGCAATCGACTCTCGGCCTGAAACCGAACTATTGATTCGACATCGGCACGCGCCGCCGCGGGAACCTCAATTCGGTTGAATACCACACCCGCCGAACTGAATCCGGCAACAACTTCCTTTCGACCGTCACCTTCGCCCCGCTCGACCGGTCCCGTCGCCCCCCATGGGGCAGGCAGCCCGCAATCAGCGGCGAACCGTCCCCAATCGGATTGCTCGTCTTTGCCGGTCTGTGTCCAGAGAATCTCGAACCGCGACGATTTGCCGCGAACCTCGACGGCCTGTAATCGGCCCTCGGCACGCGCTATCGCAACCACAGAATCTCGTTTCTTCGCACCAACTTCCTTATCACTCATCAGTTTTGTGCTCCCTGATACCAGTAGAGTATCTTATAAGGCGTGGAACTGCGATCCACAACCGTTTCGGTTCGAACGGTAAATCCCGCGGCGCCCGATGGCCTAACCGCCGATGCATAGCAGCGAATCGTATAGACATCCGATCGAACCGTGATCAGATCGGCAATCTTCTTAAAGTCGGAAACGCTCATACCGCCATCCTGCAAAACGTCCGCGATGCTCTCCATGCCGTACATCTGCTCTTTCCTGTATGTGATTACATCCTCGGCAAGCTGAAGCCCGCTCTCGCCCCCGCCAAGCAGCGCGGAGAGAACAATATCCGAGGCGGTATTTATATTCACCAGGCCGTCCGTTTTATCGTTGCTGCTAACCGTTATCATATCCGCAATGCTGCCGAACGTCAGCATATCAAGCGGCTGGGCGCTGTTCGAATTGCCCTCCTGCGGCTCCTTCGGACTGTTGTTGTTTATCAGATCGCCGATACTGTTATGAGTTCGATTATCGACTATCCACCTGGCGTGAGAAGAGCTTATGCCTAACGAACTCTCCAATGAACTCTGACTGCCCTGATTGATATTGACTCTCGCCTCGCCGTCGGCGTCGGCGTTGTTGGCGTATGAGTAGCACGTCAGATACTCGACCCAGCCGAGGTCGAGTTCGCCGTTGGCGTCGTCGTTGGGCGGCGTTTGCTCGCCGTCGTTCTCGTTATGGTCCAGTTGCCCGTTGAAGTTCGTATCCTCACCATAGAACAACTCTTCGGTAACCCCCCGCACGAGCAGCAACTCCCGCAAAGTCCGAAACGGGCCGTTGCGAATGCGGTAAGGGTGGGCCAAAGTCTCGTAATATTCCCCCTCCACGCCAAACCCGTCAACCGTCTCGTTCTTGTCCCGCCAGTCGATGATCGCATCGGCTATGTCCTCGATCATATTGGGCAATTCCATCAACTGATTTTTCGTTGCGGTGTTGATATTGAGCTTGCCCGCCTCGTCGATTACGCGAACCGTGAAATTGCACATATCGAGGCTCACATCGTTAAAGTCTGCGTCGTTATCGCTCCACAACTCGTTCAGATCGTCGCATTCCCGCGGGTCTTCGTTCAGGATTGCCACAGCTTTCTCGACCCCCGCCCGGCAGGCCCACCTGCACCGAAGCTCTTCGATGCCCACCGCTCGCACCTTCAAATCAAGCCGGCTGTTCTGAGAGACAATGGCAACAATGGCAATAAGAATAACCTGAAGCCAAAGCACGCCAACAAGAACAAGCCCCCGCTCGCAAAGACCCAAACGCAAGGCCCCAACCGTTTCCCGTCGCTCGCATTCCGCACCAGCATCGCAATACGCAATACGCAATACGCGATACGCAATGCGACATACAACATACGACATACGACATACGATATACGACAAAGACATCAACCAGTTTCTCCTTCACCCTCGCCCTCGCCTTCTTCTTCGAGCAAACTGCCCGTCGATCTGGCCAGGTTAATATAAATGGTTTCCATGGCGGGCCGCCGTGATTCTTTCTGCATTGCGACTATGTTCAACTCGACCAGCATCGGCAGAGTATCCATCTCCTCGGGCCATTCGTAGGACCATTCTGTCCCATCGAAGAACTTTGCCTCGAAAATCGCGATGTCCTCGGCGATAACCGAGAGAATTCCGCCAGGCTCCCGATCCTCGTCCGGATTGGGCCAAAAACGCCGCATAAGCGTTGATTTCTCATCGTCAACGTTCAGAAAGTATTCGACCTCATATATATCGCCTTCCGGCTCTGTCCTTCTGGCCTTCGCCCTGCTCACCGTGTAAAAAATCAGATAACTGCTAACGCTGCCGCCCGATTCCTCGCCCAAAGCGATAAATTTGGTATTTTGCTTGCTGGGCGGCTTATACATATTGATCAGGTCTTGCTTCAACGTCCTCGCCGCGAATCTCACCTCTGAGGCGGTTTCGATATTCGCCTCAACCATCCTTGAACCGGCGGTCACCGCCCGCAGAGCGCCGATGGATACCATCGCAATAAACGTCCCGATAGTCGTAGCAATCATAACTTCAACCAACGTAAACCCGGTTTTTTTCAGATGCTCGTTCATTAGACTGTTCCTACCTCGAATTACCCCTGCCCCCGCCGCCGGAATTTCCGCTTGGTGCCGAATTACCCCCGCCTCCGCCGCCAGTATTTCCGCTCGGTGCCGAATTACCCCCGCCTCCGCCGCCGGTATTTCCGCTCGGCGCCGAATTACCCCCGCCCCCGCCGCCGGTATTTCCGCTCGGCGCCGAACCGCCCCCGGCATCGCCGCCGTCTTCGGTACTGTTGCCCTCGCTTTCTTCCTTGAGAACGAGACTCTCGCCGTTGAGCATCGTCTCAACCACAAGGCTGTGCGGACGACCGCGATCGACCCACATAACCGTCATCGTCAAGCGGTAAAGGCTGTCTATATCCTGGTATTCGGTTTCAACCTGCCAGTGATAAGCCGGCTCGGACTCTTGCGAAAGGCCTTCAAGCCGCCCGGCTTCGATGAATTCGTCGATACCGAGAAAGTCAATCAGGGTAAGCTGTTTCTCAGCCAGCGATGCGGCCTTCTCATACTGCCTGTTCAGCCTCGTCGTCCCTATCGACCTCGTACTGGTCGCCAGCACCGCCAGCACCGTCCCCGATGATGACGGCCTTGTTGACTTTGTGTCCCAGGTTGAGTTGGCATACGAAGCGGGAGTCCGCCGTTTTGTCGAGATTGGCCCCAAGTCTGTTTTGACTCATCTTGTTGACGACATGCTGCAGGGCAAGCCGTTTCAGGCGATTAATCTGGACGACCCCGGAGAGGACAGCCTGCGCAAACTGAACAGCCTTAAAGAAGAATTATCACGACCTTTGACTATTTCCCGCAGACCGTTGCCTACCAAGCCATGGCATGGAGAAACCAGTTCGCCTGATGCCGGTTCATTTGCTGAGTTCGATTCAGCCGAGGACAAGGTGCGTGCAGTAGTCGCTGCAGTATCAGGATACAGCTTTGAACAGATCGACGATGACGCCGAATTCGAGCGCGATTTAGGCATTGACACGCTTAAGAACATCCAGATTATCTCTCTCTTACGCGGCAGGATACTGCCTGAAAAGTTCACCAGCTTTCGCAACGCAACCAGTGTGCGCAAGATTGTCTCCATGGCTAAAGCTGCGGGTTTTGTTTCAGAGGCGAGTTCTGTGCCTGCATCCACAGCGCAACCCATGCGGGATGTTCACTGTTTCAGATACGGTGCAGTCACAGAGGATTTGGGTTCAATCGCATCGCCTTCAGCCAGGTTAAATGCGATTATTGACCCAGAACTGAGCTTTTTGAAGGAGAGTTTGGTCGCTTATTGCTCGGCACATTCCGACATTAACGGCGAGACGTTGTTGCTGTGGTCTCTCCCCGATAATCCATACAAGTTGTGCAAGCAGACCATCCCGGATTTGTTGCAGCGAGTCATCAAGATAGCGGATATGTCGAAACAAGCCAGAGGTAAGCCGGCTGTTCATATCATTACGCTCTCATCACGCGAAGCTTTCAATGAGGCGGCTTATTACGCTTTGACAGGTCTGACAAAATCCATGCAGAAGGATCTTCCCTATCTTCGGTTCTCCTATCACCATGTCGATTCGCTTTGCCCGAATGAGAATCTCTTAAGGCGAGTGGTCGCCGACACGACTCTCGGCGGGCACATATTCCCCGATGGAAAGATCGAGCAAGGTCGGTTAATTCCTCATTCCGATATTGACGGCAGCGTCGAAGAGCTGGCGGATTTGCTCGGAGAAGACGACGTTGTTCTGGTGACCGGCGGGGCCAGAGGAATTGCGGCGGCTGTAGTGCGTCGGTTGATTCGGTTAGTCAGATCAAGATTCGTTCTGATTGGGCGCAAGCCGCACAAAGAGAGCTGGATCGATGCAGAAGGCTTGGGACGGATCGAGTATCTGGCGGGGGATTTATGTGACACCGATGCCGTTAGGTCCCTGGGGCTGGCCAAACGGAACATCTCCCTTGTGGTTCACGCTGCCGGCGTTGTCATTTCGCGACCAATGAAAGACATTCTGAGATCAGAGATTGACCAGATACTTGGCGCCAAGGTCCTTGGTATTCACCGGATTCTGGACGAGTTGGATTTATCTCAAGTGCGTGGAGTAGTTAATTTCTCATCGATTTCCGGATATATAGGAGGAGATGGACATCCTGACTATGCCGCCGGCAATGCGTATCTGAACGGTCTTAGAGCAGAATCGTTGCCGGTTCTTTCCATAGGATGGTCGGCATGGGGCCAAGTGGGCATGGCCTCCAGAGAAGGGACAAGACAGTTCCTTGAAATGGCAGGAGTTGAACCTATTCCACTGCAGCAAGCTGTCGATACTTTCGGCGCACTTCTTTCGGCTTTCTTGAAATCAGAAAAGCCAGGCGTGCAGAACTTCGTTGTCCATGCCGGGCTGGCGGATAGCTGTTTCTTACCAAATGACCCCTATCGCTCCGCAATGACTGCAGCTTTGCGCAGTGAGCAGGGACAGCCTGCAGAGACGTCGGAAAATATCCGGGACAAACCGGTTGAGCCGGCGTATTCTGCTCAATCGAGCTTAGATAGTCTTACATCATGTATTGTATCGCCTCCTACTGCTCTGGGTGTTGAGGATACGGAATACATTGTCTTGCGGCTTGGAGAAGCGGCCGAATACGGACGGTTGCATGATGAACTATACACACCTTCAGAGAAGCGTGAGATAGCCTTACTTAAATCAGAGAAACGTCGTCGAGAAAAATATGCCGGTAAGCTGGCTGTGAAAATCATCGCAAGTGCGACTATTGGAAGATGGCTCGGCAAAGAATACGAAATTGGCGACTTCCAGGTATTGTCGTCTTCGACTCCGGTGAATGTCAGTCTGTTCGGCGAACACATTGATAAAGTTCCATTGGAAGACATATTCTTCTCGATAAGTCATAATGACGATATCGTGTGTGCCGCCGTTGCTCGCAAACCTGTGGGAATTGATGTGGAGACAATACGAACTCTCAGCCCGGAAACTGTGAAGGAGATTTGCGACGAGCCTCTACGGAAAATGATTGACGATTACATAGACTCCGGTCGGGATGTCTATAATTCTGCAAAATCAGATGCCGATGCTCTTCCGGTTACACTTTTCACCCGGAAGGAAGCTATTCTCAAAGCATCCGGCGATGGGCTTGGCAACGGATTAGCTGAAGTTATTTTGCACGATGTCGCCATAGGTTCACCCTCAGACGCAACCTATCGTGGCTCTCGTTACCTCGTGACAAGTATGACGGATAGGGAATGTGTTTACTCCTTTGCCTGGCTAATCGAATCATCGCCGACGCGCCGGAATTCTCATTCAAACGATTCGGCCGGGAAAATCGTGACTCCGTCTTTTGGGCAGGAGGGGATCTGGTTCCAGGAGAAACTGAAAGGAACCGACTCGACGCATTGCATAGCATGGTCCGACCGTTTGTCGGGTCAATTGGATATCCATGCATTGCGGCAGTCCGTGCAGCACATCGTTGACAGACATGAAGCGATAAGGGCGACCTTCAGCGATGCCAAAGGTGACTTTGAAGCACGAGTGCTCGACTCTGTTACAATCGATCTTCCTTTGGTCGATCTCGGTCATCTGGCCCCTGATGCCGCCGAGAGGGAGATTGACCGGCGGTGCGCCGACGACATGGATCATGGCTTCAGGCTGGAAGAAGGCCCTCTGTTTCGGATGAGGCTATTCCGTGCAGCAGCAGATGAGCATATTCTATTCTTCAATTTTCATCATATTATCATCGACGTAACCTCGGCCTTTGCTTTTCGACAGGAACTGGCGTTGTGTTACCGAGCATTCATATTCGGGCAACGGCCGGAATTGCCGCCACTGCCATTTCAGTACAGTGACTTTGCGCTCGCTCAGAGAGAGAGCCTGAATTCCCGGCGATTGGAAGAACTTGTCAGCTTCTGGAGGCAGACTTTGTCAGGCTGCCCAGCCTCGCTGGACTTGCCGACGGATTATAGCCAAAAACCTGTTCAGAGCTTTCCTGCGCAGCATGTAACGTTTGAGCTTTCGGCAGACATGCTCCGGACGCTGCGGAAACTAAGCGGTGACGAAGGAGTGACTTTGTTCGTTACGTTTCTTGCAGCCTTTCAAGCACTGCTGATGCGGCTGAGCGGCGAGAGTGACATTGTGGTCGGAACTCCTTTTGTGGGCAGGGACAACCTGGGTCTCTTCCCAACCATTGGGTACTTCATAAACATGCTGGCATTGCGGACAGATATGTCCGAGAATCCCAAGTTCCGCACACTTCTGTCAGCCGTGCAAAAAACCTTTCTGGATGCTCTTGAACACCACGAGTTGCCTTTCCAGAAACTGGTTGAGGAACTCAATCCCCATCGGCATGCTAATCATACACCGTTCTTTCGGACGGTTATCTGCCTTCTTCATGAGGATTACCGGCAGGCCGACATGCTCGGACTGGATCGTGAACTCACGGAAATCCCGCCAAGAAATACGGAATACGATCTTAGCCTGTTTGTCAACGTTCAGGATGCTCATATTCACGGCAGATTCGAATACAACAGCGGCCTGTTCAAAAAGAGGACTATTCAGCATATCTCGGACTGTTTCACGGCATTACTCGAAGCAGTCGCCAGGGACCCCGCCCTGCATTTATCACAAATCCCTCTACTGACGGATTCTCAGGCCGATCAGATTATCAGAGCCTGGAACGATACGGAGCGTTCGATTCCAGTTGAGACAGTCAATGCAATCTTCTCACGAATGGCTAAACAAACGCCGGACGCAACAGCAGTAATCTGCAGCGAGAATCAACTGACATACGGGCAATTAGAGGACCGCTCGAATCAATTAGCTCATTACCTTATCAAAAGGGGCTTGCAACCGAAGAATTGTGTCGGCATTGCTGTGAATCGCTCAGTTGAAACGGTGGTCTGTATCTTAGGGGTACTCAAAGCCGGCGGAGCCTATATCCCTCTTGATGCGGCAGATCCTTCAGATCGGCTGTCTTTTATTATGTCTGATTCGAACATCCGGTTCTTATTGACACAAGAGAAGATGGGGGATTACTTCCCATCCTCTGGCATGACGAGAGTCTTCGTTGATCGGGAGATGGGACTAATCCATTCGGAAAGCAAGAGGAATCCTGTTGTCGGACAGGACAATGATCATCTTGCCTACGTTATGTACACATCCGGAACGACCGGTCGGCCCAAAGGTGTGGCGGTCACGCATAAAGCAATTGTTCGCTTACTCTTTGGCGTGGACTATGTTGACCTGGGTGCATCCAGAACAATCCTGCAGATGGCTCCTATGACCTTTGACGCCTCTACATTCGAATTGTGGGGTGCATTGCTGCACGGCGGCAGATGTGTGCTTTTCCCAGATAGGGTGCCCACAATTGCCGCGATCAAGAGCACGCTGCAGCAACACAAAATCGATACGTTGTGGCTGACGGCTTCCCTATTCAATACGCTGATCGATGAGGCTCCGGAAAGCCTGGCTGGCGTCAGGCAGCTATTAACCGGAGGAGAAGCTTTGTCTGTTGCTCATGTCCGCCGCGCCATAGAATTCTTGCCGGAAACGGAGATTATCAATGGTTACGGACCAACCGAATCCACAACTTTCGCGTGCTGCTATCGTATTCCCAGGAACATTGACGAAGGAATTCGATCGATTCCTATAGGACGACCAATTGCAAACACAACCGCTTACATATTGGACAGGTGGGAGAATCCGGTGCCTGTTGGCGTTCGTGGTGAACTGCACATCGGTGGATTGGGCCTGGCCCGCGGATATGTGAATCGTCCGGAATTGAATGCGGAGAAGTTCATTCCGAATCCATTCAGTGAAGAACCGCATGGCCGTCTGTATAAAACGGGGGACTTAGCTCGTTACCTGCCGGATGGAAACATTGAGTTTCTGGGCCGACTCGATAATCAAGTGAAAATCAGAGGATTTCGTGTCGAACCCGAAGAGATCGAATCGGTCCTTAGGCGGCATCAGTCTGTAGAGGATGCCGTTGTTGTTACACGAGGCGATACTGCTGACGACAAGCGTCTGTCAGGCTATATTGTCAAACAGGATGGATACAATTTCTCACCCTCTGAACTACGCGATTATCTTCAGGACTACTTGCCAGGTTATATGGTTCCTCACGAATGGTTCACTCTGGATGTTCTTCCTCTTACCCCCAACGGCAAGGTTGACCGAGCGGGATTGATGGCTCGTCGGGAGGAATGCGCCGAGTCTTCGGGAGGATTCATGATTCCCCGAACTACAATTGAGAGGAGACTTGCCAAGATTTGGACTGAACTGCTGTGTAATGAAAACATTGGGATTCAAGATGATTTTTTTGAGTTGGGGGGTCACTCCCTTCTGGCGGTTCGCCTATTTTCTGAAATTGAACGCATTTTTGGCAAGACGCTGCCCTTCTCTGCATTATTCCAGTCGTCAACTTTGGGGCAGTTGGCAAATGTGATAGGTCAAAATGTGTCCATCTCTGAGGATTCCTCTCTTGTTCCCATGCAGACATCAGGCGCAAAAACACCTCTTTTTTTGATCCCTCCTGCAGCAACCACTTCTCTGCAGTTCATCAATATGGTCCGCGAACTCGACCGTTCCCAGCCTGTTTATGGAATAGACCCCGTTGGCTTGTATGACAAACGTCCTTATCTCGTTACAGTTGAGGAAATTGCATCCCACAATGTACACGAGATGCAGAGGATCCAGCCCAAGGGGCCTTATCTTATAGGAGGCATATGTTTTGGCGTCCGTGTGGCGTATGAAATGGCGCAGCAAATCCAGCGTCAAGGTCAAGAAGTGGGCTTGCTGATAGTCTTTGACTCTTCTCCTCCTCGCCTGAAACCTAAAGTGACATTTTATCTAAAACGCTATATTTCTGGAATAGCTTCACATCTACGAAAACAAAATGGGAAAAGTGTAAAACAACGAATAAAATCCTTGTTTTTACCCCCTCCCTTACGGTCGGGGCTTGTAAATTGGACTTTTGACGCAACGATCAATGAAAAGTGTTATGTAAAAAAGAAATCACTTTTTGGTCAGTTTGAGTACCAAAAAACGATCTTGCCGCCCTGAACCCGCGCTGCTTGGCAAAGGCCGAATCAGCCTCTAATCAGCGCCCGGGCGTTCTTATTTGCGGTTTTTTTAACGCCCCGATTGCGTTGGTCAATTAGAAACGGGCGATACGCAGAAGATGTAGATTAGCGGCTCTGAGCCGGTGTTTTTGACGTTGTGAATGGTCTGGGGCCTAATAAACGCCACCTTAGCCGAGCCGACCTCAAGGATTTCTCGCTCTTCGCCGATTAGCAGTTCGCCCCGCCCGGAGAGGAAAACGAGAACCTCCTCATTCTCTTTGGTAGTGTGCTCTCCGCAGGCCTTGCCGGCTTCAAGATGTACCCTGCCGACCTTCATCCCGCCGGTAACTGGAGGGCCTTCGATAACACGCTGATACTCAGGCTTATCGTTCAATTCGACAACGATAGCATTTTTCGTAGATGGCATAAGTATTCCTTATCAGTCAATGAACTTGTGTGGAACAAAGTACTTACGCGATAGCGGATTTTTTGTCAATATTTTTCTTGCGGCGGTAGCACGAATTAGATATTCTTATGCGCAAAATGCGCAAAGTTTGATTTCCCGGTATTTATGAAAAGTGGTTTGAATATGAATAGACGATGGATTGTGGCGAAGATCACAGTATTGTTGAGTTTGACAGGGATTTCTCTCGCCGGCAGTGACCGACCCCTTGGGCCGCACGCCTCACATCACATCCGGACGAGGGAGACTTTGACGGACGAATTTTGGGGGCTTAACAATCGCCTCGCCGACAGCGGGATAGAGCTTGGCCTCGGCGCCACAAATATCTATCAGCAGAATGTTCACGGCGGCCTGAGCAGGCATCGCCGGGCCGGTCGGTATTCGGGCAGCTACGATTTGGAACTGTCGGCGGACTTGCAGAAGCTGCTTGGCATTGAAGGCGGCAGTCTCTTCGTTCATGCGGAGGGCTTGTGGTCGAAGTCGGGCGGTATTAACGGGCCTTCGGTAGGCAGTGCGTTCGGCGTGAACGGCGACGCCGGCAGCCGACGCTCGATGGACGTTACCGAATTGTGGTACGAACAGGCCATGCTGGACGGCGCCTTTCTTCTCAGAGTGGGCAAGATGGACCTGACCGGCGGGTTCGAGTGCAGCGGCTGTCCCGTGGCTTTTGACACAAGTGCGTTTGCAAACGATGAGACCAGCCAATTCTTGAACAGCGTCCTTGTCAATAATCCGACGATTCCTTTCCCGGACTATGCCCTTGGCCTGGCCGGGCTCTACAATCCTGTTGACTGGTGGTATGCTTCCGCAGGCGTTGTGGACGCCCAAAACGACGCGAGAGAGACCGGCTTCAGGACGGCATTCCACGATGAAGACTACTTTTTCTACATCTTTGAGACCGGCGTGACGCCCAAACTTGCCTCCGCCAACGGGCCTTTAATCGGCGCGTATCGTGTTGGCTTCTGGAACGACCCGCAGCCCAAAGCTCATTCGGATGCGAGCAGGAATTATCGCGACGACATTGGCTTTTACACGAGTTGCGACCAGATGCTGAGCAAAGAAAACGACAGCCCCGAAGATTCCCAGGGCCTTGGCGCGTTTTTCAGATACGGCTATGCCCCCGGCAAGAGAAACGACATCACGAATTTCTGGAGCGCCGGCTTTCAATATCAGGGGCTGTTTGATGGTCGGGATGACGATGTTCTCGGCGCCGGTTTTGCCAGGGGCTTCTTCAGCGACAGGGCGGCCACGACCTATCGCGAAGACAGCGAAAGTGTTCTGGAAGTCTATTACAACGCTCAGGTTACGCCATGGCTGAATATAAGTCCGAGCATCCAGTACCTCACCAACCCCGGCGGCAGTGGGGCTGTCAGTGATTCCATAGTGCTGGGCGTACGGGCGCAAATGCTGTTTTAAGCCGGAAATACGCCAAAACAGCGGAATACCGCAACAATAACACAGTTCAAATAAGATGTGTGTGATTTACGGAAAATTATTTTCTTGACATGGTAGCACAAATTCATTATTCTTATGCGCTCGGTGTTCGGACGCAAATATAGCGAGCGTCGCACCTCTGTATTAGGAGATTGTTTTATGCACATGGCTAATGAATTACTTTCGGTTCCCGTCGCCGCCGGCACTTTGGCTGTTGCCGCAGCCGGTCTTGGTTTTGTCTGCAGAAAGGTCAGGCACATTCTGGCCGCCGACAAGCTTGCTCTGATGGGCATCCTCGGGGCGTTCGTTTTTGCCGGGCAGATGGTCAACTTCCAGTTGCCTGCGATGCCGGGGACGAGCGGGCACATGGTGGGAGCAGTGCTGCTGGCGATCGTATTGGGGCCGCACTTAGCTGCAATTGTTATGTCGTCGGTGGTGATCGTGCAGTGTCTTATTTTTCAGGATGGCGGCCTTCTCGCGATTGGCTGCAACATCATCAATATGGCCCTGGTCCCGAGCTACGTTGGCTACTTCCTGTACAGGACCGTTACAATCGGCTCTGCCTCCAGTCTGCGCCTCTATGTCGGTACAATGTTCGCCTGTATTATCTCTATCGAGGCGGGGGCGATTCTCGTCCCTGTGCAGGCGACCCTGGCCGGCGTCTTAGCCGTCCCGTTCTCGACGTTTCTGATAACAATGATCGGAGTCCATTTCCTGGTGGGGTTTGTTGAGGGTTTAGTTACCGTGGCGGTATTGGGCTATCTCCAGCAAGTCAGACCTGACATTATTCTTGACTCACCGCCCGGCAAAACCAGATTAAGCAGATCAGCCGTATTAGCCACCCTCGCGGTTTTCACTATTATCATCGGCGCGGGTGTTTCTCTGCTTGCCTCCAATCTTCCCGACGGGCTGGAATGGAGCTACTCCGAGCGTCCGGATCAGCCGGATTTTGAACCGGCTCTCGCCAATGCCGATTCGACAATAGCCGCCGTAGATGATTTCCAGTCGAAATACTCCCCGATGCCGGACTACTCAGCCAGAACGTCAAAACTCGGCGAACTGCCGCACGAAGCCGCAAAAATTGGACCCGGCTGGACCAGTTTTGCAGGTGTCCTCGGCTCGGCGATAACGATGACCGTTATCTGGCTGATGGCGCGTATTCTCAGGAAAAGACAGTCGGCTGTCGTATAGTCCGCCGCAATTTGGTATAATAGCGGCTCGGCGCCCGCGGCACCGCCTCTGAAGGTTCTGCGGGCCTTGGTTTTGCCGGCTAAAGAGGAGTTCTCGCGATGCACCACGCACATATAGACAAGTTTGCTTATCAGGATTCGCCCATACATCGGCTGGACAGCAGGGTGAAGTTCGTCGTTGTGCTTGTCTTCACGGCTGTGGTCGTCTCTTTGCCGCGAACCTCGCTGAGCATCCTCGCCTGTTATGCCGTCGGCCCTTTTGCGATTCTCGTATTGGCCGGGATTCCTTTGCGGTTCACCCTCAAACAGATACTGCTGGTCAGCCCGTTTGTGCTGGTCCTGGCCTTGAGTTGTCCTCTGTATGACAGAACGCCGGTCACCGTGGCTTTCGGACCGTTTTCCTGGCGTCTGACTTCGGGCTGGATGAGAGGTTTCACTATTCTCGCAAAGTTCATTGTTACAATGCTGGCCCTCATTGCCCTGGTCTCGACGACTCGGTTTAACAATTTGCTTACCGGCCTGCAGCGGCTCGGTCTGCCGAGAGTATTAGTCATCCAGCTTGGCTTTCTGTATCGCTACATATTTGTCCTGATCGATAAGGCCCACCACATACTCAGAGCCAGACAAGGCAGAAGGCTGCGAAGCCTCGGATTCAAGGCGGAATTAAAAATCGCAGCGGCCATGCTCGGCTCGCTGTTCATACGCAGTATAGATACTGCCGAGCATATCAACATCGCCATGCAGGCGCGCGGCTTCGATGGAAAATGGAAGACCGCTACAAAACTGCGTATCCACCCGGCGGATTACGTCTTCGCGTCGGCCGCCATGCTCTTCATCTTCGGGCTTTACTTCTTTGGGAAACCTGTTTTGCAGTAACCGACATGGCAAAAGCAATCGAAATAACCGAATTCTCATACAAGTATCCGGACGGCACAATCGCCCTGAGCGGCATCAATCTAAGTGTCGAACACGGCGAGAAGCTTGCCCTGATAGGCCCCAACGGTGCGGGCAAATCAACCTTGCTTTTAGTGATGGCCGGGTTCGCGCGGGGGACCGGCAGAGTAACTGTCGATGGCTTCGAGGTCAGTCGCAGAAATCTAAGAAAGATTCGTGCCCGCCTGGGGTCCTGCCTTGAGAATCCTGAGGACCAGTTGTTTATGCCGACTCTGTTCGACGACATCGCGTTTGGCCCCCTCAATATGGGTCTGTCATCGGAAGAGATAGAGATGCGTGTTGCCGATGCACTGGCGACCGTGGGTTTGACGGGCATGGGCGAGAAAGCCCCCCATCATCTCTCCGCCGGCCAGAAGCGAGCCGCCGCAATCGCGACTATAATCTCGATGAATCCCAAGATCATCACGTTGGACGAGCCTGACGGCAGTCTGGACCCCAGAAATCGAGGGAATCTTGTGAGACTGCTCAAGAAGCTGTCGCAGACGCTCATAATAGCGACTTGCAACATGAATTTTGCCGCCGCCCTTGCCGAGAGGGTAGTCTTGGTTGACAAGGGCCGGATAATTGCCGACGGCGCCGCCGCCGAATTGATGCGAGATGCTCAACTGATGACCAAACACGGCCTCGAAGTGCCAGGCAATGTTGGCTGAGTCTTGCCTGCGGTCTGGCGATTTGCTCGGTAAGCTTGGCAACAAGTTTGTTGAGTTCGGCAACCTCCTTTTTCAGGGCCGCGTTTTCAGCTTCGAGTGGAGCAATCCGTCGCTTATACTTTTTTCCCCGGGTCGGTTCCACCGGCCACTCCTTACCTTGTTGTAAATAATATTATCGGACATCCGTGGCCCTCCGCTTCAAAAAATATCCTTGATAGTAATCCGTAAACGCGTACAATTGAGAAGGATTAGCTTTTACTGCTGGGTGCGTTACCCGGCCAAACGGGAAAATCAGGCCCAAAGGGCCTGAACGGTTACGAATTGCCTTTGTCGTATATGGCGCAATGAATCGTAAAGACTGGAGAACGGTTTCGCCGGAAAATATCAACTTTGATACCGATGATCTTGTCAGACAGCTTTTTCCAACACTAAGCCATAACTCCGGTAAAGAACAAAAAGACTTTGCTGAATATGGCAAAAAGCTTGTCGATGAATGTAAGCATGCCCTTTCTGCAATTTTGCCATTTACAAAGCCTGAGGAGGAATTTTTAAATCTGCTGCTCGATAAAGGATAAATCGCCCCTGAACTTTTAACCGATGATACATCCCTTCAGGATCGTATCCGAATGCATCCCATGATTAACTGGAAAGCGATTAATGTCCGACAACACAAAGGGTTTACCAAATAATATGGTCGCTGTTTACTATACAATATCCAGCCAGGTAAGTACCTCGATAATAGGTTTTTCAGCGCCGGAAAAATCGCAAACAAATTTATGACTACAATCAGATTCCAGCTACTGTAATAGGACCGAAAGATTTAGACAAGCCAAATTTTCAGGAAGATCTATACCAAAAGCTGAAAAAAGAATTCTGCCGATTCCATAACCCGCTGGCTTATGGCAACAAGAAAGCTTGATTTTCAAGGTAGATTTGATACTCTACTTTAAATGAGACTTGGCGGCGTAATTGGGCAGGTATAATGTTATATGGGAAATCCCAGTTAAAATGGCAAAGACAAGAGTTCGAAAGGCTAGAAGATGAAGCAATGGTATGAAACACTATTTGAGAATTACGCTAAAAGCTATGATTCCGAATGTTATGTACACGGTACTGTGGGAGAGGTGGATTTTATCGAAAGGGAACTCGGGTTCGATAAATTAAAACATATCTTAGATATTGGATGCGGCACTGGCAGACATGCTATTGAATTAGCCAAACGTGGGTACAAAGTTATCGGAGTTGATCTGTCTAAATCGCAATTGCAAAGAGCGAAAGAAAAGGCCAAAGACGCGAAGTTGGAGATCGAATTTATTCAAAAGGATGCTCGTAAATTAGATTTTAAAGAGTCATTTGATATGGTCATTATGATCTGTGGAGGCGGGTTTCCATTAATGGAAACTGACGAAATGAATTTTAAGATACTGCAAAACGCCGCAAAGTTTCTTTTGACAACTCATAATCCTTCATATACACTGTTTATCGGACACAAGGCGCTTTCTGATTGAAAAAGACGGAATTTTTCAATCAAGAGCAGTATACTATCAAGCCGTGGTTGATAAGTGGCCTAAATATGAATATGCCTGGCTCGCTCTGCTTAGAACAGTACACACCTACGAGTCTCTCAAGACGTCGGGCGCTATGGCGGAAGCAGAAGCGACCAGCAAAATACAAAACGTGTATGAGCGAATCCTTGCGGAGTATCCCGAGTCCTCGGCAGCCAATGAAGCGAATAGGTGGTTTAGTTCCCTCGATAGACGGTTAAATTCTCGGACAAATAAGGGAGAGCGAAAATGAGTAAGCGTTTTATAACAAGTGTTTTGATTCTGGCCTATGTATCTTTTGTTGTTAGCCAATCCTATGCCTGTGTTGATGATCCACCCATACCTGGTATCACCAGCGAGGAGTATCAGGACGTGCCCATAGGCAGCGTGGACTTTAACGGAGTTGGTACTGAGATACCGGAGACAGGTTCTTATGACCCCGACAACGGTTCTTCATATGGTGGCGGGCATGGGATAAATAAGTATTTCTGGAAGTACGGGGATGATCCAAATGATCCGAATTGGCATGAAGACGGAGGGACACCGAGCCATGTTTATGACACTGCAGGGGTGTATGATGTTGCACTCTTTGTCGTGGATGATGATAATACTCCCTCTGACGGAAATGACTACTGCGAGGTCTGGGTCTATGAGGTCAATGAGGTGGTGGAAAGCGGTACTTTAGACTCCGGTCCATTATTTGTATGCTTAAACGAAGAAGTTTCTCTCCTAGCCATACCTTACCCTAATTATCCTCTTTACTATCCTGTGGATGCGACAATTTGGGAAGTAAACCAGCCGGCAGGTGGTAATGCGGTGCTGGAGCCTGACTGCAACTCTTTGACAACAACGCTCAAGAATCTCACCGTGGGGGGAGAGTATATAGTAACGGCCAAGTGCGGAAGCAATGATCCTGGGGCTAAGATTACTATCTATGCCTTTGAGGTAGCATCGCTTGAGCCTAACGACCCAAATGTAACATATACAGAGTTTGACGATGACGACGGGGATCCGAATACCAGGTCGTTTGCCATTTACGTCGTCGATCCAAACCACGAACCGAATGTGGTCACTGTGATTGCTACGCCGAACCCCGATATTAACGAACCAAATGATCTGCCCGCCTGCTGGACGCTTACGGGCGGCGACGGCACGGACAAACTCTTCCGTACCGTTGACAGAACCGTGACAGGCGTGACAACATTGACCTGCACCTGCGGAGATTCCTCGAAAACAACCAAAATCTATGTCGTGAAGCTGGAGTTAGGGTTCAAAAACTCGGAGATGACAACACCGAAAATAATCGATCCATTAGTCCCGCCTGTAGATGTTCGCATCGGGGTCATCCTGGCAGATAGTATAACATTTGACGCAATCGTTACTCCTGACGTAACCTTAGAAGACTCTGATTACAGTTGGACGGGAGAAAAAACTGGAGATGGCCCATCTATTTCGGTTACATTCGACATTATCGGAAACAGCAGAACTGAATCTGTGACAGTTCTTGGAGTTACAAGAACAGCGACTACTACTGTGATTTACGTTCCACCGCCTACTGAAAATGAATGGGGACTTATTAATTGGAGTATTGTGGATACGGTAATATCTCTTAATGAGGAAGCTGAAACATGGGCTTATAATAACCGAGTAGTACTGGGGGGAGGTTACGGAAATGGCAATGCTGATGCTGCTCGACATGCTTATTGGAATGTATTAATGACTATTGAGATAAGTGCACAAAAAGCTGCAGAGGCAGGAACTGCGCATGAATACAGCGGCCTAGCAGCAGGTCAACCACACAATCAAAGCGTAATGGACATAGAAAACAATAAGCATGGAATAACGATAGGTCTCGGATTGTCAGACCCTAATAGAACCGATTGTCAGAATGCTGTCATTGAGGCCTTAAATGACGAAACACTTACCATACTTGACGATTTATCTAATCCAAACGGAGAAGGATTACTCAAATCTAATGATCCACTACCAATACCTTAAATGCAGGGACGCCTACCATACTTGATGATTTAGCTAATTCAAACGAAAATGGATTACTCAAACCTTCTGATGAATAAAGGAGTAAGGTAAAATGTTAAGATGGGCTTTCATTTTGATAGTAGTTACAAGCGTGTTCTTGAGTGGTACGAGTGTCGGGGAATCCATCAATAAGCCGATAGAAATGCCGGAAGGCTTCGAAGGAATTTGTCTTGGGATGTCTATCAAAGAATTTCTTGAAGTACGTCCCAATGCCAATATGGATCCTATGGATAGAGATACTCCAGATCAAGCTGTAGATTTAAGCAAGGAGAATCAATCGCTAAAGGAACTCGTCGAAAACGATCCGTTATATAACCTTAGGATGGTTGGCTCCTACGTCTTCAGAGATAGTAGATTGAAAAATGTGTTACTTATCTGGGGCGGGGATATGAGGGAAATAAGGAAATATCGTACGGCTTTTGTGTCTTCTTGCAGTAAGATGTGGGGTGATAAATTTCAAAGGAAGGTTTTGAAACAGGAAGCTGGGACAAAGAGAGAACATTTAGTGCCGCTTTTGTTATGGGAGAAAGAAAATATAAGGATCGCTGCTGGCTGTACATCAGAATATGAGGATAAGAACCTAACAAAAGGAGCTTTCATGATAAGCTTGTTTTCAACGGATGACAAAGGAACCATGGCTATTACTGCTGGAGAGAGGGTTAGTAAAGACATTCAGAACAAACTGTTTGAGGAAATTATTATCGAACAAGGCCGCTCGCGGGTTGTGTTCTATATCGTGGCCTTCGCGGCGATTTCGATAATTCTCACGGGCCTTATCCTGCTGCTAAAGAGAAGGGCCATCAGCCAAAGCAAATAGCTCCATTCCAAAAATCCACATTCTGGCCTCTGATGGGGATGACCCTGGAGGCTTGCGGGCATCTTGCCCAAACCCGAAATCCGAAACCAGAAGCGAGTTCGGGACAGGTATCGAAATCTCCGAAACCCTATTCTGACGCAGTCAAAACAGTTTTGATCATTCTGTCATTGGTATTTTGAATTTGTTTCGGATTTCGGGTTTGGGAATACGCCCTGTCGCTTGAGGCTGCCACACGAACGCCAGGATATTTTCACACACACAGGCAATGTTGAAAACTCTCGGTCTTAAATAAGGTCGATATGAGGCGAAGGTTAATCCCAGGCTGCGCCCTCAGATATAAATTACAGTTAAGGTCCGAATATGCCGATGTTTTTTTCGGCTTGAGACGATTGGTTATTGACGATTCGGCCGGTAGCTGGTAGTAATTGGCAATCAAAAAAGTGGCTCCGGGTAAATTCCGGGGCTGTATATTCGATTTTCTGTTAAGGTGAAATAGAAGCGTGTGCTTATGACTGAGAAAAGAGTCAAAGTTGGTCTTGCTGGTTTTGGCACCGTTGGCAGCGGCGTCGCGAAGCTGATACTTGAAGACGGCGACAGGATTGCCGCGAAAACGGGGATTAGGCTGGAACTTGCCTGCGTTGTGGACCTCGATACGCACACTCAGCGTCCGGTGAAACTGCCTCAGGGCGTGCTTACCGATGATTTGAGTCGGCTGCTTGGCGATGAAGCAATCGAAATCGCCGTCGAAGCCATCGGCGGAACCACTGTCGCCAGGGATATCCAATTGGCGATGCTCCATGCGGGCAAAGACGTGGTCACGGCGAATAAGGCCCTGCTCGCCGAGCACGGCAACGAGCTTTACCGGGAGGCGAGGAAGAACGGACGCTGTATCGCATTTGAGGCGAGCTGCGCCGGAGGGATACCGATTATATCTGCGATTCGAACCGGATTGACGGCAAACAATATCACGCGAATGTATGGGATCGTGAACGGGACATGCAACTACATCCTGTCCAATATGACGGCCGAAAACGAGGATTTCGCTGTCGCGCTCGCTGCGGCGCAGCAGAAAGGGTATGCCGAGGCCGACCCTGCGCTTGATATCAGCGGAGGAGATAGTGCGCATAAGCTGGCCATTCTCGCTTCTATAGCCTTCGGATACGAAATCTCCCTCGACGATATCTTCGTCGAGGGCATCGAGTCCATTTCAAGCGACGACATTCGTTACGGCGGAGAGATGGGCTATTGCCTCAAGCTCCTTGCAATCGGGCAAATGGACGAGCAAGGCAGGGTCTCCCTGCGTGTGCATCCTTCGTTTATCGCCGATGACAACGCTCTTGCTCGCGTTGGCGGACCCTTTAATGCAGTTAGCATCTTCGGCAGTGCCGTCGGACAGGTTATGTTCTACGGGAGAGGAGCCGGTATGATGCCGACCGCAAGCGCCGTTGTAGCGGATATTATCGATGTTGCGATGGGCAATTCAGGGACGAGTTTTCGGCAGTTGATTCTCAAACCGAGAGTTGAGGTCGAACCGTTGATCAAAGAGATTGACGAGATTGAAAGCAGGTTCTATATCCGCGTAATGGCAAAGGACGAGCCGGGCGTGGTGGCCAGCTATGGCAGAATATTGGGCGACCATCGGATAAGTATTTCAGGGGCATTGCAGCACGAAGGAACCGGCCCGGATAATACCGTTCCAGTGGTGATAACGACGCATACCACGCAGCAGAAGAATATGACCGCAGCGCTGAACGACCTTGCGAAAGAGGATGTATTCAGCGGCAGCCCGGTGTGCATTAGAATTGTTGACATTCCGGAAGACAAGGATTAGACGCAGGGCGAATCATCTCGGCCGAGCATTTGCCTTGTCGGGGGTTAAAAGAAAATGACAAAATACGCAATCATAATACCGGACGGCGCTGCAGACGAGCCTGTCGAGCAATTCGACGGCCAGACGCCCTTGGAGGCGGCGAGGACGCCGAATATGGACAGGATAAGCACAGAGGGCAGGCAGGGCCTTGTGCGAACCGTGCCGGAGGGTATGGAGCCGGGAAGCGATGTCGCGCAGATGAGTCTGCTCGGATACGATCCCAGGCGTTACTATTCCGGACGCGCCCCTATCGAGGCTGTCGCCCGTAATATCCAGCTTTCACAAGGCGATTGGGTCTTCAGATGCAATCTAATTACGATTGCCGACGGCAAAATGGAAGATCACAGTGCCGGGCACATCACAACGGAAGAGGCGACCAGACTCGTAAAAGAGTTGGGCGAGCAGCTCGACAACGAGCGGATGCGTTTCTATACCGGTGTCAGCTACAGGCATTTGCTTGTTTTCAAGGGCTGGGATTTTGATGTCCGGACGTATCCTCCGCACGACCATATCGGCACCGCCGTTGATAAACTCCTGCCGCGGGGCAAAGGGGCCGAGACCCTCATCGATTTGATGGCGAGGTCGCAGCAGCTTTTCAGCGGTCACGATATCAACAAAATCCGCAAAGACCTCGGCGAAAATCAGGTCAGCTCGATTTGGCTCTGGGGCCAGGGCAAGCGGGTACAGATGGAGCGATTCGAGAAGCGTTTTGGCCTTAGAGGCGCTGCTATAACGGCCGTCGATCTCGTTAGAGGTCTGGCGAAGCTGATTGGCTTCGATTTGATACATGTGCCCGGAGCGACGGGTTTTGTCGATACGGATTATCGCGGCAAGGGCGAGGCGGCTGTCGAGGCGCTGGACAAGTATGATATTGTCTTTATCCATGTCGAGGCCCCGGATGAGGCCGGGCACAGTGGCAACGCCGCGATGAAGAAGGAGGCCATTGAGCAAATCGACAAGCATATTGTCGGGCCGGTGCTCAATGCGATTCAGCAGCACGATAGCTGGCGCATACTCGTCATGCCGGATCATCCAACTCCCGTCGCCACGGGCGCTCACTCGGGCGAACCGGTACCCTTTGCCATGGCGGGAACCGGGGTAAAAGGTATCCTGAATACGACATTCAGCGAGACGAACGCGGCTAAATCGGGCTTTAGGATCGACAACGGTTTCGAACTAATGGAGTACTTCTTAAAAAGTTAGCTCAAACTCAGGGGCTTTTCAAAAATTGATTTGCCTTGCATGGTCATCTTCTATAACACCCTGCAATACAGTAGCAAAAGCTGAAAAGGTCAGCCGTTTTACGGCGATCATGCCATCGCTAAGGTTAACAACAATAATTTCATTTTTGTGGTACTACCTCATGATATTGGTAAAGCTTTATTACGTTTATAAACATCAACGGCTGATTCCAGCACGCTGTTACGCTGCTCGGCCCAGTCCCGACGTTCATCCGGAGCCGCATAGACCTTGTTGACGTAAAGAGCCAGATAGTCGGCAAGAGCGACCTTCTTGAACATGCCCGCAACGAAAAGTGAAAGCCCGTCGCCGATGTCCTGCCCCGTGACTTTCGGACTCCCGGCCAACTGGGGCAGCAGGTTTTTGGCCCTTTCGATGGGGCCCATCAGCAGACGAGGGAAGAGTGAGACAAAGGCAGCGTATTTTATGAGGCTCTTTTCTCTCTCGATGTCGCCCCGATAGTAATCGATGGTATAGCTCATCGACTGGAGGGTGTAAAACGACAAACCGACCGGCAGCAGTATGCCGGGTGCAGGCAGCATGCAGCCGACGCCCAGCGATGATAGCAGGGCGTTTATGTTGTTCGTGACGAAGGGGCCGTACTTGAAAAACCCCAGCAGCGCCAGATTGTTTCCGATGCTAAGGGCCAGCCAGGGCTTTCTTCTAACGCTTTTAGCCATCACGCCGACGACGCAGTAGTCCAGGGTCGTCGAATACGCGATCAGGGCAAGATACAGCGGGTTGAGGCAGGCATAGAAGAAATACGATGCGACTAAGAGCAGGGGCAATCTGAACTTTGTCCCCTTCAGGGCCAGGTAAGCCGGGTAGAAAAGAACGAAGAATAATGCGAAAGGCCACGTTTGGAACTGCATTTGGCGTTGTTACCTCATCAAAACGCGGATGTGTGATTCCACCGATTCAGCCAGGCCGCCCAGGTGATACCCGCCTTCAAGCACGGCGACCAGTCGCCCCTTACAGCATTTCCTCGCGATCTCCTTCACAATCTTCGTCATCTCGGCAAATCCGTTCGCGGTGACAGCCATTTGCCCGAGCAGATCGTCCTTGTGCGCATCGAAGCCCGCCGAGATCAGCACGAATTCGGGCGAGAAGGCCAGCGCCGCCGGGCGCAGCTTTTCGTTGAAGGCTTTGATATAGTCGCTGTCGCCCGATCCGGCGGGCAGGGGGACGTTTATCGTGTAATTCAAGCCCTCGCCCGCCCCCTTTTCCGCCTCGGCCCCGCTGCCCGGGTAGAACGGGTATTGATGGACGCTGAAATACAAAACGTTGGGGTCGTCGTAAAACTCGGCCTGCGTCCCGTTGCCGTGGTGCACATCCCAATCGACGATGAGGATATTCGTCAGGCCGTATTTCTGCTGGATGTACCGGGCGGCGATGGCGACGTTGTTGAAGATGCAAAAGCCTATCGCGCGGCCCTTCAAAGCATGATGGCCCGGCGGACGAACCGCGCAGAAGGCATTGGCGACCTTCCCTTCCATAACCGCATCGATGGCGTTGAGCACCCCTCCCACAGCCATCAAGGCAACCTCGTAAGACCTTCGCGATATCGGCGTATCCGGAGAATCCAGATAAACCGTCCCGTCCCGGCAACTCGATTCAACACGCTTAATATACTCATCCTCGTGGACAGTCTTGATCCATTCAATCGCCGCCGGCGTCGGCTCGATATACACCAAATCCGAATATAGCCCCTTTGCAATCAGGTTCTCCACTATCTCGACGACTCTCGCCGGCCGTTCGGGATGACCGGGCGTAGTCTGGTGTTGGACGTAGATGTCCTTGTAAACGAATCCTGTTTTTGGCGCGTTTTGAGATGGATTGCTGCTTGTCATATTAGGCTCGCTCGATAAATTATCAGGCATATTTCTCACACAGCGAAAACCGATAATGTCTTTGGCAAGGCATGTATCGTCGAGGGAAGCATCACTGCTGCGGTACGTCGATCGACAGGCATCGTGGTTGGATTTCCAGGCCCCGCCGCGCAGCACCCGTTCGGCGCCTTTGGCCGGGCCTTTCGGATTATTCGGCTTGCTCTGCTTATAATAGCTTTTGGAATAAAAATCATTGCACCACTCGGCCACATTGCCGTGCATGTCGTACAGGCCCCAGGGATTAGGCTTCTTTTTGCCGACCGGATGCGTCCTCTTGGCGGAGTTTTTGGCGAACCAGGCGTAGGCCTTTAGCTTGCCGGCGTTATTGCCGAAGCTGTACTTCCCGCTCGTCCCGGCCCGGCAGGCATATTCCCATTCGGCCTCCGTCGGCAGGCGGTATCCGTCCGCCTCGAAGTTGCATTTCAAGGTCTCCTCGTCGTAGCAGGGCGTAAGCCCCTCAGCCAGCGAACGCTCGTTGCAGTAGGTCGCAGCGTCCGTCCAGTTAATCTGGTCGAGCGGCCCGTTCGGGTCCTTAAAATGCGAGGGATCAGAAATCTGATGCTTCTTAAACTCCGACTGAACAACCTCGTATCGATCCATCAAAAACGCATCGATTCGAACTTCATGCACCGGCTTCTCGTCGGCGTTGCCATTGTTGTTCCCCATCTCAAAAACGCCGCCCGGAATAGCAACCATCTCGACGCCCGATTTGGTCGTTATAACCTTAGCCGGAGCAACCGGTTCACTCGTCCGCCGGCAACCGCCCGGCAACCCAGCTACCAGAAGCAGACAAACAGCAGTGCTAATCACGCCCGAGACCGCCGTCCTGAATTTGATAAATCGCGTATCCAACATACAGCCTCCCGGCTTCTTTCTGACACGGATTAACACAGATTTACACTGTTTTACAGATAACTATTCTTAGCCCATCCCGCCGAAATAAGCAAACAATTTCTGAGTTCTCGCCGCGAAGGCACAAAGCCCAAAGGCCCCGCCGCAAGTCCGCTTAGGGACGCCGCCGCAAGGCGTCCCCCGGCGGGCTTGCGGTGGCACGAATCAGTACCAATTGATTATTCTGATACCTCGCTTGACAGGATGATATGCTTGCGGTTAGAGTTTGGGGCGTGGCGTCGGGGCGGCGCCGGTGAGTTGGAATACGGTCCGTCTTAAGGAGCTTTCAATGTTGGGGATACACCATGGATCTGTTGGAATTGCGGTTTAGGTTGCCGGATTGGGTTTCCGGATTTGTTGGTGGTGGGGGGGCTGTTCTTTGCGCTTCTGTTGAGGAGCGGATGGGGTTTGTGATTGCCGCTTCGCGGGAGAATATTCAGCGTGGGACGGGCGGGCCGTTTGGGGCGGGGGTGTTTGATAGTGACGGCAAGCTGATTTCTTTGGGGGTTAATATTGTCGAGGCGAGCAATTGCTCGATTCTGCATGCCGAGATGGTTGCTATTGCACTGGCTCAAAAAGCAGTAGGGCGGTACGACCTGAGCAACGGCGGCAAAGAGGATTACGAACTGGTTGCTTCAACCGAGCCTTGCGCGATGTGCTTCGGGGCCTTGCCCTGGTCGGGCGTAAAACGTTTGACGTGCGGGGCGCGGGATGAGGATGCCCGCAGTATCGGATTCGACGAAGGCCCAAAGCTCGATAATTGGTCCCAAGCGCTGGAGCATCGCGGGATAACCGTCGTCCGGGACGTCCTGCGACAAGAAGCGGCTAAAGTTCTGCAAGATTACGCCGAAAGCGGGGGGGCGATTTATAATTCCGGAGAGAACTTGTCGTAGCATGGCCGCAACCGAAAGAATATTTGAACCACGAAGGACACGAAGGAAATAAAAAATATAATTATTGGTTACGCTGAAAACGTGGATTAGAAAAGACAAAAAACGGTATGTCGAGTTTAGTTGCTGCTGCGGATACAGGCCATCCTTCGCTTGGGGACGGCTGTCACCTTCGAATAGATGATAAATCCGCTACAATCCTGTCGGGTAACCGTGAATTAGGCGGTTAGTTTTTCTTGTCGATGAGGGGGTGGTAGAGGATTTTTTCGAGGGGTGATTTTTGAGTTTTTTCCTCGACTGTTGCACGGTTTGCCGGTGGAATGGGCACCCAGTCCGGCTCCTTGTTGTGGTTGCCGTCGGTGGTTATTTTGACCCACACCCCGTTCATATCCGCAATGCAGATATTCCACCCCTTCGCTTTCCCGCCGACCTGCTGGCCACCTTCTTCCGGGCCGTAACTGAAGGCAAGATACTTCTCGTCGGGCGAGAGATCGACGTGATAAACCTTCGCCGCCTGAACGCAGCCGAGGATATACTTCACCTCATCTACCCGCGGCTCAGGCCCGGACAGGTCGATTCGGCCCAAGCGCAGCTCCCAATCGGTCTCGCCCCAGGTAAGCGTGCTGCCGTCAAGCCCGATATCAGGCCGACACCCTTTAACTCCCCACTTACCAAGATCGAAAACCTTCGTCCCATCCGCCTCGAAGGCCAGGATAGCATCGCTATACCCCATACCACCCTGCACCGCGGCAAGAAGCCACTTCGCATCCGGCGTCCAGCAGATCGCGTAGATATGCTCCAGCTTAGTATTGGGATGCCCCTTATGCTTGCCGCTCTCGATATCGTAAATCAGAAGGTCCGACGTGGCGTATTCCCTCGTGCTGTACCGCTCGTACTCGCCCTTCAAATAGGCGATTTTTTTGCTGTCGGGGCCCCAGCAAGGCTCACGGGCATTCCTGGCGACCTTAACCCTCTCGCTGCCGTCGATATTCATATAATAGACGCTGCGAATTTTATTTCGCCCGCTCCCTTCATCGACAACAAACGATATCTTAGTCGCATCCGGCGAGACATGGGCGTACATCTCGTCCAGCCCGGGCGTATTGGTCAGATTGACCTTATCCGAGCCATCGGCATTCATCATAAACAGTTCCCAGTTATATTGCCCTTCGGTCCTGCGATAGGTTTCATAAACGATCTTGAACGGAATATCCTGGAGAGTCAGCGTGTTCCGAGGCGAAGGAACCCTACTGATATCGCCCGCCTGCCCGCTTTTTCCCCGCATCGAGCCATAAGCCTGCCCCTCAGGGGCACCTGGGCACAAAGCCAAAATCAGCAAACACAAAACGCCAGTCTTCCCGCCCGTCCGAGAGAAGAAGCCTTTGTCAACTGTGCATCTATACTTCATATCACCTAACCTAAAAATAATAACGATTCCACCGCTGCAATTATAACCGATTAGCCCGCCGAACAAAACTAATAAGGGCTATGAGTTCCATCAAATTGGGACTTGCAGCCCTTTTGTTTTTGTTGGCTGATCTTAGCGGATTTGACCAATAGAACCTTCTGCAAAGCCGAAACAGCAAATATCAGCGGATACAAATCCTCGAAATACCACAGCTTCGCAAAATAAAGCCCAATCGGCGAAGCAACCATCGTATCCGCCCGCGCATACTCCATAAGCCTCTCGACCCCCTTCGCAACGGCCTCCTGTAGGGTGCGATTCTTCGCACCACTAACGTTTGGGTAATTTGACGCTTTGAATTTCGATATTGTTTCGGATTTCGTGCTTAGAATTTCGGATTTGACCATCTGTAGGGTGTGCAGCTTGTCTGCACACGCGGCGGGCCCGACATACTCTGCCAATGCATCCACAGCCAAGGCCGTTTCCTCGATAGACGACGCAATTCCCTTATCCCCGCCCCATCCGCCGTCGCCATTCTGAACCGAAACCAGCCACTCGGCCGCCCGCCGAATCATCGCCTCGCATTGAGAAATCCGCCCGGAACCCAATCGAAACAGCCCCAACAAAACTCTCGCCGTCCCATAAACAGGATTCTCCTGTCCCTCGGCGTCCTCATTGCCGAACCAAAGCGGAATCCAAGTTCCGTTTGCTCGTTGAGTGGATTCTAAATATCCAATTGCTCGTTTGGTTGCCCAGTTGATTCTCTCACGCAGGGCAGGCGATACCGAATCCGCCCAAACGGCAAAAGCCCCCAAAGCATGAGCGGTAAGGTCCGGTGCGCTGCGGTCGAAGGGGAGCTTTGTCCAGCCGCGACAGAATGTTGGTATTCCGCCGTCCTTGTTCTGCAATCCGAGCAGCCATTCGATACCGGCCGAGGCCGCTTTGATGGCTCTCTGGTCTGTTGGGGCGAGATTCTTCAGGGCAATCAAAGCCCCGGCCGTATCGTCTGCATCCGGAACAGCCCCGGCTAAGGCGGTCCAGGCCCAGCCGCCGGGTGAGGCGTGAGTATAAGGATGCCGCTGCTTGTATTGCGAATCCAGCAGCATTTGCAAAATCCGCTCGCGCGCATTCTTATCCAGCACTTTATCGAAATCGTTCCCTGCAGCTAAGGCATTGACCGAAAGCGTCGTAACCCATGTGCCTAAATTCGTATCTATCGGCCAACTCCCGTCCTCTCTGGCCGAATCCACTAAAAACTCAACCCCTCGCCTGCAAACCTCATTATCCCTCACCCCCGCGGCCGTAAGACTCATAACGACAAACCCAGTCAGCGGCGCCGCTTCCAGGAAGCCCCCATTCTCCGGCTGTATTCTTTCGAGCACTGTGATAATTTTCAAAAAATTATTAACGTCCCAAAGTTTGGGGGCAATCTGATTGTTCACTCTGCTGCCAACCGATAGTATTTTCCCCACAAACTTTGGGACGATACCAGAATTTTGAGATTTTTGGGTGGGGGAGATGAGGTTTAACTATTTCGACATCCTGGCGGACGCCAATACAGGTCCCCCGATAAAGTACTGCAGAGGGACTATTACCGGCTTGACATCTACATCTGTGATGGTTTGGGTTTTTTGCGTTTTTATGTTCGCTGCATTACGGCGGCTTTGTATTCTTCTTTTAGGGTCTCGATGAGATCTTTTACGGAAACGATTTTATCTAACCTGTAGGCATTGGCTCCGGCGAAGGCGAAGCCGCCGGCGAGGTCTCCGATCTTGGCGTTGGTTAATGCAAGAGCGATGCAATATGGGGCTTTCCTGAAATTACAGCTTCTCAAGCACTTCCAGGAGCATTTGAAAGTCTCTTTAACGCCTGCGGAGACCCGCTCAAGAAACTTATTTTTTATGGCTCTTCCGGGTAATCCGACGGGACTGTCAATTATGACGATATCCTCTTTTGTGCAGTTCAGGTACGCCTCTTTGAATTCCATGACGGCATCGCACTCATGGGTTGCGACGAACCTGGTGGCCATCTGGACTCCCTGTGCTCCTAACTGCAGGAATTTATGGATATCGGCGCCTGTGAATATCCCTCCGGCGGCGATTACAGGGATGCTTTTGTTGAATTGATCTTCGTAGGGCTTTACGACGGCGATTACGTCGGGCAATATTTTCTCCAGGGCATAGTCGGCATCATCGATCTGCTCTTTTTTGAAGCCGAGATGCCCGCCGGCTTGCGGGCCTTCCACAACAACTGCATCGGGTATGTGGTTGTAGCGTTTCTCCCAGGCCCTGAATACTAATTTAGCCGCTCTGCCGGAAGATACTATAGGGATGAACTTGGTGGGAAGCTCGGCCAGTTTATCGAGCGGTAATGTCTCAGGAAGCGCCAGCGGGAGTCCTGCACCGAGGAAAAGCATATTTGCGCCTTCATCGACCGCACATTGGACGAGATCGTCGAAATTTGAAAGGGCCACCATTACATTTACGCCAATAAGACCTTTGGTCTTGGCTTTGGCCTTTCTTATCTCTTTCGCCAAGGCCCTTTTATTTGCCTCCCTGGGATTTTTATCGTAATCGGACTCGAACTGGCCGATTCCGGGGGTTGCAATAACCCCAATGCCACCGGCATTTGCAACCGCTGAGGCCAAATTGGATAAGGAAATGCCAACGCCCATTCCTCCCTGAACAATTGGTATCTTGGCTTCTAAAGTTCCTATTCGCAGTGCTGGCATGTCATCAAGATTCATATATTGCTGTACTCCTTCGGCCGGTTAAGCCACTGTCTTAAGTTTCCTATAATCTTGCAGAGGGCCGAAAACCCGGATTTCCCCGCAATATAGAGCAAAATGCCCCTTTTGGAAAGCACAATATTCAAGGAATTTTAGATTCCCTCACCTTCGCTATTGACCCCTCTTTACGCCGTGCCCTACACCCTCTCCAGAAGATTTGCACGCCCCAAGACCGACGGATATTAGGATCGCCCGGCAACCTATCGCAGCGACGGAACAATCGGCGTTAAAAACGCCTCACCGCTTAGTTGCTTGTGGTTTTCCGCCATACCCGGTACTATAGCGAACATGAGATGCCTATGAACGAAAACGTAAACAAAAGAATTGAGCATCTGCGGGCTGAGATACGTCGGCACGATTATCTGTACTATGTGCAGAGTCAGCCGGTGATTACGGATCAGCAGTACGATGCTCTCTTTGCCGAGTTGAAGAGCCTGGAGCAGGCGCATCCGGAGTTGGTAACGGCTGATTCTCCTACTCAGCGTGTTTCCGGCCGGGCGTTGGAGGGTTTTGCTACGATTCGCCACACCGTGCCCATGCTGAGTATGGATAATACCTATAACGCCGACGAGCTTCAGGCCTTTGACGAGAGAGTGCGCAAGCAGCTTGAAAGCGATGATTACGATTACGTTGTCGAGCCGAAAATCGACGGGCTGGCGATTAGCCTGCGATACGAACAAGGCAAGCTCGTCACGGCGGCGACGCGCGGCGATGGAGAGGTCGGCGACGACGCCACCGCCAACGTGCGGACGATAAAGGCCGTGCCCCTTGTGCTGCTGGACGCCGAATTTCCCGCAGTGCTCGAAGTGCGAGGCGAAGTTTATATGCCGACGAGTTCCTTTGTGGAATTGAACCGACTGCGCACGGAAGCCGGCGAAGCGAGTTTTGCCAACCCTCGAAACGCCGCCGCCGGCTCGTTGAAACTGCTGGATGCGAGGGTCACCGCTGCGAGGAACCTTTCATTCTTCGCCTACGCAGCGGGCGAGGTATCCGAATCGCTCGGGCAAAACCATCACCAAAGCCTGGATCGGTTCAGGCAGCTCGGCCTGCCGGTCAATCCGCATATCACCCGGGCCGGAGATATTAAGGACGTTATCAAGATTTGCCTGGACTGGGACGAGAATCGGCGCGATTTGGATTACCAGATCGATGGAATGGTGATAAAGGTAGATCGATTCGATCAGCGCGACATACTCGGCGCCACAGGCAGGGCCCCTCGCTGGTGTATATCCTACAAATTCGCAGCCGAGCAGGCCGAAACTATTGTCGAGTCGATTGACGTGCAGGTCGGCAAGAGCGGGATACTGACACCCGTTGCGAATCTCAAACCGGTGCAATTGGCCGGGACGACCGTAAAGCGGGCAAGCCTGCACAATTTCGACGAATTGGACAGGCTGGACGTTCGCCAGGGCGATACCGCGGTGATAGAGAAGGCAGGCGAGATAATACCGCAGGTTGTAGAGGTGAAAAAGGACAAGCGTCCGGCGGGCGTCGCACCATTCACACCGCCAACCGAGTGCCCGAATTGCGGTAGCGAGGTCGCCAAAGACAAAGACGGGGTGTATATCCGGTGCACAAATCCCGATTGCGCCGGCCAGTTGAAGGAGCGGCTGAAGTATTTCGCCGGGCGCGGGCAGATGGATATCGAAAATTTCGGGCCGGCCCTGATAGACCAATTGATTGAGAACGCCCTGGTGAGCAATTTTGCGGATATCTATAAGCTCGATGAGACGCAGATCGCCGGCTTGGAGCGGATGGCCCGGAAGAGCGCCGCAAATGTGATAGCGGCGATCAAGCAGAGCAAAACGCGGGCTTTATGGCGGCTGGTTGCGGCTTTGGGCATTCGGCATGTCGGCGGGCGGTCGGCGCAGATATTGGCCGACCATTTCGGCTCGCTCGATGCACTAATGGCGGCCGAGCAGGAGGAGATGGAAAATATCGACCAAATAGGCCCCACGATGGCGAAAAGCATCTATGAATACTTCCGCAATGCTAAGAATCGAGCGGTCGTTGACGAATTGCTCTCTGCCGGCGTCTCGCCGGAACAGCCTAAGGTCGAGCGGTCGGATAAATTGGCCGGCAAGACGATTGTCGCGACGGGCACTCTGGAGAATTTCAGCCGAGAGCAGATTAAAGAAGCGATAGTAAAGGCCGGCGGCAGGGCGGCGTCGAGCGTGAGCAAGAAAACAGACTTCGTCCTGGCAGGTGAAAATGCCGGAAGCAAACTGGCCAAAGCTGAAAAATTGGGCGTAAAAGTCATAAGTGAGCAAGAATTCATGCGCATGATAACAGATTCGTCCGCGACAGCCCTTTAAAGCGGGAAATTCATGTAAGAGCGGCGAATCGGGCGATAAAATAGGGAATTAAGGAGTCGGCAATATGAGTGATTCTGATACCAAATACATGCAAATGGCGTTGAAACTGGCCGAGCGGGGGCTTGATTCGGTCGAGCCGAACCCGGCCGTCGGGTGCATAATTGCCAAAGCCAACCAGATCATCGGCAGGGGCTGGCATAAGAAGTTCGGCGGGCCGCACGCGGAGATAAACGCCCTCGATGACTGCAAGAGTCTCGGCGTCAACCCGAAGGGAGCGACGATGTACGTCACGCTCGAACCCTGCTCCCACTTCGGCAAAACGCCGCCCTGTGTCGATGCGATAATCTCGGCGGGGCTGGGCAAGGTGGTGATAGCCACGGTTGACCCGTCCGAACATTCCAACGGCGCCGGGATCGCGCAGCTTCGGGCGGCGGGCATTGAGGTCGAAACCGGGCCTTGCCAAACCGAAGCGCGTCTGCTGAACGCCCCTTTCATCAAGTTTGCTGCGACGCGGCAGCCCTGGGTTATGTTGAAATGGGCGCAGAGCCTCGACGGCAAGCTCGGATGGTCGCCGTCGGTTGAGCCGAAGAGGTGGATCTCGAACGAAGAGAGCCGCAAGGATGTTCAAAGGCTGCGTCGGCGCGCCGGGGCGGTGATCGTGGGTGTCAATACTGTCCTTGCCGACAATCCGTTCCTCGTTCCGAGGCCGCCGAAGGGGAAGAAACCGCTCAGAGTGGTACTCGATAGTTTTCTGCGGATTAGGCTCGCCAGCCGACTGCTTAGGACTACAAAAACCGCGCCGGTAATGATATTCACCAAGCAGGAGACGATTCTGGAAAAGTCCGCCATCGCCGATAGAATTATCAAGAAGGGCGCCGATATCGTCGGCTATCCGGATACGCACGGGCTTTCTAATCTGCACTATTTGTTGGACGAATTGCGCGACCGAAATATCGGCGAAGTGCTGGTTGAGGGCGGGCCTTCGGTGCTTGCATCTTTTCTGAAAGAACAGCTCGCCGATGAGGTGTGCATCTACTTTGCTCCGAACATATTGGCAGGGAAGGGCGCGGCTGATATTGCCGGTCCTCTGGCCGAGTTGCCGCAGCCGACCGGGCTGCACTACGTCAAGGCAAAACAATTCGGCGACGATGTCTGTATCGACGGACTGACCGACCAGGGGCTTAGGAGCATATCTATTGAGAAAAGGGCGAATGGATAAGGCTGATGTTGTCAGGCTGGCGATTGAGGGGCGGAGCGTTCCGTACGTGCCCTGGCATTGCGGATTCACGGTCGAGGCGGCCCAAAAACTGCGCGAGCACTTCGGAGAGGACGACCTCGAGCTTGTTCTGGACAACCATTTTATCAAGCTGGGCAGCGATATAGGTTTTTTTGACGATCTTGGTAATGACAGGTTTCGGGATGTTTTCGGGGTGGTCTGGGATCGGAGCGTCGATAAAGATATAGGCGTTGTGGAGGAGTATCTGCTGGCCCCCCGGGGACCGGCAGAGCCTACGCTTGCGGGGTACGAATTTCCGGACCCTCTGGATCGGCGGTTCTTCGAGAACATTCCCGATGAGCTGGCGAGATACGAAGGTTCTCTGCGGGTGTTTAAGATTGGTTTCTCGCTGTACGAGCGGGCCTGGACGCTTCGGGGGATGGAGAACCTTATGATGGATTTTCTGAGCAATCCGGAGTTTGTGCGGGAGCTTCTGCGGTCGATTGCGGATTACAATATCGCCCAGCTTCACGAAGCGTTGAATTACGATATTGACGCGGTTTATTTCGGGGACGACTGGGGTCAGCAGTCGGGTTTGCAGATGGGGCCCAGGCTGTGGGGCGAGTTTATTCGGCCTGAGCTTGCGCGGATGTACAAGGTGGCGAGGGATGCGGGCAAGTATGTTATTATTCATTCTTGCGGGAAGGTCGATGAGCTTTTCGACGATTTGATCGAGATTGGGCTGAATTGCTTCAATCCCTTCCAGCCGGAGGTTATGGACACCTTTGCGCTGATGAAACAGTATAAGGGCAGGCTGGCCTTTCACGGGGGGCTTTCGACACAGCAGACGCTGCCTTACGGCTCGCCTGAAGACGTCAAGCAGGCAACGGCGAAATTGCTCGAAGCGGGCAAAGACGGCGGGTACATTTTTTCCCCGGCCCACTCGGTCGAGGGGGATGTTCCGTTGGAGAATATGCTGGCGTTCATCGAGGTGCTCCACGGGCAGGAGGGCTATCAGCGACGATAGCCGATGAATCGGGACTTTCGCTTCAATTCAGCATTTCCGGGGCCAGGCGTTTTAGGCGGTCGTTGACCTCATTTTGGCTATGGCCCATCTGGATTAGCAGGTCGGTATAGTTGCTGATAGCAACTTGCAGACGCGGGTGCGGATGGCCCGTCCGGCGCGTGAACTTTAGGAGAATCGCCAGACCCCGTTCCATCAGTGGCTCGGCCTCTTTAAGGCGATTGGTGTCCTTATACAACAGCGCCAGGGGCGAAAGGAACCGGCCTGGGGCTGAATCTTGTAAAGCAAATAGTCGAGAAGGTTCACGACGGTCGGGTTTTTGTAACAAGCAAAGTTGATGAAGGCAGCGTTTTCGGTTTTGAACTGCCTTTGGCGACGGGCGAGCCTGCTGAGGTCGTCTGATTAGCATCGTGAAGAATAGAACGATTGGACACTATATTATAGGTTAAATCCCTGGTGGAGGCAAAAACAATGGCGGAAAAAACAGTACTGGTGGTGGATGATGAGATACATATCGTACATGTAGTTGCGATAAAGCTTCGCAACAACGGGTATGAAGTTATAACAGCGAACAACGGCGCCGAGGCTCTTGAACTGGCTCAGCAGGAAAGTCCCGACATAATCGTGACGGACTATCAGATGCCGGTTATGAGCGGCCTGGAGCTTGTTAAGGAACTGCGTGAGAATGAAATTACAAAAAATATTCCCGTGATACTGTTGACGGCGAGGAGCTTTGCCATTTCGAAAGAAGTGCAGAACGATCTTCAGATTTCGAGGTGTCTTAGCAAGCCATTCAGCCCAAGGGAACTTTTGGGGGACATCGAGGACATCCTTCATAAGAATGAGTTGGTCGTCAAGAGTTGACACTTTGGCCGGTCTGTGCAAACGGATAGGAATGAGCAATCATTATGTATTTGAAGGATGCTGCAATTGGACACGATTAGAAAGAAGCTGGGCTTGCTGCAACTGCGCAGTCTGTCTGAGTATGGCGACAGGATAAGCAAATTCGGCGTGAATTTTGCCGTATGCGATTCCGATGGCGAGGTTGTTCTGTTGAATTCCGGCGGTGTTTATGAGAGCAGCGTCGAGCAATTGACGGAACTGAGCAGGCGAGTTTGGCGGGAGGATAACTACGCCGAGGCCGGCGGCGCTGCGGGCGCTGCGGTATGGCGGTTCGGCGAGGAGAACGTTGTTTTGGCGTCGGCGTTAACCTTGGGCCATGATCGGAACATGCCCGCTAAAACGGCTGTGGGCGTGGTCTTGATCGATTTGGGCGTGGAGTCGGCCGATGTGCGTCTCGGTGGCGGCGTTAATGTCGATAGTGCATATTGGACGGAGATGCTCAGGCTGGTTGTGGGAAACTTTCATGCCACGACGAAGGCGGACGAGCAGATTGAAATGGTCGGGACGGAGCTGGCCCATACTTACGAAGAGTTGGTGCTGCTTCACAAACTCAGTACGAATATGAGAGTGACCGAACATGACGCGAACTTCCTTCAGATGGCCTGTGACAGCCTCACGGAGATCATTCCGGTCGAAGGTATTGCGATATTGCTTGAAAAAAGCGTGGATAACGAGCAGCAGATGTGTGTGGCTGCGGGTTGGGGCTTGATAGATATAAGCGAGCACACGGCGGCGATTTTGCATAGTCGTTTGGTCGAGGAGGTCGGTCGGGGCGCCGAGGCTCTATTGGACAGCGAAGTGGACTCGTCTTTCAAATACGATTGGCCGGAGAACATAAGGAATATAATGGCTGTTCCGTTGTTCGGAATGGACAAAGCCGATTCGCCTCTCGGAGAAAAGATTCAGGACGGGACACGCGTAATAGGGTTGATGGTTGCGATAAACAGAGTTGAAAAACAGGACTTCGACAGCATCGACGTTAAACTGTTCAACTCAGTTGCTAATAGCTGTGCGGTTTTTATCGAGAACGGCAGGCTTTTCGGAGATATTAAGGAATTATTCATAGGCTCGCTGAAGGCTCTTACAAGCAGCATTGACGCCAAAGATCCGTACACAAGGGGTCATTCTGAAAGGGTGGCTTTTATTTCACGCTGGATCGCCGAGCGGCTTGGTGAGGTTGAGCCGCTTACTGAAGAGCAGATACATAAGGTATATTTGACGGGGCTGCTGCACGACATAGGGAAAATCGGTGTCGATGAAAGCGTGTTGCGCAAGAAGGGAAAGCTGACCGACGAGGAATTCGACTGCATCAAGAAGCATCCATCCATAGGGGCGGGGATTCTGCGCGACATCAAGCAGATGCGTGATATTGTTCCGGGGGTTCTTTGTCATCACGAGCGTCTTGACGGGCGTGGCTATCCGAACGGCCTTGTCGGCGATCAGATGCCGCTGATAGGAAAGATTGTCGGTCTGGCGGACAGCTTCGACGCCATGACGTCGAAGCGAATTTACAGAGATGCAATGACGGTCGATAAGGCTCTCGAACAAATTAGAGAAGGATTGGGCACGCAGTTTGACGGGAAGGTCGGGCTGGTGTTTTTGAATAGCGATGTGCATCGTCTCTGGGAAATCATGCAGGGTGGTCCGGCTTCGGTCGGGACTTATGAGGATGACCGTTTTGCTGCCGAATACGGCGCCGCTGCAGTGGGGGCATTGATCCGATGAAAATAAACAGACAAGATTATAACGATGTTACGGTTGTCGAGCTGCAGGGCGAGTTGGACGGTGATTTTGCCGAATTGTTTCGCAGCACTATCACCGAGATAGTCTCAAAACAGAAGGCCGGCGTTGTGATGGATATGAGCGGGGTCGGGTTTATCGACAGCCTGGGATTAGAGCAGTTGTTGTGGGCAAAGGATTACTGCAACGAGAACAGATGCGAGCTTCGCCTGGCCGGCCTGGATGAAAACTGCCGCAAGATAATGGAAATTACTCGGCTCGAAGGCGAATTCGAGCACTACGTCGAACTTGCAAAGGCGGTGAAAAGTTTTGCTTAGCGGTTAATGTGCCGTCGTGCCGATGGCGGCTAAACGAGGTGTGGGATATGAGCGATTAGATACGAGTTATGAGTCAGATTGCAGTAGAAAACAAGATGCAGCTTGGGCAGTTACTGCTTGGTCGTGGGATTGTGACCGAGGAGCAGATTGAAAATGCCCTGGCTGAGCAGAAGGACAAGGGGCATCGCAAGCTGCTTGGCGAGCTTCTGGTTGAGATGAACTACTGCACGGAGAACCAGATAGCTTCTGCTCTGGCGGAGGCTTACGGCGTTCCCTACGCTCAGGTCGGCCCAAAGATATGCGACGTCAAGGCGATTGAAATTTTGCCGCGCGATTTTCTCGAAGAGTATATCGTTCTGCCTTTGTTCAAGGTTTATGACGTTCTTACGGTTGCGGTGAACGAGCCGACAAACGTTTTTTTGATAGACGAGATAGAACGGATAAGCGGGTGCAAGGTACAGGTCGTTTGCGCGACGAGCAAAGATATCAGAGCAACGCTGCAAATGTACCTCCCGGCTGCGAACGTGTTTGTCATCGACGATATTATCGACGACAAGGGCCTTGAAGACTTCACGCTGATAGAGCAAATTACGCAGGATCTCAGCAATCTCGAGGAGATAGCGGGGCAATCACCGGTTGTCAAGTTGGTCAATTATCTCCTTTATAACGCGGTTCGTGAGAATGCCAGCGATATTCACATAGAGCCTGACGACAAGAAGTTGCGGGTTCGGTACAGAGTAGATGGGAAAATGTATGAAAAGATACGTCCGCCTTTCCAGATGCATCCTGCGATAGTTTCTCGTGTTAAGATCATGGCGGAACTGGATATTGCGCAAAGGCGTTTGCCGCAGGACGGCGGCATTCATGTTATGGTCGAGGGCAGGCCGATAGATTTGCGAGTATCAATCATGCCGGGCAGTCACGGGGAAAAGGTTGTTATCAGAGTAATCGATCCGCACAGGGTTCTTTTCAATTTCGAGTCGTTGGGATTTACATACGAGAACCTTCAGCGGTTCAGAAAAGTTATACAGGCTCCGAACGGAATTGTTCTTGTTACAGGCCCGACCGGGTCGGGTAAGAATACGACGCTTTATGCGGCGCTGGCGGAGTTGAACAACGAAGAGGTTAATATCTGCACGGTCGAAGACCCTGTGGAGTGCAATATGGCCAACATTAACCAGTTCCAGGTGAATGAGAAGGCTGGTTTCAAGTTTTCGACGGCTTTGCGAAGCCTGCTGAGGCAGGATCCTGATATTATCATGGTGGGCGAGATTCGCGATGAGGACACGGCCAATATCGCGGTTCAGGCGGCTTTGACGGGGCACCTGGTCTTATCGACTTTGCATACGAACGATGCTCCGGGCGCGGTGACGCGGCTGTTGGATTTAGGGGTTGCTCCTTATCTTGTGAGCGCTTCTTTGATTGCAGTTCTGGCTCAGCGGCTGGTGCGCAAGATATGCCCGAATTGCAAGATCGAATACGAGCCTTCGGCAAGCATCAGAAAGGTGGTTGAAAGCTCGGATGGCGAGGTTGTGAAGTTCTTTCGCGGCGTCGGTTGCAAGAAATGCCGAAACACCGGGTATGCCGGTCGCATCGCGATTCATGAATTGTTTATTCCCAATGAAGAGATTGCCGGTATGATCGGCGAGCGGACTGAGCTGAAAAAGATCAAGAATGCTGCGATGAAGAATGGTATGGTTCCTTTGCAAGCGGACGGCCTTGAGAAGGTCAAAGCCGGGATTGTGTCTGTCGAGGAAGTACTAAGAACGGCCCAGATCGAGTAGCCTTGCATAGAGAAAGAGATTGTTGTGTGCGATGAGTGTGTTAGCAACGAAAAAAAAGGAACAAAGTGACGTGGCGAATAAGGCCGAGAGTTCTTTCCCCGGCGAATCCGTGCGGGAACAAGCCCGCGAGATGTCCGGATTCTTTAAGAGCGGCGAAAGCGGCTCGCGCTCTCAAGTGCAGGGTTCGCAATCCGAGCCGCGGTCTCGTGCCGGGTCTCGGCGGCTCGGACACGTCAGGGTCAAGCAGCCGGAGCTTATACTCTTCACCACGCAGCTTTCGGTTATGCTGGATAGCGGAGTAGTGCTCAGCGACGCCCTTGACGCTATCGGCGAACAGTCCGATCGCGAGGGATTGAAGGCGATAATCATGGACTTGGCCGATGCTGTCAAGAGCGGCGAATGTTTTTCCAAGGCGCTGGCGGAGCACCCGAAAATCTTCAATTCGATGTTCATCAGCATGGTCAAGGCGTCCGAGGCTTCAGGGAAGATGCCGGAAATGCTCGATGTTCTCAGCGGCTACCTGACGTTCGAGTCTGAGACGCGCAAACGAATCAAAGGCGCGCTGACCTATCCTTTTATAATGGCCCTGATGGCGGTGGCTGCTACGGGCACGCTGATGTTCTTTGTTCTGCCCAGATTTATGCGAATCTATGAGGCAAAGGGAGCTGCGCTTCCCAAGCTGACGCAGATATTGGTTGGTTTCAGCGGCATATTGGGCGATTTACAGGCTATGACTGTCATCATTACGTCGCTGATAGTGCTCTCGACGGCGTTTTATTACTGGGCCCGCACTTCTATGGGGCGTCAGGTGATTGACTATATAAAGATCCGAACGCCGGTGGTGGGGACGATGTTTATCGATATGGTCGTGACTCGTAGTATGCGAATTATGGCTACAATGGTGAATACGGGGGTTCGGCTGCTCGATTCGATAGAAGTAATACAGGACTCATGCGACAATTATTACTTTCAGCGGCTTTGGGCGACGGTTGATGCAAAGATTCGAGACGGGTATCAGTTGTCCGAGTCGATAATGGTATCGTCGAGCAAGGAACTGATCGCACCGGGTATAATCCAGATGCTTAGTGCCGGCGAGAAAAGCGGCAAGCTGGGCGAGGTCTGTGACAAGGTATCGGTCTTCTACGAGAAGAAACTCGAAGCTTCTATCAAGAACGTAATGGCGTTAATCGAGCCTCTGATGATCACGATTCTCGGGGGCATCATCGGGACCATTGCGATAGCGCTGCTTCTGCCTGTGTTCAAGATATCGAGCGTGATCGCGCATTAGCCCGACAAAAAGAACCGAGGCCTGCACCCGGTCGGCACAGGCCTCGAAATTCATCAAATACTAAACTCACTTCTACGCAAGGCCCGAAACCACATCAGCCTTGCACTGCTTCTTATTGCGAATACGGATGCTTCACTTCGGCAAGCCAATTGTCCAACAACTCAGCGTAATCCTTGAAGTTGATATTACCGTCAACGTTGAGATCCGCCGGTCCGCTTAACGGCGCCGTTGAAGTGCTGTTGCAGACCGTCATGCTTGAGAACGCAAAACGTTATCGGGCGCCTGAGACTTTTCCCAGGCGCCCGATAAACAAAAACTCAAATTGACCAAAAAGTGATTTCTTTTTTACATAACACTTTTCATTAAACAAACTCAAACCGACCGTTCTTCCGTCATATCTTAACGCAACTACAACCAACAAGGGTAAGCTCATCGATGCCAAAGGGGTCAAGGCCAGATATGTCCGCTTGTACAGCAGCGGCAATAACAATAACGATCTGAACCACTATATCGAAGTAGAGGTTTACGGCAAGCCGGTAACCGATGCTCCAGAGTCGGTGGGCGATGGAGCTAAGCCCGCCTCCGTAGCGTGCAAGCTGGTTCCTCTCGAGATCAAGCTGCCCAGGCTGTCGTGCACAGTCTGCGGGCCGTTTAATTTCCGGCAGCTTATCCCCAATCTGGAGCAGTGGCCCCCTCAGCGGCGCGGGCCGTTTCTGGTTCCTCCTGGAACGACGAATGTGGCGTTTGGTAAGCCCGTCGCATCCACCGATAACCAACCTACCATTGGGGCTCTGAAGATGATTACCGACGGCGACAAAGAGGCCACGGACGGCAGTTATGTTGAACTGGGTCCGGCGGGCCTGCAGAGTATCACCATCGACTTAGAGGCCGAACACCGGATATATGCAATCGTGGTGTGGCACCGGTACTTTGTACCCTGCGCTTATTATGATATTATCGTCCAGGTCGCAAGCGGCATTGAATCGCCGGGGAATTTCAAGACCCTCTTCAATAACGACCATGACAATTCAGCCGGCTTGGGTTTCGGCAAGGATAAGAACTACATCGAAACAAACCAGGGCAAGCTTATCGATGCCAAGGGTGTCACCGGGCGGCACGTTCGGCTGTACAGTAACGGGAACGACCACAACGAATTTAACCACTACATCGAAGTGGAAGTTTACGGCAAGCCGGCCCAATAGCTGCGTTTAAGAGCGTAAAGACTAAAAGGCGTTTTTGATCTCGGCCGAGAAAAGAACAATTGCAGGGTTAGGTCATCGTTTTTGGGCGGCTTTCGGTTTGTAGCCCCCGCCGTAGTAGGGATATTTGTCGAAAATATCTCCTTTGCCCAATACTCGCGGGTCTTTGGTTGCCTTTAGTTTCGCCGTCAATTCGGTTGCGAGTTTCTTTTTCGCTTTGGCATAATTCGGCTTGTCGGCCACGTTGTTTAACTGGCCCGGATCGTTGGCAAGGTCGTAAAGCTCCTCGGCCGGTCTTTTGCCGAAGGCCAGCTCGAACAGTTTTTTGACTTTCGGCTCATTGCGATTCTGCATCATGTACGTCTTGGTCGGCGAATTGTCTATGTCGCCGTAGCCTTCGGGGTCGCCGGCGGGCCAGCGGTCGGGCTTGAAGTTGCGAATGTAGAGATAGTCGTGTGTTCGTATGGCTCGCATGGGATAGCCCACCTTGTCCGCCCGGCGAGTTGTATGGCGTTCCATTCCTGTGAAGACCTTGTCGCGTTCGGGATCGACCTGTCCCGATTTTCCCGAGGTCAGAATGTCGAGGAAGCTGCTGCCGGTCATATCGGCAGTTGGTTTCAGGCCGGCCGCCTCTAAAAAAGTGGGCGCCAGATCGGACAGACTGATAAAGTCTTTGACGACTCGGCCGCCCTTGACCTTCGCGGGCCAGCGAACGGCAAGCGGAACGTTGGTTCCGCGGTCATACAGATTGCTCTTGCATCGTGGAAAGGGCAGGCCGTTGTCGCCGGTGATTACTACGAGCGTGTTGTCCAGTTCGCCTTTTTCCCCGAGGGCTTCGAGCAACTCGCCGACTTCCCTGTCGAATCGCTGGACTTCCCAGTAATAGTCGCAGATGTCCGTGCGGACCTGCTCGCTGTCGGGCAGGGGCGCCGGGACTTCGACGTCATCGAGCTTCATGCCGCTTTCGACGCCCGCCTGCCATTTGTATTCTCTGTGCGGGTCGTAACTTCCGAACCAAAAGCAAAACGGCGCATCGCTCGGCCTGGCTTCGAGGAATTTGCCAAAATCCTTGAACCTGGGGCCTGCGGGGTTTCGCGTCCGTCCGCCGGGTTCATCGTAGCCGGGGCCCCATCCCTTGCGCGTAAAGCCGACGTGATAGCCGGTTTTTTCCAGCATATCCGGATAGACGTCGAATTTCGCAGGCAATGTGCTATGGAGGTTGCAGCCCTCCTCCAAACGCCAGTGCCATTGGCCGGTTACAATCGCGCCTCGCGAAGGCGTGCACGACGGGGCCGAGACAAACGCATTCTCGAACAGCACTCCCTGGCGCGCGACCCGGTCGAAGGCAGGGGTCTTGATAACCTTGGCCCCTGCGATGCTCGCATGGGGCCACGACCAGTCGTCGGCGATGCAAAAGAGGATGTTAGGCCGGTTTTTCGAGGCCTTGACGCCGATCCGCTGCGCTGCGCCGGCGCAGCTCGGTAAAGCAATCGCCGCAATGCCCGACCCCATCGCCTTCAAAAATTCACGACGCCCAAAATCAGCCATACCCGTTATCCTTTCTCATGCCTTTTCAAGACTATTTGCCAACGTCTGTCTTCTTGCTTCGTGTTTGAAGAGATTATTTATAATTCGCCAGAACACTCTGGGCTACCCCTTCGCTGATTATCTTCTGCTTGTACATCGCATCTATTGAAGAGACCATCGTAATCATGCCGTGCTTGGCGCCCGTTTCTATCACATTGCGAAGGAAGAAGCCGCCCTTTCTTCTGATAATATTCCTGGCGGCTCCGGTGACAACCATGACCTCGCACGCCACTCTCTGGCCGCCGTCGAGCGTCGGGACCAACTCCTGGTGAATCACGCCCTTGAGCGATTCCGCCAGGAGAAATCGCAACTGGCCTTCGTCCGAAGCGGGGGCGTAGCTTATCAGTCTTTCCATAATCTTGTCGATGGAGATGACGTGGAGAGTCGAGAGGACCATAACTCCGGTCTCGGCGGCGGTTAGAGCGATCTTGATGGTCTCATAGTCCCTCATTTCGCCGATTGCAATAACGTCCGGGTCCTGCCTCAGAGCCGCCCGCAGCCCGGAATAAAAAGTCTGCGTATCCCGGCCGACCTCGCGCTGCCTTACGATGCCTGCCTTATTCGTATGCAGGTATTCGATCGGGTCTTCGATGGTGACTATGTGCTTCTTCGAGGTTGCGTTGATCTGGTCTATCATCGCCGTCATCGTCGTGGTCTTGCCCTGGCTGGTGCTGCCGGTTATCAGCACGAGGCCCTTTGTTGTGTTGGCCAGTTTCTTTATGATGTCGGGCAGGAACAGTTCGTCTATCGTCATGGGTTTGGTCGGGAGGATTCGGATAGTCGCGCCGACCTGGCCGTCGAAATAGCCGATATTTATTCGGTATCGCCCGTTTTTGCCGGCCAGCATAAGGTCGTAATCCCGGTCCTCCTCGAATTTTGCTATCTGCTCTTCGCTGAGCATACCCAGGGATATTTCCCTGCTCTGCTCGGCGGTGAGCTTCTCCTTGGTGATGGGAATCAACTCGCCTGCGATTCTAAAGAGAACGGGCGCATCGGCACAAATATGCACGTCCGTAGCCTGCTGAGCCTTGGCATGTTCGAGCAGTTGATCCCTGTCTATCATTTGTCCGTTTCCTTTTCTTCGTCGGGCTTTGTGGTGTTCGTAATCTCTATTTGAATAATTCTTCGGGTCCGGTCCGTTACTTTCGCCTGCTCGCTCATTCGGATCGGCCAGAGCCATATTACCTTCTCGCAGTCCTCGACGACAAGCACTTTTCTGCGCAAATCCGCTGTCGCCCGCGCATCGGTCAGGAACTTGCCGACCTTTTTCACAGCCGCCAGCCCCAAGGGAGCAAACCTGTCCCCATCCCGGCGGGCGCGAACAACCACGGGCGGCTTGACCTTATCGATATCGAAGCGCTCGATAAGCCTTTCCGAGTCGTCGTCATCTTTATTGAAGCAGGAGTCTGTTTCATTTTCGTCTCTCAGGAGCATCTTCGCCTCGACTATATAGCGTCCAAATGCCGTCCGGCCCGGAATCTCGATCTGCACGGCTTCGGTCGGGATGGTTTTCCGGTCGGTCTTTGTCCTCTCAAGAAACAGTTTTCCATATTCCCGCCGAGCGACAAACCCGCCCGGCAGTTCAACTCTCCTGCCGCCTGTGTTTTGCTCGGCCAACTCGAGCACTCTTTCATAATGCTCTTGCGTAATCTCCCTCTGGCCGCTGCCGAGGCTGGTCAGCCCCCGCCTAACAAGCTCGACCCTTACCGCCTTGGCCTCAGCCAGGAGTTTTGCGCAGTCCAGAATCACCTTTCCCTCGTCGAATTCGGTCGAATCGACCCACACCTCATCGGCACGGCGGCAGACAAAAACGTAATATCCCCTCGCCGAACGCGACAAGTCGGACAATTGCTCGGCAAGCGATCCTGCGGAATCGGCCTGCAACGCGGGCAGCAGCCGATGGCGAATGTAGTTTCGCCTGTATGTGCATTCGGCGTTCGTCCGGTCCTCTCGCCATTGGAGATTTCGCTTCTTGAGATATGCGATAACCTCTTGCCGCGTGACAGCCAGCATCGGCCTTATGAACCGAATATCCCCTTGGCCAAACGCCCGCACAGGCCAAATCCCCCCGAGTCCCCGAATCCCGGTCCCTCGCGCCAATCGCTGCACAATCGTCTCGGCATTGTCGTCTTTTTGGTGGGCCGTTGCTATGCGGCTGCAGCCGGTTTTGGCCGCGATATCGAGCAGGCTCTCAATCCTGAGTTCACGCGCCGCCGTCTCAATCGAAAGGTTGGCCTGCCGCGCATGGCCGCGGACGTCCGCCCGCCTTACGCTCACCTTTAGGCCCAGTTTCTCGGCCTGCCGGACTACAAACTGCTCGTCTTCATCGCTCTGCTCGCCTCTTAGCTGGTGGTTTATATGGGCGCATGCCAACCGGGCATCGACAACGCCACGATTTTGCAGCGCACAGATAGCATGCAGCATCGCCATCGAATCGGCCCCGCCTGAAACAGCGAGCAGGACCTTCGGCCTTGAGCCAAGCAGCTTGTTATCCCCTATAAAATCCGCAATTCTTTGCTCAAGCCCGGACGCCTTCATTTTGGTCTTCACATAAAAAAACGGGCCTGATTCTCAGCCAGGCCCGTGATGTTAGTTTTACAGTATCGTTAATAGCTCCCTATCGGTCGAAGCTGCGGCTTATAGACTTTGTTGATCTCGTCTATACGTCTCTGGGCGAATTCCTTCCATGTGCCGAACTTGCCGTCTTTGGCTTCCAATTCAATCGCTTCTTGATAAAGGCCAAGCGCTTCGCCCATGTTTCTCATGTGCTCATCCAGGATTGCAGCCGCTCGGAACCTCGCCGGGTAGGGATTCGCCGCATTCCATTGAAACGTTCTCTTGAAATACACCAGCGCTATCGAGTAGTCCTTGAAATACTCGTAAATCTCGCCCGCCTTGAACGCGGCGTCGTCGATCTTGTCGCTGGTCGGATGCCTGCGTATGACCTCGTTGTACTTATCCAGGGCCAGACGCAGCAGGCTTTTGTCTTTTATGAGAACCAGCTTCTTGGCGTCCTTGTGAAGCTCGACGGCCTCGTTGTACAGCTCGTCGGCTTCGGGAATCGAGGCTGTCGCCCGAAGTTCAGGCCCGGTCACCGTCGCATCGATTATGTATTCGTATTGCGCCATCTTATTGAGCGAGTCGAGTTCCTTCTTCGCCCAGCGGGACTTTATCGTGTTGCCCGTATTTTCGTAATGACCGACGAGCATCTCGATAGCGCGCTGATACGTCTGGCGGTTGATGGCCACCTGCTCGATCAGGTCGGTCTCAGCAGCGCTGCCGATCTCGATCATTTGTCCTGTGCTGCCGCGAGGAGCTTTGAGCTGGCCTTTGCCCTTATCGGCCCCTCCGCAACCTGCCATTACATTCAAAATAACAATGAGCATCGCCGTGGTAACTATCCTTGCCATAGTGGCCTCCTTTCAATCTTCAATCTACAATATGAGTTCTGCAATTAGACCCGCCGTTGGCGCTTCAGTTTGCATCAATCGGCGATAATCTGTAAAACCTGCCTGCCTCGGCGCACCGGGGCGATTCAAATCTGTTCGTTTCAAGTCAATCAACGACTATCAATCATCGCCAATCGACCGCCAGGCGTCAAGAACAAACATCCAAAAATAATCAAGTCTTTAGTCCAGTCGTCGAATCAGCCTTTTTCCGTCGGGATTTGCCTTGCACGGCGTTGCTTGATATACTACGGCTGTTGTTCTTTAGAATCCAAGGAGCGTGCAGATGGCAAAAGAATGGACTGTCGATGAAATTCTTGACATGGGCCGGTCGTTTCAGTCGGCCTGTATCCTCACCGCGGCGGCCGAGCTGGATATTCAAGTGAAAGCAATTACCCTATCCCGTCGATTACGGCTGCATAAGTCGAATTGACTGATTGGCCTGTTACTGCAAAGAAAAGGAGGAATTCCTTCAATGAAACCTGAACCGAACTCCGTTAGAAATGGTCGCTCTTTTCCTGATATTGTTTATTCCGTTGGAATTTCTAACGGGGTGAACCGACGCCAATTCATCAAGGCAATAAGCTTAGGGACTGCATCGCTGGCGATTCCAAGCTGCCTCAGCACCGCTTCGCGCAATTCAAAAAAGCCTCCCGCAGACAAACCCAGCGTAATCTTGATAATGGACGACGATATGGGCTTCTCGGATATAGGATGCTACGGCAGCGAAATTCAAACTCCCAATCTCAACAATCTCGCCGAGTCCGGACTGCGATTCACCCAGTTCTATAACACCGCCAGATGCTGCCCCACGCGTGCCTCGCTGTTGACAGGCCTCTACCAGCATCAGGCCGGCGTCGGACACATGATGGACGACAGGGGCTACGATGCCTACCGAGGCGACCTCAACAAAAACTGCGTAACAATCGCAGAGGTAATGAAGACCGCAGGCTATCGAACCTATATGAGCGGCAAGTGGCACGTTACCAAACACACAAGCCCCGAAGGCCCCAAGTTCAACTGGCCCCGCCAGAGGGGATTCGACCGCTTCTTCGGAACCATCCACGGAGCGGGAAGCTTTTATGACCCCAATTCCCTAACCCGAGACAACACCCAAATCCCACCCGGCGAAAACTTCTACTACACGGACGCCATAGCCGATAACGCTGTAACATTCATCTCCGACCACGAAAAAGACCACGCCGAGGAGCCCTTCTTCATGTACGTCGCATTCACCGCACCCCACTGGCCGATGCACGCCAAGCCCGAGGATATCGCCAAATACAAAGGACGATATTCCCAAGGCTGGGACGCCCTGCGAGCGGAACGCCATAAAAGAATGATCGAAATGGGCATCGTCAAGAGCAAGTGGAAGCTGACCGAACGCGACCCCGACGTCCCGCCATGGACCGAGGCCAAAGATAAAGAATGGTTCGAGAGGCGTATGGAAGTCTATGCCGCTATGGTGGATTGCGTAGATCAGGGCATAGGCAGAATCGTTGCCGCACTAAAACGCACGGGCAGGCTCGACAACACGCTCATCTTCTTCCTCGCCGATAACGGCGGCTGCGCAGAAGAACGCGGCAGCCAAGGCCCTGTAAATCCCGACCCTTCGAAACCCGTCGTGCTAAAGCTGATGGGCAAAGACGAGCTGCAAACCGGAGCGCAGCCCGCCGTTACGCGGGATGGCCGCCCCGTCCGCACGGGCTACGGCGTAATGCCCGGTCCCGCAGATACCTACATAGCTTATGGAAAACCCTGGGCCAATTCCTCGAATACCCCCTTCCGACTCTACAAGCATTGGGTCCACGAAGGCGGCATCTCAACGCCCCTGATAACGCACTGGCCCGCACGCATAAAGGGCCGTGGTGAACTGCGCCATCAGCCGGGCCACCTCATCGACATCATGGCAACATGCGTCGATATATCCGGAGCCGGCTACCCGACCGAATACAATGGCAACAAGATAACCCCCATGGAGGGCCGAAGCCTCGTTCCTGCTTTCGATAATAAACCTATCGACCGAGAAGCGATATACTGGGAACACGAAGGCAACCGAGCCGTCCGCAAGGGCAAGTGGAAACTCGTCTCCAGGCACTCCGGCAAATGGGAGCTGTACGACATCGACGCCGACAGAACCGAGATGAACAACCTCATCGAGAGAAACCCCGACAAAGCCGAAGAGCTAAAGGCAATGTACCAAGCCTGGGCAAAGAGAGCAGGAGTGCAACCCTGGCCCGTAAAGCGAAACAAGAAAAAGGCCTGATGGAATTAATCTGTTTAAGTTGTTTTGCTTCCAATAATCAACTCAAACACAGGAGGCCTCCGGCATAATATGGTGCAATTCCGTTGCTTTCACGGGGGATAGGGCTTTCGCAGGCCCCCCAGGCTAATGCCCGACAAGCCGCCGTTGTACATCTCCCATTTGAAATCTGATATCTGAAAATGACACTCACTTCCTGTCTCGGCACACTGCCGGCGCCGGCCGCCCGCCTGGCATATCCATTCTCGGCGTATCCTTCAACATGGCGGAAACCGGCTCAAAGGTCGCTAATATCGCCTTGTAGTCCGCATCTTCCTTCGTTTTGAACACGACCTTGCCGCATTTGCCGCTGCCCCCGGCCGAGCGAGCCAGAGGAGCGAGCAGAAAATCATTATACTCCGGCTCCGTAACCCTTGTCCAAACCCGTCTGGGCAACTTGCCGCCTTTGTGGCATTGCCCGCAGCGTCGCCGGGCGACATCGGCCAGCACCTTATCGAGGTTTTCCGGATACACGCATCTGCACCCGTTAAGCTCCGGATAAGCCGTCTCGCTGCTGCCGTAGTACGGCACATTCAGATCGATCCACGCAAGTATCCGGCGGCGACTGCCCTCGTCCATCGCAAAACGCTTCCTGCCATCGGCGTCCGGATGCCCCGACAGCACAACCTTCGCCAGCTTGCTCTGAGCCGAACCCCACGCCTTCGGCGTCACCTCCAGGATATTCTGCTCTTGGCCGTTATACGTCGGTATCCAACTCACATAGGGGCTTCCCCTGCTTCCCTGGTTCTCACGGGCCAGGACATCGTATGACACATTGAAATAGTCCGTCTTGCCGCCGGTAAGGTCGATCTTCTTCGGCGCATCGACCGGGTTATGGCAGTCGATACAGTACTTATCCAGCACCGGCTGAACAATCCGCGAATAGTCGAATCCCACCACACCCCATTCAGGGGGAGTAAGTTCCTTCGGTTCGGTCCTGTACGCTGCGCCGCGTTTCAGACCCGGCGCTTGCAGCCGCGGCTCGTGACAGCCCATACAGCCCTGCACTTCGCCCGGCATCAGATGAGTAAAGCTTCGCATGCGCTGAAGCGTCCTGCCGTGCTCGTCGATCGCCATGAAGTAAATCGGCATCCGGGCGGGCACTCGGAAATACGCAGAGCCATCCGCCTCCACCGGCGCCTCGCCCAACACCGTCTTGCCCGCGTATGTCGCTCCGCACGAAATCACCGGAAACTGAAACCCGAACGCTCTGAACTTCGGATCGATCCGCACGTTCTTCGCCATTTCGCGAACCACGCGAATACGCTTGATCTCGCCGCGTTTGACATGGGGCTCCAGACCCTTGTAAACATCCTGCAGATACATAACCGCATCCTGGTCTTTACCCTTATAATCAAAACCCGACGTAATCACCGGAGGCCGTTTCCTCGGTCTTACGGGCTGGGCGTTGAAATACTGCATCTCGTTTTCCGGCTGAGGCAGCACCACCGACTGACAATCCCCCTCGTATGTCCGGACCAGCACAGGCCCCCTTGCCGACACAAGAAAACGCCTCTCGTCGAGAGGCAATGGACAACTGTAAACCTTGCTGCCTTCGGTATTACCGTTGCCCTCATTGACAGCGGGCACCGGAACATCGGGCGTTATGTTCCATATCGCCGCCTGGGCGTTTACACCTTCCCTCCGGTCGATGATGCCTATCGCCCCGCGCGTCGGGCCGTTATGGCCGGTCATCGTGCAGATAATCTTCGAGCCGCCTGGAACCGAACGCGCCTCCATGAACGTACCCGGAGAAAGCACGCCATTGCCGAAGTATCCCGACAGACTCGTCCCGTCGGGATTGAGCGTCCACAAGCTCTGGATCGGAATCGCCGGCTTATCGACATATTCCCACCGGCTGTAGATAATCCGCCCGTCGTCGAGCGGATACGGAGTAAAATCGTTGAGGTAGTTGGCCGAGAGAAGTTTCACATTCGAGCCGTCGGCATCCATCCGGTGCACAATCCCCACCGGAGCATCCCAGCAGTACGCAAACTGGGCAATCCGTGAACTCAAGAAAGCAATCCCCCCGTCGGGCAGCCAGCAGCCGTTGTAATCGTGCCACTCGCCTCTGGTCAACTGCGTAAGGCCCGAGCCGTCAACATTGATCGTCCACAGGTGATAGCTTTCGTCCTGCTTCTTACGCCAACTAAACAGAATCGTCCTGCCGTCATAGGAAAGATCGCAATCCAGAATCTGCCCCGTCGGCGAATTCACTAATTCAACCGACTCGCCGTCGCCCGGTGAAACAACATAAAGCCCGCCGCCGGCCTCGAAGCCCTCGTAGTGATATGTATAGACATGCGTGGCCAAAATTTCGTGGCGCTTGATGACAACAAGCCGGTCAATATCGAACAGCAAAACCTCACGCTGCAGCTGCTTCAGTTCGTCCCGGGCCTTGTCGGCCCTGCCTGCTAATTCTTTTAATCGCGCCAGATGCCCGCCCGCCTGCGGATACTTATCGCCGAAGCATGCGCTTTGTGCTTCTATCAGGTCCCTGAGTTTCTCGCAGTCAACCTCAGTCGCCCAGGGCGTATTCCTTAGCCTTATCGACCACAGATGAGCGTTGAGCTTCGCCTTACGCGCAAGATTCTCCAGCCCCACGCTCGGCACCGACTCGGCGCCCGCCAACCCGCTCAAAAAAACAATCCACGCCGGCAAAACCATCAACATTATTCGCTGTCCCGGCCTCATGTCCATTATGCTTTCTCCTGATTTTCTTAAAAGGCCTCGTAATACCAATCACGCATTAAAAATGCGCTCTGATACGCGGATAAGTCGCTTTATAACAATACGCTACAATTCTATCGAGGAAATTTACTACTCTAAACGGACATTTCCCATTTTCGCCCCGTTAGAGACTTACTCTTCGGGGCTCTAACGGGGTAAACGCCCAAAAAACATAATTCAGTCCTGTCAGTGCCAATCTTATCAAAATCACTAAAACGAAAACACAAATTCAAGATTTCGAGCCGAGTATTAGTTTTTGCGCAGGACAGTAACTCTTTTCAATGTAAACCATTATTTAACAAGGCTTTATGACAATAAAAAAGTTAAGATAACAATGCCGGCTATAATGATTGCCCCCAAACTTTGGGACGTTAATAAAATCTTTTCGAAAGTCCGTTATGTTGGCATAGATGACGTTTATCTCGTCGGTCAGTTCGAGTTATAAACATCTTGCGGCATTCGAAAAGACGCCAAATCGACTATTGGCGGGTGATTCTGCACAAATTTGCCCACATTTCGCAAAACTCCGCAAAAAAAAGCGTTACATTTGCCCTCCGTCGCGCATCAAGAGAGTGATTGTTTTAATTGCACGGAACGTTAAAGTGAAGATGCAGTCCAGTGCAGTGTTAGTTAGAACGAGCCTGGCCCGATACCGGAAAGCGGCTTGAGTGCGTCGGCACAGTGGCAGAGGAAGAAACTAAATATTACGCGCAGATGTCCTCTCTGATGCTGTGGCCTGGTTCGACATCAGGACAAAGGCAAGGAGCGTTTTTTTCATGTTTCATTCTTCGGGCAAACCGAATAAGGCCGACCGCTTCTGGTCAAGACTGCTTTCTGCAGCCCTCAAGAATGTGCAAGTTGGCCACGGAAAAAAACGATACCCAAGTCCTCACGCTTTGTCCGTGTCAACCATGGCGAATGAAGATGCCAAGGATGAAAGCCGGCAACTGCTGGCTAACGCCGTAGGAAAGGAATTGAAGGATACCATATTCCTGGTTATGCGACGCCTCAAGCCCCGGTATCGGGCCGTTTTAACTCTACGATGTTACAGGCAAATGACATTCCAAAACATCGCACACTCACTCCAATGCAGTGAATTCTCCGCGAAAATGCAATTCTACCGTGCCAGGAGAACGCTGCAAAAGCAACTTTCCCGACAAGGATTCGGGCGCGGCGCGTTCATTACAGGGATGCTTCTATTCGGCAAGATGACCGCGTCGAGCGAGGCTGCCGCCAAAGGCCTGGCAATCTCTGCCGCCACGACTAAGGTCGGTGTGGCAGCCGGCCTCGCTGCAGTTGCTACAAGCAAAGCCGCAATCCTCTCGATAGCCGTTGCGGGGGCAATTTCAATCGGAACTGTCGCAGTAACATCATATCCCAACCAGCCGGCCGCCTCACATCCCCAGGGGAAAACCGTAAGCTCGCAAGTAACCGCCGCTCTCGCCAAACATCACAGCGGAGTGCACGAATACTGGCATTATTATCCCAATGGAACAAACGGGCCTGTAATGATGCGTCTGCTGAAATGGGAGCCACAAGGCTGTTTGTTCAGGATTTCGATAAATCCTTCGGCGAGTGCGAAATCACCGCAGACATACATTTTTTCGAGCGGTTCGGCTCTTTTTTGGGTGTCGTAATATCGCAGGGTCTCGATAATATCGGTCACGATTTTTTTACTGGCTTGTTCGAGGCTTTTGCGATACTGCGATTTATCCATTTCGGAACTGCCCGAGAGCACCTGTTTTATTGTCTTAACGGGGAGTTTATTCTCAACGGCCATTTTCTTGGCGATGTCGTCGCCGACGGAGATCATATCGCGGACGAAAGGCCAGCCGTTATCGCTGACAATTGCCAGATTCGTGTAAGATCCGCCCACATTGAGAATAGCCGTAGCCTGGCCCGGGATGGGAGTCTCAAGCTCTCTAAAGCAGTTCAGCAGCGCCAGCCCGTCAACATCCATCATGGCGCAGTCGAGGGCGGCTTCTTTGGCCAAAAAAACCTTGCTCTTTATCAGGGCGTTTGTCGCGGCAACAAGGACTCCTCGAATATCGCTCCCGCCGTTTGATATTAGCTGGTAATCGACGGTGCTGTCTTCGGTCTTGAAGGGGCAGACCTGTGAAGCTTCGAGCTGCACGGCTCCTTCGATCTCGTCGGAAGGCAGCGAAGGAAAGCCAAAATCACGAACGGCGACCTCCGGGCCGCTGACTCCGCAGACCGCGAATCTCGCCTTGGTGCCGCTCATATCCAGGCACTCTCGAATGGTCCTGACGATATTGACTAATTTTTTTCGGCGGTTGTCTTCTTCGGCGTCGTTTGTGGGGATTTCTGCATACCCGCATGACGTCGCCGCATAGCCGCTGTTTTCCTTTTGCAGGCAGACCGCTTTTACCGAAGACAAGCCGATATCCAGGCCGACAACCGCCTTTGACTCATATTCGAGCTTGAATGACCGTTTCCAACCAAGATCCATTTGCTTTCACCTCAAAATGGTTAGTCGCTAAAAATAAGCATTACATGCCAGTCTCTATCGGCCTAATCAAACCCGCATTTCACTTGGAAATAACAATAATGCCGATTATGCGTATTAACCGTGGACTGGGGAGCTGACAGGGATGTGGCGTCCCATAAACAGCGGACGCGGCCTAACATATCGCGTTTGGGCGAAGTTTTGGCCGGTCCTTGGCGAATTGGAGAAATAGCGAGGGGGACGGCTTGTTAAAATTGGCCCACTGAGTTATCGGGCCTTAACATGGCATTGGCATCCCGCCAATGTGCCTGCATCCGCCCCGGTAATCGTTCAGGGAAGACGGAATTTGAGCGGAGCGAAATCCGCCCGTGGAGCCACAGAAGACAGGAGAATACGGAACACAAGCCCTAAGCGTAAGCGCCGGGACACTGTCCTGGCCCGGACAACTCAGGCTGATTTGTTTCGGGTTTGGATTCGGTTATTATTCGTACCAGCGCTTGAGGACGAAGCGCACTCCCTCGTCGCCGGGATCGACCTGCCGCAGGGCCCCGTCGTAGATAAGATTGCCGCCGTTTCTCATGTCAAAGGTGTTGCCCGTGAATGCGCCGAACAGATCGCCCTTTGCCTGGACTACAATGTCGGCATTCGGGGCATAGACCTGCCCGAAGTACTCGCTCTTTGCGTTCAACTGCCAATTCTGTCCTGTGAGAGGCGGACGCCAATTGCCCCATATCTTGAAATCGGGCGGCGTACCCAGGTTGTTGAATCCTGATTCCACGCCGGACCTTATATTGCCGTCAACGTAGAGATTCAGCGTCGCGCCGTCTTCAATGACTATCTCACAGCCGACCCCGAGCATGATCCCGGCCTGACTTGTACCGGTGCCCGTATTGGTGAGGTGCAGTACAACATCGTTGCCGCTGGCGATGACAATCTTCTGCGTTAAGTTATTACTCTCAAGGTCGATGCATTTATAGCGACCGTTATAGGCCTCGGTAAGAACTAACACATTGGGGTCGGGGGAAGGAGGGTGCTTCTTATCGATACCGAGTACCGTGTCGTGGTATATAAATGCGGCTGATGCTGTGGGGGGGTAAATGTATGGGAATTCGGGTTCTTCGGGCATGGCGTATCTCAGGCCCGTCGTTGCTCCGAGGTCCTTGATTACGGTAGCTACATTTCCACCCACGCCCACTGCGACGTTGCCCGCCACGGTTACGCCGTTATTTAGAACCACGTCCTGGTCGCCGATGCTGATTGTTCCTATTTCGACGAGTACTTCCGGGTCGATCTCAGGCCCGTTCCGGGAGTCTGCCCCCGCAACGAGCGTGTCCGCCTTCAATGTGAGTTTGTCGCGGACGAGGACTCCTGTATCTCCGCATCCCTTGAGGCGAACGATTGCGTATATTGTCTTTTGAGCGGTCGTGTATCTGCCGAGGGACCAAACGATATAATCTCCGTTCTGCCCGGACGCCGACAGAAAGAAATCTATTAAAGCATCGTTTCCGCTCGGCATTATGTCCCCGTAGAACCAGTTGGGTTTGAAGACAAAGTAGGTGTAATCCGCATTTGAATTTGGCAGTTCTTTGTAAAGCTCCAGCAGCCAGTTTGTGTACGGGTTCCATGTGCCGTTGAAGAGCTTTTTGTTCATTGCGTGGACGGCCTTTGTAATTCCGGCATCGGCTGCCGAGCGTGCCGAAATCTCCGCCGCGTTGCGAATCGAGAACATTCGAACCGTCTGCCCGATAGTCAATACCCCCATCCCGCTCAGGAGCAGCAGGATAACGGCAAGGAGTACGAGCGCCATTACAGAACCGCGTTTTGTCGGTTTCGGGAATTTCTTACGAGCCATTTCGGTTTCCCCTTTACAAGATGCCTTACTTTCAATTCGGGCTGATTCTACATAGCCATAAAGAGCCGGCTTATTGCCGTGAGAACGCGAGGAAGGAAACTAAAAAAGCGCCTTCTCACCACCATCCTTGGAATGATTAGTGTAGCCGATTTGCGCCGAAATGTCAAGAAAATTATCGCTCAGAAGGCGATTTTGGGTGCAATTGCAGGTCAAAACGTCCGAAAAACGCCCCGCAGGGGCGTTTTGACCGGGATTCGAGCAAAAAATATTATCGGCAAGAGGCCGGCGGAGGTATTACTCCCACCACTTTTCGATAACAAAGCGGGCGCCTTCGTCATCGGGACTGACGTCTCTGAGCGCTTCATCGTACTTGAAGATGCATCTGCTTAGCATAGAGATGTTTCTTGCCACAATCGCACCATGTAGCTCCGCTTTCGGGTAAAGTTCAACATCCGCATTTGATGCATACACTACGCCGAATGTTTCGCTCTTGGCTTTTAGATCAAACGACTGGATGCCTTCGCCGGTTGAGAATATCTTCAGCGTAGATGGGGAGGAGTTTTCATTAGCAAATCCGGCTGAGTTGTCCATAGCTATATCGCCGTCGGTGTAAAGGGCCAGCGACGAACCGTTTTTTATGATGATATCGGTGTTGTTGCCGAGTTCGATATCCCCGGCAAGATGGAGGATGACGTCGCCGTTTATTTCGAGCACGCCCGGTTCGTTCGCCTTAGTCGAGAGTTTAATCTCCTTGTATGTCCCGCTGTCGGCAGGGTAGAGCTTCACGGTGATGCCTTTGGCAATGATGGACGTTCCGATGTATGGCAATGCCGGGGCCGTTATGACCGGAAACTGAATGGTCTCGGTCAAGGCGAACTTCTGCCCGGTAATAGTGCCAAAGAGGTCGAGGACTTCGTCGGGGTCGCCGCCGACTCCCACAAAAACGTCCGCGTCAACTACCGTTCCCGGGCCTAAGTATATCCTCTCAGCCTCTATGCTCAGCGTGCCGATCTTAACGTCTATTTCGGTGTCAGTCGGGTCGGCGGAATTGTATCCGGTTACCAATGTGTTAGCCATGAAGTCTATTTGTCCCTTTGAAAAAAGGGCGCTCTCGAAAAGTCCTCTTAATCTTACAGTTGCGTACAGGACTTTCTCGGCGTTTCCGGATTTCCCGACGGACTTGATTAGATACCTGTATGCAAAGGGCAGCTTTGCCGTGAAGGCGTCTATTACCTCCTGGTCTCCACCGGCGCCGAGAGCCTGGAAAAAGCTGCCTGTCGGCACGGTCACTTCATAGCTGAAAGTTGCCGAGCAGTTGGCCAGGGTTTGGTTTGTCAGTGCGGGCAGGTCCTGGGCGGAGTATTTTGTCTGCACATTCCGGTTCAGCGTCCAGACGGCCATTGTTAAGCCTGCGTCGGCGGCCACCTGTGCGGCAATCTCATCCGACTGACGCACGGAAAACAGCCTCGCCGCCAGGCCAATACTCAATGTTCCCATGCCCGATACGAAGAGCAGCACCACTGCAATCATTACGAGGGCCAGAACGGAACCACGTTCCCCTTGTTGCAAAAGACTTTTTCTTCTCATTTTCGTCTCCAGTTCTATATTAGTTCTTGTTGCGGAAAGCAAAAGCCGCTAATGTCACCCCTGCGAAAGCAGGGGTCCAGAGCGGAAAAGCTGGATTCCCGCTCCCCGATCTCGGTCGAGGACAAGCTTCGCGGGAATGACAAATACTGTTTCCGCAACAGGAACTATTTATGCAGCGAGTCCCCAGGCCCGCAATCTTATTTCGATATATGTTCTATCGGCTGATTAGGCGGGCCGCTTTGGCTGAATATCTCTTTTACAGCAGGGATAGGGCCTGGATGCTCCTGTTTTGAGGAGCAGGCCTTTACAAGGGGGTGAATTTGCGGCGCCGATATTGCTCTATGCGAATGCTTTTCGGACGCTTGGCGAGTCTGAGAAGGCGGGATTCGGGCCTTTTTACGAGCCGTTGTGCATTACGGCTGATGTTACTACTACGAGGTCACGGGGCATGGTGCGGTTGTTGAGGCTTAGTATCATTTGTGCGGAGCGGCCATCTCCTTTGAAGATGCATGAAACGACATTCGTGCAGACCATCTCCATACTCAGAACTGATTTAGAGCCTATATCGCCGGGCGTAAATGTGCCCCGTTCGAGGATCAGTGCGCGCCTGGAGGCGTAGAAACGTGCGTAACGGTCAACGATGGGCATGCTGCTGGTCGAATAATAATAGACTTCAACCCAGGCTCCGGCAGGATCGACGGAAACCGGTTGCCTGATAGCATTGCGGACTACCCTGTCGAACGTTTTTCTTGCGATGAAGCTGTCGTCCCGAACGTCCGAATAGACAGTTTCGTACATCTTACCCCATCCTCCGACGCCGTCGGCGATTACGGTTCCCACCGCCAGGATTACTATAAGGGCGATTACTACCGTCACGACGAGTTCTGTGAGGGAAAAACCGGATCGGAGCCGTTTTCTGGGCTTGGCTGACGCGAGGCCGTCGGGCCTGGTCTCTATCGATTGCGAGTTTTCAAATCCCTTTTCCATATTATCTTTTCCTTCGTGTCCTTCGTGATGATAATATTCTCTCTAATCGGCAACGAATGTCGTTAGCTTAAAGGTCTTGTCCATACTAATATCACCGCTGTCGGACGTGATTCCCGGACGTCCTTTCCATGCGACGACGGTGTTGAGGGTTCTCAGGTCGGCTGCTTCATCCCTGTATGAAAGCGCAGCCCAGAATTGGGCGTTGTTTGCGACGATTTCGTATCGGTTCAGGGGTGTAAAACCCTCAGCATAATCCGGCCCCGCCTCAGAAGCGGCGACGTCCATATCGGGGGACAGATGTGCCGGCGGGTCGAAATCGGCTGTTCGGTCGTAGCCGAGGCCTCGCCAGTTCTCGCTCAGGAGCAGGGCGATTCTCGCGGCGGTGCTCTGATTAGTTGCTCTTCTCGCATCGAGCGTTGAATAGTACCTGTATCCCGATGCGCCTATTACTGCTATAGATATGATGACAATGGCCGCCATGATCTCAATCAGGGTCATGCCGGCCAAAGGACGTATTCGTCTATTTTTAGTTTTCATGCTGCTCCAGATGATCGAATAATCGAACCTTTAAGAGCGTCAGTTTTGATTCGGGGCCTGCGAGAATCGGCGTCGCCTCTTTTCTCGGCGTCGCCGCCCGGACGGCTCCGGATCGGGTTCATCACGGGGATGATTGCCAAAAACCTTTTGGGCTGCATTGCCCTTTTCAACTCGTTAAGAATCAGAATGCTTTTTTCGGCCTGCCGCTCTTCGCCTGGGTGTGGCGGGCCGGGTCATAAGCTCTCTTAGTCTTTGCCGAGCGAAAGAAACCCATCGGCAAGCCCGGGAAGACGACAACACCGTGGCTATAGCCACAGGCACTTTCGGAACTTCGACCGTCGTATATGCATACGATCCGGACGACGCGGCCTTGCTGGGACAGGCCCTGCAAATTCGGCTGCTCTGTCGTCCCGGTGAGAGCGTCGTAGAAGCGGACTTCGACGACGTCCAGCTTACCGCTGAAGGCCCTGCTCCTGTTCCGTATGTCGTTACGTTGATGCTTACGGTTAACAACGAAGGCAGTACAAGGCCGGATGTGAAAGATACCATGACGATTGACGTTTATGATGATGCCTGTCAGGTGGCTCGTCTTGGCGAAGGTAAAGCGGCGGATAATCCAGGCGACCTTAATGAAGACTGTATTACAGACGCCAATGACCTTGACGAATTGGCCACAAAATGGCTTACCGGTGATGCGTTAACAGCGCCGATTACTAAACCATAATTATTATTTATCGCTCCGCCCGGGAAAAGTCTCAGGCGGAGCGACAACTTACCGTTTGCAGGTGTTAGTAAATATAATCGTACTTAATTTAACAGGAGAATAACATGACTACAACAAAACGAATCAGAACATTTTTAACCCTCGCCGCCGTGGCGATGGCAGTCCTCGCAGGATCGGCACAGGCGTTTGAGTGCCAACTCGGTATCCTGACCCCCGAAACCTTAGCGGGCGACAATCCCGCCACCGGCGTCCCATGGGCGCCTGGGGATCAATATCGCTTCGTTTTTCACACGAGCGCGACAACCGATGCAACGTCGGCTGATATAGCCACTTACAACGCGTGGGTGCAAGGTCTCGCCGACGCCAGCACTGCTTATGACATAAGCGCAGACGATGGCGCTGCCTGGAAGGCCATCGGCTCGACAGATGCCGTGGACGCAAGAGACAACACCTCGACAAATACGGGCGTTAACGGGACCGGCTGCGCCATATTTCTTTTGGACGGCAGTACTGTCGTAGCCAACGACTACGCAGACTTATGGGACGGGTCAATTCAGAATATAATCAACCTTACTGAACAGGGAGTTGTGTGGGCATATTGGCCGTGGACCGGCACAATGCCCGATGGTACCGCGAGAACGGGCGGGGCTAATGGCAATCCTTTAGGTGGCCCCGGTGAGGTCGGGCAGGGGAACGCATCCTCAACTACCGAGTGGGTCTGGCGGACTTGGACTATGGACCCGGCTACAAACCAATCGCCCATGTATGCTTTATCGGAACCCTTGGTTATCGTTGGCCAGATTGATCCGAATCTTCCTGATGTCGATGTCGGCGACGACATGATTACCTGGTCAGGTCAAGCGGTAACAATAGATATGCAACGGTTACGATTACCAAAACCCCCGGTGATGTGGTTACCGTTAAGATGACACTTGCCGTTAACAAGGAAGGTATTGGTCAGAAGAAAGATAGCATGACGATTGACGTCTATGACGATGCCTGTGTGGCGGCGCTTGATTTGGGTCTGGCAACGATTGATACAACCGACTTTGACGGGCATTGTATTTCAAACTTAGCAGATTTCGCTGTAATGGCCGCAACATGGCTTGATAATTATGAGCCAACAGGACCGGTTGTTAAACCTTAACCCTAAGCCGGTTGCTAAATAATGTAGTTATTACTCATCGGGCGCCTGGGAAAAGTCTCAGGCGCCCGATAACGTTTTTCCTCGTGCCAGTCCTAAGAACTCCCCGCCAGGGGCCCCAGGGGCCTTACGGAGAGCAAACCGTATTCACCCGTCCTTATTCCCCCCACCCTGTCCACGCGGACACAAGACTATTCGCCGCACGGTGGATTTGTAGGATCGAGGCTTGAAGTTCCCGGAAACGGTGGTATGCTGTCCTACCGATTTGTCGATCCCGAGACTATTTTGACAGGAAACAGGTATGGATGTGAATTTAACGCCTGTCGAGAAACTGGCCGAGCAGGCCTCGCCGTTCGGCGCTCTCTATCCGACGACCGAGAAGATAGCTGCGATTGTCGTTGAAAACTTCCCTGCGCTGGGCAAGCTTGCCGCGATGCGCTTTATCGAATGGGTGCAGAATAATCCCGACGGGGTCATTTCTCTGCCTACAGGCAAAACTCCACAATATTTCATCAAGTGGGTTCAGCGTCTGCTGACTAACTGGGACCATCGCGAAATCCGGCAAATTCTCGATCAAGCCGGTGTCGATTCGGCGAAAAAGCCTGACATGACCAGCCTTCACTTTGTGCAGATCGACGAGTTTTATCCGATGGACTCGGCTCAGCACAACAGCTTCATTCACTATGTCAAGCAGTTCTATATCGACGGTTTCGGCCTGGATACAGAGAAGGCCCTGCTGATCGATCCGTCGGCCATAGGCTTAGAACAAGGGCAGCAACTGTGTCATTTCTGGCCCGATAATCACGTTGATTTGACGCTGCGATACCGAAAAGCCGCCAACAACCTCGAACAAAAACAAAAGGCGTTGCTCGAACGGCTCGACCAATGGTGTATGCAGTATGAGCAGCGCATTCGGAAATTGGGTGGTATCGGCTTTTTTCTCGGCGGCATAGGGCCGGACGGGCATATCGGCTTCAATATCAAAGGTTCGGACCACAATTCGACAACCCGCTTGTGTCCGATCAATTACGAAACCCAGGCCGCCGCGGCAACGGACCTCGGTGGAATAGAGATCGCTCGCCAATCCCTGGTAATCACCATCGGCCTGCAAACAATCACATATAACCCCAATTGCACCGCAATTATCATGGCCGCCGGTCAGGCCAAAGCGAATCTCGTGGCCCAGGCTATCCAGTCGGACGAGCATATTAATGTTCCGGCCAGCATTTTACGTCGGCTGGTCAACGCCCGTTTCTATATTACGCGCGGCGCCGCCGGGCGCTTAGTCGAACGGCAGATCCAGACAGTTGAAAACACTCCGGCAGTTAGCGATGCCGAGGTCGAAAAGGCCCTGGTCGGCCTGTCTGTCGCCCTCAAGAAACGACTGGAGGACCTTACCGAGGCCGATACCCGGACTGATCGATTTGTCCGGGCCGTGCTTGCCAGGCGTGCGGAATCGTTGGAGCAGCTTAGCATAATCACCCGCGATCGCCTGGCCGCTTCCATCAAGAATGGCGTTCAGGTTTATAAGAACAAATGCTTTCTTCATACAGAGCCCCATCACGACGACATCATGCTTGGCTATTTTGCACAGGCCGTCCGGCATTTTCGTCGGCACAGCAACACGCACCATTTCGTCACTTTCACGAGCGGATTCACCGCGGTAACCAATAAATTCATGCAGGATCAGATGGCCAATCTTCTACGTTTTCTGGGTGACAGAGAATTCAGAACCTTGATGAAAGAGGGCTACTTCGCAAAGCTCCATGCAACCGATCGCAACCGCGATGTGTGGCAGTATCTCGACGGCGTTGCGGCTCGCAACGAATACGAGAAGGCCGAAGGCTGCGCCCGCCGGATGCTTCGCAATCTGGTGGAATTATGCGGCGATGATTTTCTTGACAATGCCGAGACAAGAATCTCCGAATTGGAAACCTACTTCGCCTCCGTCTATCCGGGCAAGAAGGACCCCGACTATATCCAGGAACTCAAAGGGATGGCCCGCGAATGGGAGGCCGAATGCCTCTGGGGTTATTACGGCTGGCAATGCCAGAACATCAAACACCTGCGATTGGGTTTCTACACGGGCGATATTTTCACCAACGAACCGACTATGGACGAGGATGTCCCTCCGATTGTGGAAGAGCTTGAGCGAGTTAATCCCGACATTGTCACGGTGGCGTTCGACCCGGAAGCGAGCGGCCCGGATACGCATTACAAGGTGATGCAGGCCTTCGCAGAAGCCCTAAGGATTCATCTGCAGCGATCCGGAAAAAAGGATATGATAGTATGGGGCTATCGAAACGTATGGTTCCGATTCGACCCGTCCGAAGCCAATGTTTTTGTTCCCGTGACCATGGCCATGTTCGCCACCGCGCATGACGCTTTCATGAATACGTTTACCAGCCAGAGAAACGCGTCATTTCCCAGCTACGAACATGACGGCCCATTTTCGGAACTTGCACAGCGTATCCAGGTCGAGCAGTACGGCAAGATCAAGACGTGCCTGGGCAGGGAATGGTTCCACAACAGCACCAGCGGCGTGATCCGCGCGGCTCGAGGCTTCGTCTTTCTCAAGGAAATGACGCCGGAAGAGTTCTTCGAATCCTGCCGTGAATTGAAAAAATCAGTCGAGAACGTCTGAGCCATCCCCGCCGGATCAATGTCGTCTGATCGAGGGTAAATACGCACTGAACCGTACTCGACTTTTTCGCGGCTTTTCCGGCATAATATGCTTGATTTTCCGAGACAGATTTGATATTCTAACTATGGCACAGCTCTTAGAAAAGCAGCCCAGTTCCGATATATCGGGATAGGTGGGCTGAGATATACAATGTTAAATGGCAAATCCCAGATCAATAATGGGTGAGGTTTTGTTGTTGGGGGTATAGGAAGCGCCGGAAAAATGTTTTGGTTCGGAGTTTTGCTCCATAGGAGATTCTTATGCGAAAACAAAACGCATTTACGCTCGTCGAGCTATTGGTGGTCATCGCTATCATTGCGCTTTTGATGTCGATCCTCATGCCATCACTGAACAAGGCGAGGAAGGTCGCCCGGGATGTCATCTGCCGATCAAACCTGAAACATTGGGGAATAATCTGGAGATTGTACTCCGATGAAAACGATAGTAAACTGCCCGACTGTACGGGTTTTGGGGCGCTTAGAGGCGACTGGATTGTAGCATTACGCGAATATTATCCAACCGACAAGATCACAGTATGTCCAGACGCAACTAAATTTGTAGCCTACGGAGATCCCTCATCAGACCACGGAGGTGTTTTCTCAACATATAGAAACCCGATGTCAGATGGTACATATGAGTATTGCAGCTATGGAATGAACTGCTGGTCATACTCAACGACACACTGGGCAATGGGAACGGACGGACAAGAAAAAATCTGGAAGCAATTAGAAGTTGGCGCCAGCGCCAACACCGTTCCATTGTTTATGGACTCAGCTTTTAGAGGATCATTTCCGGAATATGGCGGTTACGATTCAATGAATATGCCTAATGAGGAATATGAAGACAACGGCTTTGATCATGTTTATGATGGAGTAAGGCAATTCGCCATGCCGCGACATAAAGCGAGAACCAGTAATGCCGGAACTAACGTATTGTTCTTCGACCTCTCGGCAAGACACGTTAATATCAAGGAAATGTGGACACTTAAATGGCACAGGAAGTTTGACACTGGAGAATATTTGAATCGGCGTGGTACGATCTGGCCTGGGACATGGATGGATAAATATGTTGACCCATAGTATTTCCGTAGCGGCAGTATGTTATGAATGCAGATGGGAGTGAGCAGAAAAACTTAACAAACAATCCTATATTCTATTGGAAAAGAGGCTCAGCGGTGTAGCTGGGCTGAAATATATAATGTTAAATGGCAAATCCCGGATCAATAATGGGTGAGGTTTTGTTGTTGGGGGTATAGGATAGGAAGCGCCGGAAAAATGTTTTGGTTCGGAGTTTTGCTCCATAGGAGATTCTTATGCGGAAACAAAACGCATTTACGCTCGTCGAGCTATTGGTGGTCATCGCTATCATTGCGCTCTTAATGGCGATACTTATGCCGGCCCTGAGAAGGGCGCGCGAGGTCGCGCGCATGGTGGCGTGCGGCAGCAATCAGAAACAGGTGATTCTGGGACTCTTGACCTATTCGCACGACAACGACTACAAGCTGCCTCCCAACCCGGGCAGAGATGGGAACGTTTGGCATCGGCCGAACGACCTGAACTTCTGTTCCAATTATTGGGGGCAGAAGACGCCCTTGACGGACGCTCAAATGAATTCGGTCAAGGACTCATACCATTACGCAGGAAAGTACCTGGGAACCATACTCAAGAACAGTGAGGTCTTCAACTGTCCGGTATCCAAAATTCGCGACAATGCCATTTGGCCGCCCTATGGCACGGCCGCAGGCGCCTACGGTGAATTCTATCGTACCGGGCGTTACGCCACACTGCCTTGCACCTATTCCATGTTCTACAGCTTTGACGGCTTTAATAATGCATCCGCCGGAGCCAAGCCCTTTGACGCCCCCAATCGAACCTCCGACAAGAACACCCTGGTTATCCAGGATACCCTCATGTACCTGAAAGGGAACCCGGAACTGGCCTGGTTACCCGATCCGGCCCAAGGACAATACAGTTTTCACACCTGTCATTCGTTTCGCAAGGCTTTCCATGCCAAGCCCTACTTTACCTTAAATCGGCCGGGTTATAATTTGAATGGTCCATTACCCCAAGAGATGAACGGCCTCATGTTGAACGCCGGCTACCTCGACGGCCACGTGGAGAAATTCAATGCTAACGATACCGTACATTTGACCCACAATGGCATAGCACACAACTGGCTTACGCAGAATTACAAGTAAATAACTCGATCAGATTTCTTTTGGGGGGAAGCAGAAAGACGGAGTTAATAAATTCTTATTTCCGGATTTACCTATGGGTCATGGTACGGTTATACTGCTCTCGATTGAAAAAATGCGGGATTTTTCAATCAGAAAGCACCTTGTGTCCGATGAATAGTGTATATGAAGAATTATACGTTGTCGAAAGAAAAAATAGCTGAACTTGAAACATTTCATCGTTAATTGTACAGTATAGCAATTGGCTGAACTCATCAGATACGAAATAGATGAAGGGTACAAGGATGTACATGACCTCAACATGTGCAGTTACGGACAACTGCGGGGTACGAGTCAGAAATTATCGTCTTCATAATCGTCAGTCGGGTTCAAACCTGAATCGAAGCGCTACGGGAGCTACGGATTTTGACAGATTCGGCCCGAGAAAGCCTCCTCGCCACATATCATTGATTTGGGTGAAGAATGTCGTAACGTTGGCTCTATCCGTGCTGTTTGCTGCAAGTCAATTTGGGCCGGTTGCGGCAGTGGAGCAAGGCGGTCCCGGCCAACCTGTCGGTCAGGTCCATAAGCTAAGAATGATGGCAAGGGTTTATACGGCGTGCGGGGCGTATTCGGAGGCGCGTTTGCTTGCACAAAAAGCACTGGAAGCCGCCAAGACGCAAAACGCCTCAGATCCGGAGTTATGTGCCTGTCGGCTTGATTTGGCATACTTGTATAATGAGATCGGAGAATACGACGAGGCGGAAGTCCAGTGCAGGCAAGGGGTTGAACTGCAACAGAAACTCTACTCCGAGAAGCATCCCGATGTGGCGAGCGAGCCGACGTCGGCGGCAAGCTCCCGCAGGCCTCTTTCCAGCGGTATTCCGGCTTTGGTTATCGCTGCGAGCTGCTGGTTGAAGAGGAGAAACTCGTTTCTTCCGATGGCGGTCTTAGGCTTTTCGGGCTTGGCTGTTTCAACGGAATTTACGCTTAGCTGCATCTTTTCGAGAGTTTCCGATGCCTCTTGCTGGTTTCCCGCCTCGATTATTCCGGTCATCAGCCTTCCGGCCGAGGTCAAAGCGTTATATCGAAATGTCGCCATTTTTAACTCCTAATGGTTGTCGCAGGCGAAATATAGATTCAGATAATTCCGCAGACTTTGTTTAGTTCTTCTTGGGTTGTTATTCCTTGGTCTATTAGGCGTTGGGCATCTTCGAGCATGTTGGTATGGCCTTTCTCTGTGAGGATGGCTTCGAGTTGTTCGGCATCGGCTTTTGCGAGGATGGCTTCTCGGAGTCGGCCGTCGAGTGTAACCATTTCTGCAATCAGCACTCGTCCTTTATATCCTGTGTTGAAGCAGTGGTCGCAGCCGGTTGGTTGGAAGGATTTACCCCTCACTGACGTTCGGGGCTCTGTTTTTTGCGTTCGAGGCTCCGTTCTTTGTGTTCGGGACTCTGTTTTTTGCGTTTGCGGGTCTTGCCTCTTGCATTTTGGGCAGAGTTTTCGTACGAGTCTCTGGTTTATGACGGCTGAGATGCTTGATGTTACCTGGTAAGGCTCGATACCCATTTCGAGTAGCCGTAGGAATGCTCCGGCGGGTGTGCCGCTGTGGAGCGTGCTCATCAGGAGGTGGCCTGTCAGGCCTGCTTCTATCGCTATTTTTGCTGTTTCGGCGTCACGGATTTCTCCAATCATCAGTATTTGCGGGTCCTGGCGGAGCAGGGAGCGCAAGGCGGTTGGGTATGTTAATTCGCCGTGCGGGGTGATTTGGACCTGTGTGGCGCCGTCGATTCTAATTTCGACGGGGTCTTCAAGCGTAACAACGCTTTTTCCGGGAAATCTGTTCAAGATATAGCGGAGGATGGCGGCCATTGTCGTGCTCTTGCCGCTGCCTGCAGGGCCGGTGAGGAGCAGAACGCCCTCGCTTCTTGCGGCGATTCGTTTGAGATTCTCCGATATTTGCTCTGAGAAGCCTAATTGCTCGACGTCCGTCAACTCCTTGTTCTTATAAAAGAGTCGTACTACGGCCCGCTGGCCGTGGATTGTGGGGAAGACAGCGAGCCTCTGATCGACTATGGCCTCGTTGCCTGCATTGGCAATCAGGATTCTGCCTTCTTGCGGTATATCGTTGCGATAGGTCAAAAGCCCCCCCAGCACCTTCAACCTTGCGATTACATTGTCTGATAATGATTTTGGGAGCCTCTCGACGGGGCTTAGAACGCCATCAAGGCGGAATTTGACTATTAACTCGGATTCAGTAGGTTCGAAATGGATGTCGCTGGCGGCGGATTCTGCGGCTTTATCGAGCAGATCGGTCACCAAAGAGACGACATTAGCGGGATCGCCCTTTTTTTCGTAAGTTTTTTTCTTGTCGTTACTTACAGCCATAATCCCTGAACCTCAATACTGCCGGATTCAACGTTTTCCGGGCCGTTTGTTTTCTAATTAAGACGCAACGGGTTGGTGGATGTTATCCGAAAAAAGCGGATTTTTGCGAACAAAAGGCAAATTTTATGTTAACATAGTGTTAGGCTCTGCGTCTTAGATATAGAATGATTTGATTTTTTGTCGAATTGGACGAAAATGTTTGGCAAAGCCGTTAGCAGCGAGTTGCTTTTGAACTTCGCCGTCCCGCGGACGGTCGATCTGAGCCAGCGGTGGATACTCTCGGCAATGTCCCGGCACGGGCAGGAGTTGGTTACGATGCTCTGGCGGATATTGGGCAACGAGCAGGATGTTTGCGACGCCTATCAGAGCACATTTCTGCAGCTTGCGCATTACCAGTCTCGTCAGAAGCCGGAGCACGTCAGGGCCTACATTTTTCGCACGGCGAGCAACATAGCGATTACGGTGTTGAGGCGCAAGATTGCTGAAAAGAAGCGGCTGTCGAGGACTGTTCAGAAGGCGAGGAGGGTTAATTCGCCAGAAGAGCAGTTCGATTCGAAGTTCCTCATGGAGACCTTGAGGTGCTGCATGGCGCGACTGCCGGAACATTTACGAGACGTTATTATGCTGCGTGACTTGGCGGAGTTGTCGTACTCGCAGGTAGGCCGGATGCTGGATATAACGCCTGCTACCGCGCGGGTATATAGATGTAAGGCGATCCAGTTGTTGGCAGTGTGGATGGGTAAAGAAAGAGAATAAAGGTTATGATAATTATAAGCAAAATCAAGGGTTTCCAGGCTCGAAGCAACTCCAAGGGAAGCCCGAATAAGTGCAGACGAATTCGAGTGTGGCTTTACGCGGCTGCGAACGGTCGATTCGGGATTGAGGCGAATTGGGTTCAGAAGCACATTGCAGAATGCCCGAAATGCATGCGACGGTTGGCTGCGGCGGGCAGGGTTAGTCTTGCATTGTCCACTATTAAGACCCAGCCTCATAAGAACGACCTTTTGATGCGTGCGAATTCCCAGGCCATCGGCGTACTGAAACACAGCCTTAGGGAGGCTCCCAAGGCGCAAAAACTCAGGAAAGCTCTACCTTCACCGGGACTGTTTGAGAGGTACGGCAGGTATGGGCACTCGCTTGCAAATCTGGCCGCCTGTCTTGTTATCCTGCTTCTTATGAAGGTCGGGGTCTTTTCGTCTGTGGAGAGGTTCCAATCCGAGGGCGAGAAGGCCGTCAAGCATTATTACGCCAGCCAGGTCGGCGAGGACCTGGCGAACGATGTTTTTTCAGCGTGAATTGTCTGCCCACCGACCTGCTCCGATAATAAAGGCTCTCAGGCCTCGGTAAATTTTCACCACATCCGGCACGGCCCAGATATCGAGAAAGTTGCTGCTTCTGGGTTACCTCGGATTTGATTAGTGCCGAATTATTCTTATATTTTATTTGATGGGTTTCACGGCCTGTGATTGAGATTCTATAAGTATGCTGAAGAATTCTGCAATTTTAGGTTTGGTATTATTGGTAATCGGCGGGGCCGTTTTGGCCTGGGTCTTGCTTGATAGGCGTTCGGAGCGTCAGAGAGCGGTTTCCTGCAAGCTGAAGTACGGCTCAGAGCCGGATGAGTATCTTGAGCGTTACAACGAATGGCTTAATATGTCACCTGAAGAACGGGTGAACACGCCGTTGTACGTGAACGGCCCCGGCCATGCGAAAACGAAATCGCAGGTTCGAGACGAGCAGGCCGAACGGCTCAACGCAGACCTTGACATGCTGGCGACGGGGGAACTCGACGCGCACCCTTTTGCCGATGTTCTCTACGGCGAGAATTGGCTGGAGGAGGTTCGCAAGTACGAAAAGCACAAGAAGATGAGTGAGTTTATTCTGACAGGATCGGTTGTGTGCGCATCGATCGGCGGGGCCACTTTCGTATTGTGTTTTGTGTTCTGGGTGATTCGGCTTTCCATCGGAGGCGCGTCCCGGTTGAAGGGAGCCGGCGTTCAGGTCGGCCCGGCCGAACTCGAAAAGAAGGATAAGATTGCGGCAGCGGACGTCGATGAGAGTTTTGAGGCCTCCTTCGTCAAATCTGCACGGGCGACTGTCGGCGAACGCTGCGTTGACGGCCTTTCGATGGATGAATCGGACAATTCCGAGGAAAGCGGGCGAGAGAAGGTTCGAAAGACGATCGCTGTGCTGATTTCCGGGAAAAAGCCGACGGAATACGAGAAATCGCCGGAGCGGAAGACCAGTGGCGGCGTTGGCGATATGGCGCGCAGCAGCGGGGCCGGGAAAGTGAGCCAAACGATATTGGCTCAACAGCAGAAGGACGCGTCAATCCTGGCGGAGTCTTTGAAGGCTCATACGCTCAAACTTGAGAAGCAGATGGAAGAATTTCGGCGGATGCACAATGCCCGGCAGAGCGAGGCAGAGCAGTCGAAGCCTCTCAACGGGGCATTGGAGGAACTTACCGAGCAGGTCTCGGCCATCCGCGACTATGCCGCTTGCCAGCAGCAGCGCATCGAGAAGCTACAGGACGGCTATGACTGGAATATTGTCAGAACTTTTTGTCTGCGTGTCATACGCTGTATTGACAATTTGGAGGGCCGTATCGAGCGACTTTCGGCGAGATCGAGGAAAAGGAGCGTTGCGAGGATTCGGCCAAGGCAGGCATGATAGCAAAGGTTGTTCGGCCGGGGTACCAATATGTTATCGACGAAGGAAATCTTAAAGTTGTTCGTGCGGCTCAAGTGAAGCTGTTTGGCTAAGTGCATTAAGAACCCTTAGTACGTCAAGGCGGCGCGTTCGTAATATAATAGGAGCAGAAAATGGGAAATATAGTAGGCATAGACCTTGGAACGACTTTTTCGGCTTTAGCTATTCTAAACACAATCGGCAAACCCGAGATCATTCCAAACAGCGACGGGGAGCGGCTTACGCCGTCGGCGATTTTCTTTGACGAAGATAATTCGGAGATTATCCGCGTCGGCATCGAAGCGATCAACTCCCGCCATCTGAATGCCCAGCGTTCCGTTCGATGGATAAAGCGGCATATAGGCCAGCCGGATTATCGCAAGAACATCGACGGCAAAGACTGGACTGCCGTTGAGCTATCCAGCCTGATCCTTAAAAAGCTTAAGCAGGACTGTGCGTCCGAGCACGGCGAGATCCGCGACGCTGTAATTTCCGTTCCGGCTCATTTTGACGAGGTTCGGCGGAAGGCTACTATGGATGCGGGCACGGCGATAGGTTTGAACGTGCTCGGCATCGTCAATGAGCCGGTTGCCGCGGCGCTGTATTATGCGACTACCCGCGAAGTTTCGGGTAAAGTGCTGGTTTACGACCTTGGCGGCGGGACATTTGATGTGACTATTATGGACGTTCAGGGGCTTAAGATGGATATCATCTGCTCCCAGGGCGACCATTCGCTCGGCGGCATCGATTTCGACGGGAAGATACTCGCGATACTCGAGCAGATGTACAAGGACGAATTCGGCGCCGAGTTGATCGGTTCCGACGAGGACAGAGCGAATTACGAGGACGAGGCCGAGGATATTAAGAAGACTCTTTCCCGGCGTCGGGTCGCCAAGAAGATGCTTTACGGTTCTGCGGGGAGCATGAAGGTCGAATTGACTCGCGAGATGTTTGAAGATGCTATTTCTTCGCTTCTCTGTCGAGCGGACATTCTCGTTGAAATCGCTTTGGATGAAGCCGGATTAAAGCCGAGCGAGATCGACAAGGTTTTGCTGGTCGGCGGGAGCACTCGGATACCGGCAGTCCAGGAGCGTCTGGAGAAAATGTTCGGTTTTGCTCCCGAGGCCGCGGTTAATGTTGACGAATGCGTTTCATTGGGCGCTGCTTTGCACGCGGGGCTTACTGTTATGCGAGAGAATCCCGATGCGGTGCCTGCGGGGATTGCCGGCGGGCTGAGGGATATCAGCCTTACAGATGTGTGCAATCACAGCTACGGTACGCTTTGTGCTCCGATCGACACGAAGACGGGGCGCCGAGTGGTTGAGAATCGTATTATTCTCAAGAAGAATACGCCTCTGCCTTGCGAATCGTCTCAGGTGTTCTATACGGTGGCCGAGGGGCAGTCCGCGGTCGAGGTTACGGTGACTCAGGGCGAAGATACGGCGCCGGAATACGTCAATAAAATCGCGACGAATAAGTTGGAGTTGCCTGCGAACAGGAAGGCTGAATGTCCTATTAAGGTAACATACAGTTATGACGTAAACCAGCGAATGCACTGTTCGTTTGAGGATGTCGAGTCGAAAAGGCTGCTTGAGGTAGATCTGTGCCTTGCGAAGCAGCACGCCGGCGTCGAGGGCGAGAGCGAGGAAAAGGACGGCGAATTGGACAAATTCGAAGTGCAATAGCGGTCGGCACGGGTATGTGAATGGGCGGATTAGTTATTACAATCTTAATTTCAGCATCGGCGTTTGCGGTGCTGGTCGGCCTGGTTTACTGCCCGATGTTTGCAAAGCTTCTCGGCTGTTCGGAGTTTTCCAAGGTTGCTCGCGACTTGAAATCCCGAGTTCTGGATAAGCTCACCGCTCTTTCGGGGCCGGGCAATACGGAAAGTTCCAATCATGGCGACAAGACGGGACGGACCAAGATTTCATTGAAAACCATCATTTCGAGGATACGGACGGCATGTTCGGGCAAGGCGAATTCTCCGGGGCCTGTTGAGGTCTTAGCCGGTCCCGATATGGCTGGCCTCAATTGCCGCGTTCGACTTGGGCGTGATCTCAAGGATGGATTCGCCAAGGATACCTTTGGCGTTGAGATATGCGGGACGATTCGCGCGCCCGCCGACAAGCAGGAGGCGGTTTTGAAAATTACTATGCTGGATGTTACCGGGTCGGGGGATAATTTCGATTCCGTGCTTGCGAAAGTCGGGCGGTGGCGAACAGACGATTCAGGCCGGTTCTGCTACAGTGCGGATATTGGCAAGCTGACCGGTCTTGAGACTATTCTGTCGAATTGGACGAGCGTGGCGAAGCTTCAGGCCGATTGGCTCTTGCTGCCTCGCAGGGGCAGGCGTGATTTGCAGCTTCGGGCCTCGATATTGTCTCGTGAGGATTCACAGGAGCTTGCCTCGGCCGGTTGCACGTTTGCTTACGACAACGATGAGTTCGGGTATATGGATTTGGAGGAAAACCGTCATCGCTCGAGAACGCTTGCTGTTGCGCTGGCTTTTACCGTTAGCGCTTCGGATGGGAAGATGTTCAACTGCGAGGTCGATCTCATTAAGGACTGGGCCAGAGCCAATGTGTGCTTGCCCCCTGGGGGCTCGCCCGGCGAATCGAGCAAGGCCCGAGGCAAGCTGGAAAAGGCGCTGGATAAGACGTTTGCATTTTTCCGTGACGGCCATCAGGTTAATACTTTCCAGATATGCAAAGAGCTTGTTGAAATAGCCTCTTATGGCGACCGATGCGGCATCATGGAGTTGTGCCTTCATGTGGTGCAGGCCAAAGGCTCGGCGGCCCCTGAAGAACTCGGGGCGCTCGGGGATTTGGCCGGCCGGCTCGAACTTGACGCGGAGCTTTATCGGGAGATGGCCGAGAGAATTCTGCCCGTGAATATGCACCAGGTGAAAAATGCTGAGACGCTTCTCGGTGTCACGGTCGGGATGGGTGCGGAGAAGACACGTCGGCATCTCAATAGAGAGTACAGCAAGTGGAATGCGAGAGTTACGAATTCAGACCCTCAAATTCAGGGTCAGGCCGACGAGATGCTCAGCCTTATTGCCGAGGCCAGGCGAGAATACGTCGGTTGATTCACTCCCGATGGCCATATCCTCCCAGTCGGTCGCACCGGCGACTGATAGGTAATAGATTCCAAGATGTGCGTCTTCTGTATTCATTGCGAACACACGAGCTGAGTCCCCCGCATCGTTATGTGTCCACAAAACATCAGAATTTTCTCGACTTGCCGCTATACCGGAGGATTCATTTATAAGGCTTGACTCCACTGTACCTATCTGCACTCCATATCACCTTGAACTGCCAAGGATTTTCTGAAACACGCCTTTTGAAACCAGCATAAGCTTCGTGCTGTCATAATCCTGTTCATTTGTCGCGGTTTGCTTTGGAAATCGGGGCTTTAAGAAGGTTGATCTTTGCCGGGGCGGTGATATAATGTCGGTTCAATAGTGTAGCCGATAGTGAATTCTCCGCATAGGCGGGGATATCGGGGCATGGATGGAAAGGATGCCCAGGGATGGCGGTTCTGGTAGGAATTGATGAAGCAGGTTTTGGGCCTATTATGGGGCCTTTGGTCGTCTCGTCGAGTGCGTTTTCGCTTGGGCGTGAACTGCTCAAATCGGATTTGTGGCAGGTTCTCCGGAAAAGCGTGGGCAACAGGCGAAGAGGCCTTGCCGGGCGGTTGCTGATTGCCGACAGCAAGAAGGCATACAACAAGTCGGCTGGAATCAGAGGCCTGGAACGGACGGTATTGGCGTGTTTGCGTTGTATCGGCGCCAAGCCCGCTACTTTGGGCGAGTTGTTGGGCCTGTTGTGTCCGATTTGCTTCGAGCGGCTGGGAGATTATCCCTGGTACAAGGGCGCCGAAAGCTATCGTTTGTCGGCTGATGCGGCCGACGGGATGATTGCTTCGTCAGTGTTGAGAGACGATTTATCGGCGAACGGAATGGAGCTGCTGGAACTGAAAAGCTATTGTTTCGACGTGGCGCATTACAACAAAATGGTCAGCAGCGTCAAGAACAAGGCCAGCGTTCTTTTCACCGCCACTGCAGGGTTGATTGATCTGGCATTTGGGAGCTTTGCGGGCGACGATCTGCAGGTGATGGTCGATAGGCAGGGCGGACGGGTCCGCTATCGCGAGATTTTGCATAAGATGTTCGGGGATTTGGAATTGACGATCCTGGGGGAAAGCCCGTCACTGAGCAGTTACGAGTTGACCGGACGGGGCAAGCGGATGCGTGTTCACTTTGCAGTAGGGGCCGACGACAGGTTTCTTCCCGTCTCGCTGGCGTCGATGGTGAGCAAGTATGTCAGGGAGCTTTTGATGGGCAGGATTAACAATTACTTCACGGGTTTTGACGCGAATCTCAGGCCCACAGCGGGCTATTGGAAAGACGGGCAGCGTTTTATCAAAGAGCTTAAAACAAACCTGCCGCACGTTCGGATTAACGACAATCAACTAATTCGATCTCGCTAAGAGGTCGTTTAGCGATTCCAGTTTGTTTGCTGCAAATGAGGCTTTTTCCGAGGCTTGTTCTTGGGCGGGACATCCTGGATTTTGTGCTTTGCCCCGGTTTCTTGCTTCGAGGTTTTTCCGTCGGTCCCTTCTATCATCCCCAGGGCACGGGCACAGACCTCTTTTGTCGAACTGTTGTGGTGATTGAGCCCCTGATTGAGAACTTCCAAAGCGAGCTTCTTCATTCTGCCTCGCATTTTTCTCAAACCGTACGCGGCGGCGTTTTTTGTGGCTGCAAGGTGGTCTCCAAAGATCGTGTCCTTCAAGATTTCGAGTCCGTCCTCCTGCATCCAGGACAAGCTGGAGGCTGCCTGACGTCTAATCGACGCATTGGACGAGAGCAACTGTTCCTTCAGCTTCTCGAGCAGCTTTTCACACGATTTACCCTCTTCCGGTTGTGCAAATCCGTTCTTTCCTGACTCCATAAAGCCAACCCCTTCCATGTATTCACGGGCATAGTCAGCTTACTGAAGGCCGTTCATTTCCATAGGGTATTGAAAAATAAACCATTCTTTTGAAAATGTGCCAAACAGTAAAACAATCCTTTGTTTACAAATGACGAGAGTCCATAAAGTAGGCAAACATCGGACTCATCCATTTTCGTCCGCCGCCGCGCTCCTTTGGAAAGCCGGAAATTTTTGTTTGCCGCACATTCATTGCCACGCCTTCCCGAAAGCGTCTCTGTCTTGCCCAGGCCGACATCAGCCGCCTTACAACTATCCGGCTGTTTCATCACCCGAGCCTGATTCTTTATACACCGCTAAAATAGCAGGTTCGGCATGAGATTTCAACTGTGAAAGTGGATTTTTTTCAAAAAATGAGTATTTTGTTCGCACGAGCGCCTTGAGTTTGTACTTCTTCTTTCATTCAATGCGAGGGTCGCGTACAATCGCAAAATGATCCCCAATGGCTCCATACATCGTCGATATTCCTGAAAAAGGCCTCGTTTCTCTGAAGCATCGACTTTTCGCCCGATAATCTTGGTTTTTAATGCGATTGCCTTGCCCTTGTCCACCAGAAACCTGGGGGGCGGGATGACAAGCACTGGATGAAAGGGGTATTGGTTAAAAAAAGTGCCCCTGCGTTGCGCAGGGGCAGAGGAAGAAATAAATAGAAGATGCCATAAGTATTATACCAAAATGATAGACGTTTTTGTGGCGATGTCAATGATTTTGGAGATTTTTTTTGCTGCGGCTTCTATATTCTCCTAAAATAGAGAAAATACTCATTTTCTGCATAGGCGGCGGTCGGATTCGAACCGACGAATAACGGTTTTGCAAACCGTCGCCTTGGTCCTCTTGGCTACGCCGCCAATCCGTAATACCACTATTCAGTTTACTACTATCCGAGCGGTTTTGCAAAGAAATTTAGCTTTAATTTCTAATTGTTTGGGTAGAAAGTTTTTTCGTGCAACAATTTGGGGGGGCCAAACGTCTAATTCTGCGTAAAGATGAAGTTGGTGGCCTGATTTAGAACAATACCCATAACTCTTTTGGATTTATCGCTTTAAGGCAACAACATAATGCCTTTAACCTACCAATTTTTTCGCAGTTGAACCTAATATATTATACACAATTCGACTTCAAAATTTGAAAAATCTTGCCAGAATTCGGGTAAAATTTGCGGCGGATGGTAAAAAGTGGCATTTTCTTCACATTTTTGGTATCGTACCGTAAAACTAAACCCTATACGGTCTGCGCTAAACGCTAATAAAATGAAAATTGCAGTAACAATCGAATCGGTCAGGCACTTGGTAAAAGCCGCTCGCATCGCCGGCAGAAGGATCGGCCTTGTTCCGACTATGGGCGCTCTGCACGTCGGGCATGTATCACTGATTGAGAGGGCTATCGAACAGTTCGATTTTGTTGTCGTTAGTATTTTTGTCAATCCGACGCAGTTCGGTCCGGGCGAGGATTTTGAGAATTATCCGCGTCCTATCGAAGCGGACCTTGAGATATGCGAGAAGGCTGGCGTCGATTTGGTATTCAACCCGTCGCCGGAGGCGATGTACGGAGCCCAAAGCCTTACCTGGGTAACGGTGGAGAAGCTGACCGAGCGATTGTGCGGGGAGTCTCGGCCGGGTCATTTCCGCGGGGTTGCCACCGTTTGCACGAAGCTGTTCAATATCGTTTTGCCGGATGTTGCCTACTTCGGCCAAAAGGATGCGCAGCAGGCTATCGTTATCAAGAGGATGGCGGCGGATTTGAATATGCCTTTGGAGATTATCGTCTGCCCCACCATTCGTGAGGCGGACGGCCTGGCGGTTAGCAGCAGGAATAAGTACCTCAGCGACGCGGAGCGGAAAGAAGCGGCGAAAATCCACGAATCGCTGAGAAAATGCGAAGAGATGCTTCGGGCCGGCGCAACCGATGCAGACGAAATCATCGCAGCGATGCGCAGAGTATTGGATGGGATTCGTGGCGGCCAGATCGAATACGTCGAGATCGTCGATGCCGAGACGCTTGAGAAGGTTGACCAAATCAAGGACGCTACCTTGATAGCAGTGGCCGTGAAGCTGGGCCGGGCGAGACTTATAGACAATATGCTTGCTAATTATCGGGATTATGAAGCAGTCGTATAAACGATTCTGTAAAGTGGCGGTTATGACAATCTATGCCAGAAAAATCAGCCCCACCCAAATTGGGGAAACTGGGCTTTGACAGGGGTTGGCCGGTGTGGTATAGTGGCGGGCTGAGTTGAAAGATGAATTGGAATTGGACGGCCTTTTCGGGGGCTTTTTGGGAATAGGTTTTTGATATGTTCTTGAAATTACTGAAAAGCAAGCTGCATCGGGCGCGTGTTACCTCTACGAAGGTTGATTACCCGGGGAGTATCGGGATTGATTCGGAGTTGATGGCTGCGGCTGGGATTGTTTCTTATGAGAAGGTTCTGGTTGCGGATTTGACCAACGGCAACCGGCTCGAGACTTATGCTGTTCCGGCTGAGGCCGGGTCGAAGCAGATTGAGGTGCTCGGTGCCGCGGCGCATCTGATAGAGGTTAAAGATATCGTTATCATAATGGGCTTCGGGCTGTTTACGCCGGAGGAGGCGCGTGTGCATAAGGTTCAAGTTGTTGTCCTCGATGAGAACAACGATATTATTAAGTAGTCCGTGCGATTGATGCAGGCTGGTCGGGTCGAATCCGTAGCCGGGGGACGGTGATGAGGAAAGAGAGATACCGGGCTTATGTATCCTGAACTTTTTGAAGTGCCACTCATCCATGTGACGGTTAAGAGCTACGGGCTGATGATGGTCATCGGATTTATGGCTGCCGTTGCTGTTATCAGGCGGCTTAGTCGCAGCTTCACGCCGGATCCGCAGCTTATCACCAATGCGGCGCTATACTCTCTGATAGGCGGGGTGGTCGGGGCGCGTTTGTTCTATGTGATTCACTACTTCGAGCAGTTCAAGGGCGATTGGCTCAGTGTCTTTGCCATCTGGGAGGGCGGGCTTGAGCTGCTTGGCGGCGTTATCCTGACGATGAGCATTATCTTTCTTTACCTGTTGTATCATAAGCTGCCGATGCGGCGTTATCTTGACGTCCTTGCGGTGGGTCTTTTGATGGCGTTGATGTTCGGACGGGTCGGCTGCTTTCTAAACGGATGCTGCTGGGGCAGACCTACCGATTTGCCCTGGGGCGTGCGTTTTCCTTATGATTCTCTGGCGTACAACAGCCAGATCAACGCCGACCCGCAGAGGAACCGCTCGGAGCCTTATCTCGACCTGCCTCGCGATGAGTATCTCGGATTCACGGCCCAGAACGGCAAATGGTATCCCAAGGCGCTCGAGGAATTGACCGACGAACAGAAATACGAGGTAACTAAGGGCAAGTATCGCTGTCTGCCCGTTCACCCGACGCAGTTGTATTCGTCCGCGATGGGTGGACTGTTGTGCCTTTTGGTCTTTCTGTTCTGGCGGCGTGGAGCCAAGACCGAGAAGGCGGGGAAACGCAACAAGTTCCTTTTCAAGCCTGGGCAGACCTTTGCTCTAATGTTTGTGGTGTATGGTCCGGCGCGGTTCTGTATGGAGTTTTTGCGAGACGATAACCCTTTCGAGTACGGTCCGTGGACGATGCGCGTTATTTACGTGATTTATAAGGGCGGAACCGTTTCACAGAATATCGGGATTTATCTCGTATTGCTCGGGCTGATTCTGATGATAGTATTTGGCAAGCTCAACGCCGATAAGCCGGCGAGCGGTTCCGGCAAATAGGCTTGGGCGGCAGATGGCAGTATAGTTCCGCAACATTTGCGGTTGTTTGTTTTTGAGAAAGTGCTTTGTGGATTGTTGAAAGGAGAATAACCGATGACTAAAAAATCTTTGGAAAGAGAACCCCGTCAAATGCTTGTTCGAAGGACCTGCTGCCCCTGCGGCGAACACGATTCGAGCAGCGATATAACGCGTCGCAGTTTTTTGCAGGGCGCCGGAGGAGCGACGTTAGTCGGGGCCGCACTGACGGGGCTGACATGGTCCGCCGTCGCGATGGCGGAAGCGAATAACGAGGTGGCGCCGGAGCGTCGGGCGCTTGTTGTCAAACCGATACTGGTTTACAGCATCCCGAAACGCCAGCATCAGAGCAGTTGGCGGAGTTGGGGAGGAATCCAGACCAAGGATGATGTCGAGCAAGAGGTCAAACGTATCGGCGGTGAGTTGGACGAGCTTGGCAAGAAGGCGGACTTTCCGGTGAAGTTCCTTCCGATTTCGCGTGTTCAGAATGCAGCGGGTGTGGCCGGCATCAATGACCTTGACAAGGTCGATGTGTTTCTGGTCTATGCAGCGGGCGGCTGGATGGACACCTTCGATGCGCTCAACAGCAAGGGCAAGGATATGATAGTGTTCTGCCGGCATAAGTCGGGTCCGGTCTATCTATGGTATGAAATTATCAGTCCGCGGTATCTGCGACAGCATACCGATACTCTGTCCGTCAAAGGCGTGGATGATCAGGATGTTGTTGTCGATAGTCAAGACGAGATTCTGTGGCGTCTGCGGTCGCTTTGCGGCCTTCGCAACACGATTGGCACGAAGATCGTTGCTGTCGGCGGTCCAGACGCGTGGGCTCAGCCGAAGGACGTTGTGCCCAATTTGGTTAAGGAGATATGGAAGTTCGACATGCAGACATTCGACTATAAGGAGCTTGGCGAGCTGATCAAAAAGGCGCGGGCGGATAAGGCCGCGGTCGAGCGGTCGAAGGACCGCGCCGCCAAGTACCTCAAGTCGAAAGGCACGAAGTTGGAGACGAAGCGCGAGTTTGTGGATAACGGCTTCCTGCTGGAGCAGGTTTTCCGCGGCGTAATGAGCAAGGCCGGCTGCGGGGCGCTTACGATAAACGGATGTATGGGGACAATTATGCCTATGGCCGAGACCTCTGCATGTCTGACGTTGAGCCTGCTGAACGATGCCGGATACCTGGCGTTTTGCGAGTCTGACTTCGTGGTGATACCGTCCGGCGTACTGCTGGCGAACATATCAGGCAAGCCGGTGTTCTTAAATGACCCGACTTATCCGCACGATGGAGTGATTACTATTGCGCATTGCACTGCACCGCGTCGAATGAGCGGGAATAAGCTGGATGCTGCGAGAATAATGACGCACTTTGAATCGGACTACGGAGCAGCACCTAAGGTGGAGATGCCGAAGGGGCAGATAATGACCAATATCATTCCCGACTTTGCATCGAGGCGATGGGTTGGGCTGTTAGGCGAGACGATTGAGACTCCGTTTATGGATCTCTGCCGCGCACAGGTGGACATTCGCTACGACTGTGACGATCTGCTGCTTGCCAAGCGGATGCCCGGGTTCCACTGGATGAGCGGATATGGCGATTACATGCGAGAACTCGGCTACGCCCTCAAGCGGGTCGGGATCATGTGGGAAAATCTCAGCGTCTGACAAAGTTGCAGGGCGATTTGCAGTATAGCGTCCCGCCCGATGCCGGCGAAGATTGAATGCTCCTGTAAACGGCGGGGAGAATCGTTTTGCGCTTAGTCTTTGGCAATGAGGTTGAGTCTATGAAAACGAACGGTATGAGATTTGGATGTTTCTTATTCGGATTGCTTGTTTTGGCGTTGCTGGTTGAATGTGCCTGGGCGGTTACTCTTTATGTTGCTCCGGGGGGTAAGGAGGGGGCTCTGGGTTCGCTGGCCGAGGCGCGGGACGCGATTCGTAAGCTCAAGGAAAAAGGCCCGCTCAAAGAGCCGGTGCGGGTGATTATTGCCGAAGGACGATATGCTCTGACTGAGCCGTTTGTCCTGACTACGCGGGACAGCGGAACGAAAGAATGCCCGATTACTTACGAAGCTGCTGACGGCGCCAGGCCGATGTTTTCCGGAGGGCGGAAGGTTACGGGTTTCGAGAAGGGCAAGGACGGTATCTGGCAGGTAAAGATTGCGGATTGGGGTAGCGGGAATTGGTATTTTGAGCAACTGTTCGTCAACGGCAAACGCGCGGTTCGTGCGCGGACGCCGAATAAGTGGTATCACTACATGGGCAACTCATCCGAGTCGCCGGTCGAAGGAAAGCAGGGGCAATTCCGCCGAACGACAGAAGTGCGCGGCGATGCGCTCAAGCCACTCGGCGAGCTCACGATTCGGGAGCTTCGGGATGTGACGTTAGTGGCGTATCACAAATGGTGCATAAGCAGGCGGTTTCTTACGGATATCGATACGTCGGCCAATATCATCGTTACGGTTGGAGAACAGCTCAAGAGCTACTCGGGCTGGCCCGACAATACGCGGTTTCATTTGGAGAATTTCAAAGCCGCTCTCGATGCTCCGGGTGAATGGTTTCTTTCGGGGGATGGGATGCTGTACTACAAACCGAGGCCTGGAGAGGATATGGCCAAAGCTGAGGTCTTTGCCCCTGTAGCCGAGAAGCTCGTTGTTTTCGAGGGCAAGGGCGAGGCCGGGGAATTCGTCGAGCACATTAAACTCAAGGGATTGATTTTCGAGCACAACCGTTATCTGCTGCCGCGGACTGGTTATGCACCGTTCCAGGCCGCGTTTGTGACCGAGGCTGCGGTCATGGCCGACGGTGCGAGGCATATTACCATCGAGGACTGCGATATAGGGCATACCGGCGACTACGCGGTTTGGTTCCGCAAGGGCTGCCGGGACTGTCGGCTCGAAGGCAGTTATCTGCACGATCTCGGGGCCGGCGGGGTACGCATAGGCGAGGGCGCGATTCGCGAGGATGAGCGGCTGCAGACCGGGCATATTAGCGTCGATAACAATATTATCCAGGCCGGCGGGCGGATCTATACCTCGGCGGTCGGGGTGTGGATCGGTCAGAGCGGCGACAATACGGTTACGCACAACGATATTGCCGATCTTTTTTATACGGGTATCTCAGTCGGCTGGCGATGGGGGTACTCGGACAGTCCGGCCAAGCGGAATACTATTCGCTTCAATAATGTGCATCATATCGGCTGGGGAGTGCTTAGCGATATGGGCGGGATTTATACGTTAGGGCCATCGGAGGGGACTGTCATCAGCGATAATATATTCCACGATATTTACGCTTACTCTTACGGCGGCTGGGGGCTTTATACCGACGAGGGCAGCACCGGCATCGTTATGGAGAGGAATCGAAACGGAAACCGCTGCTTGCTGCATCTGAAATTTTGAATTACCAACCGAGCATAACAGTTCAGTTGAGCCAAAGCAACAGTGGTTTAAGGTGGGAGTTTGTGGTTCAGGGTTCTTTGCAGGTCTTTTAGGCGGTTTGTTTCTTTGGGGCCTAATCGGATTATTGGGAATGCCGTTTTGTTGTGGTTTAGTGGTTCTGTTATGTCGATGTATTCGGCGCATTTGTCTCCGTCCGGGGTTCCTGGTATTGGCGAGAAGTCTGCGAGCATTCCTTTTATTCCGAGGGAGTTGACGAAGTGCATCGATTCTTCGAGCTGCTGGGTGTCGCTTTTCGGGTGGCCGAGGATTTGGTATGCGGTTATGTTCCGTGGGTCGGCGCCGGCGGATTTTAGGTGCTCGACTGCCTGGGCCAGCTCTTCTGAGAAGATTTTTGAGCCGGTTTGGTTTTGCCATTTTGTCGAGGCGCTTTCGAAGCCTAAGTAGAAGGTTTTGAAGCCTGCGCGGGCCATTAGTTGGGCGAGTTCTTTGGTTATGAAGCGGGCGTTCAGGGCGTTGGGGGAGTGGAAGTTCGGATGTCGGATGTCGTATTTCGTATGTCGTATGTTGTGGGGGTCGATGATTTCTTCGAGGAAGGGGATTAGGGCTTTTTCGGGGTTGAACAGCAGGGCGTCGTCGTAGAATGCTATGTTTTTTGCTCCGAGTTTTAGGAGGAGTTGTAGTTCGGCCCGGGAGCGGGAGGGGGGCCTGGTTGCGAATTTGCCATAGACCTTCGGTACTGAGCAGTATGTGCATTTGAAGGGGCAGCCGTCGGTTAGTTTGAGGACGCCTATGTTGAGTTTTTCATAAGCCTCCCATAGGGCGGGTTGGTCGAGGTCGGGTTCAAGGGCGAGGCGGTCCCAGAGGGGGACGAGATTTGTGCCTTGGATGCAGAGGTCTGCATTGAGTGCCTGGGCGTGGTCGGGGCAGAGGGTAACATAGTTGCCGCCTAATATGATTTTGGCTTTTGGGTGAGACTTTCGGACGTCGCGGATGACTTCCTCGACGCCCCGGCACCAGTAGGTCATCATTGTTTGGATGAGGACGTAATCTGGCGGGGCGGTTTTGGCGAGGAATTCTGTGAAGATTTGTCGCGGCAGGCCGAAGCGGCGGAATCGGCGGGGGATTTGTTCGAGGCAGGGGGGCTTTTGGATTTGCTGCTGATAGAATCGGCCTCGGCCCCATTGGTCGGATCGGAGGGGGGTGTCGTCGAAATATGGATGTAGGCGGTCGAGGTAGTCGAAGATCGCAAAATCGGCCTTGCCGCGGAGGTATCCTGCGACGCTGAGCAGGCCGTAGGGTTTGAGCCAAAAGTCGTATGCGGCGAAGTCGTATATCGGCGGATTTATTAACAGGATGTTCACGTTTATTCTCGTCTCCTGTAAAACCGATTTTTATGGCGATCATACATACAGAGGCATGCCGCGCGGACGCTGAAAGAAGATTAATGAACAAAAAAAAGCCGCTCAGAAGAGCGGCCCTTTTTCGTTAAAGATTCTTTGGTCGGATTAGTTGTTTATCGGATTGGGCGGATTATCCGTTTCTCTTGGATGGGCGCCGTTATATATCTCTTTGATCTTGGATGTACTCAGGTGCGTATATATCTGCGTTGTCGAAAGTGACTGGTGTCCGAGCAACTCCTGGACGCTTCTTAAATCGGCTCCCTTATCTAACATGTGCGTTGCGAAGCTATGTCGAAGGGTGTGCGGACTGATAGATGGGTCGAGTCCGGCTATCTTTAAGTACTTATCCATCTTTCGCCGCACGCTGCGGGTGCTAAGCCGTCGGCCGTGCTTGTTGACAAAGAGCACCTTGGGGTCGAAGTTGATGTTGGTCTGAGCGCGTTTGTTCCTGTACTCCATATAGTGCTGAATGATCTGGATCGCCGAGGAACTGATTGGTGTGATTCTCTCTTTCTTACCCTTGCCCCTGACGTGGACGACTTCGCCGAGGAAGTCCACGTCGTTCATGTTCAATGCGACGAGTTCGCTGACCCTTATGCCTGTGCTGTAGAGCGTTTCGAGTATCGCTCTGTCCCTGGCGCTGAGCCAATTATCCATGGGCGGCGTTTCGAGCAGCCTCTTTACCTCTTCGTATTCGAGGAATCGGGGGAGTCTCTTCTCCTGCTTGGGTGTTCTGACTGAGAGCACCGGGTTCGCGGCAATCTCATTTCTCTTGAGAAGGAACTTGTAGAAGCTTCGCAGCGTCGCGAGTTTGCGGGCTATGGTTGCTTTCGAGTACTCCTTTTCGTTGAGAAAGGCCAGGTATGCTCTGATTGCATTGACATCGGCGGTGAGGAGCAGGTGGTCTATCTGGGTGTTTGTTTGTGTCGCCACCGCCGTGGCGGTTCCACCGTGCTCATGGTGCGCCGTTGTCTCGTCTTCGGGGGCCCTTCCGTCGGATGTGTCCAGAAGGAACCCGCCGAATTGTCCGAGATCTGCACCGTAGCATTTAGCCGTGTGTACGGAGAAACGTTTTTCAAATGTCAAATAGTCTAAGAACTTTTGGGTAATTGCGCTGTGTTCGTGTTCCATAATTTATCTACCCGCCAAATTGTGTAATTTAGTTTTCGTTACCTGTTTCGAAACCTTCTAATCTATCTTGGTTCTTATATACATTCTCGAAGGACAGAGCGGCTATGTCGCGGGCATCTGTGCATCGGAGTTTTCATTTAGGATATCATCGGCCTGGCATATCAGGGACTGGGTGAGCTTGAAACTCAGGACGGCCGCATCAAACCAGTCAAACTCAGTGCGCTTATCCTTGGCCTGAGTAATCAGGGCGTCGAGAAGATCGTCTTCTCGTCCCGACTCGTAGCGAAAGATGAATTTTTCGCCACCTTTGTTCAATACAAGCTGTCGCATCGCATTATTCCTCATAACGTCAAACCTCTACATCAAGAAACAACCTTTTTGCTTCTTCGCCTGTCAACAAGGCAGCCCCTTTGTAAAAAGTCCGTTAAATCCGTTACGTCAAGCAGTTCATCAAAAGTTTCATCATTTCGTTTTCGAGCGTAGAAGCGATAAAAACTACGCTCTCGAAAAAGTCACAAGGGTTTTATCGGCGAATAAGACGTCAGGCTTTACAAAATAGGAGGTGAATATCGCGAGATTCGATGGAAAAAATCAGAGCGTTGTTCAAGGCCGCCGCTCCAATACGGTCGAATCTAAATCGCTCTGAAGAAGAGAACCGCGTTCTGTTGATATGACTCGATAAGCCCTTGCTGCTTAAGGTGCGTGAGGTGTTTAACTGTTAGGTTTGGTGGTATTGACAAACCGGTTGATATGTCCGCCGGCGAGCAAGGCCTGCGTTTTAGCATTGAAAAGACGTTTTTAGGGGTAGTTCTCGTTTCTATTGGCGGATGATCGCGGCAGTTTTTTCGGTATCAGTATTCGAGCCGCCGAAGAGAAAGAACGCCCGCCATATCTGTCCGACGAATGCGTTTTTGAATGCTGCAAGTCCCGATACCGGCTTTTCTATGCTAATATCAGTATGTTGGCGGTTAATCTTGCGAAAAGTCTGTTCTTCGCCGGCATCAAGCGAGGGGGGGGACAACGTCGGCGTTTGCGCAATCCGCTCGAACATCTTTTTTGTAGAAGAGCGTGCCGTTGGTAAGTATAGTGAGGGGAATATTTGTATTTTTTTAAGGGCTTCTGCAATTTTGCAGAACTCATTATTTTTTTTACGTCTGCGAGGAGTTTTCCGAGTTGGGAATTGAGAGTTGGCAGTATATGCAATCGAGCGTGCAAACCTTAAGCGGGACGATATCAACGCTAAAACCAAGGCCAAGGCTTCGCGAAGGGACCGTGGCCGTGAAAGGTGCTTGTGCTTTTTGGCCATATTCGGCTACCTGCGTATGAGATTGAATATTTCTTTGCAGACTTTGAGCAAATCTTCGAGCCATGCTATTGGCATTATAGTGGCGGCGTCGGACTTTGCATTTTCTGGGTCTGTATGCACTTCGAGGAAAAGGCCGTTGGCGCCGGCGGCTGTTGCGGCTTTGGCGAGGATCGGGGCCATTTCGCGTCGGCCTGCCGTGGCGTCGCCGAGTCCGCCCGGCAGTTGCGTGCTGTGGGTGGCGTCAAAAACAACCGGCGTGCCAAAATTTTTCATCGTTTCAATAGCAGTCATGTCGTTGATTAGGTTATTGTAGCCGAAGAAAGTGCCTCGCTCGGTGAGAATGATTTTATCATTTTCGCAGGCGCGGAGTTTTTCGACGACATTCCTCATTTCTTCGGGCGAGAGGAATTGGCCCTTCTTAACGCTGATGGGTTTGCCGGTTCTCGCGCAGGCTGTGAGCAGGTCGGTTTGTCGGCAGAGAAAAGCGGGCACCTGAAGACAATCGACAACCTCGGCGGCGGCGGCGGCCTGGTTCGGCTCGTGGATGTCGGTTATGGTGGGAAGCCCTGTTTCTTTGTGCACGGTCGAGAGGATTTCAAGGCCCTTGTCGAGTCCCGGCCCTCGGAAGCTGGAGATGCTGCTGCGATTGGCCTTGTCGAAGCTGGCCTTAAAAATGATCGGCACATCGGCAGTGCGAGCGATTTCGATTAGTTTTTCTGCGATTCTCAGGCAGATATCCTGGGTCTCGATAACGCAAGGCCCGGCCATTACGAACAGAGGCTCTTCAAGTCCGATTTCGATATTGCCAATTGTGAAAGTTTTTTTACTCATAAGTTTTATGCCAGTGCTCTTAGAATTCTGGTTTTTATCCCGGCGGGCTTTGCCCCTTTTGGGATCATTACATTGACGGCGCCTGGTATTACCGTGATATGTGCCGGCAGAGGCGGGCCTGGGTCGCCGTCGATTTGGGTGAAGATGTCGCTGTATTCGGAACTGATATTGATGTCTTTGCCTTGGCGGTAGATTACGTCGCCGCTTTTCGAGTGGCCCTTGAAGAGTGTCAAGACGGAGTGCTTTGCAAGATGTCGCCTGGATGCGCATTTGTAAATGCACACGTCAAGGAGCCCGTCGCTGAATTCGGCCTGTTCGAGTATCTTCAATCCGACGGAATATCTCGATATGTTGCCGATGAAAACAAGCCCCGGGCCGTCGAAGATTTCCTCGCCATCGACCTCGACCTTCATGGGCCTGAACTTGTATTCGGAGAAGCTTCGCCAGATGGGCCAGAAGTAATCGAGGTGAGTGATGTGCCCGGCGCGCCGGCGGTGGACGCGGTTTACAACCTGCCCGTCGAATCCGAAGCCGGCTATGGATGTGAAGCATCGCTCGTTGCACCTGCCGAGGTCGAGGGTCTTGACGTACTCGCGGTCGAAAGTTCTTATGAGCGTGTTGAGATTCTCGTCGAAGCCGAGTTCGCTTGCGAGCAAATTTTCCGTTCCGTGCGGGACCATCATCAAGGGCTTGTTGCTGCCTTCGAGTCCGTGGGCGACTTCCCTGATAGTACCGTCGCCGCCGACTGCGACGATCAGTGCGCAGCCGTAATCGCCGGCCGCACGCTCCGCCAACTCGGTGGCGTGATCCGCATACACCGTAGTATAAGTTCGCACATCGAAGCCTTGCTCGCGAAGGTGTGCGGCGAAGCGACGCCCCAGGGGCTTGCTGCTCGATGAGCCGGCCTTTGGATTTACTATGAATGCAATGTATCCGTTTTCGGGTTTCATAATTGTTTCGTGGCGGTCTTACCGGGTTTTCTCGCTGCGGTCGCGCGGGACTTCGCCTGACCTGGCCTTTATCATGGCTGCGTAGCCCTTGGGTATGTGCGGCAGGTCGGCTAATCCGAGGCTCTTCTGGACGTTGGTAATTCGCTCGTCGTCGGGGCCTTCTATTTCGAGGAAATCGCCCAGTAAGTCCAGCTTGTCCAGGGCGACTTCGCAACCTTCCAATCGCCACAGCCGTCGAGTCTTTTCGACGACCAGAGCCTTGTGATATCCCAAAGCGACGATCAGTTTCTCAGCGGCTTCGGCGTCGGCGACCTCGAGTTCTATCTCCCGCCTTTTCTTGAAATTGCTTTGTTCTTTGGGGCCCTTGTAGGTCAGCAGGAATTGCGTCGTCTCGTTACTTGAGGATGAAAAGGAAGTAAGGTTCAAGGAGAGCTAGCATGAAGGCAAGGCCAGACAGATTATACATTGATAAAAGCGACCGCGAGAAATACAGCGACATCGCCAACATATCCAGTCTTTTTGAGGACAAGAGCAACAAAGAACAGTTCTTGCTTGCTATGGCTTTCGGCGTTCATAATCAGACGCGAGCTGCTCTTAAGACAAAAGACGGATGGTTTCTTGAAAAAGACCTCAAGACTGAGAATGAGGCATTGATAAGTGCGGTCGCCGTTGCGGAGGCCTCTTCAGTTGATATCTTGTCTGATCACGCACAGGTATATGAAATAGCAGAGCAGTATGCACATGCTGGCATTCGCATTCTGCATGATAAAGTTCACTCTGTGGAATTCGGCACTTTCTCCAAACAGTTTGAAAAATACGTCGTTGACATCTATAACCAGGCCAGTGACTCATGAACGACACAACGAGTAACATTCTTCTAGTTGAACCTGACTTCCCATACCCCTCTAAGAGCAAGAATAAAGCGAATGGGGTTCACAAGAATTTTGTTCCTGTTGGATTGTTGAAGCTTGGAGCATATCACAAATCTCTTGGCGCAAAGGTTAAATTGGTTAGAGGCAATCAGTCCAAAGAGGAACTTGCCTATTTCAAGCCGTCTCTTATCTTAGTTACTTCGATATTTACATATTGGTCAAAATGGGTATGGGATACAATCGGGTATTACCGCAGTCTATTTCCAGAAGCTTCGATAATTCTGGGTGGAATTTACGCAACACTGCATCACGACAAGAAGTACTTCCAAGCAAAATTGAACCATTACAATGTGAAGTGCCACGTTGGGCTTCATTGGCAAGCTGAGGAATGCTACCCTGACTATTCGTTACTAAACGATGAAATTGACCACCATGTAACTCATGCTATGAGAGGTTGTATTCGGAAATGTGCTTTTTGTGGCGTCTGGAGAATAGAGCCCAAGAGGTTGTACAAAACATCCAGGGAACTCGTGAAAGAGATTGAAACGGTTGAGAAAAGACGGATTGTTTTTTTTGACAACAATTTCTTAGCAAACACTCATATTGAACAAATATTGCGTGACCTTGCTGATCTCAAGATCGACGGAAAACCCATAAAGATTGAGTGTCAAAGCGGTTTGGACGGAAGATTGCTGCTTAAGAACCCAAATCTCGCGAAATTGCTGAAAAAAGCCCGCTTTTGCAATATGAGAATAGCTTGGGATAATTCTTTGTCGGACTATCGGTCCATCAAGAGACAGTTAGACTATCTTGTGGATGTTGGGTATAGACCTCAAGACATCTTTGTTTTTATGATATACAACTTTGATGTGCCCTACGACGAGATGCTTAAGAAATTGGGTCACTGCAAGAGATGGGGTGTACAGATTTCAGATTGCCGATATAGACCCTTAGACTCTCTGAAGGACGATTATAATCCTGGTAAATTCAGAAGTGGTCAAACAGAGGAGGATTACTACATTCACACCAAAGCAGGATGGACTGATCATAAGATTAGAGATTTTCGTAAAAGAGTGAGACAACACAATATTTGGATAAGATATGCGAAGGAAAAAGGGCTTGCATATGACAGCCGTATGGAGAAGTGGAGTGGGATTCATAGCACTCTCAAATACTTTCACATGGGCAGACCTCCACAGTTGGAATTAATAGAAAAATCACCAACATGGCAACGCAGAATCATGATAATGAACAGAGTGAGGGGCTACTATAAGAAGCACAATCTCAATTCACTTGATTTCAGTTGTCTGACATATGAAGAAATTGATAAGAATCTACGAAGAATCTTAGAAGAAGCTCAGTCACCCTCGAATTCTTCGTGATGGCCGTGCTGCAAGGGCATTTCGTACGGCTAAATGGGGATATGGCGAAAAAAAGGGATTTGGTGATTGACAGGTTCGTCATATCTCTATAATATTACATTTTCTTGTTTTCCCATGTGAATTTTGCACAGGATGTAAACTGAAGTTTATAGGAGTAATTTGAAGATGGCTGACAAACGTGTATATTTCTTCGGCGGCGGCAAGGCCGACGGTAATGCCAAGATGAAAGAGCTTCTTGGCGGTAAGGGGGCTAATTTAGCTGAGATGACAAGGCTGGGCGTGCCGGTACCGGCGGGCTTTACTATCGCTACTAAGGTATGCGGCGAGTATTACAAATCGGACGGGAAATGGCCTGAAGGGCTGGCCGAGGAGGTTGATAAGAACCTAGCCAAGCTGGAAAAGGCTATGAACGCCAAATTGGGCGATCCCAGGAAGCCGCTGCTGGTCAGCGTTAGAAGCGGAGCAGCCGCATCGATGCCCGGAATGATGGACACCGTGTTGAATTTGGGTCTTAATGATGAGGTTATCGAGGGGATAATTTCGAAGACGGGGAATGTTCGGTTTGCTTATGATATTTATCGCCGTTTTATCGATATGTTCGGCGATGTTGTTATGGGGTGCCAGCATGAGTATTTCGAGGAAAAGATCGATGCGGCCAAGAAGAAGGCCGGCGTTAAGGTTGACAGCGATCTTAGCGGCGAGCAGCTTAAAGGGGTGGTGGAAGAATATAAGAAGGTTTATGAGAAACATGTCGGGGCGATGTTCCCGCAGGATGGGAAGGTTCAGCTCAAGCATGCCGTTGATGCTGTGTTCGGGTCTTGGAATGCTCCGCGTGCGGTTAAGTATCGGGAGCTGAATAAAATTACCGGGCTGCTTGGGACGGCTGTGAACGTTCAGGCGATGGTGTTCGGGAATATGGGGGACGATTGCGGGACGGGGGTTTGCTTTACTCGTAATCCGAGCACCGGCGAGAAGGAGTTTTACGGCGAGTTTTTGATGAATGCTCAGGGCGAGGATGTTGTCGCGGGGATTCGCACACCTATCGAGCTTGGCAAGCTGGCGAAGGTAATGCCTCATGCGTACAAGGAGCTGACGCAGCTTATGACGCGGCTGGAGAAGCATTACAAGGATATGCAGGATATGGAGTTCACGATTCAGGAGAAGACGCTTTATATCTTGCAGACTCGCGGCGGTAAGCGGACTGCTGAGGCGGCTGTTAAGGTGGCTGTTGATATGGTGAACGAGAAGCTTATCACCAAGAAAGAGGCTGTTATGCGGGTTAAGCCGGAGCAGTTGGATCGGCTTTTGCATCCTAATTTCGATCCCAAGGCGAAGCGCGATGTTGTTGCGAAGGGTTTGCCTGCTTCGCCGGGGGCTGCTGTCGGGCAGGTTGTTTTTACAGCGGATGTGGCTGAGGCCTGGCGGGATAAGGGTAAGAAGGTTATTCTCGTTCGCAAGGAGACCAGCCCGGAGGATATCGGGGGTATGGATGCTGCGGAAGGTATTTTGACTCAGCAAGGCGGTATGACGAGCCATGCTGCTGTCGTCGCTCGCGGGATGGGCAAGCCGTGCGTGGCGGGGGTGGCTGCCTTGAATATCAATTACACGACAAAGAAGATGGACATCGGCAAGCTCACTATCAAGGAGGGTGACTGGATTAGCATGGACGGTACTACGGGCGAGGTTATGACGGGACAGTTGGGGACTGTCGAGCCGAAGATGAGCGGTGATTTTGGTAAGTTTATGAAGATTTGCGATTCGATTCGGGTTTTGGGAGTGCGGACGAATGCGGATACGCCGGAAGATGCGAAGCGTGCGCGTGATTTCGGGGCCGAGGGGATTGGGCTTTGCCGGACTGAGCATATGTTCTTCGAGGGCGAGCGGATATGGCCGGTGCGGTCGATGATTCTGGCGGCGGATGATTATGCTGCAATGCTGCGGGCGCTGGCGGCGGCTGAGGATGGCAAGGCTAAGAAGGCGATTGAAAAAGAATATGCTACTGCTAAGAAGCAGTTCGAAGGGGCGCTTAAGGAATTGCTGCCTTATCAGCGTAGCGATTTTGTTGGGATATTTAAGGCTATGGCGGGGCTGCCGGTTACTGTTCGGCTGCTGGATCCGCCTTTGCATGAGTTTTTGCCTCAGGATGCCGAGAGCCAGAAGGAGATGGCCAGGAGGCTGGGCGTTAAGCCGGCGGTGGTTGAGGCTAAGGTTGCTCAGCTGCATGAGTTTAATCCGATGCTTGGGCATCGGGGGTGCCGGCTGGCGGTGACTTATCCGGCGATTTACCGAATGCAGGCGCGGGCGATTATCGAGGCGGCTTTGCAGGTTCGAAAAGGCGGCAAGAAGGTCCTGCCGGAGATTATGATTCCGCTGATTGGGGCGGTTTCGGAGTTGAAGCTTGTCAAGGACGAGGTCGTTGACGAGATTAACGCGGTTTTCAAAGAGACGAAAAGTAAGATCGAGTATTTGGTCGGGACGATGATTGAGGTGCCCAGGGCCGCTCTGACGGCGGATGAAGTTGCTGCGGAGGCGGATTTCTTTAGTTTTGGGACGAATGACCTGACACAGATGACGATGGGCTTTTCGCGGGATGATGCCGGCAGGTTCTTAGGCGAATACGTTAATAAGGGGATTTATGCGGTCGATCCGTTCCAGAGCCTCGATCAAACGGGCGTTGGCAAGCTCGTAGAGATGGGCACGAAGCTCGGCCGAGGCGTTCGCAAGAAACTGAAAGTAGGTATCTGCGGCGAACACGGCGGAGAGCCGAAGAGCATAGCCTTCTGCCACAGAGTAGGAATGAACTACGTCTCATGCTCGCCGTTTAGAGTGCCAATAGCGAGATTGGCGGCGGCGCAAGCAGCGGTGAAATAAGATTAAAAATCAAAGTGCAAATTGCAAAATTGTGGAATCCCGACGCTGTCGGGATGGCTTTTTGACTATTGTGAATACGAAGGTGCATCGGGTTTTGGCCGGTACACCTTTTTTCTTGAAAGGTAGCCACGAAGAGGCGAAGAGGGGTCGATTAATGCAGTTTTTGGAGGCGGAAAGGCGTTCTTTTGGGATTCTTGGTGTTGATTTTCTGGGGGTTCCCCGGTATTATTCGACGACGATGATGTGAGCAACCGGAAGACTTCAGCGAAGTTGGTATAGTCTTGAATCGTGTGACATTTCGCAGGCAACGGGGCTAACCATCTGCTTTGATTGAGCGAACTTAGAAAGAAAAGGATCGATGGGAGTGGAGCATGGCGTTTGAGGATTGTGATCTCTACGGTGGCATTGCTGGCGTTCAGTTGCCAATCAATACTTTCGATTTGGGGCACGGCGTTGTTATATCAAAGACCTACGCGCACCTGATCGCACCGTTCATGATGGCGTTCACGCCGGCACCGCCGGGAAAGCACCATCCTCCACCTTGGCGGGCGGCGAAGGGTGGGTTCGGCTTTGACATCCATGCGCAAGTGCACATTCCAGCGGACTTCGCCTTGTTGCCCGATTGGTTCGACAAACTCAATACTATTTGGTGGATAGCGGCGCTTCTCCGGTTCAAATCAGCACATTCTGTGACCGTACCCGTAGTAGCTAATGATGCGTTTGTCAAAGGACGGGAGGCGGAGGAGATCGAGTTCTGGCCGATTGAAATCGACCCGCACCGTTTGCAGATGATCGTTAACCCCTCCATCTTGTTAGAGAAAGACCTATGTTGGGTGCGCGACTACTGGGTCAAGGGAGGCCATCTTATGGAGCAGAGCAAGCAATTCAACATGTTATTTCAGAGTTTTGACCAGAGCTTATTCACACGGAACACATCGCTTGCACTTCTCTCGCTCTGGAGCGCTTTGGAGGGCGTATTCTCGCCCGCAAGGAGTGAGCTTCGTTTCAGGGTGTCTGCCAATATTGCGAGCTACTTGGAGGATCCTGGGGCGGGCCGGATGGCACTCCAGAAGAAAACAGCCAAACTCTATGATGCTCGGTCCGCGGTCGCCCATGGGATGGGCGGGAACGAAGATAGCGCTTTTCGAGAGACGTACAACCTTGTACGGCGTGTTCTATCCCGTGTGTTCGCAGAGAATTGTGTTCCAACACGCGACGACTTGGAGGAAAGACTGTTCGGCGGAGGGGAAGGCGAGGGATACGACCATGAGGAGATGAAGCATCGTCTGGCATTCGCCCGAGATAGGGGAGCGCGAATGCGATATTATCGCATGGGGAATTTTCGGGATAGGGCTATTACTTCTTCTTTGACGTTTGTTTTGAGGGTGTCTTCGAGTTTGTATTCGGTTTCGCCGATTATTTCTATACCTCTCAGCACGGCGTCGATTAGGGCGGCGATTGTCTGCATTTGCTCCGGCGCCATTCCGTTCTTCGTTACGATCGGGGTTCCCAATCTCAGGCCGCTTGTTATTGACGCGGGCCTGGTATCGTATGGCAGTCGGTTCATATTCACAATGAGGCCGCACTGTTCGAGTGCTTTTTGTGCGGCCAGGCCGGTCAGGTTCGGCTTTAGATTGCCAACGTCTATCAGGAGCATGTGGTTATCCGTGCCGCCCGTGAGCACGTCGCAGCCTCTCTCGGCCATGGCCCAGGCGAGGCTTTGGGCGTTGGCGATGATCTTGAACTGGCGGGCGCGGTATTCGTCGCTGCCCATCTCTTTGAAGAATACCGCCTTGGCCGCTACGTTATTCAAATAAGGCGTCCCCTGCACACCGGGGAACGTTGTCTTATCGATAAGGTCGGCCAGCGTGATTTGCCCGGCGTCAACTTTAATCCTCGTATCGAAATCCCGCCCCATCAGTATCAGTCCGCCTCTTGGCCCGCCGGGCTTGTATGTGCTGCTGGTGGTGAAATGGGCGTGGTTTATCGACGAAGGATGGGCCTCGGCTGCGATTAAGCCTGCTATATGCGAGATGTCGGCGAGAAGGTACGCGCCGACCTCGTCGGCGATAGCCCGGAACTTTGCGAAATCTATCGTTCTCGAATAGGCGCTCGCCCCGCATACAATCAGCTTTGGCTTGACGGAAATCGCTCTGGCTCGGATTGCATCGTAATCGAGCAGGAAGGTTGCTTCATCGACGTAGTAGTTCTCCACATCGAAGAATTTGCCTGTGAAGGAGGCTCTGGCGCCGTGCGATAGATGCCCGCCCTGGTCGGTGCCGAGGCTCAATATCTTATCGCCTCTCTCCAGGATTGCCGTGAGCACTATTTGGTTCGCCGCGGTTCCGGAATGCGGCTGGACGTTTGCATATTTTGCGCCGAAGGCCTCTTTTGCCCGGCTCTGGGCCAGCGTTTCGATATTGTCAACGACGTCGCACCCGGCGTGATACCTGGCGCCTGCGAATCCTTCGGTGGTTTTGTTTTGAACAACCGAGCCGAGCGCCGCCAGAACCGCCTGCGAGCATTGATTCTCGGCGGCGATTAGTTGTATTGTGTTTTGCAGCCGTTCGTACTCGGCTCTGAGCAGGTCATAAACGTGAAGATCGGCCTGGCTGAGCGCTTCCAATATCCCTTTATGGTACACGTCGCAGGCTGTGAGTCGTTCACTTTGCCGGGCGAGGATTTCACCAATCTCCCGGTCGCCCGGTCGCAACGCACCGACCTTGCCCGAATGCAGCTCTTTAGAAATTTGTTTTTCCAAAAACATCCCTGTAGCTTAGAATCCTTATCTTACATACGAGCAACCTATTTTATCTCCTCCCACACCGGTTACATCGGCATTCCCATGCTTTTGTGATGAATTTTGAGCCTTGCCAACGGCCTTAGCTGAAGAAGTTCCGAATAACGTCGTTAAGCGTTATATAGACAAATAAAACCAGGACAAGCGCCAGACCCATACGGACTATAACGCCCTGGATTCGCTCGCTAACCGCCGAGCCTTTGAGCTTCTCAACGACAAGAAAAGCCGCCAAACCCCCGTCGAGAGGCGGCAAAGGCAGGAAGTTGAAGACCGCAATCGCAGCGTTTATCAGGCCGATTAGGAACAGGTACTCAATCCACATCTTGTCCGCGACCGTATGGTAGCTCGCCGCGAGGATGCCAACAGGCCCCATTAGACTCTTAGGGCTTACCGCCCCTACAACCAAACGCCTCAACGTCAGATAAGTCTGAGCGATCAGCGAGACGGTCTTCCTAACACCCATCCCAACAGCATCTACAGAATTCTTCGCCTTGTAAGTCCACCTGAGCTGCTTGAACGGCACAAACTCGGCCAAGTCAGACTGAACCGTCAATGCGTTCTCATTAGTGGCCACTTTCAGGGCGACGGCCCCTGCGGATTCCACATTGTTGAGGCGATAGTCAATAGTGATATGCTCGCCAGGATACTTTTTGATTTCCCTCACCACATCATAGAAGCTCGATACCGGCGCCCCGTCGATGGCGGTTATGACTGCCCCGCGAGGAATCTTCAGTGGAGCTATATCGCCGCCGGCCGCTATTGTCTTAGCGACGACCGCATGTTCGGCATCAAGCGCCAGCGCAATGCCGATGGCCACGTCGTTGGTATCGGCTGAGAGAACCGGCTTGACGATGACGGCGACGACTTGCTCGACGCCGGAACTATCCTTCCGCAGCACCTGAACGGACAGATCTTTACCCTTATGATCCTTGGTGATTTCACGCATTTCATTATACGTTGGGTTTTGCACGCCACCGACGGCGAGAATCGTATCGCCGACTTTCAGGTCAGAGAGGATGGTCTTGGGTTTCGGAATTCTGCCTGTCAAACCGAGGATTTTATCGAGAATTCGACCGGGGAGGTTTTTCCGGGGGGCTTTGCACGTTACTTCGTCGACGTCTGTAACCTTTAATCGCGGCACCATAGAGTAGATGTGGTAAAGCTCGGTTTCATCCTCCCCCGCCACACCGACGCCGATCGACCATGAAAGCGCCACATCCCTTTCGATCAGTTCGGTCTTCTTGCCCTCAATCTTTCGCTCTGCAGTTATCTTGACGGTCGGGGTATAAGTGCTTTTGAGGACAGGAGCGAAATCCCAGTAGTGCTCGACCTGGCGACCCTCAATGGCCTTGACCACATCTCCGGGGGCCAAGCCCGTTTTAGCCTGCATCTCATTGACTTGGTTCGGATCATCGAACTTGCCTATTTCGAGGCTGTCAGCCAGTTGTATTCCGAAGGTCTTGAGGTCGCCGCCGTTCCGCTTTGTTGAGGCTAACTCAACGTAAAACTCCTCGCCGGCCCGGTCAATCTTCATTTTGACCTTTTCGCCGCCATTAGACAGTGCCGCCGCGAGCATGACATCGGTCATATCGATATTCCTGCTCTTTCCGTCCACCTCTACGATCTCGTCTCCGGCTCGGAGTCCTGCGTGCATAGCCGGCGAATTGGGCTCGACGCCGCCGACCAAGGCGGGCGGCTGCTTGATGCCAATGAGGAAAACTGTAACAAAAATTACCACCGCGAGTATGACATTGCAAGTCACGCCCGCGGCGACCACCACCATGCGGGCCCCTACCGATTTATTTGCGAATGATCGCGGGTCGTCTGTGGCCTTGACCGAGCCTGTATCCTCCTGGCCCAGCATCTTAACGAATCCCCCGACGGGAATCAGCCCGACGCAGTACTCGGTATCCCACGCTTGCCCCTTGCCTCCTAACGTCAAGGTCAGCAGGCTGTCGTCGGGCTTTTCGGGCTCTTCCCGGTCACCCTGATCCTGGTCTTCTCCGGCATCATCAGGGTGCTTTTCAGCGAAGAATCCCGGCAAAATCCGAATGCGAAAACCCTCCGCAACCCGCTTAAAGCCAATCAGAGTAGGAGGAAAGCCAATCGAAAACAACTCCACCTTTATCCCGCAGAGTTTGGCCGAGATAAAATGCCCGAACTCGTGAACCAGAATAACCGTCCCAAACCCCAGCAGTACGAGAAGCACGTTTCCGAACGTATCGACATTGCGAACAATAAGCCAAATAACGCCGACAAGAATCGCCAGCAGTATGAAAACTTTGAAGTACTTACCAGACAAGCTCTTAGGTTTTGACATTAACACGCCTCCAGGCCCAAAGGCCCGCACCAAAATCCACTTAAATTATATGCTGCACGCTATCGCAGCGACTTGGCGCCTGGCCCAGGCATCTGCTTCGAGCAGTTCCCCGAGTGAAACGCCGGTCTTGGCATCGTGGTTATCCAAACAATGCTCTACAAGTTCGAGTATATTAACAAATTTAATCCTCCCCGCCAAGAACTCTTCTACGGCGGCCTCGTTTGCCGCGTTAAACACAGCCGCTGCCGTTCCACCCGCCCTCGAAACTTCGTATGCCAGGGGCAGCGCTCGGAAGACACGCTGGTCGGGAGCGGCGAAATGGAGGCTGCCAATCTCGGCCAGTTGCGGAGGCCTGGCGGGGCTGGCAAGACGATCGGGGTAAGTCAGGGCGTATTGGATCGGCAGGCACATATCCGGCTCGCCCAATTGGGCTATCACCGAGGCATCCACGAATTCGACCAGCGAATGAATTATCGATTCGGGGTGTATCAAAACCTCGATTTTCTCCACAGGAAGGTCGAAAAGCCACCTTGCCTCGATAATTTCGAGAGCCTTATTCATCATTGTGGCCGAATCGATAGTGATTTTAGGCCCCATATCCCACGTCGGATGGGCCAGGGCCTGCTCTAAAGTAACATCCTTAATTTCATCGACGCTGAGTTCCCGAAAAGGTCCGCCCGAGGCCGTAAGGATGATTTTGGCCACCTCGCCCGGTTTGCCCGCCTGCATCGCCTGAAAAATGGCCGAATGCTCGCTATCGACCGGCAGAATCTCGCTGCCGCTCTTCCTTGCCTCTTCGACCAACAACTCTCCGGCCATAACCAGCGGCTCTTTATTTGCAATTGCCAGCCTTTTCCCCTTCCTCGCTGCCGCCAGCACTGCAGGCAGTCCCGCCGCCCCCACAATCGCCGTTAAGACCGTATCGACTTCATCAAGCTCGGCAAGGGCAACCAGACTCTCGGCCCCGCTCAATACCTCGACATCCAAATCCCCAACCAACTCAACCAGCCGCTCGCGGCAACTCGCATCCGTAATAGCAATAAACTTAGGACCAAACGCACGAGCCTGCTCGGCCAACAACTCGACCTTGCTCTGAGCACTAAGCGCAAATACCGAGTACCCCTCCCCCAGACCCGCAATAACGCGCAGCGCATTACCGCCGATAGACCCGGTAGAACCCAATATCGCAATACGTCGAACCATAAAACAAGCCACCTACTACACCCCCAACGACCCAAATACTAAGCCATACAAGCCCAAACTGTCAACAATCAACCAATCTGAAATCTGAGTTTATTGCGTCGGGGCTATTGGCCGAATGCCGTCACATGAACTTGACGCTTAATGAGCGGCAGCAATCTTATCAGTATGAATATACGCGCGGGATTTGGATTACGCCGGCACCCTGGCAGCCCGCTATAATACCGAAGAGAGAATCCGCATGACGCCGAAGCTCTGCGACGAGCACGGCGTCAACGGCATTGTCCTAAAGAACGCCCGTTAGAATCGCCGGAGAATCATATAGCCTTCAACGATATGTTCGAGGGCGATTTCTCAATGATTTCGGCAAAACCTCTAAGACAATCCGACAGTTTCTGTAACTCGTCTGATTGAATTGTGGGTACGGTCGAATTGCCTCGATCATCAAGAGCGTCGGAAACATTCTTTATGGTAAGCGTTTCGACGTCGCGAGCCGGCTGATAAGCCACTTCCTTATCCTCTGCTTCTTTCCTGACCTCGGATAACACGTTGGCCTCGACCAGCTCGAAGAGTATTTGCCTAACGAGGCGAATGGGAATCTCTAAGTTACGGGAAACCTGCGCCGCATCGGAAGGTTTCTCGCCCCGGCAGAATTCCTTGACAAAATGATTGGTTATCAAAAGTGCAAGCAGCTTCTTATGAGACTGACTGATTGACAGGCAATCCTGCTCGAACTCGTATGTTTCAACGTTCTGCATGGCGAACGCCAACTCGGCGCCAAAGAGAACGACGAGCCAGCTAATCTGGAGCCACATCAAGAATAGAGGCAAGGCCGCGAAACTGCCGTAGATGGCGCCGTATTTCGCCACTCCAATCTGGAAGTTTATATAAGCCCACTGAACGAGTTGAAAAATCGTTCCCGATACTATGCCGGCGACAAGACCCGTCTTGAACCTGACTTTCGTATTGGGTATGAAGATCAGAACGAACGTAAACATAAGCCAGATCATAAAGTAGGGTTTCCAGCAGTTCTTCTACATTTAGTATGCCCGCCCATTTACCCAGGTGTTCGGAGTCGAGTTTGTTTGCCTGAATTCTCAGAATGCCAAGGACGTCGTCCCATTGTCGTTGCGAAGCTCGGCCGCCGGAATCATACCACTGCAACTTCAAAAGGATAATGTCCTCGGGCGAGAGCACGGAAAACGATTTTCCCATCGCATCACCCAGTTTCAGTGCCTTTCGCCGCGAAAAAAGCTGTTTCTCGTAGGGGCTGTCCTTATGTACAAAAACATCGATCTTGAAGGCGGATTCGAGATGAATTACGTTAAAACTGCTCCGTTGCTCAAGCGCCTGGAGCATCGCCTCTTTACTGATGTAATAATCGGCTTTGACGCACTCGAAGAACTCTTGAGCCGTGCCGTCAAATGGCTCGACCGTGATATCGGCATCCTCGGTAAATCTCACTGCACCGTACGCGGAACTGGCCATAGATCCGCCAACGGCATAAGTAATGCCGAGACGGTCGAGAATATCCGCAAAGTGGCCCAGAGCTGCAAATTCTCCACCGCTATTCATCGGGAAGGCCTCCGTAAACTTTCTCGTACAATTTGCCTCCGAGATGCTGTTTGGCCCACAGGTGCCAGATCCTTTCCTCGCTTGCGTCAGGGTGGCGGTCTCGCAAGCCTGCCATAGCCAGCATCTTGCCGAACTCGTACGCCTCGAAGACCCGCCTGAACTTAACCTCCGGCGGCATTTTACGCCACAAATCAATCAGCGCCTTACGGGCCGCCGGGCTTGTGTCGGACTTATTCATAAAGGGAATTATACAACACCAGCCGCCAAATTCAACATTGAGCTTTTCACTTTCACAGAATATGCTATAATAGTATTGTCATGAAGCTTATGAGAGACAAAACGAAACTGAAGAAACAGAGCGCCGAGGATGATTCCTTCGTCGATGCCGCACCTGCTGAGAGGGTGGGCATGGTGTGGGAGTTGACCTGCGAACTTTGGTCGTTGGGTGGCCGGCAGCATGCTGAACAAAGATTACAGAGAAATGTTGGAAATCTTGTTAGACAATGAGGTCAAATTTCTTGTTGTCGGTGCTTATGCGATGGGGGCTTACGGGTATCCTCGGGCCACGGGCGATATAGATATATATCGCTGCAGAACAAAAGATCCCGGCGTTGCCCTTTCTCCGCAAGCTCTCGCACCCAGCCGGCAAACGTAATCGCGGAATGGCGCATCCGCCGCTTCCACTTATGCGCCGGCAGCGTAAGAACAGTCCGCGCATGCCTGCTCACCAGTGACAACCCGTCGAGAAAAGCCTTATGGCCGCCCCCATAATAGGATTCGAGCGCCGGAATATTCATACGAACATATTACGCGATATGACAAGCGAATCAAGCATGGTCTGTCCCAATAAATAGAACTGTCTGGGGCGACATATCATCTCCTTGTCGTATGGCGACTCTGCTGATCACAATCCTTTACTCGGCAGCGGCGGCACGCCCTTTACCCTCATTTTGATCGAGTACAGGGAAGTTTTCGCCGTGATGAACAGCGTCCCATTATCCTTGCCGCCGAAGCAAACGTTGGCCGGACGCTCGGGCGCCTCTATCGTTTCTATCAATTCGCCCTTTTTGTTATAGACTTTCACGGCATCTGTCGTCAGATAAACATTGCCCCGGCTATCGATAGTCATTCCATCGGACCCTTCCTCGGCAAACAGCTTCTTCTTCGACAGCGTCCCGTCTTTGCCTATTCTGTAGGAGAAGGTCTTCTTGCCGCCGTGGTCGCTCACATACAGTGTTCTGCTGTTGGGCGTCCCGATGACGCCGTTAGGCCGCACCATATCGTCGATTACGCGAATAACCTTCTTGCGGTCCGGCGCCATATAATAGACATGCTCGCCATCCTGCTCCATCCCGTCTCTCTTGCCGTAGCGAGGATCGGTGAAATAGATACCGCCTTTCGGCGCGATCCAGAGGTCGTTGAGGCTGTTGAAATTCTTGCCCTCGTATTTGTCCGCCAGCATCGTTACCTTGCACTTCGGGCAAATAGTCACCAGTCGCCGCCCGCCCCCTTCGCACGCCAGAAGCCGGCCCTTCTTATCGAAATAGAGACCGTTGGTCCCGCCTGATTCCTCCCGGAAAGTCGAGAGCTTCTTCGCCTCCACTTCCCATTTATGAATTCGATTGTTGGGTATATCGGAGAAATAAATGTCCCCATCGGCATCGGACGCAGGCCCTTCGGTGAACTTAAACCCATCCGCAACCTTCTCCACCTTCGCCCCAGGCGCCACGACGCTCGCCTCCTCAGCAATGCAGATTCCCGCTCCCGCTAATACCGCCGCTACAGCCAGACAAAACCATTTTCCGTTCATTGCGAACTCCTTTTCCGCGTTGAAATAATCTAATGATCGACATTTATTTGTACCAATATCCATCAGTAATACCCAAAGAGCCGTTAATTTAGAAGCGCAAAAAAGTCGGCGACAGCACCGAGGATCCGACGCTGCCGCCACCATTCCTCCTTGAATTACGGTCACTCTACCAGACCGAAGAGATTATGTCTATCACAAAATTAAAAATTTGTGAAATTTTTTTCTTCATCGAAGGATTTCCACCGAGTTGGTCACCGTACTTTCACCTACAATGCACGCGAAACCCATAGCAATATAAAATAGGCAAAGGGTGAGAGGTGCTTACGTGTTAAGATAGGTAAAGCGAGAACCTTTTTGCTTACACTTTATCCTCAGCCTCGCCGGAGCTTTGCGAGTTGCGTCTTTTTTGCAGTCGTCGTTCGAGTGATTTGGCAAATGGCGTTACGCCGAGCAGGACTACGATTGCAGCGGCGGTCTATATTACGGCCAGATGGTAGAAAGCTGCGCCGCACGCCATGCCGATACTCGCAACCAGCCAGATTGTCGCAGCCGTCGTCAGCCCGTGCACGCCGCCTCTATCCTGAATGATGGCGCCGGCCCCCAGAAACCCAACACCAGTAACAACTTGCGCAGCTATTCTTGAAACCGAATCGCTCGGCACGGCCGCAGTCAAGTTCTTGGAAATTATCGTAAACACCGCCGCACCAAGGCATATCAACATATTCGTCCGCAATCCCGCCGATTTTCTGTTGATCTCACGCTCCAATCCTGTCGCCGCCCCAAGCAGAACAGCCAATCCGATACCCAGATAATCAGCCGGCCAATTCATCAATTCTACCTTTCTATCAATGTTTCATCGACCTGCATACCGAAGTGCCTGCCCGCCTTTTCGATGCGCCCGAGCACCTTATCGCCCGGTTTGAGGCTCGTAGCCGAGATTGCCTTACCTTCAGGGCTAACCAGCCGGATAGTCTCGGCATTCTGCAATACCAGACTTATCGGCTGGCCCTCGGCATCGGCTTCAATAAGCATCATAGGCCGCTTTTCGATCTTGTTCCTGCCCAAATACGCGGTTTGGCTCTTGCCCTGAAAATCCACCACCATAACCTCATCGCCCGCCTTGAGATCCGCCAGATAATTCGTCTTGCCCCCCGGCGTCAGCGTATATGCGTGCACAGCCCCGGCATTAACGCGAAACGGCCGAGAAGCAACATAAGGATTATCTATCGATTCCGAATGCACCAAAAAGAAACCCGAAGCCGTATTGCCTACGAGCATCCCCTCGCCCAGACCCATCTGCGTGCAAGTATCCAGGCACGACCGGTCGCCCATACCGAGCTGTTTCGTAACCGTGATGGTGGCGATAACTAAGGCGATTTTTTCGCTGACGCCCCCAATTATCTCCGCGCATCTCTTTATCTCGTTCACGTCCACAGTGTTCAGCACGACGCCATCGACGCCTTTCTCAAGAATCTCGACCATCAGCTTCGCCTGCTCGCTGCTCTCAACCTGCACCATTATATTCTCCCCTCGCCTCGCCAGCAGGTTCTCAATCGGGATAATCGTCCAATCAAGCATCTTGACCACGAGGATTTTTTCCCTCGGCACCGCCGCGGCCCTATCCTCATCAGCCTTCCCCGCAATATCAACGAAATCAACATCCACGCTTGGGCGAATATCGCCATCAGCCTCCACAGTCTTAATCTTCCCAAACTCTCGCACCTTCCCACTCGCCCCATCAGGCAAGATAACAGCCTCAGCCCCGCTCTCAAGCGCAGCAATAGCAAGCTCCTTATTATACGGCACAACATTAATCCACAGTCGTTTCATCAGATTACTTGCCTTTCCGTACCGATCTCGATTGAATTTCCCCGTTTATACGCCTGCCCCTTGGGGGCGGGCAAGGAACCCTAAAACAATGATTTACAAACCCAGTCGCGGAAATTTATCACCCTATCTGTAAGGGTGGCTTACCCTTTGAGAATCGCAACCGCCTGTTCAACCGTAGCGTTCTCGTGGACCATTTTGCTCAACGCCTCGATCATCTTCGTCGGATTTTTATGCTGGAACGCATTTCGACCGATGGATAGCCCCGCGGCCCCCGCTTTGAGCGCCCCCTCGGCCATCTTGAAGATATCTTTATCGCTGCCCATCTTCTCACCGCCCGCAATCACAACCGGCACCGGACAGCCCTGCACAACCCGTGCGAAGCTCTCGGCATCGCCCGTATAGACAACCTTAACGATATCCGCCCCCAACTCCGCTCCGACCCTCGCGGCCAGCTTCACGTTTTCAACATCGTACTCATTCTTAATTTTAGGCCCGCGCGCGTACATCATCGCAACAAGCGGAACCTGCCAGTTGAAACACTGCTCGCCAACATACCCCAACTGCTCTAACATATCCTTATCCGTTTCCGCTCCGAGGTTGATATGCACAGAAACCGCATCGGCACCCAGTTTGATAGCCTCCTCGACCGTGCAGACCAACTCCTTCGCATTCGGATCCGGGCTGATCGATGTGCTCCCGGAGAGGTGCACAATAAGCCCGACGTCCTTACCCGTACCACGGTGCCCCGTACGGACGATGCCTTTGTGCATCAAAATCGCATTCGCGCCCCCAGCCACGACCTTACTGATAGTACTCTGCATATTCGCCAAACCCTCGATTGGGCCTACCGTTACCCCGTGATCCATCGGAACAATCACCGTCCTGCCGGAATTCCGGTCAATTATTCTCTCAAGCCGTATCTTCTTACCTATCATAGCCATATCTCCAATTACGAAACCTGCCACAGCAACCCAACGAAATCCGGGAACGATAAACTTCCCGCACACCACAGATCGCTCTTCAATTCAAATAACTGTGTCCGCTAATCTACCCAAACCCAACCGAAACGCAAGAAAAAAACACAACTCACCACCCGGAAATCCCAACAACGCACAAACCCCATCCATCGGGAATAACCCCCCAAAGGCAAAGCCCGACAGAGCCGCGACTGTAAAGGAGCGGTCTCCCCCCATAAAGTATCAATCCTCAACACCGAACCCTCCTAACCCCGCAAAATGCCCTCATTTGTTTGGATATCCCACATGCCATTTTTCTGTCATACACCCGCTTTTCTTGTCTTTTTTGCGGCAAGGATGCTGAATTTGCCGGAAAGTGGTTGAAATTGAGATGAACTTTTTGTATTATGAAGGGGCAACTTTAATCTTGGCGAATCGGACCAGATGTGCACCGGGATTTCGGCCCCCCAGAGGTTTTTGACTTCGCCTCAACGTATTGGGGCCTATTTAAGAAGGTAGTTTATGAAGTTATACTGCTCACGATTGAGTTTTCCTGTTTTTATGCGGCTTGAATATGAAAGTTTTCAGTCAGCAGCATTTGCAATTCCGGCAAATATCTCTTCCGCTTGCGGAAAAACCTTCGGCACGCCAGCTTGGAATCCTCAAATGTTTCGTGGTAGCGATTGTTCAGCACTTTTTTCTTAAAGAATTTCCAGTACCGCTCGATCAGATTCAGATTCGGCGAATACGGCGGTAAAAATATCAATTTGATTTTCGTGCCTTCGGTATACTCTTTTAACAAACGCGAGCGATAGTATCGAGCATTGTCAACAATGATATAAATCGCTTCGGCCTTCGGATGTTTTGCTTCGATTTTAGAGAACAAATCGTCTCGATGCGATGAACATCCCCAGGCTAAGTCTGGACGGCTACGAGGCCGACGATCTTATAGGAACCCTCGCCAAAAAGGCCTCCGCCGATGGCCACCAGACGCTAATCTGCTCGAACGACAAGGACATCCTCCAATTGCTCGATGAGAATACCAGTGCCTATAATATCAAGAAGGGTCTCCGCACCGATGTCGCAGCCCTGAAGGCGAATATGGGAGTGACCCCTGAGCAATTCCTCGACGCCCTCGCCCTGCAGGGCGATACATCCGACAATATCCCGGGGCTGCCCGACGTCGGCCCCAAGACCGCCCTTGCCTGGATTCAGAAGTACGGCTCTATCGAAAATCTCTACCGACACGCCGACGAGATAACGGGCAAACGAGGCGAGTCGCTCCGCAATAATGCGGATACGGTCAAATTGAGCAAAGAGCTTGTAACTATAGACTGCGATGTGCCCATCGAAATCGACTACGCCGAAATGGCCGTCAAAGAACCCGACAAAGCAAAGGTTGCCCAAGTGTTCACCGAATTGGGCTTTTCCCGCCTGCTAAGCCAACTCGGCCTATCGCCCCCCGGCGATGCCGTCCCTGAATCCGCCAAAGCAAGCCCCGCCCCTACAAGCCCCGACCGTAAGCCTGCCCCCCAGGGGGGAGGGGATACGCCGGCGATTGTAAACTTCGGCGAACCCGCCTCGGCCAAGACAACGGCCCACGACTACCAACTAATAGACACGCCCAGGAAGTTCGATGCCTTTCTCACGGAACTGAAAGAGCAAAAAATCTTCGCCATCGATACCGAAACAACCGCGATTCTCCCGATGCGAGCCGAGTTGGTGGGACTGAGCTTCTGCTGGGAACCGCACAAGGCCTTTTATCTGCCCGTTAAAGCCCCCCTGGGCGCGCAGCATTTGGCGATCAAGGAGATACGCCCGAAACTCTCGCCGATATTGGCCGACGAGAATGTCAGGAAGATAGGCCAGAACATAAAGTACGACCTGCACATTCTGCATAATGCCGGGTTGCCTGTGAAGGGGGTCTATTTCGATACTATGGTCGCCTCTTATTGCCTCGATCCGGCGCGCAGCCACGGCATGGACAATATGGCGATGGATTTCCTGAACTACGAATGTATTCCGATTTCCGACCTTATCGGCAAGGGCAAGAACCAACTCACTTTCGATATGGTCGATACCGAGCCGGCCTGCGAGTACGCCGCCGAGGACGCCGATATTACATGGCAATTATACGAATACCTGAAGACCCGTCTCGAAAATGAACCCGATATCTACAGGCTGTTCGAGCAGGTCGAGATGCCGCTTGTTTCTGTCCTGACGACGATGGAGCGCAACGGAGTCTCGCTCGACACCGCCCTGCTGCGAAAAATGTCCGGCGAGATCGCCGAGACCCTTAAAACCGTCACCGACGAAATCTACGAGCAGGCCGAGACCGTATTCAATATCGATTCGCCGAAGCAGTTGGCCGACGTCTTGTTCGATAATCTCGGGCTAACGCCCGTCCGTATGGGCAAATCCGGGCGAAGCACTGATGCCGCCGTCCTCGAACAACTCGCCGCCGAGCACCCAATCGCCGAGATGCTCCTCGAATACCGAACGCTGAGCAAACTGCGCAACACATACGTCGATAAACTTGGCGCACTTATCAACCCGCGGACGAACCGTGTCCATGCATCCTTCAATCAGACGATCACGGCTACGGGAAGGCTCTGTTCGAGCAGCCCGAATTTGCAGAATATCCCCATCCGCACGGAATTGGGCCGAAAGATTCGCGCGGCCTTCGTGCCCGTCGAGAAAAGCGACTGCATCCTCAGTTGCGATTACAGCCAGATAGAGCTTCGTCTGCTCGCTCATTTCTCAAAGGATGAGGCGCTTATGGAGGCTTTCGCGGCGGACCGGGATATTCACAGCTTTGTCGCCTCGCAGATTTACGGCGTCGCGCTCGACGAGGTCACCAAGGAGATGCGGTCGCAATGCAAGGCGGTGAATTTCGGGATTATCTATGGCCAGGGAGCGTTCGGCCTTTCCCGCTCGGTGGGGATGAGTATGGCCGAGGCGAAGAGATTTATCGACGATTATTTCACGCGATACGGTTCGATCCGCAGTTTCATGGACGATGTTATCGACGATGCCAAAAAACGCGGCTTCGCCGAAACGATCCTGCACCGCCGACGAAGGATCGACAACCTCAATAGCAGAAACGCCAACAAGCGCGCCCAGGCCGAGCGATTGGCCGTCAATACCGTAATCCAAGGCTCCGCGTCTGACCTGATTAAAGTAGCTATGGTCAATATCCAGGCGAAGATCGACGCTGAAGAGCTGCCCGTGAAAATGGTGCTGCAAATCCACGATGAGCTGGTCTTCGAGCTGCCGAAGAAAGAGGTCGAGCGTCACGCCGAATGGATCGCCGAGAAGATGAAATCAGCAATAACGCTCGATGTCCCCATGAAAGTAGATATCGCCCACGGCTCTTCATGGCTCGCGTAATATCAAAGGCAGTTAATATGAGCCGATTAACCATTAGTGTCATTCCCGCGAAAGCAGTGTCATTCCTGCGAAGCTTGTCCTCGACCGAGAGCGGGGAGCAGGAATCTATGACCTCGCTATTCTACTGGATTCCCGCTTCTGCGGGAATGACAGTTATGAATCGGCTGGGTGGCAGCCTCATCCCGATGTCTTTTATCGGGATGGGGATGGCAAATGCTAATCCTGGGAAAACCATCCCCAAGCTACGCTTGAGGCTGCCCTTTCGGTCAGATCTTCGTGGTTGGCATAAGACCAGGTAAGACGGACGGCAGGCGAAAAAGGAAGGATGAGCAAATCAGGGCAGGAGATTTCCATTTCCATGAATTGAGAGCCTATGCATCTTCATGGTTGCGGCCAGGCTTTTGGTAGGGTTTCTATTATGTCTGTTGCTATTAGGCTTGTTTGGGTGGTTGTTTGGGCTGCTATGTCTGCTGCTTTGCCGTGGACATGCACTGCTAAGATTGCCGCTTCGAGGTTGCTCATGCCCTGGGCTATCAGGGCCGTTATCATTCCCGTTAGGACGTCGCCGGAGCCGGCTGTCGCCATGCCGGGATTGCCGGTTTTGTTGGTATAGACTTTTTCGCCGTCTGTCACCACCGTCCCGGCGCCTTTGAGCACCAGTATCGCTCCTGTTCGCCGGGCGAATTCTGTCGCCTGGTCCTGGCGATTCGGGGGCATTGGCTCCCTTATCAGGGACCGCCAGAGTCTTTTCATTTCGCCGGGGTGTGGGGTTAAGATCAAGTTTGCTCTTGTTCTTGCGGGCCAATCTCCGAGGCCGGCGAGGTTGTTCAGTCCGTCGGCGTCAATAACGATTCTCAGGGCCTCCTGGTCGCCGAGCTTCTCGAGGATGCTTCGCAGGTCTGTGCTTGTTCCGACACCAGGGCCGAAAGCTACTGCATCATTCTCCGCAACGGCATTGAGAATCTTGGGGATGGCTTCTGCGGATATTCTGCCCGCAGCGTCTTCGGGCAAAGGGATCGTCGTATAGCACGGCTCAATGGAAGCGACTATTGGCAGAATGCTTTCGGGCACAGCTATGCGCACAAGCCCCGCACCGCTTCGCAGGGCGCCTCTGCCCGCAAGGGCCGCAGCCCCGCTCATGCCGAGGCTGCCGGCAACGATTAGAACCCTGCCGAAATCGCCCTTATGCGCATCGACGGCCCTCGGTTTTAGCTTCGGAATTTTATCGATTATCTGCATCTTTTGATCCTCTATCGGCTCTCAAGCAGCGCCCTCTATCTTTTTGTTTATCAGCGTTGCGGTGACTGCGGCTGAGAAGCCGTTATCGATGTTCACGCATGTCACGCCTGACGAGCAGCTATTTAGCATTGTTAATAGTGCGGAGAGGCCCTCGAAGTTTGAGCCGTAGCCGACGCTGGTGGGCACGGCGATGACCGGGCAGCCTATCAGTCCGCCGACAACGCTGGCGAGCGCTCCTTCCATTCCGGCTACTACTATGACTACGTTTGCCTGCTGAAGGCGGGGGACGTGCTTTATGAGTCGATGCAGCCCGGCCACGCCGACGTCGCAGATTAACTCGGTGCGCTGGCCCATTATTTCAGCGGTAACTCTCGCCTCTTCTGCGACGGGGATATCGGCGGTGCCCGCGGTGACTATGGGCAGGACCGTTTTGGATGGCTCAGGATCTTTCTGTTCAAGGATGATCGCGCGAGCAGCTTTCTCATACCGCACGTTCGGGAATTTGCCGGTTGCGGTCAAGGCGTCGAAAATATTCGGCTCGGCTCGGGTGGCGAGGACGTTGTTGCCTTTTGAGGCGAGGGCTTCGAATATCTTGATGATATGTTCGGTCGCCTTGCCGGGGCAGTAGATGACCTCTGGAAAGCCCCGCCTGATTTGGCGGTGGTGGTCAATACAGGCGAATCCCAAATCCTCGAACGGCAGGTGACGGAGCTTCTCTATCGCGTCGGCAATTTCAACGCGGCCGTCTTTGACCTGTCCCAACAACTCTTCTAATTGATCGACTCTAATGATTCACCTTCCTTTTCAATTTCCAAATGCTTTATCATCTAAGCGGTTGCTTTCGGCTCAAGCGATATTTCTGCAAACAGGCCCGCTTTATATTTGTAATACGCCAAAGACGCTACCATAACCGCATTGTCCGTGCAATACTGTTTTGGGGCCACGAGCAGTTTTTTAGGCGGTTCGGCGGTTCGGCACATCTCGGCCAGCGCGTTTCTCAGGGCGGAGTTTGCCGCGACGCCGCCGCCTAATAGTACGGTTCCGGCGTTGATTCGCTCAACAGCCCGCCGGGTTTTCCTGACGAGCACCTCGACGACCGCGGCCTGGAATGAGGCCGCAATATCCGCGATTTCCTGCTCGCTCATTGAATCGACCTGGTCTTCGCCCTTCATGTCCTGGCCTCGGCAATGATAGAGGACGGCCGTTTTGATCCCGCTGAAGGAGAAATCGAGCGAATCCCTGCTCAGCATCGAACGTGGAAACTTTACGGCTTTCGGGTTTCCCTTGGCGGCGGCCTTTTCGATTTTCGGACCGCCGGGGTAGCCCAATTTCAATATGTTGGCCACCTTGTCGAACGCCTCGCCGGCGGCATCGTCGATGGTAGAGCCGAGCAACTCCAATTTCAGAGGCGATTCGCAGTCATACAGGCTCGTGTGTCCGCCCGAGACGATCAGGGCGACTGCGGGAAGGTCAAGCGTTTCTTCGGCGAGCATTGCCGACTGGAGATGGGCGTGCAGATGATTCACCGCTATCAAGGGCTTTTCCCATGCGAAGCTCAGGGTCTTGGCCGCGGTTACGCCCACTACCAGCGCTATGGCCAGGCCGGGCTGATTGGCAACCGCCACCGCGTCGATTTCGTCCCGGGCAACGCCGGCCTGTTCGAGAGCCTCGGATATTACGGGATATATCTGCTCGACATGGGCGCGGGATGCTATTTCCGGGACGACGCCGCCGTACTTCTCGTGCAGCTCGACCTGCGAAGCGACGACGGACGACTTCACATCCCTGCCGTTGCAGACCACCGCAGCGGCCGTCTCGTCGCAGCTTGTCTCAATACCCAATATATTTACCGAATCTTTTGCCATCGCGAAAATAGTAACCGCAGGGGCACGAATTGTCAATTCCGACAGCTCCCATCGGGCTGATGGGGGCTACAAGCACGCACAACCCTCAATTAAGTTACTTGGAAACTCAAATTGACCGTTTTTGAGTCAAGTATTGATGTAAGTTTCGCTTTGACAAAATATAACAGCATTTGTCATCCCTGCGAAGCCCCCAGGCCCCTGGGGCCTCTGGGGGGGGGCGAAGCTTGTCCTCGACCGAGATCGGGGAGCAGGAATCTATGACCTCGCTATTCTACCGGATTCCCGCCCCTGCTTTCGCCCCCTGGGGGCTTTCGCAGGGGTGACAACCTTTCGCGGGAATGACAGTTATGAATCGGTCGGTTTGAGTAAAAAGTAGCTATTAATCGAGTGGGGTATGATCAGTTTTTTAGCCCCGCCTTTTACAAACCTGTCTTCTATGTATGCTTTACTATAAGGCCTAACACCGGGATGAAAAATGAAATCATCCATTTTCGTATAAAATAAAATTACATCGTGGATAGGTCCATACTGTCTTGATGTTTTATTATGCGCGTTAGTCCTTCTCCAAATGATCTCATTCCGGAAATTACGGGGTTCATAGATTCCGTCCATCAAAATTTTAAGATAATGGCTTGCAGTCGGGTCACAATGCAGATAAATCGAACCTGTAGGTTTTAAAACTCTGCGAAGCTCTATCAACCGAGGAGCCATCATAGAAAGATAAGCCATCATATCGCTTTCACCGAGAAATGTACGAAATGCCTGCATTGCCTGTGAAACTCTTTGATGGCCGCTTTCAACTACTTCCTGATAAGCTGCTGCTGCTGATTGATCCCAATGCCATGTATCTTCGAAAGCCTTAATTTGTGAGGCTGAACGTGTTCCGTTATGTTCTGCGAAAAGAATGTTGTAATTCTGGTCGCTCTTAAAAGGTGGGTCAAGATAGATGATGTCGACGGATTCGTCTTTAATATATCGGCGGAGGATATCAAGGTTATCGCCGTAGTATAAAAGGTTTTGTGTCATACGTTGTCTGCCTCAAGATTTTACAGGACAACTGCAATAGTATTACTCGGGGGGCTTTCGCCGCCGGTGTTTACGGCTTTTACTCGGTATTCTAATTGTGCCCCGCAGGGCTGGTCTATATCAATCATCAATAGTAAATATCGCAGATCCCGGTTCATCGGGAATCAATACCAAAGGCCCGCCGTTTGCGGAATCAATTATCTCGCTGCCCAACTTAGTCAAATCCACTGCTTTTCGGCAATTATAACGGTTGCTCTCGGGCATGCAATCATATTTGTCGAAAAAAAAGTTCTTATGCGAGAATAGGGCGTCTGCCCCCCTGGGGGCTGGGTTGTGCTATGGACCCCGATGGTGATTAAAAGCCCCACGGGCCCCGCCGCAAGGCGTCCTCCCGGCGCAAGGCGTCCCCCCACCGCAAGGCGTCCCTTACGGGACTTACAGGACTTACGGGACTTGCGGGGATAAAACCAGGATAGCTTGGCCTTATTCATTCGAGTTTTTCTTTGAGGTCTTGGGCTTTTTGGATTAACTGCTCGCGGTCGGGGGGCTGTTTCGGCGAAAGCTCGAACGTCCATTCGTAGGAATCGCGTATCTTCTTGGGGCTTATTACCTGGGCGAAGAAATCCCAGGGGAACTTGTCGTACCACGGGCTTTTGAGTCGGCGGTGGGTCTTCAGGGTCTCATAGCCCTCTTTGCTTATCCTGACGTTGTAGTCGCCGTACCAGTTGAACGGGACGGTGGCGGGCGATTGCCCTATCTCCTCGTCGTTCAGGGCGACCATCGCCCCCTGGGGCCTAGTATTGATTGTGAGCCTGCGCTCGACGCAGCCGCTAAGCACCGCCGCCGCCGCGACAACGACCACCATGATTGGCATATTCCACTTGTCCATAAGTAAGGCCCTTCTATACTGTCAGCACCGAGTTAACGCAACTATTATAAGCCGATACAGCCGTTAGCCAAGGCCAAAGTTCGCGCCGAGGACGATTTTTCTTCGCCGATTCGGGCTAATACGGCCGATTTCCAATTAACGACAGTGATAGTTGTATCATTGTCAGTCGGCGGGGACGCATCTGTTCTTGGCCCAGGCTCGCAGGCATTGTACGCTTTCCGCCATAGTTACCGATAAGGGCGGAGAACTCTGCAATGCCGTGATTATGCCGGCGGTATCCAGCTTGCTCTTATTCGAGTACGCCTCGTGGAGGGCCGATATGACGGCCTGCTCGATTTCAGAGCCGCTGCGGCCCTCAGCAGCATCCGCCAGAGCTTCCAAGTCGAAATCCGCAGGCTCGCGCCCTCGCTTCTTGAGATGGATGCCGAATATCTCATTGCGCACGTCCGGTTCGGGAAGATCGACGAAGAATATCTCATCGAATCGGCCTTTTCTGAGCAACTCCGGCGGCAACGCCCCGATATCGTTGGCCGTGGCGATCACAAATACCGCCGATTCCCGCTCCTGGAGCCAGGTCAGCAGCGTCCCGAACATTCGCTGGGAGAGGCCCCCGTCGGCGCTTCGACTGGCGGCTGAGGCAAAGGCCTTTTCGATTTCATCGATCCAGAGTATCACAGGCGACATCGTTTCGGTCTGCCTCAGAGCGTCGCGGAGATTTCGCTCGGATTCGCCGATGAAGCTCGCGTACAGGCTCCCCGGATCGAGCCTGAGCAGCGGCTGATGCCAAGCCGTGGCGATGGCCTTGGCGCAAAGGCTCTTGCCCGCTCCCTGTACGCCGAGCATAAGAACGCCTCTCGGCGGCTGTAGGCCGAATTCGGCTGCATCGGAGCTGAAAGCGTCTTTTCGCTGGTTAAGCCACCTCTTAAGATGCTTCATCCCGCCGATTTCGCTCAGATCCAGAGGCGTCTTTATGAATTCGAGGAGCCCGCCTCGCTGTATCATCTGCCGCTTGCCGGTGATTACGACGTTGATGTCGTCGTCGTCAAAACGCTGGTCGGCAACTACCGTATCCGTAATAATCCTGACGGCCTGCCGACGCGTCAGGCCGCGGAGGTTACGAACAATCGTATCAAGGCCCTTTTGGCTGATGCCGACCTCGATAGGCGTTTTGTTGTGGATACGCTGCAGCGTCGCCCGGGTAATCTCATGCAGCTCCTTTTCATCCGGAAAGGATATCTCGAAAGGCCTGACATACGCCCTGATCACCTCCGGCAGATTATCGCTGCCGTCGATCATAACCAGCGTTATGCCGGTATTGCCTAAGCTGTCGATCATATCGCGGAGTACTCGCAGGGCCTTGCCGCTCTTGAGATGGTCGGCCAGGTCGAGGGTAACGCAGATAGATCCCGGCTTCGTGCCGGCCAGATTGGCCAGTCCTGGCGCGGCTGTGTCGGTCTCCGCTACGCTGGGGCTGCCCGCCAGCAGACCCTCACGTACCCCTTGCGAGACCGACCATATCCACATATCACGCTTAAGGCTCAAAGCCGCCTGCCGCACTATCTCAAGCGCATACCGCTCCTCGTGCGTAACGATAGATATGCAGCTATAACGCCCGTTTACCAGTTCCTCGAATTGCTCGAAATCATTCATAAAGCCTTCTCACAATAATTCTCCTGAAATTGTCTGATTAAGTCGAAGAATACTCTGTCTATTATAGTCAAACTGCCAGAGTCTGAAAGAAGAAATGGCAATATTGCGGATGTAAAGGGCATGGGTGCTTGAAAAGCCCTTTTTTTCGCATTAAAATCACATGACTTGGTGCAAAAGGCCCGGCGGCTCGCTCGTTCGCAGATTGATGGATAATAAGGCGGACCAGGGAAAAGACGAATTCTGCATCCCGCGAGGCAAGCAGGTCATCAACGAGCAGGATGATCTGTTCCTTATCTCCCCGGCGGAAGACATAAAGCAGGTTGTCGAACTGATCCCCCGAAAGGCGTGAGGGCTTGGTCATTGACAAGACGCTATCGGCTCGTTAGGGTATTGTTAAATCTTGATGCCGAATACTCGATTTTTTGATTGAATAATCTTTGTGGCCCCGCAAGTCCCTCAAGGGACGCCGCCGCAAGGCGTCCCTAAGTGGACTTGCGGCGGGGCCTTGGGTGTTTTAGTGGCTATTTTTTAATGGTGCTTTCGTTATGAAGATTTCGCTGAATTGGCTAAGTGATTATATCGAAATTTCTCTTGATGCCGACCAGGTCGCTGAAATTTTGAGCGATCTGGGCTTTCCCTGCGAAGGAATGGGAAAAATCGAGGGCGATACCGTAATCGATATTGAGATTACGAGCAATCGAGGCGACTGTCTGGGGCATATCGGCGTCGCTCGCGAGTTGGCCGCGGCGACGGGCAAAAAACTGAAGATGCCCGTCGTCGAGCTTGAGGAATCCGGCAGGAGCGTCAATGAGTTTGCGAGCGTCCGGATTGACGAGCCCGACCTGTGCGGGCGTTATACGGCCAGGGTGGTCGAGGGCGTGAAGATTGGCCCATCGCCCGATTGGATGGTTAAGCGTCTCGAGGCTGTCGGCCTGAGGACCGTCAATAACGTCGTTGACGCGACGAATTATGCGATGATGGAGACGGGGCAGCCCCCTCACGCCTTTGACTATGCAAAGATTACCGATGGCAAAATCATCGTCAGAAAGGCCGCAGCCGGCGAGCGGATAGTCAGTATCGACGGCAGTAAATGCGATCTTAGTCCGGATATGCTCGTTATCGCCGACCCTAAAGGCCCGGTCGCGGTCGCAGGCGTGATGGGCGGACTCGAGACCGAGGTCAGCAACGCCACTACGGCCGTTTTTCTCGAGGATGCCTATTTCGACCCGGTGAGCATTCGCACGACCTCTCGCAGGCTCTTGCTGCCTTCCGAGGCCGCTTACAGGTTCGAGCGTATCGTCGATATAGAGATGATCGACTGGGCGTCGAAACGGACGTGCCGGCTAATTACCCAGGTTGCAGGCGGGAAAGTGGCTGTCGGAGTGGTCGATGCGTACCCGAAAAAGCCGGCCCGCAAAGAAGTTACGCTGCGCCTGGCTCGCCTTGAGAAGGTGCTTGGCGTCGAGGTTCCACGCGACCGGGCGGTAGGCATTCTCGATGCGCTTAAGTTCCAGCCGAGGCTCGAAGGCGATTCGGTGGTTTGCTCCGTGCCTTCGTGGCGGAGCGATGTCTATCGCGAAGCGGATTTGATTGAAGAGGTCGTCCGCGTTTTCGGCTACCGCAAGATACCCACCGGAACTAAAATTCAAATCGAGGTAGCGCCCGTCGATGCGCGACAGAAGATGGTCGAGCGCGTCGGAGCGTATCTTAATGCTTGTGGGTTCTATGAGACGATTAGCGTGACGTTCGCCGAGAATTGGGTCGCCGAGCTTTTCACAGAAGGCCCGCTCGACGGGCACTTGAGCGTAAAGGACGAATCGCGCAAGAGCGCCAATCTGCTTCGGCAGAATCTTATCGGTTCGCTGCTCGGTGTCCTGAGAACAAATGTCAACGCCAAGAATCAGCCCTGCCGGGTCTATGAAATCGCCGATACTTTTCTGCCCGGCGATAACGGCGCCCCGCTGCCGTGTGAAGAGACTAAGCTCGGTTTGCTCTGCGACGGCGATTTGAGGGATATCAGCGGGGTGGCCGAAGGCCTGATTAAGAGCATTCATCGAGAGGCCAATATCGCTTTTGCCCCTGCCGATGTGGCCTGGTCCCAGGCCGGCGCCGAGATTACGGTAAATGGCCGCTGCATTGGCGTTGTCGGCGTTGTCTCCAAGAGCGTCGCCGAGAAGTTCGACCTGAAGGAAATTGTCCCTGTCGCTGCGGAGCTGAACTTTGAATCGCTTCTGTCCATGCCGACTGGGCCGGTTAAGGTAAAACCGATACCGAGGTTCCCGGCAATTGAGCGGGACCTTTCGATTATCTTGAGCGAGGAAACTCGGTGGTCCGAAATAATCGAAGCGGTTAAGAGCAAGGCCTCCGCCGAGCTTGAAGAAACGCGATTCGTAGGCATTTATCGGGGCAAAGGTATCGACCCGGCGAAAAAAAGCGTAACAATCTCGCTGCGGTTCAGGGACGAAGACGGAACTTTGACCCACGAAGCTGTTGACGCCCTCGAAAAACCCATCGTAGAGGCCCTAAAACAAGCCGTAGGAGCCGAACTGCGGACAGCCTGAGACAACCCCCGGCCGCAGGGCAAATTGCAAGTTTTATCCGCGTTTCGTAATAGGTCAGTTACGGGTGGGAAAAAGGGCGGCTATGAGCTATCGGAGCCAAAGATAGCTTCGTATGGGTCGATGTTGGACACAGCTGCGAGCTTGTCGAGAGCACACTTGAAAGCAATTGTGACATCGGAGGCTCTTTTCCCCAATGTATGCAATACAGTCATGAGAATTTCGCGGGTCTTGGCCCCGGCATCGGATTGAGAGCCGAAGCTGATCTTCCGAGCTATCACAAGCGGTCGAAGTTCACGCTCGGCCCGATTGTTGTCAACACACTGTAATCAAAAGACCTTCGATTTTCAAACCCAAAATTCTCGCAAAATCGTCGCTCATTTCAACGGCGGCATAATCTCGCAGTTTGCCGCCTGCTTTACCGATTACCGCGATCCTGATTTGAGCGAGTTCACCGTAAAAGAACTGCCGGCCCAACGCATTTTTGCTCTGGCGTTGGGATATGAAGGCCTAAGCCTTGAAAATAGACCAATTTTCAGCAGGAACAACGAATCAATTGCGATATCGAGGTAACCGGAGCCTCCAACAAGACACAAGGCCAAGGCAGTAGCCCTTCCCAGCCGTCCCTCACACGAAAAAACGGCTCAAAATCAGAATCTGTGAGAAATGCGGGCTAAGCGATCTGGTTGGTGCTGAAAGATTAACTTTTCAAAGAGCTATAACAGAACTGCCAGAGAAGCTCTGCCCGAAAACAGGCTCGAATGCCTCAAACTACATCGAAATCACTTTTTCCACTGCAAAATCAATCTGAACGGCCAAGGGCCGCCACCAACGTGAACGCATCAGTAATAATCTCAATTATTTTGCAGGACTCTTAAGTGTTGCCTACATCCCGTATTGGCGGGCAATATATGTCGCCATCGGCCATAATGCAAGGCCAGCCTTTCCTTCACTGATCGCCTGGCCCGTGTCCGGTACGAATGGCGGTTGCTTAAGCCATATCTTGCCCATTTTAACGCACAAGAACTGCATTCTTGGGCCAAAACCAAACATCCGTTGCTCAGAAGCGGTCGAACGGCTCCTTAACAAACCGCCATTCGTGTCCGGTACATTTTTTTAGTCTCTTGATGACATCCACTAATTCAGTTCTGACAGGTTCGTCTGTAGTTTCGCCGCCTGCTCACTCTGTCATTCTAAATGTGATATCGGTAAGCCCCGCCCCGAAGAAGACGTTGTATATCTTCGCCAGGTGTTCCCAGCTGACCTCGCCGCTGCAAATAATCTCGACGGGGTCGGCAGCGAATCTCTTTTTGGCGATCAGGCATGCCTCGGTCTTCTCGATCATGCCTGCCAAATCCGTCTCGATAGTGCGGTCGTCTATCAGCACCGCCTGAGCCGAGCCTATCCGCACTCGACAGCCGCTCGGGGTTGAAGAGATACGTATCTCCAAAGGCTCAGGCCTTCCGATCTGATTATCCCCATCCCCGGCCTGTGCCGCGGCCAACTGCAGAGGAAGGAAACCTTCCTGCGGCCGCCATTTCGCCGTTACAAGGAAGAAAATCAACAGAAGGAATATCAAATCGATCATCGGCACCATACGCAGGGCAAAGCCTCGGTGGTTCGGCGCTCTGCGACGCAGTTGCTCGAAGACGTCTTTGCCGATGCCGGTGCCTGCTGTCGGTTCCAATGAAGTTCCTCCGTTATCGATTGTTTTCTACGAGCCGTTGGCCACGAACTCGGCGCCTCGGCGAAGGGCTTGGGCGTTGGCCGGCAAGGTTGCATGATGGCGTTTGGCGAACACGTCGGGCAGGGCCTGGACCGCTGCTTCCGGCGTCATATAGCCTCTTGCCTGCAGATATGCCCCTATTGCGATCATATTCGCACTCTTCGGGCTGCCCAATTCAGCGGCGAGGTCGTCTATCGGCAAAGCCACCACCTTTATAGTCTCGTCCAGGTCGGGTTCGGTATCGATCAGTGATGTATTCATAACGAGCAGGCCGCCGGGCTTGATTCGCGGGCCGAACTTATTCAGCGACGCCTTGTTCATTGCAATCAGAGAGTTGGGCTTTGTAACCACAGGGTTGGCGATAGGCTCGTCCGAGACCACGACCATGCAATTGGCCGTGCCTCCGCGAACCTCTGCGCCGTAGGAAGGCATATATGTTACCTGCCGATTTGCCTTCATCGCCGTTTGCGCGAGGAGTTTGCCGGCCGATATTATCCCCTGCCCGCCAAAGCCGGCGACGATTATCTCTTCGCAAAAAACAGCTACGGTCATTTTCAACCTTTCAACAGGCCCACGGGGAAAACTTTTGTCATCTCCGTTTTGATCCACTCCATCGCTTTGGCCGGCGGCATTCGCCAGTATGTCGGGCAGGGCGAGAGCACCTCGACGAGCGAGAGGCCCTCTGCGCCTTCGATTTGCAACTCGAAGGCGTGCTTAATTGCTTTTTTAGTCTTTCGCACACCGGCTGAGCCGTCCATAGCGGTGCGCTCGACGTATATTACACCGGGCAGCAATGCCATTATCTCCGAAACTTGCAGCGGATAACCCTGCTCGGCGGCCTTTCGGCCCCTTGGCGAGGTCGCAGTTACCTGGTCAATCATGGTTGTCGGCGCCATCTGACCGCCGGTCATTCCATAGACGGCATTGTTGATGAATATGACGGTCAACCGCTCGCCGCGATGTCCGGCGTGCAGTATCTCAGCGGCTCCTATGCTCGCCAGGTCGCCGTCGCCCTGATAGGAGAAGATTATCTTATCCGGATTAGTCCTTTTCATACCCGTCGCGACCGCCGGCGCCCTGCCGTGGGCGACCTCTATGCAATCGACGTCGATATAATCGTAAAGCAGCACCGCACAGCCGACCGGCGCAATGCCGATAGTCCGCTCGCGTATGCCCAGTTCGTCGATACACTCGGCGACCAATCGATGCGCGATGCCATGCCCGCAGCCGGGGCAGTAATGCGTCGGGCAATCCTTAAGACTCGGCGTTCGCTTGAATACTGTTTGCATTTTGTCTTACCTCTTGGCGGATGCGGATAATTCTTTGATTATATTGAGTATCTCATCGACGGTTGGCACGCCGCCGCCGGGTCGTCCGTGAAGCAGCACCGGCGCCTTGCCGGCCACTGCGAGCTGTACGTCCTCGACCATCTGTCCGGCGCTCATTTCGACCGTCAGGAACAGCCGGAACTCGTCTGCGGCCCTGCTTATCTGCTCGGTCGGGAAGGGCCAGAGCGTGATAGGGCGTATCAGCCCGACCGGCATGCCCTCTTGGCGCGCTCTGCTCACCGCCTGACGCGCTATCCTCGCTGCAACGCCGTACGCAACGATTACGACTTCGGCGTCTTCGAGTTCGTATTCCTCGCAGATTACTTCGTTTTTGCAAATCTGTTCGTATTTGGCCTGCAGCTTGTGATTCTGCTCTTCGAGCTTGCCTTCGGGCAGCCACAGTGAACGGACGATATTCTGCTCTCTGCCCTTGGCCCCGGTCAGGGCCCAGTCTTTGGGCGGCAGTTCTCGACCGGGCCTCTTCTCGAACACTATCGGCTCCATCATCTGGCCCAGAATACCGTCGGCGAGAATGAGAACCGTCATAAGATACTGGTCGGCAAGGTCGAATGCCAGCGGCGTATAATCGACCAGTTCCTGCACGGTCGAAGGCCCCAGGACGATTGTTCGGTAATCTCCGTGCCCTCCGCCGCGTGTGGCCTGGAAGTAGTCGCTCTGCGACGGCGCGATATTTCCCAGTCCCGGGCCGCCTCTCATCACATTAACGACCACCGCCGGCAGTTCCGCCCCGGCCAGATAGCTTATCCCCTCCTGCATCAGGCTGATGCCGGGACTGGACGAACTGGTCATTGCTCTCTTGCCCGTCGCTGCGGCCCCGAAGACCATACTTATCGCAGCCAACTCGCTCTCGCTCTGGATAAATACTCTGCCCTCTTCGGGCATCCTCCGCGACATATACGCCGGGATCTCATTTTGCGGCGTAATCGGATAGCCGAAGTAGGCGTCGCACCCGGCGAGGATGGCCGCTTCGGCAAGCGCCTCGTTGCCGCACATTAGTATCCGTTCACCAATCACCCCGTTAGACCTCCCTTCAAACGATTTCTCAGATATCTTTTTCCCATTTCTGATTTTAGATAATTCTCTCCGGCAGATGTATAAAACCATTCAGGTCTAACAGGGCTCATGCTTTTCCCTCGACCAGGCTCACTGTGCCGCTTTTGCTGTGACGCCCCACGGTTTTGATTTGTTCGGAGTTGTCGCGCTGCACTTCGATTGCCGCTTCGGGACAGACAACCGCACACTTACAGCAGCCCGTACAATCGCCGTTGACCGAATACGGCGGGTAATAGCCCTTGGAGTTGGATTTCTCGCAAATAGCTATGCTGCTCTTCGGGCAGACAGCGACACACAAGCCACAGCCTTTGCACTTCTCGGTATCAATAATTATTTTGCCAGCCATGTTTCGTACCTATCGTAGCGCATCGCGTCGGAAAACATTTCAACCATCTACCTACGCTCTACGCTGATGCGGAATTCTAACACTAAGGCGCTTCACTGTAAAGCCAAAAAAAGGCCCTATAGTTTGCCGTCCGACGCCGACCAGGGGGGCGAAACATCCATTATACCCCCTAAATGCCCGCGAAGTGCGGTAGTTACGGCTTTTCTCAAAAAAAAAACGTGGTACTCGGCGTCGAAACAGAGGATTTGCTCGGATTTTATGGGGTGCCAGAAAATAATTTCACACCCAATTTTATGTAGCCCCGACAACGAGCTTGACAGGCCGCACGGCGTCTGCCAAACTAACGAAAGTCTGTTATCAGCGGCCTACGCAAGTTTTCTGCGACAGGCACCCTGCAAATAAGGATGAGGACCCTAAAACGAGGCAAGGAATGGACAAAACACCAAACCCAATCAATCGTCGAAGTTTTCTAAGATTCGCAGCAGCAGGTGCGGCGACGTTCACGCTGCCTAATTTTACCGGCGCCGCCCAAAGGTCAGGCTCGAAGCAGCTCAAAAAGCCCAATGTGCTGTTTATTGCCATCGACGATTTGAACGACTGGATCGGCTGTCTCGGCGGGCATCCTGACGTTAAGACCCCCAATCTCGACCGTCTTGCCGCAAGGGGCGTACTCTTTACAAACGCCCACTGCTCGGCCCCGGCCTGCAATCCCTCCCGCGCGAGCCTGATGACCGGAATCCTGCCCTCGACCTCCGGCATTTATCATAATCCCAATCCGTGGCGACAATCGCCCGTTCTTAAAGATGCCGTTACCATCCCGCAACATTTCATAGCCAACGGCTATTCAGCCGTCGGGGGCGGCAAGATATACCACGGCGGCTTCCCGGACCCGGCTTCCTGGCAGGACTACTTCCCTTCACAACAGAAAAACAAACCCGACGACCCCATGCCGCCGAAGAGACCGCTTAACGGCATCCCCAATACCGCCCATTTCGACTGGGGCCCCGTCGATGTCGGCGACGAGAAGATGGGCGATTCGCAGGTCGCGTCCTGGGCGATTTCGCAGCTCCGCAAAAAGCACGATAAGCCCTTCTTTCTCGCGTGTGGTTTCTTCCGCCCGCATCTGCCCTGGTACGTCCCGCAGAATTATTTCGACATGTACCCCGCCGATAAGGTGACTCTGCCCAATGTAAAAGAAGACGACCTCGACGACGTCCCGCCCATAGGCCGGAGCATGGCCAAGCCCGAGGGCGACCACAAGAAGGTTATCGAGCACAAGCAGTGGCGCAAGGCCGTCCAGAGCTATCTGGCCTCGATAACTTTTGTAGATACATGCGTGGGGCGAGTTCTCGATGCTTTCGACAAGAGTGCCTGCGCCGACAACACCGTGATAGTCCTCTGGAGCGACCACGGCTGGCATCTCGGCGAAAAACTCCACTGGCGAAAATTCTCGCTTTGGGAAGAAGCGACGCATAATGTCCTGATGATGGTCGCGCCCGGAGTCACCAGGCCGAACCTTCGCTGCTCGCGGCCGGTTACTATGCTCGATATCTATCCGACGTTGATAGACCTGTGCGGCCTGACTGAGAATAAGGCGCTCGAAGGCAAGTCGCTGCTGCCTTTATTGAAGAATCCTAAAGCAAAATGGGACCGACCCGCACTGACAACTCACGGCCGAAATAATCACTCCATCCGCACCGAGCAATTCAGGTATATCAGATACAGCGACGGCACGGAAGAACTCTACGACCGCGAGAAAGACCCGATGGAATGGACCAACCTCGCCGCCGATGCCAAGTACGCCGAGACGAAGAAGCAACTCGCAAAATGGCTCCCAGGGTGGACATTGAAAGAAACGTTCTCAAGCATGACAGTCTGCAACGGCAATTCGACGGCGCCATCGACGATGCCTGCCTGTACGACCGGGTCCTGTCTCAAGGCGAGATTGCTTCTCTAATGGGCAAGACGGCGCCGTTAAGCGGGCCGGCGGATCTCAACGTTGATGGTAATATCAACTTCAAGGATTACGCTGAGTTGTTGGACAATTGGCTTGCCGAAGTGAATTATCCGTATTCGCAATAAGACGCGGTGCAAGGCTGATGTGGTTTCGCCCGGCTGTATCCGATTAGGCACTTGTAAAAAGCGAGAAAAACGCTATTATACGGTCTTGGCAATGGGCTTAAGTTTGATTGCGTTTTGAAGCATTAAGATAGGATTGCTTTTGGAAGATACGGCGAAGAAAAGCGTTCCCTTGACGAGAATTCAGAGGCTTATCGGCGAAAGAATGTTGAAATCCAAGCGGACGAAGCCCTGCTTTTACATCAAGGCGAAGGCGGATATGACCGAATTGATGGACCTTCGTCGAAAGCTCGGCAAGTCGCTGGGCGTCAAGATTACGAGCAATACCTTCTTAATTCGCGCCTTGGCGATGGCTGCTCGCGAGTTTCCCGCGATGTTGGGCAGGCTTGCCGGCGATAAATTAGTAATCGCAGATGCGATCAATGTTGGTTTCGCCGTGAACAGTTCGCAGGGGCTTGTCGTCCCGGTGATAAGAAATGCGGACAAGAAAACCTTGGCCGAGATAGCCGAGTTTGACATATTGCTCACCGACAAGGCCAGGCACAATAAGCTGACTTTAGCCGACCTTGAGGGCGAGACGATAGCCTTCAGCAATCTTGGCGCATTCGGTATCGATTCGTTCATCGGAATCGCGCCGCCTCCGACCAGCACAATCCTTTCGGCTGGAAATGTGGTCAGGACGATTGTCCCCTGTCAAGGCCGCCCGGAGGTGCGCAAAGTCGCGGAACTGTGGCTGGCTGTCGATCACAGTGCGATAGACGGGGCCTATGCGGCCCGGTTCCTGAGCTTCATCGCAAAGCAACTGCAAAATCCGCAACGTTTGATTTGACAAGGAGTAAGCAATATGAACAGGTATCCGGGAATCGTCTTAGTTTGCATTATCATCGGGATGCTGCTGTCTTCGTCGGCCCCGGCACAGAAAACATCCGTCCCGCACGACGTCGAATTATTATGGCCCGAAGGCGCTCCTGGCGCCAAGGGCGACAAAGACGGCGACAAGCCGAGGCTGACTATCTATCTTCCCCCGAAGCAAAAGGCTACGGGGGCGGCGGTGGTGATTTGTCCCGGCGGCGGCTACGGGCATCTGGCCATGGATCATGAGGGCCATCAAATAGGCGAATGGCTCAATTCGCTGGGCGTGGCGGGATTCATTCTCGAATATCGCCATCGCAACAGCGGTGCCGGCTACGGCCATCCGGCGCCCCTTCAGGATGCCCGGCGAGCCATCAGGATGGTTCGAAGCAGAGCCCAGCGGTACGATATCGATCCCAAGCGAATAGGCATATTGGGCTTTTCCGCGGGCGGACATTTGGCTTCGACGGCGGGAACGCATTTCGACAAGGGCGATGCAGACGCAAAAGACCCAATAGATCGAGTAAGCTGTCGGCCCGATTTCATGGTGCTGCTCTACCCCGTGATTTCGTTGACCGAATGGTTCACGCATAAAGGCTCCGGGCGGAATCTCCTGGGCGATAGCCCTGATGCAAAGCTCGTCGAACACCTCTCGAACGAAAAGCAGGTTACGCCCGAAACGCCGCCGACGTTCCTCGTTCATACATACGAGGACACCGGCGTGCCCGCTGAGAACAGCATCTATTTCTACCTGGCCCTTCGCAAGGCCAAAGTCCCCGCCGAGATGCACATCTACCAAAAAGGCCAACACGGATTCGGACTCGGCAAGACAGTAGGCCCCGCATCGAGTTGGCCGCTACGCTGCGCAGACTGGATGCGAGCATCAGGATTCCTGGATAAAAAAGGCAAGTAGCAAGCACCCGAATCGCCCCGCTTGGCTTGTTCTTACGGCGACTGTGCGTGCGGCGAACCGGCCTTGTGAGATTCGTTTGTCAGGATGGGTTCTCATCTTCCCTGCATTGGTTCGGCCGGCCTTGCCCGGTCGGGCTCGGGGCTTGGCTTTGGCTGATTGAGGGGCGTTATTTCTATTATCCGGGCTGCACGCGGTTGACCGTTATTCTGTCTGGCCGCCTGCTGTTGCGGCGTCAGCGAACCGTTCCGGGGTATCTGCCTGATTTCAATAGAAGCTTGCCGACTTGCTCCATCGCCAATAGCCGGCTGCGGATTGGGCAGGGCCGGTGCTGGCGGAACTTGGCCGGCGATGGGCCTGGTTGGGATCGCCCCCTCGGGGCAGGCGTATTGCGGGCGGGCGGCGCCGTTGGTATTGCTCGGCTGCGGCGCCGCCTGGGGGTTTCGCGGGGCCATCGGCGGTTGGAGGCGATATTCGTATGTGCTCGTAAGCCTGGGTTTTGGCTGAGAATTATCCTGAGCGACCGGGCGGGTTTCGACCGGGAGCCGACGTTCGGGACTGGGTCTTGGTTCGCTCAACGGCTGAGCAATCGGCCGAGGCGGTGTCGGGACTGGATTCTCGGCGGGGTTGGAAGCCTGTCGAATCGGCTGCGGCGGCTCGGGCGATTTAGCTGGGACTTGGACCGGCGTAATAGCAACCGGCACCGACGATTTGGGAATATCCTGTATCTTGGCGACAGGAAAAGACGCTTTGGTTGGGGTTTGTTTCTGTGTTATTGCGATAGGCTCGGGTGCTTTGGGAATATCATGTACCGGCGTCGCGACCGGCGCCGGCTCATGCGTTTGCCCCTGCCCGTGCGACCGGGAGCCGCTATGTATGAACTCGGCCACTGCTTTGTAGTCCTCGGCGCCGTGGCAGTTCTGCTCGTATTCGAAGATCGTTTTTCCGTAGCTCGGGGCCTCGGCCAGTTTGATATTTCGTCGAATGAAAGTCGGCAGTATTCGCGCTTTCGCCCAGGCGCAATTCGTCCCGCGTGCGTTACTCAAAAACTCCTTGATATCCGCTCGAACCTCGTTGGGAAGCGAGGCGCGAGTGTCGAACATGCAAAGCAGAATCCCTTCGACTTTTAGTTCCGGGTTGATTCTCTTGTTGACAAGCTCGATGGTTTGGAGGAGTTTGCCGACCCCCTGCAGCGCCAGGAAATGCGGCTGCAATGGGATCAAGACCTCTTGCGCCGCGGCCAGGGAGTTCAGCGTCAGCAGGCCGAGCGAAGGAGGGCAGTCGATGAAGCAATAATCGAATCTATCCTCAACTTTTTCAAGGGCCTCCCGCAATATTATCTCCCTGCCGACAACACTGACCAGCTCGGTCTCTGCGCCGACCAGATTTATATTTGCGGGTAAAAGCCAAAGGTTCCGCCGGCTCAGTACAATTTCGTCGGCGACCTCGGCCGACCGGGTCAGCACCTTGTACGCCCCGGCTTCGATGCTTTGAGGCTCCAGGCCGAGGTGGATTGTAAGATGCGACTGAGGATCCAGGTCGATTGCCAGGACTCGCGACCCCATAGTGGCAAGCGCCGCTGCGGTATTAGCCACCGTGGTCGTTTTGCCCACGCCCCCTTTTTGGTTCAGTACTGCGATTGTTCTCATATTTTGTCTTCCGTGACCCTATCTCCATTTTTACGCCCGGTTATCCGGGCAATTCAATTCGTCTCGACGCAGCCGTTATAAGTCCCGTGCCGGAAGCTTCTTCAATACGGCATCGAGCACCCCGTTCACAAAGCCGGGCGACTTGTCGCCGCTGAACTTCTTGGCCAGTTCGATAGCCTCGTTTATCACAACCTTTGGCGGAATCTCGGCACAGCAGGTCAACTGATAAACCGCCAATCTCAAAATACTTTTATCGACCGGTGAAAGCCTTGCAAACTGCCATTTTATCGTCGAGGCTATTATGAGTTCGTCGCACCGGGCCACGTTTTCCCATGTCCCTTTGGTCCATTCGACGGCTTGTTTGCCGATATGCTCATCGGCGTTGGTTTCGGCAAAGAACTCGCCCAGGAAATCAAGCGCGTCGGAGCCTTGCACATCCAGTTGATACAGGCCCTGCATTGCAAGCTCTCTGGCCATTGTTCTTCTATCCACGCCTCAAGCCTCTTATTAAATTGACAATTGAACTAAAGTTATAAGTGCATCACTGGCGCATTAGTCACTTTAGCTCACTTTAGTCACTTTGCACTTGTTTTCTTAATCTGCTCCATAGCATCGGCCATTTCCATCGCCGTCAAGGCCGCGTCGGCGCCGGCATTGCCCCTTTTCGTCCCGGCTCTTTCGACGGCCTGTTCGATTGTTTCACAGGTCAGCACGCCAAACGCCGCAGGCGCCGAGCAATCGTAATTGATCTGCCCTATGCCCCGAACCACCTGCTGGCAGACGTAATCGTAATGGGCCGTTTGCCCTCGGATGACCGCTCCGAGGCATAGCACCGCAACGTATTTGCCGCTTTCGGCGAGATTCTTGGCCGCGTGCGTTATTTCGCAGGCGCCCGGAACCCAAACGACGCATATCTGCTCGTCGGATGCACCGTGACGCTGCAAACAGTCTATCGCGCCGCCGAGCAGCTTGGACGTGATAAACTCGTTGAACCTGCTAACTACGATAGCGTAGCTGCCCTTGCCCGCTGTTATTTGGCCTTTTATTTCTTTGATCATAATGTCGATTCTCCAAATCCTATTCGTACAGAACTCATCTTCGACCTGACGGCTGCATTATAAGACTATCAGCGATTGCTTTCCACTAAAACAATAACTTACCCGTCGCTCATCACGGCAATTGCCTTGTCGCAGCGACGCTAACTCTATAATCTATAAAGACTTACGAAGCGCCTGCGAGGTGAAATTTTGCGGCCTACAAAAAGCCGTTTGCACTGCGGGAAACTGCTAACGCGGCGATGTTTTGCGGGCGATATCTCCCGTTGGACGGTATTGGATTACCGATAGATAGGTCGATGTATGCTTTTTGATGACATGGAATTTGGTTCTTACGACAAAGCCGAGCGCAAGGCTCGGCATGCGTTTGAGCTTTACGAAGACGGCCGGATGCCACAGGCGCTGAGTGAATTACAAGCCGCTATCGAGATCAACCCGTCCAACGGCTCCTGGCATTTCAACAAAGCCCTGACCCTCGACGCTCTCAATCAGTTTGAAGATGCGATACAGGAGTTTGAGTTGGCCCTGCAGTTTAATCCCGAAGACGCCGAGATTCTAAACTCCCTCGCCGTCGATTACACACGCACAGGCCTGTACGACCTGGCTATCGAGACCTTCGAGCATATCGAGCAGCTCGAACCTGATTTCGAGCCTTCCTACTGCAATCGGATTATCGCCTATACCGAGATGGGCAAGCACGACCTCGCCGAGCAGATGTTCTATCTTGCCCAGCAAATCAAACCCGATTGCGCACTTTGCTATTACAATATCGGCAACAGCCTTTTCGCTCGCCGAGAATATAAACGGGCCATCGGCTGCTGGCTTCGCACCGCTGAACTCGAGCCGACCCATCCGCAAATCAACTATCGAATTGCTCAAGCCTATTGGTCCGACGGCGACGTCGAGAGAGGCAGGGAGTATTTTCTCGCCGAGTTGCGAATAAATCCGGGCGATACCGACGTTATCCTCGATTTAGGCCTGTTCCTGCTCGAACTCGGTGACATCGACTCGGCAAAGGAAAAGTTCAACAGGATACTCGAACTCGACCCCGATTTCGCGCCTGCGATGTTTTATCTCGGAGAGATCGCATTTAAGAAGGGCGATTTCGACAGTGCAATTGAGCTATTCGAAGATGCGCTGCAGGCGGACGATTCGCTGCCGGGCCCGTTCTTCAGACTGGCTCAACACGCCCTCGAAAACGATGAGATTCAAAAGGCACAGTCTTATCTTGCCTCCGAACTGAGGCTCGAACCCGAGAACGCCGAGACCGGATAAGGATGTTCATCGATGAAAGCCTGTCGGATACCATCGTAAAGCAGGCATTCGGTCTTAAAGATAAAACCGGCTGGAAGACAAGAAACGCCCGAAGACAAATAATGGCCGAGGAGCGATGGGAAGAGCAAATCCTCCCCATCCTTTATAGGCCCTTCGACCGCCAATGGATCTTCTACAACGACGCGGTGATTGAAAGAACCCGAAAAGACGTTATGCGACACATGATGCACGAAAACTTAGCGCTATGTATCGGCAGGGCCGGGCAGGTCGTCGGGGCGGAAAAACCCTGGAACATCGTATTCTGCGCCGAATGTATCGAAGATCTGAATCTCTTTTATCGCGGCGGCAACGTGAACTTCCCACTTTACCTTTATCCGGAGGAAGACCTCTACAACGGTGCTGAGAGGTATGAGCGGCAGGTGAATATCGCCGCGGGGGTGGTTGAGGCTCTGGGAAAAGCATACGGCCCAAAGATAACGCATGAGGAGATATTCTATTACATTTATGCGATCTTGCACTCGAACACGTATCGCGCTCGATTTGCTGAATTCCTCAAGAGCGATTTTCCCCGCATCCCGTTTTGTCAAGACCGCAAGTTGTTTCACGCGATGGCCAAACTCGGCCGGAATCTGGTAGAACTCCACCTGATGAAATCAACCAAGCTCAACAAACCCATCGCCAAGTACGAGGGCAAGGGCGATAATCTTGTGGAAAAAGTAACCTACGACGAAAAGAAAAAACTGGTCCATATAAACGAAGCCCGACATTTCGGCCCCATCAACAAAAACATCTGGGAGTATCAAATGGGCGGTTATCAGGTAATGGCAAAATGGCTCAACGACCGAAAAGGTCGGCGCCTCGCCCTGGATGATATCAAGCACTATTGCCGAATTGCAGCGGCAATAAAACACACAATCGCCGCCCAGAAGAAAATAGATGAAATTTACGTGAGCATCGAAAAGTCGTGTATCGCCATTCAAACAGCACGGTAATTGTGTTTCGCCATTTCTGTGAATCAATCATCTACAGAGATGCAGCGACAAACCTGCAAAGTGTATGCTCTTCCCCTGCCTCGCCGCAGGAAAGTGTTGCGGCGCATCCATGAATCCCGCCAGGTCCCTCGCCCCGGCTCTCTTTGCAGGCGGAGCCGCCCGCAACATTCTCCGGCTATATATCGGCGCACCTTCCATCGGAGCAGTCCTCGCCGCGTGGATATACGACCTGGTCCACTCAAAAGAGGACCGCGTACCTTCCGTACCCACGTTTGAAGAGCCGGCCGGCACTCGCCCGGAAGCCCCCGTTTAGCAACCCCGCCCGGAAGGATGAAACGCGGCATACTATCAAAAATCTTTGCCGGCGCAGCGGATTTATCTTGCTTTGTTGGGTGGAATTGCTAAAATGCCTACTTTCGATGCTACTGTGGGATATAGATTTGGCGTCTTTTCCTGCGTGGTTTCGAGAATCCGAGTTGTTTCGCAGGGGTTTGCCCGCGTCGGCTTGGCCTGATAATAAACCTGTCTCGGTGCCGCAATGTAAGGCTTCGGGAATTAACGATAATGCTTTTTGGGAAGGTAAGTTATGGCTGTTAAAATTAGAATGACGAGGATGGGCAGGCGGCACAGGCCGTTTTATAGAATCAATGCAATCGATTCGCGGGCGCCTCGCGATGGGGAAATTCTCGAAAAGCTCGGCCATTACGATCCACTGGTGAAAGACACCGAAAAGCAGCTTGTCCTCAACGTCGAGCGAGTCAAGTATTGGCTCGACAAAGGGGCCATACCAAGCGATACCGTCTCCGAAATGCTTTTGAAGCTCGGAGTTAAGCATAAATACGCCGAACAAAAGGCCGCTCGCAGAGACAAAGCGCGTGCGATAGCGAAGGCGAAGGGCAAAGAATTCTTCACGAAGGGCGGGAAAATCGCGGCTGAGAAGACCATCGAGAATGCCGCCAAGGCCGCCGAAGCGAAGGCCAAGGCCGAAGCTGCAGCCAAAGAGGCGGCTATCAAGGCTGCCGAAGCGAAGGCTAAGGCTGACGCAGAAGCCAAAGAGGCTGCTGCCAAGGCCGCCGACGAGCGTGCCAAGGCCGAAGCTGCAGCCAAAGAAACGGCTGCCAAGGCCGCCGAAGAGAAGGCCAAGGCTGACGCTGAAGCCAAAGAGCGGGAGGCCAAGGCCGCCGAAGAGACAAAAGTTGAGGAGAAAGCTGCGGTCGTAGAAGAAAAGCCCGAACTTGTTGAGGAGAAGCCCGAACTTGTTGAGGAGAAGCTCGAAGTTGTCGAAGAGAAGGCTGAAGTTGTAGAGGAAAAGTCGGATTCCGAGGCTGAAGCCAAGGTTGAGGAAGCGTCTGAACCGCAAGCCAAGCTGGAAGATACGCCCCAAGCAAAGGAAGAAGATACCTCGAGCGAGGACGAAGAAAAGAAAGAGTGATGCGCATCGACGTACTCACGTTGTTTCCCGAAATGTTCGAATCGGTTCTGAACTGCTCGATTCTTAAGAGAGTTCAGGATGCCGGTTTGGTCGATATTGTTCTGACCAACATAAGGGATTTCGCGTCCGACAAATATCGGAAGGTGGATGACAAACCCTACGGCGGGGGGCCTGGCATGGTTATGATGCCGGGGCCGGTTGTCGATTGCGTCGAGCATGTCGAGAAGCTGGGGGAGGGCGGGAGTCGCAAGATTCTGCTCAGTCCTCAGGGGCGAAGGTTTGATCAGGCAAAGGCCGTCGAGTTGAGTAAAGAAGGGTGGCTTGTCCTTATCGCGGGCAAATACGAAGGTTTCGACGAGAGAATCCGAACCGCCCTGGGCGCTGAGCAAGTGTCTATCGGAGATTACGTTATCAACGGCGGCGAATTGGGGGCGATGGTGCTGATCGACGCGGTGGTGCGTCTGTTGCCCGGTTCTCTGGGCGACGAAGACTCTTCCAAACACGACTCCTTCAGCGAATCTGCTGAAGGCGGACTCGAATACCCCCAATACACCCGCCCGGAGATATTTCGCGGCATGAAAGTACCCGATATACTCCTCTCCGGCCACCACGCCGAAATCGAGAAATGGCGAAAACAACAGGCACTTGAAAGAACAAAGAGACACCGACCCGATTTGTTAAGAACGGGATCCCCAAAGGAGAACACACAATGAGCCAGAAAGAAGGAACAGTCGCTGTAAAAACGCCCCCCAAACCCAAAAACGCCCCGGCGGGACCCAAGGTGCTTGGACCCGTCCATGACCTTGAAGCACATGTGCACCCCGAGTGGTGGCGACAGATATTCAATTCAATTTACCTCAAGACGGACGGCGACGTCGTTGACGACCCCCAACTAACGGCCAAAGAAGTGGATATATTCTCGGCCGCCTTGGCCTTGAAGCCGGAAGACAGAATCCTGGATATCTGCTGCGGGCAGGGGCGGGACTGCCTCGAGCTGGCCAGAAGAGGATTCACAAATATCGAGGGCCTCGACCGCTCCCACTACCTCATCCAGAAAGCAAAAACACAGGCGAGAAAAGAAACACTCAGTGTGAAATTCAGAGAGGGAGACGCCAGGAAGTTGCCATATCCGGCGGATACGTTTGACGCCGTGATGCTTCTCGGAAACAGCTTCGGATACTTCGAGACCGTAGAGGACGACATGCGAATCCTAAAGGAGATATTCCGGGTACTCAAGCCGTGGGGAAAAGCTCTCATCGATGCCGCCGACGGAGAATACTTGAGAAAAAAATTTCAGCCCAGATCTTGGGAGTGGATAGACAAGAATTACTTCGTCTGCAGGGAGCGATCCCTCTCCCGCGACAAGCAGAGACTGATTTCGCGCGAGGTCGTCACCCATGTCGAAAAGGGCGTTATCGCCGACCAGTTCTATGCAGAAAGACTCTATTCAAGGAAGGGCATCAAGGAACTAATTGAAAAAGCAGGTTTCACCGACGTAACCATCCACAGCCAGATGGTCAGTGATTCCAAGCGCAATCAGGACCTCGGAATGATGGAGAGAAGGATTATTGTCACCTCCATCGTCAGAAAGGACTGGTCGTCGCGAAAGCCGAGAAAGGAGTTCAAGAATGTAACCGTGATCTTCGGCGACCCCAACAAACCCGATCCCTTAAAGCCGCTCTGCGTCTTCGACGACGATGACTTCTATACTATCGACCAGTTGAAGGATGCACTGAGACAGATCGACGGCTACCGTTACACTTATCTCAACAACCACGACACCCTCGTCAACGACCTGGTTAAGATCAACCCGAAAACCGACTTCGTCCTCAATCTCTGCGATGAGGGCTACAGCAACGACCCCAAGAAGGAGCTCCACGTCCCCGCAGTGCTCGAAGTTATCGGCCTGCCGTATACCGGAGGAGGCCCCCAGTGCCTGGCCTTCTGCTACGACAAATCCCTTGTCCGCGGAATTGCAAAAGAAATGGATATCCCCGTCGCCGACGCGTTCTTCATCAAGGCCGAAGACAGCACCTTTGAACTGTCCTTCGGCTTCCCCATAATCGTCAAACCGAACTTCGGCGATTCCAGTTTCGGAATCACCCAGCGAAGCGTCGCGCACTCCGTCGAGCAGCTCGTCAACGCCATTTCCGAAATAAGGGAGAGATTCGGGTATGAAAAACCGATTCTCGTTGAGGAATTCCTTCCTGGCAAAGACTTCACTGTTGGCATAATAGGCAATCCCACCGAATCCTATACAGCCCTGCCGATCATCCAGGAGGACTACTCGGTCCTTCCCCCCGACCTGCCGAGGATCTGCGGATACGAAGCCAAATGGATGCCCGATTCGCCCTATTGGCAGATCAAGTCCATCCCCGCCGACCTCCCAGAAGAGGTCGAGAAATTCGTCATCGAGTGCTGTCTCAAGTTGTTCGAACGGCTCGAATGCAGAGACTATGCCCGATTTGACTGGAGGATCGATTCTCAGGGCAATCCCAAGATACTCGAGGTCAACCCAAACCCGGGATGGTGCTGGGACGGGCACCTCGCAAAAATGTCGAAAATCGCAGGCATATCGTACTCCGAAATGTTAGGGGCAATACTCCGCGCCGCCGAGGAACGACTCCGAATCCAGATACCGCCCGAAAAGAACGTGACGGCTCAGCCAACCACCCAGGCAAACCAACCATAGTAAAGGCGATTTCAAGGGATATACTATAGTGCTCACAGTTGAAATTTCCCGTTAGTTCGCCTGCCCCCTGGGGGCCTGCCCCTTGGGGGCGGGTAGGTAACGTTAGAACAATAACTTAAAATTTCAGTCGCGGGAATTTATTACTCTGAAGGGTATAACGCCGACGATTTCTGACCAGACCCTCCGATCCCAACTATTATGGTCATTTTCATCATTCGGACCTTTAATTCGGCCCGGGGCTCATCCCTCCAATTCTATTGCTTGCATCCGGCTGGAACGGGCGTAGAATATGGCGAGCTTAGCTTTTTTGGGTTTATGAAGGAAAACAGATGAAACTGGCAACATATTTACAAGACAAATCTATTCGCCCTGGAATACTAATCGACGGGGGCCTTATCGACATCGTATCGGTCTGGGACGACTCCGATCCGCCTCGCAGCGTTAAGGAGATTCTCGAACGGGGCTCATCGTGCCTGAAGAAACTTGGAGATCTTGCCGAATCAGCCGAGGGCTCGATACCGCTCGATGCGGTCAGGCTTCTCGCCCCCATTCCGCGGCCGGGCAAGATACTGGCGCTGGCGGGAAACTACGCCAAACATATTATAGAGGCGGGCTTGAAATTGGGGCTGTCCGATTCGCCGAGATTGACAACGGTCCCGCGTCCGTTCCTGATGCCGCCGACTGTAATAGCAGCCCCCGGCGACGAAATTCCCTGGCCTGTTTATAGCGAGACAATCGATTACGAAATCGAGCTGGCCATCGTGATCGGCAGTCGCGCCAAGCGAATCAACGCCGAGCAGGCGACAAAATGGCCTAACTGCTTGTAGTGTAATGAGTTATACTGAACATTATACTTAAACAGAAAGGCCATTACTATGACAGACTGTAACACACAACCACTGCTTTTTTCAAATCTAAAAAACAAAAAATCCAGGCTGATTTTAACGGCGGCAGCCTTACATCCGACGCTGGCGCAGTGCTGCTGCGGGAAGTTGACAATCGTATCGGCCTTATCGATGCCATAAATCGCTGCATTCCCGACCCTCGCCACCCTTTCTTCATCGTTCATGACCAGAAGACGATGCTGGCTCAACGTATCTTCGGCATTGCTCTCGGCTACGAAGACCTCAACGATCATCAATCGCTTCGCCAAGACCCTTTGTTTCAGATTATCTCGGAACGCGGCATCAAAGATGGTATGCCTCTGGCCTCACCGCCGACCTTGTGCAGACTCGAAAACAGGATTGACCGCAAGAGACGCCGGCTGAGATTGCAAAGGTTTTTGTGGAAAAATTCATTGCCTCTTATAATCAAGTGCCGGATGAGTTGATACTTGATTTTGACCCTACCGATGATTGGGTGCATGGCAATCAGGAAAAGCGATTCTTTCACGGTTATTATGACCATTATTGTTTCCTGCCGTTGCTTCGGTCTGAAAGCCGCAAAATTCTGATTTTATATATGGGGGCAAGGGGGAGTTTGCGCACAATGTGCCAAATCAGGTGCACCCAGCCAAATTTTTGCTAAAATTAATTTCCAACCCTGAATTTGATACCTCTATGAAATATGCGGGCTAAGAATCGCCTCGCCGGCTAAACACATACTGTATGGGGCTTGAATCTACGCGGCGAACTTGATATTCTGTTGAGACTGTTGCTTAACAAAAGAAAAAATCCTTTCTTGATTTTTTCTTTTTAATGGCAAGGTTTTGTTTAATAAGTATTTAGGCAATTCTTGAAGAAAATCACAAAGAAGATTTTCTTCAAGAATATAGGCCTAACCTGCAATTTTGCAGAACTCATAATCTAAAGGAGATGAACATGATCGAGATAAACAGACATTGTACTGGCGTAGCGGTTTTGGTGCTGGTTGTGCTGATGAGTAGCGTTGTGTTTGCCGGCTCCGAGGCGTCGAACGTTAAGGAGATAACATATAAGACTGTCGGGGACAGGGAGTTGAAGCTCTATGTCAACTATCCGCCCGATTGGAAGCCGGGCGATACCCGCCCTGCGATTATCTTCTTCTTTGGCGGGGGGTGGAGGAGCGGTTCGGTGGCAGCGTTCAAATTCCAGGCCGATTATCTGGCCAAGCGAGGATTGGTCGCAGTCCGGGCCGACTACCGGATAAAGAACAAGGACGGCGTAACGCCGGATAAGTGTGTCGAGGACGCCCGCAGCGCGGTGCGATGGATGCGCAAAAACGCAGAACTGCTGGGCATCGATCCGAATAAGCTGATTACATCGGGCGGCTCGGCGGGCGGGCATTTGGCTGCTTGCATGATGATCCCCAAGAGCGTCGAGGCCAAAGGGGACGACTTATCGATTTCGACGATTCCGCAAGCAATGGTGCTCTTTAATCCGGTGCTCAACTTCGAGAACGAAGAGATGATGAAGCGCTTCAACGTCGATAAGGATATCGCGGGCAAGATATCCCCTACGAATTATCTGACTAAGAAAACGCCGCCTGCCCTGATTTTGTTTGGGACTAACGATAAGCTGAAAACCCACGGCGACGAATACTGGGAAAAGGCTGAGGAACTGGGCGTTCGTGCGGAGAAGTATATTGCCGAAGGTCAGGGGCATGGCTTTTTCAACCGCTCGCCGTGGCTGGAACGAACGACGATTGCCGTCGATAAGTTCCTTGCATCGCTGGGCTATCTCAATGGCGAGCCGACTGTTGAAGCGGCGCCGGGAAGCGAGCAGGCGGAAGGCGGCCAGAGGTCTCGCAATACGATAGAACAATGGCTCAGGATGGATAAGGATGGGGATAAGAAGGTCAGCAAGGATGAAGCTGAAGGCCGGATGAAGATCAATTTCGACTGGGTAGATTCGAACGGCGACGGGTTCATTGACCGCGAAGAAGTGGAGAATTTGGCCGAGCGTCTGGGGCGAGGGCCGAGGCGCAGCGGGCATCCGGATACGAGCGGTTGGCCCAGCCTCTTTAAGCCGGACCTCTCCGATGCGGATAAGCCGAAGGGAGTATGGACGATTTCCGACGGCGTTCTCACGGCCGACGAGGACCAGGCTATCTGGACTACGAGGGATTACGATAATTTCATCCTTGATTTGGAGTTCAAGACCGCTGCCGGCACCAACAGCGGCGTGGTCGTCTATTGCAGCGATACGAAGCAATGGATCCCCAATTCCGTCGAGATTCAAATCGCCGACGACTTCGCCGAGAAATGGGCCAAGTCCCCGAAGACGTGGCATTGCGGGGCGATTTTCGGCCATCTCGCCCCGACCAAGAGCGCGGTCAAGAAGCCGGGCGAGTGGAACCGCTTCACCGTTACTTGCGTCGATAAGCAGATCAACGTCGTTCTTAACGGCGAGAAGGTTACTTCGATGGATATGAGCCTCTGGACTTCGGGCAAGACCAATCCGGACGGCTCGGAGATACCGTCCTGGCTGCCCAGGCCTTTCGCGACGCTGCCGACGAAGGGCAAAATCGGCCTGCAGGGCAAGCACGCCGGGGCGCCGATCTGGTTCCGCAATATCAAGATTAAGGAGTTGAAGTAGCACGGCATCACATTTGTATTTATGGCTTGTCATTCCCGTGAAAGCGGGAATCCGGATTGCAAAGAAACGGATTCCACATCAAGTGCGGAATGACAACTTTTTCGATGCACTTGTTAAGGAGCAAAAGCACGCCTCTGCAAATAAGGCAGGTTGAAAGGAGAAACAGTATGAAGACGATACGGACTCGCAGGGATTTTTTAAAGACGGCTGCTTTGTCGGCTGCGGCGATGGGGCTGCCAAAAATTTGCGGGGGCCTGAGTCCCGGAAGACAGCCGAATTTTGTTATTATTTTCCTCGACGATTCGGGCTGGTCTGATTTCGAGCCGTTCGGCAACCCTCCTTACTCGACGCCCAATGTCGAGCAGCTTGCCAAAGACGGCTGTCGGTTCGAGAATTTCTACGTCCCCCAGGCCGTTTGCTCGGCTTCGAGGTCGGCCTTGCTCAGCGGCTGCTACCCGGGCAGGACGAAGGTCTTCGGCGCGCATGGGCCTAACGCCAGAGGCCTCGACCCGAAATACGCCACGATAGGAGAAGTGCTTAAAAAGGGCGGATACAGAACTGCTGTCTTCGGCAAGTGGCACATCGGCGACCAGCCCGATACGAGACCGCCGGCGAGGGGATTCGACGAATCCTGCGGGCTGATGTATTCCAACGATATGTGGGAATTTAACCCGGGCAATCCGGAGCACTGGGGCAAGTTTCCGCTTAGGTTCTACGAAAACGGCCAAGTTACAATCGATAGGGTAACACAAGAACATCAGCCCATGCTCACGACCTGGTACACCGAGCATGCGGTCGATTTCATCAATCGCAGCAAGGATAAGCCCTTCTTCCTGTACGTTCCCCATTCGATGCCTCATGTGCCGCTGTTTGTGAGCGAGAAGTTCAAGGGCAAATCCGGAGCCGGGCTTTATGGCGACGTTATGATGGAGATCGACTGGTCCGTCGGCGAGATTACCAAGGCCCTCAAGGCCAACGGCATCGAAGACAATACGATGGTAATCTTCACTTCGGACAACGGCCCGTGGGTCTCCTACGGCCATCACGCCGGGACTACGCCATTCCGAGAGGCCAAGGGCACGAGTTTCGACGGCGGAACGCGAAGCGCCTGCATTATGAAGTTCCCGGGCAAAATCAAGCCCGGGACGGTCTCGACGAGGACGCTTTGCACGGTCGATATAATGCCCACGTTAGCCGAATTAGCCGGCGCCGAGCCGCCTGCCAACACGATAGATGGCAAAAACGTCTGGAATATCATCGCAGGAAAAAACGATGCGGAGAACCCGCACGACTATTACCCATTCTCGACGGGCGGGAATTTCGAAGGCGTAATAAGCGGCGACGGAAAATGGAAGCTGCACATACCCCACAGCTATCGAACCCTCGTCGAAGCGGGCAAAGACGGAATACCCGGCAAATACAAGCAGGAAAAAATAGGCCTGGCCCTCTTCGATATGGAAAACGACCCCTACGAAACAACCAATGTTATAGAGGAACATCCGAAGACCGCCGAGCACCTAAAAAAATACGCCGACCGGCACAAACAAAAATTCTATACCAAAAAACCGACATGAAAGCATTGGCGCAATACAGAAGACCAAAGACAAAGACCGGAATTGAACCTCGATACGAGCCGCTCGAACGAGGCGCAAGGCCGAAAAAGGCTCCTGACCCCTTTTTCGCCGCCTTTTTCGCCGGGAGCGGGTTGCATGTATTCGAGAATTTATTAGTTCAATAATTTTACAGGGGTTTTGAGATGGTTAAGAACAAGTTGGCGGTGTTTGCAGTGGTGTTGTGTGTTGCAACGTAAATAGCGTTGTAGTACTAAAATCGAAGCAAATATGACTGGCCGGGGCAATGTGATATTTATGGCGATACGAATGTCTGGGTGTATGAATGATAGTGCAGTCAAATAAACAGAAAGGATAAGCGTATGAATCATGTCGAGAGGTTTCGGGCAGTGATGAATTTTCAACAAGTAGATCGTCTGCCTCGCTGGGAATGGGCGATGTGGTGGGATAAAACAATAGAGCGCTGGCACGGCGAGGGTTTGCCGAGAGATATTACGGATATTTTTGAGATACACGAATATTTCGGGCTCGATCCGTATAAGCAGTTCTGGTTCAGCACGACGGACCCGACGATTGAGGCGGTGCAGCATCATGTCGAGGGTGTTGTTCACAATATGGACGATTATATTAAGCTCAGGCCCAAACTGTATCCGGATCATTCGAAGGCGATAGAGCAAATGATCCCGTGGTTTGAAAGACAAAAACATGGCCGGGCCGTTGTATGGATCACGCTCGAAGGATATTTCTGGTTTCCGCGAACGCTGATGGGATTTACAGATTTGATGTTTGCTTTTCACGATCAGCCTGAACTGCTCCACAAGATCAACCATGATTTGCTTGAGTTTAATCTTGGCTTGCTGGAGCAAATAAAGAGGGTCGGCCTGCCGACGTTCATGACGGTAGCCGAAGATATGTCGTACAACAACGGCCCTATGATCGGACGCGGGGTGATGGACGATTTTCTTTCGCCGTATTACAGTAAAATGCTGGCCTTTGCCGAAGAGATGGATATGGTTACGATTGTCGATACGGACGGCGATGTAACCCTGTTGGTTCCGTGGCTTCTTGACAATGGCGTCGAAGGAGTATTGCCGCTTGAGCGACAGGCCGGCGTTGACGGTATTGCATTGCGAGAAGAATTTCCAACGCTTGGAATGATCGGACATTTTAACAAGATGGTAATGACCGACGGCGAACAGGCGATGCGTGCCGAATTCGAGAGGCTGGCGCCCCTGATGGCTTCGGGCGGATTTATACCGAGCGTCGATCACCAGACGCCGCCGGGCGTATCGCTCGATAACTATCGCATTTATCGAAGGTTACTGGACGAGTACGCTTCTTGACCGTGTAAATGCCAAATGCCGGCTTAGACATCCGGGGATTCTTCTCGGCGTAGTTGTCTTGGCAGTCCTCGGGGCGTTTTTGATGCGAAGTTTGGGCAGGGGGCCGGTTTGTGCCGATGCCGGTGAGGATACGCACGTTGGCGCCGGGGGCGGAAAGTTCCCACAAGCCCTAACCCGCATATTTCATAGAGGTATCAAATTCAGGGTTGGAAATTAGTTTTAGCAGAAATTCGGCTGAATGTACCTGATTCGGCACATTGTGCGCAAACTCCCCCCTACCCCCATACACAAACAATCAGGACGCTCTTCCGATCTCGAACATCTCCCCGGTTACGGCATAGAAAAGGTCGATTTTCTATTGGCCGACCTGGGCTTGTGCTCGGCACAGCTGACCGACTCCGACGCAGGCCTGAGTTTCCGGGCAAATATGCCTTTGGATATGAGAATTGACAAAAGATTAAAGACGACTGCTGCCGATATAGTTAATGAATCGGACGAAAAATATCTGGCCGATTTGATATACCAGTTTGGCCAGGACAGGGCATCGCGACGTATCGCGCGTTTCATCGTCCGGCATCGCGTTAATGAGCCTATTACCACGACCGGACAACTCGCCGCCATAGTCTGCAAAGCCCTGAGTCGCCCTGGCAAAAGAAGAAGCAGGATTCATCCGGCAACCAGGACGTTTCAAGCGCTGAGAATCGCCGTAAACGGCGAGTTGGAGAACCTGGAGCGATTGCTCGATTCGGCGCCGGGTTTGCTCGGAAAAAACGGCTCGATAGCCATTATCAGCTATCACAGCCTCGAAGATGGAATGGTAAAAAGGAATTTCAGGCAAAATGCAAAGGACGGAATCTACGACCTGCTCACAAAGAAGCCGATTGTGCCGTCCGAAGATGAAATTGGTCAAAATCGCCGGGCAAGAAGCGCAAAGCTGAGAATCGCCCGAAGACAATAGTATATTCGTTGCTGAATATGAATCGATAACAAGGAACAAGTTTTAATGGAGTTTTGTCATGACCTCGGATGCCAAAATTGGATTGCTGTTAGGTTTGGTCTTTATATTTATTATCGCCTTTATCATCAACGGCCTGCCCAAACTTCGAGGCGAGACCGACAGTAACGAGTTGACTAATAATATGATGAAAGACACCCGCGCCGGCATAGGCTGGGAGGGAAGGTCCGACGAATTTATAAATCCTCCGCCTCCTTCGCCGGTCGAACAGGTTGTCCAATCTCAGACCCCGTCGCCTCAAGAGCACCAAACCGCCTTTGATAACAGTGATGTTCGACACGTCCAGCCAGTGCCGGGATCGGGCTACAGTCCGCTTCTCGGAGGCGTTTGGGACCCGCAACAAGGCCAGCTCCCGCTTGGGCCTGTTCGCCCGGTCGCCGAAAACCTTGTTACGCCCGGGCCGGTTGAGTCTGAGACAACCGTAATAATCCGGCCTCTAAAGCTTCCCAAGCCAAAAACATACGTCGTAACCAGCGGCGACAGCCTCGGTTCTATCGCAAAGAAACTCTACGGACCCGAAGAGGGCAACAAAAGGGTTAATGTCGCCAAGATATTCGAGGCAAATCGAAAGCTGCTCGAATCACTCGATGAAGTCAAGATAGGACAAGAACTCCTCATCCCGCCTCTGCCGACAAAACCCGAAACCAAGGATCTGCTGTCGGGGCCTTTATTCAAGCAGGTAAAATCCATCGGCCAAAGAACCGGTTTCACCCCGGCGCCGGAGCCGGCTCCCGCAAAATCCTACACGGTCAAAGACGGCGACAGCCTATGGAGCATTTCCGCAGACCAACTCGGAAACGGAATCCGATATAAGGAAATTGCAAAGCTAAATAAAGATGTTCTGCCCAACGAGGACGATGTGCGTGTTGGGACAAAGTTGAAAATCCCGGCCAAGTGAGAATAGAAGGGCTTGTTCCAGGACATAATGCGATGCCCCGATTTCGTTTCGTTTTTGTCATTTTTTATTGCACGGCCATTCTGATTCTCGCCGTCTATCTTCGAAACGCCAACCATCGCATTTTCTATGAGCTTTCCGACCAGGAAAACCGGCAGAGGCAGTTGAACAAGGAGCTTGCAGACCAACAACTGCGGCTCGAATGCCTCATCAATCCGCAGGCCGTTTCAGAGAGGATTGAGGACTGATGATTATCCGGAGAATACGCTGCAAACCGTAAATAGCGTTCATATAGCATGGCAAAAGAACTAAGAACCGTCCGCATCACAACCGGCTTCCTTATACTACTGATGATCGCATTTGTTGCCCTCGCCGGACGCTGCTTCTATCTCCAGCATTACAAAGAAGAATTCTATACAGCCCGATGCCTGGCTCAGCAACGCTCAATAAGCCCGCTGACCCCCCGAAGAGGAACAATACTCGACTCCAGAGGAAGAGTCCTCGCTGCCAGCACAAGAACATTCGTCGTTAAGGCCGAGCCTAGAATCATAAGGGACCCGGATACAGTCGCAATCGCACTGGCGCCAATCGTCGAAATGGACCCGCACGAGATTCGAGAGAAAATTATCGAGAGGAGCGGATTAGGTTATGCAAAGATAAAAGCGGGCGTGAGTCTCGAACAGGCCGCCGAGGCAAGGAGAATTTACGGAGTCGGAGTCGAGTCGCAGTGGCTCAGGCACTATCCAACCGGGCGACTCGCATCCCATGTTCTCGGATTTACCAGCTCCGACGGCAACGGCGTAGAGGGGCTTGAACGCCGGTACAACAACCGGTTAACAGGCTCAAAGGCATGCAGCACATACCTCACAGACGTAAGCCGTAAACGCGTCAGACTGCTGAGCGAGCAAGGCGTTCTTGAAGACGGAGCCGGGATGATTCTGACTATAGATGCGACCATCCAGCAGTTTGTGCGTGAAGAACTCGTCAAGCAGTATGAAAAATATCAGGCTGAGTCCGCCTTCGCAATTGTCGCAGAACCAAAAACAGGAGCAATACTCGCAATGGCATCCCTGCCCGATTTCGACCCGCTCGAAATCGGATCGACCGACCCGAACTATTTCCGCAGCAGGGCGATTACTGACTGGTTCGAGCCGGGCAGCGTTATAAAGCCTATTGTCATGGCCATTGCATTCGATGCAGGCGTCGTCAAAAAAAACGATATTATCTTCTGTGAAAACGGCAGCTACAGCGCCAGGGGCATCGGCAGAATCAGCGAATACCGCAATGGCTTTGGAAATTTGACCCCGCGGGAGATTCTGATCAATTCAAGCAACATAGGAATGGCCAAAATCGGCCAAAAACTCGGCAGAAAGAGGCTTCACGACGGTCTGGCGCGTTTCGGTTTCGGCAAAAAAACCGGAATAGAACTGCCCGGCGAACGTGACGGCCTTCTATGGCCCGTGAGCCAGTGGACCACATACAGTGAAACACGCGTGCCGTTCGGCCAGGAAATCTGCGTTACCGGAATGCAAATAGTTAGAGCATTCTGCATACTCGCAAACGGAGGGCGACTCGTCGAGCCTTATCTCGTTAAAGCAATTGTCAATAGCGAAGGCGAAATAGAGTATCTCGAACGCCCACCGCCCGTAGGATACATCATAAAACCCGAAGTCGCAAAATGGATCGTCTCGGACGCCCTGGCCGCGGTGGTCAACGAGGGCACAGGAAAGAGGGCAAAGCTCGAAAAATGGCGGGTTTTCGGCAAGACCGGAACCGCTAATATCGCAAAAGAGGGAGGATATTCCGAAGAGGATTACATCGCCTCTTTCGTATCCGGAGCGCCCGCCGACGACCCGGAGATAGTAGTGCTCGTCTCGGTGATCAAGCCCAACAAAAAGCTCGGACTGGGCTACACCGGAGGCGTAGTTTGCTCCCCGGTGGCGGCCGGGATTATCGAAAAGACCCTAACCTACCGCGAAAGGCTCAGAGCCAATACATTCGCCGCCCGCTGAGGAGGCTGCGACCGCCGCAAAATTATAGGTGCCGATATGGCAAGGATAATTTATGGTGTCGCCGGGGAGGGATTCGGCCACAGCAGCAGATCGCATCTGATAGGCCAAAGGCTGATTGAAGCGGGCCACGACGTAATGTTCGTCGGCTCGCAAAAATCGCTCCTCTACCTGAAACAGTATTTCGGCGAGCGGGTAAGGGAGATATTCGGCCTGGCGTTCGTATTCCAAGGCGGACGGATAGACAAATCCGAGACCCTAAAAAGAAACCTGCTAAAACTCCCCCAAGCCAACCGCCAAAACGACGAGTTGTTCAAAAAACACTTTGAACCCTTCGTCCCGGAATTGATAATATCGGACTTCGAGCCTTTCAGCGCATGGTGGGCGTGGCGAAACGGCGTCCCATTCGTAAGCATCGACCACGAGCACGTCCTAACGCTATGCAAGCTCGAACACCGCACCGAAAACTGGTTCGCACGCCTCACCGCCGAAACCGTCACCAAATGCCACTATGTAGGCGCAGCCTCTTACGTTGTGATAAACTTCTTCGAAGCCCCGCTGAGAATCGACTCCGCAGTCCTCGCTCCGCCAGTGGTAAGGCCCCTCATCGAGCAATTGACCCCGACCAACGGCGACCACATCCTGCTCTACTCCACCATCGGAGACAACCGCGAGCGCCTGTGCGAAATTTTCGCCAAATTCCCGGACCACAAATTCTTCATCTACGGGTTCGACAAGACCTTTGCAACCCCGCTCGACCCAAAAAACTGCATCTTCAAGAAACGCTCCACAGAAGGTTTCCTGAACGACCTCGCCGCCGCCAGGGGAGTAATCGCATCGGCAGGTTTCTCATTGCTAAGCGAGTGCCTCTATCTGAAAAAGAAAATGCTCCTCATACCCGTAGCAGGCCAATACGAGCAGGTAATAAACGCCCATTACATAGAAAAGCTGGCCCTCGGCCTATCTGCCAAAGAAATCGATGAGCCGACAATAGCACGATTCCTCGAAGAAATTGATAAGCCCATTCCAAACGACAAAAGAATCCTCTGGCCCGACAACAAAAAATTCTTCCAAATCCTCCAACAGCAACTTAATACTCTCGACACCCCCATAACCCTCAATCCCCCCGAATAATCTCGAACGGCATTGGTATTGGGAAAACCGTGCCTGTCATTCCTGCTAAAGCTCCGAATCCGGTTTTCTCGTAGCACGGCCATCTTGGCCGTGGTCGCACGGGCTTCAAGCCCGTGTTCCGCTGCGATAGCGAGACAGTTCATGTAGGGTGCGATGCTTCGCACCACTTGACCAAAGAAACCTCGCGAAGCGATTCCTCACCTCCGCCCCTCTGCCTTTGTCCATTTACCCCTACCTAAAAAATCTTCGTGCCTACTCGTCACCATCACCCCACCCCAAAACCGCAGGATTGATCGGCAAAGAAATATCATCCGCCGTCCCAATCTTACCATCCCGCCCCGGACTGAATATCTCCTTACCTTTAACATCAACGATATATTCATCACTGTACGCCCAAGCTTTGAGACTCATAGGCTTACCAAGCCTCTTTTTCAAGACTATATGAAGCAAGTCACTCTCTATTTTCACTCTCGTACTTCTGAAGGAGGACGTATCAAAGTTGATCGTCCTCATGATAGACGAGCCTTTAGGGTTGTAACACCAGTATATTATTGGGAGTTTCTCTCCGGGCTTTAGGGAAACAGGTGATAATTCTGGATAGGCGTTCGGCCACACTGAGAAGCCGTCCGTGGTTGTGACTGTTTTGCCATCCAAAGTTGCAAGATAGTAATCGACATAGTTGCGATAAAGCCGTATAGTGGAATTCTTCTTGAAGCCGATCTTGCTTCCTAACATGCGAGGCCATTCTGCTGGTCCTTCCACAATCCCCTTAAACGAAAGGTATGCATATAGTATATGATTCCGCATTGAGGCGGCTTCGTCTGCAAGAGGAGTAAAGTGTGTGGCCAAAAGTTCGATAGATTCCTGCGAAACATCAGGCCTGTTTGCTATTGTGTTTGCTGTTTTGATGTCCAAAGGAAGACAGATGAGACACACAACCCTCGCTGTCGCAAGTCGAGCATTTACTGCGAGTTTTCGGATTACTGAATCCAACTCCACCAATTCTTTGATGCAGAGTTTTGAGTCTCCTCGGTTAATTTGCATGTAGAGATACGCTTGGTTTAACCGTGCCATAGCGATTAGGTCCATCGGGAGAGGGTTTGATTCGAGGCTCGGATCAGCAAGATCAGCTATCTCGGTAAATCCCGCCAATTTGCTGCGGATGATCCGGTTTTCGTAATCGTAACTGTATTCGTAACCATCCTGGTCGATCGTGGTGTTTCCGGCTCGGTGTTGAGGACCTTGACCACTTGCGGTTCAGCCTTGAACCTTGGTGGCTCCTTTTTGATGGCTTTGCTGCGTTTGGACATGGCGGCCTTTGCCTGCATAGCCAGTGGCCCTTGCGGGTTTATCTCGAAGATATGCTGATAAAGCTGCCGGGACAAGTTGTATTTTCCCTGGTTCTTGCTGACATTGCCAAGTTTCCAGAGCGTCTCGGCCAATTCAGGGTCTTTTGCATAATCTTTGATTACCGCATCAATGCTCTTCTGTGCCGCTTCGTCATTGCCCATCAGAAGATCCGCCGCCGCCACCGACGCTCTCGCTTTTATAGCGAAATCGCTGCCGGGGTGGTTTTCCGCGATATATTCGCAAATCCGCTTGACGTCATCGAATCTTTTCATGTGCCAGTACTGCGCTTCGATTTTATAAATCTCACCAGGCAGCTCCGGATTGCCTGCGAAATCGGCGATCAGGCGTTCAAAACCCGCCGCCCCCGAGACGCAGTCATCTTAACTTGTCAAAGAGCTGGCATGAATTTACCCCCTAAATGCCCTACGCTAAACGCTGTACGCTATCTTACTGTGGATTTTTTGAATGAAACTATTTGCTGTGGCTGCTTGCCTTTTTCTTTTGCAGGAGAAGTAAGCCGACAATGAGTAGCACACCCGCCAGTATAATCCCCATGTATTTTCTTGCTGCACCGTTTGGCCCTTTGCTGGCCGGAACATTCGGGTCTTCATTCTCCAATTGCTCGGACGGCTGTTCCATCTGTTTCGGCTGTTTCATCTGCCCCAGCGAAGACGGCACCGTTGCTCTCCACTCTTTTCGCAGCACCTCAAATCTTTCATTATAGGGCATTCTTTTGCCATCGTCTCCACTCAGCTTGCCCTCTTCTTCAAGCTTCTCAAACCGCTTACGGAATATCCGGTAGTTGCCCAATCCTTTCATATACCGAAAGCGATAAACCCGACCCTTTTCACGTTCTGCTATATCAAAGTGAAGCTTTGCAGCCTCGTCCGTGCCAATTCGGTTGAGGGCATCAACTGCTGCTTCCGTGAGTTTCCTCAGACGCGATTGCGCCGGATTATCATTAGGTTCTGGGAAATAGCTCTCGGCCTGGAGGGTCATCCTGATTAGTGCAATTTCATCATCTCCCCCGGTCTCTTTGGATTCAACGGCCTCCGTTATCAAAATTACAACAGTACACTTCGCCGACGTTAACGACCAGAATAGATATGGATTCTCCTCGTACTGTTTATGGGTAGGTCCTTCGGGTAATTCTACAAGCAGCTTTATCAGGGCCGGTATATCCGCACTGTTTGGATCGGCAAACGACTCGATCTTTCCCTTTGCGCGTTCAGCGGCAAGAAACTCCGGCGGCGCTTCACCGAAAATGGGGAACCGAGAATCAAGTTCGCATCCGTCGACATACCTTTTGCCGAATTCGAAAACGGCCACGGTCTCTCCCAATCTATCGTACATCGCAACGCGGGTTTCCTTCTTCGCGTTTATCTCTCTTTCTCCTGACCAACTGATACTCGTGGCCAAGAACATTCCTGTATCAGGATCTTGTTTCAACCGCGATGGATAAAAGATAGGGCCTTGCAACGACTTCAGAAAATCAGGGTCTTCAAGACGCTTCCGCACAGAGGGGCTTTTTGTATTCCATTTTATTTTATTGGGATCGAAATAGATCGGCTCCGAGGTATCGACATTGGTATAAGGGGCCTTGAACAGTTTCTCCTTTATTGTGCGCAATGTTTCGTTCGGGTCTCTCAGAGGGTCTTTATCCTTTTCAAAGGTTAAAGCAACTGCCATAGCCGGGCGTGTATCACAGATGTGAAGTATGCCTCCGTTGAAGTTTTGCCTATATAAGTACGCGTCAAGTCTTCTGTCATTAGAACCGTTCTGTAGCCAGTCCTTTACACGCAAAACTCTCTCGGACCAGCCCTTCTCCAGCACGCCATCCTTCATAACTTCCGTTATCAAGCGCTCGAATGAATACGGGATATCAAGCCTCTCTTTCAAGTCAGTGCGTCCTTCCTCTTTCGGCCAAGCTGTAAAATAGAAAAGATTCTTGTACCATGGCTTAACATCCTCTCTCCACACTAACAAATTTTCTTTTTTTAGGTCCTCGTTCTCGACGGACAATACACTGCCCGAAAACGCCCCAACACAGCCAAGGACAATACCAACGGCAACAATTCGGACCTTATTGAGAGTTTCTTGGTCAGTCATTTCGGACACTCCAAACATCTAATTACCGTGATCGTCAAAGAGTTGATACACACTCCCGCCCCATAGTGGCACCGAGTAACCACTCGTTTGAATTGAACAGGATTCGTGGTAATAGTAGGTATCATTTACTTTGTGTAGCCATTTGTATTCGAAGATATCACCTTCTTTTTCGTTGGGTGGATCTTGGTCTGCCGGATCGGTTGTGCAGTTACCCAACTGATAGTATTTCTTCCGTTGGTGATTCCCATTGGGGGACCAAACAAGCGTGTCTGCATCGTCCATTTCTGTCTTATACCACACACAGCCTTGCCAAATCATTGCGGTAATAATCTTTTTTATATTCGATCTTGGTATTTATATCTGTACAGCCGGTGAAAAACGCGTTTAATGCCCTTAATACATTCGATTTTCCGGCATTGTTTAACCCAGCAAAGGCCGTAAAATTACCTAATGATTCAATTTCTGCCTGTCGGATGGAACGGAAATGGTCTATGTATATTTTACTTATCAGCTTCATCGTCTATATTACCTTAAATTCAATCTTCGCCGCCTCCATTTGCAGGGCGGTATTAGTTTTTAACTGGTCGTTATTCTTAAAAGCAGCATCCAAACAGGTAAACCTCTCCGGCTTTTCCGCCAATACCTTATCAACGAACTTCTTCGTAATCTTCGTATCCAGACAAATTATCTCATTAGCATTTGTCTTTCCTTCGTGTCCTTCTTTTTCTTCGTGGTGAATCTTTTTGTTACCTGAAACTGCCTTTATTTTCTCTGTGCCCTCGGAGCCTGCCCTGAGCGTAGTCGAAGGATTCTCTGTGGCTAATTGTGCTTCGCGTTCGATCTTGCCCCTGCCGGCAGATGGTCTTTTAAGTACCTTGTCATTAATTCATAGAGATGCCGCCGAGTGCCCTCCCCTTCTTTTATGCTGTGGGTGCGATTTGGATAGGCCATCATCGAGAAGTACTTATTGTGCTTAACCAGCTCATTGATTAGAGCTGCGCAGCTCTGATAGTGACAGTTATCGTCGCCCGTGCCGTGTATGATGAGGAGATTGCCCCTGAGCTGGTTGGCGAACGTTATAGGCGAGCCGTCCCTGAATCCCTCCTCATTATCGTCGGGCAGTCCCATATACCGCTCCTGGTAGATAGTATCGTAAAACCGCTGATTACTGATAAACGCAATCGCCATGGCAGTATGATACAGCTCGGGATACCTGAAAATCGCATTGAGGCTCATAGATCCGCCGCCGCTCCAGCCCCATATCCCGATTCTCTCCGCATCGACGTACGTCCGAGCCTTGATAATTGCCCGCGTCGCCGCCGCCTGGTCCGCCGAGGCGAGGATGCCGATTTGGCGATAGACGCACTTTCGCCACTGCCGGCCCCGCGGCGCCGGCGTGCCTCGATTATCCGCGCTCATAACAATATAGCCCTGCTGAGCGAGCATTTGGTGCCACAGGTATTTCTGCCCGTCCCACTCATCCAGCACCGTCTGCCCGGCCGGCTCGCCATAGACATAAAAGAAAAGCGGATAATTCTTCTCGGGGTCGAAATCAGGCGGCTTGATGCACCAAGCGTCCAGCAGCACGCCATCGCCTATATCCACGCGGAAAAACTCATCGCTTCCCCTCTTAATCTCGCTCAGTTTCTTGCGCAAATCGGAGTTTTCCACCAGGGTCCTGACGCTCTCGTGGCCCGGCAGGCGAATCAACTCCTTGACCGGCGGCACGCCGAACGAGGAATAAGTGTGGAAGGCCCATTTCGAATCGTGCGATATCTGATAGCTGTGCGTCCCGCTCTGATCGGTCGGAGTAACCCGCTCGACCTTGCCGCTTCCGTTCAGCCCAGAGCGGTAGAGATAACGTTGTGTGGGATTGTCGGGCGAAGCAATGTAATAGACCCAGCCGCTGTTCTCATCGACGCTCTCGACGCTTATCACGTCAAATTCGCCCGGCGTCAGGCAAACCGTCTTCTCTTCGAGGGTTGAGACCAAATACAGGTGCCGCCACCCGTCACGCTCGCTCGACCAGGTAAAAGTCTCGCCGTTTTTGAGCCATTTCAAATCGTCGTCCACATCGAGCCATGCCTTGTCCCGCTCGATAAGCATCTTTTGCATACGCCCCCCCCTGCGAGCATCGCCGAGCGTTACCTCGTTGGCGTTCTGCAGGCGATTGAGACGCTGAAAAACGATCGTCTTCGAATCTTCCATCCATTGCATCTTCGGTATGTAGTGATTGCGCGAGTCGCCCTCCGGCTCGAACCACTGCGTTCTGCCGCCGTTCGAGCTAATCACCCCGACGCGACAGGCCGGGTTCGTCTCGCCGACCTTCGGATACCGAAAGCTCGTAATCTTAGGATACAGCGAATCGGTGTAGTTTATCAGATGAAACTCGCGCACGCCTTCGGTATCGAACTGCCAATACGCAATATATTTGCCGTCCGGACTCCAGCGAAATCCGTCCCGCAAATGAAACTCCTCTTCATAGACCCAATCGGATGTGCCGTTGATAATATGGCCGCCCCCGTCTTTGGTTAGTTGCTTGATCCGTCCGCTATCGAGGTACTGGACGTAGATATTCATCTCACGCACATAGGCGATACGCTTACCGTCCGGCGAGAACTTTGCAAACATCAGCGTGGATGGCTCAGCGTCGCCGCCGAGCTTGCGCAAGTCCCGCGTCTCCAAATCCAGCACCCAGTAATCGCCCCGCGTATTAGTTCGCCAGACCCGCTTGCTGTTGGTGAATACGAGCAGCTTTTTCCCATCGTTGGACCAGGAATAATCTTCAATCTCCAGCGGCTTCGATTTGCCTTCTGGAATCAGTCGTTTCGATGCAACCATTATCCTGCGGCTGCCCGTCTGAGGGTCGTACCGCACTATATCTTTGGCCTTACGGTCCTTGTCAGTCTCGCCATCCTCATCGCCTTCACGGTTGCCCTCGTCATCAGTCTCGTCGCTCTCATCATCCGGCTGGTCTTCGGAGTCCTCCAGGGTCGTATATCCCGACCCGTCTTCAAGCCACCGTGCCGGCCCGAAGTCCTCCGTCTCGAACTCCTCGTCGGTGAATATCCGCTCCAGCGTAAGAACGGCGGGATCAGCCGCCGCCGTCTCGCCCACCTCCTCCCCACGCGAAAAAATCGATAGAAAGGCCAAAATGAGGCACAGACTAAGGAAATGTCCCAATACTCTTGTGGTAGATCGATAAGTCATTTTCTTCTCCATTCTCAAATCTTTCAATACCAAGCATCTCGTCAGGCAGGGGGAAAATGCCATAACACGGGAAGGACTCCATGCAGATGAAGCATTTTCTGCTAACCTTTAATGTCCTGTCAATGTCAACAATCTTATCAAAATCACCTTGAACTATCAAAGATTTTGTTTTCGAGGCGGTTTTATTGAAAATTGGCGTCGAAAACATGGTTTTTTTGTGCCCCATCTTTCTTCCAATATCAACTACCCCCAAAGCCGCCCGAATGGTTACGGGCGAAAGAATCCCCCTTCGTTTGGACCATGCCGTGTTTCTACCCGATTTGGCGCGGGATCCGGGGCCATTTTTTTTTTTTGGGGGGGGGGGGGGGGGGGGGGTTTTTTTTTTTTTTTTACCATTGGCATACGCCCATAAGCCTGCACGCCGCGGCGGCCGGCAAGGACGTCTATTGCGAAAAGCCGATCTCGATAACAATCGGCCAGGGCCGTCAGCTCGTCGAGACTGTCCGCAGGTACGGGCGAATCTTCCAGACCGGGACGCAGTACCGCTCCATCCCGACTATCCGCCAGGTTGTCAATTTTGTCCGCGAAGGCGGGCTTGGCAAGGTCAGGCAGGTCTTTACGCTGTGGAACAAACTGGGCGGCTTCTTCGGGGCGCCCCGCTTCGAGGGTTCGCGGGATGCGATGGACATCGAGCATTCGCAGTATTCGTACGCGCCGCTGGATTTCGCGCTGCCTGAGCAGCCGGTTCCGGAAGGACTGGACTGGGATCTGTGGGTGGGCCCTGCGCTGTGGCACCCGTTCAACCGGGCGTACCACATCAATCCCAGCCCCGGCGTAGTGCCCTGGGCGTTCGAGGAGGACTTCGGCGCGGCGGCATCGACGTGGCACCACTCGCACAGCGCCGATGTTATTCAGTATGCGATTGGCATGGAAACCAGCGGCCCCGTGGAACTCATTCACCCGGCGGACGGGCCTTACCCGACGCTTACCTGCAAATACGCCAACGGCACGCTCCTGCATCTGGTCGATCACTGGGGGATGGTGAAAGACGTCTATAAGGCCGTCCCCGCAGACGCCAGATTGGAGGGCAACTTCGGCGGGGTATTCGTCGGTGAAAGGGGGTGGGTGACGTCAATGTCAACCGGCGGGCAAATCGAAGGCGGGCCGGATGAGATGTTCGAGCGGATGAAATTGACGACCCGGCAGGTGAATACCGGCGACAATAATCATCACGCGAATTGGCTCGACTGCATTCGCACTCGCAGAATGCCCAGCACTCACGAAGAGATAGGCCACCGCTCCGCATCGCTCGGACACCTGACAATCATCGCATATAAACTGCAGCGTTCCTTGAAATGGGATCCGGCCAAGGAAGAGTTTCTCAACGACGACGAGGCCAACCGCCTGCGATCAAGAGCAATGCGAGCCCCCTGGCATACCTAATATCCCGACCGGCCAATACAATACATTGAGTGACAGCCTCTCCTACGGGAGTATAATTCCAGCGGGCTGATGTACTACGACTATCTCCATGCAGTCGATTTTAACGCTGATGGCGCTGCATTGGCGAGAGGAGTCCTCGCCGTAAACACGGAGCCGTCTGTCGGCTGAGAGAGATATCTTCCGGGAGCTATTTGGCGCTGTTATAGAAGACGCCTGGGCCGAGGTTGGCTGCGGTGTCCTTGACGTAGGCCGGTTTGCGTCTGGGCAGTTCCGGTCGCTGATAGCTGGTGAAGTTGCCCTCGGCCATCCATATCGGCGAGGGGCGTGAAACCGTTGCGCCCGAGGCCCCCTCTGGAATGACGTAGCGATCCAGGCGGAGGTAATTCCTGTACACCCGCAGTATCATGGCGTCGCAGTCACGTCCGCTCCTTGCGATGCCCGCACTGGTAATGTATGTAATGTTGTCGCCCCTCTTCTCGTGGTGGTAGCGATGGTCATGGCCGGAGAGAACCAACTTGACGTTATGGCGTCCCTCAAGCCCCTCGAAGTACCACGTCAGCTTGTCCATGTAATGCGCATGGTGAAACACTATCGTAACCGAACTATCGTCAGGCCGAGTAATGATATCGCGCAGCCACTGCCTCTGCTCGTCGCTATACGACCAGTCGCAAATAATGAACCGAATCCCGCCTCTCTTGAACACATAACGGTAATGTTCTGGCTCGCCCGCCAAATCCGCAAATCTTACGTTCAGGTTGGTTTGCCAGGCCGGGTGGTTGACAATATCGGGGTTCCAGACCGGCAGCAGGGGATCAGGGACGTAGGCCGCCACACGGCTGTGAAGGTAACCGTGTCCTCCGAATGTAGGCCCCTTGTCCAGGCGAAAAACGCCCTGCGTCGCAGCCCGACGCAAATGCGCTTTGAGCAACCCATTACTCATATCGTGGTTGCCCGGCGCTAAATGAAACTCGATCCCGCCTTCTTCGTCGTCAACCAATTCGGCAACAGCCTTTAAAACGAACTGATTAGACCAATCGAAATGCGTATCGCCAAGATGCACAACCATTTCTGGCCTTTCGGCCTTTATGTGTCCCATAAGCGAAGCAATATAAGCGTGATCCGAGGTCTGAGTATCCGCAATTATCCCAACGCTCCAAAGAGGCTCGATACCGACGTCGGCGACGCCAAAAGCTCTAAAGCTGCAGATTGCAACTATCGCTATCATCGAGAGATGATGCAGGCGACTTCTCATAAAATACCCCTTAAAACTAAAATCTGAGGATGGTGTCTTAACGTCTGCCCACCCCTACAGAATCTCTTATCGGTCGATTGACGTTACGAGCTTTAGAATCACAAAAAAATCGCCTTTACAGCACTGATAACGCGACACTCGCAGGAACAATCCGAGCGAAGAACTGAAATAGAAAACCCACCGAATCCATCTAAAACAAAAAGCGGGTGATGGGAGTCGAACCCACATAGCCAGCTTGGAAGGCTGGTGCTTTACCGCTAAGCTACACCCGCTTGGCAATTCGCTGTTGATTGTTCGTAGCTGCTTGTTATACTCGCAATAGCGAACATACGACCCGAAATATTAGAATGTTAGCAGAAAAAAGTCAAGGGAAAATCGAGATGAATATCACCGAGACGGCCGTGGTGGCCAAGAATGCGTCTATCAGGCTCGCTGCTGTGAGTTCTGATGCCAAAAACGCCGCTTTGGCGGAGATAGCCAGGTCGCTCAAGGGCTGCTCAGAGCAGATAATCGCCGCGAATCAGAGTGATCTTGCCGCGGCCGAGAACGATAATCTGGCCGCTCCGCTGCTTAAGCGGCTAAAATTCGATGAAACTAAAATTGCAGGCGTCTGTGCTGGGATTGGAAGTCTTATAAAACTGCCCGATCCGGTCGGTAAGGTGATTTCCGGTACGGAATTGGATGCCGGGCTGGAGCTTTATAAGGTTAGTTGCCCCATCGGAGTTATTGGCGTTGTTTTTGAGTCTCGGCCGGATGCGCTGGTGCAGATTTCGACGCTCTGCCTGAAAAGCGGTAACGCAGTGTTGCTCAAGGGCGGCAGCGAGGCGGTTAATACTAATCGGGCGCTGGCTGAGGTAATTGCCGAGGCGAGCGAGAGAGCAGGGATGCCGCAGGGATGGATTCAACTGCTTGAGACTCGGCAGGACGTTGCGGATATGCTCCGGCAGGATCAATGTATCGATCTGATCGTCCCCCGCGGGTCGAATGAATTCGTACGCTATATTATGGATAATACTAATATCCCGGTGCTCGGCCATGCCGACGGGATATGTCATGTTTATGTCGATGGCGATGCTGATTTGGATATGGCGGTGAACGTTGCGGTCGATTCGAAGTGCCAGTATGTCGCTGTGTGCAATGCGGCTGAGACGCTGCTTGTCGATAGTAAGATTGCAGGCCGGTTCCTGCCGAGGGTTAAGGCGGGGCTGGATGAGAAAAATGTCGAGCTTCGCGGCTGCGAAAAGACCGCTGCGATAATAGATGTTAAGCCGGCGAGCGAAGAAGATTGGGCTACCGAGTATCTGGACTATATCCTGTCGATAAAAGTTGTCGATGGTCTGGATGAGGCAATCGACCATATCAACCGCTACGGTTCGGGGCATACCGATGCGATTGTCACTGCGAACGAAGCCGCGGCGGAAAAGTTTATGAGCCTCGTGGATTCGGGCAATGTATTCCACAATTGCAGTACAAGGTTCAGCGACGGCTTTAGATACGGACTCGGAGCCGAAGTGGGGATTAGCACGAGTAAGATACACGCCCGCGGGCCGGTGGGGCTGGAAGGACTTGTGATTTATAAATATAAGCTTCGAGGGACCGGGCAGGTCGTCCAAGATTACTCCGGGCCGAAGGCGAGACCTTTTACGCATAAGCAAATCCTGTCGGAATTTGACGAGTCAGAATAGCATGGAGCGTCAAAGAGAAGGCGTGAATCCGTCCGGCAAATCAAACTCCGCCACAACAGGCGTATGATCGCTCGGGCGCTGCATAACTCGCGGCCCCTTGTCTATGTAGCAAGCCGTGCTTTTTTCGGCAACCGCCCGAGTCGCCATGATATGGTCAAGCCGCCAACCACGATTCAGTTTCAACGGGTTCTTGACCCGGTAATCCCAAAACGTATATTGCCCCGCATCCTTGCAGTGCAGCCGAAATACGTCGATAAATCCCCACTCCATAACCCGCGACAGAGCCTTATGGACTTCCGGATGATAGCAAACATGCCCCGCCAAGGCTACAGGGTCGTAAACATCTATCGCCGAGGGAGCAACGTTCAAATCCCCAACCCAAACGACCGCATCGGTAGGGTCAAAGTTTTGCTCGAAATACCGCAGGAGTCGCTCGAACCAATCCAGCTTATAATCGAACTTCTCCGACTCGGCCAAATATCCCTGCGGGATGTAAGTATTGACGACCGTAAGGCCGCCGAGCCGCCCGCTAATCAGCCTGGCCTCGTCCTTCGGCTCATTCGCAAAACCGCTTCTAACATCCAATATCTCGCTCTTGCTAAACAGCGCAACTCCGTTATAACTCTTCTGCCCCCTGAACGCATAGTTGTACCCGATCTCGTCGAAAGCGGCGCTTGGAAAATCCGCATCCTGAACCTTGGTCTCCTGAACTGCAAGAACGTCGGGCTGATGTTCTTCGAGCCACTTGATAACAACGCCCAAACGCACCCGCAACGAATTAACATTAAAACTCGCAACTTTCATTAAGCCTGCCCCTTACAAACAAATCGCCGAGACCAAAACCATCTATTCCGCGGCTATGCCAGGATGCCGAGTCAACGCTCGTCGCTATCACAGCATGTCATAATAATACTATCACCCAAATCGTTTTCGACAAGTATCTTCAAATGACCGAAATAACCTCGCTAATTTTGCTCTTGTCGGCGGGCATGCTTTCAGCTGCTGCGAGCGGACCGGAAAATCTCCGTACATAATCGATATCATCGGCAACAATGCCCGCGTCCGCAAAAAAAAGCGGTGGACTGGGACGCGGAGGGAGAGAGGAGAGAGAGGATATCCCCAGCCCACCGAAATCTTATAATATCACACAATCGCCACGTCTGCAACACATAATCTGCAAAAATCCTGGAATTTTCAAAAAAAAGTTTTTAGCGGTTCTCAAAGAACTATCGACCAAAACCCAATCAGCAGGATAAATCGTAACTGCCTTTCTTTAATAGACTTATACCCACATCAATGCTTCAGAGCCGACATGCAAATATCACATTAGAAGCTTCCACCGCCTCCGCACCCATCCAAAAAACTACAAATTCTCGAAAAAAATCATCCATGCAGCGTACAGGTTCCGGTTTCGCCCGTTCAAGCCGGGAGCGTGCTTGGAGATTTGGAAGTTAACCGGTGGAGTAGGCAATTTCGTTACATACGCCGAACCTGCGTCCTGATACACCGAGGCACAAGCCATATTCAAATTGCCTCGAAGCCCGATATTAGCGCTCTTTTCACCGCCCCATCAAGGCTCCGGCCTCTTATTTTAGAAATGCCCCCAATACTATTTGGACTTTCAGGTTTCTGCGCCATAATTTAAATAGGTGAAAGTGTTTGATCTCAAGGTACAGGCACGGCATTAATGTTGCTCAAACCAGTTCGGCTGAAGAACGAAGCGCAAATTGGATGTATTTAGAAAAATACCGGCGCCAAATTGTGTCACGAAAGAGGGGGTAGATAATGGCAAAGCCGATATTGCTAATCGAAGACGACCGAATCTACAGAATATGGGTGCGAAACGCTCTTAACGAACTTCATGTTGAGAACGAACTGGTCTATGCCGCCGACGGCAAAGAGGCACTCGAATATTGTATCATAAAAAGATAGGTCATTATTGAAGAAAATCACAAAGAAGATTTTCTTCAACAATATAGGCCTAACCTGCAATTTTGCAGAACTCATATATCAAGGCGGCTTAATCGCCATCCACAAGCTCTACACTATCAAATTCGTGCTGTTTTGCATGGATTTACCCGGGAAATGCGGAGTCAATTGATTTTTTTGCGTAAAACAGCTTCGGCCACAAGGTTGCAAATCCGACTTTAGACGGGCCGAAACCGCAATTTTGCATTTTAATCCTTGATTTTTGCATTCTCGAACTGACCGCCGGTTAGTTCGAGTTATTAGTCTGCACGCCAACCGCCACAGGACTTTCGCCCCGGACTCAAGGCTGCCCCTATTTTACTCGCTCGATTTCGGTGAATTTGACGATGGCGCCGCCGGTTTGCGGATGCGGCGATATTGCTCCGACCAGGCCGACCTTCTTGCCCACGAGATTGTCGAAGTCGCCGCCAGCTATCTCCGCCGCCGAACGGGCGTAGCAAATCGTCTTCCCGGAATCGTCCACTATCCGATAGTGTTTCAGTTGAGGCTCGGAACTATAAATATTCGATTTCTCAAGCATCCCGACAATCGCGAATCGGCCTACAGGCTTTACTTGCGCCAAACGGATATCGCGGGCCTTCTTGATCCGGCTCAGAGTGTCCTCCAACTGCTTATCCTGAAGCGTAAGCTGCTTCAAAACCGTCGCCGCCAACTCGTACTGATCAACCTGCTTGAGTAAGAACTCGCAGTAGCTGCCCACCTTGCCCGCCTCTTTATTTGCTTTGATATCTTCGAGTCCCTTCCGGATGTCCGCATAGTCCTGCTCGGCCAAAGTTTTGGCTCGCTCGGCCAAAATCTTCTTTTGAAGCTCCTTGTACTCGGCCATAAGCTTAGCCTCGATCGAGGGCTTCGGCGGCTCGGGAACTGCCACTACAATCTTCACATCATTAACATCGACGACCCCATTGACATCGGCAGGGGCGTTCGCATCGACCGTCCCAACCACAGGCGGAACCGTCCCAACCACAGGAGGAACCGTCCCAACCACAGGAGGAGCAGTCCCGGCAACGACCGGCTTCGTGAAATTCGTGCTAACCCACAGATACGCACCGGTAGGAGGAGCGATCTTGTAGTAATTATCCTTCTGCTCGCCCAGCAGCTTGACCTTTTCGCCCCGGTCAAGCTTCAATTGCAGTGTCGAATGAATCGGCTTCACTAAATCAGAGCCGGCATACACCCGAACATTGTCGCCGGTAACAATACCGGTTCCGGGACTGTCAGGGTCGATGCTGACATACGGTATGTAAATCCAAGAGAAACTGCCCGCCGGAGGAACGATGCACGACCAGCTAAACTGCCAAGACACCACCTTCACCTGGTCGCCATTATTCACCTTGCCGCTGTTGTAATAGTTGGTCCCGGGACCAGAGCGAACATAGACATCATCGCCGATTATCTCGGCCATGTATGGGAAAGAAGGAACGATAACCGCGTTCGCATCCGCCGCAGGAGCCGCAGCCCCCAACTGACCGAAACCAACAGACCCCAAAACCGCCAACAAAACTACCACAAAGATATTGATGCATGACTTCATTGTTCAACCTCCCAAAAAAGAGATTCATTCTCTAAATCTTCAGAGCTGTCGAATAATCAACCGCCCTTTATTCACCGTTCCAAATTAACAGCCCACTGATGAGTTGTCAACCATTTTTATCAACTCGAAAACACCCCTGTTGATGCTGCGGAGGTCAATTTAGCTTTTCTTCCAGTCGCCCAACCTCGTCCATGCACATCTTCGATTGCCCCGGATCCCTCAGCTTCTTCGCAGCCGCACGCAGGTGTTTCAACGCATCATCGGGTCTTTCCAGGTAACGCGAGTAAAGAAGGCCAAGCATCAACTCGACCTCCTCAACATATTCATAGTTGCTGTAATGCCCCAAAAACTGCTCATAAGCCAAAGCCGCATCAGACGGTTTATCCTCGCTGGCAAGCTGGTTGGCGATATCCAGAAGGTGCTGACGCGGCAATACCTGCTCGCGATCAACCGCCATAAGCTCCAGGTAAAGCTTTGCAGCATCGGGAAGACGACGTTCCAGCACCCCCTTGAAGATTTCATCGCGAAGATTATCTATCTTATCATCGCGATCTCTCTGCGCCGGCGTTTTAACATCCTTGGCCTTAGACTTGGCGTGCACTTGTGCCGCAAACGGATCATACCCCTTCGATACAACGTCGCGGTACTGACGACGCAGATTCCACCGTTTCACCACTGCCAAAAGGTCAAAACTGCTCCCCTGGACGAGCCCCACCCCGAGCATGCCCAAAACTGCCATAATCCCAAAGGCGTACCCCGCAAGATGAGCATCGTAGGCAACGTGCTGCGTTTTAGCTGCAATTACATTGTCTATCAGAATCATCTTAAGCCCAATGAAATACAGCGCGGGAACGTCGATAGTTCCTATAAAAATGAGAAAATACACAACCGTTATCAGCGTCTGCGGATAAAGCACGAGATATGCCCCAGTTACCGCCGCAACAGCCCCGCTCGCCCCCAGAGTCGGTACAGCCGAGGAGGAGTGAATGACAGCATGGCCTACCCCGCTAAACACCGCCCCGGCAAGGTAAAAACAAAGGTATGAAATATGCCCGAGTTTGTCGTTGACGTTGGTCCCGAAGATGAACAGAAAGAACATGTTGAATACGATGTGCAAATACCCCCCGTGCAGAAACGCATAGCTCACAAACTGCCACAAATGCGGACGTAGCGGCAACAACTGGAATGGCTGCGCCCAAGGCCTCAGAATCTCGACAGTTCCTGTAACCGCCGTGGCGTTAAGCTGGTATGTGGCGACGAATATAGCCACGTTCGCCGCTATCAGCGCGTAATTCGCATAAGGCGTTCGTAGAGGTCGTACATTCGTGTGAATAGGTAACAGCATTGCCAAATCACCATTAGAGAACTCATCGGAATCAAATCCTCGCTAATTGTAATGGCAATACGCCCCCGGCACAAGTCATAAAAAAAGGACGGCCGAAGCCGCCCTAATTTCGGAAAAATATCTCTTCCTGTTTTTTTCCTCCCTTGCGGAAAACACCAAATACTCGGAATACAGCGCCTTCCATGGCCCCCTGCCTCCTCCCCAGCCGTATCTTCTAATAAAAATATAAGTACAAAAAGCCCCCAAGCCAAACGATTCGGCGAAAAAAAACTTTACTTTTTCACCTAATTCCTGTTTATCAGTTGAATCCAAGGCCCCTGAAGGCCAATTACGCCCTCAGAAAGCCGATTAAAGCAGATTCGACTGGAGACCGTTCATAATGAACCGGCAGATAATTGCAAAACGAACCACCGAGATTCGCCGACAACTAAAACGCAGGAAAATAAGCTGCCTGATCGTCGCCAGACCCGCAAATGTAACCTATGCGACCGGTTTTATGGGCCAGGATAGCTGGGCAGCCGTCACAAACAACCGTACATACCTGCTAACAGACAGCAGATACACAGAGCAGGCCCAAAAGGAATGCCCCAATAGCACCCTAATCGAGCGGAAAGGCTCGATGCCACAAGCCGTCGCCGACCTCGTCGCCGGACTCAAATCCGTACGCACAATAACAGTCGAAAAATCCATCTCACTGGCCGATTTCGAGAGATTGCAGGCCAAACTCAAGAAAAACCCAAAATCCGTTGACGGCATTATAGAAGCGATACGCAGTACCAAGCAAGCAAGCGAAATAGCCGCTATTAAGGCATCAGGCGCAATATCCGCCAAAGCCCTCCGACAAACCCTGCCGCACATCAAGCCCGGAATAACCGAAATCGAGCTGGCCGGCCTGCTCGATTTACAGATTCGCAGGGCGGGAGCCGCCAACAGCTTCGATACAATCGTAGCCTTCGGCCCAAACGCCTCAAGACCACACCATCAGCCCGGAAAACGAAAGCTAAAACAAAAAGATACCCTCCTAATAGACTTCGGAGCCAAATACAAAGGCTATTGCAGCGATATTACGCGATGCTTTGCCATTGGCGGCGCGACGCCTTTCTTTCGTAGGGTTTTCGACGCCGTAGAGAAAGCCCAAACCGCCGCTATAAAGGCGATAGGCCCCGGAGTCAAGCTCACAACCGTCGATTCCGCCGCAAGGGATGCGATTCGCCAAACCGATTTGCCTGTGTACGCCCACGGTACAGGCCACGGCCTCGGCCTCGAAATACACGAAAAGCCATTCCTAAAGCCCGATACCAAAGAAACGCTAAAAGTAGGCCAGGTCATCACAATCGAACCAGGCATATATATACCAGGCAAACTCGGCGTCAGAATCGAAGACGACGTACTCGTAACAGAAACAGGCGGAAGAGTCCTAACCCGCCAATGCCCCCACAACCCCATCCTGGGCCGCTGAAACTGCCGAATATCTCTTTCGCCCACGATGCACCCACGCTATAATAGGGTGGTTAGGATGGTAAATAACTATCCTGAAAACTCTGCGGTCTCTGCGATCTCAGCGGTAAAACAGAAAGGGTAATAGTGCCGACACAGTTACAAATTGCAAGAAAAGGGATAATTAGCGACGAGGTTAAATTCGTTGCTGATATTGAGAATGTCGATGCCGAACTCATTCGCGAGGAGCTTGCAGCCGGGCGGATAGTAATTCCCGCCAACAGGCTGCACCTCGCGACCAATCTCAAGCCGGCCGGCATCGGTCGAATATTCACTACGAAAGTCAACGCCAACATCGGAACCAGCAGCGTCAGCTCGTCCGTCGAAGGCGAGATCGAGAAAATGCACGCCGCTCTGGACGTCGGCGCCGACGCTGTCATGGACCTCAGCACGGGCGGAAATCTCGATAAAACACGCGAGCAGTTGCTCGCCCAATGCCCCGTCCCGTTCGGAACCGTACCGATTTACCAGGTCATCGAAGGCAGGAAAGTCGAGGATATAGACGTCAAAACAATCCTCGGAATTATCGAGAAGCAGGCCGACCAGGGCGTCGATTTCTTCACGATTCACGCAGGAGTTCTCAAAGAGCATCTCCCCCTGCTCGAAACCCGAGTCGCCGGCATCGTCAGTCGAGGCGGAGCGCTGCTCGCAAAATGGATGCTCCATCACAACAAGCAGAACCCGCTATACGAAATGTTCGACGACCTCTGCGACATAATGCTGGAGAACGACATTTGCTTTTCCCTCGGCGACGGTCTTCGACCCGGAGCAATCGCAGACGCAACCGACGAAGCCCAGATCGCAGAATTGAGAACCCTCGGCGAGCTAACACAGAGAGCCTGGGAAAAGGGCTGCCAGGTAATGGTCGAAGGCCCCGGCCACATACCCTTCGATCAGATACGCCATAATATGGAATTACAGCAGGAGATTTGCAGCAACGCACCCTTCTACGTCCTCGGCCCCCTCGTAACCGACGTCGCACCCGGCTACGACCACATAACGGCAGCAATAGGCGGAACAGCGGCGACCTTTTACGGTGCATCGTTCTTATGCTACGTCACGCCGAGAGAGCATCTCGGCCTGCCAAATGCCGAAGATGTCCGAGCAGGCGTAGTCGCAACCAAAATCGCAGCACACGCAGGAGACATCGCTCGAGGCCTAAAAGGAGCGGCAGAAAGCCTCCGCTCCGTTGCGCCGACGATTTCTTGTCGAACGGCCAAAGAAGAAATCGTCGTGCTCGCTGCCTCCCTCCCACCCCTCCTCCGGCGCCGCGGGCAGCCGGCAGCCTTCGCACGCGTAGAGGCTCGCCCGCGCTCGCTCGACAACCCCGCTGGCAAAGGTCGGGAAGCCGAAGCTGTCGAGGGAAAGCATCGCAAAGCCGACGCAGTCCTTATAATCCTCGGGCCCGACGGCAAGCATCTCGTAGCCGGGCTGACCGTCAAAATAGAGCAAAAACGCCACAAATTCCTCTTCGGATGCAACCTTTTCAAGCTCCGCAACTGCAGAACGCCGCAGGATAACGCCGACTACGAAAAGCACTTCACCGAAATGCTAAACTTCGCGACCCTGCCGTTCTACTGGTGGAGCTACGAGCGACAGAAGGGCGTCAACAACGATCCTCAAATCGAAGATATGATAAAATGGTGCAAAGCCCGGAATATCACCACAAAGGGTCATCCCCTCGCCTGGAACTACGTCGAGCAGAAGTGGCTCCCCGACGACCCCGAGGCGGTCATGCAGCTGCAACTCAAGCGAATCGGCCGATGCGTCCGCAAGTTCGAAGGCGGCATCGATATCTGGGACGTCGTCAATGAAGCGACCCATTATGACCGCGAAGAGTGCAAGAAGAATGCGCCCAAACTGACCGAAGCCATTCGTAAAATGGGCATCGGCGCCTATGTCCGCGCCGCGTTCAAGGCCGCACGCGACGCAAACCCCGACGCTACGCTGCTAATAAACGATTACCGCACAGACGAGGACTACCCCAACAAAGTTATTGCCGAACTCGTTGACGGCGGAAAGCCTCTGTACGACGTTATCGGCATCCAGTCGCACATGCACGGAGGCTATTGGGGCGCAAAACGCGCCTGGGAGGTCTGCGACTACTTCGCCAAGTTCGGCGTGCCCCTGCACTTCACCGAGACCACCATCGTCTCAGGCCCCAGGTCGCAACAAGGCTGGCTCACCACGCCGGATGGAGAGATCGCGCAGGCCCGGGACGTCGCCGATTTCTATACCGTCCTATTCTCGCATCCAGCCGTAGAGGCCATCACCTGGTGGGATTTCACCGATCAGGGGGCCTGGCGGCAAGCGCCGGCGGGCTTTCTCCGGGCCGATATGACCCCAAAACCCGCATACCACCAGTTGAAAGCCCTTATCAAAGGCAAATGGTGGACCAAGACCGAAGCGGAAATTACCCCGGACGCCAAAACAAAATTCCGCGGCTTCCTCGGCCAATACGAAGCCACCGCAAAAGTCGGCGGCAAAACGCTTACCGGCAGCTTCACCCTCGATAAACCGGAAAAACAGCCAATCGAAGTTCGGCTCGCATGAAAAACTGTTGCATATCCCTGCCGCACAGGTATAATCACAGCCCGAACATTGCACGAAATTTGAGCAGTGAGTAAATGCAGTCTGGCGAATTTCAGGGAAGAAACCGGTGTCGCAAGCAAGAATAAAGCTTTACTACAAGAACGTATTGTCTGAGGTCATCGGCGCCGAGCATGGCATCTCGCCCGCCCAATTTGACGAGATCGCTACGAAAACCGCCCCATTGATACTCTGGCTCAACAACGAGAAGAAGGCCGGCAACACCCCATACAGAAACCTCCCCTTTAGAACTGACATCCGCGAAAGAGTGAAAAATCTCGTTGCCGACGTCAAGGGCGACTGCGATACGCTCGTTGTATTCGGTATCGGCGGCTCGGCCCTCGGCAATATAGCCGTGCAGACCGCCTTGAACCCATATATGTACAATATCGACGGCAATCAGCGGCGCGGACCCCGACTTTTCGTATTCGATAACGTTGACCCGGCCCAACTGGCTTCGTTCTTCGATTGGCTTGGCGACGGCCTCGACAGGACGATTTTCAACGTTATTTCCAAGTCCGGCCGAACCTCCGAAACCGCCGCACAGTTTCTATATGCCCGCGATTTGCTTATCCGCAGGCTCGGCTCGCAGGCATGCAAAAAGCAAATCATCGCCACAACCGACGAAAATCAAGGCACGCTCAGAACTATCGTCGAGAAGGAAGGTTACCGAAGCCTAATCGTCCCCAATGGCGTCGGCGGCAGGTTCACAGTCCTAAGCGCCGTGGGCCTTTTCAGTGCCGCAATGTGCGGAATCGATATTGATGCTCTGCTGGCCGGAGCAGCCGACATGGATGCAAGAGTAAGCTCCGAAGATTTCTGGCGGAACCCCGCCGCGATAAACGCCGCAATAAACCACCATTTTTACACCCGCGGCAAGCGAAACTCCGTAATAATGCCCTACAGTTACGCTCTCAAAGACATGGCTGACTGGTATCGCCAGCTCTGGGCCGAGAGCCTTGGAAAATCAACAGATTTGGACGGCAACCAGGTATTCGTCGGCCCGACCCCCATAAAGGCGCTCGGCACCACCGACCAGCACAGCCAGGTCCAACTATACCGCGAAGGTCCGAACGACAAGCTCTTCACATTTCTGGAGGTCGAGAATTTCGACCGGGATATTGAAATCGGCCCCGCGCCGGACTGTGCGCCGGAACTCGCTTTCCTTGCAGGCAAGAGCCTCAGTTCACTGCTCAACAATGAGAAGAAAGCCACTGAGTACGCCCTATTGGAGAGCCAACGTCCGTGCCTGACCATCCTATTCGACCGCGTGAACGCCTATACTGTCGGGCAGTTCATCTATCTATTTGAGGTAACAACGTCCTTTATGGGCGCACTGCTTAATATCAATCCCTACGACCAGCGCGCCGTCGAACTGGGAAAAGAGGCCACGTTCGCGCTTATGGGCAAGCCCGGCGAACACAAACAAGGCCTAACATACGAGCAGTTCGCCGCCGACATTAGAGCAAGGACGGACATTGACGAAAATTTTCTCGTCTGATACACTTTTCTACATAGTTGATGCGTGCGTCAAAAGTCCAAGTTACAAGCCCCGACCGTGAGGGAGGGGATAAAAACGAACGTCATATTCCTTGATGCATGACTCATAGTTATCTTTTATGGGGCATAAAGATGGAATACGCAGTGGTTATGGCAGGGGGTACCGGAAAAAGGCTCTGGCCTTTGAGTCGTAAGAAACGTCCCAAGCAGGTCTTACAACTACTGGACGGGCAGACTCTGCTCCGCCGCTGCTACGACCGCCTGCTGCCGATATTCGACCCGCGGAATATAATTGTGCTGACCAGCGTGGATTACGCCGACCTGGTTCGGGAGAATCTGCCCGCCTTGCCCGCCGAGAACGTTATCGCGGAGCCTGCGGTTCGCGATACGGCCGGCGCTATCGGACTGGCTGCTGCGATCCTCACTAAATTTCATCCAGACGCCTCAATGGCGGTCGTCACGGCCGATCAGATAATTGAGCCGAGCGAATTATTTCAGCAGGCCATGAAGGACGCGCTCACGTTCGTCAAAGACAATCCGGACAAACTGCTTACTTTCGGCATCCGACCAACTTTCCCGAGTACTGTTCTGGGCTATGTAAAATGCGGGGATTCGCACAAATCCCCCGGCTGCACCAACGAAATATGCGCCGTCGAGGCATTCGTCGAGAAGCCGGACGAAAAAACCGCACAAAAGTACATCGATTCCGGACGATATTTGTGGAATTCGGGCATGTTCGTCTGGAAAGCAAAAACGATTTTAGCCAATTTAGAGAATTTCCTCCCCGCTGCGACCGAACCGCTCGCCAGAATCAGAGCCGACTGGGACGGCCCCAACCGGCAGCAGACCCTCGCCGAATCCTTTGTGAAATTGCCTAAAATCAGTATCGACTACGCTGTCATGGAAAAGGCCAAGGGCGTTCACTGCATAAAACTCGATTGCCACTGGCTCGATATGGGTTCATTCGCCGCACTGGCCGACGTAATCACCGCCGACGACAATAAAAACATCGTAGTCGCAGGCGCCAGCGAATTGCTCGACTGCAAGGGCAGCATCGTGGTGACCGAGGAAAAAGGGCATCTAATAGCCGCTATTGGCCTTGAAAACGTCGTAGTGGCCCATAGCCGCGATGCTACTCTCGTATGCCCCGCCGACCAGACTTACAGATTGAAGGAACTGCTCGAATTGATAGCACAGCACGGCGGAGATAACTATCTCTAACTGCAATCGCCACCTGAAAGTGTCAGGAGAAAAAATGAGATACCTCGCAATAGACTATGGCGTCAAACGCACAGGACTTGCGATTTGCGACCGCAGTGAGACGATTGCCTCGCCTCTAACGGTGATTCCGGGCCAATATGATGTTCTGCAAAAGATTGTCAAGATCGTCAACGCCGAAGGCGTAGAAGCCATCGTACTCGGCCTGCCCCTGAATATGGATGATTCCGAGGGCCCCCAGGCCAAAATCGTCCGTTTATTTGCAGAGGAATTGAAGGCCCGCATCGACATCCCAATCCATTTCCAGGACGAACGTCTGAGCACTTTCGCAGCCGAGGATAAGCTCGCACCCGCCGAATTAACCCGAAAAAAAACAAAAAAACACCTCGACGCAGTAGCAGCAGCCCAAATACTCGAAGCATTCCTCGAAAACAAATCGCACCGATAACCTAATGCGCACGGCAGACCCATAGGGGATTATGAATCATAGGCCTATCAACTTTGCCTCCTGAATAGTAACTTTTGAAGGGATATTAAATGAAATGTATTACATGTGGCGAGGAAGCAGTTGCGATATGCCAGTTTTGTGGCAGGGCCGTGTGCCAAAGTCATATTCAAAAGGATGTCTTCACTTCAGGGTTCTCTGCTAAAATGGGCTTTTGGAACATGCAGGAAAATGCTGTGCGGGTGAATGATGCTGTATGGTGTGGGGTTTGTCATCCAGAACACAAAACTACAAGCTAATGACGAATATCCCACCCGCAAATAAGAAATCTTTTTTTCTCAGATAAACCCTACCCCTACCTAAGTAGTTTTCAGCTTATTGGGCACCAACTGGGGAAGGATTCCTAATATCGATTTTATCGATAGGGGGGAGAATTGGAGCAGGGAGAATAGGGAATTATTGAGTAGGGGTAATTGCCTTAATGCTTACTGGGGCAATCTTAGATGCATCTCGATCGAGCATTAGTTCAACAATAGTATCGATCGGCTGAGAATGTTCCCTGGATACGGTAACAGTAATCACATCAAAGGATTGAGTATAACTCACTCTGCCGCCGGTTAGCAGCTTTGCCCTTTTTATCTTTGCCTCAATACCAGGCAATGTTATGGTTCCGCCACCGAGATTCCGCAAATGCAAATAAATAATTTTGCCTTTATGATTGGATACCCCGTAGTAGCCGGGCTTGAAAGGGCCGCCGCGTGTGCCATAAATACTTTTCCCGTATTTCTTAAGCCACGCCCCTACTTCTTTTATTCTATTTGCCTGCTCAGGTGCGATCTCTCCCAAAGGTGTTGGGCCGACATTCATGAGAATATTTCCATTGCCGCCGGCACCGCTAATCACCATATTCATACAGGATTCGAGCGATTTGACGCCATCGCCCGATCCGCCCCATGCCCATTGGTTGTGCGCTGAAACAGTCATACACGATTCCCACGGCCGTTGGTTATCGAATCCGCCAACATACTGCTCTGGAGTGTAGAAGTCGGCCCAGGGCCCGATGCTTTGGACTGTCCATTCCTTATGGCCGCCTATATCCAGCCGGTTGTTAATGACGATGTCAGGCTGAAGTTTCCTGACAAGCGAATAAGTTACATCCTGATCCCACGGGGACGAGCGTCCATCTGTATCAAACCAAAGAACGTCGATCTTACCGTAGTTGGTGAGCAATTCTCTCAACTCGGCTTGCATGCGTTTAACGAATTCGGCATTTTTGTCATTTCTGCAATCGGGATCGCGCCAGTCCATTGGCGAAAAATACCAACCGAGCATCATGCCCGCATCATGCGCCGCTTCTGCCAACTCGGCGCACACGTCGCGTCCGAAAGGCGAATTCATTATATTGTAGTCATCCACGGTATTCAGCAGGCGATCACTGAGGCCAAAGGCTTCGACCTTCTGACTATGGGCAGACCGGAGGGTCCCGGATGTTACTGCGCGGCGAATAATATGCTGCGGCAGTTTATGGACAAGCTAAGCTCGCAATACAAGTATGTGATTATAGATAACGAGGCGGGGATGGAGCACCTCTCGCGGCGAACTACGAACAATGTCGAACTGCTGCTAATCCTGGCCAACCCGACTTCTGTGGGTATTGTTACGGCAAAACGGATCGCCGAGCTTGCCGACGAGCTTTCGATAGCCGTCAAGGAAAAAGGCGTTGTCTGGAACAGAACCGACAGCCCGCCCGAACGGGAATCTGAATTAGATGAGGTGAAAACCTTCGGATGCGTGCCGGCGGATGAGTCCGTGCTGGAGGCTTCGATGACCGGCAAAAATGTATTCGACCTGGACGCAGACAGCCCGGCGTATTTAGCAGTGTGCAAAATATTAGACAACAAACTGAAAAACTAAAAGATAACAATCCGTGGTAAAAATTTTATGGAGGTTTTGATATGCCAGTTCCTGAAGTTAGAGACAGCTTTGCAGGCTCAGTGAACCGGATAACGCTCGGTGCGGCTAAGAACGACGGGGGCACGAGGAATTCAACAGTAACGATAGGCGGAGCAAAGAACGTTGTTTATGGCGGGTCGGTCGAAGATGCGGGCGAGACTCCGGTTATCGCTATGGACGTTTTGGACAGCAAGCCGGAAGATTGGCCGGACGCGCTTGTCGAGCCGTATAAGGATGTGCTCGATAAACCAGGCGACTGGGCGAAGAAGTGCGTCGAGGAATTCGGGGCCGATCTTATCTGCATCAAGTTCGACGGGATTCACCCGGATAAGGGCGACAAAAGCGCCGACCACGCGGTTAAAGTCACCGAAGAGGTGCTCAAGGCCGTGGGCGTGCCTCTCGTGCTGTGGGGCTGCGGAAACAACGAGAAGGACAACGAGATTATGCCGAAGGTAAGCGGCGCGGCCAAAGGCGAAAAATGCCTTATCGGTATAGCCGAGGAGGATAATTACAAGTCTCTGACCGCCATTGCGCTTGCCGACGGGCATTTTCTTATTACTGCGGCGCCTCTGGATATCAATATTGCCAAGCAGGTCAATATCCTCACATCCGATATGGGCTTTCCTCTCGAACGCGTAGTGACGTTCCAATCGACCGGGGCGCTGGGCTACGGGATCGAATACGCATATTCGATTCAGGAGCGCCAGCGTCTGGCGGCGCTTGCCGGCGACAAGATGATGGCGATGCCGGTCATTTGCGACGTCGGCTACGAATCGTGGCGTGCTAAAGAGGCCAAGCTCAAAGACACGCCCGGTTGGGGAGACGCCGGGGATCGAGGCCCGATGTGGGAAGCCGCCACGGCGACGTGTCTGCTCCAGGCCGGGGCCGATATAATTCGCATGCGCCATCCCAGAGCCGTTGCCGCCGTCAAGAAATTCATCTCGAAAGTATGGGAAAACGTAGGGTAAAGACCCGTCAGAAGGATAGAGCTACTTTAAACAGTTTGAAGGAATGGTTTAATTATGATATTGATTGCAGAGCGAATCAACGGAATGTTCACCGATGTAAAAAAAGCCATCGCGGACAAGGATAAGAAGGTCATTCAAGACTTGGCGAAGAGACAGACCGATGCAGGAGCAACATATCTGGACGTGAATGTCGGCACGGCGGCGGCGGACCAGGAAGGGACTATGCAATGGCTGATCGAATCGATTCAGGAGACGTGCTCGACGTCGCTATGCCTTGACTCGCAAAAGCCCGATGTCATCGCGGCCGGTCTCAAAGTTATCAACCCTGACAATGGGGTGCTGCTGAACTCGACTCCGTTGAACAAAAAGAGCGACGAGGAGGTATTCGACAGGTACATCGCAATGGCCGGGGCGGCCGGGCCGAAAGCGGGCATTATCGCCCTGACTATGGATAAGAACGGTGTCCCGCAGGATACCGATACTCGCGTGGCCATAGCCGCGGAAATCGTCTCAAAGGCGATGGAAAAGGGTTTCGACCCTCAGAGACTGTTTATCGACCCAATCGTTCTGCCTGTCAAGGTGCCGAATGCCCAGGTTCAGCCGACGAACATTCTGGCGGCGATGGACCAGATTCAGTACCTCGCCGACCCTGCTCCGCACATGACGGTCGGCCTTTCAAACATCTCGCAGGGAGCGTCTGAAAGAAGCCTTATTAACCGCGTGTTCCTGGCGATGGCAATGTCTCACGGTCTGGATTCTGCAATCGCCGATGTGTTCGATACCGAACTGATGAACATCGTGGCGACGACCGAGATGCTGATGAACAAGCAGATTTATTCGGATTCCTTCCTGAAAGTCTATGGCGCGACAAACAAATAGTTAAGGACCCCCAGTGCTCGACGCAGGGCAGGGGATTGATCGACGTGCGATCTGCAAATAAACAAAAAACATGATTTGAAAATGGATGCATTATGAAACTTGATCCGACGAAAATGAAGGACTGGGAGGTGGCGGAGGCTGCCGAAGCAAATATGAAGCCTGTGGGCGAGTTGGCGGAAGAAATGGGCCTGCAGGGGGATGAACTGATTCCAATGGGCCATAAGCTGGCAAAGGTCGATTATATCAAGGCCCTTGCCAGACTCAAAAACGCCCCGGAAGCAAACTACATCGACGTAACCGCAATCACACCGACGCCTTTGGGCGAAGGGAAAACAACTACCGCCATCGGTCTGATTCAGGGTCTGGGCAAGATAAACAAGAACGTCGTCGGCGCCATTCGTCAGCCGAGCGGCGGCCCGACGTTCAATATCAAAGGCTCGGCGGCGGGCGGGGGCCTGGCGCAGTGCATTCCGCTAACGCCCTTCTCGATCCGCCTTACGGGCGATATCGACTCGATTACAAACGCGCACAACCTCGCTATGGTCGCTCTGACTTCGCGGATGCAGCACGAGAGAAACTACGACGACGCCCGACTGGCCAAAAGCCACTTGAAGCGGCTCGATATCGATCCGGAAAGCATCCAGATGAAATGGGCGATGGACTTCTGTGCCCAGTCTCTGCGAAATATCAGGATAGGCCGGGGCGATAAGATGGACGGCTTCGAGATGGATTCCGGCTTCCAGATTACCGTTTCAAGCGAGGTCATGGCGATCCTGGCCGTTGCCACGGGCCTGAAAGACCTGCGTGAGCGTATGGCCAGGATAGTGGTCGCATACGATAAGAAAGGTAATGAAGTAACCGCGGCGGATCTGGAAGTTGACGGCGCGATGACAGCGTGGATGGTCGATGCGATCAATCCGAATCTGCTGCAGACTATCGAGGGCCAGCCCGTATTCGTCCATGCAGGGCCGTTTGCGAATATCGCTATCGGGCAAAGCTCGATTATCGCCGATATGATCGGGACAAAGCTCGCCGACTACCACGTTACCGAGAGCGGTTTCGGGGCCGATATCGGATTCGAGAAGTTCTGGAATCTGAAGTGCCGCATGTCGGGGCTTACTCCCAACGCCGTGGTTATCGTTGCGACCATCAGGGCGCTTAAGATGCACGGGGGCGGACCGACCGTCAAGCCCGGCGTGCCCCTGACCAAGGAATATACCACCGAGAACCTGAAGCTGGTCGAAAAGGGCTGTGAGAATCTAATTGCCTGTATCGAAATCGTTAAGAAGAGCGGCGTCCGTCCGGTCGTCTGCGTGAACAGCTTCTATACCGACACCAAGGCTGAAATCGAATTGGTCCGCAAAATTGCCGAGCAAAACGGCGCCCTTGCCGCGGTCTCCGAGCACTGGCTCAAGGGCGGCGACGGCGCGGTACAATTAGCAGAAGCGGTGGTGCAGGCCTGCAATGAGAAGAACGACTTTAAGCTCCTCTATGAACTGGAAACGCCGCTGCGGAAGCGCATCGAATTGATTGCCAAGGAAGTGTATGGCGCCGACGGCGTGGAGTACAGCGACGAGGCCCTTGAGAAGGCCAAGGCCCTTGAGGCCGACCCCGTGAGCAAGACTCTGGGCACTTGTATGGTCAAGACGCATCTTAGCCTCTCGCACAACCCGGACCTCAAGGGCAGGCCTAAGGGCTGGACGCTTCCGATTCGGGACATCCTGGTCTATAAGGGCGCCGGCTTTATCGTTCCGGTGGCCGGGGCGATCAAGCTCATGCCGGGAACCGCATCCAATCCTGCGTTCCGCCGGATTGATGTCGATGTCAAGACCGGAAAGGTGCAGGGGCTGTTTTGAAATGATTATTGATTATTGATTATGGATTATTGGGTACGATTATGACAGCACAAATTATTGATGGCAAGCAAGTCGCCGCCGATATGCGGGCGGAACTGAAGGACGAGGTGGCCAAGCTCAAGGAACAGGGCATCGTGCCGGGCTTGGGAGTTATCCTGGTGGGCGAAGACCCGGCTTCACAGTCGTATGTTACCGCAAAAGAGCGGGCGTGCGAAGATATCGGGCTTTATTCCGACGACAATCGTCTGCCTGTCGATACGTCGCAGGAAGATTTGATGGCGTTGGTCGAGAAGATGAATAAAGACCCCAAGATCAACGGGATACTGGTCCAGTTGCCGCTGCCAAAGGGTCTGAACGAGGCTGAAGTTCTTTTGGCTATCGACCCGGCTAAGGACGTTGACGGTTTTCATCCTATGAACGTGGGTAAGATGGTCGTGGGCGAAAAGGCGTTTTTGCCCTGCACTCCTCACGGCGTGATCCAACTGCTGATTCGCAGCGGCGTGAAACTTGAAGGGGCCGAGGTCGTAATCGTCGGGCGGAGCAATATCGTCGGCAAGCCTCTGGCTAATATGCTCATTCAGAAGAGCCCAACCGGGAACGCGACGGTAACTGTCTGCCACACGCGAACGAAAAACCTCGCCGAGCACACGAAGCGGGCCGATATCGTCATAGCCGCCGCCGGCCGACCCAGTACCGTTACAGCGGATATGGTAAAGGACGGCGTGGTCGTTATCGACGTCGGAGTCAACCGCGTTGAAGACGCTACGAAAAAGAGAGGCTATCGCCTCGTGGGCGACGCCGATTTCGAGGCCATCAAAGAGAAGGCCTCGTTTATCACGCCCGTCCCGGGCGGCGTAGGCCCTATGACGATAACGATGCTGCTATACAACACGGTCGAATCGGCCAAAAGAGCCGCTTGCCTCATGGAATAGCGTCGTTATTTGGCGACCTGTTCTCCAGACACAATTCGTATTGGCTGCGGACAAAAAAGGCCCGCTGTAAAAGCCGGCCTTTTCCAAATATCCGAATCTTGGGTGTTTTATTTGAACTTGTACTTCATGCTCAACATAGCGTATGTCACGTCTCTCTTGCAGATCGAATCGTCCATCGACACTTGATGGTAAACGCCGGGGACAAAGGCTGTGTTCTTATTAATGTCAATCTTTGTCGAAACGCCGAACGTGGCGTACGCCCAGTCGGAGACGCGCCCTGCAAGACCGTCGTAGTACGCCAATTCAGATGAAAGATGCAAAGGCGCCTGCAATTCGGGGCAATCCATATCGTAACCCAAAATGAAGCGATGGACCCAGCCGGTAAGATTTCTAAATGCCTGATTTGAGCCGTCCGGATATTCGTAGTGTGCAATATAGCTTGGAACGATCTTGCCGCCCAAAAGGTTCGGCCAGGAGAAGGCGAATATCCACTCCCATGTGGTATTTGCAAGTCTCTGAGGGTGACGTATATAGTTTTCATAACCGGTACTTATATTGAAGTTGGTCTGGTATATCGCGTCCTGGAAAAGTATGCCCTTGAAATATGGACGATAGTCAAACCTTTCTGTTGCCTAAAATCTGCTCGTGCCACAAATTCTCACGGCTATTATACCCGCAAGCAACCCAATGGTTACAAGAAAATGCCGCAAAAGCCAAAAAAATACGTTCGCAAATCATCCATTCAGAACGTCATAATCCCGCTTGCGGGGGTTTGGCTGGGCGTTTATAATCCCCCCGGCAGAGCATGTTCAATTATGACTGATTCAGGAGTATCGACCGTTGAAATGGCATCTTCATGCGAATTTTGCTATGCCCGGCGTAATCGCTTTGTTTTTCGTCGCGGTGTTTCAAAGATTCATACCGCCCCACCTTCGCCCGTTGGCCCTGGGATCGGTTGCGATAACTCTCCTGCTCGGCCTTGCGACAGGCCAGTTCCACCGGATGGCGAAGCAGAAAAAAGAAAAACAATCGCCCCCGAACACAGCCGCCCCTGAACCAGACCGGGAAGATACAACCGAATGAAACCGCGAACCGCCAACATTCTCGGCTATGTGAGTATTCTGATAGGCGTACCGGGCGTTGTGCTTCCGTTGGTCATAACCTTCGTAGATTCGGTCGAGCAGTATCTAACCGCAGCGATGCATATCGAGTTCCTGGCAAATAAAGATTTTATCTCGTGGGATCTGCTGATCTATCCGGCTTTGTTCCTGCCGACGAACATTATCGCGTTTGTCCTGGGCATTCTTGCAAGGCATTCCCGGTCGGGCAAAGCGGGCATTGTCGTTTCGGGCGTGGGCCTTCTGATGCCGATAGGCACAGGTCTGGCCGTGCTTATGGTAATCGTTATATTCCTGATTTCGCCGCCCGTTTTTTTCTTCCTAGGGCTTTGAAACCGACCGACAAGCAAAAGGAAAATTAGAATTATGACCAAAGCTGTAAAGATTCTGATTGCGGCGACTATCCTCTTCGTCCTCGTCGCCTCGTTTATCCTAATCAGGCATCTCCGCCAATACGCTATCTACCGTGCAATAGAAGCCAACGATATTGCCAAGGTAAAGACCCTGCTTGCCCAACAACCACATCTGGTGAATAGTATAGACGGAAGAACCGGGCGTACTTCTTTACAGTGGGCCGTTTTGTGCAAACGTACGGAGATTGTCGAGTTGCTGCTTGATAATGGCGCCGAACTGGACTTCAAGGGCCACACAGGCTGGACCGTTCTACATGAAGCCGCCATCACTCATGAGGGTATACTCCGCCTTCTGCTTGAAAATGGAGCAGATGTAAACGCTAAGGACAACTCCTCGAATACACCTTTGCACAGAGTTGCGGGATCCATGTATGCCGATCAGTCGAATGCTGCACAAATACTCCTCGATGCCGGCGCAGATTTGCACGCTGTCAACAGCCTCGGCTTCACACCTCTCTATTTAGCCGCACAGCGAGGACTGGCCAAAACGACGTCAATATTAATAGAAAGTGGTGCAAATCTCGAAGCTGCCGCTCCTGACGGCATGACCCCACTCCATGCAGCCGTACTTCGCAGTCATACAGAGGCCGTAAAGCTGCTCATCGATGAAGGAGCAAATATAAATGCCGTAACCGTTAACGGGTGGACGCCTCTGCACATGGCCACCCGTCGCAGTGACGAGGCACTCGTTGAAATGCTAATTGCCAAAGGCGCCGACACCAAAGCCAAAAACAAGGCCGGCCAGACTCCCCTCGATTTAGCCCGTGCGCGCGGCTACGGCAATATAGTCGAAGTCCTCAGCAAGCAAGAGGCGAAAGAATAGACTATTTCAGAGGCAGCCGCGACAATACCAGAGCCGCCTGACAACCACGCCTAAACTCGAAATCTTTAACCTTAGGAGTTCTGCAATTTTGCAGAAGCCTTATCTTTAACCAGTATGGAGGTAATCACATTATGCGCAAAACGAACACACTCACCAAAAAACAACTCGAAGTAATCGAAGACATTTTCACCAGCGACCTCACCGAGCAGGCCGTGCTGGAAAAGCACAAGGTAAGCCCCGTCCTCTACAGCAAGTGGCACACCGAGAAGCATTTCATCGAGTATTTTGAAAAACGCATCGCCTCAGCCCATCGCCAGGGCGCCGCCTTAATCGCGAGCTACGCATCAGTCGTCGCAAATAACCTCGTCAAGCTAACCGAGTGCGAAAAGGGAGAAATCGCCCGAAAAGCCTGCCTCGACATCATAAAAATGCAAATACCCGAAACCGCCCCCCAACCCGAAGGCCAACCAGCCCCCCAACCCCCCGACCAGCCCCAAAAACTAACCCAAAAAACCGCCGAAAAAATCCTCAAAATCCTCGCTCAGGAACAGAACACATTAAAAAAATAGCCCACCTTGGGCCGTTTATCGTAATTGCAGTTTGAGACACTTCTTACTATACTCTTGATTAGTCGGAGGATAATTTGCTGAAAATCGCTTTCCAATAGCTAAGGAGACAACTATGAATCTGGCTCACTATTTCGGGAACACCGAGGGCTCCGGGATACTCGCCACCGCCGACGCTGAAGGCCAAGTTGATATAGCAACTTATGAAACTCCGCAAGTAATAGACGAGAACATCATCGCCCTCAACATGCTCAACAGGCGAAGCTTTCAGAATCTGCAATCCAACCCCCATGCAGCATATATGTTTATCGAGTGGGCGATGTCCATTAGTAACACCCGTTTTGATGTTTCGACTGCGGCGGTCTATTTGTGCCCATCTCGGCTGGTCGGCCCTATTTCATCGCGATAATTTTATCGATTCTGCCGGAGAGGTCTTTTAGATAAGCCTCGTCCCCGCCGCCAAGTTCGGGCGTTAGGAATCCGTCGTACTCGATTTCCTCCAGCGCCCGTCGGACTTCCTTCCAGTTCACATCGCCGTCGAGCAGATTTTTCCACTCATAGCCTTCGCGTTTGAAGTCTTTGAGATGAATCTTCACAATCCGCTTTCCGAGCGTGCGGATCCAGTCCTGCGAATAGCCGAAGAGAATCACATTGCCAACGTCGAAATAGGCCCGCAGCCACGGGCTCTCGAATTCATCGACATAGCGTGCGAACTCCAGCGGACTGAGAAGAAACTTGTTCCAAACGTTCTCGACGGCGATTATTACGCCGAGTTCCTTCGCCAGCGGGAGCAGCTTGCGAATATGCTCCTGCGAGCGTTTATAGGCGTCACCGTAGGAAACGTTCTCGTTAACAATCGCCGGCACCAGCAGCACCGCACCCGCCCCGAGGGCCTTGGCGCTGCGCAACGCGGTCTCCATCTCTGCCAGGCCTTTCTCGATTACCTCCGGGTTCGGGTCGGAAAACGGAGCATGCCATCCGCCGAACACAATCGAGTGAATCGGCGTGCCCGCATCCCGCGCCATCTTGCCAAACTCCGCTGCCGCCTTCAGATTTCCAATAGGGCCGCCCTCAATCCCTTCGTATCCGCACTCCTTGGCTAATTTGAACTTGTCCGCATCGGAAAGGTTCTTAGGCAGCATGCCGAACTGCAGCGCCTTGCGAAGCTTAGCCCCGCCGGTCCTCTCCTCCATCGCCCGGCCGCTCCTGCCTATGAGACTCACTCCAAGACCGGCGGCGGCGGTGTATTTCAAAAAGTTGCGACGTTCCATTTTTCGTTCCTCCAATGTTAGAATCAGATTAAGGCTTCTGCAAAATTGCAGAACTCATAGAATCAGATTTCCAGGCCGCAGCGGCGAAAAAAGACGCTTGGACCCGACAACTATCCACCAATATAACGCTTGGCCCCAACAATCCAAGCCCAAAAATCGAGCTTTGCTCAAATTATAAGTCCCGACGCACGTCGGGAAAGGGCCTTTTCTGAACACGATCCGCCCAAAAAAAACTCAAATCGCTCCCCCTCCGGCTGGGCGACCCACAACATAGAGTACCCCTCGTTGACTCACACATACTATATCTCGTTGCCCCCCTCCGTCCACTTGGTCTCGGCGGGGCTGTTCGAGCATTTGCAAAGACCGAAAAATCGCGCCTGCACATACCAAAATGCGACTTTTTTATCGGCTCGTCCCATAAAGGGTAAAGTTTTTTTCGCACTTTTGCCGAATAGTATAAGGGGTGTGAAAGTGTGCTTACTGTGTTAAAAACGGCGTTTTCAAAAGCTAAATAAAGGTTTTTCAGGCTGCTGGGGCAAGCTGGAGACAAACAATGAGAACCATAGCAATAGTCAACCAAAAAGGCGGTTGTGGCAAGACAACAATATCTATAAATCTCGCAAGCGCGCTGGCTGAGGCGGGGCAGAAGGTTCTGCTCGTTGATATGGACCCGCAATCACATTGCGCTGTAGGCCTGGCGGTGCCAGAGCAGCAGGTCGAGCAGAGCATCTACGATGTCCTGATCAGCCGGAGCAGAAACGAGCCTATCAAACTTACCGAGATACTCTGGCAAATCTCCGACAAACTCGAATTGGCGCCCTCGAGCATCGATCTGTCGGCATTCGAGCAGCAAATGGCCGGCATCCCGGATCGCGAATGCTGCCTCAAAGACGCTATCGAGGGAGTCAAAAACGACTACGACTTCACAATTATCGATTGCCCCCCGGCCGTCGGACTGCTGACCTTCAGCGCCCTCCGCGCAGCGACGGAGGTTATCGTGCCCGTCGAGACCGGATACTTCGCACTCCATGGCCTGAGCAAGCAGCTCGAGACGCTCAGTATTCTCTGCAAGCGATGCAGCCAGCACGTCAAGGTTGCCGTTTTGGCCAGCATGTACGATATAAGGACCAAGATGGCCCGCGAAATACTCGCCGAGTTGCGAGAGCACTTCTCCGACAAGATGTACACGACTATCGTGAATTTCAATACCAAGATCAAAGAGGCCGCCAGCTTCGGCCAGCCTATCAACGAATACGACCCCGCAAGCAAGGGGCAGAAGGATTTCGAGACTCTCGCCCAGGAAATAATAGGCTCCGGCGTCAAAGAGCAGCGTCATGAAATTGTCAATTCTTTGGCGGACCAGCTCGAATCGATTAGCGCAACAGCTGATGAGTTGATACGAGCGGCAAACCCGCCTATACGGATCGTCGAGACCGCAACGCCCGACAGGTATCTGCCCGACGAGTTTGTAACAGCCCCGGCGCAATCGGCGACGCAAACCATGCAAGCGCCGACGCCGGTCGGGTTTTTCCAGCCCACCGCACAGGTCGAATCAGCCCCGGAACCTCAACAAGACACCGCACAGCCCGAACCCGTCGCGGAAATCCGGGATAATCCCGCTCCAGCCGAGCCTGATTTCGTCGGCATTAACTCGAAACTCTCCGACTACTACGGCGTTAACCAGATGAGCGACGCCATCGTATTCGTCACCCTTTATCCCAGAGCGCAGGAAGTTCAGATCGCCAGCGACTTCAACAACTGGCAGCCACTCGAAACCCCGATGCAAAAAGTGGGCCAGAGCGGAGTCTGGCAGGCCAAAATAAAGCTCCCGCAGGGAAAGTATCGATATCGCCTCGTGGTCGATGGCCAATGGCAGCAGGACCCCTACAACCACAAAACGGAAGTAAACCCCTTCGGCGAGTACAACTCAATCCTCGAAGTAAAATAGACCCCCGACCAATACACAGGAAGATGGCTGATACATGACCCAAAAATGTGCCGGACACCTCCCCGAAAAAAAACGAATCAATAGTTAATAGTTAAGATAGGAAAGATAAATAGGTGGCTGTCCCGAATGGCATGAAGTTAAGCGATCTGTCTATCGAAGACCATGCCTTTTCGACGCAGAAAACGCGGTTGCGGGTGGGGTACTGCGTCTTATGTTCATGCCATTGGGCTTCAGATTAAAATTCGGGTATATTTACCTTACTTTCTTATTCTGTTATCCTGTCAAAAACTCTGTACTACAACCCGTTAACTTCTTGTTTTTTATGCACGTTTTTCTAAAGCAACTGTGATAACTCTTTTTTCTTCAAGGCGTTATGCCCGTTTTGAATTTTGAGGTTTGGTCATTTGAATTTGTTTCGGATTTCGTGCTTTGGATTTTGGCTGCGGCCACTGGCCGCGCCAAGTTCACTGTGCCCTCTGTGGCTAAATTTACAAAACCGCCATCACCATATTGCTCGGCGAACCAACGCCAGCTTTATTTATTGCTATAACACGATATTCAATTTCAATTCCCTTCGGCTGTTGAATAATCGGGGTTCGGCGTTGGCATTTGGGCATCGACGTCTTTTCGCCAGGCTTTGAGCATTGCGAGCATTTCGGCAGCCTTTTTCGGCATCTTTTCGGCCAGGTTCTTTTTCTCGCCGATATCCTTTTCGAGGTTATACAGCTCTATTCGCCCATCCTCGTAGAATTCGATTAGCTTGTAATCGCCTGCCCGAACGGCGCCGCCCGGGCTGCCGCCCTGATTGCCGTAGTGCGGATAATGCCAGTATATGGCCTTTCGCCCTAACGATTTGCCCCCCTTGAGCAGGGGAACGAGGCTGACGCCGTCGATATGCTGTTTTGGTTTTTCCGGAAGGTCGGCGAGATCGAGCATTGTCGGGTAAAAGTCGGTGCTTATAACCGGCTCCGAGCAGACGCTGCCCGGCCTGGTCATCCCCGGCGCTCGAATAATCATCGGTTCGCGAATCCCACCTTCATACAGCCATCCCTTGCCCGCGCGCAAAGGCAGGTTGGATGTGGGGTGCCCCTCGGAAGTGCTCAGGCCGCCGTTGTCGGACATGAAGATAACTATCGTTTCCTCGGCCAGCTTGAGTTTATCGAGCGCATCGAGCACCTTGCCGACGGCTTGGTCCATCGCCTCTATCATCCCGGCATAGATCGCATGTTCCTGAACCAGGCGAACCTTTCGATTGCCCTCCTTGCCCCAAATCTCACCGCCATCGACGCCCTTGCGTTTCTCCTCATACTTGGCTTCAAGGTCCTTGCGAGCCATCAGCGGAGTATGCACGGAGTAGAAAGATAGGTATGCAAGAAAGGGTTCGGCCCGGTGGGCTTCGATAAACTTGGCGGTCTCTGTCGCCAGCCTGTCGGGCAGGTGTTCGCCATCGGGGCCGTCATCGAGCCTCGGATTGCCGTATGGCGAGAAGTATTTCTTGCCGCCGTAAGGCCCGCCTCGCGACCACCCGCCCTTATTGACGTCGAAGCCCTGCTCCTCCGGCCAGAAGCCTTCGTCGCCGAGATGCCATTTGCCCGCGAAGAAAGTCGCATAGCCCGCCTCTTTGAGCGTTTCTGCTATCGTAACCTCTTCGAGCGGAAGCTGATGAATATACTTTGCAGGATTCAGCTTCCCCCTGGCGCCGCCGACGAGATAGTCCGTCAGGTTCAGCCGAGCGGGATACTTGCCCGCCATAATGCTCGCCCGCGTTGGTGAGCATACTGGACACGCCGCATAAGCCTGCGTGAACTTCATCCCCGATGCGCAAAGTCTGTCGATATTCGGCGTCTCATAGAAGCTGCTCCCAAAGCAAACCGCATCCTTCCAGCCCATATCATCGACAAGGAAGAATACAAAGTTCGGCCGCTTATTCCGGCCTTCTTCAGCCGTTACGCTCGCACAACCCGCCAAACCAAGAGAAACCGCCCCCGCACCCAGCATCCCCAGAAAACCACGACGAGAGATACCATTGCCGTTTGCCTTTTTGCTTTTATCTTTTCCCATTTGCAACTCCTTATGATTTGCCGTATTGCGAAAATGCCCTTTCGAGCTTAATTCGGACAAGGGTATATTACAGAGTGCGAGAGATAATTGCAAACAACAACTTCCACGCATCCTCTAAATCTGAGATATGAAATCAGAAATCTGAAATCCCTCTCCCCTCTTCTCCCCATCCACAATTCAAAACTCAAAATTCTCTCCCTCCTCCCCAAGTAATCCTTCTTCATATAGCATGGATCAAACAAGCATCGCGTCACCGTCTCAACCGGGTCGCCCATGTATGAACCATTGCATCAATAGATCGACCGTCTGCTCCTCCAATTTGGCCGTTCCGGTCCTTGACCCGGCCCACGATTGAAATCTTGCGCGTGCATCCGAAAGCCTCTCCTGAAGTTTCGCCACCCACTGCTTGCACACATCACCCTCTTTGGGCAACCGGACTTGCCCCCGGATCTCCAACTCCGCAAGCATCGCAGCAAGTGCTGCTTGTTCCACGTTGCGGTACGAAACCTCAGTCCGAGCATTCCCGTGCACAAAGATCACCGAGGACGGATCAAAAAGATGGTCCGCTCCGTTTGCCTTGGCTTTCCCGTCGGGTATCTCGACCGCTTCGCCCGTCCCCCCCGCCAAGCCCTTCAGCCATTCTTCAAGACCCGCTCCTCTCTCCGACGCAGGTAATGAATCCCAGATGCTTCCCGCCAAATCCTCAGCGCTGAATCGCCGCCCACCTGCGCCGGCACGCTGCTCTTGCTTCTGTATTTCAACGACCCGGATCTGTCTGAAATGCTTGGCCACATCCTCATACAACTCCTTCAGAATTGCTCGGCGTTCTTGAGGAGCCTCCACGCCGAGCACTTGTAGCACACCATCGTCAAGATCAAGCCGGTCGGGTTGGTGTAATTCAGCACTTAGAACAATCGGCCTCGAAGCCAACTCCTTTGCATGTTCCGGTGTATGGCACGCCATTAGTTCTTCTTCAACAAGATGCTGGATGTCTCGTCTCTGCATCGAGGCGAACGCGGCCAACAACCTTTTTGATACGCTCTTCGACACGCTTCTCGGGTCCGGTACGTCGAGGAGATTCACGTCTATGACCTCCGTCTTGAGATTCCCCTCAGTACCGGCATAACGGCCATAATATGTTTTGAACAAACCAAGAACTGTACTATTGAGGATGGCTGGCAGGATAGCCAGCGCATCAGCGTCAAGGACCAGGTTAGAAAGATAGAAAAGATTATGGTTGCAGACGAGATTCTCCGGGTTACTTGGCACAATGTGCCTGTACTGTTGAGCCATAGGCCAGAATGCAACGCCGGTTGCCGCGTTAGTCAGGTTGTACCACAAGGGCCTGTTTGCACAAGTCGATCGCTTGGGAACTGGCACCGCCTTAGATTTCCTTGACTCGAATGTCCGTTTCGAACCCCACCTGATATATTTCGCGACGTATGTCCCTGCCAGTTCCTGCAAGGGCGCATCGACCCAAAGAACAACTCTGTTCGTATCCTCTGCCCGAATAACAGGCCGACTAACCTGCATCAAGCTGTGAACCTCTGCCCGAAGATACTCGCTTTCAATTGGATGCAGGGTATTATCCCCTGCCCGCACTATTCTAACCTTGCCGCTCTCCACCTCGATCAGCTTGCACGCCTTCATAAGGCCCACATCGTTCCACGGCAGACCTTTCGCATGTTCCTCCAACACCCTTGCCGTCACGTCACGCGGCATGAAAAACGCATCGCATCCGCTTGTTATGCCTCTTCTCACCTCCGCTATCTCGCCAAGCTTGACGAATCTATGTCCATACTTCTTCATCAGCCGAAAGTAAAGGTCGGGTGCCCGAAGGAATCGCCCCCATTTGCCTGCGGCATAATCTCCCACTTGAATTCGCCCAACGTCTTCGCCTGTATCATCCCCGTTTTCCTCTGCGGTAAACCCGTTATCTGTGCCCTTGCCCAGCAAAAGTCCAGCCTCCACCCCCTCATTCCAGAGCCGCGCCTGCGGAACCGGGATTATGCGCAAATTCTCATCAGTATGCGGCCTCCTCGTCTTCTCGATGAGTTTTCGTAGTCCTTCCGCCGCTTTTTGCCTCGCCGTCTCGTGGCCCAGCGCTCGCTCACCGAGAATTTCCTTGACGGGCCTGAGCAGCCGAACAAACTTTACAACGTTCTCGTTGCGGGATTTCTCATAGCTCGTCCGTTGAAGGATTGTGATAGCTGTTTTCACCCTCGCATCTTCAAACCACGGCTCATCCAGGCTCTCGATTACGCAAATTACCTTGAAATTCTGCAGAATCCACGCTTGCAGAACGAACCCGTATTCAACATCGAGCCAGCTCGAAGACGTTAAGAACCCAAAGTATCCTCCTTCCTTGAGCATCTTCGCTGCGACCGGCCAGAAATAGCAGTGCAAATCGCTGCGTCCGGCAAGCTTCAAGCCTGACCAGGCAGTCGAACACATCTGCTGCATGTGCTCCTTTGTGTTCTTCAATCGTGATTCGTAAGACGCCTGTGCTTCCCCCTTGGCTCTTTTTATGTCCTTGGCCTTTGTTATAAGCTCCTGCCGTACGTACGGCGGATTCCCTATCACTGCGTCAAGATCAGGCAGCTTCACCGCCTGGTGTTCCCGTATGATATTGTGGTCGCCGGCAATTCTACTGCCCGGAACCTGACAGAATGTCTCTCTCGCCTCGGCAACTTCAAAAAAATTCCCGCGGGCGATACACGGGTAGTTCTCCTCGTCTTCAATCCGCCTGGCCGCGAGATTGAGTGTCGCCAGATGAGCCGCAAACAGCGCAATGTCACATCCAAAGATTTCGCGCAATAATTCTTGGTGATATTTCTGGTGGTCTTGATGCCGTATTCCTCCGGTTTTCTGCTCCGACAGCCATGCCTTGCGGTGATATGCCCGCACAAGGAAGCTCCCTGATCCGCACGCCGGATCAAGCACAGAATCACCGGCACGCCGAATACAGAACGCGTTTATAATATCGACAATATCTTGATCGGTGAAATACTGCCCGAACTTCTGTCGCTCTTCCGGCGATATTAGCTTCTGAAATATCCCTCCGACTATATCATGCGGAACTTGCCGAAAATCATATTCACCCAGATTCGTCAAGACGCCATCCCACCCCTGCCGTGCAGACTCTGATGCAAAAACAAGCGCCCCGGCCCAATCCTTCACATGTGGATAGAAGATCGGCTCATAATCCCCGGTCTCCCGCACAGCCCTGGCAAAACGTTCCCGGAAATGCTCGTATATTTCCCAATCGCCAAGCCGCCCCTTTGGCATGACGAGCCTGGGGAGATTCTCAGGATATCGCGCCCTTATCGCTTCATAAAAGATTGCACGGTTGCAGAAAACGTAACACAACGTCCGTGCAGCCCTCTCAAGCGTCGCCCGCCAATCCTCTATGTTGGAAGGATCAAACGTCCACTGCATCTCGTCGGCCATCCATGACTGGAACCGACCCGCAAAATCCTTGTCCTTCTCGTACTCGAGTGCAAGAAAATCGCGCGTTTCCATCACAGGCCAGTCTATGTGGCTTTCCAGTGACCGGATGAACAGCTCGTCGGGCGCTATTCCCCAATCAGGAATACGTCCTTCAACTATAGCTGCGAATTCTGCGAAGAACTCAGGAAGAAATCTATCTCTGATGTACGCCTGGACTTCCGGATGCCGGCACTCCCGCGCACTTCGCAGGCGTAACCCAAGATCCCAATCGCGGACCCGTCGCTCTATCATCGGGACTTGCCATTTGCTCCGGTCGAAAAGCACAAAGGTATTCACATTCCAAGTGAAGAAATAAGGGCTTTGCACGTTGTCGGCCTTGTTGAAGGCATCTTGCATCAAGGCGGGATTATAAGGACTGCGCCCCTCCGGCAATGGCGAATCGACGTCCTCGCCTCCGATTCCGACGGCAACACCGACACAAAATCAGTCACCTGGAACATCCCCTGGGGCGACCTGGAGGCCCATCTTATCAGCCCGATCGGGGATATAGCCGTGCCAAAAGGCCGCGCCTTTGATGTCACCACGGACGTCCAATGCCAAAACGCCGAATGCCCGGATGTTCGCTTCAGCCTTAACATGAACGATCCCAATGAATTGATCTATGACGACGCCGCAGCAGAAGACTACGGAGACATCGGCTCCACGGACGGGTATCTCGCCGTGCGCATCACTCCTTCAGCCTATCCGGCGCAACTGCAAACGGCCCGCTTCTACGTCTGGGACCAGACAACGTATCCGTTTGAACTCAATGTCTGGGACGACAACGGCAGCGACTGGCTCGGCACGCCAGGCGCCCCCGGAACGCAGCTAATGCCGCCGAGGCAGGTCGATCCCGTCGCCCCTTCGGTATTGTTGCCACACCCCGAAATCGCATGGTTCGATATCGACCTCTCAGAGCACAACATCGTCATAAACAGCGGCAGCTTCTACATCGGCTTCCGCCAGATCCAGGAGGGCAGGCTCAACCAGGTCGGCTTCGATATGTTCGGCGATTCCTACACGCCCTACTATCGAAGTTGGGGCATGCTCCCCGGCTGGGGATGGCTGAACCTTAACGACCTCTGCGGCATATCACCCGACGTCTGCGGCAACCTGATGATTCGGGCCATGATGATTGAACCCGGCGCCTATGCAGGCAGCCTCCCGACCAGCATCGGCCCGTCACCCTTCTACACAACCGACAACCATCCAAAACCCTGCGCCAACGCCGATTTGAAGCCGGGGCAGGAATGTCAGGCCACTCTCACAGTCCGCGCAGTAGGCTGGGTCGGCGAGCATACCACGCTCCAGGCGGTCGCGGCCAACAATTTCAGCCTCGACACAGCCGGGACGGTGCAAGTAACTATCGCCGAGCCGCTAACCGACTGCGATGCCGCCAATCTTGATGCGGTCTATCCGGTCAATCAAACCGACTTCGCCCTTCTCGCAGGCCAGTGGCACGAAACATCAGCCCCCCTGAGAAGCGATATCAACGGAGACGGCAATATCGACTTCAAAGACATCGCACATTTGGCCGAATTCTGGCTCGCAAGCTGCGAATAACCCATCTTATCTGCCTCTAAGGCAGTCATTTCTTTTGACAGCCCAATCCGCCGCAGGTATCATTGCAGCCGTGATTTACTTGCACTGATAACCAATGAGAATTCTAATCGACTTTCTATACCTGTTGGCCGCCGCAGCTTTCGCTCCGGCGGCCCTTTACCGCCTCATCAGGCACAATCGCTATCGCGCCGGCTGGCCGCAGAGACTCGGAAGAATCGCCCGCAACGCCCCAGCCAAGAAGTGTATCTGGCTGCACGCCGTCAGCGTAGGCGAGGTCAACGCCGCCAAAACCGTCGTCAACGAGCTCGCCGCCAAATTCGGCGACTTTGAAATCGTCGTCAGCACCGCCACCGATACCGGCTTCGCCCGCGCGACCGCAGCCTTTGGCGAGGAATTCGGCGTATTCTACTTCCCCTTCGATTTCTCCTGGATAATGAGCCGGGCATTCCGCAACATCCGTCCCAGCCTTTGCCTGCTGATGGAGCTTGAGGTCTGGCCCAATTTCGTCCGAATCGCGAAGAAAGCCGGCATCCCGGTAGTCGTCGTCAACGGCAGAATCAGCGACAGGAGTTTCAAGAGCTATAGCAGAGTCCGCCCGCTCATCAAAACAATGTTCTCCAAAGTCACCATGGTCCTCGCCCAGACAGAAGAATACGCCCGCCGATTCAGACGCCTCGGCTGCAATAACGTAATCGTCTCAGGCTCCCTGAAATACGATACCGCCCAGACCGCAGACAAAGTGGAAGGAGCAGACCTCCTCGCAAAACAACTCGGCCTGCAATATCCCCCCGTGCCCCCGTCACCCCATACGAACGAAACCAACAATTCTCGCAGCAACGCGCAGACTCCCGACGGTGAATCAATCATCAATATCGAAGATCCGGCGGCAATTGGACGGAATCAATCATCAATCATCAATAATCAATCATCAATAATCAATAGTAAATCCCCCCCCCTCTGGGTCCTCGGCGGCACAGGAAACGACGAGGAAGCATTACTGCTCGACGTCTATAAGCAGTTAAAGGCAGACCCCCTCTTCGCCGACCTGCGCCTGGCCGTAATCCCCCGCAAGCCCGAACGCTTCGAAGAAGTGGCCCAGCTAATAAAAAGCAGAGGCCACAACCTAATCCGCTACAGCCAAATTAAGGCCGCCCCGCCACCCGACCACACAAGCCCCGACCGTAAGCCTGTCCCCCAGGGGGGAGGGGGTAAATCTCCAGGATCCGCCTCAGACCCCAAATCAATAATCAATATCGAAGATCCGGCGGTAATTGGACGGAATCAACAATCAATAATCAATTCCATCGTTCTCGGCGACACAATGGGTGACCTTCGCAAATTCTATTCCCTCGCAACGATAATCTTCGTAGGCCGATCACTCGTCCCCATGGGCGGCTCAGACATGATGGAGGCCGCGGCATTAGGAAAATGCACAATCTTCGGCCCACACGCATTCAACTTCAAGCAAGCCGTTGATGCCCTATTAGCCGAACAAGGCGCAATAATGGCAAAAAACAAACAAGACCTACTCCAAATAATGAAAAAGTGCCTCTCAGACCCCGCCTACGCCCAAAAAACCGCCCAAAACGGCAAAAAAGTAATCATAAAGAACCAGGGAGCAACAAAGAAAACAATAGACCAAATCGCAAAACTCCTTCTTGCCCCCCACGCAGACCGTTTATTGATTCCTGCATAAGTAATGGCATGTCACTCCTGCGGAAGCAGGAGTCGGGAACCGCGGCAAAGACACCTGGATTCCCGCTTTCGCGGGAATGACACTCGTTTTTGATGCTCTCGTTTTGGGAACATTGCATATAGAGGAATCAATAGCCGACGCCGGAACTTGTCCCCTGTGGACGGCGGCGAACCATCACGCTCGCAATGCCCTTGCCGCCGCTGCAATATGGTTTGGTGTTGTTCCGCAGCAGCCTCCTATTATTTTTATTCCGGCTGCGTTTATTTTTTTGGCGGCGGCGGCGAATTGTTCGGGCGATACTCTATAGACGGCCTGTCCTTCGATTAATTCTGGTTTTCCGGCGTTCGGCTCGGCGAATACTATTGTTTCGTCCGGCTGCGATTTCGCGGCTGAAACCAGCTTTTTGGCCAATTCGACGTATTCATCGAGCGTGGCCGTGCCGCAATTGAATCCGACCGCATCGGCCCCGGCGGCAGCCATTTCGGCAACCGCTGATTCGACATCCACTCCCATCATCGTCCTGAAATCCCCGCCGGCCTTATCGAACGACATCGAGGCGAATACCGGCACATCGCCCGCCGCCGATTTGGCGGCCTTGATTGCAATTCGCACCTCATCCAACGCCGTCATCGTCTCAATGATAAGCCCATCGGCCCCGCCTGCGACAAGGGCTTCGGCCTGTTCGGCAAAGGCGGCTTCGAGTTCGTCGGCCTCGAGCGTTCCCAAAGGCTGCAGAAAATCGCCGCTCGGCCCGATATCGCCAAGGACATATTTTCCCTCCCCCGCCGCTCTGCGAGCAACCTCAGCGCCGGCCCGATTCACCACGGCAACCTTTCCGCCAAGCCCATGCCGAGACAGAGCGTATTTGTTGGCGCCGAACGTATTGGTAATGACAGCATCGCTGCCCGCATCCAGATAGGCGCGATGCACCTCGGCAACGATATCAGGCGACTTAACGTTCAAATTATCGTTGCAGGCGCCGACCTCGACTCCGCGGAGAAACAACTGTGTCCCCATAGCCCCATCCAACACAAAAACGCCCTGCTCAATTCTCTCTCTAAGGCTTATCCCGGCCATAAATCAACTCCAGAACTCATCTCTATGAACATAACAGTGTAAATCCGTACTACAACCCGTCAACTTCTTGTTTTTTGTGCTTCATTTTACAACACTGCCGTCATAACTCAGGTGATAACAAGATGTTGCAACTTGTTTTGAATTTTGGGTTTTGGTCATTTGAATTTGTTTCGGATTTCGGATTTAGTATTTCGGATTTTGGTTGCGGCTGAGCGAAGCGAAGCCGCGCTGGGTTAATCCGTGTCAAAAAACCCGCGTAAATTCGTGTCATCTACTGCGGCAGTTCGACCCACTTGCCGTCGATGATTTCATAGACATGTTCGTAGCGTCCAGGCTTCGGCAGGAAAAGGGCATCCAACTGCTTTGGATTGAATTCCATCGGCTTAACGGACTTGAGTTTAATCCTGACCGAATCATCCCTGTCCCTGAAACCCTGCTTGACAACATTTATGCACGTCGGGACGAAGAACCCTTCGGCGACCTCCTTATAATCCTCCAACTCGGCCACGACCGCAACCTGCCCGAACTCATCGAAATACTCGATCTTCCTGACCAGATAATCGCAACTGCGCACATATATCTTCTTAATCGCCACACCATCGGCGCTGCGTCTGGTAAGCACGTCAAAGGACCCGTCGTTGGATAAAGTCCAATCTCCCCGCCCGGGGACGTCGCTCTCGACCGAAACAATCCCGACCGCCTCAAGCACGATCTTCGGGCTAAGCACCGGCGTATGAACATCGTTCCCGTCCGACCACCGCCCCATGTAGTAGCTGCTGATCTTAGGCCTTATCCCAAGCCAGAATTCGTCCTTATTCGCCCCCAAAATCACGCCCCTCGGATCGAAAGCGACGTCCCCGTGCAGCGAGATTTCAGCAGGAGGATTCATCCACAGCCGAATCGGAAACGCCTCTTTCTCGCTCTTGCGCTTGTCCTCGACATAGTATTCCAATCGGCACGAACCCGTGGCTCGCAGCGGCGCGACCTTCCGAGCCTGCGACCCCATCGCCAGGAGCGACTCAGCCGCGGAACCCTTGCCCGCACAAATCGGCAGCGGCTTGTGAAGCCAGGGCCTGCACCCGCCAAGAATCACCGCCACCGTCAAAAGTAATGCAGCAAATCTACCCGACATTTATAGCCCTTATTCAAATCATACCCGGAAAATGCGAATTCCATTTTCTCTGTGACCTCTGTGCTCTCTGTGGCTAAACTTTTCTTTATACCTCTGTGGCTAACATCTCACAAATCCGCATGCAATATCTGCCCGACCTGCGAGGACAACTGCTCTATCTGCTCTTCGTCGAGGTGGGGATTGACCACATCCGTAAAGACGCCCTCCCCCACCACTCTAAGATGCCATAATTCCCTGCCGTCTTCGTTTATGGTGGCGTCGTACTTGAGTCGTCTCTTCCGCATGAGGATCATCGCCAGGACAAAGCGGAAATTCACCTTCTCCTGCTCGGTCTCCTCGGCCAGCCGCTCGAAAAACGCCATGAGCATCTCTTCATCGACGAACAGCGGCTTTTTCTCGTCATGACTCGGCAGGCGGCTCTTCCAGTAGCAGAAAACTTCCGGCTTTTCTCCCTCCCAGAACTCGACACAGAAATCCCGCCTCTGGAGTCCTTCCTCGGTCGCCACCAGAGCACCGAAATAATCCTGGCCCGGCTCAATCGTCTTGCCGCTGCCGAAACACTCGCCCAAAGGTTTATTAATCGCCCAGTTATCCATATTTCTTTTTCTGCATTACATAGCCAACATTCAGAAAAAGAAATACTTGCCGGAATTGAGAGCATTACTGACAGAACGTTTCCATATTCAAGCTGCTTGAAAACAGGAAAACTCAATCGTAAGCAGTATACATAAATAACCGGTGCGGCTGGTTATCGGAATCAACTCAGCCGCATATTACAAATTGAACATGGCCAATATCTCGCTTGCAACCGGCGGACATCCGGAAAGAAACGCTCCACAGAGCCTGTGCTTGGCCGTGCAGTTGCCCACACAGAGCGTCCCTGGCGGCAGGCGCTCGTGGCCTTTGCCGATTGCAATATTAATATCCTCGTCATCGGGCATGGCCGAGCGCAACTGCTCCCCATACCTCTTCAGAAACATCAGCAGCGTCGATTGACATGCGCTGCAGGATTGCTCGTCCAGAATATTAAAACCTTCGAATTCCAGGGACAACTCGTCGGGAGGCGGAGCAAAAGAGTTCCGAACATCCCGCCAGTTTTCAGGGCATACGTTAATAGAATCCAGATCAATGACTCCATAGCCTCTTTCGGCCCCAATCCGCAAGTGGGGGACCTCGCGTGCGGATATCCCCATGATGCCGCAAGCAACCGAATCCGCGGCAAACGCATCGACGCCGACAATCACTACTCCCAATTCTTTCGCTGTCCCGGCACTTGGCCCCAGCCCCTCCATGCCGATTGTACCATCGATAATCGCCAGGTGAGGACGCAACACTGAAGACATATCCGCGATGGCGATATCCAAAGGCCTTTCCTCCTGGCCGGGAAGCCTTGGCAACATGTGCAAATCCACCTTCGATCGCCGCCACAAACATCCCTTCATGTTCTTGACGGCAAGCGTCACGCCGGTGTGCATGTGCGTTTTCATTACAGGAATCGAGACGATAATGTCGTATTCGGCAACCTCTTTGCAGACCTTTAATGACTGTATCGCGACCCCGTCGGGAATGTCAAAAACCGCATACTTCCGCACGTTCATATCGATCAACGGACAGCTTCGCTCTTTGGCTATGGCCGCAATGCCGCTGCTTTCGAATGCATCCAAAGCCGCAACGCCTGTGATTGGGCTTTCGCCTATAGCGACATCTGCCCCGCACGCCCTGAACGCATCGATTGACGCAGCGACGACCTGCGGATGGGTGGTAATGCCTGTTTCCGGCTGCACATTCCGGCCGACATTAGGTTTAAGCAATACGCGTTTGTTCCTTGCCGGAGACAAATCGACATGCGAAAGAGCTTCTCGCGTATTTTCATAAGGCCCCGCCCCCGACGTCCAAAAAACGGACGGACCAGAACGGTCAAGATCGAAAGGCGTATTTGACAGAGTTGTATCGATAATTGCGTCCTTATCAGTTTCCAATAAAAATCCAGGACAGCCCGGCGTTCGTCTAAAATCACGAAACACCGATTCTGCTCAACGGAAAGATTCTAACATAAAGGCGCGGTATTTCAAGACTTACCTTCAGCGATGCCGATTTGCCCTCTCTCTGCAAAAAAATAAAGAAACTTTTTGACTCTATGGTCAATTGACCATAAAGTACAGTAAACTCTTCCATGTATTGATTATAAGGCGCTCAACCCCGCCAACCGCACCGCCAGCTACAAAACCAGATATATAAAGCGATCCGAAAGACAGGTTCGCATAATCGGCAAAGCGATAGGATATATGAGAACTAATATAAATTAGGAGCGGAAATGGATACGCAGATTCACATAGGGATAGCAGGCTGGTCTTACGCGGACTGGGACGGGATTGTATATACAGGTTCGATGAAGGATAAATTGGAATACGTCAGCGGCTTCGTGGATGTTATCGAGATTAATAGCACGTTTTACCGCCCCCCTGCCGAAAAAAACAGCGCATCGTGGCTGGAGAAAACCTCGGCGAATCCGGACTTTTTCTTCACCGCCAAGCTGCACCGCGAATTCACGCACGAAGGCAAAATCGACCCGGCAACCGTCAGGCAATTCCATACCGGCTTTAAGCCTCTGCTCGATGAAGGCAAGCTAAAGCAACTGCTCGCCCAATTCAGATACGACTTCGCGGACTCATCGCAAAATCGCAATCACTTATCCGAGATAGTGAAGAATTTCTGCGATTCGTTCAGTCTGGTCGCGGAGGTGCGGCATAAATCGTGGCAGATGCCTAACGCACTGAGTTTCCTGCAGGACCTCGGCGTGGCCGTCTGCAACCTCGATTATCCGACCGGCCGGGACTCCTTCGATATGAAGCTGTGTACGGTTGGCGAGAACGGGTATTTCAGGATGCACGGCAGGAATAAGGAGAAATGGTTCAGCAAGGCCGGCAGAGACGAAACTTACAATTACTATTACGACGATAACGAGCTTCGAGAAATTAAGAAGCGCCTCGATAAGCTCGCCACGGCCTTTGACTCGCTAACCGTTATCGCCAATAATCATTATCGAGGGGCCGAGCTTGCCAATGCGCTCGAATTAAAGGCGCTGGTCACCGGGGAGAAACAACTCGTCCCCGAAGGTCTTTTAAGGAGCTATCCGGATCTGGCAAGGATTGCCTTAAATGCCTAAGATTTCTATCCATTTAGCGGGCGATTTCGCTGCGGAGCCACTCGATGCTCTGCTCGATCTTCCCCGGTGCCGCTTCGCACTCTATGGATAGAACGCCGTCCCAGTTGGCGTCCTTGAGCAATTCGATGCAGCCGGCGATGTTCTCGGCGTTGACCCCTTCGCCGATGCCGACTACCGAGCAGGCGATACCGGTAGTCCCGCCGCGAATAGCCTCGGCGAGTTCTGCGCTGACGTCCTTGATGTGGCAGTGCGAGATCTTGTCGCGAAAACGCTTGACGAATTTCACCGGATCCTGCCCGGCGATAAAAACGTTGCCCGTATCCATGTTCATCTTCAAATACGGCGAGTCGTAGAAGTTGAGAATCCGCTCCATGCAATCCGGGTCCGTCGTGTAAGGCCCGTGCGGCTCGACGTTGATAATGATGTCGTACCGCTCGGCCCACTCGAGCACGACGCGATAGTACTGCTTGATAAGGGTCATCACCTCGTCGTCGGTGTATCCCTTCGGCTTCTTTCCGCCATCGGTCGTATCGACGCACGGGCAGCCGAGGGCCTTGGCGAACTGAATCGCTCGCGTAGTGTAACCGATTCCGCGATGCTGACCTTCGGGGCACGACATCGGATAGGCCGCATCGAGTTGCGAGGCCTTCAGGCCCATCGAATCGAGGTAGCTCTTGAGCTTGAGCGGGTCCGAATGAAGAGGAATGTGCGGGCTGTAACCCAATGCCTGAACGAAGTAATCCCCATCAATCGTACCGAACTCGACGAATTCCATACCGTTATCCTTCGCAACCTGGCAGGGAACCTCGTAAGAAACGTCAAAGTGCCGCCAGTTATCCACATGCATGCTCAGCTTTATCATAGTTTTGCTCCTTTGATACCTTTCTAAAGGCTTCTGCAAAACTGGAGGGTTAGGCCTAACCTGCAATTTTGCAGAACTCATACCTTTCTATATAGTTCCTGTTGTTGCGGAAACAGTATTCGTCATTCCCGCGAAGGCGGGAATCCAGCTTTTACGCTCTGGACCCCTGCTCCCCGACCTCGGTCGAGGACAAACTTCGCAGGGGTGACATTGGCGGCTTTTGCTTTCCGCAACAGATACTATATAACCCCAAATACGTCTGACGCTTGAAATCTACCTGTTTGTCGCGGTCGCTTCAAGAAGAAACTTGCATTTGGCCCTCAGAAAATAGCGTGTCTGAACCGGCACTTGGCGCGCCATGCGAAGATCCAGCCGACGAACGTAAAACCGAGCGTGCATTTCAGTATCCACATCGTTGCCTGGGCCGCCCCGACCTCCTTGACCGAGTCCATCCCCGGCCAGGAATAAGTGCCGGATGCGTTCGTCGCGCCGTCAATCGCAACGCCTACCTGCACAAAGGGATGCGAATCAATATACGATGTAAACATATCCATGTCGCCTCTGGTAATCCCAACTATCATGCCTAAGATAATCGGTCCCAGCGCCCACAACACGCCTGCAAGCGTGAAATTGGCGATCACCGCTGCAGTGGTATGCCTGAAACACGCACTGAAATACAACCCCGTGCCGGATAGAAACGCCACTATCCAAAACACTACCATACCAATATGAACGATGGCGATCGGATGAATATACCCCGCCAGAGAGAATACTACGATATGGCCGAAGAGCAGGCACCAGATTGGAATACACCGCCTCACAATCCCCGCAAACTTGCCGAAAAGTATCTGCCAGTCGCTCAGAGTCGTCGCAAGCAGCAGGGGCCAGGCTTGAGATTCCTTCTCCGAAGTGATGCACGTCGCAGGCAGAATAGTCGTAAACAGCATCCCTACGCCCGTATAAATAACAACATACACGATATGAGTATAGCCTTCGTCGAAAGCGTCATAATGGAGGCACAACGCATAGGTTGTCAGCAGCAAAATCAGGCCGAGAAGAATGCCGATGATCATACGCAGCTTGCGTCGGCCCAGCACCGGCGTTTTGAGTTCCTTCCACATAACCGCAGGCCCGGCAACGCGTCTGGGCGGCGAGGCCCTGAGTACCTTCCCTGAAGATTTTGCCTTTTTCGAGGGCGAAGCATCCGATTGCCCCGTCGCCTGCCGCAGCGCGACCCTGCGCACAACGCACACCGATAGAAACAGGATTACACTCGAAACAGCCAACATGATCCCGCAATGTACGTACCACAACCTGGTGGCTGGGCCTCCTATACCTCCAGCTCCCATGGGCGAAGCCATCATTGCGGTTTTGTACATCAAAACGCCATAGGGGTTCGCAAAGAATATGATCGCTGTCAATCGCGGACTGGGCCAACTGTGGGTCAGCAAATACCAGAGGACACCGCACAGATAAGGCAATACGCCGAATACGACGAAAAGAGTCAGGATCGTGACTAATATAACCGCGTACGCCTTTCGGCTGAACACCGAGAAAAACAGACTTAGCGAGCCGACGAAGATTACCGTCGTCAGGGTGATGCAAAGGCTTGAAACGACGTAATTCCAGGGAACGCCCCCAAAAACGCGGATTATCGCCAGCAGAGGGAGGCTTATGCCAAGAATAAGGACTATTTGCAGCAGTTTGCTGAATAGCTTGCCGATCACTATCTGAAAGCTGTTTATCGGCGTGGTCATAAGCAGGCCGAGGGTGCGGTTATAGACCTCGTCGCTGATGGAATTGCTCAGCATTATCAGAGCGATAATCTGCGTTGCGATGAACTGAAACCATACAACGAACGAGGTCATGGCTTTTCCCGCCTCGGCCATTTTTGAAACCTGATTCAAGCTGCCTGCCCCTCTCGGTATCGCTTCGAGCCAGAATAACGTCAGAAACCCCGTTAAAAGCAACAGATAAAAAAACCGAAGGGCGTAGTTCCGCCGTCGCCGAGACGATACTCTAAGCTCCTTATCGAAAATCGGCCCGGTCAGCCACGACATGCTCACAACCCGCCTTCCAAAATTTAGTGCTGAAATAAGCATATTCCCCTTGCTCGCAAGTTAAAAGATATTCCGCCTCAGCCGACACTTGGCTCGCCAGGCGAAGAGCAGGCCCAGCAACACATAACCGAGCGCACATGCCGCCATCCACGCTGTAGAGTAGAGAACGTTCATGCTGCCGTGATTGAACCAGTAATAATTGCTCAGCCTGTTCCTGCCGACCGTCGCTTGCATTATCTCATGATGTTTCTCCTTATCATCTGCCTGGATGCCTCCTTCTGGGCGACTTTATAGAAGGCCCGGAGCATTCGCCATCGCAGTTTTGTTTTGTGAGCCGCACGGAGTTCGGCGTCGATGCCGACCCGGCGAATCATATCTTCGAAATTATCGTTGTTCTTGCACATTTCTTATTCTCCCGGCGCATTAACGGCTTGCTGCTCTATTCCACCGGAATACCATAGGCCGCTACTTCGACGTAGTGGTTAAAGTCGTTGTCGGTATTGCCCCTGCTGTACAGTCGGACATAGCGACCCTCAATGCCTTTGGCGTTGACGAGCCTGCCCTCATAGGTCTCGGTGTAGTGCTTATCCTCGCCGACGCCCAGACCGGCGGAATTGTCGATGTCGTTGTTGAATATCGTACGGACGTTCGTAACAAAATCCGCATCGTCGGCTACCTGGACGACAACGTCGAAATAAACCCGGTCCTTTCGGTGGTAGTGCCACATAACAACGGCGTAAATTTCATGCACCGCTTTCAGATCGATAGTTACATACTGAGTAAAAGGGCCCAACTCGACGTAGCTGCCTTGGGCCGCCTCCTTGTCGCCGTCCGTGATCATTTCAATATTGCCGATGAGAGGCTCCTGCGCACTGCTCGAAACAGGCTTGCCCTCGGCAACGTTTCTCGTCCCGACCGGCGCCAAAAACGGAGGCCGAGGCCTGCCAAGCGGCTTTTCAAGATTTGCAACGCGAGTATTCTGCGGCGTCCCCACGAACATAGGCCTGGGCAAATCCAACTCGATCGGAACCAAATCGGGAGTGCCTATATGGATAGCGTCGGTCCCGTTGATCTCGTCGTCCTTGGCGACTATCGCCGCATCATTGGGCCTGGTCAATTGATATACCCCAATCCCGGCTACTATCAATATCGCAGCAGCCGCAGCCAGCTTCAGCAAAGGACTGATAGAAACAACATTGCCGCCATCTTGAACCGTTTGCCCCAAGCCTTCGCCGCAAGTTCTGTTAAAGGCATCAAGCACCCGGCCCCGCAGTTTCTCCCGGTGGCACGGATTCGGCTCATCGTTAATATTGAGCCGACCGACAATTTTTTCAAAATCGGCATCGTCCTTAAACATCTTAAAGTTCCCCCTCGAAAGAGTTCTGCAAAGTCTTTCGCAATTTGTTCAATACTCTGTGCATAGTTACACGCGCCGTCGATTGGGTTATATCCAAAATTTGTGCTATCTGCTCGAAAGGCAGGTTTTCAAAGAACCTCAACGTTACAATAGTCTGATGTTGGGGCTTGAGCTTCACAATAGCGGCGTACAACCTCGGCCAATCGAGTTTCGGCGAGCCGTCGTCGTTCTCAGGCGGACCCGCCAGCGAATCAGCAGCCTTGGCCAGCAGCCTCCTGCGCCGCAGCGATTTCCTTATATAGGCGTTCGTCTGGTTCACGGCTATCGTATAGACCCAATTTCTAAAATCCTGGTCCGTCTCGCCCCGGAAACCCCGAATCTTCAGAGCAACTTCGAGAAAAACTATCGAAGTAACATCTTCGGCGATTTCACGGTAAAAAAGCCGATGCACGCAGAATCTGAAAATCCGCTCGTAGTACAGTTCGTACAACTCAGCCAAAGCGTTCGAATCGGTCTTGGCCCGTAAAACCAAATCGTCGTCCTTAATGTGCCTAACAGTTTTTGCCATTACACCAACCATCGTCGCATATATCATTGCGCAAACAACCATTATGTTACAAAATAGGGACGAAAAAATCGCACAAAATTTATGCCTGGGGTATCCCCCCGCCTCCAAACCCGCGGGCGCCCGGCAGGATTGTGGAAGTGGGGTTATCCGGTTAATGGGTAGGCGCCTAAAGCCCCGGATTCGAGAATTTACGCCTTGAAGTTCACCGGCAACCGGTGTTATACTAATGCGAAGTGAAGCCCCATGCCATTTATGAGGAGGCTTAAAAAGACGAACATTAACGCTTATGAAAGGGAAAGAAGATGAAGATGCACACGCTCAAAACCGCATTTGTTCTCGCTCTGGCTGCCCTGCTCTTTGCAGCGCCGCTAAGCACCCGGGCCGAAGCGGAGAAAAAAACCAAACGCACGCCCGATCCGATAATGAGGCTGATACCGACCGATGCGCTCTTCTGCGTGCGTTTCAATAACCTCCAGAAGACCTTAGGATCGCTCGACCAATTCGCCCAGGGTCTCATTCCGCTGCCGATCAAACTTGCCGCATTTCTCGAAGGCGACGAGTGGAACAACGTCGAAAAGGAGGGCAACTTCGCATTATTCGGCCTCGTCCTGGATGGCGAAGCACAAGAGGACAACCCGCTTGCCAATATTTTCGTGGGAATACTCATTCCAGTCACCGATTACAAGAAGCTCGTCAGCGAAAACCCGTATATCTCCAAGCCGGACGATAATGGCATATCAAAGATCGACGGCGGCGGCGCCCCCCTCATAACAAGGGTGGGCAAATTCGCACTTCTATGCTTCGACAACGACTACGACAAGCTCGTCAAGGCTAAGAACGACTACGACAAGCTCGTCAAGGCCAAGAAGCTCATCAGCGCCAAAACACCCGGCCTGCGCAACGCCATCGACGGCGCCGAATACAAACGAGCGGTCGGCCAACCTATCTGGGCTTATGCCAATGTCCAGGTCGCCAAGCAGACCTTTTGCCCGTTCATATCCGGCAAGATTGAAGAGATAAAGAAACAGTTCAAGATGATGGCCCCGGCGCAGAGAGGCCCAATGACCGACCCTGGCGCCATTATCGGTATGTATGCCGCATTGTTCGGCGTCGTCGCCGACGAGATACAATATTACACTGTCGCCCTGGAAGCCGGCGAGGATGCCTTGATCATAACCGAAACAGCCGCGGCAAGAGAAGGAACCGAGATGGCAGAAGCATTCGCAGCAGCGCCGAAAGCGGCCAAGGGAGCGAAAATCCTAACGCACCTTGAAGACAATGCGATAATGAACCTCGCCTTCAGAGCCAACAGCCCCTTCCTCAGCAAGGCCTACATTAGGTCGCTCGATTTATTGACATTTTTCGGAGGAGTATCCAGCGACCAAATAGAGACGCTGAAAAAAATCATGGTCGAATCTTTCGCCTCAATGGGAGACTATCTGGCCTTCTCATTCCGGAGCGAAGAAGATTCCCCCTTCGTCTTCAAGTATGTCCTGCAAATCAGCGACAAGGCGAAATTCGAAAAAGCCCTGGCCGAACAAATCGAGATGATGAAAGATAATTTCTTTGCCGATTTCTATAAAAACTTAGGAATGAAAATTCACATGAAAATCGAGCGCAACGCCGACACGTACAAAGGCGTCTCGATCGACTCGGCCAGGCTTGCATTCAACAGCACCGACCCCAACTCCGAGATGGACAAAATGATCGAAGCGATGTACGGAGACGGATTTGACTATCGCTGGGCGATTGTCGATGACCTCGCTCTCTTTACCGTCGGGGGCGATGTCGATGCGGATATCCGCGAACTGATAGATCAGGTCAAGGCCGGCGGGCCGAAAAAGGCCGCAGCCGAGGTCGAGGCCGCACAGAAGCTGCTCGGCACTAAAGGCACGGGCGATTTCATCGGAACCTTTAATTTAGTCCGCATGATTAAGATGGCCGTGACCATGATGAGCGGAATGCCCGATGCGCCTTCGATGCCGCCGATTCAGCTCGAGAGCAAGAGCAACCTCGCATTCACCGGAACCTTCCGCGACGGCAAGCTGACCACAAAATCCGCTCTGCCCAAAGAGCACATCCGGGAGCTCGTTACGGCTTTCATGACCATGCAAGCGAAAATGGCCCAGCAACACGAAGCCGAACCGGACAAAACGGATTCCAAGGCGCTCTTCAACGGCAAGGATCTGACCGGCTGGGAGGCGACCGGCAACGCAAAGTGGGTCGTCGAGGACGGCATGCTCGTCGGAACCCAGGGCGAGAACAACGCTCCGGGCGATCTCTTCACAAAGAAGAGCTTCAAGGATTTCGAGTTGACGTGCACCTACCGCGTCGAATGGCCGTGCAATACCGGAATCTGGTTCCGTTACCAATCACCTCAGAAGTCGTATCAGGCGGACATACTCGAATACACGGATCCCGTCTGCTATTCCGGCTCGCTCTTCTGCCCCGGAAAAATGTTCATCGCAATGAATGAGGACAAAACACTCATCGACCGCGAAGGATGGAACACAATGAAGATCAGCGCTATGGGCGACCATCTTCAAATATGGATTAACGGCCACAAAGTCGCCGACGTTCACGACGGCTCCACCGATTCCGGCAAAATAGGATTCCAGGTCCATCCCGGAAATCAGTTCGGCAAAATGAAGATCGTCGTAAAAGAACTGCTAATCAAAGAATCTGACTAAGAGCTTCTAAAACTGAATCGACAACCCCGGGCCGTTCGAAGCCGACAGCTTTGAACGGCCCGCTTCTTAAGATAACAGAGCCTGTTAGGGCGGCAGGGTGGCAACCTCCCCCAGGGGGGGATGATGGTCCCTTTACCGAGAACCGAAGTTTTTGAGAATTTGGCTACTCCTCTGATTTCCCCGCATCCTCGTCCTGAATATGGTCCTTAACCTTATACCGAGCCGCCACCGGAATAAACAACACCGCCGTAACCGCCATCACAATTACGAAGAACCAGAAGTAGCTCGGGCCCTCCAACTTGCTCGTCCCGTCCGAATTTTGGATGAACTTGTTGACCAGGGCCGTAAACGCATTCCCAAGCGATATCGACAACAAGAACACCGCCATAATAAAAGACTTCATCTTCTTAGTCGCCTGCGTGTAAGAAAACTCAAGGCAAGTTATCGAAACCATAACCTCCGCCGCCGTCAGGATAATGTACGCCAGAAACAGCCACCCGACAGACGGCTTGAATCCCACCGCCGCCACGTTCGGCCACACATCCCCAGCGGACCGACGCGATTGCTCGGGTACAGCCTCGCTCGTCAATACCCTGACCTCTCCAATCTTGACTCGGTCAACGCCATAGTTCGACTTCACCAGAACCAGCACATGCGTCGCATCGACCGCCTCGAATTCGAATTCGACACTCTCCTCTCCGTCCGCAACAGCACCGCTTGCAAGCAATTTCCAACCGTTCTCGGCCAGATACCCCTCCGTGTCGGCCAATTCCTCTTTCTCCTCGTCGCTCAACTCGAACAGCAGCTTCGGAATCAGTTTATCGCCGAATTCGGCGCCAAAGACAGAAACCTCTTTGGGCCGGTATCTCCCGCTATCCAGCCAATCTGTCCCTTGGCCGCCTTCACCCAAAATCCTCGCCGCCACCGCTCTGGCCGCATCAGCCGCGGCGGCTCTTCCTTTTTGATTGCCCGCAGCTTTCCTGGCTTGACGAACAGCGCCGCCAAACAGCTCCACTGCTTTTGCCAATTCGTCGATTTCGCCCTGGGAAGCGTCGTCGCTCTGCCTCAGTTTTGTGAGTTGCCGAAGATTATCCATAGCAAGTTCGTCGAGCTTGGCGATAATTTCATCGGCGCTCAGTGTAGTGGCCGCATCGATTGCAACGCGATTGATCGTCCATGCCCGCCTCTCTCGCAGCCGTATCACGATCTCCTGTGGCTCGTTCGCGTCGAATTTCCCCGACGACCACCCCGTCCCGTCGGTATTGCCGTCGAGAAGGCGAATCGGCTCCAAATCAGAAACGAGCTTTTTGGCCCAGGTAACTCCGTCCTCATCGCACATTCCCTCGCTTACGGCAATGACGCATCGGCCCAGCTTGCTCATAACGCCGTCGATATCGGCGAGGAAATTCTCCATTGATACCGGCCTTTCCGGGAAATAGAGCAGGTGCGGACCGTCGTCGTCTCGCTGCCTGCCGAGAGCGGTCGCCGCGGTCAGGAAGCCGGCGTGCCTGCCCATAATCACGTCGATCTTAACGCCGGGCAGCGCGCGGTTGTCCAGGTCGTCGCCCATCAGGGCGCAGGCCTCGAACAGCGCGGCGGTTCCGAAACCGGGGCAATGGTCGGTTACGCGCAGGTCGTTATCGACTGTCTTGGGGATGTGGAATGAGCGGATATCGAAATCGATTTTGTCGGCCATCGTGTTGAGGATATGGGCGGTGTTGGCTGAGTCGTTGCCGCCGATGTAGAAGAAGTAGCGGATATTGCGTTTCTTGAAGACTTCGAGGATTTTCGCGCAATACTCGGCGTCGGGTTTGTCCCTGCTGGTGCCGATAGCGGAGGACGGCGATGCCGCCACCAATTTGAGGCTTTCAGCCGAGAGGGCCCCCAAATCGATGAAATCATCCTTAACCATCCCCACCACCGCATGCATGGAGCCGTACAAAGTCCCGATTTCAGCGTGTTTTGCGGCTTCTTCGATAACGCCCGCCAAAGAAGCGTTAATAACTCCGGTAGGCCCGCCCGATTGGGCTACTACTGCATTAGCTTTAGGTGCATTTGACATTTTCAAACTTGCTCCGTAACAATGGTCATAAGGTTTTTCAAGCTCACGGGCAGGATATTATACAGACGCCGCCGAAACGGGCAAGCATAAACGGGAAATTATGCAATTTTCCCCGGGTAAAATTGCGATGATAACGGCGAATTGAAAAATCTCGGCGGTTGTGGTAAAACAGGACAAAAGGATTATCGCAGAAGACAGGACGGTTTGTATGGCGGTTCGATTTATTCTTGGCAGAAGCGGGGCGGGCAAGACGAGTTATTGCATTGACGCCGTGGCCGATGCTTTGTGCGAACAGTCCGAGCAGCCTCTGGTGCTTCTCGTTCCCGAGCAGGCCAGCTACCAGGCCGAGCGTGCGATTCTCGGCGATGACCGCATCCCCGGGTACAACAGGCTGAACGTCCTTTCGTTCGACCGCCTCCAATTCCTGCTTCTGGGCAAGAGCGTGGCCGGGGCGAGTATTTCGCGCATCGGACGCCAGATGGTCGTCCACAGAATCCTCCGCGAGAATAAAAATGACCTTCGGCTTTTCAATTCCGCCGCCGAGCAGCCTGGCCTGGCCCGTCAAATGGCCGATACGATAATCGAACTGCACAAGTACGCAAAAACGCCCGAAGATATCAGCCAACTGCTCGACAAATTGCAGCGAAGCGAACATGCCAATCTAACCAGGGAGAAATTCACCGACATAAACCTCATACTCCGAGAATATCTGAGTTTTATCGAAGGGCGATTTCTCGATCCGGATGTTCAATTGGCTCGTGCCTGCGACGCCGTCGCTGAGTCGGCTGTCATTAAAGGGGCAAGATTATGGGTGGATGGTTTTGCCGGTTTCACCACGGCTGAACTTGCAATACTCAAAGAACTGCTCAAAGCAGCCAACGATTCGACCATAGCCCTCTGTCTCGACCCGAACGAGATCGATCCGGCCAATCCGAAAACCGAGAATATCGACTTGGGCGGACTTTTCTACCCTACCCTGCGCACCTACGCCGACCTCGTCGAAACGATAAAGCAGACCAAACTCGAATTGGCCGAGCCGATCATTCTGTGGGAGCAGGCCAGATTCTCGGCCTGCCCGCAGCTTGCCCATATCGAACGCGCCGCATCACAGGACCAGCCGGCTCGGATTCACGCAGGCGAGAACATCAGAATCATATCCACGCCGAATGAGCGGACTGAAGTTCGCTTTGTTGCCGAGCAGATACTCAGGCTGGTTAAGGACGGGAATTGTCGATACCGTGATATCGCCGTGATCGCCTCGGATATCGAGCGATATCAGCATTACGTCGAGGCGTATTTCAATGATTACGACCTGCCGTTCTTCATCGACAGGCGCAAGCCTCTGAGTCGTCATCCGGCTGTAGGGCTTATCAGTTCGGCCCTGCGGATTGCCTCGGCAGAATTCTCCAACAGCGATATCTTCGCATATCTGAAAACCGATCTGGTCCCCATAGACCGCTTCGACGTGGACCTCCTGGAGAATTACTGCCTTGCCTTCGGCATAACCGCTTCGGACTGGCTCGGCGAGAAAAAATGGCAATTTGCAGGAGCGGATAACGAACAATTCGACGAGAAGCGAATCAACGAGATTCGCCGCGGCGTTGCTAAGCCCTTGCTCGAATTGAGAGAGAAGCTGTACTCGCCGCAGAGCGACGACAACAAGATAAGCCCCGAGCGGTTCAGCGGGGCGGTTTTCGATTTTCTTGACAGGCTCGAGGTTACTAAAACGATTGCGGACTGGATTGAGCGAGCAAGCGAGCGGGGCGATAACGCTGCGGCCGAGGAGCATCGCCAGTTCTACGACAAGCTTGTGGATGTTTTCGACGAGTTGGCCGAGGTCTTTGCCGGTACGCTTCTTTCCGCCGACGATTTCGGGGCGATTATCGGCTCGGCCTTCTCGCAGTTGACACTCGCCTTCATACCGCCGAAGCTCGACCAGGTCCTCGTCGGCTCCATCGAACGCAGCCGGCATCCGAACCTCAAAGCCGTTTTTCTGATAGGGTCCACCCAAAAGCATTTTCCCGTCCCCATCGGCTCGCCCGGAATACTGAGCGACGACGACCGCGGTCTGGCCGAAGACGCCGGCTTCGATCTCGCCGGGGGAACGGAGCGAAATCTCGCCGAACGGAGATACCTTGCCTATATCGCCTTTACCCGTGCGTCGGAATTTCTCTGCGTGACGTACCCAGCCATTGATGAGAAAGGCTCAGCCGTCCCGAGATCGCAGTTCGTCGAAGAGCTTGAGAACTGCTTCGACGGGCTGACGGAAGAGTCGATTTCACCCGCGCAGCGCGATATCGAGAATATCCACAACCGAACCGGACTCATCGAGATGCTCTGCACCCGGTTGGGCAAGGATGCCTTCGAGTGCGAAAACGCCGATAACGCCGATCTCGACGGCTTGCTCGATGCTATAAGGCTGGCCGACGCACTTGCCGATGCCGGCTGCGTAATCGATTCCGCGCTGAACTACGAAAACCGGGCCGGCCTCGACGATAGGATCGTCACCGAGCTTTTCGATATGAAGCTTCGCAGCTCCGCAACCAGGCTCGGCGCCTTCGCGGCCTGTCCCTATCAGCACTTTGCACGATATATGCTCGGCCTCAAGGAGCGAAAGGAGTTCAAATTCGAGCCGCTCGACCTGGGCAACTTTTATCACACCGTCCTCGATGCCCTGCTGAAAGAAGTCAAGGCCCGGGGCCTGAATTTCGCCGATATCGACGACGAACAACTCAAGAGCATTCTGCATGGCAGGATAGAGGCTCTCGCCGTCGAGGATCCTTTCCTTGCGAACTTCGCTCATCACGGCCCGCACAACGCCTTCATCCTGCAGAATGCAGGCGAAATACTCGAAGACTGCATCCTCGCGATTGCGCAGATGGTTCGCGCAGGCACTTTCGAGCCGGCCGCATCCGAGGTGTCGTTCGGCACGCCGGAGAAAGATGCTGACGGGCCGGGCGGATACGAGCTTACTCTGGCCGACGGACGAATACTGTCTTTAAAAGGCAAGATAGACCGTATCGATAAAGCTATGGTCGAAGGTGAAGACCTGGCGATTGTATTCGACTATAAACGCCACGCCAGGTCATTCAACTGGACAGGATTCGCCCACGGCCTCGATATGCAATTGCCAATCTACATGCTCGCAGTCCGCGACGCAGCAGGGACCAGGAAAAGCGAAAACATAGTCGGGGCGTTCTTCATGCCCGTCGAGGTCGGTGCCGAATCGGCGACTATCGACGAACTGCCCGATGCACTCGGCAAATTCCGCCACAAGGCGAGCGGGATATTCAACGGCAAATTCGCAGGGAATCTCGATTCCAAAGCCGCCAAAGACAGCCGCTTCTACAACTTCTATGTCACCAAAGACGGCGAGCCTTACGGAAGCTACAACAACCGCGGGGCATTAAGGCCGGACGATTTCCAAAGTGTCCTGGACTTTGCCGAGCGAAAGATAATCGCCCTGGCCGGGGAAATCCTAACCGGCAAAATCGACATCCGGCCGTACAGAATCGGCACCGACTCGCCATGCACCTACTGCAAATACAAGTCCGTCTGCAGATTCGACTGGCAAATAAACGACTACAACCCACTGCCCTCACTCGGCAAAACCGCGGTGCTTGAGAAGATGGGAGAGGCTGATGGCTGAGCAGAAGATCAAGTGGACCGACCAGCAGAGACGGGCGATTGTTGATCGCAACAGGAATGTTCTTGTCACCGCCTCGGCGGGGACGGGTAAGACCGCGGTGCTTTCCGGGCGGTGCGTGAACTTGGTTTCGGATAAGGCGAACGATCACGGTGTTCGCGATATGCTTATCCTCACGTTCACGGAGATGGCGGCCGAGCAGATGCGCTCGCGAATTGCCCGGCATCTGCGCGACGAATACGCTCGCAGCCGCCGCGCCCATCTTCGCCGCCAGCTTGTCATGCTTCCGGGCGCCGATATCAGCACGATCCATTCGTTCTGCAAGCGGCTGATAACCGAATACTTCCACAAGCTCGGCCTGGACCCGACTTTCAGCGTTATCGACGCCGACGAGGCCCGCCTGCTCAAGGCCGACGTCCTCGATAAGGCGGTCGATTCGATCTGGCGGCAGGGTGACGCCGAGAACCTCGAAAAGCTCCTGCGCCGCCGCGACTTGCGGGCAAACGGCGGCTTTCTCAATAAGATTATCGAGTTGAGCGGTTTTCTCGATGGCGTCGTCTCGCGTCAAAGATGGTGCGAAAGGGCGACCCGACTGGCCGACGCCAACTCCGCTGCCGGCGAACTCGCCCAAAAGCAAAAGGATATTATCGCCGGAAATCTGCGCGGGATTATCGATCGTTTGCAGCATGTGCATCGGCTCTATGAAAGAGAATCGCCCGGAGGCGAATGGGGTGCGAAGTTCGAGGAAGGTTTTATCAGGCCAGTTGCTCGATACCTGGACCTGCTCGGCGCCGGCGACTGGAACGCATTTGTACAGAGCATAACAGACTTTCAAAAGCCGAGATTCAGCAAGCCCAGGGACGCGCCCGAGTCTCTCGCTGAGCTGATGCACGAATCGGTGACCAATGCCTTCAAGGCCTTCGCGAAACTATCGAGCCTTGCTATCCTGAGTCCCGATTATGTTGAAAAGGTTGGCAGGCCCGTCGCCTCTCAGACGCATGTGCTCATCGAGCTTGTCGAAAAATTCGACGAACTTTACAGCAAGGCCAAGCTGTCTCTCAACTGCCTGGACTTCTCCGACCTCGAACACAAGGCACTGGAGCTTCTGACCGAAGCCGCACCCGACGGCGAATTATCGCCCTCGCCGAGCGCCCTGGCCCTTCGCGAAAGATACAAATACATATTCGTCGATGAATACCAGGATATCAATCCCGTTCAGCAGGCCATTCTCGACGCCCTCGGCAGCGGCGACAATCTCTTCGGTTGAGCAAGTGTCGTGCAATTCTTGTTCGTTATGATAAGAAAGCATGTAATTACCTTGCGTTAATCAAACTTGCCTGCTTATTATTCTGGTATCGCCGACGTTGGCGATTATCAGTTTTGAGATAGTTACTAAGGCACTAAGACACTAAGTTTTCAAGTTCAGTATTTCGAGTTTGCTTTCCTTACGAACGCCCTCGATGGCGGTATTGTAAACGTTGCTTCGCCCGAAATCAAGGCTCGATTAGCAGGCGGAGTTCTCCGTTGGCGGGGAGGTTTACCGGGAAACCTGCGTGGAGCTTCTGGCCGGTTTGCTTCTTCGAGCCGCCTGAGAGGTCTTTGACCGTGTATTTGTGTTTTGGCTCGACGGTGAACCATTCGGGCAGCGTATTCATCCGGGGCCAATCTTTGCTAAAGCCCATGTATTCGCGGTATCGCGGGATATCGAAGATTAGCTTGCCTTGCCAGGGTTTCTCGGCCTTGACGACAATCGCCCTTGGTCAGATAGTAGTCGCCCAATCGCTCGGCCCAGGTGAGGAAATTCTTTTCCCCCGTCATCGTATATAGCCGAGCCAGGGCCTGCAATTGCTCGCCGTTGATTTCGACATTCGTCGAGGGAATCTTGCCGTATGGCGTATCGATCTTGGCGTGCTTCCAAAAGTCTTCCTCGATCCCCTTCATCCGCGCAAACCATTCGTCCTTGCCCGTAACCTCGACGATTGCGATAAGCCCGTCTTTAACGTACTCCGAGGCCTCATAGACCACTCGGTCCCAGGACAGGTCCTCTTGCTTTGCATTCCTGCCGAAATCCCAGGGAACCGGAATACGGTCGGTGTGATTGCAGAGCTTCATTTCAGTATGAAGGATATCCCGCACAGGCCCGTTAAGCGCCTCGGCATCGACAACATAAGCGGCCCAGACCAAAAAAGGATAGCAGTCCGCAGCGGTATCGCAGTAATTCCACTTGCCGTCCGCTTTATAAAGCCCGGTCGCAGGATCGATCTGCTTCAACGCCTGCTCATGCAGCCAGCGATGCACCTTACTAAGCGAATACCCCGCAATCTCAGCCGACTTGCCCGCCTGCTCGAAGGCCTGTTCGCCGGAGATTTCGCCCGCCCGTGGCAAACGGGCGATTGTATCCGGATCGACCATCTCGCCAGGAAACGATTCAACCGTAACCGCCCCGGACGCCGACTTTGAAAAGATACCGACTGCACCCAAACCAACCAAAATCGTCGTCAACACAACAAGAGTCTGTCTCCGTTCCAAAATCTCACCTGTTCCTTAAAAGAGCGTTGTCAAAGAATAATCACACAAAACTCACACCGCAGACCATAATACCACCCAAAACCGAATAATCAAGGGCTTGCACAAGGCTGAATTCTTCCCTTGTCCTGTGGACGTGAGGCTTGACATTTGTTACAATAACGACAGTTGGTAGGCCTCCTTAATTGTGCCGATCCCGACGACTTTCGGTGTTGACTTGTTTGTAGAAAGCTTCGACTGGTAGGAAGGGTGATTGAGAAAGGAATTAGAAACTCGGAATGGAAAAGGAAAACAGGCCCAACGGACTCCGTTCTACTGGAGCGACAAAAATGCGGAGAGTCTTTGTTTCATGGTTGTCTCGCCATGTTGCGTTCTTGGCTGGTTGCGTCATAGCTGTTGTGTGCTTGGCATCTTGCTCCGAAGATGGCAAGAAGAGTTCAACACTCCCTGAGCCAAATTTTGTAGCATGGAACATCCCTGATTCGTACGATCTGGTGTACGGCAAAGTCCCTGTGTGGACCAAGGTAAGCCCGGACGGAAAAGTCCTTGTCTGCAACTATCTGATAAGAACCCCTACAGAAATTGCTTCGGCAGCTTGTGTCGTTGACTTGCGATCAGGGAAATCAAAGTGGTTTCCGCTAACATTTCAGGCTAGCGTACTACCTGTACGGAGTGGATTGCTGGGCGTTTTTCCCAGGCATGCATCGACGGATGGGCGGAACATCGGCTATTTCTTCGAACTCGATTCGCTGCATCACAGTGATATCGAGATTCCTCAGGGTTTTCCTGTACTTTCCAACCAGAGTGACCCTGAGTTTCTCGCAGTCGTAAGAACAGCAGAGGATGAACACGCCGATAGCGTGTGGCTCTGCAATGTTCACACTGGCAAATACCATGTTTTGTCCGCTTCAGACCACGGGCTCCATGACATACAGGCAGCCATTTCCAAGAATCGCCTTGTTATTGTGGGCGAAGTTCAAACCCTTGACGAATCGGTAGGAAATACTAAGACGCAGCTATGGCGTTTTCCGCCTTTTGAGAGAATAGGTGAATATGACACCAGAGAATGGATCACGCCCCGTGAGGCCGCTCGGCCAGCCATTCTTGGCAGAACGAACTTTTGGGCTCCCCTTGGCCACGGGAGGCATGCCATCACAAGCCTTGAAACGGGTAAGATACAGTTTTATATCGGTCATCGCAAGAAAGAAGCGAGCCGCGTCAGCTTGGGACAGGAGTTTACGACTGTGGTCGATGATTGCGGGTATGTACAAGATACTGGTGTAATAGTCTGCTTGGAGGTCCCAGCCAACCCTGCTGTTCTCAAGATCAGAATTCACAATGCAAATACGGGGGGGCTTGTGAAGAGTATTGCTGTTTCTAACGATGATTTGGAAATGGTCGAGACACTTAAGATTGACGGGGAGTGGGTCTTGTTGTGTGGATACGTTGATCCCAAGGAGGATATTAGTCCGAGTCGCCCCGCAGGCAGCGCTCGAAAGATGCGTCTCGTTCCATATCGTTTGAACGACCTCGCGAAAGGCGAGCGCTCGATAAACATAATGTGGAATGGCCTTGGGCAGCCCCAAGCCATCAATGGCCACCTGATAGCCCCGATGAATGATCATGCCCTCATTATAGATTTGCGCGAGGCCATTACCTTCTGAACTAGTGACAATCACCAGATTTTCAGATTTTCTCGCCCATGGCATTGAACAAGGTGGCATGATTGTGAACACGTCACAGGTTTGGAATTTTCGGTATTGAACCGACCGCGAGTCTGTGTAGTACTTCTCCGGCGTGGTGGACTACTAATACCCCTTTGTCTTCTTTGCCTTCGTAGTCGGCGATGTTTATGTTGGTCGGGTTCATGTAGCCTAAATTTATTTTGTCGCAGCGCTCCCTGGGGATACTGGTGGCCAGGACTACGTTTACTCGGGGCTTTTCGACGCCGTCGATATATGTGCCAATGCCTTTTACGTGGGTCGAGTGGGCGATGATGCCTCGCGGAATATCGGCGAATTGGTCCATTCGCGTGCGGAAGTAATCCCGCGTATGATAGCCGATTTGGTCCAGGTATTTGCCGTGCGTGTATGAAACTTCCGTGATATGCGGGGCGTGGATAATCAGCGTCGCCCCGTCGGCGAGGACCGGTTCGAGCTTGTACATCACCTTGCCCGCCGTCCATATATCGTCGTACATTTCCGGCGTCAGGCCGAGGACTGTGTTGTAGCTCCTGTCCTTATAGACGATATGGACCTCGTTGGATAAATCCGCCGCCTTCTCCCACGCCTCGACGCAATCCCCGAGGAATATCCCCTTCAGTTCGTCGAGCAGGGCGACGATGGCGATGAGCCGGTGCGGCATTCTGATAAACGAAGCGGCCTTCTCGACGACCTTGCGCGTCACCGTCCACTTGTTGCCGTTAATCATCGGATTCGTGACAACCGCGCCGAGCCAGTGGAAAAAATGAATAATCTCATCGCCCGCAATGCCGGGGAAAATATACTTATGCCCCCCCGAAAACCCCACAACCTCGTGCGGAAAGACAGGCCCCAGGATGAAAAACTCATCGTAATCGAAAATCAGCTTATTGATTGCGACATTGACCTCTTCGCAAAACAACCCGCCGCTAATTTCCTCGATCTCATCGGCCGAGATCGTCCCGATGGATTTGAAAGTCTCCGGCTTCTCCCATTCGTGGTTGAAGAACTTCACCGAGGCGTACTTCGTTTTTCGCTCGTCGAGCGTCATCGCCAGCCTGGCGCAAATCTGCTTGGCGCTCATAGGCTGATGCGTACCGAGGGCGACCAGGCAATCGAGGGCCTTGGCCTTGCCCCCAATCTGCTCGTAGATCATCTTGAAGACCTCGCCGACAGGCCCCGACCGCGTATTATCCGGGATTATCAGCAGAATCCGCTTGCCGCCGCAATCATTCTGCGCGAAAAACTCGCCGATTGCTTCATTAGCCTGTTCGTTCGTAACAAAACCGCCCTTATTTTCTCGTGATATAATCATAGCTTCGTATTTGTTTAGGTCAAAACCCCGCGTACAACGCGGGGCTAAATAGTTTCTGTTGCTTTGGGCAACAGATATACTAACTATCTCAAACTGACCGAAAAGGGATTTCTTTTTTACGTAACACTTTTCGGTCAGTTTGAGTAACTATGATATTCCTTCGTGTCTTAGTGCCTTCTGCCCGCCCCTGGGGGGTGGCTGCCAAACAAGGCGGCAACTATTTCTCCCAAGGCGGCAGTTCGGGCAGGTACGCGTCGAATTCGGCGATCAGCTTAGCCTCGTAGTCGCCTGCGTATTGGCCGTTAATGAACTTATCGAACGCCTCATCGTGAAACCGCTTCCAGGACTCGACCTCACCGCCCGGATTGATCGGGTAGAACAATACGCCGTTGGTCTTCGCCGCCTTCATATCGCCCGGCGCATCGCCCACCATCAAGACGTGGTCCTTCTCGTATCTGCCCTTCGCGGCGTATTCGAGATGCTGGGCCTTCGTGCCCATTTCCTGGCCTGCGATGACCTCGACGTACCTGGCGATGTCGTGCTCTTCCCACTCGCGGATAAGGGCCTCGCCGGGCGTCGCCGAAACGACGATAACGTCGGCCAGCGGCTGAATCTTCTCAAGGCTCTCGCGTACATACGGAAACGGGGGCAGGTCCTTTACGATTTGGCCTATGACCTCGTTGACCTTTTCGCTCCAGGCGAGTGCATGTTCCAGCTCGGCTTTGGCCTCGGGGCTCCTGGCCTTTTCGATGGCCTGTTTGAGTCCGTCGTTGCTCAGAAGGCTTTTCGGGTCATCGACCCACGCGAAGTAATGCGGATACTGAGGAACCTCGAACCCGCGAGCCTTCGTCATCGGATGATTCGGCAGCAAATCCGCTATTATCCGCTTGCAAGTCTTATGGCGATTCGCCCCGCGAGTCTTCGAGAACAAATCCGCAAAATCCTTGCATTCCCGCGCCGCCTGCGCAACCGGCTGCAAGCCAAAATAGCCGATCAGCCAGGGGCAGAAGCACTCCCGCTGCTTAATACCCATCGTATCGAACGCGCAGCCGTCCGAGTCTATACCGACGAAAAAATCATGTTTCGGTTTGAAATCCTTCAATGCCCGAGCCGGGTCAACATCAGCCATTTTGCTCCTAACCAATAATCAATAATCAATCGCTCATACTCCGCTGAATGCTGAGAATCCTCCGTCAACGGGGACTACTATTCCCGTGACGAATTTGGCGGCGTCGCTCAGCAGCCAGATAACGGTCCCCATCAGTTCTTCAGCTTCGCCGAATCGGCCCATCGGCGTATGGTCGATGATCGTCTTGCCGCGGGCCGTCAGTTCGCCCGTTTTCTCGTCGGTGAGCAGGAAGCGGTTCTGCTCGGTCAGGAAATACGAATGTCGAAGTACGCCGCCGTCCCCACGGGACAAGTGTCGGCGGCGGCTAAACGTGATACGCGATACGAAAAAATGAATGATTACGAACATATAATTCGCTCTGCCGGGCCGGGGCAGATAGTGCCCATTACGCGGGAGGTCGAGATGGCCGACCCGATGGACTTCTTTGCCCGGCTAAGCGACTATGGGCGAGCCGAGAACTGCTGCCTCTTCGAATCCCGCGAATACCTCGCGGGCACCGGCGCCTTGAGCTTCGGCACGGCCAGGCCCGCCCTCTACCTCGCCGGCACAGGCCTTAATTTCACTATAAAGGCTCTCAGCGGCCCCGGACGCCGAATGCTCAAGTACCTGGCCGAGGCGGAAAGGTTCGATTTCTGCGAATCCGTCGATTTCACTGAAACCGCAATCACGGGCCGAATCAAGCAAATCGATAAAGTCGTCGATGAGCAGACCCGCCTGAAGAGCACAAATCAGATGGACGTCCTCCGGGCCGTCGCATTCGCGTTCAGCCTTGCCAGCAAGCCCTTCCGCATCACATGCGGCCTGCTCGGAGCACTGAGCTACGACTTCATAGACCAGTTCGAGAAGCTCCCCCAAAACACCGCCGACCTGCTCGACAACCCTGACTACGAGTTGTATTTCGCCGACAATATCTTCCTGATGGACCACGAGCACTCCAGGGGCTATTGCGTTGTGAACTGCATCATTACGGACGATAAGCCCGATATTGCCATTGCCGAAGCTCAGGAATGCCTCGACTACTACTCCGAAATGGAACAATCGGAATTGCCCAAGGGCAAAAGGTTCGAAGGCGATATTCCGCCGGCTTCGACGGATACCAACCAGGCCGAATACGAAGGAATCGTCCGAACCGCCAAGAAGCACATAATCGACGGCGATATCTTCCAGGTCGTCCTCAGCAGGACGATAACCGAGCCCTGCCCCGATGAGCCGCTCGATGTGTATAAGCGTTTGAGGGTGCTTAATCCCTCGCCGTACATGTTCTATCTCAACACGCCGAACACAGTACTGATGGGTTCGAGTCCGGAGTTGAATCTGAGAGTAAGCGGCACCGAGCAGCGGGCTGTCGAAATAAGGCCGATTGCCGGCACGAAGCCGAGAGGCAGAATCGACGGGAAAATCGATAAGGACACCGATTTCCGCTATGAGGCCGAGCTAAAACTCGACCGAAAGGAACTCGCCGAGCACATAATGCTCGTTGATTTGGCGCGAAACGATATTGCCCGTGTAGCCAGGCCGGGCAGCAGGGTGGTTACCGAACTGCTAATCGCCGAGAAATACGAATCCGTCATGCACCTCGTGAGCAACGTCAAAGGCGTCCTTGCCGACGCCCTCGACGCCCTCAGCGCCTATCTGGCCACGATGAACATGGGCACTCTCACAGGCGCCCCGAAAATCGAGGCGATGAAGCTAATTCGCCTGCTGGAGAAGACTAAGCGAGGCTACTACGGCGGGGCGGTGATGTACCTCACCGTGGATGGCCAGTTCGATAGCTGCATCACGATAAGGAGCCTGCAGGTCCGCGACCACACCGCCTACGTCCGAGTCGGGGCAGGCATCGTCCACGACAGCGTCCCGAAAACAGAATTCGAGGAAACCGAGCACAAAGCAGGCTCGTGCCTGCGTGCCATCAGAACAAACTGAAAACTTTAAGTGCAAAATGCAAAACCATAACATACTGAACTTGAGGCTATTGAAAAGTCCCGGGCGAGGCCCGGCAAATTTACCTGACTTTGGGGCCGGCCCGAGAATTACAAGCCCCGACCGTAAGGGCGGGGATATTACCCCGGCGCCCCTAAGGGACAGGCTTACGCTTAGGGCTTGTAGTCACGTAGAATGGGCTTTAGCCCGTGCAGTCGCTTTTAACTTCTAAGCTTTGGCTTTTAGCTTTAAACTTTTAACTACAACACTATGGAAACCACAAAAAGAAAAGTTCTGTTCATCGACAACTTCGATTCGTTCACCTACAATCTCGTCGATGATTTCTGCAAGCGCAATTGCGCGGCAAAAGTCTATCGCGCCGATACCAACCTGGATGATCTAAAAGCGATCGCCGCCGATTTCGACCCTGATTTGCTCGTAATCTCGCCAGGCCCGGGAACGCCGGATACGGCCGGCGTCTCGCTCGAAGCCGTGGGTTACTTCAAGGATAAGCTCCCGATACTCGGCGTATGCCTCGGCCATCAGGTCATCGTGCAGCACTTCGGCGGCAAGATAGGCCATGCACCCGAGCCGATGCACGGCAAGCCATCAAGAGTTACGCACAACGAAAAGGGCGTATTCGCAGGCGTGGAAAACCCGCTCCAGGCCGGCCGCTATCACAGTCTCTGCGCCGTGGAAGTCCCCGATTGCCTCGAAGAAACCGCCCGATTCGAGAACGTCGTTATGGGAGTCAAGCACAAAGACCTGCCCATATACGGCGTTCAGTTCCACCCGGAAAGCATCCTTACACCAGCAGGCGGCAGATTGATTGAAAACATCTTGTCGATAGCAGTATCCACAAGGAACGAGTAGCGAGACCGGCAATGGCCAATATTACTAAATATCTTGAGATTATCCTGGACGGAGGCGACCTCACATTCGACCAGGCAAAGCAACTGCAGGATATCATATTCGACGGCGAGGTCTCGGAATTGCAGATTGCCGCGTTTCTGGCGGCGATGCGAATGAAACGGGCGACTTCCTCTGAGATTGCAGGTCTGGCCCAGTCGCTTCGCGACCACGCCGTGCCTGTTAGGGCGGGAATAGACAACCTTATCGATACCTGCGGCACAGGCGGGGCGACCGTCAAGACCTTCAATATCTCGACGGGCGCCGCCATTGTTGCAGCGGGGGCCGGCGCTTATGTGGCAAAGCATGGCAATCGAGGCATCACCAGCAGATGCGGCTCGGCCGATGTCCTCGAAGAGCTTGGAGTCAATATCGATCCAGGCCCCGATATTGTCGCCGAATGCATCAGAGAGGCGCATATCGGGTTCATGTTCGCGCCAAAGTTCCATCCGGCGATGAGGTTTGTTCAGCCGATTCGCAAGAGCCTCGATTTTAGAACGGCCTTCAATATCCTCGGTCCGCTGGCCAATCCCGCAGGGGTCGCCGCACAGGTGATGGGGGTGGCGGAGGAGGCGCTGATGGACCGAATATGCGAGACGCTCAGGATGTTGGGCGCAAAAAGAGCGATGGTGGTTCACGGTCAGGGTATGGACGAGATAAGCACTCTCGGCATCACTCAGGTTCGTTGGCTCAAGGACGGCGATATTACTCAAACAGAAATCAACCCCGCTGAGCTTGGCTTCGCGAGACCCTCCATCGACGAGCTTAAAACCGGTGACGCGATAGAAAATGCCGCCGTTATTCGTGATATTCTGGCCGGCAAGGAAACAGGCCCTCGCAGAGATATTGTCATACTAAATGCCGCAGCAGCGGTAATAGTCGCCGCCCTGGCGGATGATTTTCCATCGGCAATCGAGCTGGCCCAAAACGCAATCGCCAACGCCGCCGCCTCAGATTGCCTGAATAAACTAATCGAGGTCTCGAATAAAGCGTAAAACCTGAAATTAAAAACGCAAAATCATAGTGCAAAATCCAAAAGGTTTCAGTTTTGAGTTATGGTTTTGAGTTTTTAGCTTTGATCTTTTAGTTCTTATGTTAATAGTAAAAGTAAAAATCTGCGGCATCACCAACTACGACGACGCAGCCGCTGCGTTCGATATGGGCGCCGATTTGCTGGGCTTCAATTTCTATCCTAAAAGCCCCCGATATTTGACACCCGAAGACGCCGCCGCCATAATTAACAGGCTGCCAGCAATCATCGACACGGCGGGAGTATTTGTTAATTCCTCGTTCGAAGAGATTCGCCGAATCATGGACGTCTGCAGCCTGAACTGGGTGCAACTGCACGGGGACGAAAGCCCTGAATTCTGCAAGTCGCTCAATTCCGTCGATGTGAAAACAATGAAAGCCCTCCGCGTAAAAGACGAAACCGACATCAAAAAAGCGGAGAAATTCTTCACCGACGCTATCCTGCTCGACGCCTTCCACCCCGAAAGATACGGCGGAACAGGACTAACATTCGATTGGAATATCGTGGGACATATCGGCAAAAGAGTGTTTCTCGCAGGCGGAATAAACCCGGACAACGCCGCAGACGCCGTCGAAATCGGCGTATATGGAATTGACGTCTGCAGCGGAATCGAAGCAGAGCCGGGAAAAAAAGACCATAAGAAAATGAAAAAACTGTTCGACAACATAAAACACCTAAGAGGCTAAATATGAAGTATAAAGGCAGATTCGGAGACTACGGCGGCTTCTACGTCCCGGAAGTCCTTATACCCGTACTGGAGGAATTGGAGGAGGCGTTCTATCGCTTCTATCAGGATGAGCAGTTCGCCGCCGACCTGGCGCAGCTCTACAAAAATTACGCAGGCAGACCAAGCCCGCTATACCATGCCAAAAGGTTCAGCGAGCACGTCGGCTGCAAGGTCTATCTCAAGCGCGAAGACCTCCTCCACGGCGGCGCCCACAAAGTCAACAACACGCTCGGCCAGGGCCTGCTCGCGAAATACATGGGCAAGACCAGGATAATCGCCGAGACCGGAGCCGGCCAGCACGGCCTGGCGACCGCAATGATAGGCGCACTCTTCGGAATGGAGACTAAAATCTTCATGGGAGTAATCGACATCGAGCGACAAAGCGTCAACGTCCACAAGATGAAGCTCTGCGGAGCAGAAGTGAGAGGCGTCGAGGGCGGCACGGGCACTCTGAAGGACGCCATCAACGACGCACTTCGCTACTGGACCGCTCACGTTACCGACACCTTCTACCTCTTCGGTTCAGCCTGCGGCCCGCACCCGTATCCGACGATTGTAAAGCACTTCCAAAGCCCGATAGGCAAAGAAGCCCGCCAACAGTCCCTCGATATGATCGGCAGGCTCCCGGATATGGTCGTAGCATGTGTCGGCGGCGGAAGCAATGCAATAGGTATATTCTCGGGATTCGTCGATGATAAGGACGTCCGGCTCGTCGGAGTCGAGGCGGGCGGGTCAAGCGTAAGCTCCGGGCGGCACGCCGCGACCTTATGTGCAGGCAGGGTCGGAATCCTCCACGGCGCAAAGGCATATCTCCTCCAGGACGAGGAAGGCCAGGTTCGCGATACCGAGTCCGTATCCGCAGGCCTGGATTACCCCGCCGTAGGCCCGGAGCACTGCCTCCTAAAAGACACCGGACGCGCCGACTACGTCGCCGCCGAAGATGAAGAAGTACTCGACGCATTCTCGCTGCTCTGCAAATGCGAGGGAATACTACCCGCATTGGAAAGCTCCCACGCCCTGGCATGGCTGCTAAGCCAGAAAGGCAACCTCGAACCCGAACAAGTAGTAATAGTGAACCTCTCAGGCAGAGGAGACAAAGATGTAGGCATAGTAGAGAAACACCGCCCAATGACGGATTAGAAATGAGAGTTGCGGTCAGAAACGCCGCGCAAAATACGAAATCCGAAGCACGAAATCCGAGACAAATCCTAATGACAGAAAACCAAAATTCAAAACGCTATGACCTCGAAGATCGCACGCTTGGGTTTGCGAAAAACTGCCGGGATTTTGTCAAGAAGCTGGCCAAGATGTAAGGCCAGGTCGAGGTTTGGTGTATGACCGGCAGAAGAACATTTCTCAGTACGCAGTTGCGGCGCTTTATCGGCCGTCATTATTCCCGGGAAATTCCCTTGCGAAAGGCGGCGGATGTTTAAGGATTCAATGGCGTCTATGTCGAAAGAAGTGATATTGGCAAGTGCATGGAAATATATTCTATTACAATTTCTCTTTAATTAGTTTCCGCAACAGAAACTATTTATGGTTCAACTGCAAAAAAGTTGGTTAGCTTGAGATAAGTTTCTGGGTCAAAGCATTGGAAAAGACGGATTTATCGCGTTTTGGGCAACAGCATATATATTTATCGGGCGCCTGGGATTGTCTCAGGCGCTCGATAACGTTTGGCGTCATCGATATGCTAATGAGATATGACAAGAAAGATTAATAATATGTGAGGACATTTATGTACAGTCGAAGAGATTTTTTAAAGCATGCGGCACTCGGAGTATCCGCGTTTTACGGACTGCCTTCAAAACGGGCATTCGGCGCCCCGCCGGTTTCAGCTTCGACCATGACGGCCAAGCCCAACATCCTTTTCTTCTTCCTCGATGACATGCGCTGGGATGCGGTCGGCTTCACCGGCAACTCGGTCATCACCACGCCCAACATGGACTTCTTTGCAGCTCACGGAACCGTCTTCGAGAACGCCTTCACCACCACCTCGATCTGCGGGCCGAGTCGCGCCTGCGTCTTTACCGGCCAGCACATGGCGCGGCACGGAGTCATAACCGTCCAGAAGGGAACGTACACGGCCGAACAGTGGGCGAACTCCTACCCGGCCCAACTGGACGCCGACGGCTACTACATGGGATTTATCGGCAAGCACGGGCACGGCCCCGGCTTCCCCTGGGAATTCGGCACCTACGATTTCAACAAAGGCTACGACTATCAGGGCTCCTACTTCAATCAGGTAATCGACGGCGAGTCCGCCGGCAGCCGCCACCTGACCAAATTCATGGGCGATCTCGCCATCGAGTTTTTGGGAGACGTAGTCGATCCCGCCAAGAATCCAACCGCTGCGCCCTTCTGCCTTCAGATCAGCTTCAAGTCCCCCCACGGACCCTTGGAACCCGACCCGGCCTACAACAGCCTCTATTCCGACGACACCATTGCCCACGCAAAGACCGACACGCAGGCCCAGTTCGACGACCTGCCTTCGTTTATCAAGTCAACCAGTGCGGCGGGCACTGCCTCATGGCTCTCCAGTTTCGACACCGAGCAAAAACACCAGGACAATTTCAAGAAGTATCTCCGTCTGGTCCACGGAGTCGATGTACAGATCGGACGCATCCTCGCCGCTCTCGACAATCCAAACGGCGACGGCGACAATAGTGACAGCATGACGAACAACACCATTATTATCTTAGGATCGGACAACGGCTACTGCATCGGCGAGCGGCACCAGACCGGCAAGTGGTATATCCAGGAAGAGTCCATCCGGATTCCACTCGTAATCTACGACCCTCGGCTTCCCGCTGCCCTTCAAGGCCAGCGCGTAAGTCAGATGGCGCTCAATCTTGATATTCCCGCCACCATACTCGACTATGCCGGGGTCCCCCAGCCCTCCGTCATGCAGGGGCGTTCCCTGCGTCCTATCATCGAGGGCAATCCCCCGGCCGACTGGCGAACCGTATTCCTCCACGATCATCCCGCAATCAGCACCGTCTTCAAGAACGAAGGGGTGCGAACCGAGTCCTTCAGCTACACCCGCTACCCGGATAACGGCTACGTTAAGCAGTTATATGATGTTACGGTCGATCCCTACCAGCGTACCAATCTCGCTGATGATCCGCGATATGCCACAAAGCTGGCCGAGCTCGACGCCCTGACTACCCAACTCAAAACGGAGGCTCAATAAGATGAAAAAACTTCGATACATATTGTTCTTGGCTATCATGTGCTTCGCCGTTGCCCCGCTCTGGGCCGATCCGCCCTATCTCTCGGCTGGGGGGTATCACTTCGTTGGAATCAACTCCGGACAGACCATCGGCCTTGGTGACGGGACCTACGGGCAACTTGGCCCGAGTCCCAACGATATCCCGGCCACGGTTGCCGGGCTGGACGGGGTCAGGCAGGCTGCCGCGGGCGGCTTTAGCACCATCGCCCTCAAGTTGGACGGCACAGTCTGGTTTCTCGGCGAGAGTACCATGCAGCACACTACGCCGCACGGAACTCCGAATGCCGTCGCCAGCCCCGTCCAGGTCGCAGGCCTCAGCGGCATCGATGCCATCGCCGCCGGGCACCGCCACTTTCTTGCGCTCGATTACGATACCGGCCAGCTCTTCGCGTGGGGCCACAACGGCGGCGGACAGCTCGGCAACGGAAGCCTCCTGGACACCGAATCACCGGTCCTCGTTCTGACCGGGGTCGATTCGATGGCGGCCGGAGACGGCTTCTCGCTCGCGGTCATGAGTGACAACACGGTCTATAGCTGGGGACGCAACACACACGGCCAGCTCGGTCTCTCGGACACGGCAGATAGATTGAGCCCTACTCTCATTCCCGGCGTTTCGAACGCTTCCGCCGTCGCGGCGGGCGGCCAGCACTCACTCATCCTTCTCGCCAACGGCTCGGTGCTCGCCACCGGCAATAACGCCTTCGGGCAACTCGGCCTCGGCACAACCACCTCGACTGCCACTCCCACCGCAGTTGCCGGCCTCAGCGGCATTACTGACATTGCGGCAGGTTGCCATCACTCCGCCGCCATCGGCCCGGCCGGTCAGGCATACCTCTGGGGGCGAAACTTCGAAGGCCAGTGCGGAGGCGGAGATAATTCGCCTGTCGGCTGCCAGTCGCCGCAAACCCTTACGCTGCAAGCCCCCGTCAACGCCATTGCCTGCGGCTACCAATTCACCGTCTTCGAACTCACCGACGGAACGGTCTGGGGAACCGGCAGCAATTCCGACGGCCAACTTGACGGCAGCTCGCTCGCCGGCCCGGATAACAGCCAAAAAATCCTCACTCCGCAAAAGGTTCCTGTCGTCCTGGATTCGACGCTTCCTTTTGTCGATGCCGGTATGAATATGATTACATGGTCCGGCGAACCCGTACAATTGGATCCGACCGTTGTTAATAACTCTGACCCGCCAACGGACTTGACCTATGCCTGGAGTGCGGATACCCCTCCCGCCGGCGTTGCTGTTGAATTCGATCCTATCGATCCTGTCGCTGCTAACGATCCGACTCCAACGGTTACGATTACCAAACCTGCCGACGGTGTTCCGGTTACCGTCATGTTGACACTTTCGGTTAACAATGCAGGTGAGCCGCCTGAGAGAGCTAAGGAAGATTTTCTGACGATTGACGTCTATGATGACGCCTGTCTGGCGACGACTGGCACGGGGCTGGTGGCGGATAATCCGACTGACTTTGATGGGAACTGTATTACAGGCCTCGGAGATTTAGCTGCGATGGCCGCAAAATGGCTTACTTATAATGCGTTAACAGAGCCGATTCCTAAATAACTCAAACTGACCTGTTGGTCGGTTCGAGTTATTATTTATCGCCCCGCAAAAACTAAGGCAGTCGCTCAGCCCCAAGGAATTCGAGTTGCTTACCGGGTGACACAAGCCGGAAAAATGTACGGGTTTCTAATCGCAAGAACTCAGCCAAAAGTCAGCAACTATTGTAAGGTCGGTAACATTTACCGATTCATCACCATCAACGTCTCCGGGTAAGCTCGAACCATTCCGGAGCCAATTGTTTCCGAGCATTGCCAAATCGGCTAAGTTAACCGGATCGATGCCGTTTAGATTTGCCGAAGAACAGGGACACGGTCCATCACATTTATCACAAACATCGCCAATGCCATCGCTGTCAGAATCATTCTGGTTTGTGTTAGGCGTATAGGGGCAGTTGTCAACCGAGTTTTCGATGGTATCGCCGTCTTCATCGGGAGTATAGCCTAATTCGGCGAAAACAAATGCGATCCTGTCAGAATACCACTGTCGAATGGAATCAAATTCGTCTGCCACCCCTTGAACTGTCGATGTGCCCAGTTTATTGGCGGTATCCGCCGCGACTGCTTCGAGCAGGGCAGTTGTTTCAATCGAGTCTATGAATTTGTGAATATTCTCCTCCGATAAAGGCCCGGTTAGAAGATCTATCAGGATTTGGTCGTATTGTGATTTGAAGGTTGTTTCCTTAAGCAGCAATTGAGAATATTCTTCCGTCGGATAGATATTGAAATCTGTTCTCTGGTTTGCAGCATCTACGTCCCATGGAAAGTACATTCTTTTTCTGGTTTCACTCGGATTATCCAGATTGAAATCCAGGAAATGGCTGTTGCGTGCATGGGTAAACAACGAATCGGGATTCGCGACAAAGATATTCACAGCAGCCATTGTGAGCATGCCCTGCATATCTATCAATTCGTTTAACTGGTTCACGAGGACTGTGTCATCCGGGACGGAACATATTCCGCCGTCAGGATGCAATGGCGAGGACGCCCCAGCGTAAGGAAACGGTGCATAACACAGTTCGTTGACTGCGGGGCTTCTCGGATTGAGGTCATCCCCCACTTCAAGCGTAAAATTATAATACCCACGATATTGATATAACCACGTCTGGTGCCAGATATACAAACCCCGATTAATGAGGAACTGCTTGTCCAATTGTTCGGCATTAACATACACTCCATAATATGTTCCATTTACATACAGCTTCACCCAGTTTGCTCTCCACGCGTCGTATCCGTATCCCTCAGGCCCCGATGCCATCTGATGGATATTGGCCGCTATGCATTCGGTAAGTACGTTGTTGTCGTCTCCGTTTTCCAGGCTTACTTTGGTTAGACCATGCCACATTTGGCCGGTTACATATTGGTTAATGTCGATTTTGAGACTTATCTTTGTGTGACCTGCGGCGGGTAAAGGATCTCCCGATTTTCGGCGAACTGCGACATACATCTTGTTATCTTCTTCGCCGTCGGCCCAGAACCATCCCGGTAATTCGATATCAAAAGTTTCGTCATTAACGATAGTATTCCAGTTAGATTCACTAATCTCGATGTTAAGAGTTTGCAGCAGAGTCGGATCAAAAACGTCAGGCCAGTTTTGACCGAAAAGCGGCTGGGAACAAAAAGTCGATGTGATAAGGAATAAAAGAAGCGTACTAAGCTTGGCGTTTTTCATAAGCCCGCTCCATTTGTACAAGCAATGTATTATATCCTAATACCGCTACTGCATTATATTTCGATAGATTAGGCTATTGCAAAGCCTAACCACTATTTTACACCATTACTAATTCTATAAAATCCGCCTTGGAATGTCAAGACTTTTCTTGTTCAAATCGTAATGCCTCAGTTACGGGCGGGGCACCGGGTTTATCATATTGAAGGCCAAGGGCCCATAAAAAAGAAACCAAAGCCGCTCAGGCAAGTCGGCAAGGACCTCGGCCTGAGCAAAGAGCGCGTCCGGCAAATAGAACTGATAGCGCTTCAGAAGTTGAGGCAATCACTAAGCCCCAAGGAATTCGAGATGCTGACAGGATGATACTCGGACATCAAAAAAATGTACCGGACACCTCCTATGAAGCCAGATTTGTCAACGGTCTTTTTTTATGTTTTCTACTGAAATATCATTTGCGCGCCTTATCCGTACTGCCCAGTTATGAATTGAAGCTTATTGCCGACGTAGGGCTTGTCGGCCTGCCCAACGCGGGCAAGAGCACGCTTATCTCCCGCTGCTCGGCGGCAAGGCCCAAAATCGCAGATTATCCCTTCACAACGCTCGAACCGGTGCTCGGCATCGTTGAGTTGAGCGATTTTCGCCGATTCGTAATGGCTGATATCCCCGGCCTTATCGAAGGCGCACACGAAGGAGCAGGACTCGGCCACGAATTCCTCAAACATATTGAAAGAACCACAATAATCGTCCACATCCTCGATATAATGCCCACCGACGGCTCCGACCCCGTCGAAAACTATAAGGCCATCCGCAAAGAACTCGAAAAGCACAGCAAGGAGCTGGCAAAGAAGCAGGAGATAATAGTCGCCAACAAAATAGACCTCGACCCGGAAGCCAAAGCCCTAAAAGACCTCGCCAGGAGACTAAAACAAACCATCCACCCAATCTCAGCCGTCACCGGAGAAGGAATAAAGCAACTAAGCGAACTGCTCTGGCAGAAGATCAAAGGAATCCAAATAGACCAATAGACAGTCAAAACGAAATGGAACCGGCCGCACAAAACCAAATGCAAGATACGCTTAACGCGTGCCCCAAAGGGGAGATACGAAACTATGAACATAATCGCAGTAGATATCGGTAATACGAATATTGGGGTCGGTCTTTTTCTCGGGGACGAGGAGAAATCCATTGAGACCGTCCCCGGCGCATCCCGCGACAAGCTGGCCAAGTGCCTCAAGTCCGCCTGGGAACAGATTCCTGTAGTCGGAAGCTCGAAAGAAGGCAAGCGCAACGGCGCTATCGTCGTCAGCAGCGTCAAGCCTGCCTGGACGGCGGTCGTCGAGGAGATTGCCCGGAGCGAACTCGGGGAAAAACCCCTAATCATCGGCAAGGACATACCGCTGCCGATGAGCACCTGGGTCGATGAGCCGGGCAAGGTGGGCGTCGATAGGGTCGTATCGGCTGCAGCGGCGTATGCCGTCGTCGAGGATGCGGTCGTCGTTGTGGATTTCGGCACGGCTGTGACTATCGATCTGGTCGATAAAAATGGCATTTTCCAGGGCGGCGTTATTTTTCCGGGCTTTGAAATCAGCGCCAAGGCCCTCAAAGAGAATACCGCCCAACTGCCCGAAGTTAAGATCACCAGGCCGGCCGGCCCTTACGGGAAAAACACCGCCGAGGCTATTAACTGCGGGATATACTACTCCGCCATCGGCGCATTGGAAGAAATCATCAGACGCTACGCAGAGGAAATCGGCAAATGGCCCCAAACGGTCATCACAGGCGCCGCCGCAAAAGTCATAGCCGATGATTGCGGCTTCATAGACAGCTACGTGCCCAACCTCGTTATAAAGGGCATCGTCCTAACATACAAAAAGTATGTCGAAGATAAAGCGGAAAACTCGGTTTGACCTATGGCTCTTTACGCGGCAGTAATGACGGGCAAGGGGGTCGGGGCGATAGCCACCGTTCAGGTCTTCGGTGAGGCGGCGCAGGGGGTATTGGGGCAAATCTTCCAGCCGAAAGGCGGCAGGGCCGCGGAGTTCGAGAAGGGCAAGATACTGCTCGGTGCAATCGTCGATGGCGAGAAGACCATCGACCAGGTAACAATCGGCTGCGAAGGCTCCGACACCTTCGCAATACACTGCCATGGCAACCCGCTCATCGTCGAGATGATAATGGAACTGCTCGGCACTTGCGGCGTCGAGTTGATCGATGCTGAAGAGCTTCTCAAAAAGACCTTAATCGCCCAGAAACATCTCAATACAATCGCAATCGAAGCCAAACTAGCCCAGTTGAATGCAAAGACGCTCGCAGGCACGAAGATAATCGCCAATCAAACCGAAGGGGGACTTTCTGCGATTGTATCCGAGTGGTTGAGAGATGGCGAGGCAATGTCTTCAGACCGAATCGCCGCCGAGGCCGAGCAGATACTGAAGAACAGCCAGGTAGCGAAGCTGACCATCGCCGGTTGTACGATAATCCTGGCCGGTCCGCCCAATAGCGGCAAGAGTACGCTGTTGAATCGCCTTGCGGGGCAACAGAAGGCTATCGTGACCGATATCGAGGGCACAACGCGCGATTGGGTCTCGGCCGAATGCAAAATAGGCCCCCTCGCCGTGACGCTGATCGATACCGCCGGTCTGGACGAAGAACTCGCAGCCGTTTCGGATAGCGAGGCCGATAAAGCCGCTCAGAAAAGGGCAATGCAAATCCTGTCCGAGGCCGAATTGGTGCTGCTGATTCTCGATGGCAGCCGGCCCGCCGGGAAAATCGATAAAACACTCCTGCACAATCTCGCAGGCAAAAAAGTCTTAACCGTCCTGAACAAGTCCGACCTGCCCCAGAAGCTCGATATTGGTAAATTGCCCGAGCCGCCGGGCGACACGGTGCAAATAAGCGCTGAATCAGGCGCCGGCATCGAAAACCTCAAAGAAGCAATCCTCCAAATCGCCAGCGTCACCGAAATCGACGCAAAAACCCCCATCGCATTCACCCCCCGCCAGGAAGCCCTCCTAAAGCAGCTAACAACCGCAAAATCCAACCGGCAGGCTCGCCAAATCATATCAGAGTTGTTAAATGGCTCACTTGGTGTATAATCTGCACCTATGGCCGCGATAAGTGAAAATTTAACGCCTGCGATGAAGCAGTTTCATGCTTTCAAGAAGCAGCACCCGGATTGCATTCTGTTTTTCCGGATGGGTGATTTCTATGAGACTTTTTATGAGGACGCCAGGATTTGCTCGAAAGTCTGCGGGCTTACTCTTACCAGCAGGGACAAGGGCAAGCAGACCCCTCTGGCGGGCGTTCCTTATCACGCCATCGACGGGTATCTCAAGAAAATGATCCAGGCCGGCTATCGCGTGGCCGTTTGCGAACAGGTCGAGGACCCGAAGACGGCCAAAGGCGTCGTCAAGCGGGATGTAAAGCGAATCATCACGCCGGGCACGCTTACCGACGATATGCTGCTCGAAGCCAAAGAGAACAATTTCCTCTGCGCCGTGAGTATGGGCAATAAGGGTCTGGCGGCCGTAAGCTGGGTCGATATCTCAACGGGCCACTTCTACGCCCAGCAGCTCAGCGAGGACAAGCTGCTCGACGAATTGCTCCGTCTCTCGCCGGCTGAATGCCTGATCGCCGACCGGCGAGGCGAACTCTTCGAGGCTGAGACGAAGAAGCTCGTCCAAGACATCACGCAATTGACCAGCGCCATCGTAACCGAGCGTCCTTCCTGGTATTTCGACCCGTACCAGGCCAGGCAGCGGCTGCTGAAGCACTTCGGCACAGCAACGCTCGAAGGCTTCGGCATCGACGACGGCGACGACGGCCTTATCCCGCCGGCCGGGGCAATTATCGAATATCTGACCGAAACGCAGAAGACGACGCTCGGTCATATTCGCAGCCTGCGAAAAATCGAACGCCGGGAATTCCTGCAAATCGACCCGACCACCCTGCGCAGCCTCGAAATCCTGCGAACAATTCGCACCGAGAGCAGGAAAGGCTCGCTGCTCGAATCGCTCGATGAGACGCTGACCGGCATGGGCGGGCGAATGTTTGCCGGCTGGCTTTGCATGCCGCTTTGCGATTTGGCTGCAATAGAGCAGCGGCAGGAGACAATCGAGGAATTGAAGAACACCGAGAGCGGCCTGGCTAATATCCGCAAGCTGCTCTCGAACATATCCGACACCGAGCGAATCGCCGCCCGCATCAGCACTTTCCGGGCGTCGCCGCGAGACCTGCTGGCCCTGACGGCTACATTACGACAGATACCGGAACTGCGAAAGACTTTGCAGCAATTCGGCGCCGAGTTGCTCGGGCAATTGGCGGCAGGCTGCGACAGTATGGACGAATTGGCCGAGCTGCTCGAATCGGCAATCGAGCTTGACTGCCCGATGCACCTTCGCGACGGCGGCGTTATACGCCCCGGCTTCAACGAGAAACTCGATTCGCTGCGCTCGATCTCCAGGGACGGCCAGAGCTTTCTACAGAACTACCAGAAAGAGCAATCGCAGCGCACGGGCATCGCGAATCTCAAGATCGGCTTCAATAAGGTCTTCGGCTATTATATCGAGGTCTCTCACGCCTCGGCGGGCAAAGTCCCGCCCGACTACGTTCGCAAGCAGACAATCAAGAACGCCGAGCGGTATATCACCGAGAAACTCAAGGAGTACGAAACCCAGGTGCTCGGCGCCGAGGAAAAGGCCCTCGATCTCGAATTGCGGCTGTTCGAAGAGCTTCGCAGCAAAGCCGCCGAATACGTCGCCCGGCTCCAAGCCCTGGCCGATACGCTCGCCCGATGCGATTGCCTGGCTTGCCTGGCATACGTCGCCAAGCGACGCCACTACGTCCGCCCCAGGATGACGACCGGCGGCGAGCTTGTCATCAGCGAAGGAAAGCATCCGGTGCTGGCCGAGATGCTGGGAGCCGAATTCGTGCCCAACGACGTAGAATTAGGCAACGGGGCGGGTGATATCGCAGTTATCACAGGGCCGAATATGAGCGGCAAGAGCACATATATCCGCCAGGTCGCCCTGCTGGTGCTGATGGCGCAGACAGGCTCGTTTATCCCCGCCAAGGACGCCGAGATAGGCCTGGTCGATAGAATCTTCACGCGCGTCGGGGCTTCCGATGAGTTGGTCCGAGGCCAATCGACATTTATGGTCGAGATGACCGAGACTGCTAATATCATCAACAACGCCACAGCCAAATCGCTCGTAATCCTCGACGAGGTAGGCCGAGGCACCAGCACCTACGACGGCCTGTCATTAGCCTGGGCAATCACAGAGCATATCGCAAACAAAATAAAGTGCCGCACGCTTTTCGCTACGCATTATCACGAACTGACCGAGCTATCCGAGTTGTTCCAGAACATTAAGAACTGCAACGTCGCCGTCCGCGAATGGATGGACGAGGTAGTATTCCTGCACAGAATCCTACCCGGCGGAACAGACAAAAGCTACGGAATCCACGTGGCAAAATTAGCCGGCCTCCCAAAAACCATCCTCGACCGCTCTAAAGAAATCTTAGAAGAATTGGAAGCCACATTCCAAAAAGAAGCAACCGGCGAACACTTAGCCAGGCACAAAACAAAAGAGCCGGACGGCGACACCCTCTTTGTCCAAAAGCACAAGCCTATCTTAGACAAACTCGCCGCAACAGACATAAACAACCTAACGCCCATCGAAGCAATAAACCTGCTCAGTCAGGTTAGAGAGGAGATTGAGGGAAAGCATGGCGGGGACGACAGAGGACAGACGACAGATGGCAGAGGAAGAAATCGGAACTGACAAAATGAGCGAGAGGATTGAGAGCTTCCGAGACCTTAATGTTTACAAGCTGGCGATCGAACTCCAGCAGAAGATATTCGAGTTGACAAAACGGTTCCCAAAAGGGGAACTTTATTCGCTCACCGACCAAATTAGACGGTCTTCCCGCTCGATAGGAGCAAATATCGCCGAATCCTGGCAGAAACGACGTTACCCGGCTCACTTCGTTAGCAAGCTATCGGATGCGGACGCTGAACAGGCGGAAACACAACACTGGTTGGACACATCTCTCAAATGCAATTACATCTCAACTCAGGAGCACAAAACGCTGCTTAGAAAATGCACGACACTCGGCAGGCAGCGCCTTCCGCGTAATCGCCGACCATATTCGCGCATTAACCTTTGCAATCACCGACGGCGCCGCCCCTTCCAACGAGGGCAGGGGGTACGTTATTCGCAGGATACTCCGCCGGGCGTCAAGGTTCGGCAGAGAACTCGGAATGCACGAGCCGTTTCTTTACAAGCTCGTCGGCGTGCTCGTCGATTACCTCGGCGAGGCATTCCCTGAGATAAAGACACGGGCCGACTACGTCTCGACCGTGATAGAATCCGAGGAGGCCGGCTTCGGAAGGACGCTCGACCGGGGCATTGAAATCTTCGCCGACGCCGCTCGGCGCGCCGTAGTGTCGCGGGCATCCCGCCCGCGAATCGAGGGCGAGACGCCCTCGACACGAAAAGGCAAGATCATCAGCGGCGAAGACGCCTTCCAACTCTACGATACCTACGGCTTCCCGCTCGATTTGACCCAACTAATGGCAAACGAGCGAGGCCTCAAAGTCGATACCGAAAAATTCAATGAGCTTATGGACCAGCAGCGTCAGCGGGCCCGTGCGGCCCAGGTCGCGGATTCCATTTCCCTGTCTGACAGCGTTAGCGCGAAGATACTTCCGACAACTGAAGATGACAAGAAATACAATACGGATAGCTGCGATAGCAAAATCCTCGGCTGGATCGCCGGCGGCGGTTTCAACGATGCAGGCCAAATCCCCACCGGCGCAGAAGTCGGACTCGTGCTGGATAAGACCTGTTTCTACGCCGAGGCGGGCGGACAGGTCGGAGATTGCGGGATTATCCAGGCCGACGACGCCCAATTCGTCGTCGAAGCCACGGCAAGAATAGCAAACTGTGTCGTCCACCGAGGCAAAGTCGCTCAAGGCGCCCTCGCTGTCGGGCAGAACGTAAAGGCAACGGTCGGCAAAGACAGAAACTCGATAAAGAAAAACCATACCGCTACGCATCTGCTCCAGTGGGCGCTGCAGCAGACGCTCGGCGATTCCGTCGCCCAGCAGGGAAGCTGCGTCGCGCCGGACTATCTGAGATTCGACTTCACATATCCCAAAGCCCCGACCGCCGTCGAAGTCGCGAAAATCGAAGACCTCGTCAGAGAAAAAATCCTCGCCGACCTGCCCGTAACCTCGACCGTAATGGCCAAAGCCCAGGCCGAGAAGCTCGGTGCAATGGCGCTGTTCGGAGAAAAATACGGAGACGAAGTGCGCGTAGTATGCCTCGGAGCAGCCGACGAAAAGCTCATCGACGAGGCTTTCAGCCGCGAGTTCTGCGGCGGCACACACGTCGAGAGGCTCGGCTCGATAGGCAGCTTCAAAATCATAAAAGAAGAGAGCATCTCCACCGGCGTCCGCAGAATCACGGCACTGACCGGCGGCGCACTCAACGACTACCTCGAAAAGGCATCCGGCATAGTCGATGAACTCTCCGCAATGCTTAAAGTCGCATCCGAAGCACTGCCCGATAGAGTCGCAAAGCTCCTGCAGGACAATAAGAATCTCGCCAAGGAGCTAAAATCCGCAGCCCGAGGCGCAGGCTCCGACGCCATGGCCGAGGCCGGAAAGCTCCTCGATAACTGCGAAAAGGTCGGCGAAGCATCCGTAATCACCGGCAAGCTCTCCACCACATCGATAGACCAGGCCAGAGAAGCGATAGATATGCTGAAGAAAAAGGCCCAATCCGCCGTTGTAGTGCTCGCCCTCGCACAGGCCGAAGATAAGGCAATGCTCCTGGCCGGAGTAACCGAAGACCTAATCCAAAAGGGCGTTAGGGCCGGCGATATCGTCAAAGAAATCGCCCCCATAATCGGAGGCGGAGGCGGCGGAAAACCCCAAATGGCCCAGGCGGGGGGAAAAGACCCCAAAAAAATCCCGGAAGCACTCGCCAAAGCCGCCGAAATAATAAAGCAAAAACTCGCAAAAGCCTGATATTCCGGCCAATATGGCGTCATCGACGGCGATGCGCCACGATACAACGGAGAATTTTTTTGAATTAATTCAGTTTCTCTGCGTCTTTGTTTATTAGAGCGACGTATCCCGATGTACATCGGCATACAGTTCTTTGTGTCTTCGTGCCTTAGTGGCAAAAAATAAGTTCTGCCTTGGGTATCCGTGTCTGAAAAGCCATGATTAAGTTCAACTGTCCAAATTGCTCTTCGAAATTGAAAGTGCCCGAAGACTTCGCAGGCCGAAAAGGCAAATGCCCCAAATGTAAAAACGCAATCCTTATCCCCGCCAGCCAGATCGTAGCCGACCTCCTAACGCCCGCCCCCCAAGCTATAGAACAACCCCCGGAGAAACCGCCCTACAACCTGACTTTCCTCGATAACCCGCAGAACCTCACCCCTCCAACTAAACCGCCGCACCAATACAGCGAACCCGACACCGCCGAGCAAGATACTAATATGCTCCTGTTAGGATACCGAAAGACCGAACCAGAGCCTCCGCCCCAACGAAAGCTTCCGTGGCCTATCGACATGCTCCTATATCCGATAAGCAAGCCATGCCTTATGACCCTGAGCATCGTTTTCATAATACCGGTACTGTTGGACATTTTGCGGGTGATGGTCGGGCCGTTCTGGATGTTCGTGCATTTTCCAGGCCTCGTTGTGAGGATTGTCATCGGATTATACTTCTATTGGTATATCGCCGAATGCATCCGCGACAGTGCAACAGGCGGGATACGAGGACCAGAGACAATCGGTAACGCCCCGAGTGCCGGTGATATGTTCTGGCAAATGGTCAGGATAGTCGGCTGCCTTGCCTTTTTCCTGTTGCCGCTGTTGACCTACTACATCAGAACCCGCCAGACCGACACCGTCTTCTGGGCCCTGTTGGGTTACGCGGCATTCTTCTTTCCAATGGGCCTGCTCGCAATTCTCATGTTCGACTCCTTCTCCGGGCTTAACCCGATCATCATCATTGGTTCAATCTTCAGCACATTCTTCCAATACGTCGCGCTCGCAGCCGTATTTGGCCTGGTTGGCTACCTCTTCGTGATGGCTGGCCGTCTCGGCCAAGACTCGTTTTTCCTGCCCATCCTTCTGTTCCTTGCCCGCATTGATCTGATACTCGTCTCCGCACACCTATTGGGCAGGTTCTTCTTCAAATACCAGGAAAAGCTAAACTGGGAAGTCTGAAAACCCCCCGCAATATCAAGCCGTCTGCGCGCTCTCGTCCGTTAAGTAAAAAAAACTTCAATTCTCCTGCCGAATACGAACGCTTCGAGCGTGGGCATCCAAGCCCTCGACCTCGGCCAGCCGAATAATGTCCTCCGCGCTCGAAGCCAACTGCTCGGCGCTGTACTCGATAATACTTATTGACTTTACAAAATCGTTGGCGCTCAATGCACTGAAAAATTTGGCGGTTTGCCCGGTTGGAAGCGTATGGCTTGGCCCTGCCCAATAATCCCCAACCGCCACCGGGCTGTAATCGCCAATAAAAATTGCTCCTGCATTTTCTATTCTGTCTGCGATTCTTCTGCTTTTTTCCCCACATTGAATTTGTAGGTGCTCGGGCGCAAAATCATTGGCCTTATTGACTACATCATCTTTGGTCTTGAAAACGGCTATCCCGCCATATTTCTTGAGGCAATCGAGTGCCTCTTTGGCGCGCTCTAATTGTTCTACTTGTTTCTTAAGTTCCTCAAGCACGTTTTTTGCGAGTTTCTGTGAATCTGTGAACAGAAGCGCGCTGCCCGGTGCATGTTCTGCCTGGCTTAGCATGTCGGCTGCTACCCAGGCAGGGTTAGCACTATCATCTGCAATTATCAAGACCTCACTCGGTCCAGCTATCGAATCAATGCCAACTACCCCAAATACCAATTGCTTCGCTGTTTGTACCCACTGGTTACCCGGCCCAACAATTTTATCTACCTCCTTAATTGTCTCGGTTGAAAATGTAAGTGCAGCTATAGCTTGCGCACCGCCGATTCGATACACTTCATCAATTCCCAGTTCATAGCAGACAGCCAAAGTTACCGGATGGATACTGCCTTTATATCTTGGCGGCGAAACTACGATTATCTCCTTCACTCCTGCTACCTGTGCAGGCACTGCACACATTATCACAGTCGATGCCAGTGGTGCCGATGCCCCCGGAACACAAATACCAACTCTTTTTATAGGTGTGTATTTTATCCCTGGATGCCGGTTCGCCTTCTTGTTGGCTATAAAAATTTCTTCCTGGTACTTACGAACATTTTTAATCGCCTGGCGAATCGACTCTAAAAGTGTAGCATCGGTTCCCTTATGAGCTTTCTCCATTTCTTCTTTAGAAACAGGAAATTGCTCAGGTGTCAAATCAACCTTATCAAATATCTTTGTATATTGTGACAATACTTCGTCTGTATCAACTTTGTCAAGAATCTCTTCGACTTTTCGTCTGTTCTTTATGTGGGGCTCACCCATAGCGAAATGAGATAATCCAACCTTTGAGGTGAGAAATTGATCTAACATCTCTTGGAAGTTTGATTTTTTATATGTAATTAGGATTTTGTCAAGCTCGTCGCTCATACACTGTCTCCCGGCTGCTTATAGATGCTCTCGCCGAGCCTCAAATAATCAATCATCAATCATCAATTTCCGAAGTTCCCGTGTCCATAAACGCGCGTGGCCTTCTGCAGCAGCAGGTAGTTTTTGCCTTTGAAATTCGTCTTAATTCCTGCTATCCTGAACCGCATCGGGTTTAGCGCCGCAGCGATTCTCAGTTCCGTCAATTCAAGCACTTCGCAGGGCAGCACCAGCATCGTCCCCTCGTCCCCGCTCAAGCCCAGCGCGTCCAAAACGAAAACAGGCAGGCCGCCATCCTGCTTGATAAGCTTAGCAGTCCGGTCAGCCAAGATTGTATCCAGCCTAATCGCGGGCTTCTCGACCGGTTCGGGTTTTTTCCCCGGCTCGACTTTAGCCTCATCGCCCCCAGCCGAATCCACGATTTTGCTCTCTTGCCCCTTCTTAGCCCGGCCCGAATCCTTCTCAGCTTCGTCCTTCGCCTTGACCTGGGGCCGTATCTTCTTCTCGGGCAAAACCACCTCACGCGGCTTGAACTTGCGAGTCGAGTCCTCTGCCTTTGGCCTCATCTTCCGCGGCACAAGAATTTTCTTACTATTGAGCTTATCCAAAACCCCTTGAGGCACTTCCAACACCCCGTTAGGATCCGTCAAAAGCTCCGATATATCAATCTTCCTGGCAGCCGGCGGCACAGGCTCGATAGGCGCCTCAGCCTCCTTAACCTCGTTAGGCTCAGATTCCGTCGCAGCCGCGATGTTAGGATCTGCGGGCATGTTTGGCTCACTGACAGGCTCGGCTGCGATTGACGCCGGCTCATTCGGTTCGGGGACATAGTTGGGTTCGCCAAATTCAGCAGGCGACATCTCAACCACAGGAACAAAAAAATCGGCAAAGATATAATTAACGCCCTTATATTTCGTTATCCCGGCCCAAAGCCGATACGAACCATCGCGATGCTCCTTGAAATCAGCAATAAGCTTCTCAAGAGCGCTCGACGGCAGAAGCTGTAATTCCGCCCCCGCCTCAAGCACGTTCTGATAGTCGTTAACGTCGCCCCCTAATTTGAACAGCCAGGCATCATCCCCGTCGAACCGAATATAAGGCCCATCCTCGGCCTTGCACCAGTGGCATAGAGAAGCTCGAGCATTGCCTTATCCCGAAGATAATACGGCTCACTTTTATCGGGGCTGTTCATCAGATTTACGACCTGCTGCTCACTGCAGACACAAGGCAGCTTTTGCCATACTTTCGGACTTTCGAGAATCGCTGTAAAATCATATTCGACCAGGCCGGTAAGCTTGGCGAACCGCAGAAACATCCGGATAGCCACAACGCATCGTTTCATCGAGCTCTCGGCTTTGCTGTCTTGAGTCAGCGTTTTGAGATAGCCCTGAATCAGAACGGGACTCAACTGCCGGATTTCGCGGATACCCTCCGGTTCACAGAACTCGAGCAGACCCCGCAAATCCCGCCCGTAACCCAGAATCGAGTTCTCCGCCAGCCCAGCCTCGACTTTGAGGTAATCGAGAAAGGACTTGGCGGTCGAACCAAGCGGCAGAGAGAGCAAATCATCGCTGATAGATTGTGCTTGCGTTGAAGGCATTGAAGGCCCGGAATCAGTTACGGTACGTTGTGCAAGGATGCGTTATCAATATCGGCTTTGCAACAAGATAACCTTTAACCCCGAAAAACGTCAACCAAAGTTCATCTTGTATGGGCTTGGCATCGCCCTTGCAAACCGCCCCCATCGCTGCTATCATTGCCCGCATGGCGGCAAAATCGAAAAAAGACGGTGCAGCGGCGGTCAACAAAAAGGCCTATCACAACTTCGAGATTGTGGAGAAGTTCGAGGCCGGGCTGCAATTGCTGGGCACCGAGGTAAAATCGTTGCGAGACGGCCAGGCAGACCTCAATGGCTCCTACGCAAGGATTCGCAGGGACGAATGCTGGCTCGTCGGGGCCTCGATCACGCAATACCCACAGGCCTCGATCTCAAACCACGAGCCGCTAAGGGATAGAAAACTCTTGCTCCACAAGGCTCAAATCCGCAAAATAACAATAAAGCTCGAACAGAGGGGCTTCACACTCGTGCCGTTGAAGATATATTTCAACGACCGAGGCCTTGCAAAGGCCCAACTCGCACTGGCGAGGGGAAAAAGACAATACGATAAAAGACAAACTATAACCGAACGCGACCGCAAAAAAGACGCCAACAGAGCTATGAAAAAATATAAAAGGTAACTTGAAAGCATAGGAATTCAAATTAGCCGCCCCCCTCCCAGGGGCAGGCGAAGCCCCAAGGGCCCCTTGCGGGGGCACGAAGACACGAAGCAAAAAATAATGAATCGGCACACAAGAAAACGAAAAAAACAAGTTGGGGGGTCGGGGCTTGTTACGGTCGTGCCTTAGTGGCAAAAAACCAAGTCCCAAGTGAAGCCGGGATAACTTAAAACAACAATATTTACAGAGGTGCATGAATATGGCTAAGGACGAAAAGAACAAAGAAACACCAAAAATCATAGTCGATGAGGACTGGAAGGCCGAGGCACAAAAGGAAAAGGAAATTCTGGTAGCCCAGGAAGAGGCCGAGAAGGCCGTAGATGAAAAAGAGAAGCAAAAAAAGCGAACCAGAGGCCCCATGCCCGCCGGCAACTTCGCCGCCTTAGTCAGCACCCTCGCCACCCAGGCGGTATATTCGATGGGCCTGATGCCCGTCGAGGGACAGCAGCAGCCCGAGCCGGACCTCGAAATCGCCAGATTCAACATCGACATGCTTGCAACCGTCGAAGAAAAGAGCAAGGGCAACCTCAGCGAAGAAGAAGAACGAGTCATCAAGAGCACGCTAAATGAACTTAGAATGACCTACGTCAAACTCGCCGGTCGGCCTGAGACCAAAGCTGAGTAAAGATTTCGTAATGTTACCGCGATAACGGAACGCTTCCATTGGCCGATATATTAGACAAGATAATCGCAGACAAGCGAATCGAAGTTGATTCTCGCCGCTCGCAAACGAGTCTCGACGAGCTTAAAGAGAAGGTCGCACCCCTGCCGAGATGCCGCAACTTCTACAAAGCCGTCACCAAGCCCAATCCGCGCGGCATCAACGTCATCGCTGAAGTAAAAAAAGCTTCCCCCTCGGCCGGCCTCATCCGCAAAGATTTCGACCCCGTCGCAATCGCCCAAATCTATCAGCACTGCGGAGCCGATGCTATTAGCGTCCTCACCGACGAAAAGTACTTTCAGGGCAAACTCGAATACATCGAGCAGATAAAGCAAGCCGTCGATCTGCCCGTAATGCGAAAGGATTTCATAGTCGATCTTTGGCAGGTTTACGAATCCCGAGCAGCCGGCGCCGATGCGATACTGCTAATAGCCGACGCCATCAAACCAGCCGACCTGATGGACCTGATGATAGCCGCTGCAGAACTGACCATGACCGTCCTGCTCGAAGTCCACCAGGCGGATACCCTCATGAAAGTTCGCAGCCTAATCGGCTTCCCAAAAAAGGGCAATAGCGTCCTCGGAATCAACAACCGCGACCTGAAAACGATGAAGACCGACATAAACACAACCAGCCGACTCGCATCCTTCCTCGACAACACAAACGAACTCGTCGCGGAAAGCGGAATCAAAACCCTTCAAGACGTCGCAAAACTAAAAGCCGCAGGCGTAAAAGCGGTGCTAATAGGACAAACCCTCTGCCAACAACCCGACATAGCACAAAAATTCCAGGAACTCTTCCAACCCAACTCCCAAAACCCCGCCGAATCGTAAGCCTCGCCATCACGGGAAAGATCGTTTCTCATGGTTTGCCCTCGAAATCCTCCCCAACAAACGCAATACGCTTGCCCCCAGGGGGCCTGTCCCGAGGGGGAAATTTTACCATTCTACAAATTTACGAAATTTTATCCTTGACAAACTCGTCCGATAATGCTACGGTCCCGCCATTGGACAAGTCGGCTAATCAGGATGAGGGTTGCCCGCAAGAACTCCCCTGACCCCGGCGTGAAAGTAGAATGGATACTCGAAGATCAAAACAACGGATTGTTGCGCTATTAGCCGTCTGCCTGGCATTGGCATCCGCTGCGCCCGCCGATATCACCATGATCTACATAGGCGCATTCGACCTGAGAATCCCCGCAGACCCCAATACCGGCAGAGCATGGATGAACGACGCCGTAATCGACGTCCCACAAAGCTTCGACGTAATAGACCTCGACGTCGGGATAACCCTGACCCACACAGCCATCTTCGACCTCCAGCTTCTTCTAAAAGGCCCCGACGGCACGAGAATAACATTAAACTACTACAACCCAGCCGACGAATTCATCGAAGGCGAGGACTATATAGCCACAATCTTCGACGACCAGGCCGATACACCAATCGAATCGGCCCAACCCCCCTTCACAGGCCGATTCAGACCAAGATACCCCGACGAACTAAGCGCCTTCAACGGCATCGACCCCCAGGGACAATGGAAAATGCAAATCTACGATGCATGGTACGCCAACACAGGAACACTCCAGGAAGTGAAACTAATCTTCAAAACCCCGGAACCAACAACAATAATATTCCTACTCGCAGGGATAACACTAACAAGATTCAAAAAACACACCTATTCACACCCCCCAATTTAGCCCCCTGCACCCGCAGGGGGCTCTTTTTAATCCGCCAACACCGCCAATTCCCCGTAGAGCAATACATCACTCATCGGGATTGGTTCGCCTATCGCAGCGGCCCTCATCCGCTCCGTTCACGCCGCTGGCAGCTTTACATCATCTGCAAGGCCCATGACGCGAACGAGTGGTGCCGGGCATTTCGCCGATATCTCCAAACGCGCGGAGAATACCACGAGCGCGGCGGCGATATAACGTTGCCTGGACAGGTGCGGATATTCCAAATGCACCGGGATTCGGGCGGCTCGGCCGTAGTTCAGCTCAAGAATGTGTCCGGCCAACTCCAGATACTCTTCGAATACCACAGAGCCTTTCGGCAAAGTAGATTTTGGAGCACGAGATTCGGCCGATATATCGCAAGGATTCTGCTGAAATTAGGCGTGCCGCCGGATGGAATTACATGCCCTTCGTAAATACTCGAATTCACTTGACGTCAGTGAAGAATCTCGTCATAATCCGCCGAATTACCATCTTGGGCAACACTTGATTATGGCTGAGAAAATCCAAAATACATGGCCCGCAAAGGCGAAAAGAACCGTTACCGCTTTTCTGCCCGTTGCCGATAACCGCAAGGGCCAATGCGTCTCCTGCGGCGCATGCTGCAAGCTGCCCACCGTCTGCCCGTTTCTAAAGTACGATTCCGAAGAGAAATCATATTGCACGATTTATCCGATTCGGCCTTTGAATTGCAGAAAATACCCGCGAACAAAATCCGAGCTTATCACCGGGAACACATGCGGCTTCACATTCGAGGCGGGTTAATCGCCGTTAAGCCCGGCGATTTTGCTGCAGCCATCTTTCGTTATACTCCGCTGCCGCCATGCCAGGCGTTTGCTTGTGATTCGACCTGCGCGCAGACCAACTGCGGATGGGCAATCGGAAGAATTCTGAGCTTACGACGTCTTGGCGGCTCTTCGTTTTCTAAGCAAAGCTGCCGCACCCAATGTCAGCATAAGACCTGTAGCCGGCTCGGGCACGCCCGGCGGATCAACAGGCGGGTCAGGCGGAATGGGCGGATTGTCGGGCGGATCGAGGCCAGGGTCACCTTCACCACCAGGTGGCGTGGGAGTGTTTCCGCCCGAATTTGGGCTTCCTCCTTCGCCTCTCGTGCGGTTCACTGCGGGGCTTATTGGCGAGCCGGAACTGAACGAACCTCCTCCTCCGCCGCCTGTGGGAACATTCTGCCCCACAATTAACTGGCCTTCCTCGACCTGCTGAAAGACCGCAACAATGACTTTAGACTCATTCAGAAGAGCAGTGGTCTTGTTCGCGGTGGGATCGAGCACATCGCCCAGCCAATAAACGAATTGGTAGCCTGGTTGCGGAACAGCAATCAGCGTCACTTGGGACTCGGAGCTATAGTAATGTATGCCTATCTCCGGGCTTATTATCCCGCCTTGCGAAGGCATCTGCTGCAATAACAGAGAATACGATTTTGCCCGGCATAACGCCGAATCGGCAGACAAGAGCCCGAGAGCAAAAAAGGCAAGAACGATTGATATAGGACTAATTCTTTTCATCATACCACCTCTTCCGTGTTACCAAAAGCCCCAAATTATCCTTGAAACAAAGGGCCTATATTGCCAATGCTTTCATACGCCTTGACATCCTTATTTAACCAGACTACCCCCCTTGAAGTCAAGTCTTTTTTTATTTTTTTGTGCCCACGGTTCCGAAAAAACAACGGCCGAACGTCGAAAATCGCCTATAATACGCTGATATCGGCGATTATAGAGGTTCTGAGACACGCAAATATTTTTCCGCCGAATCGAAAAAAAAATGTGTTTTCAGCCTGGAAAGATGCAAGCGGATTTGGGATTCGAAGCGAATAGAGGCCGGTTTGCACACAGCTTCACGCTAATTTGGCATATGCTTAGCGAGCGTTTGGCTTGGCCTTTCTTATCGGTTTTTGCTGCACGAATCTGCTGATATTGCGAATCGCCTGCCGCAGCCTCTGCTCATTCTCGACCAAAGCGATGCGCATATAGTGCTCGCCGTTCTGAGCCGCGTCTGCTGACCGTTCAGCGTCGTCTCACGCTCCCGCACCGACCCCTTAATCGACGGCATCGACGGCAACTGCGCAATGCTCGCAACCTCGGCAACATCGATTATCGCCAACCTATCCTCGCTCAACCGCTCAGCCGAATCCTTACCTCCAAGTGCTATAGTCAGATAGTCATGGCTCTCGGCCTGCAAATTCGCCGGAATCGACTGGCTCCGATCGACCACCGCAATAACGGTAAGACGCTCGCTTGTCTTCGTCAGCATAGGTCTGGCCAGAAGCGCGATCAGGATAAAAATAACCATGCACCGCAAACCAATCGCCAGCACCCGCCTATGCCGCCCGAGCGTGCTAAGGCTTCGCCGCCCCAACCATACGATCCCTATCAGCAGGACGCAAGCCGCCAGCCACCAAGGCCGGGTGAAATAGAAACCGTAGTCATAAGTCATAACTGCCAGACCTGAATTCTGTTGTTTCCGGCATCGACAATAAACGCTCGACCCGCCTTATCAACCGCTACGCCCCAGGGATACGCCAACTGCCCTAATTCCGGGCCCGCCTCGCCATAGACGGCCAAACTGCGTCCGTCGGGGCTGAATAATTGTATGCGATTATTCCCGAATTCGCAAACGACTAATGTCCCGTCGCCCAGCATCGCCAAATCGTACGGATAGCGAAGCTGCCCGGCCCGGCGACCTATCGAGCCGATATAATCGATCAGCTTGTCCCCAGGCCCCAAGGGCCCCTGGCGGGGGGGCCTGCCGTCGAGACCATAAACCGCGATGCGATGATTGCAGGCATCGGCTATATAGAGCCGCTTGCGCTTGCGGTCGATGCACATCGCCGAGGGACGCGCGAACTGCCCATCCCCCGACCCCGGACTGCCGAAAGAACGCAGAAAAACCCCATTCTCGCTAAAAACGCTTATCCGATCGTTGCCTCCGTACTCGCTGACATAAATCTCGCCGCTCTCGGAGAACACAATATCCGTAGGATAAATGAAGCACCCATCCTCCTCGCCGAACTTCCCGAATTGCTGCACAATTTCCCCCTCAGGGGAAAATACGAGTATCCTGTGATAATGGGTATCGGCCACATAAAGGTTGCCGTTGGGATGGAACGTCAAGCCGGTTGGTTTGCCGGAATCGATCTGGGGCATGTTCATCATGCCGAGATATCGGCCCTTGGCGTCGAGCCTCTGAATCCTGCCGGTCTTGTCGATCACGACCAGCGAACGATCCGCCGCGATATCGATTGCCCGCGGATAAATAAATTCGCCCGCGCCTCGCCCGCTGCGCCCGAAGGCATTGACAACCTTCGCCTCGCCGCCGCCGCTTCTGCCGTCGCACCCGCTCAGTCCGAGCGCAGTTGCGCACAAAATGAGAATCGCCGCCCGCCCGCTCAGCCGAACCGCACGCCCCCAGGGGGCACGCAGCATCAGGACCACAAGCCCGCTGAGCAGCGCGAACACGCAAATCAAGACCAGGCAGGAGGCAATCACCTGCTGGTCGCGAGCATAGTGCATCTGATTGAGCAGCCGCTGCGCGAAGTTCGGCAGCCCGGGGGGCAGAAGCACCATCGTCGCCGAAAGTTCCGTAACGCCTAACATAACAAGCAGAATCAGCGTCCCCGCCACCAGGGGCCACGTTCGAGGCAACTGAACATGCCACCAAGCCTGAAAACTCGAAGCGCCGTCGAGCCTGGCCATCTCCTGCAAACGCCGCTCCTCAGGCCCGCGCCCGAGCAGCAGCATTACCAACGCTACGCCGGCGAACCTCGCAGCCTGTCCCGCTGAGACTATGAACCATCCCTGCCGCACCGAGTCCGGCAGATTACCCGCTGCAAGCAGCCTCAGCAGCGAGACCGCAACCACAGAAGCCGGAACAAACATAGCGAGAAATATCGTCGTCCGAACTGTAAAGCCCAAAAATCGACGCACCCAACCGCCCCTGCTGTCGAGCGACAAGGAACCCAAAGCTATAACGTAGGCCCCGACAGCGGCAAGGCCCGATACCGCCAGCGACCATCCCAATTCGTCCAAATGCAGCGTCATAAACCGACGCAGTTCCATGGAATCCCGGATATTCGCCAAAAACAGCCCCAAGGGCCCCAGAAGACAAATCGCAATCAGCCCAAACAAGCCCCCCCACCGCCACCGCTGCGATTTGAATTCGACCGTATCGACGGCCGCCTCGGTCGAACCCCAGCCCCTGCAATTTCGCCCAAACCAGATCGCCGCAGCCAGCGCGACAACCACAACCGGCCACGCCGCCCTCGCAACCGCCCCTTCCGACCCGGTCAACTGATACAGCACGGCCAATTCAGGCCCGATAGCCCTGACTCCCGCAAGATCAAACGTCCCAAATTCAGACGCCGCCAAAACAAAACACACGCCAAAAGCCAAAACCAGAGATCGGCCCAACATAGGCAGCGTTATATGTCGAAACATCTCGAAGCCGTGCGTATCCAGTAAAGCACTGTCACGAATCCGCCTGTCGAAATTCCGCCATCCCTGCGAGATAAGCAGCGCAGCCAAAGGCCAATACCAGAGAACCAGCACCGAAGACGATACAGCCGTCCACACAAACTTCGCCGCCTCAGGTCTTGCCGAGAGATACCGGCCCAACCCGCTCGTAGGAGTAAGCAGCAGGCTCCAGCCGTAGTAAAGCACATAACGAGGCAAAACCAGAGGCATCAGCAGCAACATCAATAATAAATCTCTGCCCCATCGAGACGTCCCCAGCAGTCTCCCCGGCGTCCACCCCAACACCACCGCTGCCGCCGCCACAATCGCCGCCAGGCCGAACGAACGAAGCGCAAGGGGCCAAAGCTCTTCCGTCCCCTCAGTCTCGATGCCGGGCCGAATCGCCGCTATCAAGAGAACCGCCAGCGGAAGAAAGATTAGCACCGCCCACAAAGCCATGGATAACACTCGCACCAGGATTCCGCCCGCGCCCGCGCCTCTCACCTGAGAACCTCCCTCGCAGCCTTAATAGCCCCCGCCAGCTCATCGGCGATCCTGCCGTACTCTACCTTTAGCGGTTTTGGAATTGCATATTCTTTATATCGCTCGGCAACCGAAGGATGCGTCGGGTAATTATGCGAATCACTCTGCGCCAGCAACTCCTCGACTCGCTCACCCAACAGGAACTCCATCAACTCGGCCGCCTCGGCCGGATGCGGGGCGCCTTTTATGATCGCGGCGGTATTCGGTATCGCCAATGCCCCGGCGCCGCCTTGGTCGAGGAAGTTCATCGCAACAGGCCAGCCGTTTCGCTGCGCCGCATAAACGTCGTCCGTATCCGTAAAGCAGATATCAGCCTGCCCGGTCGCCACCATGCGAACGGCCGTGCTATTGCCCGCGACAAGGCGAACTTCGTTGGCTTTGAGCCTTTCGAGTATCTCTTTCGCGCGTGCCGAGCCGTAATGTGCGAACCAACTCGCCACATCGCCCCCCGTAGTCCCGAACTCCGGCTCAGCCATGACAAGCCTACCCTTCCACTTGCTGTCCAGAGCATCTTCGAGCGATTTGGGCGCCTCGCTCGCGGCCACTCTCTCACTGCTATACCCGATCACGCGCCCCCGCAGTGCAAAGCCGTACCATAGACAGTCGGAATCCCTGAACAATGCGGGCCGATCGGCGGCTTTTTCGCTCTCGCAGCCCGAGAGCAGCCCCTCACGCGCCAAACGTATCGTATAGAAAACCTCGTTCGACCAGAATACATCCGCAACAGGCGATGCGGCCTCGGCACGGATACGCTGAACCAAACCAAGCGTCTTGGTGGCCTCAGTGTCGAATCGGGCCAATACCTTAATCCCCGAAATCTTCTCGAACTCGGCGATAATAGGCTCGGCGTACCCCTGATCGACAGAGCAATACAAAACCACACGCCTCTGATCGCCATTGGACCCATCTCTGCACGAAAACGACGTCACGCAAAAAACGGCGACCAGAACCGCCAATAATACACAAACGACCGGCAACCGTTCTGCTCGCATACGCCAGAACTCCTTATCCATTCCGTATTCACTCTGCGTTCCCGGCGTACCGGGATTTAACCGACAAAACAATAATCGACCGAATGCCGGAAAGCTGCCCTCTACTCTCCGCCGGCCTCTTCGAGCTGCCCGAAATAATTCTTCACCGCCCCCTGGTACTTTCGCGGTATTTCGTTCTCATTGATCGCCTCGGCTGCGCTGTCGCGCCCGGCCTGAACCACTTCAGTAAACTGCCGCTTCGTCTCGCCCTTAACCTGCGAACCTTTAAAATACCAACTCGCAACCGTAGGCCCCTCTCCCGTCCTGGTCTCGGCCTTCGTTTTTTTCGTGGATGTCTTCCCGGTCTCATCGATATCCCGCGGCCCGTAGCCCGTGCCGGGGCCACCCGTACCAGAACCGTAGCGATTCGAGTATCCCTCTTTAAACTCGCCCATCCCGCCAAGCCCCTCGCACATTCCCTCTCCCAAACAGCCCATACACCGGCTAATCTCCGAAAGACCAGCCTGCATCGCCGCCAAATCGTCCTTCATAGCCTGCAACTGGTCCAATTGATCCATCAAACCCGCTAAATCATCACCGGACAGCCCCGAACTGCCCGCTCCACACGACGCCATCGCATCGCCCAGCTTCGAGCAGCTACTGCACGCCGATTTGCACGCCGCCGCCTTCTTAAGCAATTCCTCGATCTGCTGCTGATTGAGACCCTGCTTTTCCAGAGCATCCCGCATTTGCTTCTCACCCATCTGCGCCAGCTTCTTATCCAACCCCAACTTCTCAAGCTCCTTTTCCAACTCCGAATTCTTCTTCGCCAGCTCTTGAATCTGCTTGGCAAGCTTCTGCAACTGCTCGGCGAGCGCTTTTCGCTGCTCTTCGGTCATATTGCTTTCCTCGAGCTTTTTGCGCATGTCCTCCAAGGCCTTCGACGCATCCGCGAAATTCCCCTTCGCAAGGGCCTGGCTCAACTGCTGTGAAAACACTTCCGACGACCCGCGAAGTTGTTTGAGCATTTTCTGCATCATCTGAAGAGATTCGAGTTCCGCACTGCCCTGCATCTTCTTAATCTGTTCGGAAAGGTCTCCGAGCGTCTTTATCGCCTGCCGCTTGATTTCCTGCGGATTGGCGTTTTTGGGCATCTGCTCCAATTTGCTCAGCGCCTCAGCCAATTCCGGCTTGCCCAACCGGTTCACCGCCAGCTTAACCGGAGTCGCCGCCGCCTTAACATCCGCTTTGGCCAGGTCGATTTTCTTGGCCTGCTTGTCCAGTTCCTTCTCTTTTCGTTCAAATCCCAACAAATCCTGCTGAGGAACAAACGTAAGCACCGCAGCCAAAACCCATACGCTAACCACATATAACCAGCACCGCGAGGGCTTGATAGGAAAATGCCCTGCCGGCTTCAAACCCTCGGCCCTTTGCCTGGCTTCATTGCGTGCCGCCTCTGCGAATGGGTCTGTAGAACCGGCAAGAGCCAGCGTCGTACTGAATCTCTCCCTCATCTTCATCCGTTCGTCAAGCAGGATCGATGCCTGCACACGGCTGGGCTGATTAATCGCCCACAATAAGAGTATCCAAAAAGCCTTCAGTTGGCTTGCCCTGAAGGACCAGCGCACCAACTACCGGGATTTGAGGAAACTGGTTGTCTCCTATCATAAAAAGTATGGCGATGAGATCACCTTTATTCCTGGCGGCTATTTTGCTAATATGTATAACACACGTCAGCAGGTTAATCGCGACCTGCATGATGCTTTGCAGATGGTTTCAGATATGGTTGGCGGCGGATACCGTCCCCAAAGTGTCATTGCGGGTTTTCTCTCTGCTGAAAATCTAAGATTCCTGGCCGAAGAGGAAGGGATTCACGTTTGCCAGGGCAATATCTGGAGCCAGTATGCTATCGACAACGGTGACGGCGATGGCTCGATTTCCTATCCTTACTACCCGTCGCGCGAACATTTCTGCAAACCCGCCCAGGGTAAAGAGGACTTGATCGATTGCGTCAACCTCGATGGCTGGACCATGGATTTCCTTAGCGCAAAATACCCGGGCGGAAGAACTATTAATGGAGAATGGTGCGGCAGCCGGCAAGGTGTCGGTCCTATTGAGACAGTTATCAGATTAGGGACCGAGCGAGGAACCAAAGAGATGCTTGCAACCACAGCCGCACATTTCGACAAGGGATTCGAACTAAATGATTTTGCATGGGTAACCTGCATCTGGGAGTTGGGCCTCGTCGAAGGACGCAAAATATATGGCTACAAAGGTCGCAACGGACTTGACGGCCTGGTGATCTGGCTTAGTGAAATGCGACGACGCTGGCCGGAGGCGAGGTGCATCACCCAAGGGGAGTTTGGGATGCTCTGGCGCAAGCAGTTCAAAAACAATGACAATCTCAACTATCGTTTCGTCCAACGCGGCTCAGGCATCTGCGGATCGGACCCCGATATGGAAATTCGATGGTTTATGAACAAAGATTTTCGACTGGCCCTTTTGAGGAACTGGGAAGCCAAATCCGGCGAAAAACTCATCGATTTCACCCGATATGACCTCAAGGCCCAGGAACCCGCCGACCCGAAACCAGGTCAACACACCCGCAATTGGAGCTTGCTCAACAGACTCAACCAGAAGGGAATTCGACCACAGGATAAACCAATTCCTATCGGACAATTGAACGCCGATGAACAGGCGATAATCAAGCGTTGCTACCCAGAGTTGATAAATGGCGGCGTCTGTGATTAACTCCAGCGAATACAGGGCGCCGAGACTACCTCCACCGCAGGATTGGGTTCTGGTTTTGGAACGTGTTAAGGAATAAGGAAAGAACATGAGTATGAAAGATCATATTAGTAAGTTCAGATGTGCCAGGTTTATTGCTATGGTTGGAATTGCGTTTTGCGGGCTTTCTGTGGTTGCTCGGGCGGCCGAACTGTCGAAGGTCGAAGCCAACCGCGTTGCGGAAGTGGCCCTGGTTTCCGCCAAGACGTATAAGAACCCGTTCGTGGAAATAGAACTCAATGCTGTGGTTACACAGCCGGATGGCAATAAACTGCGGGCGCCGATGTTCTGGGCCGGCGGCAACCGATGGTGTTTGCGTTATGCTTCGAGTACTGTCGGCGTACACACTTTCCGTACGGAGTGCTCGGATAACACAAACGCAAAACTTCACGATGTGGAAGGAAAGATTGAGGTGACGGCCTACAAGGGTGAAAACCTTTTATACCGTCATGGTCCGATCCGCGTGGCCAAGGACAAACGTCACTTTGAGCATGCCGATGGCGCGCCGTTCTTCTGGCTGGCCGACACGTGGTGGAAATGTCTCTGCAAACGAATGACCTGGGAAGGTTTTCAGGAGTTGGCTGCCGACAGAAAGAAAAAAGGTTTTTCGGTTATCCAGATCGTCTGCGGTCCGTACCCGGACGAAGGACCGTTTGAGCCACTTTGGGAAAATGAAGGCGGGATGCCGTACAAAACCAAGGAATTCAAGGTGCTCAATCCTGAATACTGGAAATATGCCGACAGGCGTTTGGAACATTTGATCGATTCAGAAATGGTTCCTGCGATCGTTGGCGCCTGGGGCAGGGCTGATTGCGATGCAATGAAAGCCGTTGGCGTTGATGGACTCAAGCGGCACTGGCGATATCTAATTGCCCGCTACGGCGCGTATCCTGTGTTTTGGATACTGGCGGGAGAATTGGGAAATGACAGTAAATGGGGCGTGGGACCATGGGGCGAAGTTGGCCGATATGTCAGAAGCATCGATCCGTATCACCATCCGCTAACTATTCATTCCGGAGGTGGAAGAAGAGGTAACCCAGACGATGACCTTATCATAAGTTATGATATGATTGGAGGCAGTCATAATCAGGATGTTGCGATTGGTTCGGCAATCGGTATCTTCACTTCAGCCTACAACGCAACACCAACCATGCCGGTATTGGTGGGCGAAACTTGTTATGAAGGGCACATGCAGCAGGGGTTTCAATATGTGCAACGACACGTATTCTGGATGTATATGCTCAGCGGCGCGGCGGGCCACACCTACGGCGCGGCCGGCATTTGGCATGCCGGCGTGGAGGGCGATCCCGGCTGTGCATCCGGAGCGTTCGGAGGCCGCAAGGTGTACGACTGGACAACTTGGCGAGAAGGGATGAATTATCCGGGCGCCGCTCAGCTCGGAATCGGCAAGAAGCTACTGGAGAATTATCCCTGGTCGCGGTTTGAGCCGCATCCCGAATGGGTCGAAAAAGGCTGCTTTGCCGGCGGGATTAGCGGCGAAGTACGATTCATCTACCTGCCGCGACGCAACATTTATAACTGGAGCGGTCCGACGGTGAAGGCTCTTGAGCCGGACATCGACTGGCATGTGTACTATTTTGATCCGGCTACAGGTCGGAAGTTTGACCAGGGCACGATCAAGGCCGGCGCCAAACCGGGCGACAAGACGGCAAAGCCCGTTGATTTCAAAAAGAACGTTCCATCCCCCCAGGACTGGGTGATGGTGCTGGAAAAAGTTGGAAGGTGAGGATGCACAAAGAAGCGGACTTTTACCATAAGAGAAAAAATGAAAATGAAATGCAGCAGAATTACTTGCTTTCTGGCGTGTATTGTTTTTGGGACGACAAATCTGATGGCGAATCCAGCTATCCTTGAAGTGGCGAAGTCTTTTGGTTCACGTCAGATTGTCTTCGTCGCCAGGCATATCGTCAGTCAGCAGCATTTGCAATTCCGGCAAATATTTCTTCCGTTTGCGGGAAAAAATTCGGCACGCCGGCTTGAACTCCTCAAATGTTTCGTATATACTGTTTATCGGACACAAGGTGCTTTCTGATTGAAAAATACGGGATTTTCCAATCGAGAGCGGCATAAATAATATTAGGAGCAAAGAAATGGAAGTTTTGATTGCGGATAAGCTTTCTGAAAAAGCGGTTACAGCCCTGGAGAAGATGGGTTGTAAAGTGACTATGAATCCGGACCTTGGCGCCGATGATCTGCCGGGGGTTTTGGATGATGTTGAAATTCTTATTGTTCGTTCGACAAAAGTAACCGCCGCTGCAATAAATTCGGCTCCGTTGCTTTCGTTGATTATCCGCGCCGGGGCCGGCGTAAATACGATCGACCTTGAAGAAGCCAGCAGCAGGGGTATTCATGTTGCTAACTGTCCGGGCAAGAACACCGACGCAGTGGCGGAGCTTGCCATTGGTCATTTGATAGCGGCCGACCGCAGGATAGTAGCGGCTAACAAGGATCTTGCAGCAGGCAAATGGCGCAAGAAGGAATACCAAAAGGCCAACGGCCTAAAGGGTAGAACTCTGGGGATTATAGGCCTTGGCGCCATCGGGAAGGCTGTTGCCAAAAGAGCCAAGGGATTGGAAATGAATGTGATCGCATGGTCCAGAAGCCTGACTGAAGAAAAAGCGAAAGAACTGGGGATAGGTTATTGTGCCGGCCCGGATGAAGTTGCCGCAGGCGCTGACGCAGTGAGTATTCATCTGGCGGCCAAACCTGATACGAAGCACATAATCAATAAAGATTTTCTGGATAAGATGAAAGACGGTGCGATACTGATCAATACCGCACGCGGCGAGGTGGTTGATACTGCTGCATTGAAAACGGCAATTGAAAAGAAAAAACTTCGCGTTGGAGTTGACGTGTATGAGAATGAGCCGACCGATGGCGAGGCGGTATTTGAAGATACTCAACTGGCGAAGATTGCCAACTGTACTCCGCATATCGGAGCATCGACGAATCAGGCTTCCGAAGCGGTGGCTGATGAGGTTGTCTGGATTGTCGAGTCTTACAGGCAAACGGGGAAACCTGTCAACGGTGTTAATGTACAGGATAAATCGCCTGCGATAATCAATCTTGTAGTGCGACACTACAATCGCGTGGGTGTACTTGCCGGTGTGCTTGATGAACTAAGGAATGACGGCGTAAACGTCGAAGAGATGGAGAATATGATTTTCAAGGGCGGCAAGGCGGCTTCGTGTACTCTTAAGCTGGACTCGAAGCCCAGTGATGAAGCTGTAAAAAATATCAAGACAGGTGAAAATGTTATTCAGGTTCTGCTGAAATAGTATTATCCTGAAGCTCATCCTGCGAAAGTTGAGTTTTTGGCGAGGCCGTCGGTGTGCGGATGTGATGAAAGGTCGAACCACGACCGAGGGCGTCGGGACGGGTGTTGAATGTCGAATAGCAAATGATGAAGTTGAAAGTGGGGAGGAGGTCCGGATAATAGGGACGCCGGGGAAAAGTCTGGGTGATTCAGTGGAAATTACTTGGGAGAACCAGGGTTTTTCGTGGAAAAAAAGCGGCATTTTTTAGAACCCCGTAGTTACCACGTTATATGTGTGGGTGATTTTTCCCGATGGAGATGAAGTGGATTTGATTGGTATTTACAAGTCCTAAGAAAAAGTGGACATCATGGATTCGTTCTCCGGTTGAGCTAATCGCCGTGGGAACACTGGCTTTGGATAGCTGGGTGAAATTGTGATTGAAGATTCGATAATTAGGGTAGTAGAGGCGGCAGGGGCGTGCGAGGGAAAATGCTGCGGCGAAGGACGGGTTATCAGGCTCGTGCTGGATGTTTTCGGCGAGGCGGTGGATTTGGTGATCGACGTCAAGGACGAGCAAGCGAGGCTGGCGGATATAGTGCCGCTGGCGCGCGCGGTGAGTACGAAGATTACGGATAAGGTCGGCGAAATAGTGCGGCTCAACGGTGCGGCTATTCCATGCGGCAAGGGTTGTTCGGCGTGCTGCAATTATCTTGTGCCTTTATCGGTTCCGGAGGTGTTCAGGTTAAGAGAGGAAGTTCTCCGGATGCCGTTGTTTCGGCAATTGTTCCTTGAGGAAAGATGTTTGTCGGCGGCTCGGCGGATACTGGCGGAGCAGCCTCCGGCGTCGTTTGCAAAAATGGCGACAGCAGGGGTTGCCGACAGTGCCGCCGAACTGCTGAGTATTGCATCGAGTTGGTATGCCGATTTCGAGTTGAGTTGTCCCTTCCTTTGCAGACGTGTATGTGCGATCTACGAAGAAAGGCCGATGGCGTGCAGGGAGCATTCGGTGACCGGTTGCTCGCGAACATGCGCCGGCGGTGCGGGTGAGGCTGATGGGATATATATCCCGGTGCGAATGTCGGAAGTGCTGGGTCATTCTGACCTTTCGTGATTGCAAGAGACTTGGCGTATTCCAAATCAGCCGCGATCATATTCGCAACGCTCCTGACCTGAACCGAGCCGGCGGAACTCATCATCGGGATAGCAGTCATAGCCGCTATCGCAAGTATGACTACAACAATCAAAATCTCGATTATCGTAAAACCGCATCTCAACCGCCCCGCGGCAAACCGACTACACAACCATGCCGATGAATATTTAAGATCGAACATTGCCATCAACCTTCTCAACTAATTAACCGACGCCATTAGGCTTAAAGCTCTGCTATTCTTTTCGTCATCTTCGATAGCCTTCTTAACCAGCCTCTTAACTCCCGGCGCACCGGGTATGAAACCTGAACATTATCTGACCGTTCCCCTTCCTCGAAACCGCCGATCCCGCCCGGACTTCAACCGCCATCCAATAAACAATCACGCGGTTATCAGTATAATCTCGCAGACCAGCCGTAAGGGCGACCGGTAAAACCGGCACAATCGTCAGAAAGCTATCATACGCACAAATGACGAAACAAACGCCCTCAGGAATAAATGCGTCCGAATAGCAGGAATCGCAGGATTTGCGATTTTTATTCCAAACCAATCTAAAGGCCGATAAGGAATAACCGCCTCAATCCCGGCAATACTCGCTATTCTCTTCGTGTGATACTTCTAAAAAATGCACCGCCCACCTGCTCCCACTTCTCAGCAGAGCCGTCGGACGACCACGTCATAAGCGCCGTCTTGCAAGGAGCGGCTGTTATCTCAACTTCACAACCACCAGCCTCATCCAGCCTCCAATGCCCTATCAGGTTCGCGGCAGGCGGATAGTCGGTCTGGCCAATATGATCAATATGATTCGGATCCGCTGGAGCCGCTGCAGCGTCGTATATCCGCACCTCATCAATAACGCCCTTGTAAAGATAGCTGGAAGAAGCGGTCCCGTCGCCAGTGGTCCTGTCGCCTCCGATATTCAAGTGCCCTGCTCCGGACCCGGGATTATTGCTCCATGTGCCCGAAGTACGCCGATTACCATCCAGGTATGATGTCATCGTGGTTCCGCTCCGAACGATTCCTATGTGGTGCCACGCGCCCGCGATCTCGGAAAGCAAGATTCCAGTATCCCACAACTGCAAAGGGTGGTGGATAACCAGTCGCGTACTGTCGGAATTAAACTGCAGCGTCCAGTGATTTTCCTTCCAGTCTGGGGTGCACTTCGAGAACACACCCGCCCAACTCTTCTGTGTCGAATCAGGCTTGATCCAGACCGAAAGCGTGTAGCCGTTCGTCAATTGCAGCTTGTCCGAATTGTCGGAAGTCTGAACATAGTCATCATATCCGTCAAATCCCAGCGCGCCGACTGTTTGCCCCCCCTGCCACAAAGGATCACCGTACATCATGCCGGTGTTGCCATTGCCGGACGAGTCGGTCACAGTCTCCACAAGACCATCCCCGGTAAACAGAGCGCCGGTAATGTCGAGATTGCCCCCGTCGGAGCTAATCCGGACTTCGCCTTCCACAACTACAAGCCCGTTAACATCAAGTGCCCCGCCAGGCTCGATTATCAAATCACCGTCAACCAATAGAGCCGGAAAATTCTTCACCGCAGTCACCGAATTGACACCGCTTATACGCAAGTCGCCGTCAACGACAAGCGCACCGACTATATCCGTCCCACCGGCTAATTCAATATCACCTGTACGATAACGAATACCGCCAGGATTACTGGAGGTGGGATTGAAAATGCCGCTCGGATGAAGAAAATCACCAATGTTTTCCGATGAATAACTGCTGGGACCAATATAGTAGTTCGGGGGATAGTCGTCCACGTCAATCCCCGGCCAGCCCACAGGCGCTTCGCCAACGGACGGATTCATTCGCCCCTCGATACCCGCACTGCTTACTACAGTGCCCTGGGCGAAGACATCCCCGTTAATGACGCCGCTGTTGGCCAAATTGCCCCTGCAATACACATCACCGTTGATAGTAACCCGCTGTGAAATCGTTGTATCACCGCCCGCCCAGTATGCGATGCACGGGTCCAGCCGCAATTCCGCCCTCAAATTGCTCACCCCAATCTTTTCCCCGCTCTTAAGCCTATATGAATTGCAATCTATAATATAGTTGCAGCGATCCGTAGGGTCGCGAACAATCGCCACATCATAATAATCGTCCCCGTCAACTATTTGCCTGTCATCGCCGCCTGCCCAATACTCAGAGTCAATCTCCTGGGGGCTTATTATCAGCCCTCTGGCTTCTTCCAGCCCCGATTCGCCCGTGTAGCCCACTTCCGTCCAAATTTCCATATTCCGCCCGCACGCCAACTCAACATCACTCTTCGACAGGAAACCTATAGATGTAACCGTTATAACCATTACGATAAAGAGAACAACAATCAAAGCAACCCCGCCCCTGCAGGCGCGCCCGACAGAATTGTGGCAATTCTGACCGCGAAACAACAAGCCCGAAGCGTAAGCCCCGCCAGGGGCCCTGGGGGCCTGTCCCTCAGGGGCGACGGGATATTCGCGAAACGGGCGGCAGCCTTCCCCAGGGGAGGGGTGGCCCGGGCCGCCTCCATACGCCCCCGCACAGGCCGCCAATCGACCAACCGATATGTCCCTGCGATTGCTTCTAATCATCGTCGCTTTCCAAACCGTCGCCTGCATCGTTAAGCAAGTTACCGCCCCAGCCTCGAACATAGCCGCTTGTCTCGTACTGTCTCGAAAAACCGTTCTCAAGAAGATCGAAAGAAATATTCACGAACCTGCAATCAACCACATCCACATCCAGCGGCAACACATCCAACCGCACATTACTGCATTCCCGAATCAACGGTACTGGGTCAGCCATGCTCATATTGAAGATCGTCCACCAGTTAGTCGAATATGCGCCGATGCCATTAAGAGTCACCTCCGGATCCGAATCCTCAGAAGTGACAAATTCGCAAAGGTGCAAATGATCGCGGCTTGAGCCACTCTCAATAATTACCAGCTCGCTGGCATTGATTTGACCGTCCTCATTATCGTCGCCGCGCCAAACCGCGAAATCATCCGGCCCCGCAAAGCATATTAGCTTGCACTGCCGAATCAATTCCGAAATTCTCAGCGTCGTATAGCGAACTTGCGCCTGTTTTCGGCTGGTATCGTCCGTCGAGTCATTGGCCGAGCTCATCGCGTAGGCAAGAGTCGCAACCGCAGCCAGAACGATGCTCGAAACCATCAGCGCAACCAACAACTCGACAAGAGTAAACCCCTTCTTGCATCTCGTATTGCCCCGTAAGGAGCCCCGATGGCGTATTATGTATTTCCTATTGCACATCTTGCTTCTTTTATCATTCCCAAGTTTTGTCATTCCCGCGCAAGCGGGAATCTATTCTGTCCCTGTTCTCTGGATTCCTGCCCCTGCTTTCGCAGGGGTGACAACCTTTCGCAGGAATGACAAATGCTGTTTCCGCAACAGGAACTACCTATTCGCTATTTGCCCACAAGCCTATTGACAGTTGCAATCTCCTTGCCGTTATAATAAACCCTAACTGTAACGAGGATAAAACGCGCACTTGCCGCATCGCTTGCCTCCGGCATCCATTTGTAATCCCAACTCGCAGTCCTGCTGAAATTGGCATACTTCGAGTCGATAAATTCGACCACCCCCCCGGCGTCTGTGATGTGCCCCTGTGCCTCGCTGTATCCGTAGTTGCCGGCGACTATATTGGCGTCTATACTATCGAAACCCATCCCAATGATCTGCTCGAGACGGTCCGCAGCCAGCATCGATGCCAACGTCCTGCGCCCGCCCTCCGCACGCGCCGCAGCGCCCGCTGTAAAAGGAAGAAGAATCCCGGCCGCAGCGATACCGAGCACCACAGTAGCCATCATAGCCTCAGCCAACGAAAATCCTTTACGTCTGATGTGCAATCTCAGGTTCATAGTTAGTGCCAGAATAATCAATAATCAATCAAAAGAGGCTGACCAGCTGTTGGTACTTAACCAGCATGGTCAGCCTTGTTTGCATTCCTGCGATTTTCACAAACGTGCCCCGCAAAATCCGCGGTGCACTCTATATCGACTTTTTAGAGACCTGCATGAGCAGCATTGTCGTCGGCATGGAAAGCGCCGGTGTCCGTGTTGAACACCCATCCAGCCGAGTTTGCGCCAGCCGTGGAGGCCCCTGCCTCTTCCCGAATAGTGTCCAGATCATTGAACTGGTTCGTCGGAATCTTCTGGATGTAGGGTCCATAAGAATTCGCAGTCCCGACCGCGACGACGGCACCGTCAACATCTGTAGGCTGCGTCAGATCATTGTCCCCGCCCGCGACTGCAACCGCCATATCGGGAAGGGCGTCGTTGTGCTGAATCTTGTACAACTCGATCTGTGAACGCATCGTCTGAAGGTCCGTGCAAAGACTCGATGTCTTCGCTTCCGTGCTCGCCTCAGTAAACTGAGGAATCACGATAGCCGCCAGAATGCCAAGAATCACAACAACAATCAGAATTTCAACTAATGTAAAACCGCTTTTAGCTCTCATTTTCATACCCCTTTTTCCATTAAAAAACTCGATTTCTTTTTCGTAGGACGGACTATTTTCGATGCGACAGCCATCCTAACACAGTGTATCGACCCAATCGATACGCGGCTTAACTGCCTAAAATCATTTTTGTTCGAACTTCGAATCCTCCAAAAAAAAACAATTACGCAACACAACAAATCACTAAAAATACTTCGACATTTTATCTCAAAGAGCCGAGGACAACGGAACTTAGCAGTCCCACGTCCGAAAACACCCAATAAAACCCTTGTTACACAGCCTGTCTGAGTGTCCAACTAAAGTATAGGGAACAAAATACCTCCCGCCAAATCCCCCCAAAGATAATTTTCCTGAACCCGCCAAACAAAACAACAAGCCCGAAGCGTAAGCGCCGGGGTATTCACGCAACACGAAATACGAAGTACCCCCGAAACCCCAAAAAGAAAAAACATCAAAAACCAATATACTCCGGCAAATTCTCGATATGCACCCTTCTAATAGTCTCATCGACATGTTCAAGCTCTATAAGGACATGATCCACTGTCCGCAAAACCGATTCGACTTTATCCGCCCATTCGATAAGAACCACAGAACGAGGATGGCAAAAATCGTCGAACCCCAGCATCTCGAACTCCGCAACCGAATTCAGCCGATAAGCATCTATATGATAAATCTCCAAACGCCCCACATATTCATTGACTATTACAAATGTAGGGCTGTTGACCTGACCCTGGTCCTGCGCCCCCACGCCAACGGCAATACCCTTAACTAAATGCGTCTTACCGCTGCCCAAAGCCCCGCAAAGAGCAAAAACCTCCCCGCCCTTAAGCCCAAGACCTATCTTACGTCCCAGCTCAATCGTCTCCCCCGCCGAATTCGAAACAATATCAAAATCCAAACCAATTATCCAATATCGAAAATCTGTCCGTGTCCGAATAAATAATCACTAATCAATAGCAAATAATCAATTACCAAGATGCTCATATCCCTTCGCTTCCAAATCGCTCACAGCCCCCCCCGGCCCCAGTATCTCCATAAGAAGATGCTTCGGTTACGATTACCAAAACCCCTACCGGCGATGCGACTGTCGTTACGATGACACTTGCCGTTACCCTCGAAGGTAAGGACCCTGTAACAGATTCCATGACGATTGACGTGTATGATGATTCCTGTCTGGCGGCGAAAGCCGTGGGTCTTGCGGTGATTGATCCGACTGACTTTGACGAGAATTGTACTACAAACTTCGCAGATTTCGCTGTAATGGCCGCAACATGGCTTGATGATTATGCATTAACAGGACCGGTTGCTAAATAACTCAAACTGACCGATCGGTCAGTTCGAGAATGCAAAAATCAAAGATTAAAGTGCAAAATCGCGGTTTCGGCCCGTCTAAAGCCGGATTTGCAACCTTGTGGCCGAAGCTGTTTTATGCAAAAAAATCAATTGACATAAGTTTGTTTAATAAAAAGTGTTATGTAAAAAAGAAATCCCTTTTTGGTCAATTTGAGTTTTTGTTTATCGGGCGCCTGGGAAAAGTCTCAGGCGCCCGATAACGTTTTGCGTCATCGATATGCTCGAACAATAAAAGAGACAATCACAAATATAAGTTTTCAGACAGAGAAAAACTTGACAGTTCCGGCCGATTGTTATAGAATTATCGGTATCGTACTGAGAAAAGTACAATGGTCGCGCTTCAGACGCACGAATTAGTGTCCGTCCAACGAACTGACTGATATTCGAGCATGAGAAGTTTGCCGTTGACCGAGATCGTGCTCTTGGCCCCGGTGAGTCGATACCGATATGACTGTTAGCCAACGTAACAAAATGCTCAAACTGTTGCTGCTGAGTGTTTCCCTTGTCCTGCTCATGCCGGGCCGGGCACAGGCCTATATAGGCCCCGGCGCCGGGTTCGCCGCGGCCGCCTCGCTCTTTGCGATGTTCACCGCAATGCTCTCAGCCATAGCGGCACTGCTTACCTGGCCTCTGCGCTACCTCATTCGGGCCATTCGGGGACGCAAGACCTTCGCCCGAAGCAAAGTCAAAAAAGTCGTGATACTCGGGCTCGACGGCATGGACTACTCGCTCACGCAGAAATTCCTGGCCGACGGGAAACTGCCGAACCTGGACAAGCTGCGCCAAAAGGGTTGCTTCAAACGTCTTACAACAACCGTCCCTCCCATCTCCCCGGTCGCCTGGTCTTCGTTTCAGACCGGGGTCAACCCTGGCAAGCACAACATTTTTGACTTTTTAACGCGTGATAAGAAAAGCTATTTGCCCCGGCTCAGTTCGGTTGATATTCGCGGCGCCCGGCGGAAAATCAGTTTGGGCAAATATCAAATTCCCGTCGGCAAACCCGATATCCGCCTGCTCCGCAAGAGCAAACCCTTCTGGACAATCCTGGGCAGACATGGTGTTTTCAGCAATGTTCTCCGCGTCCCTGTCACCTTTCCGCCTGAAAAGTTCCACGGCGTTCAATTGTCCGGCATGTGCGTTCCCGACCTGCGAGGCACGCAGGGGACATTCTCCTACTATACGACGCGAAACGACGGCGACTGCGAATTCACCGCCGGTGAGAGTCTTACTGTTACGAGAACAGAAGACACCATAAAGGCCGAGCTTGTCGGCCCAGAGAATCCCATGCGCAAAGACGAGTGTATCTTGAAATGTCCTTTCGTAGTGACAATCAGAGATGACGGTACGGCAAAGCTCGCTATAAACGGCGGTAGTTACACGCTCCAAAAGGATGTCTATACCGAATGGATCAAGGTCCGGTTCAAGGCCGCTCCAGGCATAAAGGTGCATGGCATCTGCAGGTTTCTCCTATTGAGCACAACGCCTGAATTTGGGTTGTATGTAACACCGATCAATATAGACCCCGAAAAACCCGCCATGCCCGTCTCATACCCGGCCATATACTCGACCTATCTGGCCAAGTCTCAGGGGTCTTTCGCCACGCTCGGCCTGTCGGAAGATAGTTGGGCCCTCAACGAAAAGATTCTCTGCGGCGACGGTTTCCTTCAGCAGTCTATCGATACGGACGCCGAACGCCGAAAGATGTTCTTCGATTCGCTTGATAAGGTAAAGCGTGGTCTGTGCGTTTGCGTATTTGACGGCACCGACCGCATCCAGCATACGTTCTGGCGTGATATCGATGAGCAGAACCCGCCGCCGGAACAGAACGCCCGAGACGAACGGCCCAACGCAATCGAGAGTCTTTATAAACGTATGGATATTCTTGTCGGAGAAACTCTGGAAAAGACCAAGGCCAAAGACACTGTGCTCATGATTATTTCCGACCACGGATTCAATGCGTTTCGGTACGGCGTCGATCTGAACCGATGGCTCGAAGAAAACGGTTACCTGAAGCTCAGGGAAGACGGACGCGGCAAGAAGAATCTAACGGGCATCGACTGGTCGCAGACCCGGGCATTCGCCGTCGGCCTTGCGGGTATTTTTCTTAACCTCAAGGGGCGTGAGGCACAGGGAATCGTCGATCCGGCAGACCAGGCCAAGTCGCTGCGGGAAGAAATCGCCGCCGGGCTTGTGACTCTGACCGATACGCCCGGAGGCGGGCAATCCGTAATCAAACAAGTTTACAACGCTCAAGAGGTCTATCGCGGGCCATACAAAGACAATGCTCCCGATTTGATCGTTGGATACAACAAGGGCTATCGCGCATCCTGGGAGACCGCTGTGGGACAAGTAACCGATAAGGTTCTGCACGAGAACACCAAGGCCTGGAGCGGCGATCATTGCATTGACCGCTCGCTGGTGCCCGGTGTTTTGTTCTGCAATCGTGAAATTGCGACCGAGAATCCGCGGCTCATGGATATAGGTCCCACGGTGCTGGAGATGTTCGGGGTGGAAATCCCTGCATATATGGACGGTGCGGCGCTGGCGGTGGCCGGCGCCGACGGCTTCGACGGCGGCAAAAAGCAAGAGAAATGATATGATAGAGGTGATCCGGTGACCGGCGGCAATAAGGCAAAACTTGATCGAAGAAGCTTTCTAAAGCGCTCAGCCGTTACCGTTGCGGGCCTGAATACCGGCTTGGCGCTGCGCCCCGCATACTCGGGCCCGTCGGCAAAAAAGGTGATAATCCTCGGGCTCGACGGTATGGACCCGCGCCTCTCGGAAAAACTGATGGCTGCGGGCCAACTACCCAATCTTGCCGAGCTAAAACGCCGGGGCGGCTACAGCGTGCTCGGCACGAGTATCCCGCCTCAAAGTCCGGTGGCATGGGCGAACTTCATCAACGGCGCCGGGCCAGGTTCTCACGGAATCTTCGACTTCATCCACCGCGATCCGGCCAGACAGGCGGCTCCGGTCTTCTCCATAGCTGAGACTGTTTCCGGCGAGGGGTACTGGGAAGTCGGAAAGCACAAGCTGCAATTGGACTTCTTCCCATTCAATCACAAGCCTCCCGCAACTGAATTGAGGCGACAGGGAATACCGTTCTGGGATTATCTCGACCGCGAGGGCATCGAATCGACGTTTTACGATCTGCCCTCGAATTATCCGCCAAGCCCGTCGAAACACGGCCGCCACCGCTGCCTGGCGGGGATGGGGACGCCCGACTTATTGGGAACTTACGGGACCTATCAACACTTTGCCGAAGACGGGCCTGTACGTTCTAAAGACGAGCCGGGCGGAAAAAGATCCATGCTCTTCTTCGAGAACGAGACTGCCGAGGCGAAGCTGGTCGGCCCGCCAAACACTTTTCTCAAGGAGCCAGAAGCTGTGACCATCCCGTTTCAGGTGCACCGCGACAAGGCCGCCAACGCCGTCGTCATCGAGATACAAAACCGCAAAATCCTGCTCGCCGAGGGCCGGTGGAGCCGTTGGGTCAAGCTTGATTTCGAGATGTCCATGCCCGCCTTCGTTCCCAATAAGCACGTTAGCGGGATATGCCGGTTCTATTTGCAGGAGATGTCGCCGAATTTAAGATTGTATGCAAGCCCCATCAACAGCGACCCATCAGATTCTGCCCTGAAGCTGACAGAGCCTCCCGGATTCGTCAAACAGATTTCAGATCGCCTCGGATTGTTCTACACCACCGGTTTTCAGGAAGACCACAAGGCATTGTCGAACAAGATTTTTTCCGATGAAGAATTTCGCATCCAGGCGGGCATGGTGCTGGATGAGCGAATCAAACTGCTCGAATACGCCCTGGAGAACTACGACGACGGCCTGCTGTTCTTCTACTTCTCGAGCACGGATTTGCAGTCTCACATGTTCTGGTGGGACTCCGAGTTGAAGCACCCTACGCGCAGCGTTGAGGACGCCGTGAAGTACTTCCGGCACATAGCAAAGCTCTATCAGCGGTTTGACTCTATTATCGGCGACCTTCTCAAACGATACGGCGATCAGACCGCGATCATGGTGATGAGCGACCACGGCTTCGCAAACTTCAAGAGGCAGTTCAACCTCAATTCATGGCTGCGAGAGCAAGGCTACCTCTACCCGCCCAACGCCGAATCACTATTCAAGGGTGTGGATTGGTCCAGGACGCGAGCCTACGGCCTGGGAATAAACGGGCTTTATCTGAACCTAAAGGGCAGAGAGCGGGACGGAATCGTAGAGCAGGGCGAGCAACGCAACCAGCTTCTCGAAGAAATCTCCGCGAAACTCGAGGCCGTCCGGGATACCGACGGCAGAGAAGTCATAGCTAAAGTCCACCGCACGGATAAAGCATATTCAGGCCCAGCCACGGCTTTTGCGCCGGACCTCATCGTCGGATACAAACGCGATTACAGAGCATCCTGGGGCACGTGCCTTGGCGATATGACCGACCAAATACTAATGGACAACACATCGGCATGGAGCGCGGACCATTGCGCGGATGTCTCTGAAGTTCCGGGAGTGATATTCTGCAATCGACCGATTAAGGCCGCCGCTCCCGCACTGATAGATGTCGCGCCGACCGTACTGGCGCAATTCGGAATCAAAATACCCGAATCAATGGAAGGCCGAAATATTCTTTAGCGAAGGAGATACGATATATGGCCAAGATTAAGATTGATACTGCACTCTACGCCAGAGCAAAGACGGCCGCCGAAGCCGCCGGCTACAGTTCGCTCGAAGAATTCGTTACGCACATAATCGAGAAGGAAACCGCCAAATACGAACACAACGACACAGACAATAAAGTCGCCGATCAGCTTCGCGGCCTGGGGTATATTGAGTAATGAGTATTCTCGCTTCGGTCATACGCCTGGCCAATATGCTCTTCAACGCCTTCGGGCGATTTTGTCTGGCGCCCGTTGCGGTGCTGCCAGGCTGGCTGTCTCTTAGCCTGATCTCGGCGATAACGGGGTTCTTCTTCCTGATCGTCTTCAAATACACGTCGAATCAAAAGGCAATCGGAAGAGTCAAGGATGATATGAAAGCGCAAATGCTTGCGATAAAGCTCTTCAAGGACAGCATTTCAGTAACCCTGACGGCCCAGTGTCGGCTCTTCAAAGGCGCCTTGCTCCTGCTCGTTCACGCTATTGTGCCGATGATCGTGATGATTCTTCCAATGTCTCTGCTTCTGGCTCAAATGGCCCTGTGGTATCAGTATAGGCCGCTGTTGCCCCAGGAAAGCATTTTCTATTATAGTCATAATTCTCGCGGGACTTGTTGTTTTATCAGGTTGCAGGGAGAAAACTTCCGGGCAGTCCGCGAAACCCCAGAAAGCTCCTGCCGTGAAAGTTATTGCGGCAATTGAGGGCAGTATCTCAAAGACACTGGAGCTTACGGCTCTGTTACGGCGACAAAGGTTGCAAGAATGGGGTCTCCTGCTGAAGGGCCGATTATGCAATGTCAGGTTCGCGAAGGAGACGCCGTTTCCGCCGGCAGCGCCGGATCGATGAAGTATGACTATGACGACGACGGTACGGTTGAGATCAATCCCTGTGGCGACGACCCTTTGACCAGGCCCAAGTATTCGAAGGCTGTAGCACAGATTGCCGATTTGCCGTCAGGAATCGACCCGAATTGGCTTGCAGGCGGCATCAGGGCGTTATCGCTCCAGTTCTACGGCGATGCGGGCAATGACGTCGAACCGATCTGGGTGGAACTGAGCGATACCGACGGCAATAGCGCGACGGTAACCTACGGCGACAATCCGGGCGAGGACGCCAATGACATCAAAGACCCGTCATGGCATGAGTGGAATATCGACCTTCAGGACTTCGTCGATAGCAACAACGTGAACCTGGCGGACGTCAACACTATTGCTATCGGCGTCGGCACTGTCGGCGGCGGCGCCGGCGGCACCGGTACCGTGTACTTCGACGATATCCGCGTGTGTATGAGGAGATGCTTTCTTGCCAATCGTGACGCAGATTTCGCCACAGTCGATTATATCGGTGATTGCGTGGTTGACTATAAAGAGGTTGAGATAATGGCAGAGAACTGGCTGGATACTGGTAGTGTTGAGCCGGACCTGTACCCGGATATGATTATTAACTTCAAGGACTTTGCCGTCTTGGCTGAGAGGTTCCTTGATGAGGATGGCATGTTTCCCGAAAATTAAGATCGGGCCATTTGGTCAAGGCTTATTATAAGGCTGTGGTTGAGTAATTTGAATAAATCGGGATCTGTGTCAAACCGGCACAGGTCCCGAGTTTTTTGGGTTAAATCGACATTTCCCATTTGTCTTAATAAACGTTGCTCCGCCGCAAGGCGTCCTGCGGACTGCACGCTTTGACACTGTTTTTGAGACACTTCTGTGCAATTGAAGGCCCATAAACAAAACTTTCATCTCAATTTTAAGATAATTCCAGAGTTAGTGCCCCCAACAGGAAGGCTTCATTATTTCGGGACCAACAAGAAGCAAGCACTCGTAAACGCCACAGTTTTAATCTGCCTCGGCAGCATGGCTCCCTTTGCCTTAATCCAAATACCCCAGAGCAGCCAGCCGTCTGTTGACCCTTTCTTCTTCTTCAGGCGTCATGGCCTTCGAATCCTTTTGTTGCGCGAAGTGTTCGAGCGACACCGTCTCATACCGGCATTTCACCTGCTCCTCGAACGCCTCCGTGATCACCTTCCCATCCATGAAATTCGGCAACTTGGCCCCGAGGACGGCATACAATGTCGGTGCGATGTTGACTATGTGCGTTCGATGGTTCGCTCCACGTTTGACGCCCGGCCCGGATATGATGTACATTCCTTCGCGGTAATGCCATCCTCCCAGTTTGTTATCCGGATATGGTCGTACATAATCGCCCCTGGTCAAGTCTGTCAGCTTGAGCCGGTATCCGTTCTTCGGAGCCAGTACAAGGTCACCACACTTCTCGAAATCTATGGCTCCCGGGCCGAAGAGCTCCTGTGGCGTCAGCACCTTGTGAAAGACCTTCTCGCCGTTGACAGGATTCCTTATCTCTAAGAACTTCTGTCGCAACTGTTCGATAATGTTTTCTTTGGCCCCCTGTTCGACACAGCCTCCCGGTCCTCTTCCCTTGATGTTCAAATAGATGAAACCGTCCACGGACTTGTGTATCACGGCGGCCTTGGATCGATCCCAGTTGAAATCTTCTCGAACCGGCGCCCTTTCGCCGCGGCTCTTGCCGCTTCTTAGACGGGCCAATTTTCGAGTCAAGCGTTTCCCGATTCGTTCCCACGGGTTGTTAGAGTACTTGCGGTCAAGATAGCCCCAAAGGGCCAAAGCAGTGTTCGGCCTGACCTGCGCGACTGACCTGCCAAAGCCATGGTCACTCGCGACGACGACGGTTGATTCCTCTGTCCCTGCCAGAGATACCAGTTCTCCGATAGCGCTGTCCAGCCTGCCGAACATCTTGAAGAGCCGATCACGTTGTTTTGGATACGAATTCCTGGTAGCCTTGTCAAGGTAAGCCCAGATACTGTGCTGCATCTTGTCGAGATTTTGAAACTGGACCATTAGAATATCCCAGTCAATTCTCTGGCTTATCATCTCGGCCGCTCGTACACGCTGCCGGATGATTCGCTCAACATTCTTAACGTTCCAATCCAATTTTTCTTCTTGTTTCTTCGGGCCGCCCTTCTTCCACATGTGCAGTATGCGATAGTCATCCATGTCCGTAAGTAGTTCGTTTTTGAATTCTTGGGGATGGGTGAAATCGCAATCCACACCGGGACATCCCAGGCCTGCAACAGTGATTCCATTGACTTTCCGGCATGGATACGTCCACGGCACATTGATTGAGCCGACCTTGTAACCCTGCCTGCTGAGAATCTGAAATACATTGGGAACGAGGCAGTCAGCCGAACTGGTCAGTTTGGGCCTATAGTGTTCAAACGAATACTTGTGGAATGCGAAGATCCCGTGTTTTCCCGGATGGCACCCCGTAATGCACGTTGTCCACGCCGGCGGTGTGACGGGTGGTTCGGTAGAGTCCAGGATTCCATGACAGCCCTCGTCTCTTAGTTTCTTGAGATTAGGCATCCACTGCTCCAGCAGGTAGTCATCAAATACGTCCCACGTTCCTCCGTCCAAGCCTATCACCAGCAGTTTCATCATTCATTTCCTTCTTCTGCAATCTCAAGCCTACACTGCCCGGATGAACTCATATACAGTGCAGCTACGCGCTACCGCCTTGTTCATAGCACAACATATGATTCGAGTTCAATGTATCTGAATGTCTCGATAGCGTCAAGCCCTTTGTGTAAGATTAATCTTCCTGCACAGAGGCATTTGTCGGAAGATTCTTCTTGCCATGGCGGCATCGACGCTCACCTGCTACGGGAATTGCCTGACCACCGGTTCAGATTTTTTCTACTGGGATCCATCGGATATATCTGTTACAATTCCGAACGCTTATGAAGATATTGTCCGAGTGAAATATCATTTTCGATTACTATTTTGGGTATAGATACAAGATGCAGAAGAAAGTAGATGTCCGTCAGAATGAGCCTGTTGCGATCATTGGCGTATCCGGGATCTTTCCCGGTTCGAATACGGTGGCGGAGTTCTTCGAAAACATCCTGCGCAAGCGATGTTTCATACGTGAGTTGCCGGATTGGGTGTGGGAAAAAGAGGTCTTTTTCGATGAGGATCAGGCGGCAGCACTGAAAACGTACTCGCACATTGGGGCTCTTTTTGGTGATATAGAAGTTGACCTCGACTCATTTCACATTCCTCCGACGGTGGCGAGCCAGATCAGTCTGAACCAGAAGCTGGCTCTGGTTTGTGCACGAGAAGCCTTGGCGGATGCCGGCTATCTGGAACGCGATTTCAACCGTGAACGAACCGGGGTAATCATAGCGGCGACGGCAGGAGAACTTTGGCAGAGGCATTCGGAGACCACCTTTGCTCAGAATTTGCGCACACGCTTAGAGCAACTATGCCGAGATCCGGAACAAGAGCAGGTTCTCCGTGAGCTCTGGATCGCATATGAATCGAAGTACCCGAATTTTCCAATCAATGAAGACAGTCTGCCCGGCTCTATCGGGAGCCTTGTTACGGGTAGGATCGCCTCAGTGTTCGACTTGAACGGCCTACAGTTCATTCTCGACTCAGCTTGCGCATCTTCATTGACGGCTGTTGCTACAGCGGTGACTAATTTGCGGTCGGGCGTTTGTGATATGGTGATAACAGGCGGAGTCGAAACCGAAGTGAGCGAGATCGCCTATGTGGCATTGTCGAAAGTATCTGCATTGTCGGGCAACGGGTGCTATCCCTTTGACGAACGTGCCGACGGCTTTGTTGTGGGGCAGGGCTGCGGCCTTATGCTCCTCAAGCGCTATGCAGACGCGGTTCGTGACGGGGATCGCATTTATGCCCTTATTCGAGGGGTTGGCAACTCTTCGGACGGCGCCGGCAAGGGCGTCTTGGCGCCTAACAGCAAGGGGCAAGTCCTGGCCTTGAAACAGGCCTATCGAGATGCAGCCATAGAACCTTCTACGGTGCAATACATTGAATGCCATGGCACCGGCACCAGGGTTGGAGACATCACTGAACTCAATTCAGTAAATCAGTTCATCGCCGAATCTGACGAAACGGGGAAAAGACAATCGCCTTTGGCTGTCGGCTCGGTTAAAGCGATGGTTGGGCACTGCAAAAAAGCTGCCGGCATGGCCGGTTTTTTTCGAGCCCTTCTAACGGTCAACAGCCGTGTAATACCGCCTCAGGTGAACTTTGAAGAGCCCAACCCGGAATTTGACTGGGAAAACGCATGTGTTCGAATTCCAAGACGCCCGGAACCTGTTTCGGATGATGAAGTGCATGTCGGTGTGTCGGGATTCGGTTTCGGCGGGGCAAATGCCCACGTTGTTCTTTCTTCTTCGCCCGTCAATGCTCGTGAGCCGCTCGTTAATGCCGACGATCTGATGTTGCCGGAGCCGCCTTCGTTATGTAATGACATTGCGTTTCTCTTTCCGGGACAAGGTGCTCAGTACATAGGCATGCTCGAATTGCTACGTGAGGATCCTGTTGCAAAATCGTATCTCGATTTGGCGGATGAACTTGTCTTGAAAATATCCGGGCTAACTCTGTCGGATTTCATCTACCCTCCTTCGATGGCGCAAGAGAATATCGATCAGCTTTCGAGACACGGAGCGATTCTGCGAGATACTGCGATAGCCCAGCCGGCGATCTTTGTGATCTCTGCGATCCTGCTTGAGAAAGTGCGACGGCTCGGTATTGAGCCCGGGATGATGCTGGGGCACTCCCTTGGCGAGTACACTGCACTTTATGCTGCCGGAGTTCTCAGCTTTGAGGATGCCCTCCGGGCCGTTGCCATGCGCGGATGCCTGATGATGAAAGCCAGTACGTCTGATCCGGGCACAATGGCCTTCGTAGAGGGGAATTTCGAGCAAGTCGGCAGGATCGTCCGCGATGTCAAAGGTTACGTCGTTTGCGCTAATCTGAATTCGTATGACCAGACGGTCCTCTCGGGAGAAACTGCTGCGATAAATCAAGTAGTGGAACTGGCAGCCGAGCGTGGGATCAACGCTCACACGCTAAATGTGGATCGGGCGTTTCACTCTCGTATCGTAAGTTCCTGCGTTGCTCCCATGCGGATTTTCCTGGAGACGCTTGAATACCGCACCGTGTCCACTCCGATACCGGCCAACATAAGGCGCCAGGTCTATCCGTTCGTCCGCGATTCCGGTTCGGCAGCTAATAATGCTATCCAGGAAAACAAGAAGCCTAATAAATCAGAACCTCGGATTCGGGATACTCTTTATCACTATGGGCATAGCCGCGGCGACGGCCGGATGGCTCGAAACAATGTTCGCAGCGTTCCTGCATTTTGCAGGTTCTCTGATTGTTGTATTCAACAGTGCCCGCCTCGTCCGCTTCGGCGAAGAACTCGACCACGGAAAAACGCACCATTAGTTATTGCGTGCGATTCGGCACATACTATGAACTAGGGATAAGAATCCAAAACTATGGAATACGCCGTTGAAACATTCTCTTTAACGAAGATATTCTCCGACTGGTGGGGTCGCCACAAAGTTTATGCTGTCGATGACCTCAACTTGAAGATTAAACGCAACGAGGTATTCGGATTGCTCGGGCCAAACGGATCGGGCAAGACAACCACGATAAAAGTCCTCCTGGGTTTGCTCCACCCGACAAAGGGCAGGAGCCTCTGCCTGGGCGGACATGCGACCGACCCGAAAATCAGTGCTCGAATCGGCTTTCTGCCGGAGGAGTCGTATCTCTACAAATATCTAAATGCCCGCGAGACGCTGGATTTCTACGGCAGGCTGTTCGGTTTGGACCGCGATGTCCGCAAAACCCGTATCGAGGCCCTGCTGGATATGGTCGGTCTCAAGGCAGTAGCCAACAGGGCGGTAGGCACTTTCTCCAAGGGTATGGCCAGGAGGATCGGGCTGGCACAGGCGCTTATTAACGACCCGGACCTGCTAATTCTCGATGAGCCGACAACAGGCCTGGACCCAATCGGAACACGACAAATCAAAGACCTAATTATCAAACTCGCCCAACGCGGCAAGACGGTACTGCTCTGCAGCCACCTCCTCGCCGACGTCGAGGACGTATGCGATAGAATCGCAATCCTCTACGGCGGCAAAGTCCAGGCAAATGGGAAAGTAGCCGAACTCCTTCAGCAGACCGACAAAAGGCAAATCATTACGGACGCGATAAGCGACGAAGCTATCGAGAAGATTAAGCGGATTGTTCACGCCGAGAACGCCGAGTGCGAGGTTTCTTCGCCGATGAACAAGCTCGAAACATTTTTCATAAACACTGTTGTAGCGGCCCAGCGCAGTTCAAAGCAGACCAGCGGTGCGGTCAGCACGACCAAGATCGGCAATTTTCTCACAGTCGAAAGTGTTTCCCGGAACATCCTCGACAAACTCGTCGCCACGCCTGTCTCGCAGGAGACGCCGGCCGAATCTCCCGCAACCGAAGATACCACGCCGGCCAAGATTGCCGAAACCCAGCCGGATAACCAATTGCTGCGAGACTTGACCGAGTCGACAACGCCGATGCAGCCGGTGCCAACGGGCCTGAACGCCGAGACGCAGCCGGTCCAAACCGATGTCCCCACTCCGCCCGATCAGGTCAAAGAAGATGTCCTCGATCAGCTTACAGGCCGGGCCAAGGCGCAGAGCGAAAAACACGAAGAAAAGGACGATGCCAAGGCGGGGGAATCAGGCGATGCGTAGCATCTGGGCGGTTGCCGTGAATACTGTCAAGCAGGCCCTTCGGATGAAAATCGCACTGATATTTATCCTACTGCTCGCCGTGCTGCTCCCGATTATGGCGTTGACCGGCACCGGCGACAATACCTTCAAAGGCAGGCTCCAAACGTTCGTAAGTTACGGGCTTTCACTGACAAATCTTCTGCTTTGCCTGCTAACCCTTATTGTCTCGGTTTTCACCCTCACCAGCGATATCGAGCATAGGCAAATCTACACTGTAATTACAAAGCCCATTCGGCGGTCCCAGTTCATTTTCGGCAAGCTGCTCGGGGTATTGCTGTTGAGCGGCGCTCTGCTGGTTCTTTTCTCCGGAGTGATATACGGCATTGTCGTCTATGCCCCGAATTATTTGCACCCGAGCCAAAGCGAGCTGGCCCAGGCCAATAACGAGTTCTACACGGCACGAAAGGCCCTATCCCCTCCCGATCCGGACGTCTCGAAGGAGGTCGCCGAGGCCCGAAACAGGCTTACAAAGAGCGGGGATATCGACCAGATATACGCCGGGATGTCGTCCGCCGAGATTGACGAGCAGCTTACCAATCTCAGGAGAGTGGCCGGACGCACAGCCGACGTCGGACAGGAGTTGATCTGGGAATTCGAAAATGTCAGGCCTTCCGACCCCAACGGATCGCTGTTCATTCGCTTCAAAATCGAAGTGGCCGTAACCCCGCCCGATGCCCAGATATACAGCCGGTGGGCCGTGGGAGACTATCGGAGATACGTCGCAGGGACCGCGCCTATGTATCCGTTCCAGCGAAAAGATCCCGTTAAAAGTTTTCGCGAAATTGAAATTCCAGCCGCCGCTGTAGCCGATGACGGCTATCTCGCGGTAGTATTCCTAAACGAACCCTTAAACGATACCCCCGTTACTTTCCCGCTGGCCGACGGCATCAAAGTGCTCTACAAGGCCGATACATTCACCGCCAACTTCATAAGGGCGGTGCTGATAATCGCTTGTCGGCAGATATTTCTGGCGTGTCTCGGAATTTTCGGCGCGACCTTTTTGTCGCTTCCGGTGGCGCTGCTGCTTTGCATCGCAGTGTTCTTCACCGCCAATGTCAGTGCTTTTGTTATCGAATCATTCGATTACATCAACAGTGAAAGCACGTTCTTCATCTACTTATATACGATCAAGCTGTTTGTTTCTCTTATGCCTCAGTTCGACAAGTATTCGCCGTCGCAGTATCTCGTTCCCGCCGAGCTGCTGAGTTGGTCAACTCTCGGCTGGGTTGTGTTCTATTTGGTTTGCATCAAATCGATGCTGCTTTTGATTCTCGCTTTGACCGTTTTCAGTTTTAGAGAGCTTGCAAGGATTATTATTTGAACGGGTTTTTGGGCCGGGGCGCCGCTTTTGATATGCAGTCGCCAGCCGGATATTTGACTTATGCGTTCGCGTGATTTTGTAATTTGTTTTCTTTCCCTTCTGATTGCCGTTGCTATGCTCATAGGGGCAGGCCTGCAGTTGGATTATATAAATTCGCAGCGCAGAGAAATGAAGCTCATAATAAACGAGCCGCTCGAAAACGCACCGCCCTCGCTCGCCTTCGCCACCGTGGCAATGGGCGCTTTCAGGGGCCTAGTTGTAGATGTCCTCTGGATGCGAGCCGAAAAGCTCAAAGAAGAAGGACAATTCTTCGATGCAAGGCAGCTTGCCGAATGGATTACAACGCTTCAGCCTCGTTTCGGCGAAGTCTGGGTCTTTCAGGCATGGAACATGGCCTACAATATATCAGTAACAATGCCCGAAACCCAGCCACAGCAGAGGTGGCAGTGGGTCAAGAACGGCTACGAACTCCTGCGAGACAAGGGAATACCCTCGAATCCAAGGGATATCCAACTCTATCACGAGCTTGCGAGGATATTCCAGCATAAAATAGGCAGCGTCTCGGACGATGTGCACAAATACTACAAGCTCCAAATGGCCCTGGAGTTGGGGCCGTTGCTTGATGAAGCCGACAATAAGTACTTCGACAATCTCGCTGAGGCGGGCGACTGGCTTTGGGGCAACGAAGGCAGGCCTGATTTCACTGAAATCTGGGGGCGAATCGCCGCAGAGCCGAATTTTGCCCCTTTGGTTGAGGCCCTTCGCTCGGCCGATAAAGCCTTTTCTTACGATGCCGGATTCATCAGCAATTATCTCTCGCTGAGGCAGGACGCCCGGAGGTTCGCTCCTGATGCGGCCAAGGTCATAGATGCTTTCCGCGAGAATCCGCAACTCAAGCGATTCGACATTCTGGCCAAGGCTTTCCACCTGCGTAAGACCTGGAAACTCGAACCGACGCTGATGCGCAGACTGAATCAGACCTACGGCCCGATTGACTGGAACGACCCAAACACCCATCTGTCCCTCGATTGGCGACACCCGGACAGCCACGCAATTTTCTGGGCCGTAAAGGGCCTTGAAATCGCCTCCGCAGAGAGCGGCGAAGAAATCAGCGGACCAGAGACGAATACCGACCGTATAGTTGCTCACAGCCTGCAGAACCTCTTTCGCAACGGAGAAATGTTCATCCACAGCACGCCCGTATCCGTCCCGTCAGAAGATATTTCGAAACCGCCCCAAACCAGGATAATGAGAGAGGTGTACCTCAGGCCCGATTTGAGGATGTTCGAGCCGTACAACAATGCTATTCTCAAGATCATTGAGAAGTACAGGGCCGCCAATGATACAGACGCAGTCGTATCTATCGGCAACGGCCATCGAAACATGCTCAAAAACGCTCTGCTTTCATTTTATCAGTCGGGCCATAAAGAATATGCACGGAAAATCCTCGATATGCTCAGAGAATATTATCCTTTGCCGGAATTTAACGTCCCACTTGTTGAATACGCCAGAGTGAGGATGCTCGATGAATTAGAAAGCATCGGGATAAACGATGCACAGGAGCAGATAATCGCAATCTTGAAGGAGAGTTATTATCTGTACGCAATTCGAGACGACAACGCCGCCTATGGCAGAGAAGATCTCGCCGGGCAGATTCACAACCATTACACGGCCGAGTATGAAAACGAAAATAGAATTAACTTGCCCGAGCTGAAACTCATGAAGTATTTCGCAATCGAAGATTTCTTCGCCGACCAGCAGTTCTCGCCTTACTTAAAAAGGAGGCTGCTCGCCAGAATCGAAATTGAAAGGCCCGATTTTCTCAAACAATTGGAGGAATTGCGGCAGCAAAGAACCAAAGAAGAACAACAACAGACACAACAGCCCTAATGATATGCAACAGGCGGCATCTGTTATGGACAACAATCCCCAGCAACAACTAACCCCTTCGCAAAAACAAGCTGTCGGCCATATTGAAGGCCCGCTCCTTGTCCTGGCCGGACCCGGCAGCGGAAAGACACGCGTGATAACGCATCGCATCGCATCTCTTATCGATTCGGGCGTGCGCCCTTACAATATCTGCGCCATCACCTTTACTAATAAAGCCGCCGAGGAAATGCGTCAACGCGCCGTCACACTCGGCGCCTCAGCCGGGGCGCATATCAGCACGTTCCATTCTCTGTGCGTCCGGATACTCCGCCGCTACGCCGCCAAGGCCGCAATAAAGTCCAATTTCAGCATATACGACCAGACCGACCAGAGGCGATGCGCCAAGCAGGCGATAAAGGAATGCCAATTCGACAGCGCCAACTTTCAGCCCGCCAAAATGCTCGACGCCATTTCCACCCTCAAGAATAAGCTCATAGACGCCGAGTCATTCAAAGAGGAAGCCGAAGACTTCTTCTCCAGGACTTTAAGGGTTTTTTGAGGGGATTTAGGCCCCTTCAACCCGAAGTGGGAGGCAATCTCCCGGAGCGTCGGCGGAAACCCTTTTTCCAAAAGGAAATTCCTCAAAAAATTCAATAGGTTTTCCTGCGTTGAAGTCAGTTCTTTCTTCTTATTTTCTGTTTTTATCTGCACGTTGGCGGTGCTCGGACGGCCCTTTTCAACTGGCTTCTGGCCAAGCGGACGGGCGGGACGTTCATCCTGCGTATCGAAGATACCGACCAGAAACGCAACACTCCCACCGCCGCCCGACAAGTAATGGACGACCTCAAATGGCTGGGAATCGACTGGGACGAAGGCCCCGAGATAGGCGGCCCCAACGGCCCCTACCTCCAATCCGAACGCAGGGATATTTACGACAAGCACATAAAGCAACTGCTCGACGAGAAAAAAGCCTATTACTGCTTCGATACCCTCGAAAATCTTGATGTCCTCCGCAACCAGGCCGAGGCTGAAAAAGGCGGATTCGCTTATCGCAGGCCCGATAGCTTTCCCACCGAGGCCGACGCCGAGAAGGCCCGCGCCGAGGGCAAGCCCGTTACCGTCCGCTTCGCCGTCCCGCAGACCGAGTCGCTGGTGGTTCAGGACGTCGTCCGAGGCGTGATTACGTTCGGGCCCGGCGAGATAAGCGATTTCATCATACAAAAAAGCGACGGCTTCCCGACATACAATTTCGCCTGCGTCGTCGATGACCGCCTGATGAAAGTAACTCATGTTATCCGAGGCCAGGAGCACCTCAACAACACGCCGGGTCAGCAGGCGCTTTGGCGAGCGCTCTTCGGCGATACAGACCTGCCAAAATACGCGCACATGTCCGTAACCGTAAGCGACTCAGGCGGAAAGCTCTCAAAACGAGAACGACCCAAAACGCTCCAGCAGGCAATAGAGCAAATGGAGACCATCGACCTCGCTCAACTCGCATCCGTCGGCGATATCGCCGCAGACGAACTCGATGCCTTTATCAAGGGCAAGGCTGTCCCCGATATGCCCGCCATCGACGCAATGGCCCGGCGCCTCGGCGTCGCACTGCCGGAGATTAATATCGTCGATTTCTTCAAGAGCGGCTACCTGCCCGAAGCGATGGTCAATTTTCTGGCGCTTCTCGGCTGGAACCCGGGCGACAATCGCGAGATTATGCCCTTAGCCGAGCTGATCGAGGCATTCGACCTTGGCAAGCTGAGCAAGAGCAACAGCCTCTTCGACCGCAAAAAGCTCATCGCCTTCAACACCGAGCACATCAAGATGCTCCCTCCCGAGAAACTTCGCGACCATTTGAAGGAATATCTGAAAGTAACCGATTCCCCGGCACTCGCAGCCGACGACGAGCTTCTCGCCAGGCTAATCAAGATTTGCCAAGGCGCCCGAACATTAGCCGACATCGAGCGAAAGTGCCGATTCCTCTTCACCGAAGTGCTCGAATACGACGCCAAAGCCGTCAATAAGGTGCTCCTGAAGAACGACGGCCTGGCGGTGCTCGCCATAGTCCGCGATAAACTCGCCGAGATGGACCAATTCTCCGAAGAAATAATCGAGAACATGCTGCGCACCTTAGCCGAGGAAAAGCAGCTCGGCCTGGGAAAAGTCGCCCAGCCGCTGCGAGTGGCAATCTGCGGCAACACAATAAGCCCCCCAATCTTCGACTCGGTCCAGATGCTCGGCAAAGAAGAAACCCTAAAAAGAATAGACAATGCCCTGGAAAAGTTTGGCAGGGATAAGAAGTAACACCTGTAATTCTTTTGGATTTAACGCTTTAAGGCAACAGCATGTACGGGTATAATGCCGCCGTCGTCAGGGAGGATGGGCAATGCTGGGAAGCGACCCGAGCGCCCTGATAGTGGCATACAGCATAGGGCGGCATCTTCAATGGTGCCGCCCGTTTATGAGATTATGCTGGTGCCGAAAAAGCGATAAATCCTTTTATAATCGTGCGTTGATCTACCAACTGTTTTGAGCACAAATAGTTCTGAGGAAGTGTTGTTGACAGGAATTTGATATATGGGTACGTCATTATTAGTGACTGGTTCTATAGGTATTGATACTGTCAGGACGCCTTTTGGGGTTAGTGAGGATTGTTTGGGCGGGTCGGCTGTGTATTTCAGTATGGCGGCGAGTTTCTTCGGGCCTGTACGCTTCGTGGGAGTTGTCGGCGAGGATTGTCCGTTCGATTTGGCTGAAGTCTTCGCAGGCAGAGGCGTTGACCTGGCAGGGCTGGAAATCAGGCAAAACAGCAAGACCTTCCGCTGGGCGGGCACTTACGCCCAAAACATGGACGACCGGACCACCGACAGCGTGGAGCTGAACGTCCTCGGCGAAGCGCCGCCGACCGTGCCCGAGTCCTTCGCCGACAGCAAATTCGTTTTCCTCGCCAACACCATGCCAAGCCTCCAGCAGGAACTGCTCGCACAAGTTACAAACCCGACCTTCGTCGCCGCCGATACGATGAACATGTGGATAGCCGACTATCGCGACGCCCTCGATGCCCTCCTGAAGAAAATCGATTGCCTCTTTATAAACGAAGACGAGGCCAGACAACTGGCCAGCGAGCATAGCTCCGCCACAGATAATCTGATTAAGGCTGCGCAGGTCATTCTCGATATGGGCGTGAGCGTCGTTGTCATTAAGAAGGGCGAATCCGGTTCGCTAATGTGCATCGCCGACGGCGAGACCTTCCTGCTGCCCGCCTATCCCGCCGAGAAGGTTAAGGACCCGACCGGCGCGGGCGACAGCTTTGCCGGGGGATTCATGGGCCATCTCGCCCAAACCGGGAAAACGGACTTCGCAACTCTGAAAACGGCAATAGCCTACGGAACCGTAACGGCCTCCTTCACTATCGCCGAATTCTCGCTCCGGGGCCTGACAGAAACCACCAAAATCGAAATCGACCGAAGACTCGAGAATCTAAGGGAATTAACATCTTTCTAACAGGCTCGTAAATATGCGCGTATTCATAGCAATAGACCTCGACGAAATTATCAAACAAGACCTAGCCGATCTCCAGGCCGAGTTGCAGGGCAAAGCCGATATCAAGAGGGGCGATGCGAATTGGGTCAACCCCGACAACATACACCTGACCCTGAAATTCCTCGGCGAGGCCAAAGACGCCCAGGTCGTCGATATCTGCAATATCGCCAAAGAAATCGCCCCGCGGCATAAGAAATTCGATATAGATTTCGAGAAGGTCGGCTATTTCGGCGGCAAGAGCGCAAGGGTGCTTTGGGTCGGAGCGGGAGAAAATTGCGAAGAACTGCTCGAATTGCAGCAGGACCTCGAAGAAAAACTGGCCGAACTCGGCTGGGCAACGGAAAGCAGGAAGTACGCAGGTCATTTAACGCTCTGCCGCGTCAGAAACGCAAAAGCGGGCTTCAAATTGGCGCAATTAACGGCAAGCTACAAGGATTTCAAGCTCGGGACAATCTCCGCCGAGGCTGTAACAGTTTATCAGAGCGAGTTGACATCGAGCGGACCAAACTATACTATATTAGGAAATTATGGATTAGCGGACAGGTCGTAGATTCCCGCTCGTGCGGAAACGACGACGGACGCCTAACTGAATTGGAGGATAGGAAATATGGCAAAGACAAAGACATCGAAAAAGGGCAAAAGCAGGATAGAGCCTTTGAAGCCCGCCATAACAACCAGCAAAGGCACCGCACTCGAACGCGTAATCGCGCAGATCGAAAAAGAGTACGGGCAAGGCGCTATCATGCAGATGGACGAGCATAATTACGCCCGGATCGCAGGCATCAGCACCGGTGCGATCTCGCTCGATCTCGCCCTGGGCGGCGTCGGCATCCCGCGAGGCAGAGTAACCGAACTCTACGGCCCGGAGTCTTCGGGTAAGACTACTTTGGCTCTTCACGTCGTCGCCTGCGCACAAAAGGCGGGCGGAGTGGCGGCATTCATCGACGCCGAGCACGCCCTCGACACCACCTGGGCGAAAAGGCTCGGAGTCGATGTCAACTCAATGCTCGTCAGCCAGCCCGATACCGGCGAACAGGCGCTCTGCATCGCGGAAATGCTCATTGCCTCCAACTCCGTCGATGTAATTGTTATCGATTCGGTCGCCGCACTTACGCCAAGGGCTGAGCTTGAAGGCAATATAGGCGATACCCACGTCGGACTTCAGGCCAGATTGATGAGCCAGGCAATGAGAAAGCTCACAGGCATCATCAACAAGAGCAAAACCGCCCTGATATTCATAAACCAAATCCGAATGAAAATCGGCGTGATGTTCGGCAACCCGGAAACTACGCCCGGCGGAAAGGCGCTGAAATTCTACAGTTCCGTCCGAGTCGATCTAAGACGCATCACGACCATAAAGGACACCAAAGGAGCAATCGGTTCGAGAGTCCGCGCAAGGGTCGTAAAGAATAAGATCGCCCCGCCCTTCCGCGATGCCGAATTCGATATCATGTTCGACAGCGGAATCAGCTACGAGGGCGACCTCCTCGATATGGCCATGGCCGAAGAAATCGTAAGTAAAAGCGGAGCCTGGCTAAACTACGGCTCCATGCGACTGGGCCAGGGCAGAGAGAACGCCAAGAATTTCCTCATCGAAAATACCGAACTCTGCGAAGAGATAAAGAACAAGGTTCTCGCCGCCAAGGGTCTTGAATTACCGCCTGCGCCATAACAACAAGCCCGAAGCGTAAGCGCCTGGGTATTAACGCAATCCCGGCGCGCCGGGCCGCAATACGAGACACGAAATGCCAACAGCAAAGCAAATCAGAGCCGGCTTCATTGAGTTCTTCAAGGACAAGAGCCACGAATTTGTCCCCAGCTCGCCGATAGTTCCAATCGGCGACGATACTCTGCTCTTCGCCAACGCCGGGATGAACCAGTTCAAGGATATCTTCCTCGGTCTGACGCCGCCTCCATACCCGCGTGCGGCCAACAGCCAGAAATGCCTCCGCGTAAGCGGCAAGCACAACGACCTCGAAGAAGTAGGCAAAGACACATACCACCACACGTTCTTCGAGATGCTCGGCAACTGGTCGTTCGACGACTATTTCAAAGCCGAGGCAATCGAATGGGCCTGGGAGCTGCTGACTAAGGTCTGGGGCATCGACCAGGACCAGCTCTGGGCGACCGTATTCGGCGGAAGCAAGTCCGACGGCATTCCAAGAGACGAAGATGCCGCCAAGCTCTGGACGAAAGTAACTTCGATATCGCCCGACCACGTCCGAGATTTCGGCAGGAAGGACAACTTCTGGGAAATGGGCGAAACAGGCCCCTGCGGCCCGTGCTCCGAAATACATATCGACCTCGGGCCGGATAGATGCGATATGAAAGACGTTCCAGGGCATAACTGCGGCGTCAACGCGGGCTGCGCCCGATACATCGAGTTGTGGAATCTTGTCTTCATCCAGTACAATCGCCAGCCCGGCGGCAAGCTCATCCCCCTCTCAGCCAAATACGTCGATACGGGAGCGGGACTCGAAAGGATCGTCGCCGTACTGCAGAATAAGTCCAGCAACTACGACACCGACCTGTTCATGCCCGTAATCGACGCCACCGCCAGGATAACGGGCCACAAATACACATCTATGCTCGCCAACAAGACCGACAACGCCTTCCGCGTAATCGCCGACCATATTCGCGCATTAACCTTTTTCGCTCCGAAAACGGCCCGGACAAATGTATAATAGACTGTGAAGGCTCGGTAAACCACCCTCATCGGGCGTTCAATTTAGGTTCCGGAGTAATCCTGGATGGCCTTACGATCACCGGCGGTTACATGAGTAAAGGCGGCGCAGTCTCCTGTTCCGGCAGCACGCTCGAGATAGTGAACTGTCATTTTGTCGGGAACTCTGCTAAACGTGGCGGAGTGGTCTATTGCGATTATGGCAATCCGGAATTTCAGAGTTGCATTTTCAAGCATAACACGGCCTCCGAGCTTGGTGGCGCAATCGCCTGTTTTGACGGGATCAGTGCGACATTTAAGAGTTGTGTGTTCGTTGAAAACTCGGCCCAGCACTCCGGGGGAGGACTATACGCACACCGCTCCACTCTTGTATTAATCAACTGCTCGGTTATTGACAATTATGGGTACTATACCGGTGGAGGATTATTTTCTGTCATGGATTCCGTGGTGAACGTAAGGAATAGTATTGTTTGGTATAATAGGATGCGTTACGGGTATGAGCAGATCTACAGTGGCCATGGGGCGGTTGTCTCAGTGGACTACAGCATAATTCAAGGTGGGCCAGAGGAGTTTTACCTTAATAACGGCACGGTCAATTGGGGCATTGGCAATTCCACAGGGAATCCCATGTTTGCAGCGGACTACTACCACCTTCGGTCGATTTCTCCCTGCAGGAACTCCGGGGATCCTTCGGGAGATTACGGAGGTTTGACGGATATCGATGGCCAGCCCCGCTTGATGGCGGGCCGGGTCGATATCGGGGCAGACGAGTTTACAGACTCTGCGATTCTTCGTGTTCAGCCACAGGAGATTGTCTTTCCGACAATATTATTAGAGGATGCACCTCCTGACGACCAAATTCTCCAAATCACGAATACCGGAGTAGGGGTAATGAATTGGACGGTAACAGGTGTCTGCCCATGGTTGAGCATCTCCGAGACGGAGGGTCAAACATCCGGGGAAGTTGACGAGATTCTCTTTTCCGTCGATGCTAATGGCTTGACTCCCGGGCAATATACCTGCACAGTGGTTATTTCAGATCCCAACGCCGAAAACTCACCGCAGAGTGTTCCGGTCACTTTGGATGTCCGAACACCGCTCATCGGGGTCTCATCGACGGAAATCAGTTTCAGTTGTCCAAAGGACGGTCCTAATCCAGATCCACAGACTCTTTCCATATGGAATGATGACATCGGGATTCTGAACTGGGAGATTAACGAAGATTGCAACTGGCTTGATGTCCAACCTACTTCCGGTCAGTCTTCGGGTGATGTCAACGAAGTCTTAATACTTGTTGATGCTACCGGTCTGGAACCCGGAAAGTATTGGTATAGCCTGGAGATTCGAGATGCCAGAGCAACGAATAGTCCGACTACGGTTGATATTGTTCTTGTAAAATATGGCATGCCGTCGAGCGTTCCGGGAGACTACTCCACTATCCAGGAAGCAATAGATGCAGCGAACCATGGCGATGCTATTGTGGTCGCCCCGGGTACATATCGGGAGAACATTAACTTTAGGGGTAAAACGATTGCCGTTCGCAGTATCGACCCTTATGATTGGAATGTGGTGAGCAGCACAATCATCGATGCGAACGGGAGCGGCAGTTGTGTTACCTTCAACGAGGGTGAAAGTAGCAGCAGCGTGCTGGAGGGCTTCACGCTGACCAATGGGGAGGGAACACCGTTTTCGTGTGGTAGAGGAGAAACGTGCTACAGGGGCGGGGGGATTTACTGTGCTAACAGCAGCACTATTGTATCCAAGTGCCTCATAGAGCTTAACGCAGCCGACGAAGGCGGTGGAATCTATCTCGCAAATGCCAATCCAACAATTTCCGACTGTATCATTCAAAAAAATTCGGCCAATCAAATAGGCGGAGGCGTATTTGTATCTTCCTCAACTATTCCGATACTAACACGTTGTGTAATAAGCGAGAATTCAGTCGGATACCGCGGAGGGGGCATATATTGCAATGAGACCGACTTGTTACTTAATAGCTGCATAATTCGTGATAACTCTGCCACTCAAAGCACTGACGGAATATATTTATATCGTGATGTAAATCTGGTGCTTTCCGGCTGCACTATGGCCGGCCATAGCATTGGGATATACAACTACGAGGACACGACAGTAGATATAGTCAACTCAATACTCTGGGATATGTCGCCATTGGAGAGTGTTGGCTCTGATTCTTTAGTCAGCATACTGCACAGTAATATTCGGGGCGGCTGGCCGGGGGTGGGGAATATCGATGCGGACCCATGTTTTGTTGATCCTGACAGCAATGATTTTCATTTATTACCGGATTCGCCGTGTATAAATAAGGGAAATCCAGCGGGCGACTACAGCAGACAGACGGACATCGATGGAGAATCGCGGGTGATGCTCGGGAGGGTTGATATGGGTGCGGATGAGTTTAATCCGTTTATAGTCGAGTTCGAGGTTGTCGAGAAAAGGCGTATCGGCAGGACGGTGTTCGAGTACGACTGTAAAGTAACTTTGCAGAATATCTCCAGCTTTGCGGTGAACAACATTCAACTAACGTTAGCAGAGGCGTCGAGCAATATGACCATAATACAGCCGGATGTAACCTTCGGCGATATCGAGGTCGCGGCGGGCGAATCGGCAGCCAGCGTCGATACATGCACGTTCAAAGTGGACCGCTCCCAAGCAATCGACCCGGCTGAGATAATATGGCATGTTACCGCCGAATTAGCCGATAGCGGCGTGAAGATGGAACACACTTTATCAAGCCGCCTGGCACTTGATCCGGAACCCGTTGGATTCGACGGCTTGAGAGAGATCGCCGCTCAATGGCTCTGGCGGGGCCCGGCGGGAGGGATCGAAGAGGACAGCGTTCAAGACGGCACTGTCAATCTCCTGGACTTCGCTCGTTTGGCCAACAACTGGCTCGGCAGCCAGTAACTACGCTAACCATACAAGACGGCTCGTTATTGGTCGGTGGTTAGGCGGAGGATTAGGTTTTTGGGGACGGGGTATTTTTTTAGAAGCTCGTTTCTGTCGGCGGGTTGGAAATCGGCGAAATCGAAGGCGGGGGCTGCTGTTGTTCCCATCAGGGCGAATTTGCCTCCTTCATTTAAAAAGCAGCCCTGCCAGGTTCCGGCCGGGACAACTGTCTGTACCTGCCTGCCGGCCTGGATGTCGTGGCCTAACGTTATCAGTTCGTCCGAGCCATCGGGGTGGAGTTGGAGCATTGTTGCCGGGTCGCCTAAGTAAAAGTGCCAGACCTCATCGCTCCTGAGCCTGTGCAGCCTTGAGAAGGTATCGGGCGTGAGCAGATAGAGTATTGCTGAGCTGAAATTTCTCTTTCCCGAATAGCCGGCGAGCCCGTGGGATTCTTCGCTGCGATAGGTCTCGACGTAATATCCGCCCTCGCCCTGCAGCGGCTTCATCCCGAACATTTCGATTATCTGCTCAGCCGTCATCATGCGGACTTGCCCCGGAACATTAAGCACCCCCTTTTCACTTCCAGAAGCCAATACACTACAATTTAAGGCCTGGTAGGTTGCTTCGTCAAGGTTGAAACTACAGGCATCATTGCGAGGTCCTCTGAAGCCAGGCTCTTCGGCCCCCTCGCGATGACGACCCCTAAAGTCAACCTTGACAGTATAGATAGGCTGTCGAGGATTTTGGGGGATTTGTGCGGCGGGCTTTACAATGAGAAGCTTTTCTCTATAATTACCTGGCGTTATGGCAGATATCGGCAAAAATTCGGTTGGGATTGTTCAGACCCGGATTATGAGGGTCGTGGACGAGGACAAGCCTTTGAAGCTGGCTTCGGGCAAGACGTTTGCGCCGATAGACGTTGCTTACGAGACTTACGGCGAGCTCAACGAGGCAGGCGATAACGCGATTCTGATATGCCATGCGCTTAGCGGCGATTCGCATGTGGCCGGCTATCACAGCGACGAAGACGAAAAGCCCGGCTGGTGGGATGTCATGGTCGGGCCCGGCAAACCAATCGATACGAATAAGTATTTCGTCGTATGCTCGAACTTCCTCGGCGGCTGCAGCGGCACGACGGGGCCATCCTCTACCAACCCACAAACCGGCAAACCCTACGGCCTGGATTTCCCCATCATAACAGTCGGCGATATGGTCGAAGTGCAAAAACTGCTGCTCGATGCGATCGGCGTCGAGGAAATTCTCGCGGTCATCGGGGGGTCGATCGGGGGCATGCAGGTGCTCCAGTGGGCGATTGAGTACCCGGCCTTTGTCAGAGCGGCCATACCAATCGCAACGACCGCCAATCTCGGCGCCCAGTCCCTCGCGTTCGACGCGGTCGGGCGAAACGCGATACTGGGCGATGCCAATTTCGCCGACGGACAATACCACAACAGCAAAGGCCCCGACAGAGGACTCGCAATCGCTCGAATGATCGGACACATAACCTATCTTTCCGAGCAGGGAATGCGCGAAAAGTTCGGACGTCAACTGCGAAACGCCGAGGAATACAGCTACGATTTCAACTCCGAATTCGCCGTCGAGACGTATCTCGATTATCAGGGCCAGAGCTTCGTCGAGAGATTCGACGCCAACAGCTACCTCTACATAACCAAGGCCTCCAACTATTTCGACCTCGCCAAGGATTACGGTTCGCTTAAGCGGGCATTTGCAGATACCGAGTGCAGATTCCTGGTAGTGAGCTTCGCGAGCGACTGGCTTTTCACGCCGGCGCAATCCAAAGCCATCGTCGATGCGCTCGTTGCCAACAGGAAGGACGTCAGCTTCTGCAATATCGCTTCGCCCTATGGGCACGATGCTTTTCTGCTCGAGCCGGAGGTTCTGGGCGGATTTCTGTCGGGCTTCATCCGGGCGACGCGCCGGCCGAGTTCGAAGAGCAAGAAGAGGCACGGCCCGGCGCCGGGCGATACCGTAACAGACTTCGACGCAATCGCGCACGCACACAGGAGCCGTGTCGATTACGCGCTGATAGAATCGCTAATTGAGCCGAACAGCACGGTTCTCGATATCGGCTGCGGGGACGGCGAGCTGCTTGCGCGCCTTACCGCGGATAAGAACATAAAAGGAAAAGGCATCGAATATCTCCAGGAGCTTGCGATGACATGCGTCAATCGAGGACTGCCTATCATCCAGCACGATATCGAGGAAGGGCTTGAAAGCTACGCCGACAAGAGCTTCGATTATGTGATACTCTCGCAAACGGTGCAGACGGTTAAGAATCCGAAGAGGGTGTTCGCCGAGCTGCTTCGCGTCGGCGGGAAGGTTATTGTGAGCTTTCCGAACTTCGCACATTGGCGGAGCAGGACGCACCTGTTCTTCCGGGGCAAGGCGCCGATTACGAAGCAGTTGCCTTTCGGCTGGCACGATTCGCCCAATATACACTTTCGCTCGCTGAGGGATTTCGACAACTTTTGCGACGAGCTGTCGGTGTCGGTCGAGAAAAGAATCCCGCTCCGCAAGAAACTATGCTCAGCATATTCGTCGGGATACTATGGCGGGTATTAAGAAGGGTAATCGGCCTAAGTGGGCGCCGCTGCTGCCTAAGCTGCTCAAGCCTTTGGGGTACAGCTCTTATCACAGCGGCAAATGGCATATCGACGGGACTCCGAAAGAAGGCGGTTTCGAGCGTTCCTGGGGCGGGGAGAGAAGTGGCTGCGATTGGGATCGGTTTTTTGATTCTAAGCCCTGGCAAGAAGATGGGGTCAGTGCGTCGGTTAAGCCGGGGGAAGATTACTATTCGACGGTTGCTATTACGGACCATGCGATACAGTGCTTGAAGCTGCACAAGAAGGAATACGGGGATAAGCCATTTTTCCAGTACATCTGTTTTTACTCGCCTCACTTTCCGCTTCATGCTCTGCAGCAGGATATCGACTCTTATCGCGATGCTTATATCGAGGGGTGGGATGTTATGAGGCGTCGGCGTTGGGAGCGGATGAAGGAGATGGGGATTGTAAGCTGCGATTTGTCGAAGCGGGATACGGATACGATTCCGAGCTGGAATCTTAAGGCGGAGCAGTTGGCTGCGAGGATCGGGCCTGGCGAGGCGGCGCGGGCGGTGGCCTGGGAGACGCTGACGGACGAGCAGAAGAGATTTCAGGCTACGAAGATGGCGATTCATGCGGCGATGATTGCGCGAATGGATATGGAGATCGGGCGGGTTGTTCGACAGCTTAAGGAAATGGGGGCTTATGAGAATACTTTGATACTCTTTGCAAGCGATAACGGGGCGAGCGCCGAACAGATAATCCGAGGGGACGGGCATGACAAGTCGGCTCCGGCGGGTTCGGCGAAGAGCTATCTTTGTCTTGGGCCGGGGTTTTCGACGGCTGCCAATACGCCTTTTAGATTGCATAAGCATTGGAACCACGAAGGGGGCATCTCGTCGCCATTTATTGCCCATTGGCCGGACGGCATTAAGGCTCGCGGGGAATTTCGGCATGATCCTTCGCATTTTATCGATATCTTTCCGACGATTCTGGAACTGGCCGGGGGCAGGAGTGAAAATGCGACGACGGGGCCTGCGAGGCCGGGGCGGAGCTTGATTCCTGCGTTTGGCAGGAACGGAGCGTTTGGCGAGAGGACTTTGTGGTGGAGCCACAACGGTAATCGTGCGATTCGGGTTGGCGACTGGAAGCTTTCGGCCAAAGGCGGGGCGAAGGGCAAATGGGAGCTTTACGATTTGAAGGTAGATCGGTGCGAGATGAACGACCTTGCGACGAAATATCCGCAGCGCGTGCGGGAGCTTTCGCAGCGATGGCAGGATATTGGGGATGGTTTTCGGAAGGATTTGAAGGACGAGAAGGGGGGTTGAGGAGTTTTTGTTTTGCATAAGTCGTCGAGTCGCGATAGTATGCCTGCAATGAGAATCCAGCGAACTGAATGTTACGGATTTGTAGTTGTGGGCTAAGTAAATGGGTGAAACAGATAAGACGATAGATACCGAGAGAATCAGGAAGGCTGTTAAGGAGATACTTCTTGCGGTTGGCGAGGACCCGGATCGGGAGGGTTTGAAGGATACGCCCGAACGCGTGGCGAGGATGTATGGCGAGCTTCTGGGCGGGATGCATGAGAAGCCGGAGCAGCATCTTCGCAGCGTCTTTACCGAGAATTACGATGAGATAGTCGTGCTGCGGGATATCCCGTTTTACAGCATTTGCGAGCATCATATGATGCCTTTTATCGGGTCTGCGCATGTTGCTTATCTTCCTACGGGTGCGGTTTTGGGCGTTAGCAAGTTGGCGCGGATTGTCGAGTGCTTCGCGCGGCGGCTTCAGACTCAGGAGAGGCTTACGTACCAAATAGCTGATTTTCTTATGAACCGGCTGGAGACTCGCGGGGTCGCTGTTGTCCTGGAGGCTTCGCATAGCTGTATGACGATTCGGGGGATAAAGAAGCCCGGCTCGGAGATGGTGACATCGGCGCTTCGGGGGATATTCAGGAAAGATCCGAAGAGTCGAAGCGAAGTTTTGAGCTTGATGAATCGGTAGTTTTTTGCGTTGTAGGAGTATTTGCCACGAAGGCACTAAGGCGCTAAGAGGTTATCAGGTTATCCGGAGATCAGGCAGCAGGCAATTAGGATAACAGGATATCAGGTTCGTGTTCGCGGCCCGGAAACAGATGGGGATACAAGCGAATAAGTTGAGGGGAAAAAGGCTTCTGCCCCCTTTTTCCCTCAGGTAAAGTGATATACTGCAAGTGTAATCAATCCAATTTCGGGAAAGAAAATATGCGAAAGATAAATGTCACAATACTAACAATAGTTATGGTCCAGGTATTATTAGTTGGGTGTAACAGCCAAAAAAGTAAATCTCATATTTTTGAAGATCAATACGATGTCGCTGCTTATGTATGGCCTTCCTGCCATCACGATGAAAGGCTTGGTGATATACCATGGCCGGACGGTATTGGCGAGTGGGAGATCATTAAAAAAGGCACTCCGCGATTTGAGGGGCATTACCAGCCTAAGGTTCCTTTATGGGGTTATGAACCCGATGATGATCCAAAGGTGATGGAACGTTGGATCGACGCCGCTACAGATCATGGTGTCAATGTTTTTATATTCGACTGGTACTGGTATAATGAAGGACCGTTCCTGGAAAGTTCACTGAACAATGGTTTCCTGAAGGCAAAGAATAACGAAAAAATGAAGTTTTATGTCATGTGGGCAAATCATGATATGCCTCAAAAGCTCATAAATCCCTACAAATATCCCGATTACAAAACGTTGCGGTGGAATGGCGATGTTGATCTGGAAAATTTCAAAATAGTTGTCGCCAGGGTTATCAAGCAATACTTTACAAAGCCCAATTATTATAAGATTGACGGCAAACCGGTGTTTTCGTTATTCAGCATCGGGGATTTTCTCCAGGGGCTGGGAGGATTAGAGCAGGGCAGAGAGGCCATCGAGTACTTCAGGTCCGAAACAAAGAAGGCGGGTTTCCCGGGCCTGCATCTTCAGCAGATAGTATTCGGGCCTCCAGACACGGAATTAGTGAAAAAGATCGAAACACTGGGGGCGGATAGTGTGACTTGTTACAACTGGAACGGCCCTCATCCTGAAGATTATATTCAATGGGGCGTCGAAGCTATGGCGCGAATAAAGAATTCTGACGAGGCCCTGTCCATACCATTTTTCCCGAACGCATCCATTGGCTGGGACGATTCGCCGCGGTTCCCGAAAAAGACAAAAGAACAGATCGTGCATTTAAACAAATCGCCCCAGGCATTTGCATCGTTTTTGCAAAAAGCCAGGGAGTACTGCGATCAGCACCCTAAGCAGCCGAAACTGATCACTCTTTTTGCATGGAATGAATGGATCGAAGGGAGTTACCTTCTGCCAGATATGAAATATGGATTTGATTATCTTGAAGCTGTCAAAAAGGTGATGAGCGGCGAATACGATAAGTATTGAGAAAGCGGCAATGACGATGAGGGCAAAAAGCTCCTGGCCCCATTTGGCCCCATTTTTCAGATCAGGGTTGGTTTTGGATGCATAGGTTGACGAGGCATGTTCGGTTTTCGGTTAATCCGTTTCTGGCGAATGGGAGCGGGGGTTCGAATTCTTTTTCGTCTAAGCCATGCGGCGAGGGGTTAGCGGTTTTTTTGGAGTTGTGCGTTGAACTGGTTGGTGATGTCGATGGGAAGACTGGGTTTGTTGTTAATGTTGTGGATATTGACCGGGAAGTTCGGGGGTCGGCGGCGCCGGTTTTTGCCGAGCGGATAAGGGCGGAATTCGCCGCGGGCAGGCATATCGCCCTGGGCATGATGGCTGAACTTCTTTCTGCGGCTTGGGGGAAGCTCGCGAGCAAGTTCGAGCGGGCTAAGTTGAACGGCCTGGGCGTTAAGCTGAACCCCTATAGGAAACTTTCAATAGAATCCGAGGACGGAGCTATGGTTTATTTCAGCGAGAAGTTTGAATTTGCAGCGACGCATAAGCTTTGGAACGATGATTTTAGCGATGAGCGGAATTTCGAGGTTTTCGGCAAGTGTGCCAATCCGGCGGGGCATGGTCATAACTACGTCGTAGAAGTTACGGTTGGGACGGGGGCGGGCGAGGAGGTTTGCATCGGGGATTTCGAGAGGATTGTCGATGACGAGCTCATCAAGGTCGTTGACCATAAGAATCTGAACGTTGATGTCGAGGAGTTCGGCAGGACGAATCCCACGGTTGAGAACATTGCGGTTTTTGCGTGGGAGAGGCTTAACGGCAAGTTCGCGGAGGGGGAACTGCACTGCATAACTGTTTGGGAAACGGATAAGACCTGCTGCTCTTACTATGGGTAAGTCCTGAGTTCTTCAATGGTGCGCCGGGGTTCAGGAGCGGAGCGATTGGGGCTGGGTGCATTCATGGTGATTTCTTTAAGATTCTCAACAGAACCTGCGGTAAAACCGCAGGCTAATTAGTACTACAACGCTACTTGAATCTTGCCGGCAAGCATAATCTATTGTTGTATCAGTAGTTACAAAAATTCTGCTGAACATCAAGAATCAATTTGGCTATTAGGGCACTTTGGCGAATCGAAACTTGCGTTTTGCGCTTTATAGGCTGCCGGCAGAACGAGCCAGCCTGCGGGCGAGGCCGAGCCTTTTGCCTGCTGGCAGGCAGCCCAAAGGCGATAAACGCATCTCCCCGGATACATAGAGCGCGTTACTGCAGCGTAAGCAGCGTTGTAGTATTAGTTCTTGTTGCGGAAAGCAAAAGCCGCCAATGTCACCCCTGCGAAGCCCCCAGGGGGCGAAGCTTGTCCTCGACCGGGATCGCCGAGCAGGGGCCAGAGCGTAAAAGCCGGATTCCCGCTTTCGCAGGAATGAAGATATAAAGAGAAAGCATCCTTAGGTATAGTATTGGACGTTTTTTTGGTTCATCCGGTTAAGGAGTAAGTGGACTTATGGAGATGCGGAATCCGCGGCATTAGAAATTCATCGTCTCTGTAGCCGCAGGCTTGGCGTTGCAGCATACCTATCTTTCGGTTCAGTACCTCAAGGTTTCCGGCGATGATACGATGTTTATACCAGTTCAAAATAAACGGTTTCCACGCCATCAGTTTTCTTGCGGCGGCTTTCAGGATGGTTATCTTGCAGGTCTGCGATTCTTGTATCCCTGCCATAAGTTCCCCGCGTGCATGTTCTATGCTCTGACAGTCAAGCAACAGCCGCGGAATATTTGCCGCCAGTTCAACCTTTCGCTTGCCAACCGGAAGCATTTTGAATGTTCGCCTGGTTTGGCCATAGCGGATCACATGACGGCTTCGGCATACCGGACAGAGAATTTCGTTGGGGTGGATCGAGCCGTAAAATATCGTCTTGCCGCCAAAAAATCACTGCGTAGATATTGCACTGAACGGATGCCAAAAGTATGATACAAGATACTGGTAGACATGGTTTTATACTCCAAATAGGTGGTTTATTTTTCTGATTAACTCGCCCAACAATCCCGGCGGCTTCACTTATACGCCCGATGAGCTGGCGGCACTGGCCAGAGTCCTCGAAGGGACCGATGTTATGGTCATGTCCGACGAGATATACGAGAAGCTCATCTACGGCGACACCAAATTCGTCTCCTTCGCCGCTGTTAGCGAGGATGCCTACAACAGGACCCTCACCCTCAACGGATTCAGTAAGACCTTCTCTATGACCGGCTGGCGACTGGGCTATACCGCAGGCCCGCTTGATGTCATCAAGGCTATGGCCCGCCTTCAGGACCACATGACCTCGAATCCAGTGACGTTCGCCCAGTACGCGGCTATCGCCGCCTACGGCCCCGAAGCCAACGAGGCCATCGAAACTATGAGGGTCGAATTCGAGAAGCGCGGCAAGTACATGGTCGAGCGTCTGAACGCCATGGAAGGAGTCGAATGCACCGAATCCACCGGCGCCTTTTACAGCTTCCCCGATGTCTCCGCCCATTACGGCAGAGATATTGGCGGAGCAAAAATCAGCGGCAGTATGGACTTCGCCAAGGCCCTGCTCGACCAGGCATCGGTCGCTCTGGTTCCCGGGCTGCCGTTCGGCTGCGACAAAAACGTTCGCCTGAGCTTCGCATGTTCGCTCGAACAAATCGAAAAAGGCCTCGACAGACTCGATGAATGGCTCAAACATTAAGAATCATTGCTCCCGAAACATAGAACCATAAGCCAAAACCCCGCGTAAAACGCGGGGCTAAATAGTATCTTAAATCTGTGTTAATTTATGCCCAGGGTATCCGTGTCAAAAAAATAGAAACGCAGGACGTGCTGTGTCGGCCAAAACACTATATGCTTGACTAAATGCAGTGCAGAAATTACAATTTTGTGTTGATATTATGTTCGACGGAGCTTGATATGCCTGGTCGAACGGACTGGAAAAAGGATTGGATAGATTTGATAAATGGCTAAGCGAAAGAAAAAGAGGAATAATCAACCTGGTCAGAAGCCGGCTCAATCCCAGCAGCCAATGGATGCGCCTCAAATCCCCGAAAACCTTCCGACAGGCGGTGTCCGGGCCGCGTTGACCGGCTGGCCTATGATTATCGGCTGGCTGGCGATGCTTATATTCACCTTTCACGCCTGCACACACATGGTTGCGGCAGGTGACACCTGGGTTGCTATGGCGTGCGGCAGGCATTTCGTCAATCACGGCGTCGATACCGTCGAGCCGTTCAGCGCCAACTCGCACAAAGCAGGCCCGACCGAGGAGGAAATTGAGACCTGGCCCGGCTGGGCGAAGTGGATTACGAACAAAGTCGGGATTGAGACGGTCAAGAGATGGCACCCGACAGGCTGGGTCAATCAGAACTGGCTGACACATGTAATCTTCTATTCGCTGGTTCCAAAGGCGTCATACGCCGACGGCGTTAGTTTTTCATCCAATGCGCTGGTCTATTGGAAATTCGCGATATATCTGATAGCCGTCGTCTGCGTCTTCTACACGGGCGTTCTGATGGGCGTTAATCCGGCGCTCTCGGCGGCGTTCTCGTGCTTTGCAATGTTCGTAGGACGGTCGTTTCTCGATGTCCGCCCGGCTGGATTTTCAAATGTCTGCGTAGCAGTGTTTATCTTGATACTCGTGCTTACAACCTACCGCAACGTGCTGTACATCTGGCTCATGGTTCCCCTGGCGGTATTCTGGTGCAACGCCCACGGCGGGTATATTTTTGTTTATATCATGATGATTCCCTTCATCGGCCTGCATCTTTTGGGTTGTCTCAACAGGAAAGCCACTGCAATTCTCTACAACATCGCCGCCTGGCCGATGGTGCTGGTCGTTGTCACCAAAACCACATTCGGTTTCGCAACGTTTCTTTTCATAGTCCTCGTCATTGCTCTGGACATTCTGCTCATCTTGTTCAAGGAGAAGCTTGTCACTATCAAGCCCAGGGGCGTATATCACTTAATCGGCGCCTATATCGCCACGATTCTTGCGACAATCATATTCAATCCGTTTCATTTCACGAATCTGACCCACACGTTTGTGATAAGCGTTAGCGAACATGCCAAGCGCTGGCGTGACATACACGAGTGGCATCCGGCCTTCGAGTGGAGCAACCCCGTGGGCACGGCGGTTCCTTTCGCCGTGATGTACGGAATCGCATGGGCTGTATTGATTATCTGGATCGTTTCGATGATAACGACGTCCGGTTCGGCGGGCAAATACGCTAAGCGAAAAGCCGGCGAATTGAGCGAATATGAATGGCCTAAGCTCGATTTGCCTATGATTCTAATCGCGGCATTGACCATTTATATGGCGATACGCTCCCGCCGGTTCATCCCTATTGCCGGTTATGCCGCGTGCCCTGTTATTGCATTGCTGATCGACCACATTATTCGTTCAATTGCAGCGACGCATAATTTCCACCGCCGCAAGCGTTTTGCGGTGCCTTCAATGCCGAAGGAAGTGCAGACGGCGTTCATTTTGGCCGGGGCAATAGCGGTAGTGTTTTTCGGAACCTGGTGGGGCACGAAGTTCAAGCACGTTTATCTCGATCCCTGGCCCAATGACCCCAAGCTTACCTCCGTCTTTATGCGAATGACCGCTTCGGACGCCAAGCCTTTCTACGCTACGAAATTTATGAAAATGAATAAGCTGAAGGGCAAGATGTTCAACTATTGGACTGAGGGCGGCGCGATTGCCTTCGGCCAGGAGCCGGATCCGAACACGGGATTTACGCCGCTTCAGTTGTTTATGGACGGTCGAGCCCAGGCGGCGTACAACAGGGACACTTTCGATTTGTGGACGAATATAACGTCCGGCGGCCCCGTTGTCCAGGCAGCCGCTCAGAAAGCCGGAGCGTTGGGAAAATCGCTCGACGAGGTTCTGACGACGGCTGAATACAGAAAGGTCGGGGAGTGGCTTTCCACCGAACTGAAGAATTTTGACGTCTGGGTTGTTTTGATGCCTGCCGGGCAGTTCGATAAGCCCTTTACGAGGGGTTTAGAATACGCCCGAAACTGGGCGCTGGTGTTCTTCAATAACAAGCAGAAGCTTTTCGTGGATGTTACAACACCGCAAGGCGCTGCGCTTTTCCACGGAATAAGCACGGGCGAGACAGTCTATCCAGACGAGTTTCATAAGAATCTGGCGCTGGGTCATTACCTTCTCACTCAGCCGAACCCCAAGAAGAATTTGGACGGATTCGAGAAGATAAAACAGGCTTTCGAGGCGCATCCTTCGCCGACCCCGATGCTCGAAATTATGCTCGTCGCTGCGCGATCTGCGAATCTTACAGCGCCGATTACGAATTTTCTTACCGACTGGGTGAATACCTTCACTGAGAAGCAGGATGAATTCCGCGCGCAGGACGGATATCGCCTGAAACTCGAAGCGACCCGACTGGCTTGCATATACCTCCAAAAAACAGCCCTGGCCCATAAGAATACCGAACTTGCCAAATCATACAAAGATCGAATGAGAGAGTATGCAATTGAGCGAAACGAGCTATCTCGAACCAAGGGGTGGTAAGCTGTGAGAGCAGATAACGTACCGTCATCCCCGGGGGAATCGCATTCGGCCCCTGTTATTTCTATCAGCGTCTTCTTCCCCTGCTACAACGAAGAAGCCAACGTCGCGGCGACGGTTGAAAAGGCGTGCACTGTGCTCGAAGAGCTTGACGGGGACTATGAGGTTATTATCGTCGATGACGGAAGTTCGGACGGTACGGCTCGAATCGCCGACGATATCGCCTCGGAGAACCCTGATGTGAAGGTTGTTCACCACCCGAGAAATCTCGGCTACGGTGCGGCTTTGCAATCCGGATTCAAGGCGGCGAGCAAGGACCTTGTCTTCTACACCGACGGCGACGGGCAGTTTGACATCGCGGAAATGCCAGCTTTGCTGGGCTTGATCGCAGAGTACGATATAGTCAGTTGCTATCGGCTCGACCGGCAAGACCCAATTATCCGCAAGCTCAACGCCTGGTGTTGGACGAAGCTCGTATGTCTGCTCTTCGGGCTTAAACTGCGAGACATCGACTGCGCGTTCAAATTGTACAGGAGAAAAATCTTCGACGGCATGGAGCTATGCAGCAGCGGCGCACTCATTGACGCCGAGGTGCTCGCACGCGCCTCGCGAAAAGGATGCACTATCGTTCAAAGAGGCGTACACCATTTTCCGCGAACCGCCGGCAAACAAACCGGCGCCAATTTGAGGGTAATTCTAAGGGCCTTTATAGAACTATTTAAACTGCACAAAAAAATCGCGCGTGAAAAGTAATTCCTTGACCGACAACGCTCAACGCAACATGATGCACACTGAATATGAACGATCAAAGAATGAACCTGTTTATCTACGGCTCCCTGCGGGACCGCAAAATCTTTCAGTCGGTCTGCGGATATAGTTTTTCCAGGAAGGCCTCCAAACTTGATTCGGTCACCCTTTTTGCCGAGCCGGCCCTTCTGCCCGGGCATCACCGTCTGAGTCCGGACAACGTCTATTACTACGCCGTCCCACAACCATCAGCCAGAATTGACGGAATGATAATCTATGACGTTCCGCTCTCTGCAATGGCGGAAATCGACAAGTATGAAGGGAAACGATACCAGCGTGAGACCGTCAGCGTAAATACCGCCGCCGGGCTTGTCCGAACACAGGCATATCTGGTCACGCGCGAGTCCATGGAAAAACACTTCGGCGACAGGTTCCACGTGAACCTGATACACGAACTCTGGCTTCGAAAACGAATTGACAATTTCATCAAAAGACATGTGCGTCCCGGCGAGCGAACCGCAGACGCCGACCTCGAACGAAGGGCCGACAGAGAACTCATCGCAACGACCGAACGAGACCTGGTGATGAGCCATTATCAATCGGATGCGGTCAGCGACTATTATCTGGAGCACGAGCTCGACCGCCCCAGACTGTCTTTGAAACATCTTCGCGACGAGGACGACTTCAGGCCGTTTATCAACTCCTATTTGACTCTGGTCATAAGACAGGTTTTGCTGAATCAACTCGATGAGAGGATACAATCTCACTATCGATTCGAAATCGACCACATGCGCACCTCGGAGCGATACTTCAAGCGCTCGCCGAGTATTCTCGCAGCGATGAGAATGATAAACGCAAACGCCGATGTAGTCGATATGATCGTCAAGCAGGCCATTGAGACTATACCTTTCGAGAATCACGACCTCATCGACTACGTCAAATACGCCGTCCGCGCGGCCAAGAGCATGTTTCATTCTCGCATCGTCAACTCCGAATTAGAGAGAATTCGCTCGAATTTGCAGGGTGGGCTTGTCCCTCTGGGGATTGAGATTGAGTTGAGCAACGTCGGCGCCGCAGCGGTGGAGCCCCAGAGAAGCATTCAGAAGAAGGTCGATCCCGTATATGACGGCTTCATGTACTTCTATGATTTTCATCTCGACGTATTATCCTGGAAGCTCGCCAAAACACAGGATATTACAGGCGTTTGAGGCGGTCGGCAAGGTTTTTTTTTGTTGTTTTTGGGTAAAACCAAGGCAGACGCAAATCTTAAATCAGACTTTGAGATTCCGGTTGACTTGGGGGGAGATTGGGGTACACTATCGTTTCCCTCCTGAAATCTGAGAATCTGGGGGTGTTAACCACTAAGGAGGCTTTAAGTGGCTTACAATTGTGTTGTTTTAGTCAAGCAAGTGCCCGATACCAAACGGATTACGGGCAATGTAATGAACGACGACGGCACCGTCAAGCGTTCCGCGTTGCCCGCGATATTTAACCCGGAAGACCTCAATGCGCTCGAAATGGCGCTGGAAATCAAAGATCGCTTCGGCGGGCACATTACGGTAATTACGATGGGCCTGCCCGCAGCGGCGGCTATTTTGCGAGAATCGCTGTATCGGGGAGCCGACGAGGCCGTTCTTGTTACGGATAGACGCTGTGCCGCGAGCGATACCCTAGCAACGAGCTACATCCTGAACTGTGCGGTCAAAAAGCTCGACTACGACATCGTGCTTTGCGGACGGCAGGCCATTGATGGCGATACGGCCCAGGTCGGCCCTCAACTGGCCGAAAAGCTCGGAATCACGCAGATTACCTACGTCGAAGAGCTTATCGACCTTTCGGGCAAAACGATTTCAGCCCAGCGAAATATCGGTAACGGGTGGCAGCAGGTCAAAGCCAAACTGCCCGTCCTGCTGACGATTATCGGCGATGCGAACGAACCAAGGGTCGCCGCAGCGAGGAGGCTAATGAAATACAAGAACGCGATGACGCCCATTGAGGTCGCGCAAGAGGTCAGGAGCCGGAACGCCGAAGTGAGCCGGGAAGAGATCGACGAGCTTGCGGAAATAAGGTGCGGCAAGCTCGAAGCCAAAGGCCTGCTTATCAAGCAATGGGACCTGGATTTCCTCGAGGCTGACCTGGATTGGTGCGGAATGAGCGGCTCGCCCACGAAAGTGCACCGCATCCAAAGCGTCGTCCTCGCCGCCAAAGAGAGCAAAGACGTCGAGCCGACGGCAAAGGGCGTCGCGGACATGATACATGAACTGATTGAAGAAAAAACCATAGCATAAACAACATACGAAACTATGATTGATGTCAACAGACAAGGTGAGGTTTGGGTATTTGCCGAGCAGCATGGCGGCGAATTGGAGGATACTCCGCTCGAACTGATGAGCAAGGCCCGTAGATTGGCCGATACGCTCGGAGTTAAACTGGGGGCGGCTTTATTGGGCCATAAAATTAAGCCCCTGGCCAAGAAACTGGTCCGGCACGGAGCCGACAAGGTTTATCTTGCCGAGCATCCGCTGTTGGAGCAGTATCAGACCAACAGCTACGCCAAAGTAATGTACGATCTTATCCACAAGCACGAGCCGCAGATAGTGCTTTACGGCGCGACGATCACGGGACGCGATTTAGCCCCTCGCATCGCCAGCGCGACCAAGGCCGGTCTGACTGCGGATTGCACTGATTTGCAAATCGGCGACCACACCACCGTTAAGGACAAGAAGGTTCACAAGAATCTGCTTTTTCAGATTCGCCCTGCTTTCGGAGGCAATATCATTGCAACGATTATCAATCTGGATCGCTGGCCCCAAATGGCGACTGTTCGCGAGGGCGTAATGCCGATGCCCCAGGCCGATGCTTCTCGCAAGGGTAAAATTATCGAGGAGACGGTCGAACTGGCCCTGTCGTATTTGCCGCTGGATATTCTCGACGAGCATAAGCGCGCAAAGAAGGTCGATCTCAAGTCTGCGAGGATAATTGTGGCCGGGGGAGCAGGCGTTGGGAGCAAGGATAACTTCAAACTCATCTGGGATTTGGCGAACTGCCTGGGCGGCGCGCCTGCCGCCACGCGGGCGGCGGTCGATTTGGGATTCATCGATCACGAACATCAGGTAGGCCAAACGGGCACAACGGTTCGGCCCAGCCTTTACGTTGCCGTGGGAATCAGCGGAGCAATACAGCATCAGGCCGGAATGGCGCAAAGCCGGAAAATCGTCGCAATCAATAACGACCCCGATGCGCCGATATTCCAGGCCGCCCATTACAGAATACTGGGCGACTTGAACAAGATTGTTCCGCTTATGATTAAAGCAGTAAAGGAAAAAGTGATAAAAGAATAAAAGCATAAATTCCGAACACAATAGTGAGAGACGGAAAAGCTTATGGCTAATTTTTATCGAGATAACAGCGACATTGGGTTTTTGTTCAGGCATATAGACCTCGCCCGAGTGGCGGAGATGTCCGAGGAAGGCTTTAAGTTCGCCGACGAATTCGACTATGCGCCCGCAGACGCCGAAGAAGCGGTCCGCAATTATGATATGGTCCTGGATTCGCTGGGCCGGTTGAGCGGCGATTACATTGCTCCTCGCGCCGAAGGCGTCGATCGCGAAGGCAATACTCTCAACGAAGACGGAACGGTAACTCGCGCAAAAGGCACTGCCGAAGCCCTTGAGAAGCTCGGCCAGGCCGAGGTTATGGGTTTCACCCTGCCCTATCGTTTCGGAGGCCTGAACTTTCCGAATCTGGTCTATTCGATGGCTATCGAGATTGTCTCCCGTGCCGATGCCGCCTTGATGAATATCTTCGGCCTCCAGGGCATCGCTGAGACTATAAACGCCTTTGCATCGGAAGAAATCAAGCAGAAGTATCTCCACCGGTTCTCAGAAGGCAAAGTCACCGGAGCGATGGTTCTGACCGAGCCCGACGCGGGTTCTGATTTGCAGGCTGTCAACCTTCGTGCTTACCAGGACGACGACGGCAATTGGCTTTTGCACGGTGTCAAGCGTTTCATCACGAACGGCTGCGGAGAAGTCCTGCTGGTTCTCGCTCGCAGCGAGCCTGATCGCAGCGGCGGGCTGGGGCTGAGCCTGTTCGTATGCGAGCCGGGGCCTACAGTGCATATCCGCCGCTTGGAAGATAAATTGGGCATCCACGGCTCCCCAACGTGTGAAATATTCTTCGACAATACACCGTGCGAACTCATCGGCGAGCGTCAGCGAGGGTTGGTCACTTACGTCATGAGCCTTATGAACGGCGCTAGAATCGGCATTGCCGGCCAATCAATGGGCATTGCCGAGGCGGCCTATCGCGTCGCCCGCGATTATGCCTCGACTCGAAAACAGTTTGGCGTTGCGATAGAGAATCTGCCGGCCGTTCGAGATATGGTCATAGACATGAAAATCGCCATCGAGGCGGGCCGGGCGCTGTTATATGAAACTTCCCGCGTTGTCGATATGGAAATCGCCTATGCGATGCGCGTCGAGAATAACCCTCCTGCAGACAAGGCCGAGGCAAAAAAGCTTAAGACCAATGCCCACAAATACAAAAGGTTCGCCGCCCTTCTGACGCCGATGAGCAAGTACTACTGCTCCGAAATGTGCAACAGCGTCGCCTATGATTCGATCCAGGTGCTGGGCGGCAGCGGATTTATGCGAGATTATCCCGTTGAGCGGTATGCCAGGGATGCGAGGATAACGACGATTTACGAGGGCACGAGCCAATTGCAGATTCTCGCGGCGGTTCGAGGAATCTGCAGCGGCACGGCCGAGAAGTTCATGGCCGACTTGGCTGAGCTTGATTACGACGACGAAGTCAAAGATCTGCTCGAAATCCTCTCCGAAGGAAGAAAGATTCTCAACGAGTCGATTCCATTCGTCAAGGAATTAGGCAACAACTATATGGACCTCTACGGCCGGGCGATGGTCGATATTGCAATCGATTTGGTGAACGGCTATCTGTTTTGCGGGCAAGCGAGCACGAAGGTCGATATGCAGGTTCCTCTTGCCGAGAACGGCGCAGGCGGAAACGGACAAACGGTCTCGATCAAGGAACGAAAGAGAATGGTCGCCCGACGATACGTAACGAAGAATGCACCTAAGATCGAGGCGATGGCCAAGCTCATTGCCGCCGGCGATAAATCCACATTCAGTGACTACGGCGCCATTGTCGGGCCGGTGCCGACCGAGTGAGGATCGAAATATGCTCAAGGCTGTTATATTCGACTTTGATGGGGTGATTACCGATTCCGAGGTGTTGCACTTTCGCGCTTTCAATTCGGTTCTCGGCCCACACGGAGTCGAATTGACCACCCGGGAGTATTACAAGTCTTACCTGGGCCTTAGCGACGTCGATTGCTTCAAACTCCTGATTCACCAGGGGCGGCTTGGAATTGCCGAAAGCGAAATACCCGCTCTGGTCGAGAAAAAGACCGTAATCTTCGAAAACTTTGCCAAGAACGAAGGAAAACTCATCGATGGGGTCCGGGATTTTCTCGCAATGCTGGCTCAGAACGACATTGCAATGGGTATATGCTCGGGCGCGCTGCTGCCCGAGATTGAAATGATTTTAGAAGATGCGAATTTACGAAGGCATTTCGAAACAATAGTATCTGCTGAGCATGTTAAGAAAGGCAAGCCCGATCCCGAGGGCTTTCTCCTGGCGATGGAGAGAATCAACGCCAAACGCCCCCAGCAAATCAAACCTGACGAGTGCATCGCCGTTGAGGACGCCCGTTGGGGACTGCAGGCGGCAAAATCCGCCGGAATGCACACCATCGGCGTAACAAATTCCTACGATGCCGAACAGCTAACAGCCGAGATTATCGTGGACAACTTAAAAGAACTGAGCCTGCCCGACCTCCAGAGCCTTTGTGCGTAATATAGAGATCAACTGCCAATCGGGAATTCATCGGGGCCGCTGCGAGCCACACCAAAAACAGATTCAACTAAACCCACCCTCCAAAAACGTCGATTTTACTTCCTGTGGAACGTTTTTTTAGAAAGAACGGATTTTCTTTGACAACATCCAAACGAAGTTGATAATTAGCGCAAAAGGTTTCTTATCGGATGTGGAAGGGTGAGGGCCGCTGAATTAGATCAGCCCCGGCATCCGGTATTTCGTCCAGGAAGTAATAATGGCAGCACCGGAAACAAGCTACGACACAATATTCGGAAAGATAGCTGCGGAGCAGGGCCTATGCACCGACGCAGAGCTTCAGCACGCCCAGGCCGAGTTGAAGACACGCAGCCAGACCAATCCGACAGCGCTCAGAAAGCTGATGGTCGAGCTTGGTTTCATTACGGCGACACAGGCTGAAAGGCTCAATAAGAATATAAAAGAGAGCAAGGCTGTCGCAACAAAGATTCCAGGCTACAAAATCCTCGGTAAGATCGGAGCCGGCGCGATGGCTTTCGTATATAAGGCCAGACAGTTGAGCCTTGACAGAATCGTAGCTATAAAGATCCTGCCAAAGCGATTCACAGAAAACCCGGAATACGTTGAGAGATTCTACAGGGAAGGCAAAGCTGCCGCAAAGCTAAACCACCCCAACATCGTACAGGCCATAGATGTCGGTGAGGCCGGAGGATACCACTACTTCGTAATGGAGTGGAATGGGCGGGGGATTCACGATAGCGCTGTGCATCCTGGCCGGGATACGCGAGGTGCTTGCGTCGGGGCGGCTCGCCGGGATTGAGGTGATGCCGTCCGGATATGTCCCATGTCTGGCAATGCAAATGCCGGTGGGAGCCTTCGTCACTTTGGGCCTGCTGCTGGGCCTGGCGAATGTGTTGACTCGAAAGAAGGGGGCTTGATATGGACCGGGTAAACGTCCTTTTGATGGGCTTTTTGTCGATGGTGCTGGTGAACAATTTTGTGTTCACCAAATTTCTGGGCACGTGTCCGTACATTGGCGTATCGGGCAGATTAGACAGCGCCTTTGGAATGGGGCTGGCCGTAACGTTCGTCACGGCACTGAGCGGGACGCTCACGTGGGTGGTGGACTTCTATATTCTGACGCCGGTGGGTCTTGAGATAACGCGGTACATCTGCTACATTGTGGTCATAGCCGGGGCGGTGCAGCTTGTGGAGCTGTACGTGCGGAGATTCTTCCCGTCGCTGTATGACGTGTTCGGGATTTTTCTGCCGTTGATTTCGACAAACTGCGTGATTCTGGGTATATGTCTTTTCATAGATATTTGGGGGACGGATAATATCCTGGAGGTCGTAGTGCTGAGCACCGGAGTGGGCATAGGCTTTACGGTGGCCATTTGCATCATGGCCGGGATTCGGGAGAATCTGCAGTTGGCGGATGTGCCGGAGTGCCTAAAGGGGGCGCCGATCACGCTGATAACCGCGGGTCTGCTCGCTATGGCGTTTATGGGTTTTGCGGGAATGATTCGATGAATGTTTGCCACTAAGGCACTAAGACACGAAGAATACCTGAAAAATGATTTAGACACGGATTAACACGGATTCACACTGTTTATTGATTATAGTTGTGTCTTTGTGGCAAGGAATTTTGATTATGGTTTGTTCGTATGTTGTATGTGGTATGTCCCCCTTGGGGCAGGCGTATGTGGCTTTGTTGGCTGGGGCCGGTGCTTCGGATAATGGGATTGGTAAGATATTGCTGGCGGGGGCTACGCTGCTTGGGCTTGGGGCCGGGTTCGCGGTGGTGCTGTTGATTGCCAGCGAGAAGCTGAAGGTGGAGGTGGATGAGAAACTCGAGCAGGTCAACGCGGCCCTGCCGAACCTTAACTGCGGCGGTTGCGGTTATGCCGGTTGCGGTTCTTATGCCAAGGCCATTCTTGCGAATCCCGAACTTCTGGGTGCTTGTGCTCCCGGCGGGGCTGATACTTCGGCGGCGATTGCGGGGATATTGAATCTTCAGGTTAGCGAATCCGGTGCTCCGAAGCGGCCTATCGTTCATTGTCGCAGCCGTAAGGATCAGAAGACGTTTCATGCGGAGTATTATGGGATACCGAGTTGCACTTCGGCCAATGCGCTGGCCAACGCTCAGGCGTGCAAGTTTGGGTGTCTCGGCTTCGGGGACTGCACGAGGGCTTGCAAGTTCGATGCGCTGCACGTTGTCGATGGGCTGGCTACGGTTGATTATGAGAAGTGCACCGGGTGCACGGCTTGTTCGAAGGCTTGTCCGCGAGGGTTGATTGAGATGGTTCCGTTCGGGCATGAGAATATGATGACCGTTGGGTGCAACAGCAAGGAGAACGGGAGGGATACGCGGGCGATGTGCAAGGTCGGGTGTATCGGTTGCGGGATTTGCGTTAAGCAATGCGATCAATTCAGCGTCGAAAACAATCTTGCGCGATTGGACTATGCGAAATACGAGCCAGGCGAGCAGACCGAGGCAGCAATGGCAAAATGCCCGATGGGAGTAATAGTATATCGCGGGCCGTTGGCGCCGGAACCGCGCCAGCCGGAAGAGAAGGCGACCGCGGCGAATACGTAGCCCAAGTGTCATTCGCCGCCGTCCCGGCGGCGGCTAAACGAGTGAATTGACGTCGCTGTAGGGGCGAGAGGTGAGGATTCTATTACGCCGTCGTCCCCAAGGGACAAGTACCGGCGCCGGGTAAACGAGCGCGGGGGGAATTGGTCGCCGTGCCGGCGAGCGCTAAACGGGTAGAGGGGGGAGGAAGTTCCAGGATTGGGGTGGGAGGCCGGCGTTGGCGGGATTGGCGTTGATATATTCGATCGCGGCGTAAAGGGCCGGGGTGTCGTTAATGAAGATTTTCCAGCAGCCTTTTGTCCAGGGGGTGCGCTTGAAGTTCAGGGCACTGGTTGCGCCGCCTTTGAGCTGGTTGACGACGTATTCAATCTTGTAATTCGATCGGAGGACAAGTATGTGCACATGGTCGTTCATTATCGCGCAGGCGGGTATGTGCAATTGCAGTCGCTGGACGACCCTGGCAAAGGCTGCGGCGATGAGGGAACGGGTTTGATCGTCAATAAAGAACGGTGGACGCCTCAATTTTGGGGCGGCACTTGTCCAGAATTTGAGCAGATGATATTCGGGCGGTTGTGGGTCCTGTCGCCCGTATTTGATTCGGCCTAAGACGCGGAGCTGGTCGTTGTAGATTTCTTTGGAGTATGAGCCCCTTGGGTCGTTCGGCAGCCAGGTTCCATAAGTGGTGAAGATAGCGTGGTAAGCGATAATCATTCTCAAACTCTCCGTCAAACGAACACGATGGGTAATGGTCGTCGTCCCGACGACCGCTAAACGGGCGCTACTGGATGTATTTTTCTGCGGCGGATGTTTTTGTTATTTTGTATTCGGGTGCGGGGGAGACGAGGATTGCGGCGGTATCGGGCATTGATTCGATCAGCTTGAGCCCTTTTTGCGGGCCGAGGACGCAGACGGCGGTGGCAAGTGCGTCGGCGTCGGTGGCGTTTGGGGCGATGATGGTGACGCTTGAGAGGCCCTCGGCGCCTTTGCCGGTGCGCCGGTCTATGATGTGCGATTGTTTCTTTCCGTCGATAATTGCGAACTGCTGATAGTCGCCGCTGGTGACGATGGCGACGTGCGATGCCTGGAGCTTGAGCAGGATTCCTGGGCCGGCGGAGTTGTCGATGTTGGGGTCCTGCAGGCCGACGAGCCACTTATCCCTGCCTTTTGGGGGAGTGCCGAAACATCTGATGTGGCCGCCGAGATCAACCATTGCGCCCAATGCGCCGAGTTTTTGCACGGCCTCGATTGCCTTATCGACGGCGTATCCCTTTGCGATTCCGCCGAGGTCGAGGCTCATTCCTTCGACGGTGAAGCGGACGGTTCTTTCTTCGTCGTTCAGGATGAGCTTCTCGTAGCCGACTTTGGCTTTGGCGTCGGCGATTTGCTCGGGTGTGGGGGCATTGCCGGTGTCCCTTGTGGTGCGGAAGAGCTTTACGAACGGGCCGACGGTGATGTCGAATGCGCCGTCGGTGAGCCTGCTGAACTCGATGCTTCTTAGGATTACCTCGAAGGTGGCGGGGCCTACCTTGACGGGGCGGGCGAATGCGTTTCTATTGATTCGGGTGATCTCGGAGTCTTCCTTGTAGTCGCTCATGAGGTTATCGACGTTGTGGATTTCGTCGAGGGCGGATTCGACGCACTGGTTGCCCGTGGCGATGTCGTCCGTGATTGCGACAACGCGGGCGAATGTTCCCATGACGAGGTGGACTCCGCTGTCGGCCTTGACGAGGTGCGGGCCTGGTTTGCGAATGGGGCCATCGGCGCGCAGGAGAAGATATAAGCTGATTGACAGAACGACGATGGCCGTCGCTATCAGAGGGTAGATTATTTTTTTGTTCATTATGGCACCTTTCATGATAGGGAAGTGATAATTGATAATTGGATAAGAATCAATAGAAAAGTGTGAGGAGGCGAGTTACAATGCTTAGGATGAATAGAAAAGACGTGACAATATTGAGTGATCGGGTTGAGGGCGAGTTCTTGCCTTTCGTGCGTCGGCCGGGGCGGTATATCGGGGGGGAGGTAAATCAGGTTAAGAAGGATCTGGCTCAGTGCGACCTTAGGGTGGCGCTGTGCTTTCCGGACGTTTATGAGATTGGGATGTCGCATACGGGATTAGGGATTATTTACGATTGCCTTAATAAGATGAAGGGCGTGGCGGCGGAGCGGGTGTTTGCGCCCTGGACAGATGCGGAGCAGGTGATGCGGGAGAAGAATATACCGCTTTTCAGCCTGGAGTCGAAGGCGGCGGCGGCGAGTTTCGATATTGTGGGATTCAGCCTTACTAACGAACTGTGCTATGCGAACGTCTTGAATATGCTGGATTTGGGCGGGATTGCGGTGCGGAGCGCCGAGCGGGGCGAGGATGATCCCTTGATAGTCGGCGGTGGGGGGATGTCGAATTGCTGTGAGCCGATGGCGGATTTCGTTGATTTGTTTTTGTTGGGGGAAGGGGAGGAGGCTGTTGTTGAATTTGTTGAGTTGGTCAGGGAGATGAAAAGGGCGGGGGCGGCCAAGAAGGAAATGCTGGTCGAGGCGGCGAAGAGGTTCGAGTGGGCTTATGTGCCTTCGTTGTATGAGTTTGAGTATGAGGGCGAGCGGATAAAGTCGTTCAAGGCTAAAGAAGAGGGGCTGCGATGCGAGTTTGCTAATGCGGTTGTGCAGGATTTTGACGAAGCGAGCGTGCCGCAGCGACCTATCGTGCCTTTTGTCGAGGCGGTGCATGAGAGGGTCAGCGTTGAGATTATGCGCGGGTGTCCGGGGCGGTGCCGGTTTTGCCAGGCGAGCTTTTGCCGGCGGCCGATTCGGTATCGCAGCGTCGAGCGGATTATCGAGATTGCCAAGGCGAATTATCACGCAACGGGGTTCGATACGGTTAGTCTGCTGAGTCTTTCGAGTGCGGATTATCCGGAGCTGGAGGAATTGGTGGCGGGGTTGCGGGAGTATTTTACGCAGAGGCATGTTGGTGTGTCTTTGCCGAGCCTGCGGGTGGGCAAGCAGTTGACGCTGCTGCCGAAGCTGGTTAAGGGTGTTCGCAAAGGGGGCCTTACGATTGCGGTCGAGGCGGCGAGCGAGCGGTTGAGGCGGGTTGTTAATAAGCCTTTGAAGGATGAGGATTTGTTTGCTGCAGTCGAGGCGGCATACCGGGCGGGGTGGCAGAGGCTGAAGCTTTATTTTATGGTGGGCCTGCCGGGCGAGACGGAGGAGGATATCGCGCGGATTGCGAAGCTTTCGTACGATTTGGCGGTGCTGCGGAAGGAGGTTTCGGGGAGGCCGGGGCAGATTAATGTTGCCGTTAGCTGGTTCGTGCCCAAGGCGCATACGCCGTTCGGGTGGCTGGGGCAAAAGCCGATGGAATATTTCCAGCGGGCAAAGGTGCTGATTCTAAATGAGAAGGATCGTCTGGGTGCGAGATTTTTGAATTTCAAGTTTCATAATATCGAGCGGAGCATCCTCGAATCGGCGATTGGCCGAGCCGACCGCCGCTGGGGCCAAATAATAGAAGCGGCCTGGCGAGCGGGTCCCCAAGGGACAGGTGAATGTGATGGGAATGATACGGAGTAATCGCTATGCCGACTTATGAATATGTGTGCGCCGAATGCGGATTCGAGTTGGAGAGGCTCCAGAGCATGAGGGCCAGGTCGTTGCGGAAGTGCCCGAAATGCGGCAGGAACAAGCTCCAGCGGCTGATCGGCACCGGCGCCGGGATTATCTTCAAAGGCTCCGGGTTCTACGAGACCGATTACCGCAGCGAGAGCTACAAAAAGGGCAGCGATAGCGAAAAGAAGGGCACAGAAAAAGCCGCCGAGAGCGAGAAAAAGAGCAAAGAGAAGACCACCGAGAAGACTGCGGACAAAAAAGACAAGAGCGAGAGCAAAGACTCGAAGGCCGACTCAAAAAGCGGATCCACTTCAAAAGAGAAGAAGAAATCAGCATAGTCAGGCTGCGAGGCTTTTTAGTTTTACTCCTGAGCTTAGCAGTGCTACGAAGAACCCCACGGCGCAGAATATCGATCCTACTTGGTCTGCGCCGACGGTCAACTCTTTGATCACCAAGGCCAGGCCCACCAGTATTAGGAATATCTGGAGCATTGAGATTTTGTAAAGCATATCTTTGGGCGTTACGAAGATAGGCACGGCGGAGAGCACCGCGGCGATGAGAATCGCCCATCCTATTGGGCCGCGATGATGGCCTGCCTGGTACATGCGGTTGCCGAGATAATCCCAGGGCAGGAAGAAGCCGAGGATTACCAGGGCTACGCCGATTAGCATTGCTATATCGAGTCGGGAGAAGGTGTCCTGGCCGCGCAGTGCGCTTGATCGGCCCATTGCTTCGAGCAGTTCGGAGCCTTCTTCGGTGTTGATTTTGCCTTCCTCGACCATCTTGAGTATTCTGCTTCTCTCGGCTGTATTGTCATTGGCCTGCACCGTGCCGGTGGTGAGGAGCCAGCGGAAGAATTGGATTGCGAGGATTAAGGCGCCGATGGCGGCGGGCAGAAGGATTATCCAGCGTACTGGGGCTCGACCGCCGTGCATTCGGATTGCGAAGATGGAGGGAACTATCGCTACAACCAACGAAGCTGCTATCGAGGTTAGCCATGATGCTTTGGCGATCCGTCGCAGGCAGACCACAACTACAAGGAGACAGATTAAAAATATCAGCAGGGGATGAGTGTGTGACGCTGCAGATGATTGTACGGCTGTTTCAACGACTGGTGCTGTAGTTTCATTCATGGTGTTTGCCCCTTATTTTCTGTTTTTTAGGATGAAGGTTGCTTCTTTTACGCTCATTTCGCCTCTTTCTATTGAGTCGAGTATTTCTTTTCTTGTTAGCGGTTTTTGCTGTGGCGCGGCGGCTGTGAGGGCGTTGTTGACGCTGTCGAGCATTTTGTTGATTGTGGGGTATGAGATTCCGAGTTCCTTTTCGACCTGTGAGATATTGCCGCGGTGGCGCAGGAATACGGCTATGAACTTCTGATACTCGACCGGCAGGGCTGTTAGCCCTGCTGTGGCGAAGGAGCCTTTGATTTCGCTGCCGCAGCCGGTGCATTTTATTTGGGTAACGGCAATAGAATCACCGCAAAGCGGGCACCCGGCCGGCAAATTGAGTTGTTTAGATGTATCGCTCATAATACCTCATAATTCAATTCTATTCGTCATTCTACTTGAAAGATTCAATCTGTCAATTAAATATTTCAACTTTCTTGAAAAAAGTGCAAAAAATTATTAACGTCCCAAAGTTTGTGAGTCGTCCGCACCATTACTTTCACGACTCGGTCGGGTGTTGTTTTTTTGGGATTTTTTCCGGATGAGGGCTTTTTGGGGGTTTGTGGGGGGTAGGTGTAAGTTTTTGGGGAGTTTTTTGAAAAAAGTTATTGGAATTGTTTTTTTTGTGGTAGAATAAGCGGCGGCATTAAGATGGGGCATGCGCACATAGTGATAATAGAAGATGCACGATTATCGGTACTCCATTGACTGGAACGAGGATTACATCGAATTGGTCAGGCAGGTGCAGCTTGGCAGCAAGGATCGTTTGGATGCGCTTAGTGAGCGTTTTCGGGGCTGGCTGTACGCATACGTTTATCGAATGGTTAGGGGCGGCGAAGCGCTCTTTATGCCGACGTGCGGTTTCTGAGGGTTTTACTTGTTAGCGTTGGCGCCATTTTTCTTCTGCTTCGGGACGACGAATATATGTTGGGATTAGTTTTAGAGGGTCGGCGAATTTTTTGGCGAGAGCCAATTGGCAGCCCAGGGCGTGCACTTTGGCGGCTTGCGGGCTCCAGTATTTCTCGTGAAGGATTCGTGTGCCTGGGGATTGGAATTTTTCCTTATGGTAAAGGAGGCCATCGCCGAGGAGAGCGATTGGATTGGCCGGGTCTGCGAATTGGTCAAGAAATTCCCGGGCGGTCATTAGAGAATCTGGGATTAGTTTTTGCCAGGTTGGGGCATCCCCCTCGGGGCAGGCGTATGTGGTATGTGGTATGTGGTATGTCCCCCTCGGTGCAGGCGTGTTGTTTGGTCGCTGGTATGCGGCGATGTAGAATTGGTTTCGCTTTGCGTCGAGTATGGTTGCGATTCTTTGGACGGGCCGGGTCGGCCCGTGGGAAGGGGCGTTTTCAGCGATGACGTCGAGCGTGTCAACCGTAACGATTCTGAGGCGATTTGCGAGGTGCATTGCTTTGGCGATTGTTACTGCGATTCTTAGTCCGGTGAAGCTGCCTGGCCCAATGGAGATATAGATGTTGTTAATTTTTGCCGGTTTTCGATCGAATCGATGCATGAGTTCTGTGATGGCGTCGAATATCTCGGCACTGTGTCGCATAGGTGCTGTGAAGGTTATCTGTGCAAGGATTTCCCGGCCGAGGGCAAGAGCGACTGAGCCGAGCCTGCCGGATGTTTCGAGAACGAGAATAAGTTCCTGTGATGACATGTGGTCGAGTCTTTATATTGCCTATTTTCACATTTTATTGAAAAACGTTTGTTTCGGGACTGTTAGGCCGGATTTTTGCAGATGAATTTTGAAAGATTTCGCTTAATTTTTAGTTGAGCAGCTTAATAAATCGCGATATTATCGGTTACTGTGCAATGTAGCAGATTTTTTGCTTGCAAAAAAGGCCGAAATTTAATACACTGAGGTAATAACAGGCTATACTTATCTCTTATTAAGAGGTGGAAGTAAAGGAAGGTTTTTAGAAGAAATGTCCTCTCAGGGGTGATCCTGGTGGGGTTGTTCTTTAACTGAGGGTGGTTATTTAGGCAGGAGGTTAGTTTTGAGCAGGCCTGAATCTTTATCCAAGTCGTATAGTAGAAGGTCTCTTTCGGTTGGTTTTGCGGCATTTATGCTGCTGGCGTTGGCCGTCTTTGGTGTGGCTCCTTCTGAAGGAGGAGTTAGCGATTCTATGCGTCAAGTTGTCGAGATGCAGATAAGTGACGGTAAGACGGCGTTGGAGAGCAACGCATACGCCGAAGCGGAGAAGATATTCCAGTGGGCGCAAGGCTTTCGGGAACATCTTTCACCAGCCGGTCGGCAGGAATTGGATGAGCTATTACAACAGTCGCGTGATGGGGCTGTCAAGCAGAATCGCGTTGCAGAGATTCTGCGCGCTGCGAACGAATTGATTAAGCAAAATGAATTGGAGAAGGCCAAGGCTCGGCTTGAGGAGATTCTGAACGATGAGGGGCTGAGCGAAAAAGAGCGTGAGATGCTCCCCGGTGCTATATTGGAGCTTAGCAAGGCGATACGCGAAGATAAGGCCAAGCAGAGGCAGCAGGCCGGAGATGCTTTGCGAGAGGGAGCGAGGATACCGCCGGCGGCATCAAGACGCCAGAGTGAAAGCGGGGCGTCGAAACAGGGGGATGAGATTGCGGACGTTTATTATCGCAGTCTTGGTTATTATGAGATGGGGCGTCTGAGGCAGGCGCGTGAGGGGTTTGTAAAGGTTATTGCAAGCGGAGCGATTCCTCCGGCTATGGTTGAGCATATTGAGGGGTATATTGCCGCGATAGATAGTCGTCTGGGGTCGCAAGGCAATGGCGGGACGAGTGCGACGGTCGTCGCCAAGCCTAAGGTGGAGGACCGTGAGATAATCGCCGTTGGCGAGCCTGATGCTTCGAGACTGAGACAAGGCTACTTGCAGCGTGATGTTTCGGCTGTTGGGGGCGGCGTGGAGATTGCCGAGCGAAATAACGTGGACGGAGCGGCGGGCGACGGGGGATATATCGGTGATGTGCTGCGTAAGAGAAATATTATTCGGAGCCACACGAAGGCTGCTGTTTCGGACGCCTTGTTCAAAGCCGATAGCGCTTTGAACAAGGGCGAGTTCGAGGAGGCCAAGCGAGCGATTGCGATGGCTCGCTATACCGTCAACGAAAATGAGATTCATCTTGGCGAAGAGCTTTTTGCCGAGTACAGCGGCAGGCTGGTGGCCAAAGAGCAGGAGATATCGAAGAGAGAATCGGATGCGAAAAGTTTGGATAAGGAGCAGACGGATAGAGATGCAGAGGAGGCTGCGAAGAAACTGCGGGAGCAGACTGATAAGGACCGGGAGGAGCGAATATCTAAGTTGATGAGCAGCGCGAAGGCTTTTGCCCTAGAAGGGCAGTACGAAGCTGCGCTTGGTCAGTTGGATGCGCTTCTGGCGCTTGATCCGATCGACGACGACGCGTTGACGCTTAAGGAGGCGCTTGATGACATGGTGTACTTCAAAAAGGAAAGCAACCTTCAGAAAGAGGGTGCTCGGCAGCGGGCGGAGAGCTTGCTGAATGCTGTTGAGAGCGGGATACCGTATGAGGGGGAAGTCACTTATCCTAAGAACTGGCGTGAGATAGTCGAGAGTCCGCATCGCCAGCCGGATAAGCCTATTGGGTTGGATCCTGCTGATATGGCTGTTTACAGCCAGTTGGAGGAGATAGTTGACTTGTCGGCTCTAACTCCGACGATGCCTCTTAGCGCTGCGATAGATGAGATCAAGAATTCTGTGGATCCGCCGTTGGCGATGGTGGTTCTATGGCGGGATCTGTACGATAACGCTGAGGTTGATGCGACGACGGAAATCAACATGGACGGCCTTTCTGCGGTTTCTTTGGGGACGGGCCTGGAAAGTCTGTTGAAGGCGGTTACCGGCGGGCTCGGTGAGGAGATCGGGTATGTTGTCGATAACGGTGTTGTCATGATCGCGACTACTCTTTCGCTTCCGAGTAAGCTTGAGACGCGTGTTTACGATATTACCGACCTGGCCGGCCAAACGGCCAATTTTCAGGGCATGGGCGGCGGCATGATGGGCATGGGCGGCATGATGGGCGGCATGGGCGGCATGATGGGCGGCATGGGCGGCATGATGGGCGGCATGGGCGGCATGGGCGGCATGATGGGCGGCATGGGCGGCATGGGCGGCATGGGCGGCATGATGCTATACCATGGCTTTATGATAATGCGTTAACAGCACCGGTTGCTAAATAATGTAGTTATTCAAACTGACCGATAGGTCAGTTTGATGGTTCTTAGTTTTGAGTTCTTATTTATCGGGTGCCTGGGAAGAGTCTCAGACGGGCGATAATGCAACATATGATGTGATACTCGAAGTATGTTAAAACAGGCAACATGCTGTTAAGGTCGAATTAGTAGGTTTTATTGTGCGATTTCATTTTGTTCATTTTGCAATTACACAGGCTGCAATGAAACGAGCGCAGCCAGCGTCTAAAAAAAGGTGAAGAACAATAATGCAGATACTCAGAACTATGAGGAGCTTGTTGCCGGCCCTGATATTGGCCGTGTTTGCGGTCGGTTCTGTCCGGGCGGCTTGTCCGGACGGTGATTTGAACAATGACTGCAAAGTGGATTTCAGGGACGTGGAGTTCCTTGCCGGGCAGTGGCTGTTCGGGCCCGGCAGCGAGTCTGACATCGTTGACGGCAACGGAGTAACTTTTGCCGACTTTGCGAAGGTGGCTGAGAACTGGCGCAAGACGGGCATCCCGCCGATAGTCATCAACGAGATTCACTACGAACCGGAGAACAAACTGGATCGAGCGGAGTACATCGAACTTTATAATGCAGGAACGGGTCAGGTTGATCTTTCCGGCTGGTATTTTTCTGACGGTATCAGCTATAGCTTCCCCAACGGCACTATTATCAACGGCGGCGGGTATATCGTTATTGCCCAGGACGTTGCTGCGTTAAATGCCAAATTCGGTGTCACAGCTCATGGAGCTTATGAAGACAGAATGGCGAACGATGGCGAGAGGATTGTTCTTCGCAATGCCGACGGTCAAAAGATAGATGAAGTTGATTACCAACTGGGCTTTCCCTGGCCGAACTCCTGTGGAGGGGGCGGGCCATCGATGGAACTGATTAATCCAAGCCTGGACAATGATCTGGGTGGCAGCTGGCGGCCTTCGGGATTGCACTCGGAAGACACACCGGATCCTTTTTCGACCTATTTGATTTCTGCGGAATCGAACCAGTGGCATTATCGCAAAGGGCAGTCAGAGCCGCCTTCCGATTGGCGCCAGTTGAACTTCACAGAAGATGGCACCTGGAAGGTGGGCCAGGCGATCATCGGCTTCAGCAACAGGGGTGATTTTGCACCAAATACCGTACTTTCCGACATGTACCAAAACTACACTACGGTGTACGCGCGTCACAGTTTCCAGATTGACACTCCCCCCGGATATGAACTCGACACATTGACACTGAGGTTATTTATAGACGATGGTTGTATCGTCTCAATCAACAACGACGAGCTGCATCGTTATAACGTTTCGAGCGGCTCGAAAAGCTACAACAGCACCAACGGCCTGGACTATACCAATCCCTCATGGATAGAGGAAGAATTAACAGATGTTTCTTCTCTTCAGGAAGGGATAAACATTCTGGCTATGCATGTCCTCAACAATAAAGTTGACAGCAGCGATCTTTCGGTAGAAGCTGAATTGATCGCTAATTTTGTTGTAATCGGCAGTGGCGGCGGAGGCACCGAGCCCACGCCTGGCGCCCGAAATACCGTATGGGCCGCCAACGCTCCGCCGCAGATTCGTCAGGTCGATCACGACCCCAAACAGCCGACCACCAGTGAAGATATTGTCATTACAGCCAAGGTTACCGATCCGGATGGCGTCGATCAGGTGAAGTTGCTTTATCAGTTGGTAAGCCCCGGCAGTTATATACCGGCCTGGCTGCCTTTACCGGTAAGTACCGTCATAAACGCCCCGGACACGCCGTTTGATCCGAATCCTGCCTTCGAGAATCCTGCTAATTGGACGGAAATAGCCATGGTCGATGACGGCAGTGGAGCCGATGAGATGGCCGGTGACGCGACTTATACGGCAACAATTCCGGCACAATCGACCAACCGAACGCTGGTGCGTTACCGCATCGAAGCGGCCGATACAACGGCAAAGTCGGTCAGAGTGCCCTATCTTGATGACCCATCGTTGAATTTTGCGTGCTACGTGTATAATGGTGTGCCTTCTTATACGGCGTCAACACGTTCGGTGCTGGGAGCGCCTCATACTTATAGTCAGGAGATTATGACTTCTCTGCCGGTTTATTCCATTATTACCAGGGCGGCAGATATGTATGTTTGTCTGGGCTACAACGGTGCCGATCAGATTCCAACGGACGCAGTAGAAGGGCGGAGCAAGTTCAACTGGGAATGCGCCTTTGTCTATGAAGGTGTAGTCTATGACCATGTTATGTACCGGCTGCGTCAGTATTGGGAGCGATATTCCGGTGCCGGTAAAAGAAGTATGCGGTTCCGCTTCCCATTGGGGAACTATCTGCAGGCCCGAGACAACTTCGGCAAGAAATATCCGACGAAATGGCGTACCCTGGATACGGGTAAGTGTGCGGTCTATAGCGGCACATCCGGCGGCATAGCCAACTTTGGTTTGAGCGAAACGATAAACAATCAGTTGTTCAATATGGCAGGCGTGCCTTCGCCCTGGATCCACGCCTTTCATTTCCGGGTGGTCGATGGTGCTCAAGAAGCTCCTTCCGGCACCGACGGCCAACACCTGGGCGACTTCTGGGGTCTGTATATTGCCCTTGAGGACTACGACCCCCGGTATATCGATGCGCACAATTTGCCGGACGGTAATCTCTACAAGCTCAAAAACTACGAGACTAACGGCAACAAGATCAAACGTAATCAGGGACTTGATTCGGTCTCGGACGATTCGGACTTCCAGACTATTCGCGCGATGTGCAATTCGGAAAAGTCGGATGAATGGCTGAACGCTCATGTGGATTATGACCACTGGAACCGGTACAATGTTGTTTGTGAGGCGGTTCTAAGCCGCGATTATTATCCGCAGGACAGCCACCTGAAGAATCGTGCGTGGTACTTCGAGCCTTACGAAGGAGATACTTACGGTATGGGTCGGCTGCATACGATGCCTTTCGATACCGACGCCAGTTGGGGTCGTCCCAGTTGGAACGGGGGAGGTGACTACCCGGAAGAGGCCATCTACGCCGACTTTTTTGGCAGATTTCCGCCGAAAGAGAATTTCAAACTCGAACATCGTAATGTCATGCGTGCATTTCGTGACCTGGTGTGGACGAAAGAGGTTATTTATCAGATGATCGACGATTTGGCGGCGATCGTTGAGGATTTCGTACCTGCCGATCGGGATCGCTGGAAAGATGCTCCGGCGGTCGCGGGCTATCAGGATTGGGGACCGATGGAAGATCATGTCGCTAAGATGAAGGCAATCGCTTTTGGACCTATTAATACGGGCGATTACCCCGGCGGTGGGGGGCTGCCGAGCGCATGGGGCGGTGTTGGAAACGGAATAGACAATTATCTGGATAATTGGGCCAATTCCGGGGGCGATGGGACGAGCATTCCTTATACGCCAACGGTTAGTTATACAGGTACTGGTGGTTATCCGATTAACGATTTGACATTCCAGCGCAGTACGTTCAGCGACCCGCAGGGCGGCGGTTCAGGTCAGTTCCAGGCCTCGAAATGGCGTGTTGGAGAAGTTACGGATCCGGCTAATCCGATCTACGATCCGGCTGATCCACGGATATACGAAATGCCGTCTGTTTGGGAAAGCCAAGAGATTACGGGCTATTCCGATAATACCGTCACCATCCCGGCAAGCGTACTCAAGGTCGGCCATACCTATCGGGTCCGCTGCCGCATGCAGGACAGCACCAACCGATGGAGCCACTGGTCCGATTACATCCAGTTTGTCGCTGGCGAATCGATAGCGAATCCAATTCTTCAGAATCTGCGCATAACGGAAGTGATGTACAATCCCACTGGCGGCAGTGATTATGAATTTATCGAATTGAAGAATACCGGCGGTAGTACCCTTGATTTGACCGATGTTTCTTTCGTTGCCGGTATTACGTTTGATTTTGCCGGAAGCAATGTTACGAGTCTCGCATCGGGGGCGTATGTGCTGGTGGTTAAGAATCAGGCGGCGTTCGAGTCTCGCTATGGCACGGGTTTGTCGGGCATAATTGCCGGTGAGTTTGTTGAATCGAGTTTGAACAATGGCGGCGAGCAAGTGGAACTGGCAGATTATGTGCAAGGGTCTATAGTCGCGTTTAACTATGACGATAGTCGCGGTTGGCCGCTGGCGGCTGATGGGGCGGGTCATTCACTGGTACCGTTGAATTCCACGGTGATTACCAACGAGTCCGATGGTTCGCTGAACTATGGCGACAACTGGCGGGCCAGCACCTACATCGGCGGTTCGCCCGGAGCGGACGATCCTGCACCGATAACCGGTGTAGTGCTCAACGAAATCACCAGTCATACCGATTATCCGCCTGATCCGCTTATCGAGTCCAACGACTGGCTGGAATTGTATAATCCGACGGCGTCGACTATTACGCTCTTGGCCGGTCAATGGTATCTGACAGATGATGATTTTGGGGATCCGGATGCCAATCTCAAGAAATGGGCCATTCCCGAGACGGTGATACCGGCTTACAACTGGGTAAGCTTTGACGAGGTCGCTGGGTTCAATCAGTCAGGCACGGGATTTGGTTTGACCAAGGCGGGCGAGCAGGTTTTTCTGTCCCATCTGCCCGGCACCAATGATCGCGTGGTTGATTGCGTAAGGTTCAAAGGCCAGGAAAATGGCGTTTCGTTAGGTCGATACCCAGATGGTGGAATGTATTGGTTCCACTCGGCGATTTCACAGGACTCGGCCAACAACACCCCGGACGGACACATCGTGATTAATGAGATAATGTACCATCCAACTGCTCCGGACGAAGAATATATTGAGCTTTATAATCCGACCGGCGGAAGCGTTGATTTGTACAACGTCACCGGCGTATGGCGTTTCGACGGTGGGGCGGATTATGAATTTCCACCTGGCACTTCGATTGCCGCTGGCGGAAAACTGATTGTGGTAGATTTTGATCCGGCGGTGGAGACTGCTCGGTTGGATGCCTTCGAGGCCGCGTATGGTACCGGCGAACTCACACCCGGTACCGACATCGTCGGTGGTTGGAGTGGTAATCTCTCCGACGGCAGTGAGAAAGTAGCCCTGGAAAAACCGGAAGTGGGCGATCTGCCTGGTGATCCTGATTTCTGGATAATCGTCGATGAGGTGATCTACGCCAATGTGCATCCCTGGCCTGAAACTCCGGACGGTGCCGGTGATGCCTTGCAGAGAATCTCTGCGGACCAGTATCATTCAGGCAATGACCCCGATAACTGGACTGCGGCTTCACCCACACCCGGCGGCAGTCCATAGACTTAAGATGGATAAGGCAAGGCAGCTCTGCCAGTCTCCATCTTTGTGAGGCGCTGGCTTTTGTGAGAAGCCTTCCGCTCTAACTTATATTCTGCTTAAAGACACATATCGCAAGCTGGGGCAATTCGATAAGGCTCTTGTGGCCTGTCAGAAGGCTTCGGCGCTTCGGCCTGACGACAGCGACCTGGCAGACGAATTCAAGAACCTCTCGGCTGAGCTTACTATGGCCCGGGGGCAGTATGACAAGCAGGGGGATTTTCGCAGTTCTATCAAGAATCGCGAGGAGCAGGAGAAGCAGCAGGCCCAGGCGGGCGTTGTTAAGACTATTGATTATCGTCTCAAAGCTATTGAAGACGCTCGGCGGCGGCTTGCGGGTAATCCTGATATCCCGAAGAATATTTTCGATCTTGCCGACGCCCTTTCCGATATGGAGGCCAACGACGCGGAGAATGAGGCTATCGAACTGCTCGAGAATGCTTATAAGGCCAGGAGCGATTTTAGTTTTCACCAGCGTGCGGGGCTCTTGAGGACGAAGCAGATTCGGCGGCAGATTCGGCAGGCGAAAATTATCATCGAGGCCAACCCGAGCAACGAGAAGGCCAAGACGGTTTTGCGTCAACTGACGGCTTATCTGGATAAGATCGAGTTGGAGCACTATCGGCTTTGCATGTTGAATTATCCTACGGATTTGAAGGCGAAGTACGATTATGGGATACGTCTGGTTCGCAGCAAGAAATACGACGAGGCGATTCCCCTTTTTCAGGAGGCGCAGAAGGATCCGCGAAGAAAGATCGGTTGTATGAATCAGATCGGCGTTTGCTTCTTTATGAAGGGGTGGTTCGCCGATGCGATCGATGTTCTGGAGCGTGCTATCGAGGCATATCAGTTGAAGGACGATGCTACGGGCAAAGAATTGCGATACAACCTTGCCCGGGCGCATGAGGAAAAAGGGGATCCCGAAAAGGCGCTTGAGATTTATCGCAGGATCGCTCAGACTGATTTTTCTTATAAGGATGTCAGCGGGCGAGTGGATAAGCTGCGAAAGGCGCAGAATAATTAGAGCAAACAACCTTTTAGTTTATGAGTAGAATTGAATTTTCAGGAGATTATTGTGGCACATTCGTTATCAGCGAAAAAAAGAATCAAACAGAACGACAACCGGCGTACTACTAACCGTGCCCGCAAGAGCCAGATCAAGACGCAGGTTAAGCATTTTGAAGATGCTTTGAGCAAGGGTGATGTCGAGGGAGCCGCCGAGCAGTTGCGCGTTCTTACGAAGAAGCTGGACCAGACCGCCTCGACGAGCACGATGCATAAGAAGACCGCAGCGAGAAAAAAATCCCGGCTTGCGAAGAAGCTTAATGCGATCAAAAATTCGTAATTCGGATGTCGTATTGAGTGAATACCCCGGCGCTTGCGCTTCGGGCTTGTTGTCTCGGATGTCGGATTTCGCTTAGGAGTTTCCGGGGGGGCTTGATGCGGGATGCCTATTTTGACGGTTTGATTTAGGATTAGTTCAGCACCCAATCGATTTTATTTGCGGTTGGGCGCGTTTCTTTTTCCTGGGTTTGGGCACGAGCGGTGAGATTTGCCGGGGTCGCGGCGTGATGAATACGGTTCTTTTGACTGGTGAAGATTGAGAGTTAGACAGTTGGATTCGGAAGCTACGAGTACTATTATTGTTACTTGCTCGCCTGGTTTGGTGGAGTATGTTCGTAGGGAGATTGAGGGGTTGGGGTATGCGATCGGGGTTTGTCATAGCACGGGGCTTGAGTTGGAGGGTGATCAGGTCGATGCTATGCGGCTGAATTTGTATTTGCGGACGGCTAATAATGTTTTGTTCTTGCTCAAGCAGTTCGAGTGCGTCTCGCCGGACGAGCTTTATCGCAATGTTTCGGCGGTGGCGTGGGAAGAGATGATTAGTCCGGACGAGTATCTCAGCGTCGTGGGCAAGATCGATACGGCAGTTGTTGATAATTCGATGTTTGCGAATTTGAAGGTTAAGGATGCTATCGTCGATCGGATTGTGAAGAAGTGCGGGCGTCGGCCTGATTCGGGCAAGGAGCGGGACGGCCTTGTCATCCAGTTGTATTGGAAGGATAAGCGGTGTTGGCTTTATCTTAATACTTCGGGCGTGAAGCTTTCGGATAGGACTTATCGCAAGATACCTCACAGCGCTCCTTTGCGGGAATCTTTGGCCGCTGCGATCATTATCGCAACGGGCTATGACGGCAGCACGCCTTTGGTTTGTCCCATGTGCGGCAGCGGAACCCTGGCGATCGAGGCTGCTCTTATTGCGAGCAGGCGTGCGCCGGGGCTGCTGCGGAGCAACTTTGGTTTTATGCATACCAAGTACTTCAACGCATCGAAATGGCGGCAGATGCGGAACGATGCGCTTAAGGCGAGCAAGGGGCGCGGGGGCAAGGCTGCTTTTAAGCCGGGGCGCATTATCGCTACGGATATCGATGCGAAGGCTGTCGAGGCGGCAAGGAAGAATGCAGCGACCGCCGGCGCGGGACATTTAATTGAGTTCGATGTTTGCGACTTTGCAGAGACGAAGATCCCGGAAGGGCCTGGCATTATCGTAATGAATCCGGAGTACGGGCTGCGGATGGGAGAAATTCCAAAATTAGAGAAAACGTACGAGCGTATGGGGGATTTCTTCAAGCAGAAATGCGCTGGCTATACCGGATACATCTTCACGGGCAATCCCGCACTCGGCAAAAAGGTGGGCCTGCGCACGAGCAGGCGGTTTGAGTTCTATAATGCCGGTATCGAGTGCCGACTGCTCAAATATGACCTTTATTCGGGGAGCAAAAAGGGGCGGCAGGACGGTTGAATAAGTACCTGCGGTAAAACCGCAGGCTAAATATTAGATTGTACGGCGGAGGAAGATGCTGCTGAAGGCGAGGGGGGGTGGGGGGGATATTGGGGAAATTTAAGGTTTTTTCGGCTTGGACTGACATACTGTTGTCACACCCAAGGAAAAATCTTGGCCATATCGAGGAAAAATGCCCTATGTTAGAATTTAGAGAAAGCAGATGATATTCCCCAGCTCAATATCAACTCCTTTTCGAAGTTCAGGCTGGCTGCTTCCAGGAGGGAAGCAGTCGGCTTGAATATGTTTGGCGGGTTAGCCGTTTGGAGCGGCGTGAGCAGTGTTGGGCCGGAGACAAGGCGGGCGATAGCAGCAGAATAAGCCGTTGCGGTGTGTGGTGCATACTCTACATATCTGTCTCTTTCTGACGCCGTTGGTATTCTTCTTTAAGATTCTTCATAGCCGTTCCTTTCGAAGAGGTGTGGCGGAATCTATTCAAGGCGTTTTCTGTATAGCTTTGTTTGGAGTGCGGTTCTCCATGCCGTCCAGTTTCCTTCGCCGAGTTCGTCCTGGATTGCGGATGTTACCTGATCGACCTTTGCGTCGAGGTCGTCTATCATGCAAACCATGAATGCTTCGGGGGTTGCGGGTAGTTTTGGCGAGCCGAACTCGTATTGGCCGTGGTGCGAGAGGATGATATGGCCCAGAGAATCGAGCAATTCCTGGTCTATCTGCGTCCCTTTGGCTCGCAAGGCGTCGGCCTTTCGATTTATCATCAGGTATGTGCCGGCGACGTGGCCTATTAGCTGGCCTGTGTCGGTGTATGAAAATGCCATGTCGTAGCCGAGCTCTTCCGTCTTGCCCATATCGTGCAGGAAGATGCCGGCGAGAACCAGGTCGGCCTGGACCTTCGGATAGAACGGCAATATCGCTGTGGCCACTTGCATCATATTGTGGGTGTGTTCGAGTAGTCCGCCGATGGAGTTATGATGGAGCTTGACGCCGCCCGGGGCTTTGCGGAATTTGGCCATCAGTTCTTCATCGGCGAGGAATTCGGCTACTATGGCCTTTAGCTGCGGGTTCTTTACCCGCCCTGCCATCTCTGTTATCTCGGCGAACATCTGATCGATGTCTTTTTCGGTCTGGGCGAGAAAATCGTCGATATTGACCTTTTCGGGCTCTATGGGGGTAACGGTGTTGACTACGATTTGGAGATTGCTCTGGTAAAGCTCGCTTCTGCCCTTTATGTGAATGAAGCCCGGTTTGGGCAGGGCATTATAAATGACCTCGCTTGCCTGCCACATCCGCCCGTTCAACTGCCCTGTCTTATCGCAGAGGAACATCGCGATATACAAATCCCCGCGGGAAGTGCTCCGCAGAATGGGGTCTTTTACCATATAAACATCGTTAATCTGCTGTCCGGGTTCGATCTGGTTAATAAACGTATGCTCCATTACCTGCTCCAAATAGTATTCGGATGTCGTATTTCTTATATCGTATATCGTATTGGGTAATGGGGTGGTATGCAAGGGGTAAGGTGGTTTATGTTTGAGAAAGATTGGCAGGGATGTCAATTTTGTCAAGAATCCTTGCAACCGACGGTGTTTTAGGCTATAAAAGTTAGTTTCAGAGTCACAGAACGCGATATGCACTATGAAATACGAGATATGAGAAGAATATGAGATACAGCCAGTCATTTATACCTACTGTTAAGGAAGTTCCCGCCGATGCCGAGTGTCTTAGTCATCGGCTGATGATTCGTGCGGGGCTTATTCGTAAGGTTGCCAGCGGCACTTACTGCTATCTGCCTTTGGCTTGGCGGAGCCTGCTAAAGATTATCGCAATTGTCCGTGAGGAGATGAACCGGGCCGGGGCGCAGGAGATTATTGTGCCATCGATGCAGCCGAAGGAACTGTGGGATGCGACCGGGCGAAGTGAGGATTACGGGCCTACGATGTTCAAGCTCGAAGACCGGCACGGGCGGATGAATGTGCTTGGGCCTACCGCTGAGGAGGTTTTTACGACGCTTGTGGCCGGGGAGGTTAAGTCGTACAAACAGCTTCCGATGAACCTTTATCAGATTACGCCCAAGTTTCGGGATGAGTTTCGTCCTCGTTTCGGGCCGATCCGCTCTCGCGAGTTTATTATGAAGGATGCGTACAGCTTCGACGATACTCTCGAAAGCCTCCACAAGAGCTATATGGCGATGTACGACGCCTACTGCCGAATCTTTACGCGGTGCGGCGTCGATTACGTTATCGTCGAGGCCGAATCGGGAGAGATGGGCGGCTCGGGATCGCATCAGTTCACCGTGCCCTGCGAATCGGGCGAGGATACTATCGTATTTACCGAAGACGGCAGTTATGCGGCTAATCTCGAAAAAGCGGCGGTTGATGCGCCGGCGAAGAAGACTTTGGATGGCGATATCGCTGCCGCCGAAGAAGTTCAAACGCCAAATGTAGGCACCATCGATGCCGTCTGCGAGTTTCTCAAGACCAAGCCGACGGATATGATTAAGACTTTGATTTACGCTTCGGGCGAAGAGACGATAGCGGCGATGGTGCGCGGGGATCACGACGTTAATCCGGAGAAGCTGACGCAAATGAGCATCCCCAAAAACATCCCGCCGCTGGCATCACGTTCCTTACCAGGCAGCACCCATGACTACACAGGCCCTGTCCACGGACCCCCATTGGTCCGATCTCGCAACAACAATCTTCAGTCCGATGGGGCAAGCCCCATCCTACCCGAGTTATATCGGCGAAAACAAGGCGGCTCTTTGCCGGAAATACCCTGTATTTGCGCCGTACACATCCCATCCAATTGAGGATTCCTCCGTGTCCCTCTCCCCACCTGGTGCCCTGGGGGCTGGCGGGTTGCAGGTTCCATAAGGTGCGGCCCGATGAGCAAGCGGGCGACTGCTAATTATGGGACGGAAGAACTTGGCTGTGCCAACAACCGGCATGGAAGAAGATTTCGTTATTGGAGGAATGGGTTTTGTGCTTTTTCGCGGGCTATCGTTGTTGACGGGCCGTGCCCGGGATAGACGACCGTTTCGTCCGGTAAGACCCAGAGCTTCTCTCTTATGGAACCGAGCAGCCGGGACATACTCCCACCCGGAAAATCCGTCCGCCCGATGGACTCGGCAAACAGGGCGTCATCCGTAAAGACAATCCCATCCTCGCTCGAATAGAGGCAGATCCCGCCGGGCGAATGACCGGGGGTATGGAACACCTGGAGTTTCACACCGGCCTGCTCAATCCACTCCCCGTCCTTGAGCAGAATATCAGCCGGCTCCGCTGCAAATGGGCGTCCCATAAGGCCCGAAAGGTTGGCGGCGGGTTGCGAGAGCATCTCGGCATCAAGCTCGTGGATCAGCACCTTAAGGCCCTGATAGCTCTCTCGCAACAGACCTACCCCGGCGATATGGTCTATATGCCCGTGCGTGAGAATCACGGCGACAGGCCTAATTTCACGCTCGCCGAGAAACGCAATCAATTCCTCAGCCCCCAAACCGGCATCCACAATAAGGCATTGGCCCGCGCCTTCAGTGGTCCGCAGGACATAGCAATTCGTCTGGTATTCACCCAGCATCAACCGGTCTATCTTCATTAGGAGACTCCTGCAAAAGATCATCAGGCTATCACAAGCCGCATTTGGCGTCAATAAACTTTTTGCGCTTGACCGAAGATTTCAATTCTGTTACCCTGCCTCGACTTATGAACCCTTTTAGAAGGCTATTTCGATATGTCTGGCCTCAGTGGCCTCGCGTTGTATTCGTGGTGACAAGTGCGCTGGTTGTCGCCGCTCTTCTGTCGCTGAGCTTCATAACGGTGATTCCACTGCTGAAGGTGATGATGGGCAAGGAAGGTCTGCACGGCTGGGTCGATAGAAAGACCTGCCAATATCGCTACGGCCTGGATTTTTATGTCCCGGAGAGCGTGGATTTCACCAGCCAAGAGAACCAGGGCATTGGATATTACCTGCTTGTGGTTGACGTTGAGAAAGGGAGCTTTGCCGAAGCCGCCGGGCTCCGCCCGGCCGACAAAATCATCGGCGTCGCAGACCTTCTGATATCCGACCAGGTCGCCCAAATACCGTTTACGGACCTGCTTCGAGGGTTGGCTGCAACCGACCGGAACGACTTCGATGTGCAGCTAAGACGACTCAATACAGACAACGTGCTGGAGCGCCAAACCCTGAAGCTGAACACGCCCAACAACCGCAGCGCCGTTGAGAGTCTGAAAAAAGGCTACTTCGAGCGTTCAAAGTGGGGCATGAAGATCAGGCTTACCGAGCACGCACAGTGGGCTGTCGGCTTCCTGCCACGCGAGCAAACCAGCGAAAGCAAGATAAGAGCCGTGATCTTCATTATGCTGGCAATGGGGTTTCTGACCATTGTGCGGTGCACTGCAAAATTCTATCAAGGCTACCTCGCCGAGAAGGTCGTCCAGGTCGCAGTAAACCATCTGCGTGAGGACGTTTTTGCCCATCTTATAGATATGCCGATGGGCTTCTTCGCAAAGGAAAGGCCGTCAGACAGCGTCAGCAGGATCATTCGCGACACCAGCGTTATGGGGCAGGCCATAAAGATAATGCTCGGCAAGGCGCTTCGCGAGCCGCTCAACGCGATGTTTATGCTGGCCTTCGCAATGCTGTTGAACTGGCAGCTCACCCTTATTTTCCTGGGCGGCGCGCCGTTCGTCCTGGTGGCAATGAGCACATTCGGAAAGAAAATGAAGCACGCCACAAGAAAACTGCTGATGGCCGGATCCCAAATGCTCTCGATGCTTCAGGAGACGATGGCGGGGCTCAAAGTCGTTAAGGTCTATAATCAGCAGCGATACGAGGCGAGGAACTTCAGGGTTATAAACGACCGATTATTGAAGCAATTGCTCAAGATGTCGAAGGTGGATGCGGCCACCAGTCCGATATTGGAGGTTCTGGGAATGGCCGCCGGCGCCGCGGCTATCATATTCGGGACGGCCTGGGTCACACACGGGTGCTTGGACAGCTCCGAATTCCTAACATTGCTGCTTCTGCTTGGCGCGTCCGCTGAGGCGGTGCGGAAAACAAGCGACATCTGGAACAAAATACAGGAGGCTAAAGCCGCCGCTGAGAGGGTCTTCGCCATTGTCGATGAGCCGGTCGAGTTTGAAAAGCCGGGCGCCGTTGAACTGCCCCCGCTCAAGAGCAGGATCGAATTCAAAAACATCGTCTTCACCTACCCGGGCGGCATCGCCCCTGTGCTCAAAGGAGTGAACCTTGTAGTGCAGGCCGGGCACAATGTCGCCATTGTAGGCCCCAACGGTTCGGGAAAGACTACACTCGCAAATCTGCTCCCGAGGTTTTATGACCCCGATAGCGGACAAACTCTCATAGATGGAACGGACATCCGCGATGTAACGCTGTCGAGCCTGCGAAGACATATTGGGATGGTCACGCAGGACATGGTGACCTTCCACGACACGATCGCCGCAAACATCGGGTACGGCAAGCCGGACGCCACGCGAGAGGAAATAATCGCCGCTGCCAAGCGATCCTTTGCTCACGAGTTCATCAACCCGCTGCCCGACGGTTATGATACGCTTATCGGCGAGCACAGCACCGGGCTGAGCGGCGGCCAAATTCAAAGAATCGTTATCGCAAGGGCTATTTTGAAGAATCCGGCCATTCTGATCTTCGACGAGGCGACCAGCCAGGTCGATGCCGACAGCGAAGCCAAGATTCACAAGGCGATCGAAAAGATAATGAAGGATAGAACAAGCTTCATAATCGCCCACAGATTCAGCACGGTGATTAACGCCGACGTGATAGTCGTAATGGACCAAGGCAGGATTATCGCTCAAGGGCAACACAGCGAACTGATAAAGACCTGTTCATTGTATCAAAGCCTGTATGAAACGCAGTTGGTCAAAGAATAGCGTCGCAGGACAACGCCCCAAAACCGCAAACTCCTCGGCGACGGACGCCAAAACGCTAAAATCTCGGCCCTATTTACCACATTGCGAGGGTGATTTGATTGCGGCCAAGTCGAAATTTCGTAGTTTTTAATTTACGACAAGTTGCCCATCTTGCCGATTACATTACATACTTGAAATTGTTAACATTGGAATCCTGAGATATAGCGTCTCGGGCTGATTTTTGAATCCGGAGATATATCCCGGTCCTCCAGGGCTAAAACTATGGCTGAGCTTGCACGGCAGAAAAAAGCGAACGAACTGTTCAAAAGGTATCACGGCAATCCGATTCTTTCCGGAGCCGATTGGCCTTATCCGACCAACGCGGTATTCAACCCGGCCGCAACCAAGTTGAACAACGAGACCCTGCTGCTCATCCGTGTCGAGGATATGCGTGGTTTCTCGCACCTGACGGTGGCTCGAAGCGCCGATGGCTTCACCAACTGGAAGATAGACCACAAACCGACCCTCGAGGCCGACCAAAACTCGCGCGAAGAAAGATGGGGCCTCGAAGACCCTCGCATTATCTGGCTCGAAGAGCAGAAGCAATATGCCGTGACTTACGTTTCTTTCGGCGAAGGCGGCCCGGTAGTCTCCCTGGCGATTACGAAGAATTTCAAGACTTTCGCGCATCTGGGGGCCCTTCTGCCCCCGGAGGACAAGGATGCCTGCATGCTTCCTCGCAGATTCAACGGGCGCTTTGCACTGATTCACCGTCCTATCGTCCGCGGAGAGGCCCACATGTGGATCAGCTTCTCACCGGACCTCAAGCACTGGGGAGACCATAGACCTCTGATTATGACAAGGACCGCCTATTGGGATTGTCATCGAGTCGGCCTGGCCTGCCAGCCGATAGAAACACCCGAAGGCTGGATGATATTCTACCACGGCGTCCGCAACACCACAGCCGGAGCAATATACCGCGTCGGAATGGCGATGCTGGACCTGGAGTCGCCATGGAAGGTGCTGCGAAGAAGCGATGAATGGGTTCTCGGGCCCAGCGCCATATACGAACGTATCGGCGACGTCAGCGACGTGGTATTCCCCACCGGCGTCACCGTCCACAAAGAAACCGACCAGCTCAACCTCTACTACGGCGCCGCCGACAGCACAGTAGCCGTCGCAACAGCCAGTCTCACTGCCTGCATCGACTACATAATGTCCTGCCCGGAAGGAAACTCGTAAGCTCAGCGGACGGCAAATGGCAAGCCCTTGCCGCCTTACTGGTTCGACCCTTGCGGCGATTGGATATGGTCGATTGCAAACTTTGCACGCACCTTCTCGAGCAGCAGCGCCTTCTTCTGAATCTGCCAAACAAGGACACTAATGGGCTGCCGGCTTCTATCCTTGAAAGTTATTACGATTCGACCGAAGCCCATAAGACGTTCGAGAAAATCGCTTGTATCGACCTTACTGTTATAGTCTTCTCTGCCTATCTGTTCACCGGATTCCGTCGGCCCTTCCTGAACGTTCATATAATTGGGCGTGATCACTAAGTAGTAGAACAGGCCCTTGAGCCAGGACGTCAGTACGGTCAGCAAGCCTATTATTCCTACAAGAAGATAAACCGTCGCATTCATCGATACGGCAATGTGCCTGAACAGATGCAGGAAACATGCCACGCAATCGAGCAGGTGGAGCCACAAGAAGAAGAATCCCAGCCCCGTCAGGATCATGAGCAGCACTTTGATGCTGATGTTGTACTCCTCCACCAGGAAATTGAGAAAGAACACCACAAACCACAAGCCGCCAATGACGCCCGGGGGGATAGAGCTGAAAACCCAGGAGACCACAGCCGCCAGAAGAGACGCTACAATCGTTGGAACGTAAAGTATCTTCGGCGTCCAGTCGAAGATAATCAGCCAATCATTGATATCAGGGTCTTCTTTCATGACCTTTTGCACTCTCAGCCTTGTTCTAAGTGTTTTTCGCAAGATCAAGCACGCCCCGACGCCCCCGCCATGCACGTTTTTCTAAAGCAACTGTGATAACTCTTTTTTCTTCAAGGCGTTATGCCCGTTTTGAATTTTGAGTTTTGGTCATTTGAATTTGTCCCCCAGGGATCCCTTGGTGGATTTCGGATTTCGTGCTTCGGATTTTGGCTGCGGCCACTGGCCGCGCCAAGTACTTCGTGCCTTCGTGGTTCAAATTTTCTTTTGGTCGCGGCTATGCTGCTCCAAGTTTAATTCTTAACCAATATCGTCTCTCCGTCTATCATGAGGAGTATGTCACCTCTCAGAGCGATGCTGCCCTGGCGATTTTCTTTGGCGAGTTTCTCGGCCAGTTCTATGAATTCGTCTGTCCCGAACTCGATGGTCCTTGTCGGCTTAATCTGGGATTCGTTCTCGACGAGGTCGCTATCGATCCATCGTCCGTTTCTGTGGTAATAGGCGCGGTCGTTGATTTGCTGGACCGAGGTAATCGAGACTCGATTCATCTGCTCATCGTAGTAGTCGTTTCGCATATTCAAAATCGCCTCGCTTTTCTGCGGCCTCAAGTTGTAGCTCTGATTGACAGCGGCAAGGCCGGAGCGGGAACCCATAGCTCTGGCCTCGAGCGAATCGGCGGCCTCTTCGAGCACCCTGCCCCTATCGCCAAGGTTTGTCCCTTCTCTGGCGAGGAATGCGGTGTATTCGGTCAATATGCCGAATTCTGTCGATAGGCGGACGATCTCATCGACGAGTTCCTTGACCTTGGGATCATTTTTCGATACGGCCGAATCGGCGCCCATCTGGCGGACCGCATCGATCAGCTCTGCGATCTTGCGGCTGGCCCAGAGACGGGAGACGAATCCGTTTCGCTTGTCGGCGTTATCGAATGTGAAGGTGAATTTAAACTTTCGCTCCTTGCCCATGTAGTTTCCGCTGATCCGAAATGTCACTGGCTCTTCGCCGACGTATTGGCCCAGGAGGGTAAGCTGGTCGCCCTCGAAGAGGTCCGGGAGGGTCTGGGGCATGATGTCTCGCGTTCGTCCCAGTGCGTGGTCGCCGTTTTCGTTAACGATTTCCAGCTTGGCGTCGGCCAGTACCGGGCCTGTGAGGCGTTTGAATACTTTTCCTACCTTGACCTCGACGTCTTCTTTGGGCAGGACGAACTCGGCCTTGGCCCGCGACTCGTCGGCTATTTTCTCCAGTAGCGGGGCATTTACGTCCACGCCGACTCCGAAGGTGAAGACGCGGCGTTTGTGCGGGTTGGCCTTAATGACTAATTCGCGAATTGCAATCTCGGAAGTATTGCCGACGGTTGGCAGGCCATCGGTTAGGAAGAGGACTATCGGGAGCATTCCCTCGGCGGGGGCCTGGTCCAGTGCGGCTTTGAGGGCGTCGTGGATGTTGGTTCCGCCGGACGCGGTTATGCCTTCGATATAAGCGGCGGCGGCCTTGGCGGTCTCTTTGTCCTTAACGACCGGCTTGGGCGAGAACCACTGGACGGTGTTGTTATAGATGATGATGTTGAAGGCCTCTCCGTTGTTAAGGCCTGCGATGATTTGCAGTGCGGCCTCTTTGACCTGTTCGATTTTTTCGTTGCGCATGGAGCCGGAGCGGTCGATGACGAGCGTTAATTCCCTATTTATTGCGGGGGCATCGACGTGCTTGAGTTCCTCGGCGGGCAGGCCCCCGGGGGGCAGGCCTGCAAGCAGTAGAAAATATCCCCCGCCGACTTTCTTTTCGGGATATGCAAACATCGAGGCGGTGACTCCGTTTTCCTGGAGCAGACAGGACAGGCGAAAAGCCCCCGGCTCTTTCTCGGCGTCGAGGGCGATTGTGACGGTCATCTCTTTGTCGTTCTCCCGCTCGATGTCGAGCTTGTGGCTGGCGGAATAGACGGTCGAGATGGGGCGTTTGGCCTTGATATTGGCCTTTATTTTCCAGGGGACGGCGTATTCGAGGGCCTCGGTCCTGGGCAGGACGTAATCGATGCGGTTGCCGTCCACCTCCAATAGATGCTCGTAGGTGAGGCGGATTTTCTGCTCGCCGCGGGCCTCTACGGGGAAGACGCTCGAACGAATCAGGTTATAGCCGATGAATTCGACCAGGGCGGGGTCGCGAATCTTGGAGACCAACTGCTGATAGATTCTTCTGGCTTCCTCCTTTTCCAGCACTTCGGCGGTTATCATGCCGCCGGGGCCGTCGTAGGCGAAACCGCGGATAACGGCGCCGTCGGGGACGGGGACAATCAGCTCGGCCTCCTGGCGGCGATTGCTCGTGTTCTGCAATCGAATTTCAATTGTAGTGGTGGCGGTGCTTTCCAGAATGTCTATCAGTACGTTGACGTCGGTAATCTCGATAGCCCCTCCCCGATCTGGAGCGAAGGCGGTCCTCCGACTCTGCGGGACAATAACATTCGAGGCCAAAGGGCGAACACCGATATGCTCCATCCCCGCCAAAGCAGGTGCAGCCGTGAACAGAAACAAAATACCAAAACAACCAATGAATTTCTTACCTAAAGCAGCCATTGTAAATCTCCTTTAATCTGACTTTTGTCTTCTTCGCAAGTTACCCGGTCGCTTACGCTCCCGGCTTGTCTGTCTTCTGTCATCAGCCTACATATAATATAACGCTCGAAAGGCGTTTCGTTCTGTAAATAGTCTGTAAAAACCGCCGATTAGGAAACTTTCCACGAATACTGTAAAAACCATGTAAAATCGCGGCGAAACTACCGTATCGGGCAAGCTACGCTTTGCATTGGTGCGAGAATTGAGAAGTCAGAAGGCAGAGGACAGAAGACGGAGGGGGCAGACCATCCCTCTCTGGCGTTGGCTGCCACCCTTAAATATGTGATGGAACCGCCACAATCCTGTCGGGCACGGTCTTGATTAGTTTTCCTGGTTTGCACTTCGTATTTGTTTGCTTTATGTATTATAATATCCGGCGTGGCTTTGTATTGTGCAATAGCTCAGAGTGGCCCATCGTGTCATCCCTGTGAAAGCAGGGATCCGGCAACATCGCGAGGCAGTGGATTCCCGCTTTCGCGGGAATGACAGGGCGCAGGATGTTCCAAGAATCCGGGAAGCCCGGCTTCCACAGGGCAATGAAAAATGAATAAGGAGAATACGGCGCCGGCAGCTAAAGATAAGCGGAAGCCTTATAAAGTAAAGAAACGGAGAAGTAAATCCTATGCAAGAAAAGCCAACATCAACAAACCCCTCCACACGACGCGATTTCCTGAGCGGCGTCATTGCTGCTGCTGGTGTGGCCGCAGGGGCGCACCTGACGATTGGCCCGGCGGCGGCGATGGCTGCAATCGGGGCCGACGAGCGAAAAAAAATCGCCGCGGCGATTCCGACGACGGCATTCGTTAAGCCTCGCAAGAAACGCAGGCTTCTGATCTTCACTCTCAATGTCGGGTACGGCGGGCACGGCTCTATTCCGACGGCGAACCTGGCTTTTGAATTGATGGGCGAAAGGACAGGCGCTTTCGAGACGGTCGTTAGCAAGGACCCGGCAGTGTTCGAGCCTGAGAGCCTGAAGCGCTTCGACGCGGTCTTTTTTAACAACACCGTCGGCAATCTCTTTACGGACCCTGCCTTGAGGCAGAGCCTGATCGAATTTGTCTATGGCGGCGGCGGACTGATGGGTGTCCACGGAACGACCGTGGCTTTCACAAAGTGGCCCGGAGCGGTCGAGGACTGGCCGGAGTTCGGGATAATGCTCGGCGCCCGCGGGGCAAGCCATCGCGACAACGACGAGCACGTCTTTATCAAGCTCGACGACCCCGGGCACCCTGTCACCCAACCTTTCGACGCGAAAGGGTTTGACTATCGCGACGAGTTCTTCCGTTACCATGCGGTTTATTCGAGAGACCGCGTCCGCGTGCTGCTTAGCATCGATACGAAAAAGACCGACTTCCAGGGCCAACCTCGCGGCAGCGTTTCACGGGAGGACAACGATTACGCTCTGGCCTGGGTTCGCAGGTACGGCCGAGGACGGGTTTTTCATTCGACTATCGCCCACAATCCGTATGTATTCTGGGATCCTAAGATGCTGCAATTCTATCTGGCCGCGGCCCAGTTCGCGCTCGGCGACCTGGCCGCGCCGACAATACCCGGCGGCAGATTAACGCCCGCTATCCGCGCCCAGGAAAAGCTCGGCTGGCGACTCGGGATCGAGGCTTACACATTCCATAAACATACGCTCTTCGAAGCCATTGACAAAACGGGCCAACTTGGCCTGGCCTATATGGGGGGCCTTAGCTTTCAGAAGGTCAGCAAGGATATCCCGAAGAACTTCGAGCCTGGATTGAGCGATGATGAGTTAAAGCAAATTCGTCTGAAATTGGATTCGGCCGGCGTAACGATGCTGACTTACTACTATCAGAGCATCCCCGGCGATGAGGCGGGGTGTCGCAAAGTGTTCGATTTCGGGAAAAAGATTGGAATCGAAACGTTTATGAGCGAGCCGGCACCCGAATCGCTGGATTTAATCGAGAAGTTCTGCGATGAGTACGAGATCAACGTCGCGCTGCACAATCACGACAAGAAGGCATCGCCTCTTTACTGGCATCCCAAGGGCATTCTCAAGGCCTGCGAAGGCCGAAGCAAACGAATCGGGGCCTGCGCCGATATGGGCTATTGGATGCGCGACGGCATCGACCCGGTCGAGGGCCTGACGATGCTGAGAAACCGGCTGATAACAGTTCAGATGCACGACCTTAATGAGTTAAGCCCTCAAGGTCACGATGTGCCCTGGGGGACGGGTGTCGGCGGGACCGAGCAATTCCTCAGAGAGATGCACCGCCTCGGCATCACGCCCACAATGTTCGGCCTCGAATACTCGTACAAATTCCTCGAATCAATGCCCGACGTAAAGAATTGCGCCGAATTCTTCAACAACCTGAGCCTCAAACTGACAGATAAAGGATGAACATGACACCGACTGAAACGACAGAACCAACGAACAGCAAACTAACGGGTGGTAGCTTCAAGCCCGCAGGGCTTGGGGATGGCCCGAGACCGGCAGATTCTAAATCAACACACACCAAGCCTGTAACGCGGCGCAGCTTCCTCCAGCGCACCGCAGCGGCCTCCGGCCTTATCGCCGCACCCTGGATCATCCCAGCCTCGGCGCTGGGGGCTGCGGGCAATACGGCCCCGAGCAGCCGCATCACAGCCGGGCTGATTGGCAACGGCGTTATGGGCCACGGGCATCTTCGCAGGTTGGCCGGCGATAAAGAGATTCAACTCCTCGCCGTCTGTGACGTCGATCGCATCCGTAGGGATGAGGGCAGTGAGAATGCCGACCAAATCCAATCGTATTTGCTTTCGTCCGCCCTGGCCGTGCCGTACAGCAGAATCCTCCTGAGTTCATCCGGTATCTGCTCGAATGGAATCGACTTGCTCGTGTCCATCTTCCTGCAGAACTTCTTAATCAGCCGATTGTAGAAGATATTCATCCTCTTGCCGCCTTTGCGCCAGGCATCGACCGCGCCGTTCTCCAAGGAAACGCTCTTATCGGGCACTATCAGGTCGGGATCGAATTCGAGAATGGTCCCGAGTCCGTCGCAACTCTTACATGCGCCGTACGGACTGTTGAAACTAAACAACCTGGGCGAGAGTTCTTCGAGGCTTGCCTGCGGATGCTTCGGGCAGGCGAACTTCTCGCTGTATATAACTTCCTCCCACTTCCCGTTGCCTGCTATCGCCGAGGCGTCCTTGCCTTCGCTCGGCTCCTGCACGAGCACGAGAACGATCCCGTCGGCCAACTTCAGCGCCGTCTCAACCGAGTCCGCCAATCGAATGCGCACCGCATCCTTGATAATGAGCCTATCGACGACGGCGGCGATATCGTGCTTCTTGTTCTTGGCCAGGTCCGGGATGCTTCCGCTTCGGCTGACGTCGTAAACCGACCCGTCAACACGCACCCGCACAAACCCTTCCCGCTGAATATCGGCGAAAATCTCCTTGTGCTCGCCCTTCTTGCCTCGCGCCAACGGTGCGCAAATCTGCACTTTTGTCCCCTCTGGCCTGTCGAGTATCGATTCGACTATCTGCGAAGAGTGCTGGCTCGTAATCTCCCTGCCGCAAACCCAGCAATGGGGCTGACCGGCACGCGCGAAGAGAACGCGAAAATAATCGTATATCTCCGTAGTAGTAGCCACAGTCGATCTCGGATTGCCGCCCGCGCGACGCTGCTCGATCGCAATTGTCGGCGGCAAACCGGTAATATCCGATACTGCAGGCTTTTGCATCTGCTCGAGGAACTGCCTTGCGTAAGCACTGAGCGACTCGACATACTTCCTGCGGCCCTCGGCATAGATCGTATCGAACGCAAGCGAACTCTTGCCGGAACCGCTTATCCCCGTAATAACCACCGTCTTATCGCGAGGGATACTCAGATTGATATTCTTGAGATTATGCTCGGCGGCGCCGGTTATAGTAATAGCTCTTGAAGCCTTTTTAGCCATAACACTTCTTTTCTCCTCTCACCCTTGCTCCGTTGAAGAAACAGCTAATAATACAAACTTATTATTGTACCATATTCGCACACAGACGTAAAACACCAATCGTATATTTTGAGAAAGGGCCTCCATCTCCTCGAAATGGCTTTTTTCCCGGACATAACGGACAAAGGGAGGCTTTGGTCGCAAGAGCCTCGATTTTATCGGAAGGTTTGAATGAGTTAGCCTTATACTAATTTAATACTAAAATTTTGTAAAATAGTATTTGATCCCGGCGACTTTGCTGATATACTAAATTAGCATAAATTAGTATATCATTAGTAATTCCATAACCTATTGCCCACAAAGAGGATAGCACGATGAGAATGCCAAAAACACCACCTGACTTCGACTCAATTTGGGCGCGAATAAGAAAGGACCAGGAACTGTTCCAGAAGATATTCGCTCGAAGGTTTGCTCCTTCAATCACTAGTAAATACCTTCATTGGGACAAACTTTTGTATTACACCCCCCCAGATGGACTATCTCACGAAGAGTGGTGGTTCGGCCTGAAGATACAGCGGCGCAACTTGTTCAAACAAGTGCCGCTCAATGACAAAAATGGGGAACTATTCAACCATCTTGAAATGGACCCCATACCCGAAATACTCCACGAAATAGACCAAGGGGCTGGCGGTCTGATCCAAATGCCCGAGCAGATTACGAACCCGAATACAAAAGAACAATATTATGTCAACTCACTGATCCAAGAAGCAATCACTTCAAGTCAGCTTGAGGGGGCAGTAACGACACGAAAAGTTGCCAAGGAGATGATTCGAACGGGTCGGCCTCCTCACGATAGAAGCGAACAAATGATACTTAACAATTTCCGGACTATGCAACGAATCGGAAAGATCAAAAACCAACCCCTATCCAAAGAACTCGTCTTTGAGATTCACCGCCTTGTCACAGATAGAACACTCACAGATGAGTCCCAAATAGGTCGCTTTCGCAATAACGATGAACAGATATGCGTCGGTGATATGTACAATGAAGTATTCCACACGCCCCCATCGGCGGGACAACTGGAACAAAGAATGGCCGCCATGTGCGATTTTGCTAACGGCAAAACACCCAAGGGCTTCGTCCATCCAGTGATTCGGTCGATCATACTCCACTTCTGGCTCGCATACGACCATCCGTTCGTCGATGGCAACGGTCGAACAGCAAGAGCCTTATTCTACTGGTCTATGCTCCGCCACAATTTCTGGCTATTTGAGTTCATTTCGATCTCCCAGATAATTCTGAAAGCGCCGGCGAAGTATGGCCGTGCTTTCCTCTATACAGAAACCGATGACAACGATCTTACATACTTTATTATATACCACCTTGAAGTAATCCAACACGCCATCAAAGAACTTCACGAATATATAGAACGAAAAACTAACAGACTGCAGGCAATCGAACGAGAATTGCGCGGCACTACTATGCTCAACTACCGGCAGCGAGACCTAATCCGCCATGCTCTTCGCCACCCTCACCAGCACTACACAATAAAGTCACATCAGATAAGCAACAACGTTGTTTACCAAACAAGCCGACTCGACTTGTTGGATTTAGAGAAGCGAGGTTTACTTGCCGGCAACAAAGTAAGAAGAACGTGGTATTTTACGCCGGTCGCTGATCTCGAAGAAAAGCTCGCCAACTTACCCCCGCAAGTCCCGTAAGGGACACCTTGCGGCGAGGCCCATGGGGCCTGACGGCAGAGTATCACTATTGTGAAAACAAAGAATTTGCACAATTGGAATTTATCCTATTCACAGGCCCGGGAACTGCAGGGGCGGTTGGCCTGCAAAGTGCGGCATACCCCCTTGAAAAGGACGCCACGGACGGTTGCAGGTATTGACTGTGCCTTCAGCAAGGACGGCAAGAGTATCCTGGCGGTCGTCGTTGTACTTGAATGTGGCACGGGCTTCCAGCCCGTGAAAACACGGCCAAGATGGCCGTGGTACGAATTCGGCGGCTTTGAAATTGTCGAAACGGTTTAGCGCCAGGCGAAAAGCTACTTTCCCCTACATCCCCGGCTTGCTCTCTTTTCGCGAGGCCCCCGTCTGCATCGCCGCGGTCAAAAAGCTGCAGAAACAGCCTGATGTCTTTATTATCGACGGCCAGGGCATCGCCCATCCGCGTCGGCTCGGCCTGGCCGCTCATCTGGGCCTGTTCTTCGACAAGCCCACCATCGGCTGTGCGAAGAGCAGACTGATCGGCGAATTCCAAGAGCCTCCCAAGCAAAAAGGTGCCTACACTCTGCTGACACACAAGAACACCGGCGAGCAGAGCACCAAAGACAACCGGATGGCAGCCTCCCCCAAGGGGGGGATAGGCCCTTCGCAGAACGCAATTCAATATCCGCGGCCCGGTACTGAGCAAAGGCGAGGAGATGAAGTGATCGGGGCAGTGCTCAGGACCCGCACCAATGTTAAGCCGGTCTTCGTCTCAGTGGGCCACAAATGCGTTTTGGAAGACGCCGTCAGAATCACCCTTGCCTGCGCGACTAAATACCGCCTGCCCGAGCCTACCCGTCTGGCCCATCAACTCGTCGGCAAACTGAAGTTCCAAACCTGAAAGTGTTCAATTCCGACCATTGCCTATTCCGAGACAACCTTGGCCAATTTGATTACTACAGGCTCAACCGGAACATCAGGCATGCCCATCCGCACCGTTGTCTTCACAGCAGCGATGGCATCGACAACGTCCATACCTATAGTTACCTTGCCGAATACCGCATAGCCCGGACTGCGGCCCTTGATGTAGTTCAGATTGTCGTTATTCTTATGGTTGATGAAGAACTGCGATGTAGCGCTATCCGGATTGTTCGTCCGCGCCATCGAAATAGTCCCACGATCGTTTTTCAATCCGTTCGAAGCCTCGTTGACAATCGGCGGATTAGTTTGCTTTTGTGACATCTGGGCCGTGAATCCGCCGCCCTGTATCATGAAGTTCGCTATGACCCTGTGGAAAATAGTCCCGTCATAGAATCCTTCTTCGACATACGTCAGGAAGTTCTTCACCGTGACAGGAGCAGCGGCCTTATCGAGTTCAATAACGATATCCCCCATGTTTGTTTCCAGCTTAACCATGTCCTTCTCCGACCTAACCGTTTTCACCTCCGGCCCGACTTCTTTCGTATTCGAGTCAATCGTTTCCGTTTTCCCGGCACAGCCGCAAAACAGAACAGCCATCGCCAACAATCCACAGCACCATAATTTGCCAATCATAAGATACCCCTGAAAAAATTTGAATATCACTGCCTTTACACGCCTGTTTGAGGTTCTACGGCAGCAACTCTCACTGCTTGCCGTAATCTATTTGCTCTTTCCATTTGTGTTTCTTGACTGCTCTCATAATCTTCGCAGCGCATTCCAGCGCCGCGAGTCCCTCCTTCGCGCTGACCTCCGGCGCCAGCGTTCTGTCGGCGACGGCCCTGAGAAACGCCTCCTGCTCGAGACGAATAGGCTCTTTATCGTCCACATCGAGCTGCTCTTTATAGAACAGGTCGGGCCAATCCGGATTCTTCACGTCAAAGCCCCCGGATGCCATTTTCTTCTGGATCCATTTGACGACATTCAGATTGGGGTCGGCCTTGATGACAATTCCGCTCTTTTTGAAGTAGTCCACGCTCAGATACGCCTTCGGGCTGAACACTCGAACCGTTCGCACGGTTTTGAAGGCGATCCGGGAGGCGGTGATGTTGGCAACGCAGCCGTTATCAAAGACGATCCTTGCGTTGCATATATCCTCGTTGTTTCCCGTAACATTCACGCCGACCGCATGCACTGTCTTGATCCTGCTCGCAGCCAGCGACAGGATTATATCGATATCGTGTATCATCATATCCAGGATAACGCCGACATCCGTGGATCTGAATGGAAACGGGCTGACCCTGTTGCACTCGATGAACTTGGGATCGATATCAAGCCGCTTCATTGCCTGAACCACCGGATTGCACCGCTCGGAATGTCCGACTGCGACGACGCAGTCGTTCTTTCTCGCAAGGGATACGATCTTTCTGCCCTCTCTAACGCTGGCTGCGAGCGGCTTTTCAATCAACACCGCGATTTTGTTCTTGATAAATATCTTCACCACGCGCCGAAGCCCACCGACAACGGCAGTACAACCATAGCCGCCAATTTCCTGACGACTTTCGCGGCTCTCCAGAATTGTCTGTAATCCAGTTCGCCGGCCAATCCGTCCACCGCATCGTCCAGGCGGTGCCGGATGCCATCCGTGAACAGCAGAATCCCAAGCACGCAGGCAAACGAAAGCTGCCAGTCCACCGCGAATAGCTCGCTCGGCCGGATGAGCAGCAGAATTATTGCCGCCAGGGACAGCGTATTGAAAGGATTGGCGTGCCGCCGCAACAGCACCGATGCGCAGAATACCCACGCGATAATACCGGCCCTCGTCGATGGCGCTTGCGCCGGAACCACGAGCAAAAAGACCGCTATGGCGACCGTGCACAGAACCGCGCTACTGCGCTTCGCCAGGCCCAGCGTTTTCCCCATCCACCACACAATACCGATCAAGACAGCGAAATGTGCCCCTGAAAGACTTACGTAGTGCAGCAGGCCGGTCCTCTTAAACGCCTTGTACGTGTCACTGTCTATGTCGCCCCTGTAGCCTAATAGCAGCGCCTCCACCAGACCCCGCCCCGGCTCGTCGGGCGGAACGCTGCCCAATACCGCCTCCGCCGCGACTTGTCTGACCTTGATTTTGAGCCTGGTGAATAAAGCAGCAGGGGGACTGTCCAGTAGTTCAATCCCATCTCTTGACTCGATTGACGCCGAAATGAAGATGCCCCGCCCGGCCAAGTGTCTTGCTATGTCGAATTGGCCCGGATTGGTCGCCGGGGCAAATCTACTGAGCACGCAGTATGTTTCAATGTAGTCGCCCGGCTTCAAATCCAGGATGGGCGTATCAACCTGAACGCGCACCGTCCCGCGGACCTTTGCCCATCCATTCACTGCGTTGGCCTCGGTGAGCTTAAGATAGAAGCTGCTCGTTGGATCAGTAGGTTTGAACCGAGCAAATGCCCATTCCTCGCGCTTCTGGACATAAGGCTCCGTAACAATCAGGCCGCGAACCTGAGCAAGCTTAGGATCACCGCCTACGAGTCTTCGTATGTCGTTAGACACAGGGCGATTAAAGCTAACCACCCGGATGGCGCCCAGGCACATAAAACAAACAAAAGCTGCGTATGCGATAACCTGTGGCCGGGAATATCTGCTGTCCGTAGCGAATAGCACTGCCCCCGCTAGCGAACAAGCGCCCAGCAGCGCTGCCCAGCCCAATGGAAACCGCAAGGCATCGCCCTTGTCCGCCGGTCCGGCCAAGCCTTGTTGCAGTAAAATTCCCAGCATCAGGCCGACCGCCGCGAAGACAAGCGGGGCGGTCGTTATGATTCGCTTGTGAAAACCTTCGCCGCCGGCAAGCTGCTTATCAATAAGGGCCAGTTTCCGCTGTATAGGGTCCATAGCAGGATAGACTACACACTATGCCCACAAGACTCAAGAGCAATCCCGGATAGAGGGCGAAAAGCATCACCGTTTTTTTTCACCGCCGCCCCGCCTCGGCGGACTTGCGGCACCAATTCAACATGAAAATGCACCGAACACCTTTATGCCCCGATAAAACTGCCTCGAACCCCAAAATTCTTGACCGTTCAAGGTGATTTTGATAAGATTATTAACATCGAAAGGACTGAATTGTGTTTTTTAAGCGTGTAAATGGGAAATGTGAATTTATGATGGATAGCAATACAACACGACGAGATTTCTTTCGCAAAGCCGCAATTGCAGCAACGGCCCCTTTTGTTGCAAGTAGCTGCGCTTTCGGGAAAACTAAATTTGCTCGACCCAACGTTGTGATCATCTATGGCGACGATGTGGGCTACGGCGACGTAGGGGTCTATGGCTCGAAGAAAATTCCAACACCTAACCTCGATCAGCTTGCCGCAGAAGGGCTGCGATTTACTGACGGCCATTGCAGTGCTTCGACCTGCACACCTTCCCGTTACTCTCTATTGACAGGTGAGATGCCCTTTCGCAAGAAGGGTACAGGGATTGCGAAGGGCGATGCCAACATGATCATCTCTCCTGACCAATTTACACTGGCTGATGTCTTTCAACAGTCCGGTTACAAGACCGCGGTCATTGGCAAATGGCACCTGGGCCTCGGCGACGGTAAAATCAATTGGAACAAGAAGATCGAACCCGGCCCGGAGGTACTTGGATTTGACCACTATTTTATAATCCCGGCAACAAATGACCGTACCCCCTGCGTTTATCTTAGAAACGGACATATCGTCAATCTTGACCATAACGATCCCATCACCGTATCCTATTCCGGACGTATTCCTGATTCGGTCGAAGGAACAAAGTATCCCGATGGTATGCTCAACCCGGAAGCCATCACCGTGTACAAAGGGGATCGAGGGCACTGCGCAACGGTCATTAACGGACTTGGACGCATCGGCTACATGAAAGGAGGGAAAAGTGCCTTGTTCAAAGATGAGGATATGGCCGACGATTTTGTTCGAGAAGCCAAAAAATTCATCAAGGCAAATAAGAATAGCCCCTTCTTCCTTTTTTTCTCGGCCAGTGATATTCATGCCCCGAGATGGCCGCATAAGCGTTTCCGCGAAAAAAGCCAAAATGGTCTGCGCGGCGATGCGATGGTTTCCTTTGACTGGAGTGCCGGTGAAATCCTGGGGCTGCTCAAGGAGCTTGGACTAAAGGAAAACACTATTGTCATTGCATCGAGCGACAATGGGCCGGTTTATATGGATGGCGGCTATCAGGATGGTTGCGAGGTACGCGGTTCCAGCGGTTCGGATCGTGGACATGATGCTTCAGGTGTTTATCGCGGAGGTAAGTATCAGGTATATGAAGGCGGAACCCGCGTCCCCTTCATCGTTCGCTGGCCGGGGGAGATAAAGCCCGGCGTTTCTGATGCTCTGGTTTCGCAGGTTGATCTTCTCGCTTCTTTCGCGGCGATGCTTGGCAAGAAGATTCCCGAGGGTCAGGCCGGGGACAGTCGAAACTATCTCAAAACCCTTCTGGGTGAAGAAACAAAAGGGGCGGATATCATTATGGAGAATTCGTTTCGTAGTCTGGCCATCCGGCGAAATAACTGGAAGTACATTGACGAGAAACCTCAGTTGTACGACCTATCCAAAGATCCGGGTGAAACGGAAAACCTTCTGAACAAGTTTCCGGAAATCGCCAAAGAGATGAAAAATCTGCTGGAGAAATACAACAAGCAGCCTCTTGGCAGCCGATAGCATTGTTTCTCCATAATTTTAACTACTAAAGGATAACTCCATGAGAAAACTAACTGTAACTGTCTTAGCGTTAACTGCAATTAGCAGCATGTGCTTTGCTCAAAATGCCGGCAAAAACAATAAAAGCATAAAACGCGTATTGTGGACTGATAAGCCAGTGGTCATTGATGCCGAAACCGCGAAAAGGCCTGGTAAGCTATGGGAAACATCTGTTTATCCCCTCGGTAACGGCCGCCTGGGCTGCACCATCTTTGGTGAACCGCAAAAGGACAGGATACAGTTCAACGAGGATTCGCTCTGGGTGGGCAACGAAGACTGCACCGGCGGCTACCAGCCCTTTGGCGATATTTACGTCGAGATGCCGCATGTGGAGTTCAGCGACTACCGGCGCGAACTGGACATCAGCCGCGCCGTCCAGACGATTACCTACACATCTGGAGGCGTGAACTACAAGCGAGAATATTTCTCCAGCCATCCGGCGCAGGTCATTGTCTTTCACTTTTCGGCCGACAAGAAAGCCGCTCTTAGCGGAAAGGTTTCTTTGACTAATGAGCACGAGATACCGATAACCGCAGACAACGAAACACTTATCATGAAGGGTGATACCGGCAAATTCTGGTGGTGGCAGGTTCACCTTCAGCAGCCCAATCGTCTGCTCGGCAGCAGGGAGTATGCCTCGGATAAGAATATCGACCTCGAATTCGAAGCACAGGTCCGCGTTCTCCACGAAGGCGGCACGGTCAAGACGGTCGATAACACTGTTGTCTTCGACAAGTGCGACAGCCTGACGCTCCTGCTGGCCGCCGAGACCAACTACCTCAACCGGCGCGACAAGGGCTGGCGCACCGAACACCCGCACGAACGTGTCAGTGCTCAGATCGCCGCGGCTGAGAAACGTGCGTACGCCAGGCTGCTTGAAGAGCATGTTGCAGACTATCAGAACCTGTACGGCCGGTTCTCGATCTATCTCGGCGACGCGCCATCGGAGGCGGCAGACCTTCCAACCGACAAACGGGTGGAGGCCTACAAAGGGGTCGCTGACCACGACCTGGAAGCGCTGCTCTACCAGTATGCCCGGTACCTGATGATCTCCTGCTCTCGGCCCGGCGAGGGCGCGCTGCCAGCAAACCTGCAGGGGCTTTGGCTGATCGACAAGCATCCGGCCTGGCGTTGCGACTACCACACCGACATTAACGTGCAGATGAACTACTGGTTCACCGACGCGGCCAACCTGTCCGAGTGTTTCGTGCCATTGGCCGAATGGATCGATTCGATCCGTGAAGTTCGCAAGGAAGAAACGCGAAAGGTACTGAAGGTAAAACGCGGCTGGCTGATGCGGTCGGAGAACGGTGTCTTCGGCGGTTCAACATACTACTTCCAGAAAGGCGATTCGGCGTGGCTTTGCCAGAACCTCTGGGATCACTACGCTTTTACCCAGGACGTGGATTATCTTAAGAGATACGCTTACCCGGTCATGAAAGAGATCAGCGAGTTCTGGAGCGACCACCTCAAAGAACTCCCCGACGGCACACTGGTCGCTCCCGACGGACGCTCACCCGAGCATGGACCGGAAAAAGCCGACGGCGTATCCTACGACCAGCAGCTTTGCTGGGACCTGTTTACAAATATGATCGAGGCCGGCGAAGTACTTGGTCTCGATGCTGAGTATCGCAAAGAACTGATCGCCAAGAGATCGAAATTGCTCGGGCCGAAGATTGGCAAGTGGGGCCAGTTGCAGGAGTGGATGGAGGATATTGACGATCCGGGAGACAACCACCGACACATCAACCACATGATCGCGGTCTATCCCGGCCGCCAGATACATCCCACGACTACTCCGAATTTTGCCGAGGCGGCGAAGGTCGGCCTCAATGCGCGGGGCGACGGCGGGCCGGGCTGGAGCCAGGCATGGAAAACCTGCCTCTACGGCCGGCTGCTGGATGGCGAGCGTGCATACAAACTGCTGAGCGGCCTGATCAGAAGCAGGATCTACGGGAATCTCTGGGCCAGCCATCCGCCGTTCCAGATCGACTGCAACTTCGGCTATCCCGCCGGCGTCAGCAGATACTTTGCACGGAAGTACAATGGGCCGGTTGCTCTTTTTCAAAGTGAGCAGGTGCTTCACGAAAAAAATGTCTACTCCAAATGGAAGAATGCCGTTCTGAATGGAGTTGACCATTATACGACTATTGCGGGATCATCACATTATGGGCTTTTCTTTGAAGAGCAGCACTATAAGCTCCTGGCCATGAGACTAAACGAGATATTGTCAGGTTTTCACGAGAAACGACATAGATTGATTGCTATATGAAGTCTGGCCATCCGGGTTCAAAAGGGCAATCTCGATAGCAAGAATTTCATTGAACGTAATGAAGAAATACGTCAAGCCTCGCCACAGGCCGTTGGCAACAGTTCCGGAACCACATAATGAGGCATGGAACCACACTATATTAAGCGAGCACCCGGCATCGAGCTTGTAAATCCTTGTAATTCGTAATCTTAGGTCAGATATCACGGCGGCCCCGTTTACGCTTGGCAAGCGCACCTGTTCCGATAAGGTGGAGGATGGTCCCCCCGTGGCGGACTTGCAGGATGGGCGGATGTGGTATATTGGGCCGCTTCGGGCGAAGAATGAGGGTAAATAGGGATTTGGATGACGCATGTGGTTAAGGAGTGGTCTTAATCAGCCGATGGAGGGATGGAGTTAGGACGGATGCTGCTTGCTCTGTGCTGTAGTTAAAATTGGGCTAAGGTTTTTATTAAGTAATGGCCCGGGAGAATTTGAAAATGGTTAATAGAAAAGAAGATATCTGGCTTGGCTGTGCAACTCTGGTCATGGGAGCGGTATTGATCGTTCTGATCTGGAGCGTGAGTATTTAGAGCCTGTCAAAATACTCCTCACACCCCCAAGACAGCCAGGTGAATGCGAATTTAGAGCGTTCACAGTTCGCATAATCTCTGAATCCCCGACATCGAATCAGAGACCCTTCCTGCGGTATTTTTTCAGCCCCTGCCAATAGTTCCGCCTCAGCAACAGGCAAACGGCTTTAAGGAATAGAGGGCAGGGCCGTACCCCAAGCTCTCGAACGATCGAGAACGCTCCGGAACCACTCGCGCAATTTTTTCCTTTCGGGAATATCTCGCAGAATCCAGGAATCCGTATGATTTCTGTAAGGCACGGCCTGGAAAGTAAAGTTACCTTTCGGGCATGCTTCTTCGAGGTAAGTCCGCGTTTGGTCGATGGAGATTTCCTGGCTGATAAATTGCGGGCGATTCTTATCCTTGCTGATATAAGGCGGAGCTATCCATATATACCCATTGCCGGCGGCCTCAGATCCATAGCCACATCTCGAATATCCGCAAATCCATTCTTGCCCACGCTCCCACGCGGGAAAATCAGCAGTAGTGATACAATGGCTATTCCGTATTTCATCATGCACCGAGAATCTCGATTAGTATGTAAGACAATTATCGACCTGACAGGCCATACTACCGGATTCGAGGCGAAATCTAAAGGCCTTTTCGTCCGGGATTGCGGATTGTATCGGCTCAGAGCCTCAATTCGGCATTCTAAGATTCCGTTCATGGCCGGGACAATTCGTGGCAGCAAAAAGCATTGTAGATATAGCCGTTTGGCGGTAAAGTATGGTTCCGGCCGGTCCGATGGGCCGGTTTGGGTTGCTAATTGAGAATCGTTAGGAGTTTTGACGATGAAGGCGAAGCTTTTAGTGCTCTGGCTGGCGTTGCTGGTCGCTTGTGCGGGGTGTCAAACAGGCGGTGGAGCGTCCTCGCCGGTTATCGGCATTACGAGCGTTTATGCGGTCAATAAGGTCAGCGGCTCGGCTTCCAATTCGGTCAATTTCGCCTATGTCAAGGCGGTGGCCGATGTCGGCGGCGTGCCGGTCGTTCTGCCTACTGTTGACGACGAACGGATTATAGAGCGATATGTGCAGGAGTTGGACGGCCTGCTGCTGATAGGAGGGGAGGATATTCCCCCGACTGTGTATGGTGAAGAGCCGCATGAGACCGTCAAGGAGGTACCGAAACAGCGGTATGATTTCGAGCGTAAGCTTATTACCAGATGGCTCGACAGCGGCAAGCCGCTATTAGGCGTCTGTCTCGGGATGCAGTTCACCAACGTAGCGGCGGGGGGCTCGCTTATCCAGGATATCCCCTCGCAGATTGGCACGAAGGTCAAGCATCGAGGCTATCATACGGTGAAAATCGAGCCGGGCAGCCTCTTGGCGGACATTATCGAGGCCGACCGGATCCGCGTTTATTCCAATCATCATCAGGCCGTCAAGAACATCGCCGAAGGTTTCAAGGTAATCGCACGCAGCGAGGACGGGGTTATCGAGGCCATGGAGCGAAAGCAGGGCGGTTTCGGCCTGTTCGTCCAATGGCATCCGGAACAAACGGACGACCTGCCTGCTCGTCGGGCAATCTATGGCGCATTGGTGCAAGCCTGCAGGGCGAAGAAGAACTAACAAGAAAAGACACGGGCATGCAGACATTTTCTACCATTTCAGAAATAAAGACGATTGATGCGGGATGCGTCCTCACCATCGGAAATTTCGACGGCGTTCATCAGGGCCATCAGCAGATATTGAAGGTTGCAAAACAGGCTGCGGACGAAAGAGGAGCGAAATTGCTGGCAATGACATTCGAGCCGCACCCGCTCGCAATTGTAAGGCCCGAAAAGGCCCCGGGCACCTTGACGCCACTGCCTTTGAAAGAACGTCTCATAGGCAAATTTGGCGCCGATTATCTTTTTGTCGCCCAAAGCACACCGGAACTTCTGGCCCTCTCTGCCGAACAGTTCATCCAACTATTCCTTTGCGAAAGTGTCCGACCAAGCCTGGTCGTCGAGGGCGAGAGCTTCAATTTCGGCTCCGGCAGGAGCGGAAGCGTTCATACCCTCGCCGAGTCCGCAAAACAAGACGGCTTTGATGTCTCAGTGGTGAAGGCGGGGCGGGTGCAACTCTTATCTGGCCAGAGCGTCGAAGTCTCAAGCACAATTATACGTAATCTGCTGGCAGAAGGCAGCGTCGCCGATGCAGCCACAACTCTGGGCAGGCCCTATCGGTTAATTGGCCGGATCATCCCCGGCAGAGGCAAGGGAAGGCGGCTCGGCTTTCCGACTGCCAATATGGAGATCCCCAAGCAGGTAATCCCCGCAGAGGGCGTCTATGCTGGCTACGCTGTGATCGCAGATTCTCTCGACAAACTCCTCAGTAACCGGAAAAAAACTCCCGCAGCCCTAAGTATCGGCAAATCCCCAACTTACGGCGACACAGAAACAGTGCTGATAGAGGCACACTTGCTTGAGAAGAACATCCCAGATCTCTATGGCAAACAAATCGCAATGGACTTCATAAAAAAAATCCGCCCCCAAAAGAAATTCAAAACAGAATCAAAACTCGCCGACCAAATAGCAAAAGACTGCAAACAAGCCAAAGCCATATTGGCTGCCTACGAAGCCCACTGAAGAACGAGCTTCTTTTGCGAATGGGCGCAATCTCTCAGGTAGAGGTTGATAAGATTCTGGTAGGGAATCCCTGTTTCTTGGGCCAGACCCTTGAAATACTCAATAACATCAACGCCAAGACGCAACATAACCTGCTTTTTGAGCTTCTTGGCATGAGGGTTCTTACGCCCTTCCATTTTGGGAAAATCGTATTCTTTTCTCATTTCTCACTTCCAGCGTATGTTCGCATTTTCTTTGTTGTAGCTTGCCTCGCAGAGATTATTCTGATTTCAGGTTCGCCAGAGCACGGTCCAGTTTGGCGAGCATCAACTCGATGTCGTTGATGGCGACATCCAGCACCGGCCGGAAGCGAATGCTTTGCGTCCCGGCACCCAACAAGAGCAGGTGTTCCTTCTGCAGGGCCAGCGATTTGAGTCGGTTCCGGTCGGGGGCTTTTCGCAGCGTGAAGCCCTGGTACAGCCCGAGACCCCGCACGTTGAAGATGAGGTCGCTGTACTTATCGACGAGGGCGTTGAGACCGCCGACCAGCCGTTCGGTTTTCGCAGGAACCTGCTCGATCAGGCGTTCATCGCGGACAATCTTGATCTCCTGCATGAAACGGGCCATATCCACCAGCGACCCTCCCCAGGTCGAATCCAGGACGCCGAGATTGCCAACTGACTCGAGCATATAAATCACACCGTTGGCGAACTTCTTGGCGGTGGCGACCGCCTGCGGAGGATAGGGCAGGTCGAACTGATCGATGGCGAACATCGTGCCGGTCTGCCCGCCGGCCGTTTGCACTTCGTCCACACCCAGGAACACGTCGTATTTGTGAGCCAGTTCGCTGAGCCGACGATAAAACTGAGGCAGTGCAAGACGCTGGCCCCCAGCTCCCTGAATGGGTTCCATGATGACCCCTACTAACTCATTACGATAGCGCTTGAAGTTGTCCTCGATGACAGTCAGAACTCCCTCGAGCCTGTCCACGTTCCACTGTTCTGACTGTGATGTGTCCACGGCCGGAAAAGGAACTTGGATGTTGCCCGGCACGAAGCCCTTGAAATCCTGCGTCACGATTGGATCGTGGTCGAGTTGCGTCACGTTCAGTGCGAAAACAGTTCTTCCGTGAAATGCGCGATCGAAATAGACGAAGCGGCGCACTCCCGGCACCTGACCCCGCGCCATTGTTCGGGTGTCGTACAGACTAATGAAATATTTCATCATATTCTCGACGGCCTCGGCACCCGAGTTAACGACATAGACCTCCAGATTCCGCCCGGCCATGCAGCGAGGCGCGATCTCATACAGAAGACCGTAATAGTCGAGGCATATGTCGGTAAGGAAGTCGGGGTTGGCAATCTTGTTGTTTGCTGCTACGACAAGTTGTTCGAGATACTCCGGCTCACGCAGACCTCGATGGTTGTGGCCGAGAAGCTTGGAGCCGTAGTAGCCCGCCCAGTCGAAGATCCTTTGTCCGTCCACCGTGGCCAGCCACATGCCTTCGCATCGGGCCAGGTCCAGCACAAAAGGCTGGGGCGTCATGGCGATGTATTGCGTGAACTCCTTAATCATCTTCCGGCTCTCAGGACCCGGAAAGTCATTGGCTTCAGTCGTACCGGATTTGCCATTCAACTTCATAATCGGCGTTCCTTCACGTCACAGTCTAAATGCTACATCCTGAGATTTACCTATGAGTTAATCATTTCATACTACAAACCATCAAATTCTTGTTTTTTATGCACGTTTTTCTAAAGCAACTGTGATAACTCTTTTTTCTTCAAGGCGTTATGCCCGTTTTGAATTTTGGTATCGCATGATAGTCCTGCGAAAGAATCTTTCGGTGGAAAAGGGCGAAAAGGTGCTGTTCGATGACATACGCTATTTCTTTTATATCACCAACGACCGTATATCTTCGGCGGCGAAGATTGTTCGGTTGGCCAATCAACGCTGCAATCAAGAGAATCTTGTCGAGCAGCTCAAGAACGGCGTTAAGGCATTGCGTATGCCGGTTGATAATCTTGTTAGCAACTGGGCGTATATGGTGATGGCGTCTCTGGCGTGGACGTTGAAGGCGTGGTTCGCGTTGTCACTCAGTGAGATGGGTCGCTGGAAACAGAAGCACAAAGCCCAAAAACAGACGGTGCTGAAGATGGAGTTTAAGAAGTTTCGCAATGCCTTTATTCAATTGCCCTGCCAGATTGTAAAGGCCGGCCGAAAGATAGTGTATCGCTTACTGTCATGGAATCAGTGGCTCGGTGTATTCTTCCGCGGGTTCTGGGCCTTGCGTTATTCGCCCGGCTGATGCAGCGGCGACAATTGAGGTCGCGGTACGGACGCCGCCTGTACCCTTATCGACCGCGCTCCAGAGTCTCACAGGAAGCGTCTGAGAGCATCCCACAAGCCCCAGAACCGAAAAAGTCCTTGAAGGGTGTACCAGAGGCCAAAGGAGTAAATCCGTGAGCACGTGAGCAAGAGAATCGTCAAGACCTATCCGTACCAGGACGAATCAGGCACGCTACTCTTTGAGGTTGTTCGGTACGAAAATCCGAAAGATTTCCGACAGCGCAGACCGGATGGTAAAGGTGGTTGGATTTGGAATCTGGACGGCGTCCGGCGAGTGCCGTACTGCTTGCCGGAGCTACTGAAAGCGGCCATGCAAGACTGGGTGCTCATCGTCGAGGGCGAAAAAGACACCGACCGGCTTTCTGGTCTTGGGTTTACCGCTACATGCTGCCCGATGGGCGCAGGAAAATGGCGCGAGGAGTACAACGAGCACTTTAGAGGCCGTCTTGTGGCGATAGTCCCCGACAATGACCAAGCCGGGAAAAAGCACGCCGAGCAAGTCGCCAATTCGCTCCACGGTGTAGCGGGTGAAATACGCATTGTCGAAATGCCGAACCTGCCGCCGAAAGGCGATGTTTCGGACTGGCTTAACGATGAAGGGACGAAAGCGGAACTGATACGGCTGACCGATGAAGCCAAGCCGTTTGTGCCTTCTATCGACGCGGCTGAAGCCGATGAGACGATAGACGTTTCACAATTTGAGCCGATGACTATAGCGGCACTCTCAGAGATTCTGGGGCTAACCATCAAAGCAGACGAGACGAATAAGGCTCTGGTTTTTCTGTGTCAGTTGTCGGCTTATACGGCAAGCTCGCAATTCAACATTAGCTTCAATGCACCTTCATCAACGGGCAAGTCGTTTATCCCGTTGGAGATTGCCAAGCTTTTTCCGATGAGAGACGTAGAACGCATCGGGTATTGCAGCCCAACGGCCTTTTTCCACGATGTTGGAACGTGGGACGAAAAGACAAAGACCATCGTTGTTGACCTCTCTCGGAAGATATTGATTTTTCTCGACCAGCCGCACACACTGCTCCTGCAACACCTTCGACCGCTACTGTCGCACGACCAACCGGAGATTGCAATCAAGATAACCGACAAATCCCAGAAGTACGGCCTCAAAACCAAGAAGGTGCTTTTGAAGGGCTTTCCATCGGTAGTGTTCTGCACAGCAGGCTTACAGGTCGATGAGCAGGAGAGCACACGGTTCTTGCTGCTATCTCCTGAGACTTCGCAGGAGAAAATCAGAGAGGCCGTCTTGGGGAAAATAGGGAGGGAATCGGACGGAGAGGCTTATCAGCGTTGGCTTGAGCGGCAACCGGGGCGGCAGCTTCTTATGAATCGAATCAAGGCCATAAAGCAGGAGCATATCGACGATGTTAGAATCCCCCGGCAGGAGCGCATCATCGAACGGGTTTTCGCAAATGACAGGATACTCAAGCCGAGAGAGACAAGGGATATTGGCCGAGTCATTTCCATTATCAAGGCCCTTGCCCTTCTGAATTGCTGGTACAAACAGCGTGATGGGACAATTATAGAGGCAGACGAAAACGACATTGAAGCGGGTTTCGAGCTTTGGGATTCTATCGCCGAGAGCCAAACGCTTGGTTTGCCGCCGTATCTGTACAATCTGTATTGTGAGGTTGTCGTGCCTGCCTTTGAGGAAAAGAACGCCGGACTAAGCCGCTTGGATATTACAACGAAGCACAGACTGACATACGGCAGGTTCTTATCAGATAGGCAGTTGGCACGGGAGATACTGCCTATGATGGAATCGGCGGGCCTGATCGTGCAAGAACCTGACCCGACTGATAGACGCAGGCTGCTGGTTTACCCCACCACCGTTGCGCATATATCTCCAGACCAAGAACCTGATTTTCAGGCCGAAAACGAGGATTGCCCGTGAAACGATATATGCGCACGCACGGTAGGGTAAGGTCAAGACGCACAGAAGAAAAAGTTGACAAAAGTTGACATTTTTCCGAAAATCATAGTTGACATAGCGTCAATTATGTGTAGAATGGAGCTATGATCTTGCAGAAGTTAGCTGAGGCAATTGAAAAATCCGGCCAGAGCCGCTACCAGATTTCAAAAGCGACCGACGTTGACCCGGCGGTGCTGTGCAGGATAGTGAACGGCGGTAGTTGCGGCATCGAAACTGCCGACAAGTTGTGCGCATATCTTGGGCTTGAGCTGGTGCAGAAGAAACGCAAGAAAAGGACAAGGTGAATTATGGCTTCTATTTTCAAAAGGAAAAGGAGAGTTAGGCTACCCAACGGCAAAACCGTTGTAAGGCAATCTCAGAAATACTATACGAGGCTGACGGATGCTGATGGTATCAAGCGGACCATTCCGCTATTCACCGACAAGACGGCAAGCGAACAGCAGGCGGCGCAACTCCGAAAAGAAATCGAGCTTGCGAAGGCCGGGGTAGTGAACCCATACGCAGAGCAACAGAAGAAACCGCTTGCCGAACACCTGAGAGACTTCAAGCAGTCCCTGCTCGATAAGGGTGATACCGAAGATCACGCGCGGCTCACCCACAATCGGGTTAAGGCCATACTGAGCGGCTGCAAGTTTCTGTTTATCTCGGACGTGCAGCCGTCCAGGATGCAGCGATTCCTTACAGAACGCAGGCAGTCCGGCTTGGCTACGAAAACCTGCAACTACTACCTGACTGCTGCAAAGGGCTTCTTCAACTGGATGGTGGACGATAAGAGAATGGCCGAGAATCCAATAGCGCACCTCAGAAACCGAAACGCCAACGCAGACATACGCCGTGTTCGGAGGTCGCTTGAGCCGGACGAAATAAGGCGGTTATTGGAGACAACAACAGAAGCGCCTGAGCGTTTTGGTATGAGCGGCTGTGAGAGGAGCCTAATGTATCGCTTCGCGGCAGAAACGGGCCTGAGAGCAAACGAGATACGAAACCTGAAAGTGGCGGATTTCGATTTTGACGGCCTGACTGTGACGGTCAAGGCCGGATACAGCAAGCGCAGACGTGAAGATACACAGCCTCTTAGACAAGACACGGCAGCGCTGCTGAGAGATTTTCTCAAAGACAAAATGCCTTGTGCGAAAGCCTTTGGCGGTACATACAAGCAGTTGACGAAGCGAACCTCTGAGATCGTGAAAGCTGACCTTGCCGATGCCGGAATCCCTTATGTCGATGATGCCGGAAGATACGCCGATTTCCATTCGCTACGCCATACAACCGGCAGCTTGTTGGCGGCAAGCGGCGTACACCCGAAAGTTGCTCAGTCGATTATGAGGCACTCAGACATAAATCTAACGATGTCCAGATACAGCCATGTCTTGCGGGGGCAAGAATCCGAAGCAATTGCAGGATTACCCGATTTTTCTCTGCCTAGCAGCCAAAATCAAAGGGCAACCGGGACGGATAGCCGACTTGTCGGGGCAGCCGAAATAGCCTCAAAAAAATTGACACCAAAATGGACACCTTTTTTGACACCTACGGCTTTCCCGGCATGTAACCGCTTGTCGATGGTTGGCAATGAGCCGGACAATATTCAAGAAAACGCCAACGACGATAACTCCTTGAAAAATGGGGAGTTAGGCACAGAAAGTCCTCCGTTGGCAGCGGTTGGAATGGGGGAAAAAGGAATGGGCAGGGGCGGATTTGAACCGCCGACACACGGATTTTCAGTCCGTTGCTCTACCAACTGAGCTACCTGCCCTGATAGGCTTCTCGGCCTTGCTATATTGGCCATGATTCTAACAGGGAGACGGGGTATTGCAAGGAAATTTGGGCGATTAGTTTTTTGCCGACTCAACAGCCCAGCCGCTTCGCGGACTGTTTTGATCTTTTCATCCCCCTCGGGGTCCATGGGACAGCCCAGCCCCTTGGGGATAGGCTCCCAAAACCGGATTCATTAAGGCGGCGGCATGCAACACTATCGCATATCTGGTTTCGGCTGGGGGAGCCTGACCCCAGGGGCTGTTTGAAAAGCCCCACGGGCCCCGCCGCAAGGCGTCCCTTTCGGGACTTGCGGGGATAAAACAGCCTCGCCGAAGGCGATTCCTTTCATTTTTACCCACAAATTATTCCGAAGAGCCAGTTTTTCAAATTCCGCCGATTGCTCAAAAATCATCCGGCTTCCCCGCCCGCTCACGTCGATCTGCGGGGCGGTTAGATGCTTGCTTCGAGTTGTTCGAGGACGGGTTTTGCCTTTGCTATCTTATTTCCAGCGGGGCCCTGCCAGTTAATATCGGCATTTCGTTTTAGCAGGTCCTCGATTTTATTGCACGCGAGCAGGACGGTTGCGTGGTTTTTGCCGCCCATGAACCTTCCGACCTCGGAGGACGACATTTTGGTATGTTTTCGCATAAGATACATACTGAAATGCCGGGCCAGGGCGATTGTTCTGCTCTTTTTTGACGAGTGGATATTGGCCGGTGTGACTCCGAAATAAGTCGCCACGGCCGATTCGATGTCGGATATGTGCACGATCGGGTCTGTCCTCGCCAGATGCTCTGCGAGGACGGCTTTGGCCATTACCAGACTGATTTTCTGGTTTTGCAGCGATGCGAAGGCAATCAGCTTGAGCAGGGCGCCTTCGAGTTCGCGGACGTTGGTGCGGAGGTTCTCGGCGATGTATTTTGTGACGCTTTCGGGGATGTTGTTTGCAACGCTGTCGCCGGTCTTTCGGCCGAAGGATTTTGACGTTATCGATGCGGCGTATCGGCGGCATATCTCGCAGCGGGTATTGAAATCCGGCGTATCGATCTTGACGACCATCCCGGAGACGAACCGGTTGACCAGCTTATCGGAGAGCTGCCCTATCATTTTCGGATGGGCGTCGGAGACGAGAATGACCTGCTTGCCGGCCAGGCTTATCGTATTGAATGTATGGAGAAATTCCTCCTGCGTCGAAGGTTTGCTGGCGAGGAAATGGATATCGTCGATTGCGAGCAGGTCGATTTTTCGGATTCGGTTTCTGAATTGTTCGAGTTTCCTGATTTTCATGGCGAGGATGAATTGATTCGCAAACTCCTCCGCCGAGAGGTACATCCAGTTGGTCCCGGGGCGTTTTGCCGCGATTTCGAGACGGCGTTGGAAGATTTCGCCGGCACCATGATTGTGGTGAGTCACGACCGTTACTTCCTTGACCGCGTTGCGGATAAGCTGCTTGTGATTGGCACGGATTCGCTGGGCGCCCGCCGCCTCGGCCAAACGCAATTCGTCGCCACAAGGCCGGTGTATTCGCACTATGCTTCGCTTGTTCGCAAACGAATAGAGTCGCAGCAGCAAGAGCAGCCGGCGCGAGGCGGCGGAAGGCGAAGACGCAGGCCAGCCCCCTGGGGGCCGGCAAGCGCCGCAGACAAGCCCCGCCCCAAAACACCCGAAGAACTGAGACGCTTCAACAAGTACTCAGTCGAACAACTCGAAGAGATGATTACCGCTCACGAGCAGGAACTAATCGCAATGAAAGAGCAGTTCGGCGACGCCGAAATCTATAAGAACCACGAAAACCTCGCCCAACTCCAAACCACATTCAAAACCAAAACCACCGAGCTGGACCTTCTCTACAGGGCATACGAACGCCGGACAGAATAAAACCAGCTTTGCACCGAAGGTTTCTAAAAACATCAACCCGGATCAGGCAGTTGTGTTTTGTGACAATACCAGCGGGGCCGGGATGATCTGTGGAACTGCTGAAAATCGGGCTGAAGGAATGGAGGTCAATGGCGGCAGCCTACCAAAATAGTGAGAAAAAATAGCTTTCGGACGTATGTACTCGACTTTTTGGCGGTTTCAGGCATAATATGTTTGAGTTTTCGAGACAGATTTGATATTCTATTAGAAAAGAGGCCGAGTCCCGATGAATCGGGATGGCTGAGTTGAGATATATAATGGTATATGGGAAATGTCAGATAATTAATAGTCACATATTAAAGATAGAGATAATGAATGTCGTCACCTGTTGGTCACATCCTCGGGGTAACAATCGTATACACCGCCTCATCGAAAGCCATGAGTCTACCAAAACTGTCAATGGGACGTTATCTTGGCCTTGCTTTGTTAGCCTTGTTGCCTGATATTGACGCAGCACTGCTATCTCACACTCCTCATCGCGGAGTGACTCATGGTCTCCTGGCAACGGCAGCGATATCATTTCTGTTCTACCTTCTCCTAAGGTCAGCAGAAGCTGCAGATACTCTTCGGTCTAGATTTGTTGCATGTTCAGTATTATGTGCGGCTACTCATCCCATTATGGATACGCTGGGATGTCCTGCATGTTCTGTTGAATGGTTTTCCCCTTTCTGGTATTCCGGTCTGAGTATCGATCCATACTGGACCATACTTCCACAACCATACTTCTACATTGTCCACGGGAATAGCTTCTATCTGCCGTTATCCGCAATTATGGATAACATCCCACAGCTTATCTTTGAGGTCATGGTTCTTTCAGGTGTCCTCGTTTTTTTGACCCTCCCGCGTAGCAAAGTTCACAGCCGGTTTGTTCGGTACGTGCCGATTGTCGTTGCGTGTTTATCCTGGATAGTCTGGCGACTGTATTTCCCAACAGTCTGGATGAGATAGGAAATGGAAGATTACATACTTGCTACTATTTTCAATCATTCTATGAAGGCGTGTGAAGAATTCTATCTCAAGAACAAGGATGCCAGTCCAGCAGGTCAGTATTCCAGTTAGTAGTGGCAATTGCCTTGCTCTGAGCAGGGAGGAGTGAAAGGAAATATGACAATGAAAACGACAAGGAACATCGTTGTGGCAGTGGTTACAGTGCTTGCATTTTCAACGCAAAGAGCCTCTTCTGCGTGGGCAGGTAAAACACGCCATCCTGAACCACCGGCGTAATACCCATCGACCTGAGCCGAGAACGTGAGATTACCTCCTTTTCTCGGCCCGCCTTAAGAACCCATAGGATGCTCTTTTCGGTGCTAACATACACTTTCCCATTCGCCACCACCGGCGAGGCGCACCAAACGCCGCCATCGAGTTCGTGTTGCCAACAATGCTGCCCCGTCTCGGCGTCGAAACAATGCAGTCGCCCGGAGAAATCCGAAATATAGGCCAAACCTTCGTGAATTGCCACATCGACAATACTGCGATCAACCTTCTTGCTGGCCCAAATCTCCTTGCCCGTGGCGGCATCGAGACACGAGAGCATCCCCTGCCCCGGGCCGTGGATCGGGCTCTGACCTATCGCGACATAAATCCGGCCCTTATGAACAACAGGCGTGGAAATGACTTCGCTTGGGCCTATGGGGCTTTTGCTTTGCCAATTTGCATAGGGAACTTTCGTCCCATCTCGTTCTCTGTAATTCGACGGATTGCAGTCATGCTTCCAGATTTTCTTGAGCGTCTGGGGCGTATCGCCTTGATGCGACCTGATCGGCTCGAATGCATAGAGCACGCCATCCCCGCCGCCGAAGAGGATCATCGTCCGCCCGCCGACTTCCGTCGCGACGGGACTGGACCAGTTGCCGTGAAACATCCGCTCGCCGATCAGCTCGCCGTCAACGCCGGCCAGTCTGCCCGTGCGTTTATCGAGCACTATCAAGCTCGGCGCCTTGGGATTGACGATGCGTGCATGTTTATCGTCCTGTCCGTTGGAAGTGCCGGCATAAACGTAGTCGCCGTGCACTATCGGGCTGTTGCCGCAGACGTCGTGCGGACAGACATTCAAATCTTCTATCATATCGAAACGCCAGATAATGTCGCCATCCGCCGCGGTAAGCTTGTAGGCCGGGTCGTTCAAGACCATATACTCCGTTTCGCTTACGAATGGCCCATTATTCCCGTCCGCCTGGCCGTTACGGTCGAGACAAAGCACCTCGCCCCGCGGGCTGACGATGTATAAGCGGTCGCCGTCGATTGCCGGCCTTGAGCATACCCCGCATTTCCAATGATTGAAATGAAACGGCGCCTGCGTGCCCTTCATATATCGGGGAATCGGCATCTGCCAAATCATCTCGCCGCTGCCGGCGTCCAAGGCCATCAGAATCCCGCCGCCGGTTTGTTTGACGGCCGGGTGTTCCAGAGCCAAATCGTTGATGCCTATAAACACCCGTCCACGGTCAATCCGCGGGATGGTATATTGATGAGTGCCTAATCTAACATCCCACAGCAAATCCGCCGAGCGAAACGCATCCGGCAAGGCCGATTCATCCGAGCCGCCCCCCTGCGCCAAACCGGCAACGGTAATTAGCAGCAGCGCACATACAAACGCTCTGCCTATTCGCCTGGTTTCACACCTGCATCGCATCTGCCCGGTAAATATCCGGCTGGCTGTCATTTCGCACCTTTCAATATATGTCGCATTCGGCATCGACCCCAATAAGCCTCGTTCTCTTTAGAATACCATTTGTACCTTGAAAATTCAAGCCCTGCTGTTCATACCGGCCTGCAGCACAAATGCCCTGACACCCATCGGCTGTAATAAAACGGGATCCGAACGAAGTTTGTCGTTGCAACATCCTTTAATTTGGTTACAATTGTATTAGTATAGATTTCCCAGATAACCAGCGACATAGCTAAACGCAATTGGTTAGCATACATGCTGTTGCCTTAAAGCGTTAAATCCAAAAGACTTAAGTCAAAATACCCATGGCTCTATTCGCGACGCAGGTTTCACGCGAAATCTGCCAAAATTCGAAAAATACGATGTCCCCAAGTGGTGGAATACAGACCTGCTCCCCAAGCCCCTCCGCCACAACAGCGGCCACGAAGGCTCACACACCTTCCTGACCCACGAATTTATAAGTGCCCTGACCCAAAACCGACGCCGAATAATTGAAATCAAGAGGAATTCGTTATGACAGAGAAACATCCTGCATCAAACCAGAAGCGAATGAATATAAAGGTCGAATTCGTCGCGGGCGTGACCACTTTTCTGACGATGGCCTACATAATCTTCGTTAACCCGTCCATTCTCAGCCTCGAAGGAATCCAGGCAACGGGCATTGACCGCATGGACAAACAGGCCCTGATTGCAGCGACCTGCATCGCCGCCGGCGTCGCCACGCTTATCGTCGGGATAGTCGCGAAGGCGCCTATTGCGATGGCTCCGGGCATGGGCCTCAACGCCTTCTTTGCATCGCTGCTGATGTCCGGGCAAATGACCTGGCAGACCGCTCTCGGCGCCGTTTTCCTTTCAGGCTTGTTCTTTTTGATATTAACTTTTCTCGGACTGCGAAGAAGGCTCGTCGAAGCGATTCCTCCCTCGCTCGTTTCGGCAATCGCCGTCGGCATCGGCCTGTTCATTACGTTCATGGGCCTGACCAAACTTGGCATAGTCGTCGGCGATAAATACACTCTCGTCAAGGCCGGGCCGCTGAACGCCACGATTCTGATAGGGCTTTTTGGTCTCCTCGTCATGATCATTTTTGAAATGCTGAAAATCAGCGGCGGACTTGTCGCCGGAATACTCGCCGCAACCGGAATAGCCGCCCTGCTCGGCAGGGTCGAGCTGCCCACGCAATACTTCTCAACGGACTTGCATTTGAAAGCCGTCGCATTGCAGTTGGATATTCTCGGCGCTCTCAAATGGGGTTTTGTCGGAACCATCTTCACACTGATGTTCATAGACATGTTCGACAGCATCGGCACACTGGTCGGATGCTGCCGCCAGGCGGGAATGGTCGATGAAGAAGGCAGAATCAAAGGGCTTGACAGGCTGCTCGGAATCGACGCAATCGCAACGATGATCGGCGCGGCCCTGGGCACATCGACTACGACAGCCTACGTAGAATCCGCAGCCGGCATCGAACAAGGCGGACGAACCGGACTAACTTCGATAGTCACCGGCGTCCTGTTCCTGGTCGCGGTATTGTTTGTGCCTCTCGTGGGCGTCGTGCCCCCCTACGCAACCGCCCCGGCACTGGTTATGGTCGGCCTTTTTATGATGAAAGAAGTCCGCAGGATAGATTTTGACAAGATGGACGAGGCCTTCCCGGCCTTCATCATTATGGTGATGATCGCGCTGAGCTACAGTATAAGCACCGGGCTGGCATTCGGTTTTATCTCGTTCGTTTTGATAAAGCTGCTGTCCGGCCAGCCAAGAGAAGTAAGGCCGGCAATGTGGATAATCGCGCTGCTGTGCCTATTGTTCCTGACCCTCGACCACCTCCCCGCCCTGCTCGACTACCTTAAGGATATTATGGGCCTGACCAACATCCACAAGGTCAACCTTATCGAAGGCCCCATCGGATAACCAGCAATTTACAAAAACCAACTAAATGACTTAAGGGCAACCACATATTGGCACGGCAGTGGGTCTTGGATTCACTAACTCGACGGGGAAAACTAGGGGGCGGACTCTTCGGCCGAGTAGCTTTTCGAGCTTACTGATGAAGCTGTCGGTTCCCAGCGGTCTGCCCGTATGCGTATTGGCTCGAAGGCGAGCGAGCTTAGTTTCGTCGATCTTTGCATTCAGTTCCTTTCGCCATTGCTCATCCGAGATCATATCATACCACCGCGGCAAGTTCAACAATTCAGATCGCGACTTGACGTCCACATGCACAGCCGCACTCGACCACTCGTATCGCCAGGGCTTGCGGCAGATATTCGCTCGCACCGGATTAAGTTCGACGTATCTCATCGCCAGCCAGAAATGCGGCTCGTCAAGGGGGCACGAGTAGAATCGCCCATGCCAGAGATGTCCGCTGCGCTTGTGAAAGCGGTTGATATACTGCGTGTAGCGAAAGTGCGTCCGGCCTATGGCTTTGGCAAGCGAATCCCCGGCCCGCGGTATCGCGACGATGTGGACGTGATTGCCCATAAGGCAATAGCCGACGATGTCCAGCCCGTACTGACGGGCCTGATCCGCGAGCAACTGCAAATACACATACCGATCATCATCGACAAAGAAAACGTCCTGACGGTTATTCCCCCGTTGCGTGATATGTCGAAGACCCCTGGCGGGGATGAGCACACTCGGGCACAACTGTTCTTGCTAATCTCGGCATGAGCTAAAATTAACCGCGAAATAAACGCGTGTCAACAAAAAAATAGGTGGCTGTCCCTAGTTTACAGGCAACAGCACATAGTAACGTACCTCACATTAGTGGAAATGTGAAGTAAAGGTTTGTTTATGTTGCGAGGCCAATGATAATCCGGAGGTTGCGGCAGGCAAACTAATCAAAAGAATCACAACGAATTGCGGGGTATTTCAGCAGCCCCACTCTCCATAGTTTTCTCTCTATGCAATTTACCCCGCAAATAGTATGCAACCAGTAGAACCGATACGATACAAAAAATTATCACTGCCAACTTAGTCCACTTATGAATGAATAGTTTCAACATAAAGAAACGCGAGGGTTTTAAAAGTGACGGTGGTTTGGCAAAACCCAGGGGCCTAAGTGCGTTCAACCAAGCCTGCTCATCAAGGCCGATTTGAACAGAACCCGTCGTCATGTTTACGATGAAGAACCCGGGAACACTTGGAAGATCGGCAAAAGACGAAATCTCGGCTTTGCCCACAATTATGTCTTTGCGAATATTCAAGCCGACTATTTTAGGGGGTACCACAAATCCCGAGTTTTTCTTAAAAATCGTGATGGTGGGGGAATTTGTTCTCAAAAGTTCATAGCCAGCGCCCAACTCAACCCCGTAGTCGTTCCAGCCTGAAGCAAAAATGGAGTGCAACGGTATGATGAGAAAGCATAAAGCGTATTTACTCAATTCTAACCTCAAAATCTAACATATTCTCTATGGCCCACTTATCGGTCCAATTGGCACGGGCCACGTTATAGTCTCAAAACTAGGGACAGTCACCTATTTATTTTTCCTATCTTAACTATTGAATTGATTCGTTTCTTTCTTTTCGGGGAGGTGTCCGGCACATTTTTGGGTCATGTGTTAGCCATCTTCCTGTGTATTGGTCGTAGTATCTGTTTCTGTTGTATTGTAATTTCAAAGAGCCGTTATCGAGTATATCGAGTCTTGAAGCCGTGAACAAGTAGGGATTTGCATAAATTCCAAGAATTTCATCCGGTTTTCCGTCCGGGGCAGGAGCGAATTTGCATCCGATCTGTCAAACTTGTTCTGATTTTGGTTCTGGACAATGCACGGACAAAGGCATATAGTATTCTACATAGAATAGTCGCTGATGTCTCGGCTAAACGAGCGGTTCTGTCCGTAGTGGTCGATAATTGGGGGTGTGTAGTAATGAGTAGTTCATTTTTGTATTGTAAGAACAGTGTTTTAAGGGAGGTATGACGATGAGACGCCATGCGTTTTTGCTGTTTGTTTTGATCAGTGCGTGCATTGCTCGGGCCGGGGATTGGCCGCATTGGCGAGGACCTAATTTCAACGGCACGAGCGATGAGAAGAATCTGCCTTCGGACTGGAGCAGGACTGAGAATATAGCGTGGAGCGTCGAATTGCCGGGCTCCTCTGCGGCTACGCCGATTATTTCGAAGGGCCGAATATTCCTCTCCGGCGTCGATGCCGACAAGAAGGTGCTGCTGGCGACTTGCTTTGATCGCAAGAACGGCAAGGTTCTTTGGCGGCACGAGGTTGCAGAGGGGATCAACCAAGACAAACGCAGCACTTTCGCGGCTGCTTCGGCTGTTACCGACGGCGAGATAGTGGTCTTTTTCTACGCCAACGGCGATATGGTATGCTACGATTTTGACGGCGAGCGGAAATGGGCGCGGAATATCCAAAAGGATTACGGTCCTTTCGCATTCCTCTGGACCTTCGCAAGCAGCCCGACTCTTTATGACGGCAAGCTGTATCTGCAGGTATTGCAGCGCGATGTCCCCGTATCCGGCCGCGGCCTCGCCGACCAAAAGAACGAATCCTACCTTCTCGCCATGGAACCCGAAACGGGCAAGACGCTTTGGCGTCAGATTCGTCCGAGCAAGGCGGTGGCCGAATCGCGAGAGGCATACAGCACGCCGCTGCCTTTTTCTCTCAACGGCAAGGAACAATTAGTGATTGTCGGCGGCGATTGCCTCACCGGCCACGATCCGAAAACCGGTAAGGAAATATGGCGATGGGGTACGTACAATCCCGACCGCGTCGGGGACTGGCGACTCGTTCCTTCTCCGATCGCCGGCGACGGGGTCGTCCTGGCCTGCACCCCTAAGGTCCACCCGATCTATGCAATCCGGCCCGACAAAGGAGGGGTGCTTGGCGATGAGGCGATCGCGTGGACCAGCAAAGGCTTGGAGATGGAAGTCGCATCCGATGTGCCGACGCCGGCCTTTTACGACGGCGATTTCTTTGTGCTAAACGACCTCGGCAAGAAGCACCTTTCGCGGATCGAGCCTCGCACCGGCAAGGTCAAGTGGACTATCCCCACACCGGGCCGCGCCAAATACGAGGCCTCGCCGACCGCCGCTGACGGCAAGATATACATAATCAACCACGCCGGCGAAGCGGCGATAGTCGATGCCGCAAACGGCAATATCCTCAAGACGGTTGTTATGGACGATCCGACCGGCGGAGAAGTCGTTCGTGCATCCATTGCCGCCTCAGACGGCCAACTCTTCATCCGCACTACACGCCGGTTATACTGCGTCGGCAGGAAAGAGACGAGGAGAGTATCAAATTCCGCATGCGTGCCGCAGCACCTGAGGCCGTGGTAGGGGCCGTAAGCGAAACTGCTGATACAGTTCCCCTTTTCAGACCTTTCTGCCGAGCGCCTCGAACATCGCCAGGACGTTCTCGACGGGCGTATTGCATTGGACGTTGTGGATTGGATTAAAGACGAACCCGTTTGCTCTCCCGAATATCTCAACTCGCTCGGCGACCTGGTCGCGCACCTCATCCGGCGTGCCGAAAGGCAAAGTCCGCTGCGTATCCACCCCGCCGCCCCAAAATACTATCCTGCCCCCATACTTCTCAACCAGCCCTTCCGGATCCATACCCATAGCCGAGGTCTGAACCGGATTGAGGATATCGAAGCCGGCGTCTATGAACCCCTCAATCAGCGGCTCGCAGCCTCCACAGCAATGTTTTACCGTCTTCCAATTCGTATGACCGTGTATCCAGTCGTTCAGTTTCCTGCTATGCGGCAGATACAGCTCTCTATATGTATCCGGCGAGCAGAACAGGCTGTTCTGAGACGCCAAATCCGTACCGTCCATAAACAAAACCTGAATCTTCTCGCTCACAGCCTGATAAATACGCTCAAGATTCTTTATCGCAATCTCAGCCTGGCCCGCGAAAACGTCCATTATGTACTGCCTTCGCGAAATCGTGCTTATATACCACTCCTCGATGTCGCGGATTCCCTTGGGGTCTTTGAGCCACGGAGCAGGAACCAGCGCAATATCCCCGAACGCCATCCCCCCGAATCCGGCAGCAACCGCCAAATCGGTATTCTCATACAAATCCGCTGCTGTTCTTTCGTAGTATTCCAAATCCTCCTCGCTAATCAGCGAGAACTCTTCAAGATTGTCGGCCGGGTCGAGTTTGGCCTCGTCGATGGGCTTTTGACGGATAATCGAGTCGAAATAGTACCCGCCCCCGGGCATTCGCCCCGAAGCCGGAACCGACTTATCGCCCTGAGGGTACATCAGAATATCCCCGTTAGGCTCCGGTTCGGTATTGAAATCCCCCGGCACTAAGCAATCGGTCCCGTCAAACGTTCGCCACCGCTTCCAGCCGGTATTGGCGAAGCCGAACATGGTCTTGGCGCCAGGCAGATTAGCAACATCGATTCCCAAGGCCTCCCGCAAATCAGCAGCCATTTCGCCCAACATTTGATAAGGCTCGACCACCTTGACCGGCTCGCTTCCATTATCCAGGCCAAGCGCACGGCGGAGCTTCGCAATTACGCTGACATGAGCCCCCGAGCAGGGCGTTCCGCCCAAATCAACCGCAACGCGGTCCACCGCCTCGTGATTGAGCGTCTTTAGAACCCGCTGTCTGCCTGTCAAACCTGCTTTGGCGCCGAAATCCGTACCCATAAAAATCTCCTGTAACACGTATCTTGTCTTGAGCCTTCTAAACCGGCTTTTCGCCGGTATTCTACCATGTTAAGCCCGTTATTACAAAAGATAAATTGATCAGGCGTGGCCCGAAAAGGGGGGCGAAAAGTTGTAAATATAGTTTGACAGACCGGCATGGAGCCTTGATAATGTGCCGGTGTGGCCTTAATGAAGGCCTTTAATTTTGTACATGTGAAAGGATGAAGATTATGAAAACTCGCTTAATTGGAATATTGACGCTAGTTGCGTTTGTATGCGCGGCCTTGAGCCTGGCAAGCTGCAAGCCGAAGAAAACAGCCGTTCCTAACATAAACAAACCCACTCCCGCTCCGACCAGAACCGAGGTCGAGCCGAACAAGACCGAATTTAAGCCTGTCCAGCCCGCCGCTATCACTCCCGAGCCTAACGATAGCGTATTGGTTACGGTCAACGGCGTGGATATAACACAAAAGCAGTTGGACGACCTGATCAAGCCTCACCTCGAACGTATGACCAAGCAGGCCGCCAACCTCCCCCCGGCCTTTCTCGAACAGCAGAAGAAGCTTCTCAGAAGCCAGGCTCTTCAGGAAATGATCGGAGGGCTGCCAAGATACGCCAGCACTTTGCCGGCCAGAATCTGGATTTCGGGGCGTTTGTCGTTGGTCGCGGCTGCAAGATGCTGCTGAGCAAGGGACAATTCGATTACGCGATTACGCGATTCAGCCAATTTCAGCATAACCTCAGCGGCGCGCACGGCATAAGTATTGGCGACCTTCTCGCTCCAAAGTCCGTCGTCTCCGCCCCCGGCTTCTGCGTTTTGTCCGATCGCCTGGGCCAGATTTGCGATGACCAGCTTGCTCTCGGCAAACTTTTCCTGAGGGCCGGCCGAGGCGATTGCTATCGCGGCACTGTACCTGACCGCACGATTCTTGAACCGCAGCGCCTCGGCCAACGGCTGGGCAGCCCCGATTTGGTACAGCAGCGATTTCTCGCCGGCCGTAGTAGCCAGGGCCTCGACGACCCCGAGAGCCACATAAGCATTGTTGTCCCTCACAGCCCGTGCAAGGGCCTGGTGCAGATACTGCACGCCGGCGGTCGTGGCATAGACCAGCGCGTCGGCGTGTGCCGGGCCGAAGAAATCCGGCATCGCAACGCCGGCAGACTCAGCCTTGAAAAACGCCGCGACCCAAAGTCCGATGGCATGACCGAATGTCGCATCAGCTCTAAGAGCCCATTCGCACGCACGCATCGACATCAACTCGTAAAAATGCCCCTTATCAACCTCGACACGCTCGAGCCTGCCCTCCTGCGCGTTCCAGAACCACATATTGGCAAAATCGGCGTCTTCCTGCGGAGCGAACGACTGGACGCGGTAGTAATAGTCCTCGCCGAGCTTGAAAAACAGCCGAGCCGCGGGGACTTGCACGGCGGATGGATCGATCTGGGCCAGGCTTGTCCCGGCCATGGCGCGAAGCTCCGGCGATTTGTCGTTCTCAGCAATGTATTTCAGGTAGCCCTGTGACTGCGGATACCCGATTTTGCCCAGCGCCTTTATAATCTCGCCCTTGACAAAGACGTTATCCGTCTGCAGCGCGGCAACAAGCGGCCTGATCGCATCCCTGCCGATTTCCGGAAGCGCCCGGATGATATTCGGATATTCGGCCTTGCGGGTATCGTCGGCCATCGCATCGAGCATAAACGGTATCGCGTATTCTCCCGCGGCCCGGAGCCTCTCGACCGCCATAACCCACCCGCGGTCCGTCCCGGTGAGCCTTCGGACCTCTTCGGCGATGATAGGAGCATCGGTCCTGCGGGTGAATGTGCCTTCATTGATCACTTTGAGCACTTTGCCCACAAGCTCGGCCAACTCCGGATCACGCTTCGATTCATAGACCAACTCAAGAATCTGGTAATCCGTCGGTGTCTCCTTGCTCAGAGCCAGCAGTTCGACGGGATCCGGATTGCTCTGGAGAATGGCCTGGGCGTATCCCTTCGCCAGATCAGAATGCCCTATCTTAACATAATGGACGAAATCTTTCCAATTCTCCTCGAGACTCTGGGCAAAACCGGTGCTCGTCAAGAAAAATGTCGCTATTAGAATCGCTGTAACGGTTCTTCGCCTAGACATCGAACAATCTCCAAAAAGTCTTGCGTTCTGCCAATAAACCAACATAGGCCGACTTTACGCTCTATTACAGCCCCCATAGGGCTATTCTGCCAACCAAATTTAGGCAAAAAACACAACCAACTATATTCATTTCGTCCTCACACCGCAATATTATTAGCAAATCCACCCCCTGTCAACAAAAAACCACCCCCCCAAGAGCCCCTAAACCCCGCAATCAGGGAAAAAACTACTGGACACGGCCCTGCAAATGTGTTACGGTATTTTATAGTAGTTTATTGGCCGCAGGACCTTTGCGAGAATTGCAGATGCAGGAAAAACAGGTCTAAACGCGTTGCCGCTTACGCCGCCCTTGCTCCCAATCCCCGCGACAGCACCCGGCCTGCAAATGCTTAACCGATGGCCGACTGAGATAAAAGCAATGGCAATAATATTTCTTTTGAAGGGAATAACATTATGAAACGCTTATTGGTTCCAATCCTGGTGCTGGCTCTGTGCTCCCCGGTCACAGCGGGTCTTTTTATCACTGTCGATGGCGTGGTTGACCCGCCGGAGGTTAATATGCTTTTCGGTGAGCACGCGGTCATCGGCATCTGTGGCGACGGGGAAACGGAACCGTATGTCTTCTTCCTGGGCGTTGCCGCCGGCGATCCCGGCACGCTTGACATAGCAAACGCGGTGACCTTTCCCCCTGGACCATGGCCGCCGGTCCGCCCACTTATCTGGTGGGATGACTGCGAGATTGCCGAGATTCTGGGACTTAACTGCCCCGTTATCTTCATAGAACTCACAGACGGAAGCCCGGACCCGCCGCCGCTTAACGGGCTGCTTGTTGATCTTATTTCCTTTCACTGCGAAGGACTCGGCGATGTTACGCTCATACTGTTCAACGCCGACGGCGAGCTGATGGACACCCAGTTAATCCATCAGGGCGACGAGCCGCCGGCGTTGGAGATACTTGAGCCTAACGGCGTGGAATACTACCGGGCGGGGACCGGGCAGGAGATTAGATTTGTCGATAATCGGACGCCGGGCGAGTACTTGCCCAATTACCAGCGGCAGTTGTCCGCCAACAACGGCCAGACCTGGATGTTCTGGATTGGCGGGCCGCCGCCGAGTTGCGAGGCAGGTGAGTGTTCGTGGCAATGGTATGTGCCCAAGATGGATTGGGATAACTGCCTGGTTCGCATCTTCGACGCCAACGACCCGGAGGCCGATGACACGAGCGATGCGTCGTTTACAATCTATACGGGCCGGCTCTTCGTCGATGCCGACGACGGGAACGATACCAACAATGGAATATCCCCCGAGACAGCCTTCGCTACCATACAGAAGGCTATCGATATCGCAAACGACGGCGACACCATTACGGTCGCACCCGGCACATACGCCGAAAACATCAACTTCCTCGGCAAGAATATAATAGTCACAAGCACCGACCCGGATAATTCCAACATCATAAAAAGCACCACTATCAACGGCACCATCACCTTTCGCGGCACCGAGGACGCCAATTGCACGCTTACCGGCTTCAACATTAGCGGGCCAATCACCGGTTACGACGCGATGATAGACCCTGGCGGCGAGAACCATACGCACGCTGCCATCAGCCATTGCATCCTTGAGAATATCGCAACCGGCTGCGGAGGCGTAATTCAGGGGTGCGATGGCATAATCAGCAACTGTCTGATCGCCAATATCAGCTATACATGCGAGAGTCCCTCGCCGGTTCCGCAAATTGTCGGGTGTCACGGGCTGATTGAGAACTGCACAATGGCGAACATACACGACGGCATAGAATTCCTGCCGGGAGGAACCTCCACGCTGAGAAACTGCATACTGTATCGCTCATCGCCAATCATCGTCCCTGCCGAGGCGACGTTGAATATCTCCTATTGCAACATAGAAAACGACCCCGGGATAATTGTCGGCGATGGAACGGTCAACTGGGGGCTGGGAAATATCGAAGGCGACCCGTGCTTCGCAGATGAAGGAAGCTTTCCGACCGCAGGCGATTATCATCTGAAATCCCAGGCCGGGCGATATGACCCCAGCACTCAAAGCTGGGCGATTGACGATGTTACGAGTCTCTGTATCGACGCCGGCGATCCGATGACTCCTATAAACTTCGAGCCCTTTCCCAATGGCGGCATCGTCAATATAGGCGCCTACGGCGGCACGCCGGAAGCCGGCAAATCATACTTCGGCAAACCACCCTGCACAACAATCATCGCAGGCGACGTAAACGGCGACTGCATAGTCAATTTCAAAGACGCTGTCATAATGTTCTCCCACTGGCTCGAAGGCAGCATGCCGTAAGAGCAGAAGACGGAAGACAGAAATCAGATGACAGATGACAGACGCAATACGCCTGCCCTGATAATGCAACTCCAAACAAGGCCGTCGGATTCCGAAAATCTGAAAAACCGCCATTGGAGATACAGGCCCGGCCCGAATGGATAAAAGGTTTGCAAATTCATGCGTTTGCGGTAAACTGTCCGATTGTATTCTAAGTGCAGCATGTTGTTAACTTTACAGGACTTTTGTTATGTGGGACGGTAAGATTGAGCCGGCACAGCGAATTAAGCGTCTTCCGCCGTATTTGTTCGGCCGGCTAAATGCGCTTAAATTAGCCAAACGCCAGCAGGGAGCCGATATCATCGACCTCGGTATGGGCAATCCTTCCGACCCTGTTCCGCAGGTTGTGATCGATAAGCTCTGCGAAGCCGCCAACGACCCCAGGAACCATCATTACAGCGCGTCGAGGGGTATTAAGGGCCTGCGAAACGAGATTGTAAAGAAGTACGAGCGGAAATGGGGTGTTACGCTCGATCCGGAGACGGAGGTCCTGGCGTGCATAGGCTCCAAGGAGGGTTTTAGCCATCTTTGCCTTGCTATGATTGGCCTGGGCGATACTGCGATTGTTCCGAATCCTGCGTTTCCCATTCACAACTACGCCGTCGCGCTGGCCGGGGGCAACGTAGTCACGGTGCCTTTGGGCAACGATGAGAAGTTCATCAGCAACATCACCACGGTAATCGAGAATATGTTTCCCAGACCAAAGCTGCTGATCCTCAATTACCCTCACAACCCGACCGCGATGACTGTCGATGAAGGCTTCTTCGAGCCGGTGGTCGAGCTTGCAAAACGCGTTGGAATAGCTGTTATCCACGATTTCGCTTACGGGGAGAACTGCTTCGACGGTTACAAGGCGCCGAGTCTGCTCTCTGTCAAAGGCGCTAAGGATATCGGAGTCGAGTTCACCACGACGAGCAAGCCCTACAATATGGCCGGCTTTCGAGTCGGTTTCGTCGCAGGCAACAAGGATATGATCGACTACCTCGCCACGATAAAGGGCTATTACGATTACGGAATCTTCCAGGCGATTCAGATAGCGGCTATTATTGCTATGCGCCAGTGCGAAGATGATATCACCGCACAGAATCTGATTTACCAGTCGCGACGCGATGTTGTCTGCGACGGCCTTGCAAGGATCGGGTGGGAGGTTGAAAAGCCGCGGGCCTCGATGTTTGTCTGGGCGAGGGTTCCCGAAGAACACTCGAAAGGCAAAGGAAGTATCGATTTTGCGATGGACCTTATGGAAAATGCCGAGGTCGCTATTGCTCCTGGCAGGGCGTTCGGCGAGAACGGCGAGCACTATATGCGCATCGCTTTGGTCGATCTTTATCGCTTTGGATTGCCTGCACTGCCTTGACGCTGTCCTTCCCCTATCTTAAAGGGGCGTTAGGGGCACACGGCGCATTTTGGACATTTGGCGGGATATGTGTGGTCGGGTTTGTCGTTATATCGAAGTTTTTGCCGGAGACAAAGGGCAAGACACTGGAAGACATCGAAAGAGAGTTGGTTGACTAAAAAGCTCAAACTGACCGTTTTTGAGTAAAGAGATTAACCAAACGAAGCCGCCGGTGAACCAATTCACGCGGGCGAGACGCCAGCGGCACGCCGCAGCGACAAACGCCGAGTTCGGCTGTGGCCGGGCTTGAGATGTTTATGCTTGAAACTCCTTAGGAGGAGTGTTGTGTTAATTAGGCGCTTCCTATGATCTTTATCAGTTGCTTTTCGTGGTCGTAGAAGAGTTGTCCGCCTATGAACTCATTATCCTTGGCCTGATATGTTATTCCCCCGGAAGCCGTCAACGTCGCCAACTCGGTTTCGCCGAGAGGCGTTTCGATCAGAATGGCTTCGACGTGGTTGGTTTGAAGGACGCTGAGATCGCCGATCTGGCCGTCCTTGATCGGCAAGTATTTAACGACCAAAGCTTCGTCGGACTGCGCATCGGCGACGATTCGCTTTTCCTTTTGAAAATAGGTCAGATTGTCGTAGTTCTCTATGAAGGCCCAGCAGGGCTTTTTCAGGCTGAATTTTCCGGTGGTTTTGTTGGGGTCAGGCTGCTCTGCATTTGCGAGTTTAATAACTCCCGGCCCATTGGCTGTGAATCGCTCGGCGTTGGGGTCGTAATCGAATTTTCTGCATATCACCTCAACGCCGTTGAGCAGCAGCTCGCCGGCGGTCTTTTTGGTTGCAAGCGTAACCACTCCGCCTGAAGCGGTGAAATGCTCGATGCCCATAGCCGAAAGCGAGGATTTGGACTGGTTGCTGTCTTGGGGCAGATCTACGATAATCTTTTGCGATGATAGTATGTACTGCTCGATAAAATTGGGGTCCGCCCGCACTACCACCGCCTTGGAATCGCCCTCGAAGATGACCTGATTGTCTGCGGGGATGAAGCGGGCGTGTTTGGTCGCCGTAACAGTTACAGGCAAGGGGGCGGCGTTTGGCTCATTGCTATCGAATGCATCGACGTAGCCTTCGAGCTTCACAGGCCCCAGAGCGATAACATCCGGGGCGTTTTTCGCGCTTTTCTTGGGCAAATTCGCAATCAGCCTTGGCGATGTCAGGACGAAATTCTGCTCCGGGGGCAAGTTCGGCTGCTGCATCGTGCAGAGACAATTGCCATCGAAGATGACCTGATTCGAATCAGGCACAAATCTTGCTTGTTCCAATGCGGTAATGCTTACCGGAACGGGAGGTTCGTTTCCGTCGGCGGCGTTGGCGTCTTCGACGTGGAAAATCAACTCAACAGGGCCCGCGGCTATAATATCGCCGGGGACTTTGGCCCGCCCAGGGGTGTCCTGCGGGAGATTGACGGTGAACTTCGATGCGGAGAATGTTACGTCTCGGGGCTGCGTCAGTTCCGCCTGTGGCATTTTCAGCAGGCAATCGCCTGTGAAGACGGCCTGGTTGGCTTCCTTAAAGAGATGGACGGCCTCGGTCGATGAGACAGTGACGGGAACGCTTGTTTCGTTCGGTTCGAGCGTGCTTATGCCGCCGGTCTGGAATACGAGCTCGCAATGGCCTGTCGAAACGGCGTCTCCGCTTACCGAGTTATAATCGATTCTCTCTGTGGTAAATGTGGACCGCTCATTGGCATCGGCGAATAATTCAGCCAAAGTCTTGTCGAATTCGGCTTTATTTGCTTCGGCATGCTCGAAGCTGGCAAGCGTCTTCCTCGAATTCAGCGGAACAAGGAGCATGCCGTTGCCGCATCTCACCGTTATTTCGACCATCTTCTCAGCGGGAGCATTAGGTTCGACAGACGGCTTCTCTTTCGGACTCTCGGCGACGACTTTCGGTTGGTCAGCTTTAGACGTGCCGGGAGAATTCGCATCGGCAACGCTGTTGGCGTCTTCGCCCACCAGGGGCTTGGACCAGAGGATGTCGTTTATCGATATCTCGTTGCGGGCGAAGACGATCTCGTCGGGCGTTTCAATCAGAACGTTTTCGCTTAGAATGCACTTGTAGAATTCTCCTTGTGCGGCGGCAGCGGGATCAGGGCCTGCAGGCGAGGCTGTTTGGGCAGGTTCGGTCTCTTTGAGGGCCTGGGCCGGTTCCTTGGACGTGAGAACGGGGGGATCGCCTTTCGGGACGTTTTGCGGCGATTTAGACGCATCCTGCACGGGCGGAGGCGAACCGAGCTTCGAGAAGAGGGCCTCAGCGGCGCCCTTGATTCGCAATTCGTCCAAGTACATAAGACGCACATAATCGAGGCGTTGGGTCCGGTCGTTATAGACAAATTCGAGGCCCCTGCCGTCCATGTTCACGTCTTGCGATACCAACTTGACGTATCCGGGGGTGGAGAAACGCGATTTTTCGCTCAGAAAAATGAGACTGTCGAGGTGGATAGTACTTTGCGTATGTGTCGTATCTGCGAGCGGGACGATCTTTATTGTCACGTTTCCCTTGAACGTGGCGTCTTTGGGGGTTGAACTGCCGACGATGGTTTCCAACTCTGTCGTTCCGTGGTCTGCCTTGATTTCAAATCGGTAGTCCCGCTGATAGATTCTCATCCATGGCTTATCCACCTCCCAGATGTCGCCTACCGTCTTTACAAGTTCGGCGAATCCGAACTCTCTGACTATTTTTCCATCCGGCCCCGGTTTCCGATAGACGGTGTCCTTGACGTCACTAATGCTTACCGAACCGATCTTTCCTCCGCCGGCGCCGAGTTTGGGGGCGTTGATGTCGTCGATATTGACGCTGCTGCCTATATTAATATGCGGCGTCTTGCTGGATCGGCTGTAGAGCATGTACATGCCGACAATCACCGTCAAAGATGCAAGACCAACCAGTATTTTTCTGATCAGCGGCATAGGCTTCTCTTTATGCGTCCGGCAGATAATTCTCCATGAGGGCCTGCCATTTGCCCGTCTTTTTCAAAATAAGTTCTATCACTTCCCGGACGGCCCCGTCGCCGCCTCCTCTATTGGTAACATAATCTGCGTACTCCTTCAGCGGCTCTATCGCGTTTGCGACCGCCACCCCGAACCCGACGTATCGCATTACGGGCAGGTCGGGCAGATCGTCGCCTATATATGCGGCATTTTCGGACAATAGTCCCAGGTCGTCAAGGAGCTTTTCGCAGGCCGGGAGTTTGTGATGGCAGTTCTCGAAGACATATTCGATTTCGAGTTGCTCGGCGCGTATTTTGGTCGGCTCCGACTCCCTTCCGCTGATGATAGCGGTTTTGAGTCCCGCCCTGTGCCAGAGACGTATTCCGTGCCCGTCGAGTACGTTAAAGGACTTGGTCTCTCGTCCGTCGGCATTGACTATTATCGAGCCGTCCGTAAGAACGCCATCGACATCCATCATGAGCAGTTTAATTTTGGCGAGGTTCTCCATCGGGCTTTCTTACCCCACAACCTTAATGGTCAAAATGTCCTGTACGTCTATTAGCCCGACGGGTTTGTTATCCGCATCGACGACGGGCAGTTCGTCGATGCGGTGCTTATGAAAGATAGCCGTTGCTTCCGCGGCAAGTGCATCGAGCCTTATCTTTTTGCAATTGGGCGTCATCGCTTCTCTTGCCTTTAGCTTTAGGGCGTTTTGCCCGTATTTGGTGATCAGCCGGCGAATGTCTGCATCGGTAACGATACCGGCCAGGGCATCGCTTTCGTCTGTGACCATGACGGCTCCGTGTCGTTTGACGTCCGAATTCGAGGCGAGGACCTGCTCGATAGTATCATCGACTTTGGCGAGGGGAAGCTTCTCCCCGGGCTTGAACATCATGGACTGCTCGACAGTCATTAGCTTGGCGCCGAGCGAGCCTCCGGGATGGAATCTGACGTAATCCTCGACGCTGAAATTCCTTGCTTTCATAACCGTAAACGCAATGGCGTCTCCCACGGCGAGCATACAGGCTGTCGAGACGCTGGGCGCGACGCCAAGCGGACAGGCCTCGGTAATTTGGCCCATACACAACACAACATCGCTGTACTTGCTGAGGGTCGAGTCTTTCTTTCCCGTAATCGAAATCAGCTTTACGCCCAACTGCTTAACGAGGCTAATCAGGCGGGTGATTTCGTCGGTTTCTCCGCCGTAACTCAAGACCATTACGACGTCGTCTTTTCTCAGTCTTCCAAGGTCTCCGTGCACGGCCTCGGCCGGGTGCAAGAAATGGCTCGGCGTACCCGTCGAGGCCATAGTCGCGCTGATCTTCCGCCCGATGATCCCGGCCTTGCCGATACCGCTGACAATACAGGAGCCCTTGCAGGCATAGATCATCTCGACCGCCAAGGCGAACGATTCATCAACAATGTGCCCCACTGAGGCGATAGCCTCGCCCTCGGCTTCTATTACTTTGCGCGCGTAATCAAGATCGAATTTCACTTATCAACCCCGAGATGAACAAAAAGATTTCCTACAGTTTCACGGCTGTGCTCCGCTCATTGTAGCAGGTCAGGTCGTGCTTTTCTCCTATGTAGTCCGCGACAGAATGGATGTTGATGCGTTTCTCCGTCGTCTGCTCTATTTCGAGAATAACCGCCCTTTTCTGATTCTGGAGGTAGTCGGCAACCTCGGGCGATACGGACAGTTCGATACGCTTGATTTTCTTGTCGGATGCCGAGAGATTCAAGAGCCTGATGATCTCGATAGCGAGTGATTCGTGGCTCTTTACAAATCCCAAGCCTGCGCAATTCGGGCATGCCAGGTATATGCTGGACTGGAGAGAGGGCCTCATTCTTTGCCGGGTCATCTCCACAACTCCGAACCTGCTTATTCCCAATATTTTCGAGCGTGCGCGATCTGTTTTGACCGCCGACCTAAAGGCCTTATCAACATCCTTGCGATGCCTTGCACTTCGCATATCGATAAAATCGCAAACGATCAGTCCGCCGAGGTCGCGGAGTTTGAGCTGCCGGGCGATTTCTTTCGCCGCTTCGATATTGCTCTCGAAGGCGGTCATTTCAGCGTTTGTCTGCTTCTTTGCACGACCGCTGTTTACGTCAATTGCGACCAGGGCCTCGGTCTGCTCGATTACAATCGAGCCTCCTCCCTTGAGATTGACTTTCCTTGCCTGTATCTTTGTGATCTCAGTCTCTATCTTGTATTTGTGGAACAGGGGCACTTTGTCGTCGTAATAGCTGACGCGGCGCATTAGTCGCGGCGTTACTATCGAGAGGAAGTCCTTGATCTTCCGCGTAACGGATTCGGAGTCGCAGAGTCGTTCTGAATATCTCTCTTGGAGCAGGCCTGCCCCGCTGTCCTGATGATGAACCCCTGGCCTTTTGGCGGATTTATTTCGGTCAGTATCTGCCGCAGTCTTTTGCGTTCGTCCTCGTCCTCGATTTTATGCGAGACTCCAAGTCTCTGCATCCAGGGCATCATGACGAGAAACTTGCCCGGCAGAGCGAGGTAGGTGCTCAGCGTCGGCCCTTTTGTTTTGACGCCCTCTTTAGTTACCTGGACGACGATTTCACGTCCCTTTTTCAGGCAGCTTTGAATCGGCGGTCGTTCTCTAAGCGTCTGTCTTCTCCCTATGTTCTCGATTTTCTTGTCGCCTTTTCCGGAGAAATATCGCGGGTGCAAATCGCTGATATGCAGAAAGCCGTTTTTTCCGACTCCGAAGTCAATGAAGGCGGCCTGTATTCCGGCCTCGATATTTACGACTTTTCCCTTGTAGATATTGCCGACATGCGTTCCTACGCTGGCCCTTTCCACATAGAGTTCTTCGAGTGAGCCGTTTTCCACTACGGCCACTCTGCACTCTTCGGATTCGGCCACATTAACAAGCATTTCTCTTGCCATTTTTTTCCTCGTCCCTAAAATAATTGTTCGTTTTTCACCTTCGAATTTCGGATCGGTCAAGACTGCCAGGACACTGCTTGGCGTTTGATCGGCGCGGCGAGCTTTTCAATATCGAGTCCCAGGATATCCAAAATTTCCTCCATACGTATCGAGCCGGTCGAGGTTATTTCGCATTCAACGGACACACATCCGTCGTCCAACTCGATCGACTTTACAAAGCCTCTTACATCTACATCCTTGGGGCGCGAGGCCTTCTTGCCTGTTCGCCTGTGCAGTATCAGACTGTCGGCAGCGAGCAGATTCTTGATTTTGTTTTTCAATTCATCCCCGATATATTCCGGCGCGACCGCCAAACGATAACTCGCCGAGCAGGGAAACGGTGTCTTGCCGCCGTGAACGGCGGCGACGGAAATCATCTCACAGCCCCGGGGCAGTTGGTCGGCGAGCCTGGCCTGTATCTGCGAGGCCAACTCGGCCACAGCCGATTCATCGCCCCCGCAAGTCCCGTAAGGGACGCCTTGCGGCGGGGCCCATGGGGCTTCGCAAGCGACGACAAAAGCCAGCAATTCGTCGTCGGACTCGACTCCGACACTCCGCGGCAGCGGCAGCGACATGCGAGGGCGGGGATTAAAGCCCTCAGTATGCGAAACTTCCACGCCCCCTCTCACGCACGCCCGATGAAAGACTTTCATCGTCTCAGCATGGGAAAGGAACCTGAAATTGCCCCAAACTCTGAATTTGAGCAAAACTAAGATAGTATCGTTAGTAGCTTTTATGAGCTTTTTTTCCTGTTCTGACAGCCCCTAAACGCGGTTATTTGCCCCCAGAGGCCTTCTGAGCCGATCCTGACTTGGAAAATTACAAAATCCATTATCCAAACATTATCCCCGGCTTCGACTCAAAGACAAGCCTTTTTTTGTGAAACCTGCGGAGAAGCTAAATAAAGACCCCCTGCGATGCAGATGGTCGGATAGTTTATTGCAGGTGTTATTCAGTTTCTTTTGGGTTTTGGCTGGCCGCCACTATCGCCTGCTGGACGTTTGGCGGCACGAGTTCGTAGTGGCTCAGCGTCATCGAGTAGCTTCCGCGGCCGCCGGTTACGCTCTTCAACTGGCTGTTGTACTGCTTAATCTCGGAGAGCGGAACCTGGGCCTTGATTACGATGAAATTGCCTGCGAGCATATCCTGACCTATGACTCTGCCCCGCTTGGATGCGAGGTCGCCCGCGATATCGCCCATATTCTCTGCGGGAATTGTAACTTCCATATTGACTATCGGCTCGAGGAGGACAGCTTTCGCCTTTTTCAGGGCGTCAATGAAAGCCCCCTTGCCTGCGGCGCGAAAAGCGACTTCCTTCGAATCGACGGGATGATACTTTCCGTCGTAGATCGAGACTTTAATATCCTGCAGTGGGAATCCTGCGATCACGCCGGTCTGCATGATGTCGTTTATTCCTTTTGCGATAGCCGGCTCGAACTGGCCGGGTATCGAGGCTCCGAAGATGTCCCAACTGAAATCGAGAGGCGGGTCGCTATTTCGTTCTCCAGGCTCCACCCTGAGATAGACCTCGCCGAACTGTCCGGCCCCGCCGGTCTGCTTTTTGTGGCGGTAGTGGCCTTCGGCCTTGGCCGTAATCGTCTCTCGGTACGGTATTTTCGGCTCTTTTGTCGTTACCGAAAGCTTGGAGCGATTGTGCATTTTTTCGAGCATTATTCTCAGATGCAGGTCGCCCATTCCGCTTGCCACGAGTTCCTTGGTCTGCATATCACGGCTTGTCTTGAAACAGGGGTCCTCTTCGCACAATCTTTCGAGGGCCGACCCTATTTTCTGCTCGTCTCCCCTTGCGGCCGGCTCGATCGCCAGCGAGAACATCGGCTCTGGGGTCGCAAACAACTCGAAAACGCCCTTTACTCTACCGTCGTGGACGAGATCGTCTGTTCTAAGCTCCTCGACCTTGGCCAGCGTAATTATATCGCCTGCGACTCCGGCGTCCGTTTCGGAGGTTTCTCCGCCCTGGCTCTTGAGGATATGCCCGGGCCTGATGGACTTCTTCTCGGCATTCCGATAGAGACTCGTATCCGATTTTATCGTACCGCTGAAAATCCTGATCGATGAAAACTTCATATTCGATCGCGGGTCGAATCCGACTCTAAAGATCAGGCCGACGAGAGGTCCGGCGGCATCTGCCGTTAGCAGGATTGTTTCTTCGCCGTTCTTCAACTCCGTTGGAAATGCCTGCGCCGGCGAGGGGGTGTATTTTGCGACGATATCGAGCAGTTCCGTAACGCCGACTTCATTGCGGGCGTTTGTGAACACTATTGGGATAATCGTGCCGGTTTTAAGGGCCTCTACGAATACGGAGGCTACTTTTTCGGTGGATATCTCTTCGCCGCCGAGGTAGGCTTCCATCAGGTCGTCATCGGCTTCTATTACGCTCTCGATCAGGTCGGTATGGGCCTGAGCAACGTCCATTAGAGGCGAATCGCCCGAACCATTGGCGATGCAGTCAATCACAGATGCCTTGTCCGCAGCGGGAAGGTTGGCGCATCGGCATCGCAAGCCGAAGGTTTCCCGGATGTTCTTTAGCAGTTCCGGAAAATCGACGTTTTCGGCGTCCATCTTGTTTATGACGATAATCCTGGCCTTATTCGCCTTTGTCGCCAACTCGAATGTTTTTCGGGTGTTTGTCTCGATCCCGGCTGATGCGCCGATTGTTATCAGGCTGTTATTTGTTGAAGACCCGGCAGAATAAGACGGAATGTCACAACTCCTTTAATAACAAATACTTAACTCTCTGTGTCCTCTGTGCTCTCTGTGGCTTCGAAAAATCCGGGCTAAACAAATATGAAACCGAGGGGTAAATAGGGGGTGGCGGGGCGTGTCCGGGCGCGACTGGGGAGGCGAAAAAACTGTTCTTGAAAAGTAGCCGCCAGGCTGTACAATAGCCGGTGGAGCCTGTGTTTTGCCCTGATTTACAGGCTCATTCGTCTTGAAACGTCGGTCAATAGCGAAAAGAGGGAGAGGACGAGCAGTAATATGAGCAGAAGAAGTATGAGAATCATCGGACTAATTGGCGGGGCGGCACTGTTAGTGACTTTCCTGGAGATAGCGGGCTGCGCCAACGGGGGCGGCAGACTCTTCCCGGAGGAAAATCTCGTAGGCAGAGGATTTGAAATTGACTGGACCGCAAAAGAGAAGGGAATGGCATTTCTCGTCGAGGAGAAAAGAAAAAGAGTCTTGAAAACCCAATCCATAGAACAGGGCGAGAAGTTTTCCTTTTCGGTCTCGGGGATCGACAGTGAGCAGCAGTTCAAGGCCCTTTTCGGCGTTAAGTTTTCAGAGGCGAGATTCAGCCTGTATTTCGTCCCGGAAGGGCAAGAGGGGGCGATTAAGTAACGGGGTCTTGAGAATCGGATGAGTGCAATACGGACTGACACCACATTTGAAGCGGCTTGCAGACAGAATGAGGTTCTCCGCAGGATCGGGATAGCAGGGCGGGCGAGGATGACGTTCGAATTGGGCGACAACCTTCGGCGGATTGTCGAGGACGGCGTCAGACACCGCCATCCGGACTGGGACGAGCAAGCCGTTCGACTCGGGGCGATTCGCATTACGTTGGGCAAACGTTTGTTCGAAGAGGCCTTCGGAAAAATTGAGGAGTCGAAATGATCGGGCAGGCAGACCTTCTGAGGAGAGTTACTGAGGCGATGGACGCGGTTGGGATCGCGTATATGGTCGCCGGCTCAATAAGCAGCAGTTTCCACGGCCATCCACGAGCGACGAACGACTTCGACATCGTCATTTCACCCAACGAAAAGCAACTGGACAGGCTTGTGGAGGCCCTTGGAGAAAACCACTATGTCAGCGCGCAGGCTGCGAAGGAGGCGTTCAAGCACAAATCTATGTTCAACATAATCGATAATGCGACCGGGTGGAAAGTGGATTTGGTTGTTCGAAAGGAAAGAGCGTTCAGCAGGGAGGAATTCCAGCGAAGGCGCAAGGCCGGAGTGATGGGACTGGATGTATTCATAGCTTCTCCGGAAGACGTCATTTTGAGTAAATTAGAGTGGGCCGGGAGCAGCGGCTCGGACCAACAGGTTCAGGATGCACTTGGCGTTATAGAGGTGCAGGGCGACGGTCTTGACCGGGACTATCTGGAGAAATGGGCCGCAGCGCTAAATGTGGGAGATTTGCTTGAGGATATACTCAAGAAAGGCCTAAAAACCGGGAAAGGGGGCGAAGGTTGAATAACGACGACTGGAAGCGAAATGTTTCGGGCAGGCTTATTGCGCTTGACGGGCTTGACGGTTGCGGCAAGACCACGCAGAGCAAGCTGTTGACGCAGTGGCTGCAGAGAGAGGGGACGCCTGCGAGGAACTTCCGTGACCCCGGCGATACTACGATCGGCGAGCGCATAAGAGATATTCTTCTTAGCCCCGAACACCTGGCGATGGCCACGCGAACCGAGGTTTTGCTGTATATGGCTGCACGCGCCCAGTTGTGGCAGGAGCGGATAGCGCCGGCGATTCGTGAAAAGGAAAGCGTTGTTCTGGACAGATGGGTTTCGAGCACTTGCGCGTATCAGGGTTACGCCGGCGAGTTCGGGATGAGCAATGTTATTACGCTTGCAACGGATTCGCTGGCGAGAGTGTGGGCGGATTTGACTATAGTTCTCGACGTGGACCTTAAAATTTCGACCGGTCGTATGCCCGGCAAGCGCGACAGGATAGAGGCCAAGTCGGCGGAATATCACCGGAAGGTGCGAGAGGGTTTTCTGCAATTGGCCAAAGAGCACGATAGTTTCCGGGTAGTGGATGCAAGCGGGGATATTGAGGCGGTGCACGCTAAAATAGTTGAGGAGCTTAAGGCGTTTTTTTCATTCGGAGAGGCGAGCGGCTGATGTCATTGAAGGACGTTTTTTGCCAGGATAGGGCAGTATCGCTTTTGCGGCGGGCTTTTGCGGCGGACAGGGTTCCGCACGCCTATATTTTTGCAGGGCCCGACGGTGTGGGCAAATTCAAGACTGCTTTCGAGTGGGCCGGACTGCTGCTCTGCGGCAATCCCCTCGAAAAGGATCGAGCCGAGTCCGTCGATAGCTGTGGGGCGTGCGAATCCTGCAGGGCCCTGGACGCAAGCGCCCACCCGGATTTCAACCACATCTACAAGGAGTTGCTCGAATTCACCCAGGACGGCAAGGACAAGACGGCCCCGATTGATCTGCCGATCGCCGTTATTCGCGAGTTCCTCGTCGATAAGGTCTCGGCAAGGCCGTCGCTCTCGCAGCGTAAGGTGTTCATTGTCAGCGAGGCCGAGAAGCTCAACAAATCGTCGCAAAACTCACTGCTCAAGATTCTCGAGGAACCGCCGGGCCGATGTTGTATAATCCTGCTCTGCACAAGGCTGGAAGGGCTGTTGCAGACCACAAGATCACGCTGCCGCATTGTGCGATTCGGGCCTATAGATGAGGATATAATCCTCGACAAGCTCTCCGGCGCCGGAATCGACCGAGACCGGAGTTTGTACTTTGCCAGGCTCTCGCAGGGCAGCCTGGGCTTGGCTCAAGGATGGGCAAAGCTCGAATCGGCCCAGGCGGGACTTTACGACATAAAAAGGCAAGTCGTCGCATCCGTAGCAGAGTTGAAATACGCCGAGATTCCGGAACTCGCCGCCGACCTCGTGGATAAGAGCAAGGCGATTGCAGCCGCCTGGGCCGACGTTGACAAAAAAGCCAGCAGGAAGGATATAGGCAGGACAGCGAGCAAGAGCGTTGTCGGGATGGTCATCTCGGCCATCTATGATGCGATGAACCTGACGGTTCGCCCGGGCAACGAGATCATTAACTTCGACCAAAAACAAAGAATCAACGAACTGGCAAACCGGTTTGACACGGACGAACTGGCGGCTAAAGTCGCAGATTGCTGCGAAATACTGCGATACATCGAGGCTGGGGTCAACGAAAAGCTTGTTTTCGAGCAGTTGTTGTTTAATCTTGCTTCTTCTGATAGAATGAGAGTTTGACCAATCAATTATGACGCAATAATAATTATGAACAGAGAAGCGTGAATGGCAAATAATTTGGAAAACAAGCCTAAGCAGGTTAAAAATAAAAAATACATGCTGGTGCGATACGGGCGGATGAATCTTCTCGGATTCTTCGAGCACAACGAGGGCAAAATATCCAAGGTTAACACCGATGTCGTCGTCAAGACGGACAAAGGCCTGGAATTGGGCCGGCTCGTCGGCCCCCTGGACTCTTACAGGAGCGGACAATTCAAATTAAGCGAAAACGCCGTAAAAAAGTATTTCGGCGAACCCCAAATTGACCTGCCTCGAAGCAGGGGCGGAAAATTCGTTCGCTACGCCACACGCGCAGATATCAGCGAGCAGGAGCATCTGCAGAAAATCGCCGGAGACGAAGTCGCCGTCTGCAGACGAGTTGTCGAGGAATTGAACCTCCCGATGAAAATAATCGATGCCGAGCATATATTCGGCGGAGAGCGGGTGATTTTCTATTTTATGTCAGAAAGCAGGATCGATTTCCGCGACCTGGTCAAAAGGCTTGCAAATGACTACCAGACGCGAATCGAGATGAGGCAGATCGGAGCTCGCGACGAGGCGAAGCTGCTGGGCGATGTCGAAAGCTGCGGTCAGGAATGCTGCTGCAAGAGATTCCTAAGATTGCTCAAGCCCGTCAATATGCGGATGGCCAAGATGCAAAAGGCGACGCTCGACCCGACGAAAATATCGGGCTACTGCGGGCGATTGAAATGCTGCCTGCGATACGAAGACAAAAACTATACCGAACTTAAGAAAAAACTGCCGAGGAGGGGTGCCTGGGTGAGCACCAAAAACGGAGAAGGACGAGTCGTCGATACCCAGATAATCACGCAATTGGTCGTCGTGGAGTACGACGGAGGGACAAGGGCGGCGGTGCCTGTCGATGAGATAGAGGTAATCGCTCAGACTCGACCGAGCACCCCCCAAAAAGAGGACGACCCCGGCAGGGAAAAGAATGCCGATGAGAGCAAAAAGGAAGCAAGTGAGGAAAAGGGCGCAAGAGCGGGAAGGGGAAAAAGAGGCGGAAGAAACAGAAAGCCTGAAAGAAATAAAGGGCGGCGAGACGGTCAGGATGAAAGCTCCGACGATAAGAATGAGCAAGAGTCCGACGCCGCAGAGCTCCCTGAGAATGAGCAAGAGTCCGACGCCGCAGAGCCCCCCAAGCAGAACGATACGCAGGAACAAAAACACAATAACACTGAAAATCCGAAGCAGGACGCTGCGGAAGGACAAAATCAGTAGTCGCCCGGGAGATATATGCCGCGCAAAATAGCTGTAACTTCGGCCTTGCCTTACGCAAACGGCCCTATCCACATAGGGCATCTGGTCGAGTATCTTCAAACCGATATATGGGTCCGCTTCCAGAAAGCCGCCGGCAATCAGTGCTTATACTTCTGCGCCGACGACACTCACGGCACGCCGATTATGATCAGCGCCCGCAAGGCTCGGATCGAACCCGAAGAACTCATCGCGAAAATGCACGCAGAGCACAAGGCCGATTTCGACAGCTTCGGCATTGAGTTCGATAACTACTATTCGACGCATTCGCCCGAAAACAGGCAGTTCAGCGTGCTAATCTTCAATCGCCTCAGCGAGGCCGGCTCAATCACTACGCGGGACGTCGAGCAGACTTACTGCGAGAAATGCAAAATGGCCCTGCCCGACAGATACGTCCGCGGAACCTGCCCGCGCTGCAGAGCCGAAGATCAGTACGGCGACTCGTGCGAGGTCTGCAGTGCGACTTATCAGCCCACCGAGTTGATAAATCCGCGTTGTGCAACGTGCGGGCGACCACCGACCTCCCAAAATTCAAAGCATTACTTCTTCAAGCTGGCAGACTACGAAGACAGCGACGCCGATGCAGTGCCGGCTGTCGCAGAAGGCGGCGAATTCTTCCTCGAAGCCGGTCACCTGGGGCCCGCCGATGAACATGCCGGCGGCCATGGCTTCGGTAACGGCGGGGACGACTTCAGTCTCGATTTGTTTGTATTGGGCTTTGAGGTCTAAGAAGGGTACGCGCACTATTTTCTCCGAAAATATTGGTGGAAGTGCCTGAAGTTGGAAGTGCCTAAAGTGCCTGAAGTTGGAAGTGCCTGAAGTTAAGGGCCTACTTTTTTTAGCGATGGAGGTAAAAATGGCGAGTAGTTTGGAGCTTTCCTTGTGAATGGCGGCAGCCGAATGATTTGCAGCGCAAATTGCTTCGTCCGTTCCTCAAGACATCGCGCAAATTCCCTGTTATTCATCCACCCCCTAACTTTAGGCACTATTTTAAAACTCTCTGCGTCCTCTGTGCCCCCGCCTGCTTCGCCTGGACGTCTCGCGATGGCGGGCAGGTCTGTGGTGAAATTATTCCTTTAGCTGCGGTAATATTTACCGTATTTGTGATAGCCGTAGTATCTGGAGGTGCGGGCGTCGAAGCGGTTGACGACCGCGCCGATGATTTTTTCCTTGCCCAGGTTGGCGATCAGCTCCTCGACCGCATCCAGCGGGGTGCTGCCGAACTTTATCACCACGATGATGGCGTCGATCTGCTTGGCGATGGCGCCGGTTTCGGGGGCCAGCATGAGCGGGGGCGATTCGATGATGAGGAAGCGGTCCTGGTAGCGGGTTTTGAGCTCGTCTAACAGGTTCGCCATCTTGGCGGAGGAAAGGATTTCCGAGGGATTGTGGGGCGGCATGCCGCTGGGAAGAAGGGACAGCTTGCCGAGGCCGGTTTTAATCAGCAGGTCGGCTATTTTATTACCGTCCAACAGGTGTTCGCTCAACCCCTTCACGTGGCCCAATCCGAACATCCGGTGCATGGTCGGCCGGCGCAGGTCGCAGTCCATCAAGAGGACATGGTCTTCGATGTTCTGGGCCATGTTCACGGCCAGGTTCGCGGCCACGAAGGATTTCCCCTCGCCCGGGACCGCGCTGGTGACCATGATGGATCGCGGCGGTTTGCCGGAGGTCGGAAACAGAATCTTGCCCCTCAGGACCTTGAAGATCTCGGTTTCCAGGGACTGCGGGTTGACGACCGATACGAGGTTCGGGTCGATCTTGTCCAGGCTGATTCCGGCATAGCCCGGTTCCGACGAGACCGCCGCTTCGTCCTCGAGGCGGGATGCTTTTGCTTTGTTCTCGTTTGCGGTGGACGCTGTTGTTTCGGGCTTTTTATCGACTAAAATAAACAGAGGCTTGTGCTGCGTCTCGAGGTCCGTCGGGTCCCGGGAAGGCCGCCCAGCCGACAGTTGCCCGGTCACTCGGGAATCTGCCGGCGTGGCATCACTTTTCTCCGCATGCGGCGGATGCGCCGGTGCTACCTGATTGGCCGCATCGGCATCGACACTCTCTCCGATGGGCCGGTCTTCGCCCTCTTCCAGCGCAGGTCCGGTTGGCTTCGCATCATCGAGATTGAAAATCTGGGCCGAGGTCAGCTGACGCTCTTTTTTATATCTGTCGAGGGCTTTGGAGATGTGGGACATGGTTCGCTACGCGAATGGGGGGTGTTGATTTATAAAAGGGTTCAAGGATCCGAGGAATTGAAGAGCAAGGGGTCCAGGATCCGAGGGGTCAAGGGTTCAAGGAATTGAAGAGCAAGGGTTCAAGGAATTGAAGAGCAAGGGTTCAAGGATCCGAGGGGTCAAGGGTTCGAGGAGTCAAGGAATTGAAAAGCAAGGGTTCGAGGAATAGAAGAGCAAGGGTTCAAGGATCCGAGGGGTCCTTGGGTCCTTGAATCCTCGAATCCTGACTCTTAGATTCTCCTCTTTTCCGCCACCTACCACAAACGACTAACAGCAACGCGAGTTGCCGCCTTGAACCCTCGACCCCTTGAATCCTTGAATCCTCGACCCCTTGAACCCTTGAATCCTTGAACCCTTGAATCCTTCTCTTTACGTTATCATTCTCTTAACCATTTCCGTCGGTCCGGACATGCCGAGGACGGAGACGGCGGCAAAGAGGGCCATTAAGGCCATGCAAAAGGCGGCGGCGGCGATGCTGAAGCCGTTGTTGAGGCGGCGTCTGCGGACATCCTGGGGATGATCGATTTTCGGGACGGCCACCAGCAGGGGAATCCCCAATTTTTTGGGCACGCTCTCGAGTTTCTTCACGGATTTGTCGAGAAACTCCAGCAAAAAGATGAGGCCGCCGCCCAATCCCAGTCCGGCCATGACGCACATCAGAAACAGCTTGCGCATGTCGGGGGACTGGGGTTTGTCGGGCAGTCGGGCGGGATCGAGGATGCGGAACTGCTCGCCCTTCTGCTGGCGCTCCATGTTGGCGGCCACCTCGGCTTCCTGCTTGCGGGATAGCAACGAGTCGTAGGTTGTCTGGCTATTGTCGTAGTCGCGTTTGAGGGACAAGAGCTCCTGTTCCAATTTGGGTGTGTCTTCGACCCGCCGTTGATAAACAGCGATTTGCTCCTGCAGGGCTGATATTTCTTCCCTGATAGCGGCAATTTCCCTGGCGGCGCCGTTGCGCTGCGTGATCAGATCGGCCTCAACCCTCCTTCCGGTCATCGGGAGGTCGACGCCGCCGGCCGGTCGAGCGGAACCGCCGTCACCGTAATTTGCGGAGGTCGGCGGGCTTTCCCTCTCCAGCTCTTCTATCCTCCTCTGCAGTCTGATCACATCCGGGTGCTGCGGCGTGTAGCGGATTTTGTAGTCCGCCAGTTGCTGTCTCAGGCCTTCAAGGGTGGTGGGCTCTCTATTTTCGGGCAGAGCCGGCGCCGTCACCGTCATGGCGGCCTGCTCCCGGGCAAACTGAATCTGGTTTTCAAGGGAGCTGAGCCTGTTTTTTTCGTCCCGCAGGCCCTTCTGTTTCTCGCTCAGCTGCTGCTGCAGGCGTTCGAGCACCATCAGGTTGCCGGGCAGCTGGTCCGGCAGCTCGCCCATGTGGGTCTCGCGAAAATCCTTGAGCGCGGCTTCGACCTCCTCGAGCTTGCGGCGCATTTTGACCCGTTCGTTTTCGAGAAACTCGACGGTAGCGACAGCCTGTGATTCGCGCACCTTTAGGTTCTGATCGATGACAAGCGTGGCCATGGCGTTGACCACCTGCATCACCATGCGGGGCTCTTCAGCCTCGAAGGTTATTTTAAAGGCATTGGCCGTGCGGTTGCGCCGATCGCTGACAATATCCACCGTCGTGTACTTGCGCATGACTTCGATCTTGTCATCCAGGAACATGTCGGCATTTTTGGACCCACTGAAGATGTTGAAATTTTCTATGATCTTAAGCAGGTTCGTCCGGCTCAGGATCATCTCCTTGATGGTGGCGATGCGGGATTCGAGATCGCTCGATACGATGGCCTGCACATAATTGTCCGGCACCCTCTGGGGTTCGATCAAAATCAGGGTTTCGGCCTGATATTTCTTGGGAAGCGTAACGGCCAGGTAAATCCCTGCGATCAGGGCCAGACACAAAGGGATGATCACAAACCAGCGTCGGCGCAGCACCAGGCTGACATAGTAGCCGATGTCGAGCTGGCTTTCCGGCTGGCCGCTCTGGTTGTCGAACAGGTTTTGGAGATCGTCCAATTGGACTGAGGGGTTCTGTCTCATGCGTGAAAGCTCAAAGGTTAAAGGACAAATGCGGTGTAAGGTGCTCCGGGGTTCACGGTTGAAGGAAATATTCCAGGACGGGACGGAGCTGTCCTAAAATCCTATTTTCAACAGAAATCAGCCACCCCCACCAAAAAATTCTGAACACGCAAAATTCATATAGCTCCGCCTGCTGAATTACACGGACGGAATGTCTTTAATATATTGTAATTATTTAATAATTAATAAACGAGGGGCGGTATCACCGGTCTTCTTCTGATTGCTTGAGACTGTATCTGGGTTGCCGGTTTTGAGTTGTTCACTAACCAACCGATTCAGTTCACTCAGACGACGACGCGGTAATGTAATCCGGCAAACAAAATCATTTTGAACAAAATATTTGGTTAAATTCTTCGATCACGCCATTCGCCAGTGGTGCTTTGCTGTTAACTCGATGCCGGAGGGAAAATGCATTGTACTAGAAACTCAAATGAATCACAATGAAACCCGGCAAGGAAGGATCACTGAAAAGGTATCTTCAAACCAGGTTCTCAAAAATAGCACGTGTTTGTTACTGGCACTCAATTTTCGGCGGCTAATATATTGTTGTACGGCAGCCAACAATCGCGCTTCGGATACTGTATTTTGTCATATCGTCCGTATTGCAAGCAAAAATTAGGCCTTATTATTTTCCTCCGAAAAAAAAATTATGTTATTGTAATTATATATTTTTTTCAACATTACTTTATGAAAGAAAACCTGTTAACAGATAATTTGGAAAAAAATTTCATAATAATAAGAACACTATTACAGTTGGTTTACGCAATGAAGGGATGCGAGGGCTCGGGGAGCGAAGGTGCCTAGAGGTTTTCGGTTTAAAGGCTTCGCGGACCGACAGTTCTATGACGCAAAGTTCAGCGTGCAAGGTGGAGAGTGAGAGGAAGAAAAACGGTTCAGGGCAAAAGGCGCTAAAGGCTCACAGCCCGGGCTCAGGGTTCAGGCATTTTGAGGTGGGTGCGGTCGCTTTACAAGGTCAGCAATGGGGTGATAAGATTGATCTTAAAAATACAGAAATATAGAATCAATACCTACCATACCCAATATCAACCCACAACTAACAACTCACAATCCTTGTTTTGATAATAGGAATTGCGGATGTACGAATACTTTTACGGGTTCAAGGAAAAACCGTTTCAGATCAATCCGGACCCCAATTTCTTGTACCTGAGCCCCAACCACGAGCACGCCCTGCAGTACCTGGAATACGGGATCGAGCGCAACCTCGGCATCATCCTGCTCACCGGTGAGGTTGGATCGGGCAAGACAACGCTGATTCATTACCTCCGGCGGCAGGTCGGCCAGAATCTCGAGTTGGCGGTTCTCTCGAACACAAACCTTTCGGCCGAGGAACTGCTGAACTGCATTCTGATCGAACTGGGCATCGAACCCGAGACGACCGGCAAGGCCCATAACCTGAAACTGTTTAAAAATTATTTGAAATCATTGGATAAAGACCCAGGTCGAGCTTGTCCTTATCAAAATCAAGCTTGCCCTTGTTCTCCTCTTTGATTTTCTTTCCCGCCCGGCGGATTCTTTCCTTGCCTATATCGGCGATTGTCTTATACCCCGCCTTGAATGCCTCACTCTCTTTATCGCACGGCTCCGCTAACTGAACGCAGATAAACTTCCTTTTCCCCCCATCTTCAGCAGCATTTAACTGCATAATGGCATGAGCAGTCGTCCCTGAACCAGCAAAGAAGTCTAAGATAATGTCGTTCTCATCACAATCTGTCGCAAACTTAAGAAGATATTCAATTAGACCTGTTGGTTTGGGGTAGGGGAAAATCTGAATATTACCGAATATATCGATTATCTCGTTAGTTCCGTGTTGGGTATAAACATCGTCTATTATCGAAAAAGCCTTGCCGGTACGTATTTCTCCATTTTCATCCTTTAGATATTGTTTTGTGTGAACGGTCCAACCATCTTTGCCCTTAACGAACTCTAATTCATTTTTCTTTATTGCCTCTTGAACTCGTTCCTTCATCCAATACCATTGCCTTTTCGGCCAAATCTTTGTTCCATCAGGTGCTGGTATAGGAAACACAAGATTTTTTCTTTCTCCAACTGCTTTGCCTGCTTCTAAAGGGTGTGTCCTATAGGGACCGCGTATTTTGTATTTTTCATCTTTAAGCTTATAATATTTTTCTATCGCTTCAAGGTCCTGATGAATGAATAAAGGATCAAGCGATTCCTTGCTTTTAGCATAAAAAAGAATGTATTCATGCATCGAGACGAGATATTTTTCTTTGGCTCCGCCACCGTAACGTTTTTTCCAAATAATCGTGTCAATGAAGTTTTCGTCCCCGAAGACCTCATCCATAATCATTCTCAGGTTATGGACTTCGTTGTCGTCAATAGAGACAAAGATAACGCCATCTTCACGGAGGAGGTTTTTGGCAAGGAAAAGGCGGGGATACATCATTGAAAGCCAGTTAGAATGGAAGTGGCCCGCGTCTTTTGAGTTTTTGCGCCAGAAGCCGTCTTTTGTCAGGAGTCCTTCGGCGTCTTTTATTCCTGCGCGGAGTTCGTAGTCGTCTCTTTCCTCTTTGAAGCGGTCGGGATAAATAAAGGAGTCGTTGCCCGTGTTATAAGGCGGGTCGATATAAATCATCTTGATTTTATTCTGATACGTCTTTTGCAGGATTTTGAGGACTTCAAGGTTATCGCCTTCGATGAAGATATTCTCCGTTTTATCGAAATCAACTGATTCTTTTCGTATGGGCTTTAGTGTTGCCGTTGTCGTTTCCTGAATATGCCTGAAACATTCATTTTTCCCCGCCCACGAGAGACCGTATCGTTCATTATTGGTATCGAGTTCTTCGCCGAGCGCTGTTTTTAGTTTATCGGGGTTGACTTTGCCTTCGGCGAATATTTGGGGGAATTGTGCTTTTAAGAGTTCCACCAATTCGTTGAGCGGACTTACCGATTTGCCGTCCATCTTTTGGATTTTAGCTTCCTTTGCCATATTTTTCGCCTAACTGCCTTAAAATAAACGACTTACCCGCCTTTCCCTGCCTGCGTGAGGACAGGTTTGCCCGTTCACAACGCCTCATTGTAAGCCAGCAATGCCGTAATGTAAGCCGACAACGGCTTAATGTAACCTTACAACGCCACGATGTAAAGGCGCAATGCCTCAATGTAAGTCAACAATGGCTCAATGTAAGCTAACAATGCCACGATGCAAGGCCGCAGCGCCGTATTGTAAACCGGCAACGCCGTGACAAGTTGGGTTTGTTTTTTATCCTGGTGTTCCTATTGTTTTCGTTTTTTCGAATTGGGTGGTATAGATAAATTTGATTTCTTCTTGCATTTGTTCAAGGTCGCAATTATTATTTCGGGTTTCAATTAAAGATGTAGTTTTATTCTGAATCGAGAATCAACAGGAATGGATATTATAGAAAGTTTTGCGGAGAAGGCAAGAATTACAAACTTAACCGTTGTTTTGCCGGAGGGCAGGGACGAACGGATTATTCAGGCGGCCCGCAGGCTGAAGGACGATAATATCGCCGAGCCTGTTGTGCTTGGTTCGCCGGGCCAGATTGCGGCTGCGGTGGAAAGGGCAGGCGTAGGTCTCGACGGCATCGCGGTTATTAACCCCAGGGAGAACGATAAGCTCGCTGCTTACGCCGAGCGGTATTCTCTGCGGAGAGAGGGCATCTCGGTTTCCGTGGCCAAGCGGATCGTCTCTAAGCCTCTGGCTTACGCCGGCATGATGGCGGCCAGCGGCGATGCCGATGCCGTGGTGGGTGGTATTGCGGGCGCTACTACGTCGGTTATCCAGGCCGGGGTTCTGACAATTGGGCTGGCTGACGGGATCAATACTCCGTCGAGCTTCTTTCTTATGATAATTCCGGATTTCCTCGGCGAAAAGGATAAGCCGTTTATCTACGCCGATTGTGCGGTGAATGTCGATCCGACGGCCGAGCAGCTTGCGGATATCGCGCTGGCGTCGGCGACGAGTGCGAGAACGATATTGGGGTGCGAACCGCGTGTTGCGATGCTTTCGTATTCGACGAAGGGCAGTGGAGCGGGACCGGCTGTCGAGAAAGTTAAGGAAGCACTGGAAATCGCAAAGGCTCGCGATCCGCAATTGGCTATTGACGGCGAATTTCAGGCCGATTCCGCCATCGTGCCGGCGGTGGCGGCGAAGAAGGTCAAGGTCGAAAGCGATGTGGCGGGGAAAGCAAACGTTTTAATCTTCCCGAATCTCGATTCGGGCAACATGGCATACAAGCTGACGCAGTATATGGCCGGGGCCAGGGCGATTGGGCCGTTTTTGCAGGGATTCGCCAAGCCGATTACGGATCTATCAAGAGGGGCGAGCGTGGATGATGTGGTTTCGGCAACGATACTGACGTTGGCGCAGATAGAATAACAATTGAAATACGAAGCACGAAACCCGAAACAATTTCGAATGTTCGAAATTCTAATTTAGAAAACAAAGGCGAAAGGCTGTCATTTCGGCCTTGAGGCGGAATCCAGGGGCATAGGCTGGATTCCCGCTTCCGCGGGGTCCGTGTTTAGCCTGGCAACAGGACGCGGGCTGGAAGCCCGCGATACGCGCGGGCGAGACGCCCGCGACACGGTGGTATTTTACACGGGCAAACACATATTTCGCGGGAATGGCAAGGTCAGAGCCTTAACTGTTCTATGATCAGCAACGCAACGAAGGAATTTTTGTGATATGAAGGTACTTGTTATTAATGCGGGCAGCTCTTCGGTGAAGTATTATCTGTATGAGATGCCGCGGGGGGCGGTTTTGGCTAACGGGCTGGTCGAAAAGATCGGGCAGGAAGACTCGAGTTTGCTCCATTATGTCGATGGCAAAGAGCATAGCGAGCAGATTAGCGTCGCGAATGTCGGAAAGGCTATGGAGCTTATTCTGGACACGCTCACCAGGAAGGACATTGGGGCGTTGCGGGATATTTCTGAGATTGGCGCCGTCGGGCATCGGGTCGTTCACGGTGGGGAGGAGTTCACCGGGTCGGTCATCATTGACGAGAGGGTAATTGCTTCGATAGAGAAGTTTGCGGATTTGGCCCCTCTGCACAACCCGCCGAATCTTGCGGGAATCCGGGCGGGCGGTCAGGGGAGGCAAGAGCGTAGATACGTCTATGGGCTTTACGCCGTTGGAGGGCGTGCCTATGGGAACACGCTGCGGCGACCTCGACCCGGCTATTCTCTTTTACCTTGGCGAGAAAGGCTATGACGTCGAGACCCTTAACCGTATCTGCAACAAGGAGAGCGGTCTGCTTGGTTTATCGGGCGTCTCGAACGACGTTAGGAACCTTGCAAAGCTTGCGAGGGATGACGACGAACGCGCGAAGCTCGCCGTTGACGTTTTTTGCTACCGTATCAAGAAGTACATTGGCGCGTACACAGCGGTGCTGGATACGGTCGATGCTATCGTCTTCACGGGGGGTATCGGGGAAAACGCGGTTCATCTGCGCGGGCAGATATGCAGCGGGCTGAGTCAAATCGGTGTGAGCATCGATGAGAATATGAATCTGGCGACGATAGCCCGGGAAAACCAGATCAGTACGAAGGACAGCAGGGTGAGTGTGCTCGTTATCCCGACCAACGAACAGGCCGCGATCGCCAACGATACTTACGAACTGACGTTAGGCAAAGAGGCGGTTGGTTCGGGATAAGAACGGTTTTTGAGCGGATGTAGTATTTCGGATGTAGTATGTCGTATTTCGTTTGGAGCATCCCGGCCTTATGTGAGTGATGGCGCCCGTGGAGCAATACGACAATCTCAGCGTTTTTGGGGATTATGAATTTGGGTCAGGCTTCGGAGTCCTGCTGCAGGACATGTTTGGCCAGTGCGGCGGCTCCGATTATTCCGGTGTCTTCGCCTAAGGTTGCGAAGCATATCTCTACGGGTTCCTTCTTTAGTGTCCAAATCTGCTCGTCGAAGTAGTGCTGTATTCTATTTAGGAGTGCATCGCCGGCGGCGATCATTCCGCCCGTGAATACGATTCGCTTGGGTTCGGTTGTGTGGAGCATGTTTATGCATGTAATCGCCAGGGCTTTGGCTGTGCCGTCGGTTATTTCTTTGGCGAGTTTGTCGCCGTTGGCCAGGTGTTCGTAGATGTCCTTGCTGGTGATTCTGCCTTTTTTATCGAGCACTTTCTTGAGGCTTGATTCGGCTCCGGCTTTGATTGCTTCGGTTGCTCTTCTTGCGGTGGAATCTGCCGAGGCGTAGGCCTCGACACAGCCTTTTTGTCCGCAATTGCAGGTTCTTCCGTCCGGGTATATTATCATGTGGCCCAATTCGGCGGCGTTTTCGGCACAGCCGTGGACCAGTTCGCCGTCGTTGATAATTCCGCCGCCGATGCCGGTCCCCAGGGTGAAGAAGACCATGTTGTTCACGCCCTTGCCGGCGCCGGCTGTGAATTCGCCAAAGCATGCTACGTTGGCATCGTTATCGAAGATAATGGGTTTGCCGAGCTTGTCGTTGAGCATCTTGCAGATGGGAACGTTTTTGAAGGTCGGCATGTTGGTCGATTTAATTATAACGCCTTCGCTGTAATTGGCGGGTCCGGGCGTGCCTATGCCGACCGCTGCGACGTCCGCCAGTGGACGATCCGATTCGGCGAGGAGCTTTTCGACTGTTTCGGCCATTTTTGCGATGACCACGTCCGGTCCCATGTCCGCTTCGGTCGAAACGGACGTCTTGCGGATCAACTCCAAATCCGAATCAAAAAGGCCAATTTTGATATTCGTTCCGCCCAAGTCAATACCGACAAACATTCCGCTCATTTTCTTCTCCTGATTCTTATTCCGGATAGCCGTCCGGGTGTTCGCTGTGCCATTTCCAGGCGTCTTCGACCATTTGGTCGAGTTCGGGCTTTTTGGTTTCCCAGCCTAATTGTTTTCTTGCCTTTGTTGCGTCCGAGGTCAGGATGGGCGGGTCTCCCGGTCTTCGTTCGGTTTCTATTACTTTGAATTCTTTTCCGGATACCTTTCGGACGGTTTCAATGACTTGCCTGACGGAATAACCGTTTCCGTTGCCGAGATTATAGATTAGCTCGCTGCCGATATCGAGCTTGTCGAGGGCGAGTAGATGCGCCCTGCACAGGTCGTCGATATGGATATAGTCTCGAACGCACGTTCCGTCCGGCGTATCGTAGTCGGTTCCAAAGATGCTCACACTGTCACGCCGGCCCATGGCGGCCTGGATGGTCAGTGGGATCAGGTGCGATTCGGGGCGATGGTCCTCTCCGAGTTGGGCGTTGCTGCCGGCGCCGCAGGTGTTGAAGTATCTAAGGGCGGCGTATCGCAGGGCGCCTGTTGCGCTTTGGAAATGGCACATTCTTTCGACGGCCCACTTGGTTTGGCCGTAGGGGTTGATCGGCTCTTTCGGACAATTTTCGATAACCGGTATCTCTCTGGGAGTGCCATAGACCGCTGCGGTGCTGCTGAAGATGAACTTATCCACGCCGGCGAGCTGCATCGCTTCGAGCAGATTGTGGGTGTTGCAGAAGTTGTTTCGATAGTATTTCAGAGGCTCATCGACGGATTCGCCTACTTCAATAAAGGCTGCAAAGTGCATTACCGCTTCAATCCTGCGATCTCTTAGCGTTGCGAGGAGCATGTTGGAATCGGCCAAGTCCGCCTCGATAAGCTCGGCGTGGCGGACGGCTGCTCTATGGCCCTTGCTTAGATTATCGAAGACAATGGGTTCGTGACCTTCGGCCGCCAGCAGCGCGGTCATATTGCTGCCGATATATCCTGCGCCGCCGCAGATTAGCACTTTCATGTTTAGTTTTTTCCCCCAATGCCTGAGATTTTCGTTTCGATTCGCTCGATGATGTTGGCTGCGAGTTGGCCGTCTTTACCAATATCGACCCATGCGACGCCGGCCTGCTGCTCGGTGTTTAGCGTCATCCTTTGCATCGAAGCGCTGCTCTTTGTGAACAAAGCATAAGCTCTCGAGCTATTGCCGACTTCGTGTTCGGGCAGATTCAGGCGTTGCGTGGTCACTTCGCACTCGATGCATGTGCCCTCGTCCTTGGTGCTGATTTGCAGCGTTGCTGTTCGTTGGATGCTGTGAAGGTTGGCCTCTTTCTTATTGAAGCTTCCGACGCTGTCCTTTCGCCAGAACTCGAAGAACTGGGCTCCGGATAGCGGGTGGGTTCGTATCAGTCCTGTCTTTGGGTCGGCTTTTTCGATAGCGAAATGCAGGTCGATCAGGGCGTCTTGTGCGGCCTGCATAGCATCGGCTTTATCGATATCCCCGAGGCATATCTGCCTGGGGCCGACCTCTGCAACGGCCCCGTTTTGTTGCCGGGAGGCGCAGCCGATGAGGCTCAGGGCGACGATGAGGAGCCACAGACCGCCGAGGACAGCCAATCTTCTCGTATTTTGCATGTTACGTTTTGAGCTACTATTTCTGTTCATATCAGCATTCTCCTGAATTTTACTGCGATTATATCGGCACTGGACCTGCACCTCAAGAACCAATTGTTTTTTTCGCGATAAGTCCGGAAGGCATTGAATGAGTTGCCGTTTGTGGCTTCGGCGTCGAAAGTACGGCTAAGCCGGAATGGCTCACATCCCATCCATCCAGTGCAGAGCCATAAGTCGAAAATCGAGGAAATACGCACGAAGATAGACGTTCTCAGACAAAACGTCCAGATGCAGAACCGTTGAATTGCCCTATCCGGACGTAACCAGGCTCGCAGCACATCACGACCACGCGACCGGTCAGCGATTGCCCAAGCCTAACCACAGAGCCCGACAAAACCGAGGGGGATGCGGATAATTTGACTGTTGCAACGTGGGATGAACAAAAGCCAACGGTCGGATTCGAACCGACAACCCCTGGTTTACAAAACCAGAGCTCTGCCGTTGAGCTACGTTGGCATAAGGGCAAAAACGCGGTTTTTGCGCCAATATCAAACATCGTCTGTGTACTACAGTGTACCAGAGTATAACAGAATACGCCAAGATACGCCAAGTTATACGCCAAGTTTTTCAAGCTATTTTTCCCTTCACTTGCCTTGCGAAGCGCGGCAGCTTGTTGACGGCTTCTTGCGCCTGTCCGTCGAGTATATGCCCGTACCGGCCCATCGTCAGGCGGATGTCAGCGTGTCGCATTATGTCCTGTACCGCTTTGGGGACAACGCCCTGAGCCGACAGGTACGAGCCGCAAGTGTGCCTCAGCGAGTGAAACGTCAGCTTGCCCTTGTGGTTGGCAACCTCGATACCGGCGGCTTCGCAGTCCTCTCGCACCATCCTTGAGCTTCGGTCGTGTATCGGGAATAGCTTGACGTTTGGCATCTTGCCCGCAACGTATTCCCGCAAAAGCGCTCCAGTCTCCGGGGTGAAGTGCTGAGTCGCGGCGTTTTTGTTTTTCGTAGCGCCGTCGTCGCCGCCCTTGACGAAAACGCAGGAGTTTTTGAAGTCTATCGAAGCCGGAGTCAAGCTCCTCATCTCTCCGCGTCGCAAGCCGCTTTCGACGGCTACCAGATAGCACAGGTATCTTTGATACCCCGTCAGCCCGTAGCGCTCCGGTCCTGTCCTTGCCGCTTCCAATAGCTTCCCAAACTCGTCAAGCTCGAAGGCCCGTCCGTAGTTTGTCGCCACTGATACGCTGTGTATCTTCAAGGGCGTGTTGGCATATCCTTGCTCAAACATCCACTTGGCAAACCGCCGAAACGACTGGACGTAAAAGTGAGCCGTCTGCTGGCTCATACCGTCCGGGCGTCGCTCGATATAGTCGTTCACCTTCTCGGCTGTCACGTCCCGCCACGTCTCAAAGCCGCAACCGGCAATTAGCTTGCGCACCCTTGCGGTGAAAGTCCTTGCAGAAACATCCGTCGTTGTGGTTTTCTTTTTCTTGTCGGACTTGCTCTCCTGATAGACGGCTTGCTGATACTCCGGCAGGTAGTCGAGCAGGGGCTTGTCCGATTCTTTTGTGCTGCTCGGCAACAAGCCGATGTCACCGAGCCGCTCTTGCAGCTTCTTCGGTGCGTAGTCTTGAAACCACGTCAGCAAGTCCGGGTCAGGCTCGTTTATCGCTGCGTGGTTACGCACCGGGAGCAGCACTCTTAGCCGGCCTCGGAGCAGGTTTCGTCGGATGGCTGCGAAAACGCAAAACGCTCTAAGAAAGCAAAAATGAGTATCTTATAGGGCCGCAAGCATCACACTTGCGGTCCTTTTCCATTTGCCGAAAAAACCAAATTCGCCGGTTTCGGCAATGCCTGAACATTATTCCCACATTTCCTATATCCCCCAGAACTTCCGGCTCCCACGGTACGTAAGAAGAATGTAGAAATCCTATAATTGGGCTGAGGTCATTTCCCTCCTCTCACACTCCTCTGCAACCTCAGCCCAGTTCTTTTCTGTAGGAGCATCCCGAATAGGTTCCCCAGGGCTTCGGACCCCACATCAGGTCGTCCCCAACCACCGGCGATGCCCGTTTCTAACAGATTAAGTGCTAAATTTATCGGACATCCCCGCTGCGACGATATTTTTTAGACGGCGTACTCTGAAGCCGAAACCGGCGAACAACACTCAAAAAGGCCGATTTTGCCTCTCACCAGCCCCCCGCCAGGGGCCCCAGGGGCCTAAGATATGCCAATTCTCAGAATTCCGCCTCGCAATCGATTTTTCTTTGATTTCTCAGCCCGGCAGGCCCATAATAACCGCAATTGCAAAGAAACTCATGAGTTCTGCAAAATTGCAGAAGCCTTAAGAAACTCTTATTAGGAGGACATGCGACAAGATAAGAACAAAGACAACAATCCAGCCGGCGGCAAGCTTTGTCTCTCTACCGACACTTCATCGGCTTTAGCCTGAACCAGGTTCAAAGGCGGCAGAGTGTGCGGGATTGATGATCGTTTCTCGTTCGGCGCCTATCTCGCAGTTCTACAAGGGGCTGGGTGTGAAGAATCATTTTGAAAGGAGTCAGGATGAGAACGACAGGGATGCAGTTACTTATTGTTGGTATGTTCTTGGCGGCAAGCCCGGCAGCAGAAGCCTCCGTGGTGTTAACGTATGTTGAGGGTAATTGGATGAATCCCGCGGGAGGGGCGCCGGCCTCCGTAAATTACGTTTACGATGTCAGTGCCGGTTACGGCAGCGGCCGGCAGCAGCAGATTCTTTGGGGTAATCCGGTTACTCTTAGCGGCCAGAGCGGCCTCGGTTTTATCGGGGTGGCCTCGCCGGCCAGGCAGGTTGATATTGGAGTTCCTTTCGACCTCCTCCAACTGACACATTTCAATAACCCGGTCCAGATTGGCAGCGCATGCGACGCCTTGGAGCTGGTTGTGGCCTTGGGCTTTGAAAACGGAACACCGAGCGCGTTCCAATTCACGTTTCAGATCGACGAGACCATTAATGAACCCGGCCCTCCCAATAGCGACGACATTATCACCTTCCCCGATTCCCGCCCTGTACGGGTCGTCGGTATCAACGGCGCCAATTATACGCTGCAGTTGCTCGGTTTTGGACAGGATAGTTGCAACCTCCAACTCGGTTTTGTGACCCCGGAAGGGCTTGTCAACTCAACTCTGCTCTGGGCAACGCTTGTCCCTGAGCCGGCGATGGTCTTGCTCCTCGGCATAGGCGCATTGGCCCTGCTGAGAACGAAACGCTGATAATTCAACGCCGTTTAACATCCATACAGCGTTGGTTTAAAGGCTCGATGGACGGGCCTACGCCCCACTGTAACTTTGGGTGGTGACGCGGCTGCGCAACTGGACAGGACCGCATGATAACAATAGCCTTTTGACTAATCCGGAGACTAAAGACCATGTATGCCACACGGAGATGCTTTTTGAAATTCATCGGATTCGCCGCCGCCGCGCGCCTCAACGAAATCCTACAAGAATAATCCACGGCCACATCACCAACAATTCTCCGCTTGATACCGGCTTGCGTTTATGGTACATATCGCTGTATCGTTAAACTAAGTATCACACTATTACAAGATATGGGTACAGCACAATCGGAGACGCTTTGATGCCGGAATTAATCTTGAACAGTGAATACAAATCTGCGATGGGCCTTAGAGATACCGAGAGGGGGATTAAGTTCATAAAGGACTTCTTCCAGGACAATCTGGCCGAGGCGCTGAGTCTTCAGCGGGTCTCGGCGCCGTTGTTTTTGAGAAAGGGATCAGGCGTTAACGACGATTTGAACGGCGTCGAGGCCAAAGCGGCCTTCAAAATCAAGGATGACGGCTACAGCGATGCCGAGTGCCTCTTTTCACTGGCAAAGTGGAAACGCATGGTGCTGGCAGACTACGGATTCCAACAAGGCGAGGGGCTATATACGGATATGAACGCCATCCGACCCGACGAGGACTGTCTCGACAATCTCCACTCGATATACGTCGATCAGTGGGACTGGGAGAGGGTAATGAGCCGGGAAGAAAGAAGCCTCGAATTCCTGAAGAAAATTGTCCGCAAAATATATGATGTCCTCAAGAGGATTGAGGCCGCCGTTGACGCCAAATATCCGCAGATACAGCCCATGCTCCCCGACCAGATCACCTTCGTTCATTCCGAAGACCTTCTCGATATGTATCCCGATATCGGCCCTCGAGAACGCGAGAACCGCATTACAGAGAAGCACGTCGCAATCTTTGTGATTGGAATAGGCGGGGAGCTTAAGAACGGCACAATCCACGATGGCCGAGCGCCCGATTACGATGACTGGACCACGCCCACCGGCGACGGACGAATAGGCCTAAATGGCGACATCCTGCTGTGGTATCCACTGCTTAATCGCGCCCTCGAGATAAGCTCAATGGGAATCAGGGTCGATGCCGAGGCCATGCTCAGGCAGTTGGAGATACGAGGAGCATCCGATAGGAAGGACCTGCCCTGGCACAAGCGCCTCCTCGCCGGCGAGCTGCCCCTGAGCGTCGGCGGCGGAATCGGCCAATCCAGGCTCTGCATGTACTTCCTGAGAAAGCTGCACGTCGGCGAGGTCCACGCAAGCGTCTGGCCCGAAGATATGATACAAAAGTGCAAAGGCGCAGGCATAATGTTACTCTAACCCCCGTACAATCAAGGAAATCATCGCCCGCCTGCTGAATACGCCTTAACTCCGCATCATTTTGGCTGTTGGTAGAAGACTTCGTTCTCGATGGCGGAATCGCCCACATACGCAACCCTGCTGCGCCTGGGTGCGGGGCGTTCGTACTCGCTGAAATCCCCTTCGCATATCCATATAGGCTCCGGGCCCAGAACCGCCGGAAACGTCATGTCGCCCGGAATAACATACCGGTCCAGCCGCAGATAATCTTTATAAACATTCAAAATCAAGCTGTCGCAGTCGCGTTCATGCTGAGCGATCCCAGCCTGCCTGACGTATGTAATGCCGTCCTTCACTTCGTAATCGTAGCTATGGTCGTGACCCGTCAGAACCAGCTTAACGTTATGTTGACCTTTCAGGCCCTTAAAATACCGCGAAATTGTACCGACGCTGTGATAATGATGCAGCATCACGGTAACCGAGCTGTCATCGGGTCTTGTAATTATATCCCGAACCCATTCGGTCTGATCCTTGCTGTAATCCCAATCACAAACAATAAAACGAATCCCCCCCCTCTTGAACACATATCGGCTCCCGACAACATCAGGATACTCCTTCTTCAGCACCCTCGTCGTCATGCCCACCTGCCACGCCGGATGATCGGCAATCTCAGGATTCCACGCAGGCAATATCGGATTGGGAACAAAAGCTGATACTCGCTTAAGGGCATACTCTGGCCCCTTGAAAGTAATCCCGCGGTCCGAACGAAACAGTCCCTCAATGGCCGCTCGACGCAGGTGCGACTTCACCAGGCCCCCGTCCATATCGTGATTGCCCGGCGTCAGATGAAACTCAAGGCCGCCCGGCTTGCTCCGCAGCAAGCACGCAAGCGCCCGCAGGGCAAAGGCCCCCGACCAGTCGAAGTGCGTATCGCCGGTATGAAGCACCATATCCGGCTCGGCATCGCGAAGCTGGTTGAAAAGAGCAACCATCCACTCCCGCTGGTCAGTCTGAGTATCCGAAATGACCGCAGCCCTCCACAGAGGCTTAACGCCCATGTGCTCGACGCTCATACCCCAACCGGCTGCGCTGAAGACAAATATGATTGCTGCAACCAACAACAAATGTAAACGAAGTTTCATTATATACTCCATAAATAAAGTATAAGAAATGTCCGAGGCCCCTCAAAACCTGTCAATCAGAACCATTTATAAGCCTGTTAGTCCGATAGCTATTCCTTGCAACCACGGCTATCGGCTATCGAGGCGTGCTTTCTTCCTCAAGTTTCCGCTCGGCGGTTATTTTGGCCTCTTGTTCTACAATGTGAGCCATGATTTTGGGGAAATGCTTCCTGCCATAGTATGACGCAAGAAGCGCTATGTAACCTGTCGTGAATGCCCCAACCCCAATGCCTATAACTGTATTGTACATGTAAACCATGGCCAGGGTTTTGGCTGCCAGCAGCAGAATGCAGCCCGCAACAATCACACCCATCGAGATAATATTAAGGCGGCGCAGGTCAAATTTAAGGCCCAGGGCTCCTATGCCCAGGGAGCCAAAAATGCCGATGCCGTACATAAGACCGGCGGCTGTCGCTCCTTTTACGCCGCTGATTCCGATACTCCCCAAAAATGCCATTTGATGCGTCGACATAACGCTGTTCAGAAACTGCGTGGTAACAAAAGTATATATGATCAACCATAAAGCCCTCGTTCGGATTGCTTCGCCCAGTGTAAACTCCACGGGAGTTGTATAAAGCTCCCGTGCCGGTTTATCCGGATATTCTGTTTTTAACGCCGGAGCGGGCATACCGTCAGGGACCTGGCCGACGTCTTCGGGCTTATCCTTTACGGCCAGCCAGGGGATCAATACCGCACCGATCAATATGGCCGCAGTGATAATAAAACAACCCGACCGCCACCCCCACCATCCGATAAAGATGGACATCAGGGGCAGGAATGCAAATCCGCCTATACTTGATGAAAAGGTAACGATGCTCATTGCCATGGATCTTTTTTTAATAAACCAGTTGTTTGCCAGGGTCATTGCCGGCAGTATGCCGCCAAGACTTGCCCCTATTCCGACAAGCACACCATAGCCCAGATACAGGTGCCATGGTTCTTTCTGAATTGCCATTACCAGAAAGCACATAGCCATCAAAAAATTCCCTGCCATAATGCCTTTTCTGGCGCCAAATTTCGTGAAAAAGGAAAACGTCTCCAGCAGCGACGATGAACAGCCAGACCCCTCTGTAAACCCCTCTCATAAAAGCACTTCTGACTACCCCTCAAAATCGGGGTGATAGGATTCGAACCTACGGCCTCCTGCTCCCAAAGCAGGCGCTCTAGCCAAGCTGAGCTACACCCCGTTTTTCACATTTTCTTATTGCAGTTACAGCCGTTGGCCGCACTTCGGGCGAACAAAACGCGTCGTTCACTGCAACTGAGTGATTCTACACAAAGCCGAACATTATTGCAATAGATTCGTTTTGGCCGCACAAAGGGCCTCGAAATCGGGCCTAACAGCCAAGATTAGGCTATTTTCACTAAAAAAAGAATTGCATAACGCCGATAGTTACGTTAAAATACGTTATATTAGCTACGTTCTAAGAATTCGAAAATCGCGGGTAGCCGCGTCGTTCAGCCGATGGGAGGTTAGTGATCATGGCTGCTATGTTCTATTCTTTGCAGGAAGCTGCCGAGCGACTCGGCAAAACAGAAGCCGACATTAGAGAAATAGTCCAGTCGGGCAAGTTGCGGGAATTTCGCGACGGTCCGAATCTGCTGTTCAAAGTCGATGAGGTCGATGCCCTGGCGCCCCAGGCCGAGATTCTTCTGGAATTGGATATTCCTCATGCCCCGGTCCCGCTTCCGCCACAAGGCGGTATCCCCGTCGAGCCGGACGTCCCGCAGATTTTTGAGCCGGACGATCCGCAACTTGAAATACTCCTCGAATCGGATGCCCCACAGGCCCAGGCCCCTCAACCGGAGATGCCCGAACTGCAAATCCCCGAAGCGGCGGCCCCTGAGCTTGAAACTCCCGCCGAGCCGGAACCGTTCGATATGGATATATCCGATCTGGAGATTGACGAGCAGGCCGGCGGCGAGTCTGAAATCGCTTCGGAATCGGGGACGTCTGCGATGGATCTATCCGGTTTGGATATCCCCGAACTCGAAGATGCGATAGCACAAGGCCCGCCCGCCGGAACAAGCGAAATACTGCTGGCCCCCCCTGAAACCGGAGTACCCGCCGTACCGAGCGAATTGACAAATGCCGATACAGCTATCACCGGAGAAGGCGTCAACGTCCTTGGCGAGACCGACCGGGACTATGCTATCACCGACGACACCCTGGGTGAGACGGTGGGTTCGCTGGGCCTTGCTTCAACGGGAACGACGCCCGAAGCATCCTTTGAAGAAATTGAAGGGGATGTGAATCTGGATAGTTTCGGTAGCGGTTCCGGGTTGCTCGACCTGTCTTTGCAAGCCGACGACACCTCACTTGGCGGAATTCTCGATGAGATATACACCGCTGAAGACGAAGCTGTCGAGCCGGCTGATGCGGGCACGGTCGCCGAAGTGGCCGCAGAGGCAGACCAAATTGACGACGAACTTTTGACGCCCCAAGCTGGCCTGGCAATGCCCGGATTCGCCCAGACCTACTTCGAGCCGGCACCGGACAAGGCAAGCGGTATTCTCGGAGCAATGCTTTTTGTGCCTTTGTTCTTTTTAGTCTATATCGCAATCGTGGCGTTCGGCGGCCTTAAAGGCGTCTCGCCGTCTCTGCTGGAGGCGACTAAGGGCTTTGTTTGGTATATTGTAATAGGATTCGGCGTCATCACGGTCGGTATTGGCTTTTACGCCTTGTTCATGGCGGACAAAGAGGCCACGCCGGCAGCCAAGAAACCCCAAAAAGCCAAGAAGCCAAAAAAGCCCGAGAAGCCGAATAAGGCAAAGAAATAGCCGAATCACGCTCTTCATAATCGGAAGATTCGGCCGGCTTAAGCCTCGATAAATCAGATAACCGCCACAGCGTAAGCGGCAAAAGCGCTCTGAAGCTTTGCGCATCCCTTACAGCAGTTGTTCGATGGCCCGGCGAATATCTTTCTTACTGGTCAAGCCGACCCATCTGCCCCTGACTTGCCCGTTCTTGAACAAAACGACCGTCGGCAGTCCGCTTATCCCGAATTCGACGGCGCTGTCGCGCTCCCGCTCGGTATTGAGATTGCCGACTCTGACCTTTTGGGAGTATTCCTCGGCGATTTCCCGGATTATCTGTGCGATCAGTTTGCAGGCCCCGCACCATGGCGCCCAGAAATGCACGAGAACCGGCATATCGGATCCGTGAACCACATCGTCGAGAGTCGTGTCGGTCAGTTCAACTACATCGTCTGAGATAATATGTTCTTCTGATGATCCCATTGCCGCCAATCAATCAAGAACCAACAAGTCGCCAAATCCATCCGGCGTTGTATTTTATAGCAAGAGAGCTTCTCAGCCGTTAATATTGCGTTTCCGTTTCATCTTCCCCCTCAAAGCCCACCTGTTCTGCATATTCCGGCGCCTCCCACATGGTCGGCCTGATCTCTGATGATATTTCAGCGATAGGCACAGCAAGCTGTTCGGTCGGCTCGCTGAGCAAAACTGCAGGCGGCTCTTGGCTGGGCAGTTCAGAGATCGGTATCAGCCGTTCCGTAGCCTGCTCGGTATCAGGATTATCCTCGCTGCCGCCAGCCTCGGAAACTGCGAGAATCGCGTTCTGCACCGCCTGCTCAGGCGGTTCGTCGGTTAATGCACGCAGATAAATACCGGATGCCGCTGCCGGCTGTTCGGCCGAGATCAGCTTGCTGCGAGTCAACTCCAGCAGCGCCAGGAATAGACCCACCATCACCAGCCGACCGCTGCCTCGCTCGAAAATCTGCTCGAAAGTCAACTGCCCCTCGCTCTGAAGACGATGCAATATCTCGATCTGATACAGGTCGATAGGCGTATCGTCGGCGATATGGCTGATATCGGCCGGTACGCCCGTCGCTTTGCATATCGAATCGAATGCTTCGAGCAGGTCCCAGATGCTGATCTGCTCGATATCCATCTCCGGCTCCGCCTGGCCGTTCAGCTTATCGATAATACTGTCCGGACGTGGGAATCGCTGTTTGTGCTCATCCGCCGCGGCACTGAGAAGATTCGCGGCGTCTTTGAACTTCTTGTACTCGAGAAGCTGGCGAATAAGCTCGGCACGCGGATCCGAGAACTCATCCTCGCCTATCATTTCGGGTTCGGCCCTGGGAAGAAGCATCGCCGACTTGATCTGCATCAACGTTGCCGCCATCACAAGAAAATCGCCGGCAAGATCGATATCCAAGCTCTTGAGCATCTCGATGTAACGGATGTACTGGTCGGTTATGCTCGCAATGGAGATGTCGTATATATCGACCTCCTCCTTGCGAACCAGGTACAAAAGCAAATCCAGCGGTCCGGCAAATACTTCAAGATTTACGCGATAGTCGGCCAATTTATGCCCTCGGTATTACTGCTCCTGTTTTCCTTCGGATTCCAAGATTTCTCGTGCTCGTTGGGCCTGCCCCTCGAAAACCTGCAGATCCAGGTCTATCAGAGCGGGCAGTCCGCAGTACACATTCGCCACATTTTCGCCAGTTACAACAGACTTGATGCCGAAATCCTCAAGCGTCTGCTTTGCCAAATCGGCTTCGATATAATCGGTGAATGAGGCCATCGTAACAAGTTTCTCTTCCATAATTATGCCCCCAGACCAACGGCTTTCCGTGCTTTGGCAAGAGTATCAACGGCCACGGCTCTCGCTCGTTTGGCGCCGCCGACCAGTACCTCGTTGACGTAGTCGATATTGCCTTCGAGTTCGGCTCTTTTCTCGCGATATGGCTTGAAATACTCTATTATAAGCTCCGCAAGCCGCTTCTTGGCCTCGCCGTAGCCCATCGGGCCGTTTCGATATTTCTTTTCCCACTCAGCCAACTCGTCCTCTGAGGCCACTAACTTCAGAAGGGCAAAGACGTTGCATTTAGCGGGGTCTTTCGGTTCCTCGACCGGCGTCGAGTCCGTAACAATCCTCATAATCTTCTTTTTGACTTGCTCCTCCGGCTCGAATATCTCGATTGTATTGCCGTAGCTTTTGCTCATCTTACGCCCATCCAGGCCCGGCACGACCGCTACGGACTCGATTATGTGCTCTTTGGGCACCGTGAGTATCTCGCCGTAGTTGTTGTTGAACCGCATGGCAATATCGCGAGTAATCTCGATGTGCTGCTTCTGGTCGGCGCCGACGGGCACTAATTCGCTGTTAAAAATCAGTATGTCGGCGGCCTGAAGAATGGGATACGCGAACAACCCGTGATTCGGGCTGAAACCCTGGGCGACCTTATCCTTATAGCTCGTGCACCTTTGCAAAAGCCCCACAGGCGTTACACATGAAAGCAGCCAGGCCAATTCCGTAACCTCGGGAATGTCGGATTGACGCCAAAAAACGGTTTTTTCCGTATCCAGGCCGAGAGCCATATAGTCAATCGCAACATCAAGAATCCGCTGGGCAATATCCCCGGGAGCCGGATTGCTCGTCAGGGAATGGTAATCGGCAATGAAGTAGAAGCAATCGTGCTCAACCTGCAGCTCAAGCTGCCGCCGCATAGCTCCGAAAAAATTGCCTATATGAAGCCTGCCCGAAGGCTGGATACCCGAAAGAACTCTCAAGCTAAACCCCCTTGCAAAAAAACGAAAAAACAGGGTAAATCTACTTGGCCCAAAATATCACTTCCACGCGAGAATGTCAAGAATTAACCACGATTTCTCGCTTTGAGTGTGGCCGGAGAACATCCCCGAGCAATTCCGCAATCTCAGGCTCAGCCCCAAATCAGCCCAACAAAGGGACCGCAGCACCGGCAGGCCGTCGCCAAAGCGGCCAAACCAAGATCAAGATACAGATAGATATTAGCCACACACCACGTTGGGCATAGACCAACCTCGCTGATTACACCCGAGGAGCAGCCTGTTATACGGAACAATACTATTTAACGCCGACTCTCAATATCGGTCAAAAGCATGGGGTAAAAGTGACACAGCAGTTCCGGGTAGCTGGTACGGATTCGATCATTGAAATCGAAGACGCAGACCAAGAACGAAGCATCGCTAAAATGAAAGGAGGGACTGGAACGATCACGCCCGGGCTCCGTGTCGAAATCCTTTCGGATAGTGGGAAATGAGTTGTCCATATCAAACACGCAAAGATACGTCGTGCCAAAGCAATCTGAAATTCTAAACCATACCAAACGAAATGAAGAAGCACAGATGAACTCAGCGCAGCATATTCGCGATATTAGATCGGAAGAGCAAAGCAGTGGTTGTGTGTTACAGTCTGTCATAGTAATGGCCTTTCTGTTTAAGTATAATGTTCAGTATAACTCATTACACTACAAGCAGTTAGGCCATTTGTCTATCAAAAAATGTGAAAAACCTGTGAAATATTCAGGCTAACTGCGTAACCTAAACGATTCCCTGATCGAGCATGGCGTCGGCGATTTTGACAAAACCTGCGGCATTTGCCCCCATTGCCAGGTTGCCCGGCCAGCCATATTCCTCAGCAGCCTCAAAGCACCGCTTGTGGATGGCGATCATGATGTTGTGAAGCCGCTCATCGACTTCTTCTTGCGTCCAGGACAGCCGCATTGAATTCTGCGACATCTCCAGCCCGGACACAGCAACGCCACCTGCGTTTGCAGCCTTGGCCGGGCCGTAGAGAATCTTCTCGGCGAGGTAGTGTTCAATAGCCTCTGGCGAACTCGGCATGTTGGCGCCTTCCGCGACAACGTAGCAGCCGTTTTTGAGCAGAGTCTCGGCATCTTTGCCGTCAATCTCGTTTTGTGTCGCACTGGGAAAGGCACAGTCGCACTTGATTCCCCAAGGCCGTTCTCCTTCACGATACTCCGCGCCGAACTTATCGGCATATTCCCTGATTCGCCCTCGCCGCACGTTCTTAAGCTCAAGGACGAACGCAAGTTTCTCATCGTCAATTCCGTCAGGATCATAGATTGTGCCGTTTGAGTCCGAGAGGCTAACAGCCTTTGCGCCGAGATGGTTGAGCTTCTCGACGGTATATTGCGCTACGTTTCCCGAACCGGAAACGGTGCAAATCTTACCCTCGAAGTTCTCGCCGCGTGTCTTGAGCATTTCTTCTGCAAAATAGACACACCCGTATCCGGTTGCTTCCGCCCGAATGAGTGAACCTGCCCAGTTCAACGCCTTACCGGTTAAAACGCCGGTGAATTCATTGCGAATGCGCTTGTACTGGCCGAACAAAAAGCCAATTTCACGTCCGCCGACACCGATATCGCCCGCAGGAACATCGGTATCCGCCCCGATATGGCGGCTTAGCTCGGTCATAAAGCTCTGGCAAAAACGCATCACTTCGTTGTCGCTCTTGCCTTTCGGGTCAAAGTCCGACCCGCCTTTGCCGCCACCCATGGCTAAAGTAGTAAGAGAATTCTTGAAAACCTGCTCGAAACCCAGAAACTTCAGGATGCTGGCGTTAACCGAGGGATGGAACCGCAAGCCTCCCTTGTAGGGGCCAAGCGCACTGTTGAACTCAAACCGGAATCCGCGGTTGACCCGGACATTGCCTTCATCATCCTGCCAGGGAACGCGAAACATTATCTGTCTTTCCGGCTCGACAATCCTGTCGAGGATCCTGGCATCCACATATTCGGGATGCTTCTCGATCACCGGGGCGAGGGAGTCGAGAACCTCTTTGACAGCCTGCTGAAACTCCGGCTCGCCGCAATTACGCTTACACACCTGCTCATAAACTGCTTCAATTGTCGCTTTCGTAGCCACTTTCTGACCTCCACAAAGAAACGTTAACATTGAAATTTTTCTGTGTTCATCTTATTGATAATAAGCCGAACTAATGATAAGATTACACAATCGGATAGTTGAGTGTAGTAGTATAGCATAAGTAACGGCTTAAATAATGGAGTAAATACTAATAGGCATCATTAGGGCAGCTTATAATGCATCTGGAAACACTTAGGATGTTCTGTGATTTGGCTGATCTGCAGAGCTTCTCAAAAACCGCTGAAAAGCACTTTATGAGCCAATCAGCCGTCTCGCAGCAGCTCGCGCAAATGGAGACCGCTCACAAGTGCCAACTTGTCAGCCGCAAGAAAAGGCCAATTAGGCTTACCAAGGCGGGGCAAATGCTCTACAGCGCCGCCCGGGACATGCTTGACAGGTATGAGCAGTTGAAGAACGAACTCAATACCCTGACATCCTCGGTTGGCAGCAGAATAAACGTCGGCAGCATCTTCAGCATCGGAATGCACACCCTGCCTGACTATGTCAAGAAATTCATGGTCAGCCATCCAAACGTGAATGTCCACATCGAATACTTCAGCGCCGCGAGGATATACGAACTGGTTCTTGCCGGCGATATCGACATCGGGCTTGTGGCGGTTCCGAAAAGGGATAAACGCCTGGATGTGTACGATTTCGAGAATGAGCCGTTGGTCCTGGCGTGCAGCCCGAAACATGCCCTGTCGCGCGAGCCGTATGTCGATATCCACAAGCTCCAATTCGAAAAATTCATCGCATTTGATAAAAATGTTCCCACACGCCTCTGGGTGGACGGCATCCTGGCACGTTACAACGTCGCAGTTAGATGCGTAATGGAGTTTGACAACATCGAAACGGTCAAACGCGCAGTGGAAATAGACACGGGCATAAGCATACTGCCGCAAACTGCCATACTTCAGGAACTCGCCGACGGAACAATCAAAGCGGTGCCGTTTTCAAATGAGAATTTCGTCAGGCCCACAGGTATAATCGTTCGCAAAGACAAGATATTGGGCCATGCCGGTCGATACTTCCTCGAATTACTCCAGAAGAAAGGCAGGTAGTGAGCTAAGGATTTAGGCTATCAGATTATCAGGATACCAGGTAGTGGACATCAGGAAATCAGGACACCAGATTAATTCGCCAAAGGCGTATCGGTTTTCCCTGCTGTCCTGATTTCCTGGCGCCCTGCACCCTGATTTCCTGATCTACTGATACCCATACTTTAGGCACTTACTCTTGAGATATGTCAATTAAAGCTGTGATATTTGATCTGGACGGCACCATTACCCAGCCGTACCTGGATTTCGATGCTATCCGCAAGGATATGGGGCTGCCAAAGGACTCGGGGCCTATACTCGAATCGATGGAGAAAATGAATGCCCGGCAACGCCGTCGCGTCGAAGAGATCCTGCACAGACACGAGCAAAAGGCGGTGGCCGAATCCACGCTGAACCCCGGCGCACGGGAAACGCTCGAATCGCTTCGCCAAGCGGGTATCCTCATCGGAATCCTCACGCGCAACTTACGCGCCAACGCCTTTGCCATCGCCCGGAAGCACAACCTGCAATTCGACGCGGTGTTCGGCAGGGAAGAAGGCCCGGCCAAGCCCGACTCATTTGGCGTGATGCAAATATGCCGTGAATTCGGCGTCGAGCCAGACGAGACAATGCTGGTGGGGGATTACCTCTTCGACATGCTCTGTGCAAAGGCGGCTGGTGCCGTGGCGGTGCTGCTGGCCAATCACAGCCAGGCCGACGAATTCGCCGAGCACGCCGATTTTTGTATTGAAAAAATCGGTCGAATACTTCAAATTATCAATAATAACAAATAAATAGACGCACCCAACCTGCACAAAAAAGGAATCAAGGCGATGAAGAAAAAAATAATCGGCACAATAGCCGCCCTGCTGTTAACAGCCGGCCTTTGCTCGGCTGGGCAATGCCAAAAGACCTGCGAGACCCGGAATCCTCAAACCTCTCAGGCCGAGCCGGACCCCGTCGATGCGGTGCTAAAGCAGCTAAACGATAAGACCCAAGAATTAGAGTATTACCAGGGCAAGATCGAATACAAAACCCTCCAGCCTTTGTTCGAATCAGAAACAACCAGAGAGGGTGATTTGTATTACGCCAGATTCGGGGAGAAATCAAAGCTGAGAATAAACTTCCAAACGCTCAAGCGGGACGACGAAAAGGAAGAAAAGTACATCGAGCAGTATATATTCGACGGTATATGGCTTACCCAAATCAATTATCAGATCAAGGCCGTCAAAAAATACCAATTGACCGAGCCGAATAAGCCCATGGACGCCTTCGAGGCGGCCGGCAACAACATACCGCTGATCGGCTTTACCAAAATCGAGAATCTCAAAAAACAGTTCGAGATCACGCTTGTGGCCCAAAAAGACGACAAACCTGCAACTTTTTTTCAACTACATCTCAAGGTTAAGCCGAATTCGAGGTATAAAGATGATTATGTCTCGCTCGATTTTTGGATTGATAAGACACTCGGTCTTCCGACAAAGATAATCGCCGCCTCGACCGAAGAAGATGTTTATGAGATAAGATTTCTCAAACCAAGGATCAACAAAAAGATCGACAAGAAGACCTTTGATTTCGAGATTCCCAAAGGTTTCGGCGAGCCGGAAATAGTTCCGTTAAAGGAAAAAAAGGACAAATGACAGGTATTTATCATTCTCGATTCAGGCCGGCGCAACGAACGGGCACAGGAGATAATCGATGGAACCCCTGATAATATCGGACGAGGGCTTCTATAAGTTGGTTTCCGAGCGTGCACAAACGCTGCTCGGCCTTGCCAGCCTTCTATCCCATTGCGAATCTCCCCGCGAGATTCTGACCCGGCCTTTCCTGGGCGAATTTCTCTCGCAATCCGTGCAGATCGAAGAGCTTCTCGATGCCTATGATGCGCGCAACAATTGCCAATGGTGCGTTTTCAGGTCGCTTACGGCGGCGATAAAGCTGTTTTCCAACGTGAGTTACGAACTGCTTCACATCCAACATGCCCTGCCAGCCTATCGGCTCCTGCCGATCAAGCGTGATTTTGTCGATGCGACGGACAAGACGCTTGAGTTCACCGGCAAAATACTCTCGACAGCGGCTGGCCAACTGCTCGCCAAGGCCGAACAACTCGAACTGCCGATACCCTCGCAAAGTCTGCGGAACTACTCCGAAAAGCTCCCTCCAGGGCGACTGCCGCACGATTGCGCCGCCCGCAGAACCGAAACGGTCTCGGAAACAGTTACACTGCTGGCTACCGCCTTTCTGAATCTGGCCGCCGACAGCAAGAAAATCCGCGCCGCGGCCAAAGCAAAGCCTGAAGAATACGCATCCTACATCTGCGAGTCCTTGACCGAGGAAAGCCTGCGAAGCCTCGAGCTTCGATTCCATAATCTTCAGTCGCTGTATGATACGTTTGTCTCAGGCACCGAAGTGGAGGATATGGATACGGACCTGCCCGTCCTCAGAGGGCAACCACGGGAGGTTGCCCCTACGGCGTCGCTGGGGCCCCCTGATGAGTTTTGACAGACAAAATCGGTAATCAAGGTCTATGGATGGCCGGGTGGCACGCCCAAGCGCAGCTTGAGCGTGTTGTCCGTGTGCGATGGAGCACGGTCAAACAAGTTTGGCCGTGCCACCCACTCGTGCGGCATGAAGCACCGCAAGCTCGCGCGCTCCAATCCCGAAACCTGATCACCTGCGGCCTACACCGGATGCGTACCACTGAAGGAAATCTCGGTCGAGCCGGGCGCAGAGCGGAGTCGTCCGCGCAAGGCGTCTGTCCGCAGCAAATCGACTGTCGATCGAAGCAGGCCGGCGGATTTAGGCCCGGCGACGCAGGATAGAATCAGGCAACTCGAGAGATTAGCCACCGAGGACGACTTGACGGGGCTGAAAAACCGAAAGTATGTCTGGGAGTTCGCAAGACAGGTTATCAGCCGGGCGAGCACGGTCGGCGGACAGGTCACGCTCCTTGTTTTCGACATCGACAATCTAAAACACTACAACGACCTTTACGGCCATCTGGCGGGCGATTCGATTTTGAGGCAGGCGGCTGTTCTGGTCCGCCGCTGCTGCAGAACGCATGACGTGGTCGGCAGGATCGGGGGCGATGAATTCGCCGTAGTATTCTGGGACGACCCGAAACGCGAAAAGACCCTGAACGGCGACGAGAGACGCTCGGCGCAAGCAGGTCATCCGAGTGAAGCTATCTGTATCGCAAAGCGATTCGTCAGTGAGTTGAAGAAGGCGGAACTGAAATTGCTGGGCCCGGAGGGAAAAGGCGTATTGGCGATAAGCGGCGGATTGTCGAGCTACCCCCGTGACGGCGCGACGATAGGAGAACTGTTCGAGCAGGCCGACAGAGCGCTGCTCGACGCAAAACGCGGCGGAAAGAGCAGGATATACCTGGTGGGCAAGTCTCCCGGCGATATAGCGGACATCGACTGAACATCCCCAGTATTAGAGCATTACGTCTATAAGAGCCGGGGCCATAAGGAAGACCGGTTTGCGCACAAAATCATGCCAATCCGTTCGTCGGAGAAGACTGTAAACCTCTATAAGGAAGTGAGCTGCGAAGCCTGCCGGATTGTCAGGTGCAACACATCACGGATCGGCTGAATAATCGCCCAATAAAATCGCTTGGCTTTTTGACACCCAATGAAGTATCCTATGAACGTAAAAAATCAACAGGATAACATAATGGGATTTGACCCGGTTGAATTTATGAGTTGAATCCACTATAAGAAGAACGTGTTGTCTTTTTGGAGATATGAATATGGAACGTGAATATTTTAGTCGCAGGCAGGTTCTTGGGGCTGCTGCGGGGGTTGTTGCGGGGGTTTCGCTTGGGGCTGGATGCAAGTCGCCGCTTCGCAGGGACGGGTCGGCCAAGGGGTTTAAGATTGGAGTTTGCGATTGGACTATTGGTAAGAGGAGCAATCCGGGGTCGTTCGAGATGGCTAAGCGGATTGGGCTCGATGGGGTCCAGGTCGATTTCGGCGGCGGGGATAAGGATTTGCAGTTGTTTGATAAAGAACTGCAAGCAAAGATACTTGCTGCGGCGGCCAAACAAGAGATGGAGATAGCTTCTCTGGCGATGGGTAATTTGAATAACGTGCCCTACAAGAGCGACCCGCGGACCGAAGGCTGGGTCTCGCAGGCAATCGACGTTGCCAAGGCGATGGGGCAGAAAATTATACTAATGGCTTTCTTCGGCAACGGCGATTTGCGCAACGATCCCAAGGGAACCGACGAAGTCGTAAAACGCTTCAGGAAGGTCGCGCCGAAGGCTGAGGACGCCGGCGTGGCCTTGGGCATCGAATCGTGGCTCAGTGCCGAGGAGCATCTGGCGGTTATCGAGCAGGTCGGCTCGCCTGCGATTAAGGTTTATTACGATGTGGCCAATTCGAATAAGGCCGGCTACGATATTTACAAGGAGATCCGCCAACTCGGCAGGCATATATGCCAATTCCACGCCAAGGACTACGACAACCTCTACGGCAGGGGCACTATCGCCTTCGAGGAGGTTCGTAAGGCGATGGACGATATTGGCTACCACGGGTGGCTTGTTATGGAAGGGACGGAGATGCCGTTGGGCGTCGAGGAAAGCTGCCGATACGATTGCGAGTATCTGCGGACAGTCTTTCCTCCGAAGGCATAGACACAGCAAATGGGCAATTAGAGTATGAAAAATTATATGAAGGAATACAAAATGTCGCAAAAACAGACAGATTCAACCACCGTCAACAATTGCAATAACTTAAGTCGTCGCGGTTTCATGGCAGGCGCCGGCGCCGCCGCGCTTTCGTTCACCATCGCCGACCCGGCAGCCGTGCGGACATACGCCGCCAATAGCAAGGTTAATCTCGGCGTAATCGGCTGCGGCGGAAGAGGAACCTGGATAACGGGCCTCTTCAACGAGCACGGCGGATACAACATCGCCGCCGCCGCCGATTATTTCAAAGACAGAGCCGACGATTGCGGCGGCAAATTCAACGTCCCCGAATCCCAACGCTATACGGGCCTCTACGGATACAGAAAAATGTTCGACAAGGTCGATGCCGTCGCTATCGAAAGCCCGCCATACTTTCATCCCCAGCAGGCCGCCGATGCAGTCGCCGCAGGAAAACACGCCTACGTTGCCAAGCCCATCGCCGTCGATGTCCCCGGCTGCCTGAGCATAGGCGCCGGCGGCAAAGAAGCAACCGCCAAGAAGCTCTGCTTCCTCGTGGATTTCCAAACCCGCTCCGATCCGTTTTATATGGAGGCCTTGAAACGCGTTAAAGCCGGCGCCATCGGCGAATTCGTCTTCGGCGAAGCGATCTACCACGCCAGCTGCCCGTTCGGCAGAATGTACGATACATGGCGCAAGGATCCGACCGATTCCGAAAACCGCCTGCGAGCGTGGGGCCTGGACAACATACTCTCCGGCGACATAATCACCGAGCAGAACATCCACACCCTCGACGTAATGAACTGGATAATGGGCACGGAACCCCTCTGGGCGGCAGGCACAGGCGGCAGAACAATCCGCCCCCTCGGAACCTGCTGGGACCATTTCGCCCTCGTCTTCCAATACCCCGGCAATGTCGGAATCACATTTAGTTCAAAGCAGTTCAACGGCCACGGAACTCAGCCCGACGGAATCCGCAACAGGATGTTCGGCACAAAGGGAGTCCTCGAAACCCAGTACGGCGGGCAGGTTATCATCAGAGGAGAAAGCGAGACATTCTACAGAGGCGGCAAAAGCCCCGCAATCTACAAAGACGGAGTAATAGCAAACATCGCAACCTTCCACGAGTCCATCGCCCAGGGAAACTACGAAAACCCGACAGTCCCCGAAAGCGTAAGAAGCAACCTGATAACAATCTTAGGCCGAACCGCTGCATACACGCAGGAAAAAGTAACCTGGAAAGAAATACTAAACAAAAACGAAAAACTCGACCCAAACCTGAAAGGCCTGAAGGCGTAAACGCCACAGGTGTGCAACGCGTATTGTCATTCCCGCGAAAGCGGGAATCCAGACACACGGCTATGAGGTTTTGTTAGAGCCTCTAATGGTATATCGACAATATAGCGGATATCGACTGAACATCCCCCGCATCGGATATTGAATTTATCAACAACTTTTGGTTTTTATCTTGGTCTCGGTCGGGCTGATAAGCTTGTATTTTATTCCCCGCCACGAGAGCGTTCGCCCGAAAGCCGAGGAAAGTATCAGGCCGAATAGCAGGGGAGACCATATCCAAGAGAAGTATATATCCGCAATGCGAGCGAATTTCATATTCGCGCGATCCTTTTCGAGCACTTTGCCGATCATATTCTGCCGAATTACCGCTCTTGCAGCCTGGCAGAGGAGAAACACAATCGGCACGGCTATGAATAGCGGCAGGTTCTCGTCTTCGATTGCCGCGGCATAGACAGCAGCCGGAGCCGTGGCCCAAAAACAAAACGCCGAATACAGAGCTGCGCCAAATCCGAATATCCAGGTCCGGGGCCTATACACGCGCGTAATCAGGAATTGCCTCCTGGCGAACTCGAAAAGTTTAGGCCAGCTCGTCGATTCGTAGGAAGCGACAAGGCAGGCGGGAACGAACGCGAGTTTCATCCCGGCTTTCTTCACCGCGTATGTCAGCGAGAGGTCGTCGCTGAGAACCCGGGGCCACATCTTGTCGAGCCCGACCTTGCGAAATACATCCACGCGAATCGCCATCGAGCCTCCCCACGCCTGATTGAAGCGTGTGTTGCCGAGTTGCTGCGCGACTCTGGCGTTCAGAGCCGAAAGAGCCAGGGTGGCGATGTTGTTCTTCCTGGGTATGAACCATCTGTAGCCGGTTGCCGCGCCGTAGCGGTAGTTTCTCAAAGGCCATATCAGATGCCGGATCCAGTCGCTCTTGATGCAGATATCCGAGTCGGCGAATGCGAGAATCTCGACGTCGGGGTCGATTCGATTGTATGCGTAAAGCAGGTTGTGGATCTTCTGGCTGCAGGATTGTGCCAGGCCCGAGACGAGTATTCGCACATCGATTGCCCTCGATGTTTCAGCGAGTCGGTTTTTGAGCTTACAAAGTTCGCCATAGGCAGGGTCGGACTCCTCGCCGACCACGAACCATAACAGGTAGTTATCGTAATCCTGGCTGAAAAGCGAGGCAATATTCTTCTCGAAATCCGAATCAATGCCCTTGCAGGGCACTATGAGCAGGACGCGTTCGGCCTGCCCAAGCCGCTGTTTCTTGTACTTCGAGAGCACATAGCGGTAGTTGCGAAAGGCCTGAATGAGAGCGAGAAACTGCGAGATGATAACCAATATCGCTATATAGTAGTACCATAGCATCCAGCCGAATTCCTTTGCAATTCGTTATTATCTTCGTCAGCGAGCCGCGAAATCGACAAACTAAACCTATTGCACTTTCCGCGGCAAAGTCTTAATACCGCTGCATTTATAACTTGGCGACGCGAGGCTGTGAACTTAGCCCGGCTTAGCCGGGAGCTTGGTTTTTACGCCACTAAGCCCCGACCGTAAGGGAGGGGGTATATCCCGGCGCTTACGCTTCGGGCTTGTTGTTCATCCCGGTCGCTTACGCCTGTCCCTTGGGGACTCCCGGCTCTTCTGCCTTCTGTCTTCTTTGTGCCTTCATGGCCAATACAAATTCCTATACTCTCAAGTTATGGAGGCGAGGTGGACTACGGAATCGGCCAACTCCCGGATGGTGTATGATTTCGCCAGGTCAATTGGGAGTATGCAGCCATGATTGTGGTCGCAAAAGCAGAGTTTGCCCAGTCATACACTTCCGGTGTGGGTATTGGCTCGAAGCCGACCAAGTTCACTCTCGTCGATTCTTGCATTCAGTTCCTTTCGCCACTGCTCCGGAATAATTGTCATCCAGTAATGCCTTGAGACCGCCTTGCTGATAATGTTCGAAATAGTGCCGGGACGTTTATCACGCAAGGAACGATGAAACTTTTCAAGTTCAGCTATTTCTTCTTTCGACGACGTGTAATCCTTCATATACACTGTTTATCGGACATAAGGTGCTTTCTGATTGAAAAATACGGGATTCTTCAATCGAGAGCAGTATATTCTTCGTGGGAACGGTTTCGAGAGGAAAAGGCTTTGCGGCCTCGGCGGTTAATGAGAAGTGTGGGCTAAGCCGCCCATTGCCCGTTTGGCGGGCGGGGGGGGGGAAAAATTCATTTTTCTTGACAGCCGTTCGGCCGCTTTGTATTTAGCCAATTCTAAATATTATCGGGTAAATGGCCGATAGCAACGACAACGCTTATAGAAAATGTATAGGTTCCCGGCTGCGCCAGGGATCAAATACTTAAGGGAAAAGTCCTATATTATGGCGAAATCAGCTTCTTCAACCGGCAAATCATTGGTAATTGTGGAGTCCTACGCAAAGGCCAAGACTATAAACAGATACCTCGGCTCCGCCTTTGAGGTCAAGGCGTCGATAGGCCATGTTCGGGATTTGCCGTCGAAAGGCCTCAACGTCGATATAGATAACGATTTCGAGCCGACCTACGATATCATGCCGGGCAAGGGCCGGATCGTTACAGACCTCAAGGCCTCTGCCAGGAAATGCGACAAACTATATCTCGCAACTGACCTCGACCGTGAGGGCGAGGCGATTGCCTGGCATCTCGCTGAGCTGCTCGGTGTTCCCCCAGATCGCACGTTCAGAGTAGTATTCAACGCGATCACCAGTTCAGCCATAAAAGAAGCCTTTGCCAAACCGGGCAAAGTGAATATGGACAAGGTAATGGCCCAGCAGGCTCGGAGGATACTCGATAGGATCGTAGGCTATCAAATAAGCCCGCTGCTGTGGAAGAAAGTTACGCGGGGCCTCTCGGCCGGCCGAGTGCAGTCGGTCGCCGTCAAGATCATTGTCGAGAAAGAGAGGGAGATTCGAGCCTTCCAGCCGGTCGAATACTGGTTGATCCCCGCTGTATTCACCACCGACCTGGAAGCAAACTACAGCGCCGAATGGCTCGAATTCATAACGCCGAAAACCGAGGATGAGAATCCGCCGACGCTGGCCGAGCAGTATAAATGGCTCGCCCAGCGCAGCGCCTTCAAGGCGGAGTTGCAAAAGATAGCCGGCGAAAAATTCGAGGCGTCCAACGCCGAACAGGGCGAACGCATATTCGGCGCGATAAAAGAAGCGCAGTTCAAAATCGCCGAGATTGAGACCAAGAAATCATATTCTCGTCCGTCGCCGCCGTTCATCACTTCGACTCTTCAGCAGGTAGCGGCCAATCGCCTCGGCTTTACGACCAAGCGGACTATGAGGGTTGCTCAGCAGTTGTACGAGGGCATCGACCTCGGCTCGATGGGCTCACTCGGTCTTATCACTTATATGAGAACCGACAGCACGCACATCTCGCCCGAAGCCGTCAAGGATGTCCGCAACTATATCGGCAAGCACCTCGGCGTCGAGTACCTGCCCGAAAAACCCAACATATACGCCGCCAAGAAGAGCGCCCAGCAGGCCCACGAGGGCGTCCGCCCCACCGACGTTGACCTTACGCCTTCCGACATCAAGTCGTTTCTAAACGGCGAGCAATTCAAGCTGTACGACCTTATCTGGCGGCGGTTCGTAGCGTCGGCGATGAAGCCTGCACAGTGGGACGTGACGAATTTGCAGATAGCCGCCGAGACGCTTCTCGGCCAATGCGTTTATAAAGCCGCCGGGCGAGTGCTCGTCTTCGACGGATATACGAGAATATGGCAGACCGGCTCGAACGGACAGCAGTTGCCCGCCGTCGCAGCCGGACAAGACCTCGCCGCCGTCGATATCAAGGCCGAGCAGCAATTCACCAAGCCGCCGGCCAGATATACCGAAGGTTCGCTCGTAAAGGCGCTCGAAAAAGAAGGCATCGGCCGTCCGAGCACTTATGCTTCGATTATCAGCACTATACAGGACAGAGGATACGTCGAGCAGCAGGACAAGAAATTCTTCGCCAGCGACCTCGGCGAGATAGTTACCGATAAGCTCGTCGAGTTCTTCCCGAAGATAATGGACGTCGCCTTCACCAGATATATGGAGGAGCAGCTCGATAAAATTGAGGAGCAGCATCTGGACTGGGTCGGCGTTCTGAAAGATTTTTACGGTCCTTTCCAGGAGAACCTCGAAACCGCACTGGCGGAGATGAAACACGCAAAGGCCGAGGTCACTCCAAGCGAATATACATGCCCCAAATGCGAAAAGCCGATGGTCTATCGGTTCGGCAAGAACGGAAAGTTCCTGAGCTGCTCGGCATATCCCGATTGCAAATTCGCCTGCCCATGCGATAAGGAGGGCAATATGCCCGAAGAGAAGGTCAGCAGTCACAAGTGTCCCGTCTGCGAAAAGCCGATGCTCGAAAAGAACGGACGATTCGGGCCATTCCTCGGCTGCAGCGACTACCCTAACTGCAAAGGAATCCTCAGCCTGGACAAGGATGGAAACGTCCTGCCTCCCAAACCCCCGCCCGAGCCAACCGGAATAAAGTGCTACAAATGCAAAGACGGCGAACTCGTTATTCGGCAAAGCAAAAAAGGCCCGTTCATGGGCTGCGGCAGATTTCCTAAGTGCAGAACGATCATTAGCATCAAGCAGCTCGACCACCTCAAGGAGCTTCAGGAGGCGGGCAAGTGGCCGCCCGAAACATGGGAAGAGGCCGACGAATTGCTCGGAAGGAAAAAGGCGAAGAAGGTCAAAAAGAAGACCAAGAAGAAAACCAAAAAGGCCAAAAAGACCGCAAAGGCGGCGACCTGATGCGGCAATTGGCCCGGCGAGGCGGGATTGCGTTTGGGGCATTGCAGCCCTTGCTGGGAACTGCCGCCCGTTGTCTATAAGTTCTTACAATACAACAACTTCTGCGTTCTCAGCGTACTCGGCGGTGAGAAATACGGGTTAGTATCCCAGCGGATATAATCCGTCGAATCCCCCCCTCCCCCGGTCCGAAACCGCCGATTTGCCTTAAATTTCTTTTTTTTCTTGAAATGGCGGCCAAATATTGATATACTATCGGCAGTCTAATGTGTTTAAGACACATAAGACAATAGCCGCCACCGGAGGGCGCCATGTGGGGTAATTTCCTTGCTTGTTGATTGTGTGGTTGAAGCACAAGTACTAGTCGGCAGGATGGATCCTTTTTGCAGACCTTAGAAGATAAAAGGTGAATAATATGAAGGGTTTTACCCTTGTCGAATTGATGGTGGTGATTCTGATAATTGCAATTCTTGCAGCGGCGGCGATACCGCTATTTCGCGGAAGTGTCGATTCGGCCAAGTGGTCGGAAGGAAAAGCCACTATGGGCACTATTGCCACTGCGTTGCGCATCTATATGGCCATCGAGCGGGAAGGCTTCGAAGCCGTCCCAACACTCGAAAAACTCGGTGTCGCCCCGTGGGTTCTCGACGGCACCTATTTCAAAGGCGGCGATTCGAGCGTCGGCGATTTTTCATGGGTCATAACCAGTTACGACCCTATCGAATATGTCATCACGGCGAAGGCGCCGACCGGGGTTAAAAGCCCAAGCGAAATTACCCTCAACGCTTCCGGCAAATGGGCTATAACTCCCTGAGAAGAGTATCCGGACCGCGGCTGGAAATTCCAGTAAGCCGGCAGCCGGCCCGCATTCGCACATAATAATTGACAAAGCCCCCCCCAGCCCTTAGACTGCGCCCGATGTGCATTATGCAATAAGCATTTAATAAGGCGGTAAAGTCGAAAGAAAAAGGCCCGATTACACGACCTCTGGAATGGAATGACCTATGAAAACATACGAACAAATCAACAAGCGCATAGAATCAGGCAAGGCCGTCGTCCTCACAGCCGATGAGATAATGGATTACGTCGATAAGAAAGGCCTGGCCGCAGCGGCGGAAGAAGTCGATGTTGTCACTACCGCGACATTCGGGCCGATGTGTTCATCGGGATGCACGCTGAACTTCGGACATTCAAAACCCAAGATTCGAATGTCCGAAGCATGGGTGCAGGACGTCCTTGTCTATACGGGGCTGGCGGCGGTGGATGTCTATCTGGGGGCAACGCAACTTCGCCACAACGACCCGGCCAATATGGACCATCCCGGAGAATTCAAATACGGAGGAGCGCATGTTATGGAGGACCTCGTAGCGGGAAGAACCCTCCAGCTTTTCGCCCTTTCATACGGAACCGATTGCTACCCCCTTCGCGAGATCAGAACATACTTCACAATCGACGATTTGAATCAGGCCACGATGCTCAACCCCCGCAACTGCTACCAGAACTACAACGTTGCCGTCAACGATTCGGATAAGACGATTTACACCTATATGGGAACCCTTGAGCCGGGGCGTAAGAATGCGAACTATTGCTCGGCAGGCCAACTCTCACCGCTGCTGAACGACCCATTCTATGAAACCATCGGAGTCGGGACCAGAATCTGGATGGCCGGAGCAAAGGGAATCGTTTACGCGGAAGGAACCCAGCACGCAGGCGGAGGGGCCAGAACGCCCGGAGGAATACCAAAAGGGGGAGCCGGAACCCTGGCGTTGACGGCGGATATGAAACAGATGATCCCCGAATTCGTCAGGGGCGTCAGCCTCCGCGGATACGGAGTCTCGCTGGCGATCGGGGTGGGAATACCAATCCCGATATTGAACGAAGACGTGCTGAAACGAACCTGCGTAAGAGACCGGGACATTCTCGCTCCGGTCGTTGACTACAGTTACCACTATCCGCAGAATACCGGCAAGATAATAGATTTCGTCAGCTACGAACAGTTGCGCAGTGGCGTGATCGAGGTGGAAGGCAAGGAAATAGCGGTCGGCTCGCTCTCGTCGTACTACAAGGCGCTGAAAATCGCCAATTTATTGGCCGACGAGATCAGACGAGGCGATTTCAGACTCGCAGAACCGGTCGCTTATCTTCCCAAAGACACTAAAATGAACGGCAAGAGCGTGTTGCGCGACGAGGAAAGCTGCACGCACTGCGGCCACTGCATTGCCCACTGCCCGACAGGCGCTTTGCATATCCCCGATAAGGCGACGCGGGAAGTGCTCTTTAACGAGGCCGACTGCATCGAGTGCCTGGCGTGTATTCGCGTTTGCCCGTCCGGTGCATGCACCTCGGCGTTTTGATAAGTATTACGGGTCCCGGTCGGATGTCCAAATGAGCCAAAAACGAAAGTACCGCACTTTCACCCACAAAGAGGCCGTCTTCCGCATCTGTTGCTCGGAGTTCGATGCGGCTACTTCTGAAATCCTCCGACAACGACGGATTCTCGAGGAATATATCGAGCGACACAAAGATTTCCTCCTCTCTCTCGAACCGCTTGAACTGCTCGCCGACGCTCCAGACGTGGCAAAGCGCATGGCGCGGGCGGCGGAGCTTGTCGGGGTCGGGCCTATGGCCGCGGTCGCCGGAGCTATGGCCCAGTGTGCCGCCGAGGCCGGAATAAAAGCAGGAGCACTGGAAGCAATCGTGGAAAACGGCGGAGACATCTACATAAAGGCCGCCGAACCGGTGATAATTGCTCTGGTCACAGGCGCCGAGACGCCGACCAATCAGCTTGGATTGGCCCTTGAGCCTTCAGATACGCCAATCTCAATATGCTCTTCCTCTGGAAAGATGGGCCATTCAAAGAGCCTCGGACAGTGCGATTTAGCCACCGTTATAGCATCCGACGCCGCTCTGGCCGATGCCGCCGCCACCGGCGCCGCGAATCTTGTCAGCAGTGTCGAAGACGTCGATCTTGCACTCGAACGCATTGTCGCCATCGAAGGTGTTGCCGGCGTAATAATCGTCCAGGACGACCGAATAGGCCTTGCCGGAAGAATACCCCAGCTGGTCAAGATCGGCGGGCGTTCTTAGTCGAACAGGCCGACCGCTTTTGTCGATAAGAGTCGAGTTTGGATGCTTGGGGGGCATTTGCGCATATAAGTCCTTACTGGGGCGGATGTTATAGATGAATGTGGGGGCTTTTGAGAATTTGCATGGTTCTCGAAAACAGGCTTACAAAGGGGGCAAAGCGACGGATTTTCTTATAATAATATAGGGGAAAATCGCCGAAATTGAGTGAAATAGTGTTACTATAGACGCGTTCTGCGCACCATATACAGGCGATACCTTTGAATGGAGAAAACTGCTGATTACGTCAGTCTGGTAAAACAAGCCCAACTCGGCGACAAGGAGAGTCTTGAAAGATTGAGCGAGTTGGCCGAGGAACGTCTGCGCGTTGACGTATTTCGTCTTACGTTGCAGGAAGATCTGGCACAGGAGATTGTACAGGAAAGTTTAATCGAGATGCTCAGAGTACTAAGCGATCTGAAAGAGGCCCACAGGTTTTGGCCCTGGCTTTACAAGATAGCTATCAATAAGATGCGTCTTCATTATAGGGCCGAGAAGCGTCGGCGGACTATTACTGCTTCTGCGGTTGCCGAAAGGGCCGCCTACGCAGGCAGCGAGCCCCCAGGGGGCGAGCAGGCTATGGCAGGGGTTATGAGCCAGGAGTTGAAGGATATAATCCTCGGAGCGATGCGTCGTCTTAAGCCTCGGCACCGTACGGTTCTGACCATGCGATGCTATCGTGAGATGGAATACTCTCAGATAGCCGAGTCGATGGGCTGCAGCGAGTTTGCCGCGAAGATGCTTTTCTACCGTGCGAAGCGGTCATTGCGGAAGCAGTTGTCGCGGTTTGGATTCGGTAAGGGTATGCTGCTTGGGGCACTGGTGTTATTCGGGAAGATGACGGTGGTTTGAGACAAACCCAAAAAACGACGGCGAAACGGATGAGTTTATTGCGCCGACGTGGAGAAACTCGAACGGGCGGTATCGTCGGAGCCCGCAAATAATGTGGTTGATGAATCTGGGTGATGGAAATTTGTGAGAAGATGCCGGGAGGCAGTTTTGAAGAGTAGTGATAGATTCTTGATAATCAGACCCGGCTGCACCGAGTTTGGCAATCCCAAAAGGTTCAGGATTGCTATTGTTGCGGCGTTGTTTTTGTTTGCATCCTTTGCGGCTGTCGGCGTGTCCGTGTCTATGGCCGAGCCAGAGCCTGTTCGGCCTCGTTACGAAGTTGTCGATTTGGGGACGCTCGGAGGCTCATACAGTTCTGCTTATGGTATAAACGAGTCCGGCCAGGTTGTGGGGGTCTCTCAGACTGTGACAGGACAACTGCGTGCATTTGTGTGGGACAAGGCGACGGGTATGATCGACCTGGGCACATTGGGCGGCAACGTCAGCGGCGCTTATGCGATCAACGACACAGGTCGGATTGTCGGCTCGGCGAGAACCGCCACTAACGAGCTTCACGCTTTTCTCTGGGAGCACGGGAAGATGATCGATCTTGGCATTTTGCCCGGCGGCAGTTGCACTGAGGCCGCGGCGATAAACGATGCCGGGCAGATCGTCGGTATGGCGAGAACTTCCGCCGGGGTTTATTCCTGGCGGCGTGCGTTTTTGTGGGAGAACGGCGTCATAACTGATTTGGGTGTTCTCGATGGAGCGAATAACAGCAGTGCTGCGGATATAAACATTCGGGGCCGGATAGTCGGGACTTCGGGTAATCGTGCGTTTCTATGGGACAGTACGGACGGTATGACGGAACTGGCGGATTCTAACAGCCAGGCCAATGCGATAAACGACCCCGGTTCGGTGCTCCTGACTTCGAACGGAAAGCATTACATTTTGGATAGTGCGACGAGCGATCTGTTTGAATCCTGCCTCTCGAAGAAATCTTCAAAGGCTTCGACCTAATGAAGTCCGGCCAAGCCCTCAGAGTAGTGCTAAGACCTTAATCAAGCCTGGATTTTAGAAGCAGTCGTGTAGGGTGTGCAACTTGTTTGCACACGCGGAATTATTCAGCGGGGGTGCTGAGTTTGAGTTCTGCGGCTTTGCTTTTTTCGTATTCGCCCTGCATGAGGTTGGCTTTGGCGAGTAGGCTTACGCCAATGATGAGGATTAGTATTCCTCCGGCAATCAACTGCATGCTCTGTCTGCTGGCGCCTTTCCATTCTTTTGTTAGAAAGCCGTTGATGTTGCCGACTATGATTGCGAACGACATAAACGCCGCATAGCCGACTGCCACGCCGAGCGTTCCTAACTTTGAGGCGCCGACGCCGAATAGCAGTATAGCGCCGTCGTGCAGGCAGGCCATGATCAGTGCGATAAAGAGGACTTTGCCGATTCCGGGTCCGGTCAACGTGCCCCAGGTTTTGTTTTTGCAGAGTTTATAGACGCAATAGCCGCAGGCCGAGACCGAGCCGCCCCACAGAATAAGAGCCGCCACAACGAACGCCGCACGCCAGCCGGGATTACCATACTCGCCCGTTGAAATATCCGTGACCTTGCCGCCGTAACTAACCGCAATGCCGTAGCACGCACAAAGCACTCCCGAAAGAACGGCCACGAGCAAGCCCTTTATCAGTTTGTCGCCTGTGAGCACCGTTTGCCCTTCGCCCTCGCCTGCCTGGCTCTTGCTCTTCGAAGTCGCGGCCCGACCGCATACAATCACGCCGATTATACACACAGCCACTCCCCCCATAATCGTAAAGCCGTGGGCGGTGGCAAGCTGGTCGCTGTTATGAATGATGAAAGGCCCCATGCCTCCGGTGGCGATCTGGGCGCCGTAGTTGAGCGCATAAGCCAACGATAAGCCGATTAGCCCGAAACTAATACCAAGCGTCATCGAGCCAAGCCCCCAGAGGAATCCAAAAGCGACCGGCATTATAACGCCTGCATATCCGGCATCGGAGCAGGTGGCGAACAACCCATTGGCGATGAAAGGGAACATTGTAGTCGGAATGAGGATGGTTACAAAGAAAAAGAACGGCCCCCAAAGCGTCTCCCACGGCGTGCCTTTCTTGACAAACTTGCTCGGAAGCCCGAACGAGCCCCCGCAAACAGCCCCCAACAAAAGCAGCGTAAACCCGAAAACCGTACCGCTCATAACACGACTCCTTTCTCGAAGTCCGCCGCCCTATCCAAACCAGGCGGCGGATGATTATGATTTAAGTCGTTGCAGTGTAACGACTTCTCATACGGCTTGTCAATCACTTTTAGCTAATCAAGCGTTCGTGCGGGCTATTTCGCAGTTCAGCCTTTTGTGGTTGATACAAGCCCGCCTCGATATTATGATGTGCCCATCAAGCTTCGAATGTAATATGTTTTTTCCGTTGTCAGGAGTAAGAGTGAACGAACTGACCTCCGCTGAGCGAGTTAGACGGGTCTTAAATCGTCAGGAGCCCGACCGGATACCGCATTTTGAGTGGCTATTCGCCAAAAACGTCCGCGAAGCTATATGCCCCGGCTGTGCGAGTCATAACGAATTCGCAGTCAAGATGGGGCACGATGCGATACTCGTCGGTCCCGATTTCAAAAAAGAGCAAGTCGGGCCGACGCAGTGGCGCAGCGAATGGGGCTATGTCGATGACTACGGCAACGAGGAGCACGGCGTCGAGGTCGAGTCGCCGATTAAGGAAATGGCCGAATTCGAGAGCTACTGCCCCCCCGACCCTAACGCGACGGGCCGATACGATACCGTCGAATGGGCGGTTAGAGAATTCAAGGATGACAAGGCAATTGGCGTGCATCTTAACGACGTCTTTTCCATACCGCGCTCGCTTATGGGTATGGAGAATCTGCTCATGACAATTGCCGCCGATCCTGAGCTGATAAAGGCATTGGTCGATATGTCCGTCGAAATCAACCTTGCGATGGCCAAGGAAGTGGCCGACCGCGGAGTCGATTTCATCTGGACGGGCGACGACTACGCCTATAACACCGGGCCGATGATGTCGCCGCAACATTTCCGGGAGTTGTTCTACCCGGGTCTGTGCCGTGTCATCGGCGGATTCAGGGAGTTGGGCCTGCCGGTAATTAAACATACCGACGGCGACCTCTGGCCCATAATCGACATGATTGTCGATTCCGGGATAAGCTGCCTCGACCCGATTGACCCCCAGGCCGGCATGGATTTGGCCGAGGTCAAGGCTAAATACGGCGACAGAATAGCATTGAAGGGCAATGTCGATTGTGCTCAGACGTTGAGCTATGCCGCTGTAGAAGATGTAGTCGAAGAGACGAAGCAGGCTATCAAAAAGGGCGGTCCCGGCGGAGGCTACATACTCTCATCGAGCAATTCGATTCATGCCTCGGTAAAGCCGGAGAACTATATGGCCATGCTCGATACCCTAAAAGAATTCGGCCGATACCCGATCAGCCTATAACCGTAATGAGTCAATTATTGAATTATCAATAGAACAATGAACGTTCCCAATGAGATGGCCGCACACTGTCATTCCGGCCTTGAGCCGGAATCCACGAGTCCAAAGTGGATTCCCGCTTTCGCGGGAATGACAATCCAAAAACCGAACTGGTCATTTAACCTTTTAGACATCAATAGGTCCGAATGTCACTGAAAAACCAGTGCCGGTAAGAGATAATGAGAACTTGTCATTCTGAGCGAAACGAAGTGAAGCGACGAATCTGGCCTCCCAGCGGCTGGACTATTACACATTGGAGGCGCTCTGATGGCGTATCTGATAGGAATTGATTTAGGATCGACGAGTCTAAAGGCAATCATCTACGATCTCCGGGGCAACGCCGTTTCTCAGGCAAGCCGACCCACCGAGCGATTCAATCCATACCCGGACCATCCGGACTGGGCGATATGGAAGCCGGAGCAGATTTGGGGCGGCGTATGCGAATCGCTCAAAGAAGCCGTCGGCCAAATCGACGATCCCGCTCAGATCAAAGGCGTAGCCGTCACGGGCATGGGAATGGACGGTGTCCCGATTGATAAGCAGGGCAACTGGCTGTATCCGTTTATAAGTTGGCACTGCCCGCGGACCGAGCCGCAGCATCGATGGTGGCTCGAAAACATCGGAGCCGAGAAGCAATTCGAAATCGGCGGCAATCAGATTTGGGTTTTCAATACGGCTTTGCGCCTGCTGTGGATGGCCGAGAACGAGCCGGAGATACTCGCCAAAACGGATAAGTGGCTTCTGATCGAGGATTTCGTCAGCTTCATGCTCTGCGGCGAATACGGCACCGACCACACAATGGCTTCGACAACGCTGCTTTTCGACCAGCGAAAACGTGTTTGGTCGGATGAATTGATTGAAGCATCGGGCATAGACCGCCGGTTGCTTTGCGACCCGCAGCCCAGCGGCACGCCCTTAGGCAAGGTTCACCCAAAAGCCGCCGAGGCAACGGGCCTGCCAATAGGAACGCCCATCGTTCTGGGCGGACACGATTACTGCTGCGGCACGCTGCCCGTCGGTGCATTCGAGCCTGGCGTCGTGCTTGACGTTACGGGCACTTGGGAGATAGTCGTTACGAGCCTGAGCGAGCCGGTGCTCACGCCGCAAGTCAGGGAGATGGGTATTCCAGTCCATTCGCACGTCGCCTCGCCCGATTTGTGGAGTATTATGGCTGCTGCGGTCGCCGCTGATATGCTCGAATGGTTCCGCAGGCAATACGGATTCGAGGAAAAGCAAAAGGCCGAGAAAGACGGCGCCGAGGAGTGGGACCAACTCATGAAGCTCGCCGAAGCATCGCCGCCCGGCGCAAACGGCGTGATGTTCCTGCCGCACATGTCCGGCAGCCACTGCCCCGTGGTCGATTCTCAGTCTATGGGAGCCTTTGTCGGCCTGCGCAATATCGTTACAAAGGGCGATATGTTAAGGGCGATTATCGAAGGTCTCGATTATCAGTTCGTCCAGATTGTCCGGGGGTTGGAGAAATCGCTCGGCGTTAGACCTGAGAAATTCGTAGCCATCGGCGGGGCGACCAAGAACGAATTCTGGATGCAAAACAAGGCCGATATGATAGGAAAGCCGATCGAAACATCCGAAATCGAAGAGCCTACCCCGCTCGGAGCCGCAATTCTGGCAGGCATAGGCGTCGGCCTGTATGAAGATGTCCGCAACGCCTACGAGAAGGTCAATAAGCCGGGCAAAGTTTATCAGCCGAACCTGGAGTTGACGAAGAAATATCGCCAATGCTTCAAGACCTTCGAGCAAATGTACCCATCGCTGAAAGACCTAAACGCCCAATTACGAACCCTGCAAGCCTGATCGACCGTGTTTTCGCCATCATAAAAATAGCGAATAACAGTGTCAATCCGTACTAATCCATGTCTGAACTTCCTTTGTGCCTTCGTGGCAGGAACCGCCTATTTCAGGTTCACAACCGAGAGCGTATAAGGCTTATCCCATGTTGTGTTGACCACGCCCTCGAAGGGCCAGTCCATATTCGAAATAATGACCTCGTCGCCGCGGAAGATGGCTTCGCAGGGCTGGTCGATCAAGCCCTCAGCCCCGTCGGTATCGCCATTCATCGCAATCGTTTCAACGGTCCCATCCGGATAGATCATCTGTATGGCGTTCTGAACCATGTCGGCAACGAGAATCCTGTCCGTCTTCTGGTCGCAGCACAAACCGTCGGCACATTTCATCTTGTCGGTTTTGACCCAAATCGTATTGGATGCGACTTTGCCTTGCTCGTCGAAGGTTATTTTGTGAATCGTACCGTCGGCGAAGTTGCCGCAATAAAGGTTGCCCTTCGAATCGAAGCAAAGCCCGTCGGCGCCGAACCCGATATCTGGATTGTGCGACGTGATTGTGGTAATCAGGTGCGGATCGTCTTTAAGAGGGGATTTGAGCGTAATGCCTTCGTCGCCGATCTTGAACCGGAAAATACCGCTAATCAAAGGTTTCGACTCGGGCACAAGGATTGTCTCGCTGACATACAGGTACCCGTCGTTGACTGCAACGGCGTTGGCCACGTTCATCCCCGAAGCAACAGGAACCGCGTGCTGCGGCTTTCCGTCCAGCATCACAATGGCCTTCATTAGGGCGGGGGAGAGTATCGAGAGCAGCAGGGCGATGATTGCTATTACGACGAGCAGCTCGATTAGGGTGAAGGCGGAGCGGGGGCGGTTTAGGCTTGGGGGATTGCGGCGTTGATTTGTTGTTTGGTTTTGCCAGTTGATCGGTAAGTTAATTTTCAGCATTCGGCAAGCCGGGTGAGGATAACACCTTTGGGCCGGGGGGGCAAGTAGTTCTTTATGGGATGTTATTTGGGGGGGAGGACAGAATGGAGAATGTAGAAGAATGTAATACAAAGCTTCATAGAGGCAGTCTAAAAATGATTACGGGCTTGCAATTTTAGGGGTGTTGGTTAGAATGGTGTGCGATGTATTCGGCCCGGCGAGGATGGGTGAGCTGCGGGGCCGGAGTTAGCCGGAGCAGTGGCAGAGTGGTTAATCGCGACGGTCTTGAAAACCGTTATACCGCAAGGTATCGGGGGTTCGAATCCCTCCTGCTCCGTTGATTTTAGAGTTAGTCGGAGCGGTTTTTTTGCTTGACTTTTTCGGGATATTTGTTAGAGTAGATGATGTTCATGGATGAGTGGTGTGAAGGCTTTTTTGGTGTTATTTAGTTTTCCCAACTGTGCAGGCCTGGTTGAAGGGCCGTCTGATTGAGTTCGTTTAAGGAGCGTTTTTTGCACATTCAATTGAAACGCAATCTATATGCGCCAAACTTACCAGTCGGCAACTATGTCGTTATGGTGCTGGCTGTTGTGTCGTTTTTTATTCAGTTCACATACGACTCTGGCCAGCAGTATTTGAACGGATTGGTTCTGGAAGGCTGGTCTGTTATGGCCATATTGGGTCACATGTGGCTTCACGCAAACGTACCTCATATTGCGTGGAACCTCCTGACGCTTTTCATATTTGGCCGTCACGTTTGTTCAAGATTGGGGAATGCAAATTATATATTGGCATACTTTTTGGCAGGTTTTTTCTCGGCATTCGCCCACATCGCTTATGACGGTCGGCCTGCTATCGGTTCGAGCGGCGCGATAATGGGCGTCCTCGGAATGCACGTTGTGCTGTGCTTTGGCCGCTTTGGCTTCTTAGGGCCCTGGATAGTCTTAATCTGGTTCCTTCTGAGCTTGACGGCCGGTTTTGTGGGGCTTCTGCCCACGGCTCATATAGCCCACGTTGGGGGATTTCTTGGCGGCATTATGCTTGCCGGCGTTCTCCCACTCTTTAACATGGTCAGAAGCGACTCTGTTCCGACTACAGAAAGTTCACCATAGGGCGTGCAATCAGCTCGTCCAGTGGGAGTCCCGGGATCATGCCGGCGGCTATAACGCGATAAACTCCAGTCCGCCACGACGGACTGTTTTCACAAACAATCAGCCCACTTTTTTGCAGTTGGGCCTTATTTTAGAACTTTTGCTTGCGTAACGGCGTAATGCCTTGTAGGATACAGTTTTTCGGCAAGCGTTTCTGTCCTGGAAGATGCTATTAAATTGGGCTGGGGTCAATTCCTCTCCTCTCACACTCCTCTGCGCCTCAGCCCAGTTTTCTACTCCGTGGCGTTCGTCGACAGCCCAACAGAGGTGGGGGGATGTTATTCTACGGTTACGCTTTTTGCGAGGTTTCTTGGTTTATCCACATCGTGTCCCCTGATTACTGCGGCGTGGTATGCGAGCAGTTGGAGCGGGATGACTGTTAGCAGCGGCTGGAAGATTTCGGGCGTTTTTGGCACTTCGATCAAGTGGTCGGCGTGTTTTTCGATGTTTTGGTCGCCTTCTGTTGCAACGACGATGGTTCTTCCGCCTCTTGCCCTAACCTCTTCTATGTTGCCCATGATTTTATCGTATTGCGGGCCTTGTGTTGCGATGAATACCGAGGGCATTCCATCGACGATGAGCGCTATCGGGCCGTGCTTCATCTCCGCAGCGGGGAGTCCTTCGGCGTGGATGTAGCTTATTTCCTTTAGCTTTAGGGCTCCTTCGAGTGCGACGGGGTAATTAAAGCCTCTGCCGAGGAATAGCCAGTTCTCTTCGTTGGCGTTTGCCGCGGCTATTTGTTTTATGTGGTCTGACTGGTCGAGTATTGCATTAATTTTTTCAGGTATTTTGGCGAGTTCCTGTATGTATTTTTCGGCCTGGCTGCTTGCGAGGTGTCTTCTTCTTCCGAGTTCGATAGCGAGCATTGCGAGCACCGTTACTTGTGCTGTGAATGCCTTTGTGCTTGCGACTCCTATTTCCGGTCCGACGTGCAGGTATATTCCGGCGTCCGTGGCTCTTGCTATCGACGAGCCGACGACATTTACTATTCCGAGTACGGTTGCCCCTCTTTCTTTCGCCTGTTCGACGGCTGCGAGGGTGTCTGCGGTTTCGCCTGATTGGCTTATTGCTATTACTACTGTTCGGTCTTCTATGATGGGATTGCGATAGCGGAATTCGCTTGCGTATTCGGTGTCGGTCGGGATTCTGGCGAGCTGCTCGAAGATGAATTCTCCGACGAGTCCTGCGTGGAATGCCGTTCCGCACGCGGTCATTATCAGGCGTTTTGTTCTTGTGAGTTCTCTGAGGTGATTTGCGATTCCTCCGAGTTTTATTTTGTAGTTCGCCAGGTCTAATCTTCCTCCCATGCATGTTGTCAGGACTTTTGGCTGCTCGAATATTTCTTTTAGCATGTGGTGTTCGAATCCGCCGAGTTCTATTTGTTCGAGTGAGAATTCGATTTCCTTGAGGTCTTTGGCGACGGTGACGTTGTTGATTGTTTTCGTGCTGAATTTTTGCGGTGTGACTATCACCATTTCGTTGTCATCCGGGTATATTGCCTGTGTTGTGTGTTCGACTATCGCTGCGGCGTCCGAGGCGAGGATGTATTCGTTGTTTCCGACTCCGAGGATTAGCGGGCTTCCCTTTTTTGCTCCGATGAGTGTTTGCGGGTAATCGGCACAAAGAATCGCAAGGCCGTAGGCGCCGTGGAGTTCTCGCAGCGCTCTTTGGACGGCCCATTCGAATTTGTTTGATCCCGGTTCTTCGTTTTCATTGGCGTAGAACCAGCCGATCAAGTTTGCGATGACTTCGGTATCTGTTTCGCTGGCGAATTTCACCCCTTCGTTTTGGAGCCAGGTTTTTAGTGTTGCGTAGTTTTCGATGATTCCGTTATGCACTACGGCGAATTTTTTGGTGTAGTCGAGGTGCGGGTGGGCGTTTACGGTGTTTGGCTCGCCGTGTGTTGCCCATCTTGTATGTCCTATTCCAAGCGTATCTGTTTGAGCGGGCGGGTCGAGGATATCCTCGAGTGCGCTAATTCTTCCCTTGATTTTTTGTATTTTTATGGCTCCGTCGCCCAGGAGCGCTACTCCTGCGGAGTCGTATCCTCTGTATTCGAGCCTTTTTAGGCCTTCGACGAGTATCGGTTGTGCGGCTTTTTTTCCGAGATACGCTACTATTCCACACATTCAGCCGTTCCTTAAGAAATATGGTCCAAGTCGTTTAATCGGCACGAAAGAATGTTATCATAACTTAAGCTGCATTTGCAACGGGCTTGGTGCACTTAGCCATTAACCGGATGAACCTAAATTTGAGGGTATTCATGGGGGCGTATTCGTTAATCCTGTTTGACGGATGGGGGTTTATTGTGTTTAATCGGGGTTATGATTGTTGTTATCGATTATAATGTTGGCAATGTTAAGAGCGTTTGCAACGCTTTTCAGTATATCGGATGCGAGGTTGAGCTTAGCAGCGATGCGGGTGCGATTCGTGATGCTTTGGGGCTTGTTTTACCGGGCGTTGCGGCTTTTGGCTATGCGGTTGACGCTCTGGGGGCCACTGCTGAGGTGGTTAAGGAGGTTGCTTTGGCGGGTAAGCCTCTTTTGGGGATATGCGTTGGCTATCAGATGCTGTTCGAGGAGAGCAGCGAGTACGGGCGGCATGAGGGGCTTGGTTTGATTGGCGGTAAGGTTGGGGCGATTCCGCCTGGGCGGGTGATTCCGCATATGGGGTGGAATCTGGTGGATTTGCCGAGCGATATGGATTTGTTTGCGGGGCTTGGGGATGCGAAGCATTTCTATTTTGCGCATTCGTTTTGTGCCGAGGTTGCGGATGAAAATGCAAAGGTTGCGTTTACGGACTACGGTTTTGATTTGGCGGCTTCCGTGCAAAAGGGCAATATTTATGGGACGCAGTTTCATCCTGAGAAGAGCGGGAAATACGGGCTGGAGATTCTGCGGAATTTTTATGATATTTGTGAGCGAGGCAGTAGGCACTAAGGCACTAAGGAGACCACAGATTTAGAAGAAATTCAAAATACGAAGCACAAAATACGAAACAATATCAAAATTCAAATTGACTAATGACCAAAACAGATTTACGGCGTGTGCAGCAAGCTGCACACCCTACAGATTAGAAGGGAACCGCCGATTTAGACACGGATTGACACTGTTGGCGTGGTTGGATTCCCGCTTTCGCGGGAATGACAATTTTGGCCAAGGCGGTTTTAATTAGAGAACGAGAAATTTAGTTATGTTGACGAGACGGATTATTCCTTGTTTGGATGTTAAAGATAATCGTGTTGTTAAGGGTGTTAATTTTTTGAACCTTCGCGATGCGGGCGATCCTGTCGAGCTTGGGGCGCGGTATAGCGATGAGGGTGCGGATGAGCTGGTGTTTTTGGATATTACCGCTACTATTCGTTCTCGCGAGACGATAGTCGATTTGGTCGAGCGTGTTGCGGAGAATGTTTTTATTCCGTTTACCGTGGGCGGGGGTATTAGCACGGTCGAGCATATGGATGCTCTTTTGCGTAGCGGGGCTGAGAAGGTTTCTGTAAATACGGCTGCGGTTGAGAATCCCGAGATTCTGACGGCAGGGGCCGAGCGGTTCGGGAGCCAGTGTGTTGTTTTGGCGATCGATGCGAGGCGGACGGTGGGGCAGGAGGGCAAATGGCATGTGACCGTTAAGGCGGGGACGGAGGCTACGGATATCGATGCGGTCGAGTGGGCGGCTCGGGGCGAGGAATTGGGGGCCGGGGAGATACTGCTGACGAGTATGGATGCCGACGGGACCAAGGCGGGATACGATAACGAGCTTAACAGGGCGATCAGCGATGCGGTTAATATCCCTGTAATCGCATCCGGCGGGGCGGGGACGCTCGATCATCTCTACGACGCGATTGTGGATGGGCATGCGGATGCCGTTTTGATGGCTTCGATTACGCACTTCGGCAATTACAGTATCAGACAGATCAAGGAATATCTGCGGGATCGGGGGATAGCGATGAATCTTTAACGCGGTGTGTTTCGGGCGGGGTATTTTTTTGACGGCGGGGGATTATTATGCTACATAATGCGGAGCATTTGACAGGTTGAATGAATTTGGGCAGGAGAAATGACCGTGAGACTGCACGGGATAGACTTATCTGAAGAGAAGATTGCGGCGTTTTGTCGTGGATATTTCCGCGCTTTTGTCTTTGACAAAATCGTCAAGGCGCCGACCGGATATCTGGGCCGATTTGAATTTTCTGCTGCCCGCAACGAGTTCTATATTTCGTTTTTCACCCGGCATGGCCAAAAGCTTTACGATTACCGGTTTGCCGGGTACATCCCGAACCACCTCATAATCACAGCCTTTGATGGCAAATTCGGTTTGCTTTGAAGTCGCCATCAGCAAACACGACCTGAACGGCAGAACCTCGACATCGACAACGTCACCTTTTTCAAATGTTCCGATCACCCGCTCGGTTGGATGATACTGGCGAAGCTTAACATTCGCCCCCACGGACAACCCGATCTCTTCGTCAAGTTTGACCTTGCAGATAATTGGTTCCCAGCTAAGGTTTCTCAGCGTCAGCAGTCGCGTCCGGTCATCGCCGCGGGAAACGGCCTTTTCGCCATAGCTCTCCTCGGGCAAAACCATTCCATCGACAAGTATATCACGGTATTTCCTGGCTAAGTTGAATATCCTGGCCAGCCTGGGGTACTCATCATCGCGCAAAAACCACGGATTGCCGTAAAGCTGAGGCGCAAGAATAAGGCTCCTGTTAAAAGCCTGCAGGATCAAATCGTCCTCCCAGTAGTTCAGGCATGATGAGATGCAGACGCCGCTGTCCTCGGTAAGCCTCACCAGGTCCGGCACGACCTCGCGGGAAATGGCCCCGGCCCGGTGGTGCGGTGCGGTCTGGTTATTGACCATGTGGACATCGATATAGGTTTCTGCCCCGCCCAAAAGATAAGTTGTCGCGTACGGCAGACCTTTGCCGAGATCGAGCCGGTGGTTCAGGAGGATCAGGTCGGGCGAGTATTTGCGGCACTCGGTCATCATACGGATAAACGCATCCTGTTTTTCAGGACGCAACCCGCCGACAACACCGTCGAACTTTAACAGTATAAACTCATAGTCCCGGCAGAGTTTGACCATCATGTCGATCCGCGACTGTTCCTCTTCGGGCGTATCGCCAAATCCGTCCGGTCCGCCCCATGTGCCCAGACGCGTGCCCATTGTCTTTGCCTTTTCGTAAATGGGCCTAAACCCGTTGGGGAACTGACGCCTGAATGCATCCGAATCCATTTTGCCATACCTGCCCGCCTTGTCGATGGCGCCGGCACTTATTCCATAAATATCCAGCACCATCCCATATTCATCGTGCAGCCACTTAAAAAAGTCAAGGTTCACCATTGTCTGCTCTTCGGTGCTTCCCTCGTTGGTGTTGTTTATCCATGAAGAGTACTCCGACTTGGATGGCGTTCGTTCATCGGCGCCGGGGTAAACCTTCTTTTCGCCGGCAGCAACCGGCTGGCCGGCCTGACACAAAGATACGCCAAAAAGGACGATAGTAATAACTGTTACAGTAAAGTTCGCTGTTAAAGACCTCGTGGCTGCTAACATTTTGTTCCCTTTCCGGAATTCCGGTTAAGTGGCTACAGTTTTTATGGTTTCTTCTTCCGTTCAGGCTTGGGTGGCTGAATGACCTTCTTTTCCGGGTAATCGTTTCCTTCATAACTGTTGATGACAGATAACTGCCACGCCTGAAGCTCTTCTTTCATGCGCTTGACCACTTCGGGTTTCTGCGCCGCAATATCGTTGGCCTCGGAGATGTCCGTGGTCAGGTCATAGAGCTCCCACGTATCGGGCTTGGGTTTGACCAGTTTATAGCGATTGTCGCTCCATGCCGACGGCCCGGAATTTGGTGTGAACTTACCGCCCTCTCTATACTGCCAGAATCCCATCGGTTTGGGACGCCTGGCCATCTTCCCTTCCAATAACGGCATCAGGCTGATGCCGTCGATCGGTTTCACCTGGTTGGGGACATCAATATCCAGCAGATCAACCAGTGTCGGGTAGATATCAACAACGCCTGCGGGCAATTCGTTGATCGCTGGTTTGGTGATTTTCGCAGGCCACTCAATAATACCCGGCACGCGAATGCCGCCTTCCCAAATCTGACCCTTTTGGCCGCGAAGCGCGCCATTGGTGCCGCGGTCGCTTGGATTTTTTGCGCCGAGCCAGCCTCCGTTGTCGCTGCTGAACCAGAGCATGGTGTTGTCGGCGATCCCCAGCTTGCGCAAACCGGCACGCAAAGTGCCCATGCTGCGGTCCACGGCGATAAGCTCGCCATAGTATCCTGAGCCGCCGGCGGCTTCGAGATCCTTCGGCAGCGGCTTACATGGAATGTGCGGGCTGCCAAACCAGATCAAGGTAAAGAACGGCTTGTCTTCTTTGGCCGCCTTCTCGATATATTTCAACGCCTGTGCAACAATGGCATCCGAGCCGTCGCCCTCGACCTTTACCGGTACGCCGTTGCGGCCAAAGGTCCAGTCCAGTTCAAAGTAGTTAGTGACTGAAAACGACTCGTCAAAACCGACATTGAGAGGCGACAGCGGATCGTCATTGGCGATAACCTGACCGGGCCCGGCAACGCCGTTGAGGTGCCACTTGCCAAAATGCGATGTCACGTAGCCGGCACGCTTCATGGCTTGGGCCAAATTTGTCTCCTGAACACGCAGACGCTGGCCGGGCCAGAAAACGCCCTGGCGATTGGGGTGGCGACCCGTCATAATGCAGGCGCGTGCCGGCGAGCAACTCGGCTGCGAGTAGAAGCGATTGAAGCGCATCCCGGCGGCGGCCATGGCATCGAGATTGGGCGTCTGGACCTTCGTCAACCCATTGTAGCCGGTATCGCCCCAGCCTTGATCATCGGACATGCACAGCACAATATTCGGTTTTTTAGCCGGCCCTCGAAGCGCGGGTTTCAGACAACCGGGCGCCGGCAGCACCAAAACGCCTAACGCGCCTGCCTTTAGAAAGTCTCTTCGTTTCATATGAATCCTTGTAATCCTCGAAACATTCAATCTGCATAAATTCGGTCTGTTTGAGTAATTAACCGTTCACGGGTATTTTTATAGTATTGGGCAACACACCCAAGATCAAATAACCATCTCTTAACCGGGATTTCCAATATAACATTGTATGTCTCAGCCTGGCTAATTGTGATATCTTCTTTTGCCATCGTGGCGCAACAATACGGGATCAAATGACATAAATCAAGAACAAAAGCGAAGAAAGCAACCTAAAAACCTCTCTGTACTACAATCCGTCAGCTTCTTGTTTTTTGTGCGTGTTTTTTCGACAAGGCTGACGTAATTGTTTAGATAATTGCGTTTATCGCATTGTGGGCAACAGCATATATGCACTATAAGCGGGCAGTGCCGCGAAAGACGCCGCCCCATGCCGTATCCCGCTATTGAAACGCTCGGCTCGCCCGCCAGGCTTGCCCAATCCTGCCTGATGGCAATGGGATTATCCCTTGTACATGCCGTTGCCTTAAAGCGTTAAATCCAAAAGAGATAAGCCAAAACAGCCTTTACTGTTCACCAACTGTTTTGGGTGAGAACCAGTTTTTTAGTTTGGTTGCGGCTGAGCGAAGCGAAGCCGCGACGGGGAAATTCGTGGCTAAGTCTTCGTGTCTTAATGCCTTAGTGGCAAGAAAAATGAAAAAACTCCGCGTAAAAGGAATCACAACAAACGTACCAAGCACAATAATAAGCGCCCTGCGCATCACCTCTCCTTAGGACTCATTACCTGCGTTCGACTCATCCGAGGCCTCCTCGACCTCGCCCGACTATTCTTGATCTTCCTCTCCGCATTCAGCGATGTCTGTGATTACCTTCTGCTCGCTCTCAGTGTTTCCAGGGTCGTCCTTGTAGTCATTTAGTAGCATCTTTCCATATACTTCGGCAAATCCCTTAAGCTGCGCATCCGAACTAAGTATTGAATACAAATTAAATCTATTCTCTTTGATCCCCAGTGCCTTATAGATTGCCGCGTGGAGTTCATTGCAATTCTTATGTGTACTTGCGATCAGAGCAACGAAATATTTTGTGAGTCTTTCGCGCCAATGCAAAATTCCTTCTTGTGTGCACGCCGTCAAAAATTCGCACGAAGTGTGTACAATGTCGTTCACAAACGAAGCTTGCATTAACTTCTGATACTGTGGTTCTATGTCATCTCGCAGATCGGGGTCAAGCAACGCTACCCCAGCGAAATGCTGAAAAATCAAGAGGAGGTACTGGGCTCTCTCAAATCCGGGCCTGCCCTTCCCTAATTGATACGCATCCTTAATCGCCTCGTAAAACTCCTGTCCTATTTCACGGCTTGCTAAGATGTTGAACAGATTTGCTATATCTTCCGGCACTTTGCCAAGCCTTTGAATGAGGGCCCTGGTCTCCTCATTCCTCAGATCGCTATACAACTGTGCCATATCCCTTTTGATATTTGCATCGAGTTGGCGCACTTCATCTCTAATCCTTTCGTGCGTCTGTAGAATGGACTTGCTCTGCTCTGTCAAGACTGTCACGTTTTTGACCTGCCTCCCTATGTAGATCCCCAGGCTAACGAGCAAGAAAGCCACTATTATCCCAAAAATTCCAACTATGATCCCAAAAACTGCCAACGCGTAAGAAGCTCCCGATATGCTCGTGTTTACGTTGCTGATTGCTTCTTCGTTACATCGCATCTGGAATGCAACTCTTTCCTTTATATCCGTTTTCGTTTCTTCCAGTTCGCGTTTGAGATCATTTATCTCCGCGGTCATCAATCTGGACATCTCCGCATGCCTCTTCTGTAAGGCTTCAATGCCAGAATCATTAGGTTCTCTTTCTAACTGTGTCTCTCGTTGTCCACCGGTCTCACCAGCGGAAGCCAAACCCTGCGCTGCCGTTACGCCTATAACGGCAATCAAGACAAACACCAACACTCTCAACCTTCGTTCAAATCTGCTTGCGTTTCGCATTATTCCACCTACATATCAAAGAAAACCAAAGAACTAAGAAAATCAGAACCGCTCTTCTTCTCGCAACGCTAGCAACGCCGTTCCCAGTACTCGCTACCTGCGTCTTTAACCCTGTAGTGTAGCAAAATGATGCAAAAATGGAAATACTAAAAAAAATAAGAACCTCAAAAAACTGCCCGTTTGAGAATGAAAAATGTCGAATGAGGAATGTCGAACAAGGATTTGGTCGAGACTATTTGACTAATAAGTTTAGTTTCTGTAAGTCCTTGTGGGCAAACAGAGGGGAGAAATGACTCTATCTCCCCGCAGCGAGGCATATTTCTGGCCGGAACTTTGGAAGGCAGAGCCTAATGACGTGGTCGGGCCGATAAAGGGAAGGCACATCAGGGGGTTCAAATGGCGCCTCGTCCGCATTATCGAGAAAAATCCGGGAACGATACCGGAATTATCCGAGAATGTGGCCAGCCGAGTCAAGCGCACAATCCTCAATGAAAAAAGCCTTGCGCTAATGAATAAATACAACACCCAACTCCTGGAGAAATACCCCCACAAAATCTACACCAACCGAATAAAAGACATCAACCCCCTCGACATACCTTAAGCGGGTATGGCCCGATATACTCGATAACGGCTCTTTGAAATCGACGGACGAATTTAGTTATCCTCACCGCAAGCCGAACAGTCCGCAAACTGCTCTGTCAACGTCTCCCTCAAGTGTTTCTATCTTTTCGTTGGGGCTTTTCAGTCTAAATTCGTGCAGTATTTCGGATAGCTCACTGAGTCTCTTGTGTGCCTTGGCCTGTCCGTCAAACTTGGGAATACCCACATGCTCCATCACGGATGGCGCTCCGAACCCTCGACCTGCTGATGAGTATGACTTTATGAACTTGCGTACAGGCGTTGAATTCACAATCGCGCATAGATAGTGCGCCTCGTCCTTCAATTTCGTCGCAAATAGCGACGTCGTATCCGTTGGAATTATAGTCTTCCACCCAAAATCGGTTTTGGCCTGACTTATCACCGCCGCAACCAAATCGCCCGCCATTCGCTTCCAGACAACCTTATAACGCGCAAACGTATAATCGGCGATATTGTATTGACTATAAAATGGGTTATCGGTCTCAGAATGGTACTTCTTATATGCTGCTCGCTCTAACAGTTCTCTCTTGAAAAGCGACAAATAGTTATAGGTTCTTCGCCACCTCCTCCTCATATCGCTCTCTGCATAGCCCATGCGCGTCTTTGGGTCTTGGGCCACAAGTACATATATTTCTGAGGCTGCTCCCCAACGTTTAATGTCTGAACCCCTAATAGCGGGATACACCAACTCTGCCTCAATCCTCTCCTGGACTTCTCTTACTTCCGTTTTCCCTTTCTCGACAAGATTGCGAACCATCAAATCCCCATTCGACAACACCTCTTGCACTTCTACCCAGAACACTCCGTACGGCTCTACGCGAGCGCCAAGGCGTGACTGATACGCATTCTCTCCTCCGATCAGTTTCACACGTCTATCAGCTTCTTTCAGCGTCTGCCAAGAGCCATTGCTCTTACCTATCGGCCTGGCCATTAGCCGCTCCCTCTGCAAGAGGCGCTTTGCCTCCTTCAGTGATAAATCGGTCCGTATCCTTCCAACGCCCTTATTTCTTTTCCACTCAGTGTACGGCACCGGATATTCCGTGCTTCCCTGCTTCCGCAGAAAGATCGCAGCGGTCTTGTTTGCCGCCCCTTCGAATGGCTGCACGGTAGCCAAATCGTGAGCCTTGACTACCTTCAATGTGTCTCTGGCGCCGAGCCGGAATTTACGAAAGCCCTCTCCAGCGCCCTTCGATTTGAAAACCTCTTGTGTGATTAGAAATCCAAGCGTCCCATTCTTAGCAAGATAATGGTCTGCCGCCGCATACGTAAACAGCATCGAGAAGTCCTTCTCCCCGCCTCCTAATCGAGCCGCATGTCCCTTGAGCGAGAACAGTCCGTAGTCTTGCCACATCTCCATAGTGGCTTTGCGATACTCGTCCGACAAATACCCCCACCGAATCCACGGCGGATTGCCCACAACGAACTCGAATTGTGCTGCAGTCATCGGCGCAAACACATTTTTCAGGAATCGCGCCCATATCCCATTCTTGCCGTTCTTCTCAAGTTCCAGCATATGCTTGTAGAAGTTCACGACCGCTTTCTCGTGCGGCGGGAACACGAGGCCTTCCTTCTTAAGCCGCTCAAGCGCTTCGCTCTCACTCCACCCCCCTCTTGCCAATTCCTCTATCACGGGCGCAGCTCGCCTCATCAACAATCCCTGGTTATCGACCCATATCTTCGGAACCAAAAAATGCCCCACAGATGTGGGAATCTCGACAACGCCGTCTCCGGTCAACAGCATCTGCCCGGTGCGCTTCGGCCACAAAACCGAGTCGGCAAGGTAAACGGGGATTTCAAACTCTCCCAATTCCTTAGTCAATTCACCCAGAGCAAACAGATAGTTGGTCCTCGCTGCAATAACGGCCAGCGGATTAAAGTCGAACCCCCATATATTCGCAACAATCCTCTTGGCCGTCTCAACGCCAAGCGTGCCTTTCTTCCCATCGAATTCCTTCGCACGCTGTATAGCCAAGACCAAAAATGTGCCCGACCCGCAAGCCGGATCCAGCAGTCGCTTCCGCGTATCACCCTTATATCCAGCCTCGTCCAGAACCAACTCCGCTAACCAGTCGGGCGTATAGTACTCGCCAAGATGATGCCTAACCACATCCGGCACAAGATACTGATAAAGCTTCTTCAAAAGGTCACGGGTCACCTCCGGCTCAATAGTCGTGGTTGCAGGCTCAAAGTCCGAAAGACCCCGTGCAACCTCACGAATCGCGTCCTGAAGGCGCGGAGAATCAAAGGCCTCCAAATACCACCGAAAAAAATCGCCCTCAAGGAAATTCGTTATCCCGCGTTTATGGTAAACCCCCCCATTCTCAGTGTCTGTTAAGCGAGCTAACAACTCCTCAGTTCGACTGTGCACAAGATCGCGGCTAAACGAAGTTGTAAAACTCCCTTCACTTACCAAAACGAGCTCGGCGGCAATAAGCTTCATCAGCAACGCGAAGTATGTATGCACACAGAATAACATTACCTGGAAATCTACAGCTTTGTCCAAACCGTAGGTCTTCGCAAGCGTTTGTGTCTTCTTCTCCGATCCACCCGCAAATTTCTCACCATATACAATCCCGAACAGCCGCTGCCATTCTCCAAAGAATACTTTAGCGCGTCCTGTCCCCCAATTCGCCAGAGCGTCCGCAAATGCGCTGACGGCACTCTGCGCCAGTTCGCTTTTCGGACCAAACCGCTCAGCCAGATTCTCGGCGGTCAGGGCAACACGCCATAGCGCCCTCAAATATGTAACGAATGTAAGTGCGCTTTCTGAATCGAAATTATAGGGTCCGTCTGTGATGAACTCTAACCGCCTGCTTTTTCTCGCTGCTGACTCTCCTTTAACTTTGCATCGTACAAAGACCATTGAACTGCCGTCGAAGCCGACGCCCACAATTCGAACCGGCCCCTCAACCTTCTCCTTTCCGCTTCCCTTTGCCTCTGCCGTTAGGTAATCTACTAATTGATCGACAGCATGGTCAACACGTCCTTTCGATGAAAACGTGTTAGGGGCTTCGTACTCGATAACCACTTGTCCGTGCACAGCGTCAGGCCGCCCATTGAAGACTGTCTTCGCCTCAGCGCTCAACCGTTCATATCGCTCATCGAACCTGAACCCTGCGTTTTCGATTAAACGCCCCAGAGCTTTCTCGAACCCGATGCGCAAGTCCTCCTCCGTTTTAGCCCCTCGCATCACGGTCTTTGTCGCCCTGACTAGTTCATCAGCGATTCTGCGCAGCGATGCACTCGATTCCAATTCCTTCTTTATCTTTTTCATCTAATCGCCAATACCTCATTCAGACACCTATCAAAAACGTCTTTCGCCATCCTACCCCTTCAATAATCAATAGTAAATCGAAGAATCCTGCTTCCCTGTCAAATAATCAATAGTAAATAATCAATGGAAGGCCCCCCATCCAACTTTAGCTCACTTTAGGCACTTTAGTTCACTTTAGCTCACTTTAGCTCACTTAACCCTCCGCCCTTCAACCTATTGCCCTGCCCCGAAGCTCCGAGGCGTGCAACTTGAGGCTGGTTGGGGTATAATCGCCTCGATGACCTTAGAGAGCCAGATAAAGCAAAGAGCACTCGAATCAGGGTTTGACGCCGTTGGCATAACCGATGCGGCGTCTGTCGATTCGGAGCAGGCCGGGCGGATGCACGCATGGCTCGACGCGGGCTTCGCCGCACAAATGCGGTATATGCACCGAAACCTCGAAAAGAGATTAGACCCCTCCAAGCTCCTGAAGAACGCCAAATCCGTTATCGTCGTCGCCCTGAACTATAAGCCGAAAAACCCCAAACGGAAACATGCCCCCGTCGGCCGTGTGGCTAACTACACACTATATAAGCCTGTAGGGTGCGATCCTCCGCACTACTCCAACGGTTGCGTCGCCAATTACGCGCTATATGAGGATTATCATCGGTTCATCAAGCAGAGATTACAAAAGCTGGCCCAATTCATCGCCTCTGTTGCCGGCGAGGATGTCCGCTTCAAAATATGTGTGGATTCGGCCCCCTTGGCCGAGAGGGCGCTGGCAGTCCGGGCGGGCCTGGGATTCATCGCAAAGAACCATACTCTCACAATCCCGCAACTCGGGCAGGAGGTATTCCTCGCCGAGATTCTAACAACACTCAAGCTCAAGCCGAATAAGCCCGCATCAGGCCGATGCTCCGACTGCAGCAAATGTATCGAGGCCTGCCCCACCGGCGCTTTGCGACCAGACGGCAGACTCGACGCCAATAAGTGCATAAGCTACCTGACAATCGAGCACAAAGGAGAAATTCCACCCGACCTGTCCGCGGCGATAGCCGACAGAATCTTCGGATGCGACCGATGCGTGGAAGCCTGCCCCATTCAAAAAGAAGCGCCCGCATGCGCCAATAAGGAATTCAAATTCTATCCCGACAGGGCAATGATGGACTTGAAGCAAATTCAAGCGATGACGGAAGAAGAATTCCAGAACCAATTCGGCGATTCACCCATAAAACGGCTCGGCCTCGAACGCCTCAAAAGAAACGCCGAAATCTGCACAAAATCCCCACCCCCCATCAACAACAAGCCCGAAGCGTAAGGGTCGGGATATTCACGCGATACGCAATACGCCTGCCCCGAGGGGTACATCCGACATGCGCCTGCCCCGAGGGGGATATGCGATATTTATTCCCCACGGAGCGCTTTGAGCCGATCTTTTGCAAAGAGATACTTGTCCTGGCCAAGGCGACTGACCAGCGTGCGGAAGATATTTATGCTGATTCGCTCCGAAACGGGGCATGATTTTTCTCATTACAAGCGGAATACGATTCAGCGAAGGATCGAGAGGCGTATGGCGGTTCATCAGATAGACAAGATGGACGATTATGTACGTTGCCTGCAGGAGAGCTCTGCGGAAGTGGATGCGTTGTTCAAGGACATGCTGATCACGGTAACGAATTTCTTCAGAGACCCGGATGCCTTCGAGGTTCTGAGCAAGGAAGTGCTGCCGAGTGTGCTGAAGAACAAGGCTGCTGATGATTCCGTACGGGTCTGGGTTCCCGGCTGCGCGACGGGCGAGGAGGCATATTCAATAGCTATGCTCATCGTGGAGAATATGTCAGAGCTGAACAAACATTTGGCTGTTCAGGTTTTTGCGACGGATATCGACCGGGACGCCGTCGAATACGCTCGACATGGGTCATATCCGGAGAGCATCGCCGCCGATGTGTCGGTGGAGAGATTGAAGCATTTCTTCGTAAGGGAAGAGAATAGCTTTAGGGTGAAAAAGCAGCTTCGTGAGATAGTGGTGTTCGCCACTCAAAACCTGACTAAAGACCCGCCGTTTTCCAAGCTGGATTTGGTTAGCTGCCGGAACGTTCTGATCTATATGGACACTGTTCTTCAGAAGAAGATACTGTCTATGTTTCATTACGTTTTGAATCCCGGCGGGTACATGTTTTTGGGGACGTCCGAGACGACGGGGGATTCCAGCGACCGCTTCTCGGTGGTCAGCGCGAAATGGAAAGTGTTCGAGCGAAAGGGCGTTTTGGGCGGGAGGGATCCCGGCTATCCGGCAATGCCGCTATATGATTCGACGGTCGAGGTGCGAAGGGGCGGAGAAAAGGGGGTGCCGAATGAAGCGGGTATCCGCCAGGTTGCGGAGAGGACAATTCTGCAGAACTACGCGCCTCCCTGCGTTCTGATCAATCAGAAGTACGAGATTCTGTATTTTCACGGCAAGACCGAGAAATTCCTGACTCCGCCGACGGGAGAGCCTACGTTCGATATTCTTAAGATGGCTCGGGAAGAGATTCGGTATAGATTGAGCACGATAATTCATCAGGCAGGTAAAGAGAAGAAGGCCGTCACAGCCAAAGGGCTGCAGATAAAACACGATGGGGATATTGTAATTGTTGACCTGGTTGTCAGGCCTGTAGTGGAGGATGTGCAGGGAGCGGGGCTGATGATGGTTATATTCGAGAGCAAGGAGTTTACCGGCAAACGCGCCGGGCGGAAGAAAGAGGTTAAAGATCTCGACAAGACGGATTCAGGAATATTCGCGCTGGAACAGGAGCTGCAATCGACCAAAGAGTATCTTCAGACGACAATCGAGGAATTGGAGACGAGCAACGAGGAGTTGAAATCGACGAACGAGGAGCTTCAATCGACAAATGAGGAACTGCAGAGCACAAACGAAGAACTGGATACGTCAAGAGAAGAGCTTCAATCGACAAATGAAGAGCTGGAAACGGTGAACTCGGAGCTGCAGGACAAGGTGGTCCAGTTATCGGCCGCCAACGACGACCTGAACAACCTGCTGGGGAGCACGGAGATCGGGACGATCTTCCTGGATATGGATCTTTGCGTCAGTCGATTCACGCCGTCTGCGAGTAAGATATTCAACCTGATTAAGATGGATACCGGGCGTCCGATCAGCGACATCACCTCGACTATAGACTATCCGAATCTCTGCGCAGACGCCGAGGAGACCCTTCGAACGCTGGTGCCGAAGCAAACAGATTTGCAGGCAGCCGACGGCAAATGGTATTCGATACGTGTTCTGCCGTATCGAACGGTCGAGAACGTGATTAATGGAGTTGTTGTCACTTTTGTAGATATTACAAGGCAAATCCAGCAAGATTCGGATGTTCGGCGGCTGGCAACGGTGCTGATGGATTCCAACGATGCTATCACGGTTCGGGAGTTGGATGGGAGGATTGTTTCCTGGAACAAAGGCGCTGCGAAGATGTACGGCTATACCGAGGACGAGGCCTTGAACATGAATGCGGACGCTCTCGTGCCCGAGAGCATTAGGGCGGAGGCGAAACTGTTTGCCCGGGAAATCGCAGCCGGAATAAGTGTCGGCTCTTCCGTCCGGACAAAACGCCTGACTAAAGACGGGCGAATCATCGATGTCTGGCTAACGGCCAGTAAGCTTGTGGATGACAGCGGCAAGGTCGTCTCTATTGCGACAACGGAGCGGGATATCACAGAGCTGATGAAAGTGAGCGGAAAGGAAGAAAATCAGGGGCAGTGACAGCAGGAATCAAAAGGGGCAAGCAATGGGAAAAGGCGATAAAGCACCAGGGCGGTTAAGCGAGCTTCGCAAGCGAGCGGAGCAGAAAGCCGAGCAGGACATTGTGGCTTTGCGAGATCAGCCTGCGGCGAAGATGCACGAAATAGTGCACGAATTGCGGGTGCACCAGATCGAGCTGGAGATGCAGAATGAGGAGCTTCGCCAGGCGCAGTTGGAATTAGAGGGGCTTCGCAGGAAGTACTATGACCTGTTCGACTTTGCGCCGGTGGGTTATTTTGCATTCGATGAGAAGGGGCTGATCGTTGATGTGAACCTGACAGGTGCCGATTTGCTGGGCATGCCTAAGTCCGGACTGCTGAAAAAGGAATTCTCCCATTGGATTGCCCCCGAATCTGAGGACACGTTCTATCTTCACCGCAAGGAGATTATCGGGACCGGCGCGGCACAGAAATGTGAACTGAAGCTGCGAAAGAGCGATGGGAGCGAGTTCTTCGGGCAATTGGACAGCAAAGTAGAGGTGGACGAAGAGGGCAATTTTGAAGGAATCCGGACTACGGTAACGGACATCACCGAGCGCTGGAAGGCGGAGCGCGAGCGGTTTGAGTACCAGGCGAGGCTTAAGGCTATGGCTTCACAGCTTTCGCGGACACAGGAGCTTGAGAGGCAGAAGTTCTCGATGCGACTGCACGATTCGATAAGTCAAAGTCTGGCAGTGGCAAGACTCAATCTGCAGCTATTGGCGCGGTCGATAACAGATCGCGCGCTGGCAGAGAAGCTCAACGATGTCTCAACAGAGATTCGCGTGATCATGGAGGAGTCGTATTCGCTGATGCTCGAATTGAGCAGTCCGATACTTTATGAACTCGGCCTGACAGCCGCTGTGGGATCACTGCTGGAATCCAGACTCCTCGATGGCCAAGGCGTCGAGTATGAGCTGGTTGCCCCGGAAACGCGTCTTGACCTTGATCGCGAGATGCAGGTTACACTGTACCAGGCCGTTCGAGAGCTGCTCGTCAATGCCGTCAAGTACGCAGAGGCCGAGAAGGTTGAAGTGACAATCGAAAAAGAAGGAGATTGCCTTCGCATTAGTGTCAAGGACGACGGCATTGGTTTTGACGAGTCGGCTGTGAAATCACCGAGCGGAAAAGGCGGCTTCGGGCTTTTCAACTTGACCGAAAGCCTGGAAGGTCTTGGAGGAAAGCTGAAAATCGAATCCAGGCCGGGACAGGGAACAGTTGCCATTATAACGGCGCCTCTGGTATGTGAATCGAAAGTGTAGTGCCTCATAACATTTGTTTTTGTGACTTGTCATTCCCGCGGAAGCGGGAATCCACATGTTGCAGAAATGGATTCCGCATCAGGTGCGGAATGACAACTCATAGATTCGATTGTTACAGGGTAGTAGTGCAGAATAAGGATATAGCTATGAGAATCTTGATTGCAGATGACCATGGGATCGTCAGGCAGGGACTGCGAAGCCTGCTCGAAGCTGAGCCGGATTGGGAAGTTATTGGCGAAGCGCCGGATGGACGCACTGCTGTGGAGATGGCCAAGCAACTGTACCCCGACCTTATCATCATGGATATAACGATGCCGGATTTGAACGGCGTCGATGCGACGCGACAGATCCTCCATCATGATGCTAAAGCGAAAATCGTAATCCTTTCGGTTCATGCAGAGCCTGATATCGTACGCAGCACACTTACCGCCGGGGCCATGGGCTATGTGCTCAAGACCCATCTATTCGAGGACCTCGCAAACGCCATTAGATCGGCTGTTGCGGGCCACCACTATCTCAGCCCGGCGATTGCGGGTGTTGTGATAGACGATTACTTCCATGGGGGCACAGGCGAACATAGCGGAGTATCCGGCGAACTGAACGGTCGTGAACGGGAAGTTGTCCAACTCATAGCCGAGGGCAAGACTGCCAAGCAGGCGGCCATGGTCCTGCACATCAGCCCGAAAACGGTAGATGCCTGCCGACGCCAGGCTATGACCAAGCTTGGCATTTCAAGTGTGGCTGAGCTGACCAAGTACGCCATACGCGAGGGGATGACGTCGGCGAATATCTGAGTCCCTGGACGCGGATCAGAATCAATTCTTTCCCGCCTGCGGCCTCGGCCGGCCGAAGAGGTCGATAATATCCTGCCCTTTCCAGGACGCGTCACTTTCCCAGACCTGATTTGTTGGCGTGATCTTATTGGAAATCGCAGCCGGACGGTAAGGCCCGGTAGATCCCTGGCGGCGGACAGGGTATAAACTGCCGGGAGATAGCCAAAGGATATTGTTCGACCTTGCCTTGTTGCCGAGATAGGGGGTATTCGCGAGTATTTCGCGATCCGAACCGGATAAAACTGCAAATATCCAGAGACGTAATCGGACTTGCCGTGTGCAAGAAATGTTGAAAGAGATGGCGGTCAAATTGGGGGCCATTCAAGCAAGGGGAAGAATATCGTGTTGCCCGGAGTATTGAAAGATGAGGCGCAGGTGGAAACAATACTGGTGGTTGACGACGAGCCGGACATAGTCAGGATTGTGGCTAAGAGTCTTGCCGGCGACGGCTATGAGGTTATCACCGCCAATAACGGCAGCGAGTGCATTGCCAAAGCAGAAGACGAGCTTCCCGCACTCATTCTGCTCGACAGTGTGATGCCGAACATGAGCGGAGATACGACCCTGCTAAGACTCAAGGCCGCCCGAAAAACCAGGGGTATCCCGGTAATAATGGTCACTGTTCTTGCTGGTCGGGATGATATCGCAATCGCACAAAAAAATGGCGCAACCGACTACATTATCAAGCCATTTACTGGAACTGGAAAACAGCCCGGCTGTCCAGTTCAGGTCTGCGTCGGCCAGGATATGCAAGGCTTCATCGGCAGGGGTCGGGCTGGTGGCCTGTTCAGGAGGGGCAATATTCGATTCCATTATCTGAAAACCACGCGGGCCGATATGATTGAAACCCAACCCATCTGGTTCCGGCCCGAGTCCCCATGTCTGAACTGAAAATGAAGAACCTGTTACACCCCTGTAAACGATATAGTTACACGGCGTTTCAGCATCGACGTACTCTACAAAAGTTCCGTCAAACAATTCGTCGATAACGGTGAAATTCTGTCCAACACCGTTAAAAACAATTACTGCTTCATCGTCACCGCTCCACGATGAACAGCAACCAAGGTAAATAATCACATCATAATACTCAAAGGGAACATTTGACACCGTCATGTCGAATTTCAGATCGCCGCTCTCGGTACCCCTTGCATGACCGTCCATAAGGTCGCCGTTTCCGTCACCGATCAAAGTTGTACGGGCTCTTGTCCAGTAGTAAGGGCTGTAGTTACGTACACTGTTCACTTTAAACGTTGCCGTAGAACCTTCAGTGCTTGTTAAGGACACAGTTGAGGTTCCCGTATAATTTATCCATCCGGCAGTATTCCACTCGCCGACACCCGCAGACTGCTCCGGCTCCAGTGTCAGATTCAGTTTCTGCGTATCTGTCAATGAACCGGATTTTCCGTAACTATAAAAGTTGATGCTAAAAATATCAGACGCAGCCTCCGAGGGCTCACCGAGAACTGAAGCTATGGTTAATAACAAAACTGAAATTAAAAGCTTTTTCATTTTGACATCAACATTTTTTAAAAATATAATTATTGTGTTTGAGTAATAGGGCGTAACGATAGCTCTACCGAACGCCTTCCATAAGCTCTATTCCATTCAGATTTCCCATTTAACTTCACAAACAAAATTTCTGCACGTTTCCATACTTTTTCTGAGACAGTCCCGTACAATTCAAGCTCTATAATACCATAACTACATCGCGATTTCAATAACTTTCCGACAAATTCAGCACGCAACATCGCATGAAACACCAAAAAAACGCTGTATTTGCGTGAAGAATCCACTTTTCCCTACCATATTGACACACCGTCATCGTTGACCGTCGATTCAGAACGCGATTTTGAGCAGTTTCAAACATCATACCGGCCTCGCTGGTATCGGCAAAGAACGCAACTGCCTGATCCGGGCTAATGAAAAAAAGAGGGCTGTGAGCACGAAGCTCACAGCCCCGGTTAAGCAAACTCCATTTTGCATTCACCCAATTTGAACTCTATATCGTTCGGCGTCCGTCAAATCGCCCCGACAGGCGCCGACACTATCAAGTGCGGCACAATCCTGGACAAAGCGAGCATTGTATCCGGCGGTGAAGGCTTTGTGATTGCGGCAATGAATGCCAACGAGTGAGAAACACTAAAACTCGTTTGTCTTTCGCCGCCTTAACCTCCTTTTACCCAAAACCCTATAAGCCAGGACGCTGCTGCAAGGCCTAAACCTGCCTCCCGAAACACACAAATTCCTGACAACACATCTCTTCAGTCACTCACTACTCCGTATCTTATCGACCACGGAACTGTTGCAAAGATTATATTCTTGTCCGACGCTGTTTGTCAAGCTAATTCTTTTCGGAACATCGCATTTTTTGAGACGTTTGCATAAGGGATACTACTTAGAGGATAGGCCGACGGCAATGGGCCCGGAGTAGATTATGATCGGTTGTTTTTCCGGAAGTCCTTGCGGCGCAAGGGAATGTATCGAGTCGAGCAGGTGACAAACCGTCACAATTGCAATCCCCCCGAAGTTGTTGCGCGCTTGGAATGCGGGTCATATTTTTTTTATCTTCATCGCTTCTCAAGGTAATGAACATCGGCAGTGCGTTAAAGCGCGATTATTCTATCCGGGCGAAGGACTAAAAGGCGATAGTCACCGGACTTAGAGCGATTGCGACCGACGAAAATGCAGTTTTGAAGGCCTCGGCGACGTCTCGATGCGAATCGCTGTAAAATACCGGCCTGACACGACTTAAATGCCGAAATAGACTACATTACGCTCGCGGCGAAAAAAATCCTTTGATTGCGTTTGGATTGTTGTTAGACTTAACGCCGCAGGAGAATCGGGGTGATGAATTGAGTTTCGAGCGGATGATGCGATAAGCCGTCGAAGAAGTTCGCCGCTGCGAACCGCTAATTGGGTTTGTTGTAAGGGGTTGTGTGCGATGAGTCATTATTCAGTGAGCCCGACAGGGGAAAAGTTTGCTATTCCCGCAGAAGAAGAATATGCCGCCGAGTTCGAGCGCGTCAAGTCGCTCGCAGCCGAGGCGCGCAGCGAGGGCAAGGAAATTGTCGTTGTTATGGGCGTTGGTTTTGTCGGTGCGGTAATGGCCGCGATAGTCGCCGATACCGTCGATAAAGAAACGGGCAAGCCGGGCAAGTTCGTAATAGGCTGCCAGAGGCCGAGCACGCGAAGCTACTGGAAGATTCCCCTCCTCAATCAGGGCGTTTCGCCGGTCAAGGCCGAGGACCCGGAGGTCGATCCGATGATAGAGCGATGCGTCCTCGAAAAGAAAACGCTCGTCGCAACGTACAATAGCGATTGTCTCAAGCTCGCCGATTGCGTTGTTGTCGATGTGCAGTGCGATTACTCGAAACAAGACCTCGGCAATATGCGGACAGGGAAAGTTGAGATGGGCGCGCTGGAGGCTACAATTAAAATTATCGGCGAGAAAGTTCCCGCCGACTGCCTGACCTTGATCGAGACCACTGTCGCGCCGGGCACAACTGAATTCGTGGCCTGGCCTATCATGAAGAAGGCATTTGCCGAACGCGGCATCGATTCGGCCCCGCTGCTTGCGCACAGCTTTGAGCGAGTGATGCCGGGTAAACATTATATTTCGTCCATACGGGATTTTTGGCGTGTCTGTTCCGGCTGCGACGAGCGGGCCAGAGGGCGGGTGGAGAAGTTCCTGTGCGAAGTGCTCAACACCGAGGAATTCCCGTTGACCGTAATGGACAGGCCCATTGAATCAGAGACCACGAAGATCGTCGAAAATTCCTTCCGCGCCACAACCCTGGCGTTTCTCGATGAATGGAGCCTGTTCGCGGAGCGCAACGGCGTTGACCTTATCAAGGTGGTCGAGGCCATCAAGGTCCGCCCGACGCACAGTAATATGATATTTCCAGGCCCCGGAATTGGAGGCTACTGTTTGCCCAAAGACGGCGGTCTGGGATACTGGGCCTATAAGCACATCCTTGGATTCAACGACGACATATTCAAAATAACCACCAGAGCAATCGATATCAACGATACGCGAAGCCTCCACGTTGCGACACTGACCAGGGACGCACTTCGCAATATGGGCCGGCAGGTGGCCGGGACGCCGGTCCTGCTCTGCGGAGCGAGCTATCGCCAGGACGTCGGCGATACGAGGTACAGCGGCTCGGAGGTTGTCGTCCGCAAGCTAACCGAGATGGGCGCAGAGATGCGCGTCCACGACCCGTATATCGAACACTGGTACGAGCTGGAAAATCAGGACGTCTATCCCGCTCCTGGGCATTCGCTCTCGCGATTCTTCAGAAATCAGGACGGCCTGGTCAATATCCGAGTCCAGGACGACCTTGCAGCGGCTCTGTCAGGCGTCACAGCGCTAATACTGGCCGTGCCGCATTCGCAGTATCTCCGGCTCGACCCCCAAAAAATAGTCGAGTGGGCAGGCAAACCGTTGGCGGTTATCGATTGCTTTGGTATATTGGACGACGACAGGATTAGAAAGTACTTCGAGTTGGGATGCGAAGTAAAGGCCCTCGGCAGAGGACATATACAGAGGATTAAAGAGGAGGTGAGAAAAAAGGCGGTGAGCTAAAGTTTGGAGTGCCTAAAGCGAGCTAACAAGCCCCGACCGTAAGCCTGTCCCCCAGGGGGGAGGGGGTCACTTACTGACGGTTTTCATCCCGGCGCCTACGCTTAGGGCTAAAGTGAGCTAAAATTATAGGAATCGTGTTTAATGGATTTTAGCTATTTTAGGCACTTTTCAATATGAATATTAAGAGCAAACGAATAGCCACGAAGACACAAAGGAAATAACAAATAATCAAAAACTTAGAATAGCCACGAAGGCACTAAGGCACAAAGGAAACATGATATTGTTCGTGTTGCGGAAAAAGTATTTGTCATTCCTGCGAAAGCAGAAATCCATTCTTTTCAACGTGGACCCCTGCTTTTGCAGGGGTGACATCGGCGATTTCGGCGTTCCGGAACAGAAACCGATATAATCAGAAGCTTCGTGTCTTCGCGCCTTAGTGGCAAGAAAAGAATCGAACTTGAATGTGCTGTTTACAGGGATACGATATATGAAGAAAGAATTTGTCACGCGATACCAGGGCAATCCGATTTTGACGAAGGATGATATTCCCTACAAGGTCGAGACGGTTCATAATACCGCTGTGGCGAAGTTCGAGGGGCGATATATAATGCTCTTTCGCTCGCACCTCGATACGGGCAGGTCGATAATAGGAATCGCCTCATAAAACCGCTGGTCTTGGCTTGGCGACCTTGCTATTGTCGAGCAGGGCGGCTGCGCGGTCGGCGGGGAAGGATCGTGATTTTCTTGTGAATCTCGTCCGGCATGGCTTCTTTCAGCATTTTGCGAATCTCGTGCATCGCTGTCCGTTGGGTCGTATGCGTAATGATGATGTATTCGTTTTGCATACTGCCTAATAGCATTGCCAACTCGTCGATGTGCATGTGCTTGCCGGCCTGGGCTCGCGTGGTATGCTCTCCTTCGTAGAACGTGCACTCGGCGATCAGAATCTTGCTCTTGGCGATGTAATCGAGTTGCGAGAAATCGGCATACTGCGTATCCCCGAGATAGCTCACAATCGGTATATCGAGCGGATATTCGATATAATAATCTACCCGTGTTATCTGTGCATTAGAACGGGCATGTTCGACCTCAAGACGAGGTACAAACAGAGCACGCTCCCCGCGAGCATTCATCACAAATGCAATGGGTGGATATGATTAAGACTTTGATTTACGCTTCGGGCGAAGAGACGATAGCGGCGATGGTGCGCGGGGATCACGACGTTAATCCGGAGAAGCTGACGCAAATTCTTGGCGGGGCTAATGTGAACCTGGCCGACGAGGAGGCTATTCAGAGAGTGAGCGGGGCAAGAATTGGGTTTGCCGGGCCTGTGGGGATTGCCGGGAAGGTCGAGAAGGTTATTATCGATCATGCGGTCGCTGCGATGGCTGTTGGCGTGGCCGGGGCCAATAAGACGGATTATCATGTTAAGAACGTTGTGCCGGGGAGGGATTTTCCGCTGGAAGGCGAGAATGTAGTCGTTGCCGACCTTCGGTTCGCCGAGGAAGGGGATACGCACGCGGGCAAAAAGCTGCTTTTCAAGAAGGGTATCGAGGTTGGGCAGGTCTTTAAGCTTGGAACTAAGTACAGCGTTAAGCTTGGCGCCAAGTTCCTCGACGAGCAGGGAGTTGAGAATCCTTGCCTTATGGGGTGCTACGGTATCGGTATCAACCGTATTCTCGCTTCCGCTATCGAGCTTGGGAACGATAAGAACGGCATTATATGGCCCATTTCCATCGCTCCTTTCGAGGTTCTGATTACCTGCGTGAACCAGGACGATGATGAGGTGGCGAAGGTGGCCGACGGGGTGTATCGGCAGCTTCTTGATGCGGATATCGATGTTCTTTACGACGACCGCGTGATGCGGGGCGGGGTAAAGTTCAAGGACGCCGACTTGATCGGGATTCCGATTCGGCTGACTATCGGGAAGAGGTCTGTCGCTGAGGGGAATATCGAATTGAAACTGCGCCATGAATCGGAAGGCGAGAAGGTCGCCATCGAGAATGCTGCGGGCAAGGTTATCGACCTTGTCGCTTCGCTTAAGAAAGAGTTGAGGGCTTGATGCCGAGACTGATTGATTTGGGAATTTTGATTAGATGTGGCAGTTGAAAGACCCGGAACCGGTTAAGCTGATAATCGGCATCCTTGCTGCGGATCTTAATTGTCTGCATGCGGCTGTCGAGGCTGTTATCGATAAGTTCGGGCCGACCGATTTGACGAGCCACGTTTGGCCTTTCTCCGAGACGGACTACTATCGCAAAGAAACGGGGCCGACGATTTTGCGGCAGTTTCTCTGTTTCGAGAAGTTGATTGACCCTGGAAAATTAGCCAAAATCAAGATTATTACCAACAAGATGGAGAAGAAGCTGGCGAAAAAGCTCGGTATTCCGCTGAGCAGGCCTGTAAATCTGGACCCCGGGATAATCGAGCCGGGGAAACTGATTTTGGCGACAACAAAAAACTTCTGTCATCGTATATACATCGGCAAAAAGATGTACGCCGAGGTAACGCTGATATTCAGCAAAGGCGCGTGGCAGGCGTCGGAATATACGTTCCCGGACTACAGGACTCCGCATTATCACGAGTTTTTGGGCAGGGCCAGAATCCGGTTGGTCGAACAGTTGAAATCGCGGCGTAAAAAACGCTGACGGGCGGACTGTTTTCACGAGCAACCAACCAACTTTTTGCAGTTGAACCATTTTTTATTATTCGAGTTTTTTTGACGGCTTCTTTGCCGTGCAAGGAGCGATAGTCTGGTTCCATTTGGGATAGGTCTGTTTTTGGGTTCGCTGGCTGTTTCGGCTTTGCTGACTGCTTTGGTTCGGCATCGCGCCCTTGACGCCAATCTGGTTGCCCGCCCCACCGCCGAGCGATACCATCGCAGCGTGATTCCGCTTGGGGGGGGAATTGCAATCTTCGCTACTTTACTGCTGTTTATCCTGGCCGGGGCGGCGGCGATAAAACTGCTGCTGATTCCAGGGCGATTTGCGTGGATATCCGAGCGCGCAAATATTGCGCCGTCGGATTTCGAGGGCAAGCTGAGTCAGTTGGCGGTTTTGCTGGGCTGTGCGGGCGCTCTGTTCGCTCTTGGGCTTTGGGACGACGTTAAGCATTTGGGGCCGAAGTTTAAGCTCGTCGTCCAGTTTGCGGCCGCTTTCGGAGCGGCGTTTTTCGGCGAGATCAGAGTCGAGCTCTTCATCGAAAACACTTTCATCACTTCGGGACTTTCGGCGTTTTGGATTGTTTTGATTATCAACGCCTTTAACTTCCTGGACAATATGGACGGGCTGAGCGCGGGGATTGCCGCGATTGCGAGTTGTATTCTTTTGACGGCGGCGGCTATCAGCGGGCAGGTCTTCGTGGGGGGATTGGCGATTGTTGTCATCGGGGCGCTGTGCGGCTTTCTGTTTTTCAATTTTCCTCCTGCGAAGATATTCATGGGCGACGCCGGTTCGATGGTCGTCGGTTTTTTCGTGGCAATGCTGACCCTGCGCACAACTTATTATCACGAGGCTCAGAGCGGGCAGTGGTACGCGGTTTTTATGCCGTTGATTGTTATGGCGGTTCCTCTTTATGATTTTATCAGTGTGACTGTTTTGCGGATTAGCCAGGGCGCCAGTCCTTTCGTGGGCGATACGCAGCATTTCTCGCATCGGCTGCGACGACGCGGGCTTAGCGACAAGCAGACCGCATTGACGCTTTATCTGGCGACGCTTTGCACGGGTCTGGGGGCGATATTTCTGTACCAGGTGAACCTGGGCGGGGCGATACTGATTTTTGTTCAGACGGTTATGGTTTTATCCATAATAGCGATTCTCGAGGCCGCCTCACCGAATGAAAAGAAGGCAGACTAAATCCGATACGCCCAAGAGCAGGTCTCTTGCGGTTTTCGAGTATATCCTGTTGGGGATTTGCCTCTCGATTATTGCTCTGCGCGCAACATTGACCGAAAGCCCGGCAATCCGGTCTTTGGTTGCTGCAGGCGATCCTTTCGATGCTGTTTATAGCCTTTGCTTGTCGGCGGTTCTGACATTTTGTTTTGTTTTGTGGTTTGTTTGGAATTGTCTTGAGGGCGGGTTTTCTTATCGTCGCAGCGGAATTGAAATCGGTTTGGGCGTGTTTCTGGTCGGTGCGTTTATTGCGGGACTGGTCGCGCCCGATAAGAGGCTTGCGATCAGCAGCGCGGCAGTTCTGGCCGGGCCGATCTTAATGGCGTTGCTGCTGGTTCAGCTTCTGGATTCGGCCTCGAAGGTCAAGCTCGTCCTCGCAGTCGTCGCGGCACTGGGACTGGTCAACGCTCAAAGAGCCGCCGAGCAGTTCCTGGGCAGCAACCGCGAGACTATAGCTGAATATGAAAAAGACCGCGAAACTCAACTCAGAATTCTCGGAATCGAGCCGAACAGCTTCCAGCAATTCATGTTCGAGCACAGAATTTACTCCGGAGGCGTCACGGGCTTCTTCCTGACGCGCAATTCCCTGGCCTCGTTCCTGCTCCTGGCGTCTTTTGCAGCTACGGCTCTGCTGATCGATCAGATTAGAAACCGCAGCGGCGAATCAAAACCCATCCCTATCCTCGCTTGCGCCGTCGTCGTCGCTGTGCTGCTGCTGAATTTTGCGGTAACAAAGAGTAAAGGCGCATTTATAGGGCTGTTCTTCGCCGCAGGGGTGCTGATAATATGGATTCGTTTCGGCAAATGGGTCAAAGGCCATAGAAGGGGCTTGTTCATTGCGTGTTTGCCGGTGGCTATCCTTGCAGCCGTTGCTGTTGGGGCGTACGGTTTGAGGCACGGGCGTTTGCCAGGAGGCAATTCGATGCTGGTTCGATGGCAGTACTGGCGCGCGTCTGCGGCAATGTATGCCGACCATCCGCTTACGGGGGTAGGGCCGGGGGCGTTTGCCGATTATTATACGCACTATAAGCCTGCAGCGGCGTTGGAGGCTGTGAATGATCCGCATAATTTTGTGCTGAGCATTCTGACTCAGTACGGGCCTTTGGGCCTTGTGGGCTTTCTTGCCATGATTCTGGCGGCCTTGTGGAAGGGATTGTCTCCTGAATCCGCCAAAACCGCCGAACGCGACCGCCTCGTTACCAGGCCGGCAATAGTCTTTGCCTTCGCTGTCTCTGCAGTGATGCTTATCGTCAGGCCCATTATCCTGCCCTTGCCCGATGGGGTAACGCACGAGGAGAAACAAGCCGGGATAGTGATACTTTATTTGGCGCCGGTCTTCGTATTCCTCATTGGGCTGCTGCTTACGGGGTTTGGGCAGCGGCTTGTAAAAAAGACAGGGCGTGCGAGCTTGACGGGCGGGATTCTTCTTGCAGCGGTGATAGGTTTTTTGATTCACAACCTGATGGACTTCGCGATTTTCGAGCCTGGGGTTCTGACCGCTTTCTGGGCCTTGACGGCGTGCCTTGTCGCTACGGCGTGCAATAGGAATCCTGAGTGTTCAAGTGCCGCGGTGCGGCTTTCGCCGGTTGTCCGGGCGATATCTATTGGAGCGGGGGTTGTTGCGATAGCCGGTTACTTGCATTATGCGCTGATCCCTGTGATCAGGAGCACGGCTCTTATTAAGAAGGCTGATACGGCTGTATCGGTAGGTCGGTTCGATCTCGTTCATAGCTTGCTTGATTCGGCGTATTTGGCAGACCCGCTTAGTCCGGCTGCGGCGGCTCTGGACGGGCGGCTGCATATCCGCCGTTTCGAGATGAACCAGAAGCAGAATCCGGAATTGCTGCTGCCGGCCAAGGATTCGTTTATCCGCGCGATCGGGCGAAATGCTGTGGAGTTCAAGAGCTACGAACGGCTTGCGGACGTTTATGTCATGCTGTCCGAAAGCGACTTGCCGAGCGAAGGGGCGACTTGGCTGCAGAAGGCTTTCGAGAGCGCTTCTGGGGCTGTGGAGCGTTACCCGGGCTGCGATCGGCTGCGGGTGCAGTTGGCAAGGATCGCAGAGCAGCAAGGGAAAATCGAGATCGCAATCGAACAGTACGAAAAGGCCGTCGAGATTGAAGATTCGTATCGGATGCAATTCCGGACGATATATCCGGAGCGGGCCGATGTGGTCAGTCGCCTTGGCCAGGACAAGTATCTCTTTGCAAAAGATCGGCTCAAAGCGCTCCGTGGGGAATAAATATCGCATATCCCCCTCGGGGCAGGCGCAGCCAGCCGCCGACGCCCCAGACCCAATGTGCGATGGGATCATAGACGAACGTCGCCCAAAGCAAGGTGAAGACGAGAAACGCGGAGAACTTCATTCGTTCGGCAAATGCACCTATAATCAGGGCCGGCGTAATTACCGCAAACATCGCCTGGAAGATCATGAATGCCTGGTGCGGAACAGTCGCAGAATAGCCGGTGTATGGTTCAAGACCGACGCCCCTTAATCCGACCCAGGCAAATCCGCCCCAGAACCCGTTGCCGGGGGCGAAAGAAAGACTGTACCCCAACAGGACCCATTGGATGCTCAGGGCGGCGAGTAAGATGAAGCACTGCATCAGAACACCTAAAATGTTCTTGCGCCTGACGAGCCCACCATAGAAAAATGCCAAGCCTGGTGTCATCAGCATAACAAGTGCGGCAGAGATCAGGACCCACGCGGTATCTCCGGAATCGATCTTCGCAGCCGTTGTGCTCGTTGACAGTGCGACTGGCGCGCTTAATGATGCCCCGGCATCGGCAAAAACGCCGCCTGAAAACGCCAAGAGCACCACCAGGAAGCCTACCCAGAAGCGTACATACGGATTTCTTCTGCTTGCCGTCATTTTCTGCACCTCAAAAAACACTGATGCTGCCTAAGCACATACCAAGTACTAATAGACACCCTGCAATGGCGTAGCAACAGTCGTGCCAACCGTCTAAAAAACCACCAGTGTTTTCATAACCAACTATCACAGCGTGACTTACGGATGCGGCACGCCCGTCGCTGAGGGCGGGTGACAGTTACGTTTTTGTACCTTCCGTCATCATGACTACATTTTTGTCGCTATTTTGACGCATATATTTCTAGGCGGGTTCCCACAATTGAGCGAGAACCCGCCTGGGGTGCCCAAGCAACCGGGCACAAAAAATGATGGCCTGCTGTCATTCCTTGCATTTGTCTGGTCGTGTCAGCCGATAGCTTCCTTTCCTCGTTGCCCGGTGCGAATTCTGACGCATTCCGGCAGATCCACGATGAGTATCTTCCCGTCGCCGATCTTGCCCGTCCTTGCACCCTTGCTGATTGCATCAACGGTTCTTTCAACGAAATCTTCGTTTACAGCTATTTCAAGCCTTACTTTCTTGAGAAGGTTGACTTCAAACTTTATGCCTCGGTAGCTTTCTTCGTAGCCATGCTGTTCGCCGCATCCGAGTGCGTTTGTGACGGACATTTTGCGAACCTCGGCTTCATAGAGGGCCTTTTTGACATCCTGTAACTTGTGCGGCTGTATATATGCTATTACAAGTTTCATTTATCAACTCCTGACAAATAGTCGGTTAACTCGTGCAGAAGATTTGGAAGCCGCCGTAGGCCTCCATTCCATGCTCGCCGATATCGAGTCCCCGCAACTCCTCTTCTCTGCTGACCCTCAGTCCGACGGTCGCATCGATGAGCTTGAAGACAATTCCCATACTTATTACGACAAACGCGATTGTAGCGGCGCTTCCCAGAATCTGGACACCAAGCTGCGTCGGATTTCCGCCGTATATGAGGCCCTCGTTGGCCAGGCCGAGCGCATTCTTGCCGAATATGCCCACCGCCAGCGTTCCCCACACGCCGCAGACACCGTGCACAGGCACCGCGCCAACGGGATCGTCGATGTGGAGCGAATCCAGCCTGCATAAAGAACACAAGGAATGCGGCTACGAGCACCCAGACCGTATCGAGCCCTTGCTTCAGGGCGAACGTGTCTATCGCATTGGATAGAGAGCTTCCCACTTCAGCTTCGGCGGCGAATACGTCACCGCTGAAAACCGTCATTATGAAAAACGCAACTGCGGCAGGAGTGATTCTTCTCCTTCGTCTGCTCATGATTCTAATGCCTCTCTTCTAAAACTCTTTTATAAAACCGATGCCGGCGTAGAAGTAGTCACTGGCTGTATCGTATGCGTCGGTGGCGCGGATATCGTCGCTGAGCAACGTTATGTAGTTCAGGCTCGGAACCATCGTCCATCCGACCGCGTCGAAGGGGAATGACGCCGATAGCGTCAGATCATTGAGCTTACTCTGATCCGTGCCCCAGTAGTATTTGTTGTAAGACCCGCTGCCCCAGCCGAGCCTGACGCCCAATTCCATTCCTACGGGGATATCGACGCCCAACTCGCCGATCTTCTCGATGCTGTGCGCAAATGCCAGAGATATGTAGGAACCTTCGGCCTCGTCAACGTCATGGTAAATTGTCAGCGACGGGCTGAGCGGCAGATCAAAGCTGAATCCCAAATAGGCTTCCGTCGTATCCTTGACCACAGTGCCGGGAAAATCATAGTAGATCAAGCCGATAGAATACCCCAAGCCCTCTATGCCCGGCACAGCGGCGGAGTAATCCAGCGAATAATCAAGCTCAGAGAAATCGCCGTTGTTGCCGTTAATGTTTGTAAACTCGAAGTTGCCCCAGACCGATGCGGTCAGGTTCTTATGGGTGATACTTAATCCCGGTTGAAAAACCGGATCGTCATCAAAGTTCTGGCCTCGCCATATATACTTGCTGAAGAAATCAGACGTAAACTCGAAATCAATCCCGGTCTCGGCCGCCACTGTTTCACAACGGAACGCCACCACTATACCCGATACAACCATTAGACATTTCAAATTCTTCATTTGAGCCAATCTCTTTCCATTGCCCTGAAAACCTGTCTTTCAATTTCCGACCGCTGCGATCAACCAAACAGCAAATCAGCTTCTCTTGCTAAGGCAATTCGCGTGCCACAAGTGCGACTGTTTTCATAACCGCTTATCCAATAAGAAGATACATCCAATAAAACCACATCAACGGCTGGCCGGCGCGCGACATTTATGTATCGCTATTCGCCTAAACCACATATTTGTCTCTCTGGTTGCCGAGTGATTCAGAGTTGGTTACATTTTCCGGGGGGAGGCTTGTTTTTGGGCTGAAAATGGGCTGCCTTAGAGGCAGATAAGATCAAGGGGGGGGGAGCGATTGGACACCTGGTTTTTTCGGGACTGGGGTAGAAAAACAGCGTAAAGCGTTTAGCGTACAGGAGTTAGGGCGAAATTTCCCAAGGTCGGGAAACTCGCGCGTTTTGCGTTTTTTTTGGATTTTTTGGGGCTTTTTGAAAAAAAGTGGGTGAAATTGTTAGCGTTTTGATGTTTTTTGACACGTTTTTGCCCACCCTCATTTTTGGGTTAAAAACAGGGGTCGAAAAGTCAAGCGATATTCTGCTAATACTTTTATAAGAACTGCTTATAAGCCACAGAGGATACAGAGTGCACAGAGAGTGAAAAATTTTGGACACGGAATGTTAAAATAGGCAAAGGGGGAGAGGGGAATCAGGGACCAGGTTGTGGGTATCAGGAGGGCAGGAGACAGAGGTCAGGAGACGGAGGACTGGGGACGGGGTTAATTGATTATTGACTATTGATTATTGACTATCTATGATTGATGATTGGTTATTTGCTCCGGAAGAAGGCTACACTGCGAGAAGGCCGGGTAAGTTGGCCGGGTCGGCGGGGTGCGTCGTCGGGACGACGACGGCTAAACGGGGGGGGCGCGGTTATTACTCGAACTGGCCGGTGGTCGGTTCGAGAATGGAAAAATCAAAGATTAAAATGCAAAATTGTGATTAGTTTGAGTTATTATTGATGATTTTCTCCCGAACGGATCGGGGTATTCGACTGCGCTCAAGATTGGGATTGTTAAAATGGGTAAAGAGTGCGGGAGGGGCATAAGCACATGGGCACAAGAGCACAGAGGGAAAAAACGGAGGAAAGACAACGGGCGAAGGACGAGAGACGCGGTTGGTTTGGCCTGTAATGATATTGACATTTTGTTTTTTGTGGGGTAGTTTGGCGGTTATAGGTTTTGGATGTTGTTGTGTTGGGGATATCTAAGCTGTTGGGAGGTTTGAGAAAATGGCTGAAATGTCAGAGTCAAGGCGCTGGGAGAAGGAACTTGCGCAGTTCGACGAAGTGCTTGCAAACCCAAAGGGGCAGGCGATTGTTATTGTGGGGCCAGAGAGAAGCGGGAAAAGCAGGCTTTTAACGAGTATGGTGATGCGCGGCGAGAAGGCGGAGAAATTCCACTTTGAAGGCAAGATCCATCATGTAGGGCCCACTACTCGGCCTAACGATCTACTTCGTGAAATCGTAGGAGGGCCTCCCGAGGTGGTTGTACATGTAGGGCCTGAAGCTGTCTTTCAAAGCCTTGCCGAATCAGTTAAAGAGTTTGGGGATATGCATCGGAGAGTGATTGGAGTTGATGTTGATTCAATAATGTCGGTGAACTTTGGAAGTACTTGGTTTGACACTATTTCGCAATTGCCTGACAAAGTGAAGTTCATCTTTACGCAGAGGCCTGATGGTATGCTGGCAGCCAACAGACAATTCATGGGGCTGGGGAATGTTGTGCGGATTGATGTTGAGACGGGACTGGCGTCTGATAAGGGGGGCATCGGTGAAAGTGAAGTTCGGGCAGCATTTTTGCAATTTGTGACGACAGAAAAGGGTTATCCAGAAGGGTGCGTGAAAGAAGATACTGCCATTGCGGTTGGGATTGGCAAGACGGGTCTTCATGACCTAACGGCATTCTTGTTGGGAACTGAGACGGTTCTGTGGATAGCAAATATTGGCCTCTGGAGCGATACCGACGACGAGAGAAGACCTAAAGCGGTGGTGGAGAGAATTAGGCAGGCCGCGGAATACAAAGGCACTCGCGGTTTCATAGTTCGGCCGGGGCAGAATCCGAGCGAGAATGAGTGTGATGTTTTCGAAGTTCCGAATGAAGGCCCAGCTACTCCGATCTCCCCGCGCCAGTTTCCGACCTATGAAAGTTATCGAAATATGCTCCAGGGAAATATAGAGGAAGGGAGTGGTAAGGGTAAGGTAGTTCAGGGGGTTTTTGATACAGATGAAGATTTGAGACCGAAGGAGGAAGCAAAAAGAGGCGTTGTGGGGGTTTCTATTGGTGGGTCGAGTGTTTCTGATCAGCCTGCTAAGATTGATGCGCTTGGATTCGACTGGGGGTAGCGGTAACGGCATTTTACCTTGGTATTGGACCTGCTGTATTTGCCTCTGTTATCGGAGTACTTTCATTTAATTTCTTTTTCACTCTCCCTTATTACACACTGGTTGTTTATGACCTCGGATATATCTACACCTTCGCCATTATGCTTATAATAGCGTTATCAATCGGCACTATGGCACATCGCCTTCGTCGTCATGTTCAAGCCCTTCGTGAAACACAGAAAAGAACTGAATCTTTATATCAACTCACTCGTCACCTTGTCGGAGCGGTTGGCACGGCTGACATAGTAATAGCGACTCAACATCAGATCAGTGAGCTTCTCGATGGAGAGGCTTTGGTTCTTTTACCAGATGGCTCCAATCGTGTTGGGGTGCGGTTTGGCGAAGTTCCGCCGTTTATACGCGAATCACATGAAATTTCTACAGCACAATGGGTTTATGAACACAATCGACCGGCTGGGCATGGGACTGACACGCTTCCAACGGCAGAGGCTCTTTATGTACCTTTGATGAGCCTGGATGGACCGGTAGGAGTGTTGGCAATAAAATTGAAGCAGACTCAGGAGCGATTACGAGCCGATCAGCGGCACTTGCTGGAAACTTTCGCGAGCCAAGTTGCGATGGCTGTGCAGCGGGAACGTACGCGCCCTGTCAATTCTTAATTAATATTACAGCGCCGGAATGGCTCAAAAATTCGAATATATTTTTCCGATAAGTCCTGCAAAGACAGTTATTTGGAGGATTATCGGCATAGACGTACAAGGTATAAGGAACATTGGCAAGAAATTGAAGGTGTTTTTGGAGCAATTTGACGACTGTTTTTATCGCAGTCAGCCCACACCGCATATCTTTTGGCCTCAGCCTCGCCGATCTCGGCATCCCTTATCACCCCAGCGGTCCTCTTCCTGCCGAGGGCCTCGTGCGGCTCGGCCTTTATGTAGTTGGCCGCGAAAATCATAATACCGGAAATAACGCCGATAAACGCTAGCCTATCGCTGTGCGGCGCCTTTTGGTATTGCCAAGTCTGCGGGTTTTAGGCCTTTCTTGAATTTGTCCATCCCGATATCGTTGGGCTTGTACTCGCCGACAAAATCGACGTTGCTCCTGGCCGGTATCTTGTCTTCCATCCCGAGCGCCCAGTAGCATCCGTTCACCACAAGCCGGCGAAAACCTTCGCTGTTGAAATCGAAAGAATGCCCCATTGTCGTCGTGAAAACGCGGCACTTATTGCCCGTATCGCCCGTATAGCTCTTTGTCCAGGCTACGGGCATGGGCGGCTTCGTGGTAAGGACCTTATCGTCGGGGTTCATCCCAACCAGCACCTGCCCCATAATCAACGGCTTGCTGTCGCCGGTCAGAGTCGTGATGGTATAGACATCGGAAGGCCCCCAGATATCCTCGCAGCCCTGAACGACCGGATGCTTCTCCATGCCCTTCGCCACAACGCCGCGGGTGCTCTCGCTATTGTGCTGGCCGTAGTGCCCAGCCCACGTCTCGCCCAGAACCTGACGACCCCATCCGCCCTTAAACTCGTTATTCTGAAAACTGTACTTCGCGTAAGGGCTGGTCTTGTTCCTCGAATAATTGAACGCATGCGTCGCCGTGCGCAGCCCCACAATCGGCTTGCCGGAATTTGTATAGTCGATGATATATTTCATCTGCTCGTCCGGCAGCTCGCGAAAACGCGTGAACATAACCATCAAATCCGCCGTCTCCAAAGCTTCGAGTCCGGGGATATTTTCCTGCGCACCCGGATTGATCTCGCCGGTCTCCTTGTCGAGGGAGAACAGCGCTGTGCACTTAAACCCATGATGCACAGCCAGTATCTTCGCAAGCATCGGCATCGAGTCTTCCGAGCGATACTCGTCGTCCCCGATGACGAAAACCACATGCTTGCCCTCGCCCGGGCCTTTGCCGCCCTTGAAAACAACTCCAGGCCCCGCAGCAGCCGCCTGGCAGCCCAAAAAGCCAAGACCGGCAACTATCAAAACCAACGACTTAATCACATTCGCCAAACTGCTCATCTCTATATCCTTTCATCAAATTAAATTAACCGCCTTCGGCGGGGCTTCTTTAGCCATATTGCCCAGCCTTGCTATTATTACAAATTCCGACACTATAAACTTACACCGGCTTCGCCGGGAGTTTCGTTTTACGCCACTAAGCCCCGACCGTAACAAGCCCCGACCGTAAGGGAGGGGGTAACTCACTCACAGTTTTCATCCCGGCGCTTACGCTTAGGGCTTGTTGTTCATCCCGGTCGCTCACGCCTGTCCCTTGGGGGCTCCCGGCTCTTCTGTCTTCTGCCTTCTGTATTCTGCTTTGTGCCTTTGTGGCTAATACAAATTCCTATGCTATCGAGTAATTCTCATATTCGACGTAACGATTACAAACTGTAATCTACCAAACCCGGCCCAATTCCTCAAGTCCCTTTTTTTCACAAAATTCCCACGCTCAGCCGGTAGAAACCCGCCCGTGGTCGCACGGGCTTCCCGCCCGTGTTCTGCCAGGCCGCTACTAACCCGGTTGGCCAACCAAACACATACTCCGTCAAAGGCACACTCGCAATCGCCCGCCGCACAACCATATAGACGCCGGAGAAAACCGTGGTATAATTTGCGGTGATAACACAACATAAAAATCGTTGAAAAGTCCGGCACACTTTTAGGAGTTTCGGGATGAAAGGCCGACTAAAACTGGAAAGTAACTCAAACTGACCGAACGCTTAACTCTTTTCAATGTAAACCATTATTTAACAAGGCTTTATGTCAAGCGCTTTTTGTATTAAAAATAGTCTTGGGCAAAGCTCGAAACCGCAATTTTGCACTTTAATCTTTGATTTTTGCATTTTCGAACTGACCGATAGGTCAGTTTGAGAAAGTAACCCTCCCCGGAACAGGCTAACTCTCTTTTGAGGAAACGAAAATGGCATATCACCTGACACGACGAAGCTTTCTCTCCGTAATGGCCGGCGCAGCCGCAACGCCCGTTATCAGCCCCGCACTGGCCCTCGCCCAAAGAAGCAGCAAGGCCCGCAAGATAAACGTCCTTTTCATCGCAGTCGATGACCTGCGCCCGGAGTTAGGCTGCTACGGCCACAAGCACATCATCTCGCCGAACATCGACCGCCTCGCAAAAGAAGGCCTGCTCTTCGAACGAACCTACTGCCAGCAGGCAGTATGCGCCCCATCGCGCATCAGCATACTCAGCGGCGCCCGGCCCGACACAACAACGGTCTATGACCTCCAAACCCCGCTCCGCAAGGCAATGCCCAACGTCCTCTCCCTGCCCGAACAATTCAAGAACCACGGCTACGAAACGCTCTCTATCGGGAAAATCTATCATCACCCGAAAGACGATGCTCAGGGCTGGACGACCGAGCCATATCGAGCGGGCACATTCCCAACAGGCGACTGGAAAGGCAGGGGCTATCTGAGCAAAGAAGCCATCGCCCCAATGGAGCAGTACAATAAAGCCAATCCCAAAATGGAAGGCCGAGGCCCCGCCTTCGACGCAGCCGACGTACCGGACAAAGCATATCCCGACGGCGCCAACACCGTTCACGCAATCAAAGAACTCAATCGCCTCAAAGACAAGCCTTTCTTCATGGCGATGGGCCTCTACAAACCGCACCTGCCCTTCAACGCCCCCAAAAAATACTGGGACATGTACGACCGCGCCAAAATCAAGCTCGCCGACAACCCCTTCCTGCCCCAAAACTGCCCCTCCTACGCCCCCACCAACTGGGACGAGCTGCGCAACTACTACGGCATCCCGAAAAAAGGCCCCTGCTCCGAAGCCCTCGCCCGCCAACTCATCCACGGCTACTACGCCTGCATCACCTACATCGACGCCCAGATAGGCATGCTCCTCGACGAACTCGACCGCCTCGGCCTGCGCGAGAACACCGCAATCATCCTCTGGGGCGACCACGGCTGGAAGCTCGGCGAACACGCAGGATGGTGCAAACACACAAATTTCGAACTCGATACCCACGTCCCGATGATCCTCAGCCTGCCCAAAATGAAAACCGCAGGCAGGCGAACCCGCGCTCTAACCGAATACGTCGATATCTACCCCACCCTCTGCGAAGCAGCCGCCTTGCCCGTCCCCGGCCATCTCGAAGGGCTAAGCGTAATGCCCTTGGTCAAAGACCCCGACCGACCCTGGAAAAAGGCAGCTTTCAGCCAGTACCCACGCGGCAAAGTAATGGGCTACTCGATGAGGACCGACCGATTCCGATACACTGAATGGCAGGATGGAAAAACGGGCAAAATCCTTGCCCGCGAACTCTACGACCACCAAAAGGACCCCGACGAAAACACAAACGCCGCCGACGAACCAAAATACAAAAAAGACGTCGCCCGCCTGGCCAAAATGCTAAAAGCAGGCTACAAAGCAGCACTGCCCGAATAGACCGGGACTAAAAGAACATACCCGACCATAAAACCAAACGGAGCCCCGGCTACTTCACCTCTCATTGAAAAGGCCCAACGCAAAGCCGAAAATAAGCCCGAAGAAAATAAGTCCCAAAATAATCACCAATAATATATTCATAATGGTCACACTCTCTATTTCTGTGGCATAATAATTGCTCTTTTGAAATCTCAAATCCACTCATTGATATGACCATCTATGTGTTATACCTATTATTATATCAAATTGTAGGTCTGCATGCCTATCGTGGCAACTACGGGATTTAGTCAGAAATTGTAATTTTACAATAAGTCATTAGGGCAAAATGCCGATGTTAATTTAGATGGAAGACGCGACGAGAAGCCAGACGAGAAGACAAAAGCAAAGAAAAGAAGAATGCCTAAGCCCAAAAAACAATATAGGCCCAAACCTGTAAAGGTACGGGCAAGCAGTGCACCAGGGCTATCCTTCGGCGAATGGTTCGCCCGAGGATTAAGAGACGACAGCCTCGTTGCCATAATTGTGCTGGTTATACTACTCGGCCTCGTTGTCGCCGCATGTGTGGTCTTCCGATCTCAATTTGGTCAGCACAGTTCTTGCTTGTCTGGTCTTGTTCCACATCAACTCCAAAACCTTCTCGTTGTCGCGAAGTGCTTTGACAGCTTTCGGGTCTCCCATTTCATACGCTGTAATCCACAACTGGTCTATCATATCGTCATCATCCTCCGAAAGGCCTATTGCCTCGCCTCTACTTGCATACGGTTCTGCTGGGCAGAAGCTCTTCAACAGGGTGTAGCTCTCGGCGCAGTCTGCCGGGGCGGATCGCAGATCGGCGATTGTGTAATCGTTGGGGATTGGCGGGGCGTCGAGGCTCCAGAGATAAAACAAGACGACTGGAACGATGACGGACGTGAAAATTGAGATGACGATACTTGCGCGAGCAAGCCATCTGCCCTTAAGGCGGTCGGTGCTTCTTCTGATTTGTTTCAAGGCTATGCAGGCAAAGATGATTGCCGGGATGGCGGTGATTAGCAAAGCGAAAAAGCTCAGGATCGCCAGGGCGAAGGAAAGCCACGCTGCCCGGGTGGCCTCTGAAGTGGGCGGCTTGTAGGGTACGGTAGGGTCATAACCGCATAATGCGCAAACTTTGGGATGTTCGGGATTCTCTTTCTTGCAGTACGGACATTGCATTTACATATCTTCCATAGCTATTGCTTGCCCTAAGTACCCTGCATCTATAACTAATTGTATGATGTCCCGGCCGAGAGGACCTGTGTCTTGTGCCCCGGATTGGCCTCCTTCTACGAGCACGGCCAGTGCGATGCTGCGGCCTTGACTGTCGCTCGCAAAGCCCGCGAACCACGCGTTGGGAGGCTCGGTCGAGCCTGTCTTGCCCCATATCTTCACATCCTGGGCGGCGAATTCGGCCAGAAAATCCATGAATTGCTTGTTCGCCGTGCCGTCCTGCTCATTGACAACCGCGCTCATGCCGTCCCGAACAACCCTCATAGTCTCAGCCGAAATCCCAAGATCGACCTCGCCGGCAGTGATCCGCAGTCCCGAATCAGGATTGTCCGGATTATCCAGGAAAAGCTGCGGATTCATATATATGCCGTCCCGCGCCAGTGTCGCCATTGCATTGGCCACCTGCAGCGGCGTGGCGAGGAGTTTGCCGTGCCCAATCCCGAACCATCTCCTCTCCCGCTCGCTCAGCGGGGGCAAATCGCCAAATCGATGCACAACGCCCCTGAGCGTGCCGCTCGCTATCCAGCCGCAGAAGTGGCGAAAATTCCTCTCGAATTCCGTCTCCTTGATGCACGCCGGCCCAGGCACGATGCTCCTGCCGTACCCGAAATTGAAAAGCCATTGCTGCAAAGTCAGCGGTTCGATGCGGGCGGCCAGGCGGGAAAAGTAAATGTTGCAACTGCCCTTAATGGCGTTTCGGGCGTAATTCTCGTTTGGCCATTGCGTGTCATGCCCCATCCAATTATATGAAAGCCATATCCAGCAGCTCGGCCAGCCATCCGGGGCTTTCTGAGCAGGGCAGGGGATGACCTCGTTGCTTGTAATCACGCCGGATTCTGCCCCCGCAACAAAAATCACAGGCTTAACAACCGAACCCGGAGGGTATCGCTGGTTTATGGCGCGATTTCTCATTGGATCGTAAGCCCTCTCATTGACCAATCTGCCGGCGGCCAACTCGGCGTAGTCATCTCTAACGCGGTTCAGATCGAACGAAGGCAGCGAAACCAATGCGAGCACATCGCCCGTGGCAACCTCCATCACAACCGCCGCCATTCCAGGCCCGCAATTCGGGTCGTGCTCATAGCTTCCGAGATACTCTTCGATACTCTTCTGAAGCTCGATATCAAGCGTCAAATAGACATCCTTGCCGAACCGAGTCTCCGTCCGGCTCACAAGCTGCTTATCAATGTCGTAAACCGTTTCACCCCGTTTGCCCCGCAGGATACTCTCGCAAACATACTCGACCCCGTCCTGCTTCCCGCAGACCTCGCCGTCAAGGTAGCTCGCCAATTTGTCGCCTGCAAAGAGTTCCGGGTCGCCCGGCCCAGAGACCGGACCCACCCACCCGATAGTCTGCGCCGCAGCCGTTCCATACGGATAAAACCTGTGATCAGTCGGCAAAATGAAAACTCCCTCGACGTCGAGAAACTCCACCTGGGCGTTGAAAACGTCGTCGTCGGTTTTCAACTCTAACAGGGGTATGGGCTTATCCATCTCGGGCAGGCCTGTGACGTCGGCGGTAAGCTCAAGACGCCGCTCTTCGCTCGGAACGCTCTTTTTGAAATCCAGCAGGGCCAGTTTTACGCGGCTCGCCCCGGTGGGCATGGCTTTGATGCCGGGATCAGGCTTGTGCCGCCACCAGGCCAGAAACGTTCGCAGTTTCCACATTCCATTATTAACGCTACGAATTTCCGCCAGGATCGCAGCGGGATCGACGCCGAATTGAGCGCATTTCTCGATTATGTCGAGTACCTCTTTACGTTTCGCCTCGAGCTTGTCATCGAGTTCCTCGCAGGCCTTGCGCAAATCCTCATTCGTCGGGTCCGCCTCCGCCAGCCGCTCCCGTCGGGCAAGGGCCGCCCTTGGCACGTTAGGATCAAGAACAGAACACAACGAATAACTGATGCAAAGCTGGAACCTCGCCTCGTCCGAAGCCAGAATCCTGCCCTTGCGGTCGAGTATCTTCCCGCGAACTGTCCTGAACTGCTGCGATGAACTGCCCTGCCTCTTGAGCCGCGAAATCTCCTCCTGCACCGTCGAGCCGGGCAGAAGTTGCATCTGCGCCAGCCGAAGAAGGCATCCTAACAGCAGCGCCCCGCTTGTGATTATGAAAATCTTGACACGTTTCTCGAACATAGCGTATAGCGTATAGCGTATAGCGTTTAGCGTATAGTAGTTTTTCTATCCGCTTTACGCTCCACGCTTCTCGTGCTCATCGTGCGAAGCGATTTGTTCGTATGCACATCCACCAGGCCGAAGGCATGAACAGAAAAGGCCCGACAATTCCCGAATAAACTGCGATTCCCAAAAGCCCCCCCCATGTGTTCGCAGTGATCGCATGGCCCTTGAGAAGCGATAGGGACAACACCGCAGCGCCCGCCAGAATTCCGACCGTGAATATCGCAAGAGCCTGACTCGGAACGTTTCGAACATTAAGCACCCGATGCACATAAACCAGCCCCGTTCCGAAAAGGCCGAAGCTCAAAGTGTGAGAACCCATCGGCATAAGAGACATCGGCGAGCCGATCAAGTCCGCGGCAAAACCTATCGCAAAAGAAGATATTATCGCATCCTTAGGATCGCAGTAAATGCAGAAAAACACCATCAGGATCAGCAGCAGGTCCGGGCCCGTATCCAGGTTCGCCAAAACGCTGGCCTGAACAACCGTAACAAACAAAATCAACGCTGCAAAGCGAAACCACCGCATCAGAATACCCCAAAAATACGCCTATTCTCCATGATCCATCACGATTACAACAACGTCGTTGAGCCGATCAATATCGAAAGCAGGCTCGACCACAATATCCCAAAGCACCGCACTTTCAACATTCCTCTCGCACCGAAGAACCCTGCCCACGATGATAGGCGTATTAAGCAAGCCCGCCTCCTGGGGGCCGGCCTGAGGAACCGCAATGACCTCGACGCCGACCTCTTGCCGCTGCTTCATCATAGGAATTCGAGCCAAATTCCCGCCCGAACCACGCAACAAACCCTTAGCGCCGCCCATCTGGACTGCGATATTGGATGTCGGGCTGGTAAGCAGCTTAACCCGCGCCCCAACAGGCGAGACATCGCTGATCGTCCCGATAATGCAGTTATCCGCCAGAACAAACTGCCCCTTTCTAAGCTCGCTGCCGTCGCCGGCATAGATAGATATCTCCCCGTTGACCTTGTCTGTCGCACCGGAATAAACAAGCCCTTCGACAAGCCTGGCATTGCCCATAAAGTCTCGATTATGCAGCCCCGTCAGCATCTCGATTCGCTGCTGCTTCTGCGCCAACTGGGCTTCCAGGTTCCTGCAGTGGTTTCTAAGTTGATCATACTGCCGGCGCTGCACGCCCCCCTCGCTTGCCAGCGGCTCAGTCGTTCCGACCGAAAGCGAAATGTTCCGACCTACGCTAAGCGGCCAGTTGAAAACATGAAGAAAAGCGAATTGAAAATTACTCGTCCAGCCTGAAGGCGCGAGAAACAATATCAGACCGCCCAGCGTCAGCCAGGTCAATAACATTCGTTTCGATACCTTTGTTTGCTTCGCCGCCATAATCCCCGGCACACAAATAAAATGTGGCTCTCATGCAATAAAGTTGGTGGAAAGCCATGGGTATTTTGACTTCCCCGATGTACATCGGAATTGGATTTAACGTTTTAAGGCGCCGGCATGTATAGGTATAATAGTCCTGCTATCGAGGAGGATAGCAGCATATATGCACTTGTCAAATCATTCCCATCCGTAATCGTTATGGTCCATCGTATCTTTCCACAACTCCAGGTTCTCAAGATACACGCTTGTCCCTCTCGCCACGCAGCTCAGCGGATCATCGACGGTGTGCACCTTAAGCCCGGTTGCGTTCGCAAGCACCGTATCCATTCCGCGAAGCAAAGAACCGCCCCCGCAGATATACATACCGTTGTCGATCAAATCGGCCGCAAGTTCCGGCTCCGCTTTCTCCAGAGTCCCGGTAACAGCGTCGATAATCGTCGCGATAGGATCCCGCAGAGACTCGCGAATCTCCTCGCTCGTGATAACAATCTTTCTCGGCAAACCCGAAATCGTATCTCTGCCGGCTATCTCCATCGTCAATTCTTCGTCCAGAGGCGCAGCAGAGCCGATTTGAATCTTCACTTTCTCGGCCCGGGGTTCCCCGATGAGCAGGTTGTAAGTCTTTTTCAAATGGTTGATCACGGCCTCATCGGGCCGAGCGCAGCTATGAGGGTCCATGATCGCGGTGCTTCGTGATGTCAGATAAATCTCCGAATCCGCCAAAGCGCGAGATGGACCAGTTGATAAGCACCGGCGAGCAGCAGTCGGTTTCGCTTATTGCTATGGCCCTCGAAGCTATGGGGTACAGTGCTATTAGCCTTACCGGTGCTCAGATTCGCATGATGACAGACGGGGCCTTCTCGAAGGCTATGATAAAGAGCATCGGTGCCGAGAGGATTCGCGAGCATCTGGACAAGGGCAAGATAGTTATCGTCGCCGGCTTTCAGGGTATAGACCAGAATGAGAATGTGACCACGCTGGGACGAGGCGGATCGGATACGACCGCCGTTGCGCTGGCCGCGGCGTTGGAGGCCGAACAATGCGTGATATACACCGACGTTGACGGCATTTACACCACGGACCCGCGAATATTCACAGATGCGGTTAAGCTGGACCGCATAAGCTATGTGGAAATGCTTGAAATGGCCAGTCTCGGGGCCGGAGTGATGCATATTCGGGCGGTTGGATTCGGAATGAGATATAATGTGAATATTCATGTGCGAAACAGCGGCAACGATGAAAATGGGACAATAATCTCTGCTGAGGAGTCAAAAATGGAAGGCGTTTCAGTAACAGGGGCAACGATTCAAAGAGATATGGCCAAAATAGACCTGATTAAGATCGACAACACTCCCGGACATGCGGCGAAGATTTTTGCACATCTTGCAAGGGCGAAGGTTGTCGTAAACGACATCATTCAGACCGAACTAAGCCCCGAAAAGGCGAATCTGTCGTTTACGATTGCGGCTGAAGATCTCGATGCAGCCAAGGCGGCTATAGAAGAAATCAAAAGCAAGGTGAATTGTGAAGACGTTTTCGTTCGCGAGGATATCGCAGAAGTTTCGGTCATCGGAGTCGGCATGCGAACGCACTATGGCGTCGCAGAGAAGATGTTCGACGCGCTGGCTGAGGCAAAGGTCAATATCGATTCGATTACGACGAGCGAAATACGCATAAGTTGCGCCGTTGACAGGAACGAGGCTGAAAAGGCCCTAAGGGCTGTTTGCGTTGCCTTCGAGTTGGATAAGCAGCCCAATGATCGGGCGAAATCGTAAGATAGTACGCCATTGACCATAAGCGGAAAAAGTCGGAATGCGATGAGCAGGCGGCGGCGGGCGGCGATAGCGGCTTTGTGTGTGGCCTCGGCGGCGGCTCTTGTCTGGCTTGACCACAATCGGTCTGGATACCTGTGGACAAGCCCCCACAAGTCCACAGAACAGGCGAAGCCCGACGATTTTGAAAAATACCACGGCAAGATATTCAAAGTCGCGAATGTCGTCGATGGCGATACAATCGATATCGACGTGCCGGATGGCGAGTTCGAGCATACGCGGATAAGACTTCGGGGGATTGATACGCCTGAGAGCAAAAACCCCAAAGTCGGCGTGATGTACTTCGGTCCCGAGGCCGCTGAATTCACGAAAAATCTCGTTCTGGGCAGGGACGTTCGGATATATCTCGACCAGGGCAATCGCACAAGAGATTATTACGGAAGACTCCTGGGGTATGTCCAATTGCCCGACAAAACCTTTTTGAACGAAATTCTGATCTCTGAGGGATACGCCTACGCCGATCTGCGCTTCAAGCACAGCAACTACAATAAGTACAAGCAACTGGACTCCGCAGCCCGAGCACAAGGAAAAGGCCTCTGGGCCAAAGTCACGCGGGACCAACTCCCCGAATGGCTCCAAAAGAAAAAGCCCGCCCTCCTCCAGCCAAAGTGACTTTGTTCGCCGGACGAACCAAAACCAGGAGAGTCCCGGGATGGCCGAATGAAAGCATTACCCGAAAAAACAACGCCGCAAGCCAGTATATGCCAAAAAAGCAGATGAGGGACGCGGACCTCTCGTCAACCTTAACTATACGGGTTTAACGGTTCAAAACGCCACCGTGTCGCGGGCTTCTAGCCCGCGTCCCACCGCCACCCCCATCTCAGCCGCCTCTCAGATACCTTAGTCGTAGCACGGCCATCTTGGCCGTGCGTCCCATGGGCTTCCAGCCCATGCTCGAATACCATCCTCCCAACGAACCAACAAAGCGAAACAAGACAAGTGCCAGCCTCAAGGCCAAAGGCCTTGGCGATGGTTCATACCGACAGCGGTGTAACAACTCGATATGCCGTTCTTGGTCACCCCCTGCTTGGTTAAATCATCTTGCTCGGATCAATGTGAATTCCAGCGGCTGTGATCTCTTTACGGAGTTCCGTTCGCCAATCGTCTTCCAGGGAGATGTAGAGAACTCCGTCATAATTTGACGGCATTTCGACGCCCTTCCCATAAAGAACGCTGACACGGTTTCGAGCAAGCTTCGCTACGAAGTAGCCGAGTTCAAAGACCACGTTCTGTCTCGCTCGCGGTTTCAAGGTGTCTTCCTTTACAGATTTCCCCACATCGTCTGGAGTGAACAAGACTACGGCAAAGCCAACGTCCTTGGAATGATCCTCGAATTTCTGAATTACTGTGCATCCTTTGCCGGCTTGCTCATCCAGAATAATAGCTGTAAGCCCCAATTGCTCAACATATCGAGCCACTTTGTGTTTGGCACCTTCATCGTGTCCGTGGACAATGAAAACGTCTGAGCCTGATGGGGTCGCACCTCTTTCGCCCTCTCCTGACGCAGTCGTTTCGTCGTTCGACTCGAAATTCTGCAAATTCTTGATTAGCGATCGGATTAAGTCGAACGCCCTACTCAGACCTGTTGCATATTCCACGTCACGCGGAGGCAATCCAGCGATTATTGCTCTATTCTCTTGATCCCCGTAAGATATTTTGGAGAACCGTTGTGGGAAGGGCCTGGCAGAGCGGAAAACTCCGGCTATCTGCCCTATCAGGTCTTTCGTATTCATGCGCCACTTGATGAAATCCTGCGAGCGATGGTCCTCCCCACTTAGACCATCAATGAGGGTCAGATTCTCTTTCAGCAACTCAATTGCCTTTTGCTTGCTTATCGCCATTGTCCTACTCCTGCTTGTCGCGTTTGGTCTTGCCGTCCGTTCCCTGTTTATTGATAGACTCTTGGGGGCTGGGTCTGTATAATGCCGGCGTTAATGGGAATTTTTTGGGAAGTTGCGTGTTATGCCTAAGACTAAGATTATTGCTACGCTTGGCCCTGCCAGCGGTAATTACAGCGAGTTGCGGAAGATGTTCACCGCCGGCCTGGACGTTGTCCGCCTGAATTTCTCCCACGGCAGCCATAATCAGCATCTCGATTTGATTAAGCTCGTGCGGCTCTTGAACCAGAAGTACGGCCGGCACATTCGAATAATGCAGGACCTGGCCGGCTTCCGCATCCGGATAGGATGCTTCGCCGGCGCCAAGACCAGACTCCTCAAGAACCGCACCATCGTATGGCTCACCAACGCCCCCGACAACCAAGGCCCCAAGACCATCCCCTTCGATTATCAGGGCGACCTGACGGCGATTGAGCCTAAGCAGTTGATTTACATCGACGATGGCCTTCTTATACTGCGGGTCAAGGAAAGCACCGCCGAGAGTATCAAGGCCGAGGTTGTAGAAGGCGGCGTACTCAAAGAGAGGAAAGGGGTGAATATCCCCGGCGTGCAACTGGAATTCGACAGGATTACGGAAAAAGATAGAGGCGATATCGAGTTCTCGATAAAACAGGGAGTTGACTATATTGCGCTGTCCTTCGTGCGCGACGCCAGAGACGTCCGCGAAGCGGCCGAACTGGTCAAGCCCAGGCTGCTCGGATGCAAGATTGTGGCCAAGATTGAGAGCAGAGAATCAATCGCGAATATCGACGAAATAATCGACGCCGCCGACGGGATTATGATTGCACGCGGAGATATGGGCGTGGCCGTGCCTATTCATGAGGTTCCGATTATTCAAAAGCAGATTATTAAGAAGTGCAACGCCGCGAATAAGTTTGTAATTACGGCTACACAAATGCTCGAGCACATGACCGACCACAGCCGGCCCACGCGGGCGGAAGTAACCGACGTGGCAAATGCGATAATAGACGGAACGGATTTCGTCATGCTCTCCGGCGAAACAGCCGTCGGCAAGTTCCCCTACGAATCCGTCCTGATGATGAACGAGATTATCAAATTCACCGAAAAAGCGATGCCGGGATTGTAATTTTCCTGCCGCTAAGGCGGTAGGATTGTTCTCAGAGGGGGTTTTGGAGAATATGCGGTGAGGAGGAGATAATTAATTGGGATGAGTTGCGGAGGAGTGTGAGAAGCAACGTCCCCAGCCCAATTGCATCTTCTAAAACGTAAGCGCCAAGCATCAATTCATTCTTCTGTTAAGCCTTACGCTTACGACGGCCGTTAGTTCTAATAAAATTATCCCCAGTCTATTCGGCGGCACAGAATCCTTGATTTAAGCCGATTATAAGGGGTGCGAGCCGCTTGCACTTCCAATTTGGAAGTAATTCTATACCCGTCGGCCCCGCACATCTTTAGAACTATCTGTTGGGTGGATATTTGCAGTGGCTAAGCCCCCCCCCGCCACCAATTCTAAATTCTAAATTCTACACTCTAAATTCTAAGCCCTCATCCCTCCGTTCAGCCGCCGTCGGCACCTGTCCCTTGGGCACGACGCCGCTCCGCAATTCCCCCCGCCACCGTGTCGAGGGCGTCCCGAGCGCATCCCCACCAGGGGCCCATGGGGCCTGCCCCTCGTATCACGGGCTTCCAGCCCGTGCCCCCCGCCAACTAAAAACTAAAACCTTAAAACTCAAAACTATTTTCCCCCCCAAACACGGAATCTGAAATCTGTAATCTGAAATTGAGCGTAAAAAATGTACCGGGTACCCTCCTATGAAGCCAGATTTGTCAACGGTCTTTTTTTATGTTTTCTACTGAAATATCATTTGCGCGCCTTATCCGTACTGCCCAGTTATGATCGGTCGGCCACGGACGGCTAATCGCCGCCGCTGAGCTTTGTCGTTGGACACAACACAGGAGACAGGTTTTCACGCGGGCACAACTTTGCAGCGGCACGGATCAATGTAAATCGCCCTGGCGGACTTCGAGGATTTGGGGCGGCTGCGCAGCGGTGTGTTCGAGCTTGAGCTTGATAGCGCCGGTGGTCTTTAGGTCGTCGGCATCGAGCGTTGCATTATCGTCCATAGGCAGCAGGGCGGTGAATGTTCCATCAGAAAGCTCAGCCGTCAGCACGTATCCGCCCGGCTTCATTAAACGGTCGGGACAATGTACGTTAAATTCGAGATTCTCCGCTTCATACTCGATCTTTTTGAATTCTGCGTCTCCGGCGTACTGGACCTCCCACGTCAGCCCCTTAACCGGCCGCCAGCTAAAGCTCGGCGGATTAACGTTCGACACCGACCCGGCGGCAGGGCGATACCCCCACTCCTCGGCCCCCGCATCACGCTCGTCAAGCTTCAATTCCCCCGATGCCCCTGAGACTGCAATAGCCATAACCAGCGCCGCCGCAAGAGTAGTATTTATCCAACGATTACTGAATCGCCCCAAATTTTCATCCATAATCAATACCTCCGGCCTCGTTCTGTCATTCCTGCGCAGGCAGGAATCCACTTTTCAATGGTAGGATGGGCTTCAGCCCATGCAATCAACTCAGCATATCGGATTTGCACTGCTTACGCGCCAAGCGACCCGACCAATTCCTTAACGCTCGCAATCTTATTATCCGCGCAGTATCTCTTAATCCCATCAACAATCTGCGCTGCGCAGCCCGGATCAACGAAGCTGCCCGTCCCGACGGCTACCGCCGATGCCCCCGCAATCATAAACTCGATGGCATCCGAGGCTGTCCGGATTCCCCCTATACCCAGGATCGGTATCCCGCGTTCCTTCGCCGCCTCGCTATAGACCTTGTTGACCATATACACCGCTATCGGCTTTATCGCAGGCCCGGAAAGCCCGCCGGTCCGGTTCGCCAGGACGGGCCTTCTTTCCTTGATGTCGATAACCATCGCGGTAAACGTATTGATAAGACTGAGCGCATCGGCCCCGGCATCAATGGCCGCCCGTGCGATAACAGCGATATCCGTAACGTTCGGCGTGAGCTTAACCATCAGCATCTTCTCGCCGGCAGCCTGCTTCACCGCCGAGGTAATCTCCCGTACCTGCTCCGGGTCCGTCCCGAAGCTTATCCCGCCTTTATCCACGTTCGGGCAACTGATATTCAGCTCGAATCCCGCCACCGCCTCCTGATTCGCCAAGTGCTCAACTACTCTGACATATTCTGCGATAGTCTCGCCGGCCACGTTCACGAAAATCGCCGCCTTCATCTTCGAGAGTTCCGGGAGCTTCTCCAGGGCAAACCTCTCAACGCCGATATTGGCCAGCCCTATAGCATTAAGCATCCCCGCATCGGTCTCAACAATCCGCGGAGCGGCATTGCCCATCATCGGCTGGGCCGTAATGCTCTTGGTGATGAATCCTCCGAGCTTATCCAAATCCATAAAATCTCCGAGTTCCTCGGAATACCCGCAGGTCCCCGAAGCAGTAAAAACCGGATTCGCCAACGTCAACTTCCCAAACTCAACTGAAATATCAACCATGTTTTCCATATCAACCGCCGTTAATCCATATACATACCAACTCGTTATGGCGAAGCCCGTCGCAGCCGCGCCACGGCAATCTAAATCGTAGGGTGGGCACTGCCCACCAGCCAACCTGTAGTGCTCAACATTTCTTCAAGTCGCTCACCAATACTGGCTCTCTTAACGCCAGAAGCAATAACGATTTGACAACTTCATGTAGAAACGTAGTCACGTTCTTCCTGTCCTTAAGCTTCTTCAGTTCATTATTCTCAAAGTCGCAATGGTCTCCGTGGGCAATTATGCTTCTGTATTTATACAATGTTTCCCACATCTTCTTCTCGGAGATAGCACCAAAGTAGTTTCCGCGGTCTAAATCCCGTTGAAACCGTTTACTCAATAGCGGCATTTTTGTTCTGATTTGATGAGTCAGCGAATCTCCCGATTCGGCGCGTCCGGGATTATGCGTGACCAGTGATTCGATTATAGAGAAGAGCCCAATGACAACCAGCTCCGAAGACCGCGGCAAAGTCTTCAGATCTGTGAGCTTCTGAAAGGCCCGTGCAACATCTTCGTGGTCAGCGCACACTTCCTTAATCAGACTATAGTTCTCCCGTATCTGTGCTATTTCATCACACGTCACTGTAATGGCAGGTCTGTTTGCGGCCGGATCGTCAAAGAAGCTAAACACTTTCGCTCCGTGCCATACGAATCCGGATCCTCCAGGTACGTTCCCCAAGATGTGGAATCCGAGTTCTAAATCGTTCTTCAGCAGGTGCGCGGCCGACTGTACTTGCTCAAGTTCAGCATTTGTCCCCTCGAATGATACGATCCAATACTTCCACCGTTCTTTTGGGAGGGGCACATGGTTATAGCTCCAACCTGTTCCCGATTTAAGGCTGGTCTCCGCCGTGTCAACTTCATATGGGTAGAACTTGATCATCGCGTGTGGAAACGGTTTCAGTAAATCAAATATTTCCTTGATTTTACTGATTTCCTCGGTACTAGCCTTCTCAAAGAGATGTCCCGGCGCCACCAGCACGGGCAGCGCACCTTGCACCTCGATATTATTCAGGACAAAGGCGAATGATTTCGACATTCTACTCCTGTATATTCTCCCCTTCTCCGCTCAGTCGGAATGTAGCCGTATTCCATCCTTGCTGCATCATATTTCCAATTTACTGTTCTTGTTCTACGACCTCTGTGGCCAACGTCTTTTAGTGTCAATCCTTGCCAATCTGTGTCTGAAAGACAACCTCCTTTGCATCGAACACCGGGCCGTCTTCACAGCACATTTTATACGTAGTCTCGCTGCCCCCTTCGATTCTGCACTCGATGGCGCAGCTCTGGCAGACGCCGATGCCGCAGGCCATGCGTCGCTCCATGCTCACCTGGCAGTCGATGCCCCTGTCTTTGGCGATTTTCGTGACGGTGGCCATCATCGGCTCTGGCCCGCAGCTATAAATAATGGAGCTTTTCACATCGACCTTATTCTCCTTGAGCCAATTAAGAAAACAATCGGTTACGAGTCCGTGATAGCCGGCTGACCCGTCGTCCGTCGCAATCCTCGACTCGATACCGTACCTGGCAAACTCCCGAATTGCAAAGCCAAGGTACTCGGACATCTCATCCGCTCGCTTCTCGAAAGGCAGCCCCCATCGGGTTTTTGCCCCTGCAAAGGCAACGATCTCGATTTCGCTTCGGAGCTCGCCTTCCATCATATCTTTGGCCAAATGCTGAATCGGCGCCGTGCCCATCCCTCCGAACACGAAAAACGCCTTATTTTTCCCTTCGGGGTGCCAGAATCCGCTGCCTAACGGCCCGACAATGCTGACCCTGCTCCTTGGCCTTAATGTCGTCATTCGCAACGTGGCCGGCCCGACAACGCAATAAAGAAGTTCCGCGGTAGTTTTGTCGCCGTGTTTGCTCACATCCGTAAAGCTAAAGGGACGCCTGAGCAATATCTGCCTTTGTGCGGCATCGGCCAGTTCTTCCGGTATCTCGTCGGCCGGGGGCAATTCGGCTGTGGTCGCATCCAACTGGGCAAATTGTCCGGGTCGAAAGCGGCTAAAAGCGACCGCTCCGGCCCCGGATAACTCCAACCGGAGCTTATAGAAAGTCAGCCCAATCCGCCTGTTGGAGAGGACGACCGCCTCAAACACTCCCTTGCCTGATGATTGGTTTCCATGTTCCATAACTATCCGTCAAAGCAAATCTTGAAAAACCCGCACACCATCGACAACCTTGCAGACATGCACTGCATATTTGTCCGCAAACTCGGGCCGACTCGCCGGATACGCCGTATCCACTGCCGTCTTCACAGCATCGATGCTTTCGGAGCGAACCAAAGCGCCCGAAGCTCCTTTGTCGCCGCCGCCCAACATCCGTTCTCCCAGAACTCCCGGCACCGTGCGGACAATATCGCACATCGTCTCAAGCTCAGGCCCGGATAGCTTATAATCATCCCGCAGGCCAATCCCGTCGGTACGGAATATCCTTCCAACTGTCTCGATATCGCCGGCCTTCCAGGCATCCAGCATCTCATAAAACCGCTTCTGCGCGTGGTAAATGTAATCCAACCGCTTGCACAACCCCAGATGCTCGGAACTGAATTTGGCCATTATTTCTTCGTAAAACGATTCGTCCTTTACATCCGCCAGGCATGTAACATCATACCCCGCCTTGCCCAAAATCGCAGCCAGTTCCTCGCACTCTCTGCGTCGAATCGCATAGGTCGATTTCTCGAGTCCGGGGCGGTCGGTGCCCGTATCCATTACAACAATCCGAAAATCCGTCGCCCCCTCGCCCAGTTCCACATATTCAATCGTCCTCTTGGTCGGGTTGTAATATGTTCCTTTTCCTTCCTTGCCGAAAAGTATCATTATCTGGTCCAACTGGCCGCAGGGCGAGCCTATATAATCGTTCTCAACCGCCTGGGCAAGGTCGATTATCGTCATCTTATCCGCGATTTCGATGCCGTTGACGTCGGCCAGCGATAGAATCAAATTCAGGCTAAGCGAGGCCGACCGGCTCATCCCTCCGCCCGGGATATTCCCGTAAATCACCGCATCGATTCCTTCTTTTAGCTTATAGCCCTCGCGTCGCAAAATATAATCCACGCCGTATGCAAACCGGCCCCAGGTATCGGCCGCTTCTTGCGATTTAGGCTCAGGCACCTTGCCTAATTTGAACTCGACGACCCCGTCATCCGGGAAATTCGCACTAAACAGCCGAACCCTGTCGGTTCCGTTGCCCTTATACCCCATCCATATAAACCGGTCTGTAGCAACGCCGAACAATTATAAGAGTATCACGATTTGAATTCTGAACGATTTGCTGTGTATCCCTCCCTGAGTTTTCAGGCAGAAGCATAAATACGGAAACGACAAGGACAATTGTTGCAGCTGCGCTCAGGCCAATTACTGACAGCCTGTATATTTTCTGCCCGATTGTTAATTTTCTAACACTGCTTTTCCGTGAAAAGGTGCCGTCCACAGGCTTAAGCTTCAGCTTCTGAATGAGCTCAAAACTCTTTCGTCTGGTCTCATCGCGGCTGATTATCTCGTCCAGTTCAGCTTTCTGTCCGGGCGAATTGCGAAGAATCCCCAACGGTCGTATGGATTCGACGCAACTTTGCCAACTAAGCCTTCTTGCCCTTACCGGGTTTAGGCTCCGCATCTGTATGAGGCCCGGCGTCCGGCGTATCGCCTGTTATCCGGGCTGTCCCAGAGGCGTTGTCTTCCATGGCATCTATCTTCTTTAGGATATCGGCCAGATCCAGACCCGTCGCCGCCTTTATCTGCTCCATGAACTTAACCAGCCCTGCAGGCACGGCTGTAAGCATCCGGTTCACCGCCGTATCGCCTTCGCCGCCGCTGTCAATCGCAATGACCTTATCGAACTTAATCTCGCCGAGGGCGTCGGCGCCTTTGCCGGCGACCTCTTTAATCGCCTCCAGCGCCAGGTTAAGCTGTGCGGCCTTGCCGTAGCTGTTCCAGGCCTCCGCTTTCTTGCGCAGACCTTCGGCCTCGAGGGTTAGTTGAATGCCTTTGGCCTGGGCCTCGGCTTTCTTGAAAATAGCCGCGGCTTCACCCTCAGCCTTGAGAATGGCGGCCTGGCGGTCGGCCTCAGCCGCATCGCTCTTGGATATGGAAAAGTGTTTCAAGCGGATCATGGGTTATCAGCAGTTGTGGATGTTAGAGGCGAAACTGGGAGACTTGGCCGAAGATGCAACCGTTGACACGAAATCACAGGTAGCATAAACTATGAACCAATGTAGTAGCCAACAAACCTCCAATCGTCAGTGGGGCTCCAAAAATGATATGGATCGTTATTTCAGTTGTAATGTTATGTTTTGGGTATCTTATCTGTGCCATGATCTGGCCGGAACGATTTTAAGGAAGGCAGAAGAAAAATGGCAGACTTATTGATTCCGGCTGCGATCATCGGCATATCTATCTTGTTGTCGTGGCCGCTTGGAAGATATATGCACTGGGCAATGGATCCAGGCGACGTAACTGGTGTGCGACACAGACATGAAAGGCTGTGTACCAAAATTATGGGGGGCTTTAGTAAAGAGTCGCATTCCTGGGGCGGGTACATGAAGTCCATGCTGATATTTAATACGATAATGTTTTCATTGGCTTACCTGTTATTGGTATGCCAGGGGAATTTACCGCTCAATCCGGATGGCAAGGTCGGTATGGATTGGTCTCTGGCATTTCATACAGCCGCATCATTTATGACGAATACAAATTTACAGCATTACAGCGGTGAACAATCACTGAGCTATTTTTCGCAGATATTTGCTATGATGTGGTTACAGTTCGTATCTGCTGCCACGGGTATCGCCGCTGTTACCGCCATGAGCCGTGCACTGGCTGGTCGGCAGGCTATGGGTAATTTCTATCAGGATCTTTGGCGGGCAACAGGGCTGATATTGCTGCCGCTGTCATTTATTGTGGCGTTAATTATGGTACTGTGCGGCAGCCCGATGACATTCGAGGGCAGCGCAGTGGCTCACACCCTGGAAGGTGCAACTCAAACCATCGCACGGGGGCCGGTGGCGGCTTTTGTCGCGATCAAACAACTTGGCACCAATGGCGGCGGATTCTTCGGTCCCAATTCTACCCACCCGTATGAGAACCCTACTTTTTTGTCAAATGTGCTGGAAAACATCTGTATTCTGCTGATTCCTATGGCAACGGTCTGGATGTTCGGGCGAATCACAAATCGGCTACGACATGCGGCAGTTGTTTTTGTAGTGATGTTGAGTTTGTACCTGGCATTTGTGCTGTTGGCAGGACTGTTTGAATCTGAACCAACAGCAGCTCTGGCGGGTCTGCCCGTTAAGTCCGAAATGAACCTTGAGGGTAAGGAACTGCGATTCGGCGGGCAAGCCGGTTCATTGTGGGCTGTCTCTACCACAGCCACTTCTAACGGGTCTGTTGATGCGATGCATGACAGCCTCAACCCTTTAACGGGTCTGCTTCCTTTGGCGGGAATGTGGCTGAATGTAATTTTTGGAGGTGTTGGCGTTGGGCTTATTAATATGTTTATATTTATCGTCATTGCTGTGTTTATCGCAGGACTGATGGTCGGTCGAACGCCTGAATATCTGACTCGCAAAGTGGAAGCAAAGGAGATGAAGCTTGCAGTTCTTGCGTTATTGGTTCATCCTCTTTTTATTCTTGGCGGGACGGCTGTATTTGCCGCCACCTCGTTGGGACAGCAAACCATCCACAATCCCGGCAGTCACGGTTTGACTGAAATTGTTTATGAGTTTAGCTCTGCTTCGGCTAATAATGGTTCGGGTTTTGAAGGGCTGGGTGACAATACTGTGCCATGGAATGTTGTTACCGGGTGGATAATGATATTTGCAAGATTCATCCCCATCATCGCACCATTGATAATTGCCGGCTCTCTGGCTCAAAAACGTTCAACGCCTGAATCGGTAGGGACACTGCATGTAAACACACCGCTGTTCGGGGCGATTCTGCTCGGTACGGTATTGATCATTGGGGCACTGCTTTTCCTGCCGCTGGCGGTCCTCGGGCCTATTGCCGAACAACTTGCAATCGGGATGTAATGGAAGAAAAAATCTTATGAGAAATATATCGGGTAGAAAGCATAACAGCCACTGGTCAAAAAAACAATATGCGTCACAACGCCTTGTAAATTCTACTATGATTCGCCTGTCGTGTATTGAGGCATGCAAAATGCTTAATCCAATTCGCATGGTTAGAAATCCGGTCATGTTTGTTACCGAAGTTGGAGCCGTGCTTACCACGCTTTATTTGATACAGGCTGTTATCAGAACTGATAATAATACAACATATTTTGTAGTGCTTACTATAATGCTCTGGCTGACGGTTCTATTTGCAAATTTTGCCGAGGCCTTGGCGGAAGCACGAGGCAAGGCACAGGCGGATACATTACGCAAGTCCCGAAAAGAGGTTATCGCCCACTGTGTAAATTGGCCCGAGGGAACACTGCTTGATGAGGTGCCGGCGTCACAGTTGAAGGTCAATAACTACGTCAGGGTGGAAGCAGATCAGATCATTCCCGGCGATGGAGAAGTTGTCGCCGGTGTGGCAAGTGTAGATGAAAGTACCATTACGGGTGAAAGCGCGCCGGTCATCCGTGAAAGCGGCGGCGACCGCAGCAGCGTCACCGGCGGTACCAAGGTATTGAGCGACTGGATCGTGGTTCGCATAACAGCCGAACCCGGCAAGAGTTTCCTGGACAGGATGATCGCGATGGTCGAAGGAGCAAACCGCCAAAAGACACCCAATGAAATTGCGCTGACAATTGTTCTGGCGGCATTCACATTGGCTTTTTTGATGGTCTGCGTTTCATTAGAACCTATCGGGCGATATTTTGATGTGCAGATTGACATACCGACACTGGTAGCACTACTGGTATGCCTGATCCCTACGACTATCGGGGCACTTCTTGCGGCAATCGGCATTGCCGGAATGGCCCGGCTGGGGATCAAGAACGTGTTGGCTACATCAGGTCGGGCAGTCGAGGCCGCTGGTGACGTTGGAGTACTGCTTCTTGACAAGACCGGCACAATCACCTTGGGCAACCGCCATGCAAGTGATTTCATTCCTGTGCCTGAGATTGAGGTAAGCGAATTGGCGGATGCGGCACAATTGTCGAGCCTGGCGGATGAAACGCCCGAAGGACGAAGCATCGTAGTGCTAGCAAAAAAACAATTCAATCTGCGAGGCCGAAACGTAGAACAAATGGAGGGCCATTTTGTTCCTTTCACTGCTCAGACCAGGATGAGCGGCATCGATTTGCCAGACCGCAAAATCCGAAAAGGAGCAGCCGAGGCAGTCAGAGGTTGGGTGGAAAAGCAAAACGGCCGGTTTTCCGACGAAGTACAAGCGATAGTGGATAAGGTTGCCAAAGCAGGCGGAACACCCCTTGTTGTTGCCGAAGACCGCAGAGTTTTGGGCGTAATTCAGTTGAAGGATGTAGTCAAAGGCGGTATTAAGAAGCGTTTCGCGGAGCTAAGGCGTATGGGGATCAAAACGGTGATGATCACTGGAGATAATCCCATGACCGCTACAGCCATTGCCGCTGAAGCCGGGGTAGACGATTACCTTGCGGAAGCAACCCCGGAAGCCAAACTTGAGCTAATTCGTAAATACCAGCAGGCCGGACACCTTGTTGCCATGACAGGTGACGGAACGAACGATGCCCCCGCATTGGCACAAGCGGATGTTGCGGTGGCAATGAGTTCCGGCACACAAGCCGCCAAGGAAGCAGGGAACATGATAGATTTGGATTCCAACCCCACCAAGCTTATCGAGATCGTTGAGACAGGCAAACAGATGCTCATGACCCGCGGCGCACTTACCACCTTCTCAATCGCCAATGACGTTGCAAAGTACTTTGCGATCATTCCGGCTATTTTCCTGGCAGCGCTGCCGCAGTTGGATGCACTCAATTTCATGGGCCTGGCTACACCGCGGTCGGCAATCCTATCTGCGGTAATTTTCAACGCAATTATAATTCCCTGTCTGATACCTATCGCTTTACGCGGCGTACATTACAGACCCGCTGGTGCTAATGTTTTGCTGCGAAGAAATCTTTTGATTTATGGGTTTGGCGGTGTCATATTGCCCTTTATTGGAATTAAATTGATTGATGTGGTTTTATCCTGCCCGCTCTAGAAGCTTGGGTAAAGTTGAGAAGACGCTGGGAGTGTAGCCCTTTGAAGCGGGAGGTTCTCCAATGCTGAGACCAACTTCTCGCTGAGCCATGGCAAATCGTGTAACCGAATCCATCATAAAGAGAACGGTTTTACCCTTGTCTCTGAAATACTCCGCGATTGTAACCGCAACAAAAGCCGCTTTGACTCGCTGGATCGGAGGAGAATCCGACGATGCGACCACGACAACACTGCGTGCCAGACCCTCTGCACCGAGGTCGCTTTCGAGGAATTCGCGAACCTCCCTGCCGCGCTCGCCTATCAGCGCGACCACATTCACGGTTGCCTCGCTCGAATTGGCGATATCACCCAACAGCACGCTTTTGCCCACGCCGCTGCCTGCGAAAATCCCGAGCCTTTGCCCCTTGCCGCACGTCAACAGGCCGTCCATTGACCTGATACCCAGTGCCAGAGGCTCCGTAATCCTCTCCCTGCTCAGCGGCGGCGGACTGCTTGCGTCCAGGTCTTTCTTTTCGGTGCCCGTCAAAGGCCCCTTGTTGTCGATAGGCTCGCCCAGACCGTTAAGAACGCGACCCAGAATGTTCTCACCCATCGCAATGCACCGCGGAGTGCTCCGAGTACTAACCGCATTCCCCGGCGATATGCCTTCTATACGCTCCAGCGGCAACAGGATGAGATTGTTGTTGTGGAAGCCCACCACTTCAGCCAGAACGCGCCGGCCATCGCGGATATGAATGCCGCACAATTCGCCAAGCCCCACACCGGGGCCGTTCGATTCCACTCGAAGCCCGGCAACCCGAACAACAGAGCCTCGGCAGTTCAGCAGATTCACCGCCGCCAACGCCGAATGAAGCTTCTCAAAATCAACCAGATTGTTTTCACGGCTCGCAAAGGCCTTCATATCACTTTGCAAACCGCTTATTTCAGTGCCGGGCATAGTCTATTTCACCCCCTTCAGGGCCTTGCCCACTTGTTCAAGATGCTGCTCAATCAGCGATTCGATAATGCCTTTCGGCGTTTCAAGCACGCATTCGGCCCGCCCGATATTCGCGTCCGCAACGAATTTAACCCCCGCCAGGTCCGCGATCGACTCTTTTTCCCGCAACTGCTCGTATTGAGAGAGGTCGTCAGGATTCAAACGCACAACGATATCCTGTCGAGTGGGAGAATTGCTGATCGCCTCTTTGATAATAAACTCGATTTCGTACTCGCCCTCTTCCACTTTCTGAACCAGTATCTTTCGTGCGATTTCCACTGCTAACTTGGCGATCTGTTCCTTATGCTCGACAAACGCCCCTTCATAAAACTTATTGAGCTTGCCGGCAGCATCCTGCAGCGCCTCGTTGATTCGCAAAAATGAGGCCTTTTGAGCTTCAGACTCTCCGCCGGGCGATCCTGAATCCGCTTCGTTGCCTGAGGAGCCTGTTCCGGGCGTCACCGGGTCCGATGAAGATTCGCAGTCCCCCGAGATCGTCGCCGATCCGATCGCCTTGCCAAGATTTATCGTTAGTGTGGCCGACATCGTCCTATTCTTCTATAAACGTAAGTTCGCCTTTAGCATCCAATTCACGCAAAGAGGCGACGACTGCGGCGCGGGCCTCTTTGATTTCACTCTTCTTCGGGGCCGACATGAGCGATGCCTCTTCATCCAGCGTTTCTTTGGCACGTTCTGAGATGTTAGACTTAATCTTCTCGACGATTGCCTCGTCGGCCCCGAATAACGCCAACGCCAGTTGTTTAGCGTCGGTTCCCCGAAGGGCCTCCTGCAGAGGCCGGTCCGATACTTGAGGGATGTCTTCCCAAATGATCATCAAATCAGCCACCTTAACGCTTGCCTCTTCGTCTTTCTCCTTTATCGCACCGAGCAGGCCTTCACGAAGCTCGGGGCCGAGATTCCGCAGAATCACCGCCACTTTTCTAAGAGATTGCTCAGGGCGGCCCTGCATTCCGCCTCCTTTAGTTGATGATAACGCCTCAAGACGATTGCAAATGGCCTGTGCGATTCGCGACCTGGCCTCTTTTGTAACCGAATCGCAGGTTGTCATTCTGCTGATGACCGTCAGTCGAACGCCTTCGCCTAAAAGACCGAGAACATCAGAACTCTTCTTCGCAGGAAGTTCCGAGAGAACCACTGCCGCAGCCTGAGGATGCTCTTGCTCGAGAATCGCAGCTATCGTAGGAGCATCGACCGAGCGAATCGGTATGAACGGATCGCGCTTGTGCAGCAAAGCCTGTATCTGAGTCTGGGCCTGCCCGGCCTTGTCCGCGCCTATCGTGTTTTTGAGCATTTCTCCAAGGAACGTGTTGATTTGAAAAGCGCTTTGCGAATGCAATGAATTGTAGAACTGCTGCGCAACTTCAGTCGTTTGCTTGCTGGTTCCATATCCGGACGCATCGAGATACGCCAATTCAACCGCCAATTCCTTAATTACATTGGGGTCAATACCCTTGAGCAGTTCCGACGCGGTTGCCGCGTCGAGACTCATCAGCAACATCGCAGCTTTCTGTTTGCCCGTAAGCGTCACTTATTCAAGCCTGCCTTTCATCGATCCAGCCTGCAAATACTTTTTTAACATGTTCCGGGTTCTTGCGCAGAGCGCCGGATATTTGTCTGCGAAGCGCCAATGAATCGGATGCCTGCTCCGGTGCGGCCATAAGACCGGCCAATTCACTTGTTCCACCAGCCGGCAATTGGCCCGGAATCCCCGCTGCCATCGCCTTATTCTTTGCGCCTTTGAAGACGCGAAGAACCAGCAGCGCGCAGACAGCCATGATCCCCAGAGAGCTTTGACGAACGATGGCCATATATCGAGGCCAACTCGACGGCTCGATTTCGACCAGGCTTTCCATCGGACGATAAATCTTCGCATCGATAACCGTCAGCGAGTCTGTGTCCGTAGGATCAAGACCGAGACTGTTGCGAATGAGTTTCTCAACATCCGCCAATTGCATAATCTTCCCCGAGCCGGCCCCTGCCTCTGTCCCATTGGCGTCGGCGATTGATAAATCGACAACAGCCGACGCAGACAAAGAGATTATCTTCCCCGGCAGCACATCCCTTTGCTCCACGGTCTTGGGAATTTCGTATGTGGTTGTGATAGTTTCGTCTTTTGTTGACTTGCCCTGGGCTGCCCCCGCACCATCGCCTGCTGCTGCCCCAGGCTTCTCTTCGTTCTTTGAAATATCTTCTTTTGAGACTACCCCCTTAGGCTCATAGGTTTCTTTGACGGTGCTGACGCTGTTCATGTCTATAACGGCACTAACCCTCACCGCCGCCCGGTCGGGGCCAAGCACCGTGGTCAGCATATCCTCGACCTTATTCTCCAGGCTCTGCTCCACACTTTCCTTATAGGCCTGAACCGTTCCGGCCTTGTGGGTGCCGCCAGCCTGGTCGGATTCGCTCGAAAGAAGACGCCCCTGACTGTCTATAACCGTTACTTTGTCCGATGTCAGCCCCTCAATGCTGCCGGCAACCAGGTGGGTGATTGCAGCTATATTCAAAGCGCTCAGAGTGTAACCGGGCCGAATGCGAAGAACCACAGAGGCGGTCGTTTGTCTCGATTTCGATGCGAAGATGTTCTTCTCCGCATTCACCATGTGAACACGGGCATAATCGACGCCCTCTATCATTTGGATACTCTTGGCGAGTTCCTCCTGCAACGCTCGCTTAAAATTGACCTCCTGGGCAAACGGGCTTGCTCCGACTTTCTCCTTATCGAATATCGAATAACCGCCCTGTTCGCCTACGGGCAGCCCGTCTTTGGCCATGTCCAGACGAAGTTGATAGATATGCTCTTCAGGAGCGTAGATGGTTGTGCCGCCGTTGCGCAACTCATACGCAATCCCCTGTTCCTTGATCTTCTCGGTTATCTTGGAAGCCTCTTCCGGAGACACTTGTTGATAAAGCAGCCGCATATCAGGCTTGCCCGCCCACTGAACAAGCAATGCACCGACGATACCGAGCATCACAACCACGCCAATCAGCAAAGCTCGCTGAACGAGGCTGATGTTATCCCAAACTGCCTGAATTTTTTGCAAAAAGCTCATTAATTAGCACTGCTTACAACTGCATGTTCATAGTCTGTTTGTACGCTTCGATAAGCTTGTTTCGCACGCCCACAAGAAGCTTAAAGCTCATATCAGCCTTAGCCACCGCCGCCACCACGGAGTTAATATCAGTCCCTTTGCCGGCCAACAAATCCCTGATGGCCGCATCCGAGGACTCCTGAAGCTCGCTGACATTGGAGATTTGTTTGCCCGCCGCCTTTATCGTATTCTGGAAATCGACTTTGTCCCCGCCGCCGAGTTCTGTCTTGCCGGCTCCAAACGATCCGGGATTGATCTTCGGCAGCGTCGAGCCTATGGTTGCACTTGGATTAATCATTATTGCAGTTCCTTACTTATCGGAGTAGTTCGAGTGTCGTATCCACCATGCGCTGATACCGCTTCATAACAGCGACATTCGCCTGATACGCCCGCGCCGCCATAGTCAGGTTGATCATCTCGACGGGCAAATCCACGTTAGGCATTGCCACATACCCCTGATCGTCCGCAGCGGGGTGCCCGGGTTTGAGAACGCGCGGAAGTTCGCTCATGTCGGCCGAGATATCGTCCAGAGTAACGCCGCCAATACCATCATCCCCCTCGGCCTTAAAAATTGCTTCAAGCCTGCGGTACGGCGTTCCGTCTCCCTTGTCTGTGGAATTCGCGTTGGCCACGTTAGACGAAATTAACCCTATATTCTTATTCTGAGCCTGCATACCGGAGAGGGCTATATCTATCGGGTCGAAGCTGTTGTTCAATTCCATTTGTTTGTCCCTGATCTTGGTTTATCCTTATTTAGGGTTTCCGATTCTGCGGAGTGATCGGGCAAATAAAGTAGTCGTCCGCGAGACCCGACGCGATCAGCTCCATAGCTTTCGGCTCCTGGGACATCCGGGCAAGTAGAACGATTCTCGCTTTGCAGTTTTCCCGGAACGCTTTGAGGATGCTGCTCAGTTTGCCCGGCATCGTCGGCATTGTCACGCCAATCGCCGCAAATCCCCCTTTCGCCGCCGTATTGATCGCATCGAGCATATTGGTGCGGATTTCGCAGGCGGCCTTCGGGATATCACCGATATCGGCCAAGGCTTTGTTGACATCCCCTGCCAGCAGTATCTTACCGCCTTGATTCATCGACCGCTCCTCTTTTTTATCGACTTCATCTGTCTATCTAAGCTCCAAGCAAGGCATCCAACTCAGCCTTTGTCATACTAAACTCGTCTTTCGAGAATCCCGATTTCGCACGCGGCTTCGAGCTTTGCGGCGCTGTGTCGCCGAGAATTGTTTTAATGACATTGCCGATGAGTCCCCGCTCGGCGTCATTGCGTCTTTCCGGTTCGAGAGCATTGTCCGGCCCTGAGAATCGCGTCAAGACCTCTTCAATTTCCTCGGTCCCGGTAACGATGAGCACGCCTCGCTCCATCGCTTTGACTAATTCCCGTCGGTTCCCTGCAAAACCCTCATCCACAAAGCAGCAACATGCAAATCCATAGGCTCTTGCTATGTCGAAGAAGCGTCCGTCTTCTTTGCACAACTCTTCGAATCGCCCGACAACGACGCCTCCGGGAGTCTCACGCAGCCTGGACACGCCCGAATAAACGTCCGGGCATCGGATAATATCAAGACCATGGCTATCGAGCAGATTCGAGGCGCTGCGGACAAACTCATCCGACGAACCGCCAACCACTATTGCCTGCAATTGAGAACCCACATCGAACCTTAGCCGAATCAGTTAATAGAATTCCGAGAACAATAAAGCGTCGAAAGCCTCAAATTCTTTACTATCACTCAATCTATCTTATCAATATTCTGAGGAAAAGTCAACCCTAAACTCCTCTCGACGCAGCCGAATGATACGCCCTGCAGGTACTAAAAGGCCATCCATGGGGTTGACCGGTGTGGTTTGGGGCCGAAGAGTCGGGGCCTTGTCATCGGTTTGTCGCGGTTAGGGCGTCTCAGCGGCAGGCAGGCCGCCGAGAACCTTTTTGGTCTGACTAGCAAGGAAACTGCTCGGGTACAACTCAAGGAACTTCGAGAGCGTCGTCCTTGCGTCGGCGAGATGCTTCTTCTTTCTCTCCGGGTCGGATTCGATCTGATACAGATCGATCTTCAATCGCCCTAACTCATAAAGGGCCATCATTCCTCCGTCGGTATTCTGAAAACTTTCATGGACCTCGTTCAACCGCTCGGCGCGAACCTGACAGTCGGCGACGAGCTTTGCCTGAGCCAAAAGGATGTTGTCGCGAAGTCGGTCTTTATCTTCGGTTTGTTCGAGCAGTCCGTCGAGACGCCCGGCGTAATCGAGCGAATGCGGATTGAGCCTGACGAATCTCGCCAATCGCTCAAGCGAGCCGGGGTCGTCGGTCCGGTTCTCGGCGCTTATAAGCAGCCTGAGTTGACTGAGCTTACTTTGAAGTTCCGCCAGCTTGAAGATTGTCATTACCGAATCCGCCGGCGAACGAAAGAGTCCAAACAGCGTGTCCTCGGAGGATTCTTCGGATTCGAGTTTGGCCAGGCATTTGACAATCATATCCTCAGCCTCGCCGAGAATTTTGTCGGCCTGCTCGAACCGCTCCCTGCCGGCCCAGTCATGTGCTATCCTCCACCGAGCTTCGATGGATTCGGCGCTTTTGGGAAAGTACTTGTAGAGACGGTACCATATTACCAGTGCGTCGCGGTGAGGATAGTCGCTGTAGAAATGGAGGGTCTCTTTTTCGTCGAGCACCTTTACGTCCGGGCTGTATTCGCTCAGAAGGGCCTTGAAGTAAAGGGCTATCGGCATTCGACCGCTGTCGGGCCGCTTGTTTATGAACAAATCATACTGGTGAAGAAGCCACTGCCTTTTGGTCTGGTAATTCAACTGTTCCGGGATAATGAACCAGTTCGGCCAGCGGCCGTACGCCAATTGAATCTGAATTTCCTTTTTCATCTCCACGCGAAGAGGCGCAGGCTCGATGATATAGAAGAGTATTTCGCCCAGATATTTCTTTATATCGGGGTCGGTTATAGTCTCGTCCAGCGCCTCTGTTATGCTGTGATCGTGAAACTGCTCAATTTCCGCGGGGTCGTTTTTGGCGACGTAGAGTTGGTAGTCAAGCTCGTCGAACCCGATTGCGGTCTCGAAAGCTCCGACGGCGAAAACGAGCGTTACTAATGTAAAAATCCAAACCAGCCCCGGCCTATAACGCGTGTAATGGCCAATCCCAAGAACGAACGCCGCTATCACCAGGCCGTCAAGCCATGCAAAAATCCATGGCGTAAAAGAAAACCCCCACTCAATCGGCCTCGCGCCCCGCGCGCCGCCGAAGAAAACCCAGTAAATAACCTGCGGCACCATGCAAAACGCTATCGCGATATAGCGAGATCGGAAGCGAAGAGGCCGACAAGCAGCGCCGAAGCAGCTAACCAAAACGCACAGCGCAAAGCCGGGAAGATCCGCCAAAAGAACAATCGCCAGGACAAACAGCAGACTGTGCCCGAAGCTCATAAGCTGGGATATCAGCACCGGCGTAACCGTTAGAATGCCCATGAGCAGGCCTAAGACGAATATCTGCCACGGATACTCGAATATGCTCACGCCCGTAACCAAATCCCTGCTGAGACGCCAGTACTCGGGCGAGGCGACGGATTCTATATTGAAGGACCAAAACGCTCCCGTGACAATTTTCGACCAGAACAGGCAGCTTACACAAAAAGCGCAAACCGCCAGAATCCAGCATCTCTGAACGTTGGAATGGCTGTAATGAAGCGTCGGGCCGACAGCCAGAAAAGGCTTCGGTCCGACAATAAGCGTTTTGTCAGTCTCGTTACTATCCATAGGTCCAAGAACCGTCTATTATCAAGCATCAAGTATCGAGCATGAACTTGTTCCGGCTTCGCCGGGAACTTGTTTTTTATGCCACTAAGCCCCGACCGTAAGGGAGGGGGTATATCCCGGCGCTTACGCCTGCCCCCTTGGGGGCTTCGGGCTTGTTTTTTTACCCCGGCGCCCCTGATGGACAGGCTTACGTTTAGGGCTTGTTGTTCATCCCGGTCGCTTTCGCCTGCTCCTGGGGGGTGGCTAATACAAATTCCTATGCGCTCGAGTTACGTTCCCTCGCCGCTGCTGGTAAGATATTCAACCTGTTCGGGAGTAAGCTTGTCGATTGCAATCGACATTGATTTTAGCTTGACCCTGCTAACCTGCTCCTCGATCGCTAACGGAACATCATAGACCTCGGGTCCGAGCGTGTTTTTTATCTTGATCACATATTCGGCCTGCAATGCCTGGGTCGCAAAGCTCATATCCATCACGCTGGCTGGATGCCCCTCGGCTGCGGCGAGGTTAATCAGCCGTCCCTCGGCCAGGAGATGAATTCGCCGGTTGTTCTTCATTACATATTCGTCAACATGGTTGCGGACGTTCCGGTTCACCTTTTTACTAAGCCGTTTCAAGCCGGGTATATCCAGCTCAACATTGAAATGTCCGCTATTGCAGACCACGGCTCTATCCTTCATTACGCGGAAGTGCTCGGCCCGTATGACATGTTTGTTGCCGGTCAGCGTTACGAACAAATCGCCGACCCTTGCGGCCTGCGCCATCGGCATAACCTCGAACCCGTCCATCACCGCTTCGAGCGCCTTGACGGCATTTATTTCCGTAACGACTACAATCGCTCCCATTCCCCTCGCCCGCATCGCAAACCCGCGCCCGCACCACCCGTACCCGGCGGCGACAACCTTTTTGCCCGCCATCAGAAAATCAGTGGCGCGAATAATCCCGTCAACCGTCGATTGTCCCGTGCCGTAGCGATTGTCGAACAGGTGCTTGGTCGCCGCATCGTTTACGGCGATAACCGGAATCATCAGCTTGCCCTTGTTTGCCATCGCGCGCAAACGGATAACGCCCGTTGTTGTCTCTTCCATGCTCGCGATAATGCGCCCGGCCTCTTTCTTTCTGCCGGTATGCAGCTCATTGACGAGGTCGGCTCCGTCGTCGAATGTTATGACAGGCTTATGATCGATTGCCTGATTGATATGCTTGTAGTAGGTGCTTCGATTCTCGCCTCGAATCGCGAAGACGCCTATCTTAAAGTCCTTAACCAGAGAGGCTGCAACATCGTCCTGGGTGCTCAGAGGATTGGATGCACAAAGAACGGCATTCGCCCCGCCGTCCTTGAGCGTTCGCATAAGGTTCGCCGTCTCGGCGGTCACATGCAGGCACGCCGAAACATTCATGCCCTTCAAAGGTTTGCTCTTGGAAAATCGCTTGCGAATCGCCGCCAAAACGGGCATATCGTTATCGGCCCAGAGAATACGTTTCTTCCCGGCCCCGGCCAAAGATAAATCTGCTACATCGTACTTCATTAAACAACCCTTTCAATGACAAGAAATTAACGCGAGGCACAATTATATTGCCTTAAACCGGGGGCTGTCAATATGAAATATGAAATCCGGGTTGTGAAAACCTGTAATTTTCCCTGGAAACCGCGATGTTCAACAATTTATTTCGCCCAAACGGGCTTTAGGCCTGCTCAAAAAGGTATCGGCTCAGGAATATCGATGACGCAAAACGTTATCGCCCCGCCTAAAACAATTCCGGGCGGGGCGATAAATACTAACTGCGTTATTTAGTATCTGTTGCCCAAAGCAACAGATACTATTTAGCCCCGCGTTGTACGCGGGGTTTTGACCGTTTTCATGCGAATCCCGATACATCCGGGAAGGGGGGTTTTGTTTTTGTTCTTATGACGCAGAATATGGGCCGAATGGGGCCGATTGTTATTTTCCCGGTTATAGTGTCCCTGATCATAGGCGGTGGGATATGCACGCTGCTGAGTCGCGGCTATGTTACGGATTTCAAATCGCTCGTTATCGAGAAAATAGTGCGACTCATCGATGAGAATCTTAATTACAATCCGAAGGGCTATATTCCCAAATCGACTTTTATGCTTTCGAAGATATTCACGACAAAGCCGAACATTTACAAGGGCGACGATTTCGTATCGGGTAAAATCGGCGCCACGCAAATCCAGTTCTCCGAGCTTAACGCCGTCTATGAAAGCGGCTCGGGCAAGAATCGCCATCGGACCACCGTATTCAGGGGGATTTTTTTCATCGGCGATTTCAACAAGCACTTCATCGGCGAAACGATCGTGCTGCCCGATACAGCCGAGAAACTGTTTGGCCGGCTCGGCCAGAAGCTGCAATCGCTCAACGTATTCCGGGGCGAACTGGTCAAACTCGAAGACCCGGAATTCGAGTCGCATTTCGTCGTCTATGGCAGCGACCAGGTCGAGGCCAGGTACATACTTTCGACGAGCCTGATGGAGAGGATAACGGAATTCAAGAAAAAGACGGGCAAGAAGATATACCTCTCGTTCATAGGCTCGATGGTGTTCGTTGCTGTTTCTTACTCGCGAAATCTGTTCGAGCCGAAGCTCTTCACCACGCTGCTCGATTTCGAGCCGATAAAGCAGTATTACCAGGATCTGCAGCTTATAATCGGGATCGTTGACGATCTTAACCTCAATACGCGTATCTGGAGCAAGGAATAGATGGATACTCACTGCTTGAAGCCGGACGAACTGCCCGATCTGAACATCGAGACGCTTGGCCCGTGCGAAATCGACTCGCCTCTGATATCGATCAGTTCCCACTTTGTCGAGGATGACGAGAGGATTGCCGTATATTCGCACTCGGCGAATTTGAAGGCATGCGACGGCTCGTCGTCGCCGATGTTCGAGCGGGCGGGGCCGCGGCGAAAGATTTATTTTGACCGTAAGAAACTGAACTGCGGCGTGGTTACGTGCGGCGGGCTGTGTCCGGGTCTTAATGATGTCATACGGACAATTACCCTCGGTCTGACCGTTCAGTACGGTGTGAAAAACGTCTTCGGCTTTAGATACGGATACATGGGCCTCTCTTCAAATGCTCCGAAAAAGCCTATCCGCCTGACGCCTGAATTGGTGGACGATATTCAGCTCAAGGGCGGTAACATACTTTCCTCCTCCCGCGGCCACCAGGATATTGACGATATGATCGATACCCTCGAAAGGATGCGAATCAGCCTGCTCTTTGTCATTGGTGGAGACGGAACGCTTCGCGGTGCACAGGAACTCGTAAAAACGATAAAGAAAAGAAATCTGGAAATCTGCGTCATCGGCATTCCCAAGACGATTGACAACGATATTTCCGGCATCGAGCAGTCATTTGGCTTTTCGACGGCCGTCGAAGCCTCGCGCCCAGCCATCAACGGCGCCCACGAGGAGGCCAGAGGCGCCTGGAACGGCGTCGGGCTGGTCAAGCTTATGGGGAGAGATTCGGGATTTATCGCGGCGACGGCGACGCTGGCTAACAGCGTTGTCAATTTCTGCTTCATTCCGGAGGTTCCCCTCGTCCTCGAGGGCGAGAACGGATTCCTCAGAGCTCTGGAGAAGCGGTTGGATCGCAAGCACCACGCCGTTATCGTCGTAGCCGAGGGGGCGGGCGCGGATTTAACCGAGAGCGACGCCTCGGCCAGAGATGCATCGGGCAATATCCTTAGGGAGGATATTGGGCTGCTGCTGAAGCAGAGAATAAAAGACTACTTCAAAAATAAGAACAAGCCTCTGGCGCTGAAATACATCGATCCGAGCTACATGATTCGCAGCCTTCCGGCCGACTCCAACGATTCAGCATTTTGCGTCCTGCTGGGCCAAAACGCCGTTCATGCGGGTATGTCGGGGCGAACAAATATGGTAATAGGATACTGGAATCAGTATTTTGTGCATGTGCCTATCGCACTGACGGTTAGTCAGAGAAAAAAGATTGACCCTGAGGGGCATCTATGGCAGACTATTCTCGAAACGACAGGGCAGGCCCGAACCAGGGCTTAGACATAGCTTTGGCGGCATTTATTGTCGAAGGATCCGGCGACGCCAGACGTTTTGACGCCGGGCTTGAGAATCATCAGCACTTTAAGTGTGTCAGGTGCAAAAGAATAGTGGATTTTCACTACGAGCCTTTTGACGAGATCGAATTGCCGCCGGCTATTGCCGGGAAATTCACCGTTCTGAGAAAAACCGTATATCTCGAGGGGATATGCGATCTGTGTAAATGAGTATGAAAGCAATGGGACTGAATTAGAAAGTGAGGCATGATATGAAACTGAAGGGAAGTCAGACTGAGAAAAACTTGTTGACGGCGTTTGCGGGGGAATCACAGGCCCGCAACAGATACACTTATTTCGCCAGCCAGGCCAAGAAGGATGGTTATGAGCAGATAGCCGCAATCTTCGAGGAGACGGCAAATCAGGAGAAGGAACACGCAAAGCGCGAGTTCAAGTTCCTCAAAGGCGGAGAATTGGAGATAACGGCGGCATTTCCGGCCGGCGTAATCGGCACTACGCTGGAGAATCTGAAAGAGGCCGCCGCAGGCGAACACTACGAAACGACTAAAATGTATCCGGGCTTCGCCGCGGTCGCCGAGAAAGAGGGATTTGCTGAAATTGCCGCCGTTTTCAGGAGCATCGCAACCGCAGAGAAACGGCACGAAGAACGGTACAAGTCGCTGGCTAAGAACATAGCGGACGGAGCCGTTTTCAAACGCGGCAAGCCCGCACGGTGGGTATGCAGGAATTGCGGATATGTTCACGAAGGCGCCGAGGCGCCGGCAACGTGTCCGGCATGTGCGCATCCGCAGGCGCATTATGAGCTGGAAGCAACAAATTACTGAGAACAAATACGGCAAAGAGAAATAAAAAGAATTTGAACGGTTAATTGGCGAGGTGCGACTATGGAGAAGACGAAGATAACATTTCACGGCAATCCCCTGACGCTGGCGGGCAATCAAGTCAAGCCCGGGGATTCGGCTCCGGATTTTGAAGTTCTGGCGAACGATTTATCGCCGGTTAGATTATCGGATTTTGCGGGCAAGGTCTGTGTGATAAGCGTGGTGCCGTCGCTTGATACCCCGGTCTGTGACATCCAGACGCGAACGTTCAACGCCGAGGCTGCGGCTCTCGGCGACGATGTAGTTGTCCTGACGATCAGCATGGATCTTCCGTTCGCCCAGCAGCGATGGTGCGGTGCAGCCGGAATCGAGAACATCCGGACGCTTTCCGACCATCGCAATGCCGAATTCGGCAAGGCGTTCGGCGTGCTCATCGACGAATTACGACTCCTGGCAAGGGCGGTTTTCATTGTGGACGCAAACGGGATCATAAGGTATAAGCAGGTCGTTGAAGAATTAACCGACGAACCGGACTATGATGCCGCCATGAAAGCGGTAACAGGGGTGGCTGTATGAGAGAAATTAGACCGGACGTATATGCCGTCGGCGCGATTGACTGGGATGCGAGGCTTTTTGACAGGCTGATCCCGCTGCCGGACGGCACGACCTACAACTCTTACCTGGTAAAGGGTAGCGAGAAGACTGTGCTGCTTGACACTGTTGACCCGGAAAAGACGGATGTCCTCATGGACAACCTTTTCAAATGCGGGATCGACAAGATCGACTATGTCGTTGCCCACCACGCAGAACAGGACCATTCCGGCTCACTGCCGGAGATACTGCTGCTGTACCCGGATGCTGAAGTTATCACTAATGTTAAGTGCAAGACGATGCTGACCGATCTGCTGGGTATTGACGACGGTAAATTCGTCATCGTCGAGGACGGGCAAACCCTGTCGCTGGGCGATAAGACCCTGAGATTCATTTACACGCCCTGGGTTCACTGGCCCGAGACTATGGCGACCTATCTTGCAGAGGACAAAATACTCTTTTCGTGTGACTTTTTCGGTGCGCACCTCGCTTCGAGCAGTCTGTTCGTTGATGACGAGGCGGTGGTCTATGAAGCGGCCAAGCGTTATTACGCTGAGATTATGATGCCCTTCAGGAAGCAGGTTAATGCCAACCTCGAAAAGCTCGCCGCCCTTGAAATCGAGATGATCGCTCCGAGCCACGGCCCTATCCACAACCGGCCCGGATTCATCATCGACGCCTACAAGGACTGGGCCTCGGATACCGTCAAGAACGAAGTGGTGATTCCCTACGTTTCAATGCACGGAAGCACTGCGAAGATGGTGGCGTATTTTGTCGATGCCTTGATCGAGCGGGGCATTACAGTGAGGCAATTCGAGCTTTCGGCGGTGGATATTGGGAAGCTCGCTATCGCGTTAGTCGATGCGGCAACGGTTGTAATCGGCTCTCCTACCGTCCTGACAGGCCCGCATCCGCTCGCAGCCTATGCAGCATTCCTCGCCAATGCCCTGAGGCCCAAGATGAAATTTGTATCCATTATCGGCTCGTATGGGTGGGGCGGAAAGATGGTCGAACAACTGGCGGCGATGCTGCCGAATTTGAAAGCTGAGATAATCGAGCCTGTCTTGTCGAAGGGCTTGCCAAAAGAGCGGGAGCTCGCCGCGATTGACGTGCTGGCGGATAAAATTCTTGCGAAACACAAAGAAATTGGAATTGCACAGTAAAACTCAAAATTTAGGAAAGGATCTTATTATGACGGAAAAACTTCAAATCTACAAGTGTAACGTATGTGGGAATATCGTTGAGGTGCTGCACGCCGGCGCCGGCGAGCTTGTCTGCTGCGGTGCGCCGATGGAGAAGTTCAAACACTATAGCTGTGGTCTTATGATTTGACGGGAAGTGCGGGGGTGGGTAGATTTGTTCAACTACTTCGTTATCTTTGATTTCAGATAATTCACGAAAGCTGAACAGGAAACTAAGAAGTAGATAGCATCCGCCTGCGTGAGTTGTGACTCGTCGAGCATGGCGTGCCTGATTCCGTCACTGTCATTGGTATAGCCGTACAGCTTTAGGAAGCCACCCTCGAGAGCTCTGTGTAGTGAGTGTTTCTCCGCCAGTTTTTTCAGCGCCGTCCCAAGCGTTGCGGATGTGGAGTCCGCTATCCTGCAACAGACACTCTCGACGGCAGAAATGGACTCCTTGATCGAATTCCTATAGTCAGGGTCTGTTCTTCTACTCAGCAGATCAAGGGCGGACTTCAAGTGCGCACTGGCTCCAGGAAATGTGTCATCTCCGATGGCCTCTTGGATAGTCGCAACTTCCTCGGTTGACGATATCGGGGCGACCTTGACATCGATGATGAGTTATCCCGCCAACTCCCGTTCGAGTATGCTATTGAGCGGGGCGACCAGCCGATCTCCATAGTAGGTGAGACAGAACTCAACGAAATCATAGACAGCGTGCCAGGCACAAGCGAAGAAGTGATGTCTGATCTGCTCTAGAATCCGTGAATTGGGATTCGGACGGCTATCGACCGGTAGCTTGTGGTAGTCAGCCCAGAGAGCCCTGCTGAACGCCTCAATTCCTGGCTTACAAGGTTCCGTCTTCAATGCCAGCCCACCATACAGATTTTGTATACCGATAAACTGTTCGCTCCCAAATTCCATTTCGTAAAGTATATTCCATACACCATTACGGAGAGCATCGTTCATGCTATCGACTTGGATGACGTCTGCAACCGGTCTGAATCCCATTCGTTCACTGAATCGCATCTCTGTGGCCTCTGTGGCTAAACAAAAGTTCTATGGTTCCTTTGCAGATTGTACTCATTTACGGTGAACCTGCAAGGGTTTGTTTTTGAATCTGGCTTTGGAGGCTAGGTGATGAAAAATAGATTCCCGCCAAGGCGCTAAGTTATTCTTTTAGTTGGTTGACGCAACGGACGATGCCATTGTTAATTAGTCCTGTTTCTTCAACACTGTTTATGGTTTTCTTCTTCTCTTTGCGCCTTAGCGCCTTTGCGGGCAATAAAATTTTGTTCTCCCGCCAAGGCGCGAAGGAGCCAAGTTATTCTTCCAGTTGGTTGACGCAGCGTGTGATTCCATGCTTAATCAGCTCTTCGTTAAAATTCATAAGAAAACCGAGTTTCAGGCCGGTCAGCTTCAAGTAAGTTTGCACCTGCTTCTTGTGAGCGCCGGAGACCTTTTCCACGGATTTCAATTCCACGATGACATCGACGCAAAAACATGACAACAGAATCGCAGATTTTTGCGACAGTGCAACAGGGTAGGTCTTCACTACATCCGCTTTTTGCAATGCAATCCTAATTTACGAACCGTTATCGCAGGTTTTATGCCTGAAATTTTTTTATTTTCACCGCAACTACGTAACTTGGGTTAGTTCTCTCGGTTCCGGCCATAAAACGGATATTATGATACCGACCGGGGCCGGTTCTGATGTGAGAGCCGGTGCTGCTAATTGCCCGGGAGTGCTATAGTAGGTGTTTAACCGAGAATAGGTATTCGCAGCCTACTGCTCGGGCGAATCGATTTCTTCGAGGATATTCACGTCGGGGCCGTCGCTTAAATGACTATTGTCGCCGGTTACGATAATTCCGCGAACATCCTCCCCGGCGTTCGCTTGATTGACGGCTGCGATGAGTTCTTCAAGCAATTCCTCTGTTCTATTCGGGCATTTCGAAAAATTCTGCGCTTTCGAGGAGTTTTTTTTGTTTTTTTTCGTCAAGCCCGATTTCTTCGTCTGTTAGATAACATGCCGGGTCGGGCGCCCAGGCGTCGTTATAGTGCAGATCGGCCCGCACACGCAGGCTTCCGCCGCAGCCGTCGAAGAATTTGCACAGTCTGCACCTGCCCTTGACATACGTCCTTCGGTCCCTCAGGCCTTTGAGCAGAGGCTCATCGGGGTTGGTCCATATCTCGCTGAAAGGCTGCCGATGGATACTGCCGAGGTCGTAATGGCCCCAGAACTGGTCGGGATGGACGTTGCCGTTGTAGTCGATGCACCCGATGCCCACGCCGCTGCTGTACAATCCTCCACCGTTCCAGGTCAGCAGATTCCAGACGGCTTCGGCGCGTTTGTGGTCCTTTTCGAGCAGTTTGAGGTATAGATAGATGCCGTCAACATGATTATCTACGGTCAAAATATCGGTTTGCTTGCCTGCCTGTTTGTACTGTTTGGTCTTGGCCATAATCATTTCGATAGCCGCACGGCTTTGGGCGTGAGTAAGGTCTTCGCTGCTGATGGCCGCCCCTCTGCCGCTGGGGACCAGGTGGTAGAAGCAGGCCCGCTCGATGCCCTCGTCCTCGAAGAATCCGAAGAGAGCTTCCAAATCCCGGACATTTCTCTGCGTAAGAGTCAATCTAAGCCCGATCCGCACTCCCTCGGCCTGGCAGTTTCTAATGCCCGTCACGGCCTTGTCGAAAGCGCCCTCGACCGCCCTGAATTTGTCGTTGATTTCGCCTATACCGTCCAGGCTGATGCCCACATAGGAAACGCCTCGGTTCTTTATAAGAGCGGCCTTTTCTTCGCTAATCAGCGTCCCGTTCGTGGAAATAACCGTGCGCAGGTCCTTGCTCCCGGCATATTCGATCAGCTCGAAGAGGTCCGTCCGCATCAACGGCTCGCCGCCGCTGAACAGAACCGAAGGCACGCCGTACTGAGCCAGATCGTCTAAAACTTCCTTCGCCTTCTCCGTAGAGATATCTTTGAACGGCTTGCCGACGCCGCTGTCGTTATAGCAGTGGACGCATTTGAGGTTGCATGCCCTCGTGATGTTCCAGACAACAATTGGACGCCGTTCCGAGGCCTTTTTCGGTGTTATTTCGCCTTCTCGCTCTCCGGAGCCTTTCTTCCCGTATCGAAGCCAGTCGCCCGGCGTTACCTGATCGCAGTAGAGCTTGCTGATATTTATCATTGCAAATCCTTACTCATTGAGAACTTACTGTGGGGCTGCTGAAAAACCCCCTTGATTCTCGATGGGATATTATACATCAAATAACCGCCCGATGCCACGACGCCATCCAAAAGCATGGAAGAATGGGGTATGGGGGAGAGCAATTGATTATTGACTATTGATTATTTTTTGGTTAGTTCGTTAGGCTTCTTCGCCTCTGGCGGACTTGGGATGAGCATTTGTTAGTCGGCGTTGTTTGTTGCTCCATTGTTCAGCATATAAACCGCTCCCCCCTCAGGGGCAAGCTTACGGTCGCGGCTCTGTTTCTCTTGCTGCGCGCAAGGCGGCAAGGAGTGGGATGTCCGACAAAACAATAGCATGTCGGCCCTGGCAGTTCTGTCGGCCCGGGCTACGCCTGCGGTTTTGAGGTTGGCACCTGTTTCGTGAATACCCCGGCGCTTGCGCTTCGGGCTTATTTTCTCCCACTGGGGGCAGGCTGAGAGGGGTGTGGGGTGTGAAAAGGCGGTTTATTTTCTTGCCGGTTGTGCGGGGGGTGTTATAATTAATGGGTTCAATGTTAAGGGGTCGAATTATGGCAGTATTGAATGTAAATATTGATCATGTTGCTACTGTTCGTCAGGCTCGTCGGACTGATGAGCCGGACCCTGTCTGGGCTGCGGCGTTGTGCGAGCTGGCCGGGGCAAACGGGATTACCGTGCACCTTCGCCAGGACAGGCGGCATATCAACGACCGGGACGTTCGGCTGCTCAAAGAGACCGTCGCGTGCAAGCTGAACCTTGAGATGTGCATGGCTGAGCCGATAGTCAAAATCGCCGAGGAACTGCGGCCGGAGCAGGTAACGCTTGTGCCGGAGAAGCGTGAAGAATTGACAACCGAAGGCGGGCTGGATTGTGTGCGATATAAGCGTCGGCTGGCGCAGGTTGTCAAGCGGATGCACAAAAGAAGAATTCTGGTGAGCACGTTTATCTCGCCGGATGCCGAGCAGATACTCGCCTCGGCCGAGACGGGCAGCGACGCTATCGAGCTGCACACCGGGTCCTACGCAAACGCCAGGACGCCTAGCGCAATAAAGAAAAGACTGGCCGAACTGGAACGGGGCAAATATCTCGCTTTGGAGAATGGGCTGGTCGTTCACGCCGGGCACGGGTTGACGTATCGCAATATCGGCCCTGTCGCGAGCATTGCGGATTTGTGCGAATTCAATATCGGCCACAGTATAGTATCGCGGGCGGTGCTCGTAGGCATAGGAGAAGCAACGTCCGAGATGATAAGTTTGATTGAGAAGTTTAGTCCATAACACGAAGACACGAAGTCACAAAGGAAATGGTGATTAAGTGAAAAAATCAGATAACAGTATAATCTCTGCAATCTTGGTGTCTTTGTGCCTTAGCGGCAAAGAAATTTAGGGAGTCTTAGAATGTTTACTGGTGCAATGGTGGCGTTGGTTACGCCTTTTCAGGATGGAGCGATTGATTTTGATACGTTCGAGGAACTGATAGAGTTTCAGTTGGAGAACGGTATAGACGCCATCGTTCCGGTTGGGACAACGGGCGAATGCCCAACGCTTAGCCACGATGAACACAAAAAGGTCATCGAGCGAGTGGTCAAAACCATAGCAGGACAGGTTCCCGTGATTGCCGGGGCCGGCTCGAACTCGACGGCTGAGGCGATTGAACTTACACAATTTGCCAAAAAAGTCGGCGCGGACGCGACATTGCAGGTTGACCCCTATTACAATAAACCCACACAGGAAGGTTTCTACCAGCACTTCAAAGCGATAGCAGAAGAGATCGCCGCATATTGCAGGCTATTCGCTCGACGGCAAGATTGCGGGGATGGTTATGGTCTATCGAGCCGCCTGCGAGCACTTCGGCATCGAGGCCAAGCACACTATCGAAGATTTTCTGCCCGAGCCGAAAGTTAGGCGGCTAAAATTAGACATCAATCCCGAAAACCGGCAGGAAACGCTGCTGACCGCCGTTCAAGCGATTTATGATATCAGGAAGGACGATGTGCGGCTTCGCGGAATTCGCAGCAGTCGCACCGGCGAGGCAGGCGAATTCTTCGACAATCTCCGAAAAGAATACGCCGTCCGTCGAGAGTTCCAAAACACAAGGCTAACCCTCGAACCCCCATCAGAATCACTCGCTCGAAAACTCGCAGGTATCGGATTCAAAGTAGAATATTGAGCAGCCACAAAGAAAGGCAAAACTGAACTAACAAGCCCCGCCCGTAAGGGAGGGGGTTTCACACGAATACCGGTATTCACCCCGGCGTTTACGCCTGCCCCTTGGGGGCTTCGGGCTTGTGGGAACTTTCCGTCCCCTGTGCCTTAGATATTAGTGCCTTCGTGTCTTCGTGGCAAAAACAGAATAAGAAATGACCAAAGAAGAATCGATAAAGCGTATGCCGGGGCAACTGGATTTCACTGCCGGCCCCCTGATAATGGGCGTATTGAACGTAACGCCGGACTCTTTCAGCGACGGCGGCGAGTTTCTCGACACCGCCAGCGCTGTCGAGCACGGTCTCCAAATGGCTGCCGACGGCGCTGCGATCATAGACGTCGGCGGCGAATCGACACGCCCGGGCACCGAACCTGTCCCGCCGGACGAGCAGATAAAACGCGTAGGCCCGGTCATAAAAGCGTTGCGTGAAAAAACCGATGTGCCAATCAGTATCGACGCGAAGGACGTCGAAGTCGCCAGGGCTGCTCTTGATGCAGGCGCCTCTATAATAAACGATATCACAGCCTTGAGCGACGAGCGAATGGCCGAACTCGCAGGCGAGCGAGGCGTCGGCGTAATCCTGATGCACATGCTGGGGACGCCGGCAACGATGCAGGGCGAGCCGAAATATCAGGACGTCGTAGCCGAAGTCCTCGAGTATCTACTTAACAGAGCAAACCGGGCCGAGCGGCATGGCGTCACAAAAGAGAATATCTTCATCGACCCCGGAATCGGCTTCGGAAAGACCCTCCAGCACAATCTCTCTCTCCTGAAGAATATCGATAAATTCGTAGCAAGCGGCTACCGAGTACTCGTAGGAACCAGCAGAAAAAGCTTCATAGGCAAGATAACCGGCCAAAAAGACCCCGCAAAAAGAATCTTCGGAACCGCAGCAACAGTAGCCCTATGCGCAGCAGCAGGCGTATCAATCCTACGAGTCCACGACGTGGCTGAGATGATTGACGTCGCCAAGGTTGCAAAAATCATTGCAAACACTTAGTGCTATTTGATATAATTAGCTTATGAGTCCAACAGTATTCAGATATAAGAATTATCGTTTCCTTTTCTTCTCGCGAGAAGAGAGCAGGATTCATATACATGTAACGTCGCCCGACGGGGAGGCAAAATTCTGGATATCGCCGGAAATAGAGACAGCAAAGAACTTTGGCTTTTCTCAGAGGCAGATCAACGAATTGAAAACTGTTATTGAGGAACACAAAGATGACATTACGAGCGCATGGCGAGAGCATTTCGGCCGCTGAGGTCTCTCACATCAATGGTCACGGTCTCTGGCTCTCAGTCAATAACAGTGAGTATTTTCTGCCGTATGACGAGTATCCGTGGTTCAGAGATGCGAAGGTAAGAGAGATTCTCAACGTAAAACTGCTACACGGGCATCACTTGAATTGGCCGGACCTTGATGTCGATTTGGGAATCGATACTTTGGAGAATCCGCAGAGCTATCCGTTGAAGTATGAATGAGGCAGGGGAATTGAGACGGAATGAGAACGTCAAGAGCTACCTGCATCCGTCTTATTTGCCGTAGGCCTCAGCTAATACTTTGATCGGATGGCTCACTGTGCGATCGCTTATGTGCCGGATTTGCATCCCGCAGGCGGAGCATTCTGTCAGTACGTTTTTGGTGAGCGACGATTCGAGGGCCGCTTTCAATTTCTCGGCGATTTTCTCGGAGATCTCGTAGTTCTTCTTCTGCATTCCGTATGTCCCGGCCAGTCCGCAGCAGCCGGCCTTGAGATCGACGACCTCGGCCTTGCAAAGCTCCCGGATAAGCTTAATGCTCGCCCCCTCCTGACCGATGGCGGATAAATGACACGGCAAATGATATACGAAATTCTCGGATACAGTCTTCGCCGGCGATTTGAGTTTGCCGGCCTCGTGCAAATCCAAAAGGTAGCTCATCAGTTCAAAAGTATTCTTCTCGACAAGCTCGGCATCTGGCCCGGCCACATAACGCTTCAGTTCATCCTTCAAACAAAGCGCGGCGCTTGGCTCCGAGCAAACAATCTTGTATCCGTCCCGCACCGCCCTGGCCAGGTGCTTGACGCTGTAGGCCAGGTCTTTCTTCGCCCTTTTGACGTCGCCATAAGTAATCGCCGGCAACGGCGCGGGCAACTGCCTGGGCAGTATAACGTCCACCCCATTCGCTCGCAGGACATCGATCACGGCAAATCCCAACTCGTGGTCGTTATAATTCGCATAAGTATCGACGAAATACGCGACCTTGCCGATCGGCCCCTGGGGCCAGGTCTCGGCAATCGGCTCACACGCCGCCAGATACCTGCGGCCGGCCCTGAGAAACGACCCGCGCGAGAATCTCGGCATCGTCTTTCGCTTATCTATCCCCACGAATTTATCGAATACCCGCTTGAAAACGCCTAATCCCATAAAGAAATTTGCCACCGGCCCGAAAGTGCTGCCTAACACTCCAAGGAAGCGATTGCCGCTAAGCAGCCGCTCGGCACGACGAAGGCCCTTCCGTCTGACGTATTCGGCCCGCGCGAAGATAACCAGGCCCGGAATATCCACGCCGGCCGGGCACTGCCGCACACAGGCCTTGCAGTTGATGCACAAATCCAGAAACTTGCGAAACTCCGCCGACTCGAAATCCTCGTCCCTGAGTTGGCCGCCGGCCCAGAAGGCGAGCAAATTCGCCTTCGCCCGAGAGCAGTCCAATTCCTCCCCCATCGCCCGAAACACCGGGCACATCCGCAAATCCGCCTCCGTCGTTCGGCAAAGCCCGCACCCGCAGCACTGTTCCAATTCGAGAGCAAGCTCATCTTCGCCGAAAAGCAAATCCGTCTTAGTCCGCTCGGGCAGAATCCGCCGCTCGGCCCTAAGGTTCTTAACCATAACATCCGAGTCGGGATTGATAATCTTGCCCGGATTCATCAGATCATCAGGATCGAATGCTTTCTTGACCCTGCAGAGTACGTCGTAGTGCCGCTGCCCATACTGCCTCCGCACAAACGCCGCCCTGACAAGGCCGACGGCGTGTTCTCCGCTAATCGTCCCGCCCAACGACCATACAAGCTCAAAGACTTCCTCGGCCAGATTCCGCATCTTTTCAAGGTCGGCTGGCTCTCCCAAATCCAGATAAGGCCGCATATGCATCACCCCGTCTCCGGCGTGCCCGTATAGATACATCTCGAATCCGTACTTCCTCCTGATCTCCGCGATGCCCGCCAGATACCGACCAAGCTGCTTATTATCTACACTCGTATCCTCCATAAACTCCGCCGGCTGTTTCCTGGTTCGTTTCCTGTAGAGCAGCGGCCCGGCGTCCTTCCGCGATTTCCATATTCTCGCCTGCTCCCGATCATCAAGCACAATACTCCGCCCGCTCGCCGCCGGGCCAACGGCCTTGTTTGTTCTTTCTATCTTCTCGCGGATCTCATCGTCGCTTTCGCCCGTGTGCTCTACCGTAAGAACCGCCGCGGCGCCGGCCGGTAGAATGTCACGATATTCCGGCAGCGCTTCGCAGGCCAAATCAATCAGATTCCTATCCATCAGTTCGCACGCCGAGACCCCGCTGTCAACTATTACCGGCACGGCCTCCGCCATTTTATCAAGAGAATCAAATTCAAGCTGCAGCAGCCCCTTTGCCGCCGGCACAGGGACCGTGCGAAGCGTTATTTTCGTGAAGACCGCCAATGTTCCTTCCGATGCGGCCATCAGCCTGGCCATATCTATCTTGCCGTCGTGATAGACTCCTGCGATATCGTATCCGCATCGATTCCGCCTGGTCTTGGGCATGGCCTTTTTGATTGCGATTTCGTTTTTGGCAATAAATCCGGCACATTGAGCCGCCAGAGACCCTACGTTTTTATCCTCTTCCTTCTCCGGATCGACGTTATTTGTGAACGTAACGAGCGTGCCGTCACTGAGAACCGCCTCGACGGCATCGACATAGTCGCCCATATAGCCGTATTCGAGCCAGTGCGCTCCGGTCGAATTATTAGCGACGCATCCGCCTACGGTCGCCCTGTTGGCGCTCGACGGATCGGGCCCGATTTTCCGACCGTATGGCGCCAATTGGTCGTTCAAATCACTCAGTATCAGGCCAGGCTCACATACAACCGTCTCGCCCGCCTCGTCGATGGCAAGTACCCGATTCATATAGCGGGTCATATCGAAAACTATCCCGCTGCAAAGCGCCTCGCCCGCAAGCCCGCTGCCTCCACCACGCGCGACAATCGGCAAATTCCTGGTACGCGCGTATTTGACGGTCGCAATAATATCCGCCGCATCACGAGGAGCAACTACGCAATCGGGAATAATCCTATAGATGCTCGCATCGGTGCTGTACGCGGCCCTGTGGATTATATCGGCAAACACGTCGCCTCGAACGACCTTGCTCAAATCAGCCGCTATCTTCTCAGGCAGCATCTTCATTTTCTGCATTGTGTATCCATTGCGAAGAAGGGGTTCGGCCCGGCCGGCTCCATCCGGATATTTCTATACGCCACCGGCCCGTGGTCGCCCTGGAGCATGATCGGCCCCAAAGCCTTCTCGTCGTTCCAGGTGCTCGACCGCGTAGGCCCCGTTAGCTCAATGTCGGCATGAATTAGAACGCCGTTATGCACAACCTTCTCAAACCTCGCCTTGGCGATTTTTTTGCCATTTTTATCGAAACGAGGCGCCCGAAAGACCACGTCGAAGCTCTGCCACTGTCCCGGTTGCTTCGAGGCATTAAGCCGAGGCTCGTACCCCTCGAATCCTTGAGGGTTGCGATTGTCATCCCATCGCTCATAGATGCCCCCGCAATCCGAGTAATGCGGCTCGGCCACACCCCAACTGTCAAAGACCTGAATCTCGTACCGGCCCTGGAAATAGACGCCCGAATTCGATCCCTTCGGCACCATGAACTCAATGTGCGCTCGAACATCGCCGAACTCAGCCTTGCTCAATATATTTCGAGTATTCCCGGTCGGCCCGTTGATAATAACTCCGCTTCCCGCCTTGCTTTTGAGCATCTTCTCATTGGCAGGGTCCTGAATCGAATCGCCCGCAACGAACCAGGCCGCCGTATCCCCGCGCCACTGCGAGAAATCGCTGCCAAGCAGATTAGCCTTCTCCTTGCCCTCAGTACTGTTCCCCAGTGAGAAACAAACTCCGGCAACCAGCAGAACCACCCAAATTTTCATTCTTACAACCTTCATAGCCTTATCCTCAAAAAGAAACAATGTAAATCCCGCAAGTCCGCCTGGGGACGCCTTGCGGCGGGGCCCTTGGGGCTTGTGCCTTGGGTATCCGTATCAAATTAGAACGAAAGCAAACACTGCCAGATATAAACGTATCCCAGCGCGTCGATATCCTCCCATTTCCGCTTTACGATTTCCTTATCACCCAAAATCGTCGGCAGCTCTTTCATTTTCTCTTCCCAGGGAATACAAACCCCCGGCTTTCTGTTCGACTTATTCTTTTTGCTCATAAGTTCAAGTCTCCAAGCCAATAGTCAATATTAAATAATCAATAATCAATAATCAATTCAGTAAACTCCATGTTCCCGCACGAAATCCGTCATCGCGCGAATATTCTCAACGTTCGTATCATCCTGCATGATGGCCTCGGCATCGAGGACATATCCGCCGTCGCCGGCAACCTCGTCGATGACCTTCTTGCAGCACTGTCGGACCTCATCAGGCGTCCCGAAGCTTAGCAGCGTATTCGAAATCCCGCCGCTGAGGCAGAACTTGTCTCCGATTTTCTTATGCGTCTCGAAGATGTCGGCCTTATCGACGTGATACACAATGGAACCGTCCGGCAGCTCCGCAAACGAATCCAGATGCGCCGTCCAATCGCCCTCGGCGTAAAACAATACCTGATGTCCGTGCGACCATATCTCCTCGATAATCGGCTTGAGCGTTGGCCAATAAAAATTCTCGAAGTGCTCCATTGTCACGAACGGCACGCACCCCCGATGCATCCAGAAGCCGATAGGCACGTTTTCATCCGGGTCCGCCCCCGAAAGCGCAACATGCGTCAGATGCGGCATCAAAGCCTCGCACGCCGCCATCACCTTCTTCGGACGCTCCAGCAAATCGCTCACCAATCCCAAATATCCGCGCATCTTGTCCGCGATGATATCCAGCGGGGCTTTTAGAATTCCCGAAATCGCGGAAACCGTCCCCGACTCCGAGCGCAGCAGGGCGGCCTGGGTTCCGAAAGCGTTGAAATAATTCAGCATCGCCATCCCGCCCTTGAGAAACGAAAGGTTATTCCGCATCGACGTTTTCTCGCCCATTGCGCTAACATCTCTCGATATGCGCGGCAGCCAGACATTGAACAAAAACCCGGTCGGGTCCTCGATGAGCTGGTCGTATTCGTCCGGTTTCATAAAGGCGCTTTCCTCGGACGGTTCGAGGTATTGAAATCCCGTATCAGCCGAAATATGAATCCCCGGAACCGCATAGTATTTGGTCCCGATGGCCTCGGTCAGGGCGGTCCAGACATATACCATATTGCCGACGACCGCATCCCAGTCGAAATCCGCCGCACACTTCCTCGCCGCGGCAAACGCCTTTTCGTAATCGTGCGTCACCTCCTGGCAGGTGTAGCCGGCATATTTCGCCGTAAACTCGGCCACAAACGGACGAATCGGAATCATATCGGGCTTGCCGTTCCGCATCGCCGTAACGTACCGCTTCATCCTTGCCTGGTAGAGCTGTTCCATATCAGTGCCCATGCCGTTTCGCTCCTAAAACCTGTAAATCCGTTTAACGCAAAACCAACCGCCCACAAACATACCCCAACCGCCCCCAAACATCAAGCAATAAGATTATGCCTTTCCGGGGCCTGTTCGGAAGTGCTCACAGCAGACTCCGTCGATGGCTAGGCCACGCCAAAGGCAGGGAAAATATTTTTTTATGTTGCTTTTTCCACCGTGCCATGCTATAATACTCCACATAAGTGAAGGAGTCTCGGATGTTGCGAGTTCAGCAGGCAGATGGTTCAAGCCGGGGGCCTGTGGCCCAGGCGGTTGACCCGCAGGCAGACATGGGAACTGTTACAGCAGGTAGGCCCAGGCTTCTGGATCAACTGCGGCAGGCATTGCAGTCCAGGCACTACAGTCGCCGGACAGAGCAGACCTACCGGCATTCTTTCGCCACACAACTCCTGGAGAGCGGCTATGACATCCGGACCGTTCAGGAGCTTCTGGGCCACAAGGACGTCAAAACGACCATGATCTATACCCACGTACTCAATCGCGGCCCGACAGGTGTCCGCAGTCCGGTAGATGGACTTTGAGAAGGAGGTTCTTATGCTGAGCCGCATAACACATCGAGCTAAATGGAAGGATAAACGACAAACCATTCAAAGAAAAAGACTTATCGTGCCCTTGACAGGATTTCCAAAGGCGTCTTATATGGGCAGAAACGAAGAAGCCCGCAACTTATGCGGATCCATATAACTATTGTTGGGTCAGAGATATGAAGATACGAAGAATTCGATGGATAACAGGTACCCTGATCGTCTGTCATCTCGTCATAGTCGAAGTCTATCGCTCAGTACGTATAGACCATCATGCGTTCGCGAATCGAGTTCTCGCGCCTATTGGGTTAGTTCTTGGCCTCATGGCCCTTCTGTTGGCTGGTATGTCATGGCGATGCCCATCATGCCAGAAATACACTATCATTTTTGGAAAGCACTGCATTCGCTGTGGAGCAAGGCTTGCACCTGATGACCAAGGCATATGTAAATGACCCAACCAAAAAATGCAGAGTATTTTCGCGTAGCCGCGAAAAACTCTGATTTTGATCGTGTTAGAAGTAAAGAAAGGAAATAAAATGAAGAAAAAGCATGCCCCAGAAACATTAGAAAAAATAGGCAAAGCACGTCAAGGCAGAGAAGCTTGGAATAAAGATAAAGAATGGAGTGAGTTAACAAAAAGAGAAATCGGAATAGGGAAACGGGGAATTTTGAAATGGGTCAAAGATAAAAAATTACAAAAAATTATAAGAAGAGATTATGCTGCAGCTCAAATATGTGAAGAGAATGAAATTTTCAAACCGGCAATTATCTTATATGCTGGGGTGATAGAGGCCTTACTAAAATACAAAATAGATAAAAAAGGGACGGAAGATTTTGTAAAACTTATCGAAAAAGCTTTGCAACTTAAACTAATCAAGTCAGAACAAGCTAACCATATGAATACAGTTAGAGATTTTAGAAATTATGTTCACATTTACAAGGAAGTATCTGCTGATTTAGAAATAATCAATGAAGGAATTGCTAAATTGTGTAGGCAGTTATGCGATTCTATAATAGCGACGCTAAAAAATAGTGATAAAAACGAACTTCTAACAAGGCGCTGCACCTGACCTTTTTCCGCCGCTTCGCGGCTACAAAAGGCAGGTGAGCTTGAATGTTATGCCGCTTCCACAGATGTAGCTGCACCATACAGTCACAGGAGGATATACTATGGAATCACCCCGACAACTGCAGACGGATGGGGTCGCCAAGCGAGCCCTATGTCTCTATGGCCTGCACACCGTCCTGAACAACGGTACCTACCTCTTGGGTTTCTATCTACTGCCGCAGGGTTTCATGCGGGGCGGTCCCCAGGTTGCCGTGGGAGGGATGGTTGCCCAGGAGGGTTCGTTCTGGGGCCAGCTGGGCTTCACTCTTCTCTTCAACCTCGTCCTGGCGTCCGGCTTGGCGATTGTGCTCAACCTCAATCGTGTCAGGACCGTCCCCGCCGGTTACCTGTTCCCTATAGTGCTGGGGATTACCGGCGGCCTGATCAGCGGGACCAACTCGTTCGCTGCCTCCGACCTTACCAGCTACAACGCATGGGAAGGCATGGCACTTGGTCTGAGCATTGGCGGCCTCGAGATGTTGGCCTACGTTCTCGTTGTGGCCGCCACTGCGAACTTGACCGTGTACCAATACCGCAGCTGGTGGCGGTGGTCGGGAGAGTGGAAGGCTACTAAGGTGCGACGCTTTCGCGACCTTAAGCTCACGAGATCCGAGGTGCTTACGCTTGCCATTGCGGTTCTCTTGCTGCTGGCAGCCGCATACAAGGAGACCGTCTTCTCCTTTGCGGGATGACGAGGTGCCAGCAGTCTCTGGGAAGCGGCATAACAACTCGCTGCAGCTGACCCGGCTGGCGTGCCGAAATGCAGGCGTACTTTGCCTGCCAGGATGCGCGATAATGGGTCGACGGATGCCCGCTCCGCCGGGCAGCTGAGCTCGATGCCGTTCGGAACAACAGAGGAGGCAGGTCTTCGGCGAACCCCAGCTCTGCCTTCATATTATCCGACTCTATCAGGCCGTCCAGGAAATGAACGATTCGTTTTGCGTAGGCCGCCATATCCGGTTCGTGGGTGACCATCACAATGGTAATGCCTATCTTGTTGTTCAGTTCGACCAGCAGCTCCATAATCTCATGGCTTCGAGTCGTATCTAAATTACCTGTTGGTTCGTCCGCCATTAGCACCGCCGGCTCTGTAACAATAGCACGTGCAATTGCAACTCGCTGTTGTTGACCTCCGGACAGCTCGCCGGGCGTGTGCGTTTCCCATCCTTTAAGGCCCACGGCATCGAGCGCCCGGCCGGCAAGTGCTTGACGTTTCCTGATAGGAACACCCCTATAGATTAACGGCAGCTCAACATTCTCCAAAGCCGAAGTGCGGCTGAGGAGGTTATACCCCTGAAACACAAAACCAAGGTAATGCCGGCGAAGCTGCGCCCGCTCGTTTCGGCTCAGTCCATTTACTGTGACGCTTTTGAAAATATAATTCCCATAGCTTGGCGTATCCAGACAGCCGAGTATGTTCAGACAGGTGGATTTTCCCGATCCGCTGGGCCCCATAACTGCAACAAAATCGCCTTCCTCAATTCGCAAATCAATGCCTCGAAGAGCTTCCATAGCCGCCTGACCGGAACCATATATCTTTCTCACACCCTGCAGTTCGATAATGCTCCGGCTACCTGTCTGTTCCGACTGAATCATACCTGTTTTCCTCTACTGAATTAGGCCGACAATCAGTGACATTCCAGGCTCAATCTCCCCGCTTAGTATTTCCGTCCTCACTCCGTCCGTCGCACCGGTGGTCAGAGGAACGGCAACGCCCTGCCCGTCTTTCAGCACCCAGACCTGCTGCTGATTACTGCTGCTGATCGCCTTTTCTCTTTGTTTGGCCCCCCGTCTCGGGGGGTGAGGAAGTATTGCACTAACCAGGCCGCCGTCGTTTGTCTTATCGGCTTCTTCAGTCATTTCAAATCGCAGTGCCGAGTTGGACACCAAGACGGCATCTTCGATTTTCAGGACTATTATGTCCGCAGTTGCGGTCATTCCAGGCCGGAGGGATAAATCCGTGTTATCCACTTTGAGTACTGTTTCGTAAGTCACGACTCCCTCCACAGTCTGGGCGCCATAGCGAGTTTGAACGATTTTTGCCTCGAAAGTGCGGTTGGGGTAAGCATCCACGGTGAATGTGGCATCCTGGCCCTCCTTGACCTGGCCGATATCGGCCTCGTCCACATCGACACACAACTCCATCTGAGTGAGGTCCTCGGCCAATGTGAACAGGACAGGCGTTTCGAAGGACGCCGCTACGGTTTGTCCCTGCTCTATATTGCGGGTCAGGACAATTCCGTTAATCGGCGCACGAATGACAGCTTTGCGCAAATCCACCTGGTAGGTCTCAAGAGCGGCCTGGGCCTGAGATAGTGCGGCCTTGGCGCTGGCCAAGTCGGCCTCGGCCCGGTCGAAATCTGCTTGAGCAGCATCAAAGTCAGTCTGAGACGGGACCTTGTTATTGCTCAATTCACGCACTTTTTCAAAGCGTGCGAGTTTGTTGCGGGTTTCGTTCAGGGTGGCCTCTGCCTGTAATACCTTGGCCTCCGCCGACTGCAAAGCCGCATTGGATTGCGTCACCTGAGTATCGAGTTTTGACGTATCGAGTCTTGCCAGAACCTGGTCGATTTTGACCTTGTCATTGTAGTCCGCTTCAACGCTCTCGACTCTGCCGGATAACTCGCTGCCAACCTCAACCTCGTTGGTCGGCTGGATGGTGCCCGTAGCGGTAACAAGAACGGTGATGTCTCCTCGCTGCACCTGATCTGTTTTGAATTGGATTGAGCTGGACTTCCCATTTTTCGTCCGGAGCACGACAGCTACCACTATCGCAGCTACGAGAATGACCAGAAGTAGCCAGCGTTTCAGGCGACCTCGGCGCCCGGAAAGCCTATCAATGCCTATGATTTGGTTTATATCCGAATTCGAATTCTTCCTATTCTTCATTTTCTTCTCCTGGCAACGGCGGATTGTTTTCATGGGAGGCAAAAGACGTCCATCCCCCTCCAAGCGCCTTGTACAGACGAATAAGGTTTGAGGTTACGGTTCCATTGCTTTGGGCAAGCTGATCCTGAAAGGACAGCAGCGAACGCTGGGCATCCAGAACATTACTAAAGTCTATCAGGCCGGCCTGATATTCCTGTTTAGCCAATTCGACAGCCCTCTGAGCCGCCTGCGACGCCTTTCTCAGATTGTCGTTTTTGTATTGCTCGTCTGCGTACGCCACGAGGGCATTTTCCACGTCCTCAAGGGCGATAAGAATGGCGGCTTCGTATTGTATCAGCGCCTGTTCCTGGAGTGCGGACTGCACCTCTATATTTTGACGAATGGCTCCGGCATCAAAGACGGCCCAGCCGATTCCGGGACCGCCGCTCAGGGTCCAGTCGCCGGATGACGATGCGCTGCCTGCCAGCCTGTTGAACGAGACTGCATCCACCGCAATAGAACCGCTCAACGCAAACCTGGGATAAAGCTCGGCGGTAGCCACGCCCACCCTTGCAGTTTGAGCCGCCAGTTCTCGCTCTGCGCGCCGTATGTCGGGCCGGCGGCGTATCATATCCGCCGGCACACCGACAGCGGTCCTGGGGGAAGTGAGCGGTATGGGCCGGCTCTTGTCCAACTCCTGATGCACTTTGCCAGGCTGTTCCCCGAGAAGCACTGCGATGCGGTTCATTGCCTCCTCCAGTCCGGAGTGAAGGACGGGTATCTGTGAACGAGTGCTTTCGAGATTGTAATGGGCCTGCTCTACGGCAAGCTCATCGCTCAGACCTGCCTCGCACATCCATTGGGTCAATTGGTAGGTCTCCGTCTGTGCCTCCAAGTTCTCCTGCACTGCGGTAAGACGGCTTTGATACGTTCTTACCTCGACGTAGTTCAAGGCGACTTCAGCAAGCACGGAAACGAGGACATCGCGCAAGTCTTCATGGATAGCCTGGAGGTTTGCCTCGGCGGCTTCAATGGAGCGACGAACGCCGCCAAAAATGTCTATTTCCCAGCCGGAGTCAAAACTTGCTGAGTAAAGCTGGTTTGTTTTGCCGGTTCCCGTGTCTTCACTGGTGCGCGTCCAGGTATCGGAAGCGGCAAGGTCGAGAGTTGGAAACATATCAGCCTTGGCAATGCGCCTGTTGGCGCGTGCCTGGCGGACTCTTGACCAGGCATCCTTCAGGTCGAGGTTACCGGCTACGGCTCGCTCTATAAGGCTTGATAGCTGAGCGTCGTCGAAGGTCGTCCACCATTGCGCCAGTGTTTGCGGACTTATTTCTTCTGCGGTGAGTCCGCCTTCAAGCTTTGCGTGCCAGGTTGATAAAACTGCGGTCTCGGGCCGGATAAAATCAGGCCCCACTGCGGCGCAGCCCATTAGAACCAGGCTCGCCAGTGCTGCGGGCAGCCATAACATAGGTCTGTTGAAGATTGTTGTGTACAGGACATTCATAGCCCACTCCCGTCTTCAGGCATATCCGCTGCCTTGCTTCTTTGAGATTTCGTTCGCTTATTCTCGGCTTCATCACGAATGGCGCGTATCCCAGCCAGACTGAACGCAGTAACGTGTTCGGCCAGCGCCTGGACATCAAACTCGAAAGGCAGGCCTTTGGGAAAAGAAGGATCTTGCCCGGCTCTGGCGCGTCGCAACCGCAGCATCGGGCCAAAACACTGGCTCATTATGCTCATTTCGCAGAACTGAACATCCTGCTCATCAGCCTTGCTGCCCAGCAGCGGCCTGACAAGAGCTTTCGTGTCATTTGCTATCGGCTCTATGACTCTGCGCATGGTTTCGGCGAGAAGACCCGTCGGATTAGCCATTTCCTTGTGGATTATCTCAATTTCGCAGTTGTCTGGGTCCCCGATTCGCTGCATGATTGCCAGAATTCTTCCTCTCAGTCTATCCTCCGCCGGCGCTTTGGGCGAGATTCCGCCATCGGGGGGGTGAGCCTTCATCGAATTCTCGAAGGCGTACTTCCACGCCTCGATGTATAGGTTGTCCTTGCTGCTGAAGTGGTAGTTTACCGCCGCGGTATTGACATTTGCCCTTTTGCAGATGTCCGCATTTGTGGTCTCCCAGAAACCCTTCTCGGCGAAGCATTTGCCTGCCGCCGCAAGCAAGTGCTGCCGTGTTTCCTGTCCGTCTATCCTGTGTTTCTTCATCTGACAACCTTTTTCTTTGCTAAATATATACGACAGTCTAACTGTTTAGTTAAGTTTGTCAATAGAATTATTGAGAAAAATTACTCTAAGCAATCATTTTGCTATCATAACAATCGTATTGGTAAGCACTTACACCACCACGAGTGCTTATCCATTTTTATTAAGGCGTATTGCAGGATTGACAAAAAAAGCCCTGTCCGAAGACAGGGCTTTTCAATTCAAGAACAGTTAAGCCAAGAAATCCATTTGCTCGGTGACACCCTTGGCCGCATCAACATCCATGCCAGGCCAACCTAAAACATCGGCATTCCCCTCAAAACCGGATGCGGCCGTTAATTGCCCATCTCCGTGGCCTGCAGTAAAAGCCAAACCCCCGCTGTTTCCTGCAGTTACCGCCCATTCTTTCAGATTTCACGACAGTTCCATGGCTCCGTAATAACCTGCCCCCGATGCCATACGATCAGACATGCTGGTGGCAAAAATGCCTCCCCGCAAAGGACCGGACTGATACTCCTCCCCATTAGCAGAATCTCCGCCAGTCAGAAGGACATTCCCGAAACGCGCGTTAGCACCAGTCGTTGCAACAGTCTCCTGACCGTCCTCTGCTGTTCCAGAAAGCACATCAGCTATCCAGCCGGCAAACCTCTACAACGATATGGTGCTGCAGTACTACACACAAACAAAATACGCCGAAGCCTCAAAGCAAGAAAGAGCCGGAATAATCCAACCCTAAGAGATAAAAACATGAAAACTCACTATACACACAGCACAAAACAACGTCCAAACGCTTCGCATCGCCTTTTAATGCTTCTCGCTGCGCTATTGCCGCTCGCATTTAGCGGCTGTTCGGGAATGTTCGGCTATTCCGACGAATCCCTCTTCCCAAAAAACATCAAAACCGTACGCCTCGAAATGTTCGACAATCAGACTTTCAGACGAGGCACGGAATATGAACTCTCAGACGCACTTGCAAAGAGAATCGAATCAGACACACCTTATAAAATAGTCACCAGTGCGAGCCGGGCGGATACCGTAATCAGCGGACGGATAACAGATATCAGCGAATCGGCACTAAGTATCGACCGCGAACTCGGAAATGTCCTCGAAAGGGAACTCCAGGTAGTCGCCCTCGTCGATTGGAAGAACCTGAAAACCGGAGAACTCCTGATAGAAAGGGAAACCGTAACAGCGTCTGCAACCTACACAGACCTGCAAAACCAGGGCTTTCAATATGCCTCCGCACTGGCTGCAAACAAACTCGCCGAAAAGATCGTAGAACTGATGGAAACAAAATGGTAGATACCTCGGCGAACCATCCGCCGAAAGGCCTCGAGACAAAATATGACAGATAATCCAAACAGCAAACCCAGCCCCCAACGACGCGCCCCGCAGAATCAACCCGGGAAAAAGAAACCTCTGCCCGTATTATATAGGCGAGGCCCGTTCAATTGGCTCATCATACTGCTCGTCATAATCACGATAATGATGATACTCAATCAGTCCAGAGGCGTCCAGAAGCTCAGATGGGACGAATTCGTTGTCCTTGTTGAGAACAAGCACATCGAAAGTCTCAAAATAAAAGACACCGAAATTACAGGAGAATACAATCAGGCCTATCTCCAGGACAAAGCAGACGCCTCGAAAAAATCGTTTGCCGTGGACTACAAGGAAGGCGTCCAGGCCGACAGACTCGGCGAACTCCTCAAGCAGATGGAAGGAGACGGCGTCGAGATAGAAGCCAACCCGCCGCAACTCTGGTTTTACATGCTCATGCAGTGGCTTTTCCCGCTCATACTCCTCGTCGCAGTGTTTTACTTCCTGTTCGCACGCAATTTTCGAGGTGGCGCAGGAGGCATGTTAATGTCCTTCGGACGAAGCAAACATAAACTTCACAGCAAGGACCATGCCTCAGTTACCTTCCGGGACGTAGCAGGCGTCGAGGAAGCGCAGGAAGAACTCTCGGAAATCATCGAGTTCCTCAAGAATCCCCGAAAATTCCAGCGGCTCGGAGGACGTATCCCGCGAGGAGTCCTGCTCGTAGGACCCCCGGGGTGCGGTAAAACGCTCCTCGCCAAGGCAATCGCAGGAGAGGCCGATGTGCCGTTCTTCAGCATATCAGGAAGCGACTTCGTCGAAATGTTCGTCGGAGTCGGAGCATCCCGCGTACGCGATCTCTTCAAGCAGGCCAAGGATAACTCGCCATGCATCATCTTCCTCGACGAAGTCGATGCGGTAGGCCGGAAACGAGGACCCGGTTTCGTCGGAGGAGGACATGACGAACGCGAGCAAACCCTCAACGCAATTCTCGTGGAGATGGACGGATTCGAGACAAACGACCAGGTAATCGTTATCGCGGCGACCAACCGCGCGGACATCCTCGACCACGCGCTAACCAGGCCGGGAAGATTCGACAGGCAGGTTTTCGTCCCGCTGCCGGACCTGAAGGGCCGGGCAGAAATACTAAGAATACACGCCAAAAGGGTCAAACTCGCACCCGACGCAAATCTCGAAAGACTCGCACGCGGCACGCCAATGTTCAGCGGAGCCGACCTCGCCGCAATCATCAACGAAGCGGCGCTCGCTGCGACCATGGCCGACAAAGAACACGTCGAAATGACAGACCTCGAAGAGGCCAGAGACAAGGTCAGATGGGGAAGGGCCAAAAAAAACCGCGTCGTAGATAAAAACGAAAAGGAAATCACCGCCTACCACGAGGCCGGACACACACTTGTCCAGTCACTCCTCAAAGAGGCCGACCCCCTCCACAAAGTCAGCATAATACCAAGAGGACCGATGGGAGGAGCGACCTTCGCGCTGCCCGAAAAGGACAGAACGATATTCACCAAGAAATACTGCATGGCCCTGCTCCAGGTCTGCTTCGGAGGAAGAATCGCGGAAGAGATGTGCTTCGACGACGTCTCCAGCGGCGCACAGGCCGACATACAGCAGGCAACCAGAATCGCCAAGCAAATGATCCTGACATGGGGAATGAGCAGCGAGCTTGGCATGATCAGCTACGGGCCCGACTCAGGCCTGAGCGAATTCATATACGCAATGCCCGGTGAAAAGGAGTATTCCGAAAAAACCGCAGAGAAAATCGATCACGAAATCAGAAAACTCACCGACCAGGCATACGCAGATAGCAAAGACCTGATACAGAAGAACAAGGATAGCCTCGAAAAAATCGCAAAGGCCCTGTTGAAATACGAAACGCTTGATGCTGATGACGTTCAGTTGCTCCTTGACGGCGGAGAATTGGATAAACCCACCGTTGCCGATCTCCTCGCAGCCGAGCAGGCAAAGACCGAAAACTCCAAGGCCGAGCAGAAATCCGAAAAGACCGAATCCGAAAACGAAGAAACCAACGACTAAAGCCGTATTGCTACACTACGAATCTTTGGCGAGGGACACTATGGGGGATAGACTCCCTGCAATCCGCTGTATAGCGCTGATATTGGCGGTCATAAGTTGCATCTGGACCGCAGACGCAAAAACTCCGACAAACACGCTTGAACTGGCAAAACACCTCGAAGAATCGTCTTCTGTGCGCATCGAGCCGGCCAGATTGGACGCCAAACCAGGTATCGCCCTTGTGTTCGAAGGCACCGATGACCTGCACTACTACGCCAAACCAGAAACCGCACCGGCCCCGGACCTCGAGCTTCAGGCAAAAGCCCAATCGGAGGCTTTCGATTTCGAGCAGGCAGTCTTCCCAAAATGGCATTCTTTCAAAGACGCACTTGGAAACAAAATAGAGGTCTTCAGCGGTAATTTCGTCGTCTTCATACCCATGGCCCCGACAAAAACACCCGCACCGGACCGCGCTGATATCGAAATCACCGTCTCAGGCATCGCCTGCACCTCCCTGGCATGTCTTAACCCCTTCAAGGAGAAAATCACAACAACTATCGACTGGGCCGACAATGCATCCTGGAAAACGATAACCCTCGAATCCGAAGCCGTCCCTCACACCGCCGCCAAAAGTTACTCGATATGGTTCGCACTGCCTTTGGCGTTTCTCGCAGGCCTAATTCTAAACATCATGCCCTGCGTCCTCCCCGTAATACCGCTCAAAGTCCTCAGCATCTTCGAGCAGGCGAAAGAAAGCAGAGCACGCTGCATAGCCCTGGGCCTGTCATTCTGCCTCGGAATAATCCTCTTCTTCGCAGGCATAGCAATCCTCAACATAATCTTGCGCCTCGGCTACGGAACCGTATTCCAGTGGGGCGATCACTTCAGAAACCCGGCCTTCATAATCGCAATGTCGCTGCTTCTCGTTGCCCTGGCGCTGTTCATGTTCGGCGTATTCACAATCCTGGTCCCCTCGGCAATAGCAGCCAGGGATGGCGCGCGTAAAGGCCACGCCGGCTCGATAGCCATGGGATTCCTCGCAGCCGTTCTTAGCACACCCTGCAGCTTCGCAATCCTCACAACAGCATTCGGCTGGGCACAAACACAAGGCCTCTTCCTCTCGACAATCGCAATAATGCTAATAGGCGTGGGAATGGCCTCGCCCTACATAATACTAACGTCCATGCCCGGAGCCTTGAAGCACATGCCAAGAGCCGGGCGATGGGCCGAGTTATTCAAGCAGTCACTCGGTTTCATACTTCTGCTCGTGGCGGTATGGCTAATGCTCGTCCTGCCCGCTCACCGAATTGCCGGCACCGCCTACTACGCAACCATACTCGCATTCTGCCTCTGGATGTGGGGCGGATGGGTAACACTCATGACGCCAAAGAGAAGAAAGCTCATAATACGCTCGATAGCACTGACCATCGCAATCGCCGCAGGCGCATGGTTGCTGCCGGAATCCGTATCTCTCATCGACTGGCGGGAATACGACAAGGCACAGATCAGGCAGGCCCGCGACGCCAATGAACCGGTGCTCATAGAATTCATGGCCGATTGGTGTATGACCTGCAAGGCCGTCGAGAAAACAGTCTATTCCCGAAAATCAATCGCAGATTTGATGGAACACAAAGGCGTAATCCCTATTCGGGGCGACACAACTCTCGCCGACAGCCACGCCGCAATCGACCTCAAAGCCATCTACAACGAACCAGGCGTCCCCGTCAGCATTCTCTTCCTGCCGGGCCTAAGCGAGCCGATGCGATTCCACGGTCTGCTCATTGGAAAGGACCTCGAAAAGGCCCTCAAGGATTTGCCGGACGCTCAAGCCCAAAGTTCATATTAGGCGTCGAATCCGGCGGGCGAAAGCGGCAGTATGAACGTCGCAATTCTCTGCCGCAAAACATTACACAAGACGTCCTCTCCTACGCCGATTCTGCAGATTTCTGCCCCCTGTGTGACCGGCGGAATTCTCACCATTTCTTTCGCCACCAGAGGAATCCCATCACACAGGATGAACCAAGGGCAAGGGCAAATATCACCCAGAACGCATAATAAAACTTGCTCAGCGGAATTCTGACGTTCATCGAAAAGAGACTAAAATGATTAGACAATTGAATGGCCGAAAGCGCGCGAGGGGAATCGGTCCGGGTTCAGCAAAGAGGCGGATGAGGAACAGAAAGAAATTGCGCTTTCGAAAAACTCTCTATCTTATCGGATCTCTTGATGTCAAGAAAATTCTACCGGATAATAGTGAATGCTTAGATCTTGGAGCAGGATGCGCTCGTGGGGGTGGCTATCCAGCGAAGCCGATGCGAGGGCATATGCGATCCCGTGTAGCAACTGGTTCGCAATTGCCTTTATTGAGCAGTGTGTAATTCCTCCCTGACAACACGGCGGATTACTTCTTCAAGTGGCTGATCCTGATGTTCCATATATGCTCGGAGGGCATCATTGAGCATCGTTTGGTAGTTGCCTCCACCTTGTTCTTCGACCTTGGTTCGAAACCAATCGATTATGTCACGATCAAGCCGTATTGTGATCCGAACCTTATTGCTGGCTGCGGGGATTACCGCACCTCGCTTACCTTTGCTAAAATCATATTTCGCCTTCATATTGGTTCACCTCGTAACGCACTGCTTTGCGTGCGGAAATTATTCGAATATTGTCTTCCCGCCATGTGAAATCCACCACGAGTACGCGTCCAAAAGCATTCATGCCAATGGTGGCATAACGTTGCTCACCTCCTCGAAATTCCTCAACGGTCACGGCATTTGGGTCTTCGAAGACTGCAAATGTATCGGCAAAAGAAATCCCGTGCTTGGACTTGTTCAAATTGGCTTTTGATTCATCCCATTCAAATATGGCACTTCATAATATGCACATGTGTATGTACATTTCAAGCTATTCTTGGAGTGGTGGCAGATGCGAACGGTGAGCTAACCGGCGCGAAGCTTTCTTTCGCGTCCGGTTGAGCGACTTGTTAAGCGTTTTGTAGAACGAGTCAGGTCCAGTAGGGATCTCAGCGCCTCGTTGACCGATACGGAATCACGGAATGCCTTCGCAATATCGGGTTCAAGGATAACCACGTTCGATCCCTCATCAATTAATCGATGGTAATATTTGCCTCGAACAGCCTTAGAATAGTCAAAATCGTACTCGGGACGCAACTCATCCATGCTCTGTTTCTTCTTAGCCCTCATGTTTTTTCCTCTCATGCGCAGTGGCAGGCCTTGCATTTATGATGCGAACAGCGCTTCCCCTCTCAGTGTGTGCGACAACAAGCAGGCGTCCTTGGGAAGAAACACCGACGGTTATGAGACGGTGTTCGCCTATAGAGTGGTCAGGATCATCGAAGGTAGCAGATAGAGGATCATAGAAGACCGTGGCAGCTTCGTCAAAGTAGACCCCATGTTTCTTGAAATTTTGCCTGGCCTTTTCCGGATCCCATTCGAACCGCACCATTTTACAACAACCTCTTTGCCATATTGATCCTACGCTTAACAGAAAGTTCACCGGGAAGCCCGTTTTTTGGGCGATCCGGTGGAACGCCTTGTTCGGCCAGCAGATTTCTCTGCTATGCTAATCAGAGACCGAAGAGCCTCATTTACGGCTTCCTCGCTGGAAAACACCTCCGCCACATCAGGGCTTAGGAGTACGAGATTGTTGCCCTTGCGGTAGGAATCAAAGTGCTTGCCACGAACTCCCACGCCAAGGTCTTCCCGCTTATACGCAGGACGTAGCTCATCCGATGGTTTACCCTTCCTCATAGATCACCTTTTGTTTGCGGCCCATTGGCAGCATGAAACCCCCTGTTTCTTCAGATTCGCCGAAGCTTTCTTGAGGTCCCATTCAAATCTCACAGTGGCTCTCCTATCCCTAATTATATCCCAACCGGCGTACTAATGTACGAAATTATTTGGGGCCGAACTCAGAGCTAACCAGCGGCGGATAGTTGGCCATAGCCTTCTGGAACGTCCTAAAAATAGTTGGCTGTACCAACACTGAAAAAGCCCCCAGGGATAGCCGTCTGGTTGATCGCCGGGTTATGCGAAGTGTTTTTGTCTTCAAAATTCCGCATTTGTTTCTCATGAAGCTTCCTCAACATCGGAATGAGGAAAAATATATGACCTCAAGATTTCCCTCTTTTCATCGCGGACAAAAAGCATGATTGAATCAGCCACGCTTGCTTCATAATAGGCCTTTTTTGCATCTTCTCTTGTTCTATCGCTAAGCCCTTCGAGATATTCCTTTGCTGGATACGCAATGATTCGAATTCTATTTGGGTCAAATTCTATTATCGGCTTCCGATTCTTGAATGAAAGATACATACTGATGATTTCATTCCAATATTTGTAAATCTGTTTTAGATACGGGTCAGATTTCTTGACCATCATTCATTTTTCTCCATGCATAACGAGAAGCTCACCCGGAGCAGTATAGCGGGATGCGATCGGGTGCTGCGCTTATCAAAATTGTTAATCCCCGTTTATGTATTGCCTTAGTTTTATACCATTTTCAGACACTATGCGAGGATATTCAGCCCCCAACTGGCCTTTTGTCTGTTTTCTGCTTTTACGTATTTCAAACAACCAATTGTCGCCATAATCAAAAATGTAATAAAGCTTTAACCCCTTAAGAGGGAAGATTTCTTTTAAAATTATGCTCTCATAATCTCCACCATCATGAGGGCTACCTGATCTCTCTGAAAAAATCACTTGCCGATTACGTTCATTTCTTCCAGCGTAAAAATCGAACAAATGATCATTATCGAAATTTAGAATATTTTGGACAAACAAATGAAAATCAAATAGAGAACAAATATCTGGGGCTTCTATAACAGCCTCCCAAAAGTTTTTATCATCTACAGGATCCCAAATATTAAAAATGGTCAACGTGTATATCTCGAAATTTTCCATATAATTACTTTTTGCTAACCATTTATTAACTTGGCATTTCGCCCTGATAATTTGATATCAGGCTTGTTTTCAGGCAGTTTTGCCCTGTGCTTGTTATCAGTCATTCATCGCCGAGGGCACTGAAAGGCATCGTGGCCACAGCCACACACAGCCGGGCCATGAACGCGCATGTTTTCCTCTATATGCGCGTGCGGCGTCAAGCTGCAGGAGCACCGATCAGCAGCAAATACCGTTGTGTGATGCTAAAACTTCTGTTTCGCGGGCTTTGTTTAAATGCTCCTTATTCCACCACGGCCAGCGAGTAACTCGTGCTGCGGCCACCGCCGGCGTCTCGGACGAGGATGCCGCGTTTGACGAGATCGGTAATGTCGCGCAGGGCCGTGTCGGGTGACGACTTAGTAAGCGCCGCCCATTTGGACGAGGTGAGCTTGCCCTCAAGGCCGTCCAGCAAGCGGTTGATGACCTTGCGCTGGCGCTCATTGAGCGACTGGTCCTTGATCGCTTCCCAGAAGCGTGCCTTGCGCAGGACGCCGGAGAGAGTGTTCTCCGCTCCTTCTATCGCACGGTCGAGGCAGCCGAGAAACCATTCCAGCCATACGGTGATTTCAAGATCGCTCTTCTGCGTGGTTTCCAGGACGTCGTAGTAGGCATTGCGCTCCAGCCGGATCTGGGCGGACATGCTGTAGAAGCGCTGCGCGCTTTGTTCCGAGCGCGCGAGTGCCATGTCGGCTATGGCGCGCGCAATGCGCCCGTTGCCGTCATCGAAGGGATGGATGGTGACGAACCACAAGTGGGCCAGCGCCGCCTTCAGAACGGGATCGAGCACGGCCTCATGGTTGAACCACTTTAGAAAGGCGGACATCTCCGCTTCGAGGCGCGCCGCACGGGGAGCTACGTAATGCACCCGCTCGCGCCCGATCGGACCGGAGACCACCCGCATTGGGCCGGGGCTGTCGTCGCGCCACCCGCCGGAAATGATCCTGGTCATGCCGCTGCGCCCGGTGGGGAACAGGGCGGCGTGCCATGCGAACAGGCGCTCCTCGGTAAGGGGCTCGGCATATTTCTGAGTGGCATCGAGCATCATCTCGACCACTCCCTCCGTACGCCGGTCGGCAGGCGCCAACGCGCCGATGTCCAGGCCCAGTCTGCGCGCGATCGAGGACCGCACCTGGTCCTTGTTCAGGGTTTCGCCTTCGATCTCGCTTGATTTGAGAACATCCCCAGTGAGCGTTGCCAGAACGGCCTCGGCGCGCAGGTCGTATCCCAGCGCTTCCATACGGCCGATCAGGCGGCCCTGCCGGTGGCGGACAGGCGCAAGATGCCGAGCCGCCAGGCCCTCGTCCCACTGGAAGCGCGGCCATTCCTTCAATTCATGTATGTAGGTTATCATTCTCCGCACCTTATGCGGAGATTATGCCTGTTATTTTCCGCAATGGCAATAACAATATCCGCACATTGTGCGGAGATTAATCGAACTAATCTCCGCAGCCGGCGAAATGGGTGACGTCGGCGAGCTCCTGATGTCATTCCTGCGATGCGAACGCCTGGCGAATCCGCTGAATCTGTCGTGCATGGTTGTCGAAATGGGCGATCAAGAATTCGAGCGTCTCGGCGGCATCCATCGGCCCGCCGAAGGGGTGGCGGAAGACCGGGAGGGCCTCGTCAGCGGGCTGGATGGCCTTGAGGGACTGCTGCATGCGCCGGCGTGCGCGTTGCCACCGTTCCAATAGCCCGCCGATCGCCGGCTCGCCGGAAGGTTCGAGCTCCTTCGCCGGAACGTCCACCGGGACATCCTGGTTCATGGCGAAGAGCACCATCCGGATGGCGGAAGGCGATCTGGCTTCCTGGGGCGGGCGCTGGCCTTTCAGGGCCTGTTCCATTTCAGCGGCGATCCCCTCCTCTGAGACGACTACGTGCTCGAGCGTCATCAGGATGGACCAGCGCTGCGGGCCGGGCCGGAAGCCGAGTTCCGCCTGCGGCAGTGCGGACAGGGCAGCTTCCAGCAGCGTCTTTTCGGATGGCTTTTTCCGGCAGTGCTATCAGGATTTTGTGATGGGCGAATTGCTGTAAGGTCTTTCGTTTCTGTGCGAGATATTCGGGGGTCCAGAAGCCGACGATTTCGAGTAATACCTGTGTGCCGTCCTGGTGGCGGAAGGTGAAGTCCGGAATGAAGGTCTTTTGACGGTCATAGAGGATTTCGCCTTCGCGGATCAACTGCCAGCCGTTACGCTCCGGGCCGAATTTCCTGGCGAAGGACTCCTCTAAGGCGGAATCAAACTCGTCCGGGGCAGGCAAGTGGCTGGTGAAGCCGTCCGTGTCGCAGAGGATGAGTTTTGCCGGTTGGTTCCAGGGAGTTTTAACCGATGCCGTCATCTTCCAGCCCTTGCAGGCCAGCAGGGCGGGGATGAACCTGGCGAAATTCACGCCGTATCGGCGCGTCTCTCGCAAGACGGTGGCCGGCCCGGAGAAATCAATGCGATATTTCGACGGGCCGAGCCGAATGATATCATGCAGAAGACGAGCCAATTTTGCATAACGGACAATGGCCTTGAGATCATCGGTTGCTATGACCGTCATGCCCCGGGCTTTGTAAAGACACGCCTGAAGCTGGGCGACGTTGTAGCGTGAAAGCAGCGAGGCCGGGTCAGGGCAGCCGGCAAAGCTCTCCAATCGCTGATAGGCCATTACATCGGCGTAGAGAGCATCTTCGATTTGGTTCCAGGAAACGCCGAGTTTGTCTGCAAGCTGCGTTTTTACGCCCTTTTCTTCATGTTCAAAAAGTCTATCCGGCTGTTGGACAAGCGGGTGAAAGCGCGCCGCTTGAGAGAATACCTCCAATCTAAGTTTTCCTGCTTCGCCTGAAGGGTCGGCTTGGAATGTGCTGCCGTCATCGAGCAATTTGCAGAATGCCTGGATCCTGCGAACGGGGCAATCGGGTTCGTCCTCAAAAATCGATCCGATTTGCTGGTGAAGCCGACGTCGCTGCAGGCCGAGGCCTGTGCGATATACAGAGAGCATCTTCTCGGCGTAATCGATATAGTGCCGATGCGTTTTCTGTCTCAGACGGTCGGGAACGGCCCGGCCCGCCTTATACTCGACGATGGAGTGTTCGCTCGTAAGCATCGCTTCGCCGTCTCTTTCGGGATCGCATAACTTCCTTGGTATTCTCGCAGACCACCTCGTAGAGGGTGGCTCTAATATTGCCGGACCTTCTCAGCACCCGTCCGAGCCGCTGCTTGGCCTGGCGTGTCGAGCCTTGCCCGCCGATAACCACCGCTACCTTCGCCTCAGGCACATCCACTCCTTCGTCCAGAACACGGTTTGCGACGATAACCGGAAATCGCCCGTCGGCAAAACCTTGCAGGACGCCCAGTCGCTCGCGTTTTCGCGTATGTGAGAGGATGGTCGGCGCCAGAAATCGCTTTGAGACCTCTATCGCCATTGCGTTTGAGCCTGCGAAGACAATTGTTTTTCGGCCGTTGTGCAGCCGAAAAATGTCCTCCAGCACTCGTAATTTTTCCTCAGCCCTGTCTTCGATAGACTGCTTGATATAATATGCCTTTTGGGCATGGCGGGCTTGGGGATCCTTGCCCGATTCTTTGCACAGGTCCCGCCAGGTGTAGGGCGGCGTCTCCTTTCGGTGGGATGTGATGAAATGGCGAATTGCCCGGCTGCACTCATCGTAAGTTGTCTGCTCACGGTCGTTCAACGCCACCGGGACACGCACCACGTCGAAATCGGCAAGCGTCGAACCTTTGGCCTTCCTGAACGGCATACGATATACGACCGGCCCGATCAGCCAGTCCAGGTCTTTGTGCAGGCCGTCTGACCGCTCGGGCGTGGCCGTCAGGCCGAGCCGCATGGTCGCAGTGCTGAGGATCGCGGCCTCACGACGGCATCTCCCGGGCAGATGATGCTCTTCATCGAAGATCAGCAGGGCGAATCCGGCGCCCATCTTGTCCATGTGAATATAAGCGCTGTCGTATGTCGTAACCGTGATTGGCTTTATATTGGCCAAACCGTCGCCAACAATACCGGCGTCATAATCGAAGGCTGCTAAAATCCGACGGTGCCATTGGTACATCAGGTCGCGAATCGGAGCCACGACCAGGGTTGCGACTCTTGCCTCGGCCATAGCGGCGAGCGCCACCTCGGTTTTCCCCGTTCCGGTCGGCATGATTACCTGCCCGCGACGACCTTCTCGCGTCCAGGCTGCAAGTGCTTCGGCCTGCTCCGACCTGGCTCGCGGCAGTTCGATCTTCGCCCACGAAACGCTTACCGGCTGCGGCAGGTTGTCCTGCAAGTGCGGCGTAAACCTCCCGTTCACAATCGACCGAATCGAACCATAATGAATCGCATCGCACCGCCACGCCCCGATGCGCGCATCCCACATCCAAACAGATGAGCCTGAAACATTGGGTGATTCTCTGCATTCCAAGCCGCTCAAAAGAAGCGTCCCGCGATCAAACGACAACACTATTCGTTTCTGTGATTCCATACCGACCATAGCCCGAAATGATAGCAGTAAGCCGCCGTCCCGGCCATACATATCCGATTGTCAACAGTTGAAGCACATAACCTTAAGTTGTGCGGGGGGCTGGACTGCTGGAATGCTGAACTACTGAGAACATGTATCTTTTTTTCTTCGGCAAAAAAGCTATGCCTGTTTATCGATAGTGACTGATTTCGACCAATTCAAGAGAGTCTCTTTCATCCTCAAGGCGCGTTCGGGATATTCTGCAACCAGGTTTCTTGCTTCTTTGATGTCATTGTCCAGGTTGTACAGCTCATATTTCTTTGAGGAAACGATCATCTTCCAGTTCTTATCGCGCATTGCGGTCCCAAGCTTCGGTTCATACCCCCAAAAAAGTTGTCGGTCGGGAAAATCCGCCTGCTTCAGCATGAGGTCCGCCATGCTGGCGCCGTCCAGCTTTCGATCGGGCGGCACGGTGATCGAGGCGAAATCCATGATGGTCGGGAAGAGATCCATTCCCATGGTAGTCGCGTGGGTCGTCGTACCCGCGGCAATTCGCCCGGGCCACCAGGCGACTGCGGGAACACGATGGCCGCCTTCGTAGTGGCTGAATTTGCCGCCCCTGAACGGCTTGTTTGAACCCAACGAAATGGCCCCGTTGTCGGAGAAGAAGAAAATGAAGGTATTCTCCGCAATGCCGGCGCGTTTGACCGTATCGAGTATCTGGCCGATGCCTTTGTCCATCTCCTCCATCATAATCTTGTACTTCGGGCGATTCTCCTTACTCGTCAGTTTCTCTTTCGACCGGTTTTCCATCGTATCGGCGGGGGTTTGAAACGGCAGATGCACCGCCTGATGCGCAACATACAGGAAGAATGGCCTGGACTTGTTCTCTTCAATGAAGCGTACCGCGTGGTCAGTGATCAGGTGTGTCGAATAGCCCTTGATTTCCTTCTGTTCGAGACCGTTGTACCAGTTTCTATGATTATGAAAATCCGCTGCCCCGGCCAGGAACCCTACGAATTCATCGAAGCCGTGATGGATAGGATTATGTCTCAGCTCACTGCCCAGGTGCCATTTTCCGAATAGGGCCGTTCTGTAACCATGTTGTTTCATCAGTCGGGAAATCGTCAACTCCGTGGTTTCCAGCCCGGGAGTATCCAGATGACTTGCAATGACATCGATAATCCCCACCCGTTGCTGGTAGCGACCGGTCAGGAATGCCGCTCGCGTCGGGCTGCAGACGGAGCTATTGGTATGGAAATCGGTAAAGGTCAGGCCCTCCGAGGCCATGCGATCAATCTGTGGGGTCTTGACCCATCCATCAAAAAGGCTGGTGTCTCCATATCCCAAATCATCGGCCAGAATCACTATAACATTGGGCCTATTGGCTTTTGCGGTTAGAGACGCGGCCCCTGTAACAGATCCCGAAAGCAGACCGCTACCGGCCAAGGTGGCCAGACGTAAGAAATGACGCCGATCCATGAATACTCATCTCCTGTTTATTTATTAACTGATACGCATTTTGATTTTACAACCATATGTATGTTTACAACCCCTGCCACTCTACCGCACATTGTGATGTTGTCAAGTATGCCTTTGTCAATCGCCATTGGAGTCAGCTGGCCGATGGATATATGACTTTCGCACGCCTTACAGTCATATTTGTATCGTGCGTATTTCTTGACGTAAAATGATGCGGGCACATATTCGAGCTTTTCGGATTTCTTGCCGAACAACTGTCGCTTGAGATAATATAACCGGCCATTCAAATCATCTATCTGGTCCGGTAACGTCATCGCCATCCGCCAAAACTGCCGCCGCTCCTTATTCGATTTTGCCTGTTTGATGCTCATTATTTTCCAAAGAAATCCGCCAAATCCCACTTTCAGGGCCGACAGGGAGGATTGCTTGTTGCAAAACCGAGCCTTCGCCGATATATTAGCGGTACACGACGCCGGAGAGGTGTCGGAGTGGCTTATCGAGCAGTCTTGGAAAGGCTGTGTAGGGCTTGTCCCTACCGCGGGTTCGAATCCCGCCCTCTCCGCTTTGTTTTTACGATAAATCTCTGCTGCGAAAAAACTTGCGGAAACCGACCGAGCTTATACCCCAAACAGTGGGGTGACGCCAACCGTGGTTTTTTCGCCGCACAGGGCCTATTAAGAAATTGCCGGCCGGCCCTGGTGGTCTGCCAGGATTGTTGATGTAAGTGCTCAAACCGACCAAAAAGTGATTTCTTTTTTACATGACACTTTTCATTGATCGTTGCGTCAAAAGTCCAATTTACAAGCCCCGACCGTAAGGGAGGGGGTAAAAACAAGGATTTTATTCGTTGTTTTACACTTTTCCGAATTTTGAGTACAGATAAACCCAATCCCCTGTACCGGCATCGAATTTAGCCTGGGGGATTAAGGCGATCATATCCAGCTTTCCGCTTCCACTGCCGGACAGAGCCGCATCCAACAGAATCCAATTGTCGCCGCCGGCGTCAAGGTCGTAAATCGGCTCCCCAAAAGAACCAAACGGGCTGGAGGCGGGCTGGGGATAACCGGTGAGAGCAGGACTGCCCGCCAGATGGATTTTCAGGTCGTCGAGCGACAATTTGCTCTGAGAGCCGCCGGACTGATTGATGTCCAGCAGAAATTCCCGGTAATCCGTAAGTCCGAGGGGGCCCGGGCCGTCGGGGTCCACGGTCACGACCGGCACATCCGAGAGAAGCAAAGCCTGAGTCCAAGGTCCATCCTCGGTCTCAAATTCGGTAGTTCCATTGGTATTGTAACCCCTTACGATGTCCGAATTCGCCTTCTTGACCCTGACAAACGAGTTGACCATGCCTGTTCCCGAGGCCCCTGCGGTATATTGTATGAAATTAGCGCCGTTGATGACGCCACTGGACCCGGATGTTGTGAGATCCAGAGTAGGCAGGCCCATGACAGGGACAGAAGATAGGAACAAGACCATAATAACGGTAACTGAGCAAATTGGCGTTCTTGTGACTTTCATAGCATTGCTTCTGACTCTTCTGTTAAACTCTCGGCGCACACGCGCATTGACATACCGCTTTCGCAGGTACGTCCTTGTAAGATTGCCCTCATTGGCGGATTGTGTGGGAAAAAAGCACCATTCCTCCATGACGCCCAGTATTATAGTACAATTCTATACAACAACAAAAACCTGGATGTCAAGCAAATAATTCTATAAGAACGGTTTTTCTTGTAGGAATTGGGAGTATATCCTGAAAAACGGGCTTTACCACACTGAAAAGCCCAAACTCAGGCTGAGGGTATCCAAGGCAGGGTCGGGAGCAGATCGGCTATTCTACGAGCGCAAAGTGGCCGTGAGAGGGGTGGTGGGGCTTATCTACTTACCCCTTGTCGCCAAGTTGTTCCGTTCATCTCAAATTCGACACTATCTTGGTTGATTTTGACCACTCTCGCTCCGGAGACGCTACCGCCCTCACGAATCATTTGATTGCCAATTAACGCCGCAGGCCTATCGCTGCCCCATATAATTTTCTTCACCACAATTGTTGATACAATTGTTGATTTCTGCTGAGTATTTGTTGTTGACTCAGCCGTCCCTGCTGTGTTGGTTGCTTGCTCCGTGCTGCTACCGACAAGAAGGTCGCAATTTTTTTCCCCAGCAATCAACATAAGACGGCTGTAGCGGGCGCGCATAGCTTCCAACTCCGTTTTATCAGCATTTTTGGGGTCCATAAAGAACCACGGGATGATTAAGAAGAAGCCAAGAATACCGAGACATACATTTTTCCCGGTCTTATTTGACTTGGGTATTTTTGCCGCAATATCTGCATCGAGTTGGGCTATTTCAAGCCTCAAACCCTCACAACTGCGATTTAGGTCGCCCGGTTGATAGGCGGCCATTGGGTGAGCCTCACGACCACCGCAACCCAACCAAAAGAGGTTTATGATGAGTAGGCTTGTCAGAAGTTTCTTTTTCATTTTTGATACCTCAAAAAAGCGTTGTCAATACTTCAAGCAATACACAAGCAAAGGTGCTGTCGTCAAAGACGAAACGGACTGCCTCCTTGCTTTCCTAACGATAGCACTTTCGGCCTTGCAAGTCAAGCAAAATCGGGCAAGAACTGCTATTTGCCCTAAAATCCCGCAGTTACCATGTGTTTCTTTGGCGTTTTTTCCTCAGCATTGCTGCGAATCTCACAGAATGCCCCCGGAGGGCTTCTACGGCAGCAGGGAGGGTGTGGCGAAGTAATTGATTCGGTCCCGCCTCGGCGGACTTGCAGCCCGGCGGAGATATGCGACTGCGATTGCGGCTGTGTAAGCCTATTATTTACAAGTCGTTACCGGTGAAAATGCTATTTTTCTTGCAATAGCGCCAAAGCCCGCTATACTTGCGAGCTTCTTTACAGTGCTTTGGGCATAATGTTAGCAGCAGATTTGGAGCGCGTAAGTATATGAGTTTGGTCAAGTGGCTTCGCAAGAATAATGCAAAAGTGATGGCGGTTGTCGTCATCGTCATAATGTTCGGCTTCGTCGGAGGTTCGTATCTGACTTATCTGACCCGATCTGGACCGAGGCCGCGGGATGCGGTCGCTCACTACCTCGATGGCGTGGAGATTACGAGATTGGACCTCGAACAGGCCGGCCAGGAGCTTGACATTCTGGAAACTTTGCGCGCCGATGCGCTGCTCCAGTCTCAGGATATGCAGGGCCTTTTCTTAGGTGAAGTACTCTTTGCGGGTCGCTCGGACAGAGGGGGAAGCCCGGAAATGGTCAACTACATCAGGCGGGTTATCAATGAAAACAAATACAGCATTAGCAGTAAGGATATTGCCGGCATGTACGACCGCGCCGGCGCACCGCCAACGGTTTATTGGCTGCTGTTGAAGGGAGAGGCTCAACGGGCCGGGATAAGAGTTTCAAACGCCGATGCCGGACCGTTGCTCGGAAAGCTGATACCGCAGCTCTACCAGTCCTTCGGCACGGGCATAACATATCAACAGGTAATTACAAACCTGATGAAGAACGGCCATTCGGAGGAAAAAATACTAACCACTTTCGGCGATCTGCTGGCCGTGTTGCAGTATGCTAATCTGATCTGTTCCAACGAGAATGTTACTGTAGGTCAGGTAAAGAACCTGGTGTCCCGACAGGTCGAGACAATCGATGTCGATTTCGTCAGGGTCAACGCTCAGTTTTTCAGTAAGACCCAGGCTGAACCGAGCGAAGAGAAATTGGCCGCTCATTTCGATAAATACAAGGCAATCGAGCCGGCCACAGTTACAGACGACAACCCGTACGGGCTCGGATACAAGCTGCCCGACATGCTTCGGCTCGAATATATCGCGATCAAACTCGACGACATTGCAAAAATCGTAGAGACGCCCACGCACGAGGAGACTGAGAGCTTCTACCAGAAGAACAAAAATCTCTTCACCGAAAAGGTGTCCTCAGACCCAAACGACCCGAATGCCCCCAAGATAGACAAAATAAGAGGCTATGCCGAGGTCGTTGACATCATAACCGAGCAGTTGCTCACCGGGAAGATAAGGTCCAGGGCCAAGGCCGTCCTCGGCCAGGCCAAAACGCTCACCGAGCCGGACCTCGCCGATACCGGCCTCGACCTTGAGAAACTTACATCAAAGCAGTTCGCCGAGAAGGCCCGCGATTACAAGGACGTCGTCGATAAGCTGAGCAAAGAGCACAACATTAAAATATACACCGGGAAGACAGGCCTGCTCAGCGCCGTGAGGCTCCAGATGGACAAGTATTTAGGCATGATGTCTATCGATGGTTTCGGTTACGGCCCGGTCAACCTCACACAGGTCGTTTTCGCGGTCGATGAGATAGCGGCAAGCGAGCTTGGCCCATTCACCGCCGCGAAACCGAGATTGTACGAGAATATAGGGCCCATCGAGGACCTGTACGCGGCTCGAAGCCGATTCAGCGATGCCGGCGAGCAGTTAATGGCCGTCGTTCGCATCGTGGAAGCCGACAAGGCGTCGCCGCCGGAATCGCTCGATACGACCTTCAGCACGCATTCGCTCGTCCTGGACCCGAATGAAGATAAGAGCGACGACGACGTATTCTCGGTGCGGAAAAATGTCGTCGAAGATATCAAAAAACTCGACGCCATGGATACCGCAAAAACCAAAGCTCAGGAGTTCATCGACCTCGCTGCGAAAGAAGGCTGGCAAACCGCCGTTGACCAATTCAACAAGCTTTACGGCGCCGATGCCAAAGACGATCCGAACGACCCCAACGTTTTCAAATTGGATGCTCTCAACTCCCTTAGCAGGACTTCGGACGCACAGTTGAATACTTTGGCTGTCCAATTGCAGAGCAGCGCCTCGGCGAAGTATTTCCTCAACGAGGCTCGCGTCGAAGGGCGATTCACCGATAAGCTTTATTCTCTGGTTCCGCCGGACGCCAATACTCCCGACAAACTGCCGGCCATCGTGGAATTCAAACCCAATATGAGCTGCTTCTGCATTAAAAAGTTGCAGGTCAAGAGGCTTTGGAAGGAAGATTTCGAGAACAGCAAGCCGGTTAGTTTCTACAGGATGGACTCGAGTCAGTACCAGAGCCTGGCGCCGATACACCTTAACCCCGGCAACATACTCAAGCGTATGAGGTTTGAGTTTGTGGAAAAAGAGAAAAATTCGCCCGATGCCAACGAGCCGAACGAACCGGAGGCCGCAGGATAATGCCGCCAAAGTCGAAAGATAATCACGCTGTCCTTCTGCTCACTGTCGGATTGGCCGGCTGGCTTATCCCGGGCGGAGGCCAATTCATAATAAAAGAAAGGGCCCGCGCGATAATAATATTCACAGCCATCGTCTTGACGTTCGCCATAGGTCTCTATCTCGGCTCGGTAGCTGTAGTCAATCCCGTCACGGGCAGGCTTGCTTACACCGCCCAGATTATGAACTCGCCTGCAGTTGCCGCTATCGGGCGAATCACCAAAGAAGGGCAGTACGCCGTCTATGGCAAGCCTAACGAGATCGGCCAGATTTATACGAGTATCGCAGGTCTGCTGAATCTTCTGTGCATCGTTAACGCTGTGTATATGGCCCACATAAAGAAAACCGCCTCTTCCGGAGCCTGAAATGTCCTGTATCGCCGCAATGATCCTTGCTGACTTCACCACGCCCGAGAGAATCGGCGTTACGCCCCTCTCCGGCCTCGTCCATATCGTCGCCCCCGATTCGGATCGATTCGGCCGTCGCAATATCAGCAAGGCTCATAATCGCAACTTCAGTAGTCCCGCCCCCGATATCAATGATCATAGAAGCAGTCGGCTCCGTAATCGGCAGCCCGGCCCCGATCCCGGCAGCCATCGGCTCGTCAACCAGGAAAACCTTCCGCGCCCCCGCACGCTCGGCGCTGTCGATAACAGCCCTGCGCTCGACGGCGGTAATGCCGCTCGGAACGGCAATTACAACCCGAGGATTAACCAGATGACCACGCCCGTGCACCTTTCGGATGAAATAGCTCAACATCGCCTCGGTAACCTCGAAATCGCTGATTACACCGTCCTTGAGCGGACGTATAGCGCTAATAGAACCCGGAGTTTTGCCAAGCATCTCCTTCGCCACCAACCCGACCGCCTCGCCATTGTTGAGAACAATGTTTGTGCCCTTACGCACGGCCACTACCGACGGCTCATTCAGCACGATACCCTTATCGCGGACGCACACCAGCGTAGTGCAGGTGCCCAGGTCGATACCCATATCCATACTAAACCAACCTAAGATTCTGTCAAACACCACGTTCGACTCCTTTCGCAATAACCGGCATTTTCCTGCGTGGCAGAGAGCAGTATCGTCGATAAGCAGATTAACTAAGGCATTTTGATAGTTTCGTACTGATTCAAGCACATATACAGTACGAATACAGCTACCGCGACCACTGTCCCTGTCGCCACGGCCAGGATCACCGTATAGACGTTGTTCGCTGCTTTAACATTCTTGCCCTGAATCTGTCCGTTGGGGCTCATATACCAACCTCGCATTGTAAAAACAATTCAGACCTTCGCACCTTACCGCAAAACCAGCACGAACATTTATTAACTACATCTTACGCCGCAAAACGCCCGAAGAACTCGATACGTCTGCAGCGACGTCCTTATATTACGAGCCTATGCTCGTACTGACGCTATCACCACTTTTCGGCGGACTCTGAACTCGTTCGAGGAAGCCCACAGATCTCTCGGCATGAACATCCAGAATCAGAATCTCACAAATAAAAGCGTCACCGCGCGTTGCATAGAATCGCATCTTTTCCTTAACACCGTCAGCAAGCCCGATAGAAATCTCAGCAAGAGAGTTCTTCAGATCGACTTGAGTGATAACGCCCTTGAGCCCCAGTTCCTTAACCTGCGGACTGACAGGCTCTGCCATGGACGGCGCGGGAAGCACCGGCTGAACCTGGCCCATGCTTGCCGAGGGCTCCCTAACAACAGGAGTCTTGCCGACAGTCTTGCCGCCGTACTGCCGAAAAACTTGGACAAGCTCCACCTGCAACTGTTCGTTCTGCCTGGTTAGCTCTTTTATCTGCTTTTCCAACTGTGCTGCGATAGCCATCTTCTCAAGGATCGCAGTTGTGGCTTCGGCATTCTGCTTCTTTTGTTTCGTCAGATCAGCATTGACCTTCATTAGTTCGAGATGCTCGTTCTCATACATCCCCTGCCAGTCCTTGGTGCTCTCCTTAAAAGCCACCAACGCACTCGTTGCCTGATCCACGTCGCTAAGAAGCTGCTTCTTTTCTGTTTCCGTATCCTGGAGTTTGGCTCTGACATCGATAAGATCCTTCTCAATGTCGCCGATCTTAGCTTGCAGAGTCGCTTTTTCCTGCTGTGTGTTCGCCTTGACTGTGCGAACTTCCTCGTTAGCCGCTATCACGTCGGCACTTCCTTTGCTCAATTGAATGGCGGCCTTATCATACATATCCTTGAAATTGTTCGCATTGGCCACATAAGTCGCAATAATACCGCAAAGGATGATTGACGCTAAGCTCAACAGCACGATTAAAACCTTTGTAAGAGTACTCACAGCAGGCTCCTTTCAATTACATCTTCTATTTTCCAATGCACACACCCTCATGACCTGACTCGAAAGCCGCGAAAAACGACCAACAGACCCGGTCAGATGCCGCACAAGACGGCAAAATGGGAGCGAAAAACCCCAACAGTACACACATACATCCTGATTTTACGTTTTACACGTCAAAAGGTCAAGCTATTTTTAACTGGCTATCAGGCAAAAAAAAACAAAAACAGTCCACCATGCCGCCCTTGCAAGCCAAAACTACAATTCAAACGCCCGCAAAACAAGCAATCGACCAACTCAATTGCCGATTCTGCTCTGTAAAACAGCCCTCGCTGCCGCAATACGCACCGCCTTCGAGTTGTCATTCAGGAGATCAGGCAGGTGCTCCATCAGCTTCGGCGTCGCAATTCTGCCGATGGCAAGCGATGTAAGCACATTAACACGCTCGCGAGCGTCCGGTTCCATACCGCTCGTCAGCTTTCGAGTGAAAACATCCAGAACTTCCGGCTCGCCCGCAGAATCCCCGAGTTTGCCTAATTGCTCGGCCGCAGCCAGACGAACCTCAAGAACCTTATCGCCAAGCATCGTAATAAGCGCGTTCTTGGCGTCCTGGTTTCCCAGCGAACCCATCGCACGCACACCGGTCACTCGCACATCCGCATAAACACTCAGCAGCATCGACCAGAGCCTCGGGTATATTCGATCATCTCCCAGGGTGGCTATAGATTCGGCTGCCTGATATTTCACCTTGTCGGCAGAATCATTATCCTGCATCGCCCAGTACAGCAGTTTCAAGGCGTCTCGATCCCCGCTCTTGCCTATCAGAAACGCCGCATTCGCACGAACTGTCTGATCCGTGCTGCCGATGGCTCGACGTAAAACCTCCTTATATTTTGCCGAACCAAGCTTAACCATTGCATAGCAAGCCGCTATTTTAACATTCGAATCAGGATCCTTGAATAGCTCCGTCAAGCCCCGTATCCCGAACGAATACTCCAAATCACCGATAGCAATAGCCGCAGCAAACCGCACAGGAGCATACTCATCCCCCAGAAGATGCTGAACTTTCGGCACAAGCCTAATCTGCCCCGTCTGCGAAACAACCTCCACGGCGTTAGCCCTGATCGCCGGGTTTTGGTCGCCCAGACTGTCCAGAATTACACGGTAAGCAGCGATTGTAAGGTCGTTCATATCGCTGCTCGCCATCACTTGCTGTGCCCCTGCGGTTGTCTTCTGCGGCTGCTCGCAGCCGAGCGGCAGCAACATCATACAGGCAACAAGAAGCCTGCGAGCGACAGGCCACGCATTAAACCATCCGATAGTCTCGGGTTTTCTAAAGTTATATTCCATTTGACCTTCCTGAAAAATTGGTTCCAAATCGTCTAAAGCCCAGCACCCTCGCAAAAAACGATACTATTATGAACAAGAAAACGCACATTTTACAGCAAAAATCTAGCCACGGGCCGTTTTTGCTGAAAAAAGTTGTCCTCTTATCTATCGGCATTTTATCGGCAAACCATCCAGCCATACCGGTACGGGCCATCGCATTGCTCGGCAGCGTCCCCGCCGAAAAACCGTCCCGGATTCTGCCAACGCTGTCGATAAGGCAGCTTATGCCCGTATTTACGCTCCGAACAATACCCAAACGGTTCTCTACGGCCCGGAAAACGCAAATCGCGGCATGTTGAACCAATTCCGTGCTCGGACGAACCTCGCTCGAATCGTCGTCGAATCCGACGAACCAACCGTCGTTGCTGATATTAACGAGCCAATCGACTTGCTTGCCCCCCTGATCGTCAAGAGCGAAACGCCGCCCGAGATAAGGAACAACGTCTTCATAGCAGATAATAACAGCAAACTTGTGAGTTTTGCCATCGCCCCCATTCATCTCAAAAATCGTATAATTGCTCCCGTAGTCGAGCGAATAGTCATAATTCAGCTCTTTGGGCGTGAAATTCTTGAGGATGTTGTACATCCACGGAAGGCTTCTTCGAAAAGGCAGCACCTCGCCGAACGGAACAAGGTGAATCTTGTCGTACCGTTTATCCGACCTTTCCCCGTCCGGCCTGTACAGATATGCAGAGTTGAAACGCTCATAACGGGTTTCCGTCCCGATTTGCGGGAATGAGGCCCCATAGGCCCCCACCAGAATGTAGGCATTATCCTTCGCGTGCTCTTTCAGCCCCGCATCAAGCTTCTGAAACACATCCCTGTATTCCTCCCTGTAGAAAGGCCAAACCGTATCATCCAGCACTCCCTGAACCATAGTCTCGGGCCAAATGATCAAATTTGCACCGGTTTTGGCGGCAGCCCGGCTGTGCGTCATCAAATCCTCGAATATGGCTTCCTCGGCCTGGAAAGACCTCTTGAGCGATTGCGGAACGTTCGATTGCAGAGACGCTATCAAAGGCCCTTCCTCGATGGATTCGGCTGATTGGCCTATCCGCCATCGCCCGTAAAGCACCGCACCGCCCACCACACAGGCCACAATAGCAATCCTCCCCGCCTTAGCCGGCCTGAAACGGCTCTTTCTCGTTCTCGCTCCCCGCCGGGCCAAACGCTCGATTATCAACTCCGCAATAAGCCCGTTGACCATCCCGACCAGGAAAGAGACGCCCCCGGCCCCGAATATATCGGCTATTTGGATGATTGTAAGGTTGCGATATTGGCTGTGACCCAAAAGACGCCACAAAAAACCACCAAGAAACAAGCCCTGCATCCGCTCGATACCGACCACCAAGACAGGCAAAGCCAGAAAAAGCGGAATCCGCCGAGCCAGACACCAGCGAACACCCAAAACAAGAATAGGCCAAAGCAGGGCGGTATAAAGGCCGAAAACTACCCACCCGGCAATAGTTATCGGAACCATCCAGTAAAGATTACCCAGCCAATAGAGAAGTGAAACCAGATACGCCGCCAGCGCCGCAGTATGCAGATTCTTACCGGCATCTTCTTCGAGGTGCGCCCGGATTATCCCGATTCTCTTAGTCCCGGCCACATCCCCCTTACCCCCGCCAACCGCTATCTCGATAAAACCGCCCTTCGCCAATGGCAAATCATACTGGCTTATCTGGTAATTCTTCGGCAGGTCAGGATAATAATAGCTCTTCCGATCCCACTTCGTAAAAAAAGGTATCTCGCAATTAAGCGCAAGCCCGGCAAGAACAGAATACTCGAACGCCTTCTTGTTCATTACAGGCAGAACGCCCGGCATCCCCATACAAACCGGACAAACCCTGCTATTGGCCTGCGCGCCAAATTCAACCGCACACGCGCAGAACATCTTACTACGCGTGCACAACTGCACATGAATCTCCAAACCAACTATAACTTTATGCTGAATCATTTGATCGTCTGTTCCAACCACGACCCACAATTCGTGGCCTTCTCGTATGCCAGTCCGTTTCTTTTTCAAACATTCGCGCTATCCGCAGCAATTTGTCTTCTGTGAACGTCGGTCCCAGTATCTGTAAGCCGATTGGCAGATTATTCTCATCAAAGCCGCACGGAATACTCATCCCCGGGATCCCCGCCAGGTTCGCCGCTATCGTATAAACATCCGAAAGATACATCGTAAGCGGGTCGTCGGTCTTTTCTCCTATCTTGAAGGCCGTCGTCGGCGCTACCGGCATCATAATGCAGTCGCAATTCTCGAACGCCTCGTTCAAATCACGCCGCACCAAATTCCGCACCTTAAGCGCCTTGAGATAGTACGCATCGTAATAACCGCTCGAAAGCGCATAAGTCCCAAGCATTATTCGCCTCTTAACCTCCTGCCCGAACGCCTCGGCCCTCGATTTCGAATAGACCTCGACATAATCCTCAGCCTTCTCGCTGCGATGCCCGTAATGCACACCGTCGTAACGCGCCAGATTGCTCGAAGCCTCCGCCGTCGCGATAACATAGTACGCCGCAATAGCATATTCCGAATGTGGCATCTCCACCTCGACCGTCTCAGCCCCAACGGCCTTATAAACCTCAATCGCAGCACCAACAGCCCGCCGCACGGATTCATCCGCGCCGGCATTAAACCGCGGCACAACTCCTATCCGCAAACCCTCCATCGGCTCATCTAATTTCTCAAGGTAGTCGCATACGGGCGCTATCGATTCGCCGATGCTCGTGCTGTCGGCAGGGTCGTGCCCCGCTATAACATTCATCATCAACGCCGCATCCGATACCGTCCGCGTCAAAGGACCGATCTGGTCCAGGCTCGAACCGTAAGCCACCAGCCCGTACCGCGAGACTCGCCCGTAAGTAGGCTTAAGCCCCACGACAGAGCAGAAACTCGCCGGCTGTCTAATCGATCCTCCCGTATCAGACCCAAGCGCAGCATAGCAAAGCCCCCCCGCCACAGCCGCCGCAGAGCCCCCGCTGCTGCCCCCCGGAACCCTGCTCGTATCCCAGGGATTAACCGTCTGCTTAAGCCCTGAATTCTCCGTACTCGAGCCCATCGCAAACTCATCCATATTCGTCTTGCCCACGATAACAGCGCCAGCCCCAAGCAGCTTCTCCACCACCGCAGCATTATAAGGCGAGTGAAAATTCTCCAAAATCTTAGAAGCGCAAGTCGTAGCCCCCCACGCAGTGCACATATTGTCCTTCACCGCAACCGGCACGCCGCCCAATAGCCCGATCCGCTCGCCCGCAGCAATTTCCCGGTCAACCTCAGCAGCCTGAGCCATCGCCCTTTCGCGATCCGTGCTTATATAAGCCCCGATAATCGCATCGCAAGCCTCGATCCGCTCAAAGACAGCCTCCGTAGCCTCAACGCTTGTCATCCGCCCGTCGGCAATTCTTTCTCGCAGTTTAATTAAACTCAAGTCTTCCATTTTCTCGGATCAACCGTTATTTCGTTGTCTCGACCTTGCGATGCCCGAGCAGCCACTCATAAACCTCCGGATTATCATAAGTCTTCGTCCAGGAATCGTGGTTCGCATCCGGATACACCGTCAACTTCGCATCGCCCCCGCTCCGTTTGACCGCATCGACCATCTCTTCCGACTCACTCAGCGGAACAACACTGTCCTTGCCGCCATGAAAAGCCCACACGGGAACATTCTTAAGCCTCCACCCGGCAAAACGCTTTCCGCCGCCGCAAATCGGCACGATAGCCGCAAAACGACCCGGATATGTCGATGCCAATGTCCAGGTCCCGTACCCGCCCATACTCAGGCCGGTCAGATAAACCCTCTCTCTATCCACATCGTACCGACCCTCAACATCATCCAGCAGATTGATCAGCACATCGTTCTTCTCCGTCCACCAATCACCGCTCGGACACTGCGGCGAAACAATGATAAACGGCAAATCCTTACCGGCATCTACAATCCTGGGCGGCCCGTGCTTCCTGACCTTGTTCAAATCACTCCCGCGCTCCCCCGCACCGTGCAGAAACATCATCAAAGGCCAATTCTTGCCATTCTCGCCGTAACCTTTAGGCAGATACAGCAGATAGCCTATGCTCAAGTCCTTCGTTATCGTCTTCGCGAACTCCCGCTCTTGCTGCTGACCCGGCATGACCGTCTCAGATGCCATATCGCTCTTCTCCGTCTGTGCACAGCCACTCAGAAACAAACCAACAATCGCAAAACTAAGCCAATAATTCACTCCCATTGTTTCGATACCTCCCTGATTCCATTAAATTTCTATGCACCGCCCCCGCCGTCCAGTATCTTGGGGACCTTAAAGAACTCGCCGTCCCGTTGCGGGGCGTTGGCCAAAGCCGACTCTGTTCCCAGCGATTCCCTGGCCCTGTCTTCACGAAAAACATTGCTGATAGGCAGACAATGCGCCAGCGGCTCGACACCCTCGGTATCCAATTCCTCCATCTTCTCGACATATCCGAGAATCGCGCTGAGCTGCCCGGAAAACTCCTCCACTTCTCGCTCGTCCAACTCCAGCCGAGCCAACTTCGCTACTTTCCGCACCTGATCCTGGTCTATCTTCTTGCCCACGTCTTTGCCCGTCCCAATCGTGCAGATACAACGAATCGGCCTTCTCTTTGCCCTATCCCCGCAAAATTACGCCCCCTCTCTCAAAAAAAAAACGAGACGATTCCCCGCCTCGCCCAAAAATGCCATCCCCACCGTAGCAGAAACAATAATCAATAATCAATCGGTGGCGGCCTTGTAGTTGCGTTTGGCCGGCTTTTCAACAAGCCCCATCCGTATAGCCTTCGCCGAGACCCTGATCCTGCAAACCTTACCGTCGATTACCGCTCGAACCTTCTGGATATTAGGCTTGAACTTACGCTTGGTAATGCCTGTTACCTTACGACCCACGCCGCCAAGATATTTCGCCTTGCCACGCCTCGATATGCTCTGGCCCACCTGCGTTCGCTTACCTGTAAAGAAACACACTCTGGACATCTAAAACGCTCCTGTTTCACTGAAGCTCATTCTTCTTATTCAATTTGCTGCAAAACACATTATTTTAGGGTTTCGCCGAAATATTGCAAGCACAAACCCAATTTTTATCCAAAATAAGCCCAATCCTCAACATTTCCCGCATAATTTCCCAAAAAACACCCGCCCCGACGCCCAATCAGTTCTTCGCGGCCCTTCTCAAAGACCTCACTTCAGCCTCGGAAAGCCTTCTGGACTGCCCCACGCCCAATCCCTTCGCAGTCAATCTCCCGATTTGCGCCCTCTTGAGCGATTTAACGCGCACCCCCACCCTCGCCAGCATCCTGCGAATCTGACGGTTCAGGCCCTGCTGAAGCGTGATTTCGATCAACGATTCCTTATAATTGCGCTTGAGAACCTTGATCGCCGCATGTCCGGTCTTGCCCTCAGCCAGCCAGACGCCCTTCTTCAGTTTCTCAACTGCATCCCCGCTGATTTCCCCCTTAACCTTAACGACATACTTCTTCGATAGCCCGTATCTCGGATGAGTCAATTTGTTCGTCAACTCGCTGTCGTTAGTAACTATAATCAATCCCGTCGTATCCGCATCCAGCCTGCCCACGCAAAAAACCCGCTCATCCGTCCGCACCAGGTCTATCGCCCGCTTCCTGCCCTCCGGGTCGCTGTTCGTGCAAATTACGCCCTTCGGCTTGTTCAGCAGAAAATAAACCTTCCGAGCGGCCTGAATCCGCCTGCCGTTAACCGTAATAACGTCTTTCTCGGGATCGACAAACACAGGCAGCGTATCGACCACCTTACGATTGACGCGCACCGCCCCTTCGAGGATCAACTCCTCGCAATTCCTGCGAGAATCGACCCCCGCCGCCGCCAAAACCTTCTGCAATCGCTGCTCAGCCATAACTCAAAATCCGCAACTCGCGAAAAAACCCGCCTCACGCCCAATCAAATAAGATTCAAACCAATATGCAATAACATAACTAATACCAAATAACCGCCTTTACCGCAAGCCCGCGCCTCGAAAAATTTCTCCCCAAACCATACAACTCATTGAATTATCCTCACAAATCCGCTATCCTGCTACTCCATTACATTTGCTTTTGTGAGTTGTCTTCCCGCGAAACTTGTCCTCGACCGAGAGCGGGGAGCGGGAATCCAGTTTGTTAATGGGTTGAATTCCGTATCAAATTGCAAACACATCTATCCACAAATTCAAATGCTATGAGGCGCTACTGTGCCGGAGACGAATTTATACTGCTCTTGATTGAAAAATTCCGTCTTTTTCAATCAGAAAGCGCCTTGTGTCCGATAAACAGTGTATATGAAGGATTATGAGTTGTCAAAAGAAACAACCATAGAGAAAACACGAGTCGTGACCGTTGACGTGCCTGAAGTTGATTCGGACAAATGCACCGGCTGCGGCGAGTGCGGCAGGATATGCCGGTACAGTGCGATTATCCACATTAGGGATAGTAACGTATTGATCTTCGAGCAGCTTTGCCACTCATGCGGCGGATGTTTGCGTGTCTGCCTGGCGGACGCGATCAGTTGGAAGCCGCTTGCTATCGGCGATATCGAAACAGGCAAGGCGGGCGACGTCGGTTTCGTCCACGGCAGATTGCGTATCGGCCAGGTGCGAACGCCATCGCTGATAGGAGAAGTAAAGAGATGCATACAAGCCGACAGTCTGGCAATAATTGATGTTCCGCCGGGGACATCCTGCCCGGTGGTCGAGGCTCTCAGGGGCGTGGATTTCGTTTTGCTGGTTACCGAGCCGACGCCTTTCGGCTTAAACGATTTGAAACTGGCTGTCGGATTGGTCCGCGAGATGGGCTTAGCCTTTGCTGTCGCCGTCAATCGCTGCGGCATCGGGAACGACGCGGTGGAGAAATACTGCAGAGGCGAAAACATCGACATCATTTTGAGACTGCCGGACGACAGACGCATTGCCGAGGCATATTCGTCGGGCCAAATGATCGCGGATGTATTGACTGAGCACCGGGAAAAGTTTTCAGAATTACACGAGTTCATAAATGGCGCATCGGCAAAGATGTAGTTTAACAGTAATTTATGAGGACCAGTTGTGAAAGAAATAGTTGTTATAAGCGGCAAGGGCGGAACTGGCAAGACCAGTATCGTGGCGTCTTTTGCGGCGCTGGCGGATAGTGCGGTGTTAGCGGATTGCGATGTCGATGCGGCGGATTTACACCTGGTGCTCGAGCCGAATATACGCCAGACGCACGATTTCAGCGGCGGCAAGCAGGCCGGTATTATTACGGCCAAGTGCTTCGGCTGCGGCAGATGCGAGGAGGTCTGCAATTTTGGCGCTGTTTCATTGACCGGCCCGGGCAACGACGTGGTCGAGAAAACCTACACGATAGACCCAATCTCCTGCGAGGGATGCGGCGTCTGCGTCGAGTTTTGTCCGGTAGATGCAATAGAATTCAAAGACGTCGTCAACGGCCAATGGTTTGTGTCCGATACGAGGTTTGGCCCGATGGTGCACGCCCAATTGGGCATTGCACAGGAAAACAGCGGCAAACTCGTAAGTCTGATTCGCAAAGAGGCCAGGAGAATTGCGGAAGAACAGGGCAGGGACATGATAATTGTCGATGGCTCGCCCGGCATCGGATGTCCGGTGATCGCATCAATTAGCGGAGCGGATTTAGTGCTGGTCGTCACCGAGCCGACTCTTTCGGGGCAGCACGACCTCGACAGGGTAATCGAGCTAACGGCGCATTTCGGCATTCCAACGGCGGTCTGCATTAACAAGCATGACATCAACTCTCAGATTACAGAGGCCATTGAAGGCCAAGCCTGCGACAAAGGTTTGAGCTTAGTCGGCAGAATCGACTACGACCAGGCAGTAACAAAAGCGCAGGTCGCCGCCAAGAGTGTCGTTGAATACTCGAACAACAACGTCAAAAAACAAATTGTATCCGTGTGGGAATCCGCACTGCGCATACTAAACAACAAGAGGGAACAAAAATGACCGATGGCATAAAACACAAGATACTCGTCCTGAGCGGCAAGGGCGGAGTGGGCAAGAGCAGCATCGCCGTCAATCTCGCAGTCTGGCTCTCAACGCGCGGCAAGAAGGTGGGCCTGCTGGATATTGATATTCACGGACCGAGCACGCCAAAGCTCCTCGGTCTTGAGAACAGGAAGATAACCGTTGAAAACGGGAAGATGCAGCCTGTATCATACAGCGAAAATCTCCAGGTGATGAGCATAGGATTCATGTTGCCGAGCGACAGCGACGCCGTTATCTGGCGCGGGCCTATGAAACACAATCTGATAAAGCAATTCGTTACCGATGTTGTTTGGGACGGCGTTGACTGGCTCGTGGTGGACTGTCCGCCGGGGACCGGCGACGAGCCACTGTCGATAGTCCAATTATTGGGCGGCGTTGACGGCGCGGTCGTCGTCACCACGCCGCAGGACCTCGCCATCGTCGATGTCAAGAAGTGCATAACCTTCTGCAGGCAGTTGAAGATACCCGTCCTGGGAGTCATTGAGAATATGAGCGGCTTTGTCTGCCCGCACTGCAACGAGAGAACCGACATATTCAAAGGCGGCGGAGGGCGGAGGATGGCCGAGGAATTCAGCGTGCCGTTCTTAGGCAGCATCCCGATGGACCCGTCTCTGGCGTCGGACTGTGATTCGGGTCGGCCCTTTGTCGCACTCCACCGGCAAGGTCCGACGACCGAGTCGCTGAACTCGGCATTCGAGCCGCTATTGGAACAACAAGAATACGAACAATGTAGTAAGGAGCAGAAGAAAAATATGAGAATAGCAATCCCACTAACAGACGGAAAACTGTCGGCGCATTTCGGCCATTGCGAGCATTTCGCCATTGTCGATGTTGACGAACGGAGCAGGAGTATCAAGAACCAGGAATTAGCGACCCCCCCGGCCCACGAGCCGGGCGTTCTGCCAAAATGGCTTGCCGGGCTGAATGTCGAATTGATAATTGCAGGCGGCATGGGCCAGCGCGCCCAGCAGTTGTTTGCTCAGAACAACATCGAGGTTGCGGTTGGCGCGCCTGCTGACAGCCCGGAAGGTCTCGTATCGGCCTACCTCGAGGGGCGGTTGCAGTGCGGAGAGAATATCTGCGACCACTGAGGTGAGTCCTCAACTGGCCAAGGAATTGTGACAAAATGCGAGCCTTCCATTGGTTGGAGTGAGATTCTAAAGAAACGAACCCACTGCACTCGGAAAAGCAAATGACCCGAAGAAGAACGGAGATGATGTCTGATGAAGCAACCAATTCAATCACAGTGAGGACAAATACAAATGGCAGAAGATTATGACACAATTGCGCAACATCTGCAGGAGGCTATATTGGAGGGCTACTCGCAGAAGTTTAGGGACGAGTTCTTAAACCCAAAGAACATCGGGGAATTGGAGCACGCAGACAGCCACATCAGGATAACAGGCCCCTGTGGCGATACCATTGAAATGTGGCTCGTCATTGAGGATGGAAAGATAAGCGATATAAGATTCATGACGGATGGTTGCGGAGCTACGATCACGTGCGCCAGCTATGTTACAGGAGCAGCGAAAGGGAAAAGCATCGAAGAGGCGCTTCGGATAAGGCCAGAGGATGTTGACGACTATTTTGAAGGGCTACCCGATGAACACAAGCACTGTGTAAAGCTTGCCGTCATGACGTTGACGGCTGCGATAGAGAAGTATCAGGCTCAAGTAAGTGAATAGTCGGCAGCGTCAAACTGTAGCTTGGCAAAGGAAACACCGGATGGTATGAGAATTACGATTGTATATGACAATGAAGCCAATCCAGGCTTGAAATCTGGCTGGGGCTTTTCCTGCCCGGTAGAGACCAAAGAAAGACTCCTGTTTGACACAGGTCCGACCGGCGAGGAATTGATTTTCAACATGGAGCGGCTCAATATTGAAGCGAGAAGCATAGACAAGATAGGGATAGGAAGCGGTAAGCCCTATTGATGTGCTGCCGGGAAAAGAAAATCCAGCGGGATTGTTACGCTCAAGCCGGTATCGCAGCAGATTACTTGGCGTGAAAAAGGACGGCTTCGAAAGATGGACAAAATCACCAGGCGACAAAAATGGGCGGCTCAAAGATGCCTGCAATGCCCACTGTGCAGATATGCTCGAAAGAAGCAGAAGGGTATGCTCTACACAATAGCAAAGCTTGAGTCTCGTATATGCCCGTTCTGCAGAGCCTACGAAAAAGTTTATGGCAGGAAATCGTACGAGCCTTATGATGCGTGAATTGGTTGTGAAGAGATTGAAGACAGCAACCGCGTTTCACAAGTATTGCGATCACGAGATTGCCACGGCCCCAGGGGCCTCGCAATGACAACCCTGCAGATGAAGTGCTACAGAGTACTACTACGTTTTTGGAGATATGCTATGAAGTTTGGGAAAGTTGCCGGCCGTTGCCTGACAGTCGTGCTGTTTGTGCTTTCGGTGTGTTGTACGCTGCCGCACTTAGGCAGTTTGAGTCATGCCAAAACCAATGTGGAAGCCGAACAGGCCGGCCATCAGGAATCCACTGAGAACTGTATCAACTTGCCCGCGGAAGCGTCCGGCAAATCCGAGCCTGCCAGGCCGAAAGACCGAGCTGAGTCCATTCGCGCAATAGTCTCCTATCTTGGCTTGGGTAAAGGCTCGGCGGTTGCGGATATTGGGGCAGGGAACGGGAAGGACACATGGGTGTTTGCTGAGATTGTCGGTGAGACAGGAAAGGTCTATCCCGAAGAAATCGGCGAGGATCTGGTCAGATCATTGAAGGCTTCAGCTAAAAAGAAGGAGCTTACGCAGGTTTTCGCGGCGCTGGGGCGCAGCGACGATCCCTGCTTGCCCTCCGAGTCAATTGACCTTGCCTACATGAGCCGTGTTTATCACCATTTTGCCAAGCCCAGGGAAATGCTGCGAGGGATATGGCGGTCTTTGAAGCCTGGCGGCTATCTCGTAATCGTTGACCAGCGACGCGGCACGCTGCGCGACTGGGTTCCACGGCATATACGTGAAGAAAAGCACCATTGGATTGCCGAGACAACCGTTGTCAGAGAGGCGAGAGAAGAGGGCTTTGCTTTCTTGGCCTGCGCTGAGCAGCTCTGGTGCGAAGAGGATCCCTTTGTCCTTGTCTTTACGTTGCCGCCCTTGACTTTATTGATCTCTTTGGGGGCATCGACATCGATGCCGCCGACATCCACATTCTCGGCCCTGAAACCGATGCTTCTTCGCCAATTTTCTTCGCGCCGCTGCTCGAAGCCGAGATAAGCCTTCATACGCTCCTCGTCATAGCTTTCGCGCTCTCGCTCGTAGAATGAGCCGGCAACGTCGAGGGAGGTGGGCTTGTCTCTGAAATAAGGCTCGGTGAACGAAATCGAGTACTGGCTGACCTCGGTGCCCGGCTCGAGCGCAATTCGCAGCGTCTGACCCGCCCCCCGGAATGACTTCATTCCGATGAAATCCCCGAAGCTATCGGGCGTATCGGTGATATCGAAATTCCGCTGCTGGAAGACCAGATGCCCTATCACGCCACTGTCGCTGCCGATACCTACGCCCGGATTCCACATACCCGTCAGACCTTCCGTGATATCCACCCTGGCATCCAATCGGTTCGGGTCGCCGGGGAAGGGCAGCGGCATAATAATCGCCTGCTCGGCCAAAGTCATCCTTTGGATATACTTCTCCAACTGCCCTCCCGGCTCGTTCGGGGCTGTATGTGCGTTATACAGCGATCCCGGCGTAAAGTCGTACTCGTCGAGAACATGCCGAATAACTTTGTCCTGCGTTGTTTCGTTGCCTGTTATATCCACTCGGCCTATTCTGAACTGCCTGCCCTCGCCAATGGTGAAGACAACATCGGCAATATTCCCCTCGCCGCTCTCGACAAACGCAGGCCTCTGAGTCACCTGCGAATTGACATACCCGTTCTCGCGATACAGCTTGAGCATCTCCTCGGCCTGCAGGTCGGCTTTCTGGTAAGCGTAAGTATCCCCAGGCTCCAACTTAAAGCCAGAGAGCAAAGTCGCACTGCCGAACCGAGTATTACCCGTAATGACAATATCCCCGACCTTATACAAAGGACCCTCGTTGATGATAAACGTTATATGCGAATCGCCGGTAGCCCGCACCTTACTGTTCAGATAGCCTCTGCTATAATAGATTTTCTGCAGCCTTTCCACGTCGGCAGTAACCATTTCCTCGGTGTAGTACACGGGCTTGACGACCCATTTGCGTGTGCCGGTTTTGACGGCTTTTTTGAGGCTGGAGGTCTTTATACCGGAATTGCCCTGGAACTTGACCGACCTGATCCGCACCCTCGGGCCTTCATCGATGATGTAGATCAGTTCCCCGGTCTCCACCTTGGCGGCGTTGATTATCACCGAAACATGCGGAAATCCATTCTTACGATACAACTCGCTTATGATTCCTCGTCCGGTCTCGGCCAGAACCGGATCAAGGTAGTCCCCCACCTCGAAGCCCACTTTGTCTTTGAGCTTCTTATCCTTATATGTATGGTTGCCTATGAAATCAATAGACCGAATAACATTTCGCCCGCCCCTCTCGACCTCGACGGCCTGCCCCCTAGGGGGAGGAGCTTCGGCAACTTCGGCCTTCTTTTTCCCCACCCTGCTAATGCCGGTACACCCGGAAAAGAGAAGCGAGACACACAAAATCAGGCAAAAAACCTGAAATCCTTCTTTTCGGAGTCCCCTGATCCGTTTTCGGAATCCCCCGATCCGGGGGTTGTTGGCCATCTTCTTCATTTTCAATCCCTTAAAATGGCGATGGTTCCTGTTCCACACGGGACATGTTCTCGAACCGCGTGATCCTTTCTCGGAAAATCAGCTTCACATTGCCGGTAGGCCCGTTTCGCTGCTTGGCGATTATCAGTTCGGCGATGTTGTCCGGCTCGTATCCTTCGTCGCCGTGCTTGTAATAATCCTCACGGTGCAGCAGCATAACCACATCGGCATCCTGCTCGATACTTCCGCTTTCCCTCAAATCGCTCATCCTCGGCCTATGCCCCTCTCGGCCCTCAGCGGCACGGTTCAACTGGCTCAAGACAACAACGGGTATGTTCAACTCGCGCGCCAGGCCCTTTAGATACCTCGAAATAGTGGTAATCTCCTGCTGGCGAGATTCGACTCTGCCGCCCATGTGCATCAGTTGCAGATAATCGACCATAATGCACTTGATATCATGCCTGGTTTTGAGCCGTCTGGCCTTGGCGCGAAGCTCCAGGGGGGTTAGCGCCGCCGTGTCGTCGATGAATATCGGCGCCTCAGCCAAAATGCTGCACGCCTTTACAAGCTTCTGATAGTGTTCCGTCTTGAGAATTCCCTTCCTCACGGCCTGGGCGTCAATCTCGCTTACACTGCACAGAAAACGCTCAGCCAACGCCTGCCTGCCCATTTCCAGCGAAAAAACCGCAACCGGAACGTTGTCCTGCACGGCGATGTGCTCGGCGATATTCAATACAAGCGAAGTTTTTCCCATACTCGGACGCCCGGCGACGACTATCATCTCCCCGTTCTGCAGCCCGCTGGTACAATCGTCAAGCTCGTAATAACCCGTCCCCAGGCCTGTAACATGTTTGCCGTCGCGTCTTTCGATAAGCTCATAGACCTGAGTGATCAAATCCTTCAAAACCGTCGCGCTGCCGCTGATGTTTTTCTCCGTAACGGCGAAAATCAGTCGTTCCGCCTCATCCAGCGTCTCACGAACTTCTCCGCTTTGGCTGTATGCTTCGTCCATAATGCCGCTGACAGCCGTGATAAGCTCCCTCAGCAGCATTTTATCCTTCACGATCCGCGCATAATGCTGCACATTCGCAGACGACGGCACCGAGTCCATTACCCGGCCAACGTATTCGGCGCCTCCGACCTCGCTGAGCAGTTTGCGTTTCTCGAGTTCGTCCCGCAACAGCACCCCATCGATCGCCTCGCCTTTATCCCCGCCAGGGGCCCATGGGGCCTTCTCGTAGAGCCCGATCAATGCGTCGAATATGTGCTGGTGTTCGATGCGGTAGAAACCCTCCCGCCCGAGGATTTCGATTACATCGGCAATGCACTTCGGATCGATTATCATCGAACCCAAAACCGCAGCCTCTGCAGCCAGCGATTCGGGCATGCTGCGAACCACCAAGTCTCGACGTCCATCGGGATTCGATTTAACCCCTGACGAGCCGTTCCGATGGACATCGGGATCGACCGCTCGGCCTTTTTCGCTGCCCGCTTGTGTCATTTGAGCCATGTTTAACCTATCCCTGCCTGTCTCATATCTCGGATCGCGTACTGCGTTCAACCGCCGCCCCGAGAATCGGGGGTTCCGTTTACACGGCTACGTCGCGGCAAGGCCATCCTGGCCGTGTTTGCACGGGAGAGCTGCTATATTTCTGCGGGCAGGATGCCCGCGACACGATCCGTGCTACGCCTGTGCTACTTCAGCCACCACCACTACATTGACCTTACAACTCAAATCCTCAGCGAACTTGAGCGTAACCTCGTGCACGCCGATCTCCTTTATGCCGCCTAAATGGCGGCCTCCGCCCCCGGCCAACTGCACCGCATCGTCAGAAACCGCAAATCCCTGCTCTCGCAGGTTCGCCGCAATCTCCCGGGCCGTAACCGAACCGAACAAATGACCCTGCTCGTTCGCCTTGGCCGCCACAACCGCCTCAGCGCCTTCCACCGCCGCAGCAGCCTCTTCCAGCTTAATACGCTCGCTCTTACGCTGCTCGCCACGACGATCTCTTTCCTCGGCAATAGCTCTGACGTTGCTGTCGCTCGCTACCTTCGCAAAGCCCTGCGGAATCAGGAAATTGCGAGCGTAGCTCGTTTTCACTTCGACGACATCGCCGAGCCAACCGAGTTCCTCAATATCCTCACACAGCAAAACCGCGAGAGTCGCGGCCCCCGATTTCATCACATTTGACTTCTTTTTCGCCATTCTTTTACCTTTTTCCTTTTCTTGCCACTAAGACACCAAAGCACTTTTCGATTGATTATTGATAATCCGTCGTCCTTCGTCGTCTATCGTCCGTCATCCGTCGGCCTTCGCGGCTAACCCTTTAATTCGTGAACGGCAGCAGGGCCATATACCGGGCGCGCTTGACAGCCCTTTTCGCCTTGCGCTGACAACCGGCACAGTTGCCGCTGCGCTTGCGAGAGTATATCTTGCCGCGATTCGTCAAGAGCTTCTCGAGCGTTTCAATATCCTTGTAGTCAACGTATTTCACGCCACGCCTGCAAAAACGGCACTGCGTTTGCTCGCGTGCGCCCGCGAAGCCGCCTTTACGTCGATTGCTGGTTTTGCCACGTTTTTTCTGTGGACCTCTTTGCATTTTTTCCATCTTTTACCTTTGATAATTGATTATTGATAATTTGTCGGCCATCGTCGTCTATCGTCCGTCATCCGTCGGCCTTCGGCCTTCGCGGCTAACCCTTTAATCATATCACAACTCAAAACGGTATATCATCATCTCCGCCCTGTCCCGATCCCGAAGTACTCCGGGATTGGGGTTGGGATCGGGACGATTCTCCGTAATCGCTGCCGCCTTGTTCGCCGCCACCGCCTTGGTCGTCTCCCCCTCCTTGTCCTTGTCCGCCTCTCGGCAGGAACTGGGAGTTCTCCACCGTAACCTTGAGTTTGCTGTGTTTGGTCCCGTCCTGGCCCGTCCAGCTATTGAATGTCAGTCTGCCTTCGACAAACACGCCGCTGCCCTTGCTCAAATACTTGTTGATATTCTCACCCTGACGACCGAATGCAGTGCAATCGACAAAACAGGTTTCCTCATGCATTGTGCCGTCCTGGCCCTTCCACTTACGATTAATCGCAAGTCCGAAATCGACTACCGCCGACTGATTCGGCGTGTACGAAAGCTGCGGATCCCGCGTTAGATTACCCATCAGCATAGCGGCCGATGTCCTCCGCGAGAGCGGGTTGCTGCAACAAAATTTCTGTCGTCACGTCGGCGAGCTTCGTGATGTTGTCATTGGTGCTGCCTATGAGAAGATGTAGATCGCCTATTCTAATCAGATGAATCGCCTTTTTCGGCCCGAGATGGGCGGTCTCGACAATCTTGATCTTCTTGCCGGGCAGGTTCGCAATCTTTCCCGCAAGCCTCTTCGATGCATAAATCGCAACTGCTCCAAGAACAACAACGAGCACGACCGAGCCCATCATCTTGAAGAATAGCTCTCGCGTGCCCGCACTATTGGTTAGTGCCGAGAGATTAGGGTCCCCGGGCTCGGCTCGAGAGAGAATTGAAGGTATCTCTGAAAACAAGAACACAATGATTTGTATTATGTCTATCGTCACGTTAAAACATACCGGCAATTGAGCTGTCATTGTTCTATGATGAGCAAATGGCGTGCCGAAACGGGAATATCCGCGTTGATACGCTGTTAATGCACATTTAGCGGTGAAAAGTCAGTCAGACAGCAGGACAAGCTGTCGAAAAACTTGACATGCGCATAAATCCGTCATACATAGTGCTTCCCCGCACGTCGAAAGGTCCGTGTCACAGGAATGGCGGCACGAATCAATTACTTCGAGCAATACAGATAAGCGAAGGGCAGTCGATAACCGACTATTTTCTTCTGGCCACTGCTATCAGGATATGAACGTTTTCTGAAATTGTTCTCTCGCCTTTTACCCAGTCTGTTCCGGGGCCGGCTCCCCACCAGAATATGCGCCATTGTGGTCGGTTGCTCGATAACGAGCGGGATGTTTGATTTTCTGTGGTTGGAGCAAGGGTTTTTTGCAGAAAATCGGCTACGGTCCGGGCACGCTTGGCGGATAGTATCCACTGTTGCTGTTCCGGGGTCTGCTCGCCTGCAAGACCCTGGATATAAAGTGTATCAGTTTCGGGATTGAGATTATTCTGGATGTCTAAGGAAAATTCAGCGAGGTATTTCTTTGCGGGTTCATCAAGGTCTGTGCGGCCGGAGGCAAAGGATATATCGGCAATTGTGAAGTTGGCTTTTTCGGCCGGTGCTTCGGAAAACAGGGTTCTGATTGTCTGGCTTAATTTATTGAATATCCGCCGCCTTCTTTCTTCCTCGTCGTCGATGGTTCTGCCCTCGGTTACTTCAGCGTTTTCCATATAGTATTTGATTTTGGGATTTCCGAGGTCGATGTCTTCGCGGAATCCGAAGCCGGTTTTGATTGATTGTAACATGAAGAGGGCCTGTCCCTGGTCGAAAAGGGTATCATCACGCACCTTTCCCATACTCACTAAAAGAACGAAGAATGTCAGCAGCAATGTGATCATATCTGAAAACGTGATTATCCACACGGGCACCTGTGGGCCTTCATCTGCTGGTTTTTGTACTCGGCTCAATCTTGCACACTCCGTCCCACTAAAATGATTTCGAGCATGCGTTCATCTCGTTGTTGTCCTGATGGTGAGTCATTCTCGCCGAGGTCCTTGGTCGTAAGGGTGCTTGCCGTCGAAATGCTGCAACGATCAAGCTCGATGCCCTGCTGTGCCTTCAAAACCTCAATTACAGCCCACGCGCGTGACAGGCCCATCTGTGCGCCGATGCCGTCGGCGTCCGGCCCATGTTCGCTGACCACGACTCTGCCGGGTACGTCTTTCAGGAATGAAGCTATTAAGGCCGTAATATGCCGCCCCTCGGGTGAAAGAACCATGCTCTTACCCAGAAAGGCTCTTTCGGACGGCATTAGAAGTGCCCTGCAGTTTTCGTATCCGCGTGTTTCAGGAAGACCTCTCAAGACGCCTTCAGTTGCGTCGGATGTCGTCGTGACGGATGGTTTTTCGGAACCATAAGCTGGTTCGTCTGCAGCCCAAATTTGGTTTGTGGGCACAACGGCGTTATTGTCGATCGGGTTTGATTTGGTAAAGCCAGGGAAAGTCTTGCGCATAGCCTCGCCCAGCGCTCGAATATTTTGCCGTTCATCGTCGCCAAAGGAAGAGAATGCCACCAGCAGCACAAAAAACGTCAGCAGGTTTGTCATACAGTCGCTGAAGCTCAGCAGCCAAATCGGCGCACTGGGGCCTCCATCGGATGCTTGTCGTTTATGACCTGTCATTATACGTTTGCCTTCACTTCTTCTCTCTTGCCTTGCGAAAGGAATACTTGCATTTTTTCGCGGACGCCCGTCGGGTTGGCGCCGTCGGCAATGGCGCAGACTCCCTCCAGAATCATTTCTTTCGTAGTCGTTTCCGCCTTGGAGTAGAGTCCAAGTTTGCCGGCCAGAGGCAGGAAAATCAGGTTTGCAAGGATTGCGCCGTAAAAAGTCGTTATCAATGCCACCGCCATTCCGGCCCCTATCTGGTCCGGAGACTGGAGATTCTTGAGCATCTGCACCAGACCTATGAGCGTGCCGACCATACCAAACGCAGGCGCAGCCGAGCCCATGAATTCAAGTATCTTCTTTCCATCCGCGTGCCGGTCCTGCAGGTACTGTATCTCCATAGACAGCAGGTCCCGAATCTCGTCGGGCTTTTGCCCATCCACGACCATTTGCAGTCCTTTGGCGAAAAAGGTGTTGTTGACCCTGTTGATTTCCTGCTCCAGAGCGATTGCCCCGTCTCGCCGGTTAATGGCGGCAAAATTCACCATTTTCTGTATCAGGTCCGACGGCTGTGGCAGCCTCGATACGATTGTCTTCTTGACGACCGAAAACACCCCAAGGAATTGCGGGAGAGAGAAATGTATCAGCGTGGCGCACAACATGCCTCCGATGGTAATTGCCACCGACGGCATATCGACAAATATGACCCAGCTCCCGCCGAGCATTATTGCCCAGCCGATAACTGTGAAGCCGAGTATTACGCCTAATAGTGTCGCTAAGTCCATAACGTTACTTCTCTTCCGTCATTTGCTTTAGTTTCTGGCAGAAATAGGAAGCGAGTGCCGGCTCAGAATTCGCCAGCTCAGCCAGGAGGTTGGCCTTGGTCCTGTCGCCCATATAGTGAAGAATCTTTACCGCGTCATTGGGGCTGCCCGTTTGGGCTTTGCTCATATTGGTCAGTATGGTCCCTGCGCTGGCGGGATCCATTTTGTCGTAAGTGGCGGCGATGGACATCAGATTAGTCTGTTCGGTCTTCTCAATCTCTATTCTCGCATTATCGAGCTTGCTGCGCTCTTCTTTCAGGATTGCAATCGTTGACGCCAATTCGACTCGCAGGTCATTGAGGTCTTCGATATCCTTCTTAAGCTCGTTGTGGGCTACTTCCAGGCGCTGCTCACGCGAGTTGAGGCCCGCCAGCTTCTCGTCATATTCCTGTATCCGCTCCCGGACTTCATATACAAGGCTCTTGAGCTGCTTTTCGGTCATAGCTCTCCTCATCTGTTTTTCGGCATCTTCATCCGCTGTTCCTGCAAGCGCCGGCGGGCTGGGGAGCTTTGGTGCGGATGTGCTCTTATCGGCAGGCTCTTGAGCCTTTGTCGCAGAGGGCGTCTTCGCCGTAAGCCAGGCAACGGCAAACATTGCACCGAAGCTTATCAGACCAGCCGCTATCGTTAGTATCAATTTCTTAATCATGAATAGTCTCCGGAAATTCTAATGCTCTAATCGATAGAGACGCCCGCCGGCTTGCTCCCGCCACTGCAGGAAACTACCGGACGCTCTCTCGAAGAGCGGGATTCATCTCTCTGGCGAAACGAATCGTAGCCATCTCGTCCAGTTCTTTCTGATCAAGTTTCTCCTGTTCTTTTATAAATTCCGTTTTTGCCCGTTCTCGCAATTTTTCCAGGCCTTCTTTGAATCGCCTCAACTTCAGAACCTCGGCGATCTTTTCTTTCTGTTCGCTCTCGAGTCGGCTGACCTGCTCTTTAAGTCGCTTGATAAAGTCGTCCGTCGTCGTCGAGTTTTTCAGGAACAACTCTTGTTCGGCCAATCGCTTCTGAGGCGCCGTCTCGGCCAGACCGGCTATTATTTCATTCAGTATTCTCTTTTGGATGAGCAATTCGGTTCGTTTTTGAGTCAGCTTCTCGGTTAGCCTAATGAGTTCGGCTTTCTTCATCTCTTCTTCCTTTGCCTTTATGTCCAGGACACGCTGAAGTCGCCATACAAATCGTTTCATTTAATCTCTAATTCCCGGCTGCGCGGACGTCGAGGCCAAGTAACTCGCCCCAGGATTTGGTGATGGCCGTCAGTTGCCGGATAGTTTCATCGTAATCGGTCCTCTCTCGCACCGCTTGGATGAGAAAATTGTTTATCCTGTCGATCAGAGCGATTGCTCCGTCGATGCGCCGATTGCTGCCTGGGGAAAATGCTCCAATGTTTATCAGGTCTTCGGCGTCGTTATAAATTGAATATATCTCCCGCAGCTTCTGCGCAGCGGCCCGGTGCTCGGGGCTTGTCACAACCGGCATCAACCGGCTCACACTGCCCAGAATATCCACCGCCGGGAAGTGCCCGCGTCCGGCAAGCCGCCGCGACAGCACAATATGCCCGTCGAGCAGGCTCCTTGCGCTATCGGCTACGGGGTCGGTCAGGTCGTCGTTTTCAACAAGTACGGTCAAAATACCGGTTATGCTGCCGCTTTCAGCGCAACCAAGACGCTCGATGAGCCTCGGCATAAGCGAGAATACGCTCGGGCAGTAACCCTTGGTCGTCGGAGGCTCGCCGGCCGCCAGACCTATCTCTCGCTGAGCCTGAGCGAAACGTGTAGATCGGAAGAGCGCAGGGAATTCACGCCTGAAACGTGGTTCCCGGAAAACGGCTACAAATTCGTCGAGCCGAGCACCTTCACCCGGGGCTATCGAATCGCGTACAAAATAATCGACGAATTCCCCGACGAAAGATTCAACTCGAAATACAGCCTCGTTAAAGAAGACCAAGAGATACCTCTCTATCTGAAAATGGAGGCGCCAGGGCACTAACAGCAGCCTTGCCATTACGAGAAGGGGCGGCTGAGCCTGCGAAAAAGAGTAAATCGGCGGAAAGCTATGATCTACGAAGACTTAAAAGGCAAAAAAGTCTTGGTGACAGGCGCCAGCAGCGGGATCGGTATGGCGACGGCCGTCATGTTCAGCAGACAGGGCGCTTTTGTGGGCGTCCACTACTTTCGAACCGAAGACGGAGCTAAAAAGGCGCTGCGACAAGTCAAGAAGAACAGCGACGGCATCTTGCTCCGCGCCGACGTCCGCGACGAAACCCAGGTCAAGCAAATGGTCGAGCAGTTCGCCCAGGCGGCCGGCGGCATCGATATCCTCGTCAACAACGCCGGGACCATGATCGACAGGCAAACTTTCGAGAGCGGATCGCTCGAATATCACGACAACGTCTATGCGACAAACGTCCGCAGCGTCTTTCTCGTTACAAGGGCGGCCCTGCCGTACTTGAAAAAGAGCAAAGGCGCTATCATAAACATCGGCTCACTCGCAGGCCACAGCGGCGGCGGAGCCGGCTCGGGAATGTACTCCGGCGCCAAAGCGGCCGTCGCCACAGAGACTATCGCAATGGCCAAAGAGTTCGGCAAGTACGGTATCCGGGTCAACAGCGTTATGCCCGGCTTCATCGAAACGAGATTCCACGAGATGTTCAGCTCGCCGGACAGATACGAGGAGGTCGCCCAAAAGACGCCCTTGGGCAGAAACGGCACGGCAGACGACGTCGCCAACGCAATACTGTTCCTGGCGAGCGAGGCGGCGAGCTTTATCACAGGCGAATACATCGCCGTCAACGGCGGCCTGCTAATGAGGACATAAAGCCGGACAAACCGAGAACAACCCGGCAGCACAAATCCGGGATATAATCAGAAAGGCGGCAGTTGATGGCGGCGGTTATTCACAATTCGATTATTAATAGAAGAGATTTTGTCAAAGGCGGCCTCGCTGCTATCGGAGCCGTCGTAACGCTCGGCGGATGCGCCTCGCCGGGCGCACGCCAAAGCCGAAAAGACCCGACCGCGGCAAGGTGGGCGATGCTGAGCGATACGCATATCCCCGAAGACGTCAATAACAACTCCCGCGGATTTTATCCCTGTCAGAACCTGGAGAAAATTATCTCCAACGTCATCTCGAACGCCCCGGATGCAGTCGCGATTACCGGCGACCTGGCCCGGCTCGAAGGCAAGCCCGGCGATTACGCCAATCTAAAAAAGCTGCTAACCCCCCTGGCCGAGCAGAAGCCTGTATTCATGGTCCTCGGAAACCACGACCACCGCGACAATTTCCTAAAGACCTTCGACAAACTGCCCTCCGAGAAACAGCCGGTCTCCGGCAAATGCGTACTCGTCGCCGAGACCCCGCCCGTTCGCCTCATAATGCTGGATTCCCTTCTTTATACGGACAAAACGCCCGGCCTGCTCGGCAGGGCACAGAGACGATGGCTCGCCCAGTACCTCAAGAAAAGCGACAATACCCCGACGATTCTTTGCTTTCACCATACACTAAGCGACGGCGACGGAGACCTGCTCGACTTGCCCCGTCTCTACGATATGGTCAAACCCATCCGCAAGGTCAAGGCGATTGTCTATGGCCATTCCCACGTCTATAGGTTCGACAAATACGAGGACATTGACCTGATAAACATCCCGGCAACCGGATACAACTTCAACGACGCCCAACCCGTAGGCTGGGTCGAAGCGAGACTCGGCGCCACAGACGGTGAATTCATACTGCACGCAACAGCCGGCAACACAAAAAATGACGGAAGCCTAAACCACCTAACCTGGCGAACATAACCCAGAGATCCCCCCATCATACATCGCAAGGCAACAAGCCCGAAGCGTAAGCCCCGCCAGGGGCCCTGGGGGCCTGTCCCTCAGGGGCGCCGGGGTATGCACGCTGCCTTGCACCAGCCTTAAGCGCAGCTTGAGGAGGGTAGCGGTCCGACATACGAAATACTCCTGCCCCGAGGGGGACATCCCACCTCCCACATACGAACCTCAATGCACCGTCGAGGAGCAGGTATTCTTGCCCTGCTTTTCGAGATAACGCTGATGGTATTCCTCAGCCTTGTAGAATGGCGCCGCCGGAACGATTTGCGTAACGATCGGCCTTTTGAAAACCCGATCCTTTTCCAGTTTCTCCACCGAGGCCTTTGCGAGGGCTTGCTGCTCGGGAGTGTGATGGAAAATTGCCGAGCGGTACTGCGTCCCGACGTCGGGGCCCTGGCGATTCAAAATTGTCGGGTCGTGAATCTTCCAGAATACAGCGAGCAGATCCTCGAAGGAGACCTTATTGGGGTCGTAGATTACTTCGACGGCTTCGGCATGCCCTGTCTTGCCCGTGCATACCTGCTGATAGGTCGGGCTCGCCCGCCCCTCCGCCAGGGGCCCCAGGGGCCTGGTGGCCCGCCGACCCCCGGTATATCCCACCGTCGTCAATACAACGCCTTCGACCGCCCGAAAAGATGCCTCGACCCCCCAAAAACACCCGGCTGCAAACGTAGCCTTCTCGTATTTAACAGATTCGCCGGCCCCTTCGGCCTTGCCACTGTCCTCGGACCGCACCTCGCTCTGAACAGACCCGTTTGGTTCATCAGATGCGGTTTGCTGTTTTTCTGAGTCATCCATGTTACCGGCATCTTTCTTGGGGCACCCGCCCATAGAGAACGTCATGATGAGTATTCCCAAAATTACGAAAGCTGTCTTTTGCATAATTGTCAAACGCTGTCCGGCATTACGAAAGGCTCGCGGTAAGAGCATGTAACATACTTATTGGCCTTATCCGCATTTGGCCCGACAAAGCGTTCCAGCTTGCGGTCGTAGGTCAGCGACGGGCCGAGGACAAATTTATCCTTAGCCGGATCGATTCCGTTGCCCTCCAATTGCTCCAGCATGTCATTGAGCGTATTAAGGGCGTCTTCATGGCCCTTCACGCTCTGTCGCACCTCATCAAGGTCGGCCTCGGCGCCGGCTCGCCAGGCGATATTAGCCTGATGGCATACCGCAGTACCCAGATGTCCCACTTCGATTTCCGCCGCCAGGTCCTCACGACGCCGACTCCGCATAGCATCGATGAAATTCTGAGCGTGGCCTGAGCCGCCATTACCCTTGTATTGCTTGATGCGCTCGCCGTCGTTGTCGTATGCCCACCCGCCGCCGCGGGAGATACGAATCGAACCGTTTTCGCACTGAATCCAGTTTCCGTCGCGGGAAGAGAGATAAACCGCACCGCTATTTCCGCCTTTTCGTTTGGGGTCCGGCAGGTTGCGAATATCGACAACCACCGGCAAGCCGTCGTAATCGAAGAGTGCGAAGTGCATGTTGGGCGTCTGGCCGTTGTCGTCCCAGGCAAATCGATTGCCCGCCGCGACCATTTTAGTCGGCACATCATCCCAGCCCAGTATATGACGGAAATCGTCGATGTAGTGAATTCCCCAGTTCGCCATCTCGCCGTCGCCCCAGTTCCACTGCCAATGCCAGTCGTAATGGAACTGTTTTCGCATAACCGGCGTCATGGGGGCGGGGCCGGCCCAGAGGTTGTAGTCAATGTTCTCAGGTACGGGCTGCGGAGTCGTTACTTTTCCGATTGCGGCCCTGGAGCCGAGCTTGGAGCAGTGAACCCAGAGCACTTTGCCGTACTTGCCCGCCTGGATATCGGCTGCAGCCTGCTTGACTGCCGGGCAAGAACGTTGCTGCGTCCCCGCCTGCACGATGCGATTGTACTTGCGGGCGGCTTCGACCATCTTGCGTCCTTCCCATATCGAATGGCTGACCGGCTTTTCAACATAAACATCTTTGCCGGCCTGACAGGCATAAACCGTCATTAGCGAATGCCAGTGATTCGGCGTCGCGATTACCAGGGCGTCGATATCCTTGCTGTCGAGGAGCTCCCTAACATCCGCATAACCCTTAACGGAAGTGTTATTCTTGCCTTCAAACTGCTTCACCCTGTCGGCAAGAACCTTCTTGTCCGGATCACACAGCGCCACAACCCGCACGCCCTTAAGACCCTGGAAATCGTTCATGTGATCGCCGCCTCGCCCGTTAATCCCCGCCACCGCAATCCGCACATCATCGTTGGCCCCGCGCGCACCGGCCCCCAGGGGGCGGGCCAAAACGGGGTACGAATACGAGGCCAGGCACGAACCGGCTGCAGCCTGCATACTATGCTTGAGAAATCTTCGACGATTCATTCTACTCATTATTTTATTCCTTAACTAAAACGTAATGAACAAAACGTAATGAACAACCACCGGATTAACCGCTGTTATCAACAGCAAATCCCCGAAGCCCGACTTCACTATCTTAACAAATATATTCTCCCTGTCAACCGATTCTATCAAACTCAAACTTCGGGGTTTTGGCGTAAGCTTCATCGTAGCATATCTCTATGCAACCAGAAACAGGCGTTTATGGCCTCGGTCAAACCGGTTAAGAGCCGATATCCGAGGAAATCGGCATTGTTCGGCAACGGCCTCCTCGCACTCCCACCTTCGCGCATACTGGCGCAATACCCGCTTGGCATCCTTGACATTTTGCACAGGCAGGTTTGTCAAGAGCATCAGCGGCGTATCTCGGCCCATCAGCCGAGATACAACCAATGTCAGGTCTTCTTTATTCCCAGGCAGGCGAACCTTTACCCAGCCGATCTGCGTCAAGCGCAACGTCGGTCTGCCCTTACGCTTGATCAGCTTGTAGAACCGATGCGGCGTTGGCGTTCGATCAGCTAATTGGTGCGCCCGGATCGGCAGCCATTGCCCATTATCCGTTGCCCCCGAATGTCCGCAAAACCGCAACAAATGGCGACTTCCGACTAATCGAACAACAAATCGATATCCGTTATCAAGCCAATCGGCAAGCAACACACGCCCGTCAAAGCCGCGGTCGCAGATGAGCACACCGCGATTATCTGTCAACTTGAAGATGTGATTAACGGCATTTATAACCACAGGATTCTGCCCCGGAGCATACGGCTCTTGGTGGCTGAAAGGCTCCAACAATATAGGAATGGGGTTCTTGCGACTGACCGATGCGTACATCTCAACAAGCCAATAGCCATTGACTAACTGCCCGGTGCTGCCGTCGCGGACTGTGGCTAAGTAATCCATCATTTTGGCCAAGGGTTTGGCGATATCAGAAAGATCCAGGATTATAGGCGTATCCTCGCGGATATAAGGCAGCCACAATTCAGGCAGTGTTTGCTCAACTTGGCTGTCAAAAGCGCTATCCTTTACCAGGTGTTGATCGAGCCGATCCAGTCGCGATATGAACCGTGTTTGCTGGTTTGGAAGATGTCGGGCCATCTTGCAGACTACAGGCTGCCCGGCTCTTATCAAGCCGATAAGGCTGTCCCGAAGAAATTTTTTGTCGGGAATTGATAGATTTTTGCCGGTTTTTTTGAGAAAACTGTGAAGGTTGGACGATATGGATTCCATTAGTGCTATACGTTTCAACATAACGCACCTCCTTGCGACATAAGGGTTTATAAAAATTGTTTACTACCCCCTTACATCGTCAATAAGTGGAGGTGCGCCTTGAATCGAATCGCTCTGCCCAAACCATTCAAAAAAATCCCGAAGTTTGAGGATTTCGCAAAAAGTCCCAAAATTTCCAATATTTTTCCGAAAGTCCGTGCAGGGTGGGGGGCTTTTGCGCTTTGCATCAGAAAACGCGGAGACTATAATTGAATGCTGAAATTGAATGCTGAATTTTCCAAGGAGGCTCGAAATGGCGCTCGTCAATTGCCCTGAATGCGACAAACAGATATCAGACAAAGCCCTGATGTGCCCGAATTGCGGTTTTTCGGCAAATAATCGCGGTCTGGCGGCATTTTCTTATGAGTACCGCTCGGAGAGAGAACTCTTCGGTCTTCCGCTGGTTCATATAGTCTATGGGCTGGGCATTAACCCTCTGACGGGCAGGATTCGGGTTGCTAAGGGTGTTATCGCAATCGGTAATATCGCAGTCGGCGGGCTGGCTATCGGCGGTTTATCGCTTGGAGTTGTTAGCTTTGGCGGGCTGGCGATCGGGGTGGCGGCCTTCGGCGGACTGGCGGTCGGGGCGCTGCTCGCTTTGGGAGGGCTGGCAGTCGGATACATTGCTCTCGGGGGCGGGGCCGTCGGGTATTACGCTCTCGGCGGCGGAGCGTGGGGCACTCACGCCATCGGTGGCAATGTGCAGGATCCCAACGCTGTCGAGTTCTTCAAGCGTTTCCTTGGGTCATGGGTCGAGCAGTTGCAGCAGAAGCCTTAGCGTTGGTCCGGCCCTGTCGGCCTGGGCATGGCACATTGCCGTTAAAGAACCGGGGTCAACAGCAGAAAAGCTGGTAGCTTTGGTGCTGATTTAAGAAGGATTTATCGCATTTTGGGCAACAGCATATATGCCCTATCCTCCCCGATAGCAGGACTATTATACCTATACATGCTCAGGAGGTAATCCAGTCATGGATAGAAACTTGAATCGGCGCGATTTTATTGGATTGCTGGCGGGCAGCGCGGCAGGATTGATGCCGGGCGTGGCCAAGGGGCGGAGCGAAACAGCTAAGAAACCTAATTTCGTACTTATCTTCGCCGACGACCTCGGTTACGGAGATATCGGCGGCTTCGGGATGAAGGAATCTCCTTTCAAGACGCCCAATCTGGACCGGATGGCCCGCGAGGGCGCCAAGCTGACCAGCTTTTATGTCCCGACGCCCTACTGCGCCCCTTCTCGCGGCACGATATTGACCGGGCGATACCCATTCAGGCATGGTGTGGTTTTCAACCCGGCGCCGGATGCCGGCATAAACGAGGTCGGCCTGGCACAATCGGAGATTACTATCGCCGAGGCGCTTGGCGAAGCGGGCTACGCGAGCATCTGCGTAGGCAAGTGGCACCTGGGTCATACGTTCAAATATCTTCCCCGCAAGCAGGGTTTCGACGAATACTTAGGCATCCTCTACTCGAACGATATGCGGCCTGTGCAGCTCGTGGAGAATGAAAAGGTCGTCGAGTATCCGGTCGTTCAGGCCACTTTGACGAAGCGCTATACGCAGCGTGCGCTGGACTTCATCGAGGGCAGCGCCAAGAAGAATCGCCCCTTCTTCGTCTATCTGGCGCACGCAATGCCGCACAAGCCCCTGGCGGCATCTGAGGATTTCTATACGCCCGAAACGCCGGACGATTTGTACGCCGACGTAATCGGCGAGTTGGATTGGTCGGTCGGGCAGGTCTTCGCCAAGCTCAAGGCTCTGGGCTTAGACGATAATACAATGGTGATTTTCACATCCGACAACGGCCCTTGGTACGGCGGGAGCACGGGCGGGCTTCGCGGTATGAAGGGCAAGACCTGGGACGGCGGGCTGCGGGTTCCGATGATTGCCCGCTGGCCGGGTAAGATTCCCGCCGGCGTGGTCAACAATTCGCCGGCCGGGACGATTGATGTAATGCCCACCATCCTCAAGGCGGCCTCCGCAGCGGTGCCGAGCGACAGGGTAATAGACGGCGAAGACATAATGCCGATGTTGAAATCGAGCAAGGCTGCGAGCCCTAATGAATTTATTTTCGGTATGCAGGGCACGAATCCGGTGATCATTCGAAGCGGCAAATGGAAGCTGCACGTTCGCTCGCCCGGAGAGTTTTCGAATCGGGGCGACGAATGGATCGATCCTCGCGGGCCGGACGGGGTGACTATTTTGGCGCCCCATGAGCAATCCCGCCCGAGCGAATATCCGGGCGTTACAGGGGGCGATAAGCCGAAGAATATGATGCTGTTCGACCTCGAAAGCGACCCGTCCGAGCAGCATGATCTCAGCGCCAAGCACCCTGATATAGTTAAACGCCTCAAGGGCGCTTTCGATAAGACGCTCGCTGAAGTCCCCGAATTCAAACGGCCCCGGGGATTCAAACAACTCAAACGCCTGACGGGCGGCAGGCTGGAAAACGGCTGGGAGGCGAATTGAACAGGAGTTAGCTATGGGAACTAAAATGGCGGCATCTAAAAACACGGACATTACCGACAAACGAACGTTCCCGGCACGCCGAGAAGATCGGCAAGGGGGCACGGCTATAAATGTTATCACCGCAGTGATTCTGTTCGGCCTTCTGTTTTTGGCGGCACGGTGGGTAATCAAGGGGTGGAGCCGGGCCACAGAGGAATACACCGGAGCTATGATTGGTGCGAGGCACGATGCCGAAAGCGTGAAGTGCCAGATGAACATGCGAACTATCGGGCAGAACATACAAATATACTCTATCAGCAACGAGGGCCTTCCCAAATCGATGGAGGAGTTGCGTCGATTCAGCGGCGGGTCGGCACTTTTCCACTGCCCGGCCCGCGACGGGGCCGATTACATTTATATCCCGGGCCAGAGCCGGGAGATGGCCGGCTCGAACATCCTGGTATTCGAGCCAAACGCCGTTCACGACGGGCACTGCAGCGTCTTGCTGCTGGACGGTACAGTGGGCCTGCTCGCCCCGGAGCAGCTTGACGAGGCTTTGAGACGGACAGAAGCCGAGATGCGTGCTCCTCGTCAATGAATGCCGCCCGGAAGAATCATTAGCCGAAAAACAGCGCCATAAAAGCGCCCGCGGCCGCTATGAATACGACCGGGCCTATTACTCTTGCGATGACTTTCGATACGGACGTCTCGAAGTAGCTCGCCGAGAGGGGGACGCATAAGTGAACCGGCGTAATTAAAAGCCCGCACATCAGCCCGGAAAAGGCAAGCACTTCGAGTCCGATTCTCAATTCCCCGCCGACGAACATAAAGGGCTTTAACAATGGGAACGTAATCGCCACGCTGCCCAAAGTAAGACCTGTCAGCGATCCGACCAGCATGGGCAGAAAGAAGAGCAGTAAATGCACCGGAACGTTCGCTTCGGACAAGAAAACGACAACATCCTCGACGGCGTTGCCCGCTTCGAGGTTCACCTTGAAGACCATCACGCCGAATATCAGAAGCACAAAATCAAACGTGAAAGCCGAACGGAAAACCGAACCCCAGCGTTTAAGCGGAAATCTGTGGACGACGAGAAAGACCAGTATTGCGGGCAGAAGGCCCGCTGCGGGTGGAAGATTGAATCCTGCATAAAGCGCCGCCACCAAAACAATAGGCCAAAAAGCGCCCGCGAAATCGCGCAAATCGTGCAAGAGTTTTCCCTTGTGACGTTCCCTGCCCTTTCTCGAAGGTATGCCCCGCAGCAGTAGAAAGATTGTGCCGCCGAGCATCCCTGCCAGCATAATCGCCATGTTGTGCGAAATAAGGTTCAGTGCCGGCACACCTAACATCCCCTGAATCAACAGCACCGCGGGAAAGAGCGGCCAAACCGTTTCCCACTGATGGCGGAAGAAGAAATTGATTGCCGCCGAGTGCGAGCGGTCGATGCCGACATGGTCGCCCAGGTCGCGGACCATCGGGGCCGAGAGCATGATTCCGCCCGGCGTCGGGAGCATGCCCATCATCATCGGAATCGCAGCCAGAGCCAGACGGCGGCTCTTGAACAAACCCTGAAGAGCCAGGGTAAGCCGCTGCGAAACGGACGTCTCTTTCATCGCAACGCCGAGTGCATTGACCAGCATTATCAGCGCCGTCAAGGTGACGAAAAGGTATCCGGAAGTCCGGCTCAAGGGCTGCGTACGCCATTCTTCGGCAATCTCCCGCCCAAACTCAGCCGGACTCACGCCCAAGAGAATCGCAAGGCCCAAAGCCGCCAGAAGCATCGAGAGTCCGAGCTTGACCTTAAGGCGCAGCAGGGTCACCAGAAAAACCAGCGCCGCAGCCATTGAAATCAGTGCATACATATCAATTCGACATCCTGAATCTCTGATGATAATCCTGCATAGCCTAATACTACAACGCCACTTGAATCTTGCCGGCAAGCATAATCTATTGTTGTATCAGTAGTTACAAAAATTCTGCTGAACATCAAAAATCAAATTGACTATTAGGGCACTTTGGCGAATCGAAACCTGCGTTTTGCGCTCACAAGCCCCGACAGTCACAAGCCCCGACCGTTAGGGAGGGGGTTAATCCCGGCGCTTACGCTTAGGGCTTGTCGCAGCATCGCAGCGAGCCTTTTGCCTGCCGGCAGCCCAAAGGCGATATCTGTGGCAGTCCCAAGGATTCCCCGCCAGGGGCCCCAAGGGCCTTACGGAGAGCTAAACGCATCTCCCAGGATACAAACACACATAGAGCGCGTTATTGCGGCGTAAGTAGCGTTGTAGTACTAACTATAATAATTTTACCGCAACGAGGGGCGATTGACAAGTGTATTGCGGTCGATGGGCGGGCCTGGTAGTATTATTGGTTGTTCAGGCCCTGCTATCGCTGTCGGTCGTCCTGGTTCAAGCTCCCGCCGATTGAGGTCCACGGCTTCTATGAGATGCGGGCGGGGTATCGTACGAGGAAGGACAAGTACGCAAAGGACATGTCGATAATGGAGGCTCGTGCGCAGCTCGATTTGAGTTCGTATATGAGCTGGGGCGATATCAGGGTCAAGGGCGATGTATACGGCGATATGGTCGAAGAACAGGGCGAATTCGATTTGCGAGAGGCCAATATATTCCTCCGCCCGTTCGACTTTATGGATTTGAAGATCGGCAGGCAGATACTGACCTGGGGAACGGGCGACCTCATCTTCATCAACGATTTGTTTCCCAAGGACTGGCAGTCGTTTTTCATCGGCAGGGACAACGAATACCTAAAGGCACCGTCCGATGCCATCAAGATAAGCCTGTTCGGAGACTGGGCGAATCTCGACATCGCCTACACGCCCCAATTCGACCCGGATAGATACATCGACGGCACGCGCATTTCATACTGGAATTCGGTTATGGGCAGCCTGGCAGGCGACAATGCAATTGTCCACACCGACAGACCCGACCGCTGGTTCCGCGACGACGAGATCGCCGCCCGGCTCTACAAGAATATAGATGCTTACGAAATCGCACTCTACGGCTATCGCGGTTTCTGGAAGAGCCCGGGCGGACAGAACGCGGCGATGAACCAGGCCCTGTTTCCCGATTTGAACGTCTATGGCGCCAGCCTTCGCGGCCCTCTCGGCAAGGGTATCGGCAATATCGAAGTCGGCTATTACGATTCGTCCGACGATGCCGGCGGAAAGAACGCCCTCATCAATAACAGCGAAATGCGTTACCTGCTCGGCTATACGCAGGAAATAGGTAGAGACCTGACAATGGGCCTGCAATACTACGTCGAGCAGATGATGGATTTCCATGCGTATAAAAGGAGCCTGATCGCCGGCCCGGCCCGCGATCAATACAGGCACTTAACAATGCTTCGCCTGACGAAATTGCTGATGAACCAAAACCTCCGCCTCTCGCTGTTCACCTACTATTCGCCCTCGGATAAAGACGTTTATATGCGCCCGAACGTCAACTACAAGATAAACGACAACCTCGCCTGGGAAATCGGCGCCAACGTATTCTTCGGCGACTACCCGAACACGTTCTTCGGCCAATTCCAAAACAACACAAACATCTACACAGGCTGGCGTTACACCTTCTAATCGGAACGGAGGTTTTTGTACGCAAGCTTGCCCTATTTTCCACTACTACCCTGTAACAATCGAATCTATGAGTTGTCATTCCGCACTTGATGCGGAATCCATTTCTGCAACATGTGGATTCCCGCTTCCGCGGGAACGACAAGCCACAAAAACAAATGTTGTGAGGTACTACTATAAAGATAGGTTCGCTTGCCGTTTCTTTGGACTATGTTTTGGTGGTTCTCCGGGCATTTTCATCGATAAAGGGGCGTTATCGCGGATAATTCCGCCTCCTCGAAACACAAGTGTAGAAGATGGGTTTGGCGTCCGGAACATGCCCAGACGAACCTCAGACAAGCTCAAGCAGCGGTTTGCCTGTGCCGGCCTAACCGTGAGTTTAGAATTCTTCACCAACTTATCGCCCGCTTGTTCAATGAGGTAAAGTGTTAAAATGGGCAATTTTGTATTGACTTGGAATGTCAAGATAGGGTATAATACGCCCATGGTTAGAGAATTCGTATCGTTTGTTATGCGTGCTGGGCTTGTAATTGGGATCTGGGGGCTGATCTGGTCGGTTGCTGAGCCCAAAACGCAGGCAATGCGCATACTCAGAGCCACACTTCTTGTGCTCAGTCTGTTAGGCGTCTGGGTGCTGCTGAGTATTACAGGCGCATAATTGCCAGGCTCGCCCTACTTATGTCGGGCTATGCCGAGGCTCGCTGTTTTTGGAACAAGTACAGAATGATCGCCAGTGCAATCAATCCGACAAGTCCGTTCTCGCCAAGGGTATTCAGCAATCCGGTAAGATTGGCCACGATCCCAGCAAAGAACGGTACGTTCGGGCCAAAAAGAATGCCGACAACAATCCCCAGAGCGACCAATAACAAGGCAATTTCAGTTATCTCGCCAATCCATTTCTTTGCCTGTTCGAGTGAGTTCATAAGAAGATCCCCATAATAGAAATTGAAAAGAGTTAGAATGCACAAATGTGTTCCTGCGCTTTATCGGTCTATTCCATTCGGTTTCTTTAATATCGAGCGTAAAACGTCGGGATATCGAGCTACTGATTGCGATATTGTGCATTCGCCTTATATGCGCAGGGCTGCGCCGAATCGGGCTTATCAGTGCCCAGAGAGCCGATTGGCGGGGGCCTGTTCTTTGTTTTGGTGCTCGTAGATAGGCTGCTGCAAGGCGATGGCGGGCATTTGTCCGGCCGTCGAGATTCGTGCCTGTAGTCGGCTCCGCAGTGTTTACAAGCGGGCTGAGACAGCCTAAATGAGGATTTGGGCGAATTAGCGGCTCTGTCGCAGTTAACTTGGTTGCTATTTTTGCCGATTACCACTGAATAACTGTCTTTAAGAAGAACTCTATTTGGCTGATTGACCATGTCATTTATGATTTTTGCACTTTCACTGGCGTTTGGAGCGGTAATTTTCGTGAGACTGATCGGGCCCGATGCCTGGCTAATAAGAGGACTCAGAGGCGATAAGCTCGGAGCTATCATTGCTCTATGCTCGATTCTGCTGTGCGGCGCCTTGATATTCTTCCTGCTGCAATTCTCCCTGTCGTTTATAGGAGAACTGCCCATGGGAGCCTCAGCGGCCCCGAAAGATGATTTCGTGTCCGAATACACCCAGCATTTGAATATATGGGACGTAATTGTCTGTCTGCTGAGCTTTTGCGTTCCGATCGCGACAGGCTATCTGCTCAGCCTGATTTACCGCGGCATCTATCGGGCCGTCAGACGCCTTGCAATTCGATAGCATGGCGTTGAGATACAACCAACTAATTCCTCGTCACATCAAGAACCACATTCAAGGATTCTGAACAGAGATTTATTGTGTCCTCCACCATAAGAGCTGCCTATTAAGGGCTACTATCTAAGGGGCGTTAATATAGGGGCAATCTATTGGCGCACTTAATTGCAAATATGCGAATTGCGATATATCATCCATGTATCAAAAACTGACGCCGGGGATACCCCCTTCTAAATAGAGAAGATTTTTTGAAAAAAGGCCCGTTTCTTCGCAGAATTTCCTTGACAAATGGCCGTGAGCTGTTATACTAATGAGCAAGTTAGTGTAGTGGCTTCTATAGGAGGAGGCCAAACCTCAGTGTGCGTGCCGGGTCTTTTAACGGCGCGTTCCGCCACAAGGACGTGGATTCAAGAGTAACGAATAATTGGTTGAGGTGTGATGATAGTTTGCAGGGGCGGTTAATGGGCATTCGAAATGTTATGGCGGTTTTCTCGCATTGCGAAGATCGCGGTATCGAGTGACATTCTTGTCTGCTGCGTTCCTGCATTGATCAGGCATTCCACTCTCTCGTCCGGGCTGTTGCTGTTATGGTCCGGGCAAAACCACTCTGAAATTTAACGTGTATCCGAATCAATAGAGTTTGGAAGGAACGAGGTAGTTTTAATTGAAAGGATGATGAAAATGAAAAGGACAGCATTTGTTTTAGCCGTGTGTGCATTGTTAGCAGCACCTGTTCTGGCGGTTCCGAGCCTTGACTGGACCAGAGGCGACCCCGGATCAACCTACCAGCTATGGACGTTCGACGATAACGACAATCCCGCGGCGCCCGAAATCGATGAGAATCCCTACGGCACAGCCGAGGCCACTATAGTCGGGGGGTACTTCAACGCGTACCCAGGTGCGCTCGGCGTCTGGGGCAATCATCCTGCTGCGGTCGAGATCAGCCTGTACATTCCCAACCGTCAGGTTCAAAGCGAGTACAAAGATATCGTAATCGAAATAGGCTACAAGGGCTCTATGACAGGTGTGACTGTCACTCCTGTTTACCCGTCCGGCTCCCCGACGGACTTTGTCCTGGCCGAAGATCCGGTTTTGGTCGATAAGTTTAATCTCTGGTACAGGGCCGTATATACCGCAAGAATCTATCCGAATCCGGACGCGGAGATTATCTATATCAGTGCTATCGGAACAGGCGGCTTCATCGACTATATCGCTGTGGACACCTTGTGCATTCCCGCTCCGGGCGCCATACTGCTGGGCGGCATTGGCGTAGGCATTGTCGGCTGGCTTCGAAAACGCAGAATGGTTTAGCGAAGTGAATTGAACTATGTAGCAAACATGGATATGTTTGCATTGTTTTGTTTGAATTAAGGAGAAGTGAAATGAAAAGAAGTAAATTGTTACTGGTCGTGATTGTTAGCATGTTGTTTGTCGCATCTCAGGCATGGGCGGGACTCGTCGCAGAGACCTACCAGGCGTGGACTTTTGACGACGACGATAACCCTGCAATTCCTGAGATTAAGGAGAACGACTTCGGAACGCCGGTAGGCGCGATTCTCGGAAGTGCAGGCGGGCCACCCCCCGAGTGGGTTCCCGAATTGCTCGGACGAACCGGCGTATGGAAGGCCGATGGATTGGTGGATATTACACTGGATATTCCCAACCAGATGATTCGCAATCCCTACAAGGTAATCCTACTGGAGATTGGCTTCCTCGGCGGCGATTGGCCGGCGGCTTTCTCGGTTTTCCCGTCGCCGTTCGGAGGTACGGTTCAATTGGTCAGCCAGGAGGTCGTGCTAAAGTGGAAAACAACGAATATGATCTTCGTTTTTATCCCCTCCCTTACGGTCGGGGCTTGTAACTTGGACTTTTTATCTTTTGAAATGGCCGATTCGGCCGAAAGGAGGACAGGGCAATGTCTGACGTATCGATAAACAGGCGGGCTTTTCTTGCATTCTTCTTTGTTGTTTGCATTGCTGGGGTTAGCTTCGGAGCTGCGGACGGCGGTCGGCGGCTCGTATCGCCGGAGTTGCTGAAGCGCGGCGGTTTAGAGATAGTGTGGGATAACGAGCTGCCGATCAATAGTGCGGAGAAATTGGAGAGGTTGTCTATTATTGGCGGCAAGGTGCATGCTCTTTCGAGTCGCAACTATCTGATTTCCCTCGACAAGGACAAAGGCGAGACGATGTTCAGCAAGTATGCGGCTCCGGTGGGGCAGCCTGTGGGTGAGCCTGTGGTTTACGAGGACCGGTTGATATGGGTTCTGGGCAACAGGGTTGTGACGATGGACGAGCGGACGGGCGATGAGATCAGCTCGCAGAATATCGAGTATGGGTTAATGTGCCCTGCTGTTAGAAACAGTAAATACATGTATCTCAGCGGCGTGGATAAGCGATTGCATGTACTGCGTGAGGAAGGTATGGTTCGGTTGTTTGAGGCTTCGGCGGGGAATGATTCGATAATCAACTCAGTCATTGCGGCGGAGAACTTTGTGATTTTTGGGACTGATGCGGGCAATGTTATCAGTATGTTAGCGGGTGAGCCTGTGCGTTTGTGGCAGTTCGATGCCGCCGGCGGGGTTCTTGGGCGGCTCGTGTTGGATGAGACGAGTGTGTTCTTCTCAAGCGAGGATACGAATGTTTACCGAATTGATATGATTGGTGCTCAGAGCGTTAAGCTCGCATGGAAATACCAGGTGGCCGGCGTGCCGGAAAACTCGCCTCGGGTTGCGAAGAACGCGGTGTATCAGTATGTTCGGGGAAAAGGTTTGACCGCGGTCGATAAGGAGAGCGGGTTGTTTTTGTGGTCGCTGGGCGATGGCATCGAGCTTTTGGCTGAAGCGGGGTCGAAGGCTTACGTTATCACGAAGAAGGAGACGCTGACTGTTATGGATAATAGGTCGGGAAGTAAGCTTTATTCTATTAATTTTCGCGGCGTTAGAAGATTCGCCTTCAATACGGGCGACTCTAAAATTTATGTTGCGGATGAACGTGGCCGGATTGCCTGTTTGCAGCCGGTCGAATAGGAAAGCTGCAGTGCGGCAATTACCGTTTTACGGAAGGAGCAGTATTTGAAATGGATGTAAAAATAAAGACGGCGTTGATTAGTGTTTCGGACAAGAGCGGCGTGGTTGAGTTCGCCAGGAAGCTTAGTGCGATGGGGGTTAAGATCATCAGCACGGGCGGGACGGCTAAGAAGCTCGGCGAAGCGGGTCTGGAGGTGGTCGGGATCGAGTCGGTTACGGGCTTTCCCGAGATGATGAACGGGAGGGTTAAGACTCTTCACCCGAAGATACACGGCGCTTTGCTTGGGCTTCGCGACAATGCCGAGCATAAAGCGGCTATGAAGGAGCATAGTATCGAGGCGATAGACCTGGTTTGCGTGAATCTTTATCCGTTCGAGGCCACGATAGCCAAGCCGGGCTGCACTCTGGAAGAGGCAATCGAGAATATCGATATAGGCGGGCCGAGCATGTTGCGGTCGGCTTCGAAGAATCATAAGTTTGTTACGGTGGTTACGCAGGCCGACCAGTACGGTAAGGTCATCGAGGAGATGGAAAAGAATCACGGCGCGGTTAGCGGTGAGCTGCGGAGTGATTTTGCGAGAATAGCTTTCGGGCTTACGGCTTCTTATGATGCTATGATCTCGAAGTATCTGAACGGCCGGGCCGGCGTGGAATATCCGGAGCGGGTTTCGATAGCGTTGGCGAAGCAATCGTCGCTGCGGTATGGCGAGAATCCCCACCAAAGTGCGGCGTTCTATAAGATAGCGGCGAGCGGCGAGACGTCGGTCTGCAGCGGGACTTTGCTGGAAGGCGGAGTGGGCATCAGCTTCAATAACCTGCTGGATACGAATGCGGCGTTTGAATTGGTCAAGGAATTCGATAAACCGGCGGCGGTGGTGGTTAAGCATCTTAATCCGTGCGGATGTGCGGTTGACGATGATATTTGCGAGGCGTATCGTAAGGCTTACGAAGGGGATGTTACAAGCGCTTTCGGCAGCATTGTCGCCTTGAACCGGAAGGTTGACGTTGAGCTGGCGCGGATGATTATGGAGTCTTACAGTCGATTCGGCAAGGCTTTGGGCGCAAGCGGATTTTTTGCCGAGGTTATCATTGCTCCTCAGTTCGATAAGGAAGCGGTCGAGATAATCAGGACGCTCAAGAGTTGGGGCGATAGGGTTCGGCTGGTGGAAACGGGGCCGATTGACAATGCCAAGACCGACGGCGGCGAGTTCGACGTTCGTTGTCTCGTGGGCGGGATGCTTTTGCAGAAGCGCGACCTTGCCGGGTGGGAGCCGGATGCTCTGACGTTCCCGACGAAGGCGAAACCCGGCAAAGAGCAGATCGAGGACCTGCGGATTGCGTGGCTTGCAGCCAAGCATACAAAGAGCAATACTATCGTTCTTGTGAAGAATAAGAAGGTTCTTGGGGTCGGGGCCGGCCAGATGAATCGCGTTGAGTCTGGGTTGATTGCGTTTAAGCGTGCGGGGGATGCGGCGAAGGGTTGCGTGATGGCGTCGGATGCTTTTTTCCCGTTCCCTGATAATGTTGTTAATGCGGCCAAGGCGGGCGTTGCGGCGATAGTGCAGCCTGGCGGCTCGCAGAAGGACGGCGAGGTTATCGCTGAGGCCGATAAAAACGGGATCGCAATGGTGTTCGCCGGGAAGAGGCACTTCAAGCATTAGTCCTCGGTAGCGGGCTGGTGCGACCATGTGTGGTCGCCCGTATGCGGCCATGTGTGTGTTCGTTTTATGGCAAAAAAATGATAGGTGTGAGTGAATTTATGTTTGAATCTTTCGCGAAGTCTTGATATTGTAACTGTTTGCGATTTGGCCGTGTGGCTGAGCATGTTTCGACAGGTTATTCCTGAGAAACGAATTTTATTGCCCTTTTTTAGGTGAGGCCCTTATGGAAGAAATCAAAATAATGTTGAAAGAGAAGGACATACCGAAACGGTGGTACAACCTCGTCGCTGATTTGCCTACTCCTCTGCTTCCTCCGCTTGGCCCTGACGGCAAGCCGATTGGCCCGGAGATGCTGGCGCCGGTATTCCCGATGAATCTGATTGAGCAGGAGGTCAGCACTAAGCGGTGGATCGACATACCGGAAGAGATTCTGGATATTTTGTATCGCTGGCGGCCTTCGCCGTTGAGACGTGCGGTGTATCTGGAGAGGCTGCTGGATACTCCGGCGAAGATATACTACAAAGACGAGAGCGTTAGTCCGCCCGGCAGTCACAAGCCGAATACCGCGGTGGCACAGGCCTGGTACAACAAGCAGTTCGGAATCGAACGGCTGACAACGGAGACGGGCGCCGGCCAGTGGGGCAGCGCCTTGGCGTTTGCCTGTAAGATCATCGGACTGGAATGCAAGGTCTTTATGGTGCGGATCAGCTTCGACCAGAAGCCCTTCCGCAAACTGATGATGCAGACCTGGGGCGCCAATTGCGTCGGCAGTCCGAGCAACGAGACCAACGCCGGCAGAAAGGTGCTCAAAGAGATGCCGGATACTCCGGGCAGCCTGGGCATCGCGATCAGCGAGGCGATAGAACAGGCCGTCACCGACAGCTCCGGCAAGACGCGGTATTCTCTCGGCAGCGTGCTCAATCACGTCCTGCTGCATCAGACGATCATCGGGCTTGAGGCGAAGAAGCAGCTCAAGATGATCGGCGTTGGCAAACCTGATATCGTGATCGGTTGTGCTGGCGGCGGAAGCAACTTTGCGGGGCTCTCGTTCCCGTTCGTCGCCGACAAGATAAACGGCGCCGATATCAAGATCATCCCGGTCGAGCCGACGGCGTGTCCGACGATGACCCGTGCTCCGTTCGTGTATGACTTCGGCGATACGGCCTGCACCACTCCGCTTCTGGCGATGCACTCGCTGGGGCACTCGTTCATACCGCCGCCGATTCATGCGGGCGGGCTGCGCTATCACGGGATGGCCCCGCTGGTTTGCCAGGGGATTATCGAGGGTCTGCTCGAGCCGAGGGCCTATCACCAAATAGAGTCATACGAGGCGGCCATCACCTGGGCGGGAACAGAAGGATTCATACCGGCCCCGGAGACCAGCCAGGCGCTGGCGGCGGTTATCGACGAGGCGAAGAAGGCCAAAGAAGAAGGTAAAGAGAAGGTCATACTGTTCAGCTACAGCGGGCACGGGCTGATGGACCTGACGGGGTACGATGCGTATCTATCAGGCAAGCTTATCGACTATGAACTGCCCGAAAAAGAACTGAAGAAGTGCCTCATCGATCTCGAGAAGCTGCCCAAGGCGGAGGCGAGAAAAAGTGGAAAATGGTAAAAGCGTTGGCGGTGTGTGCTGCTGATGTGAAGAAGGAAGTATCGCAGAAATCGAATACTATTTTTTTAAGGAGACAGCAACTATGAAGAACGGAATTCTTACAGGGATGGTGATGGTGTTGTGTGTGGTGTCGCTGGGTTACGCTCAGGGCCGGGACGGCGACCTGCACGGGGCGATTGACGTGACGTACCTGAGCAAGTATATATGGCGCTTCATGAATGGTTGTACGGTTAAACGGAATACCTCGTATAAAGAGGGCGGCGGAATCGCTGCTACCGGTCGGGTCGAACTTGCAGCCTGTAGCATTGTTGGGAACAGCGCTGCAACAACGGGGGGAGGAATACACATATATAACATTTATTCTTACAATCGTGCAGTACTCAAAAGTTGCGTGCTTAGTGCAAACACCGCCGGCGAAAAGGGTGGTGCGATTTACAGTGAGCAATACTCAAACGTCATGTTTGACAGTTGTACGTTAGCAACAAATTCTGCGGGAAGTACGGGCGAGAGTGTATACAATGACAGCACCGAGTTCGTCGCAACTAACTGCATATTTTGGGGCAGCCATGACAGTACGGGCAGCAGCGAGTCGGGGCAGATCGATGGGATTGCGCCTGACATATCTTTCAGTTGCATTCAGGACGAGGATGCTCATGATGTTAATATCCCGTTTGGCGGAGCTGCCAACGGAAATATTGACGACGATCCTTGTTTTGCCCAAGTCGGGCACTGGATCCATATCGATGATCCGAATATCCCCGTCGAGCCTAACGATCCTAATGCGGTGTTGGTGGAAGGTGATTATCACCTCAAATCGGAGTACGGCAGATGGGATCCGAACGGAAATGCCTGGGTGTACGATGCCGCCACGAGCCTCTGCATCGATGCCGGCGACCCGAATGCCGAATGGAAGGGAGAACTATGGCCGCACGGAAAACGAGTAAATATGGGTGCTTATGGGGGGACAATTCAGGCGAGTATGTCGCCCAACGATGTAGGCAAAATTGCAGATATTGACCTTGATGGCTTTATCTATCGTAGCGACTTGCCTTTGCTTATGGACGCATGGCTCAGCGATGTTGTTCCGTTGCGCGAGGATCTCACGAGAGACGGAATCGTGGCTTTCCCTGATTTTGCCGTTTTTGCATCGAACTTCAAGCAACCGCCTCTGCCTGCTCAAGCGCAGATTCTCACGCCTTTGGACGGCGAAGTTGGTGTAGGCAGAGCACCCGTTTTAAGTTGGATATCAGACGCCAATGCCCTCTGGCACGATGTTTATCTGGGAACGGAGAGTCCGGGCCTTTTCCAGGGCCGTATATCGACGACGACCTTCCTGCCTGAAGCGCTGAGCAAGAACACATGGTACTACTGGCGGATTGATGAGGTAAATCCTACGGGAACAACCACGAGCCAGGTATGGAGTTTCCAAACAGGATCCTCTCCCGATCCTGCAACCATCCCGTACCCGCCCGATGATTCCACCGAAGTACCCAACACACTACTTTTTCTCGCCTGGACGCCCGGCGACGGCGCCGAATCTCACGATGTCTATTTCGGCCCGACCAATCCACCGCAATTCCAAAAAAACCAAACGGCACCATTTTTTGTAACAGATTACTTGGAGCATGAGACCACTTATTATTGGCGTATCGACGAGGTAAATGCTCTTGGCACAACTCGTGGGACTGTCTGGAGCTTTACGACAGAAGATTTGTTTTAGACAAGCCGTTGTTTCCCTCCAAAATCTCAAAACCGCTCGAAGCCATCGACTTCAGAAGTATCGGTAACCATCAAGACGATAAACAAGACCACATCCACCGGCACAGTCTATAATCTAAGAATCAAGGGCTCAGACCGCTACCTGGTCGGCAAAGACGGCATAATCGTCCGCGATTGGTAGCCCGCCCGTGTAAAAATCTGCCTGGCAATATCCCCCCAACAATCAGCAAATCGGCCAAAATTACCAAACAAATCAGCGTCGAACAGCCGAAATTACTTATAATGCTGCTTAGAATGACAAAATCTCCTTGTCCGTCGGGCGGTTTTAGGGTAAAATGGGGCATCCGACGCCCGTATGGGATTGGAAGAGTAGAAAATGCTTAGATTTAGGTAGGGCAATATAATGAAAGCCTTTACTTGTGCCGCTTTTATCGTCCTGACGGCTGTTGCTTGCGTATCCTGGGCCGTTGCGCCGACCCCGGCCTTGGTCCCGGACCTCGGCCAATGGACCATCGACACCAAATTCACCCATCCCCAACAGATTTTCATCCGCACAGGTCCGGACAACAAACCCAGGCGATTCTGGTACATACTGCTAACTCTGACCAACAAAACAGGCCAAGACGTCGATTTCTACCCCAAGTGCGAGCTTATGACAGATACCTTCCAGATCATCCCCGCAGGCAAATCCGTTGCGCCGGACGTCTTCCAGAAAATGAAGGATCGCCACCAGGCCAAATATCCTTTCCTTGAAAGCCTCTCCAGTACGACAAGCAAAATCCTACAGGGCGAGGACAATACAAAGGATATCGCAGTCATCTGGCCGGATTTCGACCCCAGAGCGAAGAAAATAAAAATCTTCATCACGGGCCTTAGCAACGAGACGGCATTCGTGAAACACCCTGTCGCCAAAGACAAAAACGGCCAACCGCTAATAGTATTTCTCAGAAAAACGCTCGAACTTACTTACGCCCTCGAAAGCGATTCGGCCCAAAGATCGGACGCCAACCTCATCTACAAATCAACAAACTGGGTAATGAGATAAGCGTCATCATCCCGAATCCCGGCCCAGAGGCAAAGCCCCCAAAAGCCCCGTATCTCACGCTACTCCCGCACCCAACGAAATCGGCGGCGTAACAGTTCAATACGTCCATACTATTGCTAATCGAAGATTTCCTAATTACTCAAACTGACCGATTCACAACTGTCATCCCCGCGGAAGCGGGAATCCAGTAGAATAGCGAGGTCCTATATTCCCGCCTTTGCAGGAATCGACAAACACTGTTCCCGCGACAGGAACTAATTAGAGTTGTTGCTGAGCGTTACCTGCCGCCTTGAGCGAGCTTAGCCGCTTTTTGATCTGCTCAGCTAATTCTTCCTGCCCTGCCGATGATGCCAGTTCGAGTGCCTTCTCAGCAGTAGTTATAGCCTGCTCCAATCGACCGGCTGCAGTGTACGTCGTTTCAAGAACACTCAATATTTCAACGCGATGGTAATCGTTAAGCTTGCGAGACTGTTCGGCCAGCAGAACCGACGTTTTGCATTCTTCAATCGCCTCATCAAACTGCCCGGAACTGCGCAGGACAGAGGCCAGTTGCAAGTGCGCCTGGGCGTCATCCGGCCCGAAATCCACTGCCATCCTTGCGGCTTCGAGAGCCTTTTGCATATCGCCCATCCGCTCTGCAGCATTTGATTTGACAACCCACGCCAGAGGCGAGCGAGGATACACTGTCAATACGATCTCGGCCATCCGCAGAGCAGCCTCTAAATCGGCGGTTCGGGTCGCTTGCATCTGGGGCGAAAGCAACGCTTGCGCGGCTCTTTCGCTTAGGCTATGAAGGGCGGGATTACCCGGTAAAACAGCCAGCCCTTTCATACTAAGCTTCAATTTCTCCATGCTGTTGTTGGCGCTGTGTGAGAGCAGCAGATAGGTTGAAGCCTTCCAAAGCTGCTTGAAATCCAACAACCATTCGCTCTTTTGCTCCTGGCTAAAGCCTGTCCAGTCGATATGTTTGTAAATAGAGTCGTTCCTGATATCAAACACAAAGTCCTTGAACATCGAACTGCCGCCCGGCATGGTTTCTGTAGAAAACTCAATGAAGGGGTAATAGTCGCTGTTCAGGCGATAAGACTTGATGCGTTTCTTCAAATCCTCCTTATCACCGATATAGCAGCTCAACAAATCCATACTGTTATTAATATCTATCAGCGACAGGCTATCACGCACCCCGTTTTTGAGCAGCTCGTTGTCTATATATCTCGGCGAAAAATATTGCGGCTGCTCAGAGCCGACGACGAAAAAGTAACTTGCAGGAGTGGTGGTCATAAACCAGATTGTAACCTCAGGAAAAACATCCATGATCGTACCGATTATGCTGTTCATCACTGAGGCGGGCTCAACGTCGTGTGCCGGTATCCATGACATAAACAGACCCTTGTCGGTCAAGTGAGCCTTCGCGCTTTCAAAGTATTCCTTCGTGTAAAGCGACGCATTATCGGCAAACATCCTCGGATGGATGGAATCGTTGACGATTGCATCATACTTGATGTCTGTCAAGTGGATATAGTTCTTCGCGTCCATATAGATCATGTTTATTTCGTCGTTCAGTCTGCCGCCTAAATTGATGTGTGGAAAATACCTTAACGAAACATCCACCACCTCAGGGGCGATTTCCACACAATCCGCCCTATCGAGTTTGTGCAGCGCCATACAGGCCGTGCTTTCTCCTGAGCCGAACCCGACCGACAAGACCTTCTTGGCGCCGCTGTTCAGCAAAATCCCGAAATGGCCCAGCATCTTTTGGTCGCCGCGCCAGAAGTATGTATCGCCCGCCACTCTAACCCCCGACGTATATAAATACAGAGTGCCTTCTTCCAGGTTTCTATACATCGAGACTGTCGTGGTAGCACCCTCTCGCACCGTCAGGAGCTTAAGCCGTCGCGAAACCATGGGATTGCTCTCGACCACGCTATCAAACAGATTGGAAGGCATCTTCACGGCAACCGTTGTCAATATAGCGACAACTGCGAAAAGACCAACGCGAATAACAACTGTCGAACTGCGAGCGAAAGACATATAGAGGAACGCTGCGATCCATACGCCGACCAGCCCGAGCGACGAGACTGCAAGCTGTAAGCCCAGCAGCGGAATAAGAACAAACCCGGTGACAATTCCGCCCATCACGAACGGGATTCCCATCGATGTGCTGCCCCTGCGGTATCGATACGACAGAGAAGTGGTGTTCAGGCGATTATCCGCTCCGACCAGGGCCAGAAGCGGGCAGACGGTGTCTTTACGATTCATTCTCAACAGCACGGCCCAGACAAGCGGCAAACTCATGCTGAATCTGAACGGCAAGAGCGTCGATCTCGACCCCGATTCGCCTGAGATCGCCGTGCCGGTGCAGTTGGAGCCGGGGACAAACGTTCGTACGGTCTCTGTGCCCCTGGGCACACGCGGAATGCACGAGTTCGAGGCGGTTTTTATACCCGACGACGGCAAGGGAGACGTGATAATTCAAAATAACCGGGCCAGTGCGATGACGTATGTGGCCGGCCCGGGGCATGTTCTTATAGTGGATATGGACGGTGCGACGGGGCAGAGTCTGGTCAGGGCGCTGCAGGGTTCGGATATCGACGTTCGGTACAGTCCGGCTGTGAGCTTTCCCGACAATCTGGCCAGACTGATGGATACCGATGCGGTCATTCTGGTCAATACCGATTGCAGCAGCTTCACCTATCAGCAGCAGGAAATGCTTGTCAGATATGTCAACGACCTCGGCGGCGGGCTGATTATGGTCGGCGGGCCTAAGTCGTTCGGGGCGGGGGGGTGGATAGGTTCGCCCGTGGCGGATATCCTTCCGGTCGATCTCGATCCGCCGCAGAAGAAGCAGATGCCTAAAGGCGCCCTGGTTATGATTATGCACGCCTGTGAGATGCCGGAGGGCAACTATTGGGGCAAGGTGGTCGCAAAGTCAGCGGCGAAGACGCTGAGCAGGCTGGACCTCGTGGGCGTTCTGGCGTACAACTGGCAGGGCGGTGGCGATTGGGTGTATCCGCTCTCGCCGGTAGGCGATAAGGAGGGCATCCTTTCGGCTATAGACCAGATGGTAATGGGCGATATGCCGAGTTTGCAGGACCATTTGCAGCAGGCATACGACAAGCTCAAGGATTGCAACGCGGCGGTCAAGCATGTAATAGTCATCAGCGACGGCGACCCGACGGCGCCTACGGATAAGTTGCTCGGGCAATGCGTAGATGCAGGAATCACGGTTAGCACGGTCGCTATCGCAGCGCACGATATCAGCTATGAAGCGAGGCTTCGGCGCGTTTCTCTGACTACCGGTGGACGGCCTTACTCGGTTACGAATCCTGCGGAACTTCCTCAGATATTCATTAAGGAAGCGCAGGTTGTTCGCCGGGCTTTGATAATGGAAGAGAGCTTTACGCCCGCTATAACATATTCGCTCAGCGAGATTGTCCGCGGCTTGTCGAGCGGGCTGCCTCAGCTTGACGGGTACGTCCTGACCGGGCCGAAGGGCGGATTGAATCAGGTGGTGCTGTCGAGCCATCAGGCCGATCCGGTATTGGCGACCTGCCAGTCCGGGCTGGGGCGATGTGCGGCTTTCACCAGCTCGGTGGACAGCAGATGGGCGTCGAACTGGCTTGCGTGGGGCGGTTTTGACAGATTTTGGGAGCAAACGGTGCGATGGGCGGCCAAGCCGGCGCAGTCGTCCGATTGCGAGGTATTCGCCGACGTGCAGGGCCGGGACGTTTCGGTCAACATCGAGGCTATCGACCCGGAGGGCAAGTTCCTTCAGTTCGCCCATATCGACGGGCAGGTGATCGCGCCGGACGTATCGAGCGAGTCGCTTGAGCTTACGCAAATCGGGCCCGGGCAATATCAGGGGCAATTCCAGGGCGGCGAATCGGGCAGCTACATAATCAATCTGCAATACAGGAAGGTCGGCGAAGACGCGAAGACGCACATTATGCAGACGACCGTGACAATTCCTTTTGCACCTGAATTTCGCGACCTTTCCGACAACGAGCCGCTGCTGGCCGAGGTCAGCGAGATGACGGACGGCAGGATTTTGCCTCGGGATCCGAATCTGGCGAACGTGTATGAACACGCAGGCCTGAAATTTCCTCACGCCCAGACGCCGCTGACCAGGCCTTTGATGTTTCTATGGCTTGTTTTGTTCCTGCTGGACGTGGCGGTTCGGCGGGTAGTCGTGGATTTCCGGGCGATGGTTCGACGGGCGACGGCTCTAATCCGTGCGGCCAGAGGGCAGCGAAAGGTGGACCAGACGCTTGAAAGGCTAAAAGCTCGGCGGGCGAAACTTATCGATAAGCTCTCGGCGCGTAAGGCCGACGCGCTTGCCTCGAAGAGGTATGAGGCAGGTTCGCAGTTTAAGGGCGAGTTGCCGGTGGCCAGGGCGACTGAGCCGCCCAAGCCCGAGCCGGAGAAGAAGAAACCGGAAAAGGCGGCCCCGAAAAAGGCCGCCCAGGACAGCAGCCATATTGACAGACTGCTCAAGGCGAAACAAAAAACAAAAGACCGCAAAACAGATGAAGGCAACCGCGGATAGGGGATTGAGGCTTAGGAGATTAGTAAGATGGCAAAAGAAATTGGTAATGTTGAAGAGAAGTGTCGTGATTTTCGCAAGAATTTCGATACGCTGCGCAAAGAGATAGGCAAAGTGATTGTGGGCCATGAGGACATCGTCGAGAACGTACTGGTATGCCTGTTCTGCGGGGGCCATGTGCTGCTCGAAGGGGTGCCGGGGCTGGGCAAGACTCTGCTGGTGCGGACGCTCAGTTCGGTGTTTTCGCTGGAGTTCAAGCGGATTCAATTTACGCCCGACCTGATGCCTGCCGATATCATCGGGACGAATATCGTTATGGAGGATGCGAACACCGGGAGGCGACAGTTCGAATTTCAGCCCGGGCCTATCTTCGGGCAGATCATCTTAGCCGACGAAATCAACCGCGCCACGCCCAAGACGCAGTCAGCCATGTTAGAGGCGATGCAGGAGCATTCGGTGACCAGCGGCGGGGAGATACGCAGGCTGCCGGAGCCTTTCATCGTGCTTGCGACTCAAAACCCCATCGAGCAGGAAGGGACTTATCCTCTGCCCGAGGCGCAATTGGATAGATTCTTCTTCAAGCTTCTGGTTCCGTACAGCAATCGTCAAGAGCTTCGGGGCATTATCGACCGGACGACCACCGGCGACGAGCCTCAGGCCAACGAGGTTCTGAACGCCAAACAGATTATTGAGGCGCAGGAATTGGTTAAGCACGTCGTGATTGCCGAGCATGTTCAGGACTATGCGATTCGGCTGACATTGGCGACTCATCCTCAGGGCGAATATGCCGTGGATGCGACTAATCGGTTTGTTCGGTTCGGCTCTTCGCCGCGGGGCGTTCAGGCTCTGGTGCTGTCGGGCAAGGTGCGGGCGATGCTGGATGAGCGGTATCATGTCAGCTTCGGCGATATCGAGGCGTCTGTGCTGCCGGCTCTGCGTCACCGCATTCTGCTCAATTTCGAGGGTCAGGCCGAGGGCGTCACTACGGATGAGGTGCTAAAACAGATATTGCAGAGCACTCCGAAGGCCCCGGAGCAGAAAATTGACGTTCCCTGACAACATTTTTCGTTTTTCCGTGTATTGTGAACTTTGACGTAACAATCTATTATGGAAAAGATTAAAGGGACAACTCAGCGAAAGAGACTGACCGATCTGCTCGATCCCGAGTTTATGAGTCGCCTGGATTCTCTGGATGTGCTCAGCAGGAAGATTCTGCAGGGCAAATTGCAGGGCGAGCGGCGGTCGAAACGGCGGGGACAAAGCGTAGAGTTTGCCGACCATCGGCCTTATGTCGTCGGCGACGATTTGCGGTTCGTCGATTGGAATATCTACGGCCGGCTGGAGCAGTTGTTCTTGAAGCTGTTTATAGAGGAGCAGGATCTGACGGTGCATATAATGGCCGACGCCAGCGCTTCGATGACCGTCGGAGAGCCTTCCAAGGAGCATTTCGTCAGGAAGCTGGCGGCCGCTTTGGGGTACGTCAGTCTGGTGAACAACAATCGTGTGAGTCTGAGCATGTTTGCCGACGGGGTGGTCGGGCAGCTTGCGAATATGCGAGGGCGCAGCTACCTGCATCAGATGGCTGATTTTCTCCTAACCGCCCGGTGCGACGGCGTCTCGCAGTTCGAGTCGGCGTGCCGGCAGATAGCAAATTCGAGGATCGGTTCGGGCGTGATGATTGTGTTGAGCGATTTTCTGTTCAAGGAGGGCTACGATGCGGCCTTGAGGAGACTGATCGGCAGGCAGTATGATCTTTACGTTATCCAGGTGCTAAGCCCGCAGGAGATCTCGCCCGATTTCGGGGGCGATTTGAAGCTGATCGATATCGAAGACGCCGACGCTGCGGAAATTACCGTCAGCGCAGCGCTGGCGAAATACTATAAACGGAATCTTACCGCTTATTGCAATGAATTGAAGGATTTTTGCACCCGTCGCGGGGCGGTCTATGCACTGGCGAATTCGGGCGATTCGGTCGAATCGCTTGTGCTGAATTACCTGCGGCGGATTCGGCTTCTTCGTTAGAGGCAGAATACAGAAGTCAGAATACAGAAGACAAAATAGCCGGGAGCGTAGGCGACCGGGTGAGACACAATATGATAAGTGTAAAGTGCCTAAAGTTTGGAGTGACTAAAGTGCCTAAAGTTGTGGATAAGTTCACTTTAGCTCACTTTAGGCACTTTAGTTCACTTTACAGGAGTATGCTTTTATGCAGTTTCTAACGCCTTGGACAGCTCTTCTTGCCGGTCTGGTTGCGGTGCCGCTATTGCTGTTGCTGTATTTTCTCAAGCTCAACGTCGAAGACTTCGATTTCCGCTTTGCCCATGCCGTCTTTGGGGAATGGCGCGTTTTTGTCATAGACTACGAAAGTCAGGCCTCGATAGACGTGGTGTTTGCTTACAATGTTGATGTACACAATCTTGCTGTTAATGTCTGCTATGATTATTTTTCCATCTGCGACCATAGCCGGTGCGTTGCTGTCCGGCGGGGGCTTTATTATAGCAACCTGGTCCTGTGCCCGCTTCATTTTTCCCTCGGTGAGGACCAACTGGGCCTGGGTCTTGAGTAGTTCCTGGTTGATTTGCTCGCGATTGGCCCGCTCCTGATCCAAATTCGCGAGGGCGTCTTTTACCCGCTGGTCGGTTGTTTGTTCAAGCATCGCTCTGAGCGTATTGTAATCTTCGGTATTCGCATTGACCTCCTGCTGGAGTATATCCTTCTCGGCCTGCAGGAATTCTTCTTTTTTGAGTGCTGCCGCCATTGCATTGTCGTAGCTCCGCTCTTTTTGTTCGAGCTGGGCTTTGTAAGCCTGGCTTTCGGTGATTGCGTTGTCCAGTACGGCCTTGAGGTCGGCGATAACGGTCGTCAGTCCTGTGTTGGGGTCGGCATTGGCCAGGTTGATAGAATTCTGCACCAGGATGAGGGTCTCTTTGACTTTCTCAGTTGCGGCGGTGAGCTTGCCCTGAATGTGGGTATTGAGAGGTGCTGTTCCGGTTACGAGCTTTATCGCGGCATCGAAATCCTGTGCCATTGTTCCGACCCAGCTCTTGGTGCTTTCCTTTGTTCCTACGATGGCTCCGAAGCTTGTTTGCTCGGTTGAGGTTGCGATGTCGCGGATTTTGGCGTTCAACGCATCCTCTTTTGTTTTGTAATCTTCGGCTTTTACATAGTAAATGATTGCTGCGGTTGCCGCGGCAATGAATAGACCTACAAAAGCTACAAGCGTATAGAGCATAGCATTGCTCTGCTGTCTTTTGCGTGGTGGCATAGTAAAGACTCCTAAGAGATATCCAGAATCACCCAACAAAAACCCATTTAGATATGTCTATTATCGCTTCTGGCGGACGAAAAGTCAACAAAAAAAAGCCTGGTGGTGCTGTTTTGTTTTCGGTTCGTTTATTCGGACCTTAATATGGCCGATTAGAGGCCTCAAAACGGGGGTCGAGGCCGTCTGTGGTGTATATATGAAGTAACTGAAAAGATTTGCAAATTGTTGGATAAGGCTTATACTCACGACTTATGGCAAAGAAAGCAGCAAAGAAAAAGAGCGTTTCAAAAAAAGCCGCCAAAGGCAAACCGTCGGCGTTGATTGATACGCGGCTAATTTATTGCGGCGATAACCTGGAACAATTGAAAAAGCTGCCTGAAAACAGCGTTGACCTTATCTATATCGACCCGCCTTTCAACTCCAATCGCAACTATGAGGTGTTTTGGGGTGAAACAAAGGAAAAACGTTCCTTTGAAGATCGCCACGCATCGACACAGGCCTATATCGAATTTATGCGGCCTCGTTGCGTTGAACTCCACCGCGTTCTAAAGAAAACCGGCTCGTTCTATTACCATTGCGACTGGCACGCCTCGCACTATGTCAAAATTATGCTCGACCAGATATTTAGTGAAAACCAGTTTCAAAATGAAATCGTGTGGAAACGAACGAGCAGCCACAGCGATTCGGGCATATGTGGGCGCGCACATGATACGATTTTTCTCTATACGAAGTCTTCGCGTTTTACATGGACTCAGCAATTCCAACCTTACAATCAAGACTACATCGAAAGTCATTACAGGCGGAAAGACTCTGATGGTCGTCTGTATCGAACAGACAATTTAACAGCAATGGGGCTTTCTGGCGGCGGTTACACTTATGAATGGAATGGTGTGACGAAGCTTTGGCGCATGCCGAAAGGAAAAATGGAAGAGCTTCACAAACAAGGTCGCATTCATTACACGAGAACTGGAGGCGCAGAATATATTCGCTACCTTGATGAAATGCCAGGCATGCCTCTCCAGGATGTTTGGGATGACATACCTCCAGTCAATTCGCAAGCGGCAGAACGTCTTGGTTATCCCACTCAGAAGCCCTTGGCGTTGCTTGACAGAATTATCAAATCCAGCAGTAATGAGAATGATATTATATTGGATGCGTTTTGCGGGTGCGGGACGGCGCTGGTTGCCGGTGAAAATCTCGGTCGCCAATGGATAGGGATTGATATTTCTCCGACGGCGTGCAGGGTGATGGCCAAACGACTGCGGGATGTGTGCCATCTCAAAGAGGATGAAAAACTCTGGCGGGTTGGACGCGGCTTTATTGTGCGTGATCTGCCGTGGAGCGAAAAGAAGCTTCGCGAACTTCCGCCGTTTGAATTCGAGAACTGGGCGGTTATCGCGCTGGGCGGTATTCCCAATAAGGCGCAGGTCGGCGATATGGGAATTGATGGCCGTATTTACCCTGTCTCTGCCGTGCCTAAGAAAACCAAAGGCGAGCTCGATTTTATGGATGTCTGGTATCCCATACAGGTCAAGCAGAAGGAAAAGGTCGGCAGGCCGGACATTGATGCTTTCGAGGCGGTGATGATGCGTGAAGACCGCACAAAAGGGTTCTTTGTCTCATTCGATTACTCCGGCGACGCCATGAGTGAAATCGACGCCTTTTTCAAAAGAACCGGCAAGAGCATAATCGCCCTGACCGTCAAAGACATTCTCGAAGAACAAATCGCCCACAAGTTGGCATGAGTAGTATTGTTTGCACGCGCGAAATCATTTAACAAACTCATTCTTTCGCATTTTGATTGATAATTGCCGTGTTTTTAGCCGAAAATGCGGGGGGGGTACTGCCTGGGGGGCGCGCTATAGTGTGTCGAGGAGGGGGGGGAGATCGGTTATTTGGTTGATTTTGTGGTGGGGTTTTGCGTTGGGGTCGGTAGATACATCGGTGTGGATATGATTTGGGCGTATTAGCCGGATGGTTGTCATGCCGAGGTTGTTTGGTGCGATGAAGTCTTTTAGTTCGTCGTCTGCGACGTATGTTGCGGATTTCGGGTCGGCGTTTAGGGTTTGGAGTATTTTTTCGAAGCCGGCCGGCGATGGCTTCCAGAATTCCCGGCCAAGCTGTTCGGTATAGACTATCGTTTGGAAATAGTCTTCGATTCCCAGGGCCTTTACTTTCAGGGTTTGTGCGGGAAGGAAGCCGTCGGTTAGCAGGGCGAGGGGGTATTTTCGGCTGAGCAGGTCGATGGTCTCTCTGGCGTCGGCGGAGAGAGATATTTTCGGGGTGTGGTTGCGATAGAGTCGTATCAAGTCTCGAATGAGGGTGTCGTCGTGGTCTATTCCGAGGGTATCGAGAGCGGCATTGAAGGTTTTTTTGCGGTTGCCTGCGGAGAATTGACCCCATAAGGCCTGAAAGATGCGGTCTGCTGTGGGCGCATGGAGCGACGCTGCGAGGTGCTCTGCGACTGCGTTGAATCCGCTTCTGCAGTAGTCGAGCTCGTCGTAGAGGGTATCGTCGAGGTCGAGAATTACGGTTTCTATCATAAGTAATCACGATTTAGTATTGACTATTTGCTATTTTCCACTTTCAATGTTCGCATGTCAAGAATTGTGTCTTGAATGAAAGGTCGAGCGATGCGGTTATTACGGATAATGCGTCCGTCGCACTGGACTAAGAATGTTTTTGTTTTTGCTGCGCTTGTTTTCGGTCAGAAGCTGTCCGGGACGCCGGAAGAAGTTTTTGTCGCTGTTGGCGGTGCGATTGGGGGGTTTTTGTGTTTTTGCCTGGCTTCGTCGGCGATTTACATATTTAACGACATAATAGATCGCGGCGTTGACAGGCTGCATCCTGAGAAGTGTCATCGGCCGATAGCGTCGGGTGCGGTTGGCGTTGAATCGGCGGCGGTGATGTCGATTATCTGTGGTGCAGGGGCGATAGCAGGCGGATATGCGTTCGACGGCGGATTTGGCAGAATAATTGTCGGGTATATTGTGCTGATGGTGCTTTATTCGCTCTTTCTGAAGAGGGTGATGATCCTTGACTGCGTGATTATTTCGATAGGTTTTTGCCTGCGTGCCGTTGCCGGTGCGGTTGTTGTTAAGGTTAGCATCTCGCCTTGGCTTATCATCTGCACGTTTGCCTTGTGTCTGTTCCTTGCTTTCGGTAAGCGTCGCAGCGAGATAGCTCAACTCGGCGAGAACGGGGAGCAGTTTCGCAAGACGCTGGGCGGTTATACAGCGGAATTGCTGGCGCACATGCTGGATGTTACGAGCGGTCTGGCGATAGTCTGTTTTCTGCTGTATGCGACGGATGAGCGTACGGTTGCGATTTTCACCGATAAGCTGATATATACGACGCCGGTCGTTTTGTACTGCATCTTTCGTTTTAGTGCGATGGTGCAAACGGGCAAATTCTCCGGCCCGGTCGAGCTGATTCGGCACGATTTGCCGTTTCAAATCGGGGTCGTGTTGTGGTGTGTGTTTTGTTTTGCAATTGTCTATGCCGACAAGTTGGGCATTAACTGGGGCGGCGTGCTGGCTCATTAGTTTTTAGTATCGTCCCAAAGTTTGTGGGGGAAATACTATCGGGCAAAAACCATAGTATACTGCTTACGATTGAGTTTTCCTGTTTTCAAGCAGCTTGAATATGGAAACGTTCTGTCAGTAATGCTCTCAATTCCGGCAAGTATTTCTTTTTCTCTGAATATAAATAATATATTAGCTTTTACCATTAACGGCTCCCAGCCAAATAGAGTTCCTGTAGAACCGGAAAAAGGAATCTCAGCAGCAGCTATAGCCGCCAATGAATATAGACAGAAACGCCGCCGCGAAATACTCTTCCTCCCATTTACCATAACATTTTCCTGTATAAAACCTTGATTTTCCAGTTCGGCCGGTCAACGCAACCAGCCGTAAAACAAGAACTTACAAACAATGTACCCAATTCTTACACCGATATCAAGGATTTTTCTAAGTTGAGGTGAAAAAGGGGTCGGAATACTCGACGGTTTTTGTGGTGCGGCCTGCTCCCGCCGCCGCCGCGCAGGCTCCAGGCGGCCCCATGATTCGCCTTCCTCGACGCAATAGGGCGGGACTGAAAATATGGAGCCTCTCAAAGGATAAGAATTCCGCCGAACTGCAAGCCTGTCGGAGCGGGGCGGGCCAAACAAACCCATTGCCTCATTATCTGTAATCGTGCTTGATTGCATCGGCCTCGCCCGGTATAATAGCCCCTCGTTATGTTTGGCAGCGATTTATCTGGTGCGAACCGAAAGGCATAGTAATGGCAGCGAAGTCAGTTAAAGCTGTATTTCCGGGTTCATTCGACCCAATCACAAACGGACACCTCGACGTTATCGCGCGGGGCATGAAGCTCTTCGACGAGCTTGTAATAGCGGTAGGCCGAAGCCCGGTCAAGAACCAGCTATTCAGCCCTGAACAGCGTGTCGAGATGATTGCCGAACTGATTACAGATATGCCGACCGTCTCGGTCGAGAGCTTCGATGGCCTGACCGTCGAATACGCCGCGCAGACAAAGGCCGACGTAATCTTGCGAGGCCTGCGAAGCCTTACCGACGTCCACTACGAGTTCCAACTCGCCATGACCAACCGTGCGGTCGCAGGGATTGAAACGGTCTTTATTATGACGTCCGAGCAATACGGGTTCACAAGCTCGACACTGATTCGCGAAGTGGCATCTCTCGGGGGCGACCTCTCGAATCTTGTTCCGAAAAACGTTTATGATCGCCTGCGCGAGCGCTTTGATAAGAAATAATATGAAATTCGATGTTTAAGCCGTCTTCGCTCCGGAGGTTTGCGGTGTTTGCCATCAGCGTCGAAATGAGTTTTCAGGCTTCGCACCAATTGGCCCCGCCCGATGGCTCGAAAGAGCCGGCACACAGCCATAACTGGTCTGTTAAAGCCGAAGTTGCAGGCGAGACCCCCGACGAAATGGGCGTGATAATGGATTTCCACAAACTCAGGGCCTATCTTGGCGATATTATCGCCCCGTTCGATAATTCCCGATTGGACGCTATAGATTACTTTCGGCAAAACGCCGAATCGGCCGAGAACCTGGCAAAATACATACACGATAAACTCAGGGGCCGACTGCCAAAAGGCGTCAAAATCGCAAGCATCAAGGTCGGCGAAGAGAAAGGATGTTGGGCAAAATACATCGCCCCGGAAAACAACTTTTAGTTGATTTGAAAATTTGACGATTACTTAGACGGAATTCTGGTATAATACCCGTTAGGTTCATTATGCAATGTCAGATTTGTAACAATAGGGATGCGACTATTCACCTGACCGAGATCACGGACGGCACCCGTTCGGAGATGCACATCTGCGAGCAATGCGCCGCCGAGCAGGGCATCGCGGTCAAGAGCCATATCCCCATAAACGAACTGCTCAGCAGTCTGCTCGCTTCAGCGCCGAGCGACGACGAATTTGCCGATCCTCACGAGCAGAAGGCGGCGTGCCCGACTTGCGGCTTCACCCTCGATCAATTCCGCAAAGAGGGCGTCCTCGGCTGCCCGAACGATTATGATGTCTTCGCCAAGTCATTGCAGCCGCTGATTGAAAAGGCCCACTGTGGAAAGATTGCTCACTGCGGCAAGATACCGTCCAAAACGTCCATGGATACGAAAAAACAGGTCGAACTGCTGAACCTCCGTCAGCAGCTCGATAACGCCGTCCGCAACGAGGACTACGAGTTGGCCGCCGAGTTGCGGGACAAAATAAGTGAAACCAAAAGATGACACCCGCCGAATCCGCCGGGTGCGAGACTTAATACATACTGAAAGAAAATGAAACTAACCGATATAAGTGGCGATATTAACGAATGGTTCGACGGTTCCGGGCCAATGTCCGACATTGTCGTATCTTCGCGAATTCGACTTGCCAGAAACCTGGCGGGCCATAAATTCCTCAGCCGATGCTCGAACGCCGAGAAATCGGAAATACTCGAAAAACTTAAAGACGTTCTGATGTCGCTCGACCTGGGCGATAAGGTTTTTTACGTCAGCATCGACAAGGCCCCGGCCCTGAACAAAAATTTCCTCGTCGAGCGGCATCTGATAAGCCGGCATCACGCCTTCGGAGAAGGCCCCCGCGGCGTCGTCATGGTGCAGCGGGAGTTCTTCACAGCCATGATTAACGAGGAAGACCACCTTCGAATTCAGGTTCTAAAAGCGGGCTGCCAGCTCTCCCAGTGCTGGGAGCAGATCAACAGCATCGACAATATGATCGAGGAGAAAACCGACTACGCCTTCAGCCCGCGTTTCGGATACCTCACGGCCTGCCCGACCAACATCGGAACCGGAATTAGGGTATCGGTAATGCTGCATCTGCCGGCCTTGAAAATGACGGGACAAATCGAGAAGTTCTTCAACGCGGCAAAGGATATGAGCCTGGCCGTCAGAGGGCTATTCGGCGAGGGAACCGAGGCCGCAAGCGACCTTTATCAACTGTCAAACCAGGTAACGCTCGGCGTAACCGAGAGCGAGATCGTCTCGCAGTTCGAGAATACTATAATCCCCGAGATAGCCGAGTACGAAAATGCCGCCCGAAGTCAATTGCTCTGCCGTGATACCGAGGTTCTCGACGACAAAATCTCCCGTGCGATGGCCCTGCTGCAGAACGCCCATCTGGTCAGTTCCCAGGAAGCGCTCTTCCTGTTGAGCCACCTGCGCCTGGGGATCAACATGCACCGGCACATGGGCGCCTCGACCCCCGCAATAAACAGGCTCTGCAGCCTTTGCGACACCCCGGTTAAAGGCGGCTCGGGCCTCTCCATAGCAACGATCAACCGGCTCTTCATGCTGACCCTCCCGGCCCATCTCCAGTTGAACCACGGAGGAAATCTCGACCCCGCCCACAGAGACGCACTAAGAGCACAAATCATTCGATCAGCACTAAACCAGCAAGGCTAAATCCTAACAGCGAGCGAAAGAACTAAAGGAATACCCAAAAATGTGCCGGACACCTCCCCGAAAAGAAAGAAACGAATCAATAGTTAAGATAGGAAAGACAAATAGGTGACTGTCCCTAGTTTGCGGCACATCACGGCGGATTTTCTTGCGATAGCGCATCTTCTTTATGACCCGCCCAATAAACTCGGTGGCACAGGAGGGCAGATTTTGAAAATCCGTTTGTTTATTTTGCTTTGCCATTTTTCGACCTCACGGATTATGGCGTTTTGGGAGCCGCAGTAAAACTGCGGGCTAAATATGGATTCCTGCTTGCGCAGGAATGACATACGCGTAGGTTAGGCTGGCATAAGTGCCCCGCCCAAGACAAGATTCAGCCCGGCCGTCAGTTTCTTGAGCTGGGCCTTTTGCTTTGCGAGTTCGCCTTTGCCTTTTCCTGTGATTGAGTAATACCGCCTCTTTCTGCCTGTTTCCGCAGCCTCCCATTCGGCCTTTACGAGCTTCTTGGCTTCGAGATTGTACAGAAGCGGATAGAGAGTGCCCTTTCCGAGCGTAAGTATCTCGCCGCTTCTATTCTCGATTGTCTGGCTCAGTTCGTAGCCGTACATTCGGCCGGCCGAGAGAATCTCCAGAACGACCACCGGGGCGACTCCTTTTAGTAGCTGGCTTTCAAATTTCATGTTGTTCTCCTGGTTTCAGATTACAGATTTCATTAGGACCTTTGGGCGAATCCTTTTTGTTTTGCTTTACCTATTATGTTATACATACTATGCGATGTCAACTAAAAAATTGGAAATTTTTGAAATTTTTTGAGACTGTAGCAGAGTAACCGGGTAATATTTCCATAACTACTTATGTGCAAAGGCATTATGCACACATTTATTTTTCGTTGTTTGGTGTTTCTGGCCATAACCTGCCTGATCTTCCTGTTTTCCCAACAAAATAGGGCTTTCGCATGAAAGCTACCCCAAGTTACGCTGTTTGAAGAAAATGTCAGGAATTTTCGGGGCAAGATCATCAATGTTGGACTCTGGATTTCGTTTGAAGCCCCCAAACCCGATGTAGTGAAAACCTACCTTCTTGCACGGCCTTGAGAATATGTGATCCTTGTGTCGAAACTAGGGACTGTCGAAACTGAAACTACTGAAACTAGGGACAGCCACCTATTAATTTGTTGACAAGTTCGTATCTTGTCTTGCGGTTATTTTCCGTTCATGCCGAGATTAGCAAGGACAGTTGTAACCGGGTGTGCTCATCCCCGCCAGGGGTCTTCGACATATCACCCAGCGAGGAAATAATCGTCAGGACGTTTTCTTCGTCGATGATGATCGGCTTGTATATTTGCAGTTGCTCGCCGATCAGGCCCGCAAATACGGCCTGGACATCGTCGGCTATTGTCTGATGGGCAATCACGTTAGACCGGTACAAGCTCATACACTTCTACAACGATATCGACGAATGGGAACTCTACGATATGAAGAAAGACCCCAACGAACTGAACAGCGTCTATAGCGCCCCGGATTACGCCAAGGTCGTTATCGAACTTAAGAGCGAACTAAAGCGCCTCCGCGAAAAATATAAAGACAATACAGGAAAGCCTGTTTAACCCGGATTTCCCAGGTAAACAGTTGCAAACAAACTGAATTTTGATAGAATATGATGCTTTTAAACCGTATAAATAGGAAATATCAGATAATCATAGCTATAGTCATTATTGCTGTTGCTGCGACTATCGAGTTTTTATCTATAAAGAACGGCAAGCATGAAATTCGCAATATTATCCTTATCAGCATTGATACCTGCAGAGCGGACTATCTTAGCTGTTATGGCTATCCGCAAGAAACCACCCCCAATATCGATGCTTTTGCAAGAAATGCAACGCTGTTTAAAAATGTGATTTCACCGGTTCCTATAACACTACCGGCTCACTGCACGATGCTTACCGGTACGATACCACCTTTTCATGGTGTGCATAACAATAGCTTCTTTAAACTGGCCCCATCAAATCAAACGCTTCCCGAAATTCTCAAGCAAAACGGTTTTAACACTTCTGCGATAGTCAGTGCATTTGTCCTGGACAAACGGTTCGGCCTGGCTCAGGGGTTCGACACATATCACGACACATTTAAAAAAATCAAATATAATACGTTTGGCAACGAACGGAACGGTGATGAAACCACGCAAGCGGCGCTCGATTGGCTGGACAAAAATAAAGATAACAGGTCTTTCCTGATGCTGCACTACTATGACCCCCATGCAGACTATGCGCCACCTGAGCCCTTTGCTTCGAAATTTGCCGATAATCTTTACGCCGGTGAGATCGCATTTACCGATCATTGCATAGGCCGGTTTATCCAAAAGCTCAAAGACCTTCAAATGTATGACTCGGCACTTTTGATTATTGCAGGTGACCATGGTGAAATGCTGGGGGAGCACGGTGAAAAAGAACACACATTCTTCATCTATGAATCGGCCATTAAAGTACCTCTCATCGTGAAGCTTCCCGGCCAGAAAAAAGCATCGACCGTCACTCAACCCGTTGGCCTTGTGGATATCGTTCCAACTGTCTGCTCGATCCTGAATATTGACATCCCCGCCCGGGTTCATGGCAAAGATATATCAGCATTGCTGCATGGCAAAGTTCCCGACGCGTATGAAAGATATATCTATTCTGAGAGTATGACACCGACTTCCTATGGCGCAAACTCACTCATGAGTATCTCAACAGAGAAATGGAAGTTTATTCAGAGCAAGCGGCCCGAGCTCTATGATATCACCACCGATACCCGTGAAGAGCACAACCTTGTCGAAAAAGAACCCCACCGTGTCCGTATCCTCCGGGATAAACTGCGAGAGACCCTGGAACGAGCAGTTCTCAAAGATCCCGACAGTCGGTTCAAGCTGGACCCGGAATCGATAAGACGGCTGCAATCCCTTGGCTATGTTGCCGGAAAAGAAGATGGTGAGATTGTTTTTGATGATTCAAAAGATGACCCAAAGGACCTTATACACATTTTTGTACAATACCAAAAGGCTGTAGTACTGGTTGCAAACAATGAGTTAGAAAAGGCAAAGAAAGTCCTCACTGATCTTATCCCTCAGCGTCCTGACTTCCCTGAGATATATTCACAACTGGGCTCGATCGAATTGCAGCAAGGCAACTATGATCAGGCCGTGCTGCATTGCAAAAAGCTGGTCGAATTGAGCCCGGATGACCCAACAGTTTATATAAGTCTTTCGGGTGCACTGCTTAAAACAGGGGACTACAAACAGAGCATAAAGTATGGATTAAAGGCGGTGGAGATGGTCCCGGATAATATTGATGCTCAAATTAACCTTGCGATAGCTTTTAATAAAGAGGGCGATTTAGATCAGGCCGTAAATACTTACATCAAAGCATTCCAGTTATCCCCAGAAAATGCCAAGATATGCAACAGTTTAGCAGGGATATTTATTTCTCAGGGGAAATTCGATCAGGCTCTTGGTTATTACAGGCGGTCTATTAAGATCGATCCCAACCAGGTTATGGTACTGCATAATCTTGCCCGGATCCAGAGCACGAGACCATCACTTTCATCCAGAAACATTGATGAAGCGATAATACTTGCCGAGAGACTTTGCAAACTGACAAATTACAAACAGCCCGATGCACTTGATACCCTTGCCACAGTTTATGCCGCCGCAGAAAAATTTCCCCAGGCCATAGAAACCGCTCAGAAAGCTATTGACGTTGCAACTTCCATGAACAAAACGGAACTCGCGCAGGAGATAGCCGCACGCTTGGAACTCTATAAACAGTCAATGCCGTATATGCATCCTCCCTTGCAGTAAAGGGCCGTCTCAATACATTGCAGGAAGTCCAAAGCCCTCTTATAATAATTCAAGCTAATTCAGGCCGATGCTCAATAATATCATTTCAGTGTGGCTTTTACTTACGGCGGTGTACATCGATATAAACGGCGGTCAGAATCACAAGGCCCTTAACGATATACTGGAGCGAAAAGTGTACCCCCGGCCTGGTTGAGCCCTTTGTCGAAAATGCCTATAATGACGGCGCCGATCAAGGTGCCGTACATAAAGGCAAAGGTTATATGACTTTAATTTTGAAGGACATAACAGTGCGTATGCAATCGGGGCATACGCACTTTTTTTGCGCACGCACATAGCGATTCTGTCGATGGACAGCCGAAGCAACGCTTTTTCACCCGGGAGAGAAGCCGCAGACAAGACTATCATTTCTCTTCGAGCACTTCTCCGGTTGCCTTGTTCCAACGAGTGATGCGCACGTTCATTTTGTGATTCTCTGCGTGGCAGTCGGTGCAGACCTTGCCGGGCCCCTGGGGCTTTTCTTCGTCAAATATCGTCTCAGCACCTTCGAGAATCGCCTTATGTTCGAGGACATGTTTTATCGTCTCACGCGGGTGGCATATCATGCACGTTGGAATAATCCGCGCCCTCGGATACATTATTTCGGGCGGCGTGATATTCGCCTCGTCGCTGCGATGCCGTTCGGATTCGCCATGGCACCTTTCGCATCCGACGCCTGCTTCTTCATGCCTGGCGACCAGTTTTTCGCCTTCGAAATCCGCATGACATGCGTAGCAAAAGGGGTTCGCGACAAAGCCGCCCTGGGACTCGTGTTCTGATTGATGTTCGTGCTCGGCTTGTTCGGCAACAGGCGCATGCTCGATTGGCTTTTCTTCGACGGCGGGCTGCTCGTGCTCTTTATCAAATGAGCAGCTTGCCGCCAATACAAGCAGCAAGCCGCTCAATATCAATACGCTCATTGTGACGCCACGCACTTTCGTGACTTTCATTTGGCATCCTTTGTTGTTTTCTGTTGTTTTCGCTTTCAATCAATCCGACAGACCCTATCCGCCTGTAAAAACCGGAGCCTGTCAAACGTATTCCCAATTCTTCAGCCACTGGTAATCTGCGCCGAGATTGGCCCAGGCGTGATCCATCGCCTCGCTCAACTCTTTGGCCTCTTCCTTATCGAGAGGGCCTTGTATGGCGGCATCGGCAACGTTATCGACCTGGTGACGATTGATCAGCCCCGGAATCGGGGCCGTGATAGCATCGTTGCACAGGATGTACCGGATCGCCATCCGTGCCAGTTTGTCGTCTTCCTCGGCGGTCGGGCTGTCCGGCGAGCTGTTGCCCTTGAAAAGGCTCGTCCCCGAAAACGGCTTGATCCCGAACCAACCCACGCCGAACTTCTTCATTGTCGCCCACAGGCCTGCTTCATCGGTAACAAGCTTGGTCTTCGCCGTATATGGCGTTACGACCACCTGCACTATCTCAGGATACGTCTCGATCATCCACTTGATATGCGCCCGATCATGCGAGGAAAAGCCCGTAAACCGCGCCTTGCCCTGTTTCCTGGCCGCCTCGAGGGCCTTCATCATTTCATCGACCTCGCCTTTGGTGTGCTGCCCGCTCTGCTCGTGCATCGTAATCCGCCAGACATCCACATACTCGAGCTTGGCCTCGCGCATCCCTTTATCGAGCGTGCCTAACAGTTTCTCCGCCGTGCGGAAATTGCCGTTTCGCAGCTCCTCCTGGTACCACGAAAAACCAAGATACATCGCTTCCCGCCTGCCCCGCAAGGCCTCGGAGTACGCCAGCACCTCCTGCAGGGTGCACGCATCGATATAGTTGATGCCGTGCTTGATGCACTGGGATACAACGTCGTACCGGTTCTTCTTGAAGCCTTCATCCTGCAAATTGGCCCCAAGCCAGTCGCCGCCCTTGAACGCGTTCGGCGCCATCTCGTTGACACGCTTCCAGTGCCCGCCTAAGCACACCTGCGAAATCCACAGCCCCGTCTTGCCTAACGGCCGATACTTCATCTCGGGATTATAGCTGCGCGCCTTCTTCACGTCCGTCTTCTCTGCCGCCTGGCTCTGCACGGCGCCAAGACCCGCCGCAAGACCCGCAGCAGCAGCCGCCCCGTCGCGTACAAACTCACGCCGCGTCAGCCCCGCCTTATTACCCCGTTGCTTCTGTTCCATAGTTTTCTCCTTGTCTATTTGGATTTGACTTAACCTGTATGGATCCTCGTAGAAGGCATCCGGGAAGAATTCCGTTTTGCCCGTTCTATAGACTCTCTGAAGCACCTTAAAGAGTCCGAAGGCCTTGACCCCCGGAAACGCCTCGGTTACGCATTTGCCAATGATGTGCTTTCGGTCGATGTGGTCTATCAATTCGCCTGCACGATTGAATTCCTTGATAACGAAATCAGCCCCATCATCAACAGCCGCGTACACAAACACTCCGCTGGTCATGTGCTCAAACAGCTCTCTGTATCTTCGTTCGCCTTCCCGCAGCGCCTCCTCGGCCTTCTTGCGTTCTGTGATATCTTCTACTGTGCCTTCGTAATACAGGATATTGCCGCCGCCGTCACGAATGGCCTTTGTGCTTTCACGTACAAACAACTTAGAGCCGTCACGTTTGGTCCAGGCGGATTCGAGGCCGACGATTTGGCCATCCGTCTCAATATGCTCCTTGAAGGTCGAGCGTGGGTATTCGGGCGCAAAGCCTTCTTCTTCGAGGTTGCGCTCGGCGAGGTCTTCGAAAGAGGCGTATCCGAGCATGCGCAGAAGCGCCGGGTTCGCCATGAGGATGCGGCCGTCGGGAGTGGTTCGATAAAAGCCGAGGACCGCGTTCTCAAAGATGTCTCTAAAATGCCTCTCCGATTCCCGCAGGGCTTCTTCGATTTTCTTGCGACCTGTGACATCTCTCATGATATGGACGGCACCGGCCATATTGCCCTGTTCATCGAGAATCGGGTCAACCGAGACGACTGTCCACATATCTTTCTCAGGTATGTAGAGTTCCGTCTTATGACGTTTCTTCGTACTCGCAGCCTTCCTCAGCGGACAACCTTCGGGTGGCTCATCCGTTCCGTGAACGAGTCTGCAGCATTTCTTCCCGACTATCTCATCGAGCGGCTTGCCGAAAAAACGGGATGAGGCCGCGTTTGCCTGGACGACATTAAACTCGCAGTCGAGCAGCATTATCGAGTCCTGGATCGCATCGAAGGTGGCCTCCCACTCGCTCCACGCTTTATCCAACTCTTCGTCACCCCTTTTGCGCTTGGTCGTTTCCCGGCTGACTCGCTCAAATTTAGGGGCATGAGAGCGAGGTTGTTGAATCTGGCCAACAGGCTCTTTCTCGCTTGGTTCTCTGTTCGGTATCTGTCTATCCCCCAGATATCTACTGATTACACAAATCCTGCTCGCAGCCGCCTGGGTCCGCTGCATCTCGCTCGGCTCTGGCTTGCCGCCACCGTTGCTTCTTTATATAGTGTTCTTTTAACGAGATTCACCCCGGGAAGCAAAGAAAATTCTTAAAAACAGCAAGTTTTTTGTCACCATCGGGTGGTTTTCGGCGTTTTTGTGCTGAAATGGCACATAAGGTTCTATGTAATTGGGCCGATTTCCCGTGAAAATTACGGAAAATTCCTGTGGAGTTGTATGTACATCGGGAAAAGCGTTAAACTCAAAGGTTTTCTAATCACATCCTTTTAAGAAATCATCAACTTTATTGCATGAGAGCCTTGTTTTTTTCACGTTTATATGCTATGATATATGTAAGTTGGTGGTCTCTAAGATGAATTCTTCGAAGAAGACGGATGATGAAAAGGCTATTGCTTGCAGCCATTTTTTTATATGGGACGCAGCTCTGGGCGGAGACTCTTTATGTCCCAACCGAGCGGTATCCCGATATCCAGGCGGCGATTAACGATGCCAATGATGGCGATACGGTAATAGTTGATCGCGGAACTTACTTCGAGAACCTCAGTTTCCTCGGCAAATCAATTGTCCTGCGGTCCACCGACCCCAACGATCCGAATGTTGTGGCCGGGACAGTGATCGACGGGTCTCATTCGAGCGACCCCAACATAGGCAGCGTGGCCACCTTTGCGCACGGGGAAGGCGCCGGCTCTGTGCTGTCCGGATTCACCATAACCGGCGGCACCGGCTCATGGCTGGCGATCTCCTGGGAGTTCCAGGGATTGCAGTGGAATCGTTGTGGAGGCGGCGTAGTATGCTATAATATGTCGGCGCCGACCATCACCCAAAACCGCTTTATCAACAATATGGCAGGGCAGGGCGGCGGCATATATATATACGGTGACCCCGTCGATCCTGACGACCCCAGTGACCCGGATATTCGTCTTAGCCCGATTATAACGAACAACACCTTCGTCAATAACTCCGCCGTTGTCGAACACGGTTTTGCCCCGCCCAACGACGATTATCCCAACAACGACCACGGCGACGGAGGCGCAATCGTTGCCTTTCAGGGCTGCGATGCGGTTATAACAGGCAACTCTATGTTGAATAACCATGCCGATATGTATGGCGGCGCGATACATGTTCGACAGTGGAGCAAAGGCCTTATCGAAGGCAATCGAGTAGAGGGCAACGATTCGGCTCTCGGAGCGGGCATTCACGTAACATATATCTCAAGCCCAACGATTAGGGACAATCTGATTCGAGCCAATACGGCAGGGGGGCTGGGCGGCGGCGGTATCTATGTTTATTACTATTCCAGTCCGCCAATAGAACAAAACATTATCACCCAAAATACCTCGTCCAACGGGGCGGGGATAGCGATACACTGGGAGAGCTCTCCGATTGTTCGCAACAATCTAATCTACAGAAACTACAGCGGGGCAGGAATCCAAATTGTAACCGGTTCGCCGACAATTACACACAATACTATAACGCATAATTACTACAATGGGATAGACTGTCGCTCCGCCGGTCCCATTATTGAAAACAACATAATCAGCTCTAACGAGCGAGGATATGGGATAGCCGTCCGCTACGGCAGCTCACCTGTGATCAGGTACAATAATATTTGGGGCAACAGCACAGGCGGCTGTGGCCCGGATGTTCCGGATCAAACGGGTATCAACGGCAATATCTCTGTTGATCCGGGGTTCGTCGATCCGGACGCCAACGATTACCATTTGAACTACGGCAGCAGATGCATAAACTCCGCCGATCCCAATCTCGCCTTCGAGGGTTTGACCGATTATGACGGCGATCCGAGAAAGCTGGGCCGGTTTGCCGACATCGGCGCCGACGAGGCCTGGCCGATCTGGAATATTAGCGGCAGCGGCCAATATGAGAACATACAGCAGGCAATTGACGATGCGAATGATGGCGAGACAATAATTATCACCATGGGGACCCATCTTGGCCCCGGGAATCGTGATATAGAGTTCAAAGGCAAAGCGATTACAGTCCAAAGCGCAGACCCTAACGACTCCGAGGTTGTAGCCGGGACGATTATTGATAGTGAGGGTTCGGCGAGCGAGCCTCATCGCGGCTTTCACATTCGCGGCGGAGAAAACGCTAACTCCGTAATAGCCGGCTTTACTATCACCGGCGGCGCCGGCAGGTACGAGGGAGGCGCAATCCGGTGCTACCTCAGCAGTCCGACCATAAAAAACTGCCTGATAACCGATAATCTTTCCGGAGGCAGGGCCGGTGGAATCTACTGCGGCGACGGCAGCAATCCGACGATTACCAACTGCACTTTCACCGGCAACGCCGCCGTCTGTGGTTACGGGGGGGCAATTTGCTGCATGTATGACAGTAGTCCTGTTATCACCAACTGCATCATGACCGGCAACGCCGCCATAGGCGAGGGCCACCACGGCGGGGGCATCTACTGCCACGACCACAGTGACGCAATTATCAGCGGCTGCTTTATCAGTGGCAATACAGCCGACCATCGCGGCGGCGGAATAAGCGCCTATTGGAGCAACCCGACCATAGTCAACTGCACGGTTATCGGAAACTTCTCGCTGGAAGGAGGCGGAATCAGCTCATTTAGAGAGGCTAACCCCGTCGTAGCCAACTGCATAGTCTGGAACAACAGATCCCCGGAAGGTAACCAACTGGCCCTGATAAACACGTTGGGCGTCTGGGGGGCGACCTCCATCCCAACGGAGATGACCGTCTTGTATAGCGATATCGAGGGTGGCTCGGCAGGGGCTTACATTGAGACAGGTTATCCGGATGATCCGAGCGATGACTGCATACTTCACTGGGGCCTAGGCAACATCGATGTCGATCCCAACCTTGCGAATTCGGGCTATTGGGACGATGCGAATGCGCCGGGCGAGCCGAACGATGATTTCTTTGTAGTTGGCGATTTTCATCTACTGCCGGGTTCGCCCTGCATCGACAGCGGCGACAACGGCTCGATACCGCCTGGTTCGAATACGGACCTCGACGAAGAGGAAAGGGTATTCGCCGATACTGTCGATATGGGCGCCGACGAAGTTGTTACCCACCCCTTTGATCTAAACAACGATGGAATCATAGATTACCTCGAACTCATTGTGCTCACAGGCCAATGGCTTCAGAACGGCCAATCACAGGCCGATTTCCACGAGGATGGATTCATAGACTTCCTTGACTATGCGAGATTGGCCGATTACTGGCACTGGAAAAGCGCTTGGCGCCGATAAGCGGCGATTGGAAGCGATATCGGGCAAGGCCGTTCTTTCGAAATGTCTGGCTCATCTAACAAGTCAACGTCCCATATCAAATCGCTCGTCTCAAGTGGCGACTTTCAAAGGTCGATATGCATGAAGTCGCCCTTACTGCGCATAGATAACGCGCAGGCGGGCCTTAGATGGCTTTTGCGGACGCGAGATCGGAAGAGCAACGAGCTTACGCCGCCCATGCTACCATACTCCTCGCCGCCTTGCCAGCTTCTCTATGCTTCTTTTGCAGCCCTTGCAGCGCAGCGCCATCCCGCTCTCACTCAAACACCACCCATTCAGCGATTGCTTCGGCCGTCTTCGGACCTATACCCTTGATCTTCTGCAGATCATTGCAGTCACAAAACACCCTGCCCGCAGCCCCGCTGAGCCGGTAAGCATCCCTGTACGCGACTATGGCCCCAGCCTTGGACATCCCGATACCGGGCAGCCTCACCAGGCTCGATACGGGCGCATCGTTCGGATTTATCCGGCTCTCCAATTCAATGCCGCCGACGTCCGTGCCCCCCGAGTCGTCCACGAGGAAAATTATGCAAAGAATCACGCAGAGACACACGCTGATCACAAACGCAAAGGATTGAATCCTCTCGTCCCCGCCGCCCGTTAGCCGCCTTGAATGATCGACCGCCATACACCGTCCAAGCCATACCGGTCCGCCAATACAGCCTTTAGCGGACAAAAATGGCATCACGCAGTTTTTTCAACGTAACAAACGATTCCTTCGGCTCGAGCCGGGATGTCAACAGTCCGCTGTCCGCTATCGTGCTGTTCTTGCGGTCGGTAAGGCTCGAATAGCTCAAGGAATCGACATAAGGCTTACTCAGCGCTATCTTGCAGAATTGCTCGATCCACTGGCTCTGCCGCGATTGGTCCCATTCACCGCGCCAGATACCGGCCACTTCACCATGATGGGAACCGGTCCCGGTCCTGCTCGGCACGGCAACATTCGTTATATACAACGGCTTGGATATCGGCGCAAAGAAATCCAGCAACGCAGATATCTGCATCATATCCCGAACGTGCATACCCGACTGATTTCGGCCGAAACGCATCTGCAAACCAAAACCGTCGAAACTTACGCCGCTCTGCACAACCATATCCATATAAGCCAAAGGAGGGATACTGTTGGGCACAGTGGCGTAATATTCGCCCCATGGATTGCATATCTCAATGATCTTCAAACCCCTCTCGCTGCTCTGTTTGACCGCCATATTCGCAGCACGAGTCATTTCGAGGATTTCCTCGAATCTGAATCCGAAGTGATTATAGACATTCAAACCGCTGATCACATCCCACGACCGAACATACGCGCCGTAACGCGCAATGACCGCGGTGATAAACTGATACGCAACTTCGCGAACCTTCTCAAAATCCGCCCCGCTGTTGATAAGCCATTTAGGCAGAGCAGCCTTCGAGAAGCAGAGCAAAGGGCCGGCGCTGATCGAGACTTTTTTCTTCGCCAGCACGTTAATACAGGCATCGGTCGTGGTGAAATCGTACCTGCCCCTCTTAGGCTCCATTTCAGCCCAACTGATTGGTATTGTCGCAGAGCCGAACAGCGAGAGCAGATTTTCGACATATTGCGAATTGCCGATCAGCTTCGGGTCTATCCGGCAGCCCAGGCATCCCCGCCCAAAACCGTGGTTGTCGCCCCTGCTTGCAAACAGCGCCTCAGCCTGCACCCCGGCCAGTTCTTCGGCAAAAACCATTGCCCTTCTGAGCGATTCATCGGCCAGCTTCGACGCCAGCGGCGCATCGGATATATTCTGGATGGACTCGATAAACAGGCTCTGGGCCTCCTCCGAGACCTGGGCAAAGCGTTTTGTGTTCTGTATAAACGACCAATCCTCCTTCTTATCTACGATCTGCATCAACTTAGCGCGGGCTATCTCGACATTGAGGTTATACGGCCGCTCCCTGTCCGGCAGGCATGTCGTCGGCAGGAGTATTCTCCCGAACCCCTCGACAGGCCACAACAAAGCAAGGCCTGCGGTCTCAAGATTCGACTTGACGCACTCGATGAGACCCTCTTTGAACCCAATCTGAGTCCGCCGAACGCTGATCCCGTCCGTGCCAAAGACGTAGGCCCCGCACAATGTGAACTTCTCAACAAGCTTGCCGTTTTTGAATACCTGGAATTTCACTGTTTCCCTCGGTCATATCAGCATACCAACACCGCCGGCTAAAACAAAATTCATCAACCAAATACCACACTGGGCTGCAATTATAGCGATACAATTCGCAAAAGCAACCCAAACTTTGCTTTATCGACCTTGCGGGCATCATCCTCAGCAAGAAGTTCACCACCCATCTCGACGAAATCAGGCCCGGTCTGGGAGGATTGGACTACGCTGAGTTTTTGACCGAATTGAGCAAAATTCCCCGTATGCCCCTAATGCTCGAACACCTGTCCGGAGCAGACAACTACCGACTCGCCGCGGACCACATTCGTTCGGTCGCGGCAAAGATCGGCGTCAACTTTGCTTGAAATATGCGACGGGGTTAATTCGAGGCGACCACTGTTTGAGGCTGCGCTCTATACTGATTAACCTGGTTCTCGTAAAGCCCCATGGTCCCCCCCGCCTGGGGCCCTTGGGGCTTGCAGTGATGATTATTCTTCTCGATAAGTTTCGCTATCAGCCCCACTTCGTTAAGGAGTATTTCGATGAGGTCCATACTCGCCAACGTGGATTCCGGGCCGGACTGAGGCAGTCCCAGGGACTCCCCGCCAGGGGCCCCGGGGGCCTTATGGAGAGCAATGATCACGTACCCGCAGTTGTTATTGTCGGTGCACAGTTGCGACGCAACGATACTATAATCGCCTATCTGGCTAACCACCGGCTCGGCGCCGTCGTCGATCTTGCCGCATATATGCCTTAGAACCGCCTCATCGGGATTTAGCTTTGCGAATCGCTCGGAATCGCTTGGCCAGACGTGACCGTCCCTGTCCATTATCACCATCATAGGCCCATCCTCGGGCAGAATGCTGAAAACCTGCCGAGCGATCTGCTCATTGAGAACACAATTGCGAGAGTTTATTGAGTTGTATATGTTCATTGACTGGGCTCCTTGCTTGGTTTTTTATATTATCCTTGCCTGCCCAGACTTCGGTATATTCGGATGCCGACTTTCCACTGATGCGAATTTTGCGTGAATTCCACCCCAAAAGTGTACTCGCCGGGCCTCTTTCTCGGCTTATCGGACTAAAATGCAGCCTTCTCGATATGATGCGCTCACCGGCGCAGCATAGCCTTGAATTGCGACATTGGTAAGCTGCGACCGGGGCATTCTGTCCCTCGGGCGCCCGCCCCCTTGTAGTTTGTTGTTCTTGAGTAGGTTATCTACATATCTTAGGCAATTCGCGGGGCACAGGAGGCCTGTCCCTGTGCCTTACCATGTGCACTTTATTGCCTTGCTTACCGTGTTCGACCGTATCCATATAGGAACGCATGAGCAGCAGTCCCCTGCCGTGTGGTTTGTAAAGATTTTCCGCACATCGAGGGTCGGGAACGGATTGCGGGTCGAAACCGGCCCCCTCGTCCTCTATCCATATCTCGAATTTCTCGGAATCGACCGCATAATCGATCCTAACCACTTTGTCCGGGTCCATTTCATTGCCGTGGCGCATCGCATTCACAAACGCCTCTTCGAGAGCAAGGTGTACGGCAAAAACATCTTCCCCGCTGAACCCGCTCTCTTCAAGCATGGCCATAATCAAATGACAGACACCCTCGCTCGCCGTCAACGTGCTGCCGACAACCATCGAACAAGTGATTGGTGATTCTGGCGTCATAACATCAAAACTCGCATGCATCAACATCACTGTATATATCGAAAGTTTTTGTAAGCCGCGTTATCTTAAAAACTTCATAAATCTTCGGATTGATATTGCAAAGTTTCAGCCGCCCTTCCACTTCATATACCCGCTTACTTATCCTTATCAGCAGGCCAAGGACCGCCGAGGATAGAAATCGGACGTTCCCAAAATCCAGAATAAGGTTTATTCCCCCGCCGGCGGATTCAATCACGGACATTATGGTATCCTGGAGCGCACGAATATCCATCTCCTCCAGAATCTTCTCATCAACGAAACTCACGATTGTTGCTTTCTCTGCATATTGTACGCTTATTCGAGGCCTGATCTGCGCCATAATATTCTCCTGGCAAAACATTAAATCATAGAGAATAGTATGCCCAAACCCGCTGAATGTCAAGATTTTTATGCCGGCGGCGAATTTTCGGGCCGCTGCCGCGGCCAACCAAACAACTTCTCGGACGTATAAATATCGTTCAAAAACCGAAAATTTTGATTATTGAACGCTAAAAGTCCTTGCAATTCCCGCAAATGGCCGGATAATGATGTAAAATTTATGTATTATGTTCCACACAACTTTTTGATTATCATTGCTTAGAAGGAGCCAAATATGAAAATCGATAGATCAGCAACATACGCAATCATAGCAACCTGCCACATTGCTCAACAACCAGAGAAGAAAACGGTTTTATCGCACGATATCTCGAAAAAATATGACATTCCGCTCGAATATTTGCTCAAAATCCTTCAGCAGTTGGTAAAAGCGAATATCTTGCGCAGCAAGAGAGGCCCGCGAGGAGGCTTCACTTTAGCAAGGCCTGCCGCTAAAATCACAATGCTCCAGATACTCGAAACAGTCGATGGCCCTATGGTGAACAACATGAGCATAGCCGACCACACTGGAAAAGCAAAATTCGGCATTCACGCCGACAAAGCCTTTGACAAGGCTCTGGCCCAGTCCGCTTAGTCGTAAGGTTATAGCTGCTCGAAGATCGCTTCGGCAATACGTCACGAAAACCGACGCCGCATATTGCAATAAGTCTATCCAGGGTCAAGTTTTGTGTCTATCGTGGTAACTACTGGGTTTTGAAAAAATTTCACTTCGTTTTTAGCTCAAAAACGAGCGATCGTCAGTTACGATACAACCGAACCATACGTTTTAGTCTAAGCAAAAACGGATTCTTTGCCATAATTGTTCCAAGGCTGTGCAAGATTATAGGAATATCCCTGCAAAAACCGGGAAAAGTCTAAAAAAAATTCCGCTATCCGTTTTCGCCCACTTATAAGCGTCAAATGCCCTGATTCAGGCGTATCAACTCGCTCAACAGTGATTTTCCCGGCAGTGGTAGGTAAAGTCGCCCCCTTCGCCTGCCGATTCCAAGACCAAGTGCAATAACCAGGAATCTTTTTTTGGGGCAGAGAAATGGACAGAAGCAGCGAGCGTAGAACAGAGAAGAGACTCAGATACTATTGGCCTATCTGGTTTGCAGAGAATTTCGACGAATCGCTGGCACAGGGCCATATGGTCGATCTTTCCAGCCGGGGCGCCGCGTTCACTTGCTACGCCGACGATACATGCCCTCACCCGGGCCAGTACATAACAACCCGTTTTAGCGTCCCCTCCTACGGCTCCAACGGTTCGTTCGATATGGCCAATTTCACACGCTCAGGCCATATTTGCAGAGTCGAGAATGTAAATCGATTCCTCCGCAGAATAGCGGTTCAGTTCGCCGAGCCGTTGCCCTTCAAGCCCGGCGAGCAGGAAACCGAATACGCCGACGCCGACCCTCTCGAAACCCTCGATCCGGCGCAAGTATAGCAAACACCGGCACTCGGCCTTAACACCTGATACGCACACCGGCAATTCATCTCATCGGCACCGGCAGCGTTGCGTCCGGATTGACTTTACAGTTAGCCGCCTTTCCCCCATTTGACGGTGCGAGGAACATATCTTTGGCAACCGATGGCTGTATGGCGCCCAGGGCGCCTTTGACGTAGCCGACGGATTCGGCCAGGCCTGCCAGCGGGTCGGCGGCGTCCTTTTCATATTCGAATGATACGATCCCGCTGTAGTTTATTCTTAACAGCGCCCTCAAGAATCCCGGTATATCTATCACGCCGCGACCGACCTCGCAACCGCTGTCTTTGGCTGTGGAGCCGGTAACGTCTTTGATGTGGACATCGTGCAAGCGGTCTGCGACCTTTACTGTGGAGGCTATCGGATCGATGCCGAGTCGCTGGGTGTGCCCGATGTCGTGGCAGAAGCCGATTCGCTTGTCGTACTGTTTGATTTTGTCGTAGGCCTGGTCCGGCGTTGGGTAGTTCTTATCTCCCGGGCCGTGGTTGTGGATTGCGACTTTGATGTTGTACTGCTTGACCTTTTTATCCACGAGCGGCAAAAGCTGAGGTGCAGGCGAAGCGACGATGATCTTCATGCCGGCCGCCTTGGCGTATTCGAACGCCCTGTCAACATCGGCCTCCTTCTTCATGGATATCACGCCGGCTCCATAGAGAATCAGCCCGGCATCCTTGACCTTTTTGACGACTTGGCTTATCTGCTCAGGACTGCTCTCGAGCGGCAGATGGAAGCTCTTGAAGCAAATATATTTCAATCCGACTCGCTTGGTCATCGCAAGAGTATCATCGAGATTGAGTTTTCGGAGGGTGTAAGAAGCCAGGCCGAGTTCGAATCGCGGCTTGGCGGAACGCACTGGGATGCTGCGGCGCATTGCCGAGGCATCGGCCATGCCGATCAATGAAACGACTGCGCCTGCTCCGGCCAGCTTTATTAACTGTCTTCTGCTTTGTCGTGGTGTTGTCATTAGCATTTTCTCCTGAAAAATTCGGGGCTTGTGCTCAGTGTTTCAATATCGAGGATATTATAAAACTCTCGCCGGAACAAGGAAATTCGCATTGTCGATTCGCACGGTATTTGTTATAATTAAGTTTTCCCGATAGGGGCTTAAGTATGCGAATCGGCGTTTCGCATACAGAAAGGAAGGTCAAGACGTTGAATAATCGTAAACCTGAGTTTTTACGCTGCCTCGCCCGGCAAGAATTTCTAAAGAAATCGCTCGCAGTCGGTGCAGTCGCCGCGGTGTTCGCCCCCGCTATCGTGCCGAGCAGCGTTTTTGGCGTCGATGCGCCGAGGCAATCGCATTACGCTGGGCATGATCGGGATGGGTCGTAAGGCATATTACTCCAATATGAAAACATTCCTCGGCTTCAGCGATGTGCAGATTGTTGGCGTGAACGATGTTGATATGTGGCGGCTTTAGAATTGATTATTGATGACTTACTATTGATTATTTAAGACCGGAGGTCCGATATGAAGACAACGCATAAGGTGACACGTAGGGAATTCTTGAAGAGTTCGGTTGTTGCGGCTGGTGGGGCGATATTCGTCCCTGCAATTGTTCCGGCTTCGGTGTTTGGGGCGGATGCTCCGAGCGAGCGGATAACCGTTGGCGCTATTGGCGTCGGACGTATGGGTAATGGCGATTTGGGCGAGGCGCTGGGGCTTGGGCATGTGCAGGTTATCGCTGTTTGCGACGTTGATTCCAATCGCGTCAAGGCCGCTAAGGATCGCGTTGAGAAACACTATGCGAATAAGAAAGCGGGCGGCGGTTACAAAGGCTGCACGGCATACGGCGATTTCCGCGAACTGATAGCGAGGGAGGATATTGACGCCGTCCAGATCGCCACGACGGATCACTGGCATGTTATTCCAGCCATCGAAGCTGCCAAGGCGGGCAAGGATGTCTTCATGCAAAAGCCCATGAGCCTGACGATACGCGAAGGGCGCATCCTCAGCGATACCGTTCGCCGCTACGGCCGCATCTTCCAGATCGGCAGCCAGCAGCGGTCCGACTCGCGGTTCAGACAGGCGTGCGAACTCGTCCGCAACGGAAGGATCGGCGAATTGAAGACGGTCAAGGTCGGCTTTGGGACCGACCCCGGGACGACTCCTACGGCACCGATGCCGGTCCCCGATGCCCTGGATTACGACTTTTGGCTGGGGCCGGCCCCCTGGGCGCCCTATACCGAGAAGCGCGTTCACCCGCAAAAAGGCTACGGTCGGCCCGGCTGGCTCAGAATCGCAGACTACGGGGCGGGAATGATAACAGGATGGGGAAGCCACCATAACGACATCGCGCAGTGGGGAATGGGAACCGAATATACCGGCCCCGTCGAAATCGAAGGCGAGGGCGTCTTCCCCACAGACGGACTCTGGGATGTCCACGGCAAATTCAGCATAACGTACAAATACGCAAACGGCGTCGTAGTCACCTGTGCCGATACCGACAGAAATAAAGAGGGCATTCTATTCGAAGGCACGGAGGGCTGGGTTTATGTCACGCGAGGCCATATCGACGCAAATCCGAAGTCGCTGCTGACTTCGACCATCAAGCCCGACGAAATCCATCTCTACAAGAGCACCGACCACAAAGCCAACTTCTACGAGTGCATCAAGTCGCGCAAAGAAACCGTCGCCCCGGCCGAAGTCGCCCACCGCTCGTGCAGCGTGTGCCTGCTCGGCGACATTGCAATGCGAACCGGAAGAAAGCTGAAATGGAACCCGAAAACCGAGCAGTTCGTAAACGACGCAGACGCAAATAAACTTCTCTCAAAACCAATGCGAAGCCCGTGGCGGGTGTGAATTGATGATTGATTATTGATTATTTGGAGCAGGCAAAAAATGAATTCACGCATAAAACTAATCATCAGTCCGGCAATAACCATTGCAATCCTCGTATTCATAGGGTCTCTCGCCCGGGGCGGGAGCGGGCAGGAGGTGGCTGCCAAGATTGATAAGGATAAGGTCGTGGTTACAGTCGGCGGCAAGCTGTTTACATGCTATAAGTTCAGTAAGACTCAGAAGTATCCCTATTTCTGGCCGGTAAATGGGCCGGCTTCGGGCAAGTCCGTCACGACCGAAACATCAGAGCCGTATCCGCATCATCACTCGCTATTCTTCGGCTGCGACCGGGTCAACGGGGGTAATTACTGGCAGGATGTCAACGAGCGAGGGCAAATCCTTTCTCAGGGCCCTAAAATTGTCGAATCAGGCGGACAGAGGGTGGTGCTCACCGACGAATGCCTCTGGAAACAGCCCGGCGCTGAACCGATCATCCGTGACCACCGGCGCATCACTATCGCCGCGCCGAGCAAAGATATACGAACCATCGATTTCGACATCGCCCTCGAGCCGCTCACCGACATTACCATCCTCAAGACGAACCATGCCTTGTTCTCGGCTCGAGTCGTGCCGGAGCTGAGCGTTAAATCAGGCGGGACTTTAGTCAACGCCGAGGGCAAAACAACCGAGAAAGGCGCCTGGGGCGTCAACTCGGCATGGTGCGACTACTATGGAACTCGCGATAACGTCACGGAAGGAATCGCAATCTTCGATAATCCCAGGAATCGCTGGTTCCCGTGCAAATGGTTCACCCGCGACTACGGCTTTTTTTCGCCGACGCCGATGAACTGGCTCGAAAACGGCAAACTTCAACTGCCCGAGGGAAAGAATCTACAGCTCCAATACCGCGTCGTCGTTCACGCCGGCCGAGATCGAGATAAACCTTTTTGCCGGACTTCTTAGGACTGTCAAATTTCTTACTATACGCTGCAATGCCGGAGTAGTACTTTATGCCTCGTTCGGTATGCGTGGTCCAGTCCTGGAGTTTGTCAAAGGTAATCTTATCGGGACCGCCCCATTTAGGATTGAACGAAACATCCCACGGACCTTCAATCGTCGCAACCGGTTTAGCTGCGGGGAAATTTACGGCGTCGGCAACCGGCGGGCGTTTGGCTGATATTTTTCGCGGGAATATTACAAAGAAACTTTCATAAGGATGAAATTGCATCGGGATCGTTGTCATACCGTCCTTGCTCTTATACTGCGGCAGGGAACGCATTTTGCCGGTAACAGGATTCCACAACTGGGGCATTGATTCGGCGACCCTGAACGTGCAATAAACCTTGATCGACTCACCAGACTTATTGGAAACAAAGTATATGTCCTGATCTTTAGTCCTCCGATGCCCGTAACGCACAGGACCGGTGGACGTGAAATCTTCGGGAATGCCCATCTCTTTCAGAATCGAAGCTGTGCCGTCGTATTCAGGATAGAGTCCTTCCGGTTTAGGTCCGCCGATGTAGATAGTACCTCTGCCGTATTTGCGTTTGGTCTTTTCCGCAGGCCTTTGCAGGTTTCCCCAGAGTTTTTTTGCGAGATTTCGCACCTTTTCATCACATTTTGGATAGCCTGACAAGGACGGCGATTTTACAGGCGGCGAACCGATAATTGTCGCGCCGGCTTCGACGAGTTGTGTGATCTTTTCGAGAAGCTTCGGCGTCATGGTTTCGAATTCCGGCAGGACAAGAAGTCGATACGATGTTCCGCGGGGGAATAGAACGCGTCCATCCTTGACTTTGGCTCTGTCCATCAGGATATTCGGCGAACATCCGTCAAACCCGTACCCCTTTTTATCTGCAAGCGCCCCGGTGTCTTCTAATGCACTGGACGGAGGGCGAAATACATGCGGAGCACCTTCCGGCGTCAAATAAAGGATGTCGGAAACTGTCACGCCCTGCCGCATCAGGTGTGAACACCGGCTGATGTATTCGTGATAATCTCTGACCATCGGCCACCATGTCTGGCCGCGATCCCAGTGCACGCCAAACGGTCCCATGGTCATTCCGGGGCGATACTCGTCACCGAGGGGTTTGTGCGCAAAGGTATGATAGACAAAACGGTTGACGCCCATACAGAAGGCCCAGTCGCCCTGGTTCTTCATCGACCACGGATACTGCCGCCATTTTTCGCTTCCGCCAGCCGTAAACGCTTCAGCAGAAACGATTGACCGGCCCATCGTATGCGCAATAGAGGTTGATTCAATACAACTGAATGCTGAATCAAATCCCATTCCGGCGCTCCAGAATTCGCACATAGGAACATCGGCAACGGCACCGAGATCCAGATCGGCGGTTGGGTTCATGTCATACGGTTCAATGGAGAGTTCAAAGCCGTTGTCCGCCCCAAGTTTCTTCAAGTGGCCGGCGTGGTTTTCCAGCACCAGCTCCTGGCTTGTCAGGCGAACGTCCCAAAGGAAACGCTCAGATTCTTCCAGACTGCCGACGACACGTCCGCTGTATGTAAGGATGTAGGGCTTTGCGTCATATCCGCGACGCTTCTTAAACTCGGCAAGAAAATTCTTCGTCCAGTTCTGAGCCCCCATCTCCCAACTGTCTATATGCACCGCCGTCCAGCCGTTTTTACCTTTTCGCGGGCCGACTTTTTTCAGCAGTTTGCCGTAATAGTTTGCAAAGTGATGATCCAGTGCCGCGGTATCGAACTTATCGCATTCCAGACCAACTCCGGGCTGGGGGGCTGGACGGGTGCTTGCACAGGTGGCACGGCGCACCATTCGAACGATGGTCCAGTCGCCTCGCGGGACATCCCATTGCAAACGTCCGTCAGAATCTAAATACTTGCTTATGTTTACGATGTTCTCTGGCGCAATAACGGTTATGTCACCAGGTTCATCGAACTTTGCAGGCGCCGGCAGAAATTCTTTGACCCCGGGATGCGATGTGTAAGGGTATCTATCGTAGAGGGCTTTTTCGGCGATATCTGCAATGACCGGGGGGCATTTTGGGAAAGCATAAACGACGACATCTTCGTAAAAGTCGGTATGCATATTGCCCCAGGGGGTTGGGTGCTGCTGCGGCATGTCCAGAATTGCATCGAATTTTGCCGGGCCTTTTGCCTCGGTTACGCTTGAGAGTAAATGCTGCATCGCTTGTTCGGGTTTGACCCATGGCCCGCCGCTGCCTGTCCAGCCTGGCCCGGAACCGAGAGTAATATCGATTCCGAGACGCTCAGCTTCACGAACCGCATGTGCAAACAAATCCTGCCACTGATCGCTCATAAAGTCAACCGGCCCGCGAGGCACACCAACATTGACCTCAAGAAACACAAGATTTCCAAGCCCGACCTCTTTCATCGACTCAAGGTCAGCGGTCATAGCTTCACGGCTAAGGTTGCCGTCCATAAAGTACCAGTAAACCCCGGGCCGAGCCGAGTCCGGAGGATTAACAAAAGCTTCTTCCAAACCGGCAAAGGCTTCGACACCAGGGAGTACTGCAAAAATCAAAACTATGGTCAATCGCAATTTTTTCATCTTATCAGTTCTTTCAACATCTTATTTTTCTAACAATTTCTTCCTGACGTGGTATTCGCTCCACTGTGTCGGGTCGTCTTTGATCTTGTCCCACTTTTCAACGGTCATAAAACCGCGACCGAACGGACGGCGGGCATGACTACCCCTTGCTGTGTGTTCGTACAAATGCTCAGGAGGCCTGACAGGTTTAGCCGCCTCGGGCATCTGGTTTCGCCAGGCATAGAAACGCTTATCCATCTCCTTGACAACCTCCGGATATTTCGACGCAATATCGGTCGTCTCGCCGGGATCCTTTTCAATGTCATAAAGACGCCAGTCCGTTTCCTTGCCGAACTTCACTATCCGCCAGTTTTTCCACCGTGCCGCGCGCGATGTATATGTATGCCAGAACAATGCCTTGTCCGGATCGGGTTTCTTTTCCCCCCGCAGCAGCGGCAGCAAATTATCACCTTCGCAGTGTGCAGGCCGTTTCGTTTTCGCAACAGCCGCCGCCGTTGCATAAAAGTCCAAAGTACTTGCCATGCCATTGTATTCTTTACCCGCAGGCACGGTCCCCTGGAAGGTCACGAACGTCGGCATCCTGAAGTTGCCTTCCCACTGCAGGTTAAACCGGTTTTTTCCTTTTTTACCGCCGCGGTAAGGAAGCGGCCTGTGACCGGCATCCGGGTCCCCGCCGTTATCGCTGCTGAACATTATAAGCGTATCTTCGGCAATACCCATTTCATCCAGCTTTTTGCGTATCAATCCTATCTGGCAATCGAGAGCGTACAAAGTCGCACGCAGATACTGGCGAGGCGAATACTTTTCTTCGGTATGTTCCGGGTAAAGCTTCTTAAGATATTTCATCGGAACCTCGGTATTTGGAATGTGCACCGCAAGCGGAACAAAGTAGATAAAGAACGGTTTGTCCTTTTTCCCGTGCCGTTCAATAAAATCGACAACATATCCCCCTTCAACCTCAGTAAGGTATGAACCATCTGCACCGATGTATGATGACCCGCCGCCAAAACCTTCCCTGCCTTCAACCCGCGGCGGATGCATTCCGGCTTCCATAAACCCGCGGTCAAGACAGCCCTGGTCCCACCTGCCGATATCCCACTTCTCCAGCCCAACGATACCGGTCATGTAACCTGCGTCGCGAAGCGTTTCGGCCAGCGTCGGTTTGTCATCCGGAATAGGCACTCCGCGCGAAAGGTCGAATTTACCGAACCGCTGGGTGTACATACCCATCATAAGAGCGGTACGGCTCGGACTGCAGGGAGCGTTGATCGTGTATGCGTTTGTAAGTTTAACACCGTCGCGGGCAAGCGAATCGATATTCTCCGTCCCCTTGTCCGGACAACCGAAAGCCCCAACATCCCCACGCGCCAGGTCGTCAACATAGATAATAATAATATTTGGCCGTTTTGACCGGCCCCTGCCGACCTTAGCCCGACCGCAAGAAGAAAGAAATGTTACACCGGCGATACCTGCTCCTGCACGCGTTAAAAACTGACGTCTGGTTACCATAAAACAACCATTACCTTTCAAAAATCCAGTTCGATTAATAAATACGTGCTTAGAAGAATTATTCTATAATAAAACAGTCCCGGCCGCAAGGTTGTAAATTCGACTTTAGGCGGACCGAATCATCAATTCGTAATTTGCCACTCTCAAACCGCCCGATCGGTCATTTTGAGTCAATAGCGATACGGGGAATCTCCAGGTAATATGTCGGTACAGATATCGAAGATGGTCTCGACAAACTTGCGGTCGGTGTAGAACTTCAGGAGAAATTCGTTGAAGTCACAGAGAAAAAAGCAGCACGTCTGGAAAATCGCCCCCATGCAATAGGCCACACCAAGATTATTCTCTCTCGTCACCTTGACGTAATTTCTGATTGCATCCCTTCTTGGTTTGAAATCATGCTCCCAGGTCGGTTTGACACATTTTTCCAGCTCATCCCAATCGTTAATTCGGCTGTCATTGATATTATGCAGGTTCCCCAAGGACCAACGAACCGCCCCTTGTTCTCAAGGCACTCCGCCAAAACCAGCGTTAGAACTCTCCCCCGACGACGCCCGCTGACTCGCTGCCATCGCGTCCGGTTGCCCGTCCGCGAATAGTCCAGATACAAATCGTCGCTCTGCTCCGGAATCGGCGTCCGCAGAATCTTTTCGGCATCGGCGATAACGCCTTTGAACGAATCCTTGCCCGCCAGCTTCTCCCACGCGACCCTGTCAGCCGCGGGAGCGCCGAAGCCTGCCGCCTCCTTCGACAACATCGCCTCAACATCCTTAACGCGAGCCCCCAGGGGGCGATCCCCATCTAATCCCTCAGCCCCTCGAACCGAACCAGGCAAGCCAACGCCGCCGACAAACAGAACCATAACAACTAACAACATTCGCTTGGCATTTTTCCTCATTTGACTAATCCTTTCATATTGTCGTCATGAGCATTAACCACAAATCCAATATGCTACCAAAGACCGCTCCCGCGAGCAAGCCCTTCGATGAAGGTCGAATCAGACAACGCCTCAGAAAATCCGAACGTGCCTCCAGTAACAGGCATAAAGGATGAGAAACGCAATCAGGGCAAGAAAATAAAACGTCAGGATCCCATTGCGCACCTGTCTCTGAGGAATCTTGTAGATCAGGTGTGTCGGAACGCCGACCACCAACATTATTTGGAAAAACGCGACAATAAAAAGCAGATAGGACAACTTGATGATTATCGATGTTTCACCCTCGCCCCATATCTTCCGCCACATTGTGAAGTAGATACCGTAGTTGAACGGAATATTGACGAAACCGATGTAAGGCGTGAGCGGATTGATCGCATCGTAGGAGTCGCACTTATCGCAGTAATATTGAAGCGGATCGCAGGGCTTCAGACACTTTGCGCAAAGGGGCAATGCGTTATCCGGTATGAAGTCGTCATCGAACTGCTCCGCCGACTCAAAATCCGCCGGCGACGAATCGTCATAATTGGTTTTCGTCATCGTTAAGTCTCCTGCTCAATGCACTTTCATATTGCACGGCCGGTGCGTTTTCAACGCCACATTGTAAAAGACGCTTTTCAACAATGCAATAATCACAGTTTTATTGCGAGAGCAGCTGAAAATTGTGTCATAACCCGCTTTTTGGCGTGTTATCGTCGAATGCTTCGGGAATTTGGCTCCTGGATAGGGCGCCGACGAGAGAACGTTATCGCCTGAGCCTTGATATAATTAGCCATCAGGCGGACAATAACGTTTACTGGCAGTAACGAACCAACACATCAGGCGAGCGGCCGCTCACATTTCCGCATTCGTCACGCGCCTCAACATAGAATATAAAGCCCTGTTGCGACCTGCCCCAGGATTCAGAGATTTCGTAATGTCGGTCGGTCTGCCAGCCGCTGCTCCATGGGCCGTTGGTGCACACGAAGTGATACTCCAGGATCCCGCTGCCGTTGTCTTGCGCTTCGGCGGCGGTCATTACGCCCCACCAGTCGAACTCTGTCGGAGCGCCGTGGTGTTCCTCGCAGGGTTCGCTTTCCCAATATATCCCGCCGGGGAACCAAGGCGATATACTGTCGTCGCACGGCGTCGTTGCCGACCTCTCCACAGACCACTCGTTCTCGGCCTTGTTAAAAAGGTTACGAGCCTTGACTCTGTAGCTATATGTAGTCAACTTCGACAAACCCGTGTCGGTAAAAGTGGGACTGGCGTGCCAGCGCATATTGTTGTTGACATCGGGAATCGGGTCCCGCGTTATGTTCCAGAAGAAGTATTCGACTCCCACACCGTCGGCCGAAGTCGCCGTGCCCGACGTCATTGTGATAGAACTGTGAGAAACCGCGGTCGGCTCCGATGCCCAAGTCATTGGACTCGGCGTCGGGGGGGGCGCCTTCGGCGTTGTTGCGCACCGTTCGTCCGAAAATTCCGTCTCAAGCTTGTTGGCTTTATTGCGAGCCTTCACCTTGTAGCAATACTCCCTGTTCTCGGAAACCGTGTCGGTATAATTCGGCTCGTCGGCCCATTCCCTGTCGTGTCCGCCCTCTGAGACGGAGACGCAATCGAAATAGTATTCCACTCCGCTGCCGTCGGTCGAATTCGCCGTCGTTGCCGTCATTGAAACCCGATTAAACGCATCTGCAGTCGGCGGCGTCGCCCAGGTCATAACCGCCGGCGTCGGAGGAGAAGAAACTACTATGCAAACGGCTTCTGAGAATTTGCTCTCGATGTTGTTGCCTATGTTACGGGCCTGCACTCTATAGCAATATTCGACCCCCGAAGAAAGGCCCGTATCCGTATAGGTCCGGCTGCTTATCCAGCCGCTGTCCGAACCGCCGGGGTTGCCGGTAATTTCCTCGAAACGATATTGGACACCGGTATCGTCGCTCGACTGAGCCTCGCTCGCCTCCATTGCGGCTGTCCCCTGTGAGCTTTCATAAGGCTCGACCTCCCAGGTCATAGGGCTCGGACTCGGCAAAGGGAAGGGCGCCCAATTCGCCACAAGGATCGCGTAATCGGACAAATCGATGAAACCGTTTCGGTCGAGGTCTTCGCGCAGCAAAGGCCAATCATAAGGCCACACCTCGCACAAGAGCATCAAATCCCTGAAATCAACCAATTCATCCAGGTTCAGGTCCGCAACATTGCCGACGTCATTTGGCGACATACTCGCCTGCGAAGTCCCGCCGTATCGACCCTGATTTATTCGTTTGCCATGAGGCCAGTACTCGCCTTTCCAATCCCAATAGTCGAGACCGGCATCAATGCACGGACTCGTATCTCCGTCATAGACCCACCTCAAGATACCGGCGTTCCATCTGCCGTATTCTGAGAGCACATGGTAATCGCCCTCGACCCAGAAATCGTCGTCCGGGTCGGCTTCGGTGCCGTTAGCGTCCCAATAGCCCGGCTGGGCAAAGAGCGGATCGGCAATCAAATCGCCCTCGCCCGCCGATGCGCCCCCGTTGAAATGCGAACCGGCGTTTTCCCAAAAGCAATTGTACGAATTAATGCTAACCCCGGAAATGCCGCCCATATTTGCAGGACCTTCATTGAACGCAATGATGTTGTTATCGACATAATAATAGCATTGACTCAAAGTCCCCGACATTTCGACCCTGTTGCCGGTGATGGTATTGTTGTGAATCTCTGCTCCGCAATCGGCCATAGCCGAACCGAACTCAGCCCGATTGCCCGCGATGATGTTTTCGGCGACGATACCGTTGCTTGCGTGAATCCCTCCCCCCCGTTGGCCGGCCTTGTTGCCGATGATCTTGTTGCTCGCCGTGTCGCCGCTGTTGTTGCTGTTGGAGATTCCGCCTCCGTTGCCCCCGGCCTCATTGTTCATGATGATGTTTTGAAGAATATCGCCGTAGCATATATATATGCCGCCCCCGTTGCCGGTGCTGATATTGTTCGAGATTTCATTGCCGATGATGTCGCCGTAACTTATATATATGCCGCTTTCCGGGCCGTTGTGCGTTATCTTGTTGTCGATGATAGCGCCCTGACTGAGGCGGATACCCGACGGGCTGTTGAAGCTTATCACATTGTCTTGGATAAGCGGATACGAGCTGCCCGCGCATGTGATACCGCTGTTGTCGCAGTTGGTTATAATGTTCTTGCTAATCTCCGGCGAACTGTTCGCGCAACGGATTCCCCTGCCCGTGATTGTCAGCCCCGTTAGAACCGAACCGCCCATCTCCCCGGAATCAAATGTTACCGAATAACCGCTTGAAGCCGTGATGACCGTTGCCTGGACGATGCTCGGGTCCTCAGGATAAAGACTCCTGATCTCCAGCGCCTTGCCGCGGAAGTTGATATTCTCGTTGTAATCGCCTTCGTGGACTACAATTGTATCGCCATCGGTAGTGCCGGGGGCGTCGATAGCATCTTGTATGCGCGTAAAATCAGCCGCTCCGCCATCGTCATCGACGGTGATTATGTTACCCGCCTCTGCGCAGAACAAAGGCAACAAACAAGCGAGTATGAAAAGCATCTTCTTCATATTTTAACCTTTCCTCCTTGATTCTTCATACGTTCGAATTATTATACCACAATCGTCCAATCCCTTCAAGTCAAATATCCTGCCGATTAACAACTCCTTGGAAATAAGATAGCCGCCACTCAGCAAACGTTACCAAGAAAATCGGCCATTCTATTCAATTTCTTCTGAAAACGGGCTTTTCTTATGAAAATTCCTGGCGAATTCCCCCCTATTTTTATCCATCCGACCGGATGATACAGGATTCAGGCAGAAATGCCCTTTACGCCGCCCTTATGGGCGGGAAAATGGGCCTCAGAAGCCAAGAAGATTTGAAGGGAAAACGGCTCAAACCGCGAAATCCGAACACATAACGTGTTTTCGGACTTTTCGCTCGGCCTCATAACGACCCGGTTATTCGGATAGGCTCTAATCCGCCTTGCCGTAAAGCCAATACGCATCGCCTAATTTGTAATCGACGATCTCCTCGTCCCTGAAGAAAAGGGCGATTTCGCGCTGTGCGGATTCCGTGCTGTCAGAGCCGTGCACAAGATTGTATAGGGTCGAACAGCCAAAATCGCCGCGGATAGTCCCTGATTAGTCATAGAAACCAAAAGTCGCCCCCATCTATTGCAGGCTATCGGCAGCAAAGCCAGAGCCGCGAGAATGGCCGCCAGAACCAACTTATATAGAAAAACGCTTTTCATCATTTCTTCCTTATCAGAAACCAAACATATCGGGCGATCTCCACCCCGCCCCCTGCATCCCCCTTCACCGCCCTTGACAAAGAGAGATTCCACCCAAAACTATTGCCTTTATTATAGCACAGCAATACAAACCTGTCAACCAAAATCACTCAAAAGGTTCGATGAAATATTGTGGTTTTTGGACAGTTGCCCCCGTAGTATAGGATTATAGGGCTTTGAGGTTGGCGCAGGCCCCTGGGGCCCCTGGCGGGGTGTGCAGGGGCGTGTAGAATCAGCCAATCATCTCGAGGGTCGCCAGTGCGTCGAACCTATTCTCGGTTAGGTGAAATACGCCAGCCAATCCGGTAGCTGAAAAAATGTCTTCGGTTTCAGATTCCATATTGCACAGAACGAACCGCCGCCCGACCTGAGCGGTTATTTGGTGTAATTTCAGCAGTTTTGACAGGCTCTCGGAGGTTATATCGCCAACGCCGCCCAAATCGACAACAACGTTTAAATTCTCTTTCTCGGCAAGTAGATTGCCAAGCGATACGAGTTCATCGGCCATCTCCGGCTCGTTCGGAAGGCTCACGATGATGATTTCATCCGACCATTGCTCTATTGCCATTGCGTTACTCCATGTCTCAAGTCAATTCGGCTCTTTAGAGCTTCTAAGAGATTCTGTCGGCAAAAAAGCCGAGCATGTTGAGCAGAAAATCACTGTATGGCGGCCTTGGGCGGCATTTCCGTCGGATTCGCAATAATTCAGAAATTACTATTGACTAGTCAAAAATCGGCCGTTTTAATACGCCCATAGGGATATGTCGAACTGTGCATATCCCTATGGGTTCTTCAGGAACAATGAAGATGGACAGTGATATTAGAACAGATGGTAAATACCAATTAGAGTGTTTACCATAACGCTTTGGAAGGTTCGAGCGTGATAAAAATGCAGCCAAAATTCAAACTGTGGCTCAATAGCGGCAATATCCAAGGCGTTTTTGGCGACGGAAAATGCCGCCTGCTTGATGCTATCGAGGGTAAAGGCTCGTTGCGTGCGGCCAGTCAGTCTTTGGGAATAAGCTATCGCAAGGCATGGGGTGATTTGAAGAAGGCCCAGGCCGGCTTGCATACCGTACTCGTTGAGAAACGACGCGGAGGCAGAGCGGGAGGGCAAACGGTGCTGACGCCGGAAGGCAAGAAATGGACCGATGCGTACATAGGATTTCGCCGAGACATCGAGAAAGCCATCTCGAAGGCTTATCAGAAGCATTTCAGAGAACTAACAAGCTAATGGAAAAATCCAAGGCTACATCCGGATCGCCTCCAGGCATGGGCTTCAGCCTCGTAGAGTTGCTGGTTGTTATCTCAATTATCACTCTGCTGCTCGGCCTTATGTTGCCGGCGCTGGGACGCGCCAGGTCTGCGGCCCAGCAGACAGTATGCAAAAGCAGGCTGCGGCAATGGGCGCTGGCCTTCGGAATGTACGCCGAACAAAACAACGGCTTCTACCCGCACACGGACGGACGGGACCGAACATCGAACGCCCCGTCAACCGATGCGGAAAAGGCCGACTATTATTTCGGCTGGATCGACCTGCTGCCGCCCTTGCTGGGCCAAAGGCCCTGGCGAGATTGGGATTACTGGGAAAAACCCGGCGCCGATACAATCTTTCAGTGTTGTTCCGCAAGGCTTGGGCCGGAAAGCAGCTACAAATACAGGCCGAGAAGAACGGGCTATTTTTCGTACGCTATGAACTCATGCCTTGAACTCGACGAGAACTGCTGGCCGCCACACGGTTCTGAAGGCGCCGACTGGCACATGCCCAGCTTCGTTAATTCTACGCTGATTAGGAATCCGAGCCGCCTTATTCTCCTGTTCGACCAATTGCTTGACCCGGAAAAAGGCTACGGCGGAAAAAGCTTTAATCCCACGGCGGGAAAATACTGCGGAAGCTATCCCAAGGCATTCAGTGCCCGCCATGCAAAGCCCGGCGGTATTTTGGGGGGTTCGGTTCTTTATTGCGACTATCATGTCGAATGGAAAGCCACGGTGTGGAAGCCGGACTGGCCCGAGGACCTGGAGGTGCCGCCGTTAGGCGACCGAGATTGGTATCCGTAACAGCCATAGTGGCTATTTGTGCAGTTTGATTCAATATAGAATGAGAAGGGAATGACCGATGAAAGCAGTGATTGCAGTGATTACAGTTGTTGTGAGCATAGTTGGATCCGGACAAATGCTAAGAGCCGACGAGTTGTCTATCTACGAAATCCAGTACACGACCGACCCGGGCGGAGCAAGCCCTCTGGACGGCAATATAGTAGATTGCCTCGGCGGGATCGTGACCCACAAACCGCCCACAGGCAGACCCAGGCTGATTATTCAGGACCCCGATTATCCTTTGGGCTGGGGTGCTATCCAGGTCAAGGACCTGTACAGCACGGGCGTTTTTACCGACGTGAATGTCGGAGATTGGGTCTCCCTGACCAATGTACTTGTCGAGGAGAACAAGGGAACCACCTTTTTGCAATATACAGAGGACAATGATGCGGGCTTCACGATAATCAGCACGGGCAATTCGCTGCCGCAACCTTTGGCGGTCGCCGTAGATGAGATCGCCGCGCCTGTGCCGGGCGGATGGGACGGTTTTGAGTTTACTGAATGGCTCGCAGCCAACCATGATGCAGAGAAATACGAAGCCATGCTGATTAAAGTCATAGACGTGAATGTCGAAGGCCTCGGCTATGGAAAGGCATACGACAATTACATCCTGCAGAGCGGCATCGACACCAATTCTGCGTGCTGGGCGTCGGATTATATGAACGACGATATCGCGGGGATATATCATCCGTATGTAGAGATAGGCCGACATTTTTGCGGTGTTGCGGGGATTCTTGAGCAATATACCGCAAAGAGCGATGGTATTAACTACGACTACTATCAGTTGCTCACGACGAGCACGGCGGATTTTGTGATTGACCAGATGGCGGACTTCGACGATGATTGTGATGTTGACTTCGTGGATTTCGGTTTGTTTGCACAACATTGGCTGCAAACCGGCTGTGCAGAGCCGGATTGGTGCGGCGGAGCCGATTTCGGCGGCGAGGAGCCGGATGGAATCGTCTCGATGGCGGACTTGGCCGAATTTGCCCGCTATTGGCTGGCGGGCAATTAGATGTTATAATCTCAAACTGACTGATTCATAACTGTCATTCCCGCGAAAGGTTGTCACCCCTGCGAAAGCAGGGGCGGGGATCCAGTAGAATAGCGAGGTCATAGATTCCTGCTTTCGCAGGAATGACGAATGCTGTTACATTTTGTCAATGCGAAACTTACATCAATACTTGACTCAAAAACGGTCAGTTTGAGTAATAATGCGAAAAAGTTAGGCCCGGTGAGGCCGCAACGCATTCTCAATTTAAGGAGAAAGACGTATGAAAAAGAAAGAGTGGATTCTTGCGATGTTGTTCTTCGGCAGCCTTTGGGGCGTATCGGAAGCCGTCCTCGGCGGCGTCCTGTACCGCAACAATGTGCCGCATGCCTCGGTGCTCCTGTCGGTAATCGGCTTTGTCGTTCTGACATTTGCCTGGGTATATTTCCCGCGAGCCGGCACCGGAACAGTCGTTGCGGCGTGCGCGATGCTCTTCAAGTTCTTGAACACGCCGTTTTTCGCCTGCCACCTGCTTGGTATTCTCCTTATGGGCGGCTGCTACGACCTCTTTTTCGGCGTATTCAAGATTCGAAGGCGGTGGCTTTCTGCGCTGGCGGCGACTTACCTCGGCTACGCATTATTCGCGATGATGATTACATACATATTCGCCTACGCTCCCTGGGCGAAGGGCGGATTGCCCAAGGTGCTCGGCCACGTTGCCATCGGCGGCAGCTTGGCCGCCCTGGCCGGTGCAGTCCTGGTGACGTGGAGCTTTCGCGCCGGCGAGAGACTGAAAGCCCGTCTTGCATCGCCCTTCGCGCCTCGTTTCCAGTGGGCGTCCGGCTTGATATCCGCAACTACGTTTGCACTGTGGGCTTTGGTCGCCACTACATACATCCTGACATTCTTTCCGGTCGGGTAAGCCTTTTAGAAACACGGATAAGTCCCATCGAATCGTTAATAATAGCATCTACGCATAGGAAGCTGATTCTCTGGACGGGGGAGAAACACTCAGGCAAAACTACGACTGCCGCCAGGCTTGTCAAAACCGCTCGTGACAGAGGATTCAGGGTCGCCGGCCTTCTTGCGCCTGCGCTGTACGACGATAGCGTGCTAACCGGATTCGATGTCGTTGACCTGCAAAGCCGGCAACGCGCTCCCCTGGCAAGGCACAACGAAAGCGGCGGCGCAGCCGGTCGGTTTGAATTCCTTGCTGAGGGCCTAAGACTCGGCAACGTCTCGCTTAGCCCGGCAAGTACGAACTCTGCCGACCTTGTCGTTGTTGACGAATTCGGGCCTCTTGAGATGAATTGTCAGGGTTGGCGCCCGGCCGTTGACCTGCTGCTGCAGTCAAGCAAAGCTGTAATACTCCTTGTTGTGCTAATCCGCAAACGCCGGTCCTGGAACTGACAGGATTGGATGATGAAACAGGGCGTTTGGCAATGAGAATCATCGCAGAGGATCGTCTCTCCAAGAGCATATCGTTTGACAACTCTTCCGGTCGGGCGATTCCTTACGCCATGGAGTGCAAGAAGGCTCTGGTAAAAAGTGAAGGACCGCCGTTCATGGATACCACTCAACTGATTCATGAACTGCAAGTTCATCAATTCGAGCTGGAAGCGCAGAACGACGAGCTCCGCAGGACGCAGTTGGAGCTGGAGGAATCACGAAATAAGTATTTAAGCCTGTTCGACCTTGCGCCTATCAGCTATTTCACCCTTGATTCAGAGGGTTTGATCCAGGAAGCTAATCTTGCCGGCAGGGAATTGCTGGGTGTCGATGGGCGATGTCCGGCGAAAAGAAGGCTGTCTGATTTTATCGCCTTTGATTCCCAGGACGTGTTCTATTTGCACCGCGAGGAAACTCTTAGGGCAAACAAGAAACAAATCTGTGAACTCAGACTGAAAAGAAAGGATGGCAGTGAATTCTACGCTGAACTGGCAAGCATACCCTGCCAGGGACCGCAAGGCCGCTTGAACCAGCTTCGAACGGCAATAACCGACATCACCGAGCGCAAGAAGGCAAAAGAGACACTGCGAGAAGTTCACGAAGAGCTGGAAAGACGGTTTGAGGAAAGGACGGCGGAAGTATTAAAGACCAATAAGCTTTTGATGAAAGAGATCGCGGAGCACAAAAAGGCTGCGAATGCTCTGCGGGACAGCGAAGCAAACTTTCGTAGAGTTATTGTCGCCAGTCCTAACGGCATAGTCATTGTTGACAAGAATGGAATTGTGCGTTTCGTCAACCCTGCGGTGGAATCTCTCTTTGGCCGGCAAGCCGAAGAGCTCCAGGGAAAAACGTTCGCATTCCCTATAGTCTTGGATAAAACTGCTGAGATCGATGTTATTCATAGGACAGAAGGAGCCATCATAGCGGAAATGCGGGCGGTGCTGATAGACTGGGAAGGCGAAACAGCTTATCTTGCGTCACTCCACGATATAACAGAACGAAAGAGGGCAGAGGAGAAACTAAGAGAGGTGATCGATATGAAGTCGGCATTTGTATCTATGGCCTCTCACGAATTGAGAACGCCCCTTACCGCCATAAAAGAGGGAATACGTTTGGTGGTTCAAGAGCGAACCGGCCGGCTTAATAGCGAACAAAAAGAGTTTTTGGGTATCGCACAAAGAAACGTGGACAGACTTGCCAGATTGATAAATGACATTTTAGATTTCCAAAAACTCGAAAGCGGCAGGACGTACCTTGGCACGCAGGAAAACGACATAAATGAAATCGTTCGGGAAATCATAGAGACGATGACCTCTCTGGCGAACGAAAAGGGATTAAATCTTATAACTCAACTTGATGATACTGTGCCAAAGATCAAATGTGACAAGGACAAGATTATACAAGTATTGACAAATATAGTCAATAACGCCATCAAATTTACAGAGCGGGGCAGCATTACAATCGCCACGGCTGCAGACGATAACATCGCTCAGGTCTCAGTTTCTGATACAGGCCCCGGGATTAAGAAAGAAGACCTGCCGAAACTGTTTAATGAATTTGAACAGTTAGCAGGCGGAGGTGATAGAAAAACCGGAGGATCAGGGCTTGGACTCGCTATTTCCAGGAAGATCATAGAAAAGCACAATGGAAAGATTTGGGCGGAATCAGAATATGGTAAAGGGGCAACCTTTCACTTCATAGTGCCTGTTGAAGAACGTAGAAGCAAAGGCGGGTAGTAACGTGGCGGGACAAATACTGGTTGTTGACGATGAAGCTGATGTTCTCTCGCTGCTCAGGAAGGGACTGGCTGCAGAGGGATATTCCGTCATTACGGCGGACAACGGCGAAGACGCCGTAATGCTGGCGGAATCGGAACATCCCGACTTGATTATACTTGACGTGTTAATGCCGGGCATTGACGGAGGGGAAGTTGCAAGGAGGCTGAAAGAAACGCCCGAGACCGAGAACATCCCCGTTATATTCCTAACCGGCATGTTCCCAAAGAGAGAAGGAGAAGAGGGTCGTGAGGTTGGCGGGCACATATTGTTCGACAAACCATACGATATTCTGAAACTGATAAGTGCAATGGAAGAGTTGATGCAAAAACAAGAGACCACTGCTTGAATGAAAAGGGTCTTCGTATGAACAAGAAGAAAATACTCATTGTCGATGACGAAGAAGATATGCTGTTGGTGCTTGCCAAAGATCTGGCGGCGAGGGGATACTCCATTATCACTGCCGGCAACGGCAAAGAGGCCATGTTATTGGCGAAATCAGAACGTCCCGATCTTGTCATACTCGATATACTGATGCCGGGAATGGACGGGTTGGAAGTGGCTGCCAGGCTGAAAGAAGATCCCGGAACACGAGATCTGCCGGTTGTGTTTCTGACCTGCCTGCGTTTGAAGGAAGAGGAAATCAAGAGAGGCTTTGTTGTCGATGGCGACGTGATGCTCGCTAAACCGTACGATGCCGAAGAGCTGGCAACCACTATCGAAGAGCTTCTCTGAGGCGCCGGAACCTTGGTTGAGCTCGAAAGGATATGTAAGATGCATACGAAAAAAATACTCATTGTCGATGACGAAAGGGACATATCGGCGGTTCTTGCCAGGCATCTGACTGCACGGGGGCATCCGACTATCACCGCGGATAACGGCGAAGACGCCATATTGCTGGCGAGATCGCAACGCCCGGGTCTTGTTATACTTGACATACTAATGCCGGAGATGGGTGGCCAGGAAGTCGCGGCAGTGCTGAAACAGGACCCGCACACACAGGATATACCTGTCATGTTCCTAAGCTGCTTGTACAATAAGGAAGAAGAGGCGAAAAGGGGACATATCGTGGGCGGCAACGTGATGTTTGCCAAGCCGTATGATCCGGAAGAACTCGTATCTGCGATTGAAAGGCTTCTTTGAACACGGAACAATATCGGTTTACTTATGAGGTGGTCACATGGGCAATAGAACCGTATTAATCATTGATGACGAGATGGATGTGAGGACGATGCTCGATAAAAGTCTGACGGCAAAAGGATACTCTGTCATTACCGCCTACAACGGCAACCAGGGCCTGGTATTGGCCAAGTCGCAACAGCCTGACCTGATCATACTTGACAGGGTGCTGGGCGATATGCTTGGAGAAGAGGTCGCTGCAAACCTGAGAAAGGATCCGAGGACCACCGACATTCCAATTCTATATATAAGCGCCCTCTTCTCGAAGACTGATGAAATCGAAAAGAAACGCTTGTTTGGGGGGTACCCGATGTTAGCCAAACCATACGACATCGATGAACTCGCAGATATGATAGAAAAAGCTATAGGCAAACCAAATTTGTCGGGAATATGCGGACTGTGAGACTGGAACGCCGGGAACGGTCGGCACAGTGTGGCGCGTCGATCGCGGCGACTCACAGGCTTCTGGAACATTCCAGGGCCCAGCTTACGAATGAGGTTTACACGAATGTTGACCCGGTGCTGCACCAGGCAATCAACTTGTTGCCTGTGGCGGAGTGGTTGTGAAAAATACTCAACCGCTGCCTCTTCGGAGCAGAACTCGTCAGCCTCCTGACCGACGAGCACGACCCGCATCAGAATCTGTTCGACAGCTTCCTCGGATTCCTGCACAACGCCGAGAATGCTCGTGAAAAATGCGAAATGCTCGCACTGCTGATACTATTCCAGTTCGCCCTGCTAAAAGAAGCAGGTCTCGGCCATGCTATCTCCTCATCTATTGATTCTGCTCACTCTGTTCAAACAGCTCCGACTGGTCGGTTTTTTTTCGTTGGGATTTGTGTAGTTTCAAACCTAAGTGTTCGCAGGCTTGTTTTGTTATTTCTCTTCCTCTTTTTGTTCTTCGGATGAATCCTATTTGGAGAAGGTATGGCTCTACTACGTCTTCGAGTGTGTCTCTTTCTTCGCCTAATGTTGCTGCGATTGCTTCGATACCTGCGGGGCCTCCTTCGTAGATGTTGGCGAGTGCTCGGAGGACTGCTCTATCGAGTTCGTCCAGGCCGAGCGGGTCTATCTGCTCCATTTTCAAGGCGCTGTCCACGATTTGTCCGCTTAAGACGCCTGTGCCTTTCACCTGGGCGTAGTCTCTGACTCTTTTGAGCAGGCGATTCGCTACCCGAGGGGTGCCTCGCGAGCAGGCCGCTATTCTTTCGAGAGTTCCTTCTTCGCACTGCAGGTCCAGCAGGTCGGCCGACCTGCTGAGTATCGTCGTTAGCTCTTCGGCGCTGTAAAAATCCAGGTGATAGAGCATTCCGAATCTGCTGCGGAGCGGAGCGCTGAGCAGGCCCGCGCGTGTCGTCGCGCCGACCAGAGTGAAACGTTTCAGCGGGAATTTAATCGTTTTGGCGTGCATTCCGCTATCGACTGTGAAATCGACCTTGAAGTCCTCCATAGCCGGGTAGATGAACTCCTCGACCGGAGTGCTCAATCGGTGAATCTCGTCGATGAAGAGGATGTCTCCGGTACATTTGTGTCTGGACAAAGGCTATGACAATCCGACCGGCTGGAATGCGACACTGCAAAATGAGTATGTGCCGCATATTCGCCGAATCGGCGAGGAAAAGTTTGATGAGCATGGCTGTAAAAAACTTCCTGCCCGTCGGTGGGTAGTGGAACGGACGCTTGCGTGGTTGAGCAAGTGTCGTGCAATTCTTGTTCGTTATGATAAGAAAGCATGTAATTACCTTGCGTTAATCAAACTTGCCTGCTTATTGTTCTGGTATCGTCGCCGTTGGCGATTATCAGTTTTGAGATAGTTACTTAATGGAGTTGCCGCCCAGACGAAACTACACGCTGACTGTTGATAACGGCAAAGAGTTCGCAAGCCACGAATCGGTTGCCGATGCACTGCGGATCAAGGTGTAATTCGCTGACACTTACAGCGCCTGGCTGCGGGGATTGAACGAGAATACTAATGGCCTGATCCGACAGTATGTACCCAAAGGAAGTGATGTTAGAACCCTTACCGATGAGCAGATACAACACATCATGGATCGGCTGAATAATCGCCCAAGAAAATCTCTTGGCTTTTTAACGCCTAATGAAGTATTTTATGAACGGAAAAAATTAACCGGATAATGAAACAGGATTTGACTCAGTTGCACTTGGGAGTTGAATCCGCCTATTGACTGCCGGCCATGTTCTGACGTAATATCTGTGGCGCTTTAGCAACCGTTTTCTCAACGTAATGTATGAGTCGGACCATGAAAAGCAAGGAACGAATGATTTGTGCCTTAGGTCGAGGCAAGCCAGACAGGCTGCCCGTCTCTGTTCATCAGTGGCAGCCGTATCACCTGGAGAATTACCTGGGCGGAATAAGCGATTTAGAGGCCTTCGAAAAGTTCGGAATGGATGCGCAAATCCAGTATTTCGCCGAGATGGGGCAGTTTTGGGTGGCAAACGCCGACTTTTCCAAGACCTCCACGCCCCAGTGGCGCGATGACGCCCAAGTTCTGAGCGACGATCCGGATAGCCGCATTGTAAATCACACCATTGTAACGCCGGGCGGAAACCTCACCTACAAGACCGACGGAAATCGCAAAACCACATGGATTACCGAATATATGATCAAGCACGATGAGGATATCGAGCTTATCGAAAAGTATATGCCCGTGCCCAGGCTTGATCCAAAGCCAATCGCCGAATTATACCACAAGATCGGCGACCGTGGAATCCTGCGTGGTTTCATCTGGGGCGACCAGGCCGGCTGCTGGCAGCACGCATGTTGCCTCAAGGACGTGAGCCAGTTGATTCTCGACTGCTTCGACAAGCCCGACTGGGTGCATTCGCTTCTAAAGATTCTGCTCGAAAAGAAGCTCCAATTCGCCGAGGGCATGAAGGGCGCCAAATTCGACCTTATCGAAACAGGCGGAGGCTCGGCATCTTCGACACTTATCTCGCCGAAGATGCACGAGGACTTTTGCCTCCCTTACGACCGCAAAATCCACGATGCAATTCACGAGTTGGGCTTCAAAATCACCTATCACACTTGCGGCGGAACCCTCGGCATTGAAGAGATGATAGTCGCAAACGGATGCGATGCCTCGGAAACTCTCGCTGCCCCGAGCATCGGCGGCAACCAGGAGCCATGGGAATTTAAAGAAAAGATCGGAAATCGACTGGCCCTGATTGGCGGTGTCGATCAGTTCAATGTTGTTACCGAAGGCACGGAGCAGTATATACGCGAAAAAATATTCGAATTATTCGAGAAGGTCGGCTATGACGGAGGGTATATATGTTCGATGGCCGACCATTTTTTTGAAACGCCCCCGGAGAAGCTAAAAATCTTCGCCGACGCGGCCCGTGAATGCGTCTATTGATATTGATAGCAATTTTGCAGAACTCAGGGCAATTACGCCTTGACAGGAGACGAGCAATATGAAGAAGCCGGCATTGATTATTCTCTTGGCGGCGATTGGTGTGGCCGGCTTGGGGTGTGCCGACCGGAAAGTATAGCGATACGGAATAGTCCTGGGGCTTATGGAAGAGGTGTTTCATTGTCAATGACATCGAAAGAGAGAGTAATGACGGCCTTCGAGCACGAACAGCCCGACCGCGTGCCCTGCTGGTGCGGGGCATCCGATGAGTTCTGGGCCAAGGCCAAGGGCCAGTTGGGTCTCGACGACGAGGCGCTGCGAGAAAGATTCGCAGACGACTTCAGACGGGTGTTTTCTGTTTATAAAGGGCCGGACTTTGTATTGTCCAGGAATGCTGCGTCCCGAACGCCTTTCGGCGTCGAGCGCCGCGGCATGGGATACGGCCAGCCAATGAGTCATCCGCTCGCCGAGGCTACCATGCGCCAGATACATGATTATCGCTGGCCGGAGCCGACGTGGATGGATGTCTCGAAAATCAAGGCCCAAGCACTAAAGTACAACGGCCAATATGCAATTCTCGGCGGCGAGTGGTCTCCGTTCTGGCACGACGCCATCGACCTGATGGGAATGGAGAATCTCTATCTAAAAATGTACAGCCGGCCGGAGCTTGTCGAAGCCATAATGAAACACATAGCGGATTACTATCTGGCGGTCAGTCAGCGAATCCTCGACGCCGCATCGGGTGCAATCGACATCTTCTTCATAGGCAACGATTTCGGAGGCAAGAACGGCCCGCTGATGGGCCCGACCATGTTCGCACAATTCATTATGCCTCACTTGCGGCGACTCATCGATCTCGGCCACTCCTACGGCTTGAAAGTCCAGCTCCACTGTTGCGGAGGCTTCGCCCCGCTCATTCCGCTGATGGTCGAAGCAGGGCTCGATGCCCTCCACGCCGTTCAGCCAAATTGCCGCGGGATGGACCTCCAAACCCTAAAAACAGAGTACGGAGACAAAATCCTCTTCAACGGCGCAATTGACTCACATCACGTCCTTATCGAAGGAAACCCGGAAAATGTTCGCAAGGAAGTTCGCCGCGTCCTCGACATTATGATGCCGGGCGGAGGCTACGTCGCAGGAGCAAGCCACGATACGATCCTCGAAGAGACGCCCGTAGAGAATGTGCTGGCAATGTTCGATGCCGTCGGCGAATACGGCCTGTACGACAAATGATGAAAGTAATTCGAAGACATCTCATTCGCTATGCGATCATCCCATCGGAAATGGATGCCGAAGAGTCGATTATTGCTAAGTCAAACGTTAACCATGTAGCTGAACTAACCAAACTCAATTACACATGATTCATTCAGGAGACGCTTTATGCAGATTGGCGGATATGATCTGGGGATTATTGTTGCTTACTTTGTTTTTATTGTTGGATTGGGCTGCTGGTGCGGGTTACGTAAAAAAAAGACAGAGCAGGCCGATGAATACTTTCTGGCGGGCAAGTCCCTGCGATGGCCGGTAATTGGCTTGGCGCTGTTCGCAACCAATATCTCTACGGTTCATCTCGTCAGTCTCGCTGAAGAGGGTTATACTAACGGCCTGGCCTATGGAAACTTTGAATGGATGGCTCCGTTTACCTTGATTATTCTTGCCTTGTTTTTTGCTCCATTTTACATCCGCTCCCGCGTTACTACTTTGCCGGATTTTCTGGAAAAGCGTTACTCGCGCGCAAGTCGCGACTGGCTCTCGCTGCTTTCGATCATCTCGGCTATCTTTATCCACATCGGGTTTTCTCTCTATGCCGGAGCCGTGGTGCTTGAAGGTATGTTCGGACTCCACAAAATATACAGTATTATTTTGATCGCCGGACTAACGGGGCTCTATACCATCGTAGGCGGGTTGATGGCGGTGGTAGTGACCGAATCCGTTCAAACCCTTATCTTATTGGCCGGAGCCATTACCTTAACTGCAATAAGCTATGTAAAGGTTGGCGGCTGGGACGGCATGCTCGAAGTCATTGACCCCCATATGCTGACAGTCCTTCGCCCCCACGGCGATCCTTCGGGCATACCCTGGTATTCGATCATTTTGGGTTATCCCATTATTGGCATCTGGTATTGGTGTACCGACCAAACGATTGTTCAGCGTGTATTGGGCGCCAAAGATGAAAACCATGCCCGCGTAGGCTCGCTGTTTGCAGGTTTTATAAAAGTGCTGCCCGTATTTATTTTTGTCCTTCCCGGCCTAATCGCCTTGGCATTGATTAAAAAAGGCATATTACCCCCGCTTCCGCTCAAAGAAGATGGAACTGCCGATGCGGCAAGAATCTATTCGCACATAATTACTAATCTGCTTCCGGCCGGCGTTCTGGGTATTGTCGCAGCGGCATTGATGGCGGCTTTGATGAGTACGGTTTCCGGTGCGTTGAATTCGGTGGCGACTTTGTTTACATACGACCTGTATAAACGATGGGCGCCTCGGACTTCGGAAAAGAAACTGGTTACAATCGGACGTGCCGTTACATTTTTTGCTATGCTTCTTGCGGTTCTTTGGTCGCCGTTCTGCGGAAGGTTCCCAACTGTTTTTCAGGGGATCAGCGCTGCGATATGTTATATTGCCCCGCCAATCACAGTCGTCTTTGTCGCAGGCGTCTTTTGGAAGAAGGCATCATCTAAAGCATCGATCACGACACTTGTGATCGGTTCGACGATGGTGCAGCACACCCTGCTGCACATCTGGTTCTCGGGTATGCGCGAGCCGACGCACTGGATCATAACGACTTCTTCGAGCCTCTTGGCATATTCCGGGTCTTCCTCAAGCAAGCCCTCAAGCTCTAATTGCGTGCGGACCCTGTCGTTTCGCCCGTAGAGGTATTCATCCTGTTTCGATTCGACGGCGCCGATTGCGATGATACCGGCGCCGTGTTCGATTTCGATATCGCCGCCGTCGTTGTCTATGATGCTGTGGAAGTTGCCGACAAAGCCTTTGCATTCCTTTACGGTCGAGTTCATATAGACGGTTATTCTCTCGTTTTGAGCGATTTGCGCTTTAAGTTCTTCGAACAATTCGCCCGGCTTGTATCCTTCGACCGTGGTCCTGACATTGGGCAGGTTGCCGCCGAGCCTGTCCGACCTTTCGACCAGATGCACGCCGAAGCCCTGGTTGGCTATCGAAAGCGCCGCGGTCATCCCCGCCACCCCGCCGCCGACAACGAGGGCGTCTCTCTTGGGAACGTAGCTCGTCGTGCCGAGCGGTTCGATAGTCCTCGCCCTCCCGACCGCCATTCGCACCAAATCAATCGCCTTATCCGCAGCCACATCGCCCAATCGCGTGTGCACCCATGTGCACTGGTCGCGGATATTGGCCATCTCGAATAGATAGGGGTTTAGCCCGCCTTCTCTTATTGTCTTTTGGAACAACGGCTCGTGCGTCCTCGGCGTGCAGGAGGCAACCACAATTCTATTGAGATTATGCTCTTCTATCTTCTCTCTTATGGTCAAAAGTCCGTCGGGAGAGCAGGTGTACATCAGGTCGGTCGAGAATACGACATCTTTGAGGTTCGCGGCGTATTTGGCGACCTTCTCGCAGTCGATTACTCCACCGATATTCGAGCCGCAATGGCAGACGAAAACGCCCACCCGCGTCTCGGCCTTTGAAACGTCCTTTTCCGGGGGAAAAACCTCCGGCGTTATTTCGGTCCCTCTAACGTCCGCCAGAAGCTCCATCGCCAATGCCGCCGCCCCGCTGGCCTGCGTTACGCTCTCGGGGATATCCTTCGGACTCTCGAAGGCGCCTGCGAGATAAATCCCCTCTCGCGAAGAAGCCGTGGGCATGAACCCGGCCGATTGCGCGAACTTGTATTGGTTCAACTCGATTTGGCATAATTCAGCCAATTTTACCGAACTTTCCCTCGCGCAAAGCCCGCTGGACAATACCACCATATCGAATTCTTCCTCGATCCATTCGGCTCCGTCCTCGGTGAATTCGAGCGAGAGGTTGCCCGTGGCAAAGTCCTGCCTTACCGCTGAGGGCCTGGTGTAGATATACTGGATGCCGTATTTGTCTTTGGCTCTTTCGTAGTATTCGTCGAACCCTTTGCCGAACGCCCGGACGTCCATCACGAAGACTTTGCACTCGGCGTCGAGAATGTGCTCCTTGGTGACAATCGCCTGTTTCGTGGCGTACATGCAACAGACCGTCGAGCAGTAGGGGTTGTCCTGGTCCCGCGAGCCGACGCACTGAATAAATGCGATTCTTTTCGGGCATCCTCCGTCGGACGGCCTTTTTATATGACCGCCGTAAGGGCCGGATGCGCTCAGGATTCTTTCGTAATCCATCCCGCTGATAACGTTGGGAAATCTTCGGTACCCGTACTCGCCCTTTTTCGCGGCGTCGTACAGATCGAACCCCGGGGCCAGAATGAGCGCGCCGACGTCCAGCGTCCTCTCTTTGGGCTTGTCATTATAGAGTATTGCACCGGCCTCGCACACCTTCTCGCACAATCCGCACCACGAACAAACCGCACAGAACAAACACCTCTCGGCCTCGGCCCTGGCCATCTCCTCGGTGAATCCGAGATCGACTTCCTCGAAAGTCCGCCGCCTGTCGAGCCCGATTGTGGGCATTTCTGTGCGCTCGATAATCTTCTCTTTTCGTTCTTTGAGTTCTTCTCTCGATATCTCGACCACAGGCTGGGTCTCTACTTCAGGCTCGAATTCCTCGCCCTTGATGTAGGCGTCTATCGCCTTTGCCGCGATTTGCCCGTCGGCCGTGGCCTGAACGACGCTGGCAGCCCCGCGAATAACATCCCCGCCGACGAAAACGCCCTCCCAGGAAGTCATGCCGGTCTTCTCATCCACCTCGACCGTCCCGCGCCTGGTCAGCTTTATTTTGCCGCATTCGCCCAGAAGGCCCAGGTCGGGCTTTTGCCCTATCGCCACTATCAACTCATCGGCCTTGAGGATTTCCTCAGTGCCCGCAACCGTCTCCAGTTCCAGCCTGCCCTCGACAAACGCCATCTTCTTAACGTCTAACAACTCAAGCCCGGTGAATTTACCGTCCTCGACGATAATTCTTTTCGTCGCCTTGGCGGCCCTGACGTGTACGCCTTCTTCTTCGGCCCACTCGATCTCCCATTTGTAGGCCGGCATTTTGTCCCGGGCTTCGAGGCAAACGATAGAAACCTTCTCGCCTCCCAATCGCAGCGCCGTCCGTGCACAGTCCATAGCAACGTTCCCGCCGCCGATGACTACCACGGTTTTCTTGACGGAAGTTATATTGCCTAACCGTACATTGCGCAAAAAGTCGATGCCGCTCGATACATTCTCGCTGTCTTCACCCTCGATGCCCATTCTCATGCTCTTATGCGAGCCGACGGAAAGGAAAACCGCCTCGTAGCCATCCTTGAACATTGCATCGATATCGTCCTGGCCCTGAATATGGCTGTTCATTTTGACATCGATGCCGTAATCGAGGATATTCTGAATATCCCTCTCGATAACCTCGGTGGGCAGCCTGTATTCGGGGATGCCGATCCTCATCATCCCGCCGAGCACGCCGTGCTTCTCGAATATGGTTACCGAGTACCCCATCTTTCGCAAGTCCAGTGCCGCCGATAATCCCGCCGGCCCCGAGCCTATAACCGCGACCTTCTTGCCGTTATTCTCAATTGAAGCCTGCTTCTCCTCGGCCGTAGGCTCGGTGTCCTGCTCGTGATGACGGTCGGCCAGAAATCGTTTCACATAGGCAATCGAAACAGGGCTGTCGAGGTTGCCTCGATTGCATACCTGTTCGCAGGGATGCTCGCAAATCCTGCCGCATATCGACGGGAACGGATTAGTCTCCGTGGCCGAGGCGTAGGCCTCTTCAAATTTGCCCGCCGCGGTCAAAGCAATGTATCCGCACGGGTTCCCGTGAATCGGGCAACTATCATGGCACGGAGGCACGCCTTCCCTTGTCATGGCGAATTTATTGGGGACGGCCTGCGGATATTCCTTGAAAATCGCCTTCCTGTCGTTAAGGAGCTGGTTGTACTCGTCCGGGACGGAAACAGGACATTCCTCCGCGCAGACTCCACAGCCGGTGCACTTCTCAAGATCGACGAAATGCGGCCTAATAGCGAGTTTGACGCTGAAATTGCCCGCCTCGCCCGCCAATTGCGACAATTCGGCATTGGTTATTATCTCGATATTCCTGTGCGTTCCCGCCGTTACCAGCCGAGGCGATATCGTGCACATCGAGCAGTCGTTAGTCGGGAACGTCTTGTCTAACTGCGCCATGTGGCCGCCGATAGCGGTACCCGATTCGACAAGATACACCTTGTACCCGGCGTCGGCCAGGTCAAGAGACGCCTGAATCCCGGCGATACCGCCCCCGACAACCATCACCGAACCTGTTTTCTGACCTTTTTTCATCATTATTTGCCGTTAACTGGAACTGTCCTGCCTGTAAAAGAAGGATTTTAAGCCTTCACGGGGACCATTACAACCGAAAAAGCTCAGACACCCGTAAAGCAGCGATAAAGAGCGTAGAACGTGCAGCGGATAAGGCGATTGATTATTTGACATGGGGGCGGGGTTGTGTAGAATTGGCGGGGATTCTTAATTGATTCCCGATGGATCGGGATCTGCGACTTCGATATTGATTATTTGATGGCGAAAGACGTTTTTGATGGGTATCAGGAATAGTTTATTTGAAAAGGGAAAGTTGATTCATAGATGTTGCGCGCGGCTTTGAATTGCGTGTCTCGGTCATGCCGGTGGTACGAGCAGCGGCACAAACTTCGCCCCAACTTATGAAGTAGTCGTCGTAATAGGAGATGGGGTATTCGGCGAGGAGTTCAACTTCCTCATGCGTAGGAAGTCTGTCGAGTTGTTCTGCGATTCGCTTAACTTCAAGCTGGAGCGTTTTCTTGGGGACCAGGTAACGCTGCTTTTTGAGGCGAGCAACTGAGCTATTCTTGCTTTTTGGAGTCTGCTTATGCTTTCGGAAAGGATCGAGGCCGCGACGTAGTTCATCGTGGCGTCGAATTGCAATACTGTGGTAATGCTCCGAAAGCTCAATTCCGACAAAGGCTCGTCCGAGTTCTTCGGCTGCCAGCGTCGTTGTTCCCACCCCATTAAACGGGTCCAGGACACATTCGCCAGGGTGAGAGAACAGAGCTATTAGTCGTCGCATTAGGGTTGGGGGGAGTTGGCAAGGATGATCGACTCGTCGACTGTTATGCTTGAGGCGATTATTCAGGTAGGCATTAAAGTGATTGCTAATGATCTTATTATGAGCGCGGGCGCGCATGTGGACGCCAAGGCGAGATAGGAATTGTTGAACTTGCCGCGGTGGTATGATATGATCTCAGCCGAACAGCGGCGAAAGGAACTCAATGTTGGCATCGACAAGACTGAACTTGGGCGGGAGCAAAAAAAAGGGTCAGACCTTTTTTTCACTTCACAGATTAAAGAGATACGATATATGCACCAGAATGTAAAAAATCGACCGGAACGTCCCGCTGATATTGAAGTCATTTCACACATCACAGAACTGGCCTTTCGGACATGCCCGTATGGCGAACATACAGAGCAATTTATAATTGAGAAATTGCGTCGCAGTAGGGCTCTTTCCGTATCGTTGGTAGCAGAGATTGATTCGCAGGTGGTAGGACATATAGCTTTTTCACCCGTGGAAATCTCAGACAGTTCTCTGAACTGGTACACTCTTGGCCCGATTTCGGTTAGACCTGAGTTTCAAAGACAGGGTATTGGTCAGGCTCTCGTAAACGCCGGCCTGGCAGCGCTGCGCAATCTTGGAGCCGAGGGTTGCGTGTTGGCGGGAGAGCCAGACTATTATGAGCATTTCGGCTTCCGCAGTAATCCGGAATGCACTCTTGACGGCGTACCCCAGAATTATTTCCTGTCGCTGACTCTCGGTGAGCAATCAGCAACTGGAAAAGTTATACTCCATGCTGCATTCAGCGCCACAGGAAGAAGCCTTTAATAAGGGGAGAAATTAGGGTTCTGTGGTACATTTTTGGGGCCTCCTTTAATTCCCGCCGCCGTCGGGCATAAATATATTGGCCGAAAGAATGGGTCAGAGCCTTCTTTAACTTCATAGAGAACTAATGATACAGGATAAGATCGAGACAGAATTAGAGCATCGCGCGGGGGCAATGCGTTGGGTATTGTTTCGCATTGGAGCTTTGGCGGTTGTGCTGTTGCCGCTGGTGGTGCTTGAAGTGATTCTTAGATTGGCTGTTCCGGTGCCAGCGGTTGGTTTGGATGATCCGTATATTTCTTTCAGCGGGATGCGGAAGCTCTTTGCCCTTGATTCTGCGGGCGCCCGGTATGAAACGGCGGCCGAACGCCTGGATTTCTTTTGCCCCCAATCTTTCCCCTCCGACAAGGGCAATAACGCTTTTCGGATATTCTGCCTGGGCGGCTCGACGGTTCAGGGCCGGCCTTATGCCGTGGAGACGTCGTTCACGACCTGGCTCAAGCTCAGCCTGGACGCCGTTCAGCCTGATAGAGAGTGGGAATTAGTCAACTGCGGCGGCATTTCGTATGCCAGCTATCGGCTGGTACCAATCATGCGTGAGCTGCTGGACTATGAGCCGGATATGTTCATAGTCTATACGGGCCAAAACGAATTCCTCGAAGACAGAACATACGGACATATCAAGAACATGCCTCCTTGGCGGATTGGATTACACCGCACATTGCTGAATTTGCGCATCTACAGCATAGCGCACAGCCACTTCTCCGGCCGAGGCGCCAGGAAAACGGACGCCGCCGACTCGTCCAAACCCGTCCTGCCGACGGAGGTCGAAGCCAAGCTGGATTTCAAGGACGGCCTCAAATGGTATCATCGCGATGATGAGTGGCGGCGGGGCACTACCAAGCACTTCGCCGGAAACATCGAGGCGATGGTGAAGATGGCGCGCCAAGCGGGCGTACCTATTATCCTGGTAAATCCGGTCGTCAATCTTGAGGACTGTCCTCCTATCAAGTCGCAGCCCTTCGTCGAGGCCGCCGAGAAGCAGCGAGTAGTCGAGTTGCGCGAGCAGGCTCGCCGATTGGCATGGGACAATGCGTACGGCAAGATCCGCCTGCTCGAACAGGCCGCTGCGATTGACGCCCGCGACGCCGGGCTGCTTTATGTGATCGGAAAGTGTTACGCGCGGATCGGGCGATTCGAGGAGGCTAAAAAGTGGTTCGTCAAGGCCAAAGAGGAGGATATTTGCCCGCTGCGGATTCTCGAGCCGATGCGCGATGCTATTAGCGATGTTGCCGCGCGATATGACGCGCCGTTGCTGGATGCACAGGCCCTGATCGAGGGCCGCAGCGAGAACTCAATCGCAGGCGCACAATGGCTGCTGGACCATGTGCACCCGAGCATCGCGGGCCACAAACTGATTGCCGATGCCTTCCTTGAAATTATGCGGGATATGGGGCTTGTCCAGCCGGCGGAAAACCCTGGGGGCTGGCGAGCTGCCCGCGATAAGCTGTGGGAAGAGCATCTGTCTTCTCTGGACGGCCTCTATTATCGAAAAGGGGCCGCTCGACAGAAGATGCTGCAGACATGGAGTCGCGGGCGAATGCCTGATGAACTTATCGAGCCGGAAGAGTGATTAATTCAAGAGTATAGGAATTTGTATTAGCCACGAAGGCACAAAACCCCAAAGGACCCGCCACAAGGCGTCCCTTGCGGGACTTGCGGGGGGCGCAAAGAAAGTTGAAAGTGAGCTAACAAGCCCCGACCGTTACAAGCCCCGACCCCCCAAGGGGCAGGCGTAAGGGAGGGGGTTTCCGCGCATGTACAGGTCTTTACCCCGGCGCTTACGCTTCGGGCTTGCAATAATTTCCCGTTCCGCCCGTTACAACCCCCTCCCTTACGGGCGGAGGTTTTTATCCCAAACGCGATACGCAGCACGACATACTTAGCGGCATAAAAAAACCAGGTTCCCGGCGAAGCCGGGATAAGTTCTGGTACGTCACTGCGATGGCTTTAGGATGGCGGAGTTGAAACTGCGGTCTTGGAGGAGCAGGTTTGCCAGCTCGGCGTAGCCTTCGCTCAAGGGGTGGCTGGCGTCCGTATAGACCTTCGGGGGCAGCACGGGCGGAATGCAGTGAGGGATATTGTTCTGTTCGAGCCAGACGGCAATTTCCGCTTGCATCTTTCGATATTTGCCGGTGCTTTCCGATGTGAGCAGGTGCTCGTTGAATGGGCCGAGGAGAATGAAAACGTTATTGCCTCGTTTTTTGAGCAATTCGATCGAGCGCTTGAAGAAACGCCATTGCAGCGAGGTTTCCATGTTGACCCAATCGAGGGCGTTGGCGCCTGTGGCTCTGGCTGGTTTGGCGTCGCGCACATAGTAATCGGAACTTGGAAGGGCCAGAGTCACGGCCTCGACAGGGCAATCGTAGGGGTTCTCGATAGTCCAGGCAGGCACGTCCATACTCTGAAAATATGCGATGCTGATATGCGATGCCAGATTGAATAGACCAATGCGGCGTTTTACAACGGCGGACATTCTCTCGGCGCAGGAGGCTTTGTAGCACGGAATCTTAGGCGTGAACTGGGCGACAAGGTCGGGGTGGTTGAAGTGGTGTTCCTTCTCTGTCTGGAGGTCATGTTTCGGCGAACTCATCCACAACAGGTTCAGGTGCAGGATAACGTTCTTATTCGTAATCGCCCGGCCGTAGTACCGCAACAGGCCTTCGAGGGCCGCAGGGTGTATCCCATCGACGCCGAGATTCGCGAATCTGTCTTCTCCGATGAGCCGGTTGAGCTGCGCTGCAAGCGCGTTGTCCCTGGAGACGTAGTGCCCCCATATCACCGAATCGCCCGCGACGAAGGTATCGTATCTCTCAGCGGCCCATTCGGCGTATCGCTGATAAAGCTCATAATCGCTGCTAAGTTCGTAAGGCAGGCGATAGTCGAGGCCCGGCTCGAACTTCTCGGCGCGATGCCAGAGCACCGGCGCCAGCCAGGCGATTACTGAGACAACAATGCCCACGAAGACCCACTCGCCCGGCGACAGTCGGAGGCAATTTGAACTGAACGGCTCAGTCATCCCCCCCTTGAGGGACGCTGCCGGCCTATTATTGTTTTCAATCTCTTGTTTTTGCATATTAGAACTGCATATAAATGAAGGCCTGCCCGCCCGATGGAGCGAACATCGCCAGATAGAGAATCATTAGTATAACCATACTTACGCGTACGAGGCGCAATTCGAGAATCGATTTCAGTCTGGATTCGTAGGCGAATTGATAGCCCCAGACGGCGAACACCAGGCCCAGAGCGAGCAGCGGGCATTGCGGGTCTGCGAATCCGGCGGCGAATATCCTCTCGATAATTGTCCACGCATCGCCGACGGTCTCGGCCCTGAAGAAGATCCAGGCGAGGGTAACGAAGCCGAATACGAATAACTGCCTGGCGATTTTGGGGATTTTGCACTTATAGAAAGAGGTTCTTTCAATCTCTCGCGTTACAAATCGTCCGACTGCGTGAACCGCGCCCCAGATAACGAACGTCCACGCCGCCCCGTGCCAGAGGCCGGAGATCGCCATTACCAGGAACATATTCTTGTATGTATTGAAGGCCCCTTTGCGATTGCCCCCAAGGGGGATATAGACGTAATCCTTGAACCATGATGAGAGACTTATATGCCATCGCCCCCAAAAATCGCCCAGGCTGTCGGCCAGATACGGATTATTGAAGTTCAGCATCAGCCGAAGCCCCATCATTCTCGCTATCCCGCGGGCCATATCCGTATAACCGCTGAAATCGAAATATATCTGCCATGCGAAGGCCAGATTAACCGCGGTGGTCGTTTTGCCGCAACCACCCTTCTGGTTTGTAATTGCTATTGTTCGCATTTTAGTCTTTTCAGATTCACAGGTTATTGCTCCAATTCGAGTTCAGCCGAGCGGATGGTGCTGTTTTGCTCATTGGCGTAATTCGGCACCAATACGAACAGTTTCATATCCACCTGGTGTTCCCGCGCGTTTCCTGGAATACGTACGATTCGGAACGTGTCGGCGAAAATAGCCGGCCGATATCTCTCAAGGGTATTCAGGAAGGCGGCAAACGTATTGAAGTTCGTGCTGAAGCTTAAGTTAACAGGTTTGGCCAGGATTTCGCTGCAGCCCGACACCTCCGCAAACCCTTCCTTGGCCGTATTGGTCAGACTAAATTCGTTTAGCTTCATATCCTTGCTCATTCGACTAACCTCAAAAGCCAGGTTCGTCGCACTTGTATGGTCCATCACAAAATCGCCCACCATGCTTTGAAGGGTTTCGATCTCCTGCTCAAGCAGCGTTCGGGTCTTGACGCTCGCTGCCTCTCGGGCACTGATTATCGCGTGTCTCTTCTCAGCCAGTTGTCGCGCGATCCGCCCCTTGGCCCTTTCCTGAGGCATCACAACGAGCAGGAACGCCAACAAGAGCACTGCCAAGAAGCCTATCCAGACGGCCGCAACAGGCTTCAGACGCTTTTTTTCTGTTGATGTCATAATTTCATATCACCTTTTTTGTTCAAAAACACAGACGACTTCATACGATATAACACCCTCCTCGGCGGCCCCATGTATTCCGTGCGAGATTACCACATCTTCGAGTTTTTCGGCGAGTGCGGCGGAGCCGGCAAGTTTGTTCCTAAGCATCATCACAGATGCATCATGATCCGCGTTATCCTTGCCGGCTACGTTTATCACCAGCGATCTTTTCGGAACATTCAATCGAATATTGGTCTCGGGATCGTCCTCGCTCGGTATAATAACAGCGGTATTCTTGCGCACGGCCTCGAGCGACGTCACAATCATCTCCTCAGGCATGTGCTCGGCCAGAGTTATGAAAATGGGCGACCATTGAATCTGTCTGTCTGCAAACGTGACGACTTCCGACAAGGTTTTCCGGATGTCTGCTTTTTTCTTCTCCAACGCTGTTCTTTCTTTAATTGCTTCGGAATACGAATCCTGTTCCTGCGACTCTATGGCGAGCGCCTGCGTCTGTATTTCCAGGAAGACTTCGTTTCCGAAATACCTGTCCAGCAACGCTGCGGCGGCGCACAGGGGCGCCAGGGCGGTCACTGCCGCGATTAGTATCCCGACCAGAGTCGTTTTGGGAGGGATGCCTCCGCCTCTTAGAAGATCAACTGTGTGCATATCAGATCGACCTCATTGCAAGTCCGACGGCCACCGCCAAGGCGGGGCCGCTGTTTCGAATAATGTTATTCCGCAGCGCTTCATTGGGATTACGCTGACAACGTAAACTCATCCTTTCAAAAGGATTCCACAGGACTGCTTTTGCGGAGAGCTGCTTATCCAGGACATCCAGCAGACCTTTTGCAGTGGCAATACCGCCGCACACAAGCAACTGCCTGACGGCGGAGGACTTTTCCTGAGCATCGTAGAAACGCAGAGTTTTGTTGATCTCGGCGGCCAGTTGGCGGCAGGCTATTGAAAGGATACTTGCATACTCCTGCTTTGTGCCGTTTTTGTCGAACAGATACTCTTCGGCTTCATTCGAAGATATGCCGTTTGCGGATGCCAGCGCCTCGATAATATCACGACCTGCGAATTTGATCTCCCTTACAAACGGGCGTTTGTCCTTGTCTTCGGCCACGAACGTGGTGCAGGAGTTTCCGATATTTATTATGGCTGTGGAGATTTCTCCTTCTGATTCTTCAAGTTCATTTCGGCAGTTGATTAGCGACAGGGCTTCAAGGTCAATCATCGCGCATTTCAATCCGGCCTTCTTAATAAGGTGCAGCTTGCCTTTCACGAGCCTGTTGGTCGCCGCCGCCACATATCCTTTCATCTTCCCGTTGGAACTGGAAAGCAGCTTGTAGTCGAACAGGATGTCGTCAGTATCAAAGGGGTTAAGGTGCTTTGTTTCGGCCAGAATCGTTTCTTCCAATAGAGGCCCTTCGACTGCCGCCAGTTCGAAGCCGCGAACCGCGGATTCCGGGCCGCCGACCCCGCAAACTGCAAGTCGCGATGCGCCGCCGCTTACTTCAAGGCAGTTCTGTATCGCTCGAACAGAAGCCTGAACAGAGCCTTTTTCAGAATGGCCGGGCGTGCGGACGATACCGGCCGCAGCGACCTCCCATCCGTTTGCGGCCTTGTGAAGTTGCACAATCTTAACCGCGGCTGAGCCGACATCAACCCCTATAACCTGATTTCGCTTTATTCCAAACATATAGTCTAAAACCACCTAATCTCACTGCAAAGTTTAGTGTCCAATAAATCTACTCATATCAGGTCGTCTCCTCGCTCCCACCAACGCTCAATCTGGAAGAACGACGGATGCTCTGTCGGATCCTCCAACAATCGCGTGTCATAGTAGAACTCTGCATCCTGCTTCATCTCAAAACTGTTTCCGATAAATGAACCGTATGTAGAGCCGGAGTTGTAAATCCACAAGTCGGCGTTCGGTGCATAGATTGCCGCCCAGAGGTTGCCTGAATTCTTTAAATCAATTATTCTGCATGTTGGAGTCCCATAAATCTTAAGATTTCTCGCATCCTCATCGTAATTTGTAATTTCCGATCCTTGATCTGCGATTAACGAGCCTCCGAGGTACAACTCCAATGATGAGTTCGCCGCTATGATCAACTTCGCACTGCTGTTCAGCCTCATGTTGCCGGCGACATACATAGTCACGTCTCCGACGATACTGATTGTGTCTCCGTTGCCGAAAGTAATCGGAGTGAGATATGTGCGGTTTGTTGTGATAGTCAACCCATTAGGTTCCTCGGGCCAGGGAATGGGAGGCAACCCGTCCGGCACGGGCCAGAACGGAAATTCGAGGTCGTTGTCGGAGGCATAGACATCGCCATTTATCGTAGAACTCTTCTTACTGCTGACAACGGTATCCGGATTGGAACCAGCCCCGACTACGACATCTCCGGGGATGTTCGTATTTGGAGAGAGTGTGATAGCGCCCGTTTCGGTGCTGGTGGTGCCGATAGTAGGCGTAAAAGTGCTGTTTTCGGGCCACACATCCAGTAACATATTCGATTTGAGATTTATAGTGTCATCGACTAATATGGCATAGGACCAAAACGATGTTGCCCATGTCATTGCATAGACAGTCTTTGATATATTGTCCGACGTTCCGACAGAGCGGATTCGAAAACCTCGCACTGGGTCGGGCGTAACAGTATAGGAAAAGGCGGCCCTGGTATTTTCCAGCGGCACGTCGGATGCAGATGATACACTACGCGTCTCCTTCAGCAGGTGCATTGCCATTGCCAGGCCCGCGTCGGCGGCGCTGCGGGCGGCGATCTCGGTGGTTGTTCGGGCGGCTGTGAATCGGCTGCTAAAGCCTATCTTGAGCATCGCGATGCCCAGGAGGAAGATGAAGACGACTATTGTTGCCACGAGCGGCATTATCATTCCGCTTCGCTTTTCCTTAGGCGTTATCGTGATAGTATCCATATTCATCTCCATTACACTAATCGTCCAATAGCAATGATTGCCTGTTTTTCAGGCTCCTTCAATATTCTTACTTGTTATGCCTTACCCCCGACGATGCCACCAACATGCTTTCCTCTCCATTGTCAAGCAGCATCGCCATTCGCACGGTTCTCGCTCGAACCGAGAATAGCGGGACGGTCGCGGATACTTGAACGTCTCGAGCCAGCCGCAAGGTAGTCGAGGCCGACAGCGAAGTCGGGTCCAACGTATCAAACGCCCCGACCGATATCTCGCCGTAGTCAACGAAGAGCACGCCGGAGACGACATGCAGCCTTGCGAATCTGTCGGGATCCACAAGCTCGCGGTTCGGAGCGTCCGGAGTGTCCGAATAGTAATATACATAGATTTCCGAGTTACTTATCAAATCGCACCTTCTCGAAGTAGCTTTGCGAACCACCCTGTCAAAGACCCGCCTGGCCGAATATGCGTCCTCAACCACATCGCTATGCGCCCGCTTGAACATTCTTGTGAAGTCGCGCTGGGAGTGCGCAAGGATTATCCCCATCCCAAGTATCAAGACCATTGCGGCCGCAACGGCGACAATGAGTTCTATTAGTGAGAATCCTTTCCCTTTATTTGGTCTTATCAATTTCCTGCAGACCATTACTACGACTCCAAAATTAATTCGCTTCTGCCACAACCTCTACAAACGTCGTTAAGGCGACAGAACGCACGAGTCTATCAAGGCTTTCGGCCTTATAGTCTCTGCTCCATGCCACAGTAACGCCCAAAGTTCGCAGCGTCGTGGCAACCGTGTCGTTGTATGAAAGAGTCACAAAATAATTCGTGCGATTTGCGACGACCTTATATTTGGAGGGCAGTTCAGTGCCAATTCCCGCCAGCCCTTCAAAGAGCCAGGGCCTCATTGAGCGTATAAGCTTTCCCGCGGTTCTCATCTCTGTCGATAAAGACGATTCTCTCATCGTTGAACGACTCTACAATACCGTCAATTCGGTCTCCGCCGTCTCTGACGACCAGAACCTCGATATTTCCGTAATCCTGACGAACCACACTGGTGATGGCCGTATGCAGATAGTCCGCCCTGTTATATGTCGGAATAAGCACGCTAACGAGCGGAGCGGATTTTGCGTCAAGATTCTCAAATGCCATATCGTTGTCTAATCGCCTCTTCAAAGTCGAATGTCAAATCTGAGATTTGAGATTTGAAATCTAAGATTCCAGATTCGCCTGATTCCGACTCAATGCGAGCCTCCAAACCGGCAAAAATATTATTGATTCTGCTAAACTGAAGTTTCTGCGAATACTTCTCTTCGACGAATCCGCGATACCTCCTGGAGTCGTAATCGCCGGTGGTAATCTGATTGCAAAACTCCTCGGCAATGTTGAACAGGAATTCCTTCGGAAAAGTCTGCTCGGCCCCGAGGTAGTTGTGAATCACCGGTTTAAGCCCGCACGACATAGCCTCAAGAATCCCAACCGGATGCCCCTCGCAGACTGATGTCGAGACGATGTAGTGTTTGTCGCCAAGCCAGGCGTTCACATCGTTTTGCCAACCATCGAAGAAAACGCAGCCTCTCAGGGCCAACGCCTCGACCATGTGCCTTAGATATTGCTCAAGCACCTGATCCTGAAAGACCCCGCCGAAGAAGAGACGATACTCCGAATCGATGTAATTGAGTTTCTGCATGCACTGGAGCATCAGCATCGGATTCTTGACCATCCTGAGATTGCCCAGGAACGCAATATTCTTGCCTCGCCGCCGATCGACAAATGGGAATCTCTGCAAATTGACGCCGTTTGGAACGGCCACCACGGAAGTCCGGCTCTCTATATCGGGAACACGCCCCCTGAGAGTCTCCAGCGTAACGGCATTGCCCACCGTGACCAAAACGTCGATATTGCTCCAATTGACCTGCCTGGGCCATTGCTCATACGCCTCATATCGGTGCAGCCTGACAATATTTTTGCACACCTTCGGCTTGTTGGAGGCGGCAACCGCAAGATTCGTACACCATTCAAACCACGAAATATCGCTCCACTGCATCAACTCGTACATTTCCTCTTCCGTCTTGCCCTCGAAAACGCGTATTTCAAAGCGCCTTTCAATGAATTCGACGATATCGGCCAGAAATGTCATTCCGTCGCCCCCGCAGAAGAAGGCGACCTTAGGCCTTTTGCCGCGAATTACTTCAATCATCGGGTGCAAAACAGGCTGATCGGGCGCGATTTTCAGCGACCAGAGAAGCATCTCAAGAGCATTCGACTTGTCGTTCCGGTTGAGAAACGCCTCGGCCGTTCGATTCAAAATGTCCGCATTCAGTATCCCGATTCGCTCCATGCCGTCAAAGAGCTTGGCGGCCTCCCCGGCTTTGCCCACGGCAATATACGCCTCGGACAGATTCCAGATAATCTCCCCGCTATCGCCCCGGATATTTCTCGCCTTGTTAAAATAGGCAATAGCCTCATTCGTCCGCCCCAGACAATGGAGTATAGCGCCTGTATCATTAAGGGCCTCGGCGTCTTCGGGGCAGGTGTGGAGATGCTCGGAGATATACTCAAAAGCCTCCTGGTATCTGCCTGTCTCGGACAATCTCAGGCCCTCACGGTAACGATCCGACTTGTTTTCGCTTGTCATTGTCATGCTCCTTCTTTTACTACTCAAAAGCCTTCTGCAAAATTCATCGGCCCTTTGTTTAAGAACCGCCCGCGCCGCGACGGAGGCACAGCGTTTGGTTGCTTTTCCTTGTGCAAACCGCGTGCCGCCCGCCAATATCCGCATTTTTTGCACTAAAGCAGGCCCGCATCAAAGAAATGCGTATAAATATCAAACACTTACGTCGTCAGCCGACCATCCCAAAAACCGCTTTTCAGGACTAAAATCCAGCCCAAACCCTCTATTTCAACACCCAATGGCTATTCGATGAAGTCCAGGAGCGACATGGACATCAGGGAGCCGGCTACGGAGAGCGACATCTGATATAAAACCTCCTGGCGGGCAATACCTATGGCTATTTGGGCAATGTCGGCCTCCTGAAGCATCATTGTCTCGTCTTCAGTGCCGAATTTCATATTCTCGACGCTTTCCCTGAGCGTTTCGAGAAAGCCTATCCTCGAACCCACGGAAACGGATTTATCCGTCAGGCAGCTCCTGACCTCCTCCAGCGACTCCAGCGAATTCATGCGGAGCTTCTCCAACTGAGCATCCGAAAGCTCCCTGTCGTTGTTCAATATATCCCGGACGTATATAAGCGTCTCGAATACGTTATAAGTCCCCGGCGCACGAACCATATCGGCGCCCGCAGCCGATATTCCCGTCGTATCGACATACAGAACCTCCCCGGTAGTTGAATGCGTTACCGCAAGATTCGTATCCGTTCCGTCAGTATTGATGGTGGTAAGCCCGTCATCTATGGAAAGGTTATAATTCCCCGCCGAGCCGGTAACGGTAAGCCATGTATCGCCTCGAACACTCGACGTCCCGGTCCCGGCCGCGGCGCCGGTATCCCCGGGAAACTCAAGCGCCGCCCGGCTGTTCGACTGAAATATCTCGTCGCCTGTGTAAAATGCCGAAGACTGCACGCCCGCAGCCACTTCTATCAGGCGGTTCTGCAAACTCCCCTGATATGTCACTGACGTTATCCTGCCGTCGGTCCGGGTAACGGCATAAGGCGCAGAGCCCGTATTCGCGCCGCCGAAAAGATATTCGTTCATGTGCTGCGTATTGGCCAGAGAAACCATCTGCTCAAGAGTATTGTTAATCCCTTCGGCAACCATGGCTCGGCCGCTATCCCCATAAATACCGCTGGCAACCTGGCTAACCTGCACCTTCGTATCCGCCAGAGCCGAGACCATTTCTTCAATGATCGTCAGCGATATCTCCAGCGAGCTCGTCGTCTGCGACATCGTGTCCATATAGCCCCCAAGAGTCCTCTGCTGAGAGTTCAACCCCAGAACGCGATAGGCCGAAGAGGGATCGTCCGATGCTCGATTAACCCTCGAACCGGTTGCAGCCTGCTCCTGCAGCTGAGCCAAATTCTCTGCCTGAAGATTCAGAGCGTAGCTGAGATTCTGGTAAATGCCGTTTATTGTTCCGCCCATTGGGACCTCGCTGTTGCGATTAAACTCTTTTACTCACTCTTTTAGAAAACTTCCATCAGACTCGCCATAGACGACTGAACCGTGGCGATATACTTGGCCATCGCCGCAAACATCTGCTGATAAATCAACAACTCGGCCGCCTCCTGGTTGATATCAACCCCGCTTACGTCATTCCGGCGACTCTCAAGATTCTTGACGATCTGCTCGGCGTTGTCCCTCTGCACATCCCTCATGGAGACCTTCAGCCCCACGTCCGTAACCAGTTGCCGATAGTACTCTGAGCAAGTGACCGATCCCAGACTGCTAATCGCCTCGTTTTGAACGCCGGCCAAGTTCAAAGCATTCGCGTTATCGTTCATATCGGGGCCGATAGACGTCGCCACCAGCGCCGGCGAAGCCGATATCGACGAACACACGGCAATATCTTCGGCGGCGGAGCCAAAGAAGAAAGCGTTCATTCCGACCGCCGCCAATAGGCCCGAAGTATCCGTATCCGCAAAAGCATCGACCGCAAAAGTCTCGCTGTCATTGAGGCTGCCCGCCCCCAGGGGGCCTGTCGTAAGTGCAATCTTAATGCCGTTGCCGACCTCAAGCGCCTCGCCCGACACATAGCCCGACCCTACGTTAAGAGTCGCAACAGTATTCGCACTGCCATCGGTCACAACCAGTTGCAGATTCCCGTTGCCAACCGCCCCGGTTCCCGAAACGGTAAAGGTAAAAGTATCGTTGGCCGAGCCGTCATATATCCCCGATACCGAAATCGTCGGGGACGACCCGCTAAGAGTGCTCGCCGTCGGCGACGAGAGAACCGCAGGCAGAAAATCGAATTTGTAATTGGCCTCGGCCGAGATGTTCAGCTTCGAATTGACAACCGCAGCATTGAGGCCTGTAATAGCCGAAATATCCGTCGCTATACTGCTCAATGAATCGGCGGATACGTCAACTGCGATTGTATTGCGAGTAACGGCCCCGGTGCTCGTATTCGTCACCCTTATATATATGTTGCCGTCGATTACGCCCGAGCCGTAATCGGCCAGGTTTTCGCTCGACATGCTCCACCCGGTCAAACTGGTGAACGAGCCAGACGAGCCAACCCCTTGAACGTGGTATTGATTTATGTTCTGGATTATCGCGGTCGCCACCGCATCAAGTTTCGTGCGAACATCAGAGACAAGAGTATTCTTCAGCGCGAGCAAACCGCCTACACTGCCGCCTGAAATGCTCGTAGTGTAGTCGCCCGCACCCTTAACCGATATGCCCATCGCGCTGCTGTCGTACATCCCGATCTACATCTCGACGAGCTGCGGCAGGATTACACGATTGTCATCGTAACGCACAATATGGCCCAGGCGCGGCGAATCAGCGATGAATGTATCTATATGCTCAACGGGGAGTTGATCGAGCACGGAGAAACATCGAGCATCTTCCTGAATCCCAAAGACAAAAGAACCGAAGAATACATAGAAGGCCGATATGGCTAATACTTGAACACTGGAGGATACAATGCCTGTACGATTTGATTCAGAACTTGGAAAACTAAAGCAAAAGCTTATGCACATGGGCGCCATTGCCGAGCAGATGATTCAGAGTATTAACTCGGTCCTCATAGACCGGGCCGAAGAGCTCCTCGGCAAGATGTATGAGAACGAAAAGTCGCTGGATCGCATACAACGCGAAATTGATGAGGAAACAATAAGGCTCATCGGCGTCTATACCCCCGTGGCCGGGGACCTGCGGCTCCTCCTTATGGTGGCCCGCATCAACGCTGAGATCGAGCGCATCGGCGATAAGGTGGTCGATATCGGACACTTTGTCGAGAACTTCCTTCATGCAAAACGAACCCAGGATATCATCGACTTCACGCATGTCGCCGGCGTTACGGAGCAGATGCTTCATAATGCGCTGAACGCATTTATCAACAGGTCCGTCCACGAGGCAATAGCGGTGATAAATGCCGACGAAGAGGTCGATCGAATAACGGATCAAACATTCCGGGTCCTTTTTACCCACATGCTGTCTTGTCCTTCGGACATCGGTTTTATACTTGGGCTGATGCTTGCGGCCCAGGCCCTCGAGAGGATTGCCGACCATGCCGTCAACATCGCTGAAGACGTTGTGTACATGGTCGAAGGCGAAGACATCCGGCATACGCCGGTCAAAGATGTGGATGATCCGGGCAAAGAGTCCGGAACGGAGAATGCCGAGTGATTCCGAACAAGCAACCGTCGCAAGAGGAACTCCGGCTCGGAACGCCGGTTTCTTGCCCGGCGGTGTGTTGCCGCGTCGGCGACTCTTGACCGCAGTCGGTCGGGTCTGTAGAATATGCGTTGTTCACATAAAGTGGCGGCTTGGCTGTCCGGGCCCGTACAAAACACAGAGCGATTAGAGCCTTGGCCGTGAAAAGCCTCGGATGCTGGACTATGGTGAAAACAAAGATATTAGTTGTTGACGACGAGGAGGATATACGAGAGCTGGTCGAGCTTAACCTGACGCCGGAGGGTTATGAAGTGCTCGCTTGTGATACGGGCGAGCGCGCCCTGGAGATTGCCCAGAGCAAGCTTCCGAACCTGATTATTCTCGATTTGATGCTGCCCGGCATTGACGGCCTGGATGTCTGCAAAAAGCTCAAAGCCGATTCCAGAACAAAGTCGATTCCCATCCTTATGCTTACTGCGAAGGCCGAAGAGTTCGATATCGTGATCGGCCTCGAACTGGGCGCAGAGGACTATGTGACAAAGCCGTTTAGCGGCAAGGTCCTGGTGGCCCGTGTGCGGAGGATATTGCGCAGAGCGGCCCAGCCGATCGAGGAGTCCAAGGTGCTTCAGATTCAGGACTTGACGATAGACCCGGCCCGCCACGAGGTATCGATAAAGGGCAAACCCGTCCAGTTGACGTTGACCGAGTTCAATGTGCTTCAAAAGCTGGCGCGACGCCCGGGACTGGTCTTCACGCGATACCAGATCGTCGATGCTGTTCACGGCGGCGATTACGTTGTTACTGAAAGGGCGGTCGATGTCCAGATGGTTTCTCTGCGAAAGAAGCTCGGCCCTTACGGAAAATATATAGAGACAGTTCGCGGCGTCGGATACCGCTTCAAGGATTAGAACAATGACCAGAAGACGACTTATATGGCAGCTCTACCCCTATTTCCTTTTTGTTACGTTGGCGGCCCTGCTTGCGGTGGCGGCGGTTTCTTCGTATTCCTTCCGCGAGTTCTATTATGAGCAGGTGCGCGTTGAGCTGGACACGCTGGCCCGTGTTTTTGCCAGGCAGGTGACGCCTCTGATTCAGGGCGAACCATCCAATGTTGACGGGCTGTGCAAGGCGCTGGCCGATGCAAGTGGACGCCGGACCCGTTTTACGGTTGTGCTTTCGAGCGACATAGTAATCGGAGATTCGGATGAGGATCCTGCCGTGATGGAAAACCACTCGGATCGGCCGGAGATAATTGCCGCTTTCAAGACGGGCTTCGGCTGGTCGCTGCGGTATAGCAATACTCTCGGCAAAAACATGATGTATGTGGCTGTGCCCATTAAGAAGGACGGTGAAACCGCCGCAGTGGCGCGTACGTCCGTTCCCGTGACGGCTATCGACGATGCTCTGGAGGCTATATATGTGAAAATCTTATGGGGCGGAGTTGTTGTGGTGCTGTGCGTTGCGCTGTTGAGTCTGGCAATGGCACGCCGAATTAGCCAACCCATAGTCCAGATGGAGCAGGTTGCCAGGCGTTTTACAGCCGGAGAGCTTGATGTTCGAGTGCCGGTTTTCGGGCCGGTGGAATTGGCGGCCCTCGCCCAGACACTCAACGAAATGGCCGGACAGCTTCACGAACGATTCCTCACTATTACAAAACAACGCAACGAACTCGAGGCGGTGCTTACGAGCATGATTGAAGGCGTTATCGCCGTCGATGCGGATCGACGCATTCTCAGCGTTAACCAGGCCGCCGCAGAGCTGCTGGAGATAGACCCCTCCCTTGCACAAGGCCGGACTATAGAGGAGACTGTCCGCGATGCGGACTTTCAAAGGTTTGTCAATCGCACACTTGCCGCCGATGAGCCGACGGAGGAGGACACTTACCTGGCAAGCGGGCAAGGCAGGTGTTTCCAACTGCACGGAGCGAGAATCAGCGCTTCCGACGAAGACAAGACCGGGGCAGTCATTGTTATTCACGATGTTACGCAGATCCGAAGGCTCGAAAATATTCGGCGGGACTTTGTCGCTAATGTCTCGCATGAGCTGCGAACGCCCGTGACGTCAATCCAGGGCTTTGTCGAGGCTCTTCTGGAGAAGGGAGCGGACAATCCGGAGCGGACCGAGCGTTACCTTAAGATTATCGCCAAACACTCCGACCGGCTCAATGCGATCATAGAGGATTTGCTTAGCCTTTCCCGCCTGGAGGAGGATGCGGAAAGGAGCAGGGTCTCTTTCGAGGAGATCGCCTTGCGACCGGTGCTCGATACGGCAATCGAATTGACCCAAATCAAGGCATCCGAAAAGAACGTCGCTATAAACGTCGGTTGCAATGAACAGATCAAGGCCAGGGTCAACTCGGCTCTCCTCGAACAGGCAATTGTCAATCTCGTGGACAACGCAGTCAAATACAGTAAACCGGACAGCAGTGTGCGAATCGACGTCGAACAACTCCCCGATGAGATAACCATTGCCGTTGTGGACGGTGGTTGCGGAATAGAGCGCAAACACCTCAGCCGGCTCTTCGAGCGTTTCTACGTAGTCGATAAGGGGCGCAGCCGCAAGCTCGGCGGCACGGGTCTGGGCCTGGCGATCGTAAAACACATCGCCCAGGTGCATAACGGCTCTGTAACAGTCCAGAGCACCCCCGGACAAGGATCAACCTTCACCATCCATTTGCCCGCGGGCTAATCCCCGGCACCGGCGGTGCAGGGGTTCTCGGGGGATGCACTCCATCAAACCGCCGTTTTTTGCGGTTCTTTCAGTTCGCCCCGTAGCATCAAGCAGGGGGTGATTTTAATCGTCCTCCCGCACGAGCGCCGCTAAAAAAATTCTCACAAGTAATCCATTTCTAACACAATCCTGACAGGCGGCTAACACAGCAAGAGTATAAAAACACATATACGGAAGATAGATTGTGTTCCCCAAGACAGGTTTGGGGCGAGAATAAGTTGACATTTTTTTGGAGATCGAAACATGAAGAAAGGAGAAGTTGGAAAAAGGATTGTGCCGGCGGCTGTCGGACTCGGCCTGCTGTTGTTCTTCTCCGCCGGCGCTGTTCGAGCCGACGAGTTGTCGGACCTCAAGCAGCAGATGGAGGCCGCCACGAAGATGATGCAGGAGATGCAGGAGCGGATGGCCCAGCTCGAAGCCAGGCAGAAGATCAAGGAGCAATCGCTGACCGAGAGACTCGACAACGTCGAGAAGAAGACGGTCGAGATCGAGAAGGCGGCGCCGGCGGGTCTGCCGACCAGCGCAAGCTGGGTCGAGAGAATCAAGTGGTCCGGCGATTTTCGGTATCGTCACGAGAGTATCGACGAAGAAACCACCGGCAGTGTGAGGTGGAAAGACGGACGAAACCGTCATCGCATCCGCGCACGCCTGATGCTTGAAGCGGTGCTCAACGACGAGTGGGGCGTGGGCTTCAGACTGGCCAGCGGCTCGGCCGACCCTACCTCGACCAACCAGACCCTCGACGACAGCTTCTCGAGCAAGGATATCTGGCTGGACCTGGCGTACTTCGACTACCATCCGGCGGCGGTCAAGGGTCTGAACGTCTATGGCGGTAAGATGAAGAACCCCAAGCCTAATATGGTGTGGTTCAACTACCGCCGGGTCCCGGCTGCGGCGCTGGCAAAGCAGATTATCGACGACGGCAAGATCGGCAGGGTGTTCCACTATCGCGCCAAGTATCTGCAGGATTATACCATCAGCGCCGACGTGCCTCAGGGCGGCGATGCGCTGTGGCGGCTGGATGCAAAAGTCGCCGGCAGCGGAGTAACAGGCGATTTGCTCGCTCACTCAATCGATATGGCCACATGGTTCATCGGGCCCATCAAAAGCGTTTGTGCGATGACCGAGACGTTCATAAAGGAACGCGTCCAGCAGGAAACGGGCAAGAAAGCCGCCGTAACTATCGACGATGCCTGCGCGTTCCTGGCCAGATTCGAGAACGGCGCACTGGGAACCTTCGAATCGACGCGTTACGCCTGCGGACGCAAGAACCAGAATACGTTCGAGGTCAACGGCGAAAAAGGTTCGGTCGCATTCGATCTCGAGACCGCCCATGAGTTGGAATACTTCGACCACGCCGATCCGATTACTATCCGCGGATGGCGAACCATTCAAACGTGGGACTCGAAACATCCCTACATGAAGAACTGGTGGGTCCCCGGCTGCGGCATTGGTTACGAGCACTGGCATATAAACACTTTGGCTGATTTCGTCAAGGGGCTCGATACAGGCAAGAAGACATGCCCGGATCTCAGGGATGCCCTGGCGGTGCAGTATGCCTGCGACGCCGTGCTGGATTCGGCCAAGGCCAAGGCCTGGAAAACAATTAAGAAACCGTAAAGACAATTATAACTGGTACGGGCGGGCGAAAAGCCTGTGCCCTTTGAATCTCTATTTGTATTGAATTAAGGAGGACTTATGTCTGCTAATTCTATTGCCGCCAAGGCGCTCGAGCAGGGCAAGGGCATCGTTCGCCTGGCCCCGAACTGGGTGCCCCGTTCATTTTGCGTTCCGGGTCGTCGTATTAAACTCCATCCGGATGATTACTATGCCCTGGGTGGCGAGCGGGGCGGTATCGACGAGCGTTGGTTCGCCTCGACTACTCCGGCCGATAACGGGCCATTAACATCCAAGGACGAGGGCCTGAGCTTCATCGTCTTCGACGACAAGGGCAAGATCGAGAAGGTTCGCCTGATCGACGCCGTCGCCGAGCTGAAGGGCCAGATAATCGGCGACCGGCTATGGGACGAGCATCAGCGATGGCCGATGTATTCGAAGTTCTTCGATAACAAAGGCGCTCTGCCGCACCACGTTCATCATCGCGACTCTCATGCTGCGCTGACGGGCCAATTGGGCAAGCCGGAGGCCTATTATTTCCCGCCTCAGGCCAATAACCACGGCGGCGACTTTCCCTATACCTTCTTCGGCCTGAACCCCGGTGTGACTAAGGATCAGGTTCGCCAGGCCCTTCTTGATGCGGCCGAGGGAAGAGACAACATGCTCACGAGGCTGGCGCCTGCTCATCGTCTCATTGTCGGGACCGGCTGGGACGTTCCGCCGGGCGTTCTGCACGCCCCGGGCAGCCTTTGCACATACGAGCCGCAGAAGGCCTCGGACGTTTTTGCGATGTACGAGAATATCACGCACGATCAGGTCGTGCCGAAAGAGCTTTTGTGGAAGGATACGCCTAAGAACAAGATGGGCGATGTGGATCATCTGCTCGCAGTGCTGGATTGGGATTTGAACGTCGATCCTAATTTTGCCCGGAATCGATTTATGGCTCCCAAGCCGGCTCGTCCGGTCAAAGAAATGAAGGCGAAGGGCTTTATCGAGAACTGGATTTGCTACAAGTCCACCGCCTTCAGCGCTAAAGAGCTTACAGTGCTGCCGGGCAAGACCGTGACCATCAAGGACAACGCCTGCTACGGGTTCATCACGATGCAGGGGCACGGCAAGGTCGGAGAGTGGTACATTGAGACGCCTGCGGTGATAAGGTACGGGCAGTTGACCAGCGACGAGTTCTTCGTGAACGAAGAGGCCGCCAAAGCCGGTGTGACCATCACCAACTGCTCGCAAAACGACCCAATCGTACTGCTAAAACATTTCGGCCCGGACAACCCGGATTTGGTTGTTGAGTAAAACCTGGTATTTGAATTATGCGTTCGGAGCCGGTGCGGGTTTCATTGGAGGAGACCACGCCGGGGAAATGACGTTAGGGGTGAATAGAAAGAGGCCCCGTCTATGGAACGGACGGGGTCCTTTTTGTCGAGATTCTGATTAGAGCGTGTGTAAGCTGCCCATGCCACGAGAAAAAGGCATCTCATACACGCTCTTAGACGTCGCAGATTTCTACGGCTTCTCTCAGGCTTTTTAGGGGGTCGCGGGTCGGGATGAACTCGTGTCCGACGTAGCCTTCGTAGCCTGTCTTTGCGATTGCTTTCATAATCGCCCTGTAGTTTATCTCCTGGTTGTCTCCGATTTCGTTTCTGCCCGGGTTGCCTGCTGTGTGATAATGTCCGATGTAGTCCTTGTACTGGTTGATGCGTCTGATGATGTCGCCGTCCATAATCTGGGCGTGGTAGATGTCGAAGAGGAGCTTCATACTTGGCGAGCCGACTCTCTTGATAATCTCGACGCAGTAGTCGGTGTGGTCGCCCTGATAGCCGGGGTGGCCTTTCATGGGGTGATCTGTCGCGCGAGTGTTGAGTATTTCAATTGCGATATTCACCTTCTTCTTCTCGGCGTATCGGCATAGCTCCTTCAACCCCTTGACGCAGTTCTCGGCCCCTTCTTCGAGCGATATCTCGCCGCTCTTGGGATCTTCTGCATCACGCCATTTGTATCCCGTGAATGCAATGACGGTCTTGACGCCGAATTCCGCACAGCTGTCGATAGTCTTTTTTGTGGTGGCGAGCAATTCAGCGTGATATTTGGTATTGTTGAATCCCTTGACAAACGGCGGGTCGGGTGTGCCGTTGGGCGCGATGGCGCAGGTCAGGCCGTACTTCTTGAGGGTGGGCAAGTCGCTCGGGCCGACCAGTTCGACGCTCTTGCAGCCGAGCTGCCTGGCGATTTGGCATGTCTTCTCGACGCTCCAGTGCTCGGAGAAGCACCAATAGACTATGGAGTGATTGATGTGTCCTTTGGTTGCAGCCTTTCCGGAACTTTTTTGGCCCGATGCGCAGGAACCAAGGGTCAGGGCGGCTGCGCCAAGGCCGGCAGCCTGCATAACGTTTCGGCGGTTTACTTTTCGAGTTTCTTTGGTCATTTCAATCTCCTTTTCGATTTAGTAGAGCTTCTTGGATTCTTTCTACTTAGAGTCTGATGCGCCGCTGGCCGACGCCATTCGTCCGAATCAGTTGTACAAAGACTAATTTTAGGATTTCAGATCCCCCTGGTCAAATAAAAAAACGGCTGCTTCACGATCCTTTAGGAGTACTTGGCGAATAATTCTCGGTGCAAAATAAAACTTGACAATCCGGGAAAGATGGGTTACTGTAATACCGTTGAATTTGAGCTGTTGTTTGCGTCTTAAGATATACGAAAAGAGGTATTGCTATGCGAAATGAGCTATCCAGCCGTTGTTTGCCTGGGGCAGGGCTAAAGAGCGAGGGTTTTCTTAATCGCCGCGGCATCCTGAGAGCCGCCGGTCTTGGCGCACTTGCCGCTTTTGGCGGGCCTGCCTTCGCGGCCTCGACCAAGATGAAAGGCGGAAAAAAATGGCGGATGCGGCTTTCCACTTCGACCATCCAGTTCATGCAGCTTCCCATCGAGCAGGCTTGCGAGCGGATTGCCGGGCTGGGATTCGAGGCGGTGGATATATGGTCCGCTCATGAGGGTTGCCCGCACCTGGACGACGTCCTTGACCGGCTTGGCCCGGATGGGTTGAAAAAGTTGCTCGCCAAGCACAAGCTGAAGCTTTTTGCATTCTCGGTTTATAAGGGCGGCTACGAGCGCTACGCCGACTTGCTCGGCAAGGTCGGGGGCGGCGTGGCGGTTTGCGGAAGCAGCGGGGCGGTCAAGCCCGATGAATTGACTTCGAAGATGAAGCAGTTTATCGAGTCGCTAAAGCCGTTGGTCGATTTGGCTGAGGCAAACAAATCCTTTCTCGCCATCGAAAACCACGGCGATGCACTGCTTAATAACCTCGATTCCTTCAAAGCCTTTGTCGATATAAACAAATCGAAGCGTCTCGGTATTGCTCTGGCCCCTTATCATCTCCAGGGCCTGAAAGCATCGGTGCCGGAGGCTATTCGGATATGCGGCAAGCAGCTTCTTTTCTTTTATGCGTGGCAGCGGGCCAAAGATAACGAGCAGCTGCCCGGGGTGGGGCCTACGGATATGACGCCTTGGGTCGAAGCGCTGGCAAAAATAAGGTATCGCGGGTACGTCAATCCGTTTATGCACGGGCATATCGAGGCCGACGTAATGGCGGCTAATCTTGCCAAGTCCCGGGATTACCTCAAAGATTGTTACGGCAAGCTGAACGGTTCAGCCGAAACATAAGCTAAAGAGAATAATAGTAACATACAGGAGATCGGAAGAGCGACGGCACTTATGTTCTTCTGTAGGGACAAGTGAAGGTGTGTGGTACCGAAGGCATTTCTGAGTGTCGTTTTCGCCGCGCAAACCTACACATTTCACAAAGGCTATCCAAGGCTCCGTCAACCTCTTGCTTGCGAGTTCTGCGGTCAATGAGAAATCTGTGTCAGGCTTTTAGATGGCCTGGTTTGTAGTCTTTGAAGAGTTTTCCCCATTGGGTGTTTTCGAGCCAGTTTTCTACTACTTTTTTGCCTTTTGAGGGGTACCAGATTTTGTCGTGGTAGATGGCGGATGCGAAGATGAAGCTATAGACGATTGGGGTATGGAACATTAGTTTCTGGAGCCATCGCATCGGGCCGAACCAGAAGAGCTTGCCGACGCTTGATGCTGCGTTGTCTCCGGTGTGGAAGTTCCAGTTTTCCTTCTCTATGTCCACGTCGCCTACGATTTCTATCTCGCTGATTCTGCCTGTTCCGAGGCCCTGCTCATGGGCCAGGCGGATGAACTTATGGTCCATCGGCTCGAAGCCCATCATCTTTGCACAGACGGCATCTATTGCGACGGAGTCGTCTGAGGCCAGGAGAATATCCTTTGCGACGGGCGTCATCGTTCTTGGCCCGGCTCCGTTGCCGGCGGTTGTTCCGTCCGTTACGACGAAGATTCCCTTGTGAATCTCCTTCTGAATCGCGAGGAGGTCAACGAGGGTCTCGTGGATTTTCGAGTGGCAGTAGTGGCGATTGTTGCAGAGGAGTCCTCCGAAGGCGTTCTTCATGGCGCCGGTGATGTTGGTGTAGATATGGCACTTGACGGTTGGCAGATGGACGACGTTTTTGCCGTGGAAATAATCAGGTATGCAGAATCCTTTCGGATAAATTTCATCGAGAACGAGCATCCTGGTCTTGGGCTTGTACCGCCGCCATTTCATATCGGCCGGCTTGAAGTTGTATTTGATCGGCACGCCGTAATGCTCGCAGACGGGCCTTTGCTTATTGAGCATCTCTCCGGTTTCTGCGCTGGTGACCACCGTTTCGTTCTCAACACAGACGAGGTCTTCGAAGCCGGCGTTTTTCAGCTCGAGGATGGCGCCTTCGAGCTGCCAGGGCGTGGTATTGGCGCTTGGATACATCAAATGCCACGACAGATTGTTCTTGAGGATTGTGGTTACACTGCTATCGAGCGCCTCGCCGACGTTGGCCAACCGCATAACTCTGGCCACGTCGGAAAGGACGTTCAGAGGCCTGGTTCTTACAACTGCAACTTTGCTCATGTTATTACCTTCACTACTAATACAGATCGAACAGTCGAATGTTCGCTGAGGGCACAATATACTTGCGGTTGGCCGTTGTCAACAACGCAGCGACCTGATTCGGATGCTGTGGCAGCGTGTCGCGGTCGTCTCGCCCGCGTATGTCATTTCGTGCGGGACTCATTTTGGCGTTGCGAGCCATAAGGGGCCGGCTTTATGGAATGTGCATCGTTCGAGGAGAAAATCCGGGCAAAAATGCTCCACGGGCGAAACGACATACACGCTTCGCTGCGTGAGGATTTCGTCTGCTGTCTGCCTGTCGAATTTGGGCGAGCCTGGGGTGCTTCCAGCAGGGGAGATGATTTTGACGTCCGGGCGTCGGGCCTTTACCTCCTGGGCGTAGAGCAGAGGGGGAGACGTTGTGGAGTCGGCGATTATCAGGGCGTTGGGCGTGACGGCTTTGAAGGCTTCTTCGGCGAATATATCGGGGCCGTTGTCGCCGGTTTTCCAGGGCGTGAGAAAGTAGGTGTAGTCGTTTCGATACGGGATTTTTCTCGGGCGCGTCATAACATTAAGTCGCTGTGCTATCCTGGGAGCCACTATATAGACAGGGACAGTCAGCAGGCAAAGGGCCAGGATAATCTTTGGCAGGGCTTTACTGCGTCTTCGGCTGAGGAGCCTGGCCGAACCGACGCCAATCAGAATTGAGACCATGCAGTAGAACGGGAGGAAGAACACATATCTATCTACAACGGTGTACCGAAAGGCGAAGAGCAGGAATAATGCCGTCAACGCAAGTATGATGTTTGCGAACCAGCGTCGCCTGCAGGCCGAGTGCACCGCTGAGATGCCGAGAAAAGCAAGCAGGGCGTTGGGCGTCGGGAAGTTCAGGGCGATCCACATTAAGTTCTCTTTGACGATTCTGCCGGATAGAGACAAGTTCAGTACGCTGTCCCTATATCCCTCGCCGAACGCCGCCGAGGACATTGTGAGCCAGAAATCTCCCCTGACGACGATATCCTTGACGATAAGGTATTCATAAGGGAAAGCTCCGAGCATCCAGAGCATGGCCATACCGAGTATCTGCTTCGGGGCAATCCGCTTTTTTCGCATCAGTACGGCGAGCAGTACGAAGCAGCACAGCAGCGTGATAGAGGCGAACATGTGATTTGCGATCGCCAGGCCGTTGACGAATGCGAGGCAGTAAAGCCAGTTCGGCCGGGCCGTTTTGGCGTACTGCAGCAGGAGCACCAGTTCGAGCAGAAGCAGGGCGATGCTCAGATTATAGACTTCGGGCATGGCTGCATGCTGCCAGAATGTGTGCGAGAGGGCGAGGCTGGCCGCACCGATAACAGCGGGGATCAGGCTCCTGAGCCAGAGCGCCAACAGTAAAAACAGATTGGCTACGGCGAAGGCTGAAATAATTGCGTTGAGGACGTTTACGCGATACCCGAACTCCCCGATGGGGATGCAATTCGCTGCGATTGCGACCATGTAGAAGAGCGGATGCGCCAAAGCCAGACCGAGGTTGCCGGCTATATCATTATGCCAGAGGCGGTATTGGATCAACCCGCTATCCTGCCAGAGCACGCCCGGCGCACAACTTGCCACATAAAGCACGCCGGCCGCTGCGAGAACGACTATGTAGCCGATCCTGATACCCTCTGTGCTTATACTTTTGCTGTTGGCTATGGACATCCGATGCTTTCGGAAAATGGTTTTGCGTTTGTGCCCGCCGAGGGGCGAGCGCTCAGATAGTTACTGTTAGATAGCGTGTGTCGCCTTCGGATCGTATTACTCCTTCGTATGCATCGCCGATTAGCAGGGTATCGCCGGCTGTGAACGCGACAATGCTGCCGTCCGCTTGCTCGATGATGCCGGCGCCCGAAAGGAAAATCATCGTTTTCATCCGCCCCGGCGAGAGGAGGGCCTCGCAGTTTTCCAGTTGATGCCCCTTGTCTATCTTGAAGAACTCGCAATCGACCAGACGTCCTATTGTTGTGACGGCAAGCTCATCGGGCGATGCATCGAAGTTTATGCTTTCGAGGGCCTCGGCTATGTGCAATTGTCTGGCATTGCCGGCGTCATCGACCCTGTTAAAGTCGAATACGCGATATGTGGTGTCCGAGGGGGTTTGAATCTCGGCTATCAAGAGTCCTGCTCCGATGCTGTGGGGCGTTCCCGCGGGCAGAAAATGGCACTCGCCCGGGCGCACGGGGACTTTGGCCAGCATATCGGCGACCGATCCGTTCTCGATGGCCTCGGCGAACAGCTTTTTATCGACGCCCTTTTTTAGCCCCTTGTAAATGAAGGCATCGCCCTGGGCGGAGATGATGTACCAGCATTCGGTCTTTGGCTCGCCTTTTCCGGTTCGTATGCAGGTATCTGCGTCGGGATGGACCTGGACGCTGAGGATATCCTTTGCATCGAGAAGCTTTATCAGCAGGGGGAATCTGCCTGAGAAGCCCGGTATGCCCGTTATCTGCTCTGGATAGCTTTGAATGGCTTGTGCTAAAGTTTGGCCGACAAGCTCGCCGTTGGCGATTACAGATTTATCGTTCGGCAGGTCCGCAATCTCCCAGCTTTCGCCTATCTTAACATCGGCCGGCAGCTTTCGGCTGAACATTCGCTCAAGCGTTCTGCCGCCCCAGATACGCTGCTTGTATATAGGCTCGAATTTGAGAGGGTACAACTTCATGCGCTTAATTCTAACTGCATAAGGGCTGATTGTCCAATGGCCAATATGGGGTTTTTGCGGGGGATTGGCAAGGGCTGATTTACAGAACGGCTCAGTCGAGGAATTCGCTGATGCCGTCTGCAATTGCCTGTGCGAGGCGAGTCTGGAAGGAACTTGTTCTTAGGAGCCTGGCCTCGCTGCTGTTGGAGAGATAGCCCATTTCGACGAGGACAGCAGGGTTGCGAGTCAGCACGAGTACGCGGAAATCGGCCTTTTGGATGCCTCGGCTTTCCAGGCCGGTTCGAGCCAGAGATTTGGAAATCGCGTCGGCGGCCTGTTGCGACGACCATGACGCAGAGCGGGCCACATACAGCGTAAAGCCGCGAGTCGAACTGCTCGGCGACGAGTCTGCGTGGATGCTGATAAACAACTCCGGGTCATATCGATCCGGCCTTCAAGAAGTCCGTGATCTCGGGTTGTTTCTGCTGCTGGTTGAGCGCCTTCTCGGTGACGGATAACTTTGTATCCGTTCCCTTGGTTGCTTTTGAATATAGATCGGGGATGGCGCTTTGCCTTTGCCTGCCTTGCTTCACTCACAAAGAGCTGCTGGCGGCGTGAATCGTCCTGATTTTGGCGGTGCTGGCAGTCCTGCTACCACGGCTCGTTGTTGGCCGGCTTTCCCCAAATCCGCAACGGCTCGTCCCTTTTTAGGTCCATCAGTTCGCCCGCGATGCAGTTGATATGAACCCTGCCCTTGTCCTCGGTCTCCCAGAAGCATGCGTGAAATCCTCCCTTCTCCAGGGCCGTGTTGATGCGCAGGTTGAGCCGCAAAAGGCAGTCGCGTGAGTATTTTGAAAATGAAAGGCCGCGCACTGATTTGTCGTCAGCGAAAATCGCCTGTATGCCCCTCACAGACCTGAGCGGGTCGGGCCAGTCGCCTCCTCCTGTCACCTTGGAATTCGGTATCGCCCCTTCGAGGAACTCCCTGGCCCTGACCGATTGCACGTCCTCCCCGTATGTTGCGAAGAACTGCTCCAGCCTCTCGACCTTCTCCGAGCATCCCTTCCGGTCCTCGTCCGGGACTTTCCGGATTCTCAGGCGGCCCTGGTCTGGGACGGGATTCCCGGGTCCGCCTTCCTCGCCACTGGCGCAAGGAGCATTCGCAACCAGACCGGACCAGAACAGGGCGAAAGCTGCGAAGCAGAGCGAGGGGATGCACCTTGCCATGACAGACCTCCCTACCATAACCCAAACGAGCCGGAACCAACCAGGCAGGGCTCGTCCGGGTTATGCCACGCGCTGCGCCCTGAGCCTGTCGAAGGGCTGCGCGCGTGAAAAGCGGAATATTTTTTCAACTTCTACAATAATATCTCGACGAAGTGACTACTTCCCCGCAGTCTTGACGAACTTCAGGCTTTCCGCCATGCGCATCATCCTCTCCTCGTCCTCGGGCTTGGGATTCATGGCAGAGATATGTAGGTCGAGGAAAAGGTCCTTGTCCTGGTAATATGCCCTCAAGGACAGCTGGCCCAGCCTGCCCATGCTCAGTTTCAGCCGCAAGATGAAGCTCTCCCCCTTGTCGATGAACCGTTTCCCATCTTCCGGATAGCCGGCGGACGTCTTTTCATATACCGACTGCGCAAGCTCTTTGAGCGTCTTGAATCCGGAATTGCTGTTGTGGTTGAGGGAAATCATGAATAGGGTTCCCTCCGCGGATCCGGATCTTATGCAGTAGTCCGGCATCTTCTCCCGCTTGAATACAGTCGTCTCCGGCAGCAGCACTTCCACCTGCCTGCCGAAAGCAGGGATCCGCACTATCGCATCCTTTGCCGGGTCGCCTTTGACTTTTGAATAGTCCTCGAGCAGAGACTTGAAGTCATCGGAGTCGGCCATGGACTTGAAGGACGAATCCCCTGCAATCTTCTCGACGTCGATTTCCCAGCGATCGAGCCGCATGCCTTCCAGATGTTCCTTGAGCTCGATCATGGCCTTTTCCTTCTTCTTCCCCTCGGAGAAGACGCATGCAAGGTTGTATTCGCACATCCAGCGGTCATAGCTCTCCAGCGCCTTGGCCAGCTTCTTCCCTTCCAGGAGTATCTTTTCCGCCTTGTCCAGCTTGCCGGTTATCGCATAGCATATTCCCATGGCGTCGTGCAACATCGCATAGTCCTTTTCTCCAAGCTCTTCCCTGCATTTCTTGCCTGCTTTGAGCGCCTTCTCGAAAGCCGTCACAGCAAGGTCATGCTTTCCCAGCTTTGTGAAGCAGAATTCCCCGGTCATGTATAAATCGACTGGTTTCGACTTCGGATTCTTGATTATTTTCTCGAATTTGGCGAGCGCGCCTTCCTTGTCCCCCGAGTTGAGCAGCTGTATCGCCTTGATTGTGTCTTCGGAAAGCTTATCCTTGCTTCCCTCCCCTGCGAAAACCGCCAAAGGCGCTATTGCGAGCGCGGTTGCGCATAGGACTCCGAGGAATGCCATGCGTATCATATGATTTCTCCTTCAAAGAGATGAAAGCTCTTTCAATGTCTCGATATCATCCGCCAGAGCGCTGACTTGCGTATGGATGTGCTCCTCACGCATAGACGCCTCTACGGCAGCCATCAGCTTTTCTTCCATCATCTCAGCGATCTCGGCTACCCCTCTCTGTCCCCCCATCGCTTCCGGTCCTGTCGAGCGGAGGATAATCCTGTATTCCGTCTTCGTCAGAAGTTCGTGCAAGTGGCGTGTATCATCGATTGGGCCTTTCTTCCCGTATTTCCGCTGTGAGACCTGAAGCACGGAGTTGTTCGGCGGCTGATTCCGCATCTTCTTTCGATACGCCGCGTTTGACGACTGACGGCATGTTGTCGTACAGCGCTATCGCCTCGGCAAGGCCGAGACCGGCGACTTCCCGAATGCCTTTGATAGCAATGATTTTCCCGCCTGCAGGATTGCCGGTGATCACGACGTCATGTGTTTTGGCCTGCGTTCGACCGGGCTGTTCGGAGCAGCCCGGCATCAGGCAGACGGATGAAACAATGACAAACACCAGTTCGGCAGTTTCCATGCTCGACATGCGTCTCTCCGAACGCCAGGCTTTCCTGCTAGGCTTACAAATGTAGTATATCCCTCCCACACCCAGGATTCCATTCCATGGCCCCCGCCTGGCCCTCGCGCCCGCCGCCGCACCCGCCTTCACTCCCTCCGTGAGGCCGTGGCACGATTACTGCGGCTTAGTCCAACCCCGGCTTGCAGGGGGAGTCGAATTATAATCATCCGGGTTCCTGGGGAATCTCACTTCCAGAGGTCTACGATCTCACGGAACAATGTCAATAGATAAGTATGATGTCCCCGGAAATCTTGCCAAAATGGCTGGACATTTATCGGAACTAAATCGGAACTTGGCTTTTCTTAGGCATGAATTGGCAAGGATTTATGGTTTTTGAATTCCGCGGGGGTGGCATGGGGAGGCTTCAATGTCCGAAAACCTCTGAAACATACGTGGCGTCTTTGACGCTGCTGATTATGATATTGTTGTACCTCTTTACCGTTTTACGGCATTTCTGATTTATCCTCAAATCAACTGGTCGTCCTTGACGCTGTTGACCCCTCGTTGGATGTGGGCGTCCATTTACTCACCAATTTAAATGCAAACGTTTGTTCCATAGTCGTTATATTTAAATTCATAGCATGTACTTCCATTGTGGTTAAAACGCCTCAAGAATAAAGCTTGTTATCTTTCGCTATTTCTTTTGCCTCTTCCCTTACTTTCTCGTCGGGGTCACGGGTGGCCCTTAAATACATTTCCCTGGCCATCTCGATTATCTCGGGAGAGCTGTTGTCCTTCTTCACTCCTCTCAATCCGCTGACGGCCAGGATGCGCCTCGAAGGATCGGCGTCATTAAACAGAGTTGTGAGCACGTTGAAGGCGTCAACATTGCCTGAGGAGCCGAAAGCATCGGCTATTTGCCGTCTATTATGCTCAGGATATATACCTTTTGTCAAGACCAATTCTTTAGCAATCTCTATTGTTTTCGTCGGATTCGCCTTCAAGATATCTTTTATTTTATTAGAACGCATAAAAATAAATGCGTTGCCTTTCGGATTCATAAGGAGGTATTCCGCTGCGCCGGGATCGCCATTTGTGCATACTATTGCCTTAAAACATGAATCCACTATCTGGGTGTTCTTGCCTCCAGCTATACCCGGATTATTCTTCGATACTTCGATATCCTCGTTCATGAGGCTTATCAAGTAATCAATGTGATTCCTATTTCCATGTCTTCCTGCCAGTTGCGAATATCCATCGAACCTGTACCAGTTCAAGTCTTCATAGTTCATTACCTGTTTTATTTTCCTTACAGCTGAATCAGCAACCAGTTCCCTGTATTCCGTGGGGATATCCCATAGCAGATCCATGAATGTAGAGGCCCTGTGGGAAAAATCGAACGTATCATCCTGTAGTTCCATGCATTCGAGCAGAAACGAAATTGCCTCTCTTGATCCTATTTTTTTTATTTTAGTGAATATTTTCCACACCAACGGCTTTGTTATCTCCTTTTTATTTGATTCATTCAATTTAGTAAAAAAGTCCCGTGCAGTTTTAATGATAGTTCCGTCCGGCAGATTGTTCCAGAATTCAGGAGACGTTGGATCTCCTGGATTAGCATTTCCAGGACGGTCCTTGTTATCGCTTGTGTTGAGAATTGATTTGCGCGAATCGCCACCTGCGGGTTGCGAATCGATTATCCTGTCTTGTTCTATTGATTGATTGTCTTCAATTGGATTGAGAGAGGTCGAATCCTCCCCATCATGACTCAACAAATAAAATACAAATGCGCCAAGAATCATGAAGATGACGGGGATCATAATGAACATTGATAATTTGTTCATTAAAACCTCCTATAACCAGATTAGATCGCACCCGGGTTCACCGATTAAATAGTCTGTGCTCATTCCGAAATTCCTGTGAATTTCCTTGCGTATTTAGGTGGGGTAATTCGCCTCCACCGGTAAAAAAGAAAACCCTGATCGACCAGCGCCCGTTTCTTTTGACAACTCATAATCCTTCATATACACTGTTTATCGGACACAAGGCGCTTTCTGATTGAAAAAGACGGAATTTTTCAATCAAGAGCAGTATATTATTCGCTGTCTTTTGTGATTATGCTTCTGAGGGTAGCGTAATAAAAAGTGTTGAATGTTTGGGCGAAGGAGCGTATAATCGCCCGGTTATATATGGAGTTTGTGTGAATGTTTGGCGCTGGTTTTAGAGACTATCTGGAAAAGTGAAAGGGGTATTCTGATGGTAATACACAACGACGCTCAAAAATCATCCGGTTCGCGACGTGAGTTTCTCAAAGATACAGGAAGCGTTTTGGCCGGTGCGGCTCTGGCCGGAGCGATTGGCGCCCGAGCCTGCGCGGGCGAGAATAATACTATCAAGATCGCGCTGGTAGGCTGCGGCGGTCGCGGGACAGGCGCTGCGGCGAATGCGCTCCAGACGAAAGGTCCGACAAAGTTGGTTGCGGTGGCGGACGTGTTCAAGGATCGGACTGCAAACGCTGTAATGGGGGCTTCACGGAGCTTTCCAGAGAAGGTTGACGAGCCCAGGAAGGTTGACGTGCCCGAAGATCGTCAATTCGTCGGATTCGACGGGTACCGCAAGGCGATTGACCTGGTATCGCCGGGCGGTGTGGTTATTCTGGCGACACCGCCGACGTTTCGACCGATGCACTTGGAGTATGCGGTGAAGAAGGGCTGCAACGTGTTTATGGAGAAGTCGTTTGCGGTCGATGCGCCGGGTATTCGTCGCGTGCTCGAAGCGGGCAAAGAGGCGGAGAAGAAGAACCTTAAGATCGCGGGAGGGTTGATGAGCCGGCATTATGTGCCGCTGGAGCAGGCGGTCGAGCAGTTGCACATGGGGATAATCGGGGATTTGATTACCTGCTGGGCGTATCGCGAGCACGCACCGGTTGGGTATTCGCCGAAGCCTGAAGGGACGAGTGAGCTTCTGCATCAGATTCGGAATTACTCGAGCTTTACCTGGATGAACGGCAGCTTCATTCTTGACTGGCTGATTCACAATTTGGATATTTGCTGCTGGTGCAAGGACGCCTGGCCCGTATCGGCGCAGGGGCAGGGCGGGCGACAAACCCGAACTCAAAAAGACCAGTTGTTCGACCACTACGCGGTGGAGTACCATTTCCCTGACGGGACTCGGTTGTTTGCTCAGGGTCGTCATATGGATAACGTCTGGGGTTTCTTCGGCGATATAATTCACGGCACGACGGGGTCGGCGGTTCTCGGCGAAGGGGTACCGCAGCCGCGAATTTTCAAGGGGCATAAGCAAAAGGCCGAGGACGTTATTTGGCGGTACGAGGGCAAGCGGTGGGATGCGTACGACCGCGAGCACGATCTGTTTTTCGATGCGATCCGCAACAACAAGCGTTATAACGAGACTGAGCGCTGCGCGTATGCCGCGATGACAGGCATCATCGGGCGAATGGCCGCAGAATCAGGCCAGATGATTACATGGGAGCAGGCGATGGCCTCGAACCTGGAACTGGCGCCGGGGCTGGACGATTATACGATGAATTCCGAGCCCCCGGTAAAGCCCGATGCGAACGGCAACTATCCGATTGCCATGCCCGGACAGACCAAAGTGCTGTAGGGCGTTGCAGCAGGGGGAAATTTGCACTGTGACGCTCCTGCGATATCTTTTGATGCTGAATACCGGGTGTGATGCAGCAGAGAAAATCCGTTGCCAGGACAATCAGGTGTGTGACGCTAACTGGAGGCGGACTTTCTGATAGACGTCATTGAGTGTGATTTGGCCGATGTCGTGGATTGGGTTCGCGCTGCTGAGTAAAGAGCCTCTGTCTTTGGGATCGATTGCGACGACGGCGGCGTCTCTGTGGTATGGGGCGATTAGCGCGGGGTTTGACCACCCGAATATCATTACCATAGGCGTTCCGAGGGCTGAGGCGATGTGCCCCGGGCCGGTATCGTTGCTGACAACCAAGGCGGCATCTCTGAGCAGGGCGACAAGTTCGGCGATTGAAGTTCGGCCTGCAAGGTTGATTATTGGCGTTTTAGCCGACCTGACAAGACTTTCGACCAAAGACGCTTCGGACGAACTGCCGGTCGCCACTATTGAGAGCTTGTGGTCGGACGACAATTTCTCGGCCAGTGCGGCGAAGCGGTCGATAGGCCAGCATTTGTCGGCATGGGCCGAACCGGGGACGAAGACGACGTAGGTTTGTGACGCAATATTGTGCGCTGTTAAGATTTTTTCGACCGAATTCTTGGCCGTCGCGTCCAGAGGCACTATGAATTCGACATCAGTCGAAGCGCCGCCGGCGGCTCGCACCAGATTTATGTAGTGATCAACTACATGCGGACTATCGGCGGGCTTTTCTATTCTATGAGTGTAAAAGATTCGCGAGAATTCTCGTGCGTTTGCCGGCCCGAAGCGTTTCCTGCAGCCTGAGATGCGGGCGAAAAAAGCGGTCCTGAAGAGGCCCTGGAAGTCGAATACGGCATCGAATTCGCTTCGCCGCAGGCGATGAAAGAGCGATAGCAGGGCTTTGAAGGCGCCGGGATGAAACCATGCCTTGCCGAGGAGCTTTCGGTCGAACGGGATGATTCGCGTCAAATGCGGGTGATTCTCGATCAGGGGTGCGAATTCCAGCCTGACCAGCCAGCTAATTTCGGCGTCGGGGAAGCTTTTTCGAAGCGCACTTAGGGCAGGCAACGCCTGGACTATATCACCCAGGGCGCTGGGCTTAATGATCAGGATGTTCTTGAATGATTCCGGCATCTATCTTTCGTATGCAGTATTTCACATATAGTATGTCGTTTTCGATATATGGCACATTGCCTTTAGACTCAGACTATGACCCCAAAGAAATCATCGACGACCATTTTATCCGATATGAAGGGCCGGGGCAACTGGTAATTGGCAGACAGTGAGCAGCGGAGAAGCAAACGCCGGATACGGGTTACGGGCGTCCCGGTGGGGATTATGCTTGATATTTGCGGATTCTGCCTGCTAAAATGCTTGCAAGATTTGATGTCCTGAAGGTGTAGTGTGATTTCGCACTACATAACCGCTGGTCTCTGTCAGGAGTGTAATCCGGCAAATGGTTGATAGAATACTATATCGAAGGGAGCCGCATCTATTAGATGGCTAAGAAAGGCAGATATGTTTACGAATGGCCCAGGCCGATGGTTACCACCGACGCGGTGGTTTTTCGCTTTGCTAAGGGCAAGCTTTGGCTGCTGCTGGTAAAACGCCGTAATGAGCCTTACAAAGGGAGTTGGGCGGTTCCGGGCGGATTCATCGAGTTGGAGGAAGAGCTTGAGGACGCCGCTGCAAGGGAATTAGAGGAGGAGGCCGGACTCGCAGGAGTTCGCCTCGAGCAAATGCGAACCTTCGGCGCCGTTGGGCGGGATCCGAGGGGCAGGCAGATAACTGTTGTGTTCATGGGTATCGCCGAGGAGGGGCAGGACAGGCTCAGGGCCGGCGATGATGCAGCCGAGGCGAAATGGTTCGACATCGACAAGCTGCCGGAAAGCATGGCGTTCGATCATAGAGAGGTCGCCCGGTTTGCCATAGGGAAGTTGAAAGCCATGAGTATCTATCGAGAGAGCAATTCCGAGCGTGGGCGGGACGCTTAGGAGTTGGCGTCTGGCTTTAGGGCGGTGTTTACCGTGGCCAATTGCGCCTGGATTGCGTTTATAGCCCAGTCTATATAGTGGAGTTTGTGATAGGGGCGATGATGCCCCTCATTCATCAAACCGTAATGAACGGTGCTCAGAAAGGAGCCGATTGTCCGTTTGGGGATGCGAGTGGGTTCGGCGGCCCATCTTTTTAGATATTCGTACTCTTGCCGTAATTCAGCACTGGCGGCTAACTGCTCGGAGGTGAGATAGTCAGCAGGGTTGTACGCCATTTGGAGTCCCTTTAGGCACATGATCAACGGCTCGTAATTCACATTCTTTTTCAATCGAATGAATTTATACTGTTGAACGTGAGTTATTGCTTGTGCGGGCGTTCTGTCCGCAACTTCATCGCCGCCGAGGTGCCATCTTCGCTTGCTTGTTCTCGAAAAGGCAAGCTCTTCGTTGCGACCGGAAAGTGTTATCTCGTCATAGCCCATCCTGGATACCCAAAAGTCGCCTGTGCTTCTTTGTTCCGGGCCCCCCCCGAGAAGCAGCAGGCATTTGACAAAGCCAAGAGGAAGAACTCGCTGTTTGCCTATTTGCTTCTTCCGTAGTTGGAGCGAGAGATGCAGGCTGTGCGGCCTTACGTCGTAGAAATCTGTGATCGATTGTATCAACTGACTGAGCAACCATGGGTCGCCGGTTGCCGGACGCGAAAGCTCCCCCGCGATGCTCAACCTTCCGGGAGCGAGTTCGAGAAAGCCGCGTCGTCGCGACTGATCGGTCGAGCCGGTATGGTCGTCTATATATCCTCCGAGCTTCCAGGATAATAAGATCGGAAATATCCGCAAGTTTTTGTTGCCTTTCTTGCTTCTCTAAACCTTCCTCCTCTACAAACTTCAACTCGATTATTGCGTCATCAAGTATATAATCTACATTAGCCGATTTCTCGCGGCTATCATCTTCACTAAGTCTTTTACCGCCTGCAGATTCAATGATTCTATCAAAATCATCTTCTATAAGTTTGTATATTCTCATGTAATCCATTAAGAAGCTATTCCTTCATGGCAACCAATCCATAGGGGGCAAGTGTAAATCCGTGTCATCAGTATCTATGTAAATGAGCCTATCTTGCCCTTGCAACCTTTTCCATACTCCGCCATTATACCCAACATCGCCCCATAAACCACAACCAAAATATATCCCAAGCCTCTAACAGCCAACCTCCTCTTTCCTCTGCACCCCCGCCGCAGGCGGGTGAAATAATTCTCTTTCGTGCCAATTCGTGAGAATTCTGCCTGCCCCTTGGGGATGGCCAAGAAAATCCGCGAAAGACGAGCAATACCCCCGTATTTCGCCCGAAATCGGCCCTCGGGGGCAAATTTCTTTTATAATTGTGCAGGAAAAGGCTTGCATAGCCCTCGATCGCACAGTACAATACTCAATTCGTAAAATGTAATGTGAAAGATATGTGAAGGACATTCGAGAAAGGATTTGTCCAAAAGATGTTGACGAAGCAGGAAAAAGAAAGTGTCATTACCGATTTTGAAACGCATCAGGGCGATACCGGCTCCCCGGAAGTGCAAGTTGCCCTGTTGACCAAGAGGATTAACGATCTCACCGAGCATCTCAAGACTCACCGCAAAGATCACGCATCAAGACGTGGCCTGTTGCAAATGGTCGGAACAAGGTCCGCCTTGCTCAAATATGTGAGCAGGAAGGACGTCAAGCGTTATCAGCAAATCATAGCCAGACTCGGCTTGCGGAAATAAAGCCGCGAAGGTGCACCAAAACATCACAGCGGCTCCGCCCGCCGATTGTGCACCTAACGCAGATACCCCAAGATCGCGCATGGTGCTTTCAGAAAACTGCTAACGCAGCGATGAAAGACGAAAGAGGTAGTTTATGTTTGATGTATGCAGAGTAGAAAGAGAAATCGGCGGAAGAACGCTATCAATCGAAACAGGTAAAATTGCAAGGCAGGCACACGGAGCCGTCATGGTTCAGTACGGCGATACAGTCGTTCTCGTAGCCGCCGTGACCGCGCCGTCAAGGTCTGAGGATGTTGATTTCTTCCCGCTAACGGTCGATTATCGCGAAAAAACAAGCGCCGCGGGCAAGTTTCCGGGCGGATTCTTAAAGCGAGAGGGCAGGCCGAGCACCAAGGAAACACTAACGGCAAGACAGATTGACAGGCCCATCAGACCGCTTTTCCCGGAAGGTTACTTCCAGGAAGTTCAGGTCATGGCAAATACTATAAGTGCAGACAAAGAAAACGACCCCGATATACTCGCAATAATCGGCGCCAGTGCAGCCTTGACTATTAGCAAGATTCCGTTCCAGGGTCCCATCGGTGCATGCAGATTAGGCCGAGTGGACGGCAAATTTGTCGTCAATCCGACTTACCCGCAATTGGCGGAAAGCGACCTGAGCCTCCTGCTCGGCGGCCGAAGAGACGCTATGAATATGATTGAGGTCGAAGCCCGCGAGTTATCCGAGGATGTAATCGCCGACGCCATCGCAACGGCACAGAAGACCATAGGCCAGGTTTGTGAAATGATCGAGGAGCTTCGCGGAAAGGTCGGCGTTGAGAAGGAAATACCCCTGCGAGATATGGATGATGAACTTGCCGCGGAGATTACAGCAAAGATTAGCGACAAACTCTATGAAGCGAAGCAGATAGAAGGTAAACAGGAGCGAAGCACAGCCGTTAAGGAGCTTTTTGAGAGCATCGCCGGGGAATACTGCGGCGAAGGGGATTCCGCCGAACCACGATGTGACAAAATTATGCTCAATGCCATCCTCGACAAGATCGAGAAAGGAGTTGTCCGCAAGCTCCTCCTCGAAGGCAAGAGGGTCGGCGGAAGAGCCTACGACGAAGTCCGAGAGATTGTTTGCGAGGTCGGCATTCTGCCCAGGACACACGGCTCATCGCTGTTTACACGCGGAGAAACCCAGTCCCTCGTCAGCGTTACCCTCGGCACGATCCGCGACGCCCAGAGAGTCGATGGCTTGCAGGATGAGTACGCTCAGAGCTTCATGCTCCACTACAATTTCCCGCCATATTCGGTCGGAGAGTGCCGCCCAATACACGGACCCGGACGAAGAGAGATAGGCCACGGAGCGCTTGCTGAAAAGGCGTTGATTCAAGTCAGGCCCGAAACCGAGGACTTTGCATACACTATCAGGATCACATCGGATATCACCGAGTCGAACGGATCGAGTTCAATGGCCTCTGTGTGCGGCGGAACGCTCGCATTGATGGACGCAGGCGTGCCCATCAAGAAGCCGGTGGCGGGAATATCCATTGGCATGGTCACCGCCGACGACAACAGCCGATATGAGCTTCTCACCGATATTATCGGCGAGGAGGACCATTACGGCGATATGGACTTTAAAATCGCCGGAACCGTTGACGGCATCACAGCAATTCAGCTTGATATCAAGGCCGAAGGACTCGAACACAAGATTATGGTCGAAGCTCTCCAGCGAGCCAAAACCGCACGTATGGATATCCTCAAGAAGATGGCCGAGGCTATTAGCGAGCCAAGGCCCGAATTGAGCATCTACGCACCAAAGCTAATCAGCATAGCGATCGACCCGGAGTTTATCGGCAGAATAATTGGCCCCGGAGGCAAGGTCATTAAGGGCATACAGGAGCAGACCGAAACAACTATCGAAATAGAAGAGGATGGAACAATCTTTATTAGCTCCGTTGGCGGCGACGGCCATCTTAAGGCGAAAGAGATTATCGAGCTGATGACAACGCCGCCAAAGGTTGGCCGGATTTACCCGAAGTCGAAAGTCGTATCCGTAAAGGACTTTGGCGTCTTCGTAGAGATTACGCCGGGTGTCGAGGGTCTCTGCCATATCAGCGAGCTTAGCGACGGATACATAAAGAGCGTCGATGAGGTTTGCAAGCAGGGCGATCTGATACCCGTCAAGCTCCTGCTAATCGACGACCAGGGCAGATTCAAGCTTTCGCGCAAAGCCGCCCTTATCGAAATGGCCAAAGCTGCGAAAGCCCAAGTAGCTGACAAGGACAAGCCCGGTAAGAATAACCCCAAGAAAGAAAGCTAATTCTCGTCCGCCTCGGCCAAGTTCTCGATGCAAAGTAAAGTTGGGTAATACCAAGTCAACTTAATACATGCGCGTTTGACCGCAACTAAAGCTTTATATACAAAACGGTTATTGTTTTGGGAACGCGTAAAGAATAGATTGATTTGGTATAAGTTGTCCATACAAAGCCGGCGGCTTGAGCGTATTCGCCGCCTCCGTTTGTCATGTGTTCGGTTCTGTTCTGCAGAATTGACACGCAGAGGGAACGACAAATGCAGCAGTTCGCAATTGGTTTCGTTGTTGCTTTGCTAACCGTACTGCCGGTACTTGCTCTCATCCTGCACAAACGGGTAGTGAATATCCAAAAAAACCGCAACGATGATATTGAACGCCTCGAAGAATTAGGAAAGCTAACGGGCGGCCTCGCACACGAGATCAAAAACCCTTTATCTACAATCCAGGTGAATCTTAAGCTCATCGGCGAGAATCTGGACCGGCCGGAATACCGCAAATCGTCCGGTTCGCTCTCAAATACCGCTGATCAGGGCCTTGGAAGGGCGATTCGCAAGATTGCAGTGGTTCAGAAGGAAGCGGACCGGCTCGAACAGATATTGGAGGGCTTTTTGCGGTATATCGACCGGGCTGAGGTGCGTGCGGCGCCTGTGGATATCAACGAGTTGATCGGCGATATGATAGATTTTTTCTCCCCGCAGGCATATACCCACTCGATAACCGTTCGCCAGAGCCTGCATAATACGCCGCTGATTTGCAAAATCGACGCCGATATGCTAAAACAGGCCGTATTGAACCTGTTTATTAACGCCCTGCAGGCTATGGGCCAGGGCGGCGAACTAATGATAAGAACCGAGCAAGAGAAAGAACAGGCTGTTATCAGCATTAGCGACACCGGAAGCGGCATCGCCCCGGACAGGCTTGCGCATATCTTCGATGCCTACTATTCTACGCGTCCTCGCGGCAGCGGACTGGGACTGCCGACGGCAAAGAAGATTGTCGAAGCGAATTCCGGCTCGATAACCGCCCGGAGCGACCTTGGAAAAGGAACGTCTTTTACGATAAAATTTCCCCTTCATTCTGCATGAGGTATGATTCTGAGCCAAAAAGCAGGCATAATTCTGGTTGTTGACGATGAGCGCGACCATGCAGACGGGATCGTCGAGGCGCTCGAGAATTCCTGCGGCAAGGCGATTGCAGTCTATTCCGGCGACGATGCGGTCGAGATGGGCAGGTCGTCGGGCTTGCGTGAAGTAATCAGATTGCCATCGACAATGCATTCGGCGTCGATATATTCTGCGCCGGCGTTGATTATGTCGTCCTTTATTGCCATAAAACAGGTTGCCTTCTTGCCTTTATATGCCTGTGTGCTGCACAAGAGCCACCCGCCGTGGCAGATGGCGGCTATTACTTTGCCCGCATTCACCATGTCGTTTGCGAATTTCAGGACTTCGGCGCTTCTTCGCATGAAGTCCGGTGCAAAGCCGCCCGGTACGACCATACAGTCGTATTGAGCGGGGCTTGCCCGCCCTGCCGCCGTATCGGAGATGCAGGGATAGCCTTCCTTCGAATGATATTGCTTATTCGCCTCTGCGGCAACTAAATTAACCTCGAAACCGGCCTCTTTGAGGCGATAGTACGGATACCAGACTTCGAGAACCTGGTGCATTTCATCGACCATTACGGCAATTTTCCCGGCTGACATTGTTTCTGCTCCTTCGATTGTTGGCTCTTTCCTGTGCGGATTTCGTTACTTGCCTGCAATGGAATAGTGCATAGTATGCGCGACGCCGCTTTTTATTCGTATTGGTGGTTTGAGCTTGGCGGCGGCCGTTCTCTTATAGCCGGCTTGCTTCATGCACTCGCAGGCGGCCGACTCGATACCCGCTTTGGGGTCCTTCTCGACACGACCGAATTCCTTCGGGGCGGGGTCTTGCCTCTGGGCCAAAAAGGCCTCGAAATAGCAGGTTCCCATATCTTCTTCGGCCTGCTCCAGGCTCTTTTCAGGGTTGAGCCATACAACATTTTTGGGCTTGCCGCAGCCGAGCCCCCCTACCGCTACGATTGCGAGTGTTATCAAGCAAATCTTGTTCATATCGCCAAAAATCCTATAGAGTGACTTCATTGTTGCGGTTCTCGATGAATTGGCGGACTTCCGGGCGGATGTATATGGTTTCGACGTCGGTGACTTTTGGCAGCGCCTGGGCGCATAGGGCGGCGACGTCTGCCGGTGCGGCCTGGGTATCGACAAAGAAAGTTTGGCGGCCTTTAACCGTGCAAAGCCCCCCGCCGCTTCCACCCAGGGGTTCGTTGCGTATTGCCACGCCATTTGCGTCCAATAGCGCCAGCAGTTCTTCGAGAATCCTTTGTTCGTTCATTTTTCGTATCGCGTCGTGCGTATTATGTTTGCCCCGCTCAAGAGGCGACATTGCTCAAGAAAAAGCGTCTTAACGGTCGATATAAGGCGTAAGGCTACAGAAACAATACTATATATTTGCGTTAATTCTATAGCAGGAGTTCGCAGTTGGCAAGTATTACCGGAAAACGGCTTAGTTTACATAGGGATTTGCAGCGGCGGCGGGCGGAGAATGCGGCTTTGAAATCGGAGGTCGATGGGCTTGGGCACCTTGCGAATATGGGCGTTGCGAGCTATATGATTGCGCATGAGATCAATAATCTGCTCACGCCGATCAGCACTTATGCCGGTTTGGCCCTTGAAAACCCGGATGATGTTGAATTGGGTAAGAAGGCTCTCGGCAAGGCGGTTCGCAATTGCGAGCGTGCATCGAAGATTATGGAGAGTATGCTGGCACTGGCCAACGGGAGGAGCCAGGAGAAGGAAAATTGCCGGCTGGCCGAGCTGGTCGAGGAGGTTTTTGGGTGCCTCGTTCGCGATTTCAGCAGGGATGGAATAACGGTTGACGTGCAAATTGCAAGCGATTTGGAGGTTTGGGCGGTTCCGGCCCAGATTCAGCAGCTTTTGATGAACCTGATTCTCAACGCTCGCGAGGCAATGTTAAAACGCGGCGGGATTCTTCGGATCAAGGCAGAAAAAAACGAAAGAGAATTGGAGATTACCGTTAGCGACACCGGGGAGGGGATCGAGGCATCGGACCTCAAGGAGATATTCGAGCCTTTCTTCACCACTAAAAAGGAGGGCAATTCGCCGTCGGGGCGTTTGGGCGGCGGATTGGGACTGGCCCTTTGCAAAAGGGTCGTCGAGGCGCACGACGGGACAATCTCGGTTCAATCGAAGCCGGCAGAGGGAAGCACATTTAAGATCGTTCTGCCGAGGCCATAGACAGGTACACCCTTAAGGGTGGTAAATGTCCACAAATAAAACCCTAACTGGTTGGTTTAAGTTACTCAAACTGACCGATCCATAACTGTCATTACTTGACTCAAAAACGGTCAGTTTTAGTAAGTTACTTACCCGCCCCCATGGGGCAGGCGGATAAACGGGACAATTCAATTTAGATTCGGTATAATGGGGGATCGTGCGACTGGTTTATCAAAATCTCGGGCATATCAGTTTGATGTTGGCGCTGGTTTTTTGTTCGGGTTTTTTTTCCGGTTCTGAGACTGCATTCTTCAATCTTTCGAGCAGACAGACGCGGTTGCTTCGCAAATCCGGGCACGGATTGCAGAAACTGGTGGGCAAGCTGCTTGAGAGGCCCGGACATTTGTTGAACAGCCTTTTGTTCGGAAATATGGCGGTGAACGTTCTTTACTTCTCGTTATCGGGCGTTCTTACGATTACCGTCAAGAACCAGGCCGGTCTGACGGCTGCCGGGGCGACGGCCTTCGTTAGTTTCGGTTTGCTCGTACTCTTCGGCGAAATACTTCCAAAATCGCTTGCTTACGCCAGTTCGCGGTCGATGAGTATGATTGCTGCGGGGCCTGCGTTTCTATGGCTGAAGATGTTTGCGCCTTTGCAGTTTGCGTTCAGAGCATTTGTGTTGGAGCCTGTCCTGCAAATATTGCTCGGTCCGACGCGGTCGCCTCGGCCGCTGAGTATTCGCGAGTTTCGGTCGCTGATCGAAACTACCCGCATGCAGGGGCTGATCACCTCCAATGAGAACAAGCTCTTAACGGAGGTTATTGAATTGGGTTTCTTGAAGGTTTGTCATGTGATGCGTCCGCGCGTTGACATGATTGCCTGTTCGCTCGGAGAATCCGGGCAGGCGGTCAGGAGGCTTTTATTGGCCAACGGCTTGACGAAACTGCCGGTCTATGACGGGGAAATCGACAATATTGTCGGCATGGTTTATTTTCGTCGGCTGCTGTTGGAGCCTGATGCGGCGGTCGAGGAGATGATCGAGGATGTTCATTTCGTTCCCGAGCAGAAGACGGTTGAATCTCTTTTGGAGTTTTTTCGCCGGAGCCGGAGCGATACCGCGGTCGTTGTCGATGAGTACGGGGGGATTGCGGGACTGGTGCGATTGGAGGATATTGCCGAGGAGTTGTTCGGTCAGATAGAGCCGGAAGAAGGCGCCGAGACTATCGAGCAGATTGGCCCGTTCGAATATCGATTGGCCGGGAGCCTTGCTATTCATGACTGGGCCGAATCCTTCGGGATCGACGTCAATGAGACCCGTATTTGCACGGTGGGCGGGCTGGTGACGGCGATGCTCGGCAAAATGCCGAAAAGCGGAGACGAGGCGACTTTGAAAAATTTGAAGTTTACCGTCGAGAAGGTGCGAATGCGCCGGATAGATACCCTTATACTGACATTGGAGCCGCTGGAAACAGATGGGCAGTAGCGTATTCCTAATTACGGTGTTTGCGTTTTCCGTATTGCTCTCGGGGCTGTTCTCGGGCGGCGAGATGGGTATGTATCAGCTCAGCCGGGTCCGCCTGCGGCTCGGCGTTGAAAAGAAGCGATTCTCGTATGTTGTGCTGGGCAAGGTTATGGGCGATAGTTCGGGGCTGCTTCTTTCGACGCTGGTCGGGAATAATCTCACTAATTATCTCGCAACGATTGCGATGACTTATTTGTTCTTTACGAAGGTTGGGCCTGAGTCGGCTGAGGTGTTGGCAACACTTGTTGCGGTTCCCATGTTGTTTGTTTTTGCCGAGTTGATTCCGAAGAATGTATTCTTCTATCGTGCGGATTCACTCATGCTTTATGCGGCGCCGGTATTGCTTGTTTTTCACAAGGCCTTTAGCTGGTGCGGCGTGGTGCCGGTGCTTCGGCTTATTTCGGGCGGATTTTCCCGGCTGGTTGGGCTGGAGTCCTCATCGAAATCCATAATAACCTCGGCGCAGAGGCATCGGATCCGGGCGATTCTGCAGGATACGCACGAAGAAGGGGTCTTAAGTTCGGTGCAGACGGAGATTATAGATCGGATTGTGGGCATTCCGAGCTTGCGGATACGTTCTGTGATGGTTCCGATGAATATGGTAGAAACGGTCGATTTGAAGTCGGATAGAGCCGCCCTGCTGAAGAAACTGGCCGATTGCGGCTTCACCCGCCTGGCCGTGTATGAAGGGCAGACTGCGAATATTGTGGGTTTCATAAACATTTACGAGGTTTTGAGTTCGCAGGAGCAGTTCGAGGATTTGCAAGAGTTGGTCAAGCCGATTCGCAGGCTTAGCGGCGATACCGTGGTGACGGATGCGATTGACATTATGCAGCGGGAGGGGCAAAAGATAATGCTGGTAAACCATACCAACGGATCAAAATGGCAGGCTCTCAGTTGCCATGCATTCGGCTCAAAATACCCATCCGACAAAAAGCTCGCCGACCCCGACAAAGTCTATATAAAAATAGAGGGAAGGGAGGTCTATAAGAGCGCCATCAGAAGAATCGTTGAGACCATAAGCGAGTGCCTTGATAAATGCGACATAACCATTGACGACGTAAAAATGGTCATTCCCCATCAGATGAACGCAAGAATAATTGAGTCCGTCGCAAAGAGGTTGAAAATACCGGACGATAGAGTATTCATTAACATTGCCGAATACGGAAACACTTCCGCCGCATCGATACCGATCGCTCTGGACGAATGTGCAAGAACCGGCAAAATACAAAGAGGCGACATAATAATACTCGTAGCATTCGGTGCAGGACTAACCTGGGGAGCAAACGTAATAGAATTCTAACAACAAACGAAATACACTATACGCGATACGAACAAACAAGGATGAATAAAATTAAAACCGCATTTATATTTCCAGGCCAAGGCGCACAGCTCGTCGGAATGGGCGCAGACATCGCTCAATCCTTCCCCTCCGCCGCTAAAGTATTCCAAAAAGCCAACACAATCCTCGGATTCGACCTTGCCAGGCTCTGCTTCGAAGGCCCTTCCGACGAGTTGAATACTACAACAATCTCGCAGCCGGCCATTTTCACAACCTCAGCCGCAGGTGCAATGGTCAGCATAATCGGCCTCGATAACGAAAAAATCGCCCGCCTCTGCGCAGAAGCCAGGCAGGGTGAATTGCTCGAACCGGTCAATTTCAACTGCCCCGGCCAAATCGTCCTCAGCGGCGCCAAGGCCCCATGCAAAAGGGCCGAACAGCTCGCTCCAAAATACGATGCGATCAAGGCAATACCGCTCGCCGTCGCCGGCGCATTCCATACCGAGATGATGGCCTCGGCAGCCGAATCGCTAACCCAGGCCCTTGCCGACGTCCAAATCACCCAGCCCGACGGAGTCAAGACCATCGCAAACGTAAATGCCGAATACTACGATTCCGCCGAAGCAATCGCCAAGGGCCTCGCACTCCAGTTGACCACCCCGATACTCTGGCAAAAGTGCGTCGAGCGACTCCTCGCAGACGGCGTCGAAGAATTCTACGAAATAGGCCCCGGCCGAGTCCTGACAGGACTAATGCGCAGAATCGAAAGAAAAGCAGAGATTACAAACCTAAGCACAGCCGAAGCACTAAACAAGCTCCTGCAAAACACGCATTTCAAAATTAAGGATACCCCCTGCGCAGCAGCAAGCGCAAAGAGCATGGAGGACATAAAATGCCGGAAAAAAGACTCGCAGTAGTAACGGGAGCGGCAAGAGGCATCGGCCGCGCAATCGTTCTCGAACTACTAAAGCAGGGCCGAGAGGTCGCAGGCCTCGATATAAACGAAAAACAGCTAACCGAGCTCGAATCCGTCGCCGAAGAAGCCGGCTTCACCGTAATAACCAAAGCTGTTGATATTACGGACACCGAGAAGTTCACCGAAATACTCGAATCCCTCGCCGACCAATACGGCGGTATCGGAATCCTCGTGAACAACGCAGGAATTACGCGCGACGGCCTATTGATGAAAATGTCCGACGAGGATTTCGACCTCGTAATAAAGGTCAACCTAAAAGCCGCATTCGTAGCAACCCGCGTAGCATCAAGGTCAATGGTCCGCAACAAGTTCGGCCGAATAATATCGCTAAGCTCCGTCTCAGGAATAATGGGCAACCCAGGCCAGGCAAACTACGCAGCAAGCAAAGCAGGACTAATAGGCTTCTCGAAGACGATAGCCCGCGAGTTTGCCAAAAAGAACATAACAGTAAACTGCCTCGCCCCCGGCTTTATTATCTCAGAAATGACAGATAAACTCCCCGACCCGGTAAAAGAGGGGGCAAAGCAGCTAATACCAATGAGAAAGTTCGGCACAGTCGAGGACGTAGCAAAAGCAGCAGCCTTCTTCGCCTCAGACGATGCAGGATACATAACCGGCCAAATCCTATGCATAGACGGCGGTATGGCAATGTGAAGTATCACGGCCGTCCCGGCCGTGGTCCCATGGGCATCCTGCCCATGGATTAATCCGAACATCAGAAGAACACCGCGACTTAATCCCCGCCTCCCTGTTCCGGGTCATTGCGAGGAGCAAAGCGACGCGGCAATCTCCTACGCTACGAACCGGGAAATCACGACCATTCTATGTCCTTCGCTCCTTCTCGCTTTCAAATTTCCGGATACCCAAATGTGCTTACGACCTCTTTCAGACATTCTCGATAAAGGGCAACTCGTTGGTCTTCTTCACTTCCTCTATTCGTCCGTTTCTCCGACACTTTCTTTTTCGTCATTTATAGAACGTCCGCAAGGTATTTACTCCCCTGGTATCTGTTTTCCATCAATCTCACAACAGCATTTGCAGAAGCGCTCATTTTGTTCTCAGAATTTTTAGCGTAGTATGTAAGCTTTCCTTTGATAATGCTGTCACTTCGCATATCACGTTCATAATGCGCCCTCGCATTCTGGACCCTAAACTCTTGCAGCCATTTCATTTGTGCAAATTTAACAGCATGCTGTGTGACTATGGAGAATGTGCGTCACCGGATGTCACGAATATCAAGAACTGCTCGATTGCACTACGGTTCTGTCCATTGCCTTTCTCCTTGTTACGTTAATCCTGTAGGCGCATTTAGATACGGCCTCCTACCGCGGCCTTTTGAGCGTATCGTGATATCCGACCACACAAGTCTATTAACACTGACGATTGCTTCCCTTTCTGATGTAACTCCTCAAGCGTTGCAGTGATCACCATAGCGTTCTTTTTCTTTGTCGTTACACCTTCAAACCCATATTTCTTTGTCACCGCATTCTGTGTTTCCTGCCACTCCCCTGCTTCGAAACTGCCTTCAATTTCTCGCCCAATTGTGTCCTTCCACATGACAATCCTGTCACCCTGTACCGTCTCGCATTTGAATGGGTCCTCAATTTCCAACCCGCATAGCTTCGCTATCGCGTTGTTTACTTCTTCATGCTTCTTCAGCGCTTCCTTCCGAGTACTGATTTTTTGCGCCCTGTCAATATCTTCTTTCGGCCGCTTCTCTGCCTTTTGAAGCTCTCTAGTACTGCTCTGGATATCCGAATCACAAACCACAAATGTTGGTATCTCGAATTCTTGCGTAATGGCCACAAGCCGCGGCATGTTATTCTTGCAACCCGCCACGACAAAATGACATCCATTCAGTCTGAACGTTTTCCACTCTCCGGTCAAATTCAAGTGCGTTGCTATGAACGCCACATCTTCTTGTCCCTCCACCAATACAACCACTGGAGTAAAAAACAACTCCTTTTGTGATGCCTGCATTATCTGTACCATTACCGCCATAAGATACGTGGGTGGTTGAATTTTCCTGCCAAATGTCTCTGCTAACCTCTTTTCCACTTTCGCATAGTCCGTCGACTTGACTACTGAACAAGGCATTTTTCCGCATTTGCGAAACATCCTTATATCTTTGAATCCTTTACTGGACACAAAATAAGGGCTGTGCGTCGTTACAATAACCTGCGAATTATTCTCCGGCTCCGCCAGCCGTTCTAACACGCTTTGCATGTGTTGGGCTTGTGGTGGGTGTTGATAGAGTTCCGGTTCCTCAAACCCGAGAAGTAACTTGGGTCCTCCCTTCTCCTCAGCCCCCACCAATTCCTTCAAAATCGCAACTAAGAACCCTCTCTGCATCCCATGTCCCAACCTTGCGATTTCTCCTATGAAAGCGTCCTCTCCAACCCTCGCCTTTGCTATCGGCCCGTCCACTCGAACCGACTTGTCGGAATCAGCGTACCACTCAAGTTCGAACGCTGCCCGTGGGTTGGTCCATTCCCTTAGGCTTTCCTGTATTCTCAAACCCAACTCTTTCAACGCGTCCTTCTTCTCATCCAGAATCGCCCTGTATTTTTCTTCCGCATCCTCTCTTAACTCATCAAGTGAAACTTTGAAATCAATCTTCTTCCTCACGGTTCTCTGTAGCAGTTGTCCCAGCGCCGTTCTACTTCCTTCCTCTTGCTCAGTGGACGCATCTTTGACGGCAGGAACGTACACCCACTGAAGATATCTGTCCAGCTTGTCTTTTCCTCTCGAGAACCCGTAGAACTGGCACTTCTCCTCTATGGGAGCGCACAAGTCTCGATGCTCCTCTTCGTATTTTCTTAGTTCTTCCGTTCTATCGTCTTTTCTGGTTGCAGAAGGTAACTCCGGCCTGCCCCTACGCAATTTCTCATATTCTTCCTTTAGCGGTTCTGCCGAAGCGCCGGAATTAAGCAAATCGAAGTAATGCGCAAACTCCTCCATCACATATCTACAACCATGCTGCTCAACCGTAGCTTTCTGGGCGCCTTCATCCCAAATAGCCTCTGCAAACACAACCAACTTCCCTTGTCGATAGTAATGCTTGAACTCCTCCTGTGCTTCTTCCGACAATTCTTCGAACGTCAATGTAATCCTGATAGGCTTGCTTATGTTCCCGTGATGGAAGTCTTCCCTCGTCAAATCGACAACAGGCGTCACGGTCGAATCCTTGTTCCGAAAGAAGACATTGAGCGCCATCAAAACTCCGGATTTCCCCGATCCGTTCGGTCCAACTAAGCATGTGTAGTCGTCAAACCGAATAGTCTCATTCTTAAACGACCTAAAGTTCTCAATCTTAAGCTCCGTCAGCTTCATCAGAGTGCCTCTCATTTATTCCAAGTTTACTTATGCAAAACTGCCCAGCCGCCAATACAAAGGGGCGTCGCCTCACACAAATACCCAAAAACATCCAATCACCACCGTCCTTCAATATACCACAAAAACCACCAAACCAATCGGCAATAATCAATAATCACTCGCACACCTCCGCCTCAAAGATCCCCTATCCGCCGTAATTAGTTTCTGTTGCGGGTCTTTCAGAATTCTCTGTTGTCAAAAACCCTCCTGCTCTTCCTTTCTGATCGCGGCAAAGCCCCGTAGTCCACGATCTCCACGCCGGCACTCACCAGGATCTGTTTCTTGACTTCCTCGCCGACTTTCTTGTAACCGCGCGCTAGGGAAAAGGCATTGGCGCAGATAAGTAGGCTAATGCCGGATGAGGTCTTCAGGCTGATTAGCGGCAGGGAAACCGGTTAGAGAGCGGTTCTTCGGTTGTTCGGCAACAGTGGTCTGTCGGCAGAAAAGCCTTATTGACTTGCGAGGTTCCGCTACACGCTCTGCACCTCGGCGAGGCTCGGCTCCTGAAGGTCGTCGGCCCTCTCCCAAAGAATGAGGCCCAATTCATGAGAATTGACCAGGTCGGGGTGTCTGGGTAGTAATCTAACCGAGACGCCGTACTGGCCTGTTCTTTTGCATAAGACCGAACCTTTGAACCAATGCTCGCCCTGCACCTCCGAAGCCTTGTCGTAGCCCATCCTGACAGCAGAACCTTCCCTGATATTCCCCCAGCTATCCACGGGGCCGTAGTAGAGTTCCGCAGAGACGTGTTCCGGGCTGATTGCTCCGAGCCTGAGCATGACTCTTACAGATAACTCCGAGCCAACCTTAAGCTTGGGCCGCCTCAGATTCAGCTGCTCGCCGCCATCGTTCTGCGTGACTTCCATGATGACATCCTTGACGGCGCATTCGGGCCAGGCTTCGCGCATATCGGCCTTCCACTGCGAAAAGGCCTTTGCCTTGGCCATTGCCTCGGCGGTTAGGTAATTCCACTTTGCCGCGGCGGGATTGTAGAATCTCTGGGTATATTCAGCCACCATCCTGTGCGTATTGAAACGAGGCGCTATCCACTTGATCGAGTTCTTGACTCTGCGTATCCACGCCCGCGGCAGATTATCCACCGAGCGCGCGTAGAACAGAGGAATGACCTCATTCTCAAGCATATTATATAACGCCTGCGCCTCAACGATATCCTGGTACTCTGAATCCTCGTAGGCTTCACCGGCTCCTATTACCCATCCTCCGTCCGGTATATAACCTTCGCACCACCAGCCGTCGAGCGTGCTCATATTCAGAACGCCGTTGACTGCAGCCTTCATTCCGCTTGTGCCGCTGGCCTCCATCGGCCTTCTCGGATTACTGAGCCAAACGTCAACGCCTCTGACCATCGCGCGAGCTATATCCATATCGTAGTTCTCGAGAAATACGATACGGCGCATGGCGTCGTGCTGGTTGGCGAAGTGTATGATATGACGAATAATGTCCTTGCCTTCGGCGTCTTTCGGGTGGGCCTTGCCGGCAAAAATCAGTTGCACCGGACGCTCGCAGTCGGTCAAAATCTTCATCAAACGATCGGGATCTCTAAGCAGCAGCGTACCCCTCTTGTAGGTGGCGAATCTTCTGGCGAAACCGATCGTGAGCGCTTCCGGATCGAGCACCTCCTCAGCGTGACTCAACTCTGTATGATAGGTGCCTCGCCTCTGCATCTGGCTTTTGAGGCAATTTCTCGCGAATACAATCAGCCTCTCCCTGCATCGCTGGTGTATATGCCAGAACTCCTCATCCGGAATCTGCTCGACGTTTTCCCAGATAGACTTATCCATTGTCTCGTCGGCCCAACTCGGGCCTATATACCTCTGATAGAGCGTATCAATTTCTTCTGCGACCCAGTTTTTTATGTGGATACCGTTTGTGACGGACTTGATAGGCACTTCGTCAAGCGGCACTCCGGGCCAGAGGCTTCCCCACATCCCTCGAGATATTTCACCATGAAGCTTGCTGACGCCGTTGGCGTAACTGCTCAGGTTCAATGCGAGAATCGGCATTTTGAATACCTCGTTGTCGTCGTCGGGGAGTATCCTTCCCAGACCGAGAAAGCGTTCTCTGTTTATCCCGAGTTGTGGGAAATAGCCGCCGAAATACCTGTCCATTAACTCGACTTGGAATTCGTCCAGCCCCGCTTTTACAGGCGTGTGTATAGTGAATACGTTGCCCGCACGCGTAGCCTCTACGGCTTCGTCGAAAGTCATGTTCTTGCCGTTTCGCAACTCGCGAATGCGTTCCAGCGTCATAAAAGCTGCATGGCCTTCGTTCATGTGGCAAACCGTCGGCGATATGCCCATAGTGGAAAGCGCTTTCAAGCCGCCGATGCCGAGCATGATTTCCTGTCTTATGCGCAACTCACGGTCTCCTCCGTAAAGACTGCTCGTAATCATCCTGTCTGCGAGGGCATTGGCCTCTATGTTGGTATCGAGCAGATATACTTTCACCCTTCCCACCGAAGCACACCATATCTGGGCGAGAACGCATCTGCCAGGGTATTCCACGCTGATTGTCAGCGGCCTGCCGCTTTCCTTGCAGACCAGTTCGATCGGCATATTGTAGAAATCGTTCTCAGTATACACTTCCTGCTGCCATCCATCGACATTTAGATACTGGCGGAAATAGCCCTTCTGATACATCAGACCGATCCCAACGAGCGGGACGCCGAGATCGGAAGCGCTCTTGACATGGTCGCCGGCCAGTATTCCGAGTCCGCCTGCGTAGATAGGCAGAGACTCGTGGATGCCAAACTCCGCGCTGAAATACGCAATGATCGGTTTGTCCTCTGAAGAACAGACCTGATCATACCATGTCGGAGCTGCAAGATAGGTTCTCAGCTTCCGGGCAACACTTTTTAACTCGCCGAGGAAACCCTGATTCTCCGCCAGCGATTCGAGCTTTAGCTGAGAAATATCGCCCAATAGCTTGACGGGATTGTGGCCGCATGCCGCCCACAGATTGTTGTCAATACGCTTGAAAAGGGCAACGCACTCATGATTCCAGGACCAAAACAGATTCTGCGTAACAAACTCAAGGTCCTTCAGTGCTTCAGGCAGAGCCGGCAAAACAGTGAAGCTGCGTACACTCGGCATTTTTCCACTTCTCCGTGCAAGTCTTGTATTAGTAAATACTAATGCGATTAACCCCAAAACGGGATTATACACTCGTACGTAATTTCATCGACAAATCGAATCGACGGCTTAACCGCAAAAACGCCGGTAAATGGCTTGTCCTGGGGCTTATGGTCCTATATATCGAGTTTGATTAGGCCCACAAGGCCATAAGAAATGCAAAAAAGGCCCACCGAAATGGGCCTTTTTGTACTCGCAGGGCTTCCCTCTGCCTGTGCCGTATGAAAGCGTTTGAAAAAGAACCCATTACTTCCAAGTGGGCAATCGTTACTTGTGTCCGAAAGTCCTATCAATGTAGGCATGTCCGATCCAGCAAGACCAGATTTCCCTGTTAACGGGCATCGGTTCTTTCAAACACAGCTTCCAAATACGAGCACATACAGCGGTCAGCCCGCAAGACTATTATATCAGAAATCGGGTGGCAAAGTCAACAGAAAATGCCGAAACGCGGTAATGCCTCAGTTACGGGTGGGTCACTGAGTTTATCGTATTGAAGGCCAATCTCTTAAAAAATCCCCTTTTTCTGCGTCAAAATGGCCTTTCACTGTATTCTGCACAACTCTCAGCCAAAATGGTCAGGTGCGGAAGATTTTTGAAAATTATCACGTACTCGTACCCCCATACGGCGTTTTCCCAGATTTTCCGAATCTGACGGCCTTGTTTAGAGTTACCTGTCCTCTGAGGCTCAAGTATAAACTACCCAACCTCCGATAATAGCTAAGCCGGACACGAAGGAATCAAATAGTCAGGCAATCAGAGGTTTCGATGACCTATTGCAAAGGATGCCTCAGTAAGCAGCAAAAGATTAACGAACTTGAAGAAGAAATTACCTCTCTCAAGGGCAAGTTGCATTATCAGGAACGAACAGCCAAAGAGGGCTTTTTCGGCTCATCCACTCCATCTTCAAAGCTCCCCGTTAAGCCCAACAGCAGTAAAGAACAGCAACGCAATCGTGGCGGAGCTAAAGTAGGACATAAGGGCCACGGCAGGGCAAGCATTTGCGAAGAAGATGCCGACAATGTAGAAACAATCCGCCTGGGAAATACCTGTCCGGATTGTGGTAGTGCTCTCGAAGATAAGGGTAGCAAGAACCGAACGGAAATGGATTGTCAGCCGGTCAAGATGAAAAAGATAGTTTACCGCCTGCAACGCAGACGCTGCGGCAAATGCAAAAAGGTTATCACTGCCAGGCCGCCGGGTGTTCTTGCAAAATGCCTATATGGAAATCAACTGTTGGCGTATGTGGCGGTGCAACATTACATCTATGGCAATACGTTGGGCCAGATCGAAAAGCAGACATGGATCGGCTACAGCAGCCTTGTTGAGGCGATGCACCAGTTGGCCGGGAGGCTAAAGAACGTTCCAGAGTCATTGATACTCTCCTATCGACAAGCTGCGGTCAAGCACGCCGATGAAACCGGGTGGCGGACCGATCCCAGCCGACCCTTTTAATCGACAAATGCGCCAAAGGCGACGGCCTCTGGTTCGATAGTGGCGAACTACACGATATCTTCGACCGCGCACAATTGGACCAAGGCAGCCGAATCCGGAACCTTCTCGCCGACATGTTCGGCTACGACAAGATGGACTTAGCATAAGGAGCGAGCAGTGAGAGCATCTACGCAACGATTAACGGCAATATTACTAATTCTAACCGCAACCGCGAAGAATTCTCGTGACTTGAAACTCAAATTCAGTACAATGCAGCATACATAATAAATGATATTGAAAATTTTTAAAAAAAGGAGACAACTATGTTAGCACTTAACACATTCAGCATCGTTTTAATCGTCGTCGCAGCAATTGTGCTTGCCGTCGCACTCGTCATCAAGAAAAGTAAAAGTTAGTAGCTGCAATACGGCACAGCGGTTCATAATTTAAGGAGACACCAATGTTGATAGCACTTGGTACAGGCGCCCTCGTCCTTGTGATCGTGCTGGCTGTTATCGCCGTGATCGCACTCTTTGTCGTCGGCGTCTATAACGCGCTGGTCCGTCTTCGCAATCAGGTTGACAATTCCTGGTCGCAGATCGACGTCCAGCTCAAACGCCGACACGACTTGATTCCCAATCTCGTCGAAACCGCCAAAGGTTACATGAAGCACGAACGCGGGACCTTCGAGGCCATCACCGAGGCCCGCTCGAAAGCTATGGGCGCGACCAACGTTGCCGACGCCGCAAAGGCCGAAGGAGCGCTGGGCGAGGCGCTCAGCAAGTTCATGCTCGTCGTGGAAAACTACCCGGACCTCAAGGCCAACCAGAACTTCCTCGCCCTCCAGGAAGAGCTTAGCAGCACCGAGAACAGAATCTCCTTTGCAAGGCAGAGCTACAACGACCAGGTCCTCGGCTTCAACAACAAGATTCAGATGTTCCCGTCGAACATCGTAGCAGGCATGTTCAGCTTCACGAAGCGGGATTTCTTCGAGATCGAAGACGCCGCCCAGCGCGAAGTCCCCAAGGTAAGCTTCAATTAACGCCGAAGCGCCGTCGCACAAATACGCCGCCGGGTCTGAGCGACATGTATTTAGCCTGCGGTTTTACCGCAGGTTTCGATTATATCGAACCTGCGGCGATTGCCCCGGCATGCCGGGATTTTACCGCAGGTTTCGACTGTATTTAGCCTGCGGTTTCACCGCAGGTTCTGACCTGTGGGATTGGGGCCGGCGAAACCAGAGGACGCAATATGTGGGAATTGATACGAGCGAATAAAAGAAATTCCATCATCCTGATGGCCTGCATGGCGTTTGTGCTGATGACTCTGGGTTTTGTTATTGGAGCGTCCGTCTCCGGCACCGTCGAAGGCGGCATTCTCGGCCTGCTCATCGCAACAGGCGTCTGGCTGGTCATGATGCTCGTCAGCTATTCCAGCGGCGACCAGATATTCCTCGCCGCCAGCAAAGCCAAGCTCATCACCCACGACGTCCATCCCCAGCTTTTTAACATCGTCGAGGAGATGAAGATCGCCGCCGCCCTGCCCGCGATGCCCAAAGTCTATATCATCAACGACCCCGCCCCTAATGCCTTTGCAACAGGAAGAACGCCTGAAACGGCATCGGTGGCGGTCACGGCAGGCCTCCTTGCACGCCTCAATCGCGACGAACTCCAGGGCGTCATCGCCCACGAAATCAGCCACATCCTCCACCGCGACATCCTCTTCGTCACCCTCGCAGGCGTAATGCTCGGCTCCATCGTCCTGCTCTCGCAGGTCTTCCTGCGAGGAATGTTCTACAGCTCGATGGGCTCGCGACGACGGTATTCATCCGGCGGCAAAAGCGGCGGACAGGCCCAGGCTGTTATGATGGTGGTCGCCATTGTCGCCGCCATACTCGCACCCATAATGGCCTACCTGCTCTACTTCGCCTTATCCAGGAAGCGCGAGTACCTCGCCGACGCAGGCGCCGCAAAATTAACGCGCTACCCGGAAGGCCTGGCCTCGGCGCTCGAAAAGATAGCCAACGACCCTTCGCCCCAACTGCAATCGGCCAACAAAGTCACCGCCCCGATGTATATCGCCAATCCCTTCAAGAAGAAGGGCCAGCGAGCACTCTCCAACCTCTCCAGCACGCATCCGCCGATTGCCGAAAGGGTGAAAATCCTCCGCAGCATGACGCACGGCGCGGCCTTCAAAGATTACTCCAACGCCTTCGCCGCCGTAACGCACCACAAATCGGTCGTCCCCGCCACCGCTATGACCAAAGAGAAAATCGCACTGCGAGAGGGACAAGCCAAAGAGGAAAAACAGGAAAGACAGCAGAAGCAGATGCGCCAAGTCGGCGATATCATGCGAAAGGTAAATCAATTCGTTTTCCTAACCTGCCTCTGCGGCCTGAAGCTCAAAATCCCACCCAACTTCAAGGCCGACAAAGTAAAGTGCCCCCGCTGCAGCAGACCGCTCGACATCCCTCAGAAATAGCCCCGCCGGCTCCACGCAGCTTCTCAGGCCTAACCGCTATTTCTAACCGCCGAAGCCGGATCGGAGATGGCGTTACATGCCACCGTCTCGCCAAATCCGGCTTCGAAGGCCTATTCCTAACCTAAGGGGCCAGCCCCCTGGGGGCTGGGCTGTCCCATGAACCCCAAGGGGGATGAAAAGCCCCACGGGCCCCTTGCGGGGATCAGAACAGCCCGCGAGGCGGCTCCCGCTCTTGAGCCGGGAAAAACTCAATCCACAACATGTGACAATATCTCAGAAAAAATGCACCGTACACCTTTAGTTTTCCGCGCATTAGTGGAAATGTGAAGTAAAGGTTTGCTAAATTGCTGCGAAGCCAATGATAATCCTGCGGTTGCGGCAGGGTAGTAAATCAAAGGAATCACAACGAATTGCGGGGTTTTTCAACAGCGCCGCTGTTTATAGTTTCCGGTTTCCGATATAGTTGCCATAAGCAAACTCTACTACACGAACACACCGTTTATATCATTGATCTCAATGCTTTTTACTCTCAATCTTCTTTGCAACAATTTCTAATAAACGCTGCTGGGCTTTAACACTATTTACTAACATTGGATCAAGATATTCGCCGGAAGGTTGCCAACTGCTGCAATGCTTTTGCCACCACATAGTCCATTCTTCCAAAGACCAGGCGGCCGGCACATCTTGAAATAAAGATGTCACTGTACCAAGTTCTGTCTGATAGGCTTTCTGGTACTTACCCTTGGTAGTAGCTCCCTGTATCAAAATGGACATTCCCTCAGGCTTACCGCAGGCCACGGCTATACGGGCAAGTCGAACAAAAAACAGCTTGTCAAACTCGTCGTGGTCATCAAGCATTTCAAGAAGCCTATTTATAGCATTGGGGTCTTTCGTGAATGCCAAGGAATCTATTGCCAGAACACGTTCTTGCTCTGTGCCTGTTCCGGCTATATCTAAGAGAGTGTCAAACGCCTGGGGGCCAAAACATGCGATCTGCATACCTGTAAACTCTCCGACTCCACCGGAATTACAGAGAGCCTGTATCATTTTACGAAGACTAACGTTGGCGAGTTTCTTGTCTCTACCGACCAGGCGATAGTAACTAACAACTGAGCCGTTGTCTTTCATATCCACAATATGTTTGGACAACTGCTCGTTAGTTGCTTTGATTAGATATTTACCCTCACCTTCAATATAAGACTGGTACATTTCTTGTATTAGAGCTTCAGGTACCGGGCCAATTCCGCCGGTTGCCAGCCATTGCTCATCGGGGGGGAGGTTGCTTCCTTCATCCGGCTCCTCTTCTGAAGCACCAATTTGCTCCAACTTATTCTTCTTCCATGACAGTCTGTCCCATTTTCCTCCTTCATACCGCAGCACACCATAGTACATGGTGGCAACATAAATTGTTCCACTCTCGCTAACCAGAATATCTCTTATCATAACAACCTCAACCGAACTGGAACCGGCGCCGCGTTTTTTCAGGTATGGGATCGGTATTTGTTCCCATATACCCTTATTGTAAGAGAACAATCGCTCCCCTGACGCCACAAAAATTTGCCCCCTGCTATTGGATGTTACAGCCAAAGGATAAAAGGAATCTTGGCCAAACGCTCTGCCGTCAAAACATACGACTCTGCCCTCATCGTTAATACTTGCTGCAAACCAAAGCTTATTATCCGGTGTTTGAAAGATCACCGGCGGAGGGCTGAAACGATGTTGTGAGACTCCGCTGAAATCTTGGTACGTTTCTTGCCCCTTCTTATACACCTTCCAGCTCCCATCTTCCAATTTGGCTAATTCACCAGAACCGAATGCCCACAAAACACCGTCATCGCCCAGCCAGAATTTGTCATATGCGCCCCTATCAAGAATCTCCCAACAATTCTCTCTGATCTTGAGAATACCCTTAATGCTACAAGCGATTACGAGGAGAAATGAGAAACGAAACTCTTCACCTTCAACAAATGATGGACGCATCCAGGCGTCCTGCCACCGTGCTGGCGATAGCGAGCGGCAAGGGCGGCGTGGGCAAAACCAACATCGCAGCGAATCTCGCTTTATGCCTTGCCGCTTCGGGCAAGAAAGTTGCTCTTTTCGACGCTGATATGTCGCTGGGCAACCTTGACGTAATAATGAATTTCACGAGCAAGTACAACATCTCGCACGTTCTCAACGGCCAGCGAAGCATCGACGAAATCCTTCACGTCGGCCCGGACAATCTTGAGATCATCTGCGGCGCTTCCGGCATTGAGGATTTGGCCGACTTGAACGAGTTTCAGCGGCGGCGTCTGCTAAGCGAGATTACCGGGCTTCAAAGCCGAAACGATGCAATCATAATCGATACGGCTGCGGGAATTTCAAAATCGGTTATCGCCTTCTGCCTTGCTGCGGACCATTCGCTGATAGTAACAACTCCTGAGGCCGCGGCAATCACGGACGCTTACGCGATGATCAAGGTTCTTGCTGGCCATTCGTTCGCCGGACGCATCAGCCTGATCGTCAATATGGCCGATTCGATGGCGTCGGGCAGGAAGATACATCAACAGATAGCCGATGTGGCGAGGCGGTTCCTAAATGCTGAGGTGGATTGTGCGGGGGTGGTTATCTGGGATGAGCGGCTGCGGCGTTCGGTCCGGATGCGCAAGCCCGTTGTGCTGGCTTACCCGCAATCGAAAGTTACTTCCTCGATAGTAGCTCTGGCGGCGAAGCTTAGCAAGGGCATGGCCGTGCGAGCCGACAATGATGGGTTTTTGAAGAGAATTGTTAACTGGTTCTTCTAAAGTTATCGGCCGAAACGCCGACAATAGAAACGACCGAGCGTTACGCCGGGATCAAAGGCGGCGCAGGTGAATTATGAGCACATTCGATTTGGGGCTCGGAATTTTGCGAATGGCAACGATGGCAATATATCACGGAGGATCGCTTTGAATACAAAAACCGATCAGGAACTCAGTATCGAGCAAGTATGGGAGCAATTCCATAAGAGCCATGATGACTATTACCGCAATCTGCTGATGGAGAATTACCGTCATATTGTCCGTTACGCGGCGGAAAGGCTGCATGCCAAGCTGCCGGACAAAGTCGAGGTGGATGATCTGATCAGCGCCGGCATCTTCGGGCTAATGGACGCGATAGACGCGTTCGACCCTGAAAGAGGGGTCAAATTCGAGACATACTGCTCGGCGCGGATAAAGGGGTCGATTCTTGACGAGCTTAGGAGTATGGACTGGGTTCCACGTCTTGTTCGCGCGCGTGCGCATCGGCTGTCAAGAGCTACCAACTCGCTGGAAGTGCATCTCGGACGCAAACCGACGCAGGAGGAAATCGCCGAGGAACTCGGGTTAGATGAAGACGATTTCACCCGGCTTCAGAAAGACGCCAACGCTGTCGGACAGGTCTCGCTCAACACCAAGTACAGCGACGGGGACAGCGAAAAGGATATCCGCGAAATTGATATCATCCAGGACGAGCGGAGCGAGAACCCCGTGGTCGAGGCCCAGAAGCGAGACCTCAAGAACCTGCTGACCAAGGGCCTGACGCGCGCCGAGCGATTGATTATCGTGCTGTACTACTACGAAGAAATGACAATGAAGGAGATCGGCGCCACGCTGGACCTGTCCGAATCCCGCGTTTCCCAAATGCACTCCTCTATCATAGACCGCCTCAAGGCCCAAATGCACACGCGAAAAAAAGAATTCGCCGTAGAATAGGAGCCGTCATGGTATGGTATGGGCTTCTCCGCCTGCGGCGGATGAAAAACACGGAACGTAGTACGAGCCCCCAGGGGGCGGGCTTCCAGCCCGTGCCAAGACGGACAAGGCGAAGACCAGCGTCCCACACATAAAAGGGCTCCTGACCCGAATTTTCCGTCCGTATAAACAAAGCCCTACTATTTTTTTCTGAAAAACCTAACCAGATGGGACGTTCGGTGTAAAACCTACCAGCCCCACCTGGCCGTACAGCGCAAATTCGACTGCGATGCTGTAACTCGACACAACGCAGCTCAGAAACAGAACCAGGAATTCCGATTCTTCCTTTTTCACCATTTATCTCTCTTCATGGTTCTTCATGGTGGAATATTTCTTTACCATGAAGGGCATGAAGGTATTGAAGTTTGTCGAAATTGGAAAAAAGGTTTTTGAGGAAAACGGCCGGCTAATCAATCATAAGAATCACAATGAATTGCGGGGTTTTTCAATTTTAATAGGTGGCTGTCCCTAGTTTTTAATACATTGATAAAACTCTAACAGAGCAAAAGTGCAAAGTGTTAAAAGTCCAGGACAATACGAAACCCGCCGAGGCCGTAGCGATCGCCCGGGAGGTAGCGGTAGTAGCTCCGGCGCGCAGCACGGCAGTGGCTCGCATTGCTGATCCAACCGCCGCCGCGAAGAACACGAGAGGAGCCACTTATCGGACCTGTTGGATTCACGTCAGGATTTGGCCTACCCGTATAGTAATCTGACTGATACCAGTCGTTACACCACTCCCAAACATTCCCGGCCATATCGTAAAGACCATAACTATTTGCCCCGCTTGTGGTCTGGTAACTCGTTGCACTGCCAGGCCAGTTATAGTCCGCCTTATACTTCATTGTCCCATCAAAAAATCCCACCGGCGATGTATGAGGAAATATCCCATCATTCCACAGGGGATGATAGCCCTCAGTCGGGCTTACATCATACGAATAAGATGGGTGGCCTCCACTCCAATCGCTGTAGTAATTTGCCAGACTGTGGGTAATGTTGGGGTCGGCCCATGGAAACCGTTTGCCGCTCAATCCACCGCGTGCGGCGTATTCCCACTCCGCCTCGGTTGCAAGGCGATAGCCGTGCTTGCCAAAGTCGCAGTCCCACATCGAGAGATTGTAGCAACTCTCTTTGCCTTCTTCGCTGCTTCGCCAGTTGCAGTAGGCAGCAGCCCCGTACCAGGTAACGCGAATCATCGGGTCATTCGACATATCACGCCCGGATTTCGTCCTCACGCTGAATACGCCGCCGCTGTAGGCTATCTGGCTGTAAGAATCGCTTGTTGACGTATCACAATAAGGATAGCTCGTCCCCGAGCCCGCCTTATATACCACACCGCTTGTAACCGTTATCAGGCCCTGGCCCAAGGCCGAATTGAGATAATCGCGATACTGCCGGTTAGTTATCTCGTACTTGCCCATATAGAACGAATCCACCGTTACCGTGTGGACGGGTAGTTCGTCAGACCATCCGTCGCCGAGGTTATCCCCCATCTGGAACTCGCCATCCGGTATATATACCATATCGTCCGGAATACAGGGGTCGCAGGGGTCGCCGGTTAGCCACTGGGCCGACATTACAGCGAAATCGTTAAAATTGACAAAACAATCGCCGGTAAGGTCGGCCGATGGACAGGCCGCGAGGGCGAGACCAACTGAAACTGCAATCACAATGAAAGAGATGAGAATAGATAAAGTTTTGCGCCACATGTTCTGTTCCTCCAACTAAATTACAGGTTTCGCCTTCATACTCACTATTAACTCAGCGGCGCAGCCGGTCGCTTTGAAATACTCCTGCCGACCACAAACCGCATAATACCAAATTTCGCGTAAAATTGCAAGCTTTCCGCAACTTTTTCAGGGTAATCGCATTAAAATTGTGGAATCGCCTTTGCTCCGTTGGAAGCCCCTAAAGCGAAAAACTCAATAGTTTGTGGTGCAATCAGCTTGATTTTTTACGCCCTAACGCATATACTATCATCGTTCTTTCAAGGAGACGTAAGATGCGATTTACGAAAATGCACGGGCTTGGCAATGATTATGTTTATGTCAATTGCTTTGACGAGAAGATTGGAGAGCCGGCGGAACTTGCTCGGACCGTGAGTAATCGGCATACCGGTATCGGCGGCGACGGCCTCATTCTGATCGGGCCTTCACAGACGGCTGAAGTTCGAATGCGCATCTTCAACGCCGACGGCTCGGAGGCAGAGATGTGCGGCAATGGGATTCGATGTGTGGCTAAGTATGCATACGAACACAAGTTATGCCAGGTCGGCGGCGATTTTGCCGTGCCCGGCCAACAGTCTTTAGGCGCCTCAGTGAGTATTGAAACCGGCAATGGCATTCTGACCCTTGGTCTTGCAATCGATGAAAACGACAAGGTGCGGAAAGTATGCGTCAATATGGGCCAGCCGACTTTGACTCCGAAAGATGTGCCCGTGAATCTGCCTGGCGAAGATGTCGTAGCTCAGCCGATAGAGGTTTCCGGCCGGGAACTGCTGATGACATGCGTTTCTATGGGAAATCCTCACGCGGTGTTCTTCTGCGACGATGCGGCGGTGATCGACCTGGGCGCGAGCAACCAGATCGCTCACATCGCAATCCATCGCCACAATCGCCGCCTTCTGGAACGGCGTCGGAGCGCAGACAAACGTATATTGCTGCAGCTTCGTCATCTCCTCGACCACATCCCGCAATGCCTCGTTCGCCGCAACATAGCCCATCCGCCACCCCGGCATCCCATACGATTTGCTGAACCCGCGCATCAAAAGCGTCTTATCGTAGTATTTCGCGATGCTCGGACAAGGGCCATCATAGCAGAATTTCTCGTAAATCTCATCGCTCAGTACGACAATATCCTTCTGGGCCGCCACCTTCGCCAGGGTTTCGAGTTCCTGGCCCGTATAAACCACGCCCGTCGGATTCGCCGGCGAATTGCAGATTATCATCTTGGTCCTGTCCGTAATCGCCCCCGCGATTGCATCCACCGGCAGCCGAAAATCCGGATAGCTATTCACGAAAACGCACCGCCCCCCCAACATATTGGTAACATGCTTATAAATCACAAAATAAGGATCCGGAATAATCACCTCGTCGCCAGGGTCGATAAGAGCCATAAAAGCAAGCAGCAGCCCCCCGCTAAGCCCGCTGGCAACCAGAACCGAAGGCCTGTCCCACCCAAATTCCCCTTTAACCTGCTCTGCTATTCTCCTTATAAGCCCCGCATCGCCCGCAGTCTGAGAATACTTATTCTCCCCGTCCCGAATAGCCTTAATCGCAGCCTCCTTAACAACATCAGGAACATCAAACCCAGGCTGACCGATAGAAAAATTAACCGGATCCTCCAACGCCGCCCCCAAAGCAAATACCTTCCTGATACCGCTTGCGTCTATCTTACCCGTTCTTTTTGCAAGTATATTTTTCATAATCGGACTATAATACCCAACTCCCCCGCATAATCAACCCAAATCCCCGCTTCGCCCACTCGCTTTGACATTCGTAATTCGCTATTCAATATTCGATATTCCCCCCCTTCCCCAGCTATCTACCTAATCTTCGTGGCTTGGTGGCTATCGTGTTACCGGCATGCGCATGCAAAAAGCCGCCTTTCCGGATTTCCGGAAGAGCGGCTTTCAAAATCAGATTGTTCCTGCTAACTTTCCGCTGTTGGCGTTTCGGTGGTCTCAGCCGCCGCCTCGGCTCCTTCGACCTGATCAAGGATATCCTTGGCTTTGCGACCGGCATGGCTCTTGCGATGCGCAACCTTCGGCAGCCCAAAAACGGACTGCTCTTCCTCCCAACGCTCTTCTTCCTTCAACTTTTTGACTCGCTCGGCCCGCGTCAGCACATTACGATGCCGCTCCAACGCGCCTTTTACCTTCAATGAACGATCAATAGACATCCAAAATTACTCCTAAATACTAATTTACCTTTTTACCATAAGCATCGCTGAAATAGTGCGGTGCAAAAGTCTCATATCCTTCGGGGGCCTTCCCCTTGTATTTTGCGCCGACCTCGGCTATTTTTTGTATCGCCAACTGCCCGTCGCCGCCGGATAAGAAACTCCGGCCGCTGTAGGCGGCCTTAGTCACCAGGAAGGATGTACCTTCCAAAACCACGATCTCAGTAGCAATACCGTTACTCGCAAAATGAGCTTGCACAGGAAGCAAATCTCTGCTCGAACGGTACTGAGCTAAAACTATCACATTGTTGCCCGTCGAAGACACCTCGCCGGCGTTTCCACTATTCTGCACAGCGAATTCTGGCGCCTTGGTCTCTTCCCGCGGACCTTCGTTCCTGGTCCGAACCGGCTCTCGGGGAGGAGATACGGTGTTCGCCGGCGGAGTAAAGCCAACCGCCTTCTCGATAACAACCGAACGCTGACCGGCCCTGAAGGCCAGCAGCATCACGACCACCAGCCCCAAAACAGCGGCGATCCCAATCTGATAAGGCACTGAGAACTCGACTCGGCCGTTATTGTACTGCACAACTCGCGGCTTCCGTCGCCATTGCACAGCCAAAATGCCGGCGTCGATTTTCTCCTGGTCTTTCTGAGCAGTCGTCTGATCATCCGAAACTTCCGCTGCATCGTCCTCAACAGCAGCCACGGCTGCGACAGATTCTTCCTTGTCTTTAACAGGCTCTTCGTCGCTCGGCTTGCCGGTGCGGATTTTTTCCAAAGTCCGTTTATAGCCCGGTTTGTCCTTAACCTTGCTCATCACCTCATAAAGAGCCATTCTACCACGTCGATTACGTGCCATGATTACGCCCGCCAAATCTCCATTATTAGCCTGACAGCAATAGTACTAAAATTTCAAATAGCAAACCAATCCCCAACCGCAAAAATTATCATTCCTTTTTACAGTATTTCCCAGCCAATTGCAAGGCCCAACTAAAATTCCGCCGAAATTCCGAATATTTTTATCAAATCGCCCCATCCACCCCCGTAAAATGCCCAAATTCCGCCCAAATCACAGTAAGAAGCTGAAAGATGATCAAGCTGGTTGCCAAGGGGGTCAAGCATTCGAGATATGGGGCCTTCCGGATGGCAGAAGTAGTTGCGCCGAGGGCAATCAGCCGGAGTTTCCGGCCAGTTGGGCGAAATCGTCAAAATCAATGTCCTGGATAGTTACAGATTATGATCCTCACACCAGTGCAGGGCCATCAGGTGAAAGTCCAGGAAGTTCACCTCACAATCACCATTCACATCACCTGCTACAATGATTTCACAGGGAGGTTTGCCGAAGTAGGATTTGCTTGCTTCGGCTGTGCCGCCGTAGGCGCCCATATTGACAATCCCGCCGTTGGGGAATGGCTCGGGGCCTATAGGGTCCATTGGGTTCCCTGCATCAATACCGGGGCTGGTAACATCATCGATCAGCCATGTAGTGCTGTTGGGGTCATATCGGCCCGCCTGGGACTTAACGTGATAGTCGCTGTTGTTGGGGTCGGCAAAGCAGGGGTCGGAAATAGAACAATTCGTAGTGAAGATAAATTGTTCATTTTCGGGCCCTTGCAGGATGCTCGAGTCAACGTAGATCTTCGGAAACCCACACATGCCGAAACTTTCGAGATACAGGCTGGAGCTATCGTTTGGCTCATTGGCCCATATTATGCAGTTGCGCAGGTCGAGCCTGGTACTGCCGGAGCCTCGAACCGCCGCGGCGCCGCCTGAGCGCGCACCGTTGTATGCGAAAGTGCAATTGGTGAGTTCGACTTGTGGCCCGGAATCGGAACAGGTTTTAGAGAAACATAGGCCACCTCCGAGGCCCTGCGTCGAATTGGCGGTGAAGATACAGTGGTCGACCTTCGCCGATCTGTTATGGATGCTAACTCCGCCGCCACCAGCTAACACAGGGTCGTCGATATATGATTGATTAGCTCGAAACACAGAATAGCTGAGGGTCAAACCGCTCCGGCTCCAAAGCCCACCGCCGTACCCAGCGATGTTGTCCGAGAAATAGGAGTCTGAAATGTTTATGTCGGCATCTTCACCGGCCACGCCGCCGCCAAACCCTGAGTGATTCTCTCGGATAGTGCATCGCTTTACGGTGAGATCAGATCCATAAGTGGAAATACCGCCGCCAGAGTAGTCGGCCGAGTTGTTTCGAATCGAGCAGGAGCTTATGTACGGGCTGCCACCGACACATAAGATGCCTCCTCCTTTTTCGAAGGCATAGTTCCCCCTAACCACGCATTTCGTGATTGTCGGGCTGGATCCGAAACAATGAATCCCTCCACCGGAATCCGCGGGCCATTTAGATGATTTTGAGTATCCGCCTGTTATTGAGAGGCCTGCCAATACAGAGGCCTGGTCCTCAGCATTTTGGAAAATGAAGCAACGGTGCGGGGCGGCCTCAGTGCCGTTTGCATCGATCATTGTTGCGTCAACGATATCAGGGTCGTTGGGGTCGGTGCTTTGTACTGTGATTGGCTTGCCTTTAAAGTCGATATCACGGTTTCCAGGGCCGGTGTATGTTCCGAGTTGGATTTCTACGGTGTCTCCGTCGTTTGCGTCGTCAATTGCCGCTTGAATGTTGTTGTAATCTGCCGGGCCATCGTCATCCACATATATGATCCTGCCGACAGCCGCACTACCGCCTATCGAAGACAATACAAGCATTACAAAAAAAACAAACGCAGTACCCCACAGCCTTGAAGTTCTCGCCTTAGCCATTCAACTAACCTCCGATCTTCTATCTTTTGTTACAAACGGCACTCTTCCACCGATCCTGATAAACTCCTTTTACATTTCACGCCCAATAATACGAAATACGTTGTAAGAAGCTGACGATGGTTGTCATTCCAGGCGCAGCTTGATACCTGGATTTCCGAGAACGAAGCGGTCTTCACCGACATGCTGACCCGCGCGCAGGCCAAGCACGCCGAGTGGGAAGCTGGTCCTCACGCGGCTTGGCTGGCGAAGCGCAAGGCGTAAGTCTGCTCTCCACACCATATTAGGCTTGCCCGATTTCTCGATGGCTTCGACCATCGAGACGCCCTCTTCGGCATCCATAGACAGGGGTTTTTCGAGGGCGACGATCTTGCCCGCCTTCGCCGCCGCGATAACGATATCGTGGTGCGTATTGTTGGGCGTGCAGACATCGATAACGTCGATATCGTCGCGCTTCATCATCTTTCGCCAATCCGTCTCGGTGGTTTCCCAGCCCCAGTTATCGGCAAAAGTCTTGACCTTCTTGGCGTTGCTGTCGCAGATGCACTTCATAACCATTTCGTGGCCCACGTCAAAAAACTTGTTGAGCTTGAGATACGCATTAGAATGGACTCGGCCCATAAAGCCGCAGCCAATCACTCCGATATTCAGTTTTTTAGTCATTTTAGTGATTCCTTATTTAATTTCTCAGACTATTAAGAAGCATTTGTTAAGCGCCAATTCCGAATTCACAACTAAGACGTCCACCCGTGCGCCGCCCGCACTTTGAGCATCACATCGAGGATCGCGTTCCAGGTGTCCGGCGATTCGAGCATCGCGTTGGGGAACATGCAGCCGTCCCAACAAATGTGCTGGATACCGCGCGCCGCGGCGTCCTCAAGCCAATAGCCGGCGCAGCGGACGATGTCGAGCTTGCCGTTGGGATCGTCAGCCGGGCAGTGCTTGCCCGTCTTGTCGTGCGAACCGGCGCCGTGCACCTCGCCGTCGCTCTGCGCCACATGGAAATCGATCGTCCAGGGCCGCAGCTTGTCAACCATCGTTTCGTATGCGGCGTAGAACTCTTCCTCCGAATAACCCGGCTTCAGCAGCGCATATTCCGGCGCATTGTAGCCCATCAAGAACAAGTACGTGTGGGCCATATCGGCCTGGAAGCCAAGCGACTCCGGCATTCCGACGGCTTCCAGAAGATCGAGCGTGTCCTTCCAACTGTGATGGCCGGCCCAGCATATCTCACCCTCGACGGCCAGGCGTTCGCCGTGGTCGGAGGCGATCCTGGCCGCTTGGCGGAACGTCTCGGCGATCTTAGCAGTGTTCTTCTTTGGGTCTTCTCGCCATTTTGCGACGCCGAACTCCGCCGAGTCGATCCGGATCGCGCCGTACTTGCGCACGCCATGCTCGTTGAACACGCCGGCGATGCGGCACGCCATGCGCACGGCGCTGAGGAACTTCTTCCGTGCCGCGGCATCTCCCATCGCCGAATCGCCGACCGTGCCGGCCCAAACCGGGGCGACAACCGACCCGACGCAAAAACCGTAACCCGCAATCAGGTCGGCTATTCTTTTCAGCTCGTCATCGCCGGCGTTGGGGTCGGTGTGCGGCAGGAAAAGGAAGTAGTCAATTCCATCGAACTTCTGGCCGTCCACCTCCGCCTCGGCCGTCAATTCGAGCATCCGTTCGAGACTGATAGGCGGCTCCTGGCCCGGCTCATTTCCTTTGCCGACCAGCCCGGGCCACATGGCGTTGTGAAGTTTGGGGAGGGTACTCGAACTCATCTTTAGCTCCTTTCCGGTTCAGCAGCGTTCATGATAACTGTTGCCTTCTCGTGGGCCGGCTCGACCGGTTCATCCACATACCAACCGATTGTATATGCCCACGATACAATTGAAATCTTTTTTATAACCTGTCCCGTAAAATAGCTGATGGACAACGATAATCCTGCCTGACTAAGCACTCACCACCCTCAAAACCCCGTTTTCACGCCTAAAACACAGGCGGAAACAGAAATTATAGCAATTCTACAGTTTGGCAAGGGGTTTGAAAAGTTTTATTCTGTCATTTTTTCTGGATGCGGCGTTTCAAAGATTACTAAACGGCGATGTTTCCGTTTTGCTCATCATCTCATCCGGGCAGGTAAATCTAGCAGGTAAATGGTGAATTTCACATTTCAGATTTCAGATTGGGGCGTAGTGTGAGTCGGTGTAGATTCGTGGGTTACCCGCTCCCTTACGGTCGCGGCTTGTTACGGTCGCGGCTTGTTGCGGTCGGGGCTTGTTGCGGTCGGGAGTGGGTAAAGTAAGCTAAAGTTGGATGCTTTCCGCTCCGCCCTGCTGTCAGTTCGCCCCTGGGTTACCTACTTCCTTATGAAGGCCAGTGCGATTATTAGGACGGCTACAATGATTACGCCTATTATTGCGATCATGCCGAAGTTAATTCCCATAGGTTCTCCTTTATGGGTTCTATGAGTTCTGCAAAACTGCAGGTTAGGCATAACCTGCAATTTTGCAGAAGCCTTCATAGTATAGTTATGATGGTTGCATATTGCCCGATGTTTGGCTGAAGCGAGGGCGGTCGATACGTTCGACGAGCGCACCGCGAGCTATCGCGAAGTCCTCATGGAACCGTCGGCACGTCCGGTTCTTTGTTATCAGATCGCGCAGCATTGCGTTCTATCGTTGCATCGGTGTTAATCCGAGCGTTTGATGCCGGGATTATCGACTATCGGTGCCTTCTCTTGAGCCTTCTCTTGTGGGTCGGCGTGGAGCATCGGCACCCGAGCCTTCTCTCGGCGGTTGGCTTTCAGCGCCCTCTCTGGGTCCTCGCACGCGTCTCTCGCCCGGTTCGCCAGGTTCGCGTCCTCCCGATCCGGTCGGAGAGAGCTGCTTAGTCTGCTTTTCAATTAGGGCATCGATGCGTTTTTTGGTCTCTGCGGCCTTTTCCTTCTCGGCCAGCCCGCTAATCACTCTTAGCTCGCGAAGGGTCTCCATCTGCTGTGACATGGGGCGTGGCGGGCTGAGCTTGTCGAGTTCGGCCCTGATTGCTGCGAGAGGGGCCTCGCGGTCGGCGCGAGACTTGGCGAATTTCTCTCTTAGTTTGGCCCTTTCCTCTTCGGACATATCGCCGTAATTCGCGGGCCTTTCTGCCGAGGAACTCGCTATGGCCGCTTTTAGCTTTGCAAGCTGCTGTTCCATCGCTACGATGGCCTTGAGCTGGTCTTCGGTACTAAGTCGAGCTCGGCCGCCTCTTCCCTGGCGCATCGCAGCCCGGTCTTCCTCGGACATATTCTCGAATCTGGTCCGCATTTCCTCTCTGAATTTCGCCCTTTCCTCCTCGGACATGTTCTGGAATCTTTCCCTCATCTGGTTTCTCTGCTCTTCCGACATACCGGCAGTGCCCCTGGTGGCGGGCCTCTCGGCGGCTGTCTCGGCGGCATAGACGGTCCACGCGACGGTCAGAGCGGCCAGAACCACTGTGATTGAAAGTAAGCGATTCTTCATAACAATACCTTTCATAAAAAGTTTAAGTAATACACTTCGGCCTGCACCCACTACGGACACCGGCCTAACACTGGCAATCTACCACTAAAAGACGCCAACGAACAACTTTTTATTCCGTGAATTTTCAAAAAACCATCGCCAACTCCGAAACTACTCCTACTCCTATTATTACCGTCCCAGGGGTCCTGGCGAAAACACCATTCGGCAAAAGAGCGTTTAGCGCACTTAGGGCTAACAGCAGGCAAGAAAACGGCTCCAATCCACCTGTGGCAGACCAGAGCCGTTCTGCTGTATAGCTGATAAAACGATAAACGCAATTGGTTATTCGCAAAGTGACCAACGGAATCGTACACAGTTGGGATATACCGCTTTAAGGCAACAGTATATAGGGATGTAATCCGACTGCCGTCACGAGGATATGGTAATGCCGGAAACCGACCGCATCACCCGAACGGCGTCATACGGCATAAGGCGGTTATTTGAGCGGCGTCCCACACTTATAAACCTATGCCGTCGCCTACAATGCGATAAATCCTTTGTTTCGCGCGCGCTAAATTTACCAAACTTTTCGCAGTTAAACTACAAATGAAAAAGGGCCGTAAGCACGAAACTTCCAACCCTATTGAATTTGCCAATTCCCTGCTTCCTAAACCGCCTTGCGTTTTCTCAGCAAAGCCAGGCTCCCCAGCCCGAGAAGTAAGAGCGTTGCTGGTTCGGGGACGGAGGCAATACGAAACCCTAAATAGTAGTTCTCGCGGTTGGGGAAAAGGCCGGCAGCATCGTCACCCGAACTTATGAACTGGGTCGGATTAGGCCGGACGGCGTACTCGATGGCGTATGAGCCACCGCGAAACCCGCGACTGGCGGTCTCAATCAGTGTTTCATTCCATTCCCAGACATTGCCCATCATATCATAAGTGCCATTCTGCTCCATCGTGCCGGTGCCAACATCCCAAGGTTTGTCGTACGCACTGGGATAGTAATTCCATCCATTGCCAGGAGCGGGAACACTCTCTTCGCCATTTGCATAAGTCGAATAACCGCTGCCGTCCGGTTTGTAATAGGCCGCCTTGTACCACTCATCTTCTGTAGGCAGAATGTATATTATCCCATAAGTTGACATAGCACCCTCACGCCTGGGATCGCTCTTAGGGGAGAGTGCCTCCGTCGTGGTGCCATCCAGATTCACGGTAACCAGCGCGAACCAAGTCGAGCCCGCGAGGGCCGGGTTCAGCTGGGCTTCGGCTGTCACGAAGGCGTTGTAGACGGCGAGGTCATTGGACGTTGCGTCGAGCTTGTCAAACGTATGGAAGGCGAGGCGGTATTGGTCACCGGCTTGCCAGGCGACGCCGGTGTTGGGGTTGATTCCTCCGTTGGCCGTCAGATCGAGGATACCAAGTTCACCGACGAGTACAGCGTTTGCCGTTACGGCTGCTATTGCGACCATCGCCACGGCTGTTAATATTACTTTCATTTTCATCAAACCAACCTCCTCAAAAAAATGAGAAAAAATTAAATTTTCCGATGCTACGCGTCAAAGAACTCGGGCGAAAAAGGGTTGCTGCCTCCATCCATAGACCTTTTCACACCCATTCCTGGCGGCCTATTACGCAGACCGCCTATGTTGCCTATATTAACAGAACTCAATGAGGATTGTCAAGAAAAAATTTCACCCAAAGGCCGTTTTTTGCCTTGTGTGCGAGGTAGTGGGGTGTAAGTACTTAACAGACAAGCACTTACAGCAATTAGACCCACCCGAAAAAAAATAAAAAATTCTCCCGCCCCCCCTAAAAAACTCCCCCTGGCTACGACGTTTCCATTATCCGGCTGATACAAAATAAGCTGACTATTGCGGTGGGTCTGGGTACGTAATTGCTGCGAGTAGTGCTTTTCCGTATTTCCGCCATAGTGTTTGGGTGCTTAGGAGGGAGTCTGCTGGTTGCATCTCGAAGGTTATGGTTGGGATTCTGAGATTTATCCCGGCGTAGGAGCCGAGTGAGCCTGGCATTGCGCCGAGTTTTGTGACTGGTAGATCGCAGTACTGGGCCATTCTTCCAGCAAGGTCGGCGGCGGGGCCGTCGTAGTCGATGCATCCTAATTTGCCGTTTTGGCGTTGATGAAGGCTTATGATTCTATCGGGGTCGTATTGCTCGATTATCAGGTTGATGACGCGGGCCTCAGGCTCGGAAAGGGCGGATAGGCCGGTAGCTTCACTGTTTATGCGGTTGTCTGCAGAGAAGTTGCGGTTCAGATCGACGCCCCTGGCGTTGTACCTCGTATTGTGAGCGAAGCCGTCCGGGTTGGCGACGGGGAGTAATACGATTGTTCTGCCGTTGAGCAAATGGAGGTTATTCATCAGGTGCTGAGCGAGCCTTCGCACCAGCGGGGTCCCGACCGGTTCGTCGCCGTGGATAGTGGCCAATATGAACGTAACATCAGGGCCTTGGCCGAAAACATGCGTCATTATGGGGATTTTGCGAACCGATGAGCCTACGATATGGTGCTGACCGAGCAGTGCGGCAGCGGAAGGAGGGGGCATCTCGTCAAATTGCGTATAGACAGTGCGCCTCTGGCAGCCCAGAAGGGCCAAAATTGCGACCAAACCGCAGATCGCCAACTTAGCGTATCTTCCACCGTTCATAGCAGAGACTCCTTAATTGAAGGCATCATTGCCGATATCAAACTTCATCTTAGACCATTATAAAGCATTTTCGCCTTAATCAAAAGACAAAAAATGAAGCAAATGCAGTTGATTTGTCTGAGCGAATGACGGAATACTTAGTTCGCCCAGCGCGGAAGAGCGTCGGGGGATCAAAAAATTCAGAGATTTGGGCGACTGAGCCGACAATATATGTAGGGGCAAGGGTATTGGTGGCAGGTGTCTGTGTTCCCATACGAAGGGTAATAATGGCAGAAAAACGCAGGAGAACGAGTCTGGCGGGTCTGGTTGTGACCGGCGCTATTCTGGCTGCCTTCGTGTATTTTGGCCGCGGTTATTATCACAGGGCGATGACGATACATCAGCTTCTGACTGAGAACAAGCAACTCAAGCAGGCTATAACCAACCTGACCGACGAAGACCAGATAGGCTATGCCAAGGTCCTGGAGCAGGGAGAAACGGATGAGGGGCTTGTTACGCGGATAAAGTTCGTCGAGACGGCCAGGGACGATAAGTTTACGCGGATATTGGAGAAGGAGTACGCGATACCGGGGGATATCATCCATTTCGATGCCCTGATAGTGAAATTCGGCGATAAAATGGTGATGGACGGGAAGGGGCGGGCGCTGTATCTCTGGCGGCGGATATACGGGGATAAGACACCGCCGGAGAAGGGCTTCGCTATAGAAGAGCCTGGGGCCGAGCCGAGACGCTACGCCGACCTGTTCGCGGCCCTGCCGATAGAGTACCGGGAGCTGTTCTGGTCGAGCATCTGGGACCTCGCCAACGACCCGGAGATGCTCAAAGAGCACGATATAGATGCAATCTACGGCAACGTCGTCTATTCGAGGCTGGAGGAAGGGCTGATATATGTCTTTAAGATCAACCCGACAGGCCAGGTCTTCATTGAAGTCATCCCGGATATGTGAACGGGCCCCCCTTGCCACTTCTCAGACATGCCCCAAGAGATATGCCGATGCTTATTGAGCGGCGGCGGGAGAATCTTGACATAGTCCTCTGAACGTGTGAGAATTGTGCTTCGCGCGTGATTATGTTGCTGGCACAATTTGTTTTTGGGGACCAAGTGAATTATGCAGAATGTCGATTTTGAGATTGTTGTTGTTGGCGGAGGGATTGTTGGACTTGCTTCGGGTTATAAGATTGCTTCTGCGCATCCTGGGATTCGGATTGCGGTGCTGGAGAAGGAGGATACGCTCGCTGCGCATCAGACCGGTCATAATTCGGGGGTAATTCATTCCGGGCTGTATTACAAGCCCGGCTCGACGAAAGCGAAGACCTGTGCGAAGGGGCGAAAGGAGCTCGTTAAATTCGCGGTCGAGCACGGGATTGCCCATGATATTTGCGGTAAAATAATCGTTGCGACGGATGAAAAGGAGTTGGAACGGCTGGATGAGCTTTTCGAGAAGGGGCGGGCCAATGAGATCGAGGGGATCGAGAAAATCACGGCCGAGCGAATCGAAGAGATTGAGCCGGCCTGCCGGGGAATTGCGGGGATATGGGCGCCTTGCACGGGGATAATTGATTTTGTGCAGGTTGCGAAGAAGCTGGCCGAGTTGATAGAGGCACAAGGCGAGGGCAATAAAGTGCTTACGGGACATGAGGTTATCCGATTCGAGAAGCACGATTTCTATACGAAGGTTGTGACGAACCGGGGCGGCTTCGGCACGAAATACGTTATTAACTGCGCAGGTTTGCAGTGCGACAGGGTGGCGAAATTGGACGGCGTTAAGCCGGGAGTGCGGATAATCCCGTTTCGCGGGGACTACTACGAGTTGACCGAGGCGGCCAGAGATAAGGTCAAGGGGCTGATATACCCGGTTCCGGACCCGGCGTTTCCGTTTTTGGGAGTGCATTTTACGCGAATGATCGACGGCGGCGTCGAGTGCGGGCCGAATGCGGTGTTCTCATTCAAGCGGGAGGGGTATGGCAAGACGGATTTCAATTTCAAGGATAGTTGGGATTCGCTGGCGTATTGGGGGACGTGGAGAATGTTTATGAAAAACTGGCTCTACGGGCTGGGCGAGTATAGAAGGGCGTTCTCGAAGAAGCTTTTCCTGCGGGACCTGCAGCGTCTTATGCCCTCGCTCGAGGCCGATGAGATTAAGCCCTGCAAGGCGGGTGTGCGGGCGCAGGCGCTCGGGCCTAAAGGCGAGCTGATCGACGACTTTTTCATCAAGAGAGAGCGCAATTCCATCCACGTGCTCAACGCGCCTTCGCCGGCTGCAACGGCGTCGCTGGCTATAGGCGATTACGTCAATGAGATAGCGACGGAATACTTCGGGCTTGAAGGAAGAATTGAGCCGCAGAGTGTACAGAGGATACAGAGGGAAGAAACGACAGAAACGGAGAAAAGAGGAGCGAAACAAACAAAACGTAAGAAACGTAAGTCGGCGGGGAAGAAGCATAAGTCGGGCGGTGTTTCGAAAGAGAAAGATTAGCAGAAATATGAAATAGCCAAAGGGCAGGAGCAAAATTAGCATGTGGTCACAAATTGTGCCCACCCTTCGTCAGTCAAATCCTCGAATGATTTGCCGCATGCTTTTACTTGTCGGGACGAAGGGGCACTGTGAAAGGTTGAGAACTGTGGGAACCGGGCCATCCCCCCTGTGGGAGGCTGCCGCCTTGTTTAACTGTAGGTGAACTGGTCGATGGGTAAATGTGGGACTGAGAGTTTGTTTGGGGATGTGGATTCCCGCTTTCGCGGGAATGACAGTGTTGGCGGGAATGGCGCGATCGAGAGTTTTTCGCGCAAATTGGGCTGACCAATGCACTCATCGAGAAACTTGGGCCGAAGCGAGATATTGAAGCTTTCTTCCTGCTCGTCTAAAGATTGTCCGCCAATAATTCTGCCTATCGCCATGGTATGTAAGCCTAAAGCTTAAAGCGTAAAGCCAAAAGCTTTTTGACTTTTACACTTTGGTTTTGCATTTTCCACTTTCCGTTCTACGCTTCTACACTTCGACGCCTTGTTTCAATCTATAGACGAGGGGGACGAGGGTCTCTGCCGAATCGGCGTCGGGGTGTCTCTCGCAGGCCAACTCAATCAATTCCATCGCTTCGAGCCTTTTTTCGCCCCAGGCGATAAGTATCTCCAGTGCCTCGGCCTGGAAGGGCTTGAACTTCATTTCGATTTCCCCGGCAGCCTCGGTGCCGATTGCGAAGGCCTCAAGCTTGCCCTTCAACTCGGCGATAATCTGCTGGGCCATCCTCTTGCCCACCGACGGCAGCGACATCAGCAGCTTGCTGTCGCCGTTCTCTATCGCCGCGGCTATCGTAGCTATCGGAACGCTCAGCGAGCGCAGGCCCTTTTTAATTCCGATCCCCTTGACGCTCGTATATTTTCTGAAGAAGTCCCGCTCGCCGACGTTTAGGAAACCGACCATCCTCGGTATCATGTTCCCGCCAAGCGCCGAGCCTTCGTAATACTCCATGGTGCAAAGGCCGATTTCCGAGCCGACCTTATCGCTCAGCACATCGATGCAGTAGCTCGGCAGCATTACCTCATAGCCCACCGGCCCGACCTGTATCAAGGCGCCCTCGGCGTCGAGCTTAACCAGTTTGCCCTCGATTGTCGCAATCATAAGTCAATTGATTATTGATTATTTACTATTGATTATTGTGAACAGCCTTCCAGCAGGCCTTCTTCAGACGACAACACTCTTCAACCTGTTTGCGCAGCACATTGCTGCTGCTATGGCATCGGCGACGTCGTTCGGCTCGGGCAGATCAGCCAACGCCAGAATCGTCTGAATCGTTCGTTGAACCTGTTCCTTCGACGCCCGCCCGTTGCCGGTTAGCGACTTTTTTATTTTCGTTGCGCTGAAGCTTTCTATCGCAATGCAGGCTTCTGCACACTTCTGTAGTATAACGCCACGGGCGTGTCCCATCAATATCGCCGTTCGCGGATGAGCATAATGCGAGTATAACTGCTCGACCGCGACGACATCGGGCTCGAAACGCCCCAGCAGCGTGGCAATATCCTCGGCTATCCTGTTGAGCTTTTCTTCGAGGGCCTCGCTGCGAACGGTTCTAACGACGCCGGCTTCGAGCAGATTCTCTCGGTCCGAGAGCACCTCGATACAGGCGTACCCGCAAACCTGCAAACCGGGATCGATCCCGAGTATTCTCATTTCCATCTCCATTCTGTTCCGTCCGGCTTGTCTTCCAGCACAACGCCCGCCTCTTCCAGCTTTTCGCGAAGCTCATCGGCCTTGGCGAAATACTTATTCTTTCGAGCTTCGGCGCGCTGCCCTATCAAGATTCGCACGACGCTATCGATACGGGCCTCGTCGCCCGCAGAAGTTTCTTCGTATTCGTCTTTAACCACGCCGAGAACATCGCCTCCCAAATCCCTGAAAAGGCGATCCACCGCGTCGAGCGTCCCGACCGTCGCTGAGCCTTCTTCGAGCAGCTTGTTGGCGAGGCGAACCAAATCGAATACCACCGACAATGCTACAGCCGTGTTCAAGTCGTCATTCATTGCTTCTTCGAACTTGGCCTTTAGCTTTTCCAATTCCTCTGCGACTTCCTGCTTTGCTTCTCCATCCTTTGCTTTCTTGATTTCTTTCCTTATAGCGACCACTGTGTCGCTAATCCTCTCGTAGCCGCTCTGCGCTGCGAACAGCGCTGCATCTGAAAAATCTATAGGGCTTCGGTAATGGCTGTTCAGAATTAACTGTCTTATCGCCAGGGGGTCGTAGGATCGGGTAAGCCGCTTGTGAGCGCCGGTGAAGGCCTGCTTGAGCGTGATGAAATTATTCAGGCTCTTGCCCATCTTCTGCCCGTCAACTGTTACCATGTTGTTATGCAGCCAGTATTTGACGAACTGGACGCCGTTGGCGGCCTCGGACTGGGCGATCTCGCACTCGTGATGGGGGAACTTATTCTCCATGCCGCCGCCGTGGATATCGATAGTCGCGCCGAGATACTTCATACTCATAGCCGAGCATTCCAGGTGCCAGCCCGGATAGCCCATCCCCCATGGGCTGGGCCACTGCATAATATGGTTTGGCTGGGCCTTCTTCCAGAGGGCGAAATCAGCGGGGGTTTTCTTATCCGGCGATACGTCAACCCTCGCCCCGGCCTGCATCTCTTCGATATTCCGCCCCGAGAGCTTGCCGTACCCGTCGAATTTGGCGACCTCGAAATAGACCGACCCGTTCACCTCGTAAGCATAACCCTTTTCAATGAGCGTCTTGACAAGGTCTATCTGTTCGGTGATATGCCCGCTGGCCAGCGGGCTGATATCAGGCCGAACGCAGTTGAGCTTGTCCATATCCTCGAAGAAGCTTTGCGTATAATACTGGGCCAGGGCCATCGGATGTTTCTTTTCCTTCTTCGCGGCCTCGACTATCTTGTCCTCGCCCTCGTCGGCGTCGTCCGTCAGGTGGCCGACGTCCGTGATATTCTGAATGTAGGTAAGGCTGTAGCCGAGGTAGCGAAGATACCGAGCCAGAATATCGAAGCTGACATAGCTCTTGGCATGGCCCAGATGAGCGTGGCCGTAAACCGTAGGCCCGCAAACATACATCCCGACCCGCCCTTCGGCCAGCGGCTCGAAATCGTCCTTATTTCTCGTCAAACTGTTATAAACTTTCAATCCCATTTCTTGGATTATCCTTTGGTGCGGATAAACACTACTGATTCTTAGACACGGATTAACACAGATTTACACTGTTGTAAAGATTTTCAGAGCGTTCTTTTCTTTCTTTTCTTCAACAATACTATCGCGGTGGCGGCCATTGCTTCGCCTGCTCCTATTTCTCCGAGGCCTTCGTTTGTTTTGGCTTTGACGTTCACGGCTGTAAAATCAATTCCGAGCAGCCCTGCTATGCACCTTTTAATCTGCCCTTTAACAGGTTCGAGCTTGGGCTGTTCGGTATGAATTATCAGATCGATATTAACAACTTCCCAATTCTTCTCTTCAAGCAGTTCTTTGACAGCAACGAGCAGTTCCTTACTGTCGATATTCTTCAATTTCGGGTCTGTATCGGGGAAGAGGCCGCCTATATCGCCCATCGCAGCGGCCCCCAGCAGCGCATCGATAACGGCGTGCAGGGCCACGTCGCCGTCGCTGTGCCCCGCCAGGCCTGCGGGAAAAGGCACATAAACGCCGCCCAACATCAGCTTCCTGTCGGCGACTATCCTGTGGATGTCAGTGCCGATCCCCGTGCGATACTCGTGCTCACGCTCGCCTATCACAATATCCCCTTAGTGCTGGGCACATCCGTTCCGACTATGCTCACAGCCGTCGCCAGCGACTTGCCTAACCCCTTGAAAATAGCTTCGGCAATATGGTGGCTGTTCGTCCCGTAGGGGACGGTTATATGCAGATTGAACTTGCCGTTGTTGGAGAAGCTCCGCAGCAGTTCTTCTATGCACTCGACGTCGAAATCGCCGATCCGCTCCGTCAGATACTCCACCTTATAAACGCAGGCAGCTCTGCCCGACAAATCGATCGACACATTCGCCAGCGCATCCTCCATAGGTATCGAGCTATGCCCGTACCTTGCAATGCCTTTCTTATCGCCCAGCGCCTCGATGAGGCATTCGCCGAGACATATCGCAATATCCTCGACGGTATGATGCGCATCCACTTTGAGGTCGCCGGCGGCCTTGACGGCCAAATCGATCTTGCTGTGCTTGCTCAGATGCGTAAGCATGTGGTCCAGAAACCCGACCCCCGTATCGATCTCATACTTACCCTCGCCGTCCAGATTGATCTGAAGACTAATATCGGTCTCCTTCGTCTGCCTGTGAACCTTTGCTGTTCTATCAGCCATTATGATATCCTTAACATCGGTCGTTCCCACAGAAGCGGGAATCCAGTTTAGTTTATTGTTTATCTTCTTCTCTGTGCTTAATCCTTCAGTATCTCTTTCAAAGCCGCGAGCAGCTTATCATTCTGCTCGGGCGTGCCGATAGTTATCCGCAGCTTGTCGGCAAGGCCCGGATAGGGAAAATACCTTATGTAGATATTCCGCCCGGCGAGGGCTTTATGAACTTCGGCCGCATCGCCGTCTTTGCAGCGGGCCAAAACGAAATTCGTCCATGGAGGTTGTGGGCGAGGCCCAGGACGGTCGGGATGTTGTGGAAATCGCAAAGAAGCTATCGCCCGATTTAGTCATAATGGATATCAGCATTCCCAATCTCAACGGCGTCGAGGCCACCAGGCAAATACTCGATGAGAACCCCAATATCAAGATTATTGCCCTGTCGATGTACCCCCACAAGCGATATGTAACCGAAATGCTCAGGGTCGGCGCATCGGGGTATGTGCTCAAGTCACATCTTTTCGACGAGCTTGTCAAAGCCCTGGACGCCGCGTCGGCCGGCAAGCATTATCTTAGCCCCCAGATAACCGACGTACTTGTCGATGAAGTCGTCAACAAGCTCTCTGAGAACGAAGATAGCGGATTGAACAAGCTTACGCCCAGGGAGCGCCAGGTGCTTCAACTGATTGCCGAGGGGCTTTCGACCAAGCAGGTGGCGTTGCGTCTGAGCATAAGCCCAAAGACCGCCGACGCCAATCGTCGCGAGATTATGAAAACGCTCGGCATCCACAGCATCGCCGAACTAACAAAGTACGCCATCCGCGAAGGACTCACCTCGGCTGACTTCTGACAGCACGAGCCGAACAGCCGCACCAGCCCGTTGAATTCGCCAATATCGGACCTTTCCCCGGGAACAGACGCCCCGATGGCGCCCTGACGATTATAAAACACGCCAACGCAAGGTAATTCCTCGGTATATCGCAAGGCAATTCCCTGGCCTTATCACGGTATTTTTCCTCTTAAGTTCGGTGTTAACCTTGTTGGCATTATTCGCTAAATCGCCGATAGACAGTAGTAATGTCAATAAAAAACGGATAATCAGGCCGGCGACCTATACATCGAGCAATATTGCTCGGAAACGCGTTATAGAATGGTCTGGAAAAGGATTCATTGTGGGGGATAGGTCGTCGGCCTTTTTTATTCCTTGGCAGCCATCATGGGGGCATGATAGTAGAGAATGTATGTTTTACCGTCTATTAGCGCAATCGCGACAAAGGGCTCCTCGGCCCATACTGCCGCAGATACCTGCCTAATCCTCCAATATCACAGAGTGGCCTCCTTATGCCACGACCCGCTGCAACTGGCGGTTCAGCCGCACAATTTCGAGAGCCAAATGGAGTATCTGGCCGAGAACTTCAACGTCATATCGACCGACCAGATGAAGCTGCACCTGGAAACCTCGACGCCTTTCGACAACAGGACGGTGGCGGTAACATTTGACGGCGGATATTCGGATATACTCTATACAGCCAAAGAAGTCCTTGATAAATACGGGATTCACGCAACCGTCTTCGCTTCCTCGGCAAGAATAATAGAGGCCGAACAATTCTGGCAGAGCGAATTGGAGGATATTCTAATTGCAGGCGACCCGCGAGGGAATATGGAGATAGAGATAGACGGCAAATGCTATATGTGGTCCTTGAGGAACCGACGCGACGCCTTTCGCACATTCGACGTATTGTGTTCGATAATGCCTGATATGACGCCCTTGGCGCAGAAAAGAATTCTCAGCCAAATCAAGCTCTGCATCGATTCCAAACCCGACGAACCCGATTGCCACAGCATGATGGACGCACGGGAACTCCAAATGCTCGAAGACGGAGGACTCATTACCATCGGCGGACATACGCATAATCTTGTGAAACTCTCGGCACTGCCGAAATGGCGGCAACTCGAAGAGTTGGTCCGCAATAAAGACGTTCTCGAAGAGGCATTAAGGCATCCTGTCGAATATTTCTCCTACCCCTTCGGCAACGAAGATTGCTATACGACCGAAGCCGCCGAGATGCTTGAGAATATCGGTTTCACGTTGGCATTCGGCAGTTCCCATGGAACCGTCATCGGCGCCAAAGCAGCTAACCGCTACGAACTACCCAGAGTAAAGGTCGGAAACTGGAATCCGTTCACCTTTTACAGATTTTTGGAAGGATTCTTCACCTGACAGGCCGGCCTTTTCGGATGCCGACCAATACATTATGCAGAGGATATCGCCGTGGGAATAAACATACTGATTGCAGACGACCATAAAATTGTGCGAGAGGCGATCAAATCGCTGTTGAATAATGAAGTTGGTATGACCGTTGTCGCAGAAGCAGCCGACGGGCGCGCCGCCGTTCAACTGGCGCGAGAGTTGCAGCCCGATGTTGTCGTAATGGATATTATCATGCCAAAGCTCAACGGTATCGAGGCTACACGCCAGATAGTGCGCGAGCCGTCATCCACAAAAGTCGTAATACTCTCGGAACAATTCGACCGGCGAAGCGTCTGTGAGGCGCTGCGGGCGGGAGCTTCGGGGTTCGTGCCAAAGCAGTGCGGTTTTGACGAACTGGTCACGGCGATACGCAATCTCGCCGCCAACCAGACATACCTCAGTTCCGAGATAACCGGCGTAGTTGTCGATGGGTATATAAATCGCAGCCCGGACGATGGCGATTCGGCGTATTCGATTTTGACCAACAGAGAACGCGAAGTGCTCCAGTTGATCGCAGAAGGCATGCCTACCAAAGGAATCGCAAAGGAGCTGCACCTGAGCATAAAAACCATCGAGTGGCATCGCAGCCAGCTTATGAAAAAAGCGCATCTGACAAGCATAGCCAAGCTGGTCAAATATGCCATAAACGAGGGGCTAACCTGCGTGTCCGTCTAAACGCGCCGGCCCGAATTCTCATCTTTAGTTTCCATCGCGAACTCCAACAACCGCATCCCTGCTGACACCCGGTTATCGGAATTGGGGGCCAGCTTTTTCTCGTAAAAAACCAGGTATGGCCTGGTTATCTCACAGTCAAAAAAAGCCGACCAGAATTAAGAGAGATATACGTTATTCTGTGAAGGCGAATCAGGTCCAGCCGAACGCTTCTCGCGCATATCGCGGGCCTGCAATCGAGTCTGCACATTTGTACGGCCGAATTTATGAGGATATTAGGAGGTAGATTATGAACGCAGAAGCATAACACGAGGCAACACTTCACCGCACCAATATGAAAAAAGGAGCTTAGAGATGGAAAAACACAAACCAATATTGCTCGTTGATGACGACGACATCGACGCAATGGCCGTCGAGCGAGCGATGAGAGACCTCAAGATCACGAATCAACTGATCCGCGCCAACGACGGCGAGCAGGCGATAGATTACCTCAGAAACCGGAACAACCGCACTCCCTGCCTGATTCTTCTGGATTTGAATATGCCCAGGATGAACGGCATTGAGTTTCTGAAAGCAGCAAAGAACGATGATGATCTCAAGATGATTCCCGTCGTAGTCCTGACCACCTCGCACGAGCAGCGTGACATCGTGGAAAGCTTCGAGTTGAGTGTCGCAGGCTACATGGTCAAGTCCGCGGACTATGCCGAATTCTCTGAGATAATTCGTATGATTGACCTGTACTGGACGCAATGCAAGACGCCTGACCAAATCGTCCGGCCCGAGAACAGCCGGGCCGGCAACTTTGATTATGCAAAGGCGGGTGGACCGATCCGGCGATAACAGAATCTGTGCCAAAACGCAAAAAGGAGAATAAAAATGCAGACAGTACAACCTATATTGCTTGTTGAAGACGACAATATTGACGCAATGACCGTGAAAAGAGCGCTAAAGGACCTGAAAGTCACGAACCAACTGGTTCGCACGACTAATGGCGAACTGGCGCTGGGATATCTCAGAGACGACAGCCGTCCAAAGCCCTGCCTCATTCTTCTCGACTTGAACATGCCGAAGATGAACGGCATCGAATTCCTCAAAGTGGCAAAGGACGAGCAGATTCTCAAGAGGATTCCCGTCGTAGTGCTCACTACCTCCGGCGAGCAACGCGACCTTGTGGATAGCTACAAGTTGAGTGTCGCCGGTTATATGCTCAAATCGGTTGACTACAAAAATTTCCTGGAGACGATTCGCATAGTTGACCTGTATTGGACATTGAGCCAAATGCCGGAGCTAGCCGAAGACGGCAAATCACCGCCCGGACTTTGCGAGTCCGACAAGGATGCGGAAAATGTGCCCGCCCTCGCTGACAATGAATAGAAACCTATATTACGTTATTTCAGCTAAAGGGCGTATTCATGCTCTCGCGAATAGTCCACAAGACCGATCAAATGAAAGCCCGCGACCGTACATGCCTCAAAGCGTTGCTGAAACCGGCCCGGATCGCGAAATAAGGCGAGTTTTATGTTTCTTATGCAGAATATCTCGGTAAAGCATAAGCTGATTGGGATCACTATGCTCACATGCGTTGTTTCGCTCATACTGGCCTGAGCTGCGTTCATCGTCTGGCAGTGGCGAAGCCTTCGTATTCACACCGTAAATAATCTGTCCTCCAGGCCCTCATCGTCGAGATATCGTATAGCCCAATGCTTAATCTCAAGCTCGTAGGGCTTCAGATGCGGACTCGGAGGCTCCGCACCGTCGCCGATAACGCAATCTTCGATACAATCGTTCGCAAGCACTCTCTTGGCGATAGTATTGGCATGCTCCCGCTTAATCTCGCCCAGCAGCACATATTTGCGAGCCGTGCGAACATGCTCGACCTTCACCCCCATATCCGCGATAGCACCCGTTACCGACTCGGCCACAGGATCAGTTACCCCGCTCTTGAGATGAACCTCAATCAAAGTAGCCTTGGCAAGACCGGCGGGAGCCTTCGTCCTGCCTATGAAATACTCTTCGCAAACAGGGTCGCTCAGAATCTCTCTCGCAATACGCTTGGCCAAATCGGACTCGAACTCGCCCTCGATCAGAAAAACCTTCGCCGACTGAACAGCCTCGACCAAATCTATACCCAACTCGCCAATATCTTCAAGCACGCTCTGTCCGTGCACATCGGGAAAACCAGAACGATTAAAAACCTCGAACCTCCATTGCTTCACGGTATCAGTTCCTTAATTAAAGTGCCTAAAGTGAGCTACAGCGCCTAATTCGTATCACATATCGCGTTTAGCGTTTAGTCGCCGCCGGCACGGCGACGCCGTAACACGGGCATCCTGCCCGTGCATCCGTAACACGGGCATCCTGCCCGTGCATCTTAACCATCCTGACCAAGCCAAGCTCGTCACGCATTATAAATATCCCCCCCGAACCCGTCAAGCAGTATCCCCCCTTTCTAATTAACCGGCTGCCCGACACGATTGTGGCAGTTCTGACTGTGAAACAACAAGCCCGAAGCGTAAGCGCCGGGGTATTCACGAAACCGGTGGCAGCCTCCCCCATAGGGGGGATGACCTGTGCCGATAGCAATGCCACGCCCGAGTACGCGGAGTCTTTTACGAGATGCGTTTCTTGACAATATCCGCGAGGCCGGGATGGTCTGTATATGCTTGAGTTTTCGAGACAGATTTGATATTCTATTAGAAAAGAGGCCCAGCGGCGTAGCTGAGCTAAGATATGCAATGTTATATGGGAAATCCCAGGTGATTGTTGTAATTGAGACGCCACACTGCTATATATAGGGCTTGAACTTTACTGGAATGTTTCTGTGGAGTGTATATTTGAAATCTCGGATAAGGTGAAAAAAAAATGATTCGAAAGAGCTGCGCAATCATTGCATTCTCTCTGCTGTTTTTTGCAATTGTCGCCATTTCATTCTCGGCTGAAGCAAACGAAGACGACAAGACCCTTAGAGTCTTCATTTTTGCCGGTCAATCGAATATGGTGGGGTCGGATTCCAGAGTGGATGACATCAAACGCTTTCCTCCTTTCGCGGGCTTGGAGCAATCCCAAAGGCAGGTGAAGTTCTCTTATTGCATTGGCCGTGAAGACAAGATGACATCGGAAGGGTGGGTAGATCTTAAGCCGGTTAACAATGTCGTCGGCCCGGAGTTGAGCTTCGCCAGAAGAGTTTCTAAGGAAATCAAGGCCCCAATTGCTATTATCAAGTGTGCTGCCGGTGGGACTCATCTGGGTGGCGATTGGAATCCGGACACACCCAGCGGGTTCAAGATGTATCCTCTTGCTTTGAATTTGGTCAGATCCTCTTTGCTTGAATTAGAGAGGAAGAAGATTCCCTATCGAATTGAAGGCTTCATGTGGCATCAAGGTGAGAACGATATGTTCAATGAAGATTATATGGCCAACTATGGTAAGAATCTGAAGAACTTTCTGGCCAAATGGCGTCGCGATCTCAAGGCACCCGAGTTAAGGTTCTATATTGGGGAACTTTGCACCAAAACTGTGTGGGGGATGGATCTCCGCCCTCGCATGTATGCCATCAGTAAAGGGCAAAGAGACGTTACTGAAAGTGACCCGCTGGCCGAGTATATTCCCACCTCTCACGTTGCTGTCGAAATCGGAGGTGGCGTGGGTCTGCACTATCACTACGGGACCCTGGGACAACTGGAACACGGCGTCAACTATGCCGAAGCTTACTTGAGAACGATTGGGAGAGAGAAGAAAACCTCTCGCGCACTTAAGGCTTGGCCCTACAAGAAGGGCAGCAAGGTCAAACTCTTCATCCTCGCGGGGCATCGGAATATGGAAGGTGAACGTGCCTTTATACAGGAACTCAAGGCTCTCAGGGGGAAAGAGTCGCTGCTAAATGACAATATGAAGATTGCCTACAAATACAGTCTCGGCGGTGGTTACAGGATATCGGATTCATGGGAACCTTTGGGCCCCGCGGGGTACTACGACACCTTTGGCCCTGAGATCAGCTTTGGGCAAACCTTGCAAGAGAAGCTTGCGGATAACATCGCCATCGCCAAGTTCACTCACAGCGGTTCGCAGATCAACGACTGGACCCCGGAGGGTACTATGGCTAAGACGCGTCACATCTATCCTGACTTTGTAACCTTTATCAGAGAAGCTATGAGAGAGCTCAGAGACAAAGGGCATGAGGTCGAACTGGCAGGGATATTTTACCATCTCGGTGAAAACGATATGTCCATGGGACATTATCGAGAGAAGGCTGCTGAGTGGCTGCATTCCACGATTGTGCAAAGCCGGCAAGACTTAGCGATGCCCGCACTCAAGTGGTTTGTCAGCCAGCAACCACCGACAGATCACAAGGATGTCAACAAAATCGATGTCACCGCTGCGTTGGAGAGAATCGCTGCGGCAGACAATGGGCTGATCCACATCAAGGCCTTTGACCTTCCGAAGCAGGAAAAGAAACTTGTTATCGACTCGAACGGTATTGTTCAACTAGGGGAGCTGATCGCCAGACGCTATCTCGCACAGAAGTGACGGGCAGCCCCCCAGCTTGCCACCAGCGCCGATTTGGCCCCTGGGATCGGATTCCAGGTACGCAAACAGTTTTCACAGGCCGTACCCGACAAAGAGCGAGCCTCATCTGCAGTCCCGGAATTGCTCCGACATGAAGTTCTAATGTACAACCTTATAGGTGATCCATCCTGCATATAGCAAAGTTCTGTTTAGGCAATTCAGCCTCAAGGTATCAGTTCCTTCCTTTTCATTTTGTACTTCATCAGTTCGCCGCGTTTGTCTCTCGCATTCTTCAGAAGCCTCTCAATCCGCATCCGGTCCTGGCTCTCGACCGCAGTCCTGAGTTTGGACAGCTCCCCCGTAAGCCGGTCTATGCCCTTGATAACATTGCCGGAATTTGTCAGCAGGATATCCGCCCATATATTAACAGGCCCCGAAGCTATCCTCGACGTATCCATGAAGCCTCTGCCCGCCATCTTCATCTCGTCGCTCTTATTGGCGTTTATCAGCGCCGCCGCCGTTATATGCGGCAGATGACTAACGTTTGCAAAAATCCTGTCATGCTCGGCCGGTTTCATCGTCGTGACAATACAGCCCAACTCGCACCAAAACGATCTTAACGTCCGCACCGCAAAGCGATTAGTCTTCTCAGTCGTTGTCAGAACGCACATCGCAGCTTCAAACAAGTCATCTCTTGCAAACTCAACGCCCCGCTGCTCCGACCCCGCAATCGGATGCGAACCGACGTAGTGAACCCGGCTCGGCAGCTTCTTCGCCGCCCAGCGGCCAGGCAGCACCTTCGTCGAGCCTACGTCGGTAACAATGCAGCCGCTGCGAAGATAATCCGCAATCTCGGCAAAGCACTCCTCGAACATGCAAATGGGCGTGGCCAGAACAACCATATCCGCCTCAGATACGCTCTGCCCAAGATCCCCGACAACCTCCGTCGCAACGCCCAGTTCTCTTGCCTTACGCCGAGTGCTCGCCCGATGCGCGTAACCCACAACTTTTACGCCGGAAAAACATCGCAAAACAGCTCGCCCAACAGACCCCCCCAAAAGCCCCATTCCTACAACAGTTATCTGTCTTAACTTCTTCAATAGCAATACCTTACGAAAATACACCTAAAACCCGGCTCTCCTAAAAATTACAGCATATAGAACCAAATGTCAATTTTTTTCTTTGATTTGGACGATTGAAGTGGTAAGATTACAACTTCCGACTTCGTGGTGCGGCCACCGCCGGATGTGGCGGGTAAGAAACAGAATTTGAATATGGATATTGAATGTCCGCTCTAAATGGGCAGTTTTTTTGTATGGATATTATCGGTCGGACCGGTCTTATGCTGTGTTAGCAGATTATGCCGAAAGACAACAACAATATCAGTAAGGGCGACTACCTCAACTTCGAGGACAAAATCGCAGATATCGACAGCCAGATGAACGAGCTGCAAAGGCTCAGTTCCATAAACCGCCCTATCTTCATTCTTCGGCAGGCCTTCATGGTGTTAGGCGTATTGCTCGGAAGGTCTTTTTAGCTGGATCAAGGAGGAATTTGTTAGGACAAGTTCCATCGGCGTTTAGTTCATCTTTAACACATTGGGCGGGATTGGAGATGCTTACCGGCAGATCTCCGTCGTCGCTGAGCATCAGCAGCAATTCTGATTGCTCGAACGGGGCCAGGGCCTCCGGGCCGAAGCTGCTTTGGGTCATCCGCCTTAGAAATTCGGGCTGCTCATCCTCCCGGCCCGACCATCTGTAGAGGGCAAAATCGGGTGTTCCGTCGAATGCGCCGGCGACGATGAAATATGTCTTGTGAAAAGTCGAATATTCCATAGACCTAATCCCAAGGCCCGCAAAATTCCACAGCATGGGCTCGCCAAAAACAGGGGTATCGCCCTTCTCAATCACGTTGGCTGGATTTTTCAAGGGTACAACGAGGGCACAGGTGCGCCCGGTCGATTGATCAACCGGGCGAGGGTTGCGAAAGCCTATGTAAAGCGTGTTTCTATCGGCCGAGCTGCAAAGGCCCTCGATATTCAGCCCTTCCTCTTTCGGCGCGAGATTTTTCGTATCCTTCTTCGAAAGACTTGTCAGGCCGAGGCCAGCGGCTTTATGCAAATCCAAATCGCGCATCGTCCTGAGACTGAGCAGAGCGCTCAAGAGCTTAAGGCAGGGCTTGCCGACGGGCTTAATTTCCATTCTTTTGCCTTCAATGTTAATATCGGTCGCGAAAAATCGGTACCGATTCGGGCGGAGCTTTCCGTCCTTGTTTCGGCCGTGGGAAGTGATCCAATAAACCCTTCGCCCGATTTTCGCGGCACCCTCAATATCGGCTTCGGGGTGGTCAGCCTCGGTCTTGAGAAAATCACTCATATTGTAGGAGTAAATCGGCGAAGGGACGCCGATTCTGTAGGCACGCAGTATATTGTTCTCGTCGTCGGCCATTACGAAGAGGTCCCGACCAAAAGTAACGGCCGCGGATGCATCGCCGGTTCCACGATAGACCTGAACGTCTCGCTCGCCTCCGGGCCTGGGCGACGGGATATCCGCCGAAGCGATGCTTTTCGAGGCGTCGACCGGATTCTCAGGCTTGGGGGCCTTTTCCGTGCGAAGGGCGGCATTTTCGGGTGCGTTGGGCGTGGAGACAGCGGCAGGCTTGTCTTTGCAGCCGAGAAGAAATAGAGAAAAGGCCGATATCAGTAGTAAAAACAAGTATTTCACGATAGTCGGTTCATTCAATATCAGGGCGAAAATCGTTATTCTCGTTTGGCTTTTTGCTACGGTTTGCCGCCGGTCTTCATAAGATCGCCCTTGAGCAACTCGAAGAGCGGATTATCGGTGCCGGAAATCCTTTCGCCGCTTTCCCTGATTAGTCTTGCTAATATTTCCAAAGACCTATTCAGGCCCATTCGCAGCAATTCTACCGCCCCGCGGAGAATTACAAAGACAAAAATCCCGCGAACCGCCATTCCCACGAACCGGCGACAGGACTTGCGCACTCGAACTTGAATTCGAACACGCTCACTTTGGGCTCGATTTCGATATCACAACTCACAGGGTGCAGACTCTTAAGAACGAGATTCTCGGATTCCTTCTGTCTTTACCCATATATTATTTCAGAGAACCGATTTTACTTATACTCGCCCTTGGATACAAAGATGCGCCTTACTCTATGATTGCCGCCCACCCCTTCGGCGACGCCCGACTCGACCAAGGCACAAACAGCCGAAAGCCAAAACGGCCATGGTCGAGGGTTCAGGAACCCTTGTTGCCGATGTCGATGTCGGCCCGAATCCCTTCTCCCGAACCCGCTGCAGCTTGTGCTCCGCCCGATCATGTACGGCGTTCCCAGAGAACCGTCCGTACAAATAGCCCAGCCCGCCGGTCAAGACGTACTGGGTCTTATCAAGATAATAATACTGCCCCTTATCCAGGTAATCGTACCATCGGCGATCGATATAGTCGCCCGCGCCGAATGAGCGAAAAGCCGTGCGAAATCCTGCGACAGGCGCACCGTTGGCCGATAGCCTGGGCCGGTTCCCAATTTCAAATCCGTCGTAAAAATCAAAGAAGCCTGTATGCCAGCCGCCTTCAAATCCGATTCCCCCGCCCGCAGGCCTTTCATACAACTTCGGATACGCAGGATGCGCCAATATATAGCTCAATTCGCCCATCAGATTGTATTGCCCGCGATCCAGATAATCATACTGCTCCTCATCGAGAAAATCGTACCACCTCCTATCCAGATATTCGCCGGCGCTAAGATAACCATCCGATGCGTGCGACCAACTGCTTGTACGGTTCTGCGAAACCGGTGCACCATCTTCACCGATATAAGCCGCATCCACCCGAACGCCCACGCCCGTCAATGCGAAGAGCGCCAGCGCCACATCCTTGATTGTGCAGGCCATTTTGTCTTCCTTAACAAAAGAGGCCCAATACTGTTTCCCAGGGCCTCAGCCAACGAGCCACTATCTACAATAGACCCATCGCTATTATCGGACGAATAGCCCAAATTAATCCAATCTTTTTTAAATTCTTTTTTTTTCCCCCCCCGCCACGCCACCCCAACTAAAAACTCACCATTCAAAACTCAACATTCTCTTCCCCTCGCCTATACGCCCTGATGTTTGAGATGCAATTCGCGAGAATGCTTCAGAATACGGCCGGTCATGCGATGAATTGTCAGCTCCTCCGAGACCAAACGATAAGCTTGCCGGACTATCTCTTTTCGTTTCTCTTCGTGAGACAAATAGAACTCTATGGTCTCAGCCAATTTCTCGACCGGTGCCGTGACAATATGTCGGCCCGGCACGAACGGCTCCTTGTCGGACGGAGGCTCGGAGACCATAAGGGCTTTGTTGGCCGCACAAAAAATAACGCGCAACCCGACGAAATCGTGCGGATTCTGGAAGATGTTCAGAACAATCTTCGCCCGATTCAGGAACCTCGTCCGTTCCTCGCCGTCAACTTCCTCAGCCGGAATCGTTACCGTGATGCCGCGCTTCTCCAGGTCTATCTTAACGCGCTCCAGCAGGCTCAACCGACGCTTCGTGTGCATCCTGCCCAAAAAGGCGACGTCTATATCGCGATGAAGCCCCAAATCTCCGCCATGAAGCGTCTGGTGGTAGCCGACAGGCGCAACGACAGATTCAAAGCCATGACGCCGAAGCTGAGCGGCTTTAATTCGTGATGTCGCGGCCAGGCCGCCAAGTAATCCTCTCGAATGGAATTCGCACAGTTCGCCCAATATCCCGAGCCGAAAGTGGCGATTGACGAAAAGACGCTTCAGGGCCCTCGCCAGGAATCCCCTGCCGCCGGCGGAAGGCCGCATCAGATAGAGGCTACCGGCGGCATGCAGCTTCGCAGCAAGGCGCACAAGCCCGGACGTCATATCAGGTCTGGATACCGCTTCGGTGAACCACCAGTAGAAGAACGGTCGCTCCTTTGCGTCGTAGGATGACAGCCGCAAGGCGGCAGGCAGTAAGCTGCCCTCCCGTGTGTGCGGGCCGTATCCTAAGACAAGATCGTAGTTCCGCTCCCAAGACTCGGTTCGGTTCAGAACATCGACAACGCAACCGTGCCCGCGAAAACCGTCGGCAACGACCTCGGCCAATTCAAGAGCGAAACCTCTATCCTCGGACAAAACCGCAACATATTTAGGCCAGTCATCAGATGACATCACACACCGGTAAAACCCAGAAAACTCCATTTACGCCACAGTTCGAGAGGCGCAACTCATTTACCTGCTATATTTTCCTTCACGATCTTTGCCGGCACTCCTACAACCAGAACATTGCCGGGCACATCCTTGGTCACCACCGCCCCCGCCCCGACAACCGAGTGCGAACCGATAGTAATATGATCGATCACCACCGCTCCCATCCCTATATACGCCGCATCGCCAATGCTGCAGGCCCCGGCTATGTTTGCACCCGGATGAATGGTAACATAGTCGCCGATTTCCGTATGGTGCCCGATTAACGCCCCACGATTAACGATAACATGTCGGCCGAGATGCGTGTGAGAGGCCACAATAACGCCAACGCTGAGAATACTCCCTTCACCAAGAGAACTCCTCGACGAGACCCTGGCCGAAGGGTGAACCAGCGTAGCAAACTCCATGCCGAAGCCGGTAATCTGATCAGTGAATCGGCTGCGAAACGTCGTCGCGATCCCGCAAACCGCACTGTGGCTCTCGGCAAGCTTCGCCGCCTCGTCAACCCAGTATATCGGCAGACCTTCCAGACGCTCGGCGCAGCGATGTTATCCTTTTGTTACGGGATCGATGGCATACCAGACCGAATTTTTCGGTGGGTATTTTCTGGATTTCGGAACGCAAATAATACTTTTTTGGAATAATAAAAAGACCACTTATGATGGACACAAAAACGAATATTACGGTTGTTATGGATTGCAGGCCGTAAGTTCCAATGGCAGTTTCATAAATACTTTTGATGGTTTGTATGCAACCAAGTACGGGGTAGATTTCCCACAGAGACCTTACAATAATAGGGTATGGCTAATCGGGTCAATTGATGCCTCGACGACGAGCGGCACTAACACTGTCTGGTATAGCGTTTTAAACAGTGATGGCGAAGAAATAATCCCACAGACACAAATTGAAACTCTGCAAAATGCTAATGGCTCTGCGTTCCGGGGCACAGATACGATGGCCTTGGGAAACAACACCTTGCTATTGTGGGAGCGGTACTGGAGAACAAGCACAGACAAAACCAGAACAGAAATAGCGTATCAAGTCCGAGACACATCAGGTAACTTAGTTAAATCAACAACAACTCTAACGCCGCTGTTATTGTCGGATAGTGACAATAGATCTGAGTACTACAACTCGCAACCTATGATATCAGACAAACAAGGCAAGGTTTGGATTTCATACTTTCATCATATAACCGGACTGCCTGATGTATATTATTATGTTATTCTTGGCACGGATGGAAATATTTGGAAAGGGCCTGTTTCAACACCAGCGATCCGCATTTTTCAATATTGTGATAAAGAAGGATATATTTGGGCAAATGAAAATGGACAGTTTTTGGCATTGAATCCTGATGATACAATAGCAGTTTCACCGAGAACTGGTGCTTGGAATCCGAACCAAACTGTGGGTTTGATTGCGGCAAGTGTGGGCACTTCAGGTTACCGACTTTATGACAGATGGTCACCACAAACAATTGGGATTGATGTCCCTGCAGGCGTAAGTGCCGACTTAATGCAACTCTTTGATCTAAATCTTTGGGGAAATAATCTGCACCCAGCAGATGTCAATATTACTAAAGGAGCAACTTCAATTTGGAGTCAAACAGGTCAATTTACTGGTCATGCTGCTGTGAATGTTTCCAGTCTGCTCGACGAAGGACAGAATATGTTGACTATAGCTCAAGACGACTTCTTAGGTGGTCAGGTGTTGGTTGCGTTTCCATACAATCCTTTGGCTGCTGATATTACCGGCGATGGCAAGGTTAATTTTGAGGATATAGAAGTAATGGCTGACCAATGGCTGCAACTACCAGGTGTTCCGTCTGGCGATATTGCTCCACCACCGGATGGTGATGGGGCGGTTAACTTCCTTGATTTTGCGGTCTTAGCCGCCCAGTGGCTTGAGGGCACGGAATAGCAATTGGATTAGCGCAGGATGTTCTTAGGAAGGGCTGGGAGTGGAATAATCTCTCAGCCCTTTTCTTTTTGTGATTTGTCACGGCAGCAGTTTGTTTAACATTGCCTTTGGATGCGGGGATTTTGGGTTTGCAGGAGGGGCGGAATTGGATTATAAAACCATCGACAGTGATAGAATACAATGCGTCATTCCCGCCCGCACGGGGTAAACTCCAGCGGGAATCCACTCACCCGCCAGACTGCTGGGTACCTGCTTTCGCAGGTATGACAGGGTGATTCGCAGGTATGACAGGGTGATTTGCAGGTATGACAGGGTGACCGGGGCAGTATGAGTTGGTTTTAAGAGGAATCTGTTATGGCGGAAGTATATTGCGGTTGACCCGGGGGCTGAGAGCGGCAGGGTGATGATTGGGTCGGTCTCGGCTGAGAAGCTCATCCTGGAGGAGATTCACCGGTTTCCGAACGGGCCGATAGAAGAGGATGGGGCGTTGAATTGGGATTTCGGCAAGCTCATGGGCGAGATTAAGGCCGGAATTGCCAAGGCGGCCGGGGCCGCCGGCGCACAAGTCTGGGGGATCGGCGTCGATAGCTGGGGGGGGGGCGATTTCGGGCTGTTGAGGGCCACAAATTCTTTATGAAGAGGCGGATCTGTTAGATTTCGGGGTGGGGGGATGTTCTTGACAGGGTTTGAGGGAGGTTTTATGATCCTGGTTTCTATGTGTTTTATCCTGGAGACTACATTATGGGCAAGGCTGAAAAGAGTTGGGAAAAACGGCTTACGGGCGGGCCAGATGAGGTTGCGGTTGATTTTGTGGAATCTCTTTCTGTGGATAGCCGGCTGTATAAGTACGATATTGTGGGTTCTATTGCCCATGCTGAGATGCTTGCGGAGGAGAAGCTGATATCGAGGGGTGAGTTGAAGGCTATTAAAGGGGGGCTTATCGAGATCAGCGAGGAAATCGCGGCGGGGCGGTTCGAGTTTCGCAAGGAGTATGAAGATATTCATATGGCTGTTGAGGCGGCGCTGATCGATAGGATAGGCGAGGCGGGTAAGAAGCTGCATACGGGCAGGAGCAGGAACGACCAGGTTGCTACGGATATTCGGCTTTGGATGCGCGATGAGATCGAGGTTTTGCAGGCTAAGATTACTCTTGTGCAGCGGGCGTTCGTGAAATTAGCGAAGAAGTATGCCGAGGATGTTATGCCGGGTTATACTCATCTTCAGCGTGCTCAGCCTGTAGTTATCGGTTCGTATTTGCTTAGTTTCGTGGAGCAGTTGGATCGCGACTTCATTCGTCTTAAGAACTGTTCCGGTCTTCTTAATATTTCGCCTTTAGGGTGCGGTGCGGTTGCGGGGTCAACTCTGCCTTTGGGGCGGAAGGGGACTGCTAAGCAGTTGGGTTTTTCGGATATCAGCTATAACAGTATCGACGCGGTCGGCGACAGGGATTTTTGCGCGGAGTTTATCTTCGACTGCGCTCTTATAGCGGCGCATCTTTCGCGCCTGGCAGAGGATTGGATAATATATTCTACGAATGAATTCGACTTTGTTCGGATTGACGATGCTTATTGCACGTCTTCGAGTATGATGCCTCAGAAGCGGAATCCGGATATGCTGGAACTGATTCGGGGCAGGACCGGGCGCGTTTATGGCGCTTTGACTGGTATCTTAGCGATTTTGAAGGGGCAGCCTTCGGGTTATAATCGGGATTTGCAGGAGGATAAGATTCATGTTTTCAGCGCGGGCGATACGGTTAAGTCTTGTTTGAATATGGCTGAGGCTATCGTATCGCATACGAAATTCAATACTAAGAAGATAGCCGCGGGTCTTGATGAGGGTTTTTTGGATGCTACTGCTTTGGCTGAGTATTTAGTGGGCAAGGGCGTTGCTTTTCGTGAGGCTCATGGGGTTGTGGGGTCGCTGGTTGCATATTGCGAAAAGGAGGGCAGGAAGCTTGGCGAGGTTTCGCTGGACGCATTAAAGGGATATTGCGGCGTGATCGAGGCGGATGTGTATGACAGCCTCGGTGCGGCGAGTGTTGCGGGCAGATACGCTACCGAAGGTGCGGCTGGGACGAGCCAGGCGGAAAAGCAGGTTGCGTATTGGACGAGCGAATTGGCGAAGCGATGAGTATGCGTGAAGATGAAATTACGGCTTGGTTTGCGGGGCGGAGCAATTTGTCGGCGGGTGAGTTTCCTATCGGTATCGGGGACGATATGGCTGAGATTCGCTGGGGGGGGGGGTCTGTTCTTATTACAACGGATATGCTTCTGGATGGGGTGCATTTCGACCTTAAGGAGGCGAGCTTGGAGCAGGCGGGGTATAAGGCGATGGCGGTGAGCCTGAGCGATTGTGCTGCGATGGCTACGCAGCCTGTTGCGGCGGTTGTTTCGACGGCGCTTCCGAAGGGGTTCGGGGCGGAAGAGCTTAAGGAACTTCATGCGGGGATAGTTCGGGCGGGCGATAGATTCGGGTGTGCTCTTGTGGGCGGGGATATTACGAGTTGGAGGGGGGATGGTCGTTTTGCTGTTAGCGTGGCGATGGTTAGCAGGGCTGCTAAAGGCGGGCCTGTGAGTAGGGCGGGGGCTAAGGTTGGGGACTGCGTTTGCGTTACGGGTGCGCTGGGAGGGTCGCTTGGCGGCAGACATTTGGAATTTACGCCGCGGGTGGCCGAGGCGATGAAAATTGCCGGGGCGGTGAAGCTGAACTCTATGATCGATCTTAGCGATGGGCTGAGCAGCGACCTGAACCGTATTTGCAGGCAAAGCGGTGTGGGGGCGATTATCGATTCTGAGCTGATTCCGATATCAGACGATGCGAGAAAGAGTGCGGATCCGATTGGTGCGGCGTTGAACGACGGGGAGGATTTTGAGCTGCTGTTTACTCTGTCGGGGAGGGTTGCTGAATTTGCCTTGTCTTTCCTTGTGATAGTTTACTGTTAGATTTGGGTCTTTAAGGGGATGGCCCGTTAGTACACAGGCTACCCGCTCGCTGCTTTGGATAATGCCCTCGGCTCTTAGATTTTTCAGGCCCGCTATCGTCGCGGCCGAGGCCGGTTCGCAGCCGAGGCCAGCCATGCCAATAACCGCTTTTGCGTCGCAAATCTCCTCGTCCGTAACCGCACGAACAATGCCATCGCATATATCGATCGCGCGGAGGCATTTGGTCAGGTTGACGGGGCGGGAAATTTCTATCGCCGAGGCGCAGGTGTGCGGGGAGAATTTGCGGGCTGTCAAATCGGCGTAGTAATCGTCGATAATCGCCTGCTCGATTCTGCCGTCGTTCCAGACGAGTTTCTTGTTATTTACGAGGTCGTTCAAGGTATCGGCGCCGGTGGCGTTTATGATGGCCATTCGCGGTATCCGGCTGATCAGGCCCAGCTCTTTTAGTTCGCCGAACGCCTTTCCGAATGCGCTTGAATTGCCGAGATTGCCGCCCGGGACGATGATCCAGTCCGGGACATCCCAGCCCAACTGCTCGATGATTCGATACATTATTGTCTTCTGCCCTTCGAGGCGGAAGGGGTTGAGCGAGTTTAGCAGGTAGAGGCCCAGCTTTACGCAGACATCCTGAACCTGCTTCATGCAATCGTCGAAATCGCCCTGAATCTGAATCGTTTGTGCTCCGGAGTCCCTGGCCTGGCTTAGCTTTCCGAAAGCGATTCTGCCGGAGCCGATGAAAACGGTGCATTTGAGGCCGCAGCTATGGGCGTAGAGAGCGACCGAGGCGGAGGTATTGCCCGTCGATGCACAGGCGCTGGATTCAGCGCCGACCATTTTGGCATGGCTAAAGGCGGCGGCCATCCCGTTATCTTTGAATGAGCCGGAGGGATTTAGCCCTTCGTATTGCAAAAAGAGGCTGCCGGGCTGCATATCCGCATATTCGCCTACGGCGTCGTTTGGCTGGAGGATGGTCTGGCCCTCGCCGATGGTTACTTTGTGTTTGTCGGCGCAGAAATTGAGCAGGTTGCGGAATCGCCAGACGCCTGAGAAATTCAGCGGATCGTCTCTCTTGGCCCAGCGGGCGGCTATATCGCTCAATTTGGCGGGGAGTTCGATTTTATCCCAGTTGTAACGCACGTCCAGCAGGCTGGAGCAGTTAGGGCACCTGAATCCGTCCGTAACGGAGGCGCAGTCGAGTTCGGTCCCGCAATCGGGATTGATACACTTCTGGTAAGAAGCGCCGGTGGCAGCCATTTGGAAATTCCTTATCAAATTCTCAGGAGCATTGGGCGGCTATTATAAACAATAGACCCGGCCGGCGGTAGAAAATTTAACTTTGTTTGGGTTTGTCTGCGTAATTGACTCATAACCACAAAGACGCTAAGCCCCAAGGGCCCCGCCGCAAGTCCACTTAGGGACGCCTTGCGGCGGCATCCCCAGGCGGACTTGCGGGGACACGAAGGGAACCACAGATACCCAAAGCACAAGTTTCACAGATTTGGCGGGGCTTCTGTGTTGATTTTTTTTATCAGGGCCGGCAAGTCGGCTATTCGGGCTATTTTTCGGGCGCCGTGGGGGAGTTGTTTTCCGGCGTTGCCGTAGGTTTCCTTCAGGACCGCAATCATGCCGTTCTTCAGGGCGGGCTTAATATCATTATCGATGAGATTTCCGACAAAGACTATGCTCTCGGGCGGCTCGGAAATCCTCTCGGCGGCTATTTTGAAAATTCGTGCATCGGGTTTGCGAAAGGGAAACTGGTATGAGTAGAGCTTGACGTCAAATAAATCCAGTATTCCAAATTGCGCCAGATGTTTTTCAAGAGCGCATCTGTGGACGAAAGTATTCGATAGAATGCCGAGTTTGAGGCCCGAACTTTTCAACGCGATCAAAGTATCCCTTATTCCCGGCTCGGCTTGGGCTGCCTCGGCCAGGGGCTTATACCACAGCCATGTCAAATGCCGCCACTGGTCGGTCGTAAGCTTGATGCCTTTCTTTGCGCCGGTTTTTTCCAGCAACGCCAGTGCATCGAAATCCCGCCCCCTTAAAGCTGATATTACGCGGCACAGACGCAGGCTGAGAAGGCTCCTCAACGAATACCATTTGAAGCCTCCGACCGGCTGATTGAGGCTCTTGAGGTAATCGTATGTCAGTCTGGCGCCTGCGGCAAAGATCTTGGCCTTTTTGAGCTTGCCGAAGTTCAGGAGAGTATCGCCCAAGTCAAACAGCACCGCTTTGATTTGCGTATTGGATGGCATTTTTTCAGTTGTTCTCAAGTAGGGTCTTTGAACTTATCCCGGCTTCACCGGGAACTCGGGTTTTTTATGCCACTAAGTATGCCGTATTGCGTATCGCGTTTAGGATAGAACCCCCTCCCCCCTAAGGGACAAGCGAACGAACGGGAGATTTCAGCCGGGAGCGCTATGCTCCCTCGTCGCCGGCATCCCCTCGCCGAAGGCCTCTTTGGCCCACTCGACCATCTCATCATCGGAAATCGTCGAGACCCTGTCGGAGGCATACTCGGCGTCGATTCTGTCCTTGATTTTTGTTATTCGCCGGTCGTGCTTGGGGATTTCGATCTCGTATCGGGCCTCCACCCAGTGCTTGATCCCGGCGGCGCCTGTCTTGTCGGTTATAGCGACGTCTATAGGACGGTTAAGCAGTTGTTTGGTATCGAAGCAGTTGTATATCTCCTCGTTTTTGAGCAGACCGTCGGCATGAATCCCGGCGCGAGTAATATTGAAATTCCTTCCGACCAGCGGATAGTTCGGCGGAACCTCAAAGCCGAGTTCCTTCCTTGCATACTGAGCCAGTTCGGTGATGGCGGCGTAGTTGACGCCTTTAGTCATTCCCTTCAACTGGGCGTGCTCGACAACGAGCGCCTCCAAAGGCGGATTGCCCGTCCGCTCGCCGAAACCGAATATAGCGCAATTCGCGGCGCTGCACCCGTAAAGCCATGCGGTCGCGGCGTCTATCTGGACTTTGTGCAAGTCGTTATGGCCGTGCCATTCGAGTCGCTCGGCGGGGAACCCGATTTGACGAAGGCCGGAAACAAGTTTCGGAATGCTCCGCGGCAGAGCGACGCCGGCCCACGGAACGCCGAAACCGAGCGTATCGCAAAGACGAATCTTGACGGGCTTGTCGTATTTCTCGCCCAGTTTCAGCAGGGCATCGGCGAAGGGGAGCACGAAACCTTCATAATCGGCTCGCGTAATATCCTCGAAATGGCATCGCGGAATAACGCCGCTGTCCAGAGCCGCTTCTGCAATTTCGAGATAGGAGGCCATCGCCTGTGCCCGCGTCTTTCGCAGCTTGAGGAATATGTGATAGTCGCTTGCGGAGGTTAATATGCCGGTCTCGGCGAGTCCCATTTGCGAGACGAGCCGAAAATCGGAGGCCACAGCCCGTATCCACCCGGTTATCTCAGGGTACTTATAGCCGCGCTCCTGGCACAGCTCGACGGCATTGCGGTCGCGCTTCGAGTACAAAAAGAACTCACACTGGCGAATCAGCCCCGTTCCGCCGTCGATCTCGTGCAGCAAATCGTATATTCTCAATATCTGTTCGGGTGTATAGGGCGGGCGGGCCTGCTGGCCGTCGCGAAATGTCGTGTCCGTTATCCAGATATTTTTCGGAATCTCGTACTCGACTTTGCGGCCGTCAAAAACGACCCTGGGAAACTCCGTATAGGGAAATATATCCCGATAGAGGTTCGGTTCCTCAACATCAACAAGCCTAAAACTCTTTTCTGCCATTATTCATCCCCGGTACGAACACTCGGCAAAAAGCCGGTGAGCATTTACACTTTTGCAGCCATTTTATTGTTTCAGGCGGCAAATGTAAAGGCGCAATTGCCATGTAGTGCAAATAGAGGGTGGACGAGATAGACGTCATCCATGCCAATATAACGGACTTTCGGAAAGATATTGGAAATTTTGGGATTTTTTGCGAAATCCGCCGTTTTTTTCTGGACGTTGCGTGTTGTTTCTGTTACAATTCAGGAATAATGGAGTTTGTGGCGGTTTGCGTTTCAGAAGGGGTGAACCCCCGCTTATTCCGTGCCAGGATTCGTTAAGACCTGTGGTTATGTTGTTCCGGCTTTTTCCGGAAGCATGTAAGGCCAGGTCGAGGTTTGGTGTATGACCGGCAGAAGAACATTTCTCAGTACGCAGTTGCGGCGCTTTATCGGCCGTCATTATTCCCGGCATTCCTGACGATTATATTCTGCGAAAGTACAGGATGAATATGCCAGAACGGCCCGTTTACAATCCTTATCCCTTCAATCAGAATATTCTCCGCAGAAATCCTGGACATATTCGGATCTATTGTCGCAGGCGCCGCCCACGTCGTCATCAAAGTCCCGAAAGAAACAGCTAAAAAAGTCCGCCCAACCATCGCAGGATTGAAAATATTCGACCCCAGACCCCCGAAAACCATCTTCCCAATCGCCACCCCAACAACGCTCCCGATAACAGCGACCCAAACAGGCAGGCTCGGCGGAAGAGACAACGCCAGGATAATACCCGTTACAACAGCACTGAAATCCCCCAGCGAACATGGCTTCCTGCGGATAACATTGCAAACCCATTCGGTAGCAACCGATGCGACAACACAAACTGCGATCAGAATCAACGCACCCAGACGAAAATAATAACCCGCAGCAGCCATCGCAGGAGCAAGACCGATTATCACATCAACCATCACAGTCCGCGTAGAAAGCGGCCCGCTGATATGAGGCGAAAAAGAAACACTTATATCCTTAAGCATATATATCTCAAGCTAACCAACTTTTTTGCAGTTGAACCAAAATATATAACTTGGTGCCTTAGTGGCAAATAATCCTACTGAGGCATCCGCTTCTTCTGCCTCGCAACAAAAATCTTCCCCGTCTTGATATAACCGGTAATCTCAATATTAGCCGGGCAAACATAGCTGCAGCACCCGCACTCGATACAAGCGCTAAGATAATAGCTCTGCGCCAGATCCAGAAGATTGCTCTTAACAGCGTGCGCGATCTTCGTCGGATTCAGATTCTCCGGACAAACCTCCAGGCATCGCCCGCACCGAATGCAAGCCGTCTGACGACCTGAGAAATTCGCCTTGCCTATCTGATCCTTCGTCAGAACCGTAATCGCCCCGCTGGCCTTCGTCAGCGGAGTGCCCAAGTCCGCTATCGCAAGCCCCATCATAGGCCCGCCCATAACAATCTTAGCCGACTTCTGCGTAACACCCCCGCAGAACTCCAGCAAATCACCAACCGACGTCCCGATCGCGACATAGTAGTTCCCGGGCCTCGCAATCGCCTCGCCGCTCACCGTAACGACACGATGCGTCAAAGGACGCTTATTAACAACCGCATCCGCAATCGCAGCGCAAGTCGCAACATTAAGCACCAAAACACCGATCATCGGAGGTATCCCGCCCGTAGGAACATGCTTATTAAGAACCGAGTTGATCAACTGCCTCTCGCCACCCTGCGGATACTTCGTCTTAACCACAGCCAACTCGACCTCGTCACTGCCCTGCAAAGCTCGTCTAACAGCCTCTATCGCAGCAGGCTTATTATCCTCGACGGCAAAAAAAGCACGCGAACAACCGGACGCCAGCTTCGCCAGCTTAACCCCCGCAACAATCTGATTCGTTCTCTCCAACATCATCCGGTAATCGCAGGTGATGTAAGGTTCGCACTCGCACCCGTTGATAATCATCGTCTCTTTAACCATCTGCGGATTCGGCTCGACCTTAACCCTCGTCGGAAACCCGGCCCCGCCCATCCCCACAAGCCCGCCCTCCCGAATCGCCTCGCATATCTCCTCGGACGAATAATTCCCCGCATCGAAACTGCCGTTCGATTCCCACGCCGGCTGCACAGGAGTCGTTTCCTCAGCCGCTGTAATAACCACAGCCTCCACACGCCCCAAAACCGAATGAGAACGCAGGGCGATTTCTTTAACCTTCCCCGCAATAGGAGAATGCACGGGAGCACAGACAAAAGCGTCGCTATCCCCCACCTTCTGTCCGGCCTCGACCTCCGCCCCCTTCTCCACAACAGCATGACAAGGAGCGCCGATATGCTGGCTGAGCATTATCGCAACTTCCTTCACCGTAGGACCCGCCTCGATTGCGATGTCACAGGTAATGCTCTTCTTCTCAGGAGGATGAACACCGCCATGAAAAGAAAGTCTGCCCTTGATTGCAGCTTCCATAAGCCACGTTCGCCCAAATAACCGTATTACATCGATAAACTAATTATGACTAAGCCGCCTGGCAATACCCCGTGCAGCGAATACCCACAAAAAAGTCGCTCCAACAGCAGCAAATAAACCGATCCCGGCTCGCAATTCGACGCTATTCGTGAAAAGCCCGACTGCCTTCTCGCCGCCGGCCAAAACTGCGATAAACACCAGGATAGGCGTTAGAAAGGCAATTACAACCCTCAATGTTACCGAAGGACCGCCCCCAACACCCAATTTGCCGTAAATCTCACGGCAATCATGCCTCTGCCTGCAACCTTCACAGTTTTTTCCATCGGTCATACTTTTTGCTTCCACGCGGGGAAAAAAGTTTTATAATCGATTCCTTATAATTCTTCAAATATTATTTTCTCAAAAACTTGCCCAATGATTGTTATGAACAAATATCTAAGCTTATGCCCCCCCCAAATCTGTCAGGTAGTCATTATACCTTAATTCAGAAATCCCCCGCATCGATATCGCCCGCATCGAACTGCCCCATCTGCAAAATCCTGCCGGGCTCCTCAGGCATGCCCGTCCTCGCCGATAAATAAGCCGACTCGATAAGAGCCATGCTTTTAAGATTCTCACGACCGCTGCTGCAAAGCTCGCCCTCGTCAGGGTGCAGAACAATTCGCCCGAAATCCCCCACAACCCCCGCCATACGCGCAAATTCATCGGCCTCGAAATCAATCTCCTCGATGATTTGGCTCTCGCCGTCGCGCATCGTCAACTGCCGGTCGTTCACAATCAGAATCCTGTCCTTCCCGCACACCTTAACGAACTCCTGCCTCGGCCAAACACTGCTTCGGCTCGAAACTACAATGTTGCCAACAAACCGGTCAGAGAACTTCATCGCAATAACAGCGGTATCCTCCGTCAAACTCAGCCGCTGCTGCTTATCGGCGGCATTATTCGTCGTCAGAGAATAAACTTGCTGCGGAATCGGAAAATTCCACATTAGCTGGTCGATCATCCCGAAACTGTTATGAACAAGCACGCCCCCGCCCGCAAGTTTCGGATCCTTTTGCCAACCCGCACGCTCGACACCGGCATAACAGAAAAAACCGGCAACAAGAAAAATATCGTCCACCACACCAGTCTTGATATACTCATGTAATGTCGCAAAGCTCTTCGCATACCGCCGAGGATTAGCAATCGAAAACTTTACTCCCTCATCCTCTGCAAGCCGAACCAGCTCGGCGGATTCCTCGAAATCACGACCGCCGGGCGCAACCTTGAGAACGTTAAAACGCTTCTTCATCGCAAGACGAACGTATTCCTCGCAAATGTACAAACCCTCGCCAACTATAAGGCAGCGAGCCTCATCCTCCTCTAATCGCGAATCCATCGCACTTAAAACCTGCCGATAATCGTCGTACCAAGCACATCCGTATTCACCTGCCAACTTCTCTGCAAGCCCACCATCCTTATCGGCAACAGCCTGAATCCGAAAATACTCGCTCTCAGAAGCAGCCTTAAGCAACAGCCGACCCTCGTCCCCAAGCCCCAGAACAGCCGTTTCTATCTTGCGTTCGCTCATCGTACCGCCAATTTTAGGCTCCAAACCCAAAAAAGCAAACCACAAAAAAACATTTCCACCATACCCAGGCTAACTATCGCAACCCAAAACCCATCCCAACGCCTCTATCCAAACCCGAAACCCCACATCCGACGAGCGGCATCCCAAAACGCAATACGCCTGACCCGAAGGGGTAATACGAGATACGCAATCCGACATACGACATACAATATTCGCCCCCATAACTTCCTCTAACAGCAGCACTTAAGCCTCACTGAGTAGGTGTAAACAAAAAAAAGTCCTATAACGCCCATTTTTTTCTTGACAAACCCCCCATCTTACCTGTATAATCTACGTTGTAATGGTATAGTGAATTTGCTCTTTGACTTTTCAGGCTAGCCGCGCTTTGTGCTTCGGCTGGCGGATTTGTTTGTGAGCGAAGGGGTTAGATACCCGCTTCGCATGTACGCTTTTTATCAAGCAGGCGCAGGTTAAGGTGAAGATTAATCAATTGCTTGTTTGTTGAGTGCGTTGCTTTAAGATAGGCAAGGGTGATTGTCAGGTCATCCGAACTGTTCCGACAGCGACAAACGATTTGGCTCGTTGCCAAATAAAAAGAAATTTAAGTTCTGGGAGGAGCTTAATGATGAAGAATTTTACTATTATTTGTTTCCTCGTGGTTTTTGGAGCTTTCTGATTGAAAAAGACGGAATTTTTCAATCAAGAGCAGTATAGAACGAGGGAAAGAAAGGAGTTTGAAAAGCATGATCCGGTTCAAAATGCGGTTTCGAGAGTTAATAACTACTTTTGTCTTTCTTTCGCGGTCTGCTTCGTTTTTCACGGTTACCGCCGCAGAATCGAAAGCTTTGATACGGGATATTCAGACCGGCTATCTTCTAAATTGCAGTTTCAGGGCGATTCGCCCGTACCCCTGGAAGAAGTTGCCCCTTCTTAGTGGTGGATGGGAAACCTGTTTTTGCCATTTATTCTCACCAGCTCTTTCTATCAGATCCTGGAGGGAGTGAAGGGGCAGCCCAAGCCATTTCCACCTTGCGTAAAGCCTGCGAAAACGCCGGTTTACCTGGGATTATCGTGCTTATGGCAGACCGTTAAAGAGTACAAGGAATTGGCAGAATGGACAAAGGACGAGTATATTCCCAAAATGCCTACTGACAGTTTGGGTCCCAGGATGGTTTTCTTGTCCAACTGGAATGAGTTTGGGGGAGGCCATTTCATTGTGCCATCAACCCTTGCAGGATTCGGGTATGTTGATGTGGTCAGACATGCTCTGTAGAAAAGCTCTGGCCTTATATTTAAAACTTGCGCTATCGCTTAGCGGATTTCAACTTATTCTCGAAGAGGATCGGGCCGGCCCATTTTCCTGTTACTACGATATCGAGGTCTCCGTCGCCGTCCATATCGACTACAGGGATGTCCAGGGCGGAACCTATGCCCCGGTCATAAGAGATGACGTGCCGGGTCCATTTTACGCCCGGTTTGCGAGTTAGTTCGTACCAATATAGGCATAGGGGCTCTTCTGCCCCGGGATCGCCGCCGTTGTGTGCGTAGAACCTTTTCCCGGCGACGAGGTCGAGGTCTCCGTCGTTATCGAGGTCGGCCAGTGTCAGGCTGTGTGCCTGGGACCATGACTTGTCTATGAGATTGTGTTCGAAGGAGATTTTGGAATCCTTCCTGACCTGGCGATACCAGAAGATGCCGTAGCGATGTGCCGAGCTTGTGAGAAGGTCGTTCAAGCCGTCTCCATCGATATCGTACACCCATATTCGCGGGGTATGTTCGGATTTACCGTCCTCGATTGCTCCAAGGGCGAGGGGATGCTCGGTCCATTCGCCTTTTCGCGGGTCGGAGGGGGCCTGATACCATGCATCCGGTCGAACGATATCCGGCCTGCCGTCGCCGTTGACATCTCCGACGCCTCCGCCGAAGTTCAATTGGCGTGTGGAGACAACATGCTTAACCAGTTTTCCGTTGGCGGCCTCGTACCATCTGGTATCTTCGCAGTATGGCAGGATTTCGATTTCTTTGCCGTCGCCGTCTATATCGCACGGCTGGCCCGCCTCGAAATTGACTCCCTCGTCAGCTACCGTCATGGGCCACATTTCTTTGCTGGCGCCGAGGTTTCTGTACCAGTCGTAGCGTTTTGCGAACCATGAACATGTAACGACGTCTTTTAGGCCGTCGCCATCGACATCGAGTGGTATGTTTGTGAAGTCGTCGTAATATCCTTTGCCGTTGTCATCTACGGTGTGGGTCTTGCCCTGCGGGTCGAGCATTTCGGCCAAATCTCGAAACTTGTGGGGCTTCCAGTCGGGGGCCTCGTACCAGAATGAGCCTGCCACTATATCGGGCTTACCGTCGTTATTGAAATCGGCTGCTGCGCAAGCCTCGCCTCGGAATTGTCCGATGCGATGCTGCTGGAATTCGACGGGGCCGGCCGCAGCGGGCGAGGCTAAGAGCATGAGAAGAAGCGAAGCAATTAAACAGTTTCGATTACCGCTGCGGTGTGGATTCATCTTTGTATCTCCTTATATTGGGGCTGAGGCCCGGTTCAGAAACCGCGTGTGCAACAAGTTGCACACCCTACATCCTGTTTACTTTGGAAATCCGGGCTATATACTATTCGGCCCGCCAAAGGCGGGTCGTAACGAAGCGTATTGATTCGGTGTTGACAGAATATTAGTGCCTGGTTGCATTTGGGTCTTCGACCTTTGCTCCGTCCGGCGCGACCGATTGTGGAATGGCGGGCTTGGGCTTTTCGGCCTCGGGCGGCTTGGGCGCGGGCGTCTGGATTACCTTCGGCTCGGCGGGCGGTTTGGGCTTTGCCGGCTCGTTTGGCTCGTTTGGCTTTTCGACGTCTTCGAGCAGGTCGGAGAGCTTCTTGGTTAGATTCTTTGCCTTCCATTCGGGTATTTCGTAGATCCAGCTCTTGTGCCTGGCTGAGAATACGGCGGCACTATCGAAAGCAAGCAGTAATGCCTCCTTCTTCTTGAGTTCTTCGGGCGACTCGTCTTTCTTGATTTCCGTTGGCCTTCGGCCGTCAAAGTCGGCCTTGCAAAGGACATAAGTCTTGTCGTCCTTTTTCGCTATGCTTAGAGTATAGACAGTCCGGTCATTCAGTCGGCAAACATACTGTTCATTAAACGCGAGTCCGCCTATGCTCCTTGCGACGTCGTCGAATCTGAGGTCGGTCAATGCGGTTAGCACGGAGCGTGCGTCGGTGTTCTTGAGCTTTTTGCCTGGGGGGAGATTTTCCAGGGAAACGGCATCGCTCTCGCCCGCCTTCAATGTATAACTCTCGCCGCCGGGGCTGACCGTTACAGAGTTGATGTCCTCTCGTTTAACGGTGAGCAGCTCCTGGTCGATGTAATCGGTTGGCCGGCTCTTTATCCAGGGTGATTCGGTGGTGAGATAAACGCTGTCCTTTGGAAGCAGCCTGACATAAGCTCCCTGTCCGGTCTCGAGACTCTTGCCGACAACGACACCGGTGATAAGCTTTGAATTGGGATCGGGGGTGAAGAATTTAACTACGCTTCGGCCCTTATCTTCGGTCACACCGAGGTCGTCGTGATTTGCGGGATTGCCGGTTTGGGCAGAGCCGGTGGTCTTGATATCGGCACAGTTGCGTATCAACTCGTTGATTTTCTTCATATCGGCGGGGTAGTCGGACTTATCGGCGACTGCGAAGATGTTGCCGCGGCGGTTCAGGGTCACCACATCCTTGTCCGATTTGACAACGATTTTTCCAATGGCGGCGGGATCGAGCCCCTGGATAAGATAAACAGGCCCGGTTGCGCCTGTTCGAGGCCTTTCCGAGAGCCCGGAGACGACCATTGCCAATATAACCGTAACCGCTGCGACAATTCCCAATATCGCGAGACTCTTATTACTCATTCCACAACTCCCGTTTTCGTTTGGATCATTCGTATTTTGGTCATTTGAATTTCTTTCGAATTTAGTGCTTCGGATTTTGGATTTGTACCGAAGGCGTCAGGCATCACTGGCATGACTTATATAATTCCTCTTGCGAACATTTCTACGAATACCGAGCACAACCGCAATTATCAGGATTGCAGCGGGCGTCATCAAGGTATTGCGGCGTTGGAGTTTCATGCCCAGGCTGTCTATGCCCTTTCGGCGTTCCATCCGAATCACTCGTTTCTCACGTTCGGCGTAGTAAATATTTTCTTCAAGGTCACGGCGTTGCTTCAATATGGCATCGCCCAGGACCTCCTCTTCGCCTTTCTTGGCGGACGAAACCATTCTCTGGAGTTCGGCATTATATCCGAGAATCGCGGCCTCGATTCCTTTCATTTTCTCTGCTGTTTTTTCTTCCGCCTCCTTCTCAATGGCATCGACAACGGTGAATGGTCGGCGGAAGTTTCCGCGAGACCTGATGGAGACGAGGTCGTTCGACCCGCTCAAGTCATCGATCGCATTCAGCAGCAATGCGCTGTTGTCGCCGACAACCATCTTGCTTCCGAAGAATGATTCTTGATAAGCGACCATGTCGGTGAGAAAATCAACATCGCTGAAGACGATGACGGCACAATCCTCTGCGGCCTCGGTGATTTCGGGCTTTATCAGTTTTGTTATCATTTTGTCTTCGGTGTCGTTGGCGTCCTGCGTTTTTGGAGCGGGGACCTCGATTTCTATTCCGTCGGGGAAGGCTGTTTTGAATTTTCCTGTAAGCAGATAACCCATGGTCACCGGCTGGACGCCCGGACGGAACTTCTTTCTTAGAATGGCCGGGTCCCTGAGCATCAACTCGTAAGGGTCATCGATCATTATTACATTGCCTTCGTTCGTCGTCCTGGCGCCTTTGCTGAGCGGCCGTCGCCTTCTCGATCGCGGGCATCAGTACGGCGGCGACCTTGGCCTCCTGCTCCTCGGGGGAGGCGGCAAACGCCAGTTCAAAATCAAATCCAAAACCGGCCAGCCCGTCATTAATAAAATCACCTGGGCGAAAACGATTCTCGATATCCGCACAGAAAATGCCGAAATCTATTGCGCAGATGTGACAGAATGGGCGAGATTCGCGTTGGCGGATGTACAAGGATTAAAAGTCTGAATTCCGAAGGAAAAGCTATGCCACCAAGATCGTTTTATGAAATAGATCCCAAACTGTACTTATTTGGAAAGAATGAGTCCCCTGAAGAAAAAGTCCGACAATGGACAATTTTTGAATTGCTTTCAAATTATGGGTTCAGTATAAACAGTATACGAACCGAAGTGCAATGCAAAATCGGCGGTAAATATTTCCCTGCTGATATTGTTGTTTATCAAGAAGAGTTCCCCCTAATCGTTGTTGAATGCAAAAGGCAGGATAAAGAAAGTAAAGATGAACCGCTAAAACAGGCTATAAGTTATGCGAATTTCCTAAAAGCAGAGTTTGCTGTATTCACCAATGGAAGATCATGGGTCGCGAGAAGGCAAATTAATGGGGAATGGTATCCTGTTGCAGACATTCCTGGCCGCCATAGACTTGCTTCTCACAAAACAATCACATCAGTGCTATGGTTTGTTCACAACCTAGAACCTGTGCTTTATTGGACATACAAAGCGGTCCCGAAACAACATGCACCTAACTTCTTCTCATGGTTAATTTATTTTTATCAAAATGAGGTCAAACCAATAGGTTTACATCAGGATTTGTGGTGGGGAATGGACAACCTTTTGCGCATATTAGGTAGCAATCCTGGTTCGAATCTTGGCAATTTTGCAATAGCTGAATACGAAATGGAAAAAATAGTCGTGGCTTACCATGCCTTTGGAAAATTCTTCGATGAGGTAGGCATCGAACACGTATTCAAAAACGATGACTTGCGTAGTTATAACTTCCGAGAAATTCTGGGGGCTCTAAAACACACACTTGATAAGTTAGTAAATGCTCACGAGAATTTGGCTTTCAAAGATGCGCTGTTAATAAGAATGGCAAGTTCTGTTACACAATATTTGTGGCAAATCTATCAAGCAAAATCCTACGTTGATGTACAAACAAATGTTACAAGGGAAATCGAAAATTTCATTGACGCAATATCAAGATTTGAACTGGGAGTTGGTTTGCCAGATCCATTAGATACGGGAAATTGTGATGAAATGAAAATTTTGTGTTCTGAAAAATGGGAAAAAGCAAAGCCCACGGCTGGAGATAGTTTATGAATAATCGTACCTACACCAACCGCCGCTACCTCGACGCCCTCCAAAAGAAATAACCCTAATCTACGGATCATAACTCCATAAATTTATATAAATTTATGGAGTTATGATATACTAAATCCATGTATACTCGCGCTTACGAACCCCTGCAAAACTATCTCCAGCCTAATAAAGTCCTGGTAATCTACGGCCCCCGGCGGGTTGGCAAAACCACCCTGCTGAGAAAATTTTTGGGTCAGACCAACCTGAAATATAAATTGGATTCGGGCGATAATATCCGTACCCAACAAACCTTGGGATCCCAGGATTTCGCCCAGATTTTATCTTATGTCGAGGGTTACGAACTGCTGGCAATTGATGAGGCGCAGAACATTCCCAACATTGGTATGGGACTAAAAATCATTGTGGATAATGTACCCAATATCCAGGTGATTGTCACCGGTTCATCTTCGTTTGAACTGGCTGGCCAGGTTGGCGAGCCGCTCACCGGACGCAAACACACCCTGACGTTATATCCGCTGGCGCAATCGGAACTTCTTTCGGTTTATAACCGCTTTGAGTTAAAAGAAAAAATCGCGGATTTCCTGATCTTTGGCGCATACCCGGAAGTATTGCAAGCCACGACGCGTCAGGCGCGCATAGAGATCTTGAGCGAAATCGCCGATTCATACCTGCTGAAAGATATTTTGACCTTTGACCGGGTGCGCAATTCCCGCGTGTTGCTGGATTTGCTCAAACTGCTGGCATTCCAGGTTGGCAGTGAAGTTTCTGTAAATGAACTTGCCACCCAATTGGGAATAGATGTTAAAACCACCCAACGTTATCTGGATTTGCTGGAAAAAGCCTTTGTGATTGTGCGGTTGGGCGCTTTCAGCCGCAACCTGCGCAAAGAAATTACCAGCAAGGCGAAATATTATTTTCTAGATATTGGCATTCGCAATGCGGTGATTGCCCAATTCAACGGATTGGATCAGCGGAATGATCTTGGCGCTTCATGGGAAAACTTTGCCGTTATCGAACGTTTGAAACGCCGCGCTTATGAGTCAATCTATGCCAACGCTTACTTTTGGCGCACCTATGATCAGCAGGAGATTGATTTGATTGAAGAACGCGATGGCAGGTTGTTTGGCTATGAGTTCAAATGGTCGGCCAGCAAACCCATTTCCGCGCCTTCGGGATGGTTGGGGGCCTATCCCGAAGCCGAATTTATGCCCATTACCCCGGAAAACTACCTGGAATTTATTATTGGTTGAGCGCAAATGGACACACCTTAGGAGACAGCATGACTAACCGTACCTACACCAACCGCCGCTACCTCGACGCCCTCGAAAAGAAAGTCCTCGTTTTCGACGGCGCGATGGGCACCAGCCTGCAAAACCAGCATCTGACCGCCGAGCACTTCGGCGGCGAGAAATACAACGGCTGCAATGACTATCTCGTTATCTCATACCCCGAGGCCGTGGAGAAAGTGCACCGCTCCTTCCTCGAAGTCGGTGTGGACGTGCTCGAAACCGACACCTTCCGCGCCAACCGCCTGACGATGAAGGAATATGGCCTGCAAGACCGCACCATCGAGATGAATGTGGCCGCCGCCTCTTTGGCTCGCCGCCTCGCCGACGAGTATTCCCAACCTTCCAACCTTCAACCTGCAACCTGCCAACCACGTTTCGTCGCTGGTTCGATCGGCCCGACCGGCAAACTCCCCTCCGCCGATGATCCGGAACTTTCCAACATTACCTTCGACGAACTGGCCGACATTTTCCGCGAACAGGCTGTCGGCCTGATCCGCGGCGGCGTGGACCTGCTGCTGATCGAAACCTCGCAGGACATTCTCGAAGTCAAAGCCGCCATCACCGGCATCCACCAGGCTTTTGCCGAAACCGGCATCTCCCTGCCGATCCAGGCCCAGGTCACGCTCGACACCACCGGGCGCATGCTGCTCGGCACGGATATCGAAGCCGCGCTGACCACCCTCGAAGGCATGGGCATCGACGTGATCGGCCTGAACTGCTCCACCGGCCCCGAGCACATGCGCGAGCCGATTCGCATCCTCGGCGAACAGTCCATGCTGCCGGTTTCGTGCATCCCCAACGCCGGGCTGCCGCTCAACGTCGACGGCCAGGCCGTCTATCCGCTTGAACCGGAACCGTTCGCGGACGAACTCTACGAATTTGTCACCAAATACAACATTTCGGTTGTCGGCGGCTGCTGCGGCACGACCCCCGAACACCTAAAAGTCCTCGTTGACAAACTACGCACTACGCACCCCGCACCCTGCACCATCACGCCCACCCCGCGCCTTTCCTCTGCCATGTCGGCCTCGCTCATGCGCCAGGACCCGCCGCCGACCCTGCTCGGTGAGCGCTGCAACGCCCAGGGCAGCAAAAAGTTCAAGCGCCTGCTGCTCGCGGAGGATTACGACTCCATCCTTGAGATTGCCCGCGAACAGGTCGAGTTCGGCGCGCACGCCCTCGACATCTCCTGCGCCGTCACCGAGCGCGCCGACGAAGCCGAACTGATGCGCAAGGTTGTCAAGAAACTTGAAATGGGCGTGGATGTCCCGCTGGTGATCGACACCACCGAACTGGATGTGCTCGAAATTGCGCTCAAGACTGCGCCCGGACGCTGTCTGATCAACTCGACGCATCTTGAATCGGGCCGTGAAAAAGCCGACAAGATTTTCAGCCTCGCCAAGACCCACAACGCCGCCGTCATCGTCCTGACCATCGATGAAAACGGGATGGCCAAGCCGCGCGACCGCAAACTGGAAGTGGCCCGCCGCATCTACGACATCGCCGTCAACGACCACGGCCTGCGCCCGGATGCGCTCGTTTTCGACGCCCTGACCTTCACCCTCGCCACCGGCGACCCCGAATTCGTTGAATCCGCCATCGAGACCATCGCAGGCATCCGGCTGATTAAGCAGCATCTCCCCGGTATGCTGACCTCGCTCGGCGTCAGGGCGTCCTCACAGAGGCCTGGAATCAGCCATGGCGTCTGTTTATTGTCTTCCAGGCCGATATCAAGATCGCGCTTCAGCATCTTCGAGCCGAAGTACCCCTCGCCGACATACCATACCCCATAAATGTTCTTGGCAGCTTCCTTCACCTCGTCCTTGGGTCGGATCCCGAGCATCGTGAATTCGTCATTCATTATTTTGGTCACCGCGGCGTTGTAAGAAAGTTCTTCGTCGCGCATCGCCCCGGCTCCAATGATTGCACCGAGCAGGTTCGAGTAGTTGTCTTCGGGCGAGAGAGCCGAAATAAGAACGTTTATGCCCACGGGCTTCCATCCGAGGTAAGTAATCATTTCATGCCAGGTAGTGCTCCAATAGATCGCGTAAGCGGAGGCCTGAATCGAAATATCCCTTGCGATGGCTTGTCGTTCTTCGAGGGATAAATCATTGAAGCCGGCTGGATATTTTATTTTAAGATAGTGCCTTGACGGGTCGGTCAGCTTGAATGAATGCTCGGTTTCACCGGCAAGTATCTTCTTCTCCAGTCTTTTCGCCACCCATTTTGTCATATCCGCCCCATTTCGGACATGACCGAGATCGATGAAGCCGCCACGGCATGTCCCAATCATGCCGTTATGTTCCAGTAATCGGTGTTTCCCGATATCAGAGAGGTCGTGATAGCTCACCTTGGTGAGCGAGCCGAAGCAGGAACCGGCTCGAAAGAGAGGTTTGGGCCCCACGCTCAAACAGCCGGAGGCCGAAACTGCAATAATGGTAACAATCGCAATACGTGCTGAGACGCCAAAGATTCTTTTCAACAGCCTCCGTCGCTGCCTGTAGAGTCTCGATATATCCATATTCGTCCTTGGCGCAGAGGCGCTTTCTCATCGATTATACTGCGTGCTCTCAGATTACACAGGACCGCAACAGTTACTATTTGCGCCGTCTCTGATTTCTTGCTTTTCTATCGCGTTTCCCTTTCTTGCCGCTAATATTCTCACCGCCCCGTTTGACTTTTTCCCTCTCTGCAGTCTTGGTCTTTCTTCGGCCCGATTTGATTAGCGGCTCCGCAGGCGTAAGGTTCAGCTGCCGTCCCGGAACGTTCACGGAAACTATGCGAGCCTTGAGAGATTGCCCCAATCGAATACTAACGCCCGACCGCAACCCCAAAATAGACTGCGTTCTCTTATCGAACTTCCACTCATCGGCTCCCAGGTCTTCGGTCTTGATCAACCCGTCGATACCGAACTTCTTGCACTGAACAAAAACGCCGAACCCCGTCAAGCCGGTGGTAACGCAGTAAAGTTCGTCCCCGATCCTGCTGCTCAGCATCTGAAGTAACAGGACCGTCTTCAACTCCCTCTCGGCACTGTCCGCACGCTGCTCCGTAAACGTAATATGCTTGCTGACCTCCGTAAGATCCGTCTGGCCGCTGTCCTGAGAAACCGCCACGCCTCCGCGCCGAAGATAAGAATCCAGCATTCGATGAACTGTAAGATCGGCATACCGACGAATAGGACTCGTAAAGTGACAATAATGCGTCGAAGCCAAAGCATAATGACCGATATGCAGCGGTGCGTATTCCGCCTTCTCAAAACTCCGTAGAACCGCCAGATTTACGGCAAATGAAAAATCGTGACCCTTAATCCCCGTCAACAATTCCTGGATCGCCCTGCGACTGGGATTGCGAGGAAGCGAGAGCCCGAACGCCTTGAGCATCAGTGCAAGATTCTTAAAGCTAAAGGGATCCGGCTCCGGATGAATACGACGAATAAAAGCGACGTCGAGCCGGTCAAGCAGCGACGCCGCGGCATCGTTAGCCTCGACCATAAACATCTCGATCATAGTATGAGGATAGCTGTCGTCCGCAGGATGGGCATCCACAACCTGCCCGGCCTTGTCCATAACCAACTCCGTCTCGGGAAGATCCAGATGGATCATACCGTTCTTACGTCGCCGCCGCTCGATGGCGCGACTGAGACGCTCCATATCCCTGAGCAATTTCACCACGCAATCGGGCGCCCCCTTAATCCGACCCTGCAATATCTTATCAGCCTCATGGTAAGTCAGCCGCTGAGTCGAGCAAATAATGCTGTTCGCGAACCGCCGAGAAGTAATACCCCCATCAGCATCGTAAGTCAGATAAGCACTCTTGGCAAAACGCTTCTGCCCAGGCTGAAGGCTGCATATCCCGTTACTCAAAATCTCAGGCAGCATCGGAATCGTCCGCCCGGGCAGATAAACGCTGTTGCCCCGATCCTTAGCCTCCAGATCGAGCGGCGAACCCGCAGTGACAAACGCGCTGACATCGGCAATATGCACACCGAGAATCCAATTGCCCTCGACATTCTCCTCGATGCTGATAGCATCGTCGAAGTCTTTGGCGTCGGGCGGATCAATCGTAATAACAACTTTATGTGTAACATCCTCGCGCCCCGCGGCCCTGTCCGGCTGGAACTTCGAAGCAGCCTGGCGAGCCTGCCTCAAACAAGGCTCATCGAACTCGCCCGGCAGATGAAACTGATGAATCACAGATTGTATCTCTGTCTCATAACGCCCAGCCCTGCCCAGAACTTCGAGAATCACCCCGCGAGCCAAATAGCCCGCCGTCGGATAAGAAAGTATCTCGACGACAACCTTATCCTTCGCCCTGGCGCCCTTCGCCGTAACATCATCCACCGAAATAGGATCGAGCGAACTCTTGCCGTCCGGAACAACGAGCCATCCTTCGGCATGCTTCGTCAGAGTCCCGACAAACTTATCCTGAGCACGCTCGAGTATCTCGATGATCTCGCCCGTAAAGCGCATTTGCCCCATCCGCTGGCCCTGCCTCTTAACCTTCGCAACAACAATATCCCCGTTCATCGCATCCGCCGTCCCGCCCGGCGGAACAAACAAGTCGCCCTGAGCATTAGGTTCGCGAGGAACGATAAACCCGAAACCCTTCGGATTCGCACGAAACGTCCCCACAATCGGCCCCGATAAAGAAGGCAGACTAACAAGATTACCCGCCCCGATCACTACATGACGAGCGGCACAAAGCTCATTGAAAGCATCCTGAAACTCGGCGTAATGCTCGGAGCCGACACCGAGCGCCTTTGCCAACTGATTAACCTTAACCGGCCGATAATCGTCATGCTGCAGCAAACCAATTATCCGCTTCTTATATATCTCTGCCATCAAATATTCCTATAAACACAAAATTGCTAATTCCGCACAATTTTACCACACATCCCAAACCCCGTCTCCAACAAATTCCCCCGTTTAGCCCACTTCCCAACAAAACAAAGGCCCCGTCCGCGAATATTTAGCCGGGGGTTTCACCCCCGGTTACGGCTCAGAACGCCTCGGGCAGGATTTTTCTCGCTGCGGACCGAAGATACGCCGAGATTCGTCTTTCGCTATTCATACCCAGAACCTTCCTCGCCACGCCGTTGCAGTCCTTGATTGTCACCGAACGGATAATCTGTTTGATCTCCGGTATCATCGGCGGCGCGATCGAGACCGTACGCACACCCATCCCCAGCAAAAGCATAACGAACTCCGGCTCCGACGCCATTTCGCCGCAGACGCTCGTATCGATTTGTGCTTTGTGCCCGTCCTGAAGAACAGTCCGAATCAGCCGCAGCACGGCAGGATCGGCGGATGAATAAAGCGTGGAGACCAACTCGTTGCCTCTATCGACCGCCAGAGTATATTGCGTCAGGTCGTTAGTCCCGATACTGAAAAAATCCACTTCCTTCGCAAGGTGATACGCCGTAAGCGCCGCAGAAGGAGTCTCGATCATAATGCCGACCTCGATGTCCCTGTTGTAAGGTATCTCTTCGTCGTCGAGGTCTTCCATAACATCGCGAAGAATCAGACGAGCCTGCCGAACCTCATGGATATTCGTTATCAGCGGAAACATAACCTTCACACGCCCCAGGACCGAAGCTCTCAGAATCGCATGCAGTTGCGTCTTGAACAACGAAAGATTCTGCAGACAAAACCGAATCGAGCGCAGCCCCAAAAACGGATTGGGCTCTCTGCTGAATCGCTTCGATTGCGTAAATTTGTCCGCGCCGAGGTCCATTGTCCGAATCACCACAGGCCGATCCTTGAAAACGCTCACAGTCTCCGCGTAAGCGTTATAGTGCTCGACTTCCGTAGGCTCGGTTGCGCTGTTAAGGTACAAAAACTCCGTCCTGTACAGTCCGATCCGAACACGGAAACAAAGACCCTCGGGCTCTACAGTATCGGTCAGGCGGTCGCCGGCGCTACGATTGAAGGCATCCGACTAAATACGGTTGATTTACTCCACAACGGGGAGATAAAGACGCTGACTCTCAAAGCGGCCCAGGCTTATCGGCGAGTCGGCTCTTCGAAATCGAGCGAGGGAAAGACGCAGGCGGCCCGGAAGGCTTCGACCTACCTGCCTGCAAGTCGGGTCAGCCCAAAGTCCGACGCCGTCGGGCAGTCGAAAGTCGGATATATCGAGGAGATATTGAGCAAGGCGATTATCGAACCCTACGCTGTTAACGGAAAAGTCGAGGGGCTGAAAGTCACCGGTCTGGATAAAGTTCCGGCGGCGATGCTGCTTGGCCTGAAGGACGGTGACATTGTTCGTCATGTCAACGGCCAGCAGTTGACGAGTCTGCAGAAGGCTTTTCAGGTCTTTCAAAAAGCAAAATCGCAGCCCGCTATCAGTCTTGAGTTTTCGCGGGACGGAGAGATAAAGGAACTTACATTCGACTTCCACTAATAAATTTGAGAATCGTAATCAGGTGCAGCATATGTTGACAGGGAATTGGAAAACAAATCAATACAGAGCAGCCGATTTCGCAAAAAGCGTTTTGTATCTTGCGGTTTTTGCATGCGTGATATCCGCCGGCTGTAAATCGAATCGAGCTTCGGTGAAATCGGCGGAAGGCGTCTCGCAGGGCGAGCAGCAATTGCATTCGGCCGGTCTCAGCGAGAATATCCACGAGAATCTATTTACGGCTAATGCAAATCTTGCCGGCGGGGGCAGTGTTCCGTTAGCGGTTTCGTCCGATTCGCTTCCGGCTCAGGTATTACCGAGACGAATTACGGATATGCCGGAAGTTGCTTCGGTTGCAGCAGGCAATACGACGCAGTCGGTCGATGTTCAGACCGCTCTTGCGAGTGTTTTGGCTGCGCCCCAGGCCGATGCGGTTGAGCCTGCAATCGCAGGCCCGGCTGTCAAGGCGCCCGTGCTTGATGAGCAGGGGATGGCCGACGAGTTGATATCGTTGAATTTCGATAAGGTCGATATTCATGCGGTTCTCAAGACGATCGGGGAGATAACGGGGATCAATTTCGTCGTTGACAAGAGCGTTACGGGGCCTATTACCGTTATGTCCCCGACGCAGATACGCCTTGGCGATCTCTACGGGGTTCTCGAATCGATTCTTGATGTTCAGGGTTATGCGGCGGTTCCTTCGGGGGATTTGGTGAAAATAGTTCCCAAGGCCGACGCCGCCAGGCGGAGCCTTCGGGTGCGTATCGGAAGCGACCCGGATCAAATTCCCCAGGTCGATTCGATAGTAACGCAGATTATGCCGCTCGTTTACGCCGACGTCGAGGAGGTTAGCCGAATCATAAAACCGTTCCTGGCGGCGGATTCGCAAATGTCAACCTACTTGAGAACAAATTCGATAGTTGTCACCGACACGTCGTCGAACATCCACCATCTTGCCAGGATTATTCAGAAACTCGACGTTACGGGGTCAAAAGAGGAAACCTCGGTATTTCCTCTGAAGCATGCTTCGGCCCGGACTCTTAGCGAGCAGATCAATCGGATGATGGCGAAGAACTCTTCGATTTCGAGCCAGCCTCCGCGCAACCCAAGTGCGATTGCTCTTGATGCGGATTTGAAGATTATGCCTGATGAGCGGACGAACTCTCTTATTATCGTGGCGAACGCTCAGGATACTGCAGCAATTGGCGAGCTTGTTCAGAAGCTGGATGTCGAGCGTTCGATTGGCTCAAGCAATGTTCATGTTGTTTATCTGCAGAATGCCGAGGCGAAGGGAACGGCGCAGTCGCTGACCAGTGCTCTGGCGAATATGAAAGTATCCGGAGCGATTGAAGCGGCTCAGCCTGTTCAGGTTACGGCCGACGAGAGCACAAACGCTTTGGTGATTGCCGCCTCTGCTCAGGATTTCGATGTTATCGGCCGGATTATCGAGAAACTCGATATAGTTCGCGAGCAGGTGCTGGTTGAGATGCTGATCGTTGAGATAACCGAGGACAACGTCAAGGAGATTGGCGTTGACTGGGCGACGCTCGATCAGGCTGTGGACGGCAGCGCCAGAGGTTTTGCAGCCACGAATTTCGGGCCGAGGGTGGATTTTGCCAGCGGTACTCTCGAGGGACTTGCCGTCGGTATGTGGAGGGGAACCGGCGACAATCTGAGAATAGGGACAATTCTGCACGCCCTGAAGAAGATGACCGGCGTGAATATACTCTCGACGCCGCACATCCTGACATCGAACCACAATAAAGCAAAAATAGTTGTCGGCGAGAACATCCCTTATGTAGTGGAATCCCGAATCACCGAGACCTCGGACTTTCTCACGCCGACCGTGATAGATACGTTCGACTATAAGGACGTTGGAATCACTCTTGAGATCACCCCCCACATCAGCACAGGGGGGCTTGTAAGGCTCGAAGTCAACACTGAATTCACAAAACTCATCGAAGGTGCCACGGGCGCTTCCGCCACAACGCCGACAACGGCCAAGCGGGAGGCTCAAACAATGGTTTCAATGGAAAGCGGCAGCACCGTTGTGATCGGCGGTCTTATTCGAGACGATAAGACTATTCTTGAGAAGAAGGTTCCGCTGCTTGGCGAGATACCTGTGTTGGGCAACCTCTTCAAGTTCCGCAAAGACAGCCTGCAAAAGACGAATCTGCTATTGTTCATAACGCCCTATCGGTTGGGGAATCAGAAGGACTTGGACGATATTACTCAAAAGAAGAAAACCGAGACAGAGCCTGCGATAGAAGATTTCAAGAGAAGGAACGAGAATAATTGACGATTAATCGTCTCTTTATCCGCTGCCGAGGAGGTTAATTGGTGAATATGAATTTCGACGGTCACACAGCACAGAACTCCGGTCTTATGGCGCCTGCCGATGCGCCTCCGCAGGCCCCACGGGTCCCACCGCAAGGTGTCCCTTACGGGACTTGCGAGGACGCGCGCAGCTTCATGCAGCCTGGGTGCTGCATCGAGTCTATTTCTCCCGAGCAGTTGGCTCCGGAGCTGGTGAGGCAGCTTCCGCTTGAATTCCTCAAGAGCCAATGCGCTATTCCTATCATTCTCGCAGAGGACCGGCTCGCGGTTGCTCTTGCCGATCCGCTGAATATTGAAGCTTATGATGCAATTGTCGGGATTTTGAACAAGCCGTGCATGCGGGTGATATGCCCGGCCGGCGAGATAGAAAAGGCAATAAGCCTGTGCTACTATGAGAACAGCGGCGCGGGCGTCGAAAGCGAGTCCGAGCTTGCGCGCGATTCGCGCACCCGCCTTAATACATCCTCCATTCAAACTCGTGCCGAGGATTTGCTCAATATCGCCAACAAGGCGCCGGTCATCAAGCTTATCAACAGGATATTCTTTCAGGCTGTTCACAGTCGGGCAAGCGATATTCACATCGAGCCGTATGAAGAGGAGGTTCGTGTGCGTTTTCGTGTTGACGGGGTGCTGCACAATGTCGCCATGTTGCCGATACAGCAGGTTCCGGCGTTGCTTTCGAGACTCAAGATTATGGCCAACTTGAACATTGCCGAGAGCAGGCTGCCTCAGGACGGTCAAAGCCGCATTAAGATCGGAGAGGAAGTTGTGGATATTCGAGTCTCCATTATTCCGACGCTCGGAGGCGAAAGGGCGATGCTCAGGCTGCTCGATAAGAGCCGGGCCGCCTTGGCTTTGGATCAAGTCGGATTCAGTGCAGATGCGCTTGAAACATTTCGACGGCTGATCTCAATGCCGCACGGAATAATCCTGCTCACGGGGCCTACGGGCAGCGGCAAGACAACGTCTCTCTATGCCGCCCTGAACGAACTCAATTGCCAGGAGCGCAACATTCTGACCGTCGAAGATCCGATCGAATATCAACTTCCCGGCATCGGGCAAATGCAGGTCAGGCCGAAGATCGATCTGACATTCGCAAACTGTCTGCGTCACATTTTGAGGCAGGACCCGGATGTGATTATGATCGGCGAGATTCGTGACCTCGAGACGGCTGAGATTGCCATCCAGGCCTCGCTGACGGGGCATCTGGTTTTAAGCACTTTGCACACGAACGACTCCGCCTCGGCGGTGACTCGCCTTATGGATATGGGAATCGAGCCTTATTTGATCTCGTCTTCGGTGGTCGCAATAATGGCCGAGCAGTTCGCCGAGCATGTAGTTGTGGTAGTAGCACGGTGCGATGGCGAAGTGGATTTTTGCGGCCCAATCAGGCTCGTTTCGGCCTTCGGGCTTTCTTACGAACTGATACTTCTCAACCATTCTCCACCAGAGGGCGTTGAGGTCCTGGTCGGGGTCTGCGTAGAGTTGCTTCTCGAAGTTATACATCACCATCGCCCAGCGGGCGAATATAAGCTGCTTGAGGCAGGCGTACTTGTCGCTGACCTTTTCTATGTCGGCTCGTTGTGCGTCGGTGAGGTCGAGCATTTGCTGCATCCATGCGGGGTTTCTGCTGAGTCTCCCGAAGAACATTGCGATCGCCTCGGTGGTGAAGATGTGGGCAGGCTCTTTGAGCAGCCAGGGTACCTGTGGGTCCTGGAATTTGTCATAGACGGCGTGCCCCAGTTCGTGGAGCTGCGTTTCCATCCAGGATTCGTTGTTTTTGAGGTTGCAGAGGATTCGGATGTCGCCTTCCTTGTCGATATCGGTGCAGAATGCGTGGGGGTTCTTGCCGTCACGCTCGTATAAATCGCTCTTGGCGATAATGGATTCGACGGGCAGGCCTATGCCGGCGTAGAATTTGATCGATAAGTCCTTGACGTCTTTGTCCTTGTAGTAGGCGTCGAGGTCGATGTCATAGACCATTGGCGTATCCTGGAAGAAGGGGTCGTGGTAGTGCCAGGGCATAAGCTCGTGGGCTGCGATCTTGCAGTTGGCGGCGAGTTTCTTGTCGAGGTCGGCCTTTAATCGGGCGAATGGCAGGTTGGTTAGTTTGTAGAGTTCGTCGAAGATTCTGTCGATTTCTTTGACGTCCTGCTCGTTGGTGGCCAGGGACATTGTATGGAAATTGTCAAAACCGAGTTGTTGTGCGGCCTGGTTTCGCAGTTTGACCAATTTGACGATATCCGAGGCGACGACAGGCCCGACCTGCTTACTCGCCAGCCAGGCCTTTTTCCTTTCGTCCGAGTTGGCGGAGGTTTTGAGGACATCCTTAATCCGGCTGTCGGTAACTTTTTCGCCGTCGATAGTGCCTCGAAAGACGCTAAAGTTCTTTTCGATTTCAACACCCAGGTCAACGGTTTTCTTGAGCAATTCCGGTTCTATCTGGTTGTTCAGGTAGCCGTTGTACAGGACGTGGAGTTGGCGTGCGAGGAGCGGGTTTTGTATTAGTCCGGACTTTTCGGCTTCTTTTAGAAATGCGAATCGTGCGGGGTCGCTGTAGATTTGGCGAATTTTCAGTGTCAACTCGCTCATCCTTTCGTAGTCCTCGGCCTTGCCGCTTACGGCGGCGTCCCACGAGGCCAGAGCCGCTTGTTTGGAGACGGGTTTTACCATTGCAACGTGTGCTGTGATGAATTGATCCAATTGCGCCTCCTTTTCGCCGGACGCACAGCCGGGAAGGATGGTTGCTGCGAGCAGGATTGTAAATGTTATTAAGGTCGGCTTCATAGCGTCATACTCCTTTTGGCCCATAGGGCTATGCAGGTTTTTTGGCCGGCTTATCGGTACTTTGTCCGAATCCGATTGACGGCCGTCATTCTACCTTGTCTGAACGGTCCGGGTAAATAGGTTTTTGCATTTTTTTGGGCGGGTTCTTTTCGAGCAGTTCGAGTGCTATCTCGATTGCTTTTTCGAGCTGCGGGTCTTTTCCCTCGACCATTTTGTGCGGCTCGTTTTCAAGCGGGTAGTCGGGATCGACGCCGTAACCTTCGACGTCCCAATCACCCTCGGTGTTCCAGAATCCGAAGGTCGGGACCGATACGGAGCCGCCGTCGATAGGCTGGGGGTTGCCGCTGATTCCTATGAGTCCGCCCCATGTTCTTGTTCCGATTAGCGGGCCGAGTCCTGCCTTGCGGAAGTAGTACGGGAATGCGTCGCCGCCCGAGCCGGACCAGCCGTTAATGAGCATTACCTTCGGGCCTGCGTGAGCGACGGAGGGGCTTCGCAAATCGCGATGGTCTCTGCGTGCCCAGTAGTTGTAGAGCGGTCGGTCGAGCAGTTCTATGAAGCGGTCGGGGATTTGGCCGCCGCTGTTGAATCGCTCGTCGATTATCAGGGCTTCCTTCGTCCACTGGGGCGTGAACTGGCGGACTAATTCGTTCTGGCCGTTTCTGCCGGTGTCGGGGACATAAACGTACCCCACCTTGTTATCGGTGGCGTCGCGCACTTTTTGGCGATTGCTTTCTATCCAGGCGAGGTTTCGCAGGCGGAACTCGCTGGATACGGGTTTAACAGTCACTTCGCGGGATTCGTTGGAGCCGGGCTTATCGCTGATTGTCAATGTTATGACTTCGTCGGCGAGGCCCTGGAAGGCGGCCCAGGGGTCCTTGGATGTGTCTATCTCTTTGCCGTTGACGGCGAGCAGGTAGTCCCCCTCGTTGACCTCTATGCCGGGCGTTCGCAGGGGGGATCGCACTTCGGCGTCCCAGACGGCTCCTTCGTAGATTTTGCTGATTTGGTAGGCATTATTTTCGCGGTCAAGCTCGAAATCGCAGCCCAAGAGACCTACGGAGATGCTATCGGGTTTTTCGATGTCGCCGCCTTTGACGTAAGTATGGGAGGCGTTTAATTCGGCGATCATTTCCCCGATGACGTAGTTGAGGTCTTCGCGATCGACGACATAATCGAGCAGTGCCCGGTAGCGCTGCTTGATTGCCTGCCAGTCGAGGCCGTGCATGTTGGGGTCGTAGAAGAAATCCCGCTGGGCGCGCCATGCTTCGGTGAATATCTGTCGCCATTCTTGTTGCGGGTCGATCCATGCCTTCAGGTCGCTCGTGGAGATTTTTCCGTCGCCGACTTTTTTCCCCTCGGCCAAGTCGATGATGCCATAAGTCGATTTGCTCCCGTAGATGACTTTCTTGCCGTCGGCGGAGATACGATAGCTGCTAATGCCGGAGATGACGGTTTTTTCCTCGCGTTCTTTGAGGTCATAATAAATCAGTTTTCCAGATAGTGACGACGAGTCGTCCCCGGCAGGGGCGTATCGGGAGAAGAGCAGCTTGCCCTTTACGCAGTTCAACGAGCCGATGTTGCCGGCGTCGATGGGCATCTTGACAATACGCTGCTCGAAACCGTCGAAATCGATTTTGACAGGCTTTGCTTTGTCCTTATCGTCTTTGCCGCTCTTCTGATCGCTGCCTGCCGATTCTTCCTTTTTGTCGGCGGCTTTGTTCGGGTCTTCGGTCTCTTCGCCGTTCTTCTTGTCGTTTTGCTTTTCGGCTTTTTAGGTGTATTATTCGTCGCTTCTGGGAGCTGTCGGCGAGCCGACGTCCTTTCGCAGCGTTGCGGCATAAACTTGCGTCGAGTTCGGATATATCCAGGTGTCGTCCATGTCACCATAGACCGGAGCGAAGGCTCTCTCGGAGCGGAAGAAAAGATAGTTTCCTTCGGGGTCGAATACGGGGTCGCTATCGTTATAGTAATCGCCTGTTAGCTGGCGAGTCTTCTGCTCGTCGGTATCGTAGATCATGATTGCGGCGTTGCGGTTTGGCATTGCCTTGGCATAAGCGAGCCATCGGCTGTCGGGCGAGAAGGAGTATGAGGATAGCTCGGACCATTCGTCCTTGTCGATAAATTTGGGTTGGCCTTTATCGATTTCGAGAATGAAGAGGCTGCCCGTTTTGTCGGTGAAGGCGATTTTTTTGCTGTCGGGCGACCAAAGGGGCCAATAGCGAAAGGCTGCGCCGCCTTCTGTGATTTGTTTTTCTTCTCCCTTGCCCTCGCTTGGGCGGGTGTAGAGTTCGTATTCTCCGGTTTTGTCCGAGAAATATGCGATGAGTTTTCCGTCCGGCGACCAGGCGGGGTATCGCTCGGCTGCGCCCGCGGTGTTGGTGAGGTTTCGGATGCTGCCGTGCTTTTGGGGGACGGTGAAGATTTCGCCCCGTGCCTCGAATAGCGCCCGCTTGCCGCTGGGCGAGAGTCCGTAAGTCTCGATGTTTCCCGATACGCTTTTTAACGTAGTGCGGGCGCGGGGCAGGTCGGCGGGGACCTGAATGGGAATGGCCCGGGAGGTTTCGTCGGCCAAATCGAGCAGGTGGAGCTGGCCGGCGTTTTCAAATATGATTGCATCAGGCCCGATGCTGGGCCATTTGACGTCGTATTCGTCGTGGTTCGTGAGCTTCCGGACTTTCCTCGTATCGAGATCGAGGACGTAGACGTTAAAGGTGCGCTCGCGGTCGGATATGAAAGATAAACAGCACATCGGGGCCGGGCTTGACGGCGATTGTGAAAGATTCGACCTCTTTCATCAGTGTTTCAAGAATCCCGACGTACATATCCATCACGCCGCCCATCATATTCGGGTCAACCATCATTTCGGCTGCGGGGCCTTGACCGGCTGCGCCGATTTGGCTGAATTGTCCTTTAAGTTTATTAATCTTCTCCATGACGAGAGGTCCGAACGCCTTTGATGCCGTTTGGACATCGCCATAAATCGAGATCGGATAATCGCTCTTGGCGACAATACCGGCAAAGGGGTCGGCGGATTTGCTGCCGGAGAAGATTTTCATGTACGCCACAAGCTTATCGTACTGACCCCTGGAGCCGATCAAAGCATGTTCATCATTGAGTTTGGTAATCAGCATTGCGGGGCCTGAAGGCGCGGCATTGGGGTCGGTCGGCATTCCGGGCATGGCGAGACTGACGATAAGCTCGGAAATTCCGTTTTCGTCGGGTTTGCTGAATTTCGGATTGCTGCCAACGAGTTTGTCGTAATCGCTCACGGGCAGCCAGCCTGCGATGAGCATTCGAGATAACGGCTCGGCCTTGCCCGAATCGTCGGGAAGGAGCATGCCGATAATCCTGAATTTGCCGCCCATGTTCAAGCCGCCAAGTTGCGGATCGCCCAAAATGCCCCCTAATTGCATCCGAACCAGCATCGATATGCCCATAGGAATAGGAGAAACACCTGCCAGATACTGGTCCATTTGGCTCAACGTGAAGTCGAAATTGTTTATTTCGATCACAAACAGAGTATCAACGGATTTGGGCGGCGTGGCGGATTTCTCGTCGGGCGACTTGCTGCAGGATGCCCCGATTACGATGCCAATAACCAGCACAGATGCTGCGACAGCCTTTATGGCGCTTTTTGAGTCCGACATTATGCATGCCTCCTTAAAAATTAGTTTAAGTAAATTAATTTCTTATGGTCTTTATACAGTATAGGGCGCACAACCGACAGGAAATTCACAAAATAACTCCCCCAAAAAAAACGCATGGGCGTTTACCGGGCCAAAACCGGGGATATTACTATTTTTGAAAAAGCCCCACGGGCCCCGCCGCAAGGCGTCCCTTTCGGGACTTGCGGGGATGTTAAATATCCTCACTTTGCGATATCGGCATACCAAACGCGGCATTCTGCGGCCAAACTGCACATTTTTGTATGGAGACGGGGAAAGTTTGTGCCGTTTTCTGTCGATAAAATCCACATCGAACGGAGCAAGCAAATAAGAGTCCGGTAACCGAACATTCGTCTTGTCGGCGAGATATAGTTAATTGAGGGCTGTATTGGCCCGCTTGATATTTGACAAACTAAGCTTGATTGACACAGCCGATGAGTTTGGTACAATACATACTCAATATGGAAGAAACAAGAATAGGTGATAACTCGAATTGACCGGGGGTCAGTTTGGGGTGATAATTAAAAATTGGGGCCAGGCGGATCGCGAGAGCTGAGGGCCGGCCCGTTTGAGTGAGAATGTACCGAGGTAAAAGATGTTTGAGCGTTTTACAGATCGTGCGAGAAAAGTAATGGCGCTGGCCAATCAGGAGGCCCAGCGGTTCAATCATGAATATATCGGCACCGAGCATATTCTCCTTGGGCTTGTCAAAGAAGGCAGCGGAGTCGGAGCGACTGTCCTGAAGAATCTCGACGTGGATATCAAGAAACTCCGCCTCGAGGTCGAGAAGCTCGTCAAGAGCGGGCCTGATATGGTTACTATGGGCAAGCTGCCTCAGACCCCGCGGGCGAAGAAGGTCATCGAGTACGCGATTGAAGAGGCCCGGGCGCTCAATCATAATTACGTCGGCACGGAGCATATCCTGCTCGGGCTGCTGCGTGAGAGCGAGGGCATAGCGGCGCAGGTGCTTATGAACCTTGGGCTAAAGCTGGAAGACGTCCGTCAGGAAGTCTTGAATCTTCTCGGGGCGGGAGTCGATGACGGGCCTTCAGCGCTGGGAATGAAGATGGGCCCGACCATCGGTCGAAAGACCAAGAGCAAGACCCCTGCGTTGGACAGCTTCGGCAGGGACCTTACACAGTTGGCCGTCGACGGCGAGCTTGATCCGGTCATCGGCAGAAAGAGAGAAATCGAACGTCTCATCCAAATACTGTGCCGGCGGACGAAGAACAACCCGGTTTTGCTTGGTGAAGCCGGCGTTGGTAAGACTGCAATCGTCGAAGGCCTCAGCCAGCAGATAGTGAATAAAGAGATACCGGAGATCCTGAAGGACAAGCGGATCGTCGTGCTTGATCTGGCGATGATGGTGGCCGGGACGAAGTATCGCGGGCAGTTCGAAGAGCGAATTAAGGCGGTCATCAACGAAGTCAGAAGGGCCAAGAACGTCATCCTTTTTATTGATGAGCTTCATACGCTCGTAGGCGCGGGAGGCGCCGAGGGGGCTATCGACGCCTCGAACGTGCTCAAGCCCGCCCTGGCAAGAGGCGAAGTCCAGTGCATAGGCGCCACGACGCTCGACGAATACAGAAAGCACATCGAGAAGGACGGCGCCCTTGAGCGGCGTTTCCAGACGATCATCGTCGAGCCTCCGTCGAAGGAGGAGACCCTCGATATACTCAGGGGCCTCCAGGATCGATACGAGACCCATCACAGGGTTCACTTCACCGACGAAGCTCTCTTCCAGGCCATCGAGATGTCAACGCGATACATCACCGGGAGATGTCTGCCTGACAAGGCGATAGACGTTGTCGATGAGGCCGGCGCGCGGGTCCGACTCAAGAACATGACTCCTCCGCCGGATTTGACGAAGATCGAAGGAGACATCGAAAAGCTGCAGAGGGAAAAGGAGGAGGCCGTCAAGAACGCCGATTACGAGCAGGCCGCCTCGTTGCGGGACGAGGCCCAGCAATTGGTCGATAAAAAAGCGAAACTGCACAAAGAGTGGTATGAGGAAAACAAAGAGGTTACCGGCGTTGTCGATAATGAGATTATCGCCGAAGTGGTCAGCAATATGACCGGCGTGCCGCTTACCAGGCTTGAGAAGAAGGAGACCCAGAGGCTGCTCGAGTTGGAGAGCGAATTGCACAGGATTGTTGTTTCCCAGGATGAGGCCATCGCGACCGTGGCCAAGGCTGTGCGGCGAAGCCGAAGCGGTTTGAAAGACCCGAACAGGCCTATGGGCTGCTTCATATTCCTCGGTCCCAGCGGTGTCGGAAAAACGCTTCTGGCTCAGGCCCTGGCGGAATTCATGTTCAGCGACAGGAATTCCCTCATCCGCCTCGATATGAGCGAGTTCATGGAGAAGCACAATGTCAGCCGACTCGTGGGCGCCCCTCCCGGGTACGTCGGCTACGAAGAAGGCGGGCAATTGACCGAAAGAATAAGGCGCAGGCCTTATTCCGTCCTGCTGCTCGATGAGATCGAGAAGGCTCATCCGGACGTCTATAACATGCTGCTCCAGATAATGGACGAGGGACGCCTGACGGACAGCTTTGGAAGACGTATCGATTTCAGGAACGTCATCATGATTATGACCAGCAACATCGGGGCCGAATTGATTAAGAATCAATCCGGCTTCGGCTTCGGCAAGAAAAGCCCGGAATCGAACTATGAGAAGATGAAAGACATCCTTCAAAAGGAGGTCGAGCGACATTTCAGGCCCGAATTCCTCAACCGCCTGGACGACACGATAGTCTTCAAGGCTCTTTCGCGGGAAAACCTCGAGACGATAGTCGAGTACGAGCTTGCGAAGGTATTCAAGCGCCTGACCGAGCACGGGCTCAAGCTCGAACTTACAGAACAGGCCAAGGAGTTTCTTATCGACAAGGGCTTCAACCCCGAATTCGGAGCAAGGCCCCTTAGAAGGGCTATCGAGCACTACATCGAAGACCCGCTCTCGGAAGGAGTTTTGGCCGGCAAGTTCAAGGGCAAGAACATCATAAAGGTCGAAGTCCAGGACGAAGAGCATTTAAAGCTGAGGGGAACGAAGGAGAAAGAACCCGATGAGGGCGAGTCCGCAGAGTCAGAGGTCTCCGCGGCGAATTCGAAGGAACAGTAACCGGCGAAAAAGCTTCCGGCGTCTGGGGGGAGGATTCGAGCGAATCGGTTCGCGGGCGTCTGAAAAGCCAACGCTATGCTATTTGCGCGTCATTTCTTTTTCAACTTCGCTCTGCTGCTCGTTCAGTAATGCTTCAAAGTCATCCCTTGTGCTGCCGCTGTCGGTGGGCTTTGGCGCGTGGTTGGGAGGGGCGGGGATAATGCTGTATCAATTCTACACAATTACGCCGATGGCAAGCATCTGGACCTTATTGGTGCTTCCCTTGATGGGTGCGATTCTGACGCTGGGTTTTATCAAGATAATCCTGTTCTTCCTGCTGCCGACGTTAAGTGCGGCGCTGGGCGTGGTCGTAACGGGGCTGTCGGATGTATTTATTCGCGCCGTGAAGCTGTTTGCGGATTTGGATTTCACAGGAATAATGATCGGGCATGTGCCGGTTTGGCTGGTGGTTTTCTTCTACGTGTTTATTCTGCTGGCATTTTTCGCTCGTTTTCGCCGGCCTTCCATAAAGAAGGCGGTTTGCACGGTGATGGCTTTGTTGCTGGCGGTTTTCATCGGCGGCATCAAGTGGCAGCGGACACACCGCGGCGAATTGATCCTGACGTGTCTCGACATCAGCCACGGACAGGCGATATTTGCGCAGTTGCCGGGCGGCGGCGGCAATATCCTGTTCGACGCCGGCTCACTGAACATCAGCGACGTCGGCAGGCGGACTGTGGCGCCCTTCCTGGACTACAAGGGAATAGGCAAAATCGACACTCTATTCATCAGCCACAACGACATAGACCATATCAACGGGATACCGGAGGTGGTCCAATACTGCAAAGTGGGGCGGATATGTGCGAATGAGGCATTCTTCGAGGACGTCGGGCAATGGGGCGCCGCGAAGTTCCTTGGCGATTTGCTGGAAGGCCTCGGCCTTGAAATAGAGCGAGTAACGCCGGGATCGAATTTCGGCGGCGGGGCGGCGATAGAAAATATCTGGCCGAGCGGGCAGTCGGACGGGGCGGGGACGTTCAGCGAGAATGATAAGTCACATGTCTTACTGATAGAATTCGCCGGGCGAAAGATTCTGCTCTGCTCGGATATCGAGAAGGCTGCCCAGAAGGAGATTCTTCGGCTCAATCCCGAATTGCGAGCCGATATTGTAATCGCGCCGCACCACGGCTCCAGGCGAACAGCCGACCCCGATTTCATCAAGACCCTCGCCCCGGAAATTCTGATATACAGTTGCGGGCGAAGGGAATATGAAAGCCGGCGAGAAATCAAACAGGACAATTCAGCCAAGCATTTATACACCCCATATCACGGCGCGATTACGGTTCGCATCGATAAGGACGGGGCGGTGCGCATAGAGACGGCGGCACGCCGGGATTGAACCGACGGGCCGCCGTATTGAATGTCTGCATGGCACAGCACGCTGTCAACGCATGTGGACGACGATCTCTACTCTTCGATTCCTGGCCTTGTTCGCGCTCGATGTGTTGGGTTCGACGGGTCTTGCTTCGCCGCAGCCGACGGCGCGGACCTCTTTTTCGGGCAGGCATCCCTTTGTGAGGTATCTTGTAACCGTCAGTGCTCGCTGGGCGGATAGCTCCCAGTTGTCCTTCCAGCTTGATTTCTTGATGGGGTCCGTATCGGTGTGGCCGACAACGTCTATCTGTCTGCCCGCATATCTTTCCTTGATTACTGAGCAAATGTGGTCAAGCTCGGAAATAGTAGCTTTTTTGAGTTCGGATTTCCCCGAATCAAACAAAATGGCGTTGGGCAGAGTAACCGTAATAGTCCCCGCAGCAGCATCGACGGCAACGTCCATGTCCGATCCGAAGCCGGTAACCTCTCCGGGCGCCTTGTTGAGTTCCTCGATCTGTCTCTGGAGTTCGTCGATCGTTGCCTGGTCCTGCGAGACGCGGTCGGCGAGCTGGCCCTTCTCGGTATCGGCGCGGCCCAGGAGGCTCTTGAGGTTGGCGTTCTCTGCATCGAGCAGCATATACTTCTTCTTCCAGTTAGTGCAGCCCGGCAGGAGAACGATTGAAACAAGGCAGAGCAAAAGAACGGTTGATTTTCTGTTGGCGATTCGCATTTGTGACCTCCCTGTAATTCTTGATTGTTAGTGTCCTTACTTATTCTTTAACGATAAAACAGCAAACCTAAACGGTTCATAATCCAGTCATTGAAAATCATAACAACAAGTATTCCCAAAGACAAGAAGGGACCGTAAGGAATTTGTCGAATTTTTTTAAAAAATATTTGGCATCCGACCCAGGCCAGTCCGAAGAAGGGTGCGATGAAGAAGGCTATGACTACCGGCAGCGGGCCTATTACGGCTCCTGCGGCCCCCATGAGGTGTACGTCGCCGAGGCCCATTGCTTCCTTTCCAAACCCCAAAGTCCCCAGTATCCGGACGCTCCAGACCAGGGCGCAGCCGGCGAAATAGCCGAAGAGACTGCCCAGAAGCCCAGAAACGGCCGGGTGCTGCGCGGGAAAGCTCCGCCAGGTTTCGACAGGGATGAGAGTTGAGGCGATCCGGTAGGTCGCTATCGTACAGGCGACTATCGGGAGCAGAAACAGGATTTCTCTAAAGCTCTCGGCGCGGTGATTGAAGTTTGGGTCGTCGGCCTGGTAAGGCGGATTATTGTCTTCGGGGGCGTTTTTCGGGGCTGTATCGGGCGATTTTGCTGTTTGGCCCGGCTCGTAACTTCTTTTTAGCACGCCTGTTACGACCAGCAGCCAGGATACGCCCAGACCGATGCCCGAGCCGACAGCCATCGCAGCGGTCGCCGCCGAGGACCAGGGCAATAGCTTATCGCCCTGAATAACTTCGGGATCTATCACATAAACCCCGACGGCCGAGCCGATTAGCCCGGCTGCGGTTACGAACCAGCAGACGGAAAGCGGAATCACCCAATATTCGAGGTCGATTGCCGAGGCGGCGATAAACGCCCCCAAGAGGATTATATGAAGCAGATATACGAACCACCTGCCGTCGGCCAGCCAGCCCATGCTCGGACGGATGCCGGTTTGGGAGTATATCAGAAACAGCCCCGCGAAAAGCGTGCCTGTCAGCAGTTCGACGATGAAATAACGCACCGAGATGGCCGCCTTGCAGTTGCGGCACTTTCCGCCCAGAAGAAGCCAGGAAAGCAGGGGGATATTGTCATAGAAGCGGATATTCTTTTTACAGGCCGGGCATGCTGATGGCGGCAGAACAAGAGATTTATCCCGCGGAAGCCTATATACGACCACGTTAAGAAAGCTGCCGATACAGCAGCCAAAGGCGAAAATAAATGCACACCAAATCCAAACCGGCATCGACACAATGGCTCCTTTATCGAGGCAACATTCAGGGGCTTACTTTTGTGAACTTATAAACTCGGCGTGCCGCTGGGACGCGAATGGAGAGGTTTGCACCCGGTCTTCTTCGGCCGCTCCTTTTTATCCAATCGGCATTAGTGCTATTTCTTCTTGAGTCCACGTTTCGGATTGTTTACGATTGCTGCGACTTTTCCCGGCAGGCCGAAGAGCCGGATAAAACCGGTCGCGTCCGTCGGGTCGTACTCGTCGCCCATCTTGAAGCTCGCCATATCCGTGCGATACAGGCTGTGCGGACTTGTAATACCCGCCGGCGTGCATCGGCCCTTGAAGAGCTTCAATCGAACGTCCCCGCTGACATTTCGCTGCGTTACATTCACAAACGCATCGAGGGCTTCGCGCAGCGGGGTGAACCATTGCCCGTAATAGACGATATCTGCGTATTTTAGTGCGAGTTGCTGCTTGTAGTGCAGCGTTTCGCGGTCGAGAGTCAGGCTTTCGAGGCAGCTATGAGCGGTCATCAATATCGTTCCGCCGGGCGTTTCATAGACTCCCCGCGATTTTATTCCTACAAGGCGGTTCTCGACGAGATCGACCTGCCCGACGCCGTGCCTGCCGCCAAGTTCGTTCAGGGCTTCGATCATCTTGATGCCTGTTGTCAATCTGTGGTTGAGCTTTATGGGGACGCCTTCGTGGAAGCCGATTGTTACATAATCGGGCTTGGCCGGGGCTTTTGAGACGGGCTGGGATATGACGAATAACTCGTCATTAGGCTCATTGGCGGGGTCTTCGAGATCGGCGCCCTCGTGCGAGATGTGCCAGAGGTTGCGGTCGCGCGAATATATCTTCTTTTTGGTCTGGTCGATGGGGATTTTGTGCTTTTTGGCGTAATCGACGGCCGCCTCGCGGGAAGTAAGCTCAAAATTCGGGTCTTTCCACGGGGCGACGATCTTCAGCGAAGGGTCGAGGGCCATATAGGTCAGCTCGAAGCGTACCTGGTCGTTGCCCTTGCCGGTTGCTCCGTGATACGGAGAGCGGCCTCCGGGAAATACCATGTGACAGACTCCGGACATTGCAACAGCTCCGTTAATAAGCCTTTCAAGATCATCTGCAAGGGTTTCCGCAAGACTGTCCGGATCGGTAAAAAAATAGAACAAGCTCTAAACGACCAGATTAACGCCGAACTCTACTCGGCCTACTTGTATCTCTCGATGGTTGCCTATTTTCAATCCATAAACTTGCCGGGCTTTGCAACCTGGATGAGAGTGCAGACACAGGAAGAGATTGTGCACGCAATGAAGATGTACGATTTCCTCAACCAGCGCGGCGGCAGGGTCGTCCTCAAAGCCATCGAGGCCCCACCGACTCAGTGGAAATCGCCTCTTGCCGCGTTTCAAGCTGCATACAAGCACGAGCAGCTCGTAACAGGCCGCATAAACGATCTGGTCAATCTGGCCATCGATGAAAAGGACCACGCCACAAACGCCTTTCTGCAGTGGTTTGTCAACGAGCAGGTCGAAGAAGAAATGTCCGCCGACAATGTCGTCCAGAACCTCAAAATTGCAGCCGACGCGCCGAGTGCGATATTTATGATTGACCGCGAGCTTGGCCAGCGTGTTTTCACCCCTCCCGCAGCACAAGGAGCGCCGTAGTGTCTATACCTTAATGAGAAATAGCAGTCTGTCGTATAGCCGCACTATCAACGAATGGAGGCTCGAAAGAAATGAAACATTCAAGAAAGTTGACAACCGCCTCAGGCGCGCCGATCGACAACGACCAGCAGACATTGACCGCCGGACCACGAGGCCCCGCCTTGATGCAGGATGTGCACCTGATGGAGAAGCTCTCGCACTTCAACCGCGAGCGTATTCCCGAGCGCGTCGTGCACGCCAAGGGGGCCGGTGCATACGGTGTATTCGAGTGCACCGCCGATATGAGCAAGCACACTCGCGCGAAGTTCCTCTCTCAGGTGGGCAAGAAGACCGAGGTTTTTGCTCGGTTCTCGACCGTCGGCGGAGAGAAAGGCTCGGCCGACTCCGCCCGCGACCCGCGTGGGTTCGCGGTGAAGTTCTACACCGAGGAAGGCAACTACGACATGACGGGCAACAACACGCCCGTGTTCTTCATCCGCGACCCGCTGAAATTTCCAGACTTCATCCACACGCAGAAGCGCAACCCCGCCACCAACGCGCCCGACCCCGATATGTTCTGGGACTTCCTTTCCCTGACGCCGGAGTCGATCCACCAGGTGACGATCCTCTTCTCGGATCGCGGCACGCCCAAGAACTTCCGCCACATGAACGGCTACAGCAGCCATACCTTCAAGTGGTACAACCGCAAGGCAGAGGTCTATTGGGTGCAGTACCACTTCAAGACGCTTCAGGGAATCCAAAACCTGACACGCCAAGAGGCGACACGCCTCGCCGGCGAGAACCCAAACCACGCCACGGACGACCTGTACAACGCCATCGACAAAGGTGAGTTCCCTTCCTGGCGTGTCTGCGTCCAGATTATGCCCGCCGAAGATGCCAAGACCTACCGGTGGAATATCTTCGACATTACCAAGGTCTGGCCGCACAAGGACTACCCGCTAATCGAGATTGGTCGTATGACACTCAATCGCAACCCGCAGAATTACTTCGCCGAGGTCGAGCAGTCGGCCTTTAGTCCCGGCAACTTCGTGCCGGGGATAGGCCCCTCGCCCGACAAGATGCTCCAGGCGAGGGTCATTTCCTATCACGATGCGCATCTGTATCGGCTCGGCCCGAACTACCAGCTCCTGCCGGTCAATGCCCCCAAAGCGTGTAACGCCGCCAATTACCAGCGGGACGGGTACATGAGGCTGGACGACAACGGCGGCAGCGGGCCGAATTACTGGCCTAACTCTATGGGCGGGCCGGCGCCGGACCCGGCTTTCACCGAGCCGCCTATCGACCTCGAAGGTCAGGCCGCACGGCACCCCCAGGAAGTCGCCGACGATGACTTCTTTCAGCCCGGCGAACTCTATCGCCGCGTAATGAACGATACCGACCGCGAGCACCTGATCGGCAATATTGTTGCCCATTTGGGCAATGCCCAGAAGCGCATTCAGCTTCGGCAGACCGCCCTGTTCTTCAAGGCCGACCCTGATTACGGCCGACGGGCAGCCAAGGGCCTGGACCTGGACGTCAAGCAGGTCGAAAAGCTGGCCGCAATGTCTCAGGAAGAAAGGGCTAAAGCCACTGCCCGGGAAACTTGAGTTCCAATCCTGTATATGAAACAAATAAGGAGTATAATTATGCCTATGCCTTTTAATGCAGACGAAGTTTTTGAGATGGCTGAGCAGATCGAAATCAACGGCGCGAGGTTCTACCGTGCTTCTGCCAAGAAGTTCCCGGCTTTGAGGAAGTTGTTGCTCGAACTTGCAGCTATGGAGGACGAACACCGGAAGACCTTCGCGGCAATGCACGCGGAACTATCGTCCGATGAGCAGGAAGCCCCGGTTTTCGATCCGGACGGTCAGGCCCAGATGTACCTTCGCGTAATGGCCGACGGAAACGTCTTCAATACGAAGGCCGATCCGGTTGATAAATTGGCCGATTGCGAAACGCCCCAGGACGTGCTAAAGGTCGCGATCGGGCTGGAGAAGGATTCTATAGCCTATTATGTCGGGCTAAAGGCAGGCGTCTCGCCGAGGGCGGGCAAAGATAAGGTTGAGAGCCTGATCGGCGAAGAACTTGAACATATCGCTTTGTTGAGCGAGAAGCTCAATGCGTTGAAGTAGATAATCCCACGAGTTGAAAAAAGGAGTTTGACTATGAAGAAGTATAAATGTCTTTTGTGTGGATATGTTTATGATCCTGCCGTTGGCGATCCGGATAACGGCGTAGAGGCGGATACCGCATTTGAGGATTTGCCCGATGATTGGGTATGCCCTGAATGCGGGGCGGGCGTTGACGAGTTCGAGCCTATCGACGACTAAGACTATTGGAGTGCACGAATAATGCAGAAAACTACCGTAGATGAGATTCTCGATTTTGCTATTACCGCGGAAAAGGCTGCAAAGACGTTCTACCTGGATCTCGCCGACAAAATGGATAATGACGCGATGAAGAAGGTTTTTGAGGATTTTGCCGAGCAGGAGGAGAATCACAGGGTTCTGCTCGAAGGGGTCAAGGATGGCAAAGCCATCGAGGCCGAGGAATTCGCCGATCTTAAGATTGCCGATTATGTGGTTGGTGTCGAGCCTCGGCCTGATATGAACTACCAGGAAGCAATCACTCTGGCTATGAAGCGGGAAAAGGCTGCCTTTGCGATGTACACACAATTGGCCGAGTCAACGCATGTTGGCGAGGTGCGACAGACGTTTCAGATGCTGGCGCTGGAAGAGGCCAAGCACAAGCTCTATTTCGAGACGGAATACGACCGGGTGGTTCTCAAGGATAATTGACCGCACCGGAAGGGCTGTGCCCTGATTGCGGAAAGGATACTTATGACTCGCAAATTTAACGCCATTGAACTATTTGAGATAGCCGAGCAAATCGAGCGGAACGGTGCGGCTTTTTACCGCGGGGCGGCCAAGTTGTTCGAAGGTTCCGACGTCTCAGGTCTGTTTGTTAATTTGGCCGAGTGGGAGGTTGGACACGAAGCGATCCTCGCTGAGATGAGAAAGGAGCTTTCTAACGAGCCTCCGGAGTTATCGACTTTTGATCCGGAAGATGCGCCGCTGGACGCCAAGGCAATGGCGGGCCTGGCGGCCTTTGGCATCAGAACGAACCCGACTGCGGAATTGGTCGGCTGCAAAACGAGATTCGATGCCCTGAAGATGGCCTTTCAGAAAGAAAAAGATACCATCGTCTATTATACCGGTCTAAAGGAATTTGTCCCCGCTGCTGCGGTAGAAAAGATTGACGAGATCATCCAGGAAGAGCTGCGCCACATACGAATCATAAACCAGTCGCTCGACCAATGCGGATGATCCGGACGCCGGGATAATCGGTCGGGAGCCGGATGACGGGCAGACGCAAAAAGATGCTCAAGAACTTACTCGAAGAGCTATACGGCAAATACAACCGAGCCAGGCTTATCAAGCCGGACCCGCTGCAATTCATATACAATTATACCGAAGCTGCCGATATGGAGATTGTCGCGTTCCTGGCCTCGTGCCATTCAAGGTGCCGTGCAAAAAGGGTGAAAAATCGGTCTTCGGTGCACAGATATTCATGCTCAGGCACGTCCAGATCGAAGACAAGCACTTCGTACAGGGCTTCCAGTTGAACGAAGATGAGCTTATAAAGGAGGTCGAGGAGTCGGCGCAGCGACTCATGCGGCAGGGGATGAATTACGAACTGGCCCGGCAAGTGAACGGGACATCGGCGTACACCGCGATTCTGGACTTCGGCTTCGGCGATCTGATACTAAACCTGATAGAAATCGACCCGTCACGGATTGCGAGAAAGATTAAGGGCATGCAGACGTGGTATTTCAGCATCATTACGGTGGTTCTTCTGGCGGTTACGTTGGCTCTGACGAGTCTGTGGCACAATGCCCGGGCGCAGCTCAGGCTCGCAAGGAAGAAGGATGATTTCATATCCGCGGTCTCGCACGAGTTGAGGACGCCGTTGACTTCGATAAGAATGTACTCCGAGATGCTGGAAAAGAACTGGGTCAAATCGAAGGATAAAGTGGCCGAGTATTACAAGAATATGCGCCAGGAGAGCGAGAGGCTCAGCCGACTGATAGAAAACGTTTTGGATTTTTCGCGCATCCAAAGGGGCAAAAAGAGTTACGACTTTAGCCTTGGCGATGTCAATAAGTACGTCAGGGACGTCGTTGAGATGATGCGGCCTTATGCGGCTCAGAACGGTTTTATGATTCAAACGCAGCTCGGCGAAATCCAACCGACCGCTTTCGACGGCGATGCCGTTACACAGATAGTTGTTAACCTTCTCGACAACGCTGTAAAATACGCCCGTGATGCCGAGGATAAAACCGTCATAGTGCGCACCAGAGGCGACCGCGAATTCATTACGATAGAGGTCGAAGACCACGGCCCCGGCGTTCCGCACCGCCAGCGGAAGAAGATTTTCGAGGAGTTCTACCGAATCGGCGCCGAGGCGACGCGTGAAACCACCGGCACCGGCCTCGGTCTGGCCCTGGTCAAGAGATTCGCCCAGGCGCATAACGGATTCGTGGAAATCATAAACGCCCGCCCCAAAGGCGCGATTTTCAGAGTAGCCCTCGCCGCCCGGATGTAAAAGCAATTTAAGCGAGACAGCACTCCTTAATCCAATATTTGTATCAGGCTTCTTTCTTGCTGCGAAATCGGTCGAAGCCAGAGGGTTATTCGGATAGGCTCTCAGACAGCCGGGCTAACCCGCCTGCACAACCAATATCAAGTGATTTTCCGCGGATTTTTTCGGATTAGGACGCGGCTGGAATGGGCGAACCGATACCTGAAGGGGGGGGGCATTGATAGCGTCCCAGGCCCTCTTTACTATCATTTGAGTTTTTTGAGAAGCTCTATCTGTCAAACGGCAGCTTTATTCCTCGGCCCGGCGTCTTAATCACCTCGGATTCCGCCCCGATATTCTTGAAATTCTTTTCCATCTTCTTGGGCCGGCAGATAAGACCTTTTGAAATCCTGGACGCATCCCCGCCGACGACTTCGGCAAAGGACATCTTCCCGGCGACCCTTGTGATCCTTATCGTTGCAACGAGAGCTTCGATTTTTCCGAGCGATTCTTTCGTATCGGGGTCGAACAGTTCTTCGCCCTGCTTGTATATCTCGAACAGCGTTCCCTGCGACATTCTGTCTCCGCCCTGGTTTACAACGATTTGTCCGTCGGCCTGGACAGCGGCGACCTGCACGGGATAGAGCCTGTCGATAATCTTTTCGACGACTTCGTTTGCGACGATGCCGAATACGGCGTCGCGAATTTGGCCCGGGTCCCACTTGGCCGAGCTTTGTTCGTCGGCCAAAGCCCTGATTTCCTCGTTCTTCAGGTACTTCTCGACAACGCCCGCAGATACGATCTGCCTGCTATAGCTCGATACGAGACGATAATTGAAGACAACCCTCGCTGTGTACTCGGTAACGGTATAGTCGGCCGCTGAGAGATGCTTTTGATTCTTCTCGATCTTCGCCTGCGAAATAGTGCCGACGAGCAAGTAGTCCGAGCCGAGCATTTCGGCTAATTTGGCCTTCTCTTCGAGCGGAGCGTCGTTCGAGAGAAGCAGCGATCTTTCACGCGCAAACTCAGCAATGCTCTCCCTGTCGAGAACGGCGAACTTGTTCGTTTGAGTCAGCGCGATAGCCAGTCTTTGAGTGAACATCACCGAGACGACCGCCCCCGGCACCTGATCGCCGAAGAAAGAATACGTCGGCTGCAACGTCCCGGCGTGCATCAGGCCGATCTTGGGCCTGTGGGAGTCGTCGCGAGGAGCGTAATCAACGATTGTTACGCTTAGCTTCACCTCGTAACCGTCGTCGGTCTTGTGCTCTTCAAGCACCTCGTAAGTCTTGACCGATCCGCCGATCTTCGTCGTATAAACGGTCCCGCTGGTATCCACTGAGACCGAATCGAACTGAATTCTGCTGTTCCTGCCCGAATCTGTATTGTCCGTGTCAAGCCCAACGCCGGATTCGGAGAACCCCAAATTGTAGCGTTTGGAGTCGATTTCGACGCCCCTGGCCTGGCCCACAGCCGTATAAAGCGCATTCTTAATGGCCTGGTCTCTGGTTAGCCCACGCCCGATTACCTCTCGAACGACGACGTCTGGGCCTTGAGCGGCGTACAAACTCGTACAGAACAAAACACCGATAGCAAATGTGATGCAAAGCTTCTTCATTTTTCATCTCCTAAAAGCAACTTGCCTCTGCGCTGCTACCACGAAACGGACTTGTTGCTGCCTCGTTTGCCGATCACCGACTCATTTTGCCAGTATCTCAGGCCGCTCGTAGCATCGCTAAGCTTCAATTGGAAGGAGTATTCGACCTGCTGGCGTTTCTTGTCGTAACGTACATTGCTCTGAAAGATCTTGCCGGAAATGCTTAGTTCCGGGGCGATCAGGGTTCCTCTCTTGGCTATCGTATCCTGGTCGAATTCTTCGGAATCTCTCAGTTCTCTGGTTTCATGAATCAGCTCGTCAGTGCCGCTTCCTACGGCTGAGGTCATCACGACCTGCCCGCTGTTCATCAGCTCCTCTTCGACCTTGGCCATCAACTGGTCTGTGTCAATTCTCTGCATCGTATCATTGACGATTCGTCCGGTGGCGACGACATATCTGCCTCCCCCCTGCTTTTTGAGAGCGCCCGAACCGAGCATAGATTGGACCATTGCGCTTGCGGCCTGGTCGAAATCTCTGTAATCGAGGGCCATGACGGCCTTGCCGTCGTCGTTGCGCATATCAATATTGGCGGTCTTGGGTCCGCCGCAACCTCCGGCCACGATACTCGCTAATGCAATGATTTGTAGTATTCTTGATTTCATAGCTTACTCCCACTTTCTTGTATCCATTCTGAAATTGACGGCTTCCGGCCTCGGCGCGACCGATTTGATCTGGAACGGGGATTTGCCCATCGCCGACATCGGCTGCCAGACGCTTGTTTTTGTGTCGATTACCAAGCCGTCGGCATTGAGCCACTCCACTCTGTACCGAAAACGCCTGGTCTTCGACGACTTGTTGTGCCCGGCGATAAATATCTGGAGAAGGCCGGAGTTGTTGTCTCTGTTCATAACGGCGTTATCAACCACGATACCTGCGCTGGTAAGCCACTCGAAGACGCCTTTTACCGACTCGGTGACGACGTTGCTGCCCAGAGAGCCGCCCGAAAGCCCGCTTCGCATATGCACTCTCTGGTCGCTTGACTTGGGCCCGCAGCCAACGCCGAATAACGCCAGCATCACACATAGGACGATTAGATTCTTCATGAGTTTTCTCCGTCAATCAAAAATCAAATACGTTAATAGGTTATAACATCATAAACCGGCACTGATTGTGCAAACGGTATTTTAACATAAACCATTGCATTTTTGCAAGCAGGAATTTTTACATCGAAAGGCGTTCCGCCGGAAGGGTGTATTCGTATCGTCCTGTCCTCGGGAATGGCGAATCTGGCTACCTGGAAGTCTTTGGGCAGGGTTGTCCATATTCTAACGTCCGCCGCGGTCGTGGCGAAGGAATAGACCGCCATGAAGATCGACGCCATACTGCCTCCGGAGCTATTTTGATTCTCCATGGCGTATTGAGCAGCCGCCTTGATCGTCGCCGATATGATGGCCCTGGTCAGGATACCCTTGAAATCCTTTTTGAACTCTGTTTGCACGACCCTATCCATATCAGCTCACCAGCCGCCAATGAGACTGCAATTATCAAAAGACTCACAGACCCTCCGACCCCGAGCACTTTCAAATTGAACCACGCGATTTTCTGTAGTCTATTCATTTTCGTTACCTCCCCAGCCGTAGTTGTTCAATATTGCTATCGAGTACAGAGTCAATACTACGAACATGCCAACGAATACCATCCAGCAGAGGTATATCCCCGACACTTTTCCATTCGGGCCGTACACAAAGAACGGCGCCATCGCCATAGTGACGAATATAGGCCAGAAGCCCCAATACGCTGCGATCATTGCCTTTCTTTTAATTAGCAAATCCCTTTCATCAAGCGGAGGTTTCTTACTCTTAATCCTGAACATAGAAGGATCGACTCGACTAAGGCCCATCAGTGCCATGAAAGCAAATCCAGCCGTTGCACTGTGCCATTGAAAATTGAATACAAAGCGCAGCACCCCAACGGCTGTAAGACTCAAGGCCAAAGCTAATCCCATAACGATAAGAGTAAATTTCGCTTCTTTCTGCCACTTGTTCATGATAGTTCTCCTGGATTCAAGACTCTTAACTCCAAATCCCATTCAATAGCGTCCTTATACGACCGATTTTCAAGCGTTTCCATCGTTTTGCCAATGTAAAGTGTATCGTACTTAATGTATAGTTTGCCTTACATTATGTCAAGCAAAATATACATTTTTTTAAATTTTTTTTGTTCTGCGGATACGGCGGGCTTTGCTGAGAGCATGTAAAGGCTTTGAAAATAAGTAGTTGCGCTTGGTTTATTGGGGCTGGCGGCGGGGGTGAGTATTTTAGAATGCGGTTTGAGGGGGTTTGAGAATTTTCTACTCTAAATTGGTGTGGCTTTCCGATATGTATTGGTATGACGCTTATTGACTTGCGAACAAAACAGTGTGTTTTTTGCGCCGAGACTATTCAGGTTGAGGCGATAAAGTGCCGGTTTTGCGGCGAATTTCTGAATACGGCCAAGGCCAGGGATCTTGAGGCCGCGGCGGAGTCAGACGAGGATCGGGGGGGTGAAGAGGGTGCCGAGGACGGTAGGATTCTGTTTTGCGGGCGGCCTTCGCTTTGGGGAATCGTCGGTGATATGGGAATAGGGGCGTTTTTCTGCGTTATAGGCGGTCTTTTGGTTCGGCTGCCCATCGAGGGGATGCTGGGCTTGAAGCTGACGGCAGGTCAGGCGACGATGTTCGCCCAGTGCAGGGTTCTTGCGGGTTTAGGGGTCATTTCGATAGTCGTTTCGATCCTGGTGGTAAAAGTGATTCGGCTGAAAATGATATATTACGAGGTTACGCCGGACAAAATCGAGTGGAGCAGGGGAATCCTCGATAGGCGGGTCGATAATCTTGACATGTTCCGCGTTATCGACCTGAACCTGCGAAGGAGCGTGCTTGATTGCATTATGGGGGTGGGCACAGTGCGTTTGACTACCACCGATAAGTCCGATCCGAAGTTCGAATTCGAGAAAGTGCGGGATTCCCGGATGCTGTACGACGTCATCAAGAAGGCCAGCCTCGATGCCGATAAGAACAGCGGCGTGGTGCATCTGGAATGAGAAAAGATTTTTTTGTTAATATAGGCAATTTTCCTTGCGTTTCCCTGAGAAATTTGGTATAAGCGTGGATTAAGCGGTTAACTCTGCTATGGTGTTTTCTTCGGTCCCTCCCTTCTAATCACACAAAACCCCGAAGGAAACGGCTGTCGCAGAGAGCCGCTTATTTTTTTTGCGCTTCTGTTGCTGAGAGTCTATGCGGGGAAGTTTGGGCAAAATTTGCCGCCCGCCTTTTTGTCAAGTGCCGAAAAGCCGCCAGGTTTCCTTGTTGGTGCATTCGGGCCTGCTGGGATCCATCTTAGGGGTGGGAACGGTCGGATTGATAGCGACGGACAAAACGGATTCCTACCATCGGCTCGGAACAAGGAGGGTATTACGACTTTCCCTCAGGAGTAAACTGATTGTGGAACTGGCTTGGGTTCCCGATTATTTCGCCGTGGACTTGTTCGACAATCAATTGAGCAATGTACATTCCTGGAGACAATAAGAATGCTGCCGGGCCGAGATTGATTATTTCCAGTGTCAGAGGCCCATCCCAACCCGGATGTACGGTTGGGGCAGTGAAATGAACTAGCAAACCACATCTCGTCCGACTCATCGAAATGGCTCGTTACGCGCCGGGTGTTCCTGAAGGCCTCGCCCTCCTTATCATACGGGCCGACGTGCAGCATCTGGACGGTCCCGGATACCTGCCGCAAGCAAAGCCGCTCAGCCCGGCAATTCCTGCAAGCCGTCTTGTCCGCCCATTAATTCCAATCGCCTGCTGCATGCGAGAAGCCATAGCGGCGGCAGCCGAGCTTGTGTAAGTATTTACTGAGTAAAGAGTTAGGGCTTGCCAACCCTGGAGGGTCTTACCGAAGGAAGAGATTCTCTAAAGATATTGGAAATTTTGGGACTTTTTGCGAAATCTGCAGTTTTTTTCTGGACGTCGCGTGTTGTTTCTGTTACAATTCAGGAATAATGGAGTTTGTGGTGGTTTGCGTTTCAAAGGGGTGAGCCCCCGCTTATTCCGTGTCAGGATTCGTTAAGACCTGTGGTTATGTTGTTCTGGCTTTTTCTGGAAAAATGTAAGGCCAGGTTGAGGTTCGGTGCATGACTGGCAGAAGAACATTTCTCAGTACGCAGTTGCGGCGTTTTATCGGCCGTCATTATTCCCGGGAAATTCCCCTGCGAAAGGCGACGGATGTTTAAGAATTCGTGCATCTATGTCGAAAGAATTGATATTGGCAAGTGCATGGAAAACCCCGAATGGGGTGTAACCAGTAATACGGGATGAGATTATGTTTCTCACCGTATAACCTATATATAAATGATGGTTCATTTTTTAGGAGTTAGTACAATGAAGAATTCATTAATTATTGCAATTGTTGGATTCGTTGCGTTTGTATGCCTCTCGACATCGGCCGACGCCGGCTTGCTCGTTTACGAGCCGTTCGCCTACGCGGACGGGTGGCTCACCGGCCAGGGCGGAGCATTAGGCACGACAGGCACCTGGACGGCCTATCAAACAGCCTTGAACATTGATCCGGATGGCGCCGGCCCACTTCCACCTGTTGCAAACGTAACCGATTGGCGTATCCACCAGGAAGGCAACACTACGGGTATAGTCGTCGCCCCCGGTCCGCCGATTCTCTACAATACGTTCGACGGTACGGTTGCCAACCTGCCGACGTTGGGTGGCTATGTTGGGCTTCCCGGCCCTGAGGATATAGGCTTGCCTCCGGACGTAGATGTTGAGATCGGCCGCTATATGGATGCTTCCATTGCGCTGGATCCTTCCGTTACCGCATCGTTCCAAACCGGCAGCACAACCTGGTTCAGCTATGTGGCGGTTCAAGGCTGGGACAGGAATATGGAACCGCCGCAATTGCAAATCGGAACGGACCCGAGTCCCAATGACTCCCGCAACACCCTCTATAATTTGACCAACTCGGGCAGCGGAATTGGAGCCGGTGGCGGCCCGCCGCGCAACGACAGGTTCTCAATCATGCCCAGGTATCACATCGGGGGAGCCAACTACAATCTAATGGGTGCGGCGACGGGCTGGACTGCTGACGCCTTTACGGCGCCTGCCGATGCCAAGTTGCCGTGGGTTGGCTCCGATGACGATGGATTCGGCGCTGCCAATATCATCGTCGGCAAGATCGAGTGGGACGCCGACACCGGCGGGGAAGACATCATCTCGGTCGTCCGTTTCCTGGAAACGGACACGCTGGACGAGGCGGCATTCGACGCCCTGATTACCGCCCAACCCAATCTCTCCAGCGCCAACTGGGCTTCCAACAAGCCGAACCTGGACCAGAGTCAGTTCGACACAATTAATCTCGCAGGCACCAAGTTTTTCGTCGATGAGATCCGCATAGGCACGACGTTTAATGACGCGACGAGCGGTATTTCTGATCCGAATCTTCCTTCTGTCAATGCCGGCATCAACATGATTACATGGTCGGGCGAACCTGTAGCATTGGATTCGACCGTTGTTAATAACGATACCAATGAGCCGCAGGGTACCTTGACATATCTCTGGACTGCCTCGCCTGACGGTATCGGCGATCCTAACCTTGATGTTGCAATCACACCACCTGGCTGACGTCCTTGAGCCGGGCCGAGGCCAGTTCCGTATCGGCCTTGCGGGCCACCAGCGTCTCGCCCCGCTTGCCGATAAATGCCCCCTGCTCCTGCACATACAGCATCTTCGCACGGCGAAAATGCGTGCCGATCTCGGGCAGCGATTTCGCATGCCTGACGACTTTCCGCAATTCAGGCGTAATCATAATTGTCTCGAAAACAGCCGTCCTGCCCACATATCCGATACCCTGGCAATTTTCGCAATCGCTCGGCTTGCCGTGCTTATCGTAAATGACCTTCCCGGCTCGATATAGAACCTTTGTCTTCTCCGCATTGATATTGAACTTTCTAAACAACTCCTTCTTCGGTGCGTAAGCCTGCTTGCAATCCTGGCAAAGCTTGCGAACAAGCCTCTGGTTGCTCAGCCCAAGAAGCAAATCTGTCGCAAGGGCTCTGTCGCCAACGAGCTTCAGCCATTTCCCCAGCGCCTGCATTACGCTGTCGGCTTCCAACTGCACATAGATCAATTTGCCGTCCTTCGCCCCCGCGCAAGCCGCTCGTGCCGTCCGAGAATCCACGCAATCGGCGACGCCTACAATATCGGGACCCATCCTGATAACCTCTTCGAGCTTTTCGCCGTAACTCGTTGTGCTGCTGTCGCTCGGGCTGTAAACTTCCTGAGTAATATTCAGAAGCTTCGCCGAAGGGAACTTCTCCAGCGTATTGATACTGTTGATAAAGGCGTCGTGATTCCGCATCAGCGAATAGAAAGTGCTCGTCACGCCGCTCTTCTTCGGCCCGGAAACGATAAACAAACCCTCCTTCAAGCCTCGGAAACTGCTAAGCTGCTCGATTTGGTCCGGCATAAGACCGATTCCTGCGAGATTCGCTATATCCTTAACCGTCAGCAGTTTAAGAAAAATCTGCTCGCCGGCCGTAGAGCCGGCCGTCGTAACCTCCCACTCCGTATGAACCTTGTCCTTGGAAACCATGAATACGCCCTTCTGAGGCTTCCGCTTCTCCTTAAGATCAAGGTCCGCAATGTTCTTCAGAAAACTGATCAGAAATTTGGCCTGGTCTCGGGGCATACTCGGCTGCTCGAGACCGGTCCCGTCAACATAGTAAGTAACTTTATACTCATGCGGAGTCGGAGAAAATAGAACATTGCTTGCCCGCCGCCACGTCGCATCCATCAGCAAATCGTAAGCCATCCTATAGCCGAAAAAGTCAGGAGTCCGCGGCTCGGGAAGCGGCACTTCATTCTTATTCGCCGTTATAAAAACAAAGCTCTTAAGGGCTTCGAGTTTATCTTCTTGCCCGCCGAAGAGGCTCTTGATATGATCGACCGTCAGGACTCGATCGAAATCCATTACTCGCGCGTTGCGGTGCTTGACGTAGGCAATCGATGTCGATATCGCCGCCAGCAAATAGACCAGCAGACCGACGATGAAGATGGGAACCAACTGCCACACCAGCAACGCCGCCGCACCGGCTCCCAGAACAAGGCCGGTCCAGAATACGTCGTTCGTATCCACCGCCTTCGCGTCATTATGAACCCAGGTAACAAGGGGAATCCAAAGAAAAAAGGATACAGCGAACACAGCAAGTTTAACGACGGATATATAACCACCGTATTCGATGGCAGCTAATACTAAATTGGGCATAGGTTGCTCCGTTATGAAAATCAATCACCTCTCACAAAATACCGCTGGCAGTGGTCCTGATCCCCTTCATCGCCATTTTAAGTTCTTCGATATTCGGGGCGTATTTGAACGCCTCTTTGGGATCGATCATCCCGTTCTTGATCAGTTCACACAGGTTGAAAGTTATATCCTGCATCCCTTCCTGCTGCGATGCTCGAATCACACTCGGCAAATCCGCCTCACGCTCTTCGGCGATCAGCTTTCTCGCCGCAGCGTTGGCGATAAGAATCTCAACGGCGGGAACCCTGTCGATCCCTTCTTTCAGGCAAGGAATCAGACACTGGCTCACAACAGCACGCAAAGCCAGCGCCAACGTTTGACGAACAAGGTCACGCTCGCTCTGCGGAAAAAGGTCCAACAGCCGATGCACCGACTGAGAAGCATTCGCTGAGTGCATAGTCCCGAACACAAGGTGCCCAGTCTCGGCAGCTCTCATACCCGCAATAACCGTCTTGGCGTCTCGCATCTCCCCGACGAAAACAACATCCGGATCCTGCCTCATAAGATAAGTCAAAGCCTCGTCAAAACTCGCCACATCGAGCCCGATTTCCCTCTGAGAGACAATCGCCTTAGCATCATGGAACAGATACTCTATCGGATCCTCGATTGTCACAATATGGCACGAACGGGTATGGTTGATAAAGTCGATCATCGAGGCGATTGTAGTGGTCTTTCCGCAGCCCGTCGGACCCACGACAAGCACCAAACCCTGATTAGTTTGAGCTATTTTCTCCATAACGGGCGGAAGATGCAGTTTCTCGAACGGCGGGATCTGAGTGTTCACACGCCTGCCCGCAAGGCTTACCATACCTCGTTGACGAAAAACATTCAACCGAAAACGATGCTTACCGTCAACCTCGTGAGCGAAGTCGAGCGTGCCGTGCTCGTCAAAACGCTCCCTCTGCACCGGGCTAAGTATCTCAAAGACCAACTCCTCGATCCTTTCCCTCGTCAAAGGCCCGCCCGTAGTGCTCTTGAGATACCCGTACAAACGAAGCTTCGGAGGCTGGCCCACCTTCAGATGGAGATCGCTCGCGAGAGTTTTGATCGCAGCCCTGAAGTATTTGTTTATTTCCGGATCTTTCTCCGGCGCTCTCATACTCCCGGCAGATTGTGCTTCAGCCATAGTAAATAATGACTCCAAATTATTCGCATCAACTATTTTTCATCGCCCCTGAAATTGTTTGCACCAGCGGCGCAGCGGATCGTAATCCCGCCAGTAAGATTTGTAAAGACAAACCCTTACAGCATTATTATAGACTTTTCCAGGCCATTTGTCAACCTCCAAAACACCATAATATCCCGATTTCGCCCGGACCTCCCGCCGATTCGCCCAATACCGCCCCCCGCTGCGACAATAAACGCACTTTTTCCCAAAAACTTCCGGAACAATCCAGGATTTTCCTTGCTATTGCTCAGCCGTTTTTTTATAATATATATGTTGCGGGTGCAGCCCGGCGGTTACGCCATTGACCCAGTGAAAATTAAAGGGCACATCGCAGCCAAAGGAGGCGGGGTTACAAATACGCCTTAAGAAAATAAACTCCACGCCTCCTTTTTTAATGCGCAAACCTCACCGCAAAACTACAACTGGCTGAAAAGCTGAAAATACGTCAAAACAAGCCTTTGCATACCTGTGATTAGTCTGTTATGCTCAGTAAACTGAGGCGTCCGCCCCGGTAAAGGGGCTTGCTTCCTTACGCATAAAATAAATCGTAGATTGGGACCAGGCCCACTGAAAAAAACTGAAAACCTCTAACAGAATGGTTCCTATGAGAGAAAAATATGAAAACTGAGAATCTTGAAGTAAATTATAATATGAAGTTCGTCTGGCGGATTTGCGTGGTTGCGGCAATGGGAGGGCTTCTTTTTGGTTATGACTGGGTGGTTGTGGGAGGGGCAAAGCCTTTTTATGAGCCGTTTTTCGGTATCGGCGACAATACGCCTTTCATGCGCGGGTTTGCAATGAGCAGCGCATTGTTCGGCTGTGTTGCAGGAGCTATTATCTCCGGTGTCCTGGCCGACAGGCTCGGACGGAAGCGATTGCTCATATCATCGGGTCTGCTGTTCACAATTTCGGCGATCGGGACGGCCCTTTCGTGGGATTTCTTCTCGTATAATCTTGCCCGTATCATCGGCGGGGTCGGCATCGGCCTGGCTTCCAATCTGTCGCCGATGTATATCGCCGAGATATCGCCGGCTAAAATTAGAGGCAAGCTCGTCTCGATAAACCAGCTCACCATCGTAATAGGGATATTGGCGGCGCAGATTGTGAATATGATGATTGCGCAGCCTGTTCCCACGGCGGATCAAGTGCGCTTGCTGGTCTATGAATCCTGGGCGGCGGCTGTGATGTGGCAGGAGGCGGGATTAGATATTCAGAAAGAAAAAGAGAAGGCTCTGCTTATTGCAGATAAGATTGGCCTGAAACTGAAAAGAACAATCCAGCGGCGACTCGAAAACAGACTCGCAACAGAACTCCTCACAGGAAGATTCACAGACGGAGACAAAATAAAAATAGACGCAAAAGCAAACAATTTCACTTTCGAAAAAATCTAACAGCCCGCCGTCGCACGATTCCTTACCCGCGCTCGCCGCTCCCACTGTCATTCCTGCGGAAGCAGGAATCCATTCACGGTACTCCCAATATTATACCCCCCTTTCCCCCTGATGCGTTTAGCCGTCGTCGGCGCCTGTCCCCTGGGGACAACAACGCAATATACTATGCTCAACATCACACGCATGTAAATATTCCTGCCCGATCATACTTAACAACCGCCGCCAATTCGTGTATCCTGTACACACAATGAAGAAGCCATTATTCATAACAATCATCTTGATCGCCGTATGTTGCACTCCGAAGGGTGGCAGCCTCAAGCGCAGCTTGGGGATGGCGAAGGGATGTAGCCTCAAGCGCAGCGCCCCGCCTGAGCCTGCCGAAGGCTTGGGGATGGCTTCAACCGCAAAAAAATCCGCCAACTCCATCCAAATCACCAACTACACAAACAACACAACAATCCGCCACCCCGTCCCCCTGATCCGCGGAACCATCGCCGACGCCAACGCAACTTCCATAACCGTCATCAATACATCCTCGAACCGAAGCACCCGCCAAATAAAGGGCCTCGCCTACAAAGGAGAATTCAAGGCACTGATAGAACTCGTCCCCGGCGAGAATAAACTCATCATTCGCGCAGGCAAAGAAGAACTCCCCCTTACCCTGAACTACAAACCCCAAACAAACCCCTATGCAGTGCGAGTCTTTTTCCTGACAGATAAAACCGGCGACACCAAATACCAGACGCCCGTCGAAAACGACCCCCAGGACTATCACGGCAAGCTCGGCACAGCAATGAAGCTGATGCAAACCTTCACCGCCGAGAGAATGTACGACCTCGGCTTCGGCAGAATCACATTCAACCTCGAATTCGACGAAGCAGGCCGAGTCATCGTCCGAACCCTGCAAGCCGACGAAACAGCCGACTGCTGCCGCCAAATGACCGGCCTGAAACTCTGGCACTATACAGACCGCCTCATCCGACGCAAATACCCGAACAAATACGCAAAGAACCTCGTAATCCCCGCCTTCACAAGATTCAGTCCCGACACAAAGAAAACTTACGCCCACACAGCACTCGGCGCAGGCCAACTCGCGCTCTTCGGCGGGGCAAACATCTTCACCTGGCCAAACAGCCTGAACGAGGCGAAGAAAGCCTTCTCCGACGCAACGATAATCGACACAACAAAATTCTTCAGCGATTCCGTCGATCGACACACATTCTGGGCCGCCGCCTCGACAACCATCGGAGCCGCACTCCACGAACTCGGCCACACCTTCGACCTCCCCCACAGCCAATCGCCGCACGACATCATGACACGCGGCTTCGACAGATTCAACCGGGCATTCACACTAATAGAACCGCCTCACGCCCGCCTGAACAAGCCCTACGAATTCAGCGAAAGCCAAATACCGCGATGGGAGCCGCCAAGCGCAGCCTGGCTCAAGTTCAACAGATGGTTCGCCCTCGACCAAAAAGATTTCACCGACCAAAACAAAACTGTCGTCACCAGCGACGAAAATCTCCGCACTATCAAAATCCAATCCGAAAACGGCATCGGAGCAATAGTCCTCGGCCCCGAAGCCGCCGCCGCAGGACATGTACCGATAGATTACAACCAGACCCCGCCCAAAGAAATCGAATTATCAATGGCCCAATTCGCAAACTACCTCGCAGGCGATAAACCGGTCATAAGGGTCATCGATACACAGGGCCTCACAAAATCGATCCCGCTCAAAGACTTAATGCCGAAACCTTTCGTACGCACATGGCGATTCGCATCGCTAACCGCCCCCTGGCCTGACCCGAAATCTTTCGTCCCAATCGACGACAACAGGCTCCAGGCCATAAAAAAATCCGCACAATCCGCCGCACCCGCAACCTCACCGATCCCATACATCGATTTCCTCCCACACTTCCCCAACGAAGAGCGGCAAAACATCGTAGGATACGCCCTCAAAACATTCAATTCCGAAAAGCCCCGCCAGGTCAAAATCTTCACAGGCGGCGACGACGCACTGAGGCTATGGCTAAACGGCGACCTTATCACCCAGGTCCTCGCACTCCGAACCGCATCGGCGGACGCCGAATCCGCCGATGCCGAAATCCGCCGGGGCGAAAACACAATCATCGCAGAAGTATCCCAAAGAGAAGGAAGCTGGGGCCTGTACCTCAGAATAGAAGACAAAGAAGGAAACGATCTAACCGTCACAGACGATGGCAAGATAACAAAATCCAAACCCCCAAACGATACCGCAAAATAATTCGCCGCAACGCAAGAGTGTACTATGGGCATCAAGGCCAAAAACGAAAACAATCGCGTTAAATGGATCAAAACCGCCGTCACGCTGCTGGTCCTCGCCCTCGTATGGATAATACCGGGCAACGTCGCATACCTTATCGCACAAAACCGCCACGTCCTCCTCGGCAGATACAGCTTAGGCCAACTAACAATAGCTCTATTCCTAATCCCAATCGCCGTCGCATCGCTCTACCTGACCTGGGCCGACGAAAAGAATCAAAAAGAACGAAAGTTCAAAGTCCTCGCAATAACAATCTCCATCATCCTCTCGCTCATCGTAATGGACATCGCCGCACGCCTCATGACCCGACCGAAACGATACGTCGAAGAGAAAACTTACCTCCATCGACCCCAAAATACCGTGCAAACCGGAACAGCCCGCGATATCCCAGAAGAAGCATTCTTCTATCCCAAAACTCCGCCCGGCTATCCTGATATCGAATACACCCTCACAACAGACAAAAGAGGCTTTAGAAACACTACCGACCTCGAAAAATACGACATCGTAATCACAGGAGATTCATTCGCGGAAGGCTCGAGAGTCACCGACGAAGACGCCTGGCCGGCGCTGCTTGCCAGGAATACGAACCTCAAAACCTATAACCTCGGAATGTCATCAGGACACCCGGGAACATACTTCCAAACCCTCGAAAAATTCGCACCCGAACTCTCGCCAAAGATCGTCGTCTGCCTCCTCTACGAGGGAAACGATTTCAGAGACGACAACTACCGCCCCAAAGACACCGTCCCGGACAAAATCGGGGACTACTTCAAAAACTCCCCCGTCCGCAACGCCCTCAAGAGCCTCCTGATCCGATGCTTTGGCTCCACGGCAGACACCGAAACGAACGCCGCCGACCCCAACCGCACTGTACCCGACCACACCGGCCCTCTATCATGGCTCCCCGTAGCCGTACCCGCCGGCCCTGACGGAAAATACTACGCCTTCAAAATCAAAAGTCTCCTCGAACATTTTGTCGCTAAGGATGCCTTCCTGAAATCCAAGGGCGCGCAAAAAACCTTCGCCGCCTTACGCGATATCAAGAACCTATGCGACGAAAAAGGCATCCGCCTGATAATAGCCTACGCACCCGACAAGCCCCATCTTCTCCTCCCGCTAATCGCCGAGACGGTCTCGCCGGAGCAGTTGCATGCCTTCATGGCCCTCGGGCAAAAAAATCTCCCCCCCGCCGACAAACTCGTCGAAGCTCTCCTCGCCCGCCAAAATATCCAGGAATCGGCAGTGCGGGAATTCTGCCGAACCGAATCAATCGAATTCCTAAGCCTAACCTCACCCCTGCGACAGGCCACAGCCGAAGGCAACCAAACATATTTCACCTACGACCAGCACTGGACCCCCATCGGACACAAAATCGCCGCGCAAGCAATATCAAAACAAATCACCGCCAGCCAACCCCCCTAATACTACAACGCTGCTTACGCTGCAATAACGCGCTCTATGTATCCTGGGAGATGCGTTTATCGCCTTTGGGCTGCCGGCAGGCAAAAGGCGCGGGCGAGACGCCCGCGACACGTTGCTCGTTCTGCCGGCAGCCTATAAAGCGCAAAACGCAAGTTTCGATTCGCCAAAGTGCACTAATAGCCAATTTGATTCTTGATGTTCAGCAGAATTTTTGTAACTACTGATACAACAATAGATTATGCTTGCCGGCAAGATTCAAGTAGCGCTGTAGTCTTGCTGCCCCACTGGCGGAATTTCTTCAAGTCTTCGAGGCTGATATCGTATCCGGTCAGATGCAGCATGGAATATAGCAACATGCTGCCGTGGCCGGCTGAGAGGACGAACCGGTCGCGATTATGCCAGGCCGGGTTGTTGGGGTTATGCTTAAGATGGCGCGTCCAAAGAACGTATGCGGCCGGCGCCATGCCCATCGGCATGCCCGGATGGCCCGAATTAGCCTTCTGGACGCCCTCCATCGCCAGGAAACGAATAGTTTGCACGCATAATTCGTCAAGTTCCGACATGCCGGGATTCTTCACAGATGTACTCATTACCTGATTTCCTGTCATAAATAAGGGTTCTCAATTCAAATTCAAAACGAGGCCGCTACAATATCACTAATCTCCGTTTTTCGCAAGGATATTTCGGCATGCAAGCTGTGCGCTGAGGTGTGGGCGGCTTTTCATAGACTCGTTTTGACCCCGTCGTCCGGCTTTCCTGCCATCTCAGCAAAATCACAAAATCTGTTTGTTGCCGGGCAGCATCAGCATTTGCAGTGCAGAGATTTTGTACTGTAAAGACTTATGGGCGATTTGGAGCCTGCGAAAACAGGGGGATTTGCCGATTCGGAAAGGTCCGGTAAGGCGGCATTGGGAGAACTCTATGGGAGATCTCTATGGGAGAAGCGGAGTTCGCCTTTTTAGCCCTGTATTTGGGCGAGCGGATAGCTTAAGGTCATTTAATATCGGCTAATGCCTGGCGGCATCGGTCGGATACGCGCCCGCACCAGGCCCGGCCCCGGTGGAATGCCTGAGCACAACAAGGGAGAATTCACAGGGAATCCAGGAAAAGGCTGGTGAACGTCGAGGGACAAAAGACCGAGTCTGATAACAGGAAAAGCTGTTTTTTCAGATTAAAACGCCGATTTGAAGCGGCATTGACGGCGATAGAGGGACATGATGTGCCCCCCTTTCTAATTTAGAGGTGCAGTTATAGATAAAGCAGTTACATCTCCTATAAAGAAGTTGTGGCATGTTCTGATAGTCTTATCGCTGCCTGGGCTATGCACGCAGGTATTTGCAGCATCGGCGGAGCCGAACGAGGCCGGGGACCTGTTCGAGATGTCTATCGAGCAACTGATGGATGTCGAAGTCGTCTCGGCATCGCGACAGGCCCAGAAGATGGGAGAGTTGTCGGTGCCTGTTAGTATTATCACCGCCGACGACATCCACTACAGCGGCCTGATGAGCATTCCAGAGATTCTTCAGTTTGCACCGGGAGTGGACGTACTTCAGATCGACCGCAATCGTTATGCAGTGGGAGTCCGCGGATTGCACGAGATTTACTCCGATCGTTTGCTCAGTTTGATCGATGGTCGTGCTGCGGGCAGCGTTACCTCAGGCGGACCAGCGTTTCCGAGACTTCCGATTTTTCTTGAAGACATAGAGCGAATTGAGATAGTCCGTGGGCCCGGAGGGGCTGCCTGGGGCGCCAATGCCTTTACCGGAGTGGTGAACATTATCACTAAAGATCCCGAGGATTGTCTGGGGTGGCTGGCTTCAACGCGGTGGGATCAGTTCGGAGACAGCTATTCTCAGGTTCGATGGGCCGAGACGCAGGGAAAGTGGAGCTGGCGGCAGTCGGTGGGATATGAAGACCGAGAATCTTCAGACAGTGCTATCGACGGTGACAACTTCCTGTCTCACGATTTCTCCAGAAACTGGCGATTCGACGGCAAGGCCATCTATCGTGCGACTGAGGCGACAAAGATGTCCTTCGGCTTGGGATACTCATATCTCAAATCCGGCGATTTCGAGTTCGGCAATCGTTTTTTGGGGAAGAACAACAGGCTTAACACTCTGCGCTCTTTTGTAAGAATCGATCACGAGTTTGACGATGAGACTTCAGGTTATTTACAGGTGTTCAGCAATCATAACAGTGTGAAAGAACCCGCCCTACTGGACTACTACGAGAACGAGAACGATATTGAAGGGCAGTTAAACTTCGCCGTCGCCGAAAACCACCGGATGTCGGTCGGTGGGAACTTCCGATGGGTCCGTATAGACGGCGAAGGCAGCAGCGACCCACAGACGTTCATCTATCATGGGGCGCCTCTGAACGAGTACTGGGGCGGATTGTTCGCGATTGATCGATGGCAGGCGAGCGAACGCCTGACAATTGAGGGGCAGGTCCGCGGCGACTGGTATTCGGAAACGCAGAAGGATTGGTCCGGGCGATTGACAGCCCTCTACGCTCTGGATGAAGCGAAGGACCACGTATTGCGTCTAAGCACGGCCAACGCATTTCGCGCACCGCTTATAATACTGCGTCAAGGTACTGCCCAACGTATCGCTCATCCTTTTGTCCCGGGCGTCTTTCTACTGAATCTGCTCGAGCCCACAGAAGACCTGCACAACGAAGAAACCTACTCACTTGAAGCAGGATATACCGGAAGGTTCACCAGGAACGTGACTCTGCGAGCGGATACTTACTATCAAAGGTTCGAGAGTCTGATCGGATTTAAGACCGTGGCCGATCCGCTGGCTATCGGCAGGTCGTTCTTCATGCCGGACAATATCGATGGCGCAGACTCATGGGGAACGGAAGTGCAATTGATCCTGGAGGGCAAAAGAGGGACGCTCTCGACCTGGTACGCCTACAACGACTTCGAGCCTGACCAGGGGCATCAGGAGATCCGTGCTTATCTGCCCGCGAAGCACAAGGTTGGGGCCACAGCCCGATTATTCCTGGACGACGACTGGACCGTCAATCTGAATTACAAGTTCACTGACGTTACGTCCGGCGACCACGCGAATCCATTGAATCGCGTAAGCCCCGGACCGTCGCACAGATTAGACCTGGCCTTTTCAAAACGCTGCTTCAAAGGCAACGGCGAATTGATATTCGGCGTCAGCGACATGTTCAGCAAAGACAATGACCCCGTACCGGGCGTCGGCGCAGTCACTATGCACGACACTCCTGGTCGGACATTTTTTGTCGAGATGCAATTGAGATTCTAAGTCTCCGACAGATTGAAGATTTGATTGGAGGAATTGTAAGACTTGAAGAATGATTGAGGACCCGAAGCAATATTCAACTGTTCCGCATAGGCGGACGGATGATGCGCCGGGCAAGGGCAAATGACCAAGAAAACCAGGCAAAGCCTTGTTAACAGCCATCATAATAAGGCCGAAGCAGTAATAAGATAGACAGATATGAATTCGCAACTAAAGACCTATAAAAGCGGTATGGACGCCACGAGAGTTGATAGTTGGGGTAAGGCGCTTTATCCTTCCAATGTTGGGGCCAATGTTAGGGGGCACTATTATGGCTTTAGAAAAACCATTCTTTACGAATAAGCCTGGGCGTGTTCTGATAGTCGCGACTTTGCTCGGACTCTTTTGGCCGGGGTTTGCAGCGGGTGCGGAGCCGAACGAGGCCGAGGACCTGTTCGATATGTCGATCGAGGAATTGATGGATGTGAAGGTTACCAGTGTATCGAAGAAGGAAGATACTTTGTTCGGGTCGCCTGCTGCGATTACAGTGCTTACCTCTGAAGACATTCGCCGATCGGGGCATCGATCTATACCGGAAGTTCTACGAATGGTGCCCGGAATTCATGTTGCCAAAGTCGATTCGAATAAATGGGCTATAACATCGCGCGGCTTTAACAGTCTTTATGCTGATAAGTTGCTGGTGCTTATAGATGGACGAACAGTTTATACTCCCTTGTATTCAGGTGTTTACTGGGATGTCCAGGATCTGATGCTTGAAGATGTTGAGCGAATAGAAGTGATCAAAGGGCCCGGCGGAACATTATGGGGGGCAAACGCGGTTAACGGTGTCATCAACATTATAACCAAAAAGGCCGGGGATACGCAGGGGACGCTTGTTACCGCCGGTACGGGGACTGAGGAGAAAGGTTTTTCGAGCTTAAGGCATGGCGGCAAACTTGGGGAGAACGCTTATTACAGGGTTTACACCAAATAAACAAACATTCTTCGCGAGGTTGCATCAATCCAAAATTTAAGATTGATGCAACCTTTTTTTAATTCAGATGGAAGTTTAGCATCCTTGCCATACAAGTTCTCCGAGCAGTTCCGAGCGCTTGTGGCGCAGACTGGCGTCGGTGCTGGTACGCGTCTCCAGGCCCCCCTCGGTCAGGGTGATTTGCATCCAGCTTTCCTGGCTGTGGGTGATAGTACCGCTGGCCGCCGCATCGACGCCGTCCTGGGCATTGTTGGTTTGGAAGAGCCAGGGCGCGTGGCCGCCAAAGGTCCAAACTCTTCAATTGGATTATAGGCGTATGGGCCGGTTACTCGTCCTCCCGAGCCTCTCCAGCCTTCGAGCATGAGCAGCGCCACCCTGTTGGCCCCGGCGCGCACGTCGGCTTCTCTGGTATCGACGGCGCAGTAATACTGAAAACTCAATGCGCCAACGACAGCGACCAGAAAGCCGGCAAGAGCGATCATGACCTCGATCATCGTAAAGCCAGGCCGCTCAATGTGTCTATTTGGCATCATATTTCATCACCCAATCCATAAATCGGTCTGCAAAACGTTTGCAGCCTCGCACGCAGGTTCGACGCTGCGCAGCGCCTTGCGCTGTCCGGCAAAACAGCGCCCACGCAGCATCCGGTTAGTTGCGCCAGGCCCACGAATGAGCCTTTGTTTCGTCCTTAATTAGTCGCCGGCGTCCTGGTACTCGGTCCATGCTCCGGTATGGTCTAATGTGTAGGACGTGACTTTCCATGATTCGCCGGCCGGCGCAGTGACGGTAATTGTGTACGTCAGCGGATATTCGGGGTCGCCCACTTCGGTGTATGCAGCACTCCCGTTCAGCGAATAGTCGCCTATGGAAAAATGTTTCCCCCTCAAGTCACTGTCCTTGAACAGATTGGTAACCTCCAGCGCAGCTCCGTACTTGCCGTCAGTTCCCTGCTCGGCGGCGTAGGCCCGCAGCGCCGAAGCAATTGTTCCAGCTCCGGCCTTGCCTTCCGACCACTTGGCCGCCTCGACGCGGGCACGCATGAAGGGAACCAGCACAGCCGCGAGAACCGCAACTATCAGCACCACAATCATCAATTCAATTAGAGTAAATCCTGTTCTTCGTTTCATTTTTCTAACTCCTGAAAAAAGTAATAAAATGTTTCATCGTTCACATTCGATGCTGCGCCGGGCGGGTTTCTCCCCGGCCGGGACGCAACTTTTAACAATCTTCTTAACTTTTTATGTTCGACAGCTCTATCACAGGCAGATACAAAGCCAAAATTGTTACAAAGACAATCACTCCGAATATCATTATCATGGCCGGCTCAAGCAGCGTTATAAGTGTCGTGATCGTAGCATCCATCTGCTCTTCGTAATAATCGCCGGTTTTTTCGAGCACCTTGGGCAGCGAGCCGCTCTTCTCGCCCGACTGAACCATCTTGACAACCATATTCGGGAAGAACTTCGCATCGGCCATTCCCTCGCCGATTCCCGAACCCTGAACCACTTTTTCATGCGTATGCACAACGGCTGTGCGGGTTATGTCGTTGGTCGTCATCTCCTTGAGTATTTGGAAAACTTCCAAAACAGGAACGCCCCCATTGAGCAAGTTGCCCATTGTCCTGCAGTACCTCACTATGAAGGCTTGCCTGAGGATACGCCCGATCAGGGGTATTCCGAGTGCGAGCTTCGAGAAGAAATAATGGCCTCGTTTCGTTTTTCTGTGGAGAGTCGTCGCCACCAGCACCACCGCGATTACGACGATGGCGATATAGTGCAAATTGAAGACGATTGCGTCGTAGCCGTTCATGAACATCTGGGTGAAAGCGGGAATATTTCCGCCCATTTCCTCGAACACTTCGCGGAAACGGGGTATCACGAAGATCATCAGCACGCTGACGACAACCGCAACGAACCCGAGAACAAAAGCCGGATACGCCATCGCTTTGACGACTTTTCTGCGCAGTTGGTCTCGCGTTTGGTAGTGCCTCGCCACGCGCCCCAACGCCTCGGCCAGCTCGCCGCTTGTTTCACCGGCAACAATGAGGGCTCGCACCAGAGGACTAAATACCCTCGGGTACACCGAAATTCCATGCGACAGGTCGCCTCCGCTGCGAATACGCTCCAGTGTTCCCCGGAGGACGGTTCCGAGCTTCTTATTGGCTATGTCGTCGGCAACAGCCGCCAAAGCCTCCGTCAGAGAGATTCCGCCTTCGAGCATCGTATTCAACTGCCAGAAAATCGCGGCAAGCTGGGAAGACCTTATGCGCACATCACCGGAGGTCTTCTTTCTTGCAGAGCGAGTACGCCAGGACGGCTTCTCGACGGACAGGGGTGTGAGGCCTTGTCCTTTGAGCCAGGAGAACACGTCGTCTTTAGTGACCGCCAGGGCAGTGCCTTCGAGTTCCTGCCCCGTCAAATCTCTTGCAGTGTATTTATATTTGTTCATTCTTCTTTAGCTCTGTTTAGATGTCCGTTCAGATTTAGCACGTCGTTCAAGAGGTTGTTTTCCATGACCGGAAGCTCTATGTCTTCGGTATATGTGGCCGTGAGCACTTGCTCGGCGGTTGTCAGGCCTTCGAACATCTTGCCTACACCGCTTTCAAGAAGACCCCAATACCCTTTTTGCCGTGATAGCTCTCGTATTCGCGATTCGCCGGCTTCGTCGAGCAGGGCTTCGCGTATATCCCTGCCCACCACGAGGAACTCGAATATCGGTAATCTGCCGAGATAACCGGTGTTGTCGCAAATGCCGCAGCCGGTCCCGTGATAAAACGTCTTCTTCGCCGCCACTGCCGGGCTGATATTCAATCGCTTGAGAATCTTCTCGTCCAACTCCACAGGCTCTTTGCAGTGCTGGCATATCTTGGCAACCAGCCTTTGGGCAATGATAAGGTTAAGAGTTGACGCCAGCAGGTAAGGCTCGACACCCATGTAAACCATTCTGCTTATAGCGCTCGGAGCATCGTTGGTATGAAAAGTGCTCAGGACCAGATGCCCCGTAAGCGAAGCCTTGATAGCGATGTCGATCGTTTCCTTGTCCCGAATTTCTCCTATGAGGATGATATCCGGGTCCTGCCTCAGAATGGATTTAAGAGAAGTTGCAAAGTCCAGTCCTATGTCGGATCTGACATGAACCTGGTTTATCCCGTCGAGGCGATATTCGACCGGGTCTTCCACCGTCGTAATGTTTTTGCCCGGATCCCTCAGCCAATTCAGGGCTGAGTACAGCGTAGTGCTCTTGCCGCTGCCTGTCGGGCCTGTTACCACGATTATGCCGTGCGGTTGTTTTAGCATGATCTTGAGCACTTCAAGTAGAGCCGGCTCGAATCCGAGTCTGTCCAGGTTGTGATCGACGGAGGCGGCGTCCAGAATTCGCATAACGACCTTTTCACCGTAGATTATCGGGATTACCGAGACTCTCACGTCGATATCTCTGCCCGGCGCCTTGATTTTGAACCTCCCGTCCTGCGGCAGTCGGCGTTCGGCGATGTCCATTTTTGCGAGAATTTTTATTCTCGTGACCACCGCTGCATGCATACCTCTTGACGGCGGCACCATGTTCCGGAGAACTCCGTCGATTCGCATACGAATAGTCATCGAACGTTCACCCGGCTCGACATGGATGTCGCTCGCTCTGCTTTTGACCGCCTGTCTCAACAACAGATCGACAAATCGAATCACGGGGGCTCGTGTGGCGGCTTCTTCGACGTTTATATCTGCTTCGGCGTTATCGGCGACTATCGAATCCCCGGGCTCTTCGCCGTTGGAAATCTCAAGCTCCACTAAATCTCGCAGCCGCTGTTCGTCAATGTCTGAACCGCGGTAGATTATCTCTATTGCTTTTCGTATTTGACGCACCGTGCTGATAACTATTTCGACCTCTTTATGCATTTTCATGCCGACAGTATCGACTGCAATCACATCGAGCGGGTCGGCAACCGCAACCACCACCTTCCCGTTTTTCTCCTCGATTGCCACGAGATTGTGCCGTTGAGCAACCGCTTCGGGAAGCAGGCGTGCTATGCGCATGTCTATCGATGACGGCTCGAGATGAACGCTTTCGATTGAAAAGAGATCTCCCAGCGCCGCGGCAAGCTCTGTATCACTGATGATTCCCATCGCAGTAAGCACTTGCCCCAGACCCCGTTGGGCCAAGCCAAGAGTATCACTGAAAAATCGCATGGCCTGCAACAGCCCCCGATTTCCCGCCATAGCACCTACTATAACGATTACTATACAAGAACTCCCCGGAAAAGTCAAGACAATTATGGGGGTACAGAGGGCCTCAACCCCATTTTTCAATTTAATTCCCATCTGAAGTAATCCGCATTTCGTTAGTCTGGTACAGGGGGGGCGGTTCTTACAGGACTTTTATAGTCCTGCACCTCTCGAATATCGCCCAAATTTTCTCTTCTTGGGCATTTCAGTTTTGGCCGCTTTCATAGACACGAATTATACCAACATACGCAAACATATAACTCATAGGGAAATCTCGAATGGGATTTTGGGCCAAATACGCTTATTTTCGGGTTTTTATGATTGACAACATCCCGGTGAAAATGTTATAATGAACCGATTGTTATGGAGGTTTGGTGAAAAGCTCATGCCTGTTAGGTGGAGTTCTTCCCAGACAAGACACGGCTGTTACTGATTGTAAGAGTTGCGAGAAGTGCGGTCGCTGAGCTTCTGCATGTTTCGATATGGGTTGCTGTGATTGAAGAGACGGGGCTGGCTGAATGAAAACAATATCGATAGTCAACCATAAAGGGGGATGTGGTAAAACAACCACGGCCATAAACATTTCAGCAGCTTTTGCGGCGTTGGGATATCGCGTCTTGCTGATAGATCTCGACCCGCAGTCGCATGCCACTATTGGGTTAGGAATTGACCCGGATTCATTCGATAGAACCATCTACAATGCCATTACAGACGGGCGGGTTCATATTTCCGAAGTAATAACACGCACCGCCATTGAGGGCCTCGATTTGGCGCCAAGCAATATTTTCCTTGCCAGTGCCGAGATCGAGTTGTCTGAGACATCCGGCAGACTATTGCACCTGACCGGCGCCCTCACACGCGTAGCCGATGAATATGACCTGTGCGTCATCGATTGCCCTCCGGCGCTGGGCTTATTAACCTTGAATGCACTGGTTGCGAGCACAGGCGTTATCGCGCCCGTTCAGGTGCATTATTATCCATTGGAAGGCTTGAAACAGTTGCTCAAAGCCACGGCTTATCTCAGAAAACGTTTCCATCCTTGCTCAGTAGAGGTTCTTGGGTTGCTGCTGACTTTCGTCCAGGAGAGAACCAGCCTAAGCAAGCAAATCCAGCGCCAAACTCGCGAACTCTTCGGGAATCTCGTTTTCGATACGGTCATTCATACTAACGTCAGGCTCATCGAAGCCCCAAGCGCGGGCGAATCGGTCTTGACATACGCTCCGGACAGCAGGGCCGCTGCCGACTACAGTCTGTTGGCTGACGAAGCGATTGCTCACTTGGCATCGATTAGTAAGGAATCGACTTTAGCCCCTGTTCAAAGCCAACGCCGAGAACGCCAGCCATCCAGATGGCCCACAACACACAGACCTGCTCAGCCAACAACCGCCCGCATCTCCACACCTCGGCCGCCTCGGCAGCAGGGATTTGCTGAGAAAACGCGGGACAAACACGCCACATAACTGTTACTAAGCGTTTTGACGGCCGGGAGGGGCAATCAGACGGGAACACACATCCACAAGATCGGGCTTTGATCACACAACACCCTCCACTTGAATCACATACTTTCCGCTGTTCTCAATGGCTCTGTCAGTCTGCTCGGAAACATCCTGCACATATCTTGTCGCCATCGTTAGATCAACATGACCGAGGAGCCTTTGAACTGCAAATGGATCTCCTGACCTGGCCGCCAACGTAGCGGCTGTTCTTCGAGCGTGAAAGCTTTGCGATTATTCATAGCACCACCTCTTTAACTGCTAATTATCATCTTCGTTTCAGGCGCAAAAGAAAGGGCTGAAACCCTCGCGGGTTCCAGCCCCTGTGAGATAACGTTGCAAAAAAATATACTGCAAGCTTATAATCTAAATCGCTATCTCACAAACCAAGATTAAATTAGAAGAAAAGAACATATAATCTATAATTGTATTCTACAGCCGCCGCCCGCCGAATGCAAGGGTTTTTTGGGAAATTTTTAATTTTTTTTTCACCACTATCAGGCTCACAACTTCTCGCTTCCGCCTGAATTCGCCCCAAATCGCCGCCAAGACGCTGAAAAGGGCGATTTTGAGTACGAAACTCGAACTGACCGGTAAGCAGTGGTTGTGTGTTACAGTCTGTCATAGTAATGGCCTTTCTGTTTAAGTATAATGTTCAGTATAACTCATTACACTACAAGCAGTTAGGCCATTTTGCAAGTAAAATTTCAGGAATCCTGTGAAATATTCAGGTTACTCGCTTGGAATGCTCCATTTAGCACTCTCCGGTTATTCATAAACAGTAAACTTCAGACCTTAAAGCGAACATGTTCGGTATTCACATAATAGTAACCGCCGCGCGCATATTCCGTGCAAAAGATTCTCGCAAAAAATGCGCCCGCGCAGGTATTCCGTGCCGGAATCGACCATTTTCGTCTGTCAGGAGCGATTCGGGGCCGATTCCGTCCGGGTTTTTAGCATCAGATAGATGCCGATGAAGCCTGATAGGAGGTAGCCGACCGGGGCATAGTGCATTATCAGGTGCGTGCCAAGTCGCTCGCCTATTAGCACGAGGGGCAGGAAGATGATGTTGGAGAACAGCCAGGTCCCGCCGACGACCCAGCCCATCCTCGCTCCAAGGCTGTAGCCGGCTGCATATCTGGCAAGCGTTATCAGCAATATGTAAGCGGCGAAAGCGAAGAAGCCCGCCGCAAAAATGAGCCACACCGCCCGCCTGTCATTCATAAACAGCAGATATGCCAATGTCAGCGGAGCGGCCAGTAGAAAAGCAACAGCACTGCAAAGCAGTTCGCCCTTCTTATGCGCCAGCCAGGCCCATAGAAACGAGCCAAGCGCACCGCCCAGCCCGAACATCGTCGCCGAATAACCCCCGAAGGTAAGCTCGAATCCGATTTCGTTGAGTCGGCTGGGCAAGAGCAATGCGAGAATGGTGGTCGAAAGCGCCCCTGGCATCGCCATGATCATCACAAAGCGAAAGGGCAGCGATTTGTTCATTGGCATCGGCTCTGCTATTTCACCCGGCGACAACTCCACCGCCAAACGAATTCTCAGCAGGATGACCAGCAAAATCCCGAGAATCGGGGCGAGCATCAGCCGATACAGCCCCGGCAAGCCCCACCGAGATACCAGGGCCGCCGAGATTATGCCTCCGCATGCAAACCCCAGAAAACCGCCCGTCATAAAGACCGCCGTGCTGATAGCCGCAGGGATGCGCGAAAGAGCATGCACGGCCCGAAGCCCTTCGGGATGGGCAGAGCCGATTCCGAAGCCGGCTATTACAGCCAGCAAAACCATTATCCCTACGCCGAAAGGTAATCTCGGCAGCGAGGCGAGCAGGCATATACTGATGGCCAGGACCATGCCGAGATGCAGGAAAAAGGGCTTTGTTTTTTTGGCCCGGAGGCTGCCTGTGAACATTTGCACGCCGTTGGCCGCGATAGTAAGAGCAACGACAACAATCGTCCCCATCGAGAGGCTCATCGCAAACTCTTCGCGAATGGCCGGGAGAATCGACGGCAGTGTATTGCCGAACATATCGACCGTAAAATGCACAAGCGAGAGGACCAATAACTGTGCCCACTGATATATGGCAATGCGTCTATTCAAATCGCACCAGCTTACCTCTCGAAAGTCTTGCCGGTTAGCTGCTCGTATGCTTCGATGTACTTCTCGGCGGTTTTTTCTCTTATGTCGGCGGGCAGTTCGACGCCGGGGCCGGACTTGTCGAATTTGATGCTCTCAAGATAGTTTCGGACGAACTGCTTGTCGTAGCTTTCCTGGTCTCTGCCTGTCTCGTATTTATCCACGGGCCAGAATCGGGACGAATCCGGCGTCAGGACCTCGTCTATCAGGATGATTTTGCCGTCAACTTCGCCCCATTCGAATTTCGTATCGGCCAGGATGATTCCCTTCGTCTCGGCGTACTCTCCGGCCTTTTTGAAGATTTCGATGCTTCGGTCGCGGACATAGTCGGCCTTTTTCTTGCCGATAATCTCCGCGGCGCGTTCGGCGCTGATATTCTCATCGTGGTCGCCCAATTCAGCCTTGGTCGCAGGCGTGAAGATCAGTTCGGGCAGCTTCTCGCATTGCTTAAGACCGGCCGGCAGCTTGTGCCCGCAAACGGTCCCGTCCGCGAGGTATTCCTTCCAGCCCGAACCGGCCAGGTAGCCCCGCACAACGCATTCGATGGGCAGGACCTTGACCTTCTTCACGAGCATACTGCGCCCGGCCAATTCGGGACGGCCGCAGAAAGGCGCGGGGAAATCGGCGATATCGGCGCTAATTAGATGATGCTCGACCATATCGCTTAGAAAATCGAACCAAAACAGCGATATCTGCGTGAGCACCTTGCCCTTATAGGGTATGCCGTTGGCCATGACGACGTCGAAGGCGCTGAGCCTGTCGCTGGCAATGATGAGCAGCTCATCGCCTAAGTCGTATATGTCGCGGACTTTACCTCTACTCGGCTCGATATCGCTTATGTTCGTCTGTAATACCGTCTCCATAATAATCCTTACTTCATAGCATTGTCATCTTGCCGTTCTTATTCCTATAAAGATGGAAACATATCTTACCGGACATGCCGGCGTATGCCCAAAATCACGGATTTTCGCCGAGCCGGCCTTGTTGACGGGGCTATTTTAGCCGAAATGCCGCTGATTGCACGGACTTTTCCTTTTTCCCGGACGAAATCACGCAATTTCGGCAGAATCGCGGCAAGTCAAAGTTTTTTTGATTTTTTAATATTTTTTACTTGAACAATTATGAGCATATGCCCATAATAGAGTATGTGAAGTTTGCATGATCGTTGTGAACATATTTGAAAGGAGCCATTATGGGCGGTTTTGGAAAAGGATCCGGAGGCCGGGGCCAGGGTATGGGCGGGCGAGGTCAAGGCGGTGGGCGAGGTACGGGCGGCGGCCAGGGCGGTGGTCGGGGCCGGAGAGGCGGTCCGCTGGCGGCCGGGCCGGGAGGGAATTGTGTATGCCCCAACTGCGGGCAGCAGGTTGGTCACGTTGTCGGGCAGCCGTGTAATCGGATGAAATGCCCTCAATGCGGCACGATAATGACGAGGCAGTAGCCTATAAGTGTAAACGAGAACGCATTTTACGAAAGGAGAATTATTATGCCACGTGGAGATGGAACAGGTCCTGGGGGTATGGGGCCAATGACAGGTAGAGCTGCAGGTTTTTGTGCAGGTTTCCCAGTGCCGGGTTATGCGAATCCGGTTGGCGGCCGCGGTATGGGCATGGGTTGGGGCCGAGGTAGAGGCTTTGGCCGAGGTTTCGGTTGGGCCAGAGCCGGATACGGCTTGTCTGCTTATGGCGGTGCTGTGAATCCATACGCGTATGGCGGTGCTGTGAACCCGTATGCGTATGGCGGGGCGCCATTTACCCCAACAGTTGCGCCTCAGCAAGAGTTGGATAGTCTCAAAGACCAGTCCGAGTATCTTGAAGACGCTCTCGATAGGATCAAAAAGCGTATCGAAGAACTCGAAAGCCAGAAAAGCGGCAAGGACTAAAGCGAACAAATAAGAATCTGCGGTATTGAAACAAGGAAGGTTTATTATGAAAATTGCGATTACATCAATGGGGGAATCTCTGGATTCTAAGGTCGATCCGCGATTTGGGAGAGCGGCCTTCTTCCTCGTCGGCGATACGGAGACGATGGATTTCAGTGCGATCAGGAATGAGAACGTTTCCGCCGGGGGCGGGGCGGGGACAAGCTCGGCAAAGACTGTGATTGACTCCGGCGCCGAAGCTGTGGTGACGGGCAATTGCGGGCCGAACGCCGAACGCACTTTAAGTGCGGCCGGCGTGAAATTGTATGTCGGCGTAACAGGAACGGTCGCAGAAGCCATCGACCTTTTCCGAAACGGCAAGCTGGAGGAGGCCGAGGGCCCGAATGTTCAATCGCATTCCGGCACCGGCAATTGAAAATGATGAAAATAGCTATTGCCAGCGGCAAAGGCGGGACGGGAAAGACGACAATTGCCACGAATCTGGCGTGGGTTGTCGGTGCTTCGGGGCGGAAGGTGCAGTATCTTGACTGTGACGTGGAAGAGCCGAACGGCCATATTTTCCTAAAGCCAACCATAGAGAAAACACGAGTCGTGACCGTTGACGTGCCTGAAGTTGATTCGCATCGACCACGACAACGCCGGTCTATCCAGCGCGGCGTCTTTCTAAAAAATGCCAATTTCTGCTGGAGATAAACGTTTACGCCGCCAAAGAAGATGGGAGTATTGCTCACGGGTTTTGTGATTCCCGCCCCGTCGGAGCTATCATCAAGGGGCAGGTAGAGGGGCACCATTATCACATCATGGCCGAACTTGCGCATAGCTTTGACCAGGGCGATGTCACGCAGACAATTCTCGCAGTAAAATCCGCCGCCCGAACCCGGCGTTATCTGCACAATCCTCATAAACAAGGCGCCCCCACTCTATTGACTTCCACGAAAAGCGTACACATATCCGTCGTCGCAGCCGACGACGATCATCCCATTGGCCACGGCAGGCGAAGATGTTACGGGCTTGCCGATCTCGTACGACCATACCTTGCTCCCATCCGAGAGCCTGACCATATAGAGCCGCCCGTCTTCGGCCCCTACGATAACCTTATCGCCGCAAATCACCGGCGAGCTATCCACTTCGCCCAATGCCGGAAACGTCCACACCTTTTTGCCGTTATCGCGCCGGATACAGTGCAGGAGTTTATCTCTGGCGCCGAATACGACGAAATCCTCTCCGACCGCGGGCGATGAGAAAACAGCATCTTCGCACTGATACTTCCAGGCAATTCGGCCGCTGGCAATATCGGCCTTGATGAATTCGTTATCGTAGTTCCCGACATATACCTGTCCGTCGAGAATGGCTGCGGATGCGGCGATATAGGCGCCGGTTTCGATTTGCTTAAGCCCTTGACCGTCGGCGACGGATACGACGTGAATCATCGCATCGCATCCCCCCAGGACGGCCTTGCCCGACCCGACAGCCGGTGCGCCGTTTACATAGTTGCCCGTTTCATACGTCCATACGACTTTGCCGTCGGCCGAGTTCAGGCAGTGCAGGAAGTTGTCGTAGCTGCCGAGGAGAATCCAAATATCCCGGCCGTCCGGCGAGAGAGTCCAGTTGGCCGCGCCGGCTATTTGCGAATCGGTCTTGTACTTCCATCTGAAAGAGCCGGTGTTGGCGTCGAGAGCGAATGCGAAACCGTCCAGCGCCCCGACGTAAACCGAACCGCCCACTACTAAAGACGCCGCCTCGATAGCATCGCTCGCATGGTATTGCCATATCTGCTCGCCGCTTTCCAAATCGATGGCATATACGTTTGCGTCGCTCGATCCTATATATACGATGCCGTCTTCGATTGCCGGCGACGACTTAACCTCGTCACCCGTCTTGAATTTCCATGCAAGGGTCATTGAATCGGGCAGAGTCCCGGCGGCCATGCCAAGCAAGCTTTGGCATCCTCGAAACATGGGCCAGCTATCCTGAGCGGGCATCGCGGCGACGGTCTTTCCCGGAATCGTGGCATCCTCGGCCGGGCCGACTCCGTCGCGACGGACTATCAGCAGTACACTAATAATGCAGGCTGCGATCATTACTGCAACCGCCGGGCCTCGCTTGACCGCCTCAGCCATATCGGAACTCCCAATATCATAAAACCCAACAGTTCACAGGGGCCTATTGTACCGTTTTCCCGCATAAAGACAACCTGGCATTCACTCGGTGCGTTTGGCAGTATTGTGCAGTCCGAGTTCGAAAGCGGCGTTGCATATTGGGCTTCACTCTTCCAAGACCAGTTCCCTGGATTCATAGGGGGCGGGATAAGCTGTGATCCACGCTTCCGGCTTCAGTTGTCCCAACTCGACCTTGAGACGCTTGTCCTCCGATTTGAACTGCATCACAACAGCTTCGATCTCCTTGCCGATCATATCGTCAGTCACCGGGAAGAAATAGCTCAATCCGGCTTGCGCCCGATTGTTGCCGTATTCCCAGGGATTGGCCGGATACGAGACCGCACGACGCGGCGACCCGACAGGTCGCCCTTCGACGCGCAGAGCGGCATAGGCCCCGTCACGCCCATGAGGGCCGATGCACGCAACGACCAGATATGAGCCTCGTGCCGCCTCGTCCAGAATGAACCGCCCGGACCAGGCGCGTTGCGCCGGCGCCTTTGCATAGCTTGCGAACACGTTCGAGGCCCGCCACTTGGCCCGATCAATCTTCCGGCCCTGCCGAAGGCCGATGATCTCGGCTACATTCGCAGCCCGTCCGGGGATGCGAATGTACCTGACAGGCGGAATCCCGGCCAGATCGATTGTCAGCTTGTTCACAGTAATTTCGGTCCACTCCTTGCTGACCGTGTAGCTCCGCTTCAAGACGGTAGCCGTCGGCGTTGATTCAGGCTCGATCTTCACGCCGACCGTGCGCCAGGTGCGCAGGTCCGCTGAAACTTGGGCTTCTTGCGGCGTGAAGCCGTCATCGACACGCCGCAGTACGATTGTGTCAACCTCGGTCGATTCGCCAAGATCGACCCGCAAAGCGCCGCCCCATATTTCGCCCGTACACAGACGGAAGAATGTCTCCAAATCGCCGTCGAACAGGTAGCGATCCCATACACCGCGTTCGACGAGCAGCTTCTGGTCGAAGAAAGCATCGCGGGCCTTCTTAACCTGCGGAATGGCCGTCGGACCGGACCGAAACTTCGATCGGATCTCAAGCGCGTTGTTATTGGCGGCGAAGCACGTCGCCTCGTACAGTGCTTCAGCGTCGTCGGGAACGCTCAACGGCGCAAGGCTGCTCAGCTTGCGATGCCACGGTCGAGCCAGCTTCTTTCCGCCAAACGCAACCTCCACGCCTTTGCCTTTCAGCAGACCGGCGGCGGATTGTCCGTCAAGTGCGGCCCGGGTAAACGTACGCGGTTGAGAAGGAAGCGACACCGTGGCGGTCGTACCAGGCATACCCAAAAGCTTGAGCACTGCCGGCTTGCCGGGAACGTCGCGAACGACTTCATATGTGCAGCCCTTTACGCCCAACTCCTGAGAAGGTTCGGACGAAGCGATTACCAGGCATCCGCGGAACGGCAGCACCTCGACATCGACGCGGTCGCCCTTGCGGAAGGATCCGAGAATTTCCTCCGAGACGTGCAAACGGCGGACTTGGAACGGGCCTTCGCCGCCGTCCAGCCCGATCGTCTTATCGAGCGGTATAGAATAGGTCACGGGTTCCCATGTGGTATTGCGCAGCACCACGATCCTCGTCTTGTCATCGCCGCGCGAGACCGCATTGGGGCCAAAGGCCTCTGACGGCAAGACAAGCCCGTTGACCGTGATATCACGGTACCGGCGACAGAGGTTGTAGATGCGGGCGAGTTTCGGAAACTCATCGTCGCGAAGGAACCAGGGACTCCCGTACAACTCCGGGGCAAGAATCAGGCTTCTCGAGAAGGCCTGAATATAGAGGTCGTCCTCCCAGTAGTCCAGGGCCGAGGAAAGACACACGCCGTGATCCTCGACCAGCCGCTGCAGCCTGCCCGACTCCTTGTCAACAGGGACTCCAAGCTCGATAGTGCGCGCACGGTTATGCGTCGCCGCCGTCTGGTTGGACCGCCACACGTCAATATACGCCTCGCCGCCCCAAATCCGAGTAGTGACGTAAGGAACGCCGTCGCCCAGGTTCAGGCGATGGTTGAGTACTATCAGGTCCGGGCAGTATGTTCGACACTGCTTGAGCATTCGGACGAATGCGCCCTGTTTTTCCGTCCGCAACTGCCCGCAGACGGCATCGACCTTGAAAAGGTGAAAGTTGTAGTCCCGGCACAGCTTGACCAGCATGTCGCTGCGGGCCTTCTCCTCTTCCGGTGTGTCGCCGAAGCCGTCCGGGCCGAGCCAAACGCCAAGGCGACAGCCGAAGGACTTGGCTTTCTCGTAGATGGGGTCCAGGCCATTGGGGTAGTGCTCTTTGAAACGTTCGGAGTAGATGCTGCCGTAGTAACTCGGCGCGTCGATGGTTCCGGCGTCGAACGCGTAGATATCCAGCTCCATTCCGTACTCGTCATGGAGCCACTTGAAGAAATCGAGGTTCGCCAGAGTTTGGGCCTCGGTCGAGCCTTCGTTGGTGTTGTTGATCCACGAAAAATAGGCCGGAGAGGCGATCCGCGGTGGCGGGGGCCAGGTTTGGATTGGCCGTCGACATCTTCACAGCCAGTTATGAAAAGTTGGTCGCGGACCCGAGGTGGGAAAAAATTGTGGGATGTGTGTCATAGGGTCTCTCGTAGATATATATATCGTCCTGAAGGGATCGCCGTTGCCGCTGGTGGCAATGTGTACGTTACGGGGGGATACGAGCCCAGAAGATATGACAAGCCGTCTTCAGCCACTCTCACAGTTAAGTACGATACAGACGGGTGTAAATTGTGGTCGAGGGAATACGGCCGCCATGAAAACCTGTCGTGTGAGCCAAGTGACATTGTCGTGGATGCAGCCGGCGACGTTTATGTGACTATGGACAGTTGGCGGCCCGTTGGTTACGGTCAAGTGCTGGTTATTCTCACGCTCAAATACAGCACTGATGGCAGGCTGTTGTGGGCCTCGCAATGGCCGCCAGAAGAGAACCAGAGTTGCTGCCTGAGTACGTCTAAACTTGTTGCTGTGGATCCCACCGGAGGTATCTATGTTGTAGGCACTGTGCGCAAGCAAGATGAATATAGTGATATGGTAACCATCAAGTACGACCCAAATGGAGAGCGACTATGGGTTGCGAACTACCGCACATCTGGCGACAAAGCGATCGGTCCCACGTCAATAGAATTGACTCAAAGGAGCGGTGTTTGTGTTTTGGGCTCCGAGCAACCGAGGACACGGGGCGCCGGATATCCTCCTAATGATACTATTGAGGCGATGAAAAAGACTGAATTCGTAGTAGTCAATTATGATTCTCAAGGCGAAGAGTTGTGGAGAGCGAAGTACAAAGGCCCGGAAGGACAAGTCATTATCCCTCACCGCTTGGCAGTGGATGCAAAGAACAATGTCTATGTTGTGGGCTCTGTCTTGCTCGATACTTTCGTTATCATGTACGATTCGAATGGCAACCAGCAATGGGTTCGACAGTTGAAAACTCCCTCGGAATTGGTGAAGCTCTTGTCACAACTTTCGAAACCAGCGAAACGAAACTAGGAAACTAGGAAGAGCGGGGCTGTTGAAAAAGCCCACAATTCGTTGTGATTCTTTTGATTAGTTAGCCTGCCGCAACCGCAGGATTATCATTGGCCTCGCAGGATTTAGCAAACCTTTACTTCACATTTCCACTAATGTGAGGTATATTAGTATATGTTGCCTGGAGAAGGGCCGCGGGCCGGCATTTGTGCTCGGCCGCGATAGGTTTTGCATACATGTTTTGCAAGGAGTGCCGGAATGAGAGCAAACTAGGGACAGCCACGAATGGCATGAAGATAAGGACACATGGTTCACGCTCCCAGAAGGGCTTTTCGCATTTCGTTTCTTGGTCTGTTTAATAAAGGATATTCCTTTGGCCTGCGTTTGACCGCACGGGGAAAATTAAAGGGGAAAATTAATACTACAGCGCCACTTACGCTGCAATAACACACTCTATGTGTCCATGAGATGCGTTTATCGCCTTTGGGCTGTCGGCAGGCAAAAGGCTCGGGCGCGATGCTGCGACAAGCCCTAAGCGTAAGCGTCGGGATTAACCCCCTCCCCCCTGGGGGACAGGCTAACGGTCGGGGCTTGTGAGCGCAAAACGCTGGTTTCGATTCGCCAAAGTGCCCTAATAGCCAATTTGATTCTTGGTGTTCAGCAGTATATTTCTACCGATTTCCAATAGAAGCGCATGAAAAATAATCATTGACAGTTCAAGATGATTGTTGTAAGGTTGTAAGCGTCGAAAGGACTGAATTGTGTTTTTTGTTGTTTAAATGGGAATGTCGGAATAGTTTTTCTCAATAAACGTATAAAAAAGAGATAACGCTATTATGAAGAGTAAGAAAGTCTTTGGTGTATTGTGCCTGCTGTCAGCAATGTTAATGTCGATCTCCAATGTTTCGGCGGCACAAAAGGCTGAGCCGGGAATACCACTCGCTTCCGCTGGTGAGAAGTTCATTGCCGAATACTCGGACATGCTGACTGCATTGAAGGCCGAGATCATCAAATCTGTGCCTGGAATTGATGAGAAAGAGAGTGCGGGCTTTCTGGGGGCCTATGCCTCCGAGTCGGGAACAAAGTCAGCGGAGAATGCGGTTGAAGCACTCGATAAAGCGCAGACAAAAACTCTGGCCGCAGCAAAACCCATCCTGGCGGACCTGGAGAAGTTCCTGACGGGTGACAGGCTGGATGCAAAACTGGTTAAATGCGCAGTCCTGGCAAACGCCACACCGAGGGGCCTTGCCGAGTTTGCCCAGCAGGGCAAAGAACAAAAGGCTCTTATCGACAAGCTGCTTTCCGATACCGTGCTGATGAACCAGCATCTCCTGGTTACGCCCAATAACGCCGGTGCGCCGATCGACATTGCCTCACCTTACACTGTGGGCATGTGGGAGGATACCAAGCCGGTGGAGATCGAATTGGCAAAGGGTAAAAACGTACTTCACTTTACTCGCGATATCCCGAACTATGGCCTGACTATTAAGCATTTTACGCTGACTCCGGCGATGTAGCCGAAGATCGGTTAAGTAACAGATGTTGAACCGTAATACCAACCAGATTTCAGGAAAGGAAACAGAGCAATGAACAGAAAAAAATTATTTGGTGTATTGTGCCTGCTGGCAGCGATGTTAATGGGAGCCTCCAATTTATCGGCGGCAAACAATGTCAATGTTGATCCGAAGCAGCAATTGCCGGACCCGGACGGCAAGCCTGCCGACATGACTAAACCCGTCCAGGTCTATATTCTGCTGGGCCAGTCCAACATGGTCGGGGCCGGAAATGTCAACCCGGAGGAAAAAGACGGCACTCTCACACATGCCACCAGGAAGAAGGGCAAGTACCCCTACCTCGTCGATGACGCCGGCAACTGGACCGTGCGTCAGGACGTGCGATACGCTCGTGTCATGGGAAGCGGCACAGGAGAGATGCGGCAGTTCAACAACGAATGGATGACCATCACGGGCGGGAAAATCGGTCCCGAGGTTGGCATTGGTCACATCATGGGCCATGTCACGGATGCGCCCGTAATGATCCTCAAAAGCTGCATCGGCAACCGCAGCTTGGGCTGGGACCTGCTGCCCCCCGGCAGCGAGCGCTACGAGGTCGAAGAGGAGAACAAGAAGACGGGGGAAACGAAGACCTTCGTTTACGCCGGCTATAAAGATTCGCCGGACAAATGGGAAAAAGGCACGGAGCCGAAGAAGATCGGCTGGTACGCCGGCATACAGTACGACGGCGACGTCGCCAACGCGAAGAAGGTTCTGGCCGAACTCGACAAGTATTACCCCGGCGCGAAAGGATACGAGGTCGCCGGATTCTTCTTCTGGCAAGGCGACAAGGACCGCTACAATGCCGCGCATGCAAATCGCTACGAGCAGAATCTCGTCCAGTTGATCAAGCAGCTGCGCAAGGACTTCAATGCCCCGAAAGCCAAGTTCGTCTGCGCCACTCTCGGTCAAACCAAAAAGGACGCCACAGGCAATGAGGGAAAGATACTCGAGGCCCAACTCGCGGTTGACGGCAAGACTGGCAAGTACCCGGAATTCAAGGGCAACGTGGGCTCTGTCTATTCCAATCCCTTCTGTCATGGCGGCGCCTCCAACAGCCACTACGGCGGCAACGCCGAGACCTATATGGATGTCGGTCAGGCGATGGGCTGGGCCATGGCTGATATGTTAGTAAATAAAAAGGCCGATTGATCGGCAGAGCGACGAAAAATAAGCATAACCGGTAATAACCGGATAGTTGCCAATCATTTGATCATCCATGCAACAGGCAACTCGAGTTGAATATTTTTAATTACTCAAACCGGACAATCGGCCGGTTTGAGTAATGTTTTGGTATCGCCCCAAACTTTGGGGGGGAAAATACTCTCGGGCAAAAACAATAGTAAATTCGTCTCTGGCACAGTCCCGACGTACGTCGGGATGGGTTTGCGGTTCTGCCGGCAGCTGATAAAGCGATAAACGCAACCGTAGCATTCTATGCTGTTGTTGGGCATCATCTCTTTTCTATCAGGAACAGAAATTCACGGTTGGGTTGTTCTGAGTCCTTGACCCACTCATTTGTCCATTTCATATTGGCCATCACGTTCTTCTTGTAGTCTAATTCAACGACATCAAGAATGCTTCCGTTATCCGTCAAAACTTCGTTAAGTTCATTAGCCGTAGCTCTACCACCCGAACTGTATGACAGGATGATCCAACGCGCATTCACAAGACGGAGCAACCGATCAATGGCATCGACCACGATAAATCTGCCGTTTTCATTCCTTCGGAAGTCCTCAAACACAGAACTCGCTATGGTATCGGATGTGTCTTGTCTGCGTTTGGCCTTGCCAAACAACAATGGCTTGTCATATAGGCAAATGGTGGTCCACAGATGATAGTAAGAGGCATATCTGACGCGGGAAGGGGGCATCTTGTCGTTGTTCGACCCGTATGGAGGGTCAAAGTACGCAAGGTCAGCCGTGATCATCGGCACCAAGTCGAATATGTCGCGTCGGAATACCCGGTGTTCATCCTCCGTGACAAACACTTTCGGCACTTTCAGTACAAGATCGTTGTACGATCTGGGAGACCAGTCTTGTAAATACGATACGAAGTGTCCGAGTGTGCTATCAACTTGATCAAGAGCAAGGATCAGACTTGTAAGCGCAACCGCCTTGTCCACCGGTGACAAACCCAAGCGCTCGATCTCCTCTCGAATCGCATCCAGTTTCCTCGTGTTGTGAATCTGCCAAGGTTTCTTCAGACCGTCTATTTGGGCAGCACAACCTCCGTTGGGAAGTCCTCCATAGTTTTCTGTGAACCAACCGTCAACCGGTTCCAGCGAGTTCAGGTGCTGGACGAGTTCAGAATATGATGCTGGTTGCTTGCCATTTAGTAGATAACACGTTCCGAATATTTCCGACCACACCGCGACATCGTTGCACAGCACCTGATAGCCACTTTTTGCGAGGGCTTGCGATACGCGAGTCGTCCCTGAAAACCCGTCTAAAACGGTTCGTGCGTTAACCTTTCCGACCAGTTGAAGGATGTGCGGAATCAACTTCAGTTTAGACCCGGCGTACTTGACGCCCTCCGTAGGAGGCGCGTCAACTACCATGTCTTTGAATAGGGACAGAGTTTTGTTCATCGCGTTAATCCTGCCTTCTTCTTTAGGATCGCAATGTCCTCTTTGATCTTCTCAAGAGCCGACTCGTGGCCTCTACTTGACGAGATCAGTGCGTGAGAGAACAACTTCACCAAAATGAGATTGTGCGAATAGTCAATCCAGCCGTTCGTGATGCTGTCAAAGTACTTAAACCCGTTCTTGGTGTGTGTCCAGAGTCCGCGTTGCAGAGCGTTCGCGGCAGCGTCTCCGTATCTGACTTCGCAGACATACTCACCATCCGCGTCGTAGAAGCGATAAACCGGGTGCTTTCTTCCCCGGCCAGCATCTACACGGGCAATCCGGGCGGTTTGGTTCATTGCCCGGTCATAATCAAAGACGAGAATGTTGCAGCGTTGCTTTTTCTTGTCGTAAATCAACGGGAGAACATTGATATTCCTGAATTCGGCGAATGCTGGATCATGAAAGATCTTTTGAATCTTCTTTTTTCCACGGACTTCTTCCGGTTCGCGCTCCAAGCGTGGAAACATCCTGAAATCCTTGTCCGTTGACAGTTGCAGAGGGCCGTCCCCGTAGGCCTTTAGACTTACCGGGAATTCAGCCTTCGTGATCTCATTGATGATCTTGATGTCTTCCTCGTGGGTCTTGGCTCGGTAAAGGTCTTTCCCGACATGGACTGACGTGAAATCGTACATGTATTAGTTGATGAACTCGGCTATGGCAATTTCGGCAAGGTCGCCGTGGGTCTTGTTGCCGATGAGACGCATCGTAAAGATGTTGCTCAAGGTGATTGTGATGAGATCCGGATGCTTGCTGATAAGCAACTTGAACCGACTTGTGAAGTCTTTATACGCCGTCTGTTCCATTTCGGTTTTCCTTTTTTCTTACTCAACAATGATCATACAGTCCGTGCAAAATGGGAAACACAGACTGTTTCTACCAATATAATAAGTTTCCGTTTCTTTTAATACCCTTTTTTTACAGCACCGCCATCACTGTATTACTCGGCGAACCATCGCCTGCTTTATTTACGGCTATAACACGATATTCGAGTTCAATTCCCTTCGGCTGGTCAACCAAAGTTGCTTCGGTCTCGATTGCTGTTGCGACATCCTGCCACCGGTCACCGACCGGCTCTGATCCGGCGCTGAATCTTATACGCGTTTATTTTACCGCCTTCGGCGGGGACTTTCCAGTCCCAAAAAGGCCCCGCCGTCACCCTGTTTGGGCGCTTCCAACTGCCGCACCTGTCCGGGCGGGGCAAGCGGTGTTGCTGTCTTTTTGCCCGCCCAGCCGAGCAGTTTCAGTTTGTCATCATCGAAATTATACTGCTCTTGATTGAAAAATTCCGTCTTTTTCAATCAGAAATCGTCTTGTGTCCGATAAACGTCAGGCCGACCGGGTCAAAGCGGTCATTGCTTTATCTAAAGGATGGCCGACGGGTGTTTGTCATTTTAGCCATTGGTCGAGCCAGGCTATTACTGTTTGGTGCCATAGTATTGAGTTGTTCGGTTTTTGTACCCAGTGGTTCTCGTCCGGGAAGTACAGGAGTTTGCCGGGTATGCCGAGTCGCTGCAGGGCGTTGAAGGTTGCCAAGCCCTGGGTGTCGGCGACTCGGAAATCCTGTCCGCCGTGGATTACGAGCATCGGGGTCTTCCAGTTCTTGACGAAGTTCACGGGGTTGTGCCTTTCGTAGTCGGCGTTTTTGTCCCATGGCTTGCCGAGGTGGTCCCATTCGGGGAACCAGAGTTCTTCGGTATCGAAATATGCCATTCTCTCGTCGAGGCTGCCGTCGTGATTGACCAGGCACTTGAATCGATCCGGCCAGTTGCCTGCGATCCAGTTTATCATGTATCCGCCGAAAGATGCGCCCAGCGCGCCGACTCTTTTTCCGTCCATCCAGGGGTATCGCTTGAGGGCGGCGGCGAGACCTTTTTGCAGGTCTTCGAGAGGCTTTCCTCCCCAGTCTCCTCTGATTGAGTTGCAGAATTCCTGGCCGTAGCCGGTCGAGCCGTGGAAATCGACCATGACGCAGGCGTATCCTGCGCCTGCGTAGGCCTGGGGATTCCAGCGGTAGTGGAACGTGTTGCCGAAAGAGTCTTGCGGGCCGCCGTGAATCAGGAAGGCTACGGGGTATTTCTTTTGGGGGTCGAATTCGGCCGGCTTGACGATGTAGCAATAGACCGTTTCGCGTTCGGCGCCCTCGAAAGTGAACTGCTCGTATTCGCCCATGCGTGCGGCGGCGAGTTTCTCGGCGTTGATATTCGTTACTTTTCGGATATCGGCGCCGTCGGGATTGACTGAATAAAGCTCGGCCGGCGAGCTTAGATTGTTTGAGCTGTAAATTATTCTATCACCCGCAATCGCAATCGAACTGACGGAGCCTTCCTTGACGACGGTTTTGGCCGAGCCGGTCTTGGCGTCGATGGCGAAGAGGGATATTTGGCCTAAGTCGGCTGCGGATGTGTAGATAGTCTTTCCGTCGGGCGAGAAGCAAATCGACGAGGGGCTGCGGTCCCATTTTTCGGTCAGGATTCGCTTCTTGCCCCTGGGCCAGGATTGCAGGACGATTCGGAGGCGGTCGGATTCGTAGCCGGGGTTTTTCATCGCCAGGTAAGCGAGCGTCTTGCCGTCGGGCGAGAAAACGGGATTGGTGTCCCATGCTTCGTTCTTCTCGGTGAGGCATTTTGGCGGTTGCGAGCCGTCGATAGGGGCGAGATAGAGGTCGAAATCGGTTGACCAGGGTTCTTCTGCGCCGACATCGCGGGCGGAGAAGATGACGCTTTTCGAGTCGGGAGTGAATGTGATTTCCTCCGGGCCTCCGAATGGCTTCGCATCCTAATTCATCCGGGCGGGATGGAGGGGAACCTGCTCGAAAACGAATGGAAAAAATTCGAGCAGGAGATTGCTTATAAGTCAATTCAAACAAAGCCGATAGTGCCGGCCCCGCCCAAGGCGCCGAGTAAATCCATGCCCGCTCCGGACCGCGCCCGCGGCGTCCTGAGCGAACTCAAAGCAAGACGGCTGCCCGCCAGGAAGAAGCTCGAATTCTGCGGACTCGATCTAAGCAGTGCGCCAAAGACCGAGAGCCTTGCTGAATTGTCCGACCTGTCCGAGCCTGACCCGGCGGATCCGAACAAGTATCGTCTCCGCAGAGAAGTTATTGTCGCGCGTCACCCGGAGCATTGGTGCGACGGCGTAATCTACTATACCCAGGGCAAAGATTTGCACTACATAACGCTCGAACCGGGCCATCCGGGCAGGAATCCCATCTACGGGCCTTTCGAGGGCAAGCCCTGGGAGCGGCTCAAGATGTCCGAACCTAAACCGACGACGAAGAAACATCGCTTCGCAGTCTATCTCGTCGCCGACCCGCTCGACGTGGGGAATGCGGCGCAGATTTCGCTGGAACTGCTGCATCTGGCTCCGGAGCCGGTTATCAGTGAAGACGACCTGGTCGGATACGATTGGCCCGAGCATATTTTAGAACTCCGGCCCGCAGTCACGCAGCGCATTGCCGTCAAGAGCGTCTGGGGAATGCTGTTCGTGGTTGTGGCCGACGGGGAGCGATGTTATCTCGGAGCGTTCTGTGCGCTCGGTTCGTCATACCTGCCCAATATTCCCGTAGCCGACGTTGGCATGGACCCCAGACTCTCTGCTTCGAAGGATACGCTGCAGATTCGACCCGCGCCCATGGCCGGCGCCGAGGACTCTCGAGGCGACCGGCGGATTCGCAAAGTACTCGAAGAACTTAACTTCGTAAAGCCGAAGAAGCCGCCCGCCGGGCCGAGACCTTCGGCTCAGTCGCTCGACAGCCAACTGCAAAGAGGCGCCGATTTCTCGCACTGGACGCGGGATACCAGCTTCGGTCAGGCCATAGAAGATATCAAGAACTCCGTTGACCCGCCCCTGCAACTCATTGTTCTCTGGAAAGACTTGTACGAAAACGCAGCGATAGACCGGCAGACTGCGATAGGTATGGACGGCATATCTGGTGTCCCGCTCGGCGTGGTTTTGAAGTCCCTGCTAATGGGCGTCACCGGCGACCCCGGCGAACTGGGCTATGTAGTCGAAGGCGGAGTCATCACAGTCGCGACAAAAGAATCGTTCGAAGACAAGCGGCAAACACGAGTCTATAACATCCGTGACCTGTTCTAACAAGCCGGCATTATATGGCCGCCGGTCCTCCTGTCTCTTAAAACCGTCTTGGCATGAAATCACGAGAATGTTTCTTTTTCCACCTGCCCTAACTGCGAAAGTCGGGCTAATACAACAAACCGCAGAGATGAAGCTCTTTATGGAGTTATGTACTGGTGTGGACTTCGATATGGAGAGGCTGTTAATTTGATGTGGAATGGAAGAAACTTAGATTTTGAGAAGAACCAAATACACATTTATAACAGACCAAGAACAAAAACCACTCCACCTGGTGAAAAACGCCGAATACGGGACAATACCTGCTGGAGGATCAAGGGAAGAATTCACTATTTCGGAATCAACCGGAGCAGGTTCCTAAGGTTTTATTTATTGTCGGCTTTACTATCAACTATTTCTGTGATTGCTGATTCTTTTTTTAGATATTTATCCAACCAGGCAAGAGTTCTTTGGGAATAATCTCGCTCAAATTGTTTTTCCCAGCCGCCGTGATGGGAATTTGGATAAACTACGAGTTGGGTCTCGACACCCAGGCGCTTAAGCGATTGATACATCAGTTCAGAATTCAGTACGGGAACATTCCAGTCCTTTTGTCCGCATATAAAAACGGTGGGGGTTGTTACTTTATGAATCTGATTCAAAGGTGAGAGTTTTTCCCACAATTGGCGGTTTTTCCAGGGTAGGCCCAGTTCCCATTCATACCATTTTTGATAAATATCATGACCGTAATTGGCAATGATCAACGAGTGACCGGCTCCAGAGACAGCTGCCTTAAAACGATCGGTTCGGGTGATAACAACATTGGTCATATATCCGCCGTACGAATAGCCCATCACCCCCAGTCGATTCGGGTCGGCATAACCCAATTCAATAACATGGTCCACCGCAGCAATTACATCTTCGTAATCCTTGATGCCCCAACCCTGGTAAATGGCACTACAGAATTTTTCTCCCCGTCCGGTTGAGCCGCGGGGATTAGGCAAAACGACCAGGTAGCCCTGTGCGGCATAAAACTGCGGGTCAAAAGAGTATCCATAGGTATATTGACCAACCGGCCCACCATGAATGCTCAAAAGAGTGGGGTATTTACGGTTTGGAACAAAATCAGGGGGTTTAACCACGAAAGATTCTATTTCGGTGCCGTCCCGGCTGGGAAAACGAACCTTTTCCAGCTCGCCCAGCTTAAGTTGAGACAGTAAATCATCGTTTACATGTGTGAGCTGTCGTAATTGTTTATGGTCATAGTTGTATATTTCTCCAGTTCCGTTTGCAGATGTAATATTGGCGGCCACGATGTCGTTTTTAGCCAACGAGTAACTCCCGACAACTCGAGGACCGGTGATAAGCCGCTTGACCGGGCCGCCTTGGGATGCGATTGCACCGAGATGCTGAGACCCGGAATCGGTATAAATAAAGTAGATAGATTTGCCATCATCTGAAAACTCAATTTCAGAAACGCCGCGATCCAGTTTTTGGGTCAGAATCTTTGCCGGCCCGCCTGTACAAGGAACAATAGCTAAATGAGCAACGCCATACTCTCCATCGCTGGCGGAAGTATAGGCGATCCATTTGCCGTCCGGACTCCAGACAGGCGAGCTATCGGGACCCTGATGAGTGGTCAGTTGGGTAAGCTTTTGACCTTTATCTGTAGTATCAGCGGATACCAGCCAGACATCTGTGTTATAGTTGCGATCCCAATTTTTAGTACGGTTACCGACAAAGGCGACAGTCTTTCCATCCGGCGACCATGAAGGTTCGGAGTCATCGTAATCACCTGATGTTATTTGGGTTAGTTTCTCTTTAGCTATATCATAAATATAGATATGGTTACGACACCGGTCAGTTAAATAACCATCACCTTCATCGGCTTTAAATTCTAAACGGTCGATCACCCATGGTTTTTCGGTATTGTCGGCAGAGTCTTGTGGCGTGTTCGGATCTTTCTTTTGGGGTTTTTCATCTTTGAATACGAATAATAGTTTGTCGCCCTGGGGCGACCATTTGATGGAATTAGCCGAACGTTTAAGTTTGGTTATCTGTTCCGCCTCTCCAAAATGACCGAATTTCAGTGCCCAGACCTGAGTATGATCCTCGGAGCGATTCGATAAAAAGGACAGTGCCTTGCCATCCGGTGTCCAGACGGGGTTCGAGGCGGATGGCCCTTTTGTAGTTACAGCGTAAGGTTCGCCTCCTTCGATAGGGATAATCCATATCCGGTCGGACAAAGTATAAGCGATCAATTTCCCATCTTTTGATACATGGGGAGACCCTACAGTTTTGAATTTGTCATTATCTTCGAAAGTGACAGGGCGGGGTTTTTTAGGTTCGTTTTGGTTAGGGTCAGCCTGGGACTGATTCGTATCGGCTAAAATAGAGGACAAACAAATGGTGCTGAAAACTAACCAAGACATAATAACTATTTTCCGTTTCATTTTTTTATTCCTGCGGTCAACTACGAAATTTGAGTTGGCGGTCATAGCCGGACCTTGCACAGCGGTTTCAGAATGAACGCAAAGACCATCGAAGCGACGAGGAAGTAGGCCAACCACCAGTCGGCGCCGCTCGCCGAGGCGGGACGGTCGGGGTATCGAATACTGACAGACCGGACAATGGAGGTCGGCCCAGGGCGTCAGCGCCTCGCGCCACCGCGCCGGCAGACGCCACCACAGGCGATGGCGCTTGCCCTGCGGGTCGTCCAGCGACGCCGCAACGACCAATTCATCCCCTTCCTCCCGCCAGGGTTCCAGACAAAGACGCGCCGTGCTCATGATGGGCCTCCGCGCGCTCTGTTCATCCGTCCGCCCGTGGTGTGGCAGGGGCCGGCCTTTCGCACAGGCGAATCTTCCCGTCTATCAGGCATAGTGCAAATCTTCATTTGAGAGAGTCTGCCGTTCGTTGCTCCGGGTATTGATTCCGGAAATCCGGTATTTGGGCGTTGATTATAACGTCCAGACGGGCGAAGTAAACTGTTTTTCTGCGGCGTCAAGGGGAAATGCGGATACCCTGATAAGGTGCGGACTCACCATTGAACAAGAGGGTTTGCGTCCGCCAAGACAGGTTCGCTGTTTTTGGGGTGGACTGGGGAAGATGCGAGTGATAGAATCCGCCTTTTGCAGTAGCGACGTGAACAAAAAGAAGTCCAGAATTATTGGAGGTATGTAAGTATGGCATGGAATGTGTTTTATTTGGTTTTGGGGGCGATATTGTTGGCTGATTGTGGTTGACTACCGGACAAATTAGGATTGGGTCGTCGGTTGGCAGCCCTTTTGTGTGTGCGATGAGGATTATAGCCGGTACAAAACGTGGGATGAAGCTGATGAGTCCCAAGACTCAGAACTCTCGGCCTATTATCGACCGGGTTAAGGAGTCGCTCTTTAGCGTGTTGTACAAGTACGATTTGCCGGGCGGGGCGGTTGTTGGCGATGCGTTCAGCGGCGTCGGCTCGCTGGGGCTTGAGGCATTGAGCAGGGCCGCGCGGTTCGTCACTTTCATCGAGCGAGATCCGGAGACTGCAGCGATACTGGAGGGGAACATCGCCAAGGCCGGCTTTGTCGAGAATTCGAGAGTTGTGCGGACGGATGCGTTCCGGTTCGGCGTGCCGGGCGATTCCGAGGCTGGAAAGTGCAATCTGGTATTTGTAGATCCGCCATATTCGACGACGAAGGACGTCGGCGAAGGGTCGGCTTTGAGCGGATTGCTGAAATTATTGGGCTCTCAGGCGGCGGACGATGCAATTGTTGCGGTTCGGACGCATAAGGACGACGAACTGCTCGACGAGTACGGGCGGTTCGGCGTAATCGAACGGCGGAAATGGGGGACGATGCTGGTGACGATCTTGCAGGCGAATAGCGTATGACAAACAGGCAGGCTGCAATACATGTTGTTAAGATTCTGCGGCAGAACGGTTTCGAGGCGCTGCTGGCGGGGGGGTGCGTGCGTGATATGCTCATGGGGCGACGGGCGAAGGATTACGATGTGGCCACAAACGCTCGTCCGAATGAGGTTCGAAAGTTGTTCCGGCGGACGCTCAAGGTGGGGGTTAAATTCGGCGTGGTGATAGTTTTGATTCGCCGGATACATGTCGAAGTTGCGACATTCAGGAGCGAGGCGGACTATAAGGACGGGAGGCATCCGGGGTCTGTTGAGTTCACCAATGCCCAGGAGGATGCCAGCCGTCGGGATTTTACAATTAACGGGATGTTCTTCGACCCTATCGAAAATAAAGTGATTGACTACGTCGATGGCCAGAAGGATCTTAAGAGGGGTGTCATTCGCACGATAGGCAAGGCCGAGCACCGTTTTGGCGAAGACCATCTGAGGATGCTGCGAGCGATTCGATTTTCAACCCGGTTCGATTTTGCAATTGAGCCTGCGACTTTTGCGGCGATCTGCAAGCACGCCGCAGCGATAAAGAAGATGAGCGGGGAGCGGATTGCTATGGAATTGGAGGATATTCTTGTCTCGCCGAATCGCTCGGCCGGGGTGTCGATGCTTATCGAAAGCGGGCTGAGCGAGCAGATATTCGGGGGGTTCGCCGGGCAAGAGGCGAAGCTCGCCGCAGCAGTGATGGCGGAATTGCCGAAGCGGATTGATTTTGCATTAGGTCTGGCCGGGCTATTCGTCGGGTTCGAGACGCCATTTGCAGTTGAGAAGTTGAAAATTCTTCGATTGAGCAGGAAGCATGCCAAGGACGTGAAGTATCTGCTGTGCAATCGAGGCAAGCTGTCGAATAAGGATATGTCGCTGGCCGAGTTGAAGCAGTTTCTGGTTGAGCCTTATTTCGAGGATCTATATTCGTTGGAGAAGGCGATTCAAAAGGCTGCCGGGGATGGCGGCGGACTCGCTGCTCTGAAGGCATTGCGAAGAAGAATCGATGACTTGGGCGACGTCGAGCTTAGGCCCAAGCCGCTGCTCAACGGGCACAATCTCTCGCGATTGGGCGCCGAATCCGGGCCCGAATTGGGGCTATTGGCCAAGGAGATGTATATTGCCCAGCTTGAAGGCGAGTTGGAAACGGTCGAAGATGCTGAAAAGTGGGTTCGCAAGCGGCTCAAAAGGCACAAAGAAAGTCAAAAGTGATCTGAAGTAAGCTAACAAGCCCCGACCGTAAGTTTGCATGTTGGGGGGGATGCGGTTTATCCCGGCGCCCCTGAGGGACAGGCTTACGCTTAGGGCTAAAGCGCCAAAAGTTGTAAGAATCGCGTTTATCGGATTTCGACGATGAAGCCTTTTACTCTTCTAATTAAACCTTCCGGGTCCGACTGCAATATCGATTGTGCATACTGCTTTTATAAAGGCAGGTCGCAGGAGGTTGGGCAAGGTAAGCAGCGGATGAGCGATGCGGTGCTGGAGCGGCTCGTTGCCGATTATATGGAGTTGGGCTTTGGGGTAGCCGGGTTTGCGTGGCAGGGGGGCGAGCCTACGCTGATGGGCGTGGATTTCTACGCCAGGGCGGTGGAGCTGCAGAAGAATTACGGCATGGCTGGGCGGCAGGTTAGCAATAAGATGCAGACCAACGGCGTGCTTCTGGATGAGAATTGGTGCCGGTTTTTGCACGAGAATAAGTTTTTGCTCGGGGTCAGCATCGACGGGCCGAAGGAGTTTCATGATCGATATCGGCTGGACCATTCCGGGGCGGGGACGTTCGAAAGGGTGATGCGCGGAATCGAAAACTGCAAAAAGCACGAGGTCGAGTTTAGTGCGCTGATCGTGCTGAACAACATAAACGTCGATCAGCCGGCGAGGCTTTTTGATTTTGTCGTGGAGAACAATTTGACGTACCTGCAATTCATCCCGTGCATCGAGCGAGACCCGAAGACGGGCGGGCCGACGGATTTCTCGATTACGCCGAATCAGTATGGCGACTTTTTGTGCAGTCTGTTCGACCTTTGGCGCCGGTACGGCCCGGAGAATCTGAATATCCGCGATTTCGACTCGCTGGTGACTTACTATGTTACGGGCGAGGCGACGATGTGCACATACAGCAAGCAGTGCGGCGGCTTTGTGGTTATCGAGCATAACGGCGATGCGTATTGCTGCGAGTTCTTCGTCGAGCCGAATTGGCGGTTAGGGAATATCCTGGAGACGCCGTTAGCAGAGTTGGCGGCGGACAGCAAAAAGCGTGCGTTTGCGAGAGATAAGCAGAAGCTTTGTAGCCGATGCCTTTTGTGCAGCCATTTGGACATCTGCCGGGGCGGATGCGTTAAGGACAGGGTTCGCATCGCAGGCGCCGGGCCTGATAAGCCGAGCTATTTCTGCGAGGCGTACAAGCAGTTCTTCGACTATACGAAGCCGAAGTTTATGCAAATAGCGGCTGCGATTGAGGATGGATCTCTCTGCAGGCGCACCCGCTCGGCGGACAGAATCAGGCTGCGAATCGAAAAGTGAAGGGCCTGAGACCAGCTTAAATTCCGCAATTCGGCCCCAAAAGGCGTTACCTTTACCCGCCGCGGCGCGTCAATAACATGTGTGCCGAATTGGGTGGCGTGGCTGATTGGAGGGGGCGATTAGGTCCGCGGTAAGGGGGCTATTGCGTTTGCGGAATATCGTTTGAGGGCGATGAAATCGAGAGCGAAATCGACCCTAAAGTATAAGGCCTGGGATTCGCGTTGCAAGCGTTTTTTTTCAAAATTTCACCGGCTTGCCCCGTAAAATCCACTCTTCCCGCCAACTGCATCATTCCAAAGGAGCGAATCGGTCAGTTTGAGTAATTAGCCTGTGGTTTTGCCGCAGGTTCGACTCACAACCAGGCTCAAGGCTCCTCAGGCAGCCCGGGAAGTTTAATGACCGATACATTGTCAAAGGCCGTTTTGCCGTCGGCTTTGACCCAGAGGCCGATTTTGCCCGGCTCGGTGAAAGTCGAATCAAAAATCGTAATCAACTGTTTCCCATCCAGCGAAGCGACGATCCTGTCGTCTCGATGCGTAATTGTAATTTCATGCCATGTATCGTCCCCAGCCTCAACCTCGGCCGAGCCTAATTGCTTGCGCTGCCCGTCCTTGACGAAATAAACCCGAAAATTATCCTCAAGAGGGTTCCAGCGAGCGATATAGTAGTTATTAGCGTCCTTTGCCCGCCAGACGGGGCCTCCCCCCTGGTCTTCCATCCCCCCAAGAGCCCGAACCATTACTCTTACCTCGACATTGCGGTACGCAGTGTTCTCGGCCAAAAGCAGGTTATAAGTATGCCCACGGTTCTCATTCTCAATCAGCGCAACAGTCCTAACCCCGCCCGGGGCATCGAGATCGTGCAGAACCTTCCACTTGCCGGGCATGCCCCGCCCGCCCGTCTCCGCAACCGCCCAGCCCCGCGGAACAACCCCGGACCGACCTTTCTCAAAAGACCAAAATTCATAACGACCCGCCCGATAACCCGCATCAGGCCTCCCGCCGCAAGAAACAGCAAAAAAGCTAACCAATACCGCCGTAACTGCAAAAAAGCCGGCCCTCAAATAGCCCCCGAAATCCATTTTTAATCTCCCGTTACATTTCCTTATTTCGATAATCGTCCCCGGCCAAAAATCCGCCGACGACTAAAACACAACAACCCGATAATACCAGTTCACCAACAAATAGCCACCAATTTCCCGAAAGATGCATTCCCATACCGAATCTGCCCATCAATTCTCGCCGCTAAACTTTTCTTCCTACTAATCCTTTGTTAATTACTCTTTCCTGTTAATTCGCGGTTGATCCCCTCCAAACATCGATGAAACTGCATTCAAATTCTGCTATAATCGGATATATGGCAATCTGAAGAATGCCGGTCAAGCATCGGATTTGAATGATTAGGAGATAAAGCATGGTAAGGCGCCGTGATTTCATAAAGACTATGGCAGCCGGAACCCTGGGTCTTTGCCTTCCGAGTGCGGCAAGAGAGACCAAAAAAGCCAAACGCCCCAACATCCTTTGGCTTGTTGCCGAAGATATGAATCCCTGGCTGAGTTGTTACGGTGAAACGCTGATTGAAACGCCACCGAAAGATACTAACCGACTGGATGAAAGAAACAGACGACAAAGGCCAATACCCCGAATCCACAGAAGGCCTCCTCCAGGTAATGTACAGATGGCGGGAAAAGTGCATAAACCCCGAATACGAAGCAGTAAGAAAAAAATACGGCGCACTGCCACCAAAACCCACCGGGCAAAAACGTTGAGCAAAAACGAATCGGAGAATGAGGCATGGAAAACAGATGCGGCTGATCGGGCGATAGTTATCACACCAATTCAAATATCGCTACAACACAAAATCCCCCGGCAGATAGAAAAATTTTCTTCTGCATCGCCCCTGTCTTAGGATATGGTATAATAATATTGTCAAAATTCTCGGTTCGCGAGGCTGGCTGATGAATTGAGAATAGGGGTACGACGAAATGTATGCGAGATATAGAGGGATGCTCAGAGAATGGAAGGTTCCGCCTTTAGTCTGGTTCTCAAGTATTCTATCGTTTTCGATCATTGGAATTCTTGCGTGTGAAAAAGCCGGGCCAATTTCTGCCCCGGCCCGTGCTTCACAACCCCCGCCCCCCGATACGAATCAGCCGGGCCGGGCCGACCCCAACGACCCAAACGATAAAAGGCCCCTGCGCTCCCTACATAACCATCCCGCCTTCAAGGAGCGCCTCAAGGAGCGTGAGAGAATGGTCGCCGCCCAGATTCAGGCTCGCGGCGTAAAAGACCCCAACGTTCTAAAGGCAATGCGAACAGTCCCCCGCCACGCACTAATACCCGCCGATCAGCAACCCTACGCATACGCCGACCAGCCCCGCCCCATAGGCGAAGGCCAAACCATAAGCCAGCCCTACATCGTCGCCTTCATGACCGAAGCCCTCAAGCTCGACCCGAATTGCATAGTCCTCGAAATAGGCACCGGCTCCGGCTACCAGGCCGCCGTCTGTGCGGAGATCGCACGCGAAGTCTATACGATAGAGATAGTCCCCGAGCTCGCAGAATCCGCCGCCAAACAACTCAAGAAGCTCGGCTATAGAAACATATTCGTAAAAGCCGGCGACGGCTACTTCGGCTGGCCCGAAAAAGCACCGTTCGACGCAATAATAGGAACCGCAGCAGCAGGAAGAATCCCACAGCCGCTGCTCGACCAGCTAAAACCGGGCGGAAGAATGATACTACCCCTCAGAGGAACACTCGGATACGAATATCTCGAACTCATCGTAAAAGACAAGAAGGGCAAAATCAAACGAACCAAGGTAATGCCCGTAAGATTCGTCCTCATGACAGGCCAGGCCCAAAAACCGGAAAAGAAATCCGGAAAGAAGTAGTATCGCGATAGGTTGGGCCGCCAAGCAAAGAGCTAATTCTCTGCCTCCCCCCACAATGGCTTGATCAAGCACATTGAATTTGCACATTATAGGCCCCGGGCCAACGGGCGAACCGGCCACACAGCGAAACAAAGATTATGGCGATAAACATCGTTTCCCGTTTGGCACAGACAGCGATTGAATCGTATATTTTACAGTGTGGGCTTGATATATCAGTTGATAGTACTTAACCGCATTGCAAATAAGGTTCGCCAATATGAAAACTGTAGAAATCTCAGATGAACTCTATGAAGAGCTAAAGGCATTCGTCGTTGACCCTTTCGATGACACCGCAGAACTCGTCATCGGCCGACTCGTCCAAATTGCCAGCAAGGCAAAGGAAAAATGGTCGCCATTCGAAGCCTGCGAGAATATGACCCCGCATGAGCCGACAATGGCAGAGAGAACCAGAATTTCATACGAGGAAGCCCAAAACGCAGACCAATCTCAAGTAGTGCTCTAAAAAACTCGAAGACAACGTTCGAAACCGTCAACCAGCGAGCATCGCAGCATCGCTGCACGCCCGTTCCCCACCCCGCCGCCAACCGCTTCGCGCCAGTCAAGGATTTTCATTTGACCTTCCGCCATCCCTGAATATACTGGTCCGAGAATGACAAAGTGTAAATCCCAAAGATACCAAGGAGCAGATACGGCTAACCACACAAGAAGAGATTTCCTCAAGAATACCGGTATTGCAGCGGCGGCGTATTCACTTCTGCCGAGCTGCGCAACCGCAGGCCGGGCAGAACGCCCCGGCCGAAGAAAACCAAACATAATCTTCATCCTTGCCGACGACCTGGGCTATGCAGACCTCGGCTGCTATGGCTCCAAACAAATCAAAACCCCCAACATCGACAAGATGGCCGCCCAAGGCATCAAATTCACAGACGCATATTCAGGCTGCACCGTCTGCGCGCCAGCCAGAAGCACACTGATGACAGGAAAGCACATGGGCCGCACAAGCGTCCGAGGCAACACAGGCGGGATCCCCATCCTCCCCGAAGACGTCACCGCAGCTCAGGTACTAAAGAAGGCAGGCTACGCAACAGGAGGATTCGGGAAATGGGGCCTCGGCGACGTCGGAACAACCGGCGTCCCCGAAAAACACGGCTTCGACGAATTCTACGGCTACTACCACCAGGTCCACGCCCACGACTATTATTGCGACTACCTCTGGCGAAACAGCGAAAAAATTCCCATGCAAGGCGAGCCGGGCACCGAGCTAATCTTCACCAAGGAGGAACTCTACAGCATGAAGGTCCAGTACCGGGTCGGGGATATGTACGCCCCCAAGCTGGAGGGCCACGAAGCCTTGACGCTTGAAACCGAGCACTTCGTCGACTGCCTGAACAAGGGCATCCAGCCCCTGACCGGTGGCCGCGAAGGCCTGCAGGTCGTCAAAATCCTCTCCGCCGCCGAGCAGTCCCTAAAAAACAAAGGCACCCCTGTGGAATTGGTATAAATTAGGCAGGTCGTAGAAATGCCTAAAATGCGCTAAAGTGCCTAAATTGCCTAAAATAAATGAATACTAAAGAATTTGCAAAGAGTCTTGAAAAAAGAACACTTAAATTTGCGGTGATGATAATCAGGCTTTCGGCTAAATTACCAAATACAACGGAAGGAAGAGTCATAAAAAACCAGATTACAAAATCAGGAACATCAGTTGGAGCGAATTATAGAGAGGCAAATAGATCGAGGAGCAAAGCGGATTTTAAAAGCAGAATCAAAATCTGTGAAAGCGAAGCAAGTGAAACGCAATACTGGCTTCAGGTTATTACAGAGGTCGGATGGTTTACAATGGATCAAATAATGATGGAGTACGAAGAATGCAGCGAACTTCTCGCGATTTTCACATCCATCGGAAAAAAGAGGTAGGCCCTTAACTTCAGGCACTTTTTTCACTTTAGGCATTTTAGCGCATTTTAGGCATTTTAGGCATTCTTAGCCCTCTGCGGTGAATAAAAATAATGAAAAAAATCGCTCCGGATGTGAAGTTAGGCCGCAATGTCCAGCTCAACGATTTCATCAATCTCTACGGCTGCACGATCGGCGACGGTACCAAGATCGGCCCCTTTGTCGAGATACAGAAAAACGCCGCCATCGGCAAAAACTGCAAGATCCAGAGCCACAGCTTCATCTGCGAGGGCGTCACCATTGAAGACGAGGTCTTCGTCGGCCACGGGGTCATGTTTATCAACGACAAGTACCCCAAGGCCACCACCGACGGCGGCGGTCTGCAGACCGAGGCCGACTGGCAGGTTGTGCCGACAATCATAAAGAAACGGGCCTCCATCGGCTCCAACGCCACCATCCTGTGCGGCGTCACTATCGGAGAGGGTGCCGTCATCGGCGCCGGCAGCGTCGTCACAAAAGATGTCGCGCCCAACACAGTCGTCGCCGGAAACCCAGCGCGCATTTTGCAAAAACGCGGGTAATGGGTTAACGGGTCTATTGTGTTTCTTGAGTTCGACTGAAAACTGACTTTTTTCTTTTTGAGAGCGGCAGGGCCGCGTTTCATAAATTTTTTCCCAGAAAAATTTATCTCAATCAACCTTTAGCCCACCTGCCCTGCAGCGCCAGCAGATGGTACCGGGGTGAAATTTCGAAGAACAGCGCAGCGTATTTCACTGGGCCAACAAACCCAATAGACCCAATAGACCCCATGAACGTTGACATCATCAACCCTTGCACTTACCCCCAATGGGACGACCTCCTCCTCACGCACCCCGATACCACCTTCTTCCACACCGCCGCCTGGGCGCGGGTGCTGAGCCAATCATACGGGTACAAACCGCTCTATTTCACCATCATCGAGAACGGCAAACTCGTTGGGCTCATCCCCGTGATGGAGATAAACAGCGTTTTCACCGGCAAGCGCGGGGTGTCATTACCGTTCACCGACATCTGCCATCCGATCGCCGCCGCGGACGATATTTTTCGTGAGATCCTGGATTGTATCACACTATATGGAAAGCGGTCCGGCTGGAAATACTTCGAACTGCGAGGCGGTAAAGTCTTTTTAAATGATGTGCCGTCATGTGCCGACCATTTTACCCACATCATCAGTCTCACCGGCGACGAGGCCCAGCTGAACAAATCTTTTAGGGACAGCACCCGGCGTAACATCAAAAAGGCCGTTAGGGAAAAAGTCGACATTACGCTTGGTGGACACTCACGGGAGCATTTGGAGGCCTTTTACGGCCTGCATTGTCAAACACGGAAACACCACGGACTTCCGTCCCAACCGTGGCTGTTCTTCGAAAAAATTCATGCGCATATCATAGGTACGCAAAAAGGCTTTGTGGCCCTGGCCGCTTTCCAAGGCAGACCGGTCGCCGGAGCCGTTTATTTTCTTCATCGGGAGCGGGCGCTGTTCAAGTTCGGGGCCTCGGACCGAAGATACTTAAAACTCCGTCTCAATCATCTGCTGATGTGGGAAGCCATTAAAAAATGTTCCCAAAAGGGATTCAAAGTCCTTGATTTGGGAAGAACAGAAAAGGAAAATGACGGTTTAAGGCAGTTCAAAAACGGGTGGGATTCGGATGAGAAAAAATTATGGTATTATCAATATGATTTGAAGAAAGACAGGTTCGTTTCCACCGGAACCCGCATTAAATCTTCCTATGCAGTGTTCAAGCATTTACCAATTCCCATTTTGCGACTAACCGGCCACCTGCTCTACCATCACACAGGATGACCGAGCCGGCAAGTTGATTGTCTATTGCGTTCTGTGTGTTCAACTATAAACCCGACGCCTTTGCTTTCTTGAGAGCGGCAAAGTCCCGCCTCGGAAGGATTTCATAAATTTTTCACCAGAAAAATTTATCCCGACAAAGCCAATGAACTCAATTAACTCTATACGTGTGCAGCATTTAGGCGGGGAGAGCTGCGTGACCGGGTCCTGCCGGCTGGTGCGGGTTCGGGGGCGCAACCTCCTGGTCGACTGCGGTATCACGCAGGGGCGCGACGAGTCCGTTCCGGTGGACCTGTGGCCGGTCAAACCCGCCGAAATCGATTTCATCTTTTTGACCCATGCGCACATCGACCACATCGGTCTGCTGCCGACGCTGATCCGGCAGGGGTTCAAAGGGGAGATCATCGCCTCCCATCCCACCGTCGCCCTGATTGCGCCCATGCTCGCGGATGCCATGCGCTTTGAGGCCTTGAGGTCTTACGAGAGGGATAAGATCGCTGAGACGATAGAGGAGCTGGCCTGGGGCTTCGAGTACGGGGAGGCCTTCGATCTGGGAAACGACGTTTATTTCGAACTCGGCCGCGCCGGCCACATCCTGGGTTCCTGCTTCATCCGCTTCGAAGATCGAAAGGGCGGCGCGGCGGTCGTGTTCTCGGGGGACCTGGGCAACTTCGACACGCCGATCTTAAACGATCCCGAAAGTGCCGGCCGGGCGGATGTCCTGTTTCTGGAGTCGACCTACGGCGATCGGCTGCACGGGGACCGTGTCCACCGCATGGAGCGGCTGGCCGAACTCCTCGATCGCTGCCTGTCCGACGGCGGCAAGGTGTTCATCCCGGCTTTTGCGCTGGGTCGTACCCAGGAGATCCTCTACGAGCTCGACCGGATTTTTTCGAACCCGGAATATCAAAGGCGGTTTCCCCGCCTAACTGCCGGCAACCGCCCGCCGGTCTTCGTCGATTCGCCGCTGGGGCTGGAGATCACCCGGGTCTACTCGCGCTTGTCCGACTTCTGGGACGCGGAGGCCAAGGCGCTGTTGAAGGCAGGCGATGATCCGATAAATTTTGAGCGGTTGTTCGGGGTCGAAAAACACGTCGAGCATGCCAGGTTGCTGGAGGTGAAGGGGCCGGCGGTGATCATTGCCGGTAGCGGGATGTGCAGCGGCGGACGGATCGTCCATCACCTGGCCGCCGGCATCGAGCGGCCGGAAAACGATGTCGTCTTCGTGGGCTACCAGGCGGCCGGGACGCCCGGCAGGGCCATCCAGGAGCATACCGGCGGCAACGGGACCGTGGCGCTGAACGGAAAGAAAAGCACGATCAGGGCGCGCGTGCACACCCTGAGCGGGTATTCGGCCCACGCCGATCAAAAGGGCCTGCTGGACTGGGTCGCGCGGATGCACGAAAAACCGGGCCGGATCCACCTGGTCCACGGCGAGCCGCCGGCCCGCAAGGCGCTGGCCGCCAAGCTGACCGAAAGAGGCTGCCTCGGCCGACGTGACGGTATTCGTCAGCCAGTTGCTCTATGAACAGGAGCGGTCTCAATGTCGCCGAGCCTTTTTTCTCGGTCACGGCGTCGATTACGAAATGTTCGCCCATGCCGAGCGCAACGCCGAGAAGCCTGAAGATATCGCCTGGATCCCAGGCCCCGTCGTCGGGTTTTTCGGAGGGATAGACGATCATACTTCCGATATCGCCTTCGTGGAGAAAGTGGTCGATCTGCTGGGCGAGATGTCGTTTGTTTTCGTGGGAAAGGCGTCGTCGGATTGTTCGTCGCTTGAGGCTCGCGGGAATGTATCAATGTTGGGACAAAAGCCGTACGAGCAGATTCCGCACTACGGCAAGTGTTTCGATGTCGCCATTATGCCCTGGAGGCAGAACCGATGGATCCAGGCCTGCAATCCGATAAAGCTCAAGGAGTATCTCGCTCTCGGCAAGCCCGTGGTAAGCACGCCCTTTGCCGAACTGCAGAAATATCTGGACGTGGTTTACCAAGCGAGCACTCCGAAACAATTCGCCGAGAGTATAAAACAAGCCCTCGAAGAAGATTGCCCCGAACGAATCGCTCAAAGAAGAGAAAAAGTGCAAAATGCTTCGTGGGATAGCAAGGCGCAATTAGTGCTTGATGAGCTTTTGACAGAGAACGGTGTTTCTTAGCGGTGAATGCGATGGTTGACGATGCGAAAAAACTGCGTGTATGCCTGGTCAGTTCGGCCGGCGGACACACCAGCCAGCTACTTAAACTGTCCGAGAGTTGGAAAGGAAGCCGCTCCTGCTGGATCACGACCGTAGATGTTATCAAGAAGAAACTTTCAAAGCATGGCAAAGTCTATGTCGTCGGAGAGTGCAATCGCCGGCAGCCGTGGCGAGTCTTTGTTGTGCTGTTGCGGTGCATAAGGATAGTCTTTCGCGAAAGGCCCGATGTAGTCATTAGCACCGGCGCCGCGGCCGGTTGTATCGTGTGTTTTTTGAGCAAGCTCTTAGGCGCCAAAATAGTCTGGATCGACAGCATTACAAACGTATATAGGCTGTCCTTATCAGGTCGATTAGTTCGCCGTATTGCCGACCTTTTGCTGGTTCAGTGGCCCGAATTGGCCGAAAAATATCCTGGCGTTGAATATGCCGGTGCAGTAATATGATCTTTTTAACCGTAGGAACACAGTTTCCGTTCGATAGGCTTGTTCATGCCGTGGATAATATTATCGGCGAGGGCTTAATCAGCGAAACGGTCTTTGGTCAAATAGGCGAAAACTCCTGCAGGCCAGGCAACTTCGAAGCCGTGCCGATTATGGAAAAGGCCGACTTTGACAAACATATCAGGGAAGCTTCCGCGATAATCGGACACGCGGGAATAGGTACGATAACTATGGCCTTGAACAACAAGAAACCGTTACTTGCATTGCCGAGACTCAAAAAGTACGGCGAAGTGGTGAACGATCATCAGGTGGGCATCGCCAGAAGGTTTTCCGAACTCGGACATATATTAACGGCCAACGATGTTGAGGAGTTGCCTGACGGCATTCGTCGGTTGCGGGATTTTGTTCCCAAGCAAAGAAGGCCGGCCCCTAATGCCGTGGCCGATAGAATTCGCCGCTTTCTTAACGGTTGCGAGCGCTGATTTGGAGAAGGGCAAGTGATTACCGCAGGTGCTATCAGAGTAATAATCCTCGCCGGGCGACGTGATTTCGGACGTTGTCGCTTGGCTGCGGATTTGCCGACGCCTTTATGGCCGGTGGCTGGAAAGCCCGCTCTGCAGCGCATTCTGGATTCGTTGGCCGATCAAGGGATAGTCGATGCTGTGATTTGCTCGAACGGCGAAAGCTCATTGTTGGCTGAATCGGTTCGGCCGGTCGGTGATATGAAGCTCGAGTTCATCGAAGAGGCGCTGCCCGTTGGAACTGCAGGGGCTCTTCGCGATGCAGGCCGAGGGCGCAAAGACACCCTCTTTATTGTGATTCCGGCCAATATGGTCTCTGGCCCTAAAATTGAAATGCTGCTCGAGGCGCATCAAGGCGGGCAATGCGATTTGACCGTGATGTTCAATCCCGAAGATGAAAATCCCGGACAATTGGGACGCGCCAGCGGTATTTATGTATGCGCCGGCAAAGTCCTCGAACATATTCCCAAGGGAGGCTATTTCGATATCAAGGAAGGGCTTATCCCGGAGATGGTCCGGGCGGGCAAGAGCGTTCATGCCGCGGTTCTGCCCAACCACGCCGGCAACTTCCGGGACAGGTCCGAATATCTTCGAGCTATCAGCGATTATCTCGAAAATACCGAGAACCCTAAGCCCGATACCGCAAAATTCGAGCAGAAAGATTTTAGAGGCGTATGGATAGCGAAAGACGCCGAGGTGCATTCGACTGCAAAGGTATGCGGCCCGGCGGTGATTATGGACCGCGTCAAAGTTTCGAGCGGCGCTGTTATCATCGGGCCAACAGTTTTGGGAAGCGATGTCGAAGTCGGCGCCGATGCGGTTGTAGTAGGCAGCGTCGTCTGGGACGGCGCAACGCTCGAAGCCGACTGCCGAGTTCAGAGAAGCTTGATTGGCTGCGGAGTTGTTGTCGGACGTGATACTGTTGTCCAGGAAGAGACCGTATCAGGCCGGTGTGAAGGAGCATTCAAAAGGGCGATCAAAAGCAAGTTGAGAGTGGTAAGAGAGAAGATGAGCAAAACGCAGCGAAAAACCGACAAAATCCTGCCGAATGAGATTGTTCTTGATGCAGGGAAACCGCAAGTGCTTTTCGGAATAGGTCTTGTTGTGGCGGCCTTTCTCTGGTGCTTTCTGCCCGAGTTGACCGACCTTTGGACATTATGGCAAAGAAGCGACGAGTATTCCTCCGGCATGTTGGTTCCTTTCCTGGCGATTTACATATTGTGGACGAGGCGTGAGCAAATCGCTCGATGCGTCGTAAGGCCGGCCATAATATGCGGCCTGCTCGCATTCGTCGGAGCGCAGGGATTCAGATTTTACGGGCTGTTCTATAACTTCAGAATAGCAGAGAGGCTTAGCGTCGTTCTGACCATGGGAGCGATGGTGCTGCTGCTATTTGGCTGGCGCAGTTTGTGGAAGGTCTTTACCGTGTTATTATTTATGCTTCTGATGATACCCTGGCCTACGCCGCTGCAGAGTTATATAGCACAGCCGCTCCAGAGTTGGGCAACGACCTCGGCGGTCTTTTGCCTCGAACTGCTGGGCTACGGAGTCATACAGCATGGGAACGTCATCGATATAGAAGGAACTGTAGTCGAGGTCGCCTGGGCGTGCAACGGTCTAAGAATGGTCACGGCGTTCTTTGTGATCAGCGGCTTGGTTGCGTTATTGGTAAAAGGAGCATGGTGGGAGAAAATTATAGTATTTGGCTCCAGCCTGCCGATTGCGCTTTTGTGCAACACGATCCGGCTGACGCTCACCTCCATAGCTTTTACAATGATCAAGGGGGAGAAATGGGAAGAGATATTTCACGATTTCGGAGGCTATGCCATGATGCCGTTGGCCCTTGCCGCAGTGATTGGCGAGCTGTGGCTTCTGAAAAAATTAACCATGCCTCCCGTACAGCGGGAAGCCATAGTAATTACGCGACAAAATGCGTAGTATTTTTTAGGAGAACGAGGATATGAATGATCTGGAGAAATATCTGGATCGGGTGATTGGACAAAATTCGGGTAATTTCCCGGTGTCGCGAATACCGATGCAAATACCGAGTCCGATGGCGCCCGAAAGTGATGCCGAACAGACATTGAACATAGGCAGCGCATTGCTCAGACGCTGGGGCATCGTCCTCTTGACGCTGGCGGTGATTTGTTCGGTGGGTGTCCCGTGTGTCTGGCTGTTGGCCAAACAGTCTTATGTAGTCACTGGGGCGATAAGGGTCGATCCCATTATTTCAAACATCATTACCGGACAAGAAGACCGGGGCGGAGCAGGCAGGAGATCATTGTTTCGACGGCTATCGTAATCATTGTTGTGATTTTGACGGCGCTTTTGCTGGGAGTTACGGACTTAACCTTCCAGGCTTTCTTTAGCTGGCTGCTTACCTGATTAGCGTGCAGACGTCAACCGGCGGGCGGCTCGTTAGATCGCGTGAAAAGCCTGATACTGATTAAAACATACGAAATAAGGTAATGATATGCAGTGGTACGTTTTGCGAGTTGCGGCAAACAAAGAGGCTCAGGTCAGAGAGTCTCTAAAGCAAAAAGTTGAGAAGGAAGGCTTGAGCGGTATTATTGGCCGAATCGAAGTGCCTGTCGAGCAAATCAAGCGAATCCGCGGCAACAAACAAACGGTCCACAAGAGAAAACTGTATCCTGGTTACGTCTTTATGGAGATGGAGACCACAGAAGACGGCCGGGTTCCGGAACAGGTCTGGTTTATGATTAAGGGCACCAGCGGCGTCGGGGATTTCATTGGCACGGAGGGTATCCCGACTCCTATGAAAGATACGGATGTCGCGAAGATGCTTCTGGAAGCCGAGAAGCCGGACGAGGCGCCGAGCATTAAGGTCGAGTTCGAAAAGGGCGACCAGATTAAGATACGTGAAGGCGCTTTCGAGAATTTCGAGGGCACAGTCGATTCGATCGACGCCGAGCGTGGCATAGTTAAGGTGATTGTGACGATATTCGGCAGAAGCACGCCTTTGGATATAGAATACTGGCAGATCGAGAAGATATGACTCTTGTCGGCACGTCGCCGCAGCGGCGTCGGCTAAACAATGCGTCGCCATGCCGGCGACGGCTAAACAACAAAAAGGAAACTAATGGCTAAAGAAGTTGTAGTAAAGATCAAGTTGCAGGCTTCGGGCGGAAAGGCGACGCCGGCGCCGCCGATAGGCCCTGCTTTAGGGCAGCACGGCGTTAATATAGGTCAATTCGTTTCTCAGTTCAACGAGCGAACGAAGGATATGAACGGTATGACTGTGCCCGTTGTTATAAGCGTTTATGCGGACAAGAGCTTCACGTTCGAGGTTAAGAGTCCTCCTGCTGCGGTTTTGATTAAGGAGGCGGCTGGGATTGCCAAGGGCAGCGGTGTTCCTAACAAGGAGAAGGTAGGCACTATCACATGGGAACAGGCGCGTAAGATCGCTGAGACGAAGTTCAAGGATCTGAACGCTTACGACCTTGCTCAGGCGTCGAAGATTATCGCTGGGACGGCGAGAAGTATGGGTGTTGATGTAGTCGATTAGCGGCATTTTATTATTTAAGAGAATTTTAGTTGATACGAGATAGCTAATATGGCGTTGAGAAGCAAGAGATACAATAAAGAGGCCGAATCGGTGACGAAAAATTCTGTTAGTCTCGGCGAGGCCCTGGAAAAAATAAGATCGTTCAAATCGGTAAAATTCGATCAGAGCATCGAGTGCGTTATGCATCTTGGCCTCGATCCGAAGCAGGCTGATCAGTTAATTCGCGGCTCGATTTCTCTTCCGCACGGTATTGGCAAGCAGAAGAGGGTTATTGCGTTCTGCGATGACTCTGACGTAGAATCGGCCATGGCTGCCGGCGCGATTGAGGCTGGGAGCGACGAGTTGGTTAAGAAAGTTAGCGACGGTTGGATGGATTTCGACGTAGCCATCGCTTCGCCCAAGGTAATGGGCAAGGTGGGTAAATTGGGGCGAGTCCTTGGCCCGCAGGGGAAGATGCCGTCCCCGAAGAACGGGACCGTTACGAATGAGGTCGCTGCAGCGGTCGCTGAGTTTGCGGCCGGCAAAGTCGAGTTCAAAAACGACGCCGGCGGCAATGTTCATGTAGTAGTCGGCAAGCAGAGCTTCGAGACTCAGAAGCTGGTCGAGAACGTCGAGGCGTTCGTCACACACATCAAGAAGATCAAGCCTTCGTCGGCGAAAGGCACTTACATTAAGAAAGTCTGCATTTCAGCCACGATGAGCCCGTCCTTTACTGTTAATTACTGAGAATTGGCAATTATCGATAACGCTATACGAGATACGAAAAATGAGCAAATATATAAAAGGATTATTGCAGAGCGAACTTGAGAAGCGAATCGTCGAGGATAGCTTCCGGGACTTCCTGGTTCTGAGCACTCTTGGCATCGGAGGCGTTGATAACAACCTTATGCGAGGCGAGTTGAAGGAAAAGGGCATCAAGCTGATGGTCGTCCGCAATTCGCTATTCAAAAAGGCGTTGTCGTCGCAGGGTCTGGGCGCTGCGGCTGATTTGTTCAGCGGGTGCTGCACGCTCGCTTACGGGGGCGACAGCATAGTCGATGTCGCCAAAGAAATGGCCGAGTGGGTCAAGAAACTGCCCGTGATTAAGGTAAAAGGCGCGTTTCTTGACGGCTCTGCAATGGACGCTGAAAGCGCCTCGGAAATATCGAAGATGTCCACGCGTGCGGAATTGCTGGGTGGGATCGTTATGTTGATTCAGTCCCCCGCAGCGAGGTTGGCGTCTGCAATCGGCGGTCCTGCGGGCATTATTGCGGGTTGCATCAAGACTCTCGCAGAAAAGGATGAGAAACAGGCGGCGTAAATTGGCTTAATGAACCGGCTTGTGAGCCGGAGAGAATTGCAAATTATTGGTTGCTCGATTGGCTGCCCCGGCAACGGGTTAAATGAGGCGACGGAGTTTCAGCTACCATCGGGCTTTAAACGATAGGAGTTTGTGTAAAATGGCAGAAGAAAAAGCTAAAGAGACAAAAGAAGTCAAGGTCGAGGAGACCAAGGGAAAAGACGCCAAGAATTGGAGCAGCGACATTAAGAAGCTTGGCGATAAGATAGTCGGGCTTACTTTGATGCAGGCTAAGGAGTTGGGCGATTACCTGAAGGAAGAGCACGGCATCGAGCCGGCCGCCGGTGGGGCGGTAATGGTTGCGGGTCCCGCAGCAGGCGGCGTCGAGAAAGCGGAAGAGAAAACCAGCTTCGACGTAATTCTCAAGGAATTCGGCGACAAGAAGATTCAGGTTATCAAAGAGGTAAGAGCTATTACCTCTTTGGGGCTTAAGGAGGCGAAAGAGCTTGTTGACGGGGTTCCTCGGCCCGTCAAACAGGGTATCAGCAAGGATGATGCCGAAGCCATCGTCAAACAGCTTGAGGCTGTTGGTGCGGTTGTTGAACTGGCCTAATCGCCATATCGGATAGTGTCCCCGGCTCAGGAAGAAGATTAAATGCTGTATTCTGTTCGCCCTTGAAGGGAGTGCCAGATGGTTTCACAAACGATTCGTAATTTTGGCAAGGTTCGGGATGCTGTTGAAATCCCTGATCTCGTTGCGATACAGAGGAAGAGTTTCGACCGCTTTCTGCAAAGAGAGGCGGTTGCGACGCGAAGGGCATGCGTCGGGCTTGAATCCCTGTTTCAAGAGATATTCCCGATTGAGAGCTACGATAAGAATATGAATCTGGAGTATCTTTACTACGAGTTGGAGAGTCCACATTATACGCCGATGCAATGTCGTCAGCTTCGTTTGACTTACGGTTATCCTCTAAAGGTACACTGCAGGCTCAAGACTAAGAAGAGCGAGGATTCGACGGAGCAGGCGATATATCTTGGTGAGATACCTATCATGATCGGCGGTGGCGAGTTCATAATTAACGGCGCGGTGCGTGTTATAGTGAGCCAGCTGCACCGCAGTCCCGGTGTGGATTTCCTTATCGAGAGCAAAGAGGGCGACAGGGTTCTGCATGGCGGGCGGATTATACCGGAGAGAGGCAGTTGGATCGAGATAGGCGTTACGCATAAAGACGTCCTTGCGGTGAAGATCGACCAGTCGAGCAAGATACCTGCGACGGTTTTTCTTCGTGCAATCAATCCTGACTACGGCACGACGGACGAGATTCTGAGGCTTTTCGGTGCAGTACCCCTCGAACTTCTCTTCCCTGCCGTTGTGGAAGTAGGTATCGTCGAAATAATCATTGCCCCAATAATCAGGCCCTTGCCCGACTCCGCCGCCGCCGTGAATCAAAACCTCCCCGAACCCTCTATTCTGCGGCCTGAACGGATAATTATCACCCAAATGCCACTTACCGAAAATACCAGTCTTATACCCCCCGGCGCTGAACACATCCGCAACAGTCGTCTCATGCGCGCCGAGCAGCGACCGGCCCATAATCGTATGCCATACGCCGGTCTTCGTCGAATAATGCCCCGTCATCAACGCCGAACGCGTCGGCGAACAAGTCGGATCCACATGAAAATCTGTCAGCCGAATGCTCTGGCCGTGCAGCTTGTCCAGATTCGGCGTATCAATCACCTCATTGCCGAGGCAGTGAAGATCGCCGTAACCCTGATCGTCCGTCATTACCAGGATAACGTTGGGCCGCTTGCCCTTGCCTTTCGCTCCTCGGCCAGCAGATGCACAACCGGGCAACAAAGCCGGCCCCGCCGCTGCAATACCCGCCTTCTTCAAGAAACTGCGCCGATTCAACCCTATCCCGCATTCCGCTTCCTCTTCGGCCAATCCCCGTGATATTTGACTGCCCATATCCGTATCCTTTCGCAATTGAATGCTGTCTATTACTGCTGCCCCAACCTGTTCCTTCAAGACGCCTTTTCCGGCCCGATGGAAAACTGCGTAAACTCACCCGGATTGCACCGCTCGATAACCGAATGAACATCGTCCACCGTCACGGTCTTAATCGCATCGAGATCGTCTTTCACTGTCCGGTACTGCTCCAGATAAGTCCAGTTGAATCCAAGGTCGATCAGCCGACCCATCGGCAGTTCGTTCTTGATAACCAGCGCGCTGAGTATCTTGTTCTTAGCCTTCCGCAGCTCGTCTTCGCTAATCCCCTTCGCCGAGACACTCTCGAAAACCTTTCGGACAATGTCCATCACAGTCGAAACATTCTCGCTGCCGCACCGAATATAACTGCAAAAAACGCCCGTTCCGTCCATCGCCGCAAACTGCATCACAGCAGCCTCGGCCAGAGCCTTATCGACCAACTCCCAGAAGAACCGAGAACCAACGTCGTCCCCGATAACAGTCCCTAGGAGCGTCGCCGCAAAACGGCTCGGGTCCTGAGCCGACATACCCGCACTCATCAAACATATATGCTCGCGCGCCAGGTTCGATTTCTCAATCCTTTTCTTTTTCCAACTGCCACTGCTATCCGTCAATTCCCTGCCCGCAGCGCCCTTTTCCCACTTGCCGCAAGGCCCCTCGATAAGAGAGCACACCTGCTCCCAATCGAAATCACCCGCACATGCAACAACAATATTATTCGGAGCATACCGCCTCGAGAAATACTCCCGCATCTGCTCGGCCGTCAGAGCATCTATACTCTCATCGCTGCCCAGAACGCTGTACCCGCAAGCATGACCGCCAAAATGAAGAGACCGGCACTGATCCATAACATCGAAGCTCGGCATATCCTTGTACATCGCGATCTCCTCCTTGATCACGTTTTTCTCCATCTCGAAGTCGTCGTCGCGAAGGGCGGGCCTCATCAACCGGGCCCAAAGATCCGTCACCTCAGCGAGATACTCAGGAAGCATCGCCGCATAAAAAACCGTGTTCTCCTCGCTCGTAAACGCGTTGAACTGAGCGCCGGTTCGGTCGAAAGCCTCGTTGACTTCCAGCGCACTGAGCTTATCGGTGCCCTTGAAAAGCATGTGTTCGAGATAATGCGAAACGCCGTTAATCTGCATAGTCTCATCACGCGAGCCGGTCTTCACAAAGAAGCCAATCGCCGCCGACTTCGCGGACTTGTTGAACTCACCTATCAAACACAACCCGTTGTCCAATATCTTCTTCTTAAATTCCATACACGATCCATTAGCGTCCGTAATAAATACTAAAGAATCCACACAACCCAACATTCGTGTTAATTAGTGCAAATTCGTGGTTAATTCCTTCGGCCCGATAGTAACAACCGTAAAATCGTCGAATCTCTTATTCTGCAAATACCCCAAAACCGAATCGACGCTTGTCGCCTCCACGGCGTCCTTAATTTCGTCGAGGCTTCGCACCCTGCCCAACATATAATAATCTACCCCAATCGACCCGGCCCGGCTGCTCGACGACTCGCTCTGCAAAATCAAATCGCTCTTAAGCCCAACCTTCGCACGAGCCAACTCATCGTCGCTAATGCCCTCCCCAAGCCGACCGAACTCGCTCCTTATAACATCGAACGTCTCCTGCGCCTTATCGGGAGTAGTGCCAGCATAACACATTACGCCGGCGGCTTCCTTAAGACCGTGATACCTCGCCCCGATTGCATAGCACAATCCCCGCTTCTCGCGCACCTCGGTAAACAGCCTCGCACTCATCCCGCCCGACAAAACCGAAACCGCAACTCTCGCATTATAATAATCCTCGTCCCCCAAAACAACCGATTCGGCCATCAGCCCGATATGCACCTGCGAACTGTCATCCTCGATGTGCATATACTTGCCTGCCCCTTGGGGGCCCGCTCTCGAGCCTATCTCAATCGCCCCGGCCGGCTCACGCCGCTGCCCTGCAAACAATCTTTCCAACTGCCTGCAAACCTTATCGAAATCGTACTTGCCCGCAATCGCAAAAACCGTCTGCGGCAACCTGAAATGCTCATCAACAATCCCCCGCGTCTTCTCAGCCGTCAAAGCCTTCAACTCCTCGATATGCCCGACCGTACTGATCCCGAGGGGATACGGATAAAATTGCTCCCGCAGCTGGATCATAACCTTATGCCTCGGGTCGTCGTCCAGAGAATGCACCTCGTCGATAGCCAATTGCCTGGCCGGCTCGAACTCATCGTCCTGCAAACTCGGCCTCAGTATAATATCGGCGTACAAATCAAGGCCCTCAGCCAGATTACTCGACTCCAACGCCGCCCCGAGCGATAAATGAGCGCTGCCGACCGAGCCGGAACGATGCAGTCCAAGCCCGTCCAGAGCATCGCCAAGCTCCCGGCTGCTCCTATCCCCGGCCCCCCGGAAAATCCAGTCGCTGATAACCTCGCCAACCCCGCAAAAGCCCTCGCCGACAACAGAAGCCCCTGCAGGCAGCATAAAATCAAAAGCAACCGACTCAACGGCCTCCATCGGCTCGCCAAGAATAACCATCCCGTTATCTAATACATACGTATCAAGTCTTTTTCCGACAGCCATCAAATACCTTCCCTTACCAGTTTTTCACCCATATTAACACCCCCCCCTCACTACCACAACTCAAAACTCAAACCCAAAAACTAAAAACTCCCTTTAGTCCCCCCTCTCCCATAGCCGATAAATGCTATATGGAAACCGGCGAAACAATACACGACAAAGAGCCTCATCGGCCGCCCAAAATACTGGCAAACTACCTCGTTTCAGCCCTCGACATAGAGGATGAAATCTCGAACGGAATATACCTCGACTACCTGAACCCAAAGAACTGGCCCGAAGGAATCGAACCCGAAGTATTTACAAAGATAAGAACCCGCCTGACCGTCCTAATCGAAGATACGAAAAGGCATAAAAAGATTATAGCAGCCCTAACAAAAACCCCCACGCAAACCCGGTAACCAAAACCACTCCGCTCCCGCCAACCATGAAACCAACTACATCACCAACAACGAACCACAATCTGTCATTCCTGCGAAAGCAGGAACCCACACACATTAAAATCAGTGTTAATCCGTGTCAAAAAAATAGTTTCTACCAGACAGCCTAAGGCAGCAATATGGATAAACAAGACCTAATAGAAGAATTCGAAATGGCCAAATCAATCGAACTCTCAGCAGCCGAGCTATACGACGAGATAGCCTCCGCCCCCGACATAGAAGACCAAAGCATAAAAACAACCCCAGGTTCGCCGGTCTGCGCGAGCGCGGCGGCGTTTCTTACGACGCATATAAACCTGGGGCTTTTGTTTAAAGTGAGGTGACGTATGAAAGTTTTTCGACCTACATTCACAGACAAGCGGACGGGCAAGACGAAGCGGTGTAGTCACTACTACCTGACCTTTGTGGACAACCGGCAGATTCGCCGCCGACTGCCAGCGTACAGCAACAAGGGCGCAAGTGATACTCTCAGCGTGAAGGTGAATGAGCTTTTGGCGTCCGGTGGAGTCCTGAGTCAAGACCTGCAACGCTGGATTGAATCACTGCCGGATAAGCAACGCAGCAAGCTAATCGAATTCGGGCTGATAGACAATCAGAGACTATCAGCGAACATCGGCAAGGCTCTCGATGCACACTTGCAAGACTACTGTGCGGGATTAGCCGCCGACAACCGCAAGGCTTCTTACATACGGCAGGTCGAGAGCGGGATTCGGCGAATCCTGAGCGATTGCAGATTTACAGTATGGAGCGACATCGACGGCAACGCAGTTAAGACCTTCCTTGCCAAAGGCAGGGGGCCGGGCGGGTACGGTGAAAGAAGCTACAACGGCTATCTGAGGGGCTTCAAGGGATTCTGCGCGTGGCTGATACGAGAGGGCCGCGTTGCAGGCGCTAATCCGATGGATGGACATACGCTAATTCGACAGACCACGTTCCGCAAGAAGCGCAGGGCATTGACAATGGACGAGCAACGCAGGCTATTGACTGCCACAGAAGCAGCACCGAAGCGTTTCAATATGAGCGGCTATGAGCGGAGTTTGGTTTATCGCGTGGCGCTTCAGACCGGCGCAAGGATGGGCGAAATTACGGCTATGCGGAAACTGTCCTTTGACTTTGAATCAACACCCTGCACCGTCCACGTCGAGGCTTCCGACTGCAAGGGCAAGCGGAGCGACGACCTAATCCTGATGGACGATACGGCAACGATGATAAGAGAATTTCTCCGCGACAAGCTGCCCCTAGACAGGGCTTTCGCTATGCCGCATAAAGCTAACTACGCCAAAATGCTGAGATGCGATCTTGCCGAAGCGGGAATCGAATACAGGGACGAAGCTGGCCGGGATGTTGATGCACACGCCCTGAGACATTCATTCATTACCGGCCTTGCGCTTGCCGGGGTTCACCCTGCCGTCGCTCAGAAGCTGGCAAGACACGCGAGCATCGAATTGACGATGCGATATTACACCCACGTCCTGCACGAGTCGGAAGTGGCGGCTATTGTTGCGTTGAAAAGCTTGTCCTGTGCTTGTCCTGACGGCGCACTATTGCGGAATCTTGCGGAGACTGGCGGAGAGAAAAGGTTCGTTTATGGCTCAAAAACCGCATAATCAGCTTAGTATCGACACTGGACTTGGGACTCTGGATCAGTTAGTTCAGGTCCGAATCCTGGTTCCCCAGTTATCGTAGCCGACAAAGACAGCCGGGCAAATATCAGTATGCGCAAAAACATAATCATTTCGCGCATACATCTACATACACCCGTGTGCAAAATGATGATATTTGTGCACAATATGGCATTGCCGCTGGTGGTTATGCACGCTAAGGCATGAAAGGCATGACAAGACATGACTGGCAGAGAAAGAGTCCGCAAATGCGTAAGGTTTGAGAATCCTGACAGAGCACCGCGGGATTTGTGGGCCTTGCCCTATATAAGCCTTTATCGCAAGGAAGAATTCGACGAGGTCGTCAAGAAATACCCAATGGATATCGGTCTAAGCCAACTCTGCCCCGGCTGGGATGATAGGATAGTGCAAGCAACTGCCAAGGCCGGGTGCTACGAAGATGATTGGGGGAGTATTTGGCAAGTAGGGGAACCCGGAATTATAGGCGAGGTGAAAGGTCCGGTGATTACTCAGTGGTCCAACTTCAGCACCTTCCAGCCACCTTGGGATCTGGTCCGCAATCGGGATATGTCACATGTAAGCAGACTGTGCGACGAGAATGATAAATTTATGCTTTCGGATGTCACCGCCAGACCCTTCGAACGCCTGCAGTTCCTGCGAGGGACGGAGAATCTGTATCTTGACCTTGGCTATGGCACGGCAGAAATCCGCAAGCTGCTCGATATGGTGCATGAGTTTTACCTTGAAGATATAACAAGCTGGTGCAAATCGAATGTTGACGGTATTTTCTTCATGGACGATTGGGGCAGCAACAGCGGCGTCCTTATCGATCCGGAGATATTCCGTGAATTGTTCAAACCTCTCTATAAGGAATACTGCGACATTATTCACTCTCACGGCAAGTTTGCTTTTTTCCATACAGACGGTAATACCCAGAAGATTTACGGCGATTTCGTCGAGGTTGGGATAGACGCCATTAATTCACAGCTTTTCGCTATGGATATTGAAGAAATTGCCAAGATGTACAAAGGCAAGGTAACATTTTGGGGCGAGATGGACAGGCAGCATGTGATGCCGTTCGGAACCAAGGAGGAAGTCCGGCAGGCCGTACAAAGAGTTCGTAAAACCCTGGACGATGGTGTCGGCGGTGTGATTGCCCAGTGCGAATGGGGCAAGGCCGACCCGCGAGAAAACATCGAGACAGTTTTTCAAACCTGGGGTGAATGCGCTCGCCTTTGAAAACTGGGGCTGATCCCGGTAGATAGAGGTTGACACGCCAAAATGGTCAAACCCAACAAGGCAGGAGCGGGAACGCAAGGGATAAGTTTTTTAGGGCCAAAGCAGAAAAAATTGGGCTGAGGAGCAGGGGAGTGTGAGGTAGGATTTACCCCGGCCCAATTGCATCTTTTAGGAGTGAAGCTGATCAAGACGTTTCAAAATGCGACCTTCATACTTTAGCGTTGGGCCCAGAACGGTTACGTCTTGCAAAACTGCCGCCGTCAATCAGCCGCTAATGCTTCGGCCGGCTCTTCATTTGCGGCTGGCGATACGGCCCCCGGTTCCATTGTGCTCTCCTCAAGCCTGCTCCGCTCTCTGTCGAGAGCATTTATGGCGTTTATCGTATGCGAGTGTTGCGAGAAGAGCCTCGCCAGTTTGCTTGCCTCTTCCGGATTGAGGGGGGCTTTTCTGTCCTTCAGATTCAATTCCTTCTTCAGTTCGGATGTTTCTTCCTGGACTTGCATTTTCACTTCGTTCAGCTCCTCGATTTCCCGCTCGATTTGCTCGATCCTCTCTCGAACGAGTGCCTGGTTTTGCTCGGTCTGATCGGTCTGGTTCCAATCGTCGCCTTTGCTCCGCAGGAATTGGGTCATATCCTCCTGTAATCGCTTATTGGCCAGTTCCATTTTTTTAGCTTGTTGATCGGTGTGCTCGGCCCGGTCTTGAAGCTCATCGACTCGCTGCCGAAAGTCGTTCTCGGCCTGCCTGCGCTCGGCCAGTTCCTGCTGCAACTCTTCGTTGGCCGATCTGAGCTTCTCGGCTTGTTGCTTTGTAAGCTCCAGTTGCTCGCGGAGTTCTCGCAGATCATCGGCTGTTTGCTCCCGCTGGGAATTTGCATTTTCGAGTTGCTCTGCAGATTCGTTCAGTTTCGCGGTTAGCTTCTCGATTTGTGCCTCAGCCCGGCTTAGTTCGTTGTTTTGCTTCTCTTTGTGCTTCTCAGCCCGCCCAAGCTGCGCCAGTTCCTCCTGCAACTGCCCGGCGGCTTCGTTCAATTCAGCGTTTCGGCTCTCCAGTTGCGCCTTTGATTCGCTCAATTCATTCACTTGCTTGCGGGATTGCTGCAATTCATTATCGAGCGGAGTCTTTAGTTCGTTCAATTCGGCGTTGCTATCCCGAAGCTGTTTCTCTTTTTCGCCCAATTCGGCGACCTGGCGGCCAAGCCGCTCGGCCCCCTCTCGGCTTTCAATGAGTTCATCCCGAAGTTGTTCGTTGTGGCGCTCGGAGTCTTCCAGCAGATTCTGAGATTCCTCCAACTTTCGGTTCCTGCAGTCAGATTAGCTCGGCGGCGGTGTCAGGTATCCAGCCCTCACTATCATCAGACAGTTTTATTTGGAGCCAGCCCGGCCGCCGTTCGAGCAAGTCAAATTCCATGCCTGCGTGCAGCGGATCCTTGAAGCTATCGGGATAGCTTTGTCCGTCGCCCTGCCGGGCAACGACATCCTGTACGGTGATTACACCGCACACAGTCTCGGCTGTGTGCCGTAACTCGACTGCAACCGAGGCGGCGAAACACAGCATCAGCACCGCAGAGGTCGCCGCAGCGACCTTGGGCAGGGGGCTTCGGCCCAGCCAAATCATAACAGTGGCGCAAATGCAGGCGGTTGCAAAGAAAAGGCAGGCAAGAATAAATCTCGTTCGCAGAGTAAAGTCATAATGCCAGAAGAACAACGTCTCCAGGACGCGTTCCTGCGTTTTGGGTGTGATTTTATCTATCCTGTGGGTGCGTGCAAACTCAAGATTCTTCCGAATATTTGCGTCGGCGCTGTCGAGCCTCTCTGCGCGACGGTAGTTCAGAATCGCCTTGCCAATATCTTCCTTGAGCAAATAGGCATTGGCGAGATTGTAGAAGAGTTTGGCGTTTTCTATTCGTCCCTCATTGATGATTCTTTCGTAGCTTAGTATGGCCTTTTCGTACAGTTTCTCCGCCTGCGGGTCGCCCGCCATGGCGTTGGCCTGCCTGAATGCCTCGTTGGCCTGGTCGAAAAGGGTGTAATGCCGGTCCTTCGGCAACTCGGCCCCGACACAGAGAGCTAAGGCCGATAGAGCTGCCCCTATCAATATGTATGACGTTTTTTTGGCAATCATTGTTTCGATTTCTTCTCGATACTGCGTATAATACCGACGATTTGGTCTATTCTGCCTGCACCAATGTCGGCCTCGGACGAGGCGTAACGCGATAATTCGCATGCGGATATCGCGTTTTTATATTCGGTTGCGATCTTTGCATCGTTTGTCGCGGAGGCGACTATTTCGCAGCAATCGTCCGGCGTCAGGGATCCTGGCACCTTATCGAAGCGGTCGCCGATATACTGCTTCATCGCCGCGACGAGCAGTTCCTGCCGCTGCTGCGCATCTGTTGCAGAGATTGTCTTTAGCTGCTTGACAGCCTTACTGCCGGCCTGCCGTCTGCGTCGCCGGGCGAGTTGTTCGGGGCTGGTGCGGGTAAAGAAATTCAGGAGCGAACTTATAATCAGTCCGGCCAAAGGGACAGCCCAAATCGCAAGATAAGCGGGGCTGGTTGCGGCAGCCAAAGGCGAAAAGGTCTGATTTATCAGGACGTCCGGGCCTTCGTAGTTTGCCGAGAGTCCCTTCTTTATTGCCTCGACCCGCCTATTCGCCGGGCCGGGGTCGATGCCCTGGAGGTCGGCGTTGGTCAGTATTTTTGTAGGTGCGACTTCGAGGGCGATGGGCGAGGTTTTAGCAACCGTATATTCGCCTTTGTCGGCGTCGAAATAGGCCAGTGGAATCGGCGGAATGCTCTGCACAGTGTCGTTGTTGGCCCGAATTGTCTGCGTGAAGATTTTCACACCGTCTTCGACAGCAGGAGAAGCTTTTTGCGAGGGGAGCTTGAAATTCCGCGTCAACTCGTCGATTTGCTCCAAGGCGGGCCATTGAACGGGCTTGAGGTACCTGTTGCCGGCGATTTTGATTGTGAGCGTGATAGGGTCGCCTACGCTGACCTTGGTCGGCGTTGCCGAGGCCTCGATTGTGTATCGGCCGACAAGACCGTAGAAGTCCGCGGGCTTGCCTTCGGTGGGAAGCGGCAAGACGGTCAATTTCAACGGCTTGGCGCCGACGGCATAACGTTTGTACTGCTTCCGCGAGCCGAAGAAGCCGAATTCGTCGAAAGGCCCCCTTGATCGAGTTCGTTCGACCGCGAGAGCTGCGTTTACGGAAGGCGTTCCCAAGTCAAGTTCGCCGGGCTGCTTCGGGATCAAGACTTTACTAAAAGAAACCAGCGTGAAGTTCCGGCTTTTATACGTCACTCGACGCTGGCTAACGGCAACCGATATGCCTGTGTGCAGGCGGAACATCTTCGCCTGGGGATCCGAAATTTCAGGGTCTTCGATGTAGAAGGAGTCGTCGGTGAAGGCCGATATGTTGAACTGAAAATCGCCGACATCCGCCTCAGCGGACACATAGAACTTAACGGTCATTATGACCGGCTGGCCCACATAGCATTTCGCATCCGAGAGCTCCACATCGAAATCCAACTTGTCGGTAGTGCCCGGGTTGAGGATATTCATGCGCACCGGATTTGTCTTATAGTTTTCCCCTTCAAGCGTAACGGTTACCGGAGGCAGCTCAATCTGCCCCGGATGGCCGGCCGTGAGCGAATAGCTCATGACGTAGCGTTTTATAACGTTTCGAGAGACCTTGTTGTTTATGATCGTCATGGATGTCTGTGAGACATCCTGGTTGCCCGCACTTTGGGGGTTGTATGGGGCCAGGGGGCTTAAATCGACTTGTCCGGCTTTGTTGTCGCCGTCTATGATAACCATATAAGTGAAGCTCTGGCCGACGTAGATATCCTCGGAATTATCGACCTGGGCGACAACACGCACCTGCCCCGACACCCCGGCGGATAGCGAGGCGATCAAAGCACAAACAGTCATGGTTAATCGCACACTTTTCATTTTACATGCGAGCAGTCGGCCAATACTACTTGTCATTCCCGCGGAGGCGGGAATCCATTGCTCTCTACCAATCTCTTTCGACTTTCAGGTATCTTTGGCGTTGGAGAATTTGCCTTTCTTTTTTCTGCTGCTGCTCCTTATCGAGTATTTTCTGGGCCGTGGTGTCGGGAGCATCGGTCTGTTGCCGTTGCTCTTGCTCTTGTTGATTCGACTCGTTGGGGTCTTGGGATTCGTTGGGATCTTGGCCTTGCTTGGGCTCCTGTACCTGATTGGGGTCTTGAGGCTGGTTAGGATCCTTCTGTGCGTTTTGCTGATTCTGGTCCTGCTGCCCTTGCTGATTTTGCTGTGACTGATTTGGGTCTTGCGGCTGATTGGGATCCTGCTGCTTGTTGATCTGGTCGATTATGTCCTTAATTGTCAGGCGGGCAACCTCGATGTTCCTTGCGGCCTTCTTGTTCTCCGGCTCGATATCCAGCGCGGCCCGCCAGTGCGTGATACTCGTTTTCATACTCTCCAGAGCCTTTTGCAGGTCGGAATCCCTTTGTTTGGCGCCTTCCTGGAAGAAGCAGTTGCCGAGATTGTATTTGGCCTTGGTCACAAGCTTCATATCTTTGGCCTCAGCGGCTACCTCTTTGTATAGGTCGATGGCCTTGGCCAGGTCGTCCAGCCGATAGTAGCTATTGGCCTTGTTGAGCTTTGGCTCCGGAGCCTGCGGCATATCGACAAGGGCCTGGTCGTACTGGTTGATGGCCTCGTTGAAATTGCCGTCGGCATACAGGCCGTTGCCGCGCCGAACCGAGGTACGAGAGGATTCGGCAAAGACGACCTGTGTCATTGCCGCGGCAATTATTAGCGCCACGCTTAGTTTATGTCTTTTTCCGTTCACTTATCAGCACCTCCAGGATTATCAGTGCGATTGCCAACATCAAAAATATCTGAAACTTTTCATCATATTTCATCATCGTCATCGATTCAAGCTCTCGTTTGGCGGCTGTTGCGATCAGGTCGGCGTATATCCGGTCGAGACTGAACGTTTCCCCCGGCCTTACAGCCAGGAATCTGCCGCCCGTGGGAAAAACGATTTCTCGCAGCTTGTCGCCGGCGAGTTTCGACCAGACTTCTTTACCGTCGTACATCAAGAACGTCCTTCCACCGTCCGCTCCGGTAATCGGGATGCGGGCCCCCTGGTCTTCGTCGCCCAGACCGATGGCGATTATCCTTATTCCTTCTTCCGCAGCCTTCACCGCCCGGGAGAGCAGCAGATATGCGATTAACGGGGTTTTGTGGGAAATTAAGGATAAGAAGCTGATGCTGGTTGCGACGGACGGTCGTCGGCTGGCCCGGTGCAGGGTTAAAGTGGTCTCGGCTCCTGGTAAGGACAAGGCCGAGGGGATAATAGTGCCTGCGAAGACGATGTCGCTGCTGGAGAAGATCGGCAGCAGCGAGAAGGATACGGTTGCCGTCAAGCTGGCGGATAACCGGATTCTGATAAGCTGTGCGAACATTGTAATCAGTTCGACTTTGGTCGAGGGCAATTTCCCGAAATACGAAGACATTATCCCGTCCGACCACGACAAGAAGCTTACTTTATCGACTGAGGCGGCGTTGAGCGCGGTTCGGCGTTCATCGCTGCTGACGAGCGATGAGTCGAGGGGTATTAAATTAGCCGTTGATAAGGACAAGCTCATATTCTCGTGCCGTGCCCCTGAGATGGGGGATGCCCAGGTGGATATGGCGATCGACTACAAGGGCGAAAGAATAGAAATCGGTTTTAATCCCCAGTTTCTGATAGAGGCTTTGCGTGTGATTCGGACGCCTGAATTCGATTTGGAGCTTGGGGAGTCCGACAGGCCCGGTGTGCTAAAGAGCGGCACGAATTTCCTTTATGTGCTGATGCCTATCAATTTGGGGTAAGCATAAGAATTTAGAATGTAGAATTTAGAATGTGGAAGTACGACATACGACGATGGATCGAGGTGGACAATCAGGCCGTGGCGACGACGTGGGGAGGGAGGGACGACGAACGGACGGGGCTGTCAGGCTGGGCGAGATTGCCCGGCAGGTCATGAGCGGCCGGATTACACCGCAGCAGGCAAGGTTCGGCGGCGTAGCCGATGCCTGGAGCGAAATTGTGCCGCAAGAGCTTTACGAACACTGCGAGATTGTCGATCTGACGGGCGGCGAGTTGAAGGTTAAAGTCGATTCGTCGGCTTATATGTACGAGCTGCAGTTGTGCGGTTCGGAACTTCTTGAAGAGCTTCGTCGGCAGTGTCCGCGTGCTCGGCTCAAGGGGATCAAGTTTGTTGCCGGCTGAGAAGCAGTTTTGCCGGACGAGCTTGCAAAGACAGCAACACACCAGTTAGCGCCGGGGCTTACCCCCTTACGGTCGGGGCTTGTAACGGTCGGGGCTTGTAATGGTGTTAGAAGAACTGGGGCGATAGAAGCAGAGAACGAATATGGCTGAGAAGCAGAGCTACGATGCAAGTAAAATAAAGATACTGGAAGGTATCGATGCCGTTCGCAAAAGGCCCGATATGTATATCGGCGATCGCGGGGTAGGCGGTTTGCACCATCTGGTCTATGAAGTTCTGGATAACTCTATAGACGAAGCGCTGGCGGGTTATTGCGAGAACATCAACGTGCGTATCTACGCGGACGGAAGCTGTGCCGTCGAGGACGACGGTCGCGGGATTCCGGTCGAGCTGCACAAAGAGACAAAAACGAGCGCCCTTGAAGTCGTACTGACGAAGTTGCACGCCGGGGGGAAATTCGACGGCGATGCTTATAAGGTGGCCGGCGGATTGCACGGCGTTGGCCTTAGCGTGGTGAACGCCCTTAGCGAATGGCTCGAAGCGGACGTGTATCGCGACGGCATGCACTATCACTTCGAGTGCAAGAGAGGCGTTGCCCAGGAGGCGGTTCATAAAATCGGCGAGACGAGCAAACGCGGGACCAAAATCACGTTTAAGTTCGACGCTGAGATATTCGGCGATACGGAGTTCCAGTACGATACGCTGCTAAAGCGAATCAGAGAAATGGCCTATCTCAATGCGGGGATTAAAATCACTTTCTGCGACGATACGGTCAAAAAGAAGGAAGTGTTCAAGTTCGACGACGGTATTAAGGCTTTTATAGAACACCTCAACGAGGGCAAGGAGAAGCTTCATCGAGACGTAATCTATCTGGCTCGTGAGGACCGCGAGGCGATGCTGAGTTGCGAGGTTGCGCTGCAGTACAACGACGGGTACAGCGAGAACGTGCTTGTTTTTGCGAATAATATCCGAAATATCGACGGCGGGACGCATCTTTCCGGTTTCCGTACGGCTCTTACGCGGACGATGAATGCCTACGCAAGGAACAACAAGCTGCTCAAGAACGGTGAGGGCACGACGGGGGACGATCTGCGCGAGGGTCTGACGGCGGTTGTGGCGGTTAAGTTGGCGGATCCTCATTTCGAGGCTCAGACCAAGGTTCGTTTGACGAATCCCGAGGTGGGGGGTTTTGTTGAGACGACTGTGAACGAGCAGTTAGGTCATTTCCTTGAGGAGCATCCGGCGGACGCCAAGCGGATACTGAATAAGGCTATTCAGGCTGCTGCTGCGAGAGTCGCTGCGAGGAAGGCACGGGAATTGACGCGTCGCAAGGGCGCTCTTAGCTCTACGAACCTTCCCGGCAAGCTTTGGGACTGCGCGAGCAAGGAAAAGGCTACTACTGAGATATTCATCGTCGAGGGCGATTCAGCGGGCGGGTCGGCCAAGGCTGGTCGGGACAGGAAGATCCAGGCGATTTTGCCGTTAAAGGGCAAGATTCTCAATGTGGAAAAGGCCAGGCTGGATAAAATGCTGGCGCACGACGAAATCAGGACTATTATCAGCGCGCTGGGCACTGGGATCGGCACTGAGGAGTTCGATTTGGGCAGATGCCGATACGGCAAGATTATTCTGATGACCGATGCCGACGTCGATGGTGCGCATATTCGGACGCTGCTGCTGACGTTCTTTTTCAGGCAAATGCCGGAACTGTTCCATAGCAAGATGATTTATATTGCTCAGCCGCCTTTGTACGAAATCAAGATCAAGGGTCGGAATAAGTCGGAGTATATCCTGAGCGAGAGTCAAATGCACAAACGCATGATTACCCGCGGTTTGGAGGATAGCAAGCTTGTTATCAGGAACGGCAAGGGGTCGAAGAAGGCCGAAAAGGGCAAGGCCGGCAATTCAGAAGGCTTTTGCGGCAAGGAGTTTGCGGCACTTGTGAAGATATTGGCTGATGCCGAGCGGATTATTGGGGTTTTGGGCCGACGAGGCATTAGTTTTGCGGAGTTTGTCCAGGCGTATTACGACCCGTCGAAGGGCGGTCTGCCGCGATTTCGTATCCTTGTTGACTGTGGAGAGACGGAAGTTTTCTATGAGTTCGATAAGTACGAAAAGCGTCTTGAGAAGCTCAAAAGCGCCGGTGAGTCCTCCGGAGAGGAAGAGGAAGAGGAAGAGGATGGTGTTGTGGGCGAGGAGCTTCACGAGGTCGCGCGAATCAACGAGATAAGCGAGCGGCTTGATAAGCAGTTCGGGTTGAAATTGGAAGATTTCCTGTTGAAGGCCGACAGGGCTGTTTCCGGCGAGGCGCTTCCGACGAAGTTTCAGCTTGTTCACGGGGATGAGACCCACGAGGTAGCCTCTTTGGGGGATGTATGTTCTGCCGTTCGTCAGATCGGCGGAGCCGGGATTGAAATAAAGCGATTCAAAGGCCTTGGCGAGATGAATGCCGAGCAGTTGTGGGATACTACGATGAATCCGGAAACGCGAACTCTGCTGAACGTTAAACTCGACGACGCAGGCGAGGCGGACAGGTTGTTCAGCATATTGATGGGCAACGACGTTGAGAAGCGTCGGAATTTTATCCGCGACCATGCGCTGGAGGTTCAGAATCTGGATGTTTAGCCTACGAGGGCTATTGGCGCCGGATTTTTTCGATTAGTCCGAAAAAAATTTCAATCGACGGTATTTTTTGTTTGCAAAAGCTTTCGGACGGGTGCAGAATCAGATTGTTGAACCCGCTGAAGCAGTGGTTATTGAAGCGGGGTAATTGCAACGGGGGCAAGTTATGATGGATCATAGTAAACGCGAGGCCAGAGAATTCGCCTCGCAAGGGATCAAGGTGATCGGTTTCGATATCGACGACAAAAAGGTTAAAATCCTCAACTCAGGACGCAGCATAATCAATCACATTCCACACCGACAGGTGCGGGATATGGTCAAGAGCCGATGCTACAAGGCCACCACCAATATGGCTCGCCTTAAAGGCGTTGACGCAATACTGATTTGCGTGCCCACCCCTCTAACCGAGAACCGCGAGCCGGACATGCGATTCGTCGTCAGCAGCACCGAGACAATCGCTAAACACCTCCAGCGAGGCCAGCTCGTCGTACTCGAGAGCACAACATATCCAGGGACGACGCGAGAACTTATGACGCCCATTCTCGAAACCAGCGGGCTAAAGGCCGGCAAAGATTTCAACCTCGCCTATTCCCCCGAACGTGAAGACCCGGGCAACAGGGAATTCTCAACGAAAACTATCCCCAAGGTCGTCGGAGGCCTCACCAAAAAATGTTTGACCGTCGCATGTGAACTCTACAACCGGGCAATCGTCCGCACCGTTCCGGTCTCCAGCCTCGAAACAGCCGAGGCCGCAAAGATACTCGAAAACGTCTATCGCTGTGTCAATATTGTAAAAGCCTAATATCTATGAAAGGTTGCGATGCAAATCCCGTTGTTGGACTTAAAAGCTCAGTATAATACCTGCAAGGACGAGATCGCCCGTGCGATAGCCGAGGTCTGTGAGAGTCAGGCGTTCGCCCTTGGCCCCGCGGTAACGGCGTTCGAGAAGAATATCGCCGATTATTGCGGCTGCAAATACGCCATAGGCGTTTCCAGCGGCACCGATGCACTGCTGATTGCCTTGATGGCGTTGGATATCCAGCCCGGCGACGAAGTTATAACCACTCCGTTCACCTTCTTCGCCTCGGCCGGGAGCATCGCAAGACTCGGAGCAACCCCGGTATTTGCCGATGTCGACCCGGGTTCCTACAACATCGACCCGGCTGCAATCGAGCGGAAAGTCACCGAAAAGACAAAAGCTCTAATGCCAGTCCACTTGTTCGGACAAGTCGCCCAAATGCAGGAAATCGCAGCAATAGCGAAACGATATAATCTCAACATCGTCGAGGATGCCGCGCAGGCCATAGGGGCCGCCCGCGAAGGCGTCAAGGCCGGCAGCTTCGGTGATTGCGGATGCTTTTCATTCTATCCCACAAAAAATCTCAACGCCTTCGGAGACGCCGGCCTCGTCGTAACCGGCAACGAATACATCGCCGAAAAACTCAGGATACTCCGAAACCACGGACAGAATCCTACATATTTTTACAGAATCATAGGGGGCAACTTCCGCCTCGACAGCATTCAGGCGGCCGTACTCGATGTAAAGCTAAAATACCTCGAAGGATGGAACGAAAAACGCAGGCAGCACGCCGCTATCTACGACGAAATCCTCGCAGATTCGCCCGTAGCGACCCCCAAAATAGACCCGGGAGCCAAGAGCATTTACCACCAATACACGATTACCGCGCCCGACAGGGACGCACTGAAGGAATTTCTCGCAGGCAGCGGCATAGCCTCAGCCGTATTCTACCCTGAGCCGCTCCACCTGCAGGACTGCTTCAAAAACCTCGGCTACAACGAAGGCGACTTGCCCGTAGCTGAAAAACTCTGCCGCGAAGTTCTCTCGCTTCCGATATATCCCGAGTTGACTGCGGAGCAGGTTGAGCGAATCGCCAAAACAGTTCTAAAATTCTACGAATAACATTAACGGGAAGATTCCTGTGCTAAAAGCAGACGAAAATCCGCCCATCATCTCGCCAAATGCGGAATCGGTGCGCGATTTCACAGGCCAATGGTGGGTCGCACATGTCAAGAGCAGAAACGAGAAGGCCCTCGCCCACGACCTCATTCGACGAAATATAAACTACTTCCTCCCGATGAGCTGGAAGGTTAGACGCCAAAGTCGCAGAATTATCAAATCGCTTATCCCTCTGTTCAGCGGCTATTTGTTCTTCTGCGGAGACGACGATCAGCGAGTCGAACTCCTGCGGACAAACCGCGTCGCAGGCCTTATCGATGTGAACGACCAGGAGACCCTGGTCACTGAGCTTGCCCAAATTGAAGGCGCTCTCCGCGCAGGCGCCACGCTAACGCCGTACAACTACGTCAAAATCGGACAGCGATGCAGAATCATCGCCGGACCGCTGTGCGGACTGGTGGGAATTGTCCTCAGGTCGGGAAACTCCGCCAGGCTGCTCCTGCAAGTCGATATCCTCGGCCAGGCCGCCGCCGTAGAAATAGACGTCGATATGATAGAGCAAATCGATTAAAATACCGCCCATCGGGTTCCCAAAGAAAGGACACAACCGTGAAAGATGTCATCAGGCTCCTCGGTGTTATCTGCATCCTTGCAGGCATTCTATACATGCTCAGGCCGGAAGTCCCCAGACGCCTGATGGCGTTCATCGGGAAAGGATACCGAATCTATCTCGCCGCAATTCTAAGATTCGCCCTGGCAGTCGCCTTTCTCGTAGGAGCAGAGCAATGCAGACACAAATGGGTAATCGTAGGATTCGGCATCGCATTTTTGATTTCAGGCCTGCTAATCTTCATATTGGGCGCCCGAAGACTCGCCGCTATGCTCGTCTGGTTCGCCAAACAGCCCGCCCTGCTCCTTCGAATCCTCGGCGCCATAGCCTTGGCGGCAGGAGCCATTATTTGCTATTGCGCCTAATCAGAAAACTCCAGCCCGCAAGACCTGTCTATGCCGATTTCATAAGTGATTCGCACAGCATATTCGGACCAACGCCCGAACAAGCGCTTTTTCCCAACACTACCCCCGCCGAATTTGTTATAATATAGACCGTATCAGCAACTGCTAATTATAATCAGGTGGACGGTTGACCTGGAGGAGGGTCGCCACGGTATTTCCTCACGGATTCGGTCTGTCTATATGAACCGCAGAGACAATAGAATTTGCATATCGTTACTTTGGGCGGCGACGATTCTATTCATCGCGGCGCCCCCTGCTTCGGCCCTAATTCTGCACCCCGACGGCGACCCCAACCTTGCCGTCTGGACGGACAGGCCGGCTGACGACGTGATCGGAAAATGGGAAAAAAAATGGGAAGGAAAAGCTTCATGCGTGGCGGTTTCACGCAACTGCATAGTCACGACGCGCCACCAGGGCGGCGGCGCTGAGACGCCGGTGAAGATCGCCGGCGCGTCCTATTCCATCGCACAGATATGGAATCATGACACCGCCGATCTCCGCTTGGTAAAGCTCAGCGGCGCCAACCTCGCCGAATTCGTCCAGCCATATACGAAAACCGATGAATCCGGAAAGGAAATAGTAATCGGCGGCTGCGGCGTCGGAAATGGCGACCCGTGTGAGACCAACGGCACAGTCTATGGCTACGAGTGGGGCGATTTAGCCACCCGGGCATTGCGATTCGGAACCAATATAATCGAAAATCCGGTATCCGACAGCAACATACCGCCCTACATTTCAGACATTGTCGTCGCCGATTTCGACGATTTGAGTCGAAATAATCCGACCGCCTACGAGTGCATCCCCGCTGACCACGACTCCGGCGGCGGATGGTTTATAAAGGATGGAGACGCCTGGAAACTTGTCGCCCTCGCACGAGCCGTCGAGGCGCACTACGAAGACGGCCACGAAGACGATCCCGAATACAGACTCTTCGAAAGCTGGTTCCGCGAGCCAAGTAACCCCATCCGCAGCGATGCCGACATTCTCGATGCCGTTCGGATAAGCTCTTATGCCCAGTGGATCAGCGACAACCTCCCCGAAATCACCCCCGGCGACCTCACCGGCGACGACCGCGTCGATGCCGCCGACTTCGCCGTATTCGCCAACCTCTGGCAAAACGAAGATTGGTCAGGAGTAGAAATTACAGACAAATCAAACAGCTCGTTAATTTCCGCCCGTGCTATGTTAAATTCAGTCGCAAATACCTTGACAACGTCCCTCCTACTCGTCTCATCTTCCCATGCTCTCTCTCTAAAGATCCAAACGGCTAGGTGGAACATCGGCACCTTCTCTCCGCTTCTGGGGAGAACCTTCCTCAGTTCCTTCACATACTCATGACTGAAGCCCCATGTATTCTTGTTTCTGTCATGCAGAAACGCGTCCTTTAGCGTCGTGGTATTCATCTTCTGCAAGCCTGTACTGGCGTAATTTGGCTTCACCCATTCTTCACCCTTACGAGCCCTTTGCCTCAAAACCTTGAAGAAGCAATCTGATTTCGGGTGGGGCCTATAGTATTTCCTAAGAAAGTCATGATTCCCACTGTCGAGATGGAATGAAATCTTCTTACCAACCGGTACGTTTGACTGCTTCAAGACAAGGAATGTTGTCCCAAAAGTCGGATGGTGAGGTCGGAGTTTGTTTATTGACTCTTTTATTTGTTGTAGTGAAAAATATTTCATTTCCGTGCTTTGCTACTGAACGATCCTCTTATGTACTCGCAAAACTTTGGGTTCAGTTCTACGCCTATACCATCACATCCCATATCCAGCGCCACCCGAATCGTTGTGCCACTCCCACAAAATGGATCTAAGACAACTCCGCCTTTCTTGCACCCGATAGACAAGCACTGTTCTACGAGCTCTTCCGGATATGGCGCTGTATCCATATCTCCGTTCTTCGGCCTGGCGGGGATCTTCCACACGTCTTCGCTTCCACCATTTTGTGGGAGTTTATCGCGGTCAAAATAGTACTTTCTTGCCTTCACGAACATAAAGATGTACTCATACCCACGCCGCGGGCGATCTTTAACAGATTCGGGTAAGCATTTATCCCTGTGCCAGATAATCGGTGTTCGTAGTACCCAATTCTGTTGACACATTTTCATGGCAACTCGCCACGGGACACCAATAATGGACTTTCTTTTCAACCCGATTCCGAGGCCACCACTTTTGTCCACCGCCCTCAGGCCGAACCGTCTTTTTGAACTTTTTTGGTCGACTCCCTGGGATTCTCCTTTTCCAGAATAATATGTATCCCCCATATTCAAGAAGAGAACGCCATCTTTCTTGAGAACTCTATACACTTCGCTCATCACATCAGTAAGTGCTACCACATAACCATCGACAGTTTCCTCCAGTCCTATTTGCCCATCAACTCCGTAATCCCTCAGCCAGAAGTATGGTGGAGAGGTGACAACGCAGTTGACAGACTCATCGTCCAATAGCGATAGGGCCTCTTTCGCTGGCCCTCTATAGAGCTTCCATTCTCTCCCTTCTTGCACGCCACGCCACATGCAGATCCTCTTGCCCCCTGCAGTATAAATGGTGGCGTTCGCCCCTGCCTCCACGGAGTCTTTGTTGCTACCGTCCTTTATCATTAAAGCTGAGCCCTTGTTCGACGATGCTCTCAGGTCTTCTTCACAGACCGTAGAATACCGCCTAGCTCTCCCCACGTCAACTGCTCCATTCATTTTTCCCCCGAGCACAAAAGGAGTCAGGCCCCCAGGGCCCCTTGTGGAGAGCCTTTCTGTACTACTAACGTTTAGTTAGTTTCTTGTTTTTTATGCACGTTTTTCAATATCAACTTCCATAACTCGTTTTTTATCAAAGCTTTATGTTTCCTAATCACCTTCGGGAAGTTTCTCGGCGTTACACTTCATTTCAGCCGTTTGATGGCCCTGTAACTTAAATTCTTCTTCGTGTCTTCGTGGTGATAATTTTTGGTTGCGGCCAACGGCCTCGCTGCGTTCTGTCCCTTTTCTTAGAATGTTTTTACGGGCACTTCTGCTCCTGCTTTTTCTGCCGATACGTATGCGCTGTATATTGTTGAAATTGCGTCCGCGGCCAGGTCGCTTGTGCTTTCGGCGGGGTCGCCGTAGCTAATTGTTCTGTAGAATGCCTCCATCTCCTGGGGGTATCCTGTGAACCAGTCCTCGTCGGGCGAGGGGTTTGACCAGCCTTGCTTCGTGCCGATTTTCTCGACTACATAGATATCCTTAAAGTTGGCCTCAACGGGGTTATAGGTCTGCATCGCGGTATTGGGATTGATGTTGCAGACGGTGCGATGGTTGTTGGCGGCGACTTCGAGCCAGTTGTGGATTCCGCCCACGAGAATATCGGAGGCGATGATGTCGGCGATAGTGCCGTCCTCGAAGACTACATGCATCAGCGAGAAATCGTCGATATCGTGGTAGTCGCATCGGATGTGGCCCTCATCGCGGAAGCTATCGAGCCTCGTAATCGCGTGGGTGCGGGCGGAGACGGCCCTGGGCTTGATGGGATTGCCCGTTCTGGCTTTGCCCTCGACTCGCTTGAGGTAGAGCGCAGCCGTCAGCGGGTGGCAGCCCTTGCCGATCATCACGCCGCCGCCTGAGAATTTCCAGTAGGCATAGGTATGCGCGTGGGAGCCGGAATGGGCTTCTTCGCCGTAGATCCAGAGGATTTGGGCGCCGGTCTTTTCGATTATCTCCCGCTCCTTCTGGATGGAGGGGGCATAGACCCAGTTCTCGGCGTAAAGTATCTGCCCCTTGCTCTTTTTCTCGGCCGCGAGCATCCGCTTCATACTCGCAAGCGAATGACCCAGGGCATCGGTCTTCGGAAAGGTTTCGCCGTTGAAATCGTCCGAGCCGTCGCCGAAATAGCCCGTGAGCGGCTTTTCCACGATTGCGAACTTATCCTTCTCCAGGGCCGCGACCGCAATCGGCTCGTGGGCGACCGGCGGCGTGCAGACATGGACTACATCGACGTCGTCTATCAAGGCATCGAGGTTGTCGTAAGCCTTTATGCCACGCTGCTTTGCATAGTCCGCCGCCTGGTCGGTATCGATTGCGAAAACGCCTTCGACCTCGACGTTCGTGCTATGGACCTTCTTGAGAGATTCGAAATGAAACGAAGCGGCAAAACCCGCACCGACGATACCGGTTCTAACTGTTTTCTTATTCATTCGAGATGTCCTTTCCCTGTTCATAATTCGTGAACTGTTCCAATAATATCTCCGCTGTCCACATAGCCGCACGCCCGACTACTTCCGGGCAGTCTTTTTTGGCCTTTTCTCTAACGTCTTTGCATAATACGCTGCCATATTCCTTGTCAAATCGCTGGTGGACCTTTCGCATGAGCTTATGACAGAGCTTGGTATCGCCGAATTCGCTGTTTCCGCACACCCACCCGATAACCATCCCGACTCCCGTGAACGCGCCGCAACTCTGCATCCCATTGGGCGTTGCCCCCCCGTCCAGGCAGCCGGCCGCCCTGAACAAATCCTTATCATTCGGAACAAACTCTATCGATGTTTGCAGCGCCGCCACAGCGCATCGTGCGCAGCCTCCGTGTTTCTTCTCAAATTCGTGCCCGGTTTCGTAGGCGTTTTCTATCATCTCTTTGCCTCTATCGCCGACGTCAAACCGGTCGTTCTCACCCAAAACCTTGAAATTCGTGCGAGGCTTGTGCGCGCCTTTAGCGTCCTGCGTCATTAAGCCGCCGAGAACTCCTATCCCTGCGATTTGCAGAATCTCACGCCTCTTCTTCAACAGAGGCTCTTCGCGGCCTATTGGCTCTCTGTTTTTTGCCTGCTGCCTATTGTTTTTCACCGGATTATCTCCATTTCTGTACTCTCAACAGGATACCAGAACCGCCCGTCGGCACGCAAGCTAAAAGTGAGGATTGGCGTAATGGGTCAGTTATGGGTGGGCTGTAATCGTGGCACGGCCATCTTGGCCGTGTAATTAAACTAATGCACGGGCTGGAAGCCCGTCCCACCACCCGGAAGGTCCGATACAGAATTGCAGGCGTATCGGCAACCCTCTCTTTGTAGATTTTTTCGACGCGGTCGAGCTTGGCGAGATTCTCAGGTATGCGGACTGTGAACTGCCGGACATAGTCGGTCTGCGAGTATTCGGCGCCGAGGTTGTCTTTGAAGAGTTTGGCCAAATCTTTATGCTTCGGGATGATCCCGGTTGGCGTCTTTATGCCCTGGACATCGCCGTTGACTCGCAGTTCGGCCCAGAGAATCCAGACGAGCTTATCGCCCATACCGTTGAGGTACTCTCCCTTTTCGTCTTTGAGGAAGTAATTCACCGAGAAAACCATAGGCGGATTCTCGACGCCGTTTGCGAATTCCAGATTGTTTTGGATATATTTGCCTAAGGGTATCGAGAGGAAATCGAGATTGGACATCAGATTAAACGTCCGCACGCCCTCGGCGCCCAGCGTCGCAGCGGTTGTTTCGGATTCGAGGGAAGCGCCCTTGAGGATAATGCCCTCGGCCCAATTGAATGCCTGCTCGACGGGAACCCAAGTGTCGCTGTCGCGCCCGCCGTAGATAATCCCGCCTACCGGAACGCCTTCAGGGTCGTCCATCCGGGGGTCCATGTTTTTCAAATCACTGATATTGAGGCAATAGCGAGCGTTCTTGTGCGAGGCGGTGACTTCCTTGCCGTCCGGCCCCTGCTTGCCCTTGTGCCATTGGCCCGAATGATTGACTCCGTCGCTCGGCAGCTCATCGCCCATACCGAGCCAGTGGGGCCTGTTCTCGCCGTCGAGCAGGACGTTCGAGAAGATGACCTCGCCGGGGGTGGTAAGCGCTTCGTAGATTATGGGGTCGTCTTTGGCATTGACATCCTGGATGATTCCGAAGATCCCCTTTTCGACGTTGACTGTTCGCATCTCGCCGTTTTTCTTGCGGAAATAGGCAATGTCGTCGCCTATGATGGTCTGGCCGGGCAGCATCGAGGTTGAGGTCTTGCCGCATGCGGAGGGGAATGCTCCGGTGAAATAGGTGATTCGCCCGCCGGGCCCGCACGCCCCCAGTATGAACATGTGCTCGGCGAGCCAGCCCTCAGCCGAGGCCTTCTGAATGGCCAGGCGAAGCGAGAGCTTTTTGAGGCCGATAGTGTTGCCGCCGTACTGCGTATTGACGCTATAGACCATATTCTCTTCGAGGTCGATATATATCCGCTTCTTATCGACATTTTTGCTCACAGCGCCTTCGAGTTCGCCCTCGGAATGAATGAAGCGGAAGAAATCCGGCGATTCGCCGATCTTCTCGAATTGCTTGTAGCCGGGGCGATACAGAATGGTCTCGCTGTGCCCGACGTATGGCGAATCCGTTATCTGGACGCACGGAATCGAGAATTCCGAATCAATAGGGCCAAGACAGAAAAACATCACCAGCATTTGTCGCCCGGCCATCGAACCCTTTAGCAGGCTGCGAATCTCTTCGGCGCCTTCCTGCTTGTCGATGGAACTAAGGCTTGCCCCCAAATCAGAGCCGGCGGGCAGTAAATACTTCGTCACCTCCTTGTCGCGGCCCTGGTCGTAATACCCGTCGAAATGGCATGTGTGCCCCTTGATATTCAAGGCTATCTCTTCGTCCTTCTCGATCGCCAGTGCCCGGATATAGGCCCGATCTTCGTCCGAATCGGTGCAAATGCGAACCGACTCGGCGCCCGTCAGTTCAATCGCATCGGCCACAAAAGCGTGCAGCTTGGCGTTGTCCAGAGCCATTAGCCTGTTATAGTCTTCTGTTGTCAGCTTCTGCTTTAGCAGTTTGGTTGCGTCACCCATCAGAGTCATGTACCTCCAAAGTAAGTAATGAGGTTAGTAAAGCCGCGAAATTGTACCATCCACTCCGCGAGGGTCAAGGGCATTTTTTGTGAAGTTATTATTATATGAGCCTCCCTTACACCAACGCCCGCCGGTTGCTAATCGAGGGCACAAAAAAAGCCGGTCACTCGCCCTATTCGGAGGGAAAACAGGCTTCTTCGTACTGAAAAACGGGTCGCCTTATTTCGGGACCTTGAATTCATACTCGTGGACCTTGTCCTTGTCTATATCCTTGGCCTGACAGCGGAGTACAAAACCTTCCGCGGTCTTGACATATTCAAAATCCTTGCCGCTGAACAAATCCTTGGGCAGACCGGCCGGCAGCGTCTCGGGAAGCCGGCCGGTTTTCCCCTTGGCGATATACAGTTCAACTGCCGCCCTGACCGCATTCGCATGGGTCGTTGCCTTTATCATAAGGCCGTAAAGCTTGCTGAGGGCCGGCACAAGCGCAGAGGTGAACATGGCCTCTTTCTTCTTGCTTTTCTGGTCTTTGTCAACCTGCTCAAAGACCTCCGTGATTCGCCGACGTGCCTCAGCGTATGACGCGTCGCTTTCGACGATCGACATTACAGAGGTCATAAACTTGGAGTAATGACCCCGGCACAGTTCAAGAAATGCCTCCCCGCCGTACTCCGTGATCAGTTTCATGGATTCCTCCGGACTCCTGTTGGGGTCCAGATCCTTGAGCAAATCAGGCACTTTCTCCATCTTTATTTGCTCGAGCACCACTTCCCGCTCGATCTCAAGCGAATTCTTCAACGAAAGCGGTTTCTTGGACAACGCGGCGAGGTCGGCCCTCAACTGCTCCAGGGTCTTTAAGTAGCCCTTGCCACCCCGGCGGTCGCTGGGTATCTGCCCTAACAGGTCTTGAATGCATCCATAGGTCGTCCCTTCCAAAGCCCAACCCATTACGGTAGAGATCAGCGTCTGGTCGCCCACGTGACGGGTGATCTTCAGAACCGTCACACAACGCGCCAATGCCTCCTCGTGCTCGCCCCGGGACGCCATAACCCTGGCATCTGCGATCAGAATGCGCCCGAGGGTTCTCATCTGGGCCAGATGCGCCAGAATCATCGAGAGTCCCTCAGAGTACCTCAGCCCCCAGTCGCATTCGCGCAGTTCCGAGGCGACTATCGCCAGCTTGATTGCGCTGCGGTAGTACCCGATGTAGTCTTCTATTTCCTTATTTAAGGCTATTTTGCCGTCGGCAAAGTCGCGGAGTTGTGTATCGAGCGGCTCATCCGCCTTTGGGCACGACAAGAAAGCCTGGTAATAGAGCAGCGCCGCATTGTCCGGGTCCGGCGGATGGGAAGGCGGCACTGCCGTATTGGCCGTGTTTCCACGGGCTGGAAGCCCGTGCCACATGGTGACCCCCGAAATCAGCAGCAGAGCACATAAAGGCATTCGTATTCGATTGTTACATAAAACGCTCATAATTGGTCCTTTCACAATGTCAACCATTCAAATCCTCAAACAAATCCGCCATCGACAGCGCACCTTGGCCGAGAATTCTGGCAGCCCTGTTGATGGCCGTTGCAACCTGCGATCGACCAGAGTCTGAAACTCCGTCGGGTGCTTCTGCTTCCATTTCTCTGCGTCGAACCTCGGCTCGCTCGTATCAATACTTCCAGCTATCAGCTTATCCAGCCATTTCTCGTCCCCGATGGACTGGGAATTCCGTTTCGCTCCAGATGTTTGCTTATTCATAATCTTACCTCGCCAAAACCGTCCCGCCTCAGATGCTCGGCCAGTTTTCTCTTGGCCCTGCGCATCCTGCCGTTAATCGCCTGTTCCGAGATGCGGTCATTATATGCACTCAAACGCTGCAAATGCACATAAAAAGCCCAAATCTAATCGTTAAAACGGCGAACACTCTATCCGGCTGGGCTGTTGAGCCGGCAAAAAACTCATCCACAACATTTGAGAATATCTCAAAGCGAAACTGACTACCAGAAAAGCCGATGGCTTCAAAACCCTATAAAACGCCTGAATTGGCCCTATATCATCAAAACCAGGCAAAAAGCAAACCACCGGTCCCGGCCCCGCAATAAAGTAAAACAGATAACAGCAAAAAAAACGTCCACCGCATCCACCCGCGGCGAAGCGGCATCTTGATATAAACCAATGCAAACAGCACCGCCAGCAATATCTTGATGCTCCCTTCCAGACAGTGAATGTATTGATTATAGGCCAGCAGCAATCCGACAGCGGGGACAAAACGCAGCAGGTGAACGCACCGGCCGGTATAGTTTTTCACAAACGGCCCGGCAGCCATGTAAAAAAGCCATCCAATCAGGGTAATGACCAGCGCCCCTGCCCAGGAATAGTAATAGAACTGGCCCAAAAATGCTGACAGGCATTCAACAAAACCGCCTGGGCGGACCAGAAAGCTCTTGATAAAAGAGACGTCCACGAAAAAAACTGGAAACTTCAGCTTAAAGATATGACCGTGATAAAAAAGTGTCGGCTCAACACATAAATAAACATAAAGATAATACAAACCGAAAAAAACAGCGGTACGGAGCGGCAAAAAAATTCTCTGCCGTATATTTTTGCTCTGAATAGGCTCTATCACCTTCATTCATCACTCCGGCGAATTTTATTGTTACTGGCGCTGGCAATACTGAAGATTAAGCAATTGGGGGCGATTGTACAATACCATGTGTACTTGTCAAGCGTAGATGGGACCGCCATGACATCTGATCTAACGTTATAGATTACAAGTATTTAGATACACAAGGCCATGGGGTGCAAATACTGTCTGGGTACTCGCTTAGCATAATGTACATCCATAGGCAGGTAAGATATTGCCTGCGGTAGTGTTTTGTTGTATATTAGCGTGGTTCATGGGAAGTATGGTTATACAAATTGATCCTGGGAATGTTGATTCCGGGGCGATTGTTAAGGCTGCGGCGGTGGTTGATGGGGGCGGTTTGGTTGGTTTTCCTACTGAGACCGTCTATGGTATAGCTGCTCGCGTTAATGCGGATTCTCTGCGTCGGCTGGACTTGATTAAGGGGCGGGATTCTTCCAAGCCTTATACCCTTCATATAGGCCGGCCGGAGGATGTGGGCAAATATGTTCCGAGTATCGGGCTTAGGGCGGCGAAAGTGATGAAAAATGCGTGGCCGGGGCCTTTGACTATCATCTTCGAGCTTAAGGGCGGGGATATCGAACTGCAGCAGCGTATTCTGGGCGGGGATGTTTATCAGAGGTTGTATCCGGTCAATTCTATAGGGGTGCGGTGTCCGGATAATGCTGTGGCGGCGGCTTTATTGCAGGCGGCGAAGTATCCCGTGGTTGCTCCGAGCGCTAATATGGCGGGCGATCCGCCTGCGCTCGATGCTAATGAGGTTTTGGACAGGGTGGGGGGGAAGATTGATTTGATTCTGGACGGCGGGCACTGCAAGTACGGCAAGAGCAGTACGGTTGCGCGTGTAGGCACGCGGGGCGTCGAGATTGTTCGAGGCGGGATATACTCGGAGGCGGATTTGAAGCGTTTCTCGCAGATTAGCTTTTTGTGCGTCTGTACGGGGAATACCTGCCGAAGCCCTATGGCCGAGGGTCTCTTACGGAAATATTTGGCGGAAAAGTTGGATTGTGAGGTTGACCAGCTTGGCGGTATGGGTTATAAAGTGGCGTCCGCCGGCATCCTGAATATGGAGGATGCTCCGGCGAGCAGCGAATCGGTTGTTGCTTGTGCGGCCAAGGGCGTTGATATAGGCTCCTGCACAAGCCAGCCGTTGTCTCGCAGGCTTATCGCCGAAAGCGACTGCATATTCGCGATGGAGCGAATGCACCAGGCCAGAGCCGTTGCTCTTAGTGCCGAGGCGGCGGATAAATGTGTATTGTTGGCTGATAATGATATCCCTGACCCAATCGGGCAGCGGCAGTCGGTGTATGATAAGTGTGCTGATATGATCGAAGACGCTGTGAAAAAGAGGATTGGCGACCTTATACTATGAAGATAGCAGTTGGAAGCGACCATCGGGGCTTTGAAGCCAAAGAGCAGATTAAGGCGATAATTGCCGAGCTGGGGCACGACTGCATTGATTTCGGAACCAACGACGGCAATCCGGTCGATTATCCGGACTCGGCTTATCTGGTGGCGAAAGCAATCTCTGAGAAGGAGGCCGACAGAGGGATTCTTGTGTGCGCGACGGGGATTGGGATGTGCATCGCGGCGAACAAGATTAAGGCCGTGCGTGCGGCTTTGTGCCACGATGAGTTGAGCGCGGCGATTTCCCGCGACCATAACGATTCGAACGTGCTTTGCCTTTCGGGGGATCAGATCGGGGATGTTTTGCTGCGCAAGATAGTTGAGGTTTGGCTTGATACCGAATTCAGCGGCGGAAGGCATCAAAGAAGGGTTAGGAAAATAGACGCTATCGAAGAAGGTAAAGACCCGCGGGAAATCACCAACTGATAGCGTGTATCGGATGAATCAGGTCCGGAGCGCCTCTTCGACGGAGGGATAGTAGTGAATGAAAGGGGACACATTTGGAACACATCCGGCTGTTTTGGAGGGCGAAATGGGGCAGGAATTGAGAAAGAGTAACTCATAACTCTTTATTAGTTATGAGTTTAGGAAAATGAGAGCGTTGGGGCTCGAACCCAAGACCTACGGCTTAAAAAACCGTTGCTCTACCAACTGAGCTACGCTCCCGAATTTTTCTAAGTTGCAGCAATATAACAACTTCTCGTACATACTGTCAACCCTTTTTTGGTCTCAAAAACAAACCCAAACAAACCCAATCCCTCTCGCTCACCGCTTCGCCGCCAACCTCATCTCCGCATTCACTCATCTACTTATTCTCACTCTGTGCCTCCCTGCCCCTTCTGGGGCCGATTAATCAGAAAAAACTGGACTTTACCTCCAACCCCCTTATGATATGCCCCCATGATGAATAACCAAACCAAATACGTAAAATCAGCCCAAGCATTCGCACAAGCCCAAAAATACCTCCCCGGCGGCGTAGATTCCCCCGTCCGGGCGTTCGGCGGCGTCGATATGGGCCCGGTCTTCATAGACTCGGCCAAAGGCTCCAAAATCTACGACATCGACGGCAACGAATACATCGACTACGTCTGCTCATGGGGCCCCATGATACTCGGCCACGCCTCCGAACCGGTACTCCAAGCAATTCTCGAAGCAGCGAAAAAGGGCAGCTCATTCGGCGCCCCAACGCTCGCCGAGACCGAGCTGGCCAAAAAAGTAATCGCCGCCTGCGACGGTATCGAGAAAGTCCGCTTCGTAAGCAGCGGCACAGAGGCCGTAATGACCGCAATCCGCCTCGCCCGCGGCTACACCAGAAAGGACCTAATCGTAAAGATGGCAGGCTGCTACCACGGCCACAGCGATTCGCTCCTCGTCGCCGCAGGCTCAGGCCTCGCCGAAACTGCAATCGCATCCAGCGGCGGAGTCCCCGATTCGATTGCAAATCTAACCGTCGTCCTGCCCTATAACGACATCGAAGCCGTAAAAGCGGCATTCGAGAAGCACAAAGACAAAATCGCAGCAGTCATCATCGAGCCTGTCGCCGCAAATATGGGCGTAATCCCGCCCGCCGAAGGCTACCTCCGGGCAATCCGCGACCTCTGCAACGGTGCCGATACGCTGCTGATATTCGACGAAGTCATATCGGGATTCCGCCTCGCCGCCGGAGGCGCCCAGGAGCTTTATGGCATAAAGGGCGATCTTACATGCCTCGGCAAGATCATAGGCGGAGGCCTGCCCGCTGCCGCCGTCGGCGGACGAGCCGATATCATGGAAATGCTCGCCCCCCTCGGCCCCGTCTATCAGGCCGGCACGCTCAGCGGCAACCCAATAGCAACCGCCGCTGCCAAGTTGAGATCGGTCAAAATGAGAGTGGCATTGCTGCCCTCTGGCTCAATTTCCCATTCGCCGGCTTCGAGGTTCATATCATGAAAAACTCCCGCTGCGCTCAACTCTAAACCCAGATATTCCTGCTCGGCGCTGAGCCGCAGACCGGTCATAAAACCTTCGTCTGTCTTGAGATGTACCCTCTCACCCAAAGAGTTTTCCGTTCGAGAAGAATAGGTCCCACCGGTGAGAACTCCTCCGATAAGGCTGAGCTGCCAATCGACATCGCGTTCGATCGACGAAGCCGCCTGGCCCCATGCCTGCGATGTAAGTGCCAACAGGATCACCATTAACAGTTTTACTTTAGTTTTTTTCATAGATTTACTCCTTGGACTGACTCGTTCTTTCACAACAAAATACGATTGATTGTCTGAAACCTTTCGTGAGCAGATTACCAGAAAAAACCATGTTATTCCATAGGAAAATAAGCTGAAAATTGATGCAAACGTCAAAAATATGCTGGAAATGACCAGGAATGAACCCAAAATGAACCGGAAATGAACGGCATTGATTAAGTTGGGGGCATAGCCTTCTGGGCCGTCAGTTCCTTTGTGCTACCAGCACACCCTACAGCTTCCGCCACGCCTCCATCGTCCGCTTCAGATTATCGTAAGCGTCTGAGCCAATTCCGAAGCCCTGAAAGCCTATCGGCCCGGTGTAGCCGCAATCCGCCAACGTCTTGAGCAGCCTGCTCACGTCAAACGTTCCATGGTCCAGCGTCTGAATCAGGCTCTTCCAGTCCTTACCGCCACTGTCGGCCCCGTTGATCGTCACCACAAACAGATGAGGCATCGCCAGCTTTATCAGCGATTCCATGTTCTTTTCGTCATCCACTTTCAGCCAGTGACACAAATTAAACGTCACCCCAACGTTCTTTCTATCTACCTTCCCGGCCACCCGGACCGCATCCTCAACCCGCTCCAGCCAGAACCCAGTATGCGGATACAGCGCAACCCGCACCCTCTTTTCCGCCGCCATATCCGCAATTTCTCGAATCACCGCCACCGCGCGCTCGTCAGCCTCCGGTGAAGAAACCTTATCCTTATCGCTGTTCACAAAAAGCCAGAGTATAGAATTGCTTCCCTTCAAAATCTCGATCGCCTCTTTCATTTCCGGCCCGTACTTCTGCTGACCCGGCCCAATATTAACCCCACTATACACCGCAACTAATGTCAGGCCATTCTTCCTCGTCTCCTCGGCCATCTCCGCCAGTCCCTTGCCTGCTTGCGGCCCTATTCCCGCATAGCCCAATTCCTTAAGCATTTCCACTTGCTCTTTTGCCGTCCTGTGTTTGGCGTCTTTTGTCGCCGTATCCATCGCAAAGAATGGATTTGGCCCGGCCGGCTCAATCCGGATATTCCGATACGCCACCGGCCCGTGGTCGCCCTGCAGCATCAACGGTCCCAAAGACTTCTCATCGTTGTAGGTGCTCGCACGAGTCGGACCCGTAAGCTCCACATCCTCATGCACCACCACTCCATTATGGACCACCTTTTCAAACCTCGCATTGGCGATCTTCCTGCCGTTCTTATCGAAACGAGGCGCCCGAAAGATAACGTCAAAACTCTGCCACTGTCCAGGCGCCTTCGACGCATTAAGCCGAGGCCCGTGCCCCTCAAACCCTTGCGGCTGGCGGTTATCATCCCACCTCTGATAAATCCCTCCGCAATCCGAATGTTGCGGTTCGGCTACTGCCCAACTATCGAAAACCTGAATCTCGTAACGGCCTTGAAAATATACTCCCGAATTCGACCCCTTCGGTACCATAAACTCAATATGCGCCCGAACATCCCCGAACTCAGCCTTACTCAATATATTGCGAGTACTACCCGTAGGCCCATTGATAATAACTCCGCTGCCAGGCTTGCCTTTGAGCAGATTCTCATTTTGAGGATCCTGAATCGAATCCCCCGCAACAAACCAGGCCGCCGTATCCCCTCGCCACTGCGAAAAATCACTCCCAAGCAGGCTCATCTCACCCTGGGCACCGCTCGGAGCCAGGCAACAAACCCAAACAACCAACAAAACCACCCAGTTTTCGATCTTCAAAGCTCTCATAACTTCTTTCCTTAACAATCAATAGTAAACAATCAATAATAAATTTCACAAATGCCACGGGCTGCGCATCGACCGCGACAGCATCCGATTAGCCTGCTCATCGTTGGCAAACTCTTCTTTCTCCGGATTCCACCTCAGCTTACGCCCCAACAGCATCGAGATATTCCCGATATGCGAAATCGTAAAACACCTCTGCCCCTTCTCAGGCGGAAAATAGCAGTCCTTACGTGATTTCACACAGTCGAGGAAGTTCCGTTGTTCGCCGTCCTTGCACGTATAAAGATGAATCTCCTCCGGTCCAATCTTCGAGCTAAGAATGCTCTTAGGCTCGGCCTGGAGCGGCGCCCGCCAGCCGACATTCCCGATCCATCCGTCGCTGCCCTCGAATCGCAGGCTCGGATTGCCCGATTTAACGATCATCTCAAGCCCGTCGGCGTACTTGTACTTAATCTCGTACTGCCTGGCTGTATCGTAAAGCCCTTCCGTGCAGAAAACTCCCTCGCCCTCGACCTCCACAGGCCCGGTATCCTCGGTGTCGCTGCCCCATTGTGCGCCGTCAAGAAGATGCGCACCCCAGTCGCTCAACTGCCCCCCCGAATAATCGAGAATCCACCGCCACTGATAAGGCAAATGATCCGGCCCGCAATAAGGCCGCCACGGAGCAGGCCCGAGCCACATATCGTAATCGAAACCATTCGGCACAGGCATCGGCCTGTTATTGCCCGGATTCTCAGGCCCGCCGGGCAATTCCACCTTCACAGTATGCAGCTTGCCAATCCGTCCGTTGCGGACCAATTCGCACATCCGGTGATATTCATACACCGATCTATCCTCCGTTGACCACTGAAAGACACGCCCGTACCGTTTCACCGTATCGGCCAGAATCCGCCCTTCGCGGACAGTCAGCGTCGGCTTTTCGCACTCGACGTCTTTGCCCGCCCTCAGCGCCGCCAGCGACATCGGCACATGCCAATGGTCCGGCGTCGATATCATCACGGCGTCAATATCGTCTCTGGCAATAACCTCGCGAAAGTCCTTGTACGTTGCGCAGTCGCTATTGCCGTACTTCTGGTTTACAATGTCGCGGGCCTTGTTCACATTATTGCTGTCCACATCGCAAACCGCCACCGCCTGAGCGTCCGTCTGAACCAGAAACGTCCGCAGATTCATACCAGTCCCATGTCCGCCCACACCGATAAACCCCATCGTAATACGGTTACTTGCAGCTACTCCGCCCGCCTTGCCAATCGCCGACGATGAAACGATATAAGGAAATCCCGCTGCCGCAATCGACGCTCTGGCCGCTCTCTTGAGAAACTGACGCCGATTCATCCTGCTTTTCTTCATTTCCCAAAATCTCCGTAATCGTTCACTGGTATTTTGACAGTATTGGGTAACGCACACAGCCGCAAAACGCCAATTCTCGCTGATTATACCCGTTTACGACCTGTTGTCGAGGGTGTTTCTTCAAGCCCAGGGTCACAAATGTCTTATAACCGACGCAACAAACAAATCGTCGAAAATGAAGGGAAATGGCGTGGTTTTGTCGGACGGATTGACAAAGTCCTGCTTGGTCGTTAGACTACCGGCGTGAAAAGATTTTTTGATTTCTCACCGTCCCTTTGGCAGTATTTTCAGGAGATTGACCGGCGTTTTAGCGTCGGAGAGGAAATTGTACCAGTCGCGGCCGAGGTGACCTGCCGGAGTGCGGACTTGTCTTCCGTTCGGGCGGTGATTTGACTATTCCCTATACCTCGGTATTTCTGCAACTGGATTGTGGCTATTGGAACGCCGAAAAGGAGACGCGACTCAGAGATGCAATTAAGAGACATTCTCCAGAGCCTTAAGCAGACTTCACCCGCTCAGCCCCCACCCCCATTTTTAGCACAGAAAGGACGCTTTAGTTCCTGACATTTCTCATTTCTCCGGCTTTCAGCAATCCCAAATTTCCTACCCATCGCACGCTTTTCAATCTATTGCTGTAACGGTGCATCATAGAGCTTCCGGCCACGGCTGATTGCCTGACGGCTTTGCAGTTCTATTTCCTGGCGCATCGTGTACTTCTGCTCTCGCTGCTGATCGACAGGACAGGCCACGAACCCGGACATATCCGCCCGTGGACGCTTAGCGAGCATCTGCTTGCCGGCCTCGATGATCGCCAGGGCTTCAACGTATTCCGGCGCGGCGGTATCTCTGAATTTGGCCAGGCAGGGGCTTAGTTCCGGCCTGTCGAAGCTGACTTGGGGTCCGGTGTTTGAGCCGTAGCTGCCGAGGTTGGCAAACGGCACGCCCGTCAGCTCGGTGAGACGTTTTATCTGGTCGTCGCTAAGCGGGCAGCGCCCGGTCAGATTGTCGGGGTAGGCGGTATCGTAGCGAGGGTAGTACGGCCCGTTAATATCGATCCATGTCACTATCCGCTCGAATTCCTCGTCGCTGAGCTTAAGGTCCTCATGGCCCTTGCGAATTACCTCGATCAGCTTGCTGCTGCGCGAGCCCCAGGAATATGCCGGCTGCGTATCCGACGGGCCTGCGCCAATCGCTGCGATATACTTCTTTCGCCACAATTCATTGTAGGAGGTGTTGAATGTAATCGTCCGGTCGCCGGCCAGCAGCAACTTCCTGCCCGCATCTTTGCCGTAGTCGTGACAGCGGACGCAGTGCTTGTCAAACACCGGCTGGACCTCGTCGATGTAGTTGAACAAACGCGGCTCGGGATACCAGCCCTTGAGCTTGCTCGCAGGGCTTTGCAGCGCAATCGGCATTTCCCTGCGCAAAGGCGGCGGGGCGCTGCGGCGATTCTCGTGGCAGCCTGTGCAGCCGGCCCGCTCGCCCGACTGGACAAGCGTGCCGCTTCGCATCGATTGAATCATCATCTTGTTTTCGTCGAGAATCTGAAAATAGACGAACTTGTCCGAAGGGACCTCGAAATACACCGAGCCGTCCTCGGCGATCGGCACAAGGCCCAGGATACGCTTGTTCTCGAAGCTGTGCCAGTTCATCGCCGGGCAATGAACGCCCTGGCCGCCCCACGATGGATATGTCCAGAAGCGCTTCTCCGGGGATTCGACGACTCGCAGGAACTTGGCTGAGCCGGGCTTGACGCCCTGCATGTGGGTGCCCTCATAGACATTGGCGATGTAGAAATATCCGACGCTGTTCTCGAAGTCGCGCCGCGGCGGAATAATCTGCGGGCGATCGCGCGGACCCAAAGGCATCGGATCGAAACAACCCGGCTCCTCCAAATGCAGCAGAATCTCATTGCCGAAGACGTCGATGAGGTAGATGCCCATCTGCTCGCCCTTGCCGGTCATTCGCGAGCAGAGGAAATACTTATCACTCAAAGGATAGGGGTCCTCGTATTTCGGATTCACTTTTGTGAAGTTGTCGAAGCCGTAAGTATCGGCTCTGGGGCCTTTTTCTTTGACAAGGTTTATCGCATCGGCAGGCCACGTTCGCACGACCGGCTCGCGTCCATCGACACCCAGACGCCGGTCAATAATTGCCAGCGCCCCCCAGGGACGGTCATGGCAGGAACCGAAAACACACATAACCTGCTCGGTTCCGGGGATAGCTCGCGCATCGATAACTGCGCCGGGAGACCATGTATTGTTGCCCCAGTAGATGCAGTGATTCGTGCCGTCCGGATTAACGGCCCAGAGGGCCTGGGCATCGCCGAAATTGCGATCGACATACTCCCAGCGGTCGTACATTATCCGCCCATCCGGCAGAAGGGCGCTATGACCCTCATGCAGGGTGCTCTTGCCTATCTGGTGGATATTCGCGCCGTCGGCATCCATGCGAAAAAGATTGCCCATGATGTGACGGTTGCACATGCAAAACTTCGGCTCCCGCGTCGAGGAAAAGACGATGCTGCCATCGGGCAAATAGAGCGGGTCAAAATCCGCAACCCCGGGCGCAGAAGTAAGCGTCTTGAGACCGGTGCCATCGGCTTTGATCTCATAGACGTGATAATCGTCGCGAATATCCTTTCGCATGGAAAAAACGATTTTTTTGCCGTCGAAATCGACTTCCGGGTCGCGTATAAGGCCCGTTGAGGTCTCGATAAGGGTCGCCGGCGGCCCGGGATTGCCCAGATCGATTGCTTTTAGAGCGCCGCCGCCCTTGAAGCTCTCCGTATTGATTTCGCCGGTTACGAACATCGTGGCGGTATTGTGGTGGTCGGATATGTATTGCCGCCTGACGACATACAATATCGGCCGGGCACTTACAAGCGGATTGGCAATCAAAGCAGTTTTTCGCAATTTAGCGAAGTCTGCCTGGATTCCGGCGACTTCAGCGGCCGGACTTTTCGCCAGCCGTCGCTCGATATCGGCCAATTCCTGCAAATACCGCTGTGAATCGGGATAATCGCCGCCAAATGTGGCCCGGACATCCTCTATAGCCGCTCTGAGACTGAGGCGGTCGGCCTTGGCAGGCCCCGAGGCGGCTTGAGCGGCGTTTCCAACAGAGAATCCGCAAATACAGAGCAAAACTTCCAAAATCACTACCCAGCTGCCTCGAATGTTCATTTAAGTTCCCCATTCGAAATCACATCACTAATACTATCCTTAACTAAGAATACCAAATTTAGACGCAAAATGTAAGGGTATAGAACCGTTTTAGAACAAATTTCTCAACATCCCCACGAACACGCAGCTTCCTAAGGCCCCCGCCTTGTGTCCCATAAATACCAAAGTATCTTGCCGCCACCGCCTCTGCCCTTTAGCCCAGGCACCAAAGTACCGTTATTCGGACCAGAACTCGTTCCACGCATACCCCCCATTCTTCCCTGATTACCTATTTTAACTCAAGATTTTGCGACCGCTTCACCGATAGCTATATCGTTGTTAGTATTTTACCCAGTTTAACATTTTGGCATTACGATTGGGGCAAAAATGAGACATTCGGCAATTTGCATAGGTTCAGATTCATTAGGAGACCGCAGAATGATTAAGACAGAGATGCTTGCACGTTATTTGGAACCCCTGCTCCGCGGGGACAGGACAGCCTGCAGGGGCGTTATCGAAGAGGCGCTTCAGAGCGAAATACCGGCTAATTCCGTGTATATGCACATTGTCTGGCCCATCATGGTCGAGATCGAGAAGCTGCTGCGAAAAGGGAAAATCAGCCCGACCCAGGAGCATTTGGCAACGCGAATCAACCGGACTATTGTTGACCAGTTGCAAAACAAGCTTCCTCGCAGGCCGGTCAAGAACAAAAAGGTGGTCGTCTGCTGCACGCAGGAGGAGCTTCAAGAACTCGGCGCCCAGATGCTTACCGACCTTTTCGAGAGCGATGGCTGGGAAGTCAGATTTCTCGGCGGGGGGCTGACGAACGACGATGTTCTCGAATTCATAAACGGCTATGCCCCCGATATATTGCTGATCTACGGCACAACGCCGAAGCAAGCCCCCGATGTGCGTCGCCTCATTAATACGGTAAAGTGGGTCGATGCGTGGCCAAACTTGCGTGTTATGGTCTCAGGCGGCCTTTTCAACCGCGCCGAAGGACTATGGGAGGAAATGGAGGCGGATATGTACGCGGGCACGCCGGACGATTTTTGATAGAGGCGGGGAGGGGAGAGGATTTTGAATTTGTTTAAGATGGTGAGCCTGTCGAACCATTCGGATTTGCCCTCCGTCCTCCGCCGTCTGTCCTCCGTCCTCAAATTCCTGATCTCCTGTTCTCCTGATACCCACACCCTGGTCCCCTGATACCACGATACCCTTCCCTTGGTCCCTTCGTATCTTAGCGCCTTAGTGGCCACCTTTTTTTAACCCAACCTCTGTGCCTTTGTGCCCCTGTGCCTTTGCCCCTCTACCTTATCTCTCTTCGTGCCCTTCGTGGTTCAAATTCTCTCTTGCTTCTATGTCTTTTTAATCCGCGTTTTCAGCGCAATCAGTGATCATATTTTTTCTTTTCTTCGTATCTTAGTGCCTTAGTGGCAAAGAGCTAAAAGAACATTGAGTCGGCGAAAACATCCTGGAAATCCGCCTCGTGGGCTATTTCGACGTATTGGATTTTTTTGGCGATGTCAGCGGCCGCTTTTCTGGAGTGATTGCTGATTAGTGTCATTTGTGCGCCTACCACGGCTGCGTTGCCAATTGACTGGATTCTTTCGAGTGGGATGTCGGGAAGCAGGCCTACCCGCCTGGCGTTTGCTGGGCTGATGTAGTTTCCGAAGGCTCCTGCGAGATATACGTGCATTATTTGGTCGTCTTCGACGCCGAGTTTCTTTTGCAGGAGTTTTATACCTGCCCGAATCGCGGCCTTGGCTAATTGCGTCTCGCGAATGTCTTTTTGGGTTAGAAAGACTGCCGGTTCGCCGGCAGCCAGGATGAATGCTTCCTGACCTTCGACTTCAGCCAATCTGGCGGCGATGGCTGGCGGCAGCGGCTCTGGTTTTGCGAATCTACCAGTGTTGTCGATAATGCCCAGTTCGAGCATTACAGCGACGGCGTCAATAAGTCCGGAGCCGCATATCAGACGAGGAGCAATGTTGCCTATAACATCGAGATCGATATCGCCATCGTTAATAACTACGGCCTCGATCGCACCTTCAACCGCCCTGCCGCCGCACTTTATTCTCGCTCCCTCGAAAGCCGGCCCTGCGGCACAGCTTGCAGCATAAAGCTTGTCCCTTGTCCCGAGTACGATTTCACCGTTAGTGCCGATATCCACTGCGAGGGTCAACTCTTCGGCAGAGGCGATATCGGTCGCTAATGCAACGGCCACAGTGTCGCCGCCGACGAAGCCTGCTATATTCTCGACGGTGTGGACGTTGCCCTTCGGGTTCATATCCAGGCCGAGGATCCGGGGGTTCACATCGTGAGCTTCGAGAGAATTGGCTTGATATGGCGCATGACCCAATTGGGCGATAGGCAGCTTTAGGAAGATATGGTTCATCGTCGTATTGCCGACAATACAGATTTCGTAGATATCGAGCGGTTCGATGGAGGCTTCGGAGCAGAGTTGGATAATAAGGTCGTTGAGGCAATCGACGACGGTTTTTTGCAGTTCGGCGAGACCTTCATCGGTGCTGCCGAATGTTATCCTGCTGATAACGTCGTCTCCGAATCTTGTTTGCGGGTTTAGCGCTGCTGCGGTTGCTAACGTTTTGGCCTCGGTCATGTCGAGCAATTGGGCGACAATAGTCGTTGTTCCGATATCGACTGCGACACCGAGTATCTTTTTGGGCGAATCGGGGGCGGCGTAATTCCTGAAGATGTCTGGACGCAGATCAATCTTTGCATCGACGCCGTGCTTGAGAATTTTCTGCTCGAAGAATCGGGATTCCGGATGGATGGTTACGGTCAGATCGCTGTGGACGCGGTATTGACAGGCGAGGACCTCGCTTGAATCGGCAGGGAGGCCTACTTTGCACTTTTTGCATGTTCCGACGCCTCCGCAGGTTGTATTGAGAATTATCCCAGCCTGGCCGGCGGCCTCAAGAAGGGTTGCACCCGAGTGAATTGCGATTTGCTTGCCGTCAGGCTCAAAAGTGACCGTGAAGTGCTTCATTATCCCGCATCTCGAATCTCGTATCCCGCTGGAGCTTTGGGAGCAAGATTGGACGAGATACGCTCTTATTCGCTCAAAATCAGCTTATTTTATGACGTATTTTCCATTTGGCTCGGCGTTTCTTGCTGCCGATTTTACGTCTTCGCCTTGGTTTTGCCATTTAGTTTTCCAGATACAAACACAAAAATTCTCTATTACAATGTACTTTCAACCCTTCTCAGTGTATAATAACATTCATACTATATGGCAAGTAACGGGCGAATGCAAGTAATTTGTGAGTTTTTTCGGCGATTCGGCCTGAAATTGTGGTGTTGGCGTTAAATTGGCGTGGCGGCATTATGATTCAGTGTAAAGATTGCGAACTCTACGAGGTTGGCGAGGACGGTAAGAGAACGTTCAAGTGCGACCCCTTCGCGAACATCAAAGAGCCCGAGTGCCTGGCGAAATGGCAGCTAATTCGCCTGGATATGCTCGTGGCAAGCTATCAGGGTATGCTGCAATGGTACGGCAAATTGGCGCCAATTCAGAATAAACTGTTTAGGTATATGGAAAAGGAGATCGGAGACATCGATGAATCGGAGAAGTGGAAGGTCGATGAAGAGGAAGAGGCGGATCCTGAGGCTGATTATTGATTCGGCGCAATTGCCTGCGGATGCCGCCCCGCCTCGGCGGACTTGCAACTCAGCAGATCTGCGACTGTGATATTTGACGGAGGGCATTATGTTGAGTTGTGGGCAAAGACCGATAAGCGGATTTTTTTGCAATAAATCGGGTTTGCTAATCGTCTGTACCTTTGTAAAAAGCACTTTAGTATGGCAGAGAACGAAGATTTAGGCCGTATAGTCGGTGGTTGTCAGGCCGGGGACGCTGAGTGCTTCAGTGAATTGGTTGATTTGTACGGGGGTCGGTGTTATGGATATTTTTACCGGCTGACGGGTAATAGCGAGCTTAGCGATGAATTGCTCAGCGAGCTCTTTGTCAAATTGGTTGAGAAGATCAGGTCTTACAAGGGCGGTTCTTTTGAGGGATGGCTTTTTAAGATTGCCTCTAACCTCTTTCATGACCACCTTCGCGGGAAACAGCGGCTTAAGCGGCTTTTGGACACGCGGCGTAAGGATATCGACTCGAAGGTTACTGAGGCGAAACATTCTGAGAGCGACCGCGGCGACCGATTGCAGGTGCATCTTGCGAAGCTCGATGAAGGCACTCGCGAGTTGATAATGCTCCGTTTTTACTCTCAGATGAGCTTGAAAGAGATTGCAAAGGTGCGATCAGAACCTTTAGGCACAACGCTTTCGCGACTGCACCGCGGGCTGAAGCGCCTGCGAGAGATGATGGGGCACGAAGGCTTGTAGCGGTAATATAGGATGGATTTTGGTTGGAATAATAGGTTGTTAATATATGGGCAAGGGTGGTATAGGGTTAGCTTTACAGGGCATTGCAAAACGGTATAATGGCGGATTCAGTGGTGAGGCACAACGGACTGTGCTGAAAGGTTGCTTATGAAAGATCGAAATGAGGAGAATATGAGAGATTTGTTCGCTCGGTTTGTCGATTCCGGGCAGGCGAATGAGGCTGCGGACGATATCGGTCGCGGCGATGATCTTCTTCGCCGGTGGCCCGCGCCTGAGCCGAGTGATGAACTGCTTACCCAGATTAAGGGTCAGATGGCGGATCGGCTTGTTCGCAGCGGTCGTCGGCATGTTCGTTGGTTTGCATCGCGTGCGGCCGGCATTGCTGCTGCCTTAGTGATTGTTGCGAGCGTATGGACAGGTCTTAATAGAGAACACGGCTCTGTTCCGAAGGATCGGGTCTTTGCATCGCTTATACCGACTGCTATCTGGCGAAGAGCTTTGGCTCTCCGATTATTGCGAAACTGGCAAACGTTCCGCATACGAGTATCTTGTCTGCGAGTGGATCGACCATTCGGCCGAACTTGCTTGTTACGTTGTACTTGCGGGCGACTTTTCCGTCGATTATGTCGGTTAGGCCTGCGACGACGAAGAGAACGAAGGCAATCGTCAAAAATGTTGCCTTATTCTCAACGCCGGGGCTGTAGCTGTAGAGAATCATTGTCAGGAAGATGACGGTCAATACCAGTCGCCCGAATGTCAGAATGTTCGGAATGTATCTTACCATAGTCTCAAGTTTACCTTTCGGGCGTATTCGATTCAAGACTAAATTTGCTCTACGACGAGATCATAGTCGTTTGTAGCGACTACTTTTGTATCGACGAATTGCCCTGGGTCGGCCGAGCAGTTGTTTATGATGCAGACGCTGTCGATTTCGGGGGCCTGGCCCTGGAAACGGCCCTTACCAGTATTGTTATCCGCGAAATCGACGAGGCATTTTAGTTTGCTGCCGATTCTTCCGGCGTTTTTGGCGAAAGCAATTTCCTGCTGGGCGAGCATAAGCTCTTCGAGCCTTTCGTTTTTTAGGGTTTGCGGTATCTGGTCGGGCAGTTCGGCGGCGGGAGTTCCTTCCTCGGGGCAGTAGGCAAAGCATCCGAGGGCGTCGAAACAAGCCCACTTGATGAATTCGAGCAATTCGGCGAACTGGTCGTCTGTTTCGCCTGGAAAGCCGGTTATCAGCGTTGTCCGGAGGGTAACATCGGGTATTGCAGTTCGCAGATTTTCTATCAGGCGTCGTATTTGGTCCGCTGTTTCTGCGCGGCGCATTGCTTTTAGGATGCGGTTGTTGATGTGTTGTATTGGCAGGTCGAAATAGTTGACGATTTTGTGGGCGTTGGCGACCATTTCGATCAAATCTCGGTCGATTCCTGCGGGGTAAAGGTACATCAGGCGAATCCATTCGAGACGGTCGATCTTCGCAAGCTCGCTTAACAGGCTTGCGAGGGTGCGTTTTTCCTTCAAATCGCGTCCGTAGCAGGCGGTGTCCTGGCCTATGAGATTTAGCTCGACGACACCGGTCCGAACGAGTTCTTCGGCTTCTTCGATAATGATGTTCTGCGGCTTGCTGCGGAAAGGGCCTCTTATGGAAGGTATCGTGCAGAATGAGCATCTATGACTGCAACCTTCGCTGATTCTCAGGTATGCCCAGTGACCTGGTGTTATTAGTAGTCTTGTTCTGTCGTCGAGGATGCCGGCGTTACTTTGTTCTTTCGAGGTGTTGTCGAGATAGGCAAGGCCGGGCTTATGGGAAAGAGTTTTCTTGATTACGCGGGCTATTGAATCGCGTTTATCAAGCCCAACAACGGCGTCTATACCCTCTACTTCGGAAAAAAGTTTCTTCCCCATCCTTTGCACGAGGCAGCCTGCGACGACGACTTTTTTGACCGTTCCGCGTTTTTTGCATCGGACCGCTCGGGTAATCATATCGATCGCCTCAGCCTTGGCCGGTGCGATGAAACCGCAGGTATTTATCACCACAACATCTGCATTATCAGGCTCGCTGGTAATCACCAAATCGGCCTGTGCAATCTCTGCGAGCATTCGCTCGCTGTCGATGGTGTTTTTTGGGCATCCGAGGGAGATAAAACCTACGGTTGTTAGTTTGTTGCATTTTTTTGTCATTACTCCTGAACATTAGCAAAAAACGTCGGTTTTGTCTAAAAAAATAAACATTTTTTATCTTCGCGTGGGCAGACGATTTTTTAATTGTTTGAGAATATCCTTGACGATAGAGAATTATGCAATATAATAAGACCACGTACCGTCTCTATCTATGCACTGAGCGCGAGGCGTATGCGTTAGCGCTTGTGTGCAGAAGATGAGGTTGTTGTTTCAGGCGGCTATGCTATTTATGAAATGCAACAACAACAATATGGGTCGCGATCGGTTGTGGGGGGTGATTGTGGCTGTGTTGGTTACGCTTTCGGTAGGAGGTTGCGGGGAGTATATAAACACGAATAACGCGGGGCTGGAATCCACGAAGATTATCAAGGATCTTGGCCGGGTCGATCCGAGGCCTGATCCGAACGTTCCTTTGCCCCATTTTTCCACGGCTCCGCCGAAAATTATCGAGCAAAATGTCGGCGGGAACCTTGAGTACAAGCTTTTCTACTTCTGCCAGCACCACACGTCTCCTGAGCTTCAGACTATTGTCCACGATCAATTTGCCTCGGCTCTTTTCGACGAGAAGGGCAAGTCAACTCGAGTAGTTGACTACAATATTAGTTCTAATGCGGCCACTAACCAGTTGATAGTTCGGTGCCCGGTGCGTGAGGACGCCGAGTCGGTGCTTGACTTTCTGCGTGAGGTGGATGTTCCTCCGATTCAGGTTAAGATCAAGTGCCTGGTGTCGGAGGTTTATGCCGACAAGACGCTCGACTGGGAGACTACGCTGGCGATCGAGAATTTGCTTGGCGAGGGCATCGGGGCCGTGCCGGCAGGTCAGGCTTTCGGCAGCGCCGTTCAGCAGCTGGTGACGGAACCCGCCACACCGGCGGCTTTCCCCGGGGCGTCGCTGCGAGAGCTGGCTCGCGAGAAGATGGGGCTTAAGGTCGGATACGTCAGCTCGAGCGAGAAATTCACGGCTATGGTCGATACGCTCGAGTCTGAGGGATACTTGAAGATATTGATGAACCCGACGGTTGAAGTGGTCAACGGCAAACAGGCGAAAATTCTCTCAAGCCAGAAGGTGCCTTTGCAAGAGACGTATCTTACAGGCGGCATCGGCGGGCAGTGGACCGAACGCAGGACCGAATATGAAGATGTTGTTGACTCGCTGACAATCACCCCGCATGTTTTTGGAGACGGGTACATAGGATTGGAGACAAGCATTCTGCTGGGCTCGAAATTGACTCCCGAGGGCGTAAAGCAGGTTCCTATTATCACGAAGAAGCAAATTGACAATAAGGAGAACCGGATCAGGCCGGGACAGAGCCTTGTTATCGGCGGTCTGAGAAAAGTCGAGAGGCGTGACGTTTTTCGCGGCATTCCCGGACTCAAAGACATTCCTCTGCTGGGTGTTCTGTTTTCCGGGAGAGATTTTGAGGAGCGTGCGGTCGAGACGATTTTCATTCTAACGCCGACGATCTCCACCGGGGGTATCCCGCGGAAAGAGATGATCGATGAGGTCAAGAGGCAACGCGGCGAGTCGACAGAGGACGACGAAGACGCCGGTCTTGACCCGTTCGGGTTGAAGGCGCGCAAGAAAGGAGAAGAGCGAATACTCGATGAAGCTGAGGAGGCACGGCTCGAGGCCGAGGCCGAGAAGGCAGTGGCTCGCAATGCCACCAGAGAGGCTGAGGACCGGATAGAAAAGGCCGGGAGTGAGACTGAAATAGCGAAGATCAGGTCTGAAAGGACTGTTGCCGAGGCGCAGAAGATGATAGCTGATGCGAACGCGGCGAAGGCGGAGGCTGATGCGAAGATCAAGGTTGCCGACGAGGCGAAGTTGGCGGCGGATAAGGCCCTTGCCGATGCTGCGCAGACAAGGAAAGATGCCGAAGATGCCAAGGCGGATGCTGAGGCGAAGATTAAGGCTGCTGAAGATGCTAAGGCTGCTGCTGATCGTGCAGTCGCCGAGGCTGAGAAGATTATAGGAGGGCCATCGTCGGGTCCTGGCGAAGAAGGCGACGGGGCGGCGAAAGCCGAAGAACCTGCTCCTGATGGTGAAAAACCCATCGACGAGGCCCCGAAGACCGACCCGAATAGGCCAGTTCCTGCCAAGGGTGATGAGGCGGTAAGGATCCCAGGTCGCCACGGCATATTCAGTTGAGAACCATTCGTCAAATCCGCTCATCCCCGGCGTCATGTAGTTTTCTTTTGGCTTTCGCCCTGCGCCTATGCCTGAGAACTCCGGCGAAAGCGTGCCGAGATGCCACTTACCGAAATGGCCCGTGGTATAGCCCTGAGTCTTCATCGCCTCGGCCAATGTGATTTCTTCCTTGCGGAGATGTCCTGTGTTTGCGAAGAAGATTCCGTATCGGTAGGGATGGCGCCCTGTAAGGCAGCTTCCGCGAGTCGGCGAGCAAACCGGCGCCCCGGCATAGAATCGGCTAAAACGCAGGCTGCTTCCGGCCATCGCATCGAGATTAGGCGTCTTAATTATCTTGCCGCCGTTAAAACCCACATCGCCCCAGCCCATATCGTCCGCCATGCAGAGGATGATGTTGGTTTTTTCGGAGCGTTTGTTCTTAGCAGACAAGCCGCCGGGCAAAGTCAACGCCATTGCGCCGCCCGCAACGTAATGGAGAAACTCTCTTCTATTGAACACCTTTTTAATCCTCATAGAATATGATCTTCGTTTTTATCCCCTTCCTTACGGTCGGGGCTTGTCACTTGGACTTTTGATGCACACATCAATCTTAGCTAATACGGCAAATTCAGTATGTATGATAAACGATATACGGCGCTGTGTCCAAAGAATAGAGCGCGTTATTGCAACGTAAGTAGCGTTGTAGTACTACTCAATCAAGGCTTCGTCCTGGACGGGGACAATTGGTATCCGGCGCTTGAACAGATCTACTTTCTTCCACCGATTGCTCTTGAATCGCCAACGGTTGGCCAGTCCCACCGCTGCGATACTGACTGCCGCTGCTATCCACGGCCCCATATAGCCCCACGAAGGCAGCAGCGTAACGGCCATCCAGCCCCCAAGTCCCAATATGGCCGCGGCGCCGACCACAGAGGTGAGAGCAAGCCACAGAGTATCGCCCGCCCCTCGCAGTGAGCCGTCATAAATTATCCTCACAGCGTGAAAAACCTGGTAGCATGCCGAGCAGATAAGAATATTTGCTCCGGCCTTGACCACCCCCGGCTCGTCCGACCAGAATCTCATCAATTCATGTCTGAACACAAAGAAGCAAACGCCCACCAGTCCCATGTAAACCAGCCCGATTCTCAGGCAGACGCTCGTCTGTTTCGCGGCAAGGTCCTTGCGGCCCTGGCCGATTGTCTTCCCCACGGCCGCTGATAGGGCGGTCCCTATTCCGACAACCGGCATCACCGACAGCCCGCCATAGGAGAGCACGGCGCTGGTTGCCGCCAGCACCTCTTTGTCGTATCTTCCCACCAGCCCGATTAGTATTACCCCCCAGAGCGCAACATTGATCATCAGGCCGATCCCCGCCGGCAGCCCCACCTTCAGCAGATCATACATTTTGCTCAAGTTCAGCCCCAGGGACCGCCTGGACTTGAAATCCCTACTGGTCCGTCCGCTCAGAAAGACCGCCATATTAACGCAGCTCGCTACCGCTATTCCTATGAACGTTCCCCAGCCTGCCCCGGCAATGCCCATCCTTGGAAAGCCCAGTTTCCCGAATATCAACACATAGTTGGCCGCCACGTTCACAATCTGTCCGCAAGATGATGCACACATCGTAATCACAGGCCGGTGTATCCCCATAAAGAACTGGTTGCAGGACCAGTTAATAACCGCCACAACATGCGCATAGAGCATGATTCGAAGGTATATTACCTCCATCGGGATGATTCCCTCAGGCTGTCCCATCATCCTGAATATCCACGGGGCCGTCGGCCACATGACAATCGCTGTCGCCAGGAAATACGCAATCCCCATCCATACCGTCTGCCAGAAGTAGCTCGAACACTCGCTCTTCTCGCCCCGCCCCAGGCTCTGGCTGACAAAAGTGGTTAGGCTCGCCATCGCGCCTATGGCAAATCCGCTTGGCAGAAAAGTCACAAAACCCGCAGGCAATATCGCCGCCAGCGCATCAGTCCCCAGGCGGGAAACCATAAATCTGTCAACGAACTGCATTATCGTGAACGATATGGTCGTTACGACCATCGGCGCGGCCAGACTCATCATATACTTCAACGAGGTTGCATCTTCAACATCGGCCGATGAAAGCAAGGATGATTTGTCCGTCATTCAGCGAAATCCTGTTTATTAAACTTATCCCAGCTTCGCCGGGAACTTGTTTTTTGCCCCTGGGGAGTGGCAAAATTTCTATGCTCTCAAATTAAGTTCCTTTAGCAGTCTTTCAAGCGATATCCCGGCGATCTCGACCTGCTTAACAGGATTGCTTTTTCCCGATACTATGCTTACTGCGTTTTTTTTCACTCCGAGCTGCTTCGCCAGAAAAGCGATCAAACACTGATTCGCCTTGCCTTTTTCCGGCGCTGCCGAGACTTTCACCTTTACCATTCCATCGAGCAGTCCGCTAAAGCAAGTCCTGCTGCTGCCTGGGACAACCTTGGCGGTAAATGCAACGCCCCGGTCAATTTTCTTAATTGATGATTTAACCATCAAAAATAACCGGCCCCGGTTTCTATGCGGGTTTCTCCGGTATATATGCTCACAAATTTGGCTCTTAACCGGATGAACCACAAATTAGTCAACATTTTCCCGCAAATTGGCCCCGATGGCCATTTGCACGTACTTTTCAATCTGTTCGGCCAGCTCACCGAGCGAGGCAAGCTGGAAATCCTCGTGATAGTGGCCCGAAATGACGTCGCCATCGAGCGCCCTCTTGCCGATTCTAACCCGTATTGTGGAAGGCTCGGCTGCGGACTTGCTGAAATCCTTATTCTTATGCTCGGTAAGCTCGACTCGCCAGTCCTCGCTGATAAAAACAAGGCAGGAGCCCGTAAATACCGCAGTCGGAAAATAGTCTCGCAATAAATTAAGAGTTTCCACCTTATCTCCAGCAATCATATTCAGGCCTATATTTCAGATGGGTGCAGCGTTTAATTCATCACCTTTGAAAGCTTCCGCCAGGCGTCCATCGTCCGTTTCAAATTATCATAAGCATCACCGCCAATGTCGTAGCCCTGGAATCCTATCGGGCCGGTGTAGCCGTTATCGGCCAATAATTTGAGGAATCCGCCAACATCGTATGTACCCTTATCCAGCGTCTGAATCAGGGTTTTCCAATTGTCTCCGCCGCTATCGGCCCCGTTAATACTTACGACGAAGAGATAGGGCATGGCGAGCTTTATCAGGGATTTGGCATTCTTCTCGTCGTCCACCTTCAGCCAGTGGCATAAATTAAACGTAACTCCAACGTTAGGACGATCGACCTTCTTTACCACCCGGACGGCATCCTCTACCCGCTCGACCCAGAACCCCACGTGCGGATACAGTGCGATTCGGACTTGCTTTTTCGCGGCCATATCCGCAATCTCCTGAATTACCGCAACGGCGCGATCATCCCCGGTCGGCGAAGAAACCTTATCCTTATTACTCCGCACGAATAGCCAAAGCATGGAATTGGTTCCCTTGAGGGCCTCAATCGCCTGTGTCAATTCCGGCCCGTATTTCTTCTCGTCCGGCCCGATATCGCATCCGACGTAGGCGGCATAGAGGTTGAGATTGTTCTTCCGGCATTCTTTGACCATCTCAGGTAGGCCGGCGCCGCCTTGCGGCCCGATGCCGGCATAGCCTAATTCCTTGACCATCTCGACCTGTTCTTTTGCGGTCTTGTGTTTGGGGTCTCTCGTGGCTGTATCCATTGCGAAGAAGGGGTTCGGCCCGGCCGGCTCTTCATCTGTTTCAATATCGATCCCAGCCGCTCGACACGCCTGGGCGGTCGCTCCAAGTACAAACCCCGACCCGCGATTACAGTCTTTATGCAGTTCGGCGGTTGCTATGTGGTCCGCAAGATTATAGCCCTTAACCTCAGCGTCAAACGTTGTCGGAAACGTGGAGGCATCGAAGATTGTATTCTTAGCGACCCCGCTCTCCCCAGCCAACATCCCGCCCCAGAGCGTCTCGACATCGTGCCCCATCGGGCAAACGATCCCCATCCCGGTTATTACGACGCGTTCAGCCATATCATATATCCCAATAGAGCCTTTTGGCTGACATACTGCAAATATCGAATATCGAATAATGAATATCGAAGTAAGCCAATCGGTTCATTCTATTCTTTTGTTGTGCCCATATTGCTTTTTGCGGTCTTAATGCTTTTAACGAAAATCAAGATCGTATTTAACATTCCTGTCTTGTGCGTTCGTCATCAGCCTGCAAGCATCCGCAAACCGGTTGCTTTCCTTCCCTTCATTATTCGATATTCAGTGTTTGATATTCAATATTCAATTCGTTCCTTCATCGGCATTTTTCAACACAATCGCTGCGGTTTGTCCGCCGAAGGTGTATGTGCAGCATAGTGCATAGCGAATCTTCTTCTTCACGGGCTTCCTGGAAATGTTCAGATTGCATCCTTGGGCGGGTTTTTGGCAGTTCTTCGCAGCGGGTATCAACCCTTCGCTCATAGCGCGGGCCGCCGCGATAACATCCAGCGCCCCGCAGGCGGCGCCCGTATTGCTCAGCATACTCTTAGTAGGCCAAACGGCGACTTTGCCCGCCGCCTCGCCAAGGGCGGCTTCAATCGCTCGCGCTTCGGCAAGGTCGTCGGCGGGTATCCCCGTTCCGTGCGGGACGACCAAGTCGAGGTCTGCCGGCTCTATTTGCGCATCGGCCATCGCTTTTTCTATCGCTAATCGAATGCCTTTACCGTCCGGCTCGATATGCTCATACTGCGGATTCAGGCTGTTACTCTGCCCGATTCCAGCCAATTCCGCATAAATCCTCGCCCCTCGCTTTCTGGCGTTTTCGAGACTTTCGAGTATCACAATCCCGGCCCCTTCCCCGAACACCGAACCCTTGGCGTCGGCATCGAAAGGTCTGCACGCGGAGGTCGGTTCATCGTTATTCTCGCTGGTCGCTCTCCTGAGCAGGCATTGGCGAATCATAACTATCGGATTGACTTTCGCCTCTGCCCCGCCCGCCAATGCAACATCAGCGGCCCCGCGAATGATAGTCTGGGTCGCTTCCGCTATCGCCAGCAGCGAGCCCGACTCGCCGCATGTAATCGTATTGCTCGGACCCTGGATATCGTGGATGATGCCGATGTGGCAGGGCAGCATATTGGGAAGATACTTGAGCAGCCACAACGGTGTGACCATCTCAAGGCCTTCGCAGCCCCATTTGCGAATATCGAATTTCCCCTCGACCGTGCTGTGCGATATTGCAGGGGCCAGCTCCACAAGATCGCAACTTATCAGCCCCGCCCCCAGATTAATCGCTGTGCGTGCAGGGTCGATATTAATGTTTTCCGGATCGATGCCTTTTGTGACAAACCCGCTGTCCTTAACCGCGTCCAAAGCAGCTATCACCGAAAGCTCGATATCTCTGGACATGAGTTTGGTGGCCTTGCGATGACTCTTGGGCACGTAGTCTCGAATACTGTAATCCGGCAATTCTCCGGCGATCTTGCAGGTGAAGCCCACTGGATCGAAAGCCTTAATGGGCCCGATTCCGCTCTCGCCCGCAACAAGCCCCGCCCACATCTCCTCGACGCTCAGCCCAAGCGGCGTTACCGCGCCAAGACCAGTGATTACTACGCGAGTCGAATTCATTAGTCCCGCTCCGACTCGACGAATTCCGTGCCTGAGGAGTACGAAGCTACGTCCCGCAGAAGCGATTTGAATACGGACGTATCGTCAAAAACAAAGTTCTCCTCCGGAAACTCCTTGCCGGCGAGGTTATTATCGACATGGCTGAACAGCAGGTCGATCTCGGCGATTAACTTTTCTCCGCATGTGATTTTTCCGCTTGTGCTCGCCGCTTCGGGGGCGAGAGATTCCATTTTTGCCTCCAGCCTCAGGCTGTCTCCCGGTTTGACGTAGTCGAAGAACACCGCCTTTTTCACTTTCGCAAGAATGACCTTCTCCTGGAAATTCTTCGCCTCGCCCACGAGTATGCCCGCCGTCTGAGCCATCCCTTCGATCATCAGGCACTCCGGCATTACCGGAAAACCGGGAAAATGGTCGTGCAGATGCTCCTCGGCCAGAGTTACATTCTTAACCGCAACGGCGCGAAGGCCGCTTTTGAACTCAATAAATTTGTCTATCCAAATCCAACGCATTGCAAAAGCTCATCGGCCGGTCAGCCCCAAGCGAGCCGCCGGCAAAATCCCACGGAAAGGTTTGAATCGTCAGGCGGCGTTGATTCTGCTATCGATGAAGTTGATAATCGCATTAACCGTGAACAGGTCGCCGAGCTTGTTGAGGTCGGGATTCTTCTCGAACTCAGTCAGATCTGTGTGCGGGAGTTTCTCCTGAATTTCAGCCAGGCCTTTTTCCGTCAGTTTCCCGTTGCTCACAAACTCTGGGTTGCTCATCAGGCTCTCAGCGGGAAACAACTCTTCCCGTGGAATCTTTATCGAGAATGCCTTTTCCAGGCGAAAAACAATATCGAGAAAGTCAATACTTTCGGCGCCCAGGTCGCCCATCAAAGTTGCTTCGAGCGTAATTTCGTCGTCATCGACCCCCAGCGCATCGACCAGAATCTCCTGAACTTCCTGAAAAATATCTTCCCGGCTCATAGCCATATTCTATTACCTCCAGTGTTTCAACATAAAAAGTTAGCTTCCAAAGTTACTTCCATGCCATAAAAGTTTCCATCGATTCTTCATATTCTCGACGACTTCGCCGTCAACCGCCGCCATCGCCGAATCGTCATCGGCCAGATTAAAGTGCCGGAGGGCGAATCTTGCCTCGACGATACGCTCGCCCTGAGATACGCCGAGGCCCATAAAGCTGCTGACATTGTCCTCGATGGCCTTGGCGTCAACGGTATATTCTATCTGCGCGCCCGGCGACAAAAAGCTCTTATACCGCACATTCTTGGCCTGTTCAAGCAATATCATACTGTGCGCAAAGCCTTCGCTCTTGCGGACGAGCCAGGACGCCGACTCGATCAGCCCTTCAAGCAGCAGCACGCCCGGCAGGACGGGAAACGTCGGAAAATGGTCGCCCAGATACTCCTCAGCCAGAGAAACGCTCTTAACAGCCTTTAGCTGCTTGCCTGCCTCGAACGATACAACTTTGTCAATTAGTATGAATCTCATAATATTTTCTTTCGCCCATACACAATCGGCCTGAAACGCCGTATTCTACCGGCGAGCCGCATTTTTTCCAACCTTATTTTCGCATTTTTTGCCCCGCCCTTCGTTTTTGCGGAGATGCACTTGACTTGCAGCCCAGCTTGTGCTATACTGCAATTGCGTGCCCGGACTTGCGGATAGGCCCGGGATACCATATCAGATACTTTAGAAAGACGTAAACGCCCGAAATGGGCACAAGGAGGCAAAACAAATGACTAACCGCCCAGAACACGACAATTGTGCGTTCCACGCACCAACACCACACTGTAACCCTAACGATGAGCGCAACGAGACACCCAACCACTTTCAGGACACACATAAAATGCAAACTCGCCTTTCACATCTATTCTTATCCCGTTTATTTATCCGCCCTCAAATACCTTTGCGGATGATCCTGACGGATGGTGGAGCTGGCCGGGCAATGAATTCGACGCTGAGGGCAGGCAAAAGAGGTACACCGCGGAATTGCGAAAGATTGAGAAGAAATTCGGAATGAAGATCGACATCGACGATCAGCCGATTGCGACGGATGAGCAGGTCGGGCGGTTGAAGCGTGAGATTGAGTCGAAGCGGCCCGATGGGTTGCTGTTGGTGATGTTCTATAATCGCAGCCTGGATCATGCGGACGCTCTGCTCAAGACGGCCCAGGAAGCTGGCGTACCGGTGATCTTTTATGTAGGCCTCGGGGTCAAGCACGGCCGGGTCGATCAGTACCGGCGTGAAGGCGTCTATTTCATTCAATCGCTGGACAACTTCGAGGCGATTGAATACGGGCTGCGGATGATAAATGCGAAAAAACGAATGAGCCAGGCTCGGCTGCTGAGCATTACTGAGGCGAAGGAGCCGAAAGAGGAAACCGAGAAATTCTTCGGCACGACCGTGCGCGTCGTTCCGTTCACGCAGTATTCCGATGCGTTTGCAAAGATCAAGCCGGATCAGGCGACTCGCGATTGGATCAAGGGAATAAAAAAGAAGGCGACTGAGATTCGCGGCGTGACGGACGAAGCGTTTGAGAATGCGGCGAAGGCCCATTTTGCACTTCGCCAACTCCTGGAGCAGCACGAGGCGGACGGGCTTACGATGAACTGCCTTCAACGAGGGATGCTCAAGCCCTGTGTGAGCTTCTCGGCACTGAACAGTAAGCTGATTCCGGCGACGTGCGAGAACGACCTGCCGGCGATGTACACGCAGCTTCTCGGCCAGTTGTTGCTCGGACGGCCCGGCTTCCAGCACAATCCGTGCTACGAGACTGAATTGAACCACTATTACGCGTCGCACTGCACGTGTGCAACGCATCTTCGCGGTCCCGATGGCCCGGCCAACCGCTATTTACTGCGCCGCTTTGCCCACACAAATGAGGGGAGCTGCGCGATTCAGGTATTCTGGAATCCGGCCGATGCGGTCACGATGGTGCGATACTACCCGGGCGACGAGCCTGCGCTCGATGTCTATGCCGGGCGGGTCGTCAAATCGCACGCTATGCCGCCGGCGGCGGGATGCACGACGAATGTGGAAATCGAGATAACAGACCGGACGGATGCGTGCATGGTTCACGGGCATCACAACCTCCTGTTTTGCGGCGACCAGACCCGGAAGTTTCGGCTCTTCGCGCAGCTTTACAAGATTCGCCTTGCCGAGACCGGTTATACGCCTCCTCTGCCGGTATGACGTTATCATGGGAGGGAGTAGTACCTCACAACATTTGTTTTTGAGGCTTGCCATTCCCGCGAAGCCTCCAGGCCCCAAGGGCCCCTGGCGGAGGAGGGGGGCGAAGCTTGTCCTCGACCGAGAGCGGGGAGCGGGAATCCACATGTTGCAGAAATGGATTCCGCATCAAGTGCGGAATGACAGCTCATAGATTCGATTGTTACAGGATGATAGTCCGTCGCGAAACTATAAAGATGCGGCTTGGACGACGGTGTAGCGTTACCCTTGCGAAGCACGGAATATGGCTGTAGAATCCCCTTGGCTCGGTGTGTCTGCCGAGCAGTTGTTTCTTGGAAAATTACAGATAGTATCAACAGGAGACAGTAAGTCCCGATGCACATCGGGATTGAAGGTGGCAGATAACGAATATGATCTTCGTTTTTTATCCCCTCCCCCCTGGGGGACAGGCTTATGGTCGGGGCTTGTAAATTGGACTTTTGATGCATTTATCATTCTTGAGGAGTATTCTGATGCGGCTTTCTGTTGTTGCATTGTTGGTTAGTTTGGTGTTGGTCGGTTGCGGGGGCGGTGCGGAGCCGCGGATGCGGCTTGGATGTTATCCTACGCCGACTGCGGGCACGACTTTTCCCGACCCCAATTCGCTGGGTCCGCACCGTTATATCGGTTCGGATAGTAAGGGCTTGTTATATACATGCAGAGGGGGGCATATCGATCTGGCCCATCTGCGAATCGCCGCGGACTGGACGATGTATCTTGCGAATATGTCGTTCAATTGCCTGATGCGGAATGAAGAAGAGTTCTCCTTCAAATCGAAGCCCGCCCATTCGCGATATTATGTGAGCATCGAATATCCGCCGGGTTGGGCTCGGATGCCGCAGAGCGAGAGAGAGAGGATTGCTCGAGACTTATCGGTGAGGCTCGGGCAGTATTTCGGGTATGTTGCATCGACTTGGCATGAAATTATAACGTGGTTCGGATATAAGTTTGTAGCGGTTCTGCCGGAGTTCTCATCTGCGTTCTCATGGGAGGATTCGTATTCCAATCTATTGGGGACGCGGATTGCGGCAGCCGCCATGCGAGATAGACGAGGATACGACGAGGCGATGACGCTGGGGATAGACAGCGAACTGCGGAGCCTTGGCGTGCAATCGCCCCAAACTGCAAAATGGGCGGGCGAAAAGGTCAGAGGGGATTGGTTCAGCGGACGCGTTGTTTATATGGTGAAGATGATGAAGAGAAATTTCGATATCGGCTTGGGGGACGGTTATGTGACGCCTGCGCTTGTGCCCGATTTGAGTGAATGCTGGGGGGCCGAGGCTCAACCGTACCCGGTTCCGACGCTCGATAATATCGGTGAGTACGGATTCAGCGTGAAATTGGAGATTAGTCCAAGAATTTGGGAGAGCAAGAAGATATTGAGGGTTGCATACGGAGAAGGGGCCAAGTGCGGCAAACGGGTCGAGCCGGCAACGCATTTCCCGCGAATTATGAGCTATATCAGGCAGGATGCAGCCAAACGGCTGGGGCCGAACGTCTCGGATTGACGGTTATGGCCGAAGAGAAGCCCCCCTCGTTTGGACCATGTCGTGCCTCTATCCGATTTGGCGAGGGACCCGGGGCCGTTTGGGGAGGCAGGAAACGGTTTTTTTTATTTTTTTTCGGGGGGGTCTAATCGTTGTAAGTGCTTGTCTGTTAAGTACTTACCCCCCACACAAGACAAAAAACAGCTTTTGGGCCTTCGAGTGGAGATTTTTCTCTTGACAATCCCCATTGAGTTTTGTTAATATGGGCTATATAGGTGGTCTGTGTAAATAGGCTGCCAGGAATGGGTGTGAAAGGTCACGGATGAGGCAGCAACCCTTTTTCACTCGAGTTTGTAGTAAGTGGTTTGTGTAAATCGACCATCAGGAATATGTGTAAAAAAGGTCATGGATTGAGGCAACACCCTTTTTCGCACGAAAGGCGCACGGCGCCAGTGTGGCATCGGCACATTTAGGGTTTTATTAAGTTTTTTGAGGAGGTTAGTATGATGAAAAAGAAAATTGTAGTATTTTTGTTAATGTTGGTGTTTGTGGCAGGTAGTAGTTCCGCAGCGATTGTGATTACTGATCAAGCGGGGCTTCAGGCTATCGGGACTGATGCGACTACTTTGGCAGGCGATTACGTGTTAGGCAATGATATCACTCTTACCGGGCCATTTACAAGCATTATGGAGTTCACCGGTACTTTTGACGGTCAAATGCACACGATCAGTGGCTTAACCAAAACTGTTGTAGGTACCAGAGCCAGTGGCATTTTCGGCCGCACGGTAGCCGGCAGTGAGATAAGAAATGTTGGTATGACAAACGTTAGTCTTACATCTGATGGTGAATCTCCGAATTACGTTGCAGCCTTGATCAATGATTCCAAGGGTACTGTCGAGAAGTGTTGGCTTGAAAGCGTAATCGGCCCTGCCGTTGAGAACCACAGCCTCTTTCCAAATCGCACGAACGTTCACTTCGTCCGGATAGATACGCCGAGTGAGTTTACGATGCGGACGTGGGAGCGAGGAAGCGGCATTACAATGGCGTGCGGGACCGGCGCCTGTGCCTGCGCGGTGGCCTCGGTACTCAACGGCAGGCAGGGAAGAGTGTGCACGGCCCATCTTCCGGGGGGCGACCTCGAGTTGAATTGGTGCGAAGAGGATAACTGCGTGTATATGACGGGGCCTGCGACGGAAGTGTTCGACGGGTGCTGGCCCGCCGGCTAAGTAGTTTCTGTTGCGGAAACGCAAGACTGGTTCCCAGATGTATCGGGATTCGCACAAAAACGATTAAAACCCCGCGTACAACGCGGGGCTAAATAGTATCTGTTGCTTTGGGCAACAGATACTAAGTGACTATTGGCTGAGCCTAGGCCTGGCGCAGAACTGCAGGGCCACGCCATGTAGCGGCGCATCTCTAATACCGGTGCGCGGAGTTGCAAGAATCTCTGTCCTGACGACGGTAGCGGTGGTTCTCATCGTTCCGCCAAACTCGAACCGACCGGCCTGCGGCGGGACTTCTATGCTTACCTCGGTTACGTTGCCTGGCTCGAACCGACTCTCGGCCGTCTCGAAATAAAGCCCTCCCGATGCAATGTTGATGACCGTACCTGTGTGGAGCTTCGGTTTCGGCGTCCCCGAGTTGCTGCAAAGTAGATTGAGCTTTATTGCCAGCCGTCTGTCCTTGCGTTTTTCAAATCCATTCATCTATCTAAGCCTCCCTGCCTAATAATTGGGGCTATTTGCCGTTCTTGTGCAATTTGCGCATCCACTCTGCAATTAGTGCAAACCCTATTCCAAGACAGTGACAAAGAAATACCCCATTTTAACATTCTCAAGTTATTGGCCCATATCGAGTTACGACAGTTCCTCGCGTTAATGACGTCTAACCCCTAACCGCCGGCCTGCAAATGTTGCACGATGTCAACGCGAAAAAGCCGGATCAGGAGCTTTGCACGTCAATCTCAGCGCAGCATATTGCCCGTTAGTCCTTTATTGGCTGGATTTTACATTTTCAAATAAAGGCCGGGCCTCTGTTGTTCGACAAGAACAACGGAAACGTTGATATTCTGCAACATACACGTTGAAAGAACGCTCCATGGCTTGAGCTATGTCGAAAAAATCAAACCAGTCCGATAAGAGCAGCCCTCAGCCGGACAACCCGGGCGAGAACGCCGGCTCAGCGGCTAAGGGGAAGGATTACCAGCTTCTTCAGTCGCTGCCGATGGCGATTGTCGCTTTTGACGGGGACTTGAGGATCGTCGATAGCAATGCTCGGGCGAACGAAATGCTTTATCCGGACGATTACATCGACAAATCGCTGGCAAAAGGCACCGACGACAAAACCCGGCTCGGATGGAACGAACCGCTCAAAAAGGTGCTATCGAGCGGAGAGGCTCGGACGTTCGACGACGTGGCTTACAGTTTTAAGGGCAAAACTCGGCTGCTGCGAATCACCTGCACGGCTCTGCCGAGCCGCGATACCAGCGATTCTGTCGGCGGGACTATTGTGATCGAGGATATAACGCAAAGAGCGGGACTCCAGAGGCAATTGGCCGAGGCAGAGCGACTTGCCGCTCTGGGCAGGCTCGCCGCCAAGGTCGCGCATGAACTTAATAATCCGATGGACGGGATACTGCGATATGTGAATCTCGCAATCAGAGCCGTTGAGCAGGAGAAGCTGGAAAAACCGCAAGAGTACCTCTCGCACTGTCGTGAAGGTCTTATGAGAATGGTGAAGATCACGAGCGAGCTGCTGGAATTTTCACGTCGCAGCCGAACTTCGCTGGAATACGTCAAAATCGAGCAGATCATAGAAGATGCGATAAAGGCAATGGAACCGCGGGCGATGGCTTTGAACGTCCGTATAATGCGCGACTATGGCGGCGGCATACCGGAAATCCGCAGCGGCAACCTCTTCCAGGTATTCTCGAACCTGGTCAAGAACGCCCTCGATGCGATGCCGAACGGCGGCGAACTGAAGGTGTCGAGTCGGCTCGAAGGAGAAACCGCCCTGGCGATTGAGTTTTGCGATACGGGCACAGGATTCCCGCCGGAAGACGCAGAGGCCCTTTTCGAGCCTTTCTTCACTGCGAGCGCATCGGGCAAAGGCACGGGATTGGGGCTGGCGATATGCCGCGACATTCTCGAAAACCGCAACGGGCGGATAACAGCAAGGAATGCTCCCCAGGGCGGCTGCATATTTAAGGTATCGCTGCCTCTCGAAGGCAACTCAAAAGAAGACGCATAGGGACTATTCGGAGAATTCTGTGAACAACACCAACATATTAGTGATAGACGACGACAAAATCATACTGGATTCGCTCTGTGAGTTTTTGTCGTTGGACGGTTTCGCCACCGATGCTGCGGGCACTTACAAGGACGCTATGGCCAAGCTGGCGGAAAACGAGTACAGCCTCGTGATAACCGATGTGAACCTGCCGGACGGAGACGGGCTTGAACTGCTGCGCACCATCCACAAAAACTGCCCCAGCACGGTGGTCATTGTGATAACCGGGTACGGCACGATAGAAAGCGCGGTGCAGGCAATAAAGACGGGCGCCTACGACTACCTGACCAAGCCGATTATCGATGACGAACTTCGCCTGGCGGTGGAGCGGGCGATCAAGCAGCAGTCGCTAATCAGCGAGAATGAAAATCTGCGGCTCCAACTCGAACAAAAGTACAGCCTCGAGAATATAGTCAGCCACCACTACAGGATGGCGAAGATTTTCGACCTCGTAGAGGCGGTTGCGGACAGCAATGTGACGGTGTTGATGGCGGGACCGTCGGGCACGGGCAAGAGTCTGCTGGCAAAGGCAATCCACCATCGGTCCGGGCGACGAAATCGGCCTTTCGTCGAGGTTAGCTGCGGGGCGCTTCCCGAGACGCTGCTCGAAAGCGAGCTTTTCGGCCACAGCAAGGGGTCTTTCACGGGCGCCATAACCAACAAGGAGGGCAAATTCCTCGCCGCCGACGGTGGAACTATCTTTCTCGATGAGGTATCCAATGCCTCGCCCGGCTTACAGGCCAAGCTGCTGCGCGTGCTCGAAGACCGCAAATTCGAGGCGGTGGGCAGCAATAAGACCATAACCGTCGATACGCGAATCGTATTGGCCTCGAACCGAGACCTGGAAGAAGAAGTGAGACAGGGCAGGTTCCGTGAAGATTTATATTACAGGATAAATGTTGTGAAGATCGATTTGCCGCCGCTTTGCGAGAGGGTCGGCGACGTTAAGCTGTTGGGCGAGCACTTTTTGAAGATGTATTCGGCCCAGCATAATCGAGACAAGCTCGGATTTAGCGATGAAGCTATGGAGCTGCTCGAACGATACTCGTGGCCAGGGAATATTCGTGAACTCGAGAACGTAGTCGAACGGGCGGCGCTTCTTAGTAAGGGCAAGTTCATCGGGGCCGAGGATTTGCCGGACTCGATGAAGGATGATCCCGGCAAGGGTCGTCAGCCTGCGGAATACAAGGCGATGAGCCTCAAGGCTGCATTGGACGGGCCAGAGAGGGAAATCATACGCCAGGCGCTCAAGGCCAACCACTGGAGCAGGCGGGAAACCGCCAAGGCCCTCCAGATAAACCGCACAACATTATTCAAAAAAATGAAACAATACGGCCTATACGAAGAGGCCGGGCGTCTTCGAATCCGTCGTTATTGAAGAAATCGCCGCGGGAGTAATCGCCGTCTTGGCCGAACATGGAATACAGATAGATATAATCACCTGCGGGGAGAACTTTCGGCACAGGTATATATGCAGCGAGGTCGGCCTGTCCGGAGCCGGAGCTTATTCGACTGTCCAACAATATGCGCCAATCTGTGGAATCGGACTCATCAGGGAGCGTGTAGATCAGATTTGCGGGAGCGAAGATGGTCGAATAGCTGGACGCATCGGGTGTTGTGCCAATGGCGACTTCCAACCTGTCCAAGGAAAGGTACCAGGCCGGGTCCGCGCTGTTCTTTGGCCCGCCTTTCTGGTTGATATCGAGCAGGAATTCGAAGTAGTCATTACCCGATATTGTCACGACCGGGACAGCAGCGAGGGGCAGTGCGCGGGTGTGCGGCGATACCTTCGATTCGAATCCGGTTTCAATAGGCCTTGCATCAGTGTTGTAGCCATCAACCGTCAGGTCATTGCTGCCAATTCTTAGAAATGGATGGAATACCCCCGTGCCAGCCGACCTCAAGTCGTATGTCACGAAGACGGCGTCTGCTATTGATCCGCTTGCCGAGGACGTAAGGTCCAATTCAGCAAGAGTGGGACCAGCTTGGGCGCAGGGCAAACCGAGGGTAAACAATACGACAAATACAGAAATGTTCAGTACAATTTTCATAATCCGACCTCCTTGTCAATCACACAACCATCCAAAAATCCTTTTTTAGCATAGTTAGGCTAACTACCTTGTTATCCTATGCGACTATGAATTATCTATACTATTGAGGGGTGCTTGGCAAGAGAAAAGTCCTATAAAAAAAAGTTTTTGCAAAAAAAATGCAAGTTTTAGCCTTTGGCAGAGGAGAACTGAGCGTAAGACATTTTGGCACAAGATGTTATGAAAAACAGATATTTGGGCTTGGGGGGGCAAAAATCTGGTCGAGAGCTTGTTTTTTTCGGAGTTCCTGCCGTATCGGTGCGACTTTTCGGGGATTTATCTTCGGCTCGGGCTGTTCTTAACAAGCCGAAAGCGTCAAGTGCCGGCATCGCGATTGTTGTCGGTTCGGGTGCGATTGATCTGTTTCCACCGGCGTACAACGGCAGCGAGGTGTTTCTGCACCGGGGCGGTGGAATCAAATAAGCTTTTGTTGGCATTTGATTCGGTATGGATATATTGGATGTGCTGGTTTCAGCGGACAAAATCGGGTTTTGTGCGGATTCCTTTCTTTGCAGCGTCTTTGAGTATGTAGTCCATTAGCTTTGCGAAATCACGGTCGGGGACGATTCTACTCTGACGCTGTTTCTTGTCGGGCCAGACAATCTTCAGGACTTTATCCTTGCACGCTGAAGGGGCGAGCTCGAATTTGATTTTGAATCCGTATTTCCTGATGTCATCGAGACGCGGGGCCGGATAGGACTGGGCTGTGGCGCCTGGGCATTCAGTGACATCGGGGACAAGCCAGGGTGTGATGAATCCGTCATCGAAGCCCGTATCGAAGTTCCTCGCCTTCATGTTCATCCATGCGAAGTCTCCGGAGTACCACTGCCCGTGGAGGCTTTTCGATACGCGAAGTGCGAATTCCTTTGACTGGGCGCCGAGCGTTTTGAGTTCGTTGGCCAGTGCTATTGTCATCGCTGTGTCGTAATCGTGTTTGGGATCTCTAAAGGCGATTCCTGCGAGGTGGGTTCCGAAGAGGTCTGAGAATGTGTCCTCCCATGCGAATGCCGAGGGGAATTCCGACCACACCCCTACGCTGCTGTATCCGAACCATGTGAGCATTTCGTGGAACATCGTTCCGGTGTAAGCGCCGTATTGGGCGAGTGTTGCAGCGGCGTCTTTTATGATTTCATCTCTTTTGGCCTGCGGCATGGTATCCCAGTCTGGCGGGTAGGTCAGCTGGACATAGTATTTGGCCGGCTCTCTGAATGAAAACGAGAACTTAGTTTCCTTCTTTCTCAATTTGTCGGCGAAGTTCCTGTAAAGGTATGCCGCCCAGTCTGCTGATTTTCTTGTGTGTGCCAGATCGACGTGTCCTGCCCTGCATGTATATACAATTCCCTTTTGTCCGCCCGAGCCGCCGCTGAAAGCATGTCGGCCGATGTTGTCGGGGTCCAAATATACTGTTCCTACGGACGGGCTTGCGTAGCGTCCTATTCGTATCCTTGGCAGTGGGGTTACGCTTCTTCCGCTGATGCCGCCGCTTCCTCCGCATCCTGCAAGTGTCAGGGCGACTGAAATCAACATTACTGCAACAACAATATTCTTCGTGACGTTGGGATTCGTGTTCTTCATTTATGCCACCTTATTGAGATACAGAATTCTCTATATGTCCTTGCCGAGCGACGCCGCTCGTGCTTATGGGGCAAGATAGTACCAGTTATTTATTGATTAGTCAAAGTCGGCGTTTTTTCAAAGGAATTTTTCGGATGCTATTAAGGAGCAAAATGGCCGACTATACGGTCTTGAGGCCGATTCTACGGGGACTTCGACGGCGCAGGCATGAAGAGATAAACCCATCAATGCCACGGTGGCGATAGTCAATGCGGTCCTGATTCGGTTTCTTTCAGTCATCTTATTCAGGGCTGCCATCAGTGGCTGTTTCGACAATTGGCGATGGTGGAGTTGCATTTGGCTGCCATAGTGTTCCGATTTCCGCCAATGTCTTAATACTTGATTCTTCAAAATTACCATTTTTGTTCGGGGCGACATTCAGCAGGAAATTCGCATTTCTACTATTTGCCGTGATTATTTGAGGTACGATATTCTCGGCTTTTTTGGGGTTAAACCCCTCGCTCCAGAACCACTCTTGTTCCAGGCACCAGCATGTTTCGCCTGGCGACTTATTCCCCTCTGGAAAGTGCCTCGTTTCAGTTACAGCAAGGTCCAGATAGGGCGTTCCTTTCTTCCCCCAATCCCACCAATTTGCACTGGCAATGATGTTTGGGCGTATGCTTCTTATGTGATTCAGCATTACATCGGCAGGCATAATCCTTGGGTCGAGCGCATCATTCCATATATAGAAAACATCCGGATACTTTTCTATAAGTTCTGCAATTTGTGCCTTTTGGAATTCATTCTGTTCTTCCAGAGTATGCGTCGCAGGATCGCATTCGGGGGGCAGGACCTTGAATTTATTGGGATCGCCAAATCCCGGGTGGCGCCAGCAATAGTAAAGCCCCACCTTTAAACCCCGGCTCTTGAATGATTTTACGAATTGCGCGACGATATCCTTCTTATACGGACAATCAGGGTGCATTACGTCATACGTCGTATATTTGCTGTCCCACAGGCAAAAGCCGGCGACATGTTTTGCCGTCAGTACTCCATATTTCATGCCGGCGGATACTGCCGCGTCCGCCCATGCGTCCGTGTCGATAGTATCAACCCCAGGATTGAATTCGGCAGGACTGTGGTAGCCCGCGACCCACTGGACACCTTTATATGTTGCCATATTATAATGGAGGAACATGCCGAACTTCAGTTTCCGGAAGTCCTCCTGCAGTTGCTTGACTGTTTTCTTGGCGGCATCGGGTTCGGCGACCGTCCCGCGGTTGGCCAGTGCAGCGAGGATGCTGTCGGCGACCTTCCCGGACAGATCGCCCGTATCATGGACGTTGTTGGTCTTGGGGCGGCCCTGGCGAATGACCTCGGCGTGCAGGTCGTCGATGGCTATGCTGTTTTCCGCCATGATCTTCGCCGCCACGGCGTTGTACTTGACAGCGCACCCTGTGTCAACATGCCGCCCATCCTCAGTTGAGGGAGCAGAGGATGCAACCGGGCAAATCCCGGGTAAGATGCAATATGCTCGGCGACCTTTGGATTGTATTTCATTGTGCACGAGCCGAGCGGATAGAAATTGCTGTCCACGCCGAAGTTCCGATGCGACAGTTCGGTAAAGTGCCGAACGACATCGAGTTCGCTCAATTCCGGAAGCTCTGCCGCTCGCTCTCGAAGCAGAGTGACTGGCATCTTTACCGCCGGCACATCACCCGGCCCTGGCTGAACGGCCCTTCGCCCCGGCACACTCTTCTCAAAGATAAGTTTCATAGAACGCTCTCCAACGCCTCGGCTAACATGCCGATTTCGTGCCTGGTTCGTTTTTCGGTAACGCAAATCAGGATTGAATTTTCCATTCCGCTGTAATATCTGCTCAGGGGAAAGCCCGCCGCAAAACCCCTTTCGATCAGTTTCCCAATGACATCCGCCGCTTCGCAGGGCAGATCAAGCACGAATTCGTTGAAAAACCATTTTCCTCGAAAGTGCGGCCGGACACCGGGTATTGCCGTCAGTCGTTCGTAGGCATAGCTCGCCTTATCGGCACAGAGTTGCGATGTCTCTCTGAGGCCCTCTTTGCCCAGCAGCGAAAGATACACAAGCGCCGTCAACGCACACAGCGCCTCGTTCGAGCAGATGTTTGAGGTTGCCTTGTCCCGGCGGATATGCTGCTCGCGCGCCTGGAGAGTAAGGACATACGCTCTTCGTCCGGATGCGTCGGTTGTTTCGCCGGCGATTCTTCCGGGCATTTTCCGAACGTACTTTTTTCGCGCAGCCATCAGTCCGAGATAGGGTCCGCCGAACGATAAAGGTAATCCCAGGCTCTGGCCCTCCCCGGTTACGATATCGGCCCCCATTGCCCCCGGCGTCTTGAGTATCCCCAGAGAAATCGGGTAGCAGGAAACAATCAGCAAGGCCCCTTTGTCGTGAGCGGCCGCCGCAATATCGCTGAATTCGTCAATGCATCCGAAGAAGTTTGGGTTCTGAAGTATTACCGCCGAGGTCTTGTCGTCGAGCCTTTCGAGTATCTGCCGGCGGTCCACCAGCCCGTCTGTGCACCGGCTTTCTTCAAACTCGATCTTAAGGTTGCGCGTGTAAGAACGAATCATCACGCGATATATCGGATTGACGCTGTCATCGATGATGATCTTATTGCGACCCGTAACGCGGTGCGCCATCATCATTGCTTCGTAGAGAGCGGTTCCACCCTCGTACAGCGAAGCGTTCGCCACCTCCATTTCGGTCAGCCTGCAGACGGCCGACTGGTATTCGTAAATCGCCTGCAGGATTCCCTGTGACAGTTCCGGCTGATACGGCGTGTATGCCGTATAGAACTCACTTCGCGAGACAATCGCGTTGACCGCCGCGGGTATGAAGTGATCGTAAAAACCGCCGCCCAGAAAGCACGTCAGTTGCGTGGAATTTTTCTCCGCAAGCTCCGCCAGGTTGTCGCGTACCCCCTGCTCGCTCAAGGCCGCGGGCAGCTTGAAATCCCCGTAAAGAAGTTCCTCTGGAATATCGGCGAACAGGTCTTTTTTCGTCAGACCCAGTTCGGCGAGCATCCGGGCCTGTTGCTCCGATGTGTTCGATATGAAAGGCATCTGTTGAACCCTCTTTCAAAAGCCCGGCACACTTTTGGCGGCGCCGGCATACGGCTCATTGCTGCTCGAAGCCCTTGACGTGCTGCTTGTACTGCTCTGCGTTCAGCAACAAGTCAAGCGAAGCGTCGGAGGCCATCTCTATCTTGCAAATCCAGCCGGCGTTGTAGCAGTCCTTGTTTATCAGCTCCGGTTCGGATTCGAGCGCCGAATTGACGGATACTATCTTACCCGTTACCGGTGCAAAGATATCATTTGCGGCCTTTGTACTCTCAACAACCGTCATCTCGTGGTCATAGATCACCTCTGTACCGACAGCCGGCAACTCCACGAAGATGATCTCGCCCAACATCATCTGTGCGTAATCGGTGATTCCAACAGTGACGATATTGCCTTCGGCCTTCGCCCATTCATGTTGTTTGGTATAGAGCAACCCTTCTTTAATCATGGCACACTTATCTCCATATTACACTTTGATCTAACACTATATAAGTCTATGCAGCCTTTCGAGGACATTATCAAACTCTTTGCCCGAAAAACAGTATCTCATATCAAGAAAACGCTTTCTAAATAATGTTACTTCCTGCCTGACGCATTTTTTCCTGGTTATCACGTCGTGGATAAGCCCGGCAAGACTCTTAAAATCCTCCTCTTGCATGCCGAAACGCGTCATCTCCGCTACACCCATTCTAAGATATCCGGATGCCGTGAATCCCTCTTCTTGAGGACCGGCCTGATAATTGACAATTATATTGTTATCCTCCAGGCGCCCGGCTATTTCCGGGCCACTGCCGTAGCCTACATTCAAGATGACCTGGTGGGTTTGGGTATAATCGATGTCAGCATCGCCGGCTACGTCTAAGCCGGCTTCTTTCAACGCCAAGGCGAATGCTTTGGCATTAGCTAACACTTTTTTCTGGTACTCGTCCTTAAAGTGATTCATCTCGTAGGCCGCCATCAGCAATCCCAGCAGAGTTCCCAGATGATGATTGCTTACACTGCCCGGAAAAGTCCTTCGGCGAACCGCTTCCCATAAAGGCCAGCGGACGTCGTCTCTTTTATAATCCGAAGCAATTATTCCTCTCTGCGTGCCGAAAAAAGTCTTGTGCGTCGAACCGGTAACAATATCCGCTCCTTCGGCAAAAGGCTGCTGGAAATACGGCCCAACCAATCCGAGAACATGAGCCATATCATACATTATCAGGCAATCCAGCGACATCTCATCGACGAAAGAACGTATCTCCGCCACGGGTTCTCTATGCAATGTTACACTTTTTCCTAAAATGATCAGCTCAGGCTTATATTCTGCTATTATTTCGCGGCAGGCAGCAATATCAATTTTATAAGGATTCTCAGCCAGTACAGGAAAATTAACAACAGCAGGCCTTTCGGTGTTCGGGTCGCGTGCTACGAAATCACGCAGAGCGCCCATCGGTTGAGCACTGAGATGGCCGCCCTTTATAATGTGATGGTTCAATACCCTCCCAATCCTTCTTTGCTCACTCTTGCGATTCGCCCTGTTTATATAATCGACTAATGAGCTAAAAACCGCAGCATTAGCCATCTGACCACTGACCGGCTTAGTCTCAACTTCCGAACAACCAAGGAATATTCGCATTTGCTCTTCAAGAATTCTTTCCACTTCAGCGATAAAATCCGTGCCCTGATAATAAAAAACATCCGCCTCGGCAAAAGCTTTTACCTGCTTGTGTTCGGCATATCTGCCTGCAGGGTCCATTATTGAAAGTGCCCTTGTCAAGGATGAGGCCGTTTGCTCCGACGGAATAAGATTAACGCATTGTCCTTGCCGCCAGAGCGTATTGTCAACTGCTTTGCCAAGCAATGTCAACGCTTTCGCCTGCAGATCATTAGCTGTGGAGACCGGTTCTTTTTCCTTAAAAAGATTGTCGTAGGCGGCAGGCCTGGCATACGGCGGCGCTTCACTCCTCAAATGGTAAGGCACAACAACCGCATCGGTTCTCTTGCCTCTGATTTCAATTTCCAGTCGGTCCCCTTCGACAATATCGCTATCCACCAGCGCCAGGCATATTGAACGCATCTGTTTTTCTGCTCTCAGGGTCAGGTGAAAAGATAAAGAATCCCTTCCGACCGGGCTCATATCCCTGAGTGAAAGCCAGCATCTTCTCGCCGTCGGTAAAAACAATGTTCAGTATGACGCCAGCCCCGTTCTCTGCCATCTGCTTGCCGAAGACCTGACTCGGCAGCAGCGTGCCGATGAAGTTCAAGTCAAAAACGAAGCGAATCGCATCGCTCGGCAGATCGAAGAACGACATATCAGGCGACGTCGTAGCCTCCTTCTTATTCCCGCCCGCCCCGTTAATCAAAATATCGACCTTGCCAAACTCGGCCGTGACGGTTTTTTCTGCGGTCTCGATGCTCTCCTTGTCCAAAACGTTGCATTTAACGGCAACGGCCTTCCCGCCGGACAAGTTTATCTCCTCGGCAACCTTGCCCGCCGCCGTTTCATTCAAATCCAGCACGGCTATTTTCCCACCCACAGCCCCCAGCGACCTGGCCATTTGCCCGCAAAGAACCCCGCCCCCACCGGTCACTACTATTACTTTGCCTTTAACGTCAAATAGATCCTTCATCATGATCCTTTCTCATAGATGCCGCTACTCGTTTACGCATCTACTACAAATAATCCGCCAGTTTTTTCGCCAGCGGTTTCCGCTCGAATCTCATAAATACCGGCAGCCCGTCTTCGCCTATTGTTATCGGCGCCTCGCCCTGAACCAAAGGCCGAACGTAATCGCGCATCGCATCGGTAATATGGTTGCCCGCATCGTTTATATACTCAGCCGGAACCTTCTTTTCCCCATTGGCGACGTCTTTCAATTCCACCAGCCCGGTCGTGCATTTATACTCGGCCCCAGGCTCTCGAACCAGGGCTACCATCTTGCCGTTCACGCCATCGATGGCATGCTTAACCGCCATTTGCCCGCACATATACGCCTCGTTCACATCGGTCAGCGAGGCGAAGTGCATCGCAGCCCGCTGATTGGTGCCCAGCTTATTGAATCGCGCCTTAATTTTCACTTCCTTCTCAATCACAGCCTTCAGCATCTCACCGACGCCGCCCAATTGGGCGTGCCCGAAGCTGTCTTTCCCGAACTGCCCGGAGTCAGCCGTCACATAGTTGCCGTCCTCGTCCTTAAGTCCCTCGCCCGCCACGATAAAAACCCTGCCCAATCGTTTGAGGACTTCCTCGACGTCTCTAATCAACTGATCGAACGAAAAAGCCGCCTCCGGCACATAGACTAAATGCGGAGCATCTTCCGGCGTAGTCGCCGCCAGCCCCGCCGCCGCCGCTATCCACCCTGCGTTCCTGCCCATCACCTCTAAGATAGTGCAGGTATCCGTCGTGTAAAGCGCCTCGGTATCCTTGCCCGCCTCCGCCGCACAAGTCGCCACATACTTCGCAACGCTCGGATAACCGGGACAATGGTCCGTCAGGGCCAGGTCGTTATCAATCGTCTTCGGGATACCCATGCAAATCAGCTCATACCCCGCGTCCGCGGCAAGTTTATTCACTTTATCCGCCGTATCCATCGAGTCGTTGCCGCCTATGTAGAAAAAGTATCGAATGTCGTGGGCGATGAAAACATCGACCACCCGCTGAAAGTCGGCCTTTGATTCCTCGATCGATTTGAGCTTATACCGGCACGACCCGATAGCCGCAGCAGGCGTCCGCTTCAACGCCTCGATGTCCTCCGCCTTCTCAGCCGAGATATCGAACAAATCCTCCTTCAAAACGCCCAAAATCCCGTTCGTAGCCCCTAAAACCCTCCCGATCTTACCCGATTTCATCGCCTCCTGCACCACCCCGCACGCGCTCGAGTTAATAACCGCCGTAGGCCCGCCCGACTGGGCTACAATAGCATTAGCTCTTGATCCCATTACAAATACTCCCATAAAACTTCTAAAAACACTGGTAAAATTCACCCGCCCTCGGCAGAATATACACCAAGCCCCTTGAGCTTGCAATAATTTTCAGCGAAGGCCGGCCCGGGAATCTGCCGTAAATTGGATACCCCGCGTCAGGATCCGTAGGCCTTGGGGACGGTTCGGCCGCTTTGGAGTGAAACATGGCAAACTACATGATAGCAAAATTCGACGAAATCGACGCAGTAAAGTGCCCCTGCGGCTTCTCACGCAGAGCATTCGTCAGCCCCGACAACCCAACAGCCACGATGCACATCGTCGATATCAGGGAAGACGCAAAAACCCACTACCACAAAAAGCTTACCGAGATATACCTGATCCTCGAAGGCGCAGGCTTTATGGAACTTGACGGCAAAAAAATCCCCGTAAAACCATTAACATCAATCCTGATAAAACCCGGCTGCAGACACCGAGCAATCGGAAAAATGAAAATACTAAACGTACCAATCCCCGCATTCGACCCAAAAGACGAATACTTCGATTAGCCAAATCCCACCCAAATAAGACATACGAAACAACAACCCCGAAGCGAGTTCGGGATGGAATGACCAAAACTGTTCTGACTGCGTCAGAATAGGGTTTCCTGATTTGGACATTAGTATTTTTAATTTGTCCCGCCAGGGATCCAGTGGTGGATTTCGTATTTCGATATTCGGATTTCGTATTTGAGCAACACGCCCTATAAGCTGTCAGGCCCCGCCGCAAGTCCGCTTAGGGACGCTTTGCGGCGGCGTCCCTAAGTGGACTTGCGGGGGGCAGCGGGGGTAGTCTTCCGTAAACCAGGTATTAATAGCGGCCTCGACCTCGCCGCGCGTCCGCCCCTTCATCAGGGCAAGTAAGGCCGGTTTGCGCTTGGGGTGACACCGGGCGTAGCGGGCGGTGAATTTGCGAAAGTTGCCGACCGCCTTTAGTTCCGGATAACCCCGGAGAATCCGCTCGAAATGATCGAGCATGACCGCTCCTTGTTCGGCCAGGTCGGGAAAGGGCGGCACGGGTCGATTCTCCCACACACAGCGAAGATCGCGAAAAATCCACGGATTGCCGACAGCGCCGCGGGCAACGATGAACCCGTCGAGTCCGGTCCTCTTCATAAGATCGACCGTCGCGGCTGCGTCGAAAATATCGCCGCTGCCAACGATAGTTGCCTGCGGGAAACGCCTCTTCACCGCCGCCGGAACATCCCAGTCGGCTTTGTCCCGATAGCGATCGGATACTGCCCGTCCGTGGATAACGAGCGCATCGACACCTTGCTCGATTGACCGAGTAACGATTTCCCAAAAGTTATCCGCCGATTCAGGCTCATGATCCGCCCCGATGCGAAGTTTCATTAGGATGGGCACGCCGACGCAATCGCGAACGGCCTTGACGATATCGATAACCGTTTCCGGATCGTTGAGCAACGCCCCGCCCCGCCCCCGTCGCAAAACTTTCGGGGCCGGACAAGCAAAATTCAAATCGATAAGATCATACTCCGCCGCAACAAGATCAAACGCGGCCTTGGCCATAATCGAAGGCGCCTTGCCAACGATCTGAGCGCCGATAGGATGTTCGTCGTCCCCCGGACGAAAGCAGGCCTTCCGCAGGACACGCGGCTCGGCGGCGCTCTTGGCAAGAATCATATCCGCCATAGTAAAAGGGCACCCGAACTCCCGAGCAAGCGAACGCATAGCATAGTTGCTATACCCGCTAAGAGAGGCCTGGAAGAAAGGAACATCCAGCCGAAGGCTCCCAAGTGTAAGACCATCAAACCTAACCATATCCCCCATACCAATTCGCCATTTTCTGCATTCTAAATTCTCCCCCCCCCCACCGCAGGAGTAGAAACAGGAAGATTGAGCGAAATGCTGACAAGCCTGAACCGCCACCTCGAACTGGCCAACCACACCAGAAGGATAATCATAGAAGCAATGGGATACCCGGCAGTCGTCCTCGCCCTCGCGGCAACCGTAATAACCGGCATGTTCGTATTCATCATACCCCAATTCGGAGAGATCTTAATGGAGATGACAGATGGCGCCGAAATGCCCGCACTGACCCAAATCTTCCTGCAAATGGCCGGTAACGTCGTCCCATTCTGGATAACCGTAGCATTCTTCATCGCCGCCATGCTCCTTCTCTATGCAATGTGTTCGTCCTTTGGCGCCGGACGAAGATTAAAAGAAACCCTATTCCTAAAGATTCCAGTCCTCGGCAGAGTCTATCATAGCAGCGTGCTGAGCAGAATGGCAGAAGCAATGGCGATGATGGTCGCCGCCGGAACCGATATGCCCACATGCCTCAGATTGGCGGCGAGCTCCACCGGAAGCGAAAAACTAATGCTCGAAGGCGACACTCTCGCCGCCCAGGTAGAGCAGGGATCCAACATTCTGGAGGCCGGGCAATTTTGCAGGACGATTCCAAGGCTCTTCCTCTATTCGATTCAGTTGGGCGCACAACGAAATGAACTGCAGGACAACCTATACAGCCTCGGCCAAATGTACGCTGAGCAGGCCAGATGCGGCCAGGCCCGGCTCCAGGCAGTTCTTCTGCCAACCATGATTATAGGAGTCGGGACAATCATAGGAATGTGCATCCTCTCGATATTCTTGCCCATGATAAAAATAATTACTTCGATGACCGGATAAGGGAGCAATTATGCTATTGTACATGGCATTACTACTGGCGATTCTACTTTTTGTCCTGGGCCGCAAGAAACCCGGCATTGCTCTTATTACTATGTCGGCCGCCTGCGGCGTATTCGTCTTCATCATCATATCCATCGATAACAACCCGGACACCATAATCGAAATTCTTTTTGCCATACCCATACTGATTATCGCTACCTTGTCGGCCATACAACTGACCAGACGCGAGCAGGGCCGCAAAGTATGGCCGCTTGCCTGCGCAAAGTGGCTGCTTTTGGGCTTTGTCTTTCTTCTTATCGGAGCGATCTGGTTGTGCGCCATAGTGGAGGTGCCAGCTTTTGGCTCTCCGGTCTTTACACTAATAGTCGTGGTTATTACTCTCGCAGGCGCGGCGATAAACTTCGGCTTGACATCCCGAAGCTCAACCGCAACTTATGTCATTTCAACAATCGGAGCGAGCATGAGGCAGAATCTCCCCCTGCCCATGGCGCTCGAATCGGCGGCAGCAGGAAGAGACGACAAACGCTCGAGAATACTGCAAAACATAAGCAAATGGCTGGTCCAAGGCTATCCGGTTAGCGAGGCAATAAAGCGAGGATTCCCAAAATGCCCGAGTTATGCAATCGCGATGATAGCCGCCGCCGGCCGAATCAACCAACTGCCTCAGGCATTAAAGAGCATTGAAGCCGATATGGCCTCCAAATCCGACCAGAGCAAGCAAATGGAACCGGTGAGCCTCTATTACCCACTCGTATTATTCATCTTCTTATGCTTTATCACCTGGGGGATAATGGCTTTTGTTATCCCCTTGTTCTCAGAGATTCTAACCGAAATGACCGACGGCGCAGAGTTTCCCGAAGCTACCCAAATCCTGTTTCGAATCGTCAGCTTCGTTGGATTTGATCAGTTCTTCGTGATGATGCTGTTATTTATCGTCTTTGTAGTTCTTCCCTTCTGCGTTTACGTCCGCTTCCGTCAGCGCAGGCCGAACGACCCTTATACATCCTCGAAAATCGGCGATTTCTTCAAGTGGCATCTGCCCGTCCTCAGAAGCTTCGAGAGGAACTACTCGGCACTCCAGGTCGTCGAGATGCTCAGGCTATCGCTCAATGCCGGCGCGACCGTCAACGACGCTATTTCAAACGCACTCTGTCTCGACGTGAACAACTGCTTTAAAAAACGCCTGCAGGCATGGCTCGATAAGGTCGAAGCCGGTGAGAATATCGGCAAAGCGGCAAAACAAAGCGGCATCGGCGGCAGCCTCGCCTGGGCATTCGATGCGAACGCTAATCAGGGCAATGCCCCGGCTATTCTTGAAACACTCGAGTCGCTGCATCGCTCGAACTACAACTACAGGGCGAATCTCGTCAGTTTCATAGCGTCCCCCTGCATAACGCTGATTATGGCGGCGATGGTCGGATTCGTGGTTTACGCAATATACTCGGCGCCGATTGCAATTATTCATCATCTTGCCGAGGCGGTCTATCCATAACAAAATGAACGGAGCGAAGTTGTGAATCATATACATCGAAAAAATTCGGGCTTTCTGCTGACTGAGATGATCGTCGCCGCAACGATCCTCGGCCTAATCGCCGCCGCCCTGGCAATGGCCCTCTACACGTTTTCCAGACTAAATCACTACCAGCTAACCACCCAACACTGCATCGCCGCCGCACAGGCCCAACTCGACGGCATAACCGCAACCGGCAAGCCGATCCCAGACGAAGATTTTCAGCGCCTCTGGCCAAAACTCACGATTTCCGTGGAAAACACCCCCGGAACAGGCCAATGGGAGGGTATGAACCTCGTGAAAGTAACCGCATCCGGACGTAGCTTCAGCACCAAGGTAAAAATCCAACTGAGCAGATACGTCCAAAACATACAGGCCGAAGATAAGAACACAGAAAACAATCCGCCCCCCAAGGAGGATTCCTGAAAATGCGTAAAGCCTATACCATGATCGAAATGCTGGCCGTGATAGCAATCTTCCCGGTCGCGATGCTGGCCCTCGACCGAATGTTCGCAACCGTTATAGTCGATATACCGCGATCATCTCATATCGTCGAGGAAAACACCACCGTTCTGGATGTGCTCGACCATATACTCAGCGACATCGACCGGGCGACAGGCCTGCCAAATTCCTCCGGCGGCTACACCGCCGGCGATAGCGTACTGCTGATTGAACTGCCCGATACGACGATCTGTTACGAACTCAAAGACGAAAAAATAATCAGGCACAATCTCGGCAAAGACCCGACCTCATCAGCCTGGACGGCGCCGAATGCACATATAAAATGGAAAGTCCGGCAAAAAAACAACGTCGGCTATGCCGTGGAAATAACAACCCATATAAAACACAAGCCCGCAAGGAAGCAGACCGAGAGAATGGCAGGCTCTCATCTGTACTTCGTCGGTGCTCTCCAGGAGGTGTGCAAACAAAAATGAGACGGCATAGAGAAAAAGGCTTCATACTTATTCTCGTGATTATGACATTGGCGGCGATAAGCACCGCCATCTACATCCTCACCGCCCATGCCAATACCATGCTCTTCCAATCGGACACAGCGCACCTTCGAGCCACCCAACGCAACCTCACCGCAAGCGCCCTAACATGGGCAGGATATAACATCAAGAATCAAAACACCCAGGCCCTGAACAAAACCGAAAATCTCGACACTACCAACATAACCAATCGCCCCGCAACGCTGACCATAACCATAGACGCCCCGGAAAACAGCAAACCCCAGGCCCAAATAACAACGTCAACCAAGAACCTTGGAGGCCCACATGACCGATTATTATCTCTCCCCTCGCGGCGATGATGCCAACCCTGGCACGGTCGAACACCCCTGGCGCACGCCCGGCCATGCCGCACGCCAACCACATCCGGCCCGGCGAGACAGGCTTGTTCTCAAAGCCCTCAATCCCTTTCCCTAAGTACATCTTGAAAGACTGAAACGTAATCCTGCTTGCCCGGTCGCTAAGCCTCGTATTCAGTTCGTCCTGCAGAGGAATCAACGGCTCGACATCACTCAGACCCTCATAATAATAAGGCTGGGCGACGTTCTGGATATGCACCACCGGCAAAAAACCCCAGGGCAATTCACCCTCCGCGACAAGGGCCTTATCCTCGTACCTCTGCCATCCCGAAGCAGACGTAATCTCCGTAACCGTAACCGCCGCCCGCGTATCGACCCCGCCCCTGCCGCCGGACAATATCCGCGAGAGAAACGAGCCTCGCCTGCTAAGTGCGTTCCGCTTCTGCATGAATTGCTGAACATAAAATCTCGTTATCTTGTAATCGTCTTCATCCAGGACGGGCAGTGCTCTCGGCGCCTCGACCAATTCAAGGCCGATTGATCCTGCCGACCGCAGCACCTCGTCGAACTTCTCGCTACCATCCACGCGGACGCCGAGATCGTTCGAGCGAGATTCGTGATAGGTGGAGTGCGTTATGCGTGAGGTAAGCTCATCGCCAGGCCTGACGAAACAATCGACAAAACCATAGACGCTTCCGAGCACCGCCATATCCTGAAAAAAACCAATCCCGCCGTTAGCCCCAAACAGTGCCTTTATAATCGCTTCAATGTTTTCACGTTGGGCCTTATTCGGCGATTTTGAAACAAAACTTATCGGCTTGCCGAACAAAAAATCGACCGCCGCATTGATTCGCCACGCAATATCGTTCTCGATTACAACTTCTTTGCGCTGAATGTCCCTGACAGGCTGAGAGCCGAGTAAACTTCCGTCGGCCGAGTGCTGCAGCCCCGTTATCCGCGACGGCAGCCCGTATTCCTGCGCCTGGACATAACACCGCCCGGATTCGCTAACCTTGCTCCGGCCGGCGCCCAGACCCGCGGCCTCGACAATCGGATTGGCGTAGTACTCCCAAAACTTGCCGAAGTGCCTGCGGATATTCACTGACTGTTCGTCAACGAGCCATTCGACATAGTCCGGCATAAGATCGGCCTCGCCGACCTTATTAAAGATATCGAGTTCAAATCCCATATTCAACTCCGTATCAACTTCAAAATTCTCAACATTCAACACATACCTTTCAACTACCGGACGCCAAAAAACTAACGTCCCTCTACAATTGGACGAACCTGCGCGTTTGATGCGAAAATTCCCCTTTTTTCCGCCACCAGAATTGACCTAACTCATTGCCGCAGAACGAATAAAAAAATTTATCAAACTTCCAATTGTTGCTTCAACCCCCCTGCGCGTATGATTGAAATTTGCCGATTTCACCCCCAAACCGCTGCAAAAAACCCCCCCACACTCCGTAAACCGCATCCTAACATACCAAAGAAGCCGTTTCAAAGCACTCGACCCAAAACCATCGATTCGCCCGGCCAATCTGGTCCGCCAATTCCATCCGCTGCCCTCTGCCGCATCGAATAGCCCGATAGAAGCAAACGCCGGACGCGAAAACGAAAATTTCCGATTCCGCTGCACCGGCTCAAAACTTGGCCATGTCACTCTCCCGCACAAGCCCGAAGAGAAGATAAGCAACTCGATATCTTGATTGAACGCTCCCCGATTGAACCCCCAATCTAACGCAAGTCCGTCCTCAGCCAAGAGTTACCGAACCGAGGCGGCAGAAAAACAACCCCACCCCGCGCGAGAACGAAAATTTCCGATTCCGCCGCATATTCGGCGTAGCAGCCTCAAGGCCGCAGGCTTGTACATGTTTTAGCCATCTAAAACCTCTTCGTGGCACGGCCAGGGACTGCAACTGCCCGAGGCTTGCGTCAAAAACCGGTGCATTTTGCTGCGCCCCTTTTTTGAGGCGAGAAAAGGGTTGACATGCGATACGGAAAGACGTTATGGTATAACAACTTAGAAGCCTTGGCGGCGTAGCTCAGCTGGTTAGAGCATGGGATTCATAAGCCCAGGGTCGTTGGTTCGAATCCAACCGCCGCTATTGCCCGGTTCGCAGCAAGCCGCAAACCGGGGAAAGTAGAAGCATGAAACACTAAATTCGAGAAAATGTCGAATGACCGAAACTCAAATGATCAAAACAAACAGTTTCGGAAATTTGAATTTGGGGGTTTGGAATTTGTTTCGTACTTCGAATTTAGAATTTCGGGTTTGAAATATCCGGCCCCCATCGTCTAGTGGCCTAGGATATCAGGTTCTCATCCTGGAGACAGGGGTTCGACTCCCCTTGGGGGTATTTGAGAAGCGGCCAAGAACGCGGTTTTTCGCGTGGCTTGGCCGTTTTCGTGTCTATGGTTGTCTATGGAAATCTCCTGGTTTCTGCACACTTTGTCCAAGCTGGTGGACAAGACAAAATCCCCGAAGTTCGGCAGGAAAGTCACCGCCTTCTGTTCGGCCTCGGCAAAGGTTCTGGCATAGGTGTTGAATGTCAATCGCGGGTCTGAATGTCGCGCGAGTTTCTGTACCACCTTTGCCGGGGTCTGGCTGTTGGCGAGGAATGATATGTAGCTGTTTCTCAGAGAGTGGAAACAAATCGCATTACCGTCCCTATCCGTATCTTCAATTCCCGCCGTAACCAAATCTGCTCGCAGAAGCTCCGCTGTGTTGACGTGCTGGCTGAGGCAGGCAAACACCCTATCCTCGTCGTTTGGCCTTTCTTTGGCCTTCAGGGCTTGCAGAATAGCCGCTGTAGCGGGCGGCACGGGCTGCTCGGCTTCTCTACTGTTCTTGGCCAGCTTAGCTGGGACTCTCACAAAGGCGTTGTCCGCCGACAGGTGTATGCCAGCCCAGCGAATGTTGAGCAACTCTCGTCTGCGCAACCCCGTCATTCCGGCCAGCAGGTAGAGTGTGGCCCGCTCCGCTCCGTTGCTGCTGCCGACCAGCACGTTCTTTTCAGACGTGGTCTTGACCAAGTGAATAAACTGTTCCGGCGTCAGGACGCCCTTTTTCTCCGAATCCCTTTTTGGCTTTTCGAGTTTCGCAAGCGGATTGATGACGATCCTTTGGTCTTGGGCTGCCCAGTTCAAAAAAGTCACAAGTGCGCTGAGATAATGACCTCTGCTGGTGTCGCCGTAGCCGTCCTTCTGGAGTCTGCCTGAATAAGTCTCAACCGCCGACCGTGTAATGTCCCGAAAGAAACAGAATCGACAATCAGAAACGATCTTTATCAGCCTGTTGACGCTCCGGGTAACGTAATCCGCCGACCGGCCCTTGGCCTCAAGGACCTTCGCATAATCTGCGATATGCTCCGTCAAAGGTTTTGTAATCTCCGTCCGTTGGCCGTCAATCAGGCCCCAGGATACGAATTTCTTCAATAGGCCGTCGGGCACGGTCTCGATCCACTGGTTCAGTTTGCTATCAGGCTCAAGCCCGGCAATACGGCAATTGGCCAGCGACTCGATATTCCGCCCCAAAGCCTCACTCAGCCGCTTATCGGCAAAGGCCGGTATCTTGTGCCGAAGGCGGTTATGGTCGGCAAAATCCAGATACCACTTGGCCGACTTGCGTTTGCTGCCGCTTCGGTCTTTGTAGGTCGCCCTAATCACGTTCACTTTTCAGCCCTCACTTTCTGCCAGCACGTTTGAAGATATACCGACACGGATAATCCGCTATCGCGTGCATCCCGAGCGGGTGGGAGCGGGGTATTGTTCGTCGGCGTGCTGAATCCCCTCATCCCTGCCGGCAGCCAGAGCTTTGTAGAAGCTCCAGGCCAACCCGCCTATGATGACCATCGAGACTACGCCGAGAATAACATAGGAAACCCCGCTGAGCTTATCGCGAAGAGGCGCCGCAGCATCCTTACTCTCGCCGGTCAAAGCGATCAGCATCATCGCGATAGCAGCGCCGGCGTCCATCGCGCCGGCTATCCCGGCCCATCTCGCCGACCATGCAGCCTGGCTTGTTGAAGTGTGGTATTTGTCGAGGACATGGTTGCTCAAGAACATCGCCGCTATCCCGCCGAGAATTGCCGCGAAAAGAATCACTTGTTTGTGGCCCTCGGGCATCGGAACTTTAAGGCAACCGATAAGCAGCCCCGCCGCGAGTATCGCCACAGCCAGCGCTATCCGGCCTTGGCCCGCACCCTTCACCGCCAATCCCTGCTCGGGACGCTGCGCCTCGCCAATATCGCCGCGCCCCTTCACTATGCTCAAGATAATAGCAACAACAGGCGCCATCGCCACAATCGCCAGCCCCACACAATTCGGCAGTATCCACTCGCCCTCAGCCGTTCGCAAGAAGCCTTCGCCCGTCATATCGTCGAAAAGCTGCCAGAAGAACATGGTTCCCAGCACGACCGGAATCACCATCCGTATCAGGTAATCCCACCATTTGCCGAGTTTCCAATCGCTTCGGCTGTTGGCATGACGACGCAAAATCCCAATCCGCCAAAGCCACCCGAGCACTATGCACTCCAAAAGGCCCAGGAACGTTATCCCCCACGTCCCGTTGACGAATCCGTCGATAGTGCCCAACCAGTTGAACCCGCCTTCGGTAACATAAAAAAGCCCCAGCAAGAATCCGATAACCGACAAAATCGGCAGGACAATGCTTCTTCGCCATCCGGTCTTATCGACGATACTCGCCACGATCGCCTCGGTCATTGAAAACGCCGAATCGATGCCCAGCGTAATCAGCGCAAAGAAGAAAACGAAACTGAAGTATGCAGAGCCTGGCAATTGCGCCAGCGCGTAAGGAAAGGCCACAAAAGCCAGCGAAGGCCCCGCTTCAGCCACTTTCTCCACCGGAACCGCATGACCTGCCTGCTGAGTAACGAAAGCCATCCCGCCCAGAGTAGCAAAAACCGCCAGCCCCGCCACGAAACTCGTCGCAAAATCCGCAATGCTGGTAATCACGGCGTTGTTGTTGATGTCGCTCTTGCGATGCAGGAAACTCGCGTAGGTAATCATTACGCCGTAAGCAAGGCTCAACGAAAAGAAAACCTGCCCGAACGCATACCGCCACGTCACAGGCTTGGCCAGTTCGGACCACACCGGGTCCAGATAATACGCCAGACCCTGCATACTTCCTTTGAGGGTCAATCCGCGAATCGTAAGTATCAGCAGCATTAGCCAGGGCAGAGGAACCGTCAGCCATACGATCTTGCCGACCAGCTTGACTCCTTTGAATGTGCAAAAGTACATCACCGCCCATGTAACGGCCAGGGGCAGCACGATATTCCAGCGAATCGAACCGAGGTAAAAACGGGCATCGGCGATATCGACCTTGCCCAGATACGTCTCATTGAAGAATAACTTGGCGTTTTCCACACCCTCAATCCCCTTACCTGCCCACGGTAACTCTCCTCCGCTGAAAATACCGACGATGCTGTACCATAGAAAACTGAAGCAATACGCCAGGATCACCGGGTAATATGTAACTATCACTAAGGAGAGAAGAATCCCCCACCACCCCACCATCTCGAACCGCTTATGCCCCCGCTTGAACGCATCGGGCGCCGCTCGCTGCGTATAGTGCCCGATGCTGAACTCGAGAATCATAATCGGAACGCCAATCACAAAAAGCGCCAGGATATACGGAATCAGGAACGCCCCGCCGCCATAGCTGTAAAGTTTGTATGGAAATCCCCACAGATTTCCCAGCCCCACCGCCGAGCCAATCGCTGCCATAACGAAAGCTCCGCGAGTCCCCCAACTCTCTCTTTGCTCTTCCAGAAGTTCAGCCATAGAAGCCTATACGCCCCTTCTTCTCATTTTCTCTCACTGATTCGACGCTGCTCAATTCTCGGCCAATTCAGGCTCTTCGATTTCGTCGGCGGAATCCGGGGCAACGCTTGCGATATTCTGCGCCGCCTCGATCACGCTGCGCCCAATTCCCAGCAACTCCAGCGCCTCGCGCTCGACTATGGTCCTTATCCTGTCCCGTGGAACCGTCGGGAGATTCGTATCCGCAAAGAGCATATTGAACCCGAGCAGCGTCTCGATACACTGCCCCGCGTTGCCGAGGGGAAAACCGCTGCCGAATAAGAGCTTATCCATAACGCCGTGTTCATTGGCGGCGACAACAGTATTAAATACCTGCCACACGCTGCTCGGCCGAACCGTCAGATCCGCATACACGTTCTTATGCTTCGCCACCAGCGCGAACGTCTGATCGACGAACGGCGCACCCATGCCGCCCACGATCATCTTCAAATCCGGAAATGTCCTCGCAACCTCGTCCAAAAGATAAGGCTGGGCGTATTCGAGGATCGCTTCGCGTGAAGAAACCGCCTCCCAGTTGTGGAAGAAAACAGGCATCTCAAGCTCAACTGCGGATTCGTAAAAGCGCATCGCTCTACTATGAGTCGGATGCACGCCGCTCGCCGCACAATACACCACGGCACCCTCGAGGCCGAGCTTGTCCTTGAGCAGCCTGAGGTTAGCCGGACTCACTTTATCGTTCGCCGGGTCCACAAAGGCAAAACCAACCATCTTGGACTTGTGCCTCTGTACATATTCCGAGAGCTTCTTATTGACCTTGTTGCTGCCCTCTTTCCCTCTGCCCAGAACAAAGCACACATCCACCGTCTCGGCCGAGGCAAGATGCTCCGAAACACCAACATCGTCAGCCGAAAAATCTATATGCGTATGACAATCAACTATCATCCCACTATCCTCAATAACCAATATTGAGTCCTGAAAAATTCCGATCATTTGAAAAACCAGTAATCAATAATCAATTCCCACCCACCCGTCAAGAACAAATATCGAATATCCGCTCTTGGCTACTGGCCGAACATAATGCCAACCTCTACCACATTTTGAGTTATAGCCGCCGTCTCTGCGCCTTTAACACTTATTCGATGGAACATCGACACAAAATCCCAATGCCCGATAATGCCCGCCCAGAGCTGCTTTTAACGGCATTTATCGCGGTTTAATGCGGCTCATTTTTTCCGCCCCAGCCTCCCTTCTAATATTTCGCATTCATTCCTTGACGTCCCCGATGCGCAGAAGTATTATTTCAAGGAGTATGAAAGCATCAGTTTTGAGCGAAGTTCCGGCTCGCCGAGAACCTGCCGGGAAAGTATAGAGAATTTTTTTTGATTATTTCGTGCACTTTCGCGTCTTATGAATAGAAATGCCGAAACCAGAGTCTGGGCGTATAGCCTGATATCCGTCGTCTAACCTCTGAATTCCGGAATTTTTTACGGAGCAGCATTATGGATTGTCCGGTTTGCACAAACGCTATGATAACCCTCGAACTCGACGAGGTTGAGATAGACTATTGCACCGATTGCGGCGGGGTTTGGCTCGATGCAGGCGAACTTGAAGAACTCCTCGGCAAACCGGCAGAAAGATCAGGTTGCCGATCAGGTGAAGCACCCCCCCATGCAGCCACATGTGCCCGAAAAGTCCCTTTATGCCCCACCCGTTCAGCAGCCAGCGTCCAGTGATTCCACCGGGCACGGGGGCACTGTACGCAAATCCGGTTTCGCTATTCGGATCGGCGGCTAAAGTCCCCGGCTCGGCCGGATAGGTACCCATATCGTGCACTTGCAGGCAGAAAACGACTATCACCCCTGCGACAACCACCCAATTGACCACCGGGCGATGGTTAAACGGGACATCAACACGATACGGGATAAACATGCGTGAGACTCCTTCAAGGTCATCTAATCCGACAGAGTTCTCTCGTCATTGTACAGGTCAGGTCCGGCCAAGAGAACCCCTTTTTTGCCACCCCCTGTCTTGATAAATAGACAGAGCTTTCTCTGCCAGATTGAGATTCTTGTGCGGAACGGAGGGGACGGGGTGAGGCGGCGGAGCTTTGTCTTGATATATAGACAGCGTATTTTCTGCTTCCTGCCTCATTCGAATAATGAATAGTTGGATTCGGCAACTCGAAGGCATGAGAAAAATCATTCGGAGTCCCAGAGCCTAAATAGGCGAGCGAGACGATTGCGGCGGGTTTGTCGCACATCTGAGTGTGGCATCCTCCCCCGGGGGGGATGGCTCGTACCGACAGCAGCGGCCCGGTGCGATGTGCCACTTTCTTGTCGTACACCCGGCGGCCGCAACACAACCGATAATTGTCAATCCGTTAAAATAACCGGGGCCACTTCCCGGTGTCAAGCCGGTTGTCGAGCAATACTAATGGAATCCGAGCCGTCTTTGGAGCAAACATTCGCGCAAACGATTATCCAATAAGGGAATCCTGACGGGTTTGAGCAAGTGTCAGGGGGCGAGGAAAATATCTGCTTCGTGGGCGGGCAACACTTCTCGCTCGCTGAGTTCATCGCCGTGACACATGCCATCGCTCAAAGTGAATATATCGTCCTTTTCAACGAGGCGTATTTTTATGAATTGAACACTGCCGTTGCTGTAAAGCACGTTTTGGCCCCTGCCTCTGTGATTCCTGCTGTTTGCTCTCATAATTGCTTCGTCGAGCCGTTTCTTAAATGTCTCGTCGGACCCGTCATTGTCGAAGATTGGGTTCCTGTCTGAAAGTATTGGGCCATCGCATAGCTCTTGCCTCATAACCGAATCGGGGCATCGCTTGCGAGGGCTGTACGTTATGTATCCTCTTTTCGGAAAATCGTCATAGTCGGCGACTTTTGAAATGTCAAACCGAAGCACCCGGCCTGTATCCCTGCCCGGACAGACAAAATAAGACGAATCCCTGATGTAGCCGAGTTTCATAGGAAGATACAAAGATTGAGTATTCCACTGCCGATTCGCTCCTGCGGTAACAGTTGGGGCCTGCCCATCGTGATCTCCGACATAGTTGCTCAGTCCGCCAAAAATACTGCTCAATTGCCTCTGGCAACACACCTTCCAATATCTTTGCCTCTCTCTGTTGAATATCGGGAGCAATACGCCGGCAATAATCATTACCGCTGCTGCAACAGCGATCATTTCGCTGACGTTTCGCCAGAATCCGACCTTTACCGTAATAGGCCGAGCCTGTTCGTCGGCCAGCAACTCCTCAAGATCCTGGTGCCCGGAATCGGCCATATCAACCAGTCTCGAAATAGTGCGCTCGGCCAACTCATCCGGGCAGGGCTTAGGGACAAGGCTCTTAAGCGGCGCCAAGAGGGCTTGAAGATGCCCGTAGATTTCAGCGGCCTCTTCGTTCGAGGATATTAGGGCCTGGGCGTGGGCGGATTCACTATCAGATGTCAACCCAAAGGAATGATCGAATAATAGCTGCTTTTCATCGTTGGTGACCGAACTCATTCATTCTCCTTATCCCCATCCGATGCCTTCCAATCTTTTGCAAAATAACCTACGGCTGTATGCAGCCTGCTCTTGACAGTACCTATAGGTATACTGAGTATGTCTGCCATTTGTTTGTAAGAAAATTTGTTGAAGTAGGCCAAAGTCAGGATTTGGCGCAAATTTTCCGGCATATTTGCCATAACTTGTTCAACGCGCAAGGCCATTTCAGTTCTTTCAAGGTTATCGGAAGGTGTTGTGCTGTCGGATGTTATGGCGTTTAGCACATCGCCAAAGGATAAATCGTCGGAATCGGCAATAGTGCCTATTGGAATCGCAGCGGTGCGTTGCCTTTTTCGCAGGGCGTCCTTGGCTTTGTTTGCGGCAATTGTGAATAGCCAGGGGCGCAAAGGCCGGGATTGATCGAAACTGGCTCGGCTGGTATAAAGCTGAAGAAAGGTCTCCTGAAAGACATCCTCAACAAGGTCCTGCCGATTAAGAAACTGCCTTAGAAAAGCGTAAAGGCTGTTCTTGTAACGTGTTACGAGTTCACGGAAAGCCAACTCATCGCCGGCGCCATAGCGGGCGAGAAGCTCGGAATCGCTCAGTTTCTCGAATTCTGAATCCATAACCTGATTGCTCAACCCATATTATATTAAGGAATTTCGACTATATTACAATTATAGGGAGCCGCAAGGTAATTTTGAAGCTCTAACTCGTATTTCTCACAGCTATAATTGATTGGGGAGAAAAAAAGGTTCATAGCCACAAAGGCGCAAAGGGGTAGAGAGGACGGACGACAGAAGACAGAGGGCAGACGACAGAAGACAGAGGACGGAGGGCGGAGGACAGACGACGGAGGGCAGAGGACGGATTTGCGATGGATTCCCGGCACGCCGGGATCGGGCCGTGGGTATGGACAGGTGGTGGGTCGGGCGGGGAGATTTTTGGTCGGAAAATTGTTGATTTTTCCGGGGGGATATGGTAGTCTATTATTTGGCCGACGGCGTAGAAAGGCGCGCGTAATTACGCCTAAGGCGGGTTTTTGGGAAAGTTTTAGCTAATCGTCCAAGAGGTTTGATTTACTTCGGAGGTAAAGAAATGAGTAAATCCGGTTTACAAGTCATAGCGGCACTGATTCTTCTATTAGCTTTTACTGCAAATTCCCGGGCCAACTACTCCGGCGGGTTCAGCACCGAGGCCGAGCCGTACGAAATCGGAACGGTGGCCGACTGGCAGGATTTGATGGACACCCCGACTCACTGGGACAAGCATTTCGTCCTAACAGCAGATATAGACGTTAACGGCGTTGACCTAACTCCCATTGGCAACGATGACGACAGATTCATCGGAGTGTTTGATGGCAACGACCACGTTATCCGGAACGTGGACGTCAATATGCCTGAGACTGATTGCGTTGGGCTGTTCGGTTATGTCGGTCAGGATGGGTATGTTGCCAGTATAGGTATAGAGGACGCAACTATCAGAGGCAGAAATTATGTTGGCGGTCTTCTCGGGCAAGGCTATAAATGCAGTGTCAACGCTTGTTATGTTATCGGTTCGGTTATTGGAATCAATGTAGTTGGCGGCTTGGCCGGTCGTCATCAATATGGCGAGACTACTTCGTGTTACGCGAGGATTTCTGTCAAGGGCAGAGGTTGACTTGGTTCTGAATCGGGTGGATAGGCTCACCGACAGCTTCCTGGTGCGCGATGTCTTTCCCTACAACGTCGTGGGCGCTGGCCTTACCAACGAACGCTTCTTCAGCCGGATGTGGAAGTACATCGAGCAGCGGCCACAAGATTGCAAATCCGGCTTTAGACGGGCCGAAACCGCAATTTTGCACTTTAATCTTTGATTTTTTTCCACGGCATGCCCGTGGGGTTTCAATGTCCGAGCTATTCGCCGGGCTTTAGGCGTTCCGATTTCCACGGGCCCTTGCGAGGAGTTTTATGGGGACTTCTTCTATTGGGAGCATTGTGTGGAGTCGGTTGACAACGAATTTGAGATATTTTTCGTCGAAGAGGTACGGCCTGTTGACAAACATAAGGATTGTAATCGGATTTACGGCGACCTGGGTAACATAGTATATCTTGGGCCAGCCTGTGGATCGGCGTTTGGCGGCGCCGATGTGTTCTTCCTTTATTTTCTCGAAGGCGTTATTCAATTGAGGCGTCGGTATCCATGTAGTTGTCTGCTTGAATATCTCTGCTGCGAGGTCGAGTACGCTTTGAATGTTCTTGGCCTCGGTGGCAGTGGTGAAGGCGATGGGGGCGTACTTTAGCCCCGGCAGCATCTTCGTGAGATAGTCCTCGTAGTCGCCGGTCTCGGCGGAGTCCTTGGCCAGGTCCCATTTGTTGACTACTATGATGCAGCTTTTGTTCTCATCTTCGATGATTTTTGCGAGCTTCTTATCGACCTGCGAGATTGGTACGGCCGCGTCGATCAGGAAGAAGACAACGTCGGCTCGCCGGATGGAGCGCTCGGCGCGGACGTAGCTGTAGAACTCAATGGAGTCGGCCATTTTGTTCTTCTTGCGCACGCCTGCCGTGTCGATGACGATGATGGTTTGGCCGTCTTTTTCGATTCGAACATCTATTGCGTCGCGGGTTGTTCCGGGCGTTTCGCTTACGATAACGCGCTCGTAGCCTGCCATCGCGTTGACCATCGTGCTCTTGCCCGCATTGCGCTTGCCTACTATTGCGAGCTTCATAATGGGTTTCGCGGGCGCTTCCGGCTCGAGGTGGGCGAGCCTCTTGAAAATTTCGTCGAGCAGGACGGATTTGTTTATATTGTTCTTGGCCGAGATGCACAGAAAATCGCCGAACCCCAATCTGGCGAATTCGCCTGCCGCGGGGAACATTTTCGCAGTGTCCGCCTTGTTGGCTACGCCTATTACGTCGAGGTTTTGCTTTCGCAGGAGCTTGGCGATGGTCACGTCGAGGGGCACAACGCCGTCACGGATATCGACCATGAAGATGATAATCCGGGCCGAGGCAATCGCCTGCATAATCTGCCGCTCGATATGCTCGCTGAGCTGATCGACATCGACAATTCCGTATCCGCCAGTGTCGATAAGCTCGAAGTATTTTTCGTCCCTGGCTATATACGCGCTGACCCTATCTCTCGTAACGCCGGCGGTAGGATCGACAATACTTATCATCTGCCCGGCCAATGCATTCAAGAGACTGCTCTTGCCCACATTAGGCCTGCCTATTATTGCAACTACAGGTAATGCCATTCTCTATCTTTCCTAAATAGCCCACTCTTACTCGCCGATTTGATATTTCGGGCTTTATGCAATACGACACCTGTTCCGAAGCCATCTATACTTAGATGCCCGGTGCGATATGCGAAGGAACGATTATACCAGAATTGCCGAATACTTGAAATCTCCAATTCGTTCGTAAAGAATTTTGACCAAATCGGCAAATTTTTTTTCTTTTTCTTGACCTGTGCGGGAAAGCGTCCTATATTATAGCGGTTTTGAAAGGCTCTTTGGAATGTGATGTCGGATGAGCCGCAAATTAACGTAACGCTTTATACAAGGAGGTGGCAAAAATGAAGCGAATTCTGTTTGTAATCACATTGTGCGTTCTGGTATCGAGTTCTGCGCCTGCTATGCTGGTTGTCGAGTTCTCACCCGGGACGGGGAACTGGTCCTATGACGGCAATGGGACTCTCTCGATTAGCCCGATTGTTCTTGTCGATAGGGGTTCGAGCAGCGTTTTCGATGCGCTCGTAACCGACGAAGCGACAATCACCCTGCCTTCGTCCTTCATGGTTGGCGGTGCGGGAACGGCGGGGCCTTACACTCTGGTTCCCATGAACGACGGGGTAATCACGATCGAGGGCAGCGGAGGCCTTTATTTTACGGGCATCCTCGGCATGGGGGATCTGGTGCCCATTACGCCGACTTCGACTCTGGGCGGCGCTTATACGGCCCCGGCAATGGATATCACTGGTTACGCGGTAACCGCTGCGGGCCTGGCGCTTGGGTCGAATGCTTTGAATGCGATAGCAGCTAATATCCCGGGCATGCTGGATTTCGATTTGGTTTTCTCGGGAGCGGTTGTCGGTTTTCGGAATATGCTGGAAAACAATTTGACCGGCTCTGACAACTTCAGCGGCTCTATGACTATCCCCGAACCTGCTACGCTCATGATGCTCGGCCTTGGCGGGCTGGCTCTGTTGAGGAGGCGCAAGTAAACCAGGGTGCGTATTTAGAATTGATACGGGTGCAGGTCCCGGTCGGGGCTTGCACCCTCTTTTTTTCTTGTCTGACGAGATTCCGCCGATCTGTTGTGTCGGCTATTCGATTTTTGATATTCAGTAGAATGTTTATTCTTAACCCTTGTGCGTTGCTTTTTATAAACACGCTAAATTTTCCACGCCTAACCCCCTAAAAATCCATGGCGGCTTGTAAAAATAGGTAATTTAGCTGTGGGCCATGTTGATTAAAATCAACACACCGGCAACATGGGAGACGCATTCCAGCGGCAACGGAACCTATGGGTGCGGCAGCGCAAGTCTTATCGGCATAAGCTCTTATGACGCTTTGCACACCCCTCGCCAAGGCACAGTTTATACTATTGGCACAACTTTTGCAACAGTCGCCCTTTCGTCTATCTTTAGACAATATTGGGCGGACGCCCTAAAAAAATCTCTATTTGGAGGAGGATCAGTCCGCCCGATTTTGACTTTTATCGAAGTTGCAGCTTTGCGCTTCGTTAATCATATATTGCGGGGCCGCACCGGAGGAGCGGCGGCTCCGCTTTATTCATGCGCATCTTTAGCCGCCGCGCCCTGTGCGAACCGCCTGGGTGTGGCTGATTTTTTTGGCATAGCTGGTTTTGCCCCGACCGTAACAAGCCCCAACCGTAAGGGAGGGGGTCGATCGTAAGCTTGTCCTTCGGGGGTGAGAAGGTTTAATTCCAGCCCTTACGCCACAGAAACAGGCCCAAACAATGTTTTAACACGCCACACCCGACCGCCCCGCATGGGAAGTTTTCGTTGTCGCCCGGAGCTTGCCCTGCGTATAATCGTCCTAATATGGAACGCGCAGCTTACAGGATAATTGATGCGAATTTCAATCGGTCTCGCGAGGCGGCCCGTGTCGTCGAGGAATACTGCCGATTCGTATTGAATTCGCAGCCGTTGACGCAAAGGGCCAAAGAGCTTCGTCACGAATTGTGCGGCGCGATTGGGAGGCTCGATGCCGGGCGGCTCATGGCTGCCAGGGATACCGCAAGCGACGTCGGGGCGGGCAAGACGGTGCCCAATCAACTTGTGCGCGGCGGATTGGCCGACTGCCTCACAGCCGGGTGCAAACGGCTAACCGAGGCCCTCAGAATCCTGGCGGAGACGACTCAGCCCATCGACGCGGAACTGGCCGCAAAGATGGAAAAGCTGCGATTCGACGCCTACACGCTCGTTCCGCGCCGAGAGGTCCGAAACTTGGTTATGTTGATCAAGGAATTCAATCCGGACGCCTTTTACTCTATTGAAGAAGTGGATTTTGTGGAAAAGGGGATATTTCCTCTGAAAACCGGCCGCGTGGACTTGGGCCTCTCGAAGCTGTTTCGCTTCCTCCGAAAAGGCAAATAGCCGGACGGTGCAGTCCTGAATTTCCACCGGCTTGATGGCTGTAAAATATTCTTTCAATTACTCTCTTGGACGCTTAATATGGTCTCCGCCGCCGGCTATAATGCAATAAGAGATGACCGAGCGGCATCCTCAAGCCCGCAGGGCTTGGGGACGGCCCTTTGTATAAAGAAGATAATAGTACCTTTTTGGGAGAACCGACAATGAGTTGTCGAAAAAAGACATTTCTTTTTGGCGTAGCGGCTCTCGTGCTTCTAAGCAGCCTCGCCGTTTCGACCGCCGAAGAGCAGCGAAGCTTCGAAAAGTCCGTCGTTTTAATTAGAATCGTAAAGCAGGACTTCGACTACGCAGCCCCATGGAAGCAAAACGCGATGAGTCAGGGGTCCGGGTCTGGCTTCATCATATCAGGCCAAAGAATCCTCACCAACGCCCACAACGTCAGCAACTGGAGATTCATCGAGCTGAGAAAGGAGAACGTCGCCAAGCGCTTCGGCGCCAAGGTCGCCTTCGTCGGCCACGACTGCGACCTCGCCATCCTCACAGTTGACGACAAAAGTTTCTTCGACGACACCATCCCCCTGGACTTCGCAGGCCTCCCCCAGGTCAACAGCACCGTCTCAACCTACGGATTCCCAATGGGCGGAACCCACGTTTCCGTCACTGAGGGCGTAGTCTCGCGCATCGAAACCGATACCTACGTCCACACCGGAGCCGACTCACACCTCGTAATACAAACCGACGCCGCCATAAACCCGGGCAACAGCGGCGGCCCCGTTGTCCAGCAGGGCAAAGTCGTCGGCGTAGCATTCCAGGGCCTGCAAATGGCCGACAATATCGGATACATGATTCCAACAACCGTAATAAACCATTTCCTCGAAGACATTGAGGATGAAAAATATGACGGCTTCGGCTCGCTCGGCGTCATGCTCTACCCCGGACTTCACAGCGCAAGTTTCAAGGACTACCTCGAAGTCCCCCCCGACCAGGACGGCATTGTAGTAATCTCAACCCTAATGCACAGTTCCGTCGAGACCATACTCGAACCCAACGACGTGATAACACAAATCGACGAGTACAACATCGACAACGATGCCATGGTGCGGATACACGGGCTGACGCTGCATCTCTCCGAGGTCATCGAGACAAAGCAAATCGGCGCCGCCGTCGAGTTGACCTTCTATCGCCGCGGCAAAAAAATGACCGAAACCGCTGCGATAGCCCTTAACAGGCCGATTTTGGAATATGCTCGTCAATACGACCATCCCCCCAGATACGTCTGCTATGCCGGCCTGACATTCGTGCCGGCAACCCGAAACTTCCTCGAAACATGGGGCCGTAACTGGCTGACAGACATACCATACTATCTGCGGTACCTGTTCAACAACTCTATGCAGCTAAACACCGACCGCGAGCGAAAAGAATACGTCGTATTGGCCGAAATAATGCCCGACGAAATCAACTCCTATTCAGGCGATTTCGAGAGCCTCGTCGTCGAAACAATCGACGGCATGCCGATTTGGAGCCTTGACGACGTTCCAAAGGCTTTTCAGGGCCTCGACGAGGGCTATCACTCGCTTAAGTTCATGGGCGACAATAGAACCCTGCCCATCGACGCGAAAAAGGCCCGAACAAAGCAGCCGGAAATTTTGGAAAAGTATCAGATACCCGCAGAAGCCAGACTGGAGAGAAAACAATGAAAAATCAAGCAGCCGTCTTTTCAATAGTATTTGTTCTGGCCGTCGCTGTCGGCCTGCCCGCCATTGCCGCCAAGGCGCCTTCGGCGGACCTGACCGAAGCGATGAAGAAATCCATTGTTTCCCTCGAAACATCTTTCTACGGCTACGAGCAGATTCAGCCCTGGAGGCACAGCGCCCTCACGGAGAACTATGCCCACGCCTGCGCCGTAGGAAAATACGAAGTCCTCACAACCGCATTGGGCGTCGCCGATCTCACGCACGTTAAGGTCCTGAGATTCGGGCAAAACGAATTCATCGGAGCCAAGATCAAACTTGTCGATTACCAGAGCAATTTGTGTTTGATAGAACTCGATTCCGCCACAATGACCGAACCTTTAACCCCGCTCGTATTCTCCGAAGACTACCCCAAAGGCGACGAAGTCGATTTCTACTGGCTCTCCTCCGACAACCGAATATACAACGGACGAGCCTATCTCGATCGCGTCAGGGTGCAGCGGACGAGCGCCTCCTATGAGAAACGTCTCAATTATATAGTCGGCAATGCCTCCCGCCAAACCAGCACAGGCCAGGTCTATTGCATCGGCTCTGAAGCCATCGGAATAGCATCATGGGCCAACGACAGCAAAGAGGCGGGGCTGATTCCGGGCGAAGTGATTAACGCATTTCTCGCTGCCGCCGCCGAAGATGATTACAAAGGTTTTGGGGCGGTCGGTTTCGCCGTATCGAATCTTCTCGACCCCGCCATGCGGTCTTTCCTCCAAATGCCCGAATCGCTGAAGGACGGCGTATATGTCAGCGACGTATATACGCTCGGCACAGGATCCGATATGCTCGAACAGGACGATGTTATTCTGGCAATCGACGGAAAAACCCTCGATTCCTACGGCCGATTCCAACACCCAAAGTACGAACAGCTCGACTTTGAATACCTAATCACCACCAAGACGGCGGGCGAAAAAATCTCAATGGATATCTGGAGGGATGGCAAGAAGATGAAGATTGAAGCCGACGTCAAAAACTTCGACCCCGACGAAATGCTGATACCCTTCCACGAATACGACCGCCAGCCCGAATACGTCGTCACCGGAGGATACCTCCTCCAAAAGCTCACACGCCACTACCTCACGCAGTGGGGCGATGACTGGAGCGGAAAAGTCTCACCGCATCTCTATCATTACTATCGCGACCTCGCCTACAAGCCGACCGCCGACCGCAGCGACATCGTTATCCTAAGCTACGTTCTGCCGTCCCCCATCAGCCTCGGCTATAAAGACCTCAGCCAAATCGTCGTCAGTAAATTTAACGGAATGCCCATCCGCTCGATAGCAGACATCTTAACAGCCCAAAAGCTAAGACCGGAAGCCAAATACGACGTCATAGAATTCGAAATGGATAATCCCATTATCGTAATCCCGCGCGACCAACTCCCCCAAGCCGATACGTTCATAAGCCAAAACTACGGCGTAACAAAACTAACAAACATAAACAAATAACAAAATCCCCCCATTCTATTCTCTCCATTCTGTCATCCCCCCCCATCCAAAGCCAGATTCAACCAAACCTGCGCCGTAAAGATACCCTCAAAATCGTGCCGCTAATAAGCCGTCAGGCCCCTTGTGGGGCAAGTTGTTCAGCCAACTGAAGCAGACCGGGATCAAGGCCAGCGAGCCTTATCTTTCGCTGTACCACAGCGCGGAACCGGAAATCGATGTGGAAGCCTGCGCGCCGCTCATGTCGTTGGGGATTTCGTCGAGCGTATAGCCGACCGCCAGTAGGGATGCTATTTTCGCTATCGGAAAGCCGGTTGCCTTCGAGGCCAATGCCGAGCTTCGCGAGACACGCGGATTCATCTCGATAACGTAGAGCTTCCCGTTCTCCGGATTCACGGCGAACTGTATGTTCGAGCCGCCGGTCTCGACTCCGATTGCGCGGATTATCTTGATGGAAGCATCTCGCATTATCTGATACTCTTTATCAGTGAGCGTCTGGGCGGGGGCTACTGTTATACTGTCGCCTGTGTGGATTCCCATTGGGTCGAGGTTTTCGATGGAGCAGACTATGACGACGTTGTCCTTTCTGTCGCGCATTACTTCGAGTTCGTATTCCTTCCAGCCGACGAGCGATTCCTCTACGAGCACCTGGCTGACGGGGCTAAACTGCAGGCCCCACAGAATCCGCTCCTGGTACTCAGCGCTGTTGTAGGCGACATTGCCGCCGCTTCCGCCGAGGGTATAGCTCGGTCGAATAATTGCGGGAAAGCCCACATACTCGATGACCTTCTGGGCCTCTTTGAGTGTATGTGCGAAACCGCTCTTGGGTACTTTCAGGCCGCACTGCTCGATGGTCTTTTTGAACAGGTCTCTTGACTCGGCCTTTTTGATTGCACGGAGATTGGCGCCGAGCATTTTGACGCCGTATTTTTTTAGTACGCCGGTCTCGGCGAGTTCGACGGCGGTATTTAGGCCTGTTTGGCCGCCGAGGGTGGGCAGGAGGCTGTCCGGGCGCTCGCGGCGGATTATCTTCTCGACCACCTCGGCTGTGATAGGCTCGATGTATGTACGGTCGGCCATTTCGGGGTCGGTCATTATCGTGGCTGGGTTGCTGTTGACGAGGACGACCTTATAGCCCTCCTGACGCAGAACCTTGCAGGCCTGCGCGCCGGAATAATCGAACTCGCACGCCTGCCCGATGACGATGGGGCCGGAGCCTATTATTAGTATCTTGCGAATGTCTTTGCGTTTCGGCATTACTTAACTTTTTTTTGACACGGATTAACACTGTTTTTTTAATATTTGCTCTTTGGTCTTGGGTTGCGCCGACTGGTCTTAAACTGCGTTTGGGCCTGAAATCGGTGCACCCGACCCCCATTTTGCGACCTGTATTCCGTGGGGTCTCGAACACTATATTGATGTTGGGGTAAATCTGCAAGTTAGAATTTGATTAACCAGGAAGGATCACGAATTGGCGCGAAGAGAACGAAGAATTAGACACGGATTTACACTGATTAACACTGTATTTGATTAGCCGCCCCGATGAATCGTGATTTCGGCTCCGGCTCAATATTGACTATTGATGATTGATTATTTGTGGTTGAGCCGCTTTGCGGGGTGGATGTAAGGGAATATCGAATAACGAACGTCGAATATCGAAGTGGAAAGCGGAGGGTTGACGGGGGTTTGGGTGGGTATTATACTGCCGGGGCTGGATTGGTGGTGTGGTTTGGTGCTTGGTGCAAGTGTATCGAGAGGGTTGGAAGGGTGGTTGGGAAGATTGCGTTAAGGCTTTATTTATGGAATATAAGGGCAAATACGACGTTTTCGATATCGGCAAGATCCGGACATATCCGCTGAATACGCGGAGTAATAAGGTTAGGCTGGGCGACCTTGTTCGGCCGGGCGATGTTGATAAGCCGGCTATCGAGCCGCCCGATGAAACGCGCGATAGCATCGAAGCCGTGGCCGAGGCTATAATCTCTGCGCGCCGGGCGGACAGGCCCGTTGTGTTCTTCACCGGCGCCCATCTGATAAAGAACGGTATGGGGCCTTTGCTTGTCGAACTTGTGAACCGTCGGATCGTTACCTTAGTCGCAGGCAATGCGGCCACCGCGATTCACGATTTCGAGTTGGCATTAATCGGTGAGACGAGCGAAAACGTTCCTGACGCGCTGGACAAGGGCAGGTTTGGGATGGCTTATGAATTTGCTTATATCAATGCGGCGTTATCCGTTGGGGATGTGAAGGAAATCGGCTTTGGCGAGTCGCTGGCTAAGATGATATGTGATGAGGCATTTCGTGAGACGGCCTTAGGCCTGTTGGAAGAAGTTGACGGGCCGAGGGCTTTCGAGCATAGCGAGGTAAGCGTGCTTGCCGCCTGCTATCGAAACGATATCCCCTTCACGGTGCACGCCGGGATAGGGACCGATGTGACGGATCAGCATCCCTCTTTTGACGGGCGAGCGAAGGGCGGCTGCTCGGGCAGGGATTTCCTCATCTATACAAATGAAATAACCAAGCTCACCGGCGGCGGGGTTATATTGAACGTCGGCAGCGCTGTGACGGGGCCGGAGGTTCTTCTCAAGGCCGTATCTATGGCCGCCAATGCCGGAAGTATTCCCAGGGATATCGTCACGGCGGATTTCGATATCCGCGAGTATCGGCCCGACGAAATGACCGATGAGTCGGCTGCGGGATACTACTTTCGCGACCAGAAGAGCATTGTAACGCGAATCCCTCAAGCCTTTGCGGGCAAGTCATTCTACGTTCGGGGGGACCAGAAGCAGACATTCCCATTGTTGTTCAAGACGATCATCGATAGGGCCTGACCGGGACAGGGCTGCTGCGGGTTAGGGGCGCCGGGGTATTCACGAAACGAGTGCCAAACCTCAAGGGCGAAGGCCCGCGCGGCGGGTGGCAGCCTCCCCCAGGGGGGGATGGCCCGCACCGATAGCAGCGCCCCGGCCCGATATGCCATTTTTTTGTCGTACACTCCCCAATACTTGCCCGCACCGCCGTTTCCCATTACACTATGCAAAACAAAGAATCCGATTGTCAATACTTTAGGAGTTCTGCTATGCGCCAGATATCGTTTTGCTTGTTGTTTCTATTGTCCTTAAATTTCGGCCCCTGCTCAGTGCACGCCGACGAAACTCATCCGTTTTCCATTCAAGACATGCTCGCGATGGACCGCATTTCCGATTCGCAGGTCTCCCCCGATGGCTCGCAAATCGTTTTCACCCTGCGAACAACCGACCTCGAAGCCGATAAGGGTCGCACCGACCTCTGGCTCGTCGGCACAGACGGAGGCGGGCTGCGCCGCCTGACTTCGCACGAGGGCGGCGACTCCAATCCCCGCTGGTCGCCGGACCGCAAGTCCATCTATTTCCTCTCCACCCGGTCCGATTCGTCGCAGGTCTGGCGAATCAGCATCGATGGCGGCGAGGCAGAGCAGATCACCGACCTGCCCTTGGACGCGGCGAATTTGCTCGTCAGCCCCGACGGCAACCGCATCGCCGTAACAATGGAGGTATTCCCCGGCTTAACGCCGCAGGCAACCAGGAAAAAACTCGACGAAATAGAAGAAAGAAAGGCGACCGGGAAAATCTACGAACGGATATTCGTCCGCCACTGGGATACGTGGAAGGACGGCCGACGCTCACACCTCTTCGTAATGCCAATAGCCGGCGGCGAAGCCATAGACTTAATGCGCGATATGGATGCCGATACCCCGTCTAAGCCATTCGGAGGCCCGGAGGAAATCACATTCACTCCCGACTCGAAAAGCGTCATCTTCTCCGCCCGCGATGTCGGCGCAGAAGAACCCTGGTCAACCCGGGACGCCTTTTGTTCCATCATAACGCTCAAAAGATTGGCCGTCATATTTGTCCACCAATTGCAGCATCTTGTCAGTCAATTCTCTGGCAATATCATAATATCCATATCGATCCAAGCCCAGGGTAATCAGGTAATTAGTAGGCGGCCACATATCACCTCGCCAAAACCCTTTTGGATCGAAGGTAGGTTCATCCATGGCGGTGGTCGTTACCGGATATTGGGGCCACCACTGCTTAGGGTCTTTCAACTGTTTTACCAAGTGTTCGGCCTGTTCGGGTGATGCGGCTCCACAAGTAAGAGTGAGAAAGCCTTGAATGGTGCGGACTGGAATCTTTTGATCGCTGTCTCTGTCGAGGCTATAGAAAAATTTTGTTTCCGGATCCCACATTTTTTTTTGCATGGCGGAGATTCGCTTGGCAATGTTTCTCTCATATTTTCCCGCCATTTCCATGCGTCCTGTTTTTTGTGCCAATTCGACCATGGCCCGTTCAGACATCAGCAGGAAACAAGTTTGCTCGACTCCCTCGATGTTCCCATACCAGGCGCCCCCGGAATCCCGCCGGGGATGTTTCGTCAACTTCAAATTATCAAGGGTTGCATGAAGATCAAATGTCTCAAATCGAGCCGTCTGAAGGATGCCTCTAATACTGCATTTCTTATAGGCGCCATATTCGATCAAACCGTCATTATCCGTGTCACGTTCGGTCGAGTACCAATTCATAAAAGCGTCTAAATATGGCAGGCACAGATCAAGTAACTCAGGGTCATTTGTCTGTTGAAAAACTTTCTGACATCCCCACCCCAGAATCGGAATCTGGGAAAACCCATCATACGGTAGTTCAGGCTTGATCGTACAAGGCACCATTCCGTAGCGATATGATCCTTTGGGAGCCTCAGGGTTGTTATCAATAACATTCCAGTAATTGCGGAAAACGTCACGCATAAGCTCGTCGTCATCGAGAGGCGCCCAGGCATTGAGGATAAACATCGTATCCCATTGTAACTGGCATTTTCCGTAAGATGAATCATTTATTCCGGATATCGAAAACCATCGGTAAGGCAGACCAGGAAGAGCCGGCTCCCACAGCTTATCAAACAGGCAATCGATATATAAATTATGACCCCGCCTGGTTAATTTGGGGTCTTCGGTATATATTTGTCTTGGTAAGTTCTCTTTGGCGTGCTGAATGTTGTTTTCAGCAAGATTGAACCCCTTTTTTGCCCCTTCTTCACCCATAACCGTATTATTAAAATTAAATATACACGCAAAAATAAGAGCTGACAAGGGCCAAAGTTTCCATCGACTGCAATTTAAAAAACGCATACATATCTCCTAAAATATTCAAGTTGACTTGGATTTCCCATTTACACTGTTACAAAGCACAATTCTTATCCCGTCAAATAAAGTCCCCACTGCATCACAGAATCGTCTACAGATAAATAATGATAGAAACTATTCATGTTAAAAGCCATATAAAAACATTTGCGCCGGCTATTTGGCTTTGATTTTGTCAAGTGAATCGGCGTGGGCGATTTGTTTTCCGTCGGCGAATACGAAGAGGCCTTTGCCTTTGCCGAACTTGGCGCCGGTTTTGTCCCACAGGATTGTGATGATTCTGTCGTGGTAGAGCACGTTGTCCAGGCAAAACCAGTCCCATGTGCCCTCCGGCAGGAGCGGGTTCACTTCGATCATCTCATCAGTCCGCGGACGCAGGCCCGCAAGACCGGTGATTACCAGATCGCAGTAGCTCGAATGGTTGTAGTCCTTGCCCCGCTCTTTGCCGCCCTTGTCCGCGTCCCACGTGCCGTCTTTCCAGCTTTTCAATCGTGTCCGCGAAATCCAGTCGCCGGTAAATGGGTTGAGATTCTCATCGATCCAGGGAACGACACGGCCGTCGGCGCGTTTGAGCCGATGGCTCTTCGTATAAATCTTCAGCGTCTCGAAGTAATCGGTCTTTGTTATCGCATCCTGGTCGTAGTTATTGAGCACATTGGCCATAGCCGTCAGCGTAACCGCCGTCGATAGCGGCCAGCTCGGCCCGTTCCACTGGCATTCGTGACCCTTGTACGAAATGGCGAATTGCCGATGCCGCTGCTCTGCGGTTGTCGGTCCGAACGGGGCATGGAAACCTCGCGGGTCCGTCAACTGCTTCCACGCGATCTCGTAACCCGCGCCGGGCTCGGGCAGATTGAAATACCACGGCGTATAGCCGTGAAGTTCCCGGACATCGACCAGGCTGTCTTTGTCCCGCGGCAGCGTTTTGAAGAATTCGGCCTCGCCATCCCAGAGTTTCCGCTGGACGAGCGATTTTATTTTCTGCGCCCTGGACTTGTATTCGTCGGCAATATCGGCCCGGCCTGCTAACTGCGCAATCTTTGAAATAGCAATCGCGTCGCCGTACATGTAGGAATTGATCGTCGCCCGCTTGCCCGAGCCGCCGATGGAGACCTCCATGCCGTCGCGGCCGTCGATCTGCCAGAACAGTCCGTCAGGGCACAGTCGCGATTGTTCCCATTCGCCGTAATTGCGTATCAGGTCGTCAAGCAGCCCGGTAATCAGTTCCTTGTCAGGCCGAACCTTGTACCTGGCGTAGAGAGCGTCGGCCGCCCAGAAACTGTACCCCCGCGGTGAGCCGCCCTTGCGAAACCAAAATACCGCATAATCATCGAGGTAATTCGGATCGTGCAGCCACCGCCCCTCATAAAAATGATGACCCGCCGGGCAACTGATCGTGTTGTGTTTACCCGACCACGGAACCTTGGGCAGAAACTCCGTGATCACATATCCGTCGGGTGTCTGCTTGATATGCTTGCGATAAGTCCACCAGCGGAAATAATACGTCCGCTCAAAATCGGCATCCGGACAGTGAAAAAGCGGAATGTTGCCTTCGAGGAAATTCCACGCCTCAGCATTGGCAATGTTGGCGTAAAGTTCCTCGTCGCCGGCGTTGAATTCGTCGGTGTAGTGCCTGAAGTCGTCGGCCTTCAGGACGAACGCATCCGGGACTTGGGCCGCGCCGGCAGAGGCGGAGAGAATGACCAATAGTATTTGAGAGAACCGTCGCATAATCAAAACTCCTACTCCGGTTGACAGAATACCCTGACCTGAGATTTCCCATATAACATTATATACCTCAGCTCAGCTGCGTTACTGAGCCTCTTTTCTAATAGAATATCAAATTGCTCTCAAAAATCCAGGGTTTCCAACTTGATTTTGAAACTATTTCAGCAGGAACACTTGTGGAAATATGAATTTAGCAACCGGTTATCGTTTCTTTGACGTACCTCAACCAGGGTTGGTTTATCAGGGCTTTGAGGTTTTGTGGTTGTGTAAGAATCTCGGTTTCAAATCGTCCCATCCGGCTGACTGAAGCGGCTGTTAGGCGGTAATCCCCCGCTCCCCCACAGTCGCAGACCCGCTCTTGGCGGAATCTCCCGATTCCATCTTCTACCTCTGTGCCCTTATTCTTCATATCCCCACAAGCTCGCCTGGGGACGTCGCCGCAAGGCGTCACTAAGTGGACTTGCGGCGGGACCCCTGGTGGGGCTTAGTGGCATAAATTCACTTGACACAATGTTCTGGCCCTCCGGCGCGTTGCCTCCGTATCCCGGGAATGCAGTGCCGGGGAGACCGGGATTCCACACGCCTCCGGCGGTATTAACGTCAACATTGCTCCAACCCGGGCAATTCGTGAAATCTAAGGTATAAGCGCCATCAGCCAACACCGGGCTCTCGAAGCCGGAATTGGCTATTGAGACCGTAGTCGTGACCGTGGCGGGTTTGGTAATCGTAACATTCGGATCTTCAACATCGGCGCTGGGATCAAATACAACTCCAGTGGCGGGGTTCGCCGTCCAGAGATATGTCAAGGGCGCCTGCGGCTCACAGGGATCGTTATTAACAACGTTCGGATCCAGTTCTACAGGTTCACCTGACCAGGTGAGCATGTCGTCGCCGGCATATACATCAGGAAGATTCGGATCGGCAGCGCCGCCGATGACTTCCATAAACGTCGTGGCGATGCGGATCTCGTCAACAAAGAACTTGAGGCTTGAGAAATTAAGGGTGTCGAACTGACTTTGGTCGAGATCCGGCTTATTGGAAGGCCAGTTCCTGCTGGAAAGAGCGGGTTGGGCGGTAATCAGGGCGTCGAATGCCGCCTCGCTCAACTCGTTCGGTTCAAGAAAACGGACGACCGAGATGATGTCTTCCCCGCCGGTGTCGGCGTCCCACTCGATCTTGCCGATGACGATATTAGGCGCTCCGAAAGATCCGTCGCTGGGATTGGAAACCTGCCATGCCATGGTGTAGGCTCGTGGCTGCCCCACCTCGACCAAGCCGCCATCGCAGGTTGTGGTGCTGCAAAAGGCTGTCACAATTCCGTTGTGTGCACCGAAGACGCCGCCGAGGTATCCGCCCGGAGATTGGTGCTTCACCCCTCCGCTAAAGTACTGCGGGTAAACTTCAAATAAGTTGAACCGAGGTGGGCCACTAGTGGCTCCGATTCCGTTGCCCGAGTTGATCAACGAGAGGCCCCGACTGCCATTGGTCGTCGTGTCGGTGCAGATCATGAACTGTGGCGACCCCTGGTTCCGGTCCCAAGCATGGGCTCCCACATAGCTGAACCAAGTCGTCGTTCCGGACTGGAAGGAGGCCGTCACACTGGGATCAAGCCCGATGGAAGCATCCAGGTTGCCGGTCCCACTGTCATCCCCAAAAGGCAACCCGCGATCTTCCGGGCCAGCCATCCCTGCAAAGCCACCCGTCGTCGGCAGGTTGTCAACCGTCCCGTCGAACACGTTCAGCCCGCCAGTGGGCGGTACGTAGACGTCGACGGCAACGCCGGTAAGCTGGCCTTCCGGGTGAACACGCCAGCCGTTTGATTGGCCGGTGTCAAGGCTCGCCCATGTGCCGACCGTGCCCAATGCGCCGCCCTGCCCGTTGAGCCACCCGTCCGCGTATGCGAACGGCTCGTACACGAGCAAGCCGGCGTCGGTTGATGCCGAGAGGCATACAAACGCAACGAATCCAACAATTGCAAAAATTAATGAATTCTTCATCGTACTAACTCCTAAAAAATGAACCATCATTTATAGTTTATACGGCGAGAAACATATTCTCATCCCGTATTACTGGTTAAACACCATTCGGGGTTTTCTTACAGAGCGCCGCATGTTAACTGAAAGGCCGAAAGGCCCGCCTTTAGCTTTTTTATCCGAAAAACAAGAGTTTTCAGAAAGCGCAAAACGATATGTTTGACCGTCACCACTTTAACTCCATCTGTATTTTTGAGATTTAACGCTTCTCCCGGCTGCAACCCACAATGCCTGTCCGGGCCAAATCGCATTAAAACCACACTATCATACTACCGCATCAGGCCGGTTGTGTCAAGCGAAAACATCCGTCCGAAGACCCGGAAGCCGCTTCTTGTGTTTCGTCTTGCGTGTTGGGGGAGGTAAGTGCTTGACAAACAAGCACTTACGACGATTAGGCCCACCCGAAAAAAATAAAAAAAACTTTCCCTGAGCGTCCAAACGATGTGGGCAGTCTTTTATTGTTTGAACATATCGATGACGCAAAACGTTACCCTTGGGGGAGGATGCCGCGAGGATAAGACCCGGGCGAGCGCATTTAGCTTTTTCTGACTCGTTTCATCCGGTTAGCATCTCGAATTCCCTGGGGCTTAGCGACTGCCTTAGTTTTTGCAGGGCGATTAGCTCTATTTGTCGGACGCGCTCTTTGCTCAGACCGAGGTCATCGCCGACTTGCTTGAGCGTCTTTGTTTTCTTTTTTATGGGTTGCCCGATAGGCCCGAAGCGGCTTAGGACTACATACTGCTCCCGCCGAGTAAGCTCGTTCCTAATGACCTGGGCAAGACTTTGATGTGCACGCTCAATGGCGGCGAGATCCACGGCGTCCTGTTCGCGGAAGTCCTCCTGTATTCTGGCGTGCGAAGCGGCCGTTTCCTTGTCACGCCTCGCCGTCCGCGACGGCATCTTGCGGGCGAAGCCCTTCGCTATCGCCCATGATGCGAAGGTCGTGAACCGAAAGCCCCTGGTATAGTCGAATTTCTCGGCTGCGCGTATCAATGCGTAATTGCCTTCGCTGATCAGATCGCCGAGATTTTCGCCGCCGGACGTATGTTTGCGGGCGATGTTTACGACGAGGCGAAGATTGGATTCTATTATTGCCCTTAGCGTCTGCTCGGCTTCGGAAAGGCAGCTTTCTAATTCTTTGATTCGTCTGCTCTGGCTCGAATTCTTCATCCCGGCCCTGGTGACGCAGGCCAAATATTTGAGGTAATTATATCTGCGGAACAACTCGCGTTCGCGATCCCTGTTCAAAACGGGTGTCTTCTTGAGAACTTGCAGGTACTCAGGCAGGGATCTTCCGGCTCGTCCGAAAGGCTCGACCGATGCTGCGGCGTCGGGCGTCTCGCCGGTCGCCGGTTTGGCGAGGATGATCCCTTTGGCGTCGCTTTGAAGGAACTCGTCGCTGGCGATGAATTCGATCTTTCTGCGAAGAAGCGCCCTTGCCCTTCGAGCGTTTATTATCCGATATATCGAACTCTTGCTACGCATGAACCGTTTCATCAGGTCTTCTACGGGGACGCCCTGATTGTAGAGGTTGTATATCTCTGCGGCTTCCGGCGCCTCTGTTATGCCGGGCGGACGCTTGAAGATGGGTTTGTCGGGATTGGCTTTTTCATAGTTGACCAGCGTGCGTCTGACCGCCTCGCGAGACCTGCCGATCTCGGCCGCTAAAACGCGGATTACTTCCTGCCTGATTACTTTCGGTTTGGCTGCGAGCTTGGAGGCTCGCTTTATCAGTTGTTTCTTCTGAGCCGCCGATAGACGCGTAAAACCCTTTGCATTGGTTGCGAGTTCGGCATTCGCGGCGAGGAATCTATCTACGGTTGACTGGAAGAAACCCAGGCGTTTTATACCGTCCTTGAAGACGAATTTTCGCGCAATCAAGCCGCGTTTTCGCCATCGCCCGACGGTTTTCGTCGAGATGTCCAGTGTTCGGGCTAATTCCTCGACGGTATAAATCTTCTCGCTTTGTTCGGAGGCCGGCGGTGAGGCAGAGATGCCCATGATAAATCCCGCCTTCGATCCCAACAGCAAATCAAGACGAAAGAACCTTGGGACTACGAAGGACCTTGCAGAGAAGGAGCGCGTCATATTTGAATCGCGTTTGAAACAATAACTGCCAACCAAGCCTTAAAGACGACGGTTTACATCGCGCCTCAAGGCAATCGTTCGACATAAGAAACAAGAACGGAGTGCAAGTATGATTCGCAAGACGTCACATCATCGTATCGTTATGGCAATTCTCGCGTTTGCAGTTATGCTGCCGGTCTTTTGCCCGACCATAGCGAAGGCCAACGACACACATACCGACGAGGTCCTTTTGCTTGAAAAGCCTGCTGCAAACTGGGAGAAGGAAGCGTTTCCGCTGGGCAACGGCCGTTTGGGCTGCATGGTCTTCGGCGGTCTCGAAGAAGAACGTATTCAGTTTAACGTGGACAGTCTCTGGACAGGAGATGAGAACCTGCCCGGCAACTATGAAGCGCCGGGCATGGGGTCCTATCAGAACTTCGGAGATCTGTATGTGGCTTTGGATGCCAGGGGGCCGGCGAAGAATTATCGGCGTGAACTGAATATTGCCAGGGCTGTGTGTCGTGTTGCCTATGAACAGGACGGCACGGAGTTCGTGCGCGAGACATTCTGCAGCCATCCCGACCAGGTCGCCGTTTCCCGGATGACGGCAAGCGCGAAAGGCAAGTACTCCGGGCGCATCAGGCTCGCCGGCGGGCATGGCGAAAAGACGGCCACTGGTATAAGAGATGATGGCGAAGGCAAAAGGCTTGTCACCTGGTTTACGCCGGACCCGGATTCAAAACAACCCCGGAGCGGAACAGTTCAAATAAATGGCGGGAACGTAAAAGCGTCATTAAACAAACGCAGATCGATGGTCAATATTCATACAGCCGCAAACGCTGAAGACCTTGACAATGGTTTTTGGGAAACGACGATCCATGGCAAGGAAAAAGATGGCAAATTTGTATTAGACAGCGCGGAGATTTACCCGCTTGTCGATCCGCGTACGGTTGACGACCCTGAGCTTCCCCGCGTTCTGGTAGTGGGAGACTCGATCAGCATGAACTATCACAATGCTGCCAAAGCTGCGCTAAAAGGCAAGGCAAACTATTACCGGGTCGAAGGCAACGGCGGACCATCTGATCACGGTGTCAGCAATATGGAACTATGGCTGGGCGACTATACCAAAAAGGGTTTGCAGTGGGATGTTATTCAGTTCAACCACGGACTCCATGATCTCAAGCAGCCTTATGATAAGACCAAGGATAGCTGGGGCGACTATCAGGTGTCTATCGAAGATTACAAGAAGAACCTTGAAAAAGAAATTCAGATTATGCAGCAGACCGGAGCGACATTGATCTGGTGTTCGACGACTCCGGTTCCAAACAGCAGCGGCGGAATATATGCCCGCCGCAAGGGTGAAGCTGAGGTTTTCAACAAAGCGGCAATGGAGGTCATCAGCAAATACCCGGAAATTCAGATTAATGACCTGCATAAATTTATAAGCGAGTCAAAAGCGTTTGATAAGTGGCGTAAAGGGACAGATGTTCACTTCTGGGATGTGGATTTGCAGGGTTTGGTCGGCAAGGCAGTTGCCGATGCGATAACCAAAGCACTGCCGTTTGTTCCGATCGAAATCTTGCGGGAGGACTTTCTGGACTGGAAATACGGGATGTTCATTCATTTTAACGTTGCCACTTACAATGAGCGGGAATGGGCCAGCGGCTATGAGGATCCAGCGAGCTTCGCCGGCGACAAGCTGGACTGCAACCAGTGGGCCGATGCCGCCGGCGCGGCCGGTATGAAATACGCCGTTCTGACGGTCAAGCATACCGGCGGCTGGTGCCTGTGGGACAGCGAACATACATCGTCGCACGACATAACCGCTTTTAAGAATTACAAGAACGGCAAGGGTGATATTGTGCGCGAGTTTGTCGATGCCTTTCGTAAGCGCCGGATCAAGGTGGGGCTGTACTATTGTTTCCCCGGAAACTTCGCGAGAGGGGGGAATCTCCCCAAAGACAAGGAAGACCTCCACGGTCTGCCTCCTGAAGCCAAAGGAGACTACACTGGATTCATAAAGAAACAGCTAAGCGAACTGTTGACCCGGTATGGGCCGATCGACCTGCTGTGGGCCGACCAGTACAGCAACAGCTACACGCGTGACGATTGGCAGGAGATCAAGCGGCATATCAAGTCCCTCCAGCCCAATTGCATCGTCATAGCGAACAACAGCCTCGATTTCCGGGACACCGACATTCAAAGTTATGAGTATCCCTGGCTCAAGGTGAAACGCCCAGCGAAAGCCCTGCCGCCTGAGGACAACGATCATCCGGCCGAGGTCTGCGACAAGATCGGCCCCGGCTGGTTCTGGAGTACCAGGGAGAACAATGCGAACTTGAAGACCGCCGAAGAAGTCGCGGCCATGGTGAAGTTATGCAACAGCCGACGGGCCAATTATCTGCTGAACGTTGCTCCTGACAGATCAGGGCTGATCCCGGCCTATTCGGTCGAACGGCTGCGACAGGCAGGCAAGTTGCTCCGGGCAAAAACCCGGACCGGCAGCTTTAACGCAAAGGAGTATCATGTATCGACCACCGGTTTTGACGGCAGCCCCGGCACCAAATCAAAGCCCTTCAAGACAATATCGAAGGCAGCAGAAGCAGCTCGGCCCGGTGACATGATCACTGTGCATGAAGGCGTCTATCGCGAACGGGTTAATCCGCCCCGCGGCGGGGTCTCCGACGACAAACGCATCGTGTACCGGGCGGCTGACGGCGAGAAGGTGACTATTAAAGGATCGGAGGTGGTGAAGGGGTGGAATAAGGCGGCCGGCGACACCTGGATAGTGACTTTGCCGAATAGCTCCTTTGGCAACTTTAATCCTTTTGACGATCTCATTTCTGGCGACTGGTTTCATCGGAAAGGCCGGGACCATCACACCGGGTCGGTCTATCTCAACGGACACTGGTTGACTGAGGCGTCCAAGCTTGAGGAGGCGATGAAACCGGTCGGGAAAAGTCCACTCTGGTTCGCCCAGGTTGACGATACGAACACGACCGTTTGGGCGCAGTTCGAGGGTGTAAACCCCAACAAGCAAGAAGTAGAGGTCAATGTCCGCCGCACAGTCTTCTACCCGGAGAAACCTGGCATGAACTACATCACAGTGCGCGGCTTTATCATGCAGCACGCGGCCACGCCCTGGGCGCCGCCGACAGCCGAGCAGATCGGGCTGATTGGGACGCACTGGAGCAAGGGATGGATTATCGAAGATAACGAGGTGAGTTACTCCATCTGCAGCGGCATTACACTCGGCAAGTACGGCGACGAGTTTGACAACACATCCCAGAACTCGGCCGAGGGGTACGTCGAGACGATCAACCGGGCTTTGAAACACGGCTGGTCAAAGGAGAACATCGGAAGCCACACTGTCCGAAACAACCATGTCCATGACTGCGAGCAGGCGGGGATCGTCGGGTCTATGGGGGCGGCGTTCAGCACGATCACCGGCAACGACATCCAGGATGCGTCGTCACTCCGTCACGCGCAGCAATGCATCCAGTCCGTTGAGCGACACGGCTTCGACGCCGGGGAGCACGGGGAAGTTGTTGGCGCACCGGCAAATGATGGCACACTGGCGTACTCGGCCGCTGGGCAGCTGACCGGCGATGCGCAGCAAGGCCTCCGCGTCCCGCTGGCCGGGATGCTCGGTCCATTTCGCTTCGGCCAGGCTGAATATCCCGCCGCGGTGAAACAGGAAATCGGCTTCTTTCGTGCGGTCGCGCCAGAAGTGAAACTCCCATCCGCCGTCGCGATGCAGCTGGCGACGACGCACTCGTCCAACTGGCAGCCTGCATGAAACGGCAAAAACGAAATCCGGATGTCCTGACTCGATACGGGGGGGATGAATTCGTTATACTGCTTCCTGAAACCAAAACCGAAGATGCTGTGAAGCTGATGGAGAGGCTTCGAGCCAGGATACATGAAATCAAAATAGGCCAGGGACTCAGCGTTACTGTCAGTTGCGGAATAGCACAAAACAGACCGGACGACAATAACCTTGCCCGCGACATCATGCGCAGCGCGGACTTGGCGCTCTACGAAGCCAAAAGCGCCGGTCGAAACTGCGTTAAGATATGGGACGAGAGAATGTCCAAACGCATAGCCGCCGACGATCTGGAACTTGAGAGGATTAAAAAGCTGCAGAGGCGAATCGCCGGGCTTTCGGAACAGGCTGAAACAATGTTCATCCAAAGCATCTGCGGATTGGTCCAGGCCCTGGAAGCCAAAGATTTATACGTCAAACGGCATTCGGAAAACGTAACGCACTATTGCATAGGCATTGCTCGGACTATGGGGGTAGCTTCGAGCCAGATGGAAGTAATTCGGCGGGCCGCGATGATTCACGATATCGGCAAGATTGGCGTTCCGGACTCCATCCTATGCAAGCCCGAGCGTCTGACCCCTCGAGAACGCAGCATTATCGAGCAGCATCCGCTAATAGCTGTGCGGATTCTGGAAAAGATGACTTTTTTGGAGCATGAGGTGGATTTGGTTCGGCATCATCACGAGAAGTGGAACGGCCAGGGCTATCCTGACGGCTTATCGGGCGATTCCATCCCTCTGGGATCACGAATTATGGCCGTTGCAGATGCTTTCGATGCCCTTACGTCCAACCGGTCCTACCGCGATTCTATCTCGGCAGCCGAGGCAATGACAATACTGGCCGACTCGGGCGGATATGACTTCGACCCAAAGGTTGTTGAGGCAATGGCTTCCTGGCTCAACAGAGTTAGCCTTCATTTTGACAAGGCCCCGGAGGATCTTTCGCAGGACGATTTGCTGAATTTCCAGAAGCGATCCGATGACAACGACAAAGCTATGCTGACAGCCAATCTCGCGGTCGCAAAGGCATCAAGCTGAGCGCCGATAAAGGGATTCGCCTGCAATTAGTCCTATAATCACCCTGAATTCACCCCGAAAACAAGCTTACGATCGACCCCCTCCCTTGCGCCTGCCCCTTGGGGGGTCGGGGCTTGTAATGGCGTGAAAAGGGATTAAAGGGTTAAAACTCCTACAAGCCCGAAGCGTAAGCCCCGCCAGTGGCCCTGGGGGCCTGTCCCTCAGGAACGCCGGGGCAAAACCGCCTATGCCGGAAAAATCAGCCATACCCTATTTTTTCGCGGAAATCCGTTAAGTTTACGGGCGAAACATCGACAATACTGAGTGATGGATGTCTTTTTGCCGACAGGCCTGGTCGATTGACCTGGCTTTCTCGACAATAACGCCGATATTGTGTTGGGAAACCCCTTCGGGAGCAGTCCCCCCTCCCGACAACGGGAAGCTTTGAGATAAAGCTTTGGTCTTATGCAGTTACTGAAAGGAATCTGACAATGGACGAGCAGCAAACACCGATAGTCTATGTCGTTGATAACGACCAGTCGGTATGCCGGGCCTTAGGCTTGCTGATTAAAGGCGTTGGCCTGGACGTATGCACATACAACAGTGCCGAGGATTTCCTCGCAGGCTATGACCCTGATCGCCAGAGCTGTCTGGTGGTCGATGTGCGTATGCCCGGCATGAGCGGTCTGGACCTTCAAAACCAACTCAACGAGCAAGGCATCAATCTGCCGACGATTGTTGTTACAGAACACGGCGACATACCTATGGCCGTCGATGCGATAAAGGCAGGGGTAGTGGATTTTATGGAAAAGCCTTTCCGGAGCCAGCTCCTGCTCGACAATATCCATAAAGCCCTGCAATTAAGCGCCCAATCGCGAAGCCGCCAGGCCATAGCCGCCGATATCAAAACGAAAACATCCCATCTTACGCCCAGAGAAAAAGAGATTATGAATTTTTTAGTCGATGGCAGACCCAGCAAGACCATCGCATACGAATTGGGCATAAGCCGGAAAACTGTGGATTTCCACCGCACCCATATTCTTGAGAAGATGGGCGTGAATTCGGTGGTCGAGCTTGTTCTCTTGACCCGCCAGCCTCAGCCCACATAAGATTAGCCAAACAGGCCTGCTTTCCTCGCCTGGGATAGTATTTTTGCCCTCCGTCCGACAGATCCTCATCATATCCCCCCGCCGCTGTCAAAGCTCATAATTAGGCTCAAAGATAGTATACCCGAGAGACGATTGACAACTACGCAGGACAAGGCTTAATATATGGTAACCGTTCATGGGGGTGGCATATTTGCCCCATGAACGGTTGCAATATATGTATGTTACTCTGAACGGCCGTTATGTAAATATGTCGGCCAACAGCAATAGACGGATTTGTATGTCGAAGGAGCTGCAATGTACAGGATTTCAAGAGTATTCATCGCATTAACCGCCCTTCTGTTGGTTTGGCAAGCCTGCGCCGTAGTGGACGCCCGAGAACGCTCGGAGATTCCGGCGAAGGAAACCTGGAAACTCGAGGACCTCTACCCCTCGGACGAGGCATGGAATAAGGCCAAGGAAAAGCTGGCCGAGAAGTTCGATGACGTGCTGGCCTACAAGGGCAAGCTCGCCGAATCTCCCTCGGATTTGCTCGCATGTCTGGATTTCAACAGCAGGCTCAGTAGAGAATTCGCTCGCCTGCACAGCTACGCGGCGATGAAGGCAGACGAGGACACACGCGATTCCAAGTATCTGGCGATGAGGCAGGGAATCGAGCAGCTCGCCACGGATTACAGTGCGAACGCGTCGTTCATCGAGCCTGAAATCGCAAAAATGAATAAGGACCGGATCGACGAGTTTATTGCAAAGAAATCCGCCCTGAAGGTCTATAAGATGTACCTCTACGACATACAGCGGACAAAGGAGCACACGCTATCGGAAAAGGAGGAGAAGATACTGGCGCAGACGAGCCTCATAGCCGAGGCGCCCTCTTCGATCTATTCGATTCTGAGCGACGCAGAACTGCCGTATCCGGAAGTTGAATTGAGCGACGGAACCGCTGTCGAACTCAACAAATCCGGCTATGCCCTTTATCGCGCCGTGCCGAATCGCAAGGACCGGGAAATCGTCTTCCAGACCTTCTGGAAAGTCTTCAATGATTTCAGGCGAACAAATCACGCAAACGCCTTACCATTAGCAAACGGCATTGTCCTGACTTTCGCCGACCTGCTGCTTACTTGCCTGGTGTGAACGCATTTCGAAGATGAATTCACGCTCAGCAATGGTACGATGTCCATATCCCTTTGCCCGGCTCCTATAAAGTTTTTGTTTTGCAACTAAACGATATCGGATAACCGCGACAACGGGTTTTCTTTGGGGCTGGCTTTACACGCCAATACCGCTATAATCACTTATGTTGCTGTGGAGGATAGGGCTCTGCTGGAGAGCAACCCGAGCGCCACAGCAAACTATATACAGGATAGGGGCGGCTAACCAATCTTGTAGGCCAATCCCAGCAGTTGTAAGCCGAAGTGTATTGCCCGGGCGTCGATATGGAAAACCGCATCAAAGAGCAGCCGCTCGGATTATTTGCCGACCGTACCAGTTGCCACGACTTTGCGGCCAATCAGTTTCGCGTACTTTTGTCGGCCCCGGCATACATTCTGACGGATACGCTTCGCAGAGAGAGCCTTGCCGATACGGAATTGGCTAGCGCACAAGTTGTCGCGATACGGCTCAAGCAGCTCAAGATAGAAGCCCGCATCGTCCGCCCGGTCAGCCGGATTCCGCCGCATCCTGTCAGCAGCTATCCGCACAAAGATATCTTCGTACATGTCCTTGCCCGCCTCAAAGTCCTGATGCCTGCTGTTTCATCGGGCTGATGGCCTGAAAATCCTGATTGTTTGTATGGGGGTAAGGGGGAGTTTGCGCACAATGTGCCAAATCATGTGCACCCAGCCAAATTTTTGCTAAAATTAATTTCCAACCCTGAATTTGATACCTCTATGAAGAAATATGCGGGCTAAGTACGGTAAAAAGGGCGGTTCTTGCAGAATCGCCCTTTTTTTCTGGCTCTCATGCAATAAAGTTGGTGAACGGCGATGGGTATTTTGATTTAAGTTCTCAGAAAGCGGTATGTTACTTTGAATAGCGCGTGCCGCGTTTGATTGGCAGTTGCTTTTGAGTTGCTTCAGTGCGAGGGGGCCGCTATAATCTCACTCTATGACGGATGATGTAAATATAGGCAACGTAATTCGCCAGCATCTTGAGGCCGAGCAGTTCTTTGCGGGCTTTGCCGTTAAAGGCCCTTCAGATGAAAGCGAGTTGCAGCAGGAGGACGATATGCCGGCAGCTCAAAGGGCGTCAGAACTTGAAACGTTGGCCGAGAAGGTCAGGCAGTGCCGCAAATGCGACCTTGGCTCATCCCGCACCAATGCTGTTCCCGGCGAGGGTAATCCGGATGCGCGGATAATGTTCGTCGGAGAGGCGCCGGGCGCCGATGAGGATGCCCGGGGCTGCCCGTTTGTCGGAAGGGCGGGGCAGTTGTTGGATAAGATTATCGCGGCCTGCGGGCTGAAACGCGGAGATGTTTATATAGGCAATATTCTGAAATGTCGTCCCCCGGAGAATAGAGATCCTCGAGCCGACGAGATAATAGCCTGCCTGCCGTACATCCAGAAGCAGATCGAGCTGATTGAGCCTGAAATAATCGTTGCTCTCGGCGCTCACGCTGCCAGGACGCTGCTTGACAACACAAAATCGATAGGTGAAATGCGGGGGCAGTTCCACGAATATTATGCCGGCCTGGGCCAAATACCCGTCAAGCTGATGGCGACATACCACCCGGCGTATCTGCTCCGCAGCTATTCCCCGGAAAACCGCAGAAAGGTCTGGGAGGATATGAAGAAAGTCCTGACAGAACTTGGCCTGCCGATACCTGAGAAGGCGAATTAGCAGCAGTCTCAGGCCGCTGCAATCCGCTTATGGTTCGGCGTCTGAATCATAATATTCGCAATTGTTGCCGAGAGAATACTTTAGTTAAGACGGCAATTTGTCGATTTATGATGTATGGCAGCAGGAATATGGACTACGAAATCTCTGGTGGAGGTGGCTCAGAATGCACTCGCTGAGGCGAGCGAGTGTATGCCCAGATTTGCGCATCCGTTTTTGAGCAAAGATTTCACAGAGCATCAGTTATATGCAATCCAGGTATTACGCCGATTTCTCAAGACGGATATTCAAGGCGTTATAGAGAAACTTGGCGATTCCGCAGAGCTTTGCGAAGCTTTGGGGCTGGAGGCGATCCCCGATTACTCGAGTCTGCTTCAAGCCGGCGCACGCCTGACGAGGAAGGGGTTCTTGGAGGAGTTTTAGGCTCTAAGGCCTCTCCATCCGGCGATTAATAAGGCATGGTCTTCAGCAGTTCGTTCAATCTCTCCAGCTCGCCCGGCTTCATGTGATAGCTGTGGCCCTTTCCCGGATACTGGCTTTCATGCACCTCTTTGGCGTAGGCCGTGAATGCCTCGATAGTCTTTTCAGCCAGATTGCCGTAGCTTTTTGCGAATTTTGGCAGCGGTCCTTGCGTTAATCCGAGGATGTCGGGGGCGATCAGGATTTGTCCGTCACAGCCGACCCCCGCTCCGCAGCTAATAACAGGGACTTGTACGCGTTCAGTGATAATCTGGGCAACTTCGGCAGCGGTTCCTTCAATTAGCAGCATCCCCGCGCCGTTATTGACCATTTGCTCTGCAAGGCTGATAAGCTCGGCAGCCATCTCTGCGGTTGTGGCCTCGGCTTTTAGTCGTCCTGTTCGGGTTATGCTCTGCGGTCTGATTCCGATATGGGCCATAACGGCAATGCCGGCATTGCTAACCGCTTCAATTACCTCGAGATGCGCGCCGGTTGCCTCGATCTTTACCATTTGTGCCCCAGCCTCGGCTACGAATCGCCCTGCGTTTCGGATGGCCTCGGCAGTAGTGACTTGGTAAGATAGGAAAGGCATGTCGGCTACGAGAAACGCATTTGGGGCGCCTCGCTTAACAGCGGCGGTTATAGAAACCATAAAATCCATCTTGGCGGGCAGTGTCGAGTCGAAACCGAGCACAACCTGAGCGGCCGAGTCGCCGACAAGTATCATCTGTACGGGAGTCTGAGAAACAAGCTTCGCCGTAGTGTAGTCGTAACAACTCACTGCGGCAATTTTGCGCCCTTGCCGCTTGGCCGCCAGAATATCTGCGATAGTAATTCTTGTATCCATAAGCAATCATCCCAGGGGACAGTATTTGAAAAAATAACAACTCGATGGTTAGGATAAGGGAACAAAATTCCTTTTTCAAGCGTAAAGTAAATAGGCTTTTATATGCCGTAATCAGCAGTGTGCTAAAAAAAAATGAAAAAATATCAGATTTTTTCGAGATAAGACTTGACTGCTTGCGATAAATGTGTAAGATTCTAAACAATTCACACTTTTTCGCTAAAGTAATCTTTAGTGTATGCTCGATTAGATATATGTAAAGATTATTATTGTTGAACTGGAAGAACGGAGTCGAATTTAGTTCAAAGCGTTATCATTAGCTTTTCATCACCCTCCTCCGAAGCCAGATTCTATTTATTGGAATCTGGCTTTTTTTGTTCCTGTATGTCTCAAGATAGGCAAGCGGGACAGCCGGGGCAATGTTAAGAGGGGTAAGGTCGCTAAGGCTAATCGATATCGATATGTCGAAGATAGAGACCACCGACCTCGATGATAATCGGGCCGTCAAGGCACGCAGCAAGGGCCTGGAGTTGGCAAAACGCGCCCAAGCCGGAGAGGATTTCGCCAAACTGGCCGAGGAATACTCGGACGGGCATAGAGCCTCTTTCGGCGGGTTATGGCCCGAGATTCAGCCCGACTCGCTGGCCCGACCATACACGATCCTCGCCGAGGCAGCAAAGGAAATGAAGCCGGGCGAAGTTGTCGGGCCCCTGGAAACGGTCGGGCATGTCTTTATTATGAAGCTCGAAGCCCAACAGCAGGCCGGCTATCAACCGCTCGAAAAAGTGCAGGCGGAGGTCAACAACAGAATACTAATGGAACGCCGCAACGAGGCCGTCACAAGGCTGAACGAGAAACTGCTGAGGGAGGCCGAAATCGGCAGCACCGGCGAATTCGTCGATTTCTGCGTCGATAGAATATACAGGATGAACACCGAGCCGCCGAAACCTGAGCAGGAGTCGAAATGACCCGGGCCGGCAACGCCACGCTAATTTGCGGGAAAAGAAATTAAATGGAAATTGTCGCACACGGTATAGACCTTGTTGACTGCCCTCGGATAGCCGAGATGGTCGAACGACATGGCGGTCGGTTTATCCATCGGGTTTTCACGGAAGCCGAGCAGGCATACGCAAAATCGACGAAGAACGAAATAGAGAAACTGGCGGGCCGTTTTGCGGCGAAGGAGGCGATTCTCAAGCTGATGGGCACCGGCTGGCGGGGCAAAATCGCGTGGACTGATATCGAAGTCGTCAACAACGCCATGGGCCAGCCCGAGGTTACTCTCACCGGCGAGGTAAAGAGTATCGCAGAGAAGCTCGGCATCAGCCATGTTAGCGTCAGCATCACGCACACAGCAAATTTCGCAATAGCCTCCGCCGTCGCACTGGCAGAAAAGGAAAAATAGCCGCAGCTTCACGGGTACGACTATCGCGATGAAGAATATGTTCAGGCCGGCGCCTGGCAGGTTCTATCAGGGTGGGTGGAACAAATCCAAGCTGCATTCGCCCTCGACGGATAAATCTGTGGTTGATATAATATGGACGGCGGGGAAATAGTCGAATACTGAAGGTCGAATTTCAGGGAACTATAGGAACAGGGGACGCAAAGCTTATCCATCGTTTGAAGCCTGTGCCCATAGGGTACATATTTATAGTTTTCATGGTTTCGGGGATTATGTTAAAATATATTATTCAGGATTGAAGATGAAAATTTTATCGATAGGAGAAACTATGAAATATATTCCCAAACGTAAAGGCGACAGATTTGTAGCGGCTTGTATCCTTATATTTGTCGTTGCGATGCTCCTGCATGAGATATTCTTCTGGCTCAATATACTTAAAGATTCGTGGCTGAAATGGATATTGGGACTACTTGTGTTGCTTGGTCTTTCTTTAAGTATGGGGAGCTTTATCCTTGTTGGCATTCGCCGTTTGCGAAAGGAAGGTGTTACAGCAAAGGGATTGTTTTTACCAGTTAGCGGAATATTGGTCTGCATATTCTTCGTGTTTCTGGAGTGGCAATCTCATACGGTTGCTGATAACGTATTTGGCTTTCTTGAGATTCAAGACTGCAACACTTCGAAGCTTGACCAACTTCTGGCTTCTGGTAAAATTGATATGGAAACCTATTCCAAGACCAGCTTGATAATAGCACAAAATCGCTTTCTCAAAGACGGTTCGATTACAGAATATACTTCACCGGACGGTCAAATGGTTCTTTACGAACCAAACGAAGGGGATCAACAGACCTATATGGAGATGCATCAGACGAAGGACTACATTAGAGAGTGGTCAACAAATTCTCATTGGGGCGTATATTACTGGAGCGCCATTGCTTTGTTTAGTACTGTTATGGGACTTGTTACACCAATAAAGAATAAGGAAACTTCAGATTAGACAAGATTCAAAAGATAGGTTGACGTTGGCGGTCTGTTCGGGAATATGAAGGGGGGCGAAATCCTCACGGCCTGAGGCCGACTTCTTTGCCGGTTCGTACTCGCGGGCAAGCTTCATTTGTTAGGTCTCCTTTTTTAGAACAAGAACAAATTTTCTCATAGTGTTTCTTGGTTTACTCTCGCCTTAGTGGCGAATCATTTCGATTTCTTTTCGGCGTCGGGTGAAGTTTTCTTCGGCGGCTCGAACTTGAAGTTTTTCTTCTTTGCCTGCTCGCGGACTGCCTGGATTACGGCTGAACCTAATGTTTTTTCGCCTGGTTTTTGCTGCTTCTTCATTTCTGCGGCGACGTATATTTTTCGCTTTTCGTTAAGGTCCTGGATTTTCTTTTGAATCTCGGCGCGCTCCTTGGCCTTGGTTTCGAGGTAGGCCTTCTTCTTCTCGCCGGTCATCTTACGCATGTTTTCGGGAAGTTCTTCTTCCTTGAGTTCCATGAGCTTGTCGCTGTCTTTGGTGTATGCATCTACGAGGTCCCAGTGGTCGTTTATGTAGTTGGCTGAGGACTTTGCGACGCTTCTTTGGATCGCAGCCTCGGGCGAGAGGCTCAAATTGCTGCTGTCCTGTTCGCTTTGCCTGGCGTAGTTTCTCGCGCCGAGGGCGCCGTAGGCGATATATGTATCGTTGAGTTTGGCGCTTAGCTCCTGGATTTCCTTATCCTGGGGTGCGGCGATGTGGACTATCTGTCTGTTCTGGTCGATATTGAGATACTTTCCGTCGGCGAGGACGGAGCCGTCTTTCCACTTTCCGTCGAGCCCGGCGCTTTCGGAGCCGCAGTGAATGGTGTTGACTATGATATTCTTGCCGATGGCGGTCTTGCAGCTTTTGCGGTAATCGACGGGGCCCTGGGTGAACGGCTCGTTGCCCGCGATGAAGATAACCTTCAAATCGTCGGGTGAATCGCTCCATTCGAGCTTGGCGGCGGCCTCTTGAATCACCCATCCGCAGTACTCGTCTCCGCCGTTGGTCTTCAGGGCGAATAGCTCTTCCGAGATTTTGTCCAGATCAGTGGTGAACGGGACGATTTGACGGATATAGCCGCCCTTCGGCGGCAGGGAATTCTTGCCGTATTCGTAGAGGGCGACCTGGACGTCCGGTGCGTGGCCGCCCCTTCTGGCGAAGATGAATTCATTAACAATCGCCCATAGTTCGGCTCGAGCCTGGTCGATCAGGCCGGACATACTGCCGCTGGTATCGAGCAGAATCGCCATCTGAACCAGCGGCTTTTTCTCGATAATCGGCTCGGCCACAATCGGCGGAACACTCACTTCCCGCACCGGCGCGACCATAACCCTTTCATCTGCAAAGGCCGTATCGACAGCCCACAAACTAATCACCATCGCCGTAACACAAATTGTCAGCATTGCAATTCTCATTTTTTTGTTCCTTTCTTTTGCTTTTTTGTTTTTCTTCGTACTACAAACCATCAACTTCTTGTTTTTTATGCACGTTTTTCTAAAGCAACTGTGATAACTCTTTTTTCTTCAAGGCGTTATGCCCGTTTTGAATTTTGAGGCCGGCAAGGAGATAGTAAGATTATTGTCGGGCACAAACAATAGTAAATTCGTCTCCGGCACAGTCCCGACGTACGTCGGGATGGGTTTGCGGTTCTGCTGGTAGCTGATAAAGCAATAAACACAATTGGTTGGCAGCAGAGTGAACAATCAGATTGCCCCCAAACTGTGGGACGTTAATAAAAATTTGTTTGTGCCTATGGCAAAAAACTGTTTTTTTCTGGGCGATATTGCCCTTGGAAACAAAAATGAACGACCCATCAGCAAACAACCGCAACCCCATTTTTGGGCTAAAAAGCGGACATTTCCATCCCTTCCGAGGTTTGAGCAGCAAAAAGACCCCCACTCATAACTGCCCCATTATTTTGTTTTGGATTTTTCTCTTGACATCCTTGCCAAACTGACGTATAGTACAGTTTACTGTGAATAGGAAGGGAATCCTCACATTAAGTTAAGGCGTGTGTCCTTGCTTGATTGCAGGTGCGTGTATGGATGCGGTTTATGTTGAGCCCTAAGTTGGCGTTTGAGTTTGTTCGCTCTTCTTGAGGACGGAACTGAATGAGATCAGGTTATCCTTGTCTCAAACAAGTGATGATAATTTGTTGAAGTATAAAGGAGGAAAGTGAAATGAAAAGAAGACTAATACTACCGCTTGGAATTGTCGTGCTGTTCGTGGCGGCATCCGCGTCAGTGGCTGTACCCACCAATCCTTATGTTCCCGATTTAGCGACTATTGCAGGAATGGGGACTGCCTGGGACGGCGCCAGTACAACCCATTTCGTTTTTTCAGTAACGAATCTGGGCAGTGAGATTCGGTTTGGAGCTTTGATGCAGTACGGCGACGGCACAACCGACGGCGTGGCCACAATGGGCATAGGCTATTCCGGAGCCCCTCCTGTCTCCGATCTCTCGATTTACGATGGATATTCATTGCATTTCAGGAGTACCGACGATGATAACTGGTTTGTGAATCTGTATATGAAGACAGAGACGGACAACTTCTATCAAAATACTTGGGTCGAGTTGGTGTCGGGCCAAAGCACTCAGTTAGTGCTGGATTTTGCTGCAGAAGGTGTTATTAACTCGGACCAGGTCACTGACATTGGTTTCCAGGTTCGCGGCAATATGGACGCCGACCCGATTGGCGATCTCGATAATCCGTCGAATCCGGACTATTACAGCATCAATGTCTCGCCGATTCCGGCTCCCGGTGCTATCCTGCTGGGCAGCCTCGGCGCAGGTCTTGCCGGCTGGCTCCGCAGACGCAAAACATTTTAGTAGCGGTATCTGCTATGTGTGTGAATTTACAGGGCTGCGAGCATCGCGCTTGCAGCCCTTCTTCTTCTCGCCTCAACCACCCCAAGCAATCCGTTGAACCCATCCCAAGAAGCCCACTGGCGGGCGTTCTGCGGGATTCTCGACCAATGTTGGATTGGAGGTTGGAGGCCGGGCCGAACTTTCTGCTTGACTTCCTGCCTCACCGGACGTTAGGATTAACGCCGTCTCAGTCCGAAACGCCGCAGCCGAAGTGCGGGGCCAGCGTGTATAGGAGTACCTCACTATGCCAAGCCAAGCCCACACAAGCATAATATACACTTTCTTAGGCTTGGTCGCAATGCTTACCTCTATTTCCAGCACCAAAACACAGTTCCTTGCAAAAAAAACTTCAAAACCCCGTAGTTACCACGATAGATTCGTACTTAGCCCTTTGCTATAGTGCTTCTGGCACGACAACCTTTGTCTTTATGGCGATTTGACTGGAGCGAAGGAGTGATTTTGGCCGATAGTATATAGCAAGAGGCTATTTTATATAAGTTAAGCGTGAAAGGGGTAGCATATGAAAAATTACACACCGTCTGTTCAGCAAAAAGACCGAAGGCTCAAAACTCGTCTTCAAATTCCTAAATCACAGGATGCTATAGTCACATTCTGGACTCAACAAGGGCCAGGAAATGCCCAGAACGAGACTCCAGAGCCGAGTGTGCAAGGTCTTCTGGGCAACATCTGTGAACACGGATTGCAGGTCATATTGAAGGTTGGCTGCTACGAACAGTTACGCCCAGACCAAAGGGTAAAGCTTCAACTTGACTTTTGCCCAAATGGAATTGAGATTAAGACTGAAGCAACCGGCCGGCTTAAATATATTCTTCCCGATGAACAAATTGGCAGAATGAGACTTGGGATTGAGTTTTTAGAATCTGAGATTGCCGCCGATGCAAAACAGGCAATCAGTCAAATCCTTGAATTTGCAGGTCCTTGCCCTGAATCCAAATCTGATAAGTGCCCAAACCTATAAGCCCCTTCCAAAAGGCACTGCTGTTTAGACGTATTAATCACAGCCGCTTTACGCCCGTAGAATAGACGAACTGCCTCCGACCTCAGCTGCCCTCAGCTTGAGTTTGGCCGTTTTAGCGGGCTAACGCCGTCTCAGTCCGCAACGCCGCAGCCGAGGCCCTGCTGCGACTGAGCAAACACGCACCGGCGGATCGTCTCGACGCCATCGCCGAAACTTATCCAGAATTAGCAACCCAGCGGATTTTGCTCGAAGCCTCCCGCCGAGCCGGACTCGGCACAGTGGTATCGTCCCAATAGCCAAGCCCATAGCACGGCAGCGAAGACAATCTTCCGATAATACCCGTCGACTTTCCTTGTGAACGCGGATGCGTGCGGAATACTCATGCCGTTTTAACGCATTCAGACGAAGTGCGGGGCCGTTATTGCCGATGTTTTGAGGATGAATGAGGTAATCGGAAAAGCCAGAATTGCTATCGAAGCCTTACAGAACTCAGCAGCCGTCACCGAACATGCCTGCAAGGGAATCGCCGTTCTTGACGACGGGGGCAGGATTTGTTTTGCGGATATGTTCTGGGCCGAGATGCACGGCTACGAGACTGGCGACGAACTCGTCGGCAAGAGGATTGACGAATTTCACAGCGCCGAGCAAATGCAAAAAGACGTCGTGCAATTCATGGCGGAAGCGAAATTCCGAGGTCGTCTGGCCGGGCCTTTGAACCATATCGACAGGAACCGAAGCGAATTCGCAACGCACACGGAGATGACCGCAATAGAAACCGAGGACGGCCGGACTATCGGTCTAATAATCTCTTCGATAAAGCACTGCGCCGGCGTAGAGCAGATAATCGAGCCGGGCCGGAGCCAAACCCACCTTAAAGAGTTGACTGCACAACTGACCGATCTTGAAGATCAGCTTCGTGATCAGGCTCTCGACCGCCAGCAGGCACGGGACGCTTGCACACAACGCGACGAGCTAAGAATCGCCAACGAAAAGTTGCAGAATAATCTTGCCGAAAACCGGCAGATCAAGGAACAACTCGAACAGCAAGTCGGAGAATTAATAGAGACTCTGGGAGAATCCGACAATCAGGCCGCGGAACTGAACGAACTTAAAGAGCAGTTGCATAATCAGGCTTGCGAGCAGGAACGGATTTCCGAACAGTTGCAGCAGTATCGCAAGAAATTGGAGCAGGCCGAGGCGCTGGGCATTTCTCTTGTAAGACCTTTTTTTCTTCTTACTCACACGCACAACACCCTTATTAAAGTCCCATAACAAACACACTACAAAAACAAACTTTCCACCTGCCCGGTTCCAGACCTACATATATCGGCGCGCCCCCCAAATTCTCTGCAAATTTCGGAACCCCACCGTCCGTTCGAAAGTACATGTTTAGCCGTGCAAGCCCTCTCGTATCACGGCCATCCTGGCCGTGGCTGCACGGGCGATTCAAGCCCGTGCTTCAGAGCACCGCAAAACCAGTTGTCCGGCTAAACACATACGCTCAAAGGACTCAAGCGGGCGAATCGGCCAAAAATATCGGCTTGATATGCCGGTCGTAAATGTTCTCCCTGACGTTTTGTCCTATAATGTCCTCATATTTCCTCAGCGCATCAGTAAAGCTTGTGCCCATTTCCGCAGCTACTTTGTAGCCGACGTGCAGAAGCTGGCGAAAATCGGAATTGTAGTGCTCGCACGCCTGATTATGCCGCAGCGTATCGGCAAATCTTTGCCCGTCCCATCCTTCAACTTTCTGCGCACTCGGCAGGTTGGCCGTATCAATATCAATGACGGTCGCGTACGGGCCGCATAGTTCGCCCATTCGCGACAATGCTTTTGCATAAATCCGCTTTGCGATAACAAGCCCGCTCCCGCCGGCCATCGCAAGACCTATCAATTCCTCGAGCCACGTCGTCCCCGCCGTCTTGATATGAACTCCAGCATCGAACTTCTTCAGCACTTTATTGATCGGGCCGTATATCGAGAATTTATCGCTCCCCGAATGCACGCTGAGCTTGAGGCCCGCAGGCAGCCCAAACTCCCTAACCGCAAACGCCGCAATCGCCACATCCTCCTCGAACTCCCTTGCAAACTTTTCCACCCCGCCTACATAATCGACTCCCTTATTGAATCGGCCCGAAAACTTCGGCGCGATTGTCTGCGCAGGTATGCCCTCATCTGCAATCGCCGCCAGGATGAACAGCATCTCGACCGGCGTCTGAGGCTGGTCTGTCTCATCCATCGAAACTTCGGTAATATAATTCCCCTTTCCCTTGGCCGCCTCGATATGCCTGTATATTTTCCCCGCCTCTTTGACAGCCGCCAGATAATTCCGTCCAGCAGCGCCGACCAATTCGCCGCTGATCTCGAACGCCTGATCAATACCGTCAACGGCCAGCGAACCGACATATTTGCTGTACTTATCGACAAACGCCTCGACGTCCGCATCCACCGATCCGCTCCCGATAAAATCCGCAACATCGAGCGTAAAAAAATCGCTCGACTCGATAAACTCATCCACGTTGCCCAGCCCAATATGGTCGGCGTCCACGAAGTAAGCGCCCTCCCAGCCGCGAGCCTTTACCGCATCGTCGCCCTCTTGCCGCACGTCCGCCGGACGAGTCCCTGTTATCGTGTGTTCACGGTTCGACTTATTCCATACCGGCGTAATATCCAGCCCCTTCTCAGCCCCCTGCATTACCGCCTCAAGCTGAGCCTTGCCCTGACACCCGAACCTGTCGCCGACTCCGAAAGAATACTTGCCAAGAAGCATACGCTCAATCTCAATCCATAATTTCTATTTAACCGATTGCAATCGTATAGACCACATAAACAATCGCTGCAACAAATCCCCACCCCACAAGGAATCCGATTATGGAAATGCGAGATGGAATTGCTATTTCCAGGCTCGTGTTTGGAAAGACATTTCGTCTCTGGGGAACTACGGCGCCTGCAGGCAGCGTGCACGGGTTTTCAATCTGATCGCCGGGAGCAATCGGCGTCCGGGTCAGAGCGTAGAAATTCTCCAGCTTCGCCTCGCTAACCGGCTTAGTAAACAAGCTAACGACAATACCGCTTATCAAGCCGGCCCCAAGATAAAAAAGCATCTGCCAGGGAAGCGAAAGCCCCCCTTCCAACAGCATGAAGCCAGGAAGGTCCTTAGCAAAATGACCGCTGAAATCCCAGAGCACGTACTCGCCGAATGCTATCTCGCTCGTGAACAGCATCACGAAAAAACCGATCAATGTCGTTGCCCACGCCCCCCCTACCGTCATCCGACGCCAAAACAACCCGAGCCAGAACGCAAGACCCATCATTGCGGAAATCTTCCAGAATATCTCGAGCCCAGCCACAACGCCGGGAAGCCGGAATGCAAATACAACTCCGCCGAAAACCACCACAACAGCCGCAATTCGACCGACTGTAATATAGTGTCTTTGCGAACGATCCGGCCATATAGGTCTGTATATGTTCTCCGTGAACAAGGCAGAAGAAGCTATCATAAACGCATCGCACGAACTCATCACCGGTGCAATCAACCAGTAAAAAGGCGTGCAAGGCAGCCAAAGCCACTGATACCATATACCGGACAATCCGTTCGTAAAGCTCGTCGACGCGACGCCAACCGCCTGATCCGAATGCGTCCCCGCCCCGAAACCGAACATAACCATCATCGCCTTGCCGAACCGCCTCGGCATAAAAAAGTCGGCAGACTTCTTTATCTTCCGCGCCGACCATACCCCAATCGCCGCCATGCCCAGCAAGTAAAGCCCCAAAACCACAATATCAGCAATCTGTAATCCGAACATCTTATCCGCCTGCACTCGATAATTAACATTCAAAGTTTCACGCCAGATGCCGACAGGAGCGACGATTGCACCGCATCCCGGCAAAAATATGTCACTACTGTGAACTTTACGGAACGCTTATAGTAAAGAATAAACAGAGGAAGGTAAACAAAAAAACGCCCCGCAGCGCATCCATTCGCCACGGGGCAATGAAAAAAGTGATAATAATTCAGGACTCCGCCGAAGCGATCCGTCGCTCCAACGGCATCCTTAAAGTTTCTATTAACCCGGCCCCCCGGTATCCCGAAGCACTCGCACAATCACGCCGAGCCGCCCCAACTCGCCCGCCACTTGCGACTGGGTCGGGTCCAGACGAAAACTGCGCTTGAAATACTCCTTCGCCGCATCCTTATCGTTCGTACTCAAATAATAACGCCCCAACTCCCTGTAGCCGTCCGGCGACTCGGGCCATATACGAACGGCCTGCTGGTAACACGCCACCGCATAATCTTCCAATTGTTCGGCCTTAAAGGCGCTTGCGAGCTTCATCGTATCCTTCAACGAATACGCCGCCTGCTTGATATACCTGCCGGCGTTAAGATCGGCCTTTGCCTTCGCGCCGTTGGAGATAAGCAGTTTCGTTAAAGCCGCCTGAGCAGCGCGATTCGTCGGATCAAAGCGAATTGCCGTCTCGAAATGGTACTCCGCCTTCGTCCAAAGCCCGTCCCCGCGATACGACCGCCCCAACTCGAAATGGACATCCGAGTTCTGGAAGTCCTTATCGAGCTTCTCCAACATGCCGGCTCTCTTGCCGGTATAAACCACCGCTTCGGGTTCGTCGGTTTTGGGGAACCTGGCATTGCCCTCGTTGCAACCGACAAGCATAACCGCACACTTCTGCCAATCCTTGACAACACGGGAAGAAACACTCGCCACAACTGCCGTTGGTCTGTCGAGTTTCAACGCCCAGTACGCCTGATCTATTATGTGACAGCCCATATCCCCAAGCGCGCCTGTCCCGAAATCAAACCAGCCCCGCCACGAAAACGGATGATAAACAGGATTATAAGGCCGAACAGGTGCCGGCCCCAGCCAGTTGTCCCAGTCCAACCCATCAGGCACCGCCGGCGAATCGGCAGGCCGAAGTATCCCCTGCGCCCAGTAGGGCCTATCCGTCCAGACGTGAACCTCACGAATCTGTCCTATCACGCCCGACCATATCATTTCGCATACAATGCGCATCTCTTCGCTAGAATGTCCTTGATTGCCCATCTGAGTAGCAACCTTCGCTTCTCTGGCTGCCACTGTCAGTTTGCGGGCCTCTTCAACCGACCATGTCAGGGGTTTTTGCACATAAACGTGCTTGCCCATCTTAATAGCCGCCTTAGCAATTGTCGCGTGCGTATGGTCAGGCGTTGCGATAACCACCGCGTCGATGTCTTTCACCTCATCCAGCATCTTGCGAAAATCTTTATATTTTTTCACATTCGGATGATTCTGCATGACCGAGCTGGCATATCGCCAGTCAACATCGCAAATCGCAGCGATATTCTCGCCTTCGCAGCCCTTCATGTTGTCTTTACCCATTCCGCCAACGCCGACAAAAGCAATATTCAACTTCTCGCTTGGAGGTTTGAAACCAGCCCCGCCTAGAACAAACCTCGGCAGAATCGTAAAGCCCGCTATTGCAGACGCCGTTCCCTTTACGAAGCCCCTGCGTGAAATACCACTCTTCACCATAAAGCAACTCTCAGTTCTTACAGCGTCCAGCCGGCCCGATACGGCGGATTGACAAACTCATTGGCGGTATCATCATTGGTGAACTTCATATTTTCGCCGTCCCATTCGAGCACCCTGTACGGATTCATCATCGCCAGATTTCCCATCACGACGGTTTCCGTGAATGGTCCCGAATAATCGAAATTGGCGCATGCCGCCGGTCCGCCCTTGCAGGCCTCAATCCAGTTTTTCTCGTGCCCGTCAATACCGTCTTTGATTCTCGGCAGCGTCTTTTTGGGCCTCTTGTATGCCTCCATTTTGCTTTCTGGTATCAAGCGAGGGTTGCTGCCGTAACAGCCGCACATCAGCTTACCCTTGTCGCCGACAAAAAGCACACCGCCGTCATCGTCGCCCATCATCCTTCCCGGCTCAAGCTCTTCCGGCCTTGCCGGCATCAGTCCGCCGTCATACCAGTTTATTTTCACTTCAGGCATATTGCCTCGCGCCGGGAACTTATAGCGAACGATACTTGCCTGCGGATATGTCTCGCGAATTCCAACCTTGCCCCACCCTTCGCCTGACATTCTCGTTGATGTGCACGCCTCGACGCTTATCGGATATTTCAGCTTCAATGCCCAGAACACAGGATCAAGAATATGGCAGGCCATATCAGCTAAAGCCCCGCCTCCGAAATCTACCCACGCCCTCCACGCGAAAGGATGATACGCCGGATGATACGGCCTCTCTGGTGAGGGCCCAATCCAAAGGTCCCAGTCCAGCCCTTCCGGCACCGGAGGCGTATCTGTCGGCCTGTCGATTCCCTGAGCCCACACAGGCCTATTTGTCCATGCGTGAACCTCGCGAATGGGACCGATGGAGCCATCCCATATCCACTCGCACATCAGCCGGATGCCCTCGCCAGAATGTCCCTGGTTACCCATCTGCGTCACGACCTTATACTTTCTGGCCGTCTCGGTAAGTTTCCTCGCCTCGTAAACTGTCCGCGTCAACGGCTTTTGAACATATACGTGCTTACCCATCTGCATCGCCATCACCGCCGCCACCGCGTGGGTATGGTCGGGCGTCGCGACTATCACCGCGTCAATGCCCTTCTCCGCTTCAAGCATCTTGCGGAAATCTTTATACTTCTTCGCATCTGGATACTCATTGTAAACTTTGACCGTCCCCTGATAATTCTCGTCAACGTCGCAAAGAGCAACTATATTCTCGCCTGCGTCCGCACATCTGCGCGTATTACCGCCTCCCATACCGCCAACGCCTATCGTCGCGATATTCAGCTTCTCACTCGGCGGTTTTTGGCCGCTGACGCTTGCGCCCATAACATAGCTCGGAATAATCGTAAATGCGCCCGCCGCTACCGCCGAACCCAGCAGCTGCCTCCGTGAAATACTGTTTTGCTTTTCTTTGCCGATGTTTTCATTAGCCATAATAATCTCCGTTTAGTATCGAGTATAAAACCGTTACTTGCCCTGTTTAAGCAGTTTCTGCGCCTGTTCCCGCACCGAATCATTAGTGGTGCCGTCAATAACCTTTTGCAAAATATCTTTTGTCTGTGCCGAGCTCCTTGGGGAATTCTTTGCTCTCGCCTCAGCTATCTTGATTACAGCCGCCTCGGCTTCATCCTTAAGCTCCTTGTCATCGAGGAAACTGGCCGCCATTTCCATTGCCTCGTAACTATCCGTGCCCCCAAGGCCCGACAGCACCATCTTCTTCTCGGAAACATCCGCCGCAAGCGCCATCGCGTCCTTATACATCTTCATTGTCTCTTCAGCAGGTCTGTCGCTTTTCAATCCGGCCAGCCGGACGTAACCGCGAAGGGCCAGTGTTTTGTGCACCTGATTTTCCGACATCTGCGCGACCTTTAGTAAATCCGCCGCCGGCGCCGCCGTAGGCCAGTCCGAAAGAGCCCTCACCGCCGCGTCCTTTACCTGGTCATCTTTGTCTCCAAGCGACTCCCGCAGAACAGGCAAGGCCGCCTCATCGCCAATCTTGCCGAGAACGCTCAGTAAAGAGCATTTAGCGTCCACGTCCGTTGCGGAAGGCAGCGCCGCAAGAACACTTTTTGCCTGCCCTTTGTCTTCTGGAATTTTGTGAGCTGCGGCAACTACCGTCTTTTCAAGTTCACCTCTGTCATTGCCCGAAGCCGCCAATTGCAATTCAATCAATGCCCCTATGTCCCCCGGCCCGGCAAGTGCACGAAGCGCCTTAATTGATTCTGTTCTCACCTTCGCGTCCGCGTCTTTGGCCGTCTTCATCAAAACAGGAACTGATGACTTTATGTTTCGCTGCTCGCAACTGCGAACAAGCTCCACCTTCACCTTTTGCTCGGCATCGGGAATTTTATTCAAAATAGCCTCATCAACATCGCTTCCTTTCAGCCGATACAAGCTCTCCTGCGCCGCCTTTTGCTCGTCCCCGCCGCTCGAAACAGCCGCACCGACAAGTATATCGACACAGGATAGGTCGCCTAATACCCCCATTGCCCTCAAAGCCGCAACCCGGACATAATTATGTGAGTTCTTTGTCGCTGCCAGAACTGCATGTAGCGCAACCTTGTCCCCGCAATCTGCCAGAGCAGTAACAAGCTGCGCCTGCTGTTCCGCCTCAAGGTTAGCCAGTTGCTCCGCCGCTGCCATCGACAATGTCATCGATATACGTGAAATCGCGACTCATTGATCCATCGCCGAAAACAGGTATTGCCTCCCCGGCCTCAATTAGTCTTGCGAACTTGTGAATCGCAAGGTCGGGCCGCTGACGCGGGCCATAAACCGTAAAAAACCGCAGGCAAGTCATGCCAATACCATATAGATGACTGTATGTGTGGCACAAAAGCTCTCCGGCCTTTTTCGTCGCTGCATACGGAGATATCGGAAAATCAACATTATCCGTCTCGCTGAACGGAACCTTCTCATTATTCCCGTAAACGCTCGAGCTGGAGGCAAACACAAACTTCTTAACACCGGCTTTCACCGCCGACTCAAGCATGACCATCGTCCCTTTTATGTTCACATCCTGATACCCAAGAGGATCCTCAATCGAAGGCCTTACCCCCGCCTTGGCAGCAAGATGCACTATTACGTCGATAGCACAGGCGCCTAAAATGCTTCTTACGCACTCGGCGTTGCGGATATCTCCTTCTACAAGCTCGAACTTACCCGAAGAAACAAGCCCCGCGATATTCCCTCTCTTAACCTCTTCGCTGTAGAACGGATCGAAATTATCAAGCCCGACCACATCCCAGCCATCGCTCGTCAAACGCTCGGACAAATGCGAACCTATAAAGCCCGCTGCTCCGGTTACTAATGCCTTCATGCGTATTTGCCTCTCGCTATCCCGTGATATTCGATGCCCTGTTTTTGAATATACGCAGGGTCGTAAAGGTTCCGCCCGTCAAAAATCACCGCCTCGTTCATATCCGCCGCTATTCGGTCAAAGTCCGGCGTTCGGAACTCCTGCCAGTCCGTAAGAACGATAAGGCCCGACGACCCTTCGAGAACATCATAGCTCTGGGCGACCAGCTCGACGCTTTCAGGCAAAACCTTCTTAGCCTCGCCCATCGCCTCAGGATCGAACGCCTTAACCTTAAGGCCGGCCTTGATAAACTCCTCTACGCAGCGTATGGCGGGAGACTCGCGAACATCGTCCGTCCGCGCCTTGAACGACAGCCCCCAAACGCCAACCTGAACATCCTCGTCTCGGCCCTGATAATACTTAATAACCTTCTCGGCGAACCTATCCTGTTGTCTGTAGTTAGCCTGCTGAACCGCCATCGCTATCGTCATCGGATGCTCCTGCTGCAGGCCCATGTGGATAAGCGCTTTGACGTCTTTCGGAAAACAACTGCCCCCGTAACCGAGACCGGCAAACAAAAAAGCATTCCCTATCCGCGAGTCGCTCCCTATGCCTTTGCGAACCTGCTCGATATCCGCTCCGTATTTCTCGCACAAACCGCTAAGCTCGTTCATGAACGATATCCGAGTCGCCAGCATCGTATTCGCCGCATATTTCGTCATCTCGGCGCTGGCGGGGTCCATAAACATTATCCTGCTGTTCTTGCGCATAAACGGAGAATACAGATGCTGCATCACTTCTCGAACTTCCGGATTCGTCGTCCCGATTATAACGCGGTCGGGCTTGAGAAAATCATCCACCGCAGAGCCCTCTTTGAGGAACTCCGGATTGCTGACATAATCGAAAGGAACATCCGTAGCGTTCGAGATAATCCGGCTGACCTTTTCGTTAGTCCCCACCGGAACCGTGCTCTTGGTGACGATGATCTTGTATTCCTTCATGCACCCGGCAATCTGCTCGGCAACCTCGAAAACCGCGGATAAGTCGGCAGAGCCGTCTTCGGCGCTCGGAGTGCCAACACCGATAAAGATAACCTTTGAGTTGTCTATCCCTTCCTGCAGATTAGTCGTAAAAGCAAGCCTGCCCCCGGCCTCGTTCTTCTTGATGATTTCGGTAAGGCCGGGCTCATATATCGGAATGATGCCTTTCTTCAAATCGTCGATCTTCTTGGGGTCTTTATCCACGCATATAACATGATTGCCCCCGTCAGCCAGACATCCCGCCGCGACAAGGCCAACGTAACCGACGCCAACTACTGAAATTTTCATACTCGCACCTTAATTTGAGTTTCTTTCAAATCTACCTCGGCGAATTGCCGCACCCACTTCACGCACCCGATAAAACATATCTCCCTCCAAACCATCCTGATGCCGCCGACTCCAATCAAAGCAAATTTCTTCATCCTATAGGCCCATCCGATGCGACTTATACCAATCAATCGCAGCCTTGAGTCCGTCGTCAAAAGCCTTCTTCATAAAAAAATTCCCGTCCTCTATCTTCCAAATTCGTGTCTTTGTGCCTTCGTGGCTAACAAACAGTCACAGTAAGCCCGACATTGCTAACATCGAAATCAAAGAACCGTGCACGCCCGTTCGACGGCGAATTCTCCAGCATCTCTCGAACCGATGCCGCGTCCTTGGCGGACCTGCAAATCATAAGCATGAATCCGCCCCCCCCGGCGCCAAGCAGCTTCGCGCCGTATATGAAAGGACGAACACGCTCGAATAGCTCCTCGATCTCATCGTTCGTCGAATTCGGGTCCAACTGTTTATTAAGCTCCCAGGCGATATCGACCAATCGCCCGAACTCAGCTATATCCTTGCGAATAAGAGCCTCGCTTACATGCTCGGCGACTTTTCGAATGCGACCGAGCGTACCCATAGTCGCACGATCGCGATTCAAATATCGCCCGACGACCTGATGAAGAATATTCTTCGCCAGCCGAGTCACCCCGGTATAGTACAGCAAGCTCGTTCGACCGTTCGATTTCGGATCGAGAACGTCGCTCGGGACATAATGAATCCTCGCATCCGGAATAAGTCCGGGCTCGGCCACAATCATCTTAACGCCCTCCACAGCGCCGCCTATCTGATCCTGCCAACCGCCCCCCGTAGTCAAAGCCTGCTCCAAACGCAGAACGCTGTGAAACAACTCACGCCCGGAAAGCTCCCTGCCCATTACCCGCTGAATCGCAGCAAATATCACCGCGCCCATTATGCTCGAAGTCCCCAATCCGCTGCCCTTAGGAATCGCAGCAAGGCTCGTCAACTCGATCCCGCCCCCGAATCGCTCCAACGCCTTCTTAAGGCTCCCGACGCCACCGCCTCGCTCAGGCGAAATTCCGGATAGAACCAGTGCAGCCTTGGCCAGGCCAAAGCTGCTCGCAGCATCGCCATAATGCGTCAACTCGTCCAACTCGCTGATCTCGACCCTTTCGCCTTGATCGATCGAGCTTATCCGAATCACAGGCTCGTCTATCACACGCATATAAGCCTGGATAGGCGGCTGACCGTTGAGATTCACGGCAGCATTAACAACGCACCCGCCGTTCTCAAGCGAATAGGGCGGAGTATCGGTCCAACCGCCCCCGACGTCGAGACGAGCCCCAGCCCGAGCCCAAACAATCTCGTCGCTCCGCAATACGCTTCGCTTACATTCCTCGTGTTTGGTCCCGCTGCCCAAAATCGTACTGCCCAAAACGTCGAAAGCAATCCCGCAAGCGCGCTTGCCCCACGCAACGACCGGTACGCCGGGCGGATAAGACGGTCGATTTCATTTCTGCGAACAAAGATAAGCCCTTCTGCTATATGGTGAGCATCCCCGACCCCCGCGGCCCAGATACAGCCCGCCAGCCTTATGATACGATGTACGAACAGCAAAAATACAACCAGCCGCGAACGTTTGATATTGAGGTTACGCGGCGTCAAAAACAGTACGGCCCCAACCAACTCAGAGAGAAAAAGGGCCGCTCTCTTTGTTCAAACACCAAAGTAAAAATAAAATAATATCCGAGTCGTTGACAGAGGTCTCCAAAGAAAGGGCGAACTAATGAAACAATGGTGGCAATTGGATGTTAAGGAAATACTATGTTCTCTCTCCAGTGATTTAACAAATGGGCTATCGGTCAGCGAAGCGGCAGAACGATTTAAAAAATACGGTCCTAACGAATTGCAAGCTGCCAATCGCATCTTACCATGGGTGTTGCTTCTGGAGCAGTTCAAGAATGTGCTGATTATCATCTTACTTGTCGCTGTAGCCGTGTCGGCCTTCCTGGGACACGGCGTTGAAGCGATTGCGATTGCCGTTATCGTACTGCTCGCTGTTCTGCTGGGTTTTGTTCAGGAATATCGCGCCGAACGCGCCATCGAAGCCCTGCGACAAATGGCCGCTCCGACCGCCAATGTCATTCGTGACAAGCGGGAGATCAATGTCCCGGCTCGCGAGCTTGTGCCGGGTGACGTTATTATTCTGCGGGCGGGCGACAAAATTCCCGCCGATGCCCGTTTGATAGAAGCCGTCAATTTACAGATTGAAGAAGCTGCTCTTACGGGCGAATCGGTTCCGGTGGAGAAAAATACTTTTCCCATAGACAGTCCCAATCCCGCCCTGGGAGACCGCAAAAATATCGCCTATGCGGGGACAGCGGCAACTTATGGCAGAGGTCGCGCCGTTATCGTCGCCACAGGTATGAATACCGAGTTCGGCAAAATTGCCCAGATGTTGCAGACAGTCGAAACGGGCAGAACGCCGCTACAGGAGAATCTCAATAAGGTTGGTCGCGTACTTGCCTGGACTGCCCTTGTGATTGTATCTATCATTGTCGTTCTGGGCATTATGCGTGGTCAGCCATTTGTTGAAATGCTCATATTCGGCGTCGCGCTGGCGGTCGCCGTCGTTCCTGAGGCGTTGCCCGCCGTGGTTACCATTTCATTAGCCATTGGTGTGCAGCGTATGGTTCGTCGCCACGCCCTGATGCGCCGTCTCTCGGCAGTTGAAACTCTCGGCAGTACTTCCGTTATTTGTTCTGATAAGACCGGGACACTGACGAAGGACGAGATGACGGTTCGCAAGGTTTATGTTGCCGGGAAAGTGCTGGATGTTTCCGGCGCTGGATATGAACCACAAGGCCAATATTCGTTTAATGGTGTTCCAGTAGAACCGTCCAGTGGACTGAAGCAGTTTTTGCATGCGGCTATCCTGGCCTTGGATGCGCACATAGTTTATAATGAGTCAGATGGCCATTGGGGTATCAAGGGCGACCCGACTGAGGGGGCGATGGTGGTGGCCGCTGCTAAAATAGGGCTGGACAAGGCCGACCTTGACGCACGGTTCCCGCGAGTTAACGAAATCCCGTTCACTTCTGAAACCAAGCGTATGACAACATTGCACACCGCTCAACAAAGTATTATCGCCTGCTCCAAAGGTGCATTGGAGGTAATCCTCGATTCTTGTGCAAAGCAGTTGACCGATAGGGGGGAAACGATGCTTGACGCGGCAGACCGGACTATGATTTTGGAAGCAGCTCACCGAATGGCAGGCGAAGCGATGCGAGTATTGGCAGTGGCGTCGAAGTCGAATGCCGTGATTGAATCGGCTGAACGCGAAATGACTTTTCTCGGTTTTGTGGGGATGATTGATCCGCCACGTCCCGAAGCCAAAGCTGCAGTACATACCTGTGAGAACGCAGGCATAAAAGTGGTAATGATTACCGGCGACCACCCCATTACTGCCCAGGCGATAGCCCGTGAATTGGGTATTCTCAAAGCCGGCCGAGTTGTTACCGGCGACGAATTAGAGGCGATGCCGGATGCTGAGCTTGATCGCGAGGTGCAGAACATCGAGGTTTACGCACGTGTTTCCCCCGCACACAAGCTGCGTGTGGTTACAGCCCTGCAAAAGAAAGGCCAGATTGTCGCGATGACCGGCGATGGCGTCAATGATGCGCCCGCCCTGAAAAAAGCCGACATTGGTATAGCGATGGGTATCACCGGCACCGACGTCAGCAAAGAAGCTGCTGCTATGACGCTTACTGACGACAATTTTGCTTCAATTGTCGCCGCTGTTGAGGAAGGCCGGGGAATTTTCAGCAATATCAAGAAATACCTGATGTACCTGCTCTCATCCAATCTTGGAGAAATGGGCCTGATGGGCGTCGCCACGCTTGCCGGTATGCCGATGCCTTTGAGCGCAGTGCAAATCCTGTTCGTCAATCTCTTCACTGATGGCCTGCCAGCTCTCGCTTTGGCCGTTGACCCGCCTGAGAAAGACCTTATGCGGCGCAGACCGCGAAACCCGCGCACCGGTATTTTCACAAAACCCGTTGTTGTCCTTATGACGGTGGGCGGTATCTGGTCAACTATTGTCAATTTGGGGCTTTTTGTCTGGGCGCTGCGTTCAGGTAGAAGCACCGAAGAAGCGATGACAATGACGTTTATGTCGCTCGTACTTATACAATTCTTCAAGGCCTACAACTTCCGCTCCGACCGTCACTCGGTGCTCAATAAACCTTTTGCCAACAAGTGGCTCAACTGGGCTATTCTGGCGGAATTATTAGTGATGTTTGTGATAGTATATCTGCCGGTTTTACAACATCCTTTCGGCACTTACAGTTTGCCCTTAATCGACTGGGTAATCGTCGTTGTTCTTGCGTCCACGATTTCGCCGGTACTGGAATTAGTGAAATGGCTGGAACGTTGCGGCTGGCCTGAGTTTTAGTGATTACGATATCTTCATTCCCTCTGTGGGCAATGGAATTATTTAAAAAATAAAGAAGAGAGACGGTCTGAATTTTTGGGCTTTGTTCCTGAACAGATAGATCCAAATGGTTAAAAATCAGCAAAGAATTGAACAAATTGCGGGATTGGCTCTCATCGGCGCGATCATTGTTGGCTGCGGGTTTGTATTGCGTCCATTTACATTGGCTATTCTCTGGGCAGCCATTTTGTGTTTTGCGCCTTCGCCTTCACCGAGGTAAATTCTAAGCCGAACGCACAAGGCCCAGGTCTCGATGAACGCAACAATCGGATCATCCTGGCCGAGCATTGAGTTGAGCGTCTGCGTCATGCGGGCTCTCATTTGCAGGGTGGTCTTCTCCGTTCGCCGGCCCGGAACCCGCTCGTTAAGCTCGCCGGACATCTGCCTGAACGCGGCTTTGAAATACTCGGCAAACTTATCGACGGAAAAATGCCGCTAAATCGGAAAATCTCATGGACACCCTGCTTGTTTAATATCACAAATAAAATCCGCCTTTTTTCAGGCGCCCGACACCCTCCCGACGCCACTACTTCTCGTATCACGGCCATCTTGGCCGTGGTCGCATGGGCTTCCAGCCCGTGCTCCGCAAGTACGCCGCCGACCCAATCGTCCGGCCAAAAAACTCCACCGAATACGGAACTGCAGTCTACTCAACTTCAATAATCTCATATTTCGCCGACCCCAAACCGATCTTTTCCGCATGTTCGATCTGGTGGCGGGCATCGAGTTTGTCGTTGCCTAATAACCGCCCGAGTTTCTTACCCGCCGTCCCCTCGACAAGGTTAATAGACGCCTCATCGACAGCGACCGGATTCGTCGAAGCCAAAATACCGATATCATCGACAATATTAGGCATGTCCGCCTTGCTGAAGCAATCGCAATCCTTCGTAATCGAAAGCAGAAAATTGAAAAACGCAGCTTTGTTTTCTTTGCCCTTCAGCGCCCCTAACGCATATTCGGCCGTACTCTGCTGAAGAATCTTACTCTCTTCGCCCCAGTTGCACTGCACCGCTCCGAATCTGCACACAGCCACGCACTCGGCGCAGCTTATGCACTTATCCTGGTCGATATTCGCCTTCTCCTCGCCCAGCGTAATCGCCTCAGCCTGGCAGTGCTCGAAGCACAATCCGCAAAGCGTGCACTTGTCATTGATGCTCAACTTCAACGCCGCATGTTGCTTACTTTTGCCCCTCTTCGCCGCACACCCCATCCCCAACGTCTTAAGCGTAGCTCCCACACACGCCGCCGGATGACCGGTGAAATGCGCCACCGAGAGAATCGACTGACACTTCACAATCCCCGAAGCGATGAAAACCTGCCTTTGCACCTCCCCATCAATTTCCACAGGTATATCGCTGGTCCCCAGCAGCCCATCGGGCACAATAAACGGCACGCCGAGCCTTTCGAGCGAAAAGCCATGCTCGGCCGCCATTATCGTATGATCCACCGCATTGCGCCGCCGGCCCGAATACAAAGTGCTCGTATCCGTGATAAACGGCTTTGTTTTCAGAGCCAGCAATTCTTCCACCAGCCCTTTGATATACCCCGCCTTAACATGCGTTGTATTCGTATCTTCGCCGACATGCACTTTAACAGCCGTAAAATCCTTCTCCGCGAAGCACGATGCAAAGCCTCCCGCCTCGAACAACCGTCGAGCCTTCTCGCAAATAGCCTTTTCCCCATCGCCAACCGAAGCCTTGATAAAATAAACCTTAGAAACCATAGAAAACACCAAACACAAAAAAACAAACCTGCCCCATTACTCAATACCGCCCAACCAACGGGCAACCTCCTCGATTATACCGCCCCGCCACTCCAATGCAAGCGTCCCGTTCAAAGCGCATGTGCCACAAGAATCTTCACCGCTATCGCAATCAGGATTACTCCGCCGAAAACTTCAATCTTCGATTCGAAGAAATGCCCGAACCGCTTCCCGATGGCCACGCCGATGTATGAGAGCACGAACGTAACCGCGCCGATGATTATCACCGCCCGTATGATCGACTTCGCGATTAGCGAAAGCGTGATTCCGACTACCAGAGCGTCGATGCTCGTCGCCACCGCCAAAACCAGCAGCGTGATAAGGCTCGTCGGGTCGAATTTCTTCTCCGCCTCCTTGACCTTGAACGATTCGTAGATCATCTTGCCCCCCACAGCCGTCAAAAGCCCGAACGCAATCCAGTGATCGTAACCCGCAATATGCTCCTTCACCGTAAGCCCCGCAAGCGACCCGATAAGCGGCATTAAAGCCTGGAAACCCCCGAAAAACAACGCTATCCGCAAAACGTGTTTGACATGCAACTGTCTGTAAGCCGCCCCGCTGACAATCGATACGGCGAATGCGTCCATCGCCAGACCGATAGCTATCACTATGATTGTGACTAATTCGATCATTCGGCCGACTCCTTACGTTCGTTCATCGGCGAGATGTCAAAGACGGCGATTATTTCACTGGTGTGCATAGGACATCACTCGGCTTTTATTATACCTTCGTTGGTCAGGTCTTCGCCTATTTTTTGGCCCGGCTGGACAACCAGAAATTCCTCTTCGCCCCATTGCCCGTCAACCATTCTCTGCATCAGCCCCGGGTCCCCTTTCAACTCGTCGTAATGCCAACCCAGGAATTCCGCGCACGCCTTTGTGTATTCCTTAAACCTCTCCGAATCCCCGACCCCCCAATCGATGTACGTCGCCCAGCCGTATTCTTTCATCCACGTCTGCTCGACTTCCATGAGGTATTTGGCGTTATCTTCGCCGTACTTCTGTTTATATTCTTCGAGCAAAGTTTCGTAGCGTTCCCGGCTCGGCTGTTTGCCCGACTCTACCCAACCGCCGCTGTACCAATAAACCCCGCGGTGCGAGTCGAAGTATTCCTGATACCTTTTTTTAGAACCCAGCAGCAGCGTTATGCAGTCATGCCCTCGCGGCACGATGATTGGTATCTTCGCGCTCAAGCCAACTATCCCGTTGCTGCACAACCCGTAGCCCAGCAGCGTCGCATCGAAAGGCCTGCCTTGAATATCGGCTGTCGTATCGAGAGCCTTTTGAACTTCGATACGCAGCCGGTCGGGCTCATTATGCAAACCCTGCTCCATCAGCCGAATATCGACGACATTATCCGAACTCGCCGCGCAAAAGTAAGCCTCTCTTTGCAACACCTTACATACTATAAGTTGAAGACGCATGGATTTTGACATTCTCAATTCACTCGGCGGTCACTAATTCAAAAAATCGACCCTCGGCTCAGAGAAATACATAAAAGACATTGAGCCGTAACCATAGCAATTCGCTCGAATACTAATCGAAAAAAACCCAAAAGCCAACTGCAAAACCCAGAACAACCAAATGCCACTCGTTACAAACCGAGAAACGAGACAATAAGCCCGAGGCTCAAGGAAGGCAAGGTGGCCAGCCAAAATGACGGGGAAAAACGGTTTTTTTGACTTAATGCACTCCATTTCTTCAACGGTTTCCGGTATTTCATACTTGAGTTTTTGAGACAGATTCGATAATCTATTAGAAAAGAAGCCGTTGCCGATGCATCGGGGTAGCCGGGCTAAGGTAGAGAATGTTATATGGGAATATCAGTTATTAGCAGGGGAAACAATGAAGAGCCATGGATTATTTTGGGGAATTGTAGTAATTTTATTATCAATTAGTTGTTCTGTGTTTGGAGCAACAACAATTACGGGAGCTTCCGAAAGCCCCGGCACGTTGATGCAGTGGCATAAGGTGACACTGACCATTGACGGTCCGTCCGCCTCTGAGACCGGCACACCGAATCCCTTCCTGGATTACCGGATGAATGTTACATTCGAACACCCGGGAACAACAACAACAACAACGTATATTGTTCCGGGATATTTTGCCGCAGACGGCGATGCCGCCAATACATCGGCCGCATCCGGGAATCAATGGCGGGTGCATTTATGTCCGTGTGGATCAAACTCATGAACAAGTCTCCCACGCGGGCTCCATTCTCGGTCTTGTAGAAATAGGCGTTTTTGCGATGCAGGGTCGCTTTCTTCAAGGCCTGCTCGCAAATATTGTTGTCGAGCGGTGCTGTTCAGGAGACAAACCCCGGTCTTTAATTTGAACAACTTAACTGTGGATTAATTTTTATGTATTACTCATTACAAAACCCTTGCAACTCGGACGGTTTTTTAAAATACTGGTTTTATGACAGCCCAGCGGAATTTGGCGGATGCGCTGCGGGGATTTGAGTTAATTTCCCTGGTTTGCGGCACAACTGCATCTTCAGCCGCTGACTGGTATATGCCATTTCTAACACCGTCACGAAACGCCTGTTTGACAATGCGGTCTTCGCCGCTATGGAAACTTATTATGCCGATTCGTCCGCCCGGACGCAGGCAGTATGGGGCGATTCTTAAAAGCTCTCTCAAGCAACCGAGCTCATCGTTGACCAGTATTCGCAGTGTCTGGAATGCGCGTGCAGCAGGGTGTAATGAGCTGACTTTTTCGGTGTGACGCTGCTGACGCCATATTTTCTGATTAATACCCTTGGCATCGAAAATCATCTGAACAAGTTGCGAAGTCTGTGTAATCGCCTGCACGGTACGCTGAATAACAACCTGGTGGGCAATTTCCTGATAGGCTGGTTCATCGGCCAGTTCCAAAAAGGCTTTAGCTAGCTCTTCTTCGGAAAGAGTATTAAGCAAATCCGCAGCGGTTTGCTTTAACCGGTCGTCCATTCGCATATCGAGGGGACCGTTATACTTATAACTCAACCCGCGGTCAGGATTGTCTATTTGCATACTCGAAACGCCAAGGTCGGCAAAAATGATGTCGTAACCGTCAAGCTTTTCTTTATTCAACACATTGCCGATGCCGGCGAAGTTGCCGCGATAGAAACTAACAGATGTGTTCACTTTGCTCAGCCGCTGGCGGGTGTGTTCAAGCTCAGTGCTATCGACATCCAAAGCAATCAGTTTTCCGGTCGGCCCTATACGCTTGATAAACTCTAACGCATGGCCCCCGTAGCCGATGGTGCAGTCAACTACGACTTCACCGGGCAGGGGTCTCAAGCAGACTAAAACCTCCTCTGTTAGGACAGGAATATGAGTGCTTGCCGGTGTCTTGCCTTTTGCACACAGATGAGCCTTCAGGTCAGGGTGAGCCTCTATGTTGTGCTCCTTGTACTTTTGCTGATAACTTTTTGGGTGAGTACCGCTGTATCTGTGTCGCCGTGGGCGTTTTAGTGGTGGCTGCGCATCATTGCCGGACTGGTCGAACGTATTCATATAAACTCCAGGTGAGTTAAGGCTTTTTATGAAATTATTCCTACTAAAAATTCCGTCCTTGTTAAATTACAAAGACTTATATAAGATTCCTATTTTGCTGTCAAAGATTAGGCAAACTAGGGACAGCCACCTATTAACAAACTAGGGACAGCCACCTATTTTGCTTTCCTATTTTTTGACTTTTTTACACATTTTTTTGTTGGTCTTCCTACCGGTAGTGGGCGTACTCTTCGTCCGAGTATTTTTTCGAGTTTGCTGCGGTGTTCTCGCAAAATTGCCAAACCACATCCTACCAAATCCACCCCCATTTGTCCACCACTCTTTTTCTCAAGCAAGCCATTTTCTGTAATCCAATCGGCATCAATCATCTCTTTTTGTTCCAATTCGTGCCATTTCCTGGTTAATCCAATCCGCCGTCAACCACAACCCACTCGCCAATTAACCACTCACGAATAGATTTCACATTTGCCCCCCGGCTGGATTTGCGTATAATCGGGTTTTTAAGCGACCTGTTTGATTCGGTCAATTTGAGCTAATGAGGCAAGCAGCATGGCAAAGGATAAGATAACCGTAGTGGGGGCGGGCAACGTCGGCGCCACAACCGCGCACATCGCCGCAACGAGGGGTCTGGGTGATATTGTACTCGTGGATATTGTCGAAGGGCTCGCTGCGGGCAAGGCTCTGGATATCGCCGAAGCCGCTCCCGTCCAACTTTCGAGCCAGGGCATAGTGGGCACATGCGATTGGCGAGAGACGGCTGACAGCGACATCGTAATCATAACCAGTGGTTTCCCTCGCAAGCCGGGGATGAGCCGCGATGATCTGCTCGCGAAAAACGTCGAGATTGTCAAGAACGTCAGCGAAAACATAGCCGAGCACTCCCCGGAGAGCATCGTAATCGTGGTCTGCAACCCACTCGACGCGATGGTCTATACCGCAGCAAAGGTAACCGGCTTCGCGTCGAACAAGGTCATGGGCATGGCCGGCGCTCTGGATTCAGCCAGGTTCAGCTACTTTATCGCGTGCGAACTCGGCGTCAGCGTCGATGAAATCAAATGCGTCCTGATGGGCGGGCACGGCGACGACATGGTGCCCCTGCCCAGATTCACCTGCGTAGGCGGCATACCCGTAACAGAACTGCTCGGGCCCGATAAAATCGCCGAATTAGTCGAAAGAACGAGAAATGGCGGCATAGAGGTCGTCAATCTCCTGGGGTACAGCGCCTATTACGCACCCGCAGCCGGAGCCGTCAAGATGGCTGAAGCGGTATTGAGGGATAAGAAAACAGTAATTTCATGCTGCGCCTTCTGCGACTGCGAATACGATGCAGGCGGTTACTTCGTCGGCGTGCCGGCAATCCTGGGCGAAGGGGGCGTGGAAAAGGTCATAGAATTGGACTTAAACGACACAGAATTCGCCGAATTCGCCCGGTCCCTGGCACATGTCAAAGAACTGGCTGTTAAAGTGGGCAATCTTCTCTGAGCAAGAAAAACTCGGTTCCCGCCGCTATTTTCTTGCCATCCCCTGTATAACGCCGTAGTATTAACGTTTTTTATTGGGAATTTAGTCCTGTAATAGTGGTAGCGATGGAACTGACAAAGAAGAACAAGGAAATATGGATATGCCTACGGACATAGAATCGTTTGTTAAAACATTAGAATCCGAAGGGGTTGAGGCCGGCAAGAAGGCCGCCGGTAAGATTGAGGCTGAAGCCAAAGAGCAGGCTGCCGCCGTCATCGCACAGGCCAAGAAGGATGCGGAAGAAATAGTCGCCGAAGCACAAAACGAAGCGGAAAAAGTCAAGGTCCGGATGAACTCGAGCCTGGAACTGGCCACACGCGACGCCATCTATCTGCTTCGTGAAAAACTCAGCCAACAGCTCAAGCTCCTGCTGAAATTGAAAGTTGAAAATGCCCTCAATGACGGTGAAACTCTTTCACATGTATTGCGTGAAGTAATCCCTTTATACGCCAAGGCAGAGGCGGGGAACAAACTTACTACGGAGATCAACATTTCGCAAGAGTTGAAGAGCAGGCTGCTGGAAAACGCGCTCCGAGAGCTTGCACACTCGCTCAGGGGCCAGAACGTTCAGGTCAACTCCAGTTATACTTTGGCTAAGGCCGGTTTCGAATACAAGCCATACATGCAGAGATGATAGCCGAGAACTGTCGAGCCGCAATAGCCTTCGAGGATGCCGAAGATGCAAAGCGGATACTCAAATCACTTCACATAGAGCCATCCATTCTGTTCACCGGGATTTACCTCAAAAACGGCTCAGAATTTGCATCTTACTACCGAGGCAACATGGGGCCAAGCATCCAACCGCCTAATATCCAAAAGGACGGGCACAGTTTTGCAGACGGCTGCCTGACGGTGTTCAGAAGCATACTGCTGGACGATGAGTTAATAGGCACAGTCTGTCTGCGCTCGGATCTGACGCCGATACGCCGAAGGTTGATGAGCAGCATCAGGATAACCGTGGCGGTCCTGTTTTTTGCCGCCTTGATCGCGTACATAGTCTCGTCAAGGCTTCAGAAAGTGATCTCAGAGCCGATACTGGATCTGGCTGATGTCGCAAACACTGTCTCACAAGAAGAAAACTATACCACTCGGGCGGTCAAACGCAGCAACGATGAGGTAGGCCTGCTCATAGACGCATTCAATGAAATGCTCGAACAAATCCAGAAGCGGGATTGGGAACTGGTTCAAGCCAAGACCCAATTGGAAACAAGGGTCCGGCAGCGCACCGCAGAATTGTCCTCAACCAACGCAAAGCTCGAAGGTGAAATCACAATACGCAGGGAAGTACAGGCAAAACAACATGATACCCTGGCCAAACTGGAGAGCGCCAACAAAGATCTGAGCGACTTTGCATACATCGTATCGCACGATTTGAAGGCACCGCTGCGCGGTATCAAGACCCTCGCAGGATGGATAGCAGCCGATTACGCCGACAAGATTGATGAGGATGGCAGAGAGCAAATGAATCTGCTCTCAAATCGAGTTGATCGAATGCACAACCTGATAGAGGGGATATTGAAATATTCCCGTGTCGGACGGGTCAAGGAGAAACCGGCTCCGGTGGATCTAAGCAAGCTTGTTCCGGAAGTAATTGATCTGCTTGCCCCGCCTGAGAATATTTTCATCACGATCGACAATGAACTGCCCACGATAGCCGGCGAGCCGACCCGCATAATGCAGGTATTCCAAAACCTCCTGAGCAATGCAGTGAAGTATATGGACAAACCGCAGGGCCAAATATGTATCGGCTGTGTTGAACAAGACGGTTATTGGAGATTCAGCGTCGCCGACAACGGCCCTGGCATCGAAGAGAAATACTTCGAAAAAATCTTCCAGATGTTCCAAACGCTTTCGCCAAGAGACGAGTTTGAAAGCACCGGCGTAGGACTCACCGTAATAAAAAAGATCATAGAAATGTACGGAGGAAAGATCTGGGTCGAGTCCCAACCAGGCCAAGGAAGCACCTTCCTATTTACATATCCCAAACAAAAAGAGGAGGTTATAGATGCGAAGCTCGAAACCAATATTGCTTGTTGAAGACGACCGCGTGGATGCGATGACCGTGCGGCGCGCGCTTACGGAACTCGACGCCGCGAACCAACTTATCCATAAAACCGACTGCGAGCAAGCCCTGGAGCACCTCAGAGACAAGAGCAATGAACTGCCCTGCCTTATTCTCATGGACCTCAATACTCCCAAAATGAGCGGCATGGAGTTTCTGCAGATCATAAAAACCGATGAGACGCTGAAAAATATCCCAATCGCGGCCATGAGCACATCCTGCCAACAACAGGATGTAGATAGAACTTTACAACTCGGGGTAGTTCGGTACATAGTCAAATCTATCGATTATGGAGAATTCGTTGAGGCATTGAGCGCAATCGGTCAGTTTTGGCGCGCGACCGACGAATTGCTAACCGCCGCGCAGGACTGCGAGACGCCGGGGCCTCCAATGCCTTATTGACGGAGAATGACGGAATAGCCCCAAGACCGCCCGGAGCTCCGTCAATCGAACGTAAGAACTGCTTCATCGCAGCAGATACCGCAACATCCCTCCAGCCGACCACACCAATAATTTGCAATAAAAGGCTCTTGACATTAAACGCGAATCCGTTTAAAATTCTCCCAAAAGAAAATGCGAACCTTTTTGCGGGCGTAGCATAGTGGTAATGTCCTGGCTTCCCAAGCCAGTTAGGAGGGTTCGATTCCCTTCGCCCGCTTTTGTTCTTAAGTTGCGAAGAGATAAGATGTTACGAACAATTGTTGCACAAAACACCCGCTGACGATGCTTTGGGGAGAATTCAAGGTCTCAGGGGCATTTTCCGCCTCTCCCCCAAATGTTAATGTTGTGGATGAGACTCTTTCTTTATTGCATGAGAGCCTCCATCCACAAATTATTCCGAAGAGCCATATATCTTTCAACCAATCCCAAGCACATCCCCCATAGAATACAACCCCGCCTCCTTACCGGCAAGCCACTTCGCCGCCCGCAGGGCGCCGCGAACAAAAGTATCCCTGTTATTAGCCATATGCCCGAGAGTCACCGTCTCCCCAAGCCCGCCGAACATCACCGAATGAACGCCCGTAATATCACCCGCCCGAACAGCGTGCATCCCGATCTCACCCCTTTTGCGCAAAGCATCCTTCCCGCTGCGCCCATCGACGATGCACCCCGGAAACTCGCGACCCGTAGCCTCGCAAATATCCTCAGCCAAAGTAATCGCACTGCCGCTCGGAGCATCCTTCTTAAAACGATGATGCTGCTCGACGATCTCAATATCGTAATCCTCGCCCAGCATCGACGCGACCCGCCCGACAACGCTAAACAAAACATTCATCCCCACGCTCATATTAGTCCCGTATATAATCGGAATTTTCTTAGCCGCTGCCGCCATCCGCCCCCGCTGCTCATCCCCAAGCCCCGTAGTCCCCGAAACAAGGGCAATTTTTTTCTCAACACAATACTCAACCGTGGCCCCAGCCGCCTCAGGCAGAGAAAAATCAATAGCAACATCGGCCCGACTTGGAACCCGCCCGTGGTGGGCGGGAAAAGAGCTATCGAGCATAACCCCAATCGCTCCCACCCCAGCCGCAGCACCGGCATCCTTACCAATATCAGGATGCCCAGCCGATTCAACCGCCCCGACAATCTCAAATTCCCCGGATTCTACGCCCAAAGCAACAATCCGCCGCCCCATACGCCCGCCGGCACCTACAACCAAAAGCCGAAGATTCATAACATAACTCCAAAACTAAAAGAAAATAACCCCAACAATATACCGCCAGGAACAGAACAAAACAATCCCAATCCATAGGCGGTCAAGTGGGTTAGCATTTCAGAGGGGGGAATGGGGATTTAGAATGCACAATGAGAGGGGGCGAAGCGGCTGGGCTGTCGAGTCGGCAAAAAACTCGCCAACAACATTTGAGAATATCTCAAAGCGAAACTGACTACCAGAAAAGCATAAGGCTTCAAAACCTTATAAAACGCTTGAATCGGCCCCATATCATAATGTCGGGGCGCTGCCCCAGCCTGTTGAAGCCCACAAATTCTTTTGAAGAGGCATTTTTTTACTTCAACAAATAACAGTCTGTAAATCTCACGTATGCGCATAACCTGTTCAGCAACAACGAATTAAGGTGTTTTTCTGCAAGACGCGTGAAATATCCGGGCTAAACGGCGGACTTTAGAGGATTTGTAGTGATATTGGGTTTAGGGATTTTAGGGGGGGGAGGTGGTTTTTTCCGAGTGCTGCCTCTATTGTTACTTGTGAATCGGAGTATTCTTCTTTTGTGATTTGGGCGTGTGTTCGGATGAATCTGTGGATTTTTCCGCTTGATTGTGGAAATATCAGTCGGATTTTGATCTGTGCCCCTTCGATCGTTTCTGCGACGGCTGCGCTTAGCAGGTCGAGTCCGAGGGCGGTTTTTGCCGAGATGCTGACCGCTTCCGGGAAGAGTGTCTGGAGGGTTTCGAGCAGGCCGACTTTGCCGACAATATCGACCTTGTTGAGTACTTTCATGACGGGCTGCCCGGCGCATCCGATCTCGGCGAGGACGGAGTTAACCGAATCTATCTGCTTGAGGGCGTCGGGGTTGGAGGCGTCTATCACATGGATGAGCAGGTCGGCGTTTATCGCTTCTTCGAGCGTTGCCTTGAAGGATGCGACTAATTGATGGGGCAGGTTTCTCACGAAGCCGACCGTATCGCTTATCAGGACGTCCATGCCTCTGGCCGGAGCCCATTTTCTCGTGCGGGTGTCGAGCGTTGCGAAGAGTCGGTCCTCGACGAATACTCCTGCGTCGGTCAGGGTGTTTAAGAGCGTACTCTTTCCGGCGTTGGTGTATCCTACGAGGCATATTTTGAAGATGCCTTTGCGGGCGTCTATTTCTCTGATTCTGCGTTTGTCGATTATTGCGAGTTCTCTTTTTAGTTCTGTGATTCTCTTGGCTACGAGTCTTCTGTCGATTTCGAGCTGCTGCTCGCCTGTTCCTCTTGTGCCTATGCCCCCTACCGCTCCTGCGGCTCCGGCTCCTCCGGCTCCCGCTACCGTGTCGAGGTGGGACCACATTCCGGTTAATCTTGGGTATGTGTATTCGAGCTGCGCGAGATCGACCTGCAATTTTGCCTGCCTGGTCTTCGCCCTTGTTGCGAAGATGTCGAGAATCAGCTCGCTTCGGTCGAGGACCTTTGTTTTGGTTATTTCTTCGAGGTCTCTGATTTGGGCCGGGGAGAGGTCGTTATCGAATATTATCACGTCGGCATCGAATCGCTCGACGCGCTGGGCCAGTTCATTGGCTTTGCCTTTTCCGAGGCATGTCGAGGGGTTTATTCTGCGGATTTTCTGCTGAAACCTATCGGCGACGACCGCTCCGGCACTTCGAGCGAGGGCGGTTAGTTCTGCCAAATCGTCGGATTGGCCTGACCTTTTGAGCACGGCGGCGACCAAAATGGCCCGTTTTTTGCTGACTTTTAGCATTTGACGCAGTTTTTCCATTTAGAAAATATCTCCAAAAAAACGGTATGGTTGATTTTAGCATACTTTGCGGGATTACGCAAGAAACTGAGATATTGGCGATATGCACGGTTTTTCGGGGCACAATTGGGGTTTGGGGGGCGTAATGGGGCTTTTTATGTGCTCGAACTGACTGACCGGTGGTCAGTTCGAGAATGCAAAAATCAAAAGATTAAAGTGCAAAATTGCGGTTTCTGCCCGTCTAAAGCCGGCTTTGCAACCTTTTGGCCGAGGCTGTTTTATGCAAAAGAATCAATTGACATACGAGATAACTTTCCGGGTTAAAGCCTTGGAAAAGACGGATTTATGGCTATGCCATGGCTTAACCATCGCATTTTGGGCAACAGCATATACCTATACATGCTGTTGCCTTAAAGCGTTAAATTCAAAAGACTTAAGTCAAAATACCCATGGCTTTCCACCAACTTTATTGCATGAGAGCCATACTTTTTGAGAAAAACCCGTCTGAGCGGAATTTTGGGCTTGAAAACGCCAACTAACTCGATTAAACTAATTGGCTCGTCGCATTTTGACGAATTAGAATAGTGTATGTATGATTGTTATTTGAAATGTTTGTATTGTTGATTATTGGGCGAAGGAAAGGGTTTTTTCTTTATGTTACGAGTGAAATCGCGAGCAGGCGAATCGGTTCAGCAAATGGTGCGGCGTTTTAAGAAGCTGTGCGAGAAAGAGGGTTTGATCAGGGATATGAAGCGCGTTGCTTACTACGAGAAGCCTTCGGAGAAGAACCGCAGGCGTCTTCGCAAGGCTCAGCGTAACGCAAGCACAGGTTACTAAGCAAACCAATCCTTCGCTAATTACAATATAGATTAGGTTATGGCCGAGCGAGCAGATTTGCTTGCTCGGTTTTTTATTTGGGCAGAGAGATTTCAAATCTTCGATTGCGACGTCGGGTGATCGTATGTGTTTAGCCTGGCAACTGATTTGGCGGGCGTGGCGGCAACACACGGGCTGGAAGCCCGCGCGACCACGGCCAAGATGGCCGTGCCACGATGGTATTTTGCACAGCTAAACATGTACGGGCTGATCAGACAACCCGGGCTTCAAGTCCAAATAGTTGGCAGAATTCTCTGAGTTGATCTTTGTAGTCGCCGTAGAAGAATATCTGGTGGAAGCCCGGGAAGCTGAGCACCTCTTGGTTGCCGTCGAACTTGATTTTGACGGAGACGACGCATCCTCCGGACGGAGGCACATCCATATTCTCCACGACGGTTCCGGCTGAAATCAGGACGACCGACTTCTCATCGCCATTTCCCGGCAATACATCGACAGAAGTGGCTCGGCGGCCTATCTGCCAAAGGGGCCTTGGAACGGCATCGCGGTTGCCGTGGTGATGCATCAAATCGAACGGTTCGGCCGGCTTATCGAAGCCGTTCAGGCGAGTGGCGCAGCAACAGTGTGCGCCGATGATGGTGTCATCAGCGGTGTCTGCGACGGGGTCCTGCTGGAATCCGGGGCGGTCGAAGAGGTGCTGGACTATTGTGTGGGCGGCAACGGCGCCGGAATCGGCTTCGCAGGCGGCAGGGATGCCGTCGTCGTTCATTCGGGACCACGCGATGCAGGGCAGTGATACTTTGATATTGCCGAGCGCGCCGAGGCAGTCCATTGTGATTGCGTCGGCCTGCTCTGCTTCGAGGATTTTCGCGGCGACGTAGTAGCTTCGGACGCCGTTGATTACGTCCTGGCGGGTGGCTCCGGTCTGTCTGCGCGCTCGACGGATGTAGTCATCGGCCATTGCGATCATCTCTTCGGTGTCGGGCGTACGGTTGTACTCCTCGATGAATGTTTTTGCGGGGACGTGGCGGAGGGAGATGCCAAGATCGGCCAATGGCGCATCGTAGCGTTTTTCTCCCTCGATAACGACGCATCTGGTGCGTCGTATTTTTGCTGCGGCGGCGAGCATTTTCATACCGTATTCGGCCTGTGAGAACTCGTTCGTGGAATAGACGACGCAGCCGGACTTGTCGGCGAGGTTCACAGTGTTCGTTGTGAGGTTTCTCGGCGGTGCGGTTTGCGTATCGCGACAATTTTTGGAAAATTACAGACTGGAGAAATAATAATGGCCGGGTCGGTTGTATTGTTTATAATCTTAGGATGCGGCGCCTATCAGTATTTCAGGGGCACGATCTTCAAGGCGGTGATGACGATAATAGTCGCGATTATCGCCTGTGCGGTTGCTTTCGGTTTTTTTGAGTTAGCTGCGACCGGGTTGATGAGCAAAATTTCCAGCGACAAGTTTCATCCCTTGGCTCAGCCGGTGTGTTTCATTATACTTTTTCTCCTTTCTTTCGCGGTACTTCAGACCGTTGCGATGCAATTAGGCAAGCAGGGGGTTGATTTCGGGGATCTTCCCGAGCGTATCGGCAGGCCTATTCTCGGTATTTTTATGGGCTTGATTGTTTCCGGGTTACTTTTGACTGCTCTTGCGATGGCGCCTCTGCCTAACAAATATCCCTATCCGCGATTCGATGCGGGAAACCCGGATGCGCAGCGTCCGAACAAGGTTCTTCTAAACGCAGATGGCTTTGTGTCTGGCTGGTTCGGTATTCTGAGCAACGGCAGTATGCGGGCGATTCGCAAGCCGCAAAGTTTTTCGGCGTTGCACCCAGATTTTCTCGACCAACTATATCTTAACCGTCATAACGATTCGGATGGAATAGCGCTTATCACGAAGGCCCAGGCTGTGCGCGTTCCTGCGAAGGAAGGCGTTTGGTACGCTCCGGGAGCCATAAAGGACTCGCAGGGGAATGCCATAACGCCGCGGACAGGGTGCGGCATTATGGTTGTTCGAATGGTGATAAATAAGAGTTACCTAAAAAACACCGGCAAGTTCACTCTTGGCCAGTTGCGACTGATTTGCATGCCAAAGGACTTTACGCTTTCTCAGGAGACTCTGATTGGTAAGGGTGTGAACGCGTATTCGATCGGATACTACTCCGGGCAAGACGAGATCACAACTAAACGACTTTCCGAGTTGATAACTGTTGAAAGAGACGCTTTCCCGGAGGGCGAGGACACAAGGAATATCGATTTTGCCTTCAACGTTCCGAACGATTATACACCGGTGGCTTTGCAGTTTAAGCAGAACTGCATTTCTCAGGTTTCTCGGCCTGTTTCTTCGGAACAAGCTCCGGCAGTAACACCGTTTGTCGAGCAATCCAGGGCCGAACCGGAGGGGGCAACGCCGAGTGGCGAGGGCGCAAACGAGACTTACACCCGGCCGGGGGCTAATAGAGAGTCTTCAAACGGCGATAAAGATGTGCGAGGAATGAATGCGATCAGGAGAATGACTACCGGCGGCGTAACCGACGATGAGCTTAACCAATAGCATAGCGGCCGCCACACTCAGGAGGACGCTATCGCATTGCCGCCTGGGTACCCTGGAGCAAATGGAGATTGCCTTTGATGCGATTCTTGAATTTTCCGTGCCCTCGCTCCGGGAAGCTATTGGCTGCCCCAGGGTTCTGTCAGTTGCAGAGAGCCAAGTCCTTGAGGTCCAGTTCCAACAGATGTTCGAGATAATCCTTGAGTTGATCTTCCGGGAAATCGGCGAGAAACTCCGGCTTGGCGCTTGTGTTGATCTCGCAGATGCAGTCTATCAATTCTCTTTTGCTCATACCAAACAACCCTTTCATGCTACAGGCCCCCTGTTAGCCAACGCAATATCGACATCCTTGGCTTCTTTTCTTTAGCGGGACACTGATGGGATAGAGGAAAGCCCCATAACCAGAACCACGATATAAGAGCTTTGAGCGTGCCTTGGACACTATATATGGGTGAACGGATGATTCTCGCAGGTGGCGATTGTTTCTGTCCAATAAAATCAGACCGGATGCGGGCGAACCAAAGGAAAATTTTTTTACGTTTCGGCGCTTTTTCCGATATATGGCCGTTTCCGAATGATTTGAAGGTTGCCTCATAACGACCCGGTTATTCGGATAGTCTCTTAATCTCGGCATGTCCCGGGCGATTGGGGATTGAGGGTCTATTGAAAGAGTGCTTGCAAAGTTGTGCGACGGGGGGTAATGTATGGTTAAGTTGGAGAGCGGAACAGAAAGGCGTTTCTGTGCATCATATTAAGGATAGTGAAAAATGAAAGCGAAAAGAATATCCAATCTAATCCCTGGACTAGTCAGTGCTGTTTCTGCAAAAACAGGCTTAGGTCGGCAGCCTGATGCCGAGTCTGGATCGCAGGATATTCAAGGCGGGAATGCTCCTAAAATCGTTGTTTCCAGGCGATTGAGCGTCAATTTGGTAATGATGATTTATTTCGTTTCCGGGATGTGCTCTTTGATTGACGAGGTGGTATGGGTGCGACTGTTGAAGCTGACGCTCGGTAATACTATTTATGCGTCGAGCATTGTGGTCTCCATATTTATGGGCGGTCTGGCGCTTGGCGCTCTGATTATGGGTCGGTACTGTGACCGCATCAGGGCACGGTTGCGACTATATGCGTTTCTCGAAAGTCTTGTAACGATATTTGCACTGTCAGTGCCCCTGATGCTAAGGCTGGCGGACGGCGTTTATGTCTGGTTTTATCGAACGTGTCATCCCGCCCATACACAGTTGTTGATAGTGCAGGCAATAATATCGGGAGCGATTCTGCTTGTGCCGTCAATGCTTATGGGCAGCACTTTGCCGCTCTTAGGCAGGTTTGTCACGGCTATGGAGAAGGAGGCAGGCCATTTGGTGGGGAGGCTCTATACACTCAATACTTTCGGAGCGGCAATCGGCTGCTTCTTGGCAGGGTTTATTTTGATTCGGAGTCTCGGCGTAATGGGCACGCTGTACACCGCAGCGTTTCTGAATCTGCTCGTGGCTCTGGCCGGCTGGCTCCTATCGTTCTTTTCCAGACTTGAGATTGAAGAGCAAACCGAGGCGCGCATAGAAACGAGGCCTGAGCTTGACTCGGCACAGGCCGTAGATGGGAATTTCTACCTGCTGATGGTCGCTTTTTTTTCGAGCGGCCTGATAAGCATCGGCTATGAGTTGCTTTGGATGCGCAGCATCATTCACCTGCTGGGTGGGTCCACTTATGTCTTCTCTGCGGTGCTGACCGTTTACCTGCTTGGGAACATGATTGGAGCGGCCATCGGCAGCGGACTGGTCAAAACGGTGAAGATTCCAGCGACCGGATTCGCTGTCACTTTGTTCCTTCTTGGGCTGTGCGGCATATTTTATCTGCCGCAACTCATATTGTGGACATCGGATGTTCTGCCGGATGTCCGCAGCAATACCGAGTGGCTCGGCATTCTCATTCCGTTTTCGAAGCCTATGATTATACCGCTGGTGCAGAGTATGTTTTTGTTTCTGATTCCGACTGTCATTATGGGCATTGGATTCCCAATAGCATTGCAGGCCTGGGCCGACCATGTGCATAAAGTGGGACGATCAACGGGAACAGCTTATGCGGCAAATACCATAGGCGAGTATTAAGTATTACCAGGAGTTTTCGCATACAGGCGGTGATAACAATTTTAAAAACCTTGCCTTTTTCGGCAAGTCGATTGGCAAAACGATGAATAGCAGGATTAAAACGCTTAGCAGACAAGGCAGCCATATAAAGGGCGCAGCGAATGTCCTTTCGGCCACCCCAGATACGGGATTTACCAGCGAAGCGTCCAGAAGCAAAGTCGTAGGGAGCCAAGCCAACCAAGGCGGCAATTTGCTGGCGATTGAGCTGGCCAAGTTCGGGCAGATGCGACAGAAGAATCGCGCTAGTGCCGGGACCAATACCTGGGGTGCTGCGGAGGATTTCATCCTTTTTACGGAAGTCGTCGTCGGATCCGATGTGTTCTTCGATAATCCTGTCGAGTTCGGCAATTTGATAGTCGAGGGTTTTAATCATCTTGCGAACGCTTTTACGAATCCTGGGATGAAGCGCGAGCTGACTTCTGTTGGATTCCTGAACACGCAAGTCAATGAGTTGTCTGCGGCGACGTACCAGATCGGCCAATTCGCCTGTTTCGGGGCCGGCGGGCAGTTTTGGCTTTGGCTGAACGACCTGGGCGAAACGCGCAAGGACTGCTGCATCGATGGGGTCGGTCTTGGCAAATTCACCTATACCTCGTGCGAAGTCACGGACTTGCCGCGGGGAGGCAACTACAACCTTGAAGTTTGCCTCAAGCAGTTCGGCAACAATGGGACGTTCGTATCCTCCGGTTGCTTCGAGAACTACAAGCGAGATAGTGAAAGGCTGAAGGGTTTTGATGAGTTGTTTTGTGCCCGTGGAATTGTTGGGCAAAGATATGTTGATAGAGGCGGGACGAGAGGCGACGTGGAATGTGTCTTTGGCAACGTCGATGCCGATGAAAAGTGGTTCTGTCATGGTCTGCTCCCAATCTTGCAAATGCGAACTCGCCGGCCCTGTGGGCTTTCGGCGGTTCCTGCGGCTGTTCGGGTTAGTTCCATAGCGGCAACGAGGATCATGCTCTATAACGGTCTCATGGACCAGGGACGTTCCGATCTCTCGTCGCCGGCGTCTTTCGGCTCGGCTCGCTACGCTCGCCTCACCGAAAGACGTATCTACTATAGAACCTTTAACCATGATATCTGTCAACATACAAGGCGAGGATATTTCCTCCGAACTTTGAAAACTAAATATCGAGTCACGAGCAACGACTTAAATCCGTGTCCCAAATTTCTCTGTGTCTTCTGCCTGCCCTCCGTAGATTTATCGAAGGAGGGTGCTTTCTGTGGCTTAAAAAACAGTGCAATCAGTGAAATCTGTGGCTAAATTGATGTAAGTATTTGTCATAAATGAGCTTAGCGTCTTTGTGTCTTGGTGGCGAAATGACAAAAACCGCATTAAAAGGAAAAAAATGAGCCTCTTTTTCGAAAAAACGGGACTTTTTTCGACACTTTTTTGACTTTTTTTGCTCGCATCGAGACTTGTCCGCCTCCGGCGGAATCGAGGAGCCAGCATCTTCGGGTCTTACCTGTCCTGAGCCTGTCGAAGGAGTGGCAAAGCGATTTTTCTTGACTTTCAGGACTATTCCAGATAAGCTGATTTGCAGTTTAGGGGAAGAATTTCACGAGAGTGAGAATGAGCGTGTGTTTGTGAAGGCATTGTGCCTTGCGCAAAGCTGTTGACTTTTTTATAGGGATGACACGCTTATGAATACCAGATGCTTATCGGCGATATTCGCTGCTGTTTCTATCGCTGCTGTTCTGCCTTCCGTGGCCAACGCTACCCTTGCCGCCGATGGTACCGCAATAATTTCAGATTCATTCCCGCTCAACTATACAACCGAGCCGGAATTCTACGCGCACATCGACTACGCTGTTTACGCACCGGGCATTTATAAAAACATCCCCTTCTTTCTCTCAGACAAATATGTATATTGCTACCAACTTTTCGATGATCCGGGGTCTACAAGCAGTATTATGTCTCTTGACATCAACTTAGGCCTCGATGCAAGCGTCGGTCTCATGACTTATGATACGGCCTCTCCTTCCGGAGAACCGGGAGGTATAAATCCTTCGTTTTTTACTCATGACCCGGGTCAGGTCCGATATGGCTTCTTTTCGGAACCTATTACGGTAAACCAGTACTCATCGGTTCTTCTCTTCACCAGCGATTCTGCTCCGGATAAAATAATGGGCACAGGACTTCTCAACTCTACAACTGCCGGCAGCTACTTCGTCCAGCTTCCGGTGCCAGCCCCCGAACCCGCCTCTGTGCTCCTTCTGGCGCTGGCAGCACCTGCCCTGCTGAGAATCTCCAGACAAAACCGGAAGTGACCGCACTCCAAAGGTCCTTAAAACCCCCGTTTTCCCTTGACTTTCGGTGTCATTTCGGATATACTAATAGAAGCGGAGAAGGTCTTCACAGGAGTGAGAATGAGCGTGTTTGCCAAGGCGTTGCGCCTTGCGCAGATTGTTTGTTTTTATGCGGTAAACACACTTATGAATATCAGATGCATATCGGCGATATCGGTTGCCATCTTTCTCGCTGCCGTTCTATCCTCCCCGGCCAAAGCCGCCTTCTACGACGGCACTGAACCGAACGACTCAGGTCGGGTATCCTTCTCCAGCTCTTTAGCTCAGCTTTATGGTTATGTCGATTACGCCGTTTATTCGCCCGCCTATTTCCTCTGGTCAGATTCCTTCCCGGAACAATTCTTCTATTGTTACCAAATCTTCAACTCCATAGGGTCTTCCGACATCGGCAGATTCACTATCACCCTGGATGCCGGCGAAACTGCCTATTCGCCTGATTATTTCATTTTCTCGGAAGGTGACATAAATCCCCTTACGGTATTCACCAGCCCGACAACGGTAGCATACCTTTTCAGTTCCACCTCCCGTATCCCGGCAAACCACAACTCATCTGTGCTGTTCTTCGCCGCTGATTCCGGGTCGATAACTCATTCGGTTATTATCGCAGGAACGGCAGGCAGTGTCTCCTTTGAGATACCAGCTACGGTGCCTGAACCGGCTTCTCTGTTCCTGTTTGCCCTCTCGGCGCCTTTTCTGCTGAAGACCCGCAGGCGTAAATACTGAAAACCGCGCAATAAAAAAGGCCGGCAAATCACCGGCCTTCTCGAATATCATCAAGTTACCAGTTCTATTTCTTCTTTGCTTCTTTGGCGGGCTTTCCAGCCGGGGCTGCTGCCTTGCCCGCTGGCGCCGCTGCCGCTTTGGCCGCTCCGGGAGCTGCTCCTGCCTTGCCCGCTGGCGCTGCTGCCGCCGCCGCGCCAGGCGTTGCCGCGACTGCGCCTTCCACGCCCACTGCCCCTTCCGCAGCCGCTTCTTTCTTCTCCGCCTTCTTGGTTTTGACCTTTCTGTGCGACACTTTCGGCAGACCAAGAACCGAACTGCTTTCCTGCCATTTCTCCTCGTCCTTCAGACGGTCTAAACAAATCAACATCGAAAAGACGAGCCATTTTGTCGAGCAGGGCCTGGGAATGTCTCCTGCCCCAGGTCAGGATGTAAGCCGCGCCGGGCCTGACAATATCCTCCATCTCCAGAGGTCTGCTCAAAACTTCCGGGTCGAACTTGTCTATATAACGGTCGGCAGGCAGAGAGTGCGAGAACCATATCCTGTTTTCGCATCTGACCGCGAGTGCCTGCGAGAAGAGAAATTGCCTGATAGCCGATATAATCTCGTCGTAATCTTCGGCAAATTCGTATTTGATGGCGGCATTCATTGCACGATTCATCTCTTTGTCGCCCTTCATCACTTTCGAGTTGCTGATGCATGCGGTGGCGTGGTTCCCCATAATGGTGTGGACTTGGTTTGGGAATTGCAGCTTGTACCGCGCGACATCGAAGAGCAACTTGTACGACAGGCACCCGCCCCTGACGTCTTCAGGCCCGCCGTGTATGATCTCATGCAGAATTACATGGGTATCGGGATTGCCGGCCAAGTCGGCGAAGCTGACTATTCTCTCGAAATTTCGTCGATGCCCGTGGATGTCGCCGGTCATTATGACATTGCCCTTAGCCGGCAAACGGACAATGTTGCCGGCTCGGAAAGTGTCTGCGGTGGTGGCTTCGACGGCCTTATTGAGAAGCTTGATTATTGTTTGTGGCATTTTTGCCTGCTTGTATCTTTTCGCCGAAAATGTCGCGAACCATCATATCGAGTCTCGAAATGACGGCCATCATATTGGCCGGCCTTTGGGCGGGGTCGTCCTCGATGCAGTCCATCACAAGATTGGAGACGTTGGTCGGCAGCTTCCTCTTGATTTCGTTCGGAGCACGCCGAGGCTCTGTAACGGGTATCCCGAACTTATTCTTCTTGGGGATCAATGTCGGGGCATGCTTACCCGTCATAGCCCAGTACATTGTGGCGCCGAGGTTGAAAACGTCGGTTTTCGGGTTCATCGGCTTGCGCCTTACCTGCTCAGGGGCGATATAATCGGGTGTGCCCTGGATTCTGTGCTTCACCGTGCCGATTTTACAGCTCTGCCCGAGATCGATGATTTGAATTGACCCGGTCTTGCTCATCAGGATGTTATTGGGTTTTATATCGCAGTGCACATAACCTTGCTGGTGCATCGCGTTGAGGGCGGTTGCGATCATGCGGAAAACCAGCAGGACGTCGCCAAGGCTCAGCGAAGAACAGTCTTCGAGGTTCATGCCGTCAAAATACTCCATCGAGAGGAGCATTTCCTTGACCTTGAGCATACTGCGGACTTTCTTCAGATTATGGCATTTCCGGATATAGGGGTGATCTACTCTGCGAGCCACCTTGAACTCGTTTTCCACCTGCTCGAAGACTCTAACATCCTCAGGACGCTGGAAGATTACGCGTTTGAGGGCTACTTCGGCATTGGTTTCCTCGTCCTTGGCCAGATAAATCGTGCTTCGCGCACCGATGCCGATCCGTTTGAGTATCGTGAAGCCGCCAATATGAAGAATGTCCTTTGCCATAATTTCAATAACACCTGCAAGCAGCATACTCTGTAATCTTGCTGCAGTCTCAGTTTCTTCGAAAAATTACCTGAAAAACACGGCCAATCCACTCAAATATCGCACTTTAGGGCGGCCCACTTGAGTCCGGCAAGACTGGCAAGTATACGGTATTAGGGCGTATTTATCCAGCATTGACGCGATTTTTTGCAATATCAACAAAAAAAAAAGCCGACCCTTGACAAAAGCTGCAATAACTGCATAATACTCTGAATTGAATTTGTCGAAAATGGCATATTGAGCGTTATTCAGCGATTTTCAACGTTTGATCCCCGATAGCTCAATTGGTAGAGCGAGCGGCTGTTAACCGCTAGGTCGTAGGTTCGAGTCCTACTCGGGGAGTTTGTGCGATTGTCAAGCGTTTGTAGGACACCCCGGAACGCATACATTTCTCCTTGAGTAATAAACACTCATGATTTAATCAGACCAACCGGCGTTTCCCGCCTCGAAATGCTGTAATTTTGTGATCGGACAATAACTTCCATCGTTTTATTAAGCTCCAGGTATGGATTATGGCAACAAATATCGAAATTGTCAACGCTGCGGGCAACCTAAAGTCCGATTAATTCCTTGGCCAGTCTCACGCAGGCGATTGCGTTTTCCGCGAAACCGTCCGCGCCAATTCTATCGGCCCAACGTTGTGTCACCGGTGCGCCGCCTACCATTGTTTTATATCGCTCTTTCAATCCCGCCTTTTTTAATTCTTCCTCAAGTTTTTTCTGAGCCGGCATGGTAGTGGTTAATAGCGAACTGCTCCCGATAATATCCGCCTTAAAATCATCCGCTTCTTTGATAAAACGATCCGTTGGCACATCGCGACCGAGATCTTTTACTTCAAACCCGCTGGCTTTGAGGAGGGAAACAACAATGGTTTTACCGATATCATGGACATCGCCTTCCACCGTACCGATTAAAAATCGACCTTGGACCTGGCGGTCGTTCTCAGGAATAGCGGCGTTAATAATATCGGTGGCGGTTTGCATAGCATTAGCCGAAAGAATAAGCTCCGGAAGAAAAAGCGTGCCGACATCAAACATATCGCCTACCTTATTAATTCCGGGGATAAAACCCTGGTCGATCAATTCCAGGGGCTCAATTCCCTCGCTCAGTCCTTTTTTCGCTGTCTCGGCCGCCAGCGCCATATCGCCCTTGACTATCGCCTCAATAGCTGTTTCATAAATCTCGCTTGTCATCCGTCATTGTCCTCAAAGAATACCGTAATTGTTTTGAATGGATGAGTAGGCGTCATCAAGACGCCTACTCGCCGATTTAATCGAACTGGCTTTTAAATAGATCCACCGATCGAATATTGATATCCAATAGTTCAGCTATCTTCTTTTTGGCGCGAATTCCCTTGGGGCTGCCGGCGATTGAAGTAACCGTGGCGATTTTCAGGTCCTCCCTGATATCACGCATGACTTCTTCATTCGTCAGGTCAATCGTTTCAATCCCCAACTTTTTCGCGACATACGCCTTGGCATCCTGTATTTTCATTTTACGGGTCATCTGCATCCAAGCCACCAGATCTCCGGCCGTTCGAATGCCGCCCATACCTGAAGCCATGATATGCGCGATTTGCATTCCCATCGGATCGCCTACGCCTATCTACAATCCGTCGGCCTTGCCAATCTGAACCAGGGTTTTAGAGACTCGGGTCACGGAGTCGATGGGGGGCTGCTCCATCATCGGCACACCGCAAACACCCATTCCAACATTGGCGTGAACCGGAATATTCACCGCCGCGGTGGTGGCTTTTAAGTAGGTGGCGGATCGAGCCAAATTCCATTGGACCGACTCCGTGGTCACCGTAGCAGTCGCCCTGAAAAGGTTGAGGAAGGATTTTGCAAGCTATTCGAGCGTTCTAATAAGGAAGAAGGTCATAGCTTTGGCCGCGGAGGTGGGCGGAAAAGACGATTTGCCCTGGTTGGCTGCTAAAATAGGGGTCAATTCCGAGAGCGAGCCGGCCTGGCAGGCTATGCTCAAGATATTCAACGGCGCCGAGGCCGATGTGCTGTATAAATGGGTGGATATTTTTGCAGCCGATGCCGGGGGGGCCTCTGACAGCCAGAAAATCACGTTTTTGGAGGTCGCCAAGAACAAGGCAACCGCGGAAAGCAAGCCAAAAATGCTTCAAAGCGTTATAGAGAAGCTCGCTGCGCTGTATATGAAGACCGGTCAGTACGAGCGTGCGGCTGATCATCTTGATAGATTATACGAAGCTGCCCCCACTGCTAAGGCAAAAAGAGCGATATTACCGGACATGCTTTATGTCTATTTGAGGTGGCCTCAGGTGGATAAGGCGGCTGAACTTGTTGAGAATTGCCTTGCCCAGGAGGATTTAGACCCTAACGATGTGGTTGTTTGCTCGGTTGAGGATTATTTGGTGGAACTGCCGGCAGGTTCGGATCCAAATGCGTTATTGGGCGCATTAGACAATATCAAGCCTCCCTCAGCTCGGCCTTTGTGGCAGGATTGCCTGAAACAGTGGATGATTCGTTTCGGCAAGGCGAAAGGTGAAACCGAATCGACCCCGAACGGAACCTGAGATCAAATCAGCGTTTGATTGCGTTGCCCCCACATCTGGAGCCTTCAATACATATGCCTGCGTCCCAAATGGAGGCCTGTATCAAAAGTGGAAAACAACGAATATGACCTTCGTTTTTATCCCCTCCCTTACGGTCGGGGCTTGTAACCTGGACGGTTGGGGCTTGTAACCTGGACTTTTGGCGCAGGCATCAACTTTATTGCCGTCGAACTTTTTTTGTGATTTTTCGCAATTTTCTTTATTTTTATGTTTGCATATCTGGTTCGTTTTCTGTAAACTCAGCGGTTTATATTAAAAAGCTTATGGAAATTCCAGGTTCCTGGTGCTGATTTGGACATTGTTGGGGTCAGGAGCAAGGGGAATTGTTCGTATTTTTGGGCATACGGGCATGGTAAGTTGTTTTTTTTCTTATTCGATTCACGATTGTTTTCGTGTGTCGCTGCTGTAGCTCAGTTGGTAGAGCGCGTCCTTGGTAAGGACGAGGTCATGGGTCCGAGTCCCATCAGCAGCTAAATGCAAGCAGGTCGAGTCGTGGCCGTGCGATTGTTTTGTTTTGGGGTCGCAGGGGCCGGCTTTGAATTGGCTATATAATATGTTCAGTGTGTGTTTGCTCGAACTGACCGGCGGTCAGTTCGAGTAATAAGAAAATGTTAAATCAAGCGAGCAGGTAAATACTAATCCAGCATATTGGAGGTTTAGATTAAGATGGCTAAAGCGGTATTCGAGCGAACAAAACCACATGTCAATGTTGGAACTATCGGTCACGTGGACCACGGCAAAACGACTCTAACGGCCGCGATGACGAAGGTGATGGAGTTTAAGGGGCTGTCGAAGTTCAAATCTTACGATGAAATTGCCAAGGCCTCTGAGGCTCAGGGCCGGCGAGATCCCACGAAGATTCTGACTATATCGACGGCGCACGTTGAATACATTACGGAGAATCGCCACTACGCCCACGTCGATTGCCCTGGGCATGCAGACTATGTAAAGAACATGATAACCGGTGCGGCACAAATGGACGGCGCAATTCTTGTTGTCAGTGCTGCGGACGGCCCGATGCCGCAGACCCGTGAGCATATTATTCTGGCCCGCCAGGTCAATGTGCCGAAGCTTGTGGTTTTCCTTAACAAGATTGACCTGGTTGACGACCCTGAGCTGATCGATCTGGTTGAGCTTGAGATAAGAGACCTGCTCAACAAGTATGAGTTTCCCGGTGATGACATACCGATCATCAAAGGCAATGCCTTGGCTGCGATGAGGGCCGAGAGCATAGACGATCCCGTTTGCCAGCCGATAGTTGATTTGCTGAAGGTGATGGATGAGTATATTCCCATACCGGTGCGCGATGTTGACAAGCCGTTTCTTATGCCTATCGAGGACGTCTTCAGCATCAAGGGTCGGGGCACGGTGGGAACGGGGCGCATCGATCGCGGCAAGATCCACACGGGCGATCAGGTCGAAATCGTGGGTCTTTCAAAGGAAGTTCGCAAGACAGTTTGCACGGGTGTTGAGATGTTCAACAAGACTCTGAACGAAGGGCAGGCCGGGGATAATGTAGGGCTGCTTCTCAGAGGAGTCGAAAAGAAGGAGTTGGAGCGTGGGCAGGTCTGTGCGGCTCCCGGGAGCATAACTCCCCATACGCGATTTGACGCCGAGGTTTATGTGCTCAGCAAGGAAGAGGGCGGTCGCCATACCCCATTTTTCGCAGGTTACAGGCCGCAGTTCTACTTTAGAACGACCGATGTTACGGGTTCTGTTCACGCCCTGAAGAGCCGTGAAGGCAAGAACGCCGAGATGTGCATGCCTGGCGACAACATAGCGATGGATGTTGAGATTATCTCTCCGATCGCTATGGAGGAAGGGCTTCGGTTTGCTATTCGCGAGGGCGGTCGTACTGTTGGCGCCGGCGTGGTAACGAAGGTTATTAAATAAGTATCTCGGCCTGAGACGCCGGATGTGAATAACAGGTAATTCCGCACCGGTCTGTGAAGCCGGGTGGGAACGGATTTTATGGCTAAAAAGAAGAGCAAAAGGGAGCATGTCTGGCTCGAATGCGCCCAGTGCAGCGAACGGAACTATCGGACGAATGTCAGTGTGGCTGAGGGTACGCCGAAGTTTACCCTGAAGAAGTATTGCAAAAGAGAACGTGCCCATACAGTTCATAAGATACGGCGAAAATAGGCTGGAATACCCCGCCTTACGGTGGCAGCGAAAACGATGATTTAGGCCAGTAGCTCAATTTGGCAGAGCGTCGGTCTCCAAAACCGAAGGTTGGGGGTTCGACTCCCTCCTGGCCTGCTTTTTTGTCGGATTGAATTATTGGCGAATTTGAAGAGACGGATTCAATAAAGGGTTTTACGATTATGGCTTTTGCTATTTACAAACGAGGGCAAGGCAAATACACAAGGCTGTGCAGCGCTTTTGCCGGCGCGATAATCGTTGGCGCCGGTTGTTGGCGGCTTTATCACAAGCTTGGCGTTTGGCTGGCGGGCATGCCGCGAAATAGTGCGATGTGGGCCGAGCGGATGATTCCGGTTTGTTTGTTCGCGGTGCTTGGCCTTTTTATCTTCTGGCTTGTTAACAAGCATTCTGTGGCGGATTTTATGATCGCTGCTGAGGGTATGGTAACGGCTTTGAGATTATGCTTCGCCGATGCAGGGCTGGTGCTTTCGACGCGTGAGAGCGCCAAGCTTCGCGATCATTTGATCAAGCTCGGCATAACAAAGATGAGCGCCGGCAGCAAGACCAGCCCCGGCGGGTACTCGCGCCAGACCGATGCGACCGAGCAGTTCCAGATCGACGATGACCGCAGCCCCGCACAGGTCGCCGAGATGATAAAGGCCGCCGGCGTCGAGCCGGTCTGGAAGGATTGGGAGCGCCCAGCCTGAAAAAAAGTTGCCCGACTGTGCATTCAGCCGGTAAAATGGGGGGTGAGATAGAATTCGGCGTGTGCAACAAGTCGCACGGCGTACAGAACCATTAGGAGATAATTAGATGAAAGTGTTTCCGGACAAAGGAAAGAATAGGTGGCTATTGCTGTTATTGGCGGGCGTATTATTGCTCATGATCTATCGAATTGGGTTTCATAGGCCTGTTCCTGGATTCGACGAGGAAAAAATAGAAGCTATAAGAAACACGCAGGTCGAATAACTCTGCATGTTATGTTCTGTTCGGTGGCGAGGGGGCAGAGGAAATTGCCACTAAGACACTAAGGCACGAAGAAAATGGTTATGGGTCGGGATATTCGACTTCGATATCTTACGCTACGAATTTGCGTCCCCATTCGCTTGGACACCCCGGTACCCCTAAGGGACAGGCTTACGCTTCGGGCTTGTTGTTTCGGATTTCGGATGTCGGTTCGTGGTCATCCCCCCCTTGGGGGATGTTGTCACCCATTTGTAATTGTGGAGGGATCTCCGTTAGCGTTCTTTGGCGTTGTATAGGGCGAGCGTGCTTATTGTTGGGGAGACTCTTGCATTTAGGATTCGGATTCTTAGTTTATCCGTCGTAGTGGTTTCTGTTCGGCAGATTTTTTTGTAGCCTACTGTTTGGCCTGTGGCGATTTGTTTCCAGTTGCCATCGAGGTTAGCGTCGATTGCGAATTGTGCGATTCTCTGGCCGAAGTGGCGGATGTTTTCCTGGAAGACTATTCGGTTGAAGGTTTGCTTTTTGGGCAGTGTGATGGTCAGGTCGGCCTGAGTTGTCCAGTCTGGGGGCATCCAGCAGGTATCGGGGTTGCCGTCGAGGGCTTTTTCCGGCTCGAAGCCGGGTGCTCTGGTTGCTGAGGCCTCGGCTGTTGCTCCTTTGGCAAGGTCGGTCTTGAAGGATTCGGTCAGTATTCTACCTACCTCCTGGAGGACTTTGCAGTCTCGTTCTGCGAACAGGCCTTCGCGGTTGGGGGGGATATTCAGGAGGAATACGGAGTTGCCTCCTACGGAGCGGTACCAGATATCGAGGATTTCTTCGGTTGGCTTGACGTGCTGTTTTTCGTCTCGCCAGAACCAGCCGTGGCGGATGGAGGTGTTTGTCTCGGCGGGGTACCAGTGGAGGCAGCCGCCTTTGTCGAGGTTCTCTTTCAGTTTGCCCAGACTCCCCAAATCTTCATCGGTCATATCGGGCCAGTCAAATTCGTTCAGCGGCTTGTTTATGGGGATGACGCTCCACTCGGCCTTTCTCGTTCCACCGCCCTCGTTTCCGCACCATCGGACATCCGGGCCTTTGCCGAAGATGACCGCCTGGGGGGCAAGCTCTCTGATAAGCTGATACCAATACTGATAAGTGTACTTTTGGCCTCCTTTGCTCTTCGGAGTGGCTCCGTCGAACCAGACCTCGTGGATCGGGCCGTACTCAGTCAGCAGTTCGAAGAGCTGGTTGAGGAAGTACTCGTTGTAATCATCGACTTTGAATTTGAAGGTTCGCTTGTCCTTGAAGGAGCGGCCTGGGATGGGGCGGGGGATTATTCGCTCGGTATATTCGCTGAGGTTGCCGTAGAGGCCTTCGTCGCTCTCGATCTGGTACAAATCGGCGGGTGATAGATAGACTGCGAGCTTGATATCGTACTTCTTGCAGGATGCTGCCAGGTCGCGGAGGACATCTCCTTTGCCATCCCGCCAGTTGCTGGATGCGACAGAGTGGTCGGTGTATCTGGTTTGCCAGAGGCAGAAGCCGTCGTGATGCTTGACGGTTAGAATCGCTTGCGTCATCCCCGCAGCCTTTATCATTCGGCACCACTGGTCTGTATCGAGGGCTTCGGGGTTGAATATCTTTGGGGCTTCGGTGCCGGTTCCCCATTCGCGGGCTGTGAAGGTGTTTACGCCGAAGTGGATAAATGCGATGAATTCTCTTTGCTGCCAGGCCAACTGGCGCGGAGCGGGCCTGACATCGGCGGCCCTTAGCAAGAGGTCCTTCTGCCCGGCCTTCTCATCGTCGTCGGCCACTTCGTCGTAAACGCGGACATAATCTACTACGAAGTAATCGGGGAGGTTTGCTTTTGTTATGTCGCCGCCCCACTTGCCTATCTCCTCGGTTAGCTTTGCGTATTCGGGGACCTGTGATACGCCGCCTGCATTTGTTCGCCAGGTTTCTTTTCCGTCAACGTAGAATACATATTCATCCGGTCGCCAAAGCAGGCCGAACGTATGCCAGCCTTTGCTCAGCCCCGGGATGACGCTTTCTTTGCCGGCGTGCTTATGCTCTTTGCCGTATCCGTCCCAGTGGAGGTTTTGCGTGGTCTTGTCGTCGCGCCAGGGTTTTTCCATTATGTCAATTTCCGTGCCGTCTTTGCCTTCGTTGCCTATTTTGTTGACGCTGCCTATGTGCAGCCAGAAGGCGGGCCAGTGGCCTTCTTCAACGGGGAACTTGCATCGGCAGACCCAATAGCCGAATTTGTGTTCGAACTTTCCCCTGGTTCGCAGCGCGCCGCTGGTATAACGGTCGTCCGCTTTCTTAGTACGAATACTGAGGTTTCCTTCACCGTCGAGGTATGCGTCTTCCTTCACCCAGTAGCCGTCCCGGCGTTTCCAGTTGCCCATTACATCCCATTTTGCCCGATCGACTTCGGCTCCGTTGAACTCATCGCTCCAGGCGAGCTTCCATGTTTTTCCCTGGGCTGGCGGGGGCAGAAAGCCTTCTGCCAGTGTTGATAATGGGGTTTCCGTGTTCTCGGCCGCCGCAGCGGTTGAAAGCAGAGCAAAGACTGCGCAGATAACCAGCAGTTCGGGTGCGAAAGACGATTGCTTTTTCATAAGCCCTTCCCTTTTAAGATGGCTCCTGGCTTAGGCGTCTTTTTGTTGCCCGTATTCCGGAGATTACTGTAACTACGAGCATAAGTATGAAAACCGTGGATGTGAAGCAACTGCCCCATGTTGCTTCCGGGACGTGGGCCATTTTTATAATTACCGTGCCGATTGCGAAGGATTGTAGGAACATCTTTATCTTGCCGGACATAGTGGCTGCAAAGTTAATTCCTTTTGCTTCTGCGTGGTGGCGGAGGATTGTTACATAGGCCTCTCTGCCCTCGCCTACCTGATCGGCAAAACGGAATTCTACTCCATCGAACTGAACATTACCCCCGATTGCCTGATCCCACGCCCCGAAACCGAACTGCTCGTCGAAAGGGCGATAGAGTTCCTGCGATCCCGCATCGCCCAAGGCCCCGGAATGTCCGATGCTCTGGAAAAAGGGCGCCTCGCCGACACCTCCGAGGCCCCTGTTCAATTCGTATGCGACCTATGCACCGGCAGCGGCTGCATCGCTGTCGCAATCGCAGCAAACTTCCCTAAAGCAACGCTAATCGCAACCGACATCTCCGATTCAGCCCTCGAAGTCGCCGCAACAAACATTGAAAAGCACAATCTCAGCGACCGAATAACCTTACTCCACGGCGACCTGTTCGACCCCCTAATTACCCAACTGGACACAACCAAGTTCGACCTGATAGTCTCCAACCCACCCTATGTAAGCGCCCGGGAATTCGACGCCCTCGATAAGAACGTCAAAGATTACGAGCCGAAGATCGCACTATTCGCAGGAACCGACGGCCTCGACGTCTATCGCCGAATAATAGAAAAAGCAGACCTCTTCCTAAAGCCCGACGCCGCAATGATGCTCGAAATCGGCTACGCCCAGGGCCCCGCAGTAAAAGAACTAATCGAGCAAACCAACGCCTTCGCACAAATCACTATAGAAAAAGACCCCCACAACAACGACCGAATCGTAACCGCAACAAAAGCTCGCCCCTGAGCCCAGGAAAACACAAAACCTTGAAAACACCCGTCCCCAAAGACATCAAAAGCCGTTTTTATCGGATTCACCAAAAAAAAATTTACACCAACCCAATAAATGCTAAACCATTACCGCTAAAGCCCTTACGGAAACACAGGCCCGATAACATCCCAAAAAAAAAGAAAATCCTGCAAAAAATCTTGAATTTCGCCCGCCGTGAAGGCATAATAACGCCAACAGTGTGTTGCACTAAACAAGGATTGTTATTGCTTATATCTCAGGAGGAGCACAATGAGCAAGTGCAAAGTTTTTCTCACCTCGACCGTTGTGGTCGCATTACTAACAGGTTTCGCCAGGGCATCTCTCATAAGGTTCAGTGCCGATGCGCCGGCAACGTGGAACTCTAGTGGCGTCGTCATTACGCAGCAGATATCCTCGTTCCCTGCCGTCACCACAATGACCGCTGAGTTCGCCCATCCGTCCGGCGTTTATTCGGCCGGTGCGACCTACTCGACGTTCAGCATACACTTGGTCGCTGTGAACGACCTTGGTTGGACGTGGACCGGGTACGAGCTTAAGCTTTCGGACACAGGCAGCGCCGATTTCGTACCTGGCAGCTACAGTTGCGCAGACTTCTGCGAGCCTGTCAAAGATGGAGGGCTTCCTCATCCTATCCTCCTCACCTTCGAGCGTTCACCGGGCGACCCTGGTGTTCTGGATGGCGAATCCGCCCACTTCTATTTTGACGTCCGCGTCCTGGGCGCAGGCTCGCACACTTTCGAGTTGACTCAGACGCCGATTCCAGAGCCGGCTACCCTGGCATTGCTCGGAATAGGAGCCTTGACTTTGGTCACAAGAAGAAAAACAAACTAAGACTCGTAACTCACAGACCGTCAAGGAAATACAATCGAGCACAGACGGGGTATCCTTGTCCGTACTTTTTTCTTTGCGCCAGAAGTCCGTCGTCAAACGCATCTCTCCTCGCAACCAGGCTCGGTTTCCCTTTCGCGCCTAATACGATATCAGAGTGTTAATCTGATACTCTCCCAGCTTGTCTCGCCCGGCCAGATCACACAACTCGATCAGAAACGTTATCCCCGCAATTCGCCCCCCCACCTTCTCGATTAGTTCGCAGGCAGCCGCCATCGTCCCGCCGGTGGCAAGCAAATCGTCAACCATCAGCACCTTCGCCCCGCTGCGAACAGCGTCGCAATGAACCTCCAGCGTATCCGTGCCATACTCCAAATCGTAGCTAACGCTCTCCGTCTTGAACGGCAGCTTGCCCGCCTTGCGTATCGGCACAAAGCCCGCCCCGAGCTTCTCGGCAACGGCGGAACCGAATATAAAACCCCTCGCCTCGACAGCAGCGACGTATTCCACGCCCGCATCGGCATACCCCGCCGCCAATCCCTCTATCGCCCCGGCAAACGCCTTCGGATCGCCCAGCAACGGCGTAATATCGCGAAACAGAATCCCCGCCTTAGGCCAATCAGGTATGCTGCGAATATAATCTTCCAGAACAATCCCTTTACTCGTCATTGTTAGTCCTTCCATGGTCTTAAGGTCAATACTGCTTGAACGAACCGGTTCTTACACGACAGTCGTTATTGTGGGGGTATTCGAAGTAAAATGCAAGTCTTATCGACTTACTCTTCTTCCATAAAGTCGTAGAGCTTTGTCAGAGCGTCCCGGCGGAGCTGCCGAATCCTCTCCCGCGTCAGCCCGAATTTCTTCGCTATTTCCTTCAGCGTCATGGGACGATGCCCGCCAAGACCGTAGTGCATCCGCAAAACCTTCGCTTCTCGCGGCTCAATCCCGTCCAGCAGCCGCACGGCCTTGGCCTCTTCCTCGTGAGCGACCAGCGAATCTTCGGGCCTGGTCGTATTCCGGTCGGAAAGAGTCGCCTCCAACAACTGATCGTCCTCAGACCCGTCGCCGCCGCCCGTATCTCCAATAGAACTCAGAGCCTCGACAATTCGATGAATAGCCATCGCCTTACGCAAAGGCACGCCCATAACCTCAGCCATTTCCTCGACGTCAACAGTTCGCCCAAGCCTGCTCTCAAGTTCGACTCTGGTGCGACGCCAATGATTTATCAACGTCACCATATATGTCGGTATATGCACCGGCTGAATGTTTTCCAGCAAAGCCCGTTTGATGCCCTGCTTGATCCACCACGCCGCATAAGTGCTGAAGCGAGTCCCGCGATCAGGATCGAAATAGTCCACCGCCTTGATAAGACCAAGATTGCCCTCCTCGATCAAATCGCCAATACCCATCCCACGACCGCCATACTTCTTTGCGATACTCACAACCAGCCGAAGATTGCTGCGAACCAATTGCTCCCTCGCCCACAAGTCGTTCTCCTCGACAATCAGCTTCCCGAGGAAATGCTCCTGCTCGACTGTTAGAAGTGAAGCCTCGTCGATTTCCCGCAGGTACTCTTTAATTGTCACATCGAAAACTGCTATAACCAACTCCTCGCCCGGCCGGCCGCCTCTCGGCGTACGCCATAAGGGCAATCAACCTCTTCGATCCAACGCCCCTTATAGGACAGTCGATTCTCCACTCTGGAGAACCTATCCAACGTATCGGTAGAATAAGCAGCCGGGTTAACCACCCTACGAAATTTCCCCCCTAATAAGTTCAGAACCCCCCTTTCATCGACGACACGATGCAGAAAATCGGCTGGCATTTCGGCGGAGGCGTGGAGCTGCCGGTCGGGGAGAACCTGAAATTGACCGGCGACATCCGTTACGTTTTCCTGGATTACGATTTCGAGGATATTCCGGGCAGCGATGACATAGACAGCAACTTCTATGTCATCACCGCCGGATTCCTGTTCGGCCTATAATTACCTTAAATAGTCTTTCGAAGGAGTATGTGACATGAAAAATTCTCGAATAGTCAGTATCGTTTTTGCTTCAGTTCTGGGTCTTTGTTTTGCGATGCCGGCCTCAGCTCAGTACGCCGGCATCCTGCAGTCAGCCGAAACTAACGATGCCGGCACCTTCAAGCTGATGGCGGCCCCGATAATGGTGTTCGGCAAGGACGGAGCGGACGACCAGTTCGGTTTTGTCGCACGCGGCGGATATGGATTCACCGACCGTTTCGACGCCGAAGCCAAGCTGGGCTTCTTTGAGAATGGAACGTTCGCGGGCGTGGATGGCGAGTATTGGATTCTGAAGGGCAAAAGCGAGGATACCGGTCTGGATTTCTCGTTGACCGGAGGCCTGCACATGATGTTTGCCGAGAAAGGGCATTTCGACACCGTGGGGTTCGAGATCACGCCACAGTTCAGCGGACATGTGACCGGGAACCTGGAGTTGTGCGGCGCTCTGGATGTCTCGTTCGAGTCGATCCAGGATGCTCCGGAGAGGGTCGACGACACCTTCACGAGAGCGCACATTGTGCCCGGAGTCGAGTACCGCCTGTCCGACGCAGTCGACCTGGTCGGCGAGATCGGCATCGCGCTCAACGACAACTCGTTTAACTATGCATGCGTCGGCATCGCATACTACATACGCTGACAATAAGGAACGTTCGCGAATTCAAATGCCGGCGTGGGGCCAGGCGCCTTGACACGGAATCGAGCTTCTTATAGAATGGCGTTCAATCAGTTCGCCCTCAACGGTCAGTTCGTCGGCTGCTACTCGATGGCGTCGCATGTGTGCGGCCATGCGTTGAGCCGTGGCGGAATTCGTGCTCTCCGGCGCCGGGTTGGTCGAAACGGCCTGTATGGATTTGAAAGAGTGATAATGAAAAATATCAAAAAAGTCGCATTTATCGGCAATTACCTCCCCCGTCAATGTGGAATCGCCACATTTACGACGGATATCTGCGAGTATTTTGCGGCTAATAACCCCGGTGTCCAGTGTTTTGCCATTCCGATAACCGATATCGAAGAAGGCTATCAGTACCCGGAACGCGTCCGGTTTGAGATACAAGAGCAGGATATAGATTCCTATAAAGCCGCCGCCGATTTTTTGAATATCAACGACGTCGATATCGTCTGCCTTCAGCATGAATACGGTATTTTTGGCGGGCAGGCGGGCGGTTATGTTTTGTCGTTGTTGCGCAACCTGAGAATGCCCTTGATAACAACCCTTCATACGATACTGGAAAACCCCAATACCCATCAGCGCCGGGTCATGGATGAACTGCTGGCGCTGTCCGATTACGTGGTCGTCATGTCCCGGAAAGGCGTCGAAATCCTCCGGAGCGTATATAAGATGCCCAAGGACAAGATCCGCCTGATACCGCACGGGATACCCGACGTGCCTTTCATCGACCCCAGTTTCTATAAGGATAAATACGACGTCGAGGGCAAGACGGTTTTTCTTACCTTCGGCTTGCTGGCTCCCAATAAGGGAATCGAGGTCGTCCTTAGGGCGCTTCCGGATATCATCAGGAATCACCCCGATGTCGTTTACCTGGTGGCCGGGGTCACTCATCCCAGTCTTCTAAGGCATGAAGGCGAGAAATACCGGCTTTCATTGCAGCTCCTGGCGGACGAACTGGGCGTGGCAGGAAATGTCATATTCCACAATCGATTTGTCTCGATAGAGGAGCTGAAGGAACTGATTGTCCTGGCCGATATTTACATCACACCGTATCTTGTCGAATCGCAAATCACCTCGGGAACGCTGGTCTATGCGTTCGGTTCGGGCAAGGCGGTGATATCGACACCTTTCTGGCATGCCAGGGAGCTGCTGGCGGACGGCAGAGGGATCCTGGTGCCGTTTGGAGATTCGGACGCCATAGCCCAAGCGGCCACAAAACTTCTCCGGAATGAAGTCGAACGCCATTCCATGCGCAAGAACGCGTATCTGCTTGGCAGGGATATGACCTGGGACAAGGTGGCACAACAGTACGGCGGGCTGTTCAAAGAAGCCCGCCAGAAACGGCCGGCTGTCATGCAAAAGAACATCTCGATGCGGCCGCTTAATGCGCAACCGGCCATTTTGCCCGAGATCAAACTTGACCATTTCCTGCGGATGACCGATTCCATCGGAATATTCCAGCATGCCCAGCATAATGTTCCCAACTTCGCCGAAGGATATTGTACCGACGACAATTCCCGGGCGCTGATCCTGACCGTGTTGCTGGAAAATCTCGGCACGATCAATTCGCTCAAGCTGGACGACCTGGTCAGCCGTTTCCTCGGGTTCGTCCGGTATGCCTGGGACGCAAAAACCGCACGGTTCAGCAATTTCTTAAGTTTTCAGCGAAACTGGGTGGATGCCGGTTTTTCCGAAGACAGCCACGGACGGGCAGTCTGGGCTCTGGGAACCTGCATCAGCCGGTCCCTCAACCAGGGTTTTTCGCAGATGGCGGCGGAGATTTTCGAACAGGCCCTGACCCCGGTATCCTCTTTTTCTTCGCCCCGGGCCTGGGCTTTTGCCTTGATCGGCGCCAATGAATATCAGAAGCGTTTCCCGGGCGACCGCTCCACCCGTAGCAGTCTGGAAGTATTGTCTATGAAGCTGATGAGGCTGTATGACGAGAACAGCAGCGACGAGTGGAAATGGTTTGAACCGGTATTGAGCTACGACAATTCCAAGCTCCCCCACGCCATGATCGTCAGCGGAAGGGTCCTGGCCAATGAAAAGGCTCTCAAGGGCGGGATTGATTCATTGCGGTGGCTGGTTGCCGCGCAGACTTCTTCCCGGGGACATTTTCAGCCGGTGGGCACGGATAAGATATTCGAACGAGGCAAATCCAAGCCGGTTTTCGACCAACAGCCTATAGAGGCGTATTCCACCGTTTCCGCCTGCCTGGAAGCATACCGGACGACGAAGGACAAGTTTTGGCATGGCGAGGCAAAAAAGGCGTTCCAATGGTTTCTGGGGGCAAACGATCTTGGAATCCCGCTGTACGAGCCGGCTAATGGCGGCTGTTATGACGGGCTTCACGTCGACCGGGTCAATCGGAACCAGGGGGCCGAATCGACCATCGCGTTTCTGCTGTCTTTGTGCGAGATGACCAATATCACCAACATTATTGAAAGCTTTAAGGAGCCAATCCCGGAATGAAAATATGCAACCTTTGGCCGGGGCGCACGGGGAGCTCACCGGCATGATGATTATGGCGGCTTACCATGAGGATAAAGGCAAAAAGAAAACGACGGTCCTCATCCCCGACAGCGCCCACGGCACCAATCCCGCCAGCGCTGCGATAGCAGGGTACAGCGTGGTGTCCATCCCAAGCGGCAAAAGCGGTGTTATGGACGTCGATTCCGTCAAGCAGCATCTGAACGACGAGGTTGCCGGCTTAATGCTGACCTGCCCGAACACGCTCGGCCTGTTCAATCCGAACGTCAAAGAGATATGCGACCTCATTCACAGTGTAGATGGACTGGCCTACTATGACGGCGCCAACTTGAATGCGATAGTCGGCAAGGCCCGCCCAGGGGATTTCGGTTTCGACATTGTGCATGTGAACCTGCACAAAACCTTCGCCACCCCGCACGGAGGAGGCGGGCCCGGAGCAGGCCCGGTCGGCGTTAGAGAAGAGCTTGTGCCGTATTTGCCTGTCTCAATCGTAGCTAAACGGAGCGACGGCACATATACGCTGGAATACGACCGCCCGAAGTCTATAGGCTACATCGCACCGTTTTACGGCAACTTCAGCGTTGTGCTTAAGGCCTATGTTTATATCCTGATGCTCGGAAAAGAAGGGCTTGGCAGAGTGGCGGAAAATGCCGTTCTCAACGCAAACTATGTGAAAGAGAAACTCAAGGGCCATTACAGCATCGCCTTCGACAGGCTCTGCAAGCATGAGTGCGTTTTCAGCATTTCGGACCAAATGGCCAAGGCCGGCATTCGCGCGATAGACGTTGCAAAGGCTCTTATAGATAGAGGGTTCCATCCGCCGACTGTATATTTTCCAACGGTTGTGCATGAGGCAATGATGATCGAGCCAACCGAAACCGAGAGTAAAGAGACACTTGATGCCTTTATCGATGCCATGATAGAAATTGCCAAGCAGGCTGAGAGTGAGCCGGAACTGCTGAAGGCCGCCCCGACCACCGCGCCGGTCTGTCGTCCGAATGAAACTGCCGCAGCCAAAAACCTCAACATCGCCTGCTTGTAAAAGCCTCGATGCGAGAATACCGTGAGTGATCTGCCCCAAAAACTCTGAAGGACCTGTAGTACAGATCCGCTTGCCCGACTTCCGAGTATCCGAGAGGGGTGCATATAGTCGAATCTGCAGTGGTTCGATGTTCGATTGACAATCGCACTATACATCAACCGACCAGAGCGAACCGTCATAAAGATCAACATACATAACTCGGTCTTGATCTTTCTGGTGGATGCCGCATAAAGCTTTCACCCCTTCGGCAACCATCAAGCTGGCGCATAAGGCGGCTGTAAATGGCGGTGTGCCTAATTCCTTTTCCAGGCCGGGTCCTGTATCCGGATAAAGCCGAGTCATCAGATGGCTGCCGGGCCTCACCACTGCGACCTGACCGTACCATCCGGCAATGGCTCCATGGATCAGCGTGCAACCGGCGTGAAAACACGTCTCTGCCAGAGATAAGCGATCTGCGATACTATCGAGGCAATCGAAGACCAGGTCTGCCTCTGCCCAGACATCCTCGTGTGCCTCTATATGGCGTTTCTTAATGCCTAAAAACACGGTCTCCGGGCGGACCTGCTGAATCCGTTGCCTCGCTCGCTCTACCTTGGAAACACCTATGGAATCGACATCCGACAGTAGCTGCCGGTTCAGATTGCCGGCTTCGAAGACATCTGGGTCTATCCCGGTAATATGACCGATACCTGCGCGGGCCATCTGTTCCAGAACATAACCTCCCAGCCCACCCAGGCCAACGATTACTATACGACTCGAAAACAATGTCCTCTGGCCGTCCAGGCCCAGGGTCCCAAGATTACATTGATAACGCTCCAGATCCTCCGGTTGAGACGGTATCGCCTTTCCGTTTGATTGCATTCGTTCGGCTCCGTTTTCTGCCTGGTTTTCGGATCAGCCTCCGCCAATAGCCGGTGGAAAAATATAGACGAGATCGTTGTCGCAAAGCTGGGTCTTCAGATCGCCTTGTTGGCCGTTGACTGTGACAATCTTAACGCGTTCTAAAGGCAGGCCCAGATACTCGGCAAGGGCCTTGATCGTTCGCCCATGATCAAGATGAGTAAATCCTTCACTATCCTCTTTACTGTACTTCGCAAAAAGCGACATCAGATTCACTCTAAGTTTCATGGTTACGCCTCGTGGAGACTACATTGCCTAACAAGTCGTCAAATTAAGCTTTTTCAGAGTTTTCCTGGTCGGGACGCCATCTTCATCCCACCCTCGAACCTCATAATAGTCTTTCATCAATCGGTCAAATGGTATATGTTTGCCGGCTCGAAATCCCTCTTTGGCCGACTGGCGCATTTTCTTGGGCAGTACATCCGTTTTAGCGCCGTATCCGTCACGCAGATTTATAAGTCGCTGGACCGTAAAGCCTCTTTCGCCGGTCATTAAAAGCTCTTCCACCGAAAAGTGCCATCCGGTAACAGCGTTAAACAATTCAACCGTTTCAGTCAATGATAAGCCGCCGCCGTCAATCATGAAAAGACAAATAACTATTGAATTGGCAACCACACCCAAATCCTGGCACTTAACAGCTACGAGGCTCTGGTTATCTGCTTCAAAAAACCTGACTGTACCTTCTTTGATACCCACTTCCGGCATATAGAAACCGCCCATTTCTATATCTTCGCACGGGCCTCTGAAGTGGCAGGCGCCTCGTGTGCCGGTCGCATACGTAGGCGCCAGTGAGTAACAGGCGCGTGGGTCATGAGCCGGATAATCGAGGCCCTTGTTATGCACAACCGCGTCAACAGCATCCGGGTGAATATGCCTTGCCGCCGCCAGGGTGCCGTCCTTGAATAGCCCGCCCAATCCCGTTGCCAGGCCAATTTCTTCGGTCAGTCTAACCAGGGCAAGCCCATTGCCCCAGCTCAAATCGTAGCCGTCAGTCTGCTCGGCTGTCAGCCAGCCCTTTTCATTGCAAAGCATTGCGAAACCGACCATGGCGCCGACCGAAATGGTGTCGATACCTAATCGGTTGGCGATATCATTAGCTTTGGCAACCGCCTTCGGGTCGTCGATCATGCAGTTGGTGCCCATCATGCCCAAGGTCTCATATTCAGGCCCGGGACCGCTGGTCTTGTATTCCGGCGGACTGGTCACTTCCACATTGCGATGGCAGCCGACAGGACAATATTTGCAGGGCAAGGGCTTGGCATTCAACACTTGGGTATAATTAGGGGCTCCGAGTTTTTTAGCTCCTTCAGGGAAAGTATCCCCCTCCCAGTATTTAATCGGCATGTCCCCGAGTCCTTCGGCGGTCTCGCAAAGTCCGGGTGTGCCGTGTTTACTACAAGCCCCGACCGTAAGGGAGGGGATAAAAACGAAGATCATATTCGTTGTTTTCCACTTTTGACGCAGGCGTCACAATTCGACGAATTCGCCCAGATCGACGCTATTATCAACCTCGAACTGCTGCATCTCCTCGATGCGCTCAATATCGTCCTTTATACGGTTCACAAGCTTAAATATATAAGGCTTACCAGCTAAACGGTTCCGCAAATCGTCCAGCATCGGCCCCCAAGCGCCCTCATAAAGCTCTTTCTTGAGGACGACAAGCATCCGATGCTCACGGCTCAACATAGCCGCATAATCGCTCACAGCCTTGCTAACAGCCGTTTCACCCCTATTTGCGATATTTTCATCTGACTCAGCCATCTACAAAACCTCAATTCCGCAGAATACTAACCCCCAACCGAACGAATTGCAACAAATTTTACTTTTTCCACATACACACAACCTCATCCGTCCTCCCTTCCTCCCCTCCACGCTATACGCTAAACGCTCAAATCCCCCCCGTTGGGCGAAACGCAGTGAAGCGCAATCCCAATGCCCTTTATCGCGGGGCTATCCTCGCCCCGCCAACAAAAGGAATTGCAACAAATTAGTACCGGAACTCAATCCAAACCAGGGCAAGACCGCGTCGTCATCCTGACGCCAAAACCAAGCCAACAGACGAAAAACGGCAAATCCACACCCTCGGATTGTCGGTGCGATATTGGGCCTTTCTTTCCAGCCTGTTTTCCGGTATAATGTCGGGGGTAGAAGGTCGAAGCTGTTTGATCGTTCAGAATTAGAGGTTTGCATTTATGAAAGCAACGAAGACGAATCGTCGTCAGTTCTTAAAGACTATCGCCGTCGGCGCCGCGGCCCTTGCTCTGCCCAGGTCGCTCTCGTACGCCCGCCGGGCAACAGGCAAACCCAATATTCTGTTCATAATGGCCGACGACCACGCAGCCGGCGCAATCAGTTGCTACGGCTCGCGCCTCTACAGCGTCGCCAAAACGCCCAATATCGACCGCATCGCAGCCGAGGGCGCACGCATGCTCAACTGCTTCTGCACAAACTCAATCTGCGTCCCAAGCCGAGCAACCATCCTCACAGGCCAATACAGCCACGTCAACGGCGTCTATACCCTCGCAGACAGGCTCGACCCCGAAAAACAAAACGTCGCCAAGCTCCTTCAATCATCAGGCTACCAAACCGCCCTTATCGGGAAATGGCACCTTAAAACCGACCCAACAGGTTTTGACTACTGGAACATCCTCCCGGGCCAGGGCAGATACCACAACCCCATTATGAAAGAAAAGCCGCCCGAAGGAGAGCCTGACAAGGAAGAAAAACCCGATACAAAAAGCGATGCCGCAATAGAGAACGACCCAAACCAGCCCAGTGATCCAAACCAGCCCAGCGACCCCAATGCCCCAAGCCAAGCCAATCCAGCCATAGACCCCAATACGCCAATCGACCCAAATCAGCCAATCGACCCAAACGAACCCGATAAAGAAAAGGGCCCGGCCAAAAAAGAAAAGCCCGGATTCAAGACCCACAAGGGTTTCTCCACAGACGTCATAACCGACCTATCCCTCGAATGGCTCAAGGACCGCGACAAGGCTAAGCCATTCTTCCTTATGACGCAATTCAAGAACCCACACGCCCCATGGCACTTCGCCGACAGGCACGCTGAGATGTACAAAGACGTCGAAATCCCCGAGCCTGAAAGCCTCTGGGAAGACCTCGAACACCGCTCACCCGGATCAAGAGAGTACGGCTATACGATCAAAGGCATTCAACTCGAACAAATGCAAAAAGAGGACTACCCCACCGGCCAACTCGACACCAAAGGTATGGACCAGGAGCAAAAAATTCGGGCCGCATACCAAAAATACCTCAAAGATTACCTCCGCTGCGTAGCAGCCATCGACGAAAACGTAGGCAAATTGCTCGACTATCTCCGCAAAAATAATCTCGAAGAAGATACGATAGTAATATACACATCCGACCAGGGCCTGTTCCTCGGCGAACACGGGTATATCGACAAGCGATGGATGTTCGAAGAATCGTTAAGAATGCCCCTGCTGATTCGTTATCCCAGAGAGATAAAAACCGAGACAATTAACGACGACATCATCATAAACGCCGACTTCGCTCCGACATTTCTCGATTTCGCAGACGTCCGCATCCCTCCGGAGATGCAGGGCAGAAGCTTCCGCGCCAACCTCAGGGGAAGAACGCCGTCCGACTGGCGGAAGGCGATGTATTACCGATACTGGCAGCACGGCAGCATACCCGCGCACTACGGAATAAGAACAGAGAGATACAAGCTGATATTCTTCTACGGCCTGCCGCTGGACATGAAAGGAGCAGAAAAGAAACCCACAAAAGTCGGCTGGGAACTATACGACTTCCAAAGAGACCCTTATGAGCTAAACAACATTTACGCCCATGCCGCATACCGCTTGATCCTGCAAGGCCTCAAAACGCAACTCAAGAATCTCAAAGAAGAACTCGGAGACACCGACGAAAAATACCCCGAACTCCTCGAACTCGTCAAAAAAAACTCACAATCCCAAGCCCCGCGTCAACTACCCGTTCTGCGGTGACGAATCAAGCTGGACTAAAAAAGACCAAAACCCGGCAGCGACATAAAACAAAAAGGATACAACCGATTCATAAACCAAATCCACAATCGAAATCTATCGCAACAAGCCCCGACCGTAAGGGAGGGGATAATCAACGCACCCGGCATCACAAACTCTTGCATATTATCATACCCGAACCCCGCACCGTATTTCAACCCTTTTAAAGCCCTGGATCGCCCTGCAATCCACCGCATCCTCGGCGATATCGCATCGATAACGCTAACGGATAGACTGGTACAGATAATCGCACGAAAAATATGTTTTGGCGGTTGCATTCCGCCAGCCGATTTGGTATATTGACGGTATCTGGTTTCAAAGGCGATCTTGTACGCCTTTGAAAAGAAAACGTCATAACAATATTATTTAGGAGAAATAGCATGATTAGGAAATCGAGCATCCCAGTTCTTTGTATCCTGACCTTGGTATTGTCCCTGTCATGGGCGATTACCGCAACCGGCCAGGACAAGCCCAAAACCCTCGACACAGACCCCAATCTCGCAGGCTGGTGGAAATTCGACGATACCGCTGGAAAAACCGCCGAAGATTCATCAAAGTTCAAACGAAAAGGTACGCTCAAAGGAGAGTTGTCATTCGACAAAAACTCCGTCGAGGGCAAAATCGGCAAGGCTCTGAAGTTTGGCGGGAAAGACGATGTAGTCGAAATAAAGGACTACAAGGGAATCGCCGGAACAAAACCCCGATCAGATCGGAAGAGCGTCGTAAGGGAAGTTAGCCGAGCCTGCTGGTAAAGCCTCGCGTTGGTCAGATGCGAACTGAGTATCTCTCTGGCCAGGCGGGCCTTGTAAGACATTAGCTCCCGGTTGGCCGCCGCAGAAGCAGTAAGGTCGCACATACATAGAAAGCCCTTCAACTCGGCGGCTTCTTCCGATGATTGCTCATCCTCGTCCAGAATGCCCAGAGGGATGACAAGACGAGGCGATTGGCCGCCGATATTTTTGCAGATTTCGGCGGTGCTGTCGTAGTAGAATTCCTCATCCTCGGACGAATTGTCGGCGTTATCGATGCTGTTCAAATGCTCCCGCGGACACTCGCATTCGTTGCAGCTGATAAGGACAGGGTCTTTCCTCGATTGCCCGTTTCTGTAGATGCACAAAACCCCCTTTCCGGCACCGAAAAGTTTTGGAACTTCCCGGACAACTATATCAGCCACCTCGTTTATATCGATGCTCTTGAGGCATGTCGAGAGCATCGCGACATCTTCGGCCGCTGCACGATTTTCGAGAAGCTGCCTGCCCATCAGGTCGCGCACCGAGACCATCCCCAAGACAACTCCGTTCTCCACGATAGGCAAATGGCGAATTCCTTTTGCAGCCATAATCGCACGGGCCTCGCTGGCTGGAGTATTAGGAGGGCAGGAAACAACGTTGGACGTCATTATTTCAGCTACGGTTGTAGCAGCCAGGTCCTTGGACGAGGCGATTACTCTATTGACAATATCCCTTTCGGTTATTATCCCGGCGTATGTTCCGTCCTCATTGTTGACAACAAGACACCCAACCTTGTTTATAAACATCTCCGCGGCCGCCACTTCAACGCTGGCGTCGGACTTGACAGTTACTATCTGCGACGGGCGATTAAGAGCCTGGTGCATTCTTCGTTCCTTGTAAGCTAATTGTTGACGCCTGCGTCAAAAGTGGAAAACAACGAATATGATCTTCGTTTTTATCCCCTCCCTTACGGTCGGGGCTTGTAACCTGGACACCTGTCCACTAACGGTGCTTATCAGGGTACTTGTATCGGCCCTAATTATGTCGCACTTTAGCGCCGCAGCACGCGAAATTCCTGCGATTTCCTGCCGATAACTCGGAAAACCATACTCATCCGAGTTCCTGTAACGGAGGCTAAGGCCGGCGCACACCAGCAGTGCACAGAAGGAAGTAGGAGAAGATACATCGATTGTGATGGAAGAGAAAAATTTCGCAAATTACTGGAATCGGACATGCCTTTTTGATATCATCAATAATATAGTGTAGTTGCGTCATTGCTGGCGCACGCAAATAATATAATATAGGGCGTTCAGGACATCTGAAATGCCGCCTGATAAGTCCTGTGAGACGTTTGATTTGTAGTATGAACAAGGAGAACAATATGTATTCGAACGTAAACCGTCGCAGTTTCATGAAAAAATCCCTCTTTGCATCTGCCGGCGGGGCAGTGGCGATAAACTCGGCCAAGGCTCAGCAGGCGGAAACTACCGGCATAAAAGTTGATATTGGCTCCAAAGCGACACTGCCGCAGGGTAAAATTGGCAGCTTGAAAGTCAGCAGAATGTTGCTGGGCGGCAATTTGCTGACGCACTATACCCACAGCCGAGACCTCAACTATGTCTATAACCTCACCGCACACTACAACACTGAGGAAAAGATTCATGAAACGATGGCCCTGGCCGAGGCGCATGGAATAAACACGCTGTCCATCCACAACCCGCCCGGGATAATATCCATGCTAAAGAGGTATCGCTCTCGTTACGGCGGCAAGATGCAGTGGATAGTCTGCCCTGTAGCCGCCGTCGAGCCGGGGATGGAGGCATATACCGAACAAGTAAAAGACCTCGTCGATAACGGAACTGATGCAATCTACCTCTGGGGGGTGCACGCCGACCGCCTGATCGCACAAGGCAAAATAGACTTGATTCGCCAGGCTGTCGAGATAGCCAAGGACCACGGAGTCCCGTCGGGAGTAGGCGCACACGACTTGCGGGTGGTTGTGGAATGCGAAAAGCACAAGATTCCGAACGATTTCTACATAAAAACCTTCCATCACCACAACTATGCAACCGGCCCCAAGCCCGACGAACTTAAAGGCCCATACTCCGAGATACCGGGCTATTGGTGCAAAGACCCTGCTGAGACTATCGAAGTGATGAAGAACGTCAAGAAGACCTGGATCGCATTCAAAGTAATGGCCGCCGGCGCAATACCGCCAAAGGACGCATTCACTTATGTTTTCGAGAACGGGGCCGACCACACACTCGCGGGAATGTTCGATTTCGAAATCGCTGAGGACGTCAAAATCCTTAATGATGTCCTGGGGAGCCTGAAAAACAGAACACGCGCATGGCAAAGCTAATTCTGCCCGGCCTGAAATATCCGGCAAAGCCGGCACGAGCCTGTCGTGCGCGCGTAATATGTGTTCCCAAAGAAAAAACCGGTAATTTTTTCGAGGACATTTTAAGCGGGAGTTATAACACATGTCGTGGAAACGAGTTAAGTGTCCACATTTTTTTGCTTTGCCGGGAGAAACCCTCTTGACTTGTAGGCCAAATACCGATACTATGTATCAGGCATAGTTTGTGTATGTGAACGCAAGTATTAACGAAACTAATGTAGCTGCCTATGAGGTATTACAAAGTTCCGGGCGAGACGATTCGTCGGCTGCCAACGTATCTCGGAGCCTTATGGTTCCTGTTGGAGAAAGGCGATGTGACCGTTTCCAGTACGGGTCTGGCCGAGTTTATAGGCGTGAATCCGTGGCAGATAAGGAAAGATTTTTCTTATTTTGGGGGCTTTGGAAAACGAGGCGTCGGGTACGACATCGAGACCTTAACAAAGGAAATCAAGAAAATCCTCAAACTCGACGTTATTCACAAAGCCGCTTTGGTGGGCGTGGGCAACCTGGGATTGGCGGTTTTGGCGTATCCGGGCTTCAAGAATTATGGTTTTGAGATAGCCGCTTGTTTTGATAACGATCCGAAGAAGATTGGAACCAGGATAAATGGAACGATCATTGAGGATGTCTCGAAGATTCGCACTCTTGGGAAAAGAGGCATCAATATTGCGGTTCTGGCGGTTCCTCGAAGCGTCGCTCAGCAGGCCGCCGACGATTTAATTGATGTTGGAGTCAAAGGTATCTTGAAGTTTTCGCCCGGTTATATAACGGTGCCCAAGAAGGTGAAAGTAATTACTATTGATATTGCAATGGCTTTCGCACGACTGCCATATTATATGCCCGGGTAATCGCTTGGCGGGTGAGACATTGTCCGATAAGACGATTTCGAGAAACGAATCGAGCGGTTGAGTTGGTTTTAAAGGAAGGAGATCATGGCAAAGCCGGATTGGAGATAGTTTTTGGTTCTTGTAAGGCCATGTCTAACGAAGTGTCTATTGAGCAGTATTTACCACAATCGGTCAAGTACTGTTGGGGATTTACTGGGTCGCCAACGGGCCATAGCGTTCTAAGCTTAATGACCAAGGTCATCAATCATAATATCGATCTATACAAGAGTTTGTCTTCAGGTTGCGGTGTTCCTGATCATTTGCGGGGTGCTATTGTGCCATGTGATGAGCCCCATGATGACTCTGATGACATTTGTCATACAAATACAAATATTGCTGTGTGTGCTAAGCAAGTACTTGAGCCGATAATTGATTCATATGAAGAAAAACTAATATCCCAGAGTGTTGGAATCACAGATGCTGAATCCGGCAGTGTTGTCCTCCTTTTGCGGGACCAAAACAATTGCTGGCAAAAATACGTCTTGCCTGAGTGCTTCGCTGCTTCGCAATGACGGGGAGGAAGAAACCCCCGATTTTACGTCGGGGGCTGGTATAGTACATGCTCAAGCAAAAAAGCTTGAGCATGCCACCCAAAATTTTATGTCGCCCTTACAGGGCTTGAAGAAGATATTGGGGACATTATACCCAGGGAGTTGTCCTGGGCTGGTTTATTTTGCCCTTACAGGGCGGAAGATGGACCCCCGCTTTCGCGGGGGTGACAATTGTTCGCGGGGGTGACAGTTGTTCGCAGGGGTGACACGTAAAAGTCCGCGTGGGCTAAGAGCACCACCCTACAAGACTGGTATTGTTTTCGATGGAGACATTGGCTGGGCGGACGAGAGAGATACTGGGAATTGTGGAGGTGGTGACGGTAGGAATATTTACGATTGAGTATCTGCAGAGTGCATCTTCACGCCGGTGGGAATGCCCAGCACAACGATAGTGTCACCCACAGCCGTGCAGACATCATGTGCCGTGCCATCGCCTCCGGCAAAAAGCAACAGTAGGATTGATAATCAAGCCGAGTCTCTTCAACTTATGTTAATCCTGGCGATCCGCCCTGCGATGCTTTTTCAGATACGCTCTCCATGTGATGGCCCATTTCTCCGGATCGTCTAGTGTGCTGTGGTCGATCTTGTGCACTACACTGTTGTAAGGCGCGTTTTTTACTTTCTCGGGGTCGTCATACGCCTCTTGCACAACCTTTCGCAGTCCAGCCAGGTATTCGTCCAGTTCATCCTTGGAGTAGGATTCCGTAGGTTCAATAGTAAAAGGCTGGGGCACCACAAACGGATGATGGCTGGACCACAGATGAAAACCGAAATCAGCCATTCTGCGGGTCACATCTTCGGTAGTTACGCCGGTATCCTCCGTCAGTTGTTCCCATGTATATCTGACTTGTTCGATACGGCGTTTGCCTGCGCTATATGGAGACGCGGCGCCTTTGATTTTCCTGATATGTTCCAGCAAATAATTATTGTTCAATACCGCAATTTGTGCTGTTTCTTTCAATCCCGCGGCGCCCAGGCTCATGATCCAGGCATAGGCCCTTATGATCGCGGGGAAGACGCCATAGAATCCACGCGTCTTGCCGATAGTCTGCGGCAGGTCATAGTCCAGGAAGTATTCTTTGCCGTCGAAGCCCACGATCGGCACGGGCAGGAAGTCAATAAGATTATCGACAACGCCTACAGCGCCCGAAGCGGGGCCGCCGCACCCATGCGGAGCCGAGAACGTTTTATGCAGATTGAAAAAGCACATATCAAAGCCCGCCTCACGCGCTCGCGTTATGCCTAATATCCCATTGGCATTGGCCTGATCGTAGCCACACAAACCGCCGGCCTTGTGAATGATATCTGTAAACTCACGGATTTGCGGATTAAAGATGCCGGTATCTTCCGGATTCGTAATAAACAACGCCGCCGTGCGATTCGAGACGGCCGCCTTGAGGGCCTCGACTTTCACAAGTCCGTTTTTGCCGGGATACAGCGTAATGACTTTGTAGCCCTTGACTGCCGCTGCCGCCGCATCGGACGGATGCGAGAAGATAGTGGTGATGATCTCGTCTCTCTGGTCGGCCTCACCACGCGAGCGGTGATACGCCTCGACGATATATGCCATTATAAGAATCGCCGCCGAGCCGGAACTCGGTTGCAGACTGAAGCGACTCATACCGGATATTTCCTGCAGAAAGCTATCGAGCCTATACATAATCTCCATCGCCCCTTGTGTCGTGCTTGGATCTTGCCAGGGGTGCAGCTCAGTGACCTTGGCAGATGCCGACAGCATCTTGTTGATCTTGGGATTGTACTTGACCGTGCATGTGCCCTGACCAATATCGATATTCAGATCGGCGCCGAGACACTGCTGCGACAGACGCAGGTAGTGCTTGAGCACCCGCATCTGGGAAATTTCCGGCAGGGCCGGCGGTTGCTTACGAATCATGTTGTCGGGCAGGGCCGATAGCCCATCCCCTACAGTCTCGACGACCTCCGGCTCAGCCTCCGGCACAAGAACGCCTCGTTCGCCGGGGGTGTGCAGCTCGAAAATAATCGGCTCATCCCACTTGGCCTGATGGAAATTTTCTCTCAATTTATATCTTGCTGTAGGTTCCACTATGGTCTCCTTTTGGTGAACAGATCACAGACATTCGCACAGAACCCTAACCAACTGGTCGATGTCCTGCTGGGTATGGGTCTCGGTAACGCAATACAGGGCTGATTGCCCTAATTCAGCGAAATCACCGCTCAGGTCCTTGCCGCCGAAAATCCCGCGGTCCAGCAGCATTTTGTTGATCTGGGCCACCGATTTACCGGTATCGTTGAAATCGACGACAAATTCCTTAAAATGGGCCGCCGCAAAGCGGGGAGCCTTCACTCCCTTGACGGCGGATAGTTTCTTCATAGCGTACTGAGCTTTTTGCAGGACATGTTGCCCAAGGTCTCGCATTCCCTTTGGCCCCATCAGTGAAAGATACACCGCTGCGGTAATGCCCCACAAAGCGGCGGCGGTTCCCACGAATTCCTTACCTTTTTCACGGACCCCAAATGAGGTCCGGTCGTAGGCAACATCGCCAAAGCCATATTCGCCTTCGACGCAGGTCTTCGTAATGCCAAAGAGACGCGAAGGAAACTCCATCACGAATTTCTCCTCATCGCGAGTGCCGATGAAGCCCGCCAGAGCGCCGCCATAGTTCATGTGAATACCAAGAGGCTGAATATCACCACAGACAATGTCCGCGCCGTAGCGGCTCGGCGGAATCATGACCCCGAGCGAAATAGGATCGACCCCGACAATGCTCAGCGTACCGTTTGCGTGTGCCATCCTGGAAATAACCTGGCCCTGATCTTCCACTGATGAATATAGCCGAATCGGAAGTGGCGGCCCCAGAGAACAACAGCATTGAAACCGTTTGCGGCAATGGCGTTTGCATCGGCAAGGTACTCGTCGAACGTCTTGCCGAGGGGGCAACATGGATCGGCGTCATTGACCCAGCCGTAGGAATACGCCCGCATATCCCTGACCCACTCGGCATCCTTGACCGGACCATCCGGTTGACCAAAGGCTCGCGGCAGGCTTGCCGCCAGGGCAATACACAGACTCAGAAGAGTCAACCAACCAAACTTCCACATACCACGCCATCTATTCATCGTTCCGGTCCTCATTTTGCACCGGCGCCGATTGCACATCGGCCCGATGCAACGAAACAATGATACCAGATTTGGAAAGGAATGTCAATGCCCTGCCGCCTTGCACATCCGGTAACAACGTGGCCGGCACTACTCGAATGCACATCGTCGGGAAGCCTATTTTCGCCTTTTGGCCCTGACAAATTCTCTGATTTTCGAGAGCGGGAAGGTGTTCAGCACGTCGGTTTTAGTCGCCCATCCTCTTGCTGCGGTTGCGACGCCGAAGCCCATCAGGCCGAGAGCCGAGGCGCTGTGGGCGTCGGTTCCCAGGGCAAGCTTGACGCCCTTATCGATTGCCATTTTGCAGTGCGTATCCTTGAGGTCGAGCCGCCATGGGTTTGCGTTGACCTCGAGGGCGGTATGCGTTTGGGCGGCGTGTTCGATTACGGCGGCGATGTCGATATTCATCGGCTCGCGCCGGCCTATGAGCCTGCCCGTGGGATGAGCGATGCAGTTGACGAAAGGGTTGTCCATCGCCTTGAGGGTCCGCATCGTTATCTCTTCACTGGCTCCGCCCTGGCCCAGGTGTATCGAGGCTATCACAAAGTCGAGATCGGCGAGCAGTTCATTGTCAAAATCCAAAGAGCCGTCGGAGAGGATATCTACCTCTGTGCCTGCAAGAACGGTTATGCCCTTGAGCTTTTCATTGACCTTGCGGATGTGCTTGATTTGCCAGCCCAGTTGTTTTGGCGAGAGGCCTTTGGCGATGGCCAGGGAGTGCGAGTGGTCGGTGATGCAGATGAACTTGTAGCCCATCTGTGCGGCGGCCTCGGCAAGCGCCTCGATGTCGTTCTCGCCGTCGGAGGCGACGGTGTGCATGTGGAAATCGCCCCTGATGTCGGTAAACTTGACCAGATCGGGCAGGCTATGAGCTATGGCGGCCTCAATCTCGCCGCGGTCTTCGCGGAGCACGGGAAGGATATAATCGAGGCCGAGCTTTTCATAAATCTGCTGCTCGGCGGCCCCTGCGATGATCTTATCGCCTTTGAATAGGCCGTATTCGTTTAGTTTGAGCTTCTTCTTCACGGCGATTTCCCGCAGACGGACGTTGTGCGCCTTTGAGCCGGTGAAATACTGCAGAGCCGCTCCGAAGCTCTTCTCGGGGACCACTCGCACGTCCACCTGGACGTCGCAAGTGCTCGTCTCTATGATCGCCGAACCTTTGGTCGAGCCGGAGGCGAGGACTTCTTTGACGAAGGGCGCTTTGGCGAAGGCTTCGATAATTCTCTTCGAAGAGTCCTCCTGTCCTGCAACACCTACGAGGATATCGACGTCGCCGATTGTCTCTGCGCGGCGGCGGAAGGAGCCGGCCGTTTGAATCTTCAGGAGTTCGGAATAGGACCGCAGCGTTGCGCCAACGGTCTCAGCGGCTTCGAGGGCCTGATCGAGACGTATTCTGCCGGCGGATTTCTCCAGAAAGGCGATGCCTCTTGCGATAAGGGCGGCCTTTTTTTTCCCGAAGCCGGGCAGTTGGGCGAGCGTGCCGGTCTCGATGGCTCTGCTCAAATCGGCGATGCCGACGACGTTGAGGTTGTCGTAAACCGCTTTGACGCCTTTGGGGCCCATGCCGGGTATTCGGAGCAGGTCGAGGAGGTTCGGCGGTATTTTTGCGAGGAGTTCCTGATGGGCGGTTATCGAACCGGTTTCGATGAATTCCTCAATCTTGGCCAAGCTCGATTTGCCGATTCCCGGGGTATCGGCGAGTCGGCCGGTCCCCAAGAGCAACTCGATATCGGCGGGAATATCCCCGATAATCCGCGATACCTTTCGATAGCTGCTAATACGAAACCGATCCTCACCGAGGATTTCCATAATATCAGCCATCCGACCAAAAACTTCACTAAGAGCCGCATTCTTCATAAACGCGATTATATCGTCACGGCAGAAGAATCAAAGCGGTATTTCGCGAATCACAACTCAAAGATTTTGTTCCACTTTCTTGGCGGCCTGTCGGCCCAGTTTCGCTTGTGGTATGCACAGCTAACGATGAGGGGCAGGACGCTGGTGGCCTCGGCATATACCATCTGTTCACGGCCGGTATCCACCTTGCCCCATGAAGACGCCTCCTTGAGGGTGGAACTGGAGCAGGCGCCGTCTCTGACATCGGCAACGGTGATTTGGACGGCGTACTTGTGCATATCGACCGATTTGCCAAGTACCTCGGCACAGACCACGGTATCCTGGGCAAAATTCTTCGGGACCCCTCCGCCAATTATGAACAACCCGGAAACAGGGGACCTCATTTTTATTTCAGTCAGTTCCCTGAAGTCTTTTACCGAGTCTATCGAAACGTGATTCTCAGGGTACTCGACCTGGTGCTTTACGAGTCCGAATCCTGCGCTGGAATCGGAGAAGGCCGGACAGAATACGGGCACATCGTTTTCATACGCCGCAAGGACGAGCGAATCCTGTTTCTTCGCATTCGTAGTCAAGTATTCGCCCATATATGCGATGAATTCTCTGGATGAATAAGGCCTGCGGTCAAGAGAGTCGGCGATTTCTTTGACCGTATCATCGCATATCTGCAGTTGTTCCTCATCGATGAATGTGTCGTAGATGCGGTCGATGTACAGGTCACGGAGACGACTGTCGTCGGCGTATGAACTTCCCTTGTAGTGGCGAAAACCAATCGCCTCGAAGAAATCCATATCCACTATGGATGCGCCGGTGGCGACAACAACATCGACCATGTTGTTGCGAACCATGTCAACGTAGATGTGCATGCAGCCTGCCGCGCTCGCGCTGCCGGCTATGCAGAGAATGATCGTGCAGTCTTCGTCATCTATCATTTCGCCGAGAATGTCGGAAGCCCTGGCCGTATCTCTTGCAGTAAAGGACATATCTCTCATAGCTGCAATTATCGGCGAGGAGTCAAAGGACTTTATATCGATGTGTTCGACAGGCTCTTTCAAGAAATTTTGCTTTTCCATACTAGCCTCTGAATTTGTAGCCGAGCAGCTTGTTCTGTCAATCCTATTTGAGAAAACAGCCTGATGTTCACTGATTATCATCCGTATCGCATCTGACCGTGTCGAAAAACCATGTTCATCAGCAACCTTGTCGATATAGTCGCAAAGCATGTCGTCTACGAAAGCACCAATTGCGACAAGACCTACCTTATGAGAACCCATTTATGCTCCCTCCTCATGCTTCTTTTTCAACTTCAATGTTTCATCAATTTTCTTTGCGAGTTCTATCGTTTGCGTCAGCTTCTTGCTTTTTCCGACGATTTTGTATAGTGTGCGAATTCCTTGTTCGGCCGAGTCGCAGTTTCTTATGGGATGGTTTGGCAGGAGGGTGTCGAGGATGGTTTCGATTCTCTTGCGGTCGGGGGGCTTTACGAGGAAATCGCAGCAGCCGGCTTGTATCGCTCGAACAGCGGCCTCAGCGACACGGCGATGGTCGGTTGATTGCGGTTTGTCGATATCGACGGCCATAATTACGGGTATTTCCGGCGAATTTGCTTTTATATAGTCAAGCAGCTTGAACACGTTTCGAGGCATTGGCGGCTCGTCGGGCCTTTGCCGGAGACTGCTGTTTGTGAATACGAGGTCGTAGTCGGCCTTTTCGAGAGAGTGTATTGCCGCTTCGGCGGTTTCTGCAATTATCCCTCGGGTTCCCCTCCTGGCGAGCGTTTCAAGCATAAATCCGGCCCATTGCGGGTCTTCATCGACTATCAGGACATTTGCTATCGAGTCTGGGTTTTCATTTTTTTTGAGTTTGTTCACCTTTTTTTTGCTCCGTTAGTGATTCTGGCTGGTTATTCTTTATGAGTTCGGGCGGTATGCCGGTTTCGACGGGCTTTGGTTGGTTCTGTTCGATCAGCAATCCGGGTTTATTTTTTTGTTTCCAGGCAATCAGGCTGCTTTGGGCCTTTGCCGGGTCGGCCCATAGTGATCCGCCGTGTTGGGTAATCAATTGCGAATATGCTTCGAGCGCTTTTGTCGGGTCGTCTTTTCGCAGGCTGTTTCCTATCTGGAAGATTATCCATGGTCTTCTCTGGTTGGGATCGGGCTGGTTCGGGTCTATTCGAGTTAGTGCCTGTCGGTAACAAATAGCGGCTTCGTTGAGCCGTCCGGCATTGAATAAAATCTCGCCCAGCTCGAATGGATTCTTCAGCAGTTCAGGTTGTTTCAATTGCAGGGCGATGATGTTCAAAGTATCATCCGAGACAGTTCCGGGCCGAGGTTTCGGCGGGGCAGTATGTTTTGGCTGGATTTCGAGAGGGTTTTGGTCGGCCGGTTCGACGGCGGTTATATTAGGTTCGGACGGCGGGGTTTGTTCTAAAACTACGATTGGTTCGTGAGGCGGCTCCTTTGGTTTGAACTCTATGGAGCGGATTCGGTCTATAAGTTGTTGAAGCTGCTTCTTTCTATCGCTGCCTTCGTTACTCCCCGGCGATGTTATTCTTTCCGTCCAGATTTTGCGTGCGAGGTCTGTTTTTGGGGTTCCTGCAATTAGCCAGTCGTGACGGGCGGATTTGGGGGCAAGTTCAGGAGAGGAAGGCGCAACTGCTGCTTCGTCGATTGTTGGCTTGGGAGGTTGGTTTGGTTCTTGTTTGGCGCTTTCTGCGGGTATCTTCGGGGTATTGGCGTCGTTAGGCTTGGAAATTTCCGGGGAGTTTGCATCGGCCGGTGCGGATCCTGAGCCGGCTATTGTCGGCCTTGCCGAGAAGCAGAGAATCAGGGACATCATGCAGGCGGCGGCCAGAGACGACCGATGAGCTATGGTCCGGAGCCGCAGGGCGTCAACGCCATATTTCTTTTGGTTGTATGTGTTCTTTGTTTTCATTTTTGCTTATTCAAGAGCGCTAAGGCGGCACTGTCATAGTTTTGCCGGTCGTTGTGCGCCTGTGCGAGTATTACCGCAGCTTTTTTCCTGGTTTCTTCGGGCGCGTCGGAATCCATCAGTTGCGTGCAGACCGAGATGACCTGTGAGTCGAGGCCGAGCAGCGAGCAAATCTCGGCGAGTCTGATTGCAATCTTGTATGCCAAAGGTCCGGAGCGAACAACGATGAGCAGATTGGTCAGTTCTTCGCGGGCAAGCTGTAGTTGTCCCCTTGCGATGCGGCAGTCGGCTATTTCGAATAGTATCTCGGCTTTTAGTTGTTGGTCCGAGATGTATTCGGCCTGGTCGTTGAGGACGGCGATAGCTTTTTCAGCCAGGCCCATATCTTGCAGAATCTTGCTTTTTAGCAGTAGAACCCTGACTAACTCGGCCTGCGAGAACTGCCAGAAGTCGACATTTTCGAGTGTGTCGAGGGCACAGACGAATTTTCCCTGTTCGACATATCCGTTAATCAGGTCCGAGACAGTCTCGACGTATTCTTCTCTCGGCAGTTGCCCGTCGATCGCCCGTTGGAATGCCAGGCATGCCTGCTGCGGGTCCTTAAGTGCGAGGTAGGTCTTTCCGAGGAGCGAGTATGCGGCGCATACATCTTTGCTTTTTTGGTTCTGGGCGAGGTTGATGTGTATGGCGAGCCACCTGGCTGCGGAATTATAGTCGCTTATCTGATAGAAGCATTTTCCCGCTCCAAGCGCTGCAGCGCTTTGTGATTTTTCGGAGAGTCCGAGGTTATAGACTTTTTGATAGATTTTCGTTGCCTCTTTCGTTAGTCCGGCCCTTGCGGTGTATTCGGCGAGATTGACGTATGCCTGCGTTGCTACTTCGCTGTCGGGGTATTGAAAGACGAGTTGTTCGAGGTCCTGCTTGGCTCCGACGAAGTCTTTTACTTTTGGGCCGCTCTTTAGCTTGCTCAAATGCAGCAGGGCGTATGGGGCGAGCGAAGAGAATGAGAATTTGTTGGCGACGAGTTTATGCTCTGCGATTGCCTCCGGAATGTCGCCTTTGCGGGCGTAGAGCAGACCGAGGGCGAAATGGGCGTTTGCGATTCGCTCGTCGCTTTGGAATGTGAGCAGAAATCTTTGCCACAGAGAGACTGCTTCGTCGCAAAGCAGGGATATATGTTGCGACAGTGAAGAGAACTTATCGGGCTGATATACAGTTATGGTGTTGTCGTCGCGGATTTGTGCGAGCAGTCCGACCTGCCCTGCGGCCGCGGCGATTAGCTGCTGCCGGTTTGCGACGGGCAGATAGAGAACGACGGGTCTGGCGTGTGCGATGTCGCGGGTTTGGAGAGTGCTTTTAGCATCGCTGAGGATCCAGGAAACATCAAGCTCTGCATTGCTTGCGAATCTTGCGAGAAATTCTTCTATTGACGCTCCGTTGCAGAGGGCGGACCAAAGGATTGTTCCGTTTTTGAACGAACGGATTAGCGTCCAGGTAAGACCCGATAAAATTGTTATCAATCACGCGGAGTTCGGCGAGAAAGACTATCAATAAAGGCGCCAAGCCCCAAATAGTTGCGGCCAGGGTGAAATTGGCGATGACCGCGGTGGTCGTGCGCTTGAACCGCGTGCTGAAATACAATCCGCTGCCGGAAAGGAATGCGACCAGCCAGCCCACGAGCATGGCCGTCTGGAAAAGAGCGATCGGATGAATGATCCCTGCCAGAGTGAAAAGTATGATATGGCCGAACAAGAGACACCAGATGGGCAACATTCGACGCAAAACTCCTACGAACTTAGCGCCCAATATCTGCCAGCCGCCAAGCGTGGTGGCCAGCAGCAGAGGCCAAGCCCGCGATTCCTTCTCGGAAGTGATGCAGGTAGCCGGGAGAATCATGGCAAAGAGTGTTCCCAGACCCATGAATATAACGCAATATATCATGTGAACATCTCTATCGTCCAAGTCATGCGAGTCGGCAAAAAAAGCGTAAGTTATAAACAGCAGAATAAGCCCGATGGCGATAGATATCACAAACAGCAGTTTGCGGCGACCGAACAAGGGGGATTTGAGTTCCTTCCACAGAATCGCCGAGCCTCTCACTCGCCGAGGAGCAGCTTCGTAAACCCGCTCGACGGCTATTTTGGGATCGCCCTGTCGCTTTCGCCGCCGTTTCTTCGACGAGACACCCAACTGTCCCGTCGCCTGCCGCAAGGCCGCCCGCCGAACCATAAGCACCGATAGGAACAACAGCAAGACCGAACCGCCCAGCATCACGGCACACTGCACCGGCCAGTACAATCCCGTTATCCATCCGGCCCCACGGGGGGACATCATCTCCTCGGTTGTTATCACCAGGCAGATGTAGGGATTGACGTATGAAAGAGCATCTATGAAGCCCAATACACTCCAAGGGCCAGACTGGCCGGTCTCAAGATACATAACGCCAAAAAGAGGCACAAGGCCAAAAACCACGCCGACGGTCAGAGCGGTGAGTATAATAACAACATACGCCCGTCGGCTGAATACCGAGTAAAACAGGCTCAAGGACCCGACAAACAGGACCGTCGTTAGCGTTACGCAAAGCCCGCAAACGATAAATCCCCACGGCACGCCGCCGAATACGCGAACGACCGCCAGCAAAGGCAGGCTTATCGCCATCAGCAGCAGCAACTGGAGCAGCTTGCTAAGCAGTTTGCCCAAAACGACCTGGAAGCTGTTGATCGGCGTGGTCATCAGCAGACCCAGGGTCTTGTGATATATCTCGTCGCTGATAGACGTGCTCAGCATGATCCCGGCGAGAATCTGCGTCGCGATGAACTGAAACCAAACGATACATGCAATAATCATCTTCCCGACTTCGGCCATTCGTGAACTTTGCCACAACCCTGGTCCCCCGTACCGCATTTCTGTAAGCCAGAATAGAACCAAAAGTATGGTCAACAGCGCAAGATAAGCGAATCGGAGCACATAATTTCTCCGCCGCCGGCTCGATACGCGAAGCTCCTTATCGAAGATCGGCCCGGTCAGCCACGACAGACTAACCAATCGCACAATAAAGCTGAATATCGCTGAATTCATTTATCTATCCGAATACAAACCAAAATGTCATCCGCCAAGCTCCGCATACACAAAGCCGGTAATCATCGTAAAGAGAATTTAGAATACATTGACTCGAAATCTGCACTTGGCGCGCCACGCAAAGAGCAATCCGAAAAAAACATAAATCAGCATAGCCGCCGCCATTAAGACCGTAGCAGATTCGACATTGTGCTCCTCGTCGAGCCAGTCATATTTCAGATTGGCCAATCCTGCATGTGCATTGTACCTGCCGCCGGCGGCGGCCATAACGACATAAACCTGCACCGCTGGATTAGCGAACTTGCAGGCCTGCACAACGTCTCTGTCTCGTGTCGCCGCCGATATCAATCCTCCAACCGCCGGAGCGACAATCCAAATCGCCGCAGCAAAGCCAAACGTCGCGACGACCGCCGATGTAGTTCGGCGAAAGCGCGCGCTGAAATACAGCCCCATGCTCGTTAGAAACACCGTCACCCACACCATAATCATGAAAAGATGAATTATGGCAATCGGGTGAATGTAACCCACCACTACGAACAAGACTACATGCCCCGCCGCCAGCAGCCAAACCACGAGGCATCGTCGAGACACCGCAGCGGCCTTTCCCCAAAATATCTGCCAATCGCCCATAGACGTCGCCAACAGAATAGGCCAGGCCCGCGACTCTTTCTCCGACGTGATGCTACTTGCCGAAAGGACTATATGAAAAACCATCACTATCAATACGAAAAGCACAACCAAAGAAACGTGTGTAAAGTCCTCATCGATAAATCCTCCCTTTGCCCAGATTCCGTATGTTGTCAATAGAACGGCGATAGTGACGATGAGGCCTATGACACTGTTCCTTCCTTCGCCCCCGCGAATAAGAGGAGCTCTTATGTCCTTCCAGAAGACGGGCCAGCCTCGCACGCGTCTGATCACGCCGGCGGCATCTTCGCCCTGCCCAACCTGAGAAGCCCGCCCCCCCCTCAGTGGCACGGCCATTTTGGCCGTGTTTTTGCGCCAAGGCCATCTTGGCCGTCTTTTCACGGGCCGGAAGCCCGTGCCGCCTCCAGTCGCCTGTCGCAACGCAACCTTGCGCACGACACCCGCGCACACAGCCATCAGCATCATCGATAAGCCCAACATCACCGCACAATGCACCGGCCAATAGAACCGGCCCATAGCAGTCGGTGACATCAGCATCGCTGTGTTGAGGCTCATCGCGTAATACGGACTAAAATGCGATATAACGTCCCAGGAAACATGAAAAGAAAACGGCCGGCCCGGCACAGCAGGAATGGAAGCCATTCCTATCAAGGCGGCTATCATCGGCAGCAAGCCAAAAAGAAAACCAGCGGTAACCGCGGTTTTGATGATGACGGCATACGCCCGGCGATTCCTTATTGAAAACGCCAAACTAATCGTTGCCACGAAGATAGCCGCGGTAAGCGTTATGCAAAGGCTCGAGAGAACATAAGCCCAAGGCACACCGCCGAAAACCCGCACAATCGCCAGCAGCGGCAGACTAATCCCCAAAAGAAGCACCAACTGCAGCAGCTTACTGCTGAGCTTGCCCAAAACAATCTGAAAACCGCTGATGGGCGTGGTCATAAGCAGGCCAAGAGTCTTGTTGTAAATCTCATCGCTGATGGAAGTGCTCAACATTATTATGGCGATCAACTGCGTCGCCGCGCGGTCGAGGAGAGGACCACACTTTGGTCTTAACCAAGAATCAATCCGTCTGGGCCTGCGGACCCAATGGCGGCTATGCCTTTCTACAGTACTATTACGGCGTTCTTGGCACCGGGAGCAATGATTACAGTCTTGAGCAGAGGACGCTCGTTAGAGTTCATGACGGGGTGATGGACACGGAATCGGATCACCTCGAAAACATCAATAACATCGACGCCGGCTGGATGCATTCTCTCGCCCTGGAAAAGTATGACCCGTGCGACCCGAATCTTATTGGCTATGTGTGGTCATGGGGCGGGAACAGAGAAGGACAACTTGGTGTTGATGATAGGACAGAACGCCTAACCCCTGTTCAGGTTCTTCGTGGCCAGCAGGCGCCGGCGGATCCTAATAACCCGGACCCGAATCTTGCGCGTATTATCGATATCTCTGCTGGTCGCAGCGGTGAGTTTTCTTTAGCGGCGGATGCAAACGGGTATGCTTACGCCTGGGGAATGAACCAGGAAGGTCAATTAGGCAACAACAAGCTTGGTGAAGATGAAAGGGAGCTTACGCCCGTTTTCGTTCTTCGCGGCGAACAGCCGCAGGATCCCTGTAATCCAAGTTTATACCTTAAACACATCATCGCTGTTTCCGCCGGTGCCGACCACTCGATGGCGCTGGAGAAACTCGACCCCGACGACCCCAATCTTAACGGGTGTGTTTATACATGGGGAAATAACAGGTGGCCTGGAGACGGCGAAAATTATCAATCGGGCTTGGGTAAACTCGGCAAGGGTGGTACGGCTGACCCCTGCGAGCCGGAACCGGTCAGAGTCCTTCGCGGCGAGCAAGACTACAACGAGCCGAATCACGTTTATCTCAAGTACATAGTCGCTATCAGCGCCGGCTGGAACCATTGTATGGCCCTCGAAGAGTATGACCCCTTTGACCCCAATCTCAACGGCAGGGTCTATACTTGGGGATCCAACGGGCAGGGCTGGGGCGATGCGGAAAACCCACGCTCTCTCGGCGGGAGGCTCGGGGACGGAACCACCACCGATAGGAATACTCCCATACTCGTCCTTCGCGGCGAGCAGCAGCCGGAAGACCCTTGCAACCCGGATCCAAATCTTACGCGGATTGTGGCGGTATCGGCCGGCGAGGCCCACTCAATGGCACTGGACGTGGACGGCTACGTTTATTGCTGGGGCGATAATCAGCATGGCCAGTTGGGCGATGGAACCACCGACCAGAGCCTTGTGCCGGTGAGAGTGGTGGGGGAGGATGGAGAGGGGTATATCGAGAACGTCGTTGCTATCGCTGCGGGGTATTGGCACAGCATTGCCGTTGATGCGAACGGGACTATATGGACGTGGGGCAAGGGCAGTGACGGTCGGCTGGGATTAGCCAACAAGACCATAGACTGCAATACGCCCCATAGGATACCGGTCGTCTATAACATCACGCAGGAGACCTTTCAGTTTGCGATACAGCCGGCCATCGACGAGGCTAACGATGTGAACGATATTCTTGAGGCTTCGGTCGGGACATACTATGAAAATGTGAACTTCAGAAATAAAAGCGTAACGTTAAGAAGCGCTGCGCCGAGTGACTTGGATGTGGTGGCGGATACGATTGTTGACGGGAGGTACAATCAAGGGGACGATAGGTATAATTATGCGGTCAATTTCAACGACGGTTCGGGGTCAAGTTTGGCGGGGTTCACCCTTACCGAGGCAATAAAAGGCGGTATAATCTGTGAGAGCCTGTCTTCGGCTTATGTCACAAACTGCGTTATTCGAGACAATTCATACGACGGAATGTACTTGAATAGTTCTTCGGTTGATATCACAAGCTGCATTATCCAAAACAATGGTCAAAGCAGCGACTTTGAATTCTATGGAATATACTGTTGGAACAGCCCATATCCTGACATAATCAATATAAGCCGTTGCATAATTGAGGACAACAATGACGGCGGGATCTATTGCGATGGTGCAGCTACAACTACCATAAACATCACGAATAATTGGATATACGATAATGGGGCCGGAGGGGGCGGTTCCGGAATATATTTGTACAGCGGCGACGACGTAGAGTTGGAGGATGTGCTCATCCGGCATAATACTATCGCCAACAATGCCGGTTACGGTATCGGGACAGACGGCAACGGCATCCCGGATATTAACAACTGCATCATCTGGGGCAATGATAGCGGCAGCTTGGGAGACACCAACTATAATGTGACTTATTCGTGCATTGAGGACGGATACACGGGAACGGGCAATATCAGCAGCGACCCTTGTTTTATGGATGCGGACGCTAACGATTTTCATCTTGCCGCCAATTCTCCGTGCATTGATACGGGCGATCCCGATTTCGAGCCTGACGCGAATGAGACCGATATCGACGGCGAGGAGCGGGTTATTGACGGGCGGGTTGATATGGGGGCCGATGAGTTCTACTGGAGCGAAGCGGACTATAGCGGGGACGGGATTATAAATTTCGTGGATTATGCGATGCTAACATCTTACTGGGAGGAATCGGAGATCGACTACAATGACGTATTCGGTCGTGGCGACAGTAATTCGGTCAGTTTGGACGTGTTCTGCGATGAGTGGCTTTGGCAGGCCGGATGGGTGACGGGGCCGATGCCTTTGATGGCTGGCCGCGGCGGCGAAGGGATGGCGAAAGGGTTGGGTCTTGAATTTGCCCCTTACGAGCTTGTCACAGCCGAGCCGGAGCCCGTAATCGCCGAGCCGGTCGATATTAAGAAAATGCTGGCCTGGCTCGCGGAAATATGGCTCGATCCCGAGGTGCGAGAGGGTATAGGGGCCGAGAACTGGCTGAAGTTGTACGAGTCGCTGGAGAAAGAACTGGAGAACCAATAGGGGCAGGCTGATCGAGATTGCAAGCGGCGTACAGCGGGAGATTGCCGCCCCGACCGTGAGGGAGGGAGGGGGTATTACCCCGGCGCTGACGGGCTTGTTGCCCAAATCCGAAGCACGAAATCCGAAATCCGAAACAAATTCAAAATACCAATGACAAAATGATCAAAACTGTTCTGACTGCGTCAGAGTAGGGTTTCGAAGATTTGGACACCTATCCCGAACTCGCTTCGGACTTCGGATTTTGTATTTGGGCAACACGCCCGTAAGGGTCGGGATATTCACGCGATATGCAATACGCCTGCCCCGAGGGGGATATGCGATATTTATTCCCCACGGAGCGCTTTGAGCCGATCTTTTGCAAAGAGATACTTGTCCTGGCCAAGGCGACTGACCAAGTCCACGGGGGACAATAATTTTTGTCTTTTAGCAGAAAGGAGAAATTGGATGCGGCGTTCAATCTGTGTTTTGGTTCTGGTATGTATTGTGGTGGCCGGTTTCGGTGTTGCGGTCGATGCGGCGCGAGAGCCGGGAAAGATAAAAGTCCTGCTGATTACCGGTGATGACGTCGGGGCGCACCCCTGGCGGGAGATATCCGAGACGACAAGGGAAATCCTCGTCGCCTCCAAGAATTTCGACGTAAAGGTGTGCGAAGACCCTCTGATCCTCGAATCGGAAACCGCGCTGAAGGGATATGACGTAATCGTATTCACAATCTACGCGCGAAGCATGCCCGTGCCGCCCGAACAGGCCAAGAAGAACCTCATCAATTTCGTCAAGAGTGGAAAGGGCTTCTTCGTCCAACACCTGGCCACGGCCTCGTTCGCCAAGTGGGACGAATTCGGCAAGCTCTGCGGCCGAAAATGGATCATGGGAACTTCCGGGCACGGCCCGCGTGTTCCATTTGAGGCCAAAATAGCCGACAAGGAACATCCAATAACCGCAGGAATGGATGATTTTGTGGTGGACGACGAGTTGTACGCCAAGCTGCAGGGCACAGGCGAGATCAACGTCTTGGTCACGGCGGATTCGGATTGGAGCAAAAAAACCGAGCCGCTCATCTTCACCTTGAACTACGGCAAGGGACGAACGGTCCACAACGCCTTCGGTCACGACGGCAAGGCCCTGATGACCCCGAGTGTCCGCAAGATAATCGTCCGCGGAGTCGAGTGGGCGGCGACCGGGAAGGTCAAATAGTTGACGCGGTGTTCTTGATCGCATAAACAGCCGGCGAGATCTCTTCTTTCTCGCCTGCTTTCTCGTATTACGCCCACTCAGAGAACCTTGCACTGTTCGGATTAAGGCTGGCGATAGATGAAATCGAAGATAAAAAGGCCGAAGCTGGTTAAGAGGCGTTCCAAAAAAGCCGGGTTGCCGCCCGGGACGCTTGTACACGTGGGCGAGAAGATGGTTGACTCGGTTCGTGTAACCTATCTCGACTATGACGAAACAAAAGCCGAGGAAAGGCAGGTCTCAACTGTTGAAGAATGCTTTCCCTTCAAGGCCACACCCACGGTAACATGGATCAATATTGACGGTCTTCACGATATCGAGATGATGGAGAAGCTCGGCAGGGAGTTTGGCCTGCACCCTCTGATACTTGAGGATGTACTCAATACCGGGCAGAGGCCGAAGTTCGAAGATTTTGACAAGCATCTTTTTGTCGTGTTCAAGATGCTCGGTTATAATGAAGAATTCCAGGCGGTGGAGAGCGAACAAGTCAGCCTGATAGTCGGGGAAAATTTTGTCATTTCATTTCAGGAGCGAATCGGCGACGTCTTTGACCAAATCCGGGAGAGAATCAGAAATGCCAAGGGCCGAATCAGAAAAGCAGGGGCCGATTATCTGGCATACTCGCTGATAGACGCGATAGTTGACAGCTATTTCGCAATACTCGAGAGAATCAGCGAGAAGATCGAGTCGATGGAGGAAGACCTTGTCGGCGATCCCAGCGAGAAGACGCTGCACCAGATTCACTCGATGAAGAGAGAGATGATATTCCTTCGCAAGTCGGTTTGGCCCCTGCGGGAAGTAGTCAGCGACCTCCAGAGGAGCGAATCGTCAATCATGCAGGAGACTACCGGCATATACCTGCGGGATGTCTATGACCACACGATCCAGATCATCGACACTATCGAGAGCCTTCGTGATATGGTATCGGGCATGCTGGATATCTATCTCTCAAGCATCAGCAACAAGATGAACGCGGTGATGAAGGTGCTGACAATCATCGCAACAATATTTATCCCGTTGACTTTTGTCGCCGGCGTCTATGGGATGAATTTCGAGCACATGCCGGAATTGAAATGGAAATTGGGTTACGCCGCCGTCTGGTGTGTAATGGCGTCTATGGCGATCGTTATGTTAATATACTTCAGAAGAAAGAAGTGGTTGTGAATTAAGCTAAGCGGATATCTGAACCGGGCTTTAGCAGGAGCAAATCATGAACCTAATATTATTCATAAGTGTGCTGGTTGTCTCATTTGTAGTGGTGAGGATAGGCGCTGTCGCTTTTCAGTTGACCGGTCTCGAATGGTCGGTTGCCAAGTTCCAGTCGCTGTCCTGCTTCACCTCAACCGGTTTCACCACCAAAGAGGCTGAATTGATTACGAGTAACCGGCAGAGGCGTCGAATCGCCTCGATGCTTATCGTGACCGGCCACGCAGGGCTTGTCACCTTGATTGCGACCCTGGCGAACTCTCTGAGAACTTATACGCTTATTGGCGACAAACTCTCCAGGCCCGTCTTGCCGTTTCCTTTACCGGCATTCCTTGTTTCCGTGATGCCGCTGATTAACCTTGTCATCATTGTCACAGCCGCTTATTTGGTCTATAAGATTTTCACAAACAGCAGATTTGCAAAGAGGCTTACCGATATTCTCAGGAAGAAGCTTATCAAGGCGGAGGCCTTCAAGACGGTATCGTTTGAGGAGTTTCTCCTGGCAACGGGCGGATATGGAGTCTCAAAGATAATGGTTACATCTAAAAGCCCTGTCCTCGATAAAACGTTAGCAAAATCCGACCTTCGAAGCCAGGACATTACGGTATTGGCTATCGTCAGGGATGACGATACAATCCCGAACCCGCGCGCGAATGTAAAGATTATCGAGGGCGATGAACTGATATGCTTCGGAAAGATCAGGAACATTCGAGATAAGGTATCTTAGAATTGCCGATTCAATCCGCCCTTGAGGGCTGCGCCCTCCATCCATAGGGCTTTCGGAGAACGCGAATGCATGGTTTACTACTGGCTAATTCATGGTATTATACCTGGATGCTGTTGCCGTTTCTGATCTTTGCGGCACGCATCCTGGACGTCAGTCTGGGAACGGTGAGGGTCATATTTGTATCCAGAGGCCTCAAGTACCTCGCCCCTCTCCTCGGGTTCATCGAGGTCCTCATCTGGCTCCTGGCAATAGGCCAGATTATGAAGAATCTCTCGAATCCTGTCTGTTATATCGCCTATGCCGCCGGATTCGCAATGGGCAACTTCGTCGGCATTTGTATAGCCGAGCGACTCTCTCTGGGCGTGGTCCTCGTGCGGGTCGTTACCCAAAAGGACGCGTCGCCTCTGGTCGATAAGCTCAAAATGCGGGACTATGGGTTAACCTGCATTGACGGACACGGCATACACGGACATGTCAAAGTCCTTTTCCTGGCGATATCCAGATGGTTGGTCGGCTCATCCATGACCAGCACATCCGACTCACTGAGAACCAATTTGCAGAGCATCAGGCGATTTCTCTGGCCCCCGCTGAGGTCGCCGCATAGTTTGAACACATCGTCGCCCGTGAAGAGAAATGCTCCCAGATGATTGCGAATCTGCTCGGAAGTCAGTTCGCCGTTCGCGCTGGCGGCCTCTTCGAGGACGCTTTTGGAAGGGGCCAGCACCTCGCCATGCTGATCGAGATACCCGATTCGCAAGGTTTTGCCCATGGCAGCGCTGCCGGAGGACGGCTCGATTTGGCCGAGGGCCAGTTTCAGCAGCGTGCTCTTGCCCGTGCCGTTAGGCCCGGTGATGCCCAGCCTCTCGCCCCGGAGCAGATCAAACGTCAAATCCGAGAACAGCGTCACATCGCCGAAGGATTTGCCCAATGCCTCGCAGCGCAACACCAGGTTACTCGTTTTGCCCGATTTGCCGAACGAGAATTTGATTGTCTTATCGTCTGAAGGCTTATCCAGGTAGTCCGGATTCTCCTTGAGCAGTCGGTTCAATATGGTCTTGCGCCCTCGGGCGGTTTTTCGCATGCCCTCCTGGTCCTTATTGCGAGCGATGAAGTCCAGCGTCCGCTCGACCATCTCGACCCGCTTGACGTGCTCGCGCTGCTGTTGGAGCCGTGCCGTCTCTTTGGTCTGCACATAGTTGCTGTAGTTGCCGTTCCATACTTTAGCCTGCCGCTTCTCGACTTCGATTGTTTTGCAGGTGATTTTATCCAGGAGCGACCTGTCGTGGCTGATAATGACTGCTGCGCCGTTGTAGCCTGCCAGGAATTTCTCCAGCCATTCGGTCGCCTGGAGGTCCAAATGGTTGGTCGGTTCGTCCAGGAGCAGCAGGTCGGTATCGAGCATCAATACCTGCGCCAGGCCCAGACGGGAGAGCTGGCCTCCGCTGAGAGCCGAGATTTTGGCGTGATGGAACTCCGGCTCGAATCCAATACCCGCTAAAGTTGCAAGGATGCGCGTCTCATAAGCATAGCCGCCTTCAATCTCGAAATCGCGGCATAGCCGATCGTACTTCTTCATCTTGGCCTTGAGGGCCGAGCCGCTCAGGTTTTCCATCTCATGCGAGACGGTCTGGATGGACTTTTGCAGCTTCGATATATGCCCAACGCCGGCGTGCATCTCCTCCAGCACAGTCCGCTCCCGGCTGAACGTCGCCTCCTGCGCCAGATAGCCGATGCGCAAGCCGCGCTGTCTGATCAGTTTGCCGATATCCGGCTTGATTTGCCTGGTGATGAGTTTGAGGATCGTGCTTTTGCCCGAACCGTTGGCTCCGACCATGCCGACCTTCTCGCCTGCATGAAGCTGAAGATTCAACTTGTCGAGGACGACCTCCATGCCGAAAGCAACGTGGATGTCACGCAATGTTACGATTGCCATAAGTCAATAACTCTTTTAGCACGTTTCTTCGTGCAAGCCCCGAACGGAATCTCTGTGAATGTGCTTGCCGCCGACTTGTGTTGGAATTCGGAAGGCAAATTGATATTCTCTAAGTGCGGTCAACTCTCCAGTGCGTCAAGGGCATCGATCACCACCGGTATGTGCGTATATGCCGGGCCGCCGCTCATCATTACCGCCACCCCCGAAGCCTCCAGTATTTCTTCTCTGGCCGCCCCGGCATCGAGGCACTTCTGCACATGCAGTGCAATGCAGGGTTCACATTGCTTGGCGACAGCGATTCCTATGGCGACTAATTCCTTTTGTTTGACGGTAAGGGCTCCTTCTGACATTGTTTTGCCAAACAGCCCGGCGAATCCATTTACCGTCGCACTTGCCTGTGTTTTCATCTTCTCAAAATCGTTTTTGAATTTGGTCAAGAATTCCTTTGTGTTCATTTCTTCAATTCCTTTCTATATAGGTATAGAGCACTCCCTTATGCTTCTTTCTGGTGTGTTTGCATAATACACAATTCGCACAGACCTGAGCCATCCACTTCTGTCTTTTTGTTGTTTCTTTCATTATTCCTTATTTTTTGCTTCTGCGCTATCTCAGAACCGTTCTATCCGGCGCTTGCCCGCCCCCTGGGAGCCCGCTTTCGAAGTGCTTATCCACCCACCCGCTAACCACATCGTCGCGTGCATCGAAGTACTTCACATACGGTTTTATATCTAATACGGGAGTACCGTCCAGGACATCGACTTGGCTGAAATACAGTTTGTTGCCCTCAATCGAGCGGACCTTGACGACAGAAAGCCCGATATGATTGGGACGGTGCGGACTCCTTATCGCAAATATGCCGTGCTCGTCGTCTTCGAGGAACGGCCTGCCTTGAAGCTGCTCTACGGTTGACCTGTGAAAGTGGTACAGAAGAATCGCGTGGCTGAAGTCCTCGAGGTCTTTCAACGCGCTACAGTATTGCTTTTTCAATTCGACCCAGGCCTCTACATCCGGTTTGAATATCCCCTGGATAGGGATATCTCTTGGCTCCTTGTAAGGAGAGTGTATTACTCCTATAGGGTGCATAGTGATTTTCATGGCGTTTGGCTCCTTAGTCATCCGTTGTATTTCAGCAAAGCGATATAGCACGTCGCATCGATCCTCAAACAATCAAATCCACACAACATAATACACCCGACGAGATGGGTATGCAAGAGCTACAGTTTGAGCTTTGTGAACTTCTTGACCTGGTCGATGATAGCCAATTTGGGAAAATTGCGCCTTGCGTGGCAATCGCTTAAAGGATATAATCAGTCAGGTTTCCGGCGGAGCGGTTTTGAGCTTAGGAAGATTAATGGCAATTACTCGTAGAAGGCGAATTGATGTTGAATGTTTTGTTAGCTGAGTTGGGCGGCTTTATCGGTTTGGCCCTCATCGTAAGGACGCCGACAAATCGGCTGTTGACGCACTATTAACCATTTTTGAAAGGTTGCCATGTATTCAGATTATATTCGTAATGTTGCGATAATTGCCCATGTTGACCACGGTAAGACGACGTTGGTTGACCAGCTTCTCTACCAGTCCGGGATGTTCCGACAGGAGGATCTCGACAAGCTCGCAGGCGGCGAGCATGGGTTGATTATGGACTCGAATCCGCTCGAACGCGAGCGCGGCATTACGATTCTCAGTAAGAACTGCGCGATTTACTACACGAACTCCATGGGCTATGAGTACAAAATCAAAATAATCGACACTCCCGGCCATGCCGACTTTGGCGGAGAGGTCGAACGCGTTTTGAAAATGGCCGACCCACGGGCCGGAGCGAGATTACGGGCACACTGGCAATTATTTCAATGTGATCTGGGCCATGCCAGGAGTGGCCCTGTCGGGCCCCCAGGCGACGGGCGCGTGGATGAGCGAGTTTGGCACATGGTATTTCGACCTTGCACGTGGTTCGGACGGAATTTTTCTCCATCAAGGTCCGCCGGAGCGGGAGGAGGACAGCTACGCGGGCTGGGACAGCACCGGCGGCTATCTGTTGGCCTACGCCATGCCACTCAAGAAAATCCTGCTCACCGGCAAACAACCGAAACTCGCGCCGCAGCTTGATGCCGCCGCCGCCAAGGCTCTGATTCTCGATGGTCGCGGCTGGACCAGTAGAGATCGCACCAGCGCCTACGATAAACTCAGCCCGGATCAACTGTTAGATAGGCTCGGCAGTTGGTCGCCGATTGTGCGTCTTCGCGCCGCTATGGCGCTGGGTCGCCGTAAAGGCGAGCAACCGATCGCCGCCCTGGTGAAAATGCTTTCCGACCCGCGCCTGGAATCCCGCTACGGCGCCTGCGATGCGCTCGCCCAGTTGGGTGGTGCCGCTGCCCCCACCGTGCCGGAATTGACAAAACTTCTCTCACACAGCGACCTCTGGCTGCGCATCAAAGCCGCCGAGACCTTGGCGGACATTGGTGCCCCCGCCATGTCCACGGTGCCGATCCTGCTGGAACGAATCGCCCGGAAACCCACTGCCGAAGATCCGCGCGGCATGGAGCAACGCAATCTATGCGTCGCTGTCTTTGGAAAGATGCTGAAACATTCACTTGACGGCGTGGACCAGGACTTGCTCCGCAAAGCCGTGGTCGCCGGACTGCAAAACCAGGACGGTTACGCCCGCGGCTTTATCAGCGGCATCTATCCGCAGTTGAGCTATGAGCAAATCAAGCCACTGCTTCCCGCCATCCTTCAGGCAGTTATCGAACCGGCGCCGAGTGGCGAAATGTTTGCCGACGGGATCCGCCTGGACGGTCTCCGCATCCTGGCCAAACTCCACATCGAGGAAGGCATCAGCGCCTGCGTGAAATACACGCGTGATCAGAATCCCTGGGACAGCCAGGAGCGGACGCCGGAAATCATGAAGATCCTCCTCAGTTACGGCACCCACGCCAAGGCGACCATTCCGGAACTGACCAAAATCGCGCACTTCTTCGAAAAGGAGGAAAAAGACTTTCCTCCGGATCTGATGCTCGTGAAGGCCAAGTGCGTCCGCGAAACGATCGCTGCGATTGAAGCCTCGATGGACACCCCGGAACTCATCCGAATAAAATAGGACAAGAATCCGCACCGAATCACCTAAGCAAAGTGAACGCAACTGAAAAACTGAAAGGATTAAAAACTGACATGAAGAGGATACGCTTTAAAGATAAAGAACAAATTTCACGTCGAACATTTCTGCATAAGACTTCTGTGATAACTGCAGCGGCTGCCGCTGGTGCGATTGCCGCAAATTCCGGTGCCGCAGAGAAAAACGACACCCTAAAGATATTGAGCTATAACCCGAAGATGGGATATCGCCGTTTAGGTAAAACGGATTTAATGATCTCCGAGATAAGTCTTGGCGGCCATGGCGGTTTCTATACAAAAGGTGGTGTCGAAAATCGAAGGGACGTTCTTGATAAGGCCACAGAATTGGGGCTGAATTACGTCGATACTAATATTGCCGACGAATGTGACCTTTACGGCAAAGCAATGGACGGCGCCCGCAGAAAGAACTGGTATATAGGATTCGCTTCATGGCCTGAGAAGATTACTGAAGAGTATGAGAAAGAACTTTCTAAAGAAGGTATGCTCAAATCCATTGATGATCGCCTAAAGGGCTATAAGACCGATTATCTGGATATGTGGCGGCCTGTTGGGGCAACGTGGGGTGAGGGTCAAACGAATCTTGCCACTATGTATATGGTAAGCCATAAGGTACTGGATATGGTAGTTGATGTTTTTGAAGAGGTCAAGAAGGCCGGCAAGGTTCGTTATTTGGGTATCTCGGCTCATAACCCAAAAGTGTTCCGCCGGGTATTGAATGAGTATCCTCAGTTTTCCGTGATAATCTTTCCGTATCTTTTCCTGACCAAAGAATTTGGCGGAGCCAGCTTGCTTGAACTTGCAAAGAAAAAAGATGTGGGGGTCATTGGCCTAAAGCCCTTTGGCGCTGGAACGACTTTCGGCCTAAAGCCACAAGAAATCGAGGGCAAGGTCGATCCGAAGGCACATATCCTGCTGAAAACAATGTTGAAAGAATCTCGTATATCCGCGGTTATTCCCGGCGTAAATATCTCTGAACAGCTTGAAGAAAATGTAAAAGGTTCCTACGAAAAAGATAAGCCCATGACAGATGCCGATATAGCGGCTATTGATAAATGCACTCGAAACTACCGCGATCATATTACACCGGAGTATCACTGGTTAAAGCACTGGGAAACAGTATGACAAGAAAATTGCTCTTGGCGATTTCAAGTATTGGCTTGCCGCTTTTTTTTCATTCATGTTCGTGCAAAAAGCCTGTTGAAACTGAAACGTCCCACTCGGATTTTGCCCAGCCTTCCGGCCAGATCGATCCCATGAGCGTTAATGCGGCCTGTTATGTATGCCATATCACCTTTGTAGGTGAAACGATCAGTAAGACTCATTTTAGCGAGGGTGTTACCTGCATAAAGTGTCATGGTATAAGTGCCGGACATGCCAATGATGAAGATATCGGAGCCACTAAGCCCGATATTACATATACCCGTGATCAGGTTGACCGGGCATGTATGGAATGTCACAAAAAGCACAAAATCTCTGATTCCAAACTTGCCGGGTTCGATCGATATCCTGTCTGTACCGATTGCCACGGTAAACACAGGATCGGCAGTGCCGTAGAATAAAGGAAAAGACTATGAATGGGTTCAATATTTCACGCCGCGATTTTTTACGAAACAGTTCCTTCGCTATTGCCGGAACCGTAGGGGGCATATTGGCATCCGGCGGATGCGGCACACCCCCCAGGAGCGGAAAACGCAAAGCTGTTTTATGGGTAGGTGGATTTGCACATGATTTTGACGCCTTTGCCGAGATCATGACTGAATTTCTGCCGAAATATCTCAACATAGATATCGAAGTTGTAACCGACGGCAGTTTCCTGGATAGCTCAAATTTTGATGTGATAATTATGAATCACTGCTTCGAATCTGCTGATGGCGTTTTAACCGATGCTCAAAAAACCACGAATGCCTTCGTCACCGGCGCGCCCTCAGTGCAATCGAGATGGACATCGCCAAGGCCTACTACCTGCAAGGGCTGCCTATCAATCGCATCACAGCCGAGAACGGCTGGTCGTACTACCGTATCAGGACGACCGTCGCGAAGATTAACCGGCTCGTCGCCGAGAACCTGCGAGAGGAGCGTGAAGGAAGACCATAGAAATTCTAATTAGCCACGAAGGCACAAAGACAAGTTTTAATTGTGAGGCAGACATTATGACAACATTCAACGTTTCAAAGACATTCAGATGGCAGGGGGCGTTCACTGAGAAAGTCACCCGGGTTTGCAAGGTCTTCGGGCTTACCGAGGACTGGGTGCGGGGCAGGAGCGAGGTTCACAGTTGCAAGGTCGATATCCGCGCCGGCGACGTGGTTTGCATTACGGGGCCATCGGGTTCCGGCAAGAGCGTATTGCTCGGCGAGATCGAGAATTGCATCCCGGCTGACCAGCGGATCAACCTCAACCATATCGAAACGCCCGACGATCGCACCGTGGTCGATTGCATCGAGGGCGGCGTCTTCGAGACGCTGCGTGCAATCAGTATAGCCGGGCTAAACGACACTATGACAGTACTCAATCAGCCGAGCAATCTTAGCGAGGGCCAGAAGTGGCGATTTCGTCTGGCGGTCGCGGTCTCGACGGGGCGGAATTTCGTTTTCGCCGATGAGTTCTGCTCGAATCTCTCGCGTCTGGCCGCTTCGACAATCGCGTTCAAGGTCGCCCGGCACGCCAAGCGGGAAGGCATGACATTCATCGTCGCGGCCAGTGCTAAGGATTTTCTCGGCGACTTATCGCCGGACGTAATAATCAGCAAGGCCAAATACGAGCCTGCGACGGTTACATACAAAGACGCGAGGAGGAATTCGGCATGACAACCTGCTCGATCTGCAAGGAAATCGAAGTCGTCCCCGGACGGGCGGACGATTACAGGAAGCTTTCGCATTATCACTACCGTGACAGTCGGCTCGGGCCTTTCGCTGCGATCTTTGCGTTGCGTCCGACGGAGCGTTTGAGATGGCTGGCGGATACCGATTGTGCCGGCGTGATTGTCTATACCATGCCCACGCCGAATACAGAGCTTCGCAACGTCGCCACGGGCGGCTTGTTTGCCGGGCTGGACCGGAGCACTCAGTTGGCCCTGGTCAATAAGAACATTCGCCGCATCGCCCGGGTTATTATCGAGCCGAGGTTCCGCGGCATAGGCCTGGCTCAACGTCTGGTTCGCGAGACGATGCCGCTGATGAACGTTCCCATCGTCGAGGCCCTGGCGGTAATGGGGCTGATAAATCCGTTCTTCGAGAAGGCGAATATGCAGGGCTACACCGCTGCGACGCCGCCGCGCAACGAGCGTCTTATCGAGGCGTTCGGCAGCGTAGGAATAGAAGGGGCCTCGTTAATCAGCCCTCGGAAAGTGCAGGACCGAATCGATATGCTCGATGCCGAGGCCGGGCGATTCATCGAGCAGGAGATTCGCCTTTTTCTGCAGAGCTTCGGCAAACGACGAGACATGCGGCCCGGCCCGGCCCGCACCGAATACATCCTGACCAAATTAACCGACCGCCCGGCATATTACATTTGGTTTAACCCCGATATGGAATTGAGGATTTAGAACAGAAGACAGAAATCAGGAGACAGAAGACAGGAGACAGATGACAGAAATCAGAAGACGGATGGCAGATGACGGAGAAATACAAAAGGGACGCTTTATTGCTATTGTCGTTCCGCACAGACCCATTGTCATTCCGCACAGACCTATTGTCATTCCGCACTTGATGCGGAATCCAGCAACTATTCGAAGGAGTGGATTCCTGCTTTCGCAGGAATGACAAACGGTACAGCCCCCTGCAATCGAACGGGGGGGCCCCCTGCAATCGAACGGAGAAGGCCCTCTGCAATCGAACGGGGGGGCCCTCTGCAATCGAACGGAGAGGCCCTCTGCAATCGAGAAGGATCGTAAGATAAAAAAGTCGCAAGATAAGGAGCAGCAAAACCATGCAAAACACAATTCAGCAAATCGCGTTGGGCAGGCTCGTCGCCCATCCGGACAACCCCAACAAGATGAGCGGGGGCACGTTCGCCAAGCTGGTTCGCAACATCGAGCGGAGCGGGCGATACGAGCCGTTGATAGTTCGCCCCTTTCGCGGGAGAAAGGGCAAGTTTCAAATCATCAACGGGCATCATCGCCTCAAGGCCCTCGAGAAGCTCGGTCGTGACAAGGCCGACGTTATCGTCTGGGACGTTGACGACGAGCAGACCGATATACTGCTCGCCACGCTCAACCGCCTCAAAGGCTCAGACGAGCTGGGCAGGAAGATCGCACTGCTCAAACGCCTCACCGAGAAGACCGCCGCCCGGCAGCTCGGCAAGCTGCTGCCCCAGACCCCGGGGCAGATAAACCGGCTTATCGAACTCAAGATGCCGAAGGTTCCCGTTAAAGTGAAAAAGAGCGACTTTGCAAAGCCGCTGTACTTCTTCGTCGATGGCAGGCAGCAGGAGGTAATCCAAAAAGCGATGGCGCTCGCCCGCCTGAACGGCCAATCCAAACAAAACGAAAAAAAGGCTCCCCACAAGGGGTCCCGGGGGCCTGAGGCCTTTTCGAGAACCAACGCCAAACAAAACGCCGAAGCCCTGGCCGAAATCGCCCGGCATTTTCTCGAAACAGCAGTTCGGGGAGGCGACGTATCTATTTCCCCCGACGAGGAATGAGTTAGTGAGTTTATCATGGTGTTAGAAGAAACAATATGCTTTGCATAAATCTTCGCAAATGTTGTTAAGGAGCAAACCGGCCACAAAATCGAGAGATTTTGCCAAGATGGTTGAATTCGGTCTGATTCGTTTCTCCGAACAAGGCGACGACAAGAAGGTTCTGTTTATCGAGCCGAGCTACAGGATACTCGATACTGTCGTGTATAGAGTCTGATGCTGGTCTTTTCGGATGCGGCAAGTGTCCCATCGAGCAGCGAGCTTGGTCGCACTTTGACAAGTTAATAGAGTTATCCTTCGCCCTTTTACGCCCGGTCGAACCTGCATCCGACATTTTGCAGCGGGGACTGCCTCGGCTGTCATTTCTGCTCGGTTGTCATTCTCCTCAGGATACCTTACGGCGCTGCGAAGGCATTTGTCATTCCTGCGAAAGCAGGAATCCACTCCTTCGAACAGCTTCTGGATTCCGCATCAGGTGCGGAATGATGCCGATCCGGCCATTGCACCGACCGACATAACCGCGACAGCGAGGGTTAATACTGTTTTGATCCGGTTATATGCAGTCATGTTATTTTCCTGTTAAATAAGTAAGGTTAAAAAAAAGCTTATGCCGCCGTCACGGGTGGTCGCTTCAGTCGGTCCATGTGTAGAGCACATCAGGGCTGCCCGGCAAGCCTACCTTCTCTGCGTTGGGCGTTAGCAGAAGCTCGACCTGGGTTACGGCGCCATCGCTTGCACGCAGGTTAACGGCCGTTGTTTTCAGGGAGCTGTTGGAATAGGGATCGTCCCCTGCTGTGCCGCTCGCCGGCAGCATGTAGGTTTTCTGTTGGCCGCCCTGCATCACGCGGAGGGTGAAGTCACAGCCGCCGTCCGGGCAGAACACGTTGTCGGCAAGCGCCCTGTCCGCCGCGTCGGTGGGGTCGAATGTTAGGATGAGGTTGCCTTCATAGGGGCCGATGGGCGGATAGACCATATTGACGTTCATATCCGCCAGGGTCGTCGCCGCCATAACCGAGATCACCTGGACGTCTTGTTCGATCGGGTAACGAACCCCATCGTTGGCAAGACTCGTGGTATAGTCGCCATCCTGTTCGTTCCACTTGTAGTAGTTGCCGTCCCTTCGGACTGCCACTTTCCCTTCCAGATAAGTCTGCATCCTGTTGACGCCGTAGTCTGAGAAGTGCCTGAACAAGAAGCCTACCTCCTGGTCCCCGACACCGCCGCCCTGCATAGGACTTTTCTTGTAATACCCCACCTCTCCGCCGACTGAATTTTCCTGTACGGTCGGGGGAATGAATGTCAAAGACGGCAGATCGAAGCCCCATGTCGGACCGACGTGGGTACCCATGTAAGATCCCGGTTGCGGTTCGATGCCGTACATTTCGCCCTTGTACGGATAGAGGCCGGAATCGCCCCAGTGCGGCAGCGAGAGGGCATGGCCGAGTTCGTGATTTAGGATTCCGAGGCTGACGACCCCGACGCCTTTGAAGTCGTCGGCATCACCCCCGGCGCCTACGCCGATGATATTGATATAATGCATCGCTATGTCATAGCTACCGCCTGACGCCACCAAAGCTCCGATCCATTGATGAGCTGCCGTCTGTTCGCCATCGAAGCCCAGGCCCGTCTGGTTCGTGTAATCCTGCGTGGAGGAAACGCGCACGAAGGGAGCACCATCGCGGGCCAGCATCACCAACTCTGGAAAATCAATACCCCGTACACGCTCTACGCTCAGATCGGACACCGGCCACTTCGCCTCCAGCTCTTCGAAAGTGCCGGCTGGATAGTTCGCGTTTCCTAACCCGAAGTAGTGCACATCGAACATCTTCATCTTTACTACCGTCGGCGCCCCGACCTTAATATCATGGGTGACTGTGTCGTTGCCGGCGGTAACCCGGATATTCAGGCCAGGTCGTATCCACTCAAGCGGGATAAGTACCGTAAAGCTGTCGTCGTGCCTGTGTTCCACCTTACCAAACGCCGCTTCAAAACTGTCCACCAGCGCAGCAGGACCATTCAGCGTCAGTGTCGTCGAGTCATCGCCAACCGACAACGCAGCCGTTACCGGCGGCGATGCCGTACCGTTAGGTCCAAGCACCTGAACCTTCAGCAGTGTCGGCCTGTTACCGACCAGTTTGAAAAGTGCATCATTCGGCCTGAGAACGTGGGTCTGCGCCAGATAGACCTTTGCGATCATTGGCTTTGTAACCGGAGCCGGCCCCTTTGAAACAACCAGGCTCACGTTGATACCGTCGGGAACTTCCGTACCAGCTACAGGGCTCTGAGAAATGACCTCATTTAACGGAATGTCCAGGTCATATCGATAGGTCGAAGAGGTAGTTAAACCTAAACCTGTTAATATGCTTTGTGCCTCTGATTCGGTGTCGCCTGTTACATCTGGAACAGTAACCGAGGCAATGACCGGTGATGTTAATACCTCGCCATCAAGCCACGATTCGATTAGCATCAAAAGATCTGCGAAATCATAATCGACGAGCCAGGCCGCCGCTAATACGGCAAAATCATCGAAATCGGTAAAACAACTGCCGTTAAAGTCGCTGGCTCCAATCGCCACACTGCCGATACTTTTGCCCGCCTGGCAGGAATCGTCGTAAACGTAGATCGTCATGGTATCCGATTCTGTCCTCTGACCTTCGAGGGTCACGGCAAGTGTCAGTGTAAATTCATTCGCATCGCCGGCAGCAGCAGCCTTGGTGATTGTAACCAACGGAGCTTCAACGTTAGCATTCGGAGTAAATACAACTCCTGCCGAAGGACTGGCCGTCCAGGCATAGAGCAAATTTCCCTGCGGAATCTGTGTATCGTTATTAACCACATCAGGATCCAATGTTACAGCGCCGCCGGACCAGGTAATCCGGTTATCACCGGCATCGACACCTGGCAGGTTCGGATCATAGCCGCCGACAATCAGGGGGTCCGACATAGCATACATAGCCCGTGCAGACGGACTTCCGGTCCATGTGCGCCAGATCCATTCGGTCGTTATATCTGACCTGCCCTGTTGAATTTCACCGCCGCCGCCTAAAGCCGAGAACGATGATCCCTCTCCATTGCCGGGGGCCTTCAAACCATTCAGGTATGTGCCTGTTAATGGCCAACCCGTTCTAATCTCTCCCGTTTCAGTCAGGTTAATTATATGCTGGATTTCCCCGTCCCACAGATCTGCGTTGTTGTTGGCTACGACAGTACTCCCGTCGATAAGTAATATCGGACAGCCCACCCCGTCCTCCTCCGGATTGGTCGAGGTGTTGTCCCTTGCATCCACAGTATTGGTCGATCCGATTACCTTCCAGGTAGCCTCTCCTAAACCGGCGGCATCGGCAACACCTTGCATCAGCGAGTTGTAATGGTTTATATCGGATGATTCTGCGGCTTGATCGGTGCTCGTTATAAAGACCAGCCGATACTTGTCGCCAGGGACCCATGGCGCCGCTGTAGCCGGATTGATCCCCGAAGGCTGAACAATATCCGCCTCTGCACAAGCCGAAAGAATTGCGAGAACTGTCAAAAAAACTGTTAATGCGATTTTGATGCTGTTTCTTGTTCTCATTCTTCCTTCTTAGAAAAGAACTATATCTGATTTATAATTACTCAACTTGACTGACTTTTCATAAAGGTATTTATGCTGCAATAAGCAGCTTCTCAAGCTCTTTGACAATTTGGTTTCCACTGGAAAATTGCTACGTACATGCGATTGTAGAGACAAATGGAAAATGTCGATTAAAAATAATTTTTCAGTTGACTTGCCGCTTGAGGTGTGGTATAAAATAGGGTGAGTATTAGAGATTTAGGCGTTTTGATGTTGATTCTAAAGGATGCAATTCTATGAAAAAGCAGGCCTTTACCCTCGTGGAACTCCTCGTTGTCATCGCAATAATAGCGCTGCTAATGGCAATCCTGATGCCCGCCCTGCAGAAGGCGAGAATGCAGGCACGACGAATAATCTGCAGAAATAACCTGCGTCAGTACGGCCTGTCAGCGAAGATGTATATCACCGATATGGATGGCGTCATGCCGTATTCATTCACTTGGCTTTACAAAAATGGGAACGATGGTAAGGGATGCGCCTGGCATGATGAAAGAAAGAATCTTAACAAGCACCCCGAACTTGCCGGCAACCTCTGGCCTTATCTGAAATCCGCCGATATCCACCTGTGTCCCGAGTTCAGTGTAATGGCCAGAATGGGGGGCCACAAGTGCAACATTCCCATGAAACCTAATTGGAATTACACTATGAATTCATATCTTCACGGCGATGCATGGACGAAAGTAAAATATGAATGGGATGTGAAGAATCCGTCCCGCGTGTTCTTCTTCTCTGAGGAGAATACATGGACGATTCCAGGCCTCAGCAATGCTCCCATCAATGACACCAATCTACGGGCATATCCTACAAACCCTCCTACGGACTGTTTCGCAACTTTCCACGATCCTCCAGGGGGCGACTTGAACAAGGGAACGGCCAACGCCGTTTTCCTTGACTCACATGTTGAGGTCGTCTCTCCATATTATCCCGGAAATACTCTTCCCCCAACAGGTGAGCCTGGAAATACGTTTATTCTGAGCTGGCCGCTTGGACACCCAATACCGAAGAGACCCCCTTAGGATACCCGGCCTTAAGACCAAAATCTCAGCTTTCTCTCATTCTCTATCAGATTCATTCGATTCGTGCGATACTTATGTCTGGGTGAATGGTCCTGTAGAATTCCACGACGAGCTGGTGCTTGCGGCCTATTCGCTCATATTTCGACGTCAGTTCTTTCAGCTTCTCGGCCTTGGTGAAAGCCCAGAATGCGAACATATTGACGTCGTTCTCAAGGCTGCTCTGCGAGTAATTCACGAGGAACCCCAGGCTGAGCAGCTCCTCGGTCTGGGCGAATATATCGCTTTGCCCGAGCATCTCGATTCCCGTGCCCTCGTATTCCCATCCGTAAGCGTTAATATCATTCCACTTATCAACGGGGAACTTCTCGCCGTAGTTGATGAGGAATATGCTCGATAGCTCCGAGTGCATCTGGCTCAGCAGGAATTGATGGGTATAGCCCTTACTTTTGCCCTCGCTGTTTACATATATAGCCGATTTGCCGTACGCCGCTCCGAACCCCTTGCCGTAAAACTTCATGCCGCTTATAAGGTATATGGTCTTGAGGTTCTTCTCAAGCACCTCCTTCGGATAGGCCGAGAGGAACTGCTCAATCGCATCGACGACCTCGGCCACTTCCCGCCGGGGCATTTGCGAGCCATCGCCCGATATCGGGGCAGCGAGCCATTCGGCAGGGAAGAACGCCTTGGCGTCGTACTCGTAAAGGACTTGAACTCCGTAGTCCATCTCAATCCTCTCGATCCTGCCTTCGAGCGTCTTGGGCTTGGCGGGCATTTTCTCGTCCGCCTGAACGGTCTTTTTATCGGGGGCTTTCTCTTTCGCATCGTCGAATTCGGCAACGTCGATTATTTCCGTCTTATCTTCCTCGGGCGGATTCGATGCTGTTTTATCGTCCTGGGGCTTGTCCGCCTCGTTGGGGTCGGGCAGGTATTCTTTATCTTCGGCCTTGGGCGTGGCGGCATCGTCGTTGGATTGCCGGACTGACTTTTCGATATCGAATATCAGAATGCCTCTGCCCACGCCGGCGGGGTCGCCAAGTTTGGCTGCTTGAAAAGCGATATACCGCCCGTCATCGCTAACGACGGGGTTCGAGGCTTTATAACCGGGATAGTCGGAGAAGAAGGTTAGGCGTTCGGTTTTGCCCGAACCGTCGAGAGCCAGTTTGTACAAGTCGATATACTGCACGCCTTCGCCGCTGTGCTTATCGCATTCGACCAGCGTGTGCCTTCCGTCCGGGAAGATGCCTTCCGGTTCGTCGTACTGGTCCGGAGCCATAGAATAGTTGACAATCTTGCCCGTCTTAAGATTTAGCCCGCAAACCTCGGTGCCCTGGTATCCGTACGCACTGAATATCAACTCTTTCTCGGCGGGCGGGCGGAGGTTTTGAGTCTCGATCCCGGCCTTAAACGGCAGCTGCTTTTTCGACAAAACCTGTTTCTTCTTTGCCAGCTTGGGCTTGCCGTCTTCATAGACAATATCGCCGGAGTAGAATTCACCGCCTACAGTCCAAACGATGTGCATCCGCTTGCGCGAGACCGCAGGGCCTTCGGAGCATTTCTCGCCCAGGGCTGCGGGCGGAGAGGACAAATCTTTCTTGAGAACCCAAAGCTCGGCGTTATCCCCGCTCCGGCTGGCCCAGGGATTGGCCGAATCGAACTTGCGGGCGCCGGAGAGCAGGATATCGCCGTTGCTGAGATACAACGCCCGCGTATAGCCTTCGTGGAAATAATGATGCGTCATCGGACGGATAATCTTCGTCTCGATATCGAATTCATATACGTCCCCGAACGTCTTTTCGACGAACAGAATCCGCTTGCCGTCATGCGAAAAATCCGCCCTCTGCCCGAAATGCGTTACCCGCGCTATATGCTCGGGCAACGCATCCAAAGGCGACTTGCCATTGTTATTCTCGGCCTCTCCGCCGGATTCCGCCGGCGCAATCCAAACCAGTATCGCCAATAAAACGCAAAGTACCCTGTTCGGCACAGCCAACCTCCCGCCAATTCAAAACGCCTAGCCAAATTCTTCATCACAGCTATAACCAAGGTTCTTTCACAGAAGAACGTCAACTGCTGAAGCTACTTATAGAGTACTACCTTCTCCATTGCATCTGCAAAGGCTTTCAGCGGCTTCTTCAACTCTGAAGCAGCCGGGCCGGTAGTATCTATCTCGCCACAGGTCACGTTCCACAAATCAAGGAGCGTAATCTTTCGTTTTCTGAGCTTGGCGCCCCCGATTCTTCCCCGCTTGCTTTCAATTATGCCCTGCTTGCGATAAGCACTGCAGTGTTTTGTGAGGTTAAGGTTCTTGATCTCGTCCCGGCGGTGGCGCCTTCCGCAACTATTTGCTTTATTTCCCCAATGCCGGCCGGCATTGGCGTTTGTGTGCCGGTTCGGCCAATGTCCACTTCGCCGATCTCAAGCTTGAAGTGCTCCTTCGTATTCGCCTTTTCGTAGAGTTCGAACGGCGAGTTCGCATCGGCAAGGTGCATCAATCGCGTCACAAAACCCCACCGGTCAGGCCGATTCGATACGTTCAGCGGATCTATCAGCGCCTGGATGTTCTCGTAAGGGCTATAACCCGAAAGCGTCACTATGAAACCCTCTTTCTTCAGGTTCTCGCCCGCTTGATTGGGCTCGGAGGCTTGAGGTGGTTGCTGTCCCGACGGTCTCGACATACTGTCCCGCCCAAATTCGTCACCCCTCGACAGATACTCGTATTCTTCGTATCCGCGGTACATGTCTGATTGGTAACTGCGCCTCGACGCCCGCGAATCGCTTGCACCTGTAAACGAAGCGGTTGACAAATCCGCGGCGAATTTTACCGACATATTCGTCACGAATATCTGCATCCTTTGATTACGAGGCGTCTGCATGACTGCATCGGTATCCCCTCCGGCGAAAGCAGCGTACAGATTAGCCTGCATCGGATTGTTCTGTGCGTTAGGCAGGGCCGCAAAAATCGTCTCATAAAGCTGCGGAATGACTTCACGATATTTGAGAGGCTCGAATTTCTTCGCTATAGCCTCCTCGTACTGAGTAATCTTCAACTTGGTGTCAGCCAAATTCTGTCTGGCTTGCTTATCTTCGTTAAGGATTCCTTGGATTTGACCTCGAATCGGGTTATTCTTGGTGTAGTTTATTTTGTCGAATAGTGTTCTGCCCAGCACCATCGCCGAAACGGCCAGCAGCAGGCACGCCGCAAAGAGGAAGCATCGGCTTTTCCCCGCCCAGGCCATCGAGCGAATCATACTTTGAGGCAGTAGGTTGCTCTCGATTCCCGCCATGCCGAGAGCCTGGAGGCCAAGGCCATATACGACTCCGAACTCGGATACATTCTCCCCGAACTTAGCGGCCGGAACTTCGGACCCAACTCTCAGGCGTTTGAAGACGTCGGGCCTTTCAACCGGCATCTGAAGCGTCTGCTGAAGATACTTCAAAAGCCCGCGGAGCTTTGTCCCGCCGCCAATCGCCACCACTTTTCGAACCCGCGTGCCGGGATTGGAGCTTTTGTAGAAGCCGAGCGATTTCTGCACCTCAACGGCCAACTCCATGAAAACTGGACGCATCGCCTGGAATATCTGACGCGCATACTTGCTCACGGGAGCGGTGCGTTTTAGCTTCTCGGCCTTCTCGAAATCCAGGTGGAACGTATCTGCTATCGCCTTGGTGAAGTTGTTGCCGCCCAAAAGGATACACCTCTGCCAAACCGACGATTTCGTGCAAACAACCAAGTCCGTAATCTCTGCGCCCACGTTGAGCACCACCGTGGCGCCGGTGTCCGAATTAACAAGGTCCGGACGGTCATGAATTATATAGTTATACAACGCCATCGGGGCCATCTGAACATAGCTCACCTGAATATCTTCGCGGGCGAAATGCTCGATAGCCGTATTGACAATGTCGTTCTTGATCGCAAATATCCCGACTTTCAACTCGGCGCTGCCGTCCTCGCTCATCCGCTGCCAGTCCCACTGGACATCGTCGATATCGAATGGAATCTGCTGAACCGCCTCGAACTTGACAATCTCGGCAACCCGCTTCGGCTCGACCGGAGGAAGGTTCACGAATCTCGCAAAGCTGTTCTGGCTCGGAACGGATACGATAATGTCATCCTCGCTGAAATCGTGCTTGTTGACAAACTGGCGAAGACTGAAGGCAATCAATTCGTCCTTCTCGGCATCGGTAATGCCGCCGCCTGAAAGTATCTTGCCGTGGCGGATATTATCGAAATCGACAACCTCCAACGCACCGCTCTCCGTACTCAGCCGCAATGCCTTCAAAGAACTGTTGCCAATGTCGATAGCCCAAACGGTTTCGCTCGCTGCGGCCATTACAAACCTCCCATTTTAGGGTCCAAACGATTATTGCCGGAGCCTTGTCAAAGCCTCACAACAAATATAGATTATATCACATTATGCGAACATTTGCCATAGTTACGCTCGGCTGCAAAGTGAACCAATACGAAAGCCAGCAGATTCGAGAAATTCTCGAACAATGCGGCCTCGAACAGGTCGAACCGACGGAAAGATCCGATCTTGTCGTGGTCAACACCTGTTGCGTAACCCATACTGCCTCGGCCAGGAGCAGACAGCACATCCGAAAGTCCGGAAAGCTGAACCCGGACGCTATTATCGTCGTCAGCGGCTGCCTGACCACTGTACAAATCGGCGAATTGCCCGCCGAAACTGAAAACCTTCGCTACGCCGGGAGCCAAAAACAACTGGCTGCAATACTGCGTCGCATAGTCAGTGGCGAGGTAACCGCCTCCGAAGGAAGAAACCTTCAAACCTGTACGAACAATACTATTAGACCAGAAACCAGCCATAAAATCAAGCCCAAAACCCAAATCGGTCCGCAAAATGCCTCATCGGTGCCGTTATCAAAAAATTCTTTGCCCGCTGAACCATCCCTGCCGACTCTCAGCTCGTTCGAGGGCCATACCAGAGCGTTTCTTAAGGTGCAGGACGGCTGTGATGGCTGCTGTAGCTACTGTATAGTACCAAAAACAAGGCCTTTTGTTCGCAGCAGGACCAGCGGCGAGGTAATTGCCGAGGCCAGAACGCTTGTCGAGGGCGGCCATAAGGAAATTGTGGTTACGGGAATATTCCTCGGGGCCTACGGGCTGGATACTGTTCGGCGGAGGAATTGGGCAAACCGGCAAAACGACAAATTATCTGATTTGCTCAAACAATTAGCCCAGATTCCGAATCTGGCCAGAATAAGACTCAGTTCGCTCGAGCCCGGCGATGTAACCGAAAGACTGTTGGATACGTTCTGTGAATATCGTAACATCATGCCCCACCTGCACTTATCACTACAATCCGGGTCAAATGCAGTGCTCAAAAAGATGTGCCGACAATACGATGTCGAGGCATTTCGCAGGGTTGTAGAGAAGGTCAAAGCCCGGCTGGACAGACCCGCCATAACGACCGATATTATCGTCGGTTTCCCTGGGAATATTTTCGCGGTGGGGACGTTTTTTATTTTACAACAGCAAAAAACCAAGCAGTAACCTCAGGTGATAATATCACAATTAATCCAGCAGACACATATGTACTGTTGGTAACGGCAGTTGCTCAGATGGTCAAGCCTTTTCCCCTTATACTCAAGAATGCGTTCTTTGCACTTCACTTGGCAGTAACGATTGCTCTTTACTTTGCTCTTAATACTACTACTCGACAAACTCATCCTCGCCCGTCTTGAGGTTTTTGACCCTATAGACCTCTATCTGCATCGACACCATCGCCCGCAACAATGCCTGCGGATAGCCGTTAGCCTTCGCCGCCCTGTCGAACGCCCCCCGTATGAAGCTTTCGTTCTTTTCCCGCTCGACGCCCTCGAGCTTGCCGCCGAGCGCAATCGGAGCGCAGTCGCCGATAGTCGTATTCTCCAGCATTACGATATCTTGGCACGAAACGCTTATCATAGCCCCGGCCGATATCGCCTCAGTTGTCACATACGCCACCGTCCGCGCCTTCTTGCCGATATCGAGAATCAGGTACTTCGCGATGTCATCAGCAGACTTCACAAGTCCGCCATAAGTCTCAATCTCGAAAATCAGGTACTCCGCCCCATTCTCCACGGCCAATTCACTCCGCCGCTTGATAGACTTATATAGCCCGCTGTCGATCATATCATGGCATATAATGACCGCAGCCTCCACTTTCGGCGTCTCGCCTCGCCTTGCCTCATTAGGCTCGTCAGCCCCGTAAACGCTCAAAACAACAAGCGCACAGGCTGCTAATACTCCAATTAACCGCAGTCGTTCCTTCATAATATCGCCAATTCTACCAAAATCCCCCGCCGCTGCCAACACAAAACTAAACATCCGTTGCAATCGTCGGCTTGCCCCCTTCCCAGTGCAATCCCCTTATTATCGCCTGTACGATATTCGTCAGGTGGTCGCCGATCTTCTCGACATCATCCACCAGAACGATGGATATCAGACCGGCTTGCCGGGCTTTACGCCCGGCTTGATTCCTTCCCACTGCAAGCCTCCTATAATTGCCTGCGCGATGTTTGTCAGATGATCGCTGATTTTCTCGACATTATCCACCAGGTCGATGAATATCAGCCCTCCTTCCGGCGCACAGAGCCCATTGGTCATGCGTTGCACGTGGCTGCGGCGAAACTCTATCTGCAGACGGTTCAGCACGGCTTCATGCTTTAGAGCCTCCTTGGCGATCTGTGAATCGCCCTTTTCGAGGGCCTCGATAACGTCGTCGAACATACCCTCCGCCTCGGCCCTCAACTGGCCGCCCTCGGCCATCGCCGACTCGCTAAAAGACAGCTTCTGACCGATCTTGCGCTCGGCCACCTCGGCAATATTAACGGCGTGGTCGCCGACACGCTCAAGATCATTCACCGCATGAAGAAGAACAGGCAGTTCGGTCGAAACCTCGTCCGAGAGAACCTCTCGCGACAGCGCCGAAAGATAAGTAGTGATCTCCAACTGGAAATCGTCCACATAATCCTCCAACTCTCTGACGGTTTTTAGGTCCTTCTCGTTTTCATCCAGAATGCCGTCGATAGCGAGCATAACCGTCCTCTTGGCGGTCTTTGCCATGCGGACAATCTCGCTCTTGGCCTGGCTAAGCGCGAGCACAGGCGTATTCAGCAAATGACTCTCCAGCGTTACGGGCCGACGTACAATTTCTTCTTTTGTCGTCGGGATAAGCTTCATAACAATCGCCTGCAGCACGCTGATAAACGGAAGGAAAATAATCGTATTTAAAACGTTAAACATACAGTGTGCCGCGAACATGTTCGTCATGATAGTATTCTGAGTCAGAGGCCCGGGCGTGACCCATTTCACCGCCGCAGCATACCAGCCGACCCATACGATAGGCAGGATGTACATAACGCCTATCACGTTGAATATGGTATGCCCCATAGCCGTGCGCTTGGCGTTTCGCGATGCCCGCAAGGCGGCAATCTGCGCTGTTATCGTCGTACCGATATTGTCGCCGAGGATGTAGGGTATCGTTACGCCAAGGATCTGATTCCAGTCGTCCCCAAAGGCCCCCTGGAAGGCCAGCACCTGAATCATGGCAATTGTGGCCGAGCTGCTCTGGAGGAGCATGGTTATCAGTGTCCCGGTCAGCACCGCCAGGAGCGGATTGTGCCCCACCCACACGAGTATCTCCTTGGCCCGCTCGCTGTCTTTAAGAGGCTCAAAGCCTTCCTTCATAAAGTGGATGCCGAGAAACAGGATGCCGAAGCCCAACAGGATTTGTCCAAGGTTATGTGCCTTCGCCGAGCGGCCCACAATTGTCAGCAGAAACCCGACTGCCACGATTGGGAGCGCATAAGTGCTTATCTTAAACAGCGCGAGAATCGAAACAAGCCCCGCGGTGATCGTCGTTCCTATATTCGCCCCCAAGACAAGGCACAACGCCTGCTTCAATGTCAGCAGCCCGGCATTGACCAGGCCGACTATCATAACCGTCGTCGCAGAACTCGACTGGATAAGCGCGGTAACGCCGGTCCCGACCAGAACGGCAATCACTCTGTTTTTCGTAAGAGCGCCAAGGATGGTCTTGAGTTTCTGGCCCGCCGCCTTCTTGAGCCCGTCCGACATCATCCCCATGCCGAACAAAAACAATCCCAACCCCCCTACCGTCCCGAACAGCATATCTATAATCATTCTTTTTCCCCCAAAAAAACGACAACCGGCGACCTGCATAGGCCGTAAACAACAGTGTCTGCGCTCTTACACACCTACACACACAGTGAGGCAGTTTTAGCCGCCGAGTCGGAAGCGGTCAAGCCAAAAAACGCGGCTTATACTGAAAAAACCGGCTGCAAACCGAGATTTCAGCATCAACAGCACAGAATCAGGCGGTTCATATCAAATCATGGCGTTGAGAATCTCGATGCCCTGCTGAATCTTCTCGTCGCTGGTCGCATAGCTAATCCGAAAATGCGTATCCCTCTCGCTGAACACACTGCCCGGTATTATGAGGACGTTGTTCTTAATCGCCTTCTCGACGAACTGCGTCGCCCCGCCGCCGGGCACGCCCAGAAACGCATAAAACGACCCGCCCGGCCTGACAAGCTCGAATTTGTCGCTCAGACCGTCATAAATCAGATCACGCTTCTTCCGATAATCAGCAACCAGATCAAAAACGACCGTGCCTTGGCAACTTCCGACCCATTGCTTTCGTCCGGCATAATTCTCCAACCGAATTACGTCAACACCATACGATAGTGCAATCCGATAATACTAATGTTTCAAAAATTTTTGTCAACAATAATGTAATCCCAAACCACCCAAACCAGCATTTCCCCTCCCAACCCCCCGCCCCCCCCCAAAAAAAAACAAATTCCAACCCCCAAATCCGCCCCCGCCTAACCCGGATCCAGCATCCAGCATCGAATACCCAACTTTAGATCACTTTAGCCGCTTTAGTTCACTTTAGCTTACTAACGCTCCCACGCCATTGCTCCTCCGCAACTAACATACCTCCGGGGCATTGATCTTATGTGCCTCTAAGGCACCCAATAATTCCTTGTACAAACCCTCAAGACGCTATATATTGTCGCCGGCTAATGAATTGAAGACCAATGAAAAACATACTTCCGCCGGCCCAGGCCGTCCCCGATGGCCAAAACGCAGAAGAAGAAGGATTAACGGAGTAAAGTCCAATGAAAACGGCTCTCGAACAGTACGACCCACAGATATACGAGTTGATCCGCCAGGAAGCAACCCGCCAAAGCGGATCAATCCGCCTCATACCATCAGAGAACTATGTATCGAAAGCGGTAATGCAAGCCAGCGGCTCCTGCCTGACCAACAAGTACGCCGAGGGCTATCCTAATAAAAGGTATTACGAAGGCCAGCAGGTTACGGATCTTATTGAGACTTTGGCTTGCCAGCGGGCTAAGCGGTTGTTCAAGGCCGACCATGCTAATGTTCAGCCTTATTCCGGGTCGGTGGCCAATTTGGCTGCTTACACCGCTTTGATTGAGCCGGGTGATACTATAATGGGTTTGTCTCTCGTGCATGGCGGGCATTTGACTCATGGGTGGAAGGCTTCTGTTACGAGTCGGTTCTATAATTCTGTGCAGTATCCTGTTAGCGTCGAGACGGGGCGGATGGATTTCGACCATATTCGCGATTTGGCCCAAAAGCATCGGCCGAAACTGATTATTTCGGGGGCTACTGCTTATCCTCGTGAGATTGATTTCGAGATATTCGGCGAGATAGCTAAGGAGGTCGGGGCTTACCATGTTAGCGATATTGCGCACATCGCGGGGCTTGTGGTTGCGGGGATTCATAAATCCCCGGTGCCTTACGCCGATGTTGTTTCGAGCACCACTCATAAGACCCTTCGCGGGCCGAGGGGCGGTATGCTGCTTTGCAAAGCCGAACATGCGGATAAGGTCGATAAGGCCGTATTTCCCGGCCTGCAGGGCGGGCCGCACATGCACACGCTGACCGCGATTGCGGTGGCGATGGCCGAGGCCGATACGCCGGAGTTCCAAGCGTATGCCAGGCAGGTGGTTAAGAACGCAAAGGCGCTGGCAGAGAAGCTGCTCGAATACGGCTTTAACCTCGTCTCCGGCGGGACGGATAATCATTTGATACTGATCGACCTGCGCAATAAGAATATCCCCGGCAAGAAATTGGCCAAGGCGCTCGACCGTGCGAGGATTGTGGCGAATTATAATACCGTCCCCGGCGACCCGGCGCCGCCTTCGAATCCGAGCGGACTGCGAATCGGAACCCCCGCTGTCACCACACGCGGAATGAAAGAACCCGAGGCCAGGCAGATTGCGACGTTTATCAATAGAGTCGTCGAGAATATCGATGACGAGTCCGCCATAGAGCAAGTAGCAAAAGAATCGCTCCTCCTCTGCTCGCAGTTCACAGTCCCCGAACACTTCATAATCCCAGACAATAAAAAATAGTTACTTTGGAAGTAACCAGGGATTGAGTGGTGTGAGTTGAGAAGACGGAAGACAGACGACGGATGACGGATGACGGACGACAGGTGAAATACTGCATACGAGAATAAATTATGCCACAAGAAGAACAAGTCTTAGTTGTTGAGCGGGGGGTTGTTGAAGAAGTTGGGATGTTTCACGGGCTTGCTTTTGACGTGGATCGGTATCTCGATAAGATATTCGTTCCTGGCGTTCCGCGATTTATGCCGCGCTCGGCGGTGGAGACGGACCCTTCGTTTAAGCAGCTTATCCCTTATGTGATTATGAGCTGCGATGGCAAATACCTCAATTACGTCCGCGGCAAGCGGGCGGGCGAGATTCGATTGGTTGCTAAGAGGTCTATAGGAATTGGCGGGCATATAAATCCGATTGATGCTGATGATAGTCCTTTATTTGCTTACCATTTCGACAATTATCTTACCGCCGTTCAGCGTGAAGTTGCCGAGGAAGTGGCCGTGGAGGCCGGGCATACAGACAAGATTGTCGCTCTGTTAAACGACGATTCCAACGAGGTAGGCCAGGTGCACCTCGGAGTAGTCCACCATTGGAAACTCGACTCTGACAAAGTAAGCAAAATAGAGCAAATGATTACACAAATGACATTCATGACCCCGGGGGAATTGGAGGAAGTGAAAGAGAGCCTGGAAACCTGGTCGCAGCTTTGCCTTCCGCTGCTCAAAGAGTAACCACAGATTGACTCAGATTTTTTGGATTGTGTTTTGGTAAGCAGTGCCCACCCTACGACTGTGCTATAGTTAATTCAACTCAAGGCAAGAAGGTGAGAAATGATTTGCCCATAAGCCTTCTGACGCACCTGAGGATCACGCAAACCGTCAGCCAGCATTTTTGCCATTAAGATTTGACGCGTGAGAAGAGAGTCCTGGCAACTGAGGTTAAATTGCTGCAAGGCCAAACGGTGCACTCCGAGAAAAGTCTTCACAAGGAATGCACTAATACCTGCACCGATTGCAGTAATCGCAGAAGCTGCGGCAACATAGTCCCAGGTTGTCCTCCCAAGGATATGATGAGCGCCCCAAAAGACGATGGCAAAGCCTACACCCATGGCGACAAGAACGCAATAGAACGACCATGATGCGCGTTTTCTTGCTTCCGCCTTGCACTCCTGAATCTCTTGGGTCAGAAGACCGAAATGCGCAAGAAAAACCGAACTCATTGTCGTTTTTCCCGATAGAATCTCATCGATCTCTTCCTCAATCTCATCGCAACACCCCGATTCGATAAGCAATTTGGCTGCTAAAACCTTCGTCCAACGAATTTTCTCTTTGCCAGTACTCATTATACACATATTATCGACCAATTGTAAGACAGGGCGTCGATGGCCGTCAGCCTCGAAGTAAGGGTTCCGTTCCTGGACCACATACTCGTCGAATTCGCCGCGACGCTGGCACCGCAATTGAAAATGAAGGGGTCAGACAAGAAGCACATTCTCAAGAAGGCCTTCGCGGACATTCTCCCGCACGAAATTCTCTACCGCAAAAAGAAAGGATTCGCGGTGCCTCTGGTGCATTATTTTAGAAACGAGCTGAGGGATTTCGCCCAGAAAGAGATATTCGATGATAGAACTTTCGAGTATTACGACAAGGAATCTCTGAACACGTTATGGCAAAAACACCAAGAAGGCATCGCTGACTATTCGCGAGTGTTCTGGAGCATCATGATGTTCAATTTATGGTATCGAAAATGGATGACTTGAACAGGAAAGACCGGAGAATCTTCAACGCAAGTATGTAAAGCAGGTCAATGCGTTGGCACGGCCGCGAGCAGACTGGGATTATTGGTATAGATTGACAAATATGTGCTGGAAAAGTCTTAGTTAATGAAGCCAATTTCGATTCTAATGTCGGTATATAACGAGCCGTTAGGCTGGCTTCGGGCGAGCATCGAGTCCATACTCAACCAGACATTTACCGAGTTTGAGTTCATTATTGTCAATGACAACCCTAATCGACGCGATATCGCAGACCTCTTGGAGCAGTACGGGATCGCCGACGGCCGAATTCGGATTATCACGAACGATGAGAATCTTGGACTTACGAAATCCTTGAATAAGGCGATAAAGGCCGCCGGGGGCAAGTATATTGCAAGGATGGACGCCGACGATGTGTCGCTGCCTGAGAGATTGGCCTTGCAGTATGAATTTCTGGAAGGGAACGACGATATCTTCTTAGTGGGCGGTTCCGTCGAAATTATCGATGAAGACGGCAGGGTCCGGCATAGTGCAATCAAGCGTACGAAGCATCGAGAAATTGTTCAGGATATGTTTCACGGTCGGCTGGCGATTTATCATCCGACGATTATATTCAGGAATGAGGGGCTACTGTACAGAGAGCAGTTTGAGACGGCCCAGGATTATGATTTCTATTTGACTTTGCTCTCGGCAAATAAGAGATTTGGTAATTTAAAGAACATTCTTCTTCGCTATAGAATTTCCAATAGAAGTATTTCTATGAGCAGCAAGAGAAAACAGGTTCTCAGCGGCAAGTTGGCGAAGAAGTTTTATTATGAAAGGCTTGAATCCGGGTCCGATTCATACGGTAAGCTTGATTTCAGCGACGACGAGCGTCTTCTGGAATTTGTCGGCGTCAGCGAGGGTGAATTGGAGGCCGAATCTTTGAAAAAGAGTATCGTATTCGCCCTTGGCGCCGGCGATATTGCAGCCGCCAGGCAGTCGCTCGCCGGATACAAGAAGCACAAAACCCCTAAATTCGATAAACTCTTGCTGTCGCTTTTCGTTGCGTTCCCTCGGCTGCACGGGTTTTACAGGAAGCTCAGATACGAGATTTTCAAGTTCTAAGATGCTAAATAAACTCTACAACAAACATAGGCAGACAGGCCAACATTTCCTCTGGCGAACGCTGCAAATAGTGAGCAAGCAGGGCACTTCGGCCCTCATCTTCTTCATCGCCGCCGGGTACCTCTCACCCGAAGAGTTCGGCATTTTCAGTTACCTGATGGCGGTGATCGGCCTGTTGATGATTTTGTGTGATTTCGGTTTTTCCGCAGCCATTTCCAGATTCGTGACAGAGTATGAAGTCACAAAATCAGAGAAGCTCGCCAAAACGCTTTTCTCGATTTCCGTTGTCGTTATCGGCATCAGTGCGTTCATATCGATTTTGGTGGTCTGTCTCGGCCGGCGACTCTTCGACGAGAATCACCGATACGTTATTTACCTGCTGCCCTGCCTTTTCTTGATGCCCCTTGCGGGAATCTGTGACGGTATATACAGGGGCCTGAAGCAGTTTAAGAAATTGGCGCTGGTCAGCTCTTGCGTCGGAGTGGTTTCGCTGGCGGCTTCCTTCTTTTTGGTAAGTCGTTTCTTTCTGGTCGGCGCGATTTTGTCCCAAAGCGTTCTCTATCTGTTGATGACGGGGGCGCTTTTTGCGTCTCAGAGGGGTTTCAAAATCGGATTCGACAGGGCAATCGTTTCGGAAGTGGCGAAGTATGCCTTCGTGCTCGGCATTACGAGCATCGCATATTTCTTGTACAGTCGGATCGATATCCTGATATTGAAGCAGTTCGACTACGTCGAGGAGATCGGCTACTACGAGATAATCAATAAAGTCTTCCAAATGTTGCTGATCCCGTTTGCCATACTCGGCCAGGTCGTCGCGCCAAACACCGTGAAATACGCCGCAACCGACAACTTCGCCGAAATCAAAGCCAAGCTGAAGAAATATATCGCCCTGTGCCTCACTATCGGGGTGGTGCTGGGCATTGCTCTGCGTTTCGCCATCCCCCCGGCTTTACGAAGCATTCTTCCTCAATATCACACCCGCGAATTCATGCTGATAATGAACATCCTGCTTATATTACTGCCCTTCAAAATGCTCGGTGCCTGCATGAATCAAGGCTTCATAGTCCCCGCCGGATTCGCAAAAATATTGGCGGTGACGGTTGGTATCGGGGGTGTTCTAAACGTGGTCTTTGACTATATTTGCATAGACTATTTCGGTTACACTGGAGTGTTTTGGGTCACCCTGGTAATACACTCCTTGAGTATAACCACAGTTACGGGATATTTCCTGTTTGCTGTTCATAGTCGAGATGGCTGTCGGCTCGACCAAGTTTCTAACAGTGTCGGCGGCGTTCTCGATATGGGAAGCGGAGATGATTTGGGAGATTAGACAATGAATCGGCTTGCTAAAAGGGTCATTAACAAGTTTTACAAGTACTACGTTATGTTTCATTTCTCTTACTACCGCTTTTTCAACAGGAATCTGAAAAAGAAAATCAGCGATATCATGAGATTGACGGAAAAAGATGTAGGAGTCGGCTCTGCAGAGGAATCGGAGCAGGCTCTTCCAGGTTTTTCGCCGTATCGCCGAAGCGGTTATTACAGGTATATGTTCGGCCGGTATCTGTATTCGCTGAAATACATTCGCAATAAGGCGGTTCTTGACTGTGCATGCGGATTCGGGTGGGGCAGCTTTCTTATATCCAAACTCGCCGGCCGTTATGGCCGTGCTTGTGATGATGGCGATGTTGGGGGCGTATATCGAGTTGAGCAGTCCGGGGCTGGGATTGCCGGGGCTGGTGGCGGTGGTTTGTGTCGTAACTATTGTAGGCAGCAAGTACTTGATTGACATGGCCAACTGGGTCGAGATGCTGATACTGGTGGTGGGCGTGCTGCTGTTGATGGTTGAGATCTTCGTGCTGCCCGGTTTCGGCGTGGCCGGGTTTCTTGGGATACTGTGCATTTTAGCCGGCCTTTTCGGCATGCTTGTAAGAAATCCTCCGGGTGAGGTGCCCTGGCCCGATGGCCCGGTCGAGTGGGATTTATTTGCCGGCGGTGCGATGGGGCTATTGGCCGGTTTCGCAGGATTCGTGGCTTTGGCGTGGCTGATTGCGCGGTATCTGCCGCACATACCGTTTCTGCGGGGTCTTATTTTGTCGCCGAATGCTGTTGCACCCGGCGGCGGGATTGGGGTAAGTATGACCAGTCCGCCGAGCAGCGGGACCAAAAGCGTGGAAATCGGACAGCGCGGCGAGGTTGTCTCTCCGCTGCGTCCTGCGGGAAAAGCGCGATTTGGCGAGTCGATAGTGGATGTTGTGGCCGTGGCGGAGTTCATCGAGAAGGGCGTTTCGGTTGAGATAATTGGGATTCACGGGAATCGAGTGGTGGTCAGGGCGGCTGAGAGTTAGAGTTTGTCGTTAGTGTGAAAGAGAGACAAGTTTATGGGCTGGATTCTATTTGCCGCTTTTCTGTATCTTGCTTGTGCGGCTTTGCTTATAATTGAAGTTTTCGTGCCGAGCGGGGGGGTGATAAGCATCTGCGCATTTGCATGCTTGTTTGGCGGGATATACATATTCTATCAGCACGGAACGGCAGCGTGTGTGGCGGGTGTGATAGTCGCTATAATCATGATACCGACCGTTTTGGTGCTCGCATACAAGATATTTCCGAAAACAAAGTTCGGCAAAGGGATTATTCTGGCTCGTCCGCAGCGCGAGCAGGGCGATGCGGTGCCGGATAGCAATAAGCTCAAAGGGCTGCTCGGGGCTACGGGGGTGGTATTGACTCCTCTAAGGCCGGTGGGAACATGCGATTTTTCCGGAGAAAGAGTTGAATGTGTGGCCGAGAGCGGATATGTTGATAAGGGCAAGAAAATTACGGTTATCGATGTGGAAAGTACACAGGTAACGGTTAGAGAAGCAGAAGAAACTTAGAGAAAGGGCAAAGATGACTACTTTAATGCAGACAATGATAGCAGTTCAAATTCCTCCAGGCGTTTATTGGGCCGCCGGTATCGTTTTAGGTATTGCTATACTGGCGTTAGCATTCTTGTTCGCGAAGTTTTTTATGCTTTGGTGGCAGGCAAGGCTTTGCGATGCGGATGTGAAGTTCAAAGACCTTATCGGGATGTGGATTCGCGGCGTGCGGTACAAGGATATAGTTCGCAGCAAGATTACCGCGATCCAGGCAGGGCTGAAGCTGACGACGAAGGACCTGGAAAGCCATTATTTGGCCGGCGGCAGGGTGCCGAACGTTGTTCGAGCCCTGATTGCAGCAAACAGGGCAAATATCGATTTATCGCTACGGACGGCGACGGCAATTGACTTGGCCGGCCGAGATATTCTTGATGCCGTGCAAACGAGCGTCAATCCGAAGGTTATCGATTGCCCCGACCCCAAAAAGGGCAAGGAGACAATAGATGCAGTTGCCCAGGACGGGATTCAGTTGAAAGCCAAGGCGAGGGTAACTGTGCGAGCGAATATCGGGCGGCTGATCGGCGGGGCGACTGAGGAGACGATTATCGCGCGAGTCGGCGAGGGGATTGTTACGACTATCGGCAGCAGTATAACATATAAGCAGGTTCTGGAGAACCCCGACAGGATATCCAAGTCCGTTCTTGCAAAGGGACTTGATGCAGGGACAGCTTTTGAGATTCTGTCAATTGATATTGCCGATGTCGATGTGGGTGTGAACGTCGGGGCGGAACTGCAGAAGCACCAGGCCCAGGCAGATTTAGTTCGGGCACAGGCCGAGGCAGAAAAACGCAGGGCCATGGCATTCGCACGCGAGCAGGAAATGCGAGCACTCGTAGTAGAAAACGAGGCAAAAATACCGCTGGCTATGGCTGAAGCCTTCATAAAAGGCAACCTCGGCATTATGGACTATTACCGGATGAAAAATATTATGGCCGATACCGGAATGAGGGATTCTATTGCAAAGCCTAAGAAGAAGGAATAGGGCGAATGAATGGGATGTCTGGGGCATCGTATAGGTTGATTTGCGAAATCCGAAGCACTCCCTATGGGACACCTTAGGTGGAAATCAGAAACAATAGCAAATGTTCAAAATAAAAATGCTCTAAATGAGCGGCGGATGTGACTTTGGCTAATTTGAATAGACTTTTGCTCGAAGGCGATGAGAGCGGCTGGATGCAGATGCTGGTCTATGCCGTGATCTTTGGCCTGATGGCGGTGAGCCAAATTGTCAAGTCGAGGAAGCAGAAGCGTCGTTTCGAGGAAGAGGAAAGTGCGGCGCCGAGGCCTGCGCCGCCTGCGGGGCGGCAAGGGCCGAGCAGGGCGGTGCAGCAGCGTCCCGCAGTTCAACCGGTTCGTCGCTCCGACAACGCGCCCGAGCCTCGCAGAGAGGTGCCTGGAGGGACAAGGCCTCGAACGATTATTCGCCCAGGCAGCGCACTGAGCGACTTCGTAGCGGACATTAAGGCGGAAATCAAGCGTGCCGCCGAGGAAATGCAGGGCGTCAATGCTCCGCCGCCGTGGGCAATAGCAGAGCCGGAGCCGCCCCAAGTCGCTCGGCCGATGCCTGAACCTGACGAGCCTAAATGCTTTATCGAAGGAATAGCTCCTGAGCCGGAGATAGACGAATTCAGCGGCATTGCGCCCGAATTCTCCGATCCAGACGACCTCAAAAGAGCGGTACTCTACTACGAAATCCTCGGAAAACCAATATCAATGCGGGGGCAGGCCGACCACATTATCGGGCTATATTGATTAGCTTGAGATAACTTTCTGGGTCAAAGCCTTGGAAAAGACGGATTTATGGCTATGCCATGGCTTAACCATCGCATTTTGGGCAACAGCATATATGCTCTATCCTCACCGATATACGATTTCATCATCTGATGTCTCATCAGCCATCGGGTATTTATCGTTGTGATATGTCTGCATGAAATCGTTGAATTGAAGCGGGTTTGAATGGATATGACAAAATATATTTTGTTTAATACCTGTGAATCCAAGTAAATAAAGAATCAATATAGATAAAAACAGAAAAACTCTTACCGCCTTCCCTTCTTTTTCTTCAAAAATAATTTTTATATAATTTCTAATATAATCCATGACGCTTCATTTAATTTTGAGTAATAAAATATTGCGCACCGAGGTTGTAATAAAAGTTTTTTGTTCAATTCTCATGCCATAGAGAAGATGATGTGATTTCATATAAGATTACAGGAGGATATAAGAATTTTGCTGATTGCGGAAAGGAATGGAATATGAAATATTTTTGGATAAAACTATAGAAATTACTTCATTATCTACAAAATAAACCTGCCTGATGTTAGAATGTAATTTGAATGCATTGGGCTGCTAAGTGAACAAAAGATAGAACTCCCAGATGACCACACTACCGAAAAGGGCAGCAAAAATATGAAGGAAGATACCGGTGCCTATCTGATAACGGGTGGAGAAGGCTTCCTTTTTCAACCGCCCACGAAGACCAAGGCTGGTCGGGATTTTGGGACCGGACGATTCCGGTAGGCAAAACTTGGCGACAAGTGATTGGCGAGGCCCTTGAAAACGCACACTCGGTCATTGTAGCATGGTCGAAAATTTCAGTCGATTCGAAATGGGTACAAGAGGAGGCTGATAGGGGTCTTGAACGTAACATATTGATCCCGATTCTTATTGATAATGTTCGACCCCCATTGGGTTTTGGGGCTATCCAAGCCGCAGACCTAATAAGTTGGGAACCCAACCAACCCTCTATACAGTTTGAAAAACTCATTTTCGACTTTTCAATTATTCTCGGTCCTTCCCCATTGAAAGAAAAAGTAACGGATCAAAAGCTTGCTGAAGAGGAACGCAGACGCAAACAAGCGGAGGAACTGAAGAAAGTATCCGAGGAGGAAGAGCATAAACGGCGGCCAGCGGGCCGCGGAGTCGGTTAACAGATGGCCAGGCCGTTCAAGAAAATTCTGATAATCACGGGCATCAGAAATGATTGACCGGCGCTTGATACCGCGAACGATAATATGGTGAAGTGCCACCGGGGCATCAATGCGGGATTTACGGGCCATGGTTGCCAACGACATGGCAAACGGCTTTTGTTAACTTTTCACCCTCGTCGCCTATATTCCACGGCGTGCCCTTCAACAGCCCTGCGATAAGCATCTTTCGCAAGGAAGTTTGCAGATCTTGGCTGAAGGTACTGCGCCGCCGGAGCCATAAGCACCGTCTGACCTGGGATCGCATGAGGAGGCTGACAGCCAAGTGGATACCGCCTGCACAGGTTTGTCATCCACATCCTTTAATACGGTTTGGCGTTATTACCTGAGGCAAGAGCCCGGTGCGTTAGCAGCGCACTCCGGGATCTGTGCGGGGGGGTGCCGGGTGACCGGCATTCCTACCGCGACCTCGGCTCCTCCAAACTCCACGGTAACTCTTTATGCGAGCCCGAAGCGGTGCGCTATTTCGAGCCTGGGCGAATCTCATTCCGAGCCGCTGCAGCTAAGAAACACTTGCCGAGACACCGCCCTGCGGATGGTCGTAGAAAAAACGGAGCATCTCCTGCGAGGCATCGGGCCCTTTGGGGTCAGTATAAGAGCCTCGGCTACTCCCGCCCGACCAAGCGTGGCCGGCGCCGTGCACCAGCCAGTGTTCCACGACGGGCTGCCCGCTCGCATCGTGGCAGGTGGTACGCGTATAGGCATGGCCGTGCGGGACCTGGCCCCGCTCCACGCTCACGCGCCGAGCGGGGCCGCCCTCGGGCGGTTCTCCCCGCCTGGCATGCGAAGGCGCACATTGGGCGACCACGTGGTCGCCGTTGCACGGATGCACCGTCGTATCTCGGTCGCCGTGGAACACGATGGCGGGAACGGGCGCGCACTCAGTGTGCCAGCGGGCCGAAGCCCCTTCGCCGCCGCGCATTGCGGTGAACGCGGACGGAAGATCTTGGGCGACCGCATAAGGAAGCCCGGAATGGATGCCGACTGCCGCGTAAAGATCCGGGTAGGTCATCGCCAGCGTCAGTGCCATCGCGCCGCCGGCCGATAGCCCGGCCACGTAAATCCGCCGTGCGTCAACCCGATAGCTGTCTAAAATCTGGCGGGTAAGCCCGGCAATGATGGACGGTTCGCCGCGGTCGCGCTGCTGGTCGGCCGGCTCGAACCAGTTCCAGCATTTCGAGCCGTTGGCGGCGCGGGACTGGGCCGGATAGGCGACGAAGCACTGATGCTCTTCGGCGAGCACGTTCATACGGGTACCGGCGGCGAAATCATCGGGGTTTTGCGTACACCCGTGAAGCATGATGACCAGGGGTAGCGGCTGGCCGTGATAGCCGCTTGGAATATACAGCTTGTAACTGCGCGTGCCGGCCTGGTTGGTGTACAAGCCGGAGGTAAAGCGCCCTCCGTCCGGTACGATGTCCGGGGCTCGTTCCGGGATGGGCTCAGGCCAGGGCGTTGGCCCGCGGTATCCGCGCCACCGTCCGCGCCATCGTTCATGCAGACCGGCGCCGAAAGAAGACGGCGTGGCCGTGCGCTCGTGGCTGGCCTCAGTATGCCCAGGGCTCGCCGCAGGGCCGAGCAGATAGCGCCGCTGCGGCTCGTGTGCGTATGTCCCCATCATCTCGTCATCGATGACACGGAAGTGCCCCTCGATCGTCGTCTCCGCTGCTGCGCGGGAGTTGTCGGTCGCAGGTTTCGGCCCCGACACGCCATGCAGCGTACGTTGAATGATCGCAACTGCCTCATGCAGTTGCCCCGCGCGAGTCAAATGGGTCGCTTCGCGCATTCCCGCTGACATCTTTGCGTCCATCATCGAGAGTCTCCTCGTTAGCGCAATGCCGGTCAGTGGATTCGATCCGCCAAGGCGGCCTTGACCTCCGGACTGGCATGCAAGGCACCCAGCACCTCCACGGAATCGATGGTGGCGCGGGCGAGTTCGGGGGATACATCCTCGGCAATACTGGCCAGGCCCAGCACCTTGATCTGAAGCCTCTGCCCGGCCGCCCGCACCGCCGGACTTGCCGTAATTGGTGATAATCTTGTTTATATTATCTGGCTGCCGATCCTGCTCGGATCGAAGAACTTTCATAAAGCCTTCAATCGTTTTACGCGAGTCGATGAGAAGCGAATTGCGATGCTCGAAGCGGCTCAGATTGACGACGAAAGCGAGCAGCAGCAAGTTAAGACGAGGCATTTTCTATATCTCCTGGTACTGGCTTTCGCATGCACCTGGGCAGCGGAGATTATCTCAGCCAGGCTCCCTGAGATAAAGCCGGTCCTAACGACTTCGACATGGAGGATTCTGCTGATTACGACTATGGGCCTCTTGCTCTCGCTAACCCCCGCCAGACGCATTCCCGCGAGCCACGAGTTGGCGATGGCCCTTGTCTATATCTTCGTTGCGAATATGGGCGCCAAGGCCGATGTATCGGGGCTTACCGGCTCGGCGGTGTGGTTCCTTCTGGCCTGCTATATCTGGATAGCTGTGCACGGAGCGTTTTGCGTGCTGGGGGCGTATCTGCTGAGAGTGGATATTCATTCTGTGGCGATTGCCAGCGCTGCGAATATCGGCGGGGCGGCCAGTGCGCCCGTTGTCGCATCCGCCCACAATAAGAGGCTCGTGCCCGTTAGTATTCTGATGGCGCTTATCGGCTATGCGATTGGGAACTACGGCGCGTTTCTTGCTGCGTGGCTTTGCTATAAAGTGAGTTAAACCGATAAAAACACAAAGAACAATCACACGCCGAAAATAATGCGCGACTGAGCCCCGACCGTGAGCTTGCCCATAAGGGGGCGATCAATTCCCTGAGTCTTTTCCTCTCTACCTATTTAATAATCCGTGTTAATCCTGTGTTAATCCGCGTCTAAAAACCCTTCGTGCAAATTCGTGAGAATTCGCCTGCCCCTTGGGGGGTGGTTAATCTTTCCAATGCTTTCCCTTTCTGCCTTTTTTTCTTCGTGTCTTACTGCCTTGGTGGCAAAGCCCCCGTAGTGAGTCCCAAAAACCAGGTGTCCAAACACTTTCGCACCCCCTCTAATAGCCCTGAAAACGCATTTTTTAGCTTTCGACTTGACTTTTTTACCCAGCCTGCTATAACTATGTAGTAATTTGTCGTGTGAGCGAACCGAATATCGCAAGCGGCCGTATTGTTGAAATTACATATTAAGGATATAACTGGAAAGGGTGTCGTTTGCGTTTCAAAACCGAGCTTCGCCTAATCCGCACGCCAAAAACGTCTCGAATTATACCGTCTTAACTGAGGAGGCCAGTTGTGGTAAAGAAAACAGTAAAAGCAGCCAAGTCAAAGAAGAAGACGAAGCAAAAGACAAAGGCCCCAAAAATGAAAGCCGTAAAAGCTAAGGAAAAGACAGAAACAAAAGTCGGGCCCGAGGCCCCCCCGGAAACGACGGAAAGACCTCTGGACGCGGAAAAACAGATCACAATGCTGCTCAAAAAGGGCAAGGAAAAAGGCTTCCTGACATACGATGAGATTAACGACAATCTCCCCGAAATGGACAACATTAGCCCGGACAGGCTCGACAGGCTGCTGTCAACATTCGACGCAATGGGAATAACGCTCCTCGAAGAGTCGGAGGCTGTTGCCCGGAAACTCCAGCAGCAGCAGGAAGAAGAATTCGAAATCCCGGAAGGCGATTTAGCCGAAGCCAAAGATGAAGAAGCCGGCAAAAAACGCAGTAAACGAGACCATGATGAATTCCTCGAAAAAGAATTAGTAGGAACCGCCGCCCCCAGAAGAATCGACGATCCCATCCGGATGTATTTGACTCAGATGGGCCAGATACCGCTGCTTACCCGGATGTCTGAGATTGCTTTGGCTCGCAAGATTGAGATCACTCGGATGGGTTTTCGGCGTAAGATGCTTCAGTGTGATTATTGTGCTCGCAATTCGGTTGATATTTTGCAGCAGGTTTATAACGGCGACATGTCTTTTGATCGGACCTTAAAAACAGGAACCGGCGATAGTATCACCAAGACCGTGATTAAGAAACGGTTGCCTGTCAACCTCCGGACGGTCGATGCTCTTCTGTCTATGAACCATGATTTGTTTCTTAAGGCGCAGCAGGACAAGAACGCCGGCGAGTCCAGGGAATACCGCAAGCGCATGCACAGAAATAAAAGGAAGGTTGCGACTCTTTTGGAGGAGCTGAGCCTTCGGACGAGCCGGATTCTGCCGATGAAGAGCAAGCTTCATGGTATTTGCGAGAAGATGCATCAGTTGAAGAGGGCTATCGAGAGAGGCACTTCCGGCGACATAACCGCTGAAGATATCGATACGATGAAGCAGGAACTGGCGGGCATTGAGGATATGGTGATGGAGACGCCGAAGCAGTTGGATAAGAGGCTGCGGGCGATAGAAAGGGTCTTCTCGCAATACGAAAATGCCAAGAGAATGCTTTCCGGCGCCAATCTGAGATTAGTGGTGTCGATCGCCAAAAAGTATCGCAATCGGGGCTTGAGCTTCCTGGACCTGATTCAGGAGGGTAATACAGGCTTGATGAGGGCGGTTGATAAGTACGAGTATCGGAGGGGGTATAAGTTCAGCACATACGCGACCTGGTGGATTCGCCAGGCCATTACGCGGGCGATAGCGGACCATGCGAGGACGATTCGTATTCCGGTGCATATGATCGAGACGATGAGCCGACTCAGGACGGCCGGTAAGGTGCTGCATCAGCAGTTTGGCAGAGAAGCAACTGTCGAAGAGATCGCCGAAGAGGCCGGGATGAGCGTGGAAGAGACGCGCAGGGTGCTTAAAATTTCCAAACATCCTATCAGCCTGGATCGGCCTATAGGCGAGAGCGAGGACAGCTACTTCGGCGATTTTATCGAGGATGAAGCTATCGATTCGCCCGTCGCTTCGGCTACCCAGGAGATGCTTAAGGACCGGATCGATGTCGTGCTAAAAACACTCTCATACCGAGAGAGAGAGATTATTAAGCTGCGATACGGCATAGGAGACGGATATACATATACGCTCGAAGAGGTAGGCCGAATCTTTAAGGTCACCAGAGAGCGAGTCCGACAGGTAGAGGCAAAAGCAATAAGAAAACTGCAGCACCCCGTAAGAGCAAGAAAGCTCGAAGGTTTCATAGACAACAAAACCGCATAACAGCGGTTTGATGCCGCTTGCCAACTCGGCCGCACCGCAAAAGACCGGGACGAATTTATTATTCCTGAATGCGGCGGACAGACCCTTCTTGATCTCTTCTATGGAAAGCGTTTCCTGCTCGAAGTACTTTTCCATGAGTGCGTCGTCACCCTCGGCAGCCGCCTCTATCAATGCTGACCGATATTCTTCAACGGCCTCCGTCATATCGGCCGGCACATCCGATGCTTTCTCGGTGCCCGAATCGGGTATGAGATATGCCTTGTTTTCTATGAGATCGATGACGCCCTTATAGCCCTCATTTCCGGAGATGGGTATCACGACCGGGACAAAACTCTCCGAAAATTTTTTACTGAGATCGCTCAAAGGCTGGTCAAATTCCGCCCGCTCGGTATCGAGCTTGTTGATGAAAACAGCCCGCGGTTTTTTCTTCGCGCCCAGCCTGCGCCAGATCTTCACCGTTTCTATTTGAACACCTTCCTTCGCGCCAACCACGACGATCGCGGATTCAGCTATTCTGAAGGCGGCGACAACTTCCCCGACAAAATCCGACGCTCCGGGGGTGTCCATGATATTGACCAGGCGGTTCTGCGACTCGAAGTGACCAAGGGCGAGATGAACCGATACCTTTCTTTGTATTTCTTCGTCCGTAAAATCGCTTACGGTCTTACCTGACGCAACGGTTTCCGGGCGTGATATCGCCCCGCCGGCGAAAAGAATATTCTCAAAGAGGGTAGTTTTGCCGGTACCTCCGTGCCCCGCAATGGCGATATTTCTAATGGCATCGGTGTCGAAGCTCATAGTTACTCCTCTCAGGATCTTTAGTGGAATTGCCTATCTTAATTGCTCACAGATCAACTGTCAATATGAATAGTGCACCCCAAAACCACGCCTAAGGCAATGATTGCGACTTTTCATGCCATCTGAAGTATGGAACAAGGCGATGGAGACTTCCAACGGCACTGTCATACGGCTTTTATCGAGGCATCTGAGGTCTACGCATCCTTGCGGGAAGCGAGAGTGGACGTTCAAGACCAGTCTCGCTGGAAAACCAACGGACCTCTCGCGGGAATTGCGTGATCGGAGATGAAAACGGAGCGAAGGAGATTCTATCCGGCTCGGGCCAACGGTCGAGACGACGTGGCTTGGGTCGAGAGTTCGAACATTTCCCAGACTGCGCTCAGCCGAGCGATCGTTTGTTCAGAAGCGCAGAGCCGCAACCCCATGACACAGTTGTTTCGGTTCATTCGCCCGGCAATGTGCACGGTCAACAACCGATACCGCTTGAAACGCGCGGTACGTTCGTCGGGAACCAAGCAAAGCCCTTTGATCGCACTTGCGATGTTGTAAGAAAGAATCGAGAGTTTCAACCACGTCGCGTTGACCGCAAAGCGTTGGCTCGGCATATGCGAGGCCGCCAGACCGTTCTTCAACTCGTCGTGCACGTGCTCGATGGTGCCGGCTTTCTCTCGATGCCAGGTGATCAACCGCCCGCCGTCCCAGTCAAGATTGGTCACGACCGCAAAATGCTCCCGGTCGGACCCATCGGCAAACAATGACCCCTGCGGCTTCAGCAACCGCAAGCCCACATACCGGAGCGGCCATTGGTCTTTGTGCTCGACTCGCTGCGAGGGAACGAAGTCCAACTCCGCCCACTGTCGTCGGGTCCCATCCATTTCGGTGTCAAAGGTCTTCCAGTCCTCCTCGGCCGTCTCTCGAACAACCTTCGCCAGTTCGGGAGTCATGTCCGCACTGATCGCAAAACCGATCCTGCCTCCTGCCTCTCGTTCGCGCTCCTTAGCGCTAAGCCACTGCAACAGCTGCGTCTCGTAACAAGCCGAGTCGCCCCGAAAGTAACGTTCGTTCACCGATGCCGGCAGCGCCTCGAATGCCATCCGACAGCAGTCCAACGGAGCTTGTCCGGCAGGAACGTTCCCGTCTCGAAACTGGTCCGCGACGATGAGATCCGCCTCCGCCCACATCGCGATCATCGGTTGATAACCTCTACCACCTTGGTAGTGAGCAAACGCCGCTCGCTTGTGGCTCTCAATGATTGTCGCATCCTGATCGATCGTCGCGATCCGTTGCACCATACCATGTTTCTCATAGAGCGCAGCTATGTTCGCAACCCCTCCGGCCTGCACCTGTTGCAATCCCTTCACCGAATCACTTTCCGGTACAATGAACGAAAGCTGTTCACTTCGCGGCGGGCGTAAGCCTTCCAACTGCGGCTCGTCGAACAGTTCTAGAAACTCCCGCAACGTCGTCACCTTCGGCGGCCGGTACCCCAGCCCACGTTCCAGACACCGGTCCTCGACGAGCAACCCAATGTCCTCCGGACAGTCTCCTCCGATCGTTTGCAGCAGCACGACCGACTCGATCATCTGTGCTTCGCGCAGACCACGCTTACGCCGGTAGAGGCTCAGATGGCTGTCAATGAGAGCAGGATATCCGAGAGACCTGAAAGCGCGCGAGGTCGCCAACACTCCTGCGTGCGGACTGGAAGCTTCCGGGAGGGGATTCGTGTCAAGCACGAAAGGGCTCTTGGCCATGACATCAATTCGAGCAGACATACTTATCCTATAGCATATCTATAGGATAAGTACAAGCCTAAATCCTTACCACAGCATATCTTTCGGTCATCCTTCTCGGCTTAACCGTGGAATAAGGTCGCCGGAGGCGCGGTTGGACCGAATCGAGCAGGCAAGACCTCGGCTCCTCGCGGTTTCCGCCATTGTTTCAAGGACGCCGGCCGGGTAGGGGTGTATCGAGGCGTAGGCAGGATCGAGCACAGTATCCGGTTTGAAGCCCGCGAGGACGTATTGTCCCCGCCCGTGAAGCGAACAGACGTTTAGGCTTTGGAGCACATCCGAGATGGCCTTCACGTCATCGACGTTGACGAGATCCGGGACCGCGGTGGTACGGATTTCGTACTCGACACCGCTTGAGGCAATCCACTCGAGGGTGGTGACTATTTTCGGCCACACCTCCGGGATAACGGGCGACCCGTAGCCAAAAAGCTCAAGCTGCAGATCCTCGCCCCCGGGAAGAAGGCGCTTGTACTTTGCCGGGGAGGTTTTTATGTCGAGGGCGATGAAATCCGGATAAGCCGGCAATGATAGCCTTTCAAGCCCGCTCAATCAATAGAAATAAGAAAGGCCGACCCTGTGGTGCCGGCCTTTCGGAGGAGGGTGATGGTGCATATTTTAGAGAACCGCCCCGGCCCGCTGCCGCGATACCTTCCGCCAGCTCTTCTCGGGACCGGTAATTACCCGGCGTTTCTACCATATAGAGACGCCGGAGACCACCAAAAGTTACGATAATTATCCCAAATCCGGCAAAATTTTGCAAAAAACCACGTTTCCAACCCAAAAACCACACCGTTTTACATACTTTTTACACCAAATTATATAACCAGCACAGCCGCCACAAGCCACATGGTCCCATAACGTCACCCCATGATATTGCCTGCCCATAAGCCGTCAGGCCCCGCCGCAAGGCGTCCCCAGGCGGACTTACGGGGGTAGTGGTGGGCGTAACCCAAATTCGCCTGCCTCACAGGCGACCTCTCCCCAAGTCCGCAATACGCTTGCCCCGTTAGGAGGCCTGCCCCGAGGGGGAAATACGAAACCAACCCTTGACTCCGCCGCTCAAAGGCGGTAATCTCTCACCTGGAGTGGCTGAGCTATATGAAAAGAAACGAACTAACAGGAAATTTTGAAAGGATTGAAAAATGTTCACAACGATAGTCGATGTGACTGCCAGAGAAATACTCGATTCGCGAGGAAATCCGACCGTCGAGGTCGATGTGCTGTTGGAAGACGGCTCGTTCGGCCGGGCCGCCGTGCCTTCCGGAGCCAGCACCGGCGCTTATGAAGCCGTCGAACTGCGCGATACACATGCAAAACGCTATCTCGGCAAGGGCGTCCTCGGGGCCGTCAAAAATGTAAATGAGAAAATCGCCCCGGAAGTGCTCGGAATGGACGCCCAGCTCCAGGAAGAACTCGACGCCCTGATGATCGAGCTTGACGGCACGGCCAACAAGGGCAAACTCGGCGCAAACGCCATACTCGGCGTCTCCATCGCCGCCGCAAAGGCAGGCGCGGAAGCCGCCGGCCTGCCGCTCTACCGGTACCTCGGCGGATGCAACGCCAACATCCTGCCCGTACCAATGATGAACATTCTCAACGGCGGAAAACACGCAGACAACAACGTCGATTTCCAGGAATTTATGATTATGCCCGTCGGTGCCGAGGATTTCCCCGAGGCCCTGCGGATGGGCGCGGAAGTCTTCCACACCCTCAAAGCCGTACTGGCGAAGAAAGGCTGCTCGACCTCCGTCGGCGACGAAGGCGGGTTCGCACCTTCGCTCAAGAGCAACGAGGAAGCCCTCGAAGTTGTCATGGCCGCCATCGAGAAGGCCGGCTACAAGCCCGGAAAGGATATCTCGATAGCACTCGACCCCGCCTCGACGGAAATGTGGGATAACAAGACAAAGTCCTACAAATTCTTCAAATCAGCACCGAAGAAAAAGGTCTCGTCCGATGAGATGGTCAACCACTGGGCCAAATGGACCTATAAGTATCCCATTATCTCAATTGAAGACGGCCTCGCTGAGGACGACTGGGCAGGCTGGGCAAAACTAAATAAGAAGCTCGGCTCAAAGATTCAGTTGGTCGGAGACGACCTCTTCGTAACCAATACCAAGCGCCTCGCCAAGGGCATAAAGCTCGATTGCGCCAATTCGATATTGATCAAGCTTAACCAGATAGGCACGCTCACCGAGACATTCGAGGCCATCAGCATGGCTAAGAGAGCGGGCTGGACAGCCGTCATAAGCCACCGCAGCGGCGAGACCGAGGACGCCACCATCGCCGACCTGGCAGTCGCAACCGGCGTCGGACAGATCAAAACAGGCTCCCTCTGCCGAACCGATAGAATCTGCAAGTACAATCAACTGCTCAGAATACACGAAGAACTCGGCTCAGCCGCTCAATATGCAGGCTTCATGTTCAAATAGGCGGCAAATACACAAAGTTAAGATCGGCAGGCGCTAAACTTCCAACGGAGTGGAGAAAAAGCGCCTGCCGAATATAGTTTACAAAGCATTGCCGTATATGTGGTTATCTCAACCAAAAAAAGTGAACGCACTTCAGGGGCTGTTGCCGGGGCGGCGGCCTCCCCCCCCACCAGGGGGGGGATGGCCTTTGGCCTGCCTGGGGCGCCGGACTGCCCGGATTCGAGCCAACAGGCCGAGGGCTTAATATTGGCCGTACTATGCAGGGACAGAACATTATCCGAACGTCGTTGTTTGTCGCCTTCTTCAGCGTTGGCGCCGCCGCCGTTGCAACCTCGGCGCTCTACGACGATTTCGTCCGCCACTATCGCAACAGGCACTACCTCAACCAGGCCAAACGCCTCACCCTAAAACTCGAATCCCTCAACGACGACTACGCCGCAGTCCTGAGGAGTATCGAAGAAGACCCCAACATCATCAAACGCCTCGCCCCAGCCGCGACCGGCGTCGAAAATGCCGACCCGAATACCGTCACTCCGCGAGCAACCCCCCAGGATTTGGCCGCCGCAAAAAAGGCGCTCGCAAAAATCGTCGAAGCCGAACCAAACGAGCCGCCCATGCCGCAATGGATCGAGCGATGCAGCGAGCCAAAGCGACGAATATACCTATTCGCCGCAGGAGCGGCACTAATACTAACATCATTCACATTCTTCGGAATAATAAAAAAGCCCGAAGAAGACAAATAGCCCCCCCACAGCCGGCCATTTGAGCAAATTAGCGCCGCCTGAGAGTCTTTCAGAATCCGCATTACAGAGATGCTTGGCTTTGTGATTGTGACGGGCTAAAAGCCGTTGTGCCGGACGCGCTTCGTATAGGAGAGGACTTCAGTCGGATATACCTCAAATTCGAAGGTGGTCCGGAATGGGTGCTGTTTTTTGCTTTCCAAAACTTACCGCTACGAGATGGTCTCGATTGGGATGATTCTTAAAAAGGGGGGGGAGGGGGCAGTTTTTGTTGCTTAAGCATATCGATGACGCAAAACGTTATCGGGCGCCTGAGACTTTTCCCAGACGCCCGATAATTAATAACTCAAATTGACCAAAAAGTGATTTCTTTTTTACATAACACTTTTCATTAAACAAACTCAAACCGACCGTTCTTCCGTCATATCTTAACGCAACTACACCCAGAGCGGAGTTCGCCCCGTACGCAACATGCTTTCTGTCATCAACCGTTGTCGCACATAATCGCCCGACCCCGGGCCGGCCCAACGCCGCCATGCAATCGTCGACCCAGTAGGTCGGTCCCCATTCGATCGTGAAGGACAGATCAACCGTGTGCCGCACGCCATCCAACAGTGCAGCGCACCAGTGTCTCGCCGTGCATACCAGTGCTAACAGAAGCAGCACCAAAAACATTTTCCTTCGTCTCGACATGTGCGACATATTAGGTAATACCTTCATCTCAATTCCAACAACTTTCTCAAACTCTGTCCATCGCCACACACCTAAAAACCGCACTATTCTGCTTTTTCCACATAGCACTGCTCCTAAATGCTCCCTACAAAATACTACCAATTCCTGATAGGAGCAAGAACAACATATTTGCCAACCTCCCCACCAATTCACACGCATATTCTCCTCAGTTCCTTCTCCTTATCAAAAAATCTCAAAATCCTTCAAAATCTTCGAGAATATGATTGGGGTATGACTGAGTAGTGAATGGTTGTGGGCGCATTTGGCTGTTTTTGAGAGGGAAATGGGGGGATTCTGACTATGTAGAAAGTCTCTAAGGTGTTATGTAGTAGGGAGTTGGGAGGGATGGGGGTGAAATTTGGGGCGTTGGTGACGGTACCTGTCAGTGGGGGGTTTTCAGAGCGCGAAATTGGTTGCGTCCGGGCCGACGAGGGCTTAGAATACTGTTTTCTACGCAAAAAGAAGGGGCTGATATGTTGGCAAGGCTGCATAGCGTTACTTTGGAAGGAATAGAGGGCGTGATTTGCGAGGTCGAAGTTGACGTCGCACGCGGCGGACTGGAGAAGTCCGTAATTGTCGGCCTGCCCGATGCCGCGGTCAAGGAGAGCACCGAGAGGGTCAGAAGCGCGATTGTCAATAGCGGCTACAAGTATCCCCGCACGCAATCGGTCGTCAATCTCGCCCCCGCCGATGTAAAGAAGGCCGGCCCCGCATTTGATCTGCCCATAGCGCTCGGGATGCTGATAGGCCAGGGAGTCCTCGTGAACCCGGATATCAACGATATTATCATTCTGGGCGAGTTGGCGCTTGACGGCCGTATCCGTTCGGTGAACGGCGTTTTGAGCATGGCTATGACCGCGGCGGCCAACGGGTTTCGCAGAATGATAGTGCCCCTGGCCAACGCAAAAGAGGCTGCCGTCGTCGAGGAGATGGAGGTTTATGCCGTCGGAACGCTGACTCAGGCGGCCGGGTTTATCGCGGGCCAGTTGCCTCTTGAGACGACTACGGTTGACATCGAAAAGCTTTTTGAAGTCTCGTCGGACTATGACGTGGATTTTTCCGACGTCAAGGGCCAGCAGAGCGTCAAGCGAGCTTTGACCGTAGCCGCTGCAGGCGGACATAATATTATGATGATAGGCCCGCCAGGCGCCGGAAAAACCATGCTGGCCCAGAGGCTGGCGACTATCCTGCCGAGCCTGACCCTGGCCGAATCGCTTGAAACGACGCAGATATATTCGTCGGTGGGGCTGTTGGACAAGGATAAGGCGCTGATGGCGACCCGCCCGGTTCGCACGCCGCACCATTCGGCCAGCGGGCCGGCATTGATAGGCGGAGGATCGACACCCAGGCCGGGCGAATTATCCCTCGCTCATTTCGGAATATTGTTCCTCGATGAGTTTGTGGAGTTTCCCAGGGGCGTACTCGAAATGATTCGACAGCCTTTGGAGGACGGATTCGTTATCGTTTCGCGAGCGAAGAAGTCCATCAAGTTCCCGGCCCAGTTCATGCTCGTCGCTGCTATGAATCCCTGCCCGTGCGGGTATTTCGGCAGCCATTCGAGAGGCTGCAAATGCACACCGGGCCAGATTGCTCGCTACCTCTCGAAGGTTTCGGGACCGTTGGTCGATAGGATCGATATCCATATCGAAGTTCCGGCGATAAGTTTCGGCAAGCTCCGCTCGAAATCGGAGCAGCTCGATTCGGCCACGATGAGGCAGGCCGTGGTCGCCGCCAGGAACATCCAGGCAAAACGTTTCGGCAACGACGCAGTTATGACAAATGCAAGAATGACACATAAACAAACCGAAAAAATGTGCAGCCTGGATTCGCCCGGCGAACTAATATTAAAGCAGGCAATGATGGAATTAGGCCTAAGCGCACGAGCACATGACAAAATCTGCAAAGTCGCAAGAACGATAGCAGACCTCTGCGACGCCGAAAATATAGCGCCGGAACACATCGCAGAAGCAATAAGCTACCGAAAGCTGGACAGAAAGTTATAGCTCCATCGACAGCGGGGCGATTAGTTGATCGAACCGAAGATGTCGCCGAGGAATCTCCAGAGGTGCGGGCCGAGGACCAGGAGAGCGATTGCAGCCGAACCCGCGGCTGAAATCAGCACCGCGCCGGCCGCGACGTCTTTTGCTTTTCCGATGAGCGGGTGAAACTCCGGCGAGGCCGCATCGGCGAGAAATTCCAGAGCCGTATTCAGCGCCTCGGCCGTCCAAACGGCCATAATCGCAAGGACCACCCAACACCATTCGGGATCGGAAAGCCCAAACAGCAGTCCGACAAACACGACAAGGATCGAGGCGACGGCGTGCAGCCAGGCGTTGTGCTGGCTCTTGAGCATTAAGATAACCCCGCGAATTGCGTACCTGAAGCTTCGCACCCGGCCTCGCACCGAGAATTGCTCCGGGGCGTCATACGGCTTGCCTGTCGTTTTATGCTCGAATTTCCGGACCAATTGGCCGTTCTCCTTATTTACTCAAAGTCTCTCTTTAACATATCGGCGTCTGTGCGATAGTTCTTGAATTAAGGTCTTGGCGGGGCGTGCAATAACCTTGATTGGGCTTGTCTGCGCCGGAGAAAAACAGACAGGAAGAATCAGTGCCAGACCGTTGTTTCCAGCCATTCGCCGACGAGGATTGCGATGTCATCCATTCGAACAGTGCCGTTCCTGTTCAAGTCGCCTGGTTTTTCTTTTCCGAGCGAGTAGCGGTCTTTGGTCAGGTATGCGAAATCCTCGTTGTCCACGATGCCGTCGTTTGTCAGGTCGGCCAGGCGGCTCCAGTCCGCGACCGATCATAACTGGGCAGTACGGATAAGGCGCGCAAATGATATTTCAGTAGAAAACATAAAAAAAGACCGTTGACAAATCTGGCTTCATAGGAGGTACCCGGTACATTTTTTTGTGGTCGCAAGGTCGATTCAAGATTCATTCTCGAAGCAGTTTCCATAAGCATCCCCGCCAGGGGTCTGCGACGTATTCGTATATATAGCTATGCAAAGATCAGAGAGCCAACAATTCGCCCTGGTTTAGGACCTTCACTTCGCAGCCGGCCTTCTGAGCAAAGCTCTCTGCGTCGCTCTTGCTGCCCACGATATCTCCCCAGTGATACGGCACGGATAGTTTGGGCTTGATGTGCCCGGCGGCCTCGGACGCTTCGGCGGCGTTCATCGTGTATGTCCCGCCGACCGGCAGCAGAGCAACGTCGATATCCTTTACCGCCTTCATTTCGTCGGTCAGGTCCGTATCGCCCGCGTAGTATACCCGCTTGCCGCCGATCTCGATTATGAACCCGACCCACTGATTGCCCTTAGGATGAAACTGCCTGGCAGGATTATAAGCCGCAACGCCCTGCACGCCAACGCCCCCAAATTCAAGCGTCAAACCCGGCATCATCGCCTGCCCGCCCCTCTCCTTGAGCACAACATCATTCGATGCAACCAGCTTCGTATCCTCGCCGCTCACCTTCTCGATGTCATCCGGCGAGTAATGATCGTGATGGCTGTGGCTGACAAGAACCAAATCCGCATCGTGCGGAGCATCCTTCAATTTCCACGGGTCGATGTAAACGACCGTATCCTCGTGAGAAATCCTGAAACTCGCATGACCAAGCCATTTTAGCGAAAGCCCCATATTAGTCTCCTTTCTGCTCTGCTCTTTCACGGCTGCGTCCTTTTCCTCTGAAAACGCCGGTGCGTCCTTTTCCTGTGAAGACGCCGGTGATTCCTTTTCCTGCGAAGACGCCGGTGCGTCCTTCCTGCAACCTGAAATTGTTGCCAGCAAAACCAACCCTGCAATAAAGAATCGCAAGCTGCGCATCGTTTTAATCCTTAACTGCAAACCTAAAAAAGAACTTCTAAACAACGCCCCAGAATACCGCCTGCCCAAAACCCCAGTCAAATAAAAAAGGCCCCGCAAAATCGCGAGGCCGATGGTTTCACAACCCGAATATATCGGGATTCATTCCAAGGGATGCACGTTTGTCGCCTCGGGGCCTTTCTTGCCCTCGGCAACCTCATATTCCACGGCCTGGCCGTCATACAACGACCGGAAACCTTCCGCGGTAATATTTGAATGGTGAACGAATAACTCATCCCCACCGTCGTCGGGAACGATAAAACCGAACCCTTTTCTGTCGTTAAACCACTTTACTTTACCTTTATCCAATTTATCGTCTCCTTAGGCTTCAAAATGCGACCCAGCCTGCAATGTAACTTCCCTCGTTTTTTTATCCGGGGCACACTCCGAGGGAAAGGAGGATACCACCAAAACATTATAACAGCATGACCGTGCTACGTCCAAATGTGAACAAAACAATTGCTTATTTTCGTCTTTTCAAACAGCCGCAATCTAACGTGCATCCTTAAAGCAGTCCGCCCTGAAACAACAGTCGGTGTACGGGCAATCCCCGTTAGACGTGCCGTAACACGGCGTGTAATTCTCGGCCAACTGGATACTATGGATAAGCTCGGCCTTTTTCATCTTGCCGGGCGTTATCCCCAGGTTTCTGGCTTTGGCTTTAATCTGCGGCATGTTCATGCGTTGTTCTAAAACTTCGGTTGCAGGCATCTCTTTTACTCCTAAATTCTCTATCTCGTAATACTCCAGCGTCCCGTTATTTACAGTTTACTGACTCTACTCAAAATGCGAGCAAATCCGGCTCCCGTCAGCGATTCGGCAGTTAGCCTTTGCTTCCTCTCTGCCGAATTTCTCGCATATATATTTTCGTTCAAATGTGACGTGACCTATAACAAAAAACGACCAAAATCCTGTTACTGCCCGAACTTTTCGCACATTTCCTCGCACTTTAGTCGTCCTTGACAAATATCCCCCGTATTACCGGCCCTTCCGGTAATCTCTATGCTTGTCCATAGATTCGTCGCTTCCAATCCGCTCTCCAGCCCAAAACACTCCTTGCAATCGCGGCGCGTCAGCGGGTAGAATACCAGCCATACCGGCCCGCGACTCAGTCTGGGGCTATAAAAGAAGATGCTGGAAGTATCCGGAAAGATAAGGAATCAAGCATGATGTTTCGTAAAATCGGCGTTGGAGTTACAGTCTTTGGATGTGGGTGGATTCTGATGGGACTCGAAATCATCGGCGGACGTATGCTCGCGCCCTATTTCGGCAGCGGAATCTGGGTATGGGGCAGTGTCATCAGCGTGTTTCTCGCTGCGCTGAGTGTGGGATACTTCTTAGGCGGGATCATGTCCCAACGGTTCCCCAGCGGACGGGCGCTAGCCTCGATAATAGCAGCAGCAGCACTTTTCCTTCTGCCAGTGGCACTCTGGCATCGCTCTGCCGGCGAGTGGTTCGCCTCGTTCGACATCCACGAGCGATGGGGCTCGCTCCTCGCTGCCGCGTTGCTTTTCTTCATTCCCAGTCTGCTGCTGGGCATGGTATCGCCCTACTCTGTTCATTTGATCGCTCGAAACGTCGCCACCGTCGGAACAAGCGCAGGAACGCTATACGCAATCTCCACCGCGGGCAGCTTCCTGGGCTGCCTGCTGACGGCGTTCTATTTCATATTGTGGATCGGCATCAAACACATACTTTATCTCTCCGCAGGATTGCTGCTGTTGCTGGCCGTCTGGCTGTACTGCGTCTGGCAACTGGCTCCTTCCTTGGAAAAACAGGAGTAATACCAATGAAGACCATTCTTCTGATGATTATGGCCCTGGGCTTCGGTCCGGACGCGGGCCTTGGCGATTTAGTGCAGTGTGGGACCGGAAACGACGAACAGGCAGAATTCGAGCGCGACGCCTTCGACGAAAACGGGGGATCCAAGGTACTGCTGGAAAAACTCAAGACTTCGGGCTGCTTGAACGGCTTGACGGCCTCCGCTTCCAACTCGAAGAAATCAAGAAATTCATACCAAACATCCGCCTGAGCCTTTGGGGCCGAGGCCTCTTTTTCGCGGACAGCCTGGACGATTGTCTCAAGCAGTTCGGTCTTTCCGCCGTCGCCCGGCGCTTCTTCCAACAGCAGCTTTTCTATCTCGCTTGTTACCGTGGACGCCTCCGGAAACTCGGCCTTGAGTTCGGCCCCTTTTTCAACCGCACGCCGACGCAGTGTGTCGATATACTCATAGTAGTCGGTCTTCGTCTCGTTGGGATCGAGGGCGAGATACGCCATATAGGTGCCGCCGAAATGGCTGTTAAGCTCTATATCAGCACGGCGTATCGGATGACCCCTGGAGAACCATTTGACAGGGTTGTCGTTTATCTCAATTCGGGTAATACCGTATATCGCAACCGCTATTATGACTAAAAAGACCACCAGGATCGGCTTTGCGCTGGAGTATGTCAGTCGCCCGGCCCCGTGAAGAAGCCTCGTCAGCCAGGTCTGCTTATCGCCGTGCTGCGCCTCTCGCCCGAAATTCTCTAACGATTTCTCGCGTATCATCATCACGTACGCCGGAACGAATGTCACCGTTGCCACCCAGGCGAGCATAATGCCCAGACCGACAAACACGCCGAATACTTGAACCGGCGGAATCGGCGTCAGAGCCAGCGAGAAGAAACCCGCCGCGGAAGTCAGCGATGTGTAGAGCATAGGCGTAAAGAGGGAATCCATGACTTCCATCATTGTCTCTCTTCGTCCTTTGCTCTTGGTATAGCGGTCGAAGAACTCCGAGAGAATATGAACCGAATCGACCACCGATATCGGCATCAGGAATATCGGAATCATCGAGCTCATAATATGGACCGGATAGCCAAAGCCGATCAAAAGGCCCATCGTCGAGATCACCGAGACCATTGCGACAATCATCGGCGAGATAACCAGCACCAGCTTGCGGAAGAAAAGCAGCATCAGTATGAATATGACCGCCATCGCCAGCGGCGCCGATATGGCCATCTGAATGAACATCTCGACGCCGAAGGTGTCCTCAGCCACCGGCAGGCCGGTAATGTGGTATTCTTCTTCGCCGGCGTATTTGGCGATTTCAGCGTTGAGGGCCTGATAGACTCGGTGGCTCAGGTCCTTGCTCGTTATGGGCAGGTAGAGGCAAATCGCCTTGCCGTCCTCGGAGACAATCGTCCCTTTGAGCAGAGGATTCGACATTGCCTTATTCCTAATCTCATCGGCCTGGGCCTGCGTTGCGGGCGGCTTTTTCATCAGCCACTCAAACGTAACCACGCCGGGGCCGCCCTGGCCTATGTGATCGACCGTCGAAGGCGCAAGCAGGTCAACTTCAATCACCCCGACCTGGTGATTAGGATCGTTTTCATCGGTCCAGCGCAATGTCTTGGCGAATTCCGTCAACTCATATACCCTTGTCAGCGACGCGGAATTGAAAACGCCGTTCGGGTCCTTGTTGTTGACGATGCCCACTACGACAATGTCGCTCAGGGCAAACCGCTCTTTCGTTTGATTGTGAAACAGCCTGACCGGCTCGTCCGCCGAGAGCATATTCTCAGGGTCGGTATCGACCTTGATAAGCGGTATCAGCGCCCCGAGCGCCAGCGTGATAATAGCTATCGCTATCGCGACGGCCTTATGCCGCCTTAGTGAAAAATCTGTAATTTTCTGTTTGATGTTCATTTCATGTGCCCCTGTGCATTGGCCGAAGACCGCCGAATTCGGGCGGATCGTCTGTTGAATCCAGTATTCATTTTACATCCTTGCTATTCTGCTCGCAATGGTCGGAGATGCAGTCGAGAAGCTTTATTACGTTCTTGTTCTCGATGTGGTAATAGACCTTGGCTCCGTCGCGTCTGCGACCAAGCACGCCCTTATCTTTCATCATATTGAGTTGCTGACTGGTTATGGACTGCTTCTCGCCGATGGCTTCGACGATACCGCCCACAGACATCTCGCCTGGAACAAGCAACTCGATTATTTTCAACCTCGCAGGATGAGCAACGGCTTTCAAAACATCTGCAACACGTTCAGCCACATCATTGTCCATTACAAACTCCAGCCACAACATCATATTACTATATGCTAATATGCTAACGTCTCGGCGGAAATGTTCAAGAAAAAAATGAGATTTTTCGGCTCTCATGCAATAAAGTTGGTGGAAAGCCATGGGTATTTTGACTTAAGTCTTTTGGATTTAACGCTTTAAGGCAACAGCATGTATAAGTATATGCTGTTGCCCAAAATGTGATGGTTAAGCCATGGCATAGCCATAAATCCGTCTTTTCCAAGGCTTTAACCCAGAAAGTTATCTCAAGCTAACCAACTTTTTTGCAGTTGAACCGATTTTTCTAAAAGCTGTCCGGCACAAGGTTTATCTGCGTAAGGAGAGCTAAACATTTTTTTGCCCGATAGTATTTTCCCCCAAAACTTTGGGACGATGCAAAGAACCTTGACAATAATAAAAGAACCGGCAAGAATACTTCTGGTTGGCGAAACGGACGCGAGCTCTGCTGAGGAGTCCCGATACATCGGGACCAGTGATAACCAACTCAAGGCGACGAATTGTCGTTGGGGCGGCGGTTATACGCCTGCCATCCCATTATACGAGTTGCAAAGATAATTCAGAGCGTTGTTATGCCTAAAAAACCTCCGCCGCAAGGTGTCTTATGGACTTGCCGAAGGCAAGGCAGTCTCTTAACAGAGAATTGGATTTGTCCGATTCACGCTGAACCAATACACTAAAAAATGAAAATCGTTCACATTATAACACGTTTAATCCTCGGCGGCGCCCAGGAGAACACTCTGATAACCTGTAAGCTGCTCTCAGAGCGGGGGCACGAGGTTACTCTGATAACCGGGCCTGCAATCGGGCCTGAGGGTGGACTGTTCGAGCAGACTAAGGACGCCGGCTACGAGGTAATAGTCGTCGATAAACTTCGGCGGGCTCGACCATTATGAAGTTCTCTTGTTGTCAACTTTGTGAACATGAAAAACTTTGAATTCTGCAATGTTTCCCAACTTTATTTTGAAACAATACTGCTCTCAATTGGATTTTTCCGTTTATCCGCCTGCCTCTTGGAGGTGGGTAAGTGCCTTAAAAACAAGAAGTTACGGTTCTATTCACGGCCATTTACTGCCCTTAAGGGTATTTTAATCGCAATATCCGGAAAATTCGGATTTCCGCCTATTGCGGTAGGGCGCGGGCAAGATGCCCGCGACACATGGGTATTTTACGCGGTCTAAGGTTACTACATGCTGTCTTCGCCGCCAGCGAGGTGGCCGAGGGTTAGTAGGGCGTAGTATGTGTATTCGCAGTCTAATGTTGGGTCTGCCCAGGTTGCTGCGAATGCTCCTTTTTTGTTCCATAGAGTGTCCAAGAAGTCGAGGCAGGGTTCGGAGATTTTTGCTAGCGGTGCGTTTGCGAGGGATAGGGCGTATATTGCTGTTGCGGTTGAGAGGATGTCCGGCAGGGCGAAGTCTCCGGCGATGGGGGTTGCTACGAATCCGCCTTTGGGATGGGTCTGCGAAAGGAGCCAGGAAATGCAGTCGTCGTCTATAGGTTCGTCGAGATAGTGCAAGGTGGCAATGGCTGCGGCTGTTGCTGGCGTCGCTCCGATTTGCATTGTTGGGTCGTTGGAGAAGCCTCCGTCCGGGGTTCGCAGGGATTTTATGCAATCGGCCATGCCCGCCCGGTTATCCATCTCGGCATTCAAATCCTGATACAGGCCCAGGGCGAGGAAGCAGCCGTAGGCCGTGCCGTGGTTGGCTGCCGGGGTATTGCTAAAGCCGCCGTCCTTAGACCTGAACGTCTCAATACGCCGAAGGACTCCGTCGCGCAAGGCCGCATCGAAAGGCTTAGCCAAACATTCGCAAACGCTCGCCCAGCACCGCCCCAAACAAGCCAGATGCACGAAATCAAGGCTCTCGCCCGGCCCGAACTTATCGAGATACTCCGCAATCGCCCGCCAATCAGTCTCAGCGTTCAACGCCCGAAGCGATTCGATGCCGAATACCGTATAGTAAAGGTCGCTCTTCTCCGTCCTGCCCCTGAATCCGCCTTCGCTGGTGAGTTGCCTGCCGACAAAGCCGGCCACGAGATCGGCCGAATCACCCAGAAGAAGCCCGGCCCGACTCGCTGCCGAGATCATATCCAGCCTCACGGTCATTGCAGCAACCCATCATCTCAAAATCGTTAAAAATCTTACCGATAACACGCCGCAGCAGCCCCTTCAACTCAGCATTCCCAAGCCGCTGCAAACACCCGATCGCCGCCGCCTTATGCGACTCCATCAAATCCGAAGCTAATCGCTCCACATGAAGCTCCGCCAGAACCGCCCGAATCTTCTCAGCCTTCGCTCCGTCCCCGCTCCAAACCGATTCCAAAACCGCCCGCTGACTCTTGCCCGCCCGTTCGTATGCCAGCGCCAGCATCAGCGAAGGCCGAGTCGCATTCAAAGCCGCCGATTCGTCGCCCGAACGAAAGTCCTCGATATCGTCCCGAATCTGATATGCAATTCCCAGCGACCGGCTGTACTGCTCCAGAACGTCGTTAAGCTCATCGCCGCACCCGGCCAGTATAGCCCCGCACTTTAACGCCACCTCGAACGCAGGCGAAGTTTTCTTCGCAAATATATCCAGCACCTCATCGACACTCAAACACCTCGGCCGACGTATCCACGAAAGCTCATTGCCCTGCCCCAAGCACAGATTCCGATGCCCCCTCGCCGCCGCCGCCAGCATCCGAGTCCTCTGATCGTCCGAAGCATCGCTTTCGGCCAGCAGCCGATACCCCTCCCCGAGCAGAAGATCGCCCACGTTAAGCGCAATCGGCACCCCATACTCCGCATGAACTGTTCTTTCCCCGTACCGCAAATCGTCTCCGTCTTCGATATCGTCGTGAATAAGCGACGCCTTATGAAAGCACTCCACGGCAACCCCCGCCTCTCTAACCGACCCGCCAAGACACTCATCCTTGTTTGCAACAAGCGCCTGATAAGCGCAAGCCGCCAAAAAAGGCCTCCACCGTTTCCCCTCCTTCGCCATCCATTCGAGAGCCACTTTTTCCGTCTCGCTCTCGGCCCCGTCAAAAAGCTCTCGCAGCGATTCGTTCGTAAACCAGCTATTCACCTGCCCCTGAAGATCGTCGAGATTAAGCCGATGCGTCTGCTCCTCGTTGCTCCGGTATATCGCATCCCACACCCAATCGACATCCACGCTCGTATTAGCGCACCCATCCCAAAGCAGCGGAACCGCAACCCCCGGAACCGCCCCCGCCTCCATATACGGGAAAACGCGCTCCAGAACCGAAAGACAGCTAACGCCCACCACCGCTTCGACCTTACCCGTCTCAATCAGCGACATAACCACCGGCGAGCCTTCCGCCACCAGCACCGCATAACCCAGACGCTCGGCCTGGCTCTTGAATTCGTTGATTATGCACCGTCCACAATGTTCGCATACCAGCCCGATCTCGTCAAACTCAGCCGGACATTCCTCCGCATTGCGCAGACATTTCGGAAGCAGCAGCAGACGCTTCGCGTAAGGAATCCGGGCAACAACGGGTTGCCAGACCTCGTTGCTTATAAGGATAGCCGTATAGTCGGCGTACTTCTCGTCCAGCTTCTCGGCTTTGAGAATGGCCCGCGCGTGACTCCGCAGCTCATCGACGGACAGCGGACTAACCGGCTTGACCCGTTCGACATAATCGGCGACGGCCTGCAGCAGCGAATCACGCTGATGCCTGGTCTGCGGTATATTGTCCTGCGGCGGCCTCAAAGGCCTAACCGCTGCGTCATCCTTCATGTTTTACCGCACCCCCAATCATTGCCGGATCGAACTCGGCCAGTTGTTTTCGTAATCTTTTGAAAGTTCGCCGCCAGGAAAAAACCTCGCCCTTGCCCAGCAGTTGCATCATACCGATTTTCGCCCATGATACACCGCCGGCCTCCTCCCCAAATCGCTGCAAAGCCTGAGCGTCCTCGCGATATCGTCCGGCGTCTCACCAGGCAGCCCCAGGATAACGCTGAACACGCAAAAGAATCCGTTCCGCGTCATCCTCTCGGCCGACTCGCGAACAATATCCTCCCAATCCTCCGGGCGAAACGGAGAGATCTTACCCGGACAGTTTGCTGCAACAAGCTCCCCGTTAGCACTCTCCACGCCCATATTCACCCAAAGATAGTCCTATTTCTTCTCCCACGTCAGCATCTCTCGTATCAGCGTTAACTCCTCGTCGCTAAGCTGCATTACCGAAGCGATATTCCATAATAATCTTTACCGTCAATCTCGTTTTTACCTTGTGGCCGCGTCGTAGCCGAAACGCTTAATTGCGCATTCGTTTGACGTATTGCCTCTCGAACCAAAGTACTCTTGCCGGAACCACTTGGCCCACTGACCACAAAAAGCTGTCCGTCTCTTTTTCGGCCCGCCCGCTCGCAATGTTCTTTGCCGCAATGATCCATGTCATCCCTTTGCAGGACGGGCCTTCATTGTAGTGAGCCACAATGACGGTTTTTATCGACTACTCTACGTTTTGCACCTGCTCTTTGAGTCGATCGATCGCCACTTTGATTCCCACCACATGATGGCTGATCCCGGCGTCGTTGGACTTGCTGCCTATGGTATTTGCCTCACGCAGCATCTCCTGCGTCAAAAACTCCAACCGCCGACCCGCCTGTTCGTCCGATTCGCATATCTCATCAAACTGATCCAAATGCGATTGAAGACGCGAGATTTCCTCGTTGATGTCACTTCGCTCAGCGAATATGGCTACTTCCTTAATCAGCGATTCTTCGTCAAGCTTCAAATTGACACCAGACAACAACTCGTTCACTCGCCTCTCGACACGATCGCGATACCGATTCACTGCCTTGCCCGACAGCTTGGACAGGGCTTCAAGATTTTGTTTTATCTCCTGACAGTTCTTTTTAATATCTACCAGGATGCTCTTGCCTTCTTCGATCCGCATTTGCCGTAGCTTCTCCAACCCCTGGCAAGTCAGTTCTTTGATAATATCAAGAAAAAATTCATGTTCTTCATCGCTGTACTCGCGAAGTTGACACGCGCCAGGCAGTTGCAGAATCCCAGCCAAATCTATATGAACAGCTTCCTGCCCACGGAGCGTACGAATCTGTTCCAGATGTCTCATATAATCTTGTACTACACCATGATTAACTTCAAACGTGCCGGCGGCGCTAACACTACGTAGATGAAGAATATATGTGATCGATCCTCGGCACAGATGTTCGCGAATAATTAGTTGAACCCTTGGCTCGGCAAAAGAAAGAACATCAGGAAGTTTGATCGAAGTTTTTAAAAATCGGTTATTCAACGCCTTAATTTCCACCTGGAAACTTATCCCTTTAGCTTCGCGTTGCGCCTCGCCGAACCCGGTCATGCTGTGCAGCATAATTCAACCTCTTATAGCCTGATCGACCATATACAACAAAAGTATTTCGTACCCTGCTTAATCTCGAAGAATGTTTTGACGCCGGGATCAATGCTCCCAAAATACCTCTGACGCCGACATCCTTTCTGCGACTTCGTGACTTTCACCCTTAGCTTACTCGTCTTGTATCGGCGGTTCTGTACCCGCCGTCTCGCCCACCCCGCCTTCGGGACTGACGTCATCTGGTGGTGTTGGAGTAGTGGTTCCCGTCTCAGCCGGCGCCGTCGGCTGCTGCTCCGGCAAAACGCCTGAAGGCTCCGCCGGCGCCGTTGACGATCCCATCGCACCAATCGAAGTCTCGTCCGATGGATTAACAGGCTTGTAATTCATCGTCAAGATCATAGCCAGCAACAAATACGAACCTACCATTACGATAGTGATCCACGTAAAGACATCGCCGGTCTTACTCCCAAAAGCACTTTGTCCGCCCGCACCGCCAAAGGCCGCCGACAAACCACCCCCTTTGCCCTTTTGCAGTAAAACGACTACTATCAACAAAATACTGGCGATAACAAAAACCACCGCCAACGCCTGCCAATACCACTTGATGTCAGCCAATAACATAAAGTCCATCTTTTACTCCTGATCTTTCTGAATACCACCTTGGATGATCCCCATGAAATCATCCACTTTAAGACTCGCTCCACCCACTAATGCGCCGTCAACATCCGGCTGCCTCATCAGTTCCGCTGCATTGCCCGGCTTAACACTTCCACCATATTGGATCCGTGTAGCCATTGCGATGTTTTCGTCAAATATATCCGTTAGTATCTTCCGGGCAAATGAATGTGCTTCCTGGGCCTGACTCGGCGTAGCCGTCCTGCCCGTACCGATTGCCCAGACCGGCTCATAAGCAATGGTTATCTGCCCCATTTCTTCTTTACCGACACCTGCCAAGCCTTCACACAGGTGACGTTCGATCACCGCTTCGGTTTGGTTATTGTCTCGTTCTTCCAGCAGCTCGCCGATACACAGGATAACTTCCAGACCGCCGGCCAAACACGCCAGCAGTTTCTTGTTAATGAGCTGATCGCTTTCGCCAATAACGTGCCGCCGTTCAGAATGACCCACAAGAACATATCGGCAGCCTACATCTTTGAGCATCTCAACGCTGACCTCACCAGTATAGGCGCCGTTGGCCTCGTAATACGCGTTTTGAGCACCGAAATCGATGTTTTTGCTGGTGAGTGATTCGGCTACGGCTGTCAAATAGACAAAAGGAGGGAAGACGGCTACGTCAACCATTTTGGAGTTTTTATTATTGGTCAACCGTTCGCTCAGTGCTGAGGCCAAAGATTTGGCCTGGGAACCGTTCAGGTTCATTTTCCAATTGCCCGCTATGAATTTTTTGCGCATCCTTACGGCTTCCTGCAAACTATAAGTCTATGTATTGTAATGTTTTAAGCCTTCATTGCACTAAAATACAGATAATACGTAATCCACCAGTATATCAGTCAAATAACCCATTTGCAACTGCTAATTATGCTCTTTATAGAAGATATCTGAAAAGATATTACGGGCGGTCGGGAGAATTGATGTAACTCCTTATTTTTCGCAGCGGGAAATTGTTGTACTGGATGCCCGATCAAGTCGGGCATGACAACTACAGTGCTTGTTTTTTGTGGCGGGGGATTGATGTAACTCCTTATTTTTCGTTGTGGTGAATTGCTGTAAGTGCTTATTTTACGTTGCTGGAATTGATGTAAGTGCTTATTTTTGCGTAACGATTGTAACGATTAGGTAAGATAGGTAAGAAAAAACCGCGAAATTCGGCGAAATTTGGATGAATTCTGATGAAAAGTTATTGGAGCTAAATCCGAAGAAGTTGAACCCTCACCTCCGTCATTCGGAATAAATACAACACCATCAGCAGGACTGGCTGTCCAGGCATAGCTCAAGGTTCTCTGCGGAACCTCGTCGTTATTGACAACGTTCGGATCCAATGTTACCGCTTGGCCGGACCAACTGATCCAGCTAATACCGGCATCGACAGTGGGAAGATTCGGATCCTGGGCAGGGTCGGGGATTGCCTGAAATTCCGCGGCGATGGTGTTAACACCCGTGTCGCTGCCGCCGGTAAACGAGTAAGTCGCGGCACCAGCCCCAACGCCATTTGTCGTACTCGTCACATGGCCGGCCCAGTTGTTGCCGATCTCCAGAGCACTGAGCTCAATCGCCGGAGCATCAGCGTCCACAACAGTAACGTTGGCCGTATTGCCGTTCCCGCCCATGCCGTGAACTGCTAAGACAAACGAGTTAGAACCGAGCGCCGTCAGGTCCACAGACTTGGAGTTAGGGTCGCTAATTGTGGTGGCGCCAACGCCGGCGGCGGTGTTCGACAGGCCTAAAGCGGTGGCGACCCAGTTATTCCCATTGTAGGAAACGGTGATGGTGCCCGTCGAAGTAGCGGGATTGTCCAGATACCAAATTTCATTGGCTGTGGTATCAGTGCCAGACTCTACGGGGGCACGAAACACTGCCAAAGTTAGGGCCACGTCGTCGTATGTGATGCTATTCACTTTGCCGTTGGCGTTATTGAAGTGGTGCTCGCCCGTAACCGCCACGACCAGCTTCTCGGAGCCACTGGCATCGTAGGTGCCGATGCCGGCATTATAATCCCAAGACACAGAGCCATCTAAGGTGATCAAACCCGCGTTTGCCGAGGTGGTCGTCAGGAGGAGGATTACCATCGCTACGACAGCGAGGGTTAAAAAGGTTCTGATTCGGTTTTGTGTAGTCATGATTTACTCCTGTAAAAATGAAGTAAGATTATATTTGAGTATTAACAGCACAAAGGTGCGTCCGTTTTGCTCTGACCTCCTTGTAAGCGTCCAGGCGAAGCCTCCGACTTATCAGACCACCTCGCCACCTCTATGACCTGCCGACGACGCCCGCCGACAGTGATAGAAACATTACAACATCATATTACCGCATCAGGCCTGTTTTGGCAAGAGAAAAATTTCCACCCCAAGGCCCACAAAAGCCGTTTCTTGTCTTTCTGTCTTGTGTGTGCGGGGGGGGGGGTAAGTACTTGACAGACAGGCAGTTATCGCGGTTAGGTCCACCCGAAAAAAATGTTCCATGCCCCCCAAAACGCCCCCCGGATTCCGCGCCAAATCGAGTAGAAACACAGCGCGGCCCAAATCGAGTTTAAGAGCGTTCTTGCGTGCTTGGCCCTATCATAATCCTGTTCATTTGTCACGGGCTGGTTGGGAAATCCGGGCTTAACCCCCCTTATCCCCTCACAAACATACTCCCCGGCAACTGTTTAATCAGCCCCTTAAGCCGAAGCGAAATCACCCCCGCACTGACGCTGCCCGGCTGCAATCCCGTCGCAGCTATTATCTCTTCCAGATGCCTCGGCTCTTTATCGAGGTGGTCATGGATAGCCCTTTCGTCCCCGCTCAATTTCAACTCGGCCGCATCGAACAACGGCATTTCGACCCTCTCAGTCGCCTTCGCCGCCGCCTCGCTAACATGCGATTCCAACTGTTCGCCGATATACCCCATCGCATCCATCACATCCTCAACGCAATCTATCAGCCTCGCCCCTTCCTTGAGCAGCTTATGCGTCCCCGCACTCAACGGCGAATCGATCTTTCCCGGCACAGCCATAACCTCGCGATTATATTCAACCGCCGCCCTCGCGGTAATCAAGGCGCCGGACTGAAGAGTCGCTTCGATTATGATGGTGCCCAGCGCCAGCCCCGCGATTATCCGATTGCGAGGCGGAAAATTCTTGGACTGCGGCTCAAAATCCAAAGGCAATTCGCTGATGCAAGCGCCCGATTCGCTAATCTGTTCACGCAGCTTCACATTCTCCGGCGGAAAAGTATTAGCCAGACCGCAACCCATAACCGCAATCGTCCGCCCCTCAGCGGCTAGGGCCCCAAGGTGCGCGGCCGTATCTATACCGCGAGCCATTCCAGAGCAAATCGTAAAGCCGGACGAAGCAAGAACATGAGCGAATCGCGAGGATTGCTCCCGCCCGTAGTGACTGCACCGCCGAGAACCCACGATCGCCATCGCCAGATTATCCTCGCGAACCAGGTCGCCCTGAACATAGAGCACCGGCGGCGGGTCGTAGATTCGTTTCAACACAGGCGGGAAACGCTCGTCCTCGGACGTTAGAAGCCATACGCCAAGCTTCTCCGCCCGGCTCAGTTCTCTCGCGGCATCGAACTTGTTTCGCGTCGAAGCGATCCGCTCGGCGGTTCTTGCGCCGATGCCGTCAACCTTCGACAGTTCGCTCACCGAAGCCCCCAAGACACGGTCAACCGAGCCGAGATGCTTGATCAACTCGGCAAACGTGACCGGCCCGACGCCATCGGCCCGTATCAATTTCAGCCACTTTTCAACATCGCTCGAATTACTCTGCGCTTGCTTCATAGGCTCGACTTTTCCAAAACAGCCACTCTAAGACCATCAATACCCACACCTCTCGGGCACAAGCCCCGGCAGGCACAAACTCCATAAATTCACATTAAACCAAGAAGAGCGCAAGGAGGCAAAAGAAATTGCAATACGGGGGCAGATTCTCTGGAAATCCAGTTGCTCGACTTTTTTGCGGTTTCCGGCATGATATGCTTGAGTTTTCGAGACAGGTTTGATATTCTGTTAGAAAAGAGGCTCAGCGGCGCAGCTGAGCTAAGACGTATGATGGTATATGGGAAATCCCAGCTTAAAGGAGAAAACTATGCAGGCAAGAACGGTTACATGGGTTAGATGTCTCTTATGTATTGTATTAAGTGTTGTATTTTTGGGTGCGCCGGCGCATGCAGCGGGAAAGAGCTGAGATTGGTCAAGGAGAACGAGCCGGAGCTTTATGCTAAGATTCATAAAATTATGCTGCCCGGCGATTATATTGCGATGAAGATGACGGGCGATATTAAGACAACCGCCTCCGGCCTGTCGGAAGGGATAATGTGGGACTTCGAGGCCGACGAACTTGCCGAGTTTGTACTCGATAACTACGGCATCTCGACCGACCTCATCGCCGATACCGTTGAGACTTTCTCGGTGCAGGGCGAGTTGACAAAGGCCGCAGCCGATGAACTCGGACTCGCTGCGGGCACAAAGATCAGCTATCGCGGCGGCGACCAGCCCAATAATGCCCTCTCTCTGAACGTCCTGGAGCCGGGCGAGATAGCGGTCACCGCGGGGACGTCGGGCGTTGTCTATGGCGTCGGCGATAAGAAGAATTACGACCCCAGGTCCCGCGTCAACGTTTTCGTCCACGTCAATCACGCCAAAGCCGACCCGCGCTACGGCGTGCTGCTGTGCGTCAACGGCACGGGCATCCTCAATAGCTGGCTCAAGCATAACTTCGCAGGCGACGGCCTCGACTATCCCGAGATGAACGATCTGGCCGCCCAGGCCCCCGTCGGCTCGGACGGCCTGGTGATACTACCCTACGGCAACGGGGCCGAGCGCACCCTGGAGAATAAGAACATCGGCGCCTCAGTCCACGGCTGGAACTTCAACGTACACAAAAAGGCCCACTTCCTGCGAGCCGCTCAGGAGGGGATAGTCTTCGCCCTGAACTACGGCTTAGGGATAATGCGGGATATGGGAATCGAGCTGAAGACCGTCAAGGCAGGCAACGCAAATATGTTCCTAAGCCCCCTCTTCGCCGAGGCATTCGCAACCGTAACGGGCGCAAGTGTAGAACTATACAACACCGACGGCTCGCAAGGCGCAGCCAGAGGAGCGGGAATCGGAGCGGCAATCTTCAAAGGCCCGGAGGACGCATTCACAGGCCTCGAACCGGTAAAGACAATAAAACGCAACCCCAACCTCGCCCCCGCCTACCAGGATGCGTACAAGCGGTGGGAAGATGTACTGAAAAAACAACTATAGAAAAACGACTTGATAAGGAGCAGTTAAAATGGCAGATAAATCTTTACACAGTATTTGCAGGTGGACTTTCAATCCAGGCAAGGGCGGATTTGTTCCCGGTGATATGCGGCCGGAGTGGGGCGGGGCTTTTGGCACGCCTGAGATGATCAAATTGGTGGCCGACAAGGTCGCGCCGAGGCTGCCGGACAATGTCCTTTTGGGCATTGAGGTTCACTACGACGCCGAGGTCGATGACGATAATGCCGCGGCCGTCGCAGATGCGATGGTGGATAACGGCTTGTACCTTGCGATGCTGACTCCCGGCGCGCACAGCCACTTCGCCTACGGCGGGGTCGCCTCGCTGGATCCGAACGAGCGAAAAGCGGCCGAAGCCCTTGGCACGCGGGCAGTCGATCTGGGATACGGGGCGTTGAAGAAGGCCTGGCATCCGGACGTTGCCCCAGCGTTTGTTATCTGGAACGGCTCGTTCGGCTACGATATCGCGACGATCGGCATCAGGCAGATGTACCAGAACCTCAAAGAGAGCATCGCCGGGCTGTGCAAGTATGAGAAGAAGAAAGGCGGCAGCCTCTATATTTGCTTCGAGCCCAAGCCCAACGAGGGACACCCGGCCATGCTCATCCCGACGGTCGCCAGCGCGCTATTGTTCTGGCGGAGGATCGAGGAGGAGTTCGGCGTTTCACGCAAGAAGAAGGGCGTGAACAAAGAGTTCGGCCATTCGGAAATGATCGGGCTCGACCACGTCTATGACAGCGTCGAAGAGCTTGATAACGATATGATGGTCCACATGCACCTCAACAGCCAGGGCTACAACGACGGCATAATCCTCGGCGGGCCCGGCAAGTACGACATCGACCACGGCGCGAGAATCAACGGCATGAACGTCGCCATCGCAGGCCTGATCCAGCAGGCCGGCTACGCCCGCTGGAAAGGTCACGACATGCAGACCCGCGCCTACGACAACGCCGAGCAGGGTATCGACCGCGTAGTCCGCAGCGTCCTGAGCTGGGAAGCCTGCGAAAAGGCCGCCAGGGAATTGGATACGGACGCCTTGATGGAATTGCTCGCCAACCGCGAAACGGCCAAGGCCGAGGATATGATGCGGGCCGCCGTAGTCAACGCCCAGCAGAGCTTCGACGAAATGTACGCCTGAATCTTACTCGCGAGTTGTCAACCCAGCGCAAGACGTTTCCAGGGCCTGTCTCTGGATGGCAGCCTCCCCCAGGGGGGATGGCCCAAACGCGATACGACATACGACGTCCGACATACGACTAATATTCCTTGATTATCTGTGCCCGGCTGGTATAATGCCATTTCGCTGCAGGTCACGGGCGATTGAGCAAAAATCCGGGCTTTGCTCGGAAACGGGAATATGGCACTTGTGAGGACGGGTAACGGCCTTACGGATAAAAATGGAAAAATTGAATCAGGGAGCAAAAAAGTGCGTTTATTTGCAGGATTAGACGTAGGAAGCAGCTTCGTGCACTATGCCGTGCTCGATAGCGACGGGAAAATCGTGTATAGCCCGCAGGCTATTATGCACTTCGCCAACCCTATCGGAGCGGTCAAAGAGGCCTGGGCGGATGTGCTCGCGAAGTTCGGCAAAGAGACAATAGCCAACACGGCCTTCACAGGCAGCGGGGCCGAGGCGTTTTCCAAGGTTATTCAGGGCGTAACTTACGTTTATGACAGCGTCGTAATCCCGAAAGGCGCGGTGCTAATCGAGCCGGAAGCCAAATTCATATTCCACATCGGCGCCAAAGACTCCTATTTCTTCAACGTCAGCCAGGTCAAAGGCAAGAAAATCATCCAGGAATGGAAAACCGGCACAAAGTGCGGCGGAGGCTCCGGAACGCTCATCGAGAAGCAGTGCAGAAGGCTCTTCGAGGGCGAAGTGCCCAGCCCTTATGCCCGTTTTGAATTTTGAGTTTTGGTCATTTGAATTTGTTTCGGATTTCGGATTTCGTGCTTCGGATTTTGGCTGCGGCCACTGGCCGCGCCAAGCTCTCTGTGGCTTCGAAAAATCCGGGCTAATGCGAGCCTGCGATTTGCAACAAAATTTGCCGGCGGTATTGCTGCATCTCTGGGCGTGTAATGTAGCGATTGTCGGTTCGAATCCGACCTTCTTTATCCCCCGTTCCAACCCCTGCCAAGAGGCGGCTTCCTATGGCTAAATCTCCGCCATTCAAACACTTACCGCCTCCCGCTCTCTAAAATCTCTAATCGCTGCGTTGTGCTCCCTGCCGAGAGCTTCGCAGAGGCTCTCAACTGTTCTGCACCTGGACGTTTTGTCTGAGGACGTTCATCTTCGTGCGGATTTCCCCGGCCATTTTGCTGTTGGGGAAGTCCTCGATAATCTGCTGGCCTATATCAAGTGCGTTGTTCCACTGCTTCTCGGTCACCAGGAGCGAGAATCGCTCGCCGAGACTGTGCAGCTTTTCTTTGAAGACGTCGCTCGCCGCCTCCCGCAGAGCCAGTCCTTCGTTGGGCGTAAGGTAGTGGTCGAGTTCTTTGAGTATTTCAAGACTGCGGTCGGTCTCGTGCTGCTGCACGGCGTCGTCCCAGGCGGCAAGCAGAATCGTCTTGCGATGCTCCTTATTTTCGAGCAGCTTATGCCGCATCGATTTCGCCCGTTCACTGTCCGGAGAAGCCTTGATCAGTTCTTCAATCTGGCTGCTCGCCCTGACCCACTGACAGTCGTCGATGAGCTTGTCGATATGCGAGATCATCTGATTGACGCGCTCCTGGCTCGTTGCCGTGCGGTACTTCTCAGCCTGCTCGACCAAATCCTGAGCCAATTCGCTGTACTCCGGACGTTGCGCAATCTCATTGATTATCTCTTTGGCGCCGTCGAAATCCTGCATCTGCAGTTTCTCGAAGACGGCCTGCCTCAGAGAAAGCCTGTCCGCGTCACGAAATGCGATCACCTTGGCCGTCTCGCTGACACGCGTGCTGTGGTTGATTTGCGCCAGTCCCGTGCTGATCTTCTCGAGCGCCCCGGTAAGCCCTTCGAGCTTGGTGCTGTTGTCTCGAAGCGCCTCGAGAATCTTGAAAACGCGAGAGAGCATCGTAAGCAGCGCGACCATGAACACCAAGCTGCCGAACAGCAGTAAAAGGCTGCGAAGCTTGTTGCTCTCGGACGGGTCGAACAGGTTGGTAGTGAACATCAACACAACAACCAGGGCCAATACCCCGCAAATTACTACGATGTGCCATTTGTACTGCCGTGCAAGGCTGTCATCTCCGGAGTTCATAGTCGGTCCTCTTGAAAAAAAGTTCCTTTACAGCCTGTCTGTATATCACTATTATAATACTCTGCAAGTTCGGTTTTGTCAATATCTAATCGAAACAAAACCCGGCGAATATGCCGCTGTTGGGGCGATAGGGCCTCATGAGCAGGTGTGGCCCCCGGCTCTTTTTACGCATTTTTTACAGCGTAAAGGCCAACCGCCCGGTTTCAGCAAGCGTAATAGTAATATGTAACAAACTTATAAGGTCGCATCCGGAAGGCTCAGAAGGAGATAAAGACATGAAATCGATTAAATGCTTAATTGCCTCGGGCGTTCTCGCCGCACTTGCATTAGCCTGTTTCGCCGGCGAAAAGCCCGTATTGACCCAAAACGACCAGACCCAGGCCCTCGTCGAAGGAAACAACAGATTCGCACTCGAACTCTATGCAAAGCTTCGCGACGCCGAAGGCAACCTTTTTCTCTCGCCGTACAGCATCTCGACCGCCCTGGCAATGACCTACGCAGGAGCAGAAAACGCCACCGCCGCACAAATGGCCAACGTCCTCAGGTTCCCCATTGAACGCAGCAAAGACCTCGATAGCAACAAGCAAGGCGAACTTTCCGACAGCATCAAGAAAAAACTAATGAGCAAAGAGCATCTGGCCGCCGCCTTCGGAAGGCTGCAGAAAAGTGTTTCGGCGGATCCAAAGGAGAAAGGCTGCGAGCTTAGCGTCGCCAACGCATTGTGGGGCCAAAAGGGCTGCCGGTTCAAACAGCAGTTCATCGATCTCGTCCGAACCGATTATGACGGAAGGTTCAGCGAGCTTGACTTTGTCGCCGCCGCCGAATCGGCGAGAAAGACCATCAACGCCTGGGTCGAAAAGAAGACCAAAAACAAAATCAAAGAACTTATCAAGCCGGGGATGCTCAACAGCATGACTCGCCTCGTCCTCACCAACGCCATATACTTCAAAGGCGCCTGGGCCGCGCAGTTCGAAGAGGCGATGACGCAACCCGGTACGTTCAACCTCGCTGACGGCAAAAAAATCGAAGTCCCAATGATGAACCAAACCGATAAGTTCAAATACGCCGAGACCGACAGCCTCCAGATACTTGAGCTGCCTTATGCGGGCGATGACCTATCGATGATAATCCTCCTTCCGAAGAAAGAATTCCCGCTGAGTGACTTCGAGAAGACCCTAACCGCCCAAAGCCCCTTGCCTCTGCTCACGAAACTTTACGAGCGCAAAGTGATTGTCTCGATCCCCAAATTCAAAATCACAAGCGAATTCTCTATGGCCTCCGTGCTGAAATCTATGGGCATGACCGATGCCTTCACTCCCGGGGCGGCGGATTTCTCCGGGATCAACGGCGGGAAAGACCTTTTCATATCAGCGGTCGTCCACAAGGCGTTCGTCGAGGTGAACGAAGAGGGAACAGAGGCCGCCGCCGCGACAGCCGTCGGAATAAGCACGACTTCCATGCCGATTGATAGCCCCCCAATCTTCCGCGCCGACCGCCCGTTCCTATTCCTAATCCGACAAAACAAAACCGCCGGCATCCTGTTCATAGGAAGAGTGACAAACCCAAAAACATAATGCCGCACACGTTTTGAGAACAAGATCCTTCGTCAAGGAGTCTTTTGACCTGATCAATGGAATCTTCTGCATTATAATCAGGATTTGACTGCTCACAACAACCGTAGCGCTGCCGGCCATGACCAGAAGGATAGGGCAAAGAAGCATTATGGAAAGGTAGTCGCTGAATTTCCGACCAATTCCCCTGCCCTTCTTAACACCCCATATCTCGTTAAACGAGTTCTCGATATTTCCCAGCACTTTAACAATGGTCCAGAACAAAATCGCAACGCCAATGCCTGCAATAAACCCCCCCTTGGCATTTTCCAGAAGAGAGTTCGCAAACCCGACAATCTCAACAACAACTTTCTCTTGCCCCTTAAACCTCTGCAGTATTTCCGCTTCGACTTTTTTTTCAAGCCCGAATCCCTTGGCCACTCCAAACATCATTGCAACCACAGGTACTATCGACAATAGGGAGTAGAAGGTTAGGGCCGAAGCCCGAAACTTGCAGCTATCCTCCTGATAACCACGCACAGCCAGAGCAAGGACCCTGATCTGCTTTATCAGAAAGGACTTCGGACGAGAATGATCTTTCAGACGCGTCCGCCATATTTCAGTCCTGATGAAATGCGTGATTCTTGACAGCATAGAAGTATCTCCTTAATAATAACCCTAAGCCGGATAACTATGCCTTAATGCCAATTGAGCATACCCTATTTCACAACAACAATCAACTTCATGCGAAGTCGTGCTTCAGGATATCGATAGTTCGGCGGCACAACTCTCGGGCGTAGTCCGTCCAGACGCCTTTGCCCCAGTATCTAAAGCAGCTCGTTTGCGTTGACATCAAATAAAACAGGGCGTTGCGATAGCGTTTGTCCGACGTCGGGATGCCGGCGGCAAGAACCTTCTCTGAGAAGAGCGCGCTCGCTTTGTGCATCGAGCCTAATACATTCTCGTAGCCCCGGACCCATGAGATATTGTTGGTCCAGCTTCCGCCCTCGATGTGGAATCGGTCGTCTTCCTTTTCGAGTTCGGCAATGAGTTTTTCCATTGCCTCCGGGCCTGCGCCGTCTGTAAACCTCTCCCATATTCGGCCCTGCAACACCGGCTGAACGGCCGGGAATTCGGCTTCCGTAATACCGATGCTTTCGAGATATTCGAGGTATTCGGTAATATTCACCGGCGGCGTCGAACTCGCCGAAGCCTCTGCCATGACGTCGAGATATTTCGGCGGAAACTCATTCATCATTACGCCGCCGTTCTCGCCGTCGGAGATTTGCGTCACAACCGCCGGCACGGAAACGCCCGCCCCCAGGGGGCCCGCCAACTCCCAGCGACGCAGCGTCTTAGCTTCGTAATATGGCTGCATCTGACCTACGAGCTTACTGTCGCTGCCCTGCGTCTTGATAATTGCGGTTATGCCGATAGTCTCGCCTGAGGAATTGCGTGCGACGAGCCGATGCGGTATATGCGGATGGCGCACCGGTTCGCCGTCTTCGGTCCGCTCGATAGTATGCTCCTGCACGAGAAGCCATTTATACCCGCAATCCTTCAGCGTCTTGACGAACTCGTAGCAGACGTTCGGGTGGTTGGGCAGGGCCATCTCGCACGGGGAAAAACCTCTAACACGGCTTAGCGCATCAAAGCCAAAGAGCGCTCCAAAGAAGTGCTGCCACGCGCGGACGTGCAAGCGGTAGTCCTGCACGGGCGTCGAAGGGGCGACCGGATGGCCCCAGGGCGCGCCGAGCCATTCGATGTGCGGCCGGTAGGCTGGGTCGCGGGTCATCGTTCTGAGGTTCTCCATTACATCTGATTGCCCCATCCGGCACAGCCCGTGGAGCAGGCTGCCCGAATAGTCGAGCATTATACGCGGGTCTTTGCCCTCCTCGACGAGCCGGCTTATCAATTCGCCCATCCGCTTGTAGCACCAGTGGAAAACGAACGCATTGTGGTTGTCGCCGATATCCGGGTTGCGCATCATCTGTTCGAGATTGCTGATAACGCGCGCCGTGCGAAGGTTGTCGCCGCCGGCAGGTATCAGAGGCTGGTGCATGTGCAGGGCTATCGCGAACCCGCTGTAGATCGTCTCGAAGTCAACGCTGCTGTCGGGAAGATAAAAAGGCCCAGGCCGAGCCATAGCCTTGGCGACCACATCCTCGCGCCCGCAAATGTTGGGCAGCCCATCGACATATTCGGCAATAACCTCGGTACTCATGCTACACTTATCGACCTATGAGAAGAAGAAATTCAGTCATACTCGCCCGAGCAATAAAAAGTCACCCCGCCTTAACGTTTTTTATCGAGATTCGGGCCTTCTTCCGGGCCGTGCCCGTACTCCCAACTTATCAGCAGCGAATCGTCACCGTCTTGCCCTCACTTGAAAATCACTGCTCCAGCGGGAGAATCTCGACCTTGCGAAACTCGATCGGATGGCTCTCGGACTGGAGCGAGATATACCCCTCGCTCAGCATTACCTTGCCGTCCTTAATCAGCTTCTTGGCGTCGGCATCTCCTTCATCGAGTTGGGGCTGCTCGTATTCGAGGACAACCTCTCCATCGACGATATGCTTAATCTTACCGTTGCCGTACACCTCGAATTCCACCTTCACCCACTGGTCGCCGTGATAAGTTTTCGATTTCGATGAGGTGCAGTGCGCCTTGATGAGCTTGCCCTTCATCATCACATGCGTTCCGGGCGTGCACAGATTGGCGGTCGAACGTTTGTCCGTACCGTTCCCGCCGAGCAACTGCCCCTCGATTGACACCGGGAAACTCTGATTCAGCCCCATGCTCTCGGGTGACTGGCAATGCAGCATCGCGCCACTGTTCCTAAAGGCCCATTCAGGCCCGCCCGGCGTCTGCTCGCCCACAAACCGGTATTCAAGACGCAGGCGATAGCAGGAAAATTTGTTCTTATAAAAAATATGCCCGAATTTATTGTCGAAATTCTCGTACTTATCGTAACAAACCTTCAGCAGCCCGTCCTCAACGCGAAACGTATCGCCATAGTTATCCCCCAACTCATTACCACTGGTGATCCTTCCAGTAGTCGATGCCTCCGCTGGCCGTTACCGATTTTGGGAACGCATCAAGGAACCAACTGTAGATATCTATCTGGTGCGAACCCAGATCGATGACCGGGCCGCCGCCAAGTCCTTTGTACCACCGCCAGTTCCTGAACTGCTCCATCGAATTAAAGCCATATTTTTCAAGCGTCGCCTGGTCAATACCTTCGCCATCCGGCCAGCCAAAATCTTCGCACGCCGCTTTTCTGCGGTTCCACTGTCCATTGATGGTGGTAATGTGCCCAAGGATTTTCGCGTCTTTGATCAGTTTTTCATAGCAGTATATATAACGCGGGTTGCTGCGCCGCTGGTGGCCTATTTGAAGCAGCTTGCCGGTACGCCTGGCAGCTTCCACCATACGCTTGGCGCCGGCGAGCGTATTGGACATCTCTTTTTCGCAATAAACGTGCAGGCCGGCTTCAAGACAAGCAACGGTATGCTCAGCGTGCCAAAAATCCGGCGTGGCGACAATGACAGCATCGAGATCTTTTTCCTTATCGAGCATCTCCCGGTAGTCCACATAAGCGGTGCCCTCGTGGCCGCGTTTCTTATATGCATTCAACTTGCGGGAGACATATTCCCGGTTGTAATCCCAAATATCGCAAACCGCCTTGAAGCGAACGTTTGGTATGTTATTCCTGTTTATACAAGCGTCTAACAAGGTTTGCCCCTGAGCGCCGGCACCGATCAGGGCGACATTTACGACATCGTCCGTTTTGCCATTACTTGTCTGGGCTCCAACCATTGGCGAAAGCACCAGTCCCGCACCCGCCACCGCGGTGGAATGCAGAAAAGTACGTCTATTTACACCCTTCGCCGATTCTTTATTGTTTTCGCTGTTATTAACCATAATCTCATCCAGTTCCTTAAGTAGAGTAGAAAAATTTACGTAATCCAGCAGCTACGCGTCATAACATCGTAGAGACACACGGTCAAGCGGGCATTTAGGCTTACTTATGCTCAAAGAAACTACCGGCACGCCCGGGGCATGAGGTTCCCTACTCGTCCACGGCTGCCCGCAAACCCTCGATTTTGCCGCCGTCCAGCGCGCGGATGCGGGCACAAGCACCCCATTCACCGCTACCATTGGTAATCTTGAGCATAAGAGTATTCCAGCCTTTTTTCAAGGTCACCTCGACCTTATCCGCCCCCAGTGTGACTCCTCGGTTAGCGTTATTGGAATGGACCAATTGGCCGTTCAGCCAGGCCTTAACACCGTCATCACTACCCAATTCCAGTCGAACATTTTGGTTTTTGTCGGACCACACTTTGTTACGCAGATAGGCTGCACAATTATCTTTTCTGAACAGTTTGCTCAGATCAAGAAGCCACGCTTGGTTTTTATTGGTCAAGACGGGCATGATCTCCCAGACCACATCCTTGGCGTCAGATTCCTCCGGGGCAAAAACCATATCGAAAAGTTCTCTCGGGCTGACTTTACCATACGGGCCGGAAACCTCCCAGGCGATCAGGTTGTCGTCCGACCGCAATTGTTCGATACAGCTTAGCGTTTCCATAGCCTGCTTACGCAGCGCCTCATTTTGCGAAATCTTAAGCACCTTTTCTAACGCGTCCTTGCTTTCTTCGGGATAGCTGCCGCAAACAGCCTGAGCGATTCCAGCCACGGCAAGGGCTGCCTCATCCTGCAATTCCTTGTCATCCAGATACGCTACCGCCATCTCCATCGCTGCCAGTCTTTTCACCTTCGCCAGACCTGAAAATACCGTCTTCTTTTCGCTTACATCCGAGGATATCTTCATGGCCATATCATACATATTCAGCATTTCCTTGGTTGGGCGGCTGCCAAGTCCGATCATGCGGACGTAACCGCGAAGAGCAAGAACCCGATGTGTCTTATTGTCGGACGTCTTCGCTATGGCCAGCATATCGGCTATCGGCTTGGAATTGGGCCATTCGGACAAGGCGCGAACAGCGGCATCACGCACCTTGTCGCCTTTTTCCCTTAGAGCATTGCGAAGCGATGGAAGGGCACTGTCATCAGCTATTTTACCAAGCACGTTCAGTAAAGAAGCCCGTGAGGCGTCATCTTCAACAGAGGGCAGCACAGCCAATATCGCCTCGTTTCGTTGGGACTGCTCAGAAATCCGATCGACAACAACAATTATAGTTCTCTCGGCCTCTGTTCGGTCACTATCGTTTTGAGCCTGTACCAAAAGGTTAACTAATGCCGGCAAGTCTTCGGCCTTGGCAACGGTTTTCAAAGCCCTGAACGATTCCATCCGAACGTTACTATCCGTATCTTGCGCGGTTTTCAACAAAGTAGCCATACCCGAATACATGTTACGCTGGCTGATACTGCGAACCAATTCAGCTTTAGCTTTCGAATCGGCCTGTGCAATAGCTGATATGATCGTTTCGTCGATCTCCGAGCCTGGCATATCATAAAGACTGGCACGGGCGGCTTTTTGTTCGTCGCCGGTTGACTTTACCGCTGCCTGCGTCAGCAAACCAACGTTCGAACTGTCCGGCAGCTTCGCCAATGCTGTCAAAGCAGCCACACGAACAGCCTCATCGGTACTTTTAGTCGCCCAAACAACCGCAGGCAGCGCGACCAGGTTGCCGGCCTCGGCCAGCGCCGCCAGCAACTGAACCTGAACCGCAACCGAAAGGTTCGGCAGTTCCGCGGCAACGTTTTCTAACAATTGTGTTTTTTCTCCAGGCACTTCACGCAAAAGTTTAACCGCTGCCGTCTGCATTGCCTGATTATCTTGCTTGAGGGTACGCACGATAATTCCGCCGGCTCTGTTTTCTTGTGTGGCTACCATAATACCTCTCAGTGCCGCGATACGTATATTCTCCGCAGCGTCCGATCCATAAATTTCACGATATATCTTCAATGCCTCCTCCTGGTTGCCGTTCATTACCATCTCATCGGCGCACTGCAGATAAGCGTCAGAGTGATTCAGACAGCTATCCCACTCTCTATGTTCAGCAGGACGGCTCACACTGGGCCGGATGGTTTAAAGGTGACTTGGGCTGCTCGGGAACAAAGTCGGCGACTGTCCCAACAGAATCATTCGGCAATCGAAACCTCTATAGCGACGAATCCGCTGAATTGTACTTCTTTGATAGAGGGCAAGGAAGGCTGACCAACGGCATCTGCACAATACAACTTGATCCTATCTTTCTCGAAACGGTTACGATCAGCAACGCACATCCAATGCTTGTCCAGGTAACCCTTACCGGCGATTGCAGAGGCGTTTTCATAGCGGATAAGACTGCGGCTGGCTTCACTGTAAAGGAGTTGCAAGCTGGAACGTCGAGCGCCACTTTCGATTGGGAAGTGGCTGCCAAACGAAAAGGGCACGAGAATACAAGGATGGAAAAGGTAACGATCGTAGAAGACCTCGTCTCGGAAAAATCTGTGACCACAATCGAAACCAGCCAGCACAACGTTGCTTCACCTGGCGGAGCCGGCGGTGTTCGCATCATCAGGAGCAAGTAAATGGTGGTCGCGCATTATATCAAGGCCGTGAATTGTGTTATAACGACGTCCCTGACCTTGCAAGAACCAAGGAGGTTTGCGATGCAATTGAAACATCTTAAAGCTTTGAAGAATCCGATTACTATCGTCTCGATCATTTTATGCGTGCTCATGGTTACGCCTGCGATTAGTCAGTATAAATTGCTGCTGGAGGCTGTTGACGGCGGCGGCGGAGTGTGCAGTGGCGGCCCATATACTCTCACGGCCACTATCACACAAGCGGATACTGACTTTGGCACGGGCGGTGACTACGAGCTTATGAATGGCTCCTGGCTGGGGCCGCAACACGTCGTTGAATTGGCTGATTTCGCGTGGTTCGCTGACTATTGGCTTGATATCGGCCCTGACGTACCGGCCGACCTCGACAACAGCGAAACAGTCGATTTTCTCGATCTGCAACTATTAGCCAGTTACTGGTTAAATTACTGCCCTGCGAACTGGCAGCTAAGTTATTGATCAAGCCGACCGATACATCCGATACATAACCAAAGCTGATTGTCGAATAGTCTCAACAAAGACGCTGGCTCTTCACCACCGAGGCTAATGCCGGAGCATCTACGAGGTTGATCTCGTCCAAGATGGTCTCCGTATAATGCTCCTGTACATACTTACAGTTAGAACCAGAATGAAATCTGCGGCAAATCCGGGTGCTAAATCTGCGTCCACGGTGAGCCGAATACTTCCGCGCTGAAGAGATATACGTCGGTATCAGTATCCTTCCAGGCATCTTCGGGCAGGCCAGCCTTGTGCGAGCAGCAGTACGCGAGGAACTCCTCCTTGCTCCAGCCCGTCTCCGTTGCGACCTGGGGCAGGAAGCAGCCGGAGGCGTGGCCCTTCTTAATATAGATGCCATCGACGCCCAATCTCAGGCTCAGCGGGTCGTTCGTCTTCTCCAATGGCGAAAGGACGGATATTTCGATATCGAGCCGGTGCAACTCGCGAGGCGTTATTCTATTGCCGAAGAATCGCGGGTCGCTCGTAGCCGAGGCCTTGGCCATCTCGATCACTAATTCGATCAAAGGCCCTTCGGAAACGAAATTGCCGATGCACCCCCTAAGCCGCTCGCCGTTCTTGAGAGTAACAAAGCACCCGCAATGCGCGTTCAACTCCGGGTCGTCCGAAGACGCCGACGGCTCAGTCCGCCCGTTGACAACCGCCTCGACCGTATCGCGAGCAACTCGTAGAAGCGTCTGTTTCTGTTCGTCATTCATAATAGCCCCGCCACTAACCGTCAATGCAGCCATTTGATTATTAAAAATCCGCCGACCAGCATCGCCATAAACGCCAGTGCAAACCAGTTGAAATACTTCTCAATCACAGGCCGAATCTTCTCGCCCTTCCAACCGATTAAGCCGGCGACAAGGAAGAACCTCGCAGACCGGCTCAGCGCCGAGGCGATCAGGAATCCGGGAAAGTTGATGGCGGCGACGCCGGCGGAGATCGTGCAGGCCTTGTAAGGAAGCGGAGTAAAGCCGGCGGTGAACACTATCCAGAAATCGTACTCATCGTACCAGCCCTGGAACTTCGCAAAGTTGGCCTCCGTTAATCCTATGCCGCCGAGGTGGGCATAAGCCCACGGCCCTATCGCAGACCAGAAGAACATCCCAATGCAGTAGCCGAATACGCCCCCCAAGACCGAAGCTATCGAACAAAACAGAGCGAACCGCAGCCATTTCTTCGGCACGCCGATGGCAAGCCCGATCAGTAGCACGTCCGGCGGAACCGGAAAAAAGCTCGATTCGGCAAAACTCAAGGCGAACAGCGCCCGCTCCCCGTGCGGCGTGTCCGCAAAATGAACGACCCAGTCATAAAGCCGCCGATGCAAATGCCACCACGCAACCGATCCGCCGTCCGTTTTTTGTTGCTGCTTATTCAATCCGTTATTTGCTGCTTCGCCATCGCTCATTCGATATTCCTTAATACTACTCCAATTCATTAGACAGGCCAGTGGCATCTTCCTTTGATACATCCCGTGATTTTGAACCCGGCACCTTATTTCGGCCGGAGGGGAACGGTAGAATCTTCACGCCTGCGCCGCCGTCCGATTTCGACGGCGGTTTATCCCTGTCAGCCGGGATGTAAGGTATCAGTCCCCGCCGATGCGTCTCCTCCTGCGCCTCCGGCGGCATCATGTCCGTATCGGCCATCAAGGCCTCCACATCAAGCGGAAAACCAATATCCAAGAGAGTTTCTATCACATCCCGGCAAAGCTCACTATCATCGTCATTCCGGTGCGCTTCACAGAAGGCTTCCGCCAAGTCCGCTATCAGCCGGAAGGACTCGTCCAGCTCCTCTTCGCTCGCCGCGCGTCCCGTTAGAAATTCCGGAGAGGCGCAAGGTCCTCCACGCTGCTTTGGAAGCGGGCTGTTCGGGATTTGCAGGTCAACGCGCCGTTCCAGAAGCTCAGGAAGAATATTCTGCTGATTTTGCAGTTATTGATGCTGCTGGCATTGCTCCTGGCTCTGGCTGCGCCGATACTATCGCTGAGAACCGGGCGGGCCAGGCGGCATGTATTGTTGATCGACCGTTCGGCGAGCATGAGTGCAACCGACGTCAAACCCAGCCGACTCGGTGAGGCTAAGAAACAGGCGAGCGTTTTCGTGGAATCGCTTCGAGGGGAGTCGTTCTTCTCGATGCAGGACGCGCGGGATCAAACGATGGTTATTGCTTTCGACAGCCATGCCAAGGTAATGTGCAACTTCACAGCGGATAAAAGGCAGTTGATCGCCGCTATCGATGGGATCGAGGCAGGCGACGGCAATTCGTTGCTGAGCGAGGCGATTATGGTTGCTCAGGCCTTCGCCCAGGCGCCCGAAGGTCAGCCTGCGAATGAAGGCTCGCAGGCGGCGAAATTGATGCTCTTCAGCGATGGTGGAATCGCAGACCTTGATAAACTCATGGTCAACACCGATGAATTGACGTTTCATTGTATCGGCGAATCGGGCGGGAATATAGGCGTCACGGCAATGCGGGCGAGAAGGCTGTATGAGAATCCCGACGAGGTGGAGGTCTTTGCGACGGTGGCGAATTACGGCGACGAGCCTGTGACGACGGACATTCAGTTGAGCGTTAACGATGACGTTCGTGCGGTTAAGTCTGTGAGTATTCCCGGTGCAACTAAGGGCGAGGGCGACAATGACAGCGGGGCGGGGAAGGTTGCGGTGAATTTTTCGCTCTCTCACGCCGAGGCTGGGGTGTTGGCGGTAAGGCAGTTGAATGCGGATTCTTTGGCGAGCGACGATGCCGCTTGGGCGGTTTTGGCGCCTCCGAAGAGGCTCAGCGTGCTGCTGGTAACCGGGGGCAATAAAGTTATCGAGTTGGCGCTTAAGGCCTGTCCGATCGAGAGACTGGATATTATGACCCCGAGCCAATTCGATGCGAACGATACCCCAGACTACGATATCGAGCAGCGTTATGACGTGATAGTGCTGGATAATCATGTGCCCGCACGAACGCCGAGGAGCCGGTATCTGGTCTTCGGTCGGCCGCCCGACGATATTGACGTGTCGGTTTCGCAGGAGTTGGAGAATCAAGTTATAGTTGATTGGAGGCCCAAGCATCCGGTGTTGAAATACGTCAGCCTGACGAATCTGTTTGCAGCGAAGTGTTACAAGCTGGATTTGCCTCGCGAGGCCGAACTGCTCGCCGAGTTCAACGAATCGCCTGCCTTGGCGCTTATTCGTCGCAACGGGAGCGTTTTTCTGCTTGGCTCGTTTGATGTCCTCGAGAGCACATGGCCTTTTGAGCCGAGTTTTGTTTTGTTCTGTTATAATTCCGTTAATTTTCTCGGTATGCAAGTGGGCCAGAACCAGGATGCCAATTTGCAGGTCGGCGATCCTATTGTTGTTGACGGCCTTGACTCGGACAAAAATGTAATGGTCGATGGGCCTGGTTTTTCAGATAGGCCGATCAAGGCCAATTCCAGCGGGTCTATCCGTTTTCCGGGGACCGAGCATGTGGGAATCTATGGCATCAGGACTGGGGATTCGGGCATAGACGGGGCGAGGCTTTTTGCAGTGAATCTGCTCGATGCAGCCGAGAGCAATATCGAGCCGGTACGCGAGATTAACGTCTCCGGCACGCAGGTTAAGGCTGAGGCCGGCGCGATCAGTCGTGCGAATTTGCCGTTGTGGTCCTTCCTTGTCGGGTTGGTTCTGGTTCTTGCTTGTTTGGAGTGGCTGATATACAATCGAAAGGTGCGAATATGAAATGTGAACCTTGCTGCTTTCGGCGGGAGTTGATATGCTGCGTTTGTGGATAATTCTGGCTGAGGTTTTTGTGTTGGTCGGCGGCGGCGCTCTCAGGGCGGAAGAGTCGCCGTTCAACGTCGATTTTTTCTGCGGATGGGGCGACTGTTATCGTCCGATGGAGTGGACGCCGGTGGAGATCGGCCTCGGCAGTACGCTCGATAAGCCTCTGGGCTGCGCGATAGAGATATCCGCTGCTCAGGACGGGCTAAATACTTTGAACATCAGGCACAGATTCGTGCTGACGCCCGGTTTGCACGTCAATCTGCCGTTGGTGACGAAGTTCGCCTTTGCCGCCGACAGGTGCGACATTCGACTCATCCAGGTCGTTAACGGGCGATTGAGACGGACGGTTTATCAGGAGAAGCGCGACTTCTGGGGCGGGGGCAGCGGTGATCGCGGCCTCAAGGCGATTACGGAAAGCGACATGCTAATCGGGCATATCGGAGCTCGGCGGTTTGGCCTGCTGAACCTCTCGAAGCAGGCGGTTTCCCAGACGCAAAAGGGGCAAGGCAGGGTATATACGGGCTATAAGATAATTGATATGGCGCCCTGGGACTGGACGGGTTTTGTAAGTCTCGATTGCCTTGTGCTTTACGATCCGGACTGGAACCAGTTTAAAAGAAGAGAGCAATTGGAGGCGATTTCGCAATGGGTGTCCAACGGGGGCAGGCTTCTGCTCGTATTGGGGACGCATCCTCTGGCGGCGGATAATCCTGTCAGTAAGCTGCTGCCGGTCGATCTCGGCCAGGTGAGACAGACTACCGTGGATTCTACGCTCCTCGATAAGTGGGATTTGCAGGGCGACGAATCGGAGACGGTCGCGTGCTGGCCGTTGGCGGCCAAGGGCGGTGTTCGGCTGTGCGAAGACGAGAGGTGCGATGCGAATGATTGCCTCTTTGCAACAGCAAATGTGGGATTCGGTCGCGTAGGCGTTCTGGCGTTCGACCCTTCGACCTTGAGCGATAAGCACGGAGCGAGGTCGTCGCAGTTTTGGGTGGGCCGAATCAAAGCCGTAATCGCGCATGTCACGGCGAAACCCCTACCTGTGAGTCGGCCTGCACCAGTGGCGAGTTGGTAGAAAGCAATGATACCGAAGACGATTGCAGAAACTAACATGAGCAGAGGTACAATAGAGTATATAGACAGGAGAAGGGACGGCTGCGGGGATCTTCGCCCAATTGCATGGATACTGATCAAGAAGCAACCCGGACAAAGCAAAGCAAGGATGCATGATACAACGGCAGTTTTGCAGGTTTTGACCTCTAGTTGGTCGTGCGTAGCGGATAAAGCGGCCAGGTCGCTGCCGCAGGCTGAGCAGATTTGGGCGTCGGGGTCGTTCTCGTGGTTGCATTTTGGACAGTTCATTTTTTTGCTCCTTTGGGCGGGTCGTGGAGTAGTAGTGAGTCGGTTTTGTTTGCCGGTTGGCTGGTCGTGGTCGGCAGGGCGCCTTTTGTAATGTCGGTGCCGTTCTGCGAGGTATATATGTTGTCCTCGTTGATGCCGCAGGCGGATGTTTTCTCGAAGTTTGTGTGGTCGTCAGCGAAGAGGACGTTTTGGCCATCATTCTGGTGAGTGATTGCGTTGCCTTGCTTGACCGATCCTCTGTCGCCGTTAGGATCGAAGCTGGTCCAGTCCGTTACGGGCCTGGCTCTTCGGCCGGGGGTATCGAGCCAGGGGTTTCTATCGGCCGCGACGGCCAAGCCTGGGTTGCTCGATGTTGTCAGAGGGTAGGGGCCGTAAGGGATATGGTAGGTGTAGCTGCAGTGTTTCGATGGGTCGGGGCCGAAATCCCAGAGGTCCGCGAGATCCTTATTGCGGATTTCATATTCGGCGAGTGTGAACTTGCTGACCCCTTCGTCGCGTATGCAGAGGAATGATTTGGGTGCAACTTCGGCGAATTTGACGAGCAGATAGAAGTTGGCCGAGATGGATGCCTGGCCGGGGCCGTCATTTAGGCCGTAGGCCTCGGCGGCGGTAGCGGCCTGGAAGTCTGATGTAGGGCCCCATTTAGAATTCGGGCCGCCTGCGTGGGGGAACTGGTCGTCGTAATCGTTGGCATAGATAAACATTGCCTTGCCGATTCTGGAAAGGTTGGTGCCGCAGTGCAATCGATATGCGGTAGAACGACGCCTTGACAAGCCGGATTTGGCAATTATCAAGAAAAATATGGCGACGGGAATTGCAATTCCTATTACTGCGAAGGCCCTGCCGGTTAGTCGCCCATAGCTCTTCTCGATACAGACGAGGCTGGCAATACCAAGAATGAGGGCCAATATTCCAAGAACAACGCTGCACAAACCAAAGAACGAAGGGCCTACAAAGAAAGTAAAAAGAAAGAAAAGAACTACAGCGAGAACGGCGAGAAGGCATGAGGAAACGGCAAGTTCGCTAATTTTTACGTCGGGCCTTCGAGGGGGGGCTGATGCCTGCAGCAGGTCGCTTCCGCAGGCCGAGCAGATTTGGGCGTCGGGGTCGTTCTCGTGGTTGCATTTTGGGCATTTCATTTGTTTGCTCCTTTTGGCGGGTCGTGGAGTAGTAGTGAGTCGGTATTGTTTGCGGGTTGGCTGGTTATAGTGGGGCGAAGACCCTTTTTGATGTCTTGGGCGTTCTGTGATGTGTAGATGTTGTCTTCATTGACGCCGCAGAAGGGTCTTTTTTCGAAGGATGTATGGGCGTCAACGAAGAGGGTGTGTTGGCCCTCATCCTGATGTTCGAAGGCATTGCCGAGTTTAATCGATTTCCTGTCGCCATCCGGGTGGAAGCGGTTCCATTCCTTTGCCGACCTTGCTTCGCGGCCGGGTGTTGGGAGCCAGGGATTTCTATCGGCCGCGACGGCCATGCCTGGGTCGCTTGATGTGGTCAAAGGGCGCTCTCCATAGGGAAAGTGGTATGTATAGCTGCAGTGCTTAGACGGATTGGGGCCGAAATCGAAGAGGGCTGCAAGATCAGTGTTGGCGTTTACATACTGGACAGTTCCCGCATCGCCCCTGCACAAAAACTGCTTCGGCGTTATTTCGGCATATTTAACCAGCAAATAGAAATTGGAGGTGATTCCAGCGCCGTTTTTGTACGCTTCTTGCGCATTGGCTGCGTTCCAAACGGCGGGCCCGTACTTCAAGCCTGCACGAGGAAATCCGTCATCGTAGTCGTTGGCGTAAATCAGTATTGCCTTGCCGATACCAGAAAGATTCGTGGTGCAGTAATTTGTAACTGCAGTGGACCGGGGTATGGTCAGAGCGACAAACAAGGTTATGAGGAAGAATGATGCGACAGGAAGGGCGATTCCCGTTGCAGCGAATCCTTTCCCTGTGAGAAGGCCACAGTGTGTTTCGATACGCACCAATGCAACAATACCAATGAGAACGGCCAAAATGGTTAAAATCAAAAAGAGGATGCCGAATTCCGGCTCACGAGGCCCCCATTTCGCCATCGCCGCCCTGTAGTAGATAAAAAAGCAAGGCGGACCCACGAGACCGAATACGGCCGAAGCCACGGCGAGCTTACTGATTCTGACTTTCGGCTCCGGTTGTGGAGGTTTGGCATTGGGAAGGGGGCTATTGCAGTAGATGCAGACTTGGGCGTAGTCGTTGTTGTCTCGGTTGCATTTTGGGCATTTCATTTCTCATTCTCCTTTTTTTGAAGAGCCATCCCCCCTCGGAGGCTACTGCCGCCCGTCGAACATCCTATTTCATCCCGCTGAGCCTTCTTTCCGATTATCCGTATATCAAGGTTGCTTTACATATCTCGACGATTCTATTATAGCACAATCCTCGCAATCGCCCATAAATTTTTGCGAAACGACAATTTCTGCGTACTCTGGGGTGAGAAATAGGGGCCAAAACCATCCCCAAGCCTTCGACAGGCTCAGGCGGGGCGCTGCGCTTGAGGCTGGCACCCTCAAATGTCGGACAAAATCGCCACAATTTTGTCGGGCAGACATTCGCAGCCGAAGGCGAAAAGGAAGAAGCGCGAGAATTGGTCCGCAAGATGAGCGAAACCTGCGGCCTGACGGACTATCGAATACTCGAGACCCAAAGAGAACTGAAAAAGGCGCCGCCAACGTATATTATCGAAGAAGAACGATAAGAAAAAAAACCAAGGCCGGGAAGGGTCGCACTGCCATGATCGAAACCGGGAATAATTGAAAGTGCAAAATGTTTGACCTGCCATTGCATGAAATGATCATATTTGGTTCCGCGGCGGCGGCTTACCTGGCCGCGGCCATAATGGGCGTATTGCAGTTGACCTCCGCAGGCCGGAGATACGGACGATTCCTCACGCCTCTTGTGGCGCTGGCAGCGGTGCTCGAAGCGGTTGTGCTCATATTCAGAGCGGTTGCAATAAAAGCGATCCCGCTGACAGGCACGTTCGAGTCGCTGATCGTTCTAACGATAGTCTTCGCCCTGGTCTATCTTTTCTTGAGCATAGCCATTCAACATATATGGTTTGGCTCGATGATGGTTTGGGTGATTTTTGGGGTAGTTATTCTGGCCGGTGCAATCGCCGAGCCGGCGTCGGCGGCATATTATGCGGCCTCGACCCTATGGGCGATCGCCCACGCTGTCGCCATGATCCTGGGCGGCGCAGCATTGATGCTGGCGACGACAAGCGCTGCGCTTTACCTGTTCAGCAGGCGAAAACTGAAGCAGAAGAAGGTCCTCGCGGTTCTCGGCAAAGTCCCGAATATCCAGAAACTCGAACGGATGAACATCTTCGGCCTCAAATCCGCATTCGTCCTGATGGCCTTCGGGCTGGCAACCGGGATAGGACTCTCGATCTCGCTCGGAAAGACGCCACGAGACTGGCTGACGGACTCCAAGATCGTACTTACCGCAGGGGTATGGCTCCTGCTGGGCCTGACTCTGGCGCTCTGGCGGACGGCCAAGCTCAAAGAGAAGACGATTGCTTACGCCACGATCATCGCGTTTATCTTGATTCTGTTCGCGGCGGTGGGGACCTTGATGTTCTGCGGGACGTGGCACGATTTCTCATCCGCCGCAGGCGGCGATACCCAAATAACCGGAAACATAGAGATATGAAGATAGTAGTTTTAGGGCTGAACCACAAGACCGCTCCCGTTGAGATTCGTGAGAAGCTCGCGTTCGACGCCGCTCAATCAAGCGAGGCTCTATGCGAGCTTAAGAGCCGATTCGCCGGCGCGGAGTTCGTCCTTCTATCTACATGCAACCGGGTCGAGTTGTATTGCGCCGGCGAAGACGTCGATGCGAACGATCTGGCCAAATTCACATCCGAGTTCCACGGCGTTGAGACAGACAAGTTCAAGGAGTATCTGTACAGCTACGAAAATGAAGACGCCGTCAGGCACCTGCTCACCGTCGCATCGAGCCTGGACAGCCTGGTGGTGGGCGAGGCGCAGATAATCGGACAGGTCAAGGAAAGCTACAAGCTCGCCTGTGCCGCCAAGACTACGGGGAAGGTTCTAAACCGCCTCTTTCACGCTGCGTTCGCAACGAGCAAGAAAGTCTATACGACTACTTCGATCTCCACCGGGCGAGTCAGCGTCGCCGGCGTTGCGGTCGAGTTGGCGGGGCAATTGTTTGCGGATATCTCGGCGGCGAAAGTGGTCGTGATAGGCGCCGGCGAGATGGGCCGGTTAATCGTTCAGCATCTCATTCATGCGGGCGGCAGGGATATTACCGTCGTCAACCGCTCTTTCGACCGCGGGCAAAAGGTCGCCGAGCAGTACGGCATTAAAGTCAAGCGGTGGGAGCAGTTGGACGAGCAGTTGACCCAGGCGGATATAGCTATAGCCTCGGCTTCGGCGCAGGATTACCTTTTCAAGAAGGATTCGTTCAAGCAAATTGCGGACCGTCGCAAAAAAGGAATGCTGCTAATCATAGATATAGCGGTGCCGATGAACTTCGAGCCGACGGTGAACGATATCGAGGATGTCTATCTTTACACTGTTGACGACCTCTCGCAGGTTGTCGAACAGCATCGCGAGGCGCGCAAGCGAGATGTCGCAAGAGGCATGGAGGTCGTCTTTGAGAATGTGGCCGAGTTTATGGACTGGTTCGGGACCAGGGACGTCGGGCCGATGATAGGCAGGATGAAAGAGCAATTCGCCCGAATCGGCAGGAACGAGCTTGAACGTTTCTTCGTGGGCAGCCGAGAGGAGGCCTCCTGCAAAGATGTTATGGAGGCGATGGTCAACCGTGTAGTGAATAAGCTGCTGCACTGCGTTATCCAGAATGTGAATATCGTGGCGAAAGAGAGCGGCCCGAACGAGGCGGCCAGGCTGATCGATACTATCGTGCGCCAGGCCGAGGAGATTTCGTCGGAATCGAAAAATGGCAGCAAAGAAGAGGATACGAAGTCGTGAAACAAAACCCAGCGTCCGACCGGATAATGAGGCTCCTCTTCTGGGAGACGACGATAAAGTGCAATCTCTCCTGCGCTCACTGCAGGCGTATCGAAGACGACCAGGCCGCCATTACCGACCTGTCAACCGAGCAGGGGATGGACCTGATCGACCAATTGGCCGAAGTGGGCAAGGCTCAGCCCATGATGCCGGTATTGGTATTCTCAGGCGGCGAGCCGCTTTGCCGGGACGATCTGTTCGAGCTGGTCGCCCACGCACGCAAGGCGGGGCTTATGCCGGCTTTGGCGAGCAATGGTACTTTAATCGACTCTGCCGTTGCTGCGAAAATCAAGGCAAGCGGAATCGCGAGGGTATCGATTAGCCTCGACGGCGCGACCGCAGAGATTCATAACAAGCTGCGGCAGTTGGAAGGCTCGTTCGGGGGGGCGCTCGATGGGATAAAGCATCTTCGCGAGAACGACGTGCCTTTTCAGGTGAATATCACGCTGGCAAAGCATAACGCCCATCAGTTGGAGGATGTTTACGAGCTTGTCAAATCGCTCGGCTAAGGGGCGGCGCCCCTCAGGATACCGCCCAATGCTGTATGCCGCTATCGAGGCGCTCGGGTCGTTTCCCAATGTTGCCCTATCCTCCCCGATAGCAGGACTATTATACCTATACATGCCGGCGCCTTAAAGCGTTAAATCCAAAAGACTTAAGTCAAAATACCCGTGGCTTTCCACCAACTTTATCGCATGAGAGCCAAAAAACAAGATAATTGGCCGCTCAGGTTTGTGACCTGAAATCGATACAGGCGCTATCGCATTGGCAGTCCTGCGATTGAGATCGCTTTTATTGAGAATGGGAGGGTGTGTTTTTCGAGTCCTTCGAAGATGTGCACCACTATCTTTACTTGTGCGGGCAGGTCGTCTTCCACGAAGAACTTGAGCGTTGTTGTTTTTCCGAGTGATACCGAGCCGTAGCGTATGATTTCGATTCTTTTGTCTTGTTCGTCGTAGAGTTCGACGGATTCTACGACGTCGTCGGAGACGTTGAGGGTCAGTGCCACTACGGGAGGGTTGTTTTTATATGCGTCTATGTCGATCGAGCTTATTTTTGCGCCGAGCTGCGAAGCTTGGACGCCGGCTTTTAGTTCGAGGAGGCCGAGGTCGATGTTCTTTGTTCCGCTTGCGGTGAAATACTCCAATGTTCCGGCCAATTCCTCGATGCCGAGCGCGCCCGGGTCGGGCAGGAGCAGTTCTATATCGAAGACGGCGGTTTTGTAGTCCTTCGAGATTCGGGCGAACCTTACTTTGCGGTCCCACTCGTTTGCGGGGAGCAGGTTCTTTCCATCGTTGGTCATGGCTTTTTCGATCTGTCCGCCTGCAATTTTGACGGCTGGAGCGGGTAGGTCGGCTATTAGCGAGAGCGTATAACCGTCTCCTCGGCCGAGGGGCAATACGCCCAGCTTGAGGTTGGCATATCGCACGAGGCGAACTCCGGCGACGCGCACCATCTGATCGGCGGCCCGGGCGGGGGCGGCAGTGCTCGTGACACCGTCGAATCCGGCGCTTCCGAACAGGGTCGTATCGGTGTCTATTGTCGGCATGGCAACTTCTCCGGGCTGAATCTCGATCGTGTTCGAGGGGGGAATGGTGTTCGAGAGCATAGCCGTGTTCGAGGGGGGGACGGTATTCGAGGGCAGGTCGGCGAAGGGTGAGGCGGTTATCATGGAAGTATCGTCGTTGGGTTCATCCTGCGTATCCTGCGTATCGAAAACGTCGCGCTGCGTCATATCGATTTCGACTGCTTCCGGCATTCCCGACGACATCCCGCCTGCAAATGCCTGCTTAAGATACTCTGCAATCTCGGCAACGTGCTCTTTGGGGAAGGCGATATCTGCGGCAAGTTTCCCGTTGTCGGCGGTGACGGCGTAGGCAATTGCGCTCTTGCTCGGGATGGTTTGTGCGGGAAGGTTTATGGGTATTGGCACAGTACCGGCCAGTTTCGTCAGTTGCATCAAATCATACTTTCCCACGGCGTCGGCCTGATTGGCCTTCGGGAGCAATGCCAATACCGCGGACATGTCGGCTCCCATTTGGCTGGGTGCTATGGCCCCTACGTCGTCGAACAAGGCCTGCATATCGGCTGAGCCTCGAACGAATGTTTGTGCGGCCTCGGACCCCGGAATGGCGGTCGCCCTGGCCATAACAGTCAAGAGATTCGGTTTCGGCTCGATTCCCAGAATGAGGGATTCAAAGGGCAAGCCGGCGGCCATTGACGTAATATCAAAGTTCGCCATGCCGGGCATCATCTGCATGGCATCGGGCGCTCCAGGTTGGCTCGGGATCGGGCCGCCCGGCGACGAGGGGGTCATTTGTCCCGGCGCTCCCGGCATTGCGCCGGCGGCTCCCATCTGCGCTTCGGCAATAGGGGCCAATCTTTTTGCTGCCTCTTTCGCATCTATATATATCCAGATTGGCGCATCGGTTATATCGCTGTCTGCGACGGCGGGGACGGTTTTAATCGCTGCGGATCGGGCGGATAAAACCGAGTCCGCGATGGTTGCCAGCGTGTCGGCGTTCTCGGCGCCTGTGATAAGGGCAAACGCCCCGGCCTGTTTAACCGCCGTTGGCGGGATTCCCTGGCTTGTTATCTGCGAGATTCCGCGAGCGTCGGGCCGGCCCACATTCGCACTGGCGAGAAACGAATCATAATCCGTAACAGGAACGAGCATTGCGAAAAACTGGCTCTCGGCGGACTCGGCTCCCTGGCCTGCACCGGGCATGGGCACTGCAAAAGCTGCAAATGTTCCGTTCATATTTACGCCTGCCAGTTGCGGGTCGCCGAGAATACCACCCAACTGCATCCGCACCAACATCGACAGACCCATAGGGATAGGTGAGAAGCCCGCTATAAACTGGTCGAGTTGGCCGATGTTGTACTCGAAATTATTGATTCGCAGGCAGAAGATGCTGGTTGCAGGGACCAGTTCAAGGGGATCCGCCTGCTGTGTTGCGAAGCTCGCTCCCCGGATGGGGTTTAGGGTCAGAGCAATCAATAATCCGCACAATAGAACGTTTTTTAGTCTCAACGCATTCACTTTTCTTACCCTCACTATAATTATAATAAGGTCATTTTCCGACTGTAAAGACTACCATGATCATACAACATTCAACCCAAAATTGCAACACAAAATTGCAATCCAAACCCGAACGATTCCATCTTTTTGGCGTCTGGAGCGGCAAAAATGGGGCAGCATAGGACTCTTGCCCCCACGTCAAAGCGTTCCGGGGCCATATCCGGGACGGGTTAAGGCGGATTTACGACGAGAAAGGGCGATAGAAAGCGATAATGAAATAGCGAAGAATTTTTTGGCGGGCATTGCCATTTTAACCCGGATTTCCCAAATAAATCATGGCGAACAGAATAACCCCGGATTTCCCAAGTAAACCGTGACAACTGAATTGAATTTTGATAGTATATGGAATTGGCGCGAAAAGGAAAGACTATAGCCCTGGCTGAATCCTGCACAGGCGGGCTTCTCGCCAAGCTGCTGACCGATGTTCCCGGTGCCAGCAGGTACTTTACGCACGGCTGGATAACTTATGCCAACAAAGCCAAGATCGGCGAACTTGGCGTCGCGGCTGAACTGATTGAGCGATGTGGTGCGGTGAGCGAGGAGGTTGCCAGGGCGATGGCAAAGGGCGCACGAGAAAAAGCACACGCTGATTATGCAATCGGAATAACCGGAATAGCAGGCCCGACTGGCGGAAACGAACAAAAAAGCGTCGGTTTGGTATATATTTGTATTGATTCGGACGCTGAATCTAAGGTTAATGGCTATCAGTTATCGGGCGAAAGAACTGTGGTGCGGCGTCGAGCCGCGCAAACAGCGCTCAATATGCTTCGGTTAGAACTCTACCCTTGACTTGCTTTGGGGGAAATGGTAAAATGGGTACATTGGGGCATTTACAGTACCGAAGGAGAACATGGCAAAAAAGGGCAAACATTTAGGCGAAATACTCTACAAGGCCAAGCTTGTTGAGAAACAGGCGATTGTCGAAGCGATTAAGACGGCCAAAACGAGCAATAAGCGCCTTGGGCAGGTGCTTGTTGAGAAGGGCTTGATTACCGAAGACATTCTGACCAAGGTTCTTGCCAAGCAGTCCGGACTGCGCTATGTAAATGTGGACAAGGCCTCAATACCTACCGACGCCAGGTCGCTCGTTCCAAGGGAGTTGATGAAGAAGCACAATGTCATTCCTTTGGGGGATAATAACGGCAAACTCAGATTAATCATTGGCGATCCGTCGGACATCGAGGCGATGGATGCTCTTCGTTTTCGGCTGAACCGTGAGTTGGAGTGCTACCTCGGCAATCCTACGAAGATTCGATCTTATATCGAAGAATCGTTTGCTCAGGATCGGGGCCAAGAGGACGACAGGCTCAAGCACAGTATTGATGCGACCGCAGCCGAGCTTGCCGAGGCCGGTCACGAGCTGCAGGCCGAGGCGCTGAGGGCCGAGGCGGGAGGAGAGGGCGATGACGCCCCGATTATCAGGCTTGCGAACCTTATTATTGACAATGCCTACTTTATGCGGGCGAGCGATATCCATATTGAACCGATGTCCGATAGGGTGCGCATCAGGTATCGCGTGGATGGCGTTTGTTTGGAAAAGGATAACATTCCGAAAAGTATGCAGGCGCCTTTGGTGACTCGTTTTAAGATTCTCGCGGGTATGGATATTGCCGAGAAGCGGCTCCCCCAAGATGGCCGAATCAAGCGAGAAATAGGCGGCCAGGACATCGATTTTCGTGTCTCATCTCTTCCTGGCAATCATGGGCCCAGCGTCGTGCTTCGAATTCTGCGTCCGGACGCGGTGACTATCGGTATTGAGGCGCTCGGATTCGCACCTGACAATTACGAGCAGTTCCAGAAGATAATCAAGAGACCGAACGGCATCTTCCTCGTTACGGGCCCTACCGGTAGCGGCAAAACCACGACTTTGTACGCCGCCCTGCAGGAACTCAACAAGCCTGACAAGAAGATAATTACGGCCGAAGACCCGGTGGAATACAACTTCGCCGGGATGAATCAGTGTCAGGTGCGAGACGAGATCGGCCTGACATTCGACAGGATTCTCAGGGCGATGCTCCGGCAGGCCCCCAATATTATACTTATTGGTGAAATTCGTGACGGCGTCGTTGCGGATATCGCCATCCAGGCGGCGTTGACAGGACACCTGGTGTTCAGCACTCTGCACACAAACGACGCGCCAAGTGCGATTACGCGTCTTATCGATATGGGCGTCAAGCCGTTCCTCGTAGCCAGTTCGATTCAGGCTATTATGGCCCAGAGGCTCGTTAGAGTTATATGCAAGAAGTGCAAAGTGATCGACGACAACCCGAACCAGGCCCACTTGCAGGCGCTCGGCATCAGCCCGGGGAGGATTCAGAATACGCCGGTTTATAAAGGCGCCGGGTGCAGCCAGTGCCAAGGTACCGGTTACAAAGGGCGACTTGCCATTTTCGAGATGTTCGAGATGAACAACGAAATCAGGGAATTGGCCTTTGAAAAGGCGCCGGCTACCGAGTTGCGTAAAGCCGCCAGAGCCAGCGGAATGAGGACGCTGATGGGCGACGGGGTGCAGAAGATATTCAGTGGCATTACGACGCCGGCAGAGATTGTCAGGGTGGCGCAGAGCGAGAGTGCCGTGCTATATTAGATTAAGTGTAGTTTTCAGGAAGACTTATATGGCGACAGTTAATACAGTTAATATGGACAGGTTGCTGCAGGCCTGTGTTACGCAGGACGGCTCAGATATACATATTGTTGTCGGGCGTCCGCCCGTGCTCAGAATCCACGGGCGACTGAGGTCGCTCGAAACAAAGGTACTCGAGCCGGACGATACGGCAGCTCTGATGAAGAGTATTACGCCCGACCGTAATCAGCAGGAACTCCAGGAAGAGGGCGGAACGGACTATGGCTTTGCGTTCGGCGACGCTGCGAGATTTCGTGTGTCGGTTTTTCGGCAAAAGGGCAATATTTCGATGGTTCTGCGTCTGATTCCGACTACAATCATGAGTTTCGAGCAGATCGGTCTGCCTAAGATATGCTCAGCCTTGTGTCGGAGGCCCAGAGGTCTGTTTTTGGTTACAGGCCCTACGGGTAGCGGCAAGACAACGACGCTTGCCTGTATGGTCAATTACATCAATGAGAACCTTGACCGGCACATCATAACGGTGGAAGACCCAATCGAGTACTATCATCCGCATAAGAAATCGATTATCAACCAGCGAGAGGTGGGTATTGACGTTCCGAGCTTCGGCGAAGCCCTGAGGCGCGTTCTGAGGATGGACCCCGACGTGATACTTGTAGGCGAATTGCGCATGAGCATCCCGTACATCTCGCGAATGGGTGCGGCTCTTCTTTCTTACCTGCTTGCGGTGGTTGTATTCTTTCTGCTCTACTTTATTTTGCCCAACACGAAAGTGAACGCCAGGGCGGCAATCTGGGGAGCGGCGGTGGCGGCTTTGGTCTGGACGCTTGCGAGATGGGGATTCGGCCAGTATGTCACGGAGTTCATTCCGTACAGCAAGGTCTATGGCGTTGTCGGGTTGGTTCCTCTGGCTGTTTTCTGGGTGTTCATCACATGGCTTGTTGTTTTATTCGGTTTGCAGGTGACTTATACGACGCAGCACCTGAGTACGCTCGATGCAGCCGATATCGCGGCGGCGCGAAAAACGGACAAGCTGTTCATTGCGAACGATATTACGGCGATAAATGTTGTTAGGGTTATCGCCAATGCGTTCGAGCAAAGCAGCGCTGCGGTTGAAGCCGAAGTTCTGTGCGGGTCTCTGGACTTGCCCCCCGAGTTTGGGCGAAAAATACTGGATCAACTCGTTGAGAAAGGCATTATAGTTAAGACGTCCGAGCCTGCGGTCGGTTACGTTCCGGCAAGGGAACCTGAGAATATCAAGCTGTCGGAGATAGCGGACGCCGTAGCTGATGTCGGTTTCGCCCAGTCGATGCAGGAGCGGGGCGACAAGCTCGATGAGATAGTGAAATCTCAGCGCACAGCGCTGGAGAATTATTCGGTGAAGCAAATTCTGAGAGACGAGAAGCAGGAGACTAAAAGTTTGCGTCCGAAGGCTCCTGCAAGAAAGCGTGCCAAGGCTAAGCCTGCTTCGAATACGGGCGGCGCATCGGTTGAGAGTCCTGCGATGGGAGGGCTGCCGCGGCCTATCGCTGATTCTGCTTCGGATTCGGTTCCAAAGCAGACTGAAGGGTCGCCGACGCAGTGATATGTCTTATCGCAATTCTATTAGCGCGGCGAATGCGCCGTAGGCGAAGATGATGGCGAAGAACTTGAGCGTTCCCGAGCAAATCATCAGGACAATGTTCAGGCCCTTTGTTCCCATTAGAGTCGAGCCTTTGCAGCTTGCAAAAGATAGCGCTGTTAGCCATAGCAAATCGCACAGCCAGTGGACAATGGCGAATACGACGAACGCCCATATTCCCAGTTGGTGTGCGCGGGTGGCCAGGCCGAGGCCTATAGTCGCCCACCACAGAAGAAAATACGGATTGCCTGCGGTTAAGGCTATCCCTGCGAAAAGGGGCGTGCCTTTTACGCTGCCGTTGCTGTCGCGGTCGGGCCTGTACAGGCTCCAGAGGATATCCGATGCCATGATGAGGAGAAATACGGCTCCCGCTAGGCCGATTACGATTTGAACTTCGGGCAATTTCAATATCGTGTCGAGGCCGACGACAATCAGGACTATGAGGGGAAATTCGACGACGCCGTGGCCGAGGGCGATAATCGCGCCGGCCCATCGATTGCGAGAGCCCATAACAATCGTAGTTGCCGTCACCGGCCCCGGCGCCATCACGCCGGAAAGCGATATCCCTATTACCTGGCCCAAGAAGAATAGCATACTCATACAGCCGCCGACTTAAAAGCTCTTACTCTCCGACGATTTTCACGAGGACTCGTTTCTTTCTCTTGCCGTCGAACTCTCCATAGAAGATTTGTTCCCACGGCCCGAAGTCGAGCTTGGCTTCGGTTATTGCGACGACCACTTCTCTGCCCATTATGCTGCGTTTCAGGTGTGCGTCTGCGTTGTCTTCATATCCGTTGTGGCGGTATTGTGAGTGGGGTTTTTCCGGGGCGAGCTTTTCGAGCCATTGCTCGAAGTCGTGATGCAGGCCTGACTCATCGTCGTTTATGAAGACGCTTGCGGTAATGTGCATCGCGTTGCAGAGCAGGAATCCCTCCTGAATCCCGCTCTCTGCCAGGCATTGCCGGATATCAGGCGTGATATTGATAAACTCGCGGCGATTTGTGGTGTCGAACCAAAGCTCTTTTCGGTAAGTCTTCATAATCGCAACTCCAGTTGTAAGATCTGACTGCCTGTACTGAAACCAATCTATACATTCATCGAGAAGGATATTCTAACAACTTATCGGCCGGGCGTCCTGCGTGTTCTCGACGGTAAAATCAAAAAAAGTCGGCGCGATCAGTGGGGTGTCTTGTTGTGTACGGCAAGAAGAATGGCATGTCGGTAGGGTTCGGGCCACGCCTGATGCCTTGAGGTTGCCACCCGTTTCGTGAATACCCCGGCGCTTACGCTTCGGGCTTGTTGTCTCCGCCTGGGGGCAGGCGGATGTCGCCACAATCCTGTCGGGCGCCTGTGTTGTTCGGGCCTCAAATAGCTTCTTGCAAATTATGTCTTAAGGGAGTATGCTTTCTTGATAATTAAGAAAGGCAGTGGTCAATGGAAAAGAGAACGTGGGTAAAACTTATTATCACTATGCTGGTGATTGCGGGTATCGGCGCCGGGATTTATCGGCAGTGGTATTGGGGTGCAGAGGCAGCCGGCCCCGGGGCGGTATGGGGGACCGGCAGGCCGAGCGAGGCCGAGCAGGCCTACTATAGGAATCGGATAGGCAAGATTATCGAGAACTGGCAAGATTCGCGCAGGGGCGCAGAGTACGACGACAAAGGTCTATTCAAGAACTCATATAATACTCTGCTGGTAATCGATGTTGCTGAGAATGCGATGTGGATCGAAGATGGCGGGCGGGTTCAACCGGAGAACCATGTGGAATTTCCATCGAATATGGAATGGTCGTTTTATCGCACGACGTCACAGGGCGGCAGTGAACTTCCCGGCCAGACCAGGCTCAAACTCAGGGGGTACAACTCAAGCCAGCGATTTGGCGAGGAGTTCTATCTCGTCGGTGTCGGCCGTGGTGTCGGGCGAGGGGTGCGCCAGATTCATTTCAGTTTCGGCTCGCGCTAAGACATGGATAGGAAAGTGGATCAATTCCCAAGGAAGGAAATCCGGCAATCCATTATTCAAGCCGGGCTCGGTCGGCTAAACCCGGCAAAACCGGCCCGGCGGGAATGGTCAATACAGCCGAAAATCCACGACTGCGACGCGCTCAAGAACTACGACCGGATTAAGGCGGATCTGGACAAAGTCGTGCATGAACGAGACGAAGCCAATCGCGCTCATGAAGACGTTGTCCGGCAGATTGCGGGCCTGCAGGACCAGCTGAGCCGGACCTTGGAAGCAACTCAGGAGAAAGACCGCCTGCTTGCAGAGTCCCTCGAACGAGAACGCGCGCTGGAGACGAAGTCCGCTGGCCTGGAGGCGGAAACCAGGGAGTTCAGGGAATTCAAAGTGGTCCTCCGGGATTCCGAGGGATTGACCCTGGACGAGGTGGCGAAGCGCGCTGTTGCCGCAAAGGAGGCGGAAATAGCGAGGAGAGTGGAGGTGCAGGTGGAGGCGAGAAAGAAGGAAATCGAGGCGGACTTGCCGCGCCTGACTGCCGTCCGCCTTCACGAAATCCTGAACCGCCAGCCCTGGCCTCCTGAAATTAAGCTTCTCGTAAATGGTCATGTATGGGAACTGCTCCGCGACCACTCCTCATGGCCGCTGTGGTTCACACTGCAAATCAGCAATGATGTGAACACTCGCGTCCAGGCAGGCCTGGACCAGGAGTTCGAGAGACGGGTCTCGGCGGAGGTAGAAATCAGTTTCGAGAACAGCAAGGCAGGCGAGTGGATGAAGTACGTCGACGAACGTGCGCAAGGCATGCTGTCGTCAGTCCAGGCCTTGCTGAGAAGCTTTGTCGTCAGCGGGTACAAGCCTTGCGATCGCTGCGGTGGGAACATCCCCTTCCAGATTGACGCGTGTGCCATGGCCGAGCTCCTAGGCCCCAAGGCTTCGGTAGCGCTCTCATGCCCGCATGGGTGCATGGACAGGGTCTTCCTCTTCAAGGAACAATGGCATAAGGTGGTTTTGACCTTCTCCGAGGTTCTGGCCATGATTCTGGGGGCCGGTGTTTCCCGTTAGCATGAAATCATATGCTTGCACGACTGCTTCCTCCTCTCCGATACGGGGTTATTGGGGTTGGTTCCGGCAAAGGTGGATTCGCCCAGACCGGTAGGTGTTCTCGTTATGACCGTTTCGTTTTGACCGGTAATTAGGGTCGTTTCAGACCTGCAATGACATTAGTCCTTCTTCGGATATTTAGCACGGGCAGCTTCTTCGGCTTGTTTATATAATTTTACTGCTTATCTGAGAAGGTCAATATACGTCTTGCATTTTGTATCCGATTCTGTCTGCGACAGAAAATCCTGCCATGGCTTTCTAGCATTTATACGACTACCTATTTTCAGTTGCAGTTTCTCTTTACTCTTGCCGTCTGTAAGCCGTATTGAATCGGACAACTCTCGCAAAGCTTGCACATTTGGCTGGTGATTCATTATCGATTCGAGTATGAAGTAAATTATATTTTCGTAAATCGCTCCTCGCCGCACGGATTTTTGGGGCAGAGAAAATGCTGCCAGTCTAAGAACCTGACCCAAGGAGGGTAAAGAAGCTTCGTTATCCAAATGAAGAACGACCTTAAGGAAGTGGTGCTTCATCTCCCAGGATACAGGGCGTATCATGGCTTCTTCCCAAGCCATAAGGTACTGATCGTCCATAGGCGGCAGCGATCCCTCGCGCAGCCCAGTCGCTTGCCTGAGCGTACAAAGCTCGCTATAACATAATTTATACTCTTTTTCAATTTCCAGCAAACGGCATCCAAAATTATCGAAAAGTCGTTTATACATCTCGTGGCCCGCCCGGGGATTCCTTCGTGCCTCCTCCAGCATTTCAAATACCGCCTTCTTTACCTCCTGATACGCGTTACTATTTTCTGCAGCTACTTTACGCACTGATTCATGCATTAGTTCAAGCTGAATAGGCTTAAGCTCAACTGCCTGGTAAGATAAAATTTCCCAGAGATGCGGATCAGTCAAGAGTTTGGACATCGGATCCCTGGGATCGGGAGTGAAGTATGGCGCGACTTTTTCAAACTGTTCTGGGTGTTCAATCCGCCGAATAAGGATTTCGATCAAACGGGATTCGAATCGGTCCATTATTCTAGATGCAGCTAGTTCCTGTAACATCGGCAGAAATGCTCGTCCGCGATTCAAAACAGGTTCGATAAGCTCCAGATACTGGCTTTTGTCTGATAACTCACCGGGCTTGGCATAAACATCTTCCGGTTGAGTCCGACAAAGACTAGCCGCCTTCTTGATGATTGATTCTATCTTAAGTCTTTCATCATTCTGATTGTTTATCTGCGCTACGCTGAGGGACTGCCCCAGAATCAGGACGATAATGGCGCTTCCCAGATTTGCTGACGCGACTTGATAAATGTTCATGGTTGATCCTCCCACCAATCCGTCGTGAAATATTTCCTCAGTGCTGCCGTTGCGCAGTGTATTTCTCCGTCCATCCTGTGATACAAATCCCAATCATCCGCATACTTCGCTGCGGCGCCAATGATGTTGCTCGTAGCAGTCTGATAAACGTCGGCACCACCAACAGTCGCGCCAAATTGCTCTGGGAAGACAAACAACGATGCCGTAGCGACTTTGACGTTGGCTAATCCTGGCGTATAGGCGACATTATCTTCGTCAACCAAACCGAATCTCCACCGCCCGAAGAAGATAGTTGGGATGGCTAAGAAGTCATCGTCGGCGTCCCCTGCCAGAGAGTCGTCTGTTATATCGCCATCATATCGAAGGTACTTGCCACCTCCTGCGGTATTTCCCATAGCATCCCGAATTGCAGACCTTACACTTCCAATCCTCGCTTGTGCTGCTCTGTTCAGCTCCCAAAGGGTTGAGTCGCCAAGAATACTGGCTCCTTCGTCCCATGCAATGCGTGATGTAGTATGATAAACCGGATTGACTGATGTGTTCCGAATGCTAAGGAAACCTATGCCTCTAATTGAGCCACGAGTCGGGTCGATAGCCGCCACCTGACCAGCTCCGGTGCCATCGAAGATTCGAGCCCATTTCCATTCAGTAGTTGTGAAATCACGACCATTTTCTGCTGTATCGCCTCCTTGCATTCCATGAATCGTGAAGCCGGCAGCTCCGACTGTTTCATCAATCACAATGTTAGCCCTCTCTGAAAATCCTTCTGCATCGCGAAAAATCCCGAAAGACATAGCCACCTGACCATGAGGCCAGAAGTCCGAGAGTAGCCTAAGTTTCTTGATACCAATGTGCTCGGCCCGTCGTGGTCTTCCCGGCTGGGTTCGAGGCCGCCGGAGGGGTGGTTGTGGGCGACGATGACGGCCGAGGCGCGGTCGGTGATGGGGTCGGCGAAGACCTCGCGGGGGTGGACCTGGGTCTTATCGACGAGGCCGACGGAGACGACCCGCGTGGCGATGACCTCGTTGGCGCCGTTCAGCGAAATGCAGATGAAGTGCTCCTGCCGGCGGTCGGCGAAGTGCCGGATCAGCGGCAGGGCGTCGGGCGGAAAGGATATGCGCAGACCCTCCGGCCGGATCCGGCGGCGGGCGAATTCCAGCGCGGCGGCGATCAGCGCGGCCTTGGCCGGACCGACGCCCTCGATCTCCTGCAGCTTATCGAGGCTCACCTGGTCGCTTCCGCCGTCGATTGCCTTCAATATCCGGCCGGCCACGGTCAGCACGTCGCTGTCCCTGGTGCCGCTCCCCAGCAGAATGGCCAGCAGATCGAGGTCGGACAGCGCTTCGGGGCCCCTGGCCTGAAGCTTCTCGCGCGGGCGGTCGGACTCGGACAGGTCTTTGAGCTTTTTCATGGTTGTTCCACCTTTTACGCCTTATCCACCCCTTTTCCACGGGATAATCTTATTTTCTGGGTCAACCTGTCCCAGAAATGATGGCGCCCTCTTTCGATAGGCGTAGTTCTAAAATCTCGCACAGCTTGTGCGAGAATGACTTCTTGCAGGTTCTCCAATGACGCGAGTGAGCGTAGAGGCCGGCCTCCTGCAAAGAGAATCCGCCCACGGGCACGATAGATCCGAGCTACCACGAAATCCCACCGTGTCAAGGTAGATTTTCATGGTAACAAAGGACAAGTTGAGATGAAAAGACCTATCAGCGGTTTTATCCAACAGCCCGTCGAGCACTATCCTCCTTCTTTATGCATCAGTACACCCTACCTGCCTCCCCGGTTGAAAAGAGCAGGTAATTACGTTATTCTTTTGCTCAAAGGTGACTGCAATGACGTTGAAATTTGAGTGGGACGAGAATAAAGCCAGGGAGAATCTCAAGAACCACAAAATCAGTTTCGGCGAGGCAATCACAGTGTTCAATGATTCATTTTCGGTCACGATATCTGACCCGGATCATTCGGAGAAAGAGCATCGGTTCATCGATATCGGAACATCGGCCACGGGGCGTATACTGGTCGTAGTCTATACCGAAAAAAAAGGCAAAGTGCGAATTATCAGTTGCCGTAAAGCAACCCGAAGAGAGAGAAGAGTCTATGAAGAAGACAATGAATAAGTCATCCGAGAATAACGAGATGCGAGCAGAATATGAATTCAAGGGTGGCGTACGCGGAAAGCATCACCAGGCTATGCAAGCTGGCTACACGATTACCGTTCGCAAGGCAGACGGCTCGACCGTGGTCAAGGAAGTGAAGCCACAAAAAGGCACGGTTATTTTAGAGCCGGACGTTCAATCCTATTTCCCCGACTCGGAGTCCGTCAACACCGCCTTGCGTTCTTTAATCAGACTTATTCCCGCGCATCGCAGGGCTGGAGCACGTAAAACACAAGCCGGCAGCAGAACCTATCAAGGCTCCCGCTGAGCCAGCCTGGCGAATCAGCGGTTTTTTTGTGCCTCCTGCCTAACCCCTTGCGGAGTTTCTAATTTCTTGTTGAAATTTTCAGGCTTTCAGAGGTTAAGGTGCAGGCATGCGCGGGACCAATTTCAGGCTGTTCGCAAGAACGGCAGCCCCGAGCGGGTGGGATGCTGAAGCCCGGGACCTGCTTTTTTCATTCTGAGACGCTATTAAGCTCTCATTTTCAATTAGGTATTTCCGACCTACCGATTACCTAATCATCGCGCATAATACTTAATTTTACAACAATCTGGATTTATTGCATTTAAATCATTTTCGCGCAAAAATATGCGCGGCGTGCATATTTTTTACGCGTAGCGTGAATTTGGCGAGAGCTTGGCCATCGCTCCTGCTTTTAGCGTGGGAATGGCTCTCCACCAAAAGGACTGAGCCTGATCTGGTATCATATATCGCGGCAAGGATGCCGCTCCCACAGGAAGTGCGGGTTTTCGATTCAAGTACAATATTTGTGTCGTAGTTCAATGATTCGATGAACTGCTGCGCGCCCGATTGGTTAAGGATTTTGCAGGAACACCATGATTCCTTCTTGACAGTTACAGTTAAAAGGCGGCCTCGTAGGCCAGTCCCGCCCTATTTCAGTGCGGCAGTCCTCGAATAGTCACAGCAGCCCTTTTTCAAGAAAACTATAATAGCCTTTGTGGTTAAAGATGATGTGGTCCAGGAGCGCAATCCCGATCACCGCGCCCGCCGACTTGAGTCGGCCGGTGACCTCAACGTCGGTTGGCGAAGGTTCCAGGCTTCCGGTTGGGTGATTGTGGGCGACGATGACCGCGGAGGCTCGATCCGAAAGTGCGTCCGCGAAGACTTCGCGCGGGTGAACCGGCGTTCGGTCGATCAGCCCAATGGATACGACCCGTATGTTCAAGATCTCGTTTGCGCCGTTGATGCTGGCGCACAGAAAGTGCTCCTGTTTGCGGTCCGCGTAGTGCCGCACATGGGGCAGCAAGTCGGCCGGCGTTTCGATCTTCGCCCCCTCCGGCTTGATGCGTCGTCGGGCGAACTCGATGGCCGCGAGTATCAGCATTGCCTTGGCGTCCCCCACACCCTCGTGCTCGGTGAGATCAGCGGCACGAAGGTTCAATCCTTTTTCGTCGATGACCTTTGCTAGCTTGCCCGCCAGCTTCATCACGTCCATACCCGGCGTGCCCTTGCCAAGCAGGACGGCAAGCAGTTCCTGGTCACTCAGGGCCGCCGCCCCCTGTCGGAGGAGTTTCTCGCGCGGTCGATCCTGTTTGGGGATGTCACTGATGCGTTTGCTCATGGTGTCACGCTGCGAGGTTATTGAATTTGTGCCGCCCCTGCGGCGAGCACGTGGAGACGACTATAACACATCGCCTCCCAGCATCTGGCTTTCATAGTTTCTTAATTCTCTCCCCTGTTAAATGATTGCTCCCCAATTCGGAGGGACATCAGGCTTAGGACCTGGATGTTCTGGGTTAGCAACACAAATTGAATCCAGCGTCAATGTGAGATCTTCGAAGTTCTCCGGAGCTTTCATATGGTCAACAGGATTTTCCAAACGCAACTCAGGATATTCAATAGGAATATGATTTGTGAATTCCAGCCTCCAACCATATTGACTATAAAGCATTCCCTCTACTTGGATCATGTTCTTCTTGAAGCATATTTGTACGACATGATTCCTGACCTCTTGGTTCTTACAGGAGCTATGGAGCTTTTCTAGAACATCACTTTGTCCCAGTGAGAATTTCATCGCTCTAGTTCTACCAGGCCATAGCAGGTCAAGTGCGAAGTGCCGTATTACATCGATAGACGGCTGAGAACATATTTGTTTGATCGTTTTAGGAGATATTTCCTGTTTCATTAGGAGGTAGACTATTGTACCTATTGATATCTTTGCTAGCCCTCGACAGAAAGTTCTTCGTTCATCTGGCAATAAACCAACGGGGAATACTATAGCAGATACTTTTTGGCTAGGGATATGCTCGTTTGTCTCTCTATCAAATATGTAGCTAAATTCGGTATGCCTCTCAGGTTCTAATTTATCCTGGTAAGAAAACTTGAACCGTTTGGCTGAACCATCAACTAAGAGAGCTAATCCCGTACGTTTTAACGCTCTAGTATTCTTGAACCTCACCCAATATAGTATATCTCTTGCATCGTTATCAAAGACAAGGTTTGACCGATTGTTGATGGATTCGCAAACTGGTAACCATTGATATTCAGGGCAATCAAGAGACCTGGGAATAAAGTGTTCTTCTGTAAAAGAACCATCATGGCTCTCATTACATAGGAAACAATAGTAACTCATCAATAGTCACCGAATGTAGGAACTGTCGCTTATTATTAGCAAGGGATATTTGCTTAGCATTCCTTTGTTATTCCCGGCTGCGGGGCGGCGTAGATACCGTCCTGACCGTCGTGAATCGGGGCGGGGGTGTCGAAGGTCATGTTGTCTATGTCTTCAACGAACTGGAATTCGCATTTCATTATCTGGTCCCAGGTAATCATCTGGCCTGTGTGGGTGGCGACGCGGCCCATCAAGGCGGCTACTTCGGCCTCGCCGGCTCGGCGGGCCTCGTTGTGGGGCTTGTTCTGGCGGATGGCGTCGAGGAGGAGCTGCCACTCGACGCGGTACGGATTCGGGTCGTCCTTGCCGTACTGCCAGATCATATCCTCTGGGACCATGTTGTGGCTCTTGTAGATTTTTGGCTTAGGCTGGCCGAGCGTGGCCATTAGCACGGCAGAGCCTTTTGAGCCGTGGGCGTAGTCGGAGTATGTCTGCCAGCAGCCGTTCATTTGGCGTGTGAAGGCGAATAGCTTTGTGCCGTCGGGGAATGTGTATTCTACGGTGTAATGGTCGAACTGGTTTCCGGACTGCTCGCAGCATCTGCCTCCGAATCCCTGAGCCGAGACGGGCCAGGTGCCCTTCGTCCAGCAGGCAACGTCGATATTGTGGCAGTGCCAGTCTATGAAAAAACCGCTGGATACCCATGTGAAGCTGTTCGGATATTGGAGTTGGAATGCGATTTCATTGCTGTCCTTCGGGCGCGGGGGGCAGTTTGGGATGGGGCCGTGGACGCGGTAGATTCGCAGGGTGTGGACCTCGCCGATGGCGCCATCGTGAATCCTGCGTATCGTTTCCTTTCGTGCCTCGGAATGCCTCCACATAAAGCCCACGCCGACCTTGAGATTCTTCTTTTCGGATAGCTCGGCCGCCTTGAGCCAGCGGCGGACAGAGGGCGAATCGGTGGCGAAGGATTTTTCCGCGAAGACGTTCACGCCCTTATTTACGGCGTACTCGAAATGGAGGGGGCGAAAGGCGGCGTGGGTCGTCAAGAGCACGACGTCGCCCGGGCCGAGGCAGTCGATGGCCTTTTTGTAGGCGTCGAAGCCGACGAACTGGCGTTCCGGGGGCACATCGACCTTGTCTTTATGGTCTCTGATCAGGTTGTCGTAGCTGGCCTTGACGCGGTCCTCAAAGAGATCAGCCATTGCGTAGAGCTTGACAGGCCCGCCCGTGGCGGCAAAGGCGTCGGCGACGGCGCCTGTGCCCCGGCCTCCGCACCCGACCAATGCCAGGCGTATAGTATTGTTCCCCGCGGCATAAATCCGAGGCAGAGCAACGCCGGCAAGGACAGAACCGGCAACTACCCGCGAACTGTCCGCCAAAAACCGCCGGCGGGAAGATTTAGATGTTTCTATCTGCAATGATTTCGATGCCTTCGACTTGGTTTGTTGTTTCATAGCTTCTCCTTTGAAAATACGCTGCAATCAACCCAACAGCCGATTTCCCATTACGATACTGGGCCGAGTTTGTGGCCGGGGGCGGTTGTGTAGAGGCGTTTTTTGGCTTTGCTGTTAATGTGCGAGGCGACTATTTTGCCTACGAAAATGACATGGTCGCCGGCGTGCATGTGCTGCTCGAGCGTGCACTCGAAATTTGCCGCGGCATCGACGAGCAATACCGAATCAATCTCGGCCGCCGGGGCGGTTTCGCAGTTGAATTCCGCCAGTTTATCGACGTCGCTCTGTCCCATCACATCCGGAGCGTTGAGCCAATCCGGCAGCATCTCGAACCGAAACCCGAAGATCGCCTGCTCGCTACGGTGCGGGAACGTCGATAGTGCATTGCCGGATAAGCTGTTGATGTGCTCGATGCGCACCAATTCACTCGCATCGAAAGATTCGTTGCACATCACAAGGCCCCTCGATACTATGTCTCTGTGGCGATTGCCTCATGGGGCGACGCTTGATTTGCCCGGTACTGTTTTGTCCCGATGGTCAAAATGCAAAACCAAAAGAAAGCCTATATCTACGCTTCTATAGCGGTACTGTTCTGGTCAACCTCAGCATCCGCCTTCAAAATATGCATGGCCCCCGATCATCTCGACATGCCGGTCCTCTCTCTCCTCTTCGGCGCATCAATCGCATCCTGCATCGTTCTGTTCATTCACTTACTTGTATACGGCAAACTCCCCCTGCTAAAAACCCTCTCAAAAGCCGATCTCCTCCGTTCCGCCCTGCTCGGCTTTCTAAGTCCGTTCCTCTACTACACCGTCCTGCTGAAAGCATACTCAATCCTGCCCGCCCAGCAGGCCCAGCCGTTGAACTTCGTCTGGCCGCTCATCCTCGTCCTGCTCTCGATACCGATACTAAAACAAAAAATCAGACCAAGGGATATCGCTGCGATACTAATCAGTTTCTCCGGCGTATTCGTAATCTCAACCGAAGGCCATATCCTGAGTTTCAGGCTGACCCACCCCCTCGGCGTCGCACTGGCGATAGGCAGTTCGATACCATGGGCCCTGTTCTGGATATACAACACCAAAGACAAGCTCGACCCCGCAGTCAGAATGTTCCTCAACTTCGTATTCGCATCCGCCTATGTCTTCCTGCCCCTGCTAATCCTCGGCCAAATAAGAATCCCGACCCTCAAAACCGCAATCGGAGCGACCTACGTCGGCCTGATAGAAATGGGAATCACATTCCTGATATGGCTAAAAGCCCTAAAGCTCTCGAAAACAACAGCACACGTTACAAACCTCGTATATCTCGTCCCCTTCATCTCCCTAATCGTAATCCACTTCGTACTACACGAAAAAATCATCCCCGCAACAATAGCGGGAGCAATCCTAATCATAGCAGGAATAATATTCCAAAAACTCCCCACCCGCCCCTAACCAACATCTTCACCGCAGAAAACGCCTAAGACCAATTCTATTTAGCCCGCGGTTTTACCGCGGGTTCACTCCCAAAATCATCTGGCCCGCCATCCGAAGGCCCTGTATCATAATAAGCATAAGAAAAGCCGATTCCTAACGATGAATACGAAGGCACATGATATGTCCGCAAAGAAAAAATGCCTAATCCTGATTTCCGCCGCCCTGATAGCACCGGCAATAATAGTCCTAACCCGAGCCGCCCCCGACAAGCCCCGTACCACGGCCATCTTGGCCGTGCCTGCTAAGAATGCCCCAGCCAAAGCCGAGGCAAAAATCCTCGCCGTCCTCAACGATCTCTACGGCGAGAAATACCCAATGACAAACGTCCCCCCCGAAGACGGCCGACTACTCAGAATCCTCGCAGAAACAATGGACGCAAAAAGCATAGTCGAAATAGGAACCGCAAACGGATGCTCGGGATTATGGCTCGCCATCGCCCTGCGAACAACAGGCGGAAAACTAATCACACACGAAATAGACGACTACCGAGCCTCACTCGCCCGAACCAAATTCAAGAAAGCCGGCGTCGATAAAATCATAACGATAGTGGAAGGCGACGCCCACAAAACAGTAACCAGCCTCAAAGCCCCAATAGACATCCTATTCTTAGATGCAGACAAATCAGGCAACCTCGACTACCTGAATAAGCTCCTCCCCCTAATCCGCCCCGGCGGACTAATAATAGCGCACAACACAACAACCAACGCCAAAGACATGAAAGAATACCTCGAAGCAATAGCAAAAAACCCAAACCTCGAAACAATCTTCTTAAACAAAGAAGACCAGGGAATAGCCCTAACCCTAAAAAAACGCCAGCTAAAGTAGATTCCCAGTCAACATTGGCCCCATGACAAACCAGCGAAAATGCACAGGGCAACCCTGCCGCCTTCAATTCCCGCTCATTGAAGTGTGGCAGGCGACCTGGCGTATTGCACCTTACCGGCCTGCATCTTCCTGATGCGTCACAATCGGCACATAGCCGACTTCCAGCCCTGCGGGCGGCGTCACAAGCAGGGCCGGGTCGAGTGCAGCCAGCGTCCCACTACTGGGCGGAGCCATGTAATCCCTATCGATAGGCCAACTGGCATGTACCTTTTCCACAAAAGCCTGCAGCCTCGCCTTCTTCTCCTCGCTCCACTTATACTGCTGAAAAGAAGGCTGATCAACAAAACGATACCACGAGTAAGTAACTCTCGAACCGTCCGCAAGCTCGACTTTATAAGGCCCGCGCACCGGCCCCGGATTGCCCCAGGCCCCGCCTTTAGGCGAAGTATAAGGTTTCCCCCGCCCCGCAACTTTGAATTCCTTCTCTAAAAGTCCTGTCTCAGCCGGAACGTCCGCAGCCGCCACCGCAACACGCTTATCGCCCACATGCTTATAATATTGCGGAAAAAGCCCCTTCCCGCTGATTTCACTCTCACCCCACTGAAGCCCCCAAACATTCCCATCGAAAATCTTCGTATCGAAAACCTTCTCGATGCCGGTCATTTCTTTACCCTCCTGGTCGAAACGCGTCGTCTGCGTAGTCAACTTCGACTCCCAAGCCCCCTTCTCGTCGAATCGCCCGGAACAAGCCGCCCCGCCGTCCCTCCACGACTTAAACGCATCATAAAGAGCCGCCTTCGAATAATAAGTAACGTCCTGAACCAGCGGGGCCCTGCCTTGCTCATCCACCGGGAACTGCAGCTTAGGTATCTTCGAATAAACCACCCCTTTCGCATCCACCCCGTCGAAACGCGGCACGGTATTGATCTCCATAGCCCCGCCGCCCATATTTGAAGATCTGTCCGCCGAACACCGATTTTTCACCCTTTTTGCACGGCACACTGAATGGCACGAGCGGCTCGATCCGCACCTGCACCATATCGAATTCATCCTCAGCGGTTTTGGCCGGGGGCCGTGCCTCCTCAGCCGGCTCCGATAGGGCCTCGACGTCATAATCGTTCGCTTGATCTAATGCACTCTGCGATTGACGCGACTGCGAAGAATTCTCCAATTCCGCCTGCCCCCCCGCCAGGGGCCTGGGGGTCTGCACGCCTCTTTGCGCCGATTGGTCCATGTCCTGCTGCTGAAGGGTATTATCCGCGTTGCTAAGAATGTCCTGCTCCACAAAGACGCGATTACGGCTCAATAGCTGGGTCGTCTGCTTCGGGTTCTGAAAACTCTCTATAGTGAGGTTCTGGCCGCGGTCTCCTTTATCCGCCGTACTCTTGCTCTCCCGCTTCTGCCCGCCCTCATTCGCAATCGCTTGTATCTGCTTATAAACCTGCTGATCTTCGAGCGAAACATTCTCCGTTGCATCCGTTCCCATTGCCGGCGAACTAGTTTTGACATTAGTCAGGGCCGGCAGCAGATTGTATCGCACATTGTATTTGTTCGAAACCACTTGGGCGAGCAAATTACTGTCCTGGTCGGAATAGTCCGCCACCTGAATATCGTCGTTGGGCGTGATAATCTCTCCGCTCGGGTCGATTTGGAACTGCCCGTATGCAAGGCCCTGCCCGAGTGTGCCCGCCAGCGGCGAACGTACGACCGGCATCTCCCGCTGGCCCGCAACCGTATTGTCCGGCACATAGTAATTCTGGTATTCGGTATAGGGCCTGCTCTCCTCCCTGGCTATAAACTCATCCATCTTGCGATTGACATCCTGCCTAATCTGCTCGGCCACCGCTGCAAATTCGCCTAACCTGGTTCCTTCCATACCCCGCGCCCATATCTGTACGGAGTAATACCCCAGCCAAACAAGCCCGCAAAGGGCCGCGAGGATGATTGCTGACAAAATGATTAATCGCTTGTACATTGCTAAGATTGAGTCTCATATTTATAGCCCGCGCCGCGGACGGTTTTGATAATTTTCGGCTCAGCCGTATCGGTCTCGATCTTGCTCCTGAGCTTGGCGATGTGCATATCCATAGTCCGCGTGCCCAATTCGGTCATCGTCTCGTCCCAGACCTCTTTGTATAGCTCTTCCCTGCTGATGACACGGTTGGGATTGGCCGCGAAAAACTGTATGATCGCCGCTTCCCGCCTGGAAATCTCGATTACCTTGCCATCGCGCTTCACCTTCAGGGCCGGAATATCCACTTCCAAATCCGCAAACTCGAAACTCTGCCCGACCGCCCGGGCCGGGTCCGTCCGCCGCAAAATCGCATTTATCCGCGCCAGCAGCTCTTCAAGCGAGAACGGCTTGGTAATATAATCGTCCGCCCCGATATTGAGACCTTCGACCCTTTCATTTTCCTGCCCCTTCGCCGTGAGCATGATTATCGGCGTCTGCAGGCCGTCCCGACGCCAATTCCTGCAAAGCTGCTCGCCGCTGATCTTAGGCAGCATAAGGTCCAGTAAAATCAGGGCGAACTGCTTATCAGCAACAGTTTGCTCGGCTTCGAGACCGTCAACGACGTCGGTTACTCTAAAACCGTGAAACTCCAGGAAATCCCGCAGCGCCGTGCGAATCTTCTGCTCGTCTTCAACTACTAATATGGATGCTTTATTTTTCATAGATACACCTGTAACTCTTCTCATATATTATACGCCAAATCGCCGGCAACAATCTGTAAATACTTTGTAAAAAAGCCACGCCCCCATTTTAGGCCTATTACGCTACATCATCAACCACCGGAGCAATTCGCCGCTATCGGCTTCTTGGCGCCGTCGGCCAAGTCAGCGACTTAATTCCTGCACATTTGGCCTTGATATACTCGACATATTGAGATATAATCAGCCGGCGCTTTGAGTATATGCTCGCGTATGCCGATATTTAAGGCTCAGCCGCCGCAGCATGTAGGGTGTGCAACTTGTTTGCACACGCCGAATCTGAAGGTGTTTGACGCCAACGTAGCTCAACGGCAGAGCTCTGGTTTTGTAAACCAGCAAAAGCGGCATTTTGAGGCTAAAAACGAGGGACTTGGCGTAAAACTTGGCGTATTTCGACTTACGGGTAGCTCAGGCAGGGTGTCGGCGTCCACCGGCCTTGTCTGAGCTTACCCGGTAACGGTGGACAAAATGACAAAGAGAAAACAGACCCCAAAGCAAACCAAGCGCGACCCCGACTCTCCAGAAGGCATCACTTATATTATCACTCCTGATAAAAACGTCAAGCCTCTCAGTCCCGAAGAACAGAAAGAGTGCCTAAAAATAGCGGCGAGGGCTGTCCTAATGCCTGATGAACCTGACCCCGCTCTTGCGAAGATGACGAGACGTGAACTGGAAGAGACTATCAGGTTAAACGAGATACATAAGCAAATCATTAAGGAAGAAAGTGCGGCAGAGAAAAGACGGCTTCAGAATATAGCGGAAAATATCACAAAAGATTTAGCAGCAGAAACACCACCGGCAAGCAGGGAGACTGCCACAGAAGGCAAACCTAAAGCCGAGACGCCGCCGAAGCCGGTTGTATTGACCGAGACTCAAAAGAAAATTCTTAAGTATCTTGACAGCGTTGGCACTACTCTTGCGCAGGTATCTATTGCGCAGAAGATAGACAAATCAGAAAAGACAATGGGCAAAGAGATAGAAGGACTGAAAAGAATGTCTCTTGTTTCTGCTCCACCAGGCAGAAAATGAAAGCTGCCGGGCGAATTGTGTTATGGCCTTGAGCTTGACCTTGCCGCCGGCGCCTCGTCTCTTCCTCGGAGCCGCTCCCGTCGCCGCCTTCTTCACGACGCCGCGAGTACGAACCTTAGTCGGGAAATACCCAAGATTCCGTATCTTACTTATCGCTTCCTTTTGGCTTAGGGCTTCGATCTCGTCCTTTACCTCCACACCCTGTGAGTCCAATGCGGAATATTGAAATGTAGGCATAATAAGCCTCCTTGGAGCCTGTCAGCCTTTAGGCCCCGCTTGGCAAAAGTTGAGTCCTGCTATACTTTTTCCATCATTGTTTCCTTGGCGATCTCGTCTATAGTGGTAATGCCGTCATAAATCGCGGCCAAACCGTTATCTCGCAGCAATGTCATGCCCCCCTTCTGGGATGCCGCCCGCAATACGTCGGTAGAGGCCTGATTCATGATCAGATCGCGTATTTCATCGTTGAATACCATAATCTCGAAAATGGCGATTCGCCCCTTGTAGCCCGTGCCGTTACACCTGTCGCAACCACGACCATAATAGAACTGCTTGCCTTTTACGTCTTCGGGGGTGAGCATTAGCTCCATCAACTGGGCCTCAGTCGGCTCAAACGGCGTCTTGCAACTCGTGCATATCCGTCGAATCAGCCTCTGGGCGACTATGCCCTCGATAGTGGCTGTCAGCAGGAACGGTTCGACCCCCAAATCAAGAAGTCGCGCAATAGAACTCGGAGCATCGGTGGTATGAAGCGTCGTAAAGACGACATGGCCGGTCAGAGAAGCCTGTGCGGCAATCTGCGCAGTTTCAAGGTCGCGAATCTCACCGACCAGTATAATATCAGGGTCCTGACGAAGAATAGAACGCAGACACTTGGCGAATGTCAGCCCGATAGCGGGCTTCATCTGAACTTGAATAAGGCCGTCAATATCATATTCCACGGGGTCTTCGGTCGTGATTATCTTCGTTTCGATGTTGTTCAACTCGTCAAGGGCCGAATAAAGCGTCGTCGTCTTGCCGCTTCCGGTCGGGCCGGTAACAATAATAATGCCGTTCGGCTTGTGAATGAGCCTGCTAATAATCTCGTGGTCCTCAGGCCTCAGCCCCAGCTTCGCAAGGTCAAAACTAACCTGGGTCCTGTCGAGAACACGCAATACAACACTTTCGCCAAACATCGTGGGCAAAACGCTTACACGCAAATCGATCGGATTGCCCTGCACGGTGAGAGAGATACGGCCATCCTGAGGCAAACGCCTCTCGGCGATATCCAGGCTGGCCATGACTTTGATACGAGAGCTCAGTGCCGCTGCGATATACTTCGGCGGAGGAATCATCTCGTACAAAACGCCATCAATACGATACCGCATCTTGTATTCATTCTCGAAAGGTTCAAAGTGGATATCCGAAGCTTTGTCACGAATCGCTTGAAGCAATACGAGGTTCAGAAGCTTCTTAACCGGATTCGACTCAGAAAGCTCCTTGAGTTCGTCCAGGTCGATACTCTGATTCCTGCCCTCGAACTCAGCCAGGAACGAATCCCCTTGGATCTCCCCAATCAACCCGCCAATATCGTCATCCTGCTGACTCTCCTCGTAGTGCCTGGCCAAGGCATTCTCGAGTGAATCCCGGTCGGTCATCTTCGCTTTGACCTTGAAACCCATCAACGTGCTCAAGTCGTCCGTCGCCCGGAAATTCTCCGGACTGTCAAGGGCAACCGTCAACTCATTATCCTGCTCGCTGTACTCAATCGGAACGATGTGATATGTCTTGGCCATTTGAGCCGGCACTTTCCCGATAACATCGCTCGGGATCTCAAGATTCTCTATGCTGACATATTCCATCCCACGCTGTGCCGCCAGCGCCATACGCAACTGGTCGTCATTGACAAGACCCAATTCAAGGAATACCTGCCCGATTTGAACCTTCTCCGCACGCTGCGCCTGAATCTGAAGGCACTCATGCACCCGCTCTCGACTAATGACGCCCATCTTAATAAGAATCCTGCCGAGGGTGCGCCCACGCAACTGCTCGATAGGAGGCATCTTTGGGGTTGTTCCTGCATCAGCCATTAGCAACTTCCTTTATTACCAGCCTTCTTCTAGGCCAACATCATTATACCACATTAAAACCTTTTTGGCAAACAAATTAGCGTTTGGACACCTGGTTTTTAGGACTGAGATATGACCGATATGAGGCATTTCGGGCAACCCCCTCCACTACACAGCGCCACCCCCATCTTAACCCTAACGAGAAGGCGTAAACCCGCCCTATTACGCCTAAATGTTAGATACAAAAGATGCCCACATAACGCCCGATAACATATTATGCCCGCAGAATCGGCCCGAGGTCCTCCATTTCCTTCTTAGCATCTTCCCGCTTACCCTTGACTTTGGTGCTCTTAATTCTCGCCATCGCCTTATCCTGGAGAGCGCCGGGCGTCCGCCCCTTATCGAGCATTTCCTCCAGCGTAATCTTTCCGCTGTCGTACAGTTGCCAAAGATGCTCGTCTAAAAGCTGCATTCCAAGCCTCTTACCGGTCTGGATGCTCGAATCAATTCGATATGTCTTGTTTTCCCGGATAAGGTTCGCAATAGCAGGCGTAACGACCATAAACTCGTACGCCGCGACCCTGCCCTTGCCGGTGGCCAGGGGGCAAAGAGCCTGGCTCAGCACCGCGATAAGATTGCCGCTGAGTTGAATCCGAATTTGCTCCTGCTGATCAACCGGGAAAACGTCGATAATTCGGCTGATTGTGCCGGCGGCGCTAGTCGTATGAACAGTGCTGAACACGAGGTGCCCCGTTTCAGCAGGCCGACTCACAGGTAGGGGTTTCGCCGCGATCGGCATTACGCTCCCCCTCGTTGCGTTCTTCCTGGCTATTGCTTTATATGTTGGCGCAAGGCCCTGGTCCACTGCATATCGCCTGTACTGCGGGACCAATCTTTCCGGGATCGGTAAGGCTATGCTGATTTACGCCGGTGATTACGACGACGAGTTTCCGCGCCAAGGCACATATTACGGGGCGATTCCTTACCAAACGGGCAATCCGCGACCTCTTTCTGCGAATTCAAAGGGTACGATCACGTCCAATTTCTATTTGCTGGTTAAGTATGTCGAAGTAACTCCGAAGTCGTTTGTATGCACGGGCGATGCGGGCACTGTCCAGTATACAAACGCCGCCGTTGATCTTACCGACCTCTGGGACTTCGGCCCCGATCCGTCGAAACACTGCAGCTACACCTATCACTTCCCATACGGAGAGTACCCTCTGACCACATCGAGCGACCCCGGCATGGCCCTCGCCGCCGATAGAAACCCGTGGCTTCCAACGCCAGGCTACTTCGGCAGACCAAAAAGAGATTTCGAATCCTTCGATCCGAACGGCGACAGAGAATCGGTCAAACTCGGCAACGCAATCACCCACCAGAAGGACGGCCAATACGTGCTATATGTGGACGGCCACACATCCTTCGAAAAAACGACCACCTGCGGCGTCAACGGCGACAATATCTACACATCGCAGACCGCCACAGACATCAAAAAAGGCATCCTGCCGACCATGACAAGCCAGCCGGCAAACAAAACCGACTCACTACTACTCCACGACCCGCCCAAAGGAGCCGCCCGATAATATCGACGGAATCGGCATCCTACCGAGAGAATTCTGGGTTTTGTCATTGCGAGGCCTGAAAGGCCGTGGCAATTTATGCCTTGGGTATCTCCGCCCCTTCCCCTGCCACAGCCCCTCAGAACACCAAACCATACCCCTCAAAAAATATTTTCAAAAAATCCAAAAAAAACTCGAACATTTGTATAGCATACGCTATACTACAATATGAAGTGAAGCTGAGACTGTTGGGGATGTAGACACAGGTTCAGCGAAACAAGTTAAGACAGGAAGTTGTGAAAGTGGCGATGGGTGACTAATAGCCATTGTTTTGGAGTGGGCTTCCTGATGTTTCGCAAGGAGTTGAAGACAAGAACATGAGCAAGTATAAAGGATGCAGGGGAAAGGAGATTTAATGTAAGAGTGCTGTACTATTGCTCGCTTTGCAGACCGTCTGCGAAGTAAATTAGGTCTTGAGGTTTATCGAAACATCAGTATTTGGAGCTTTTAACGATGGCACAGGATGTCGCCTTCCAGGAAGTCCTGGAGTTCTTTGAGAAACACGGCTACAAGCTATATGGCTTTTGGCTTCCCTATCGGGTATTCCGAGCCCCGGATGACCCCGAAGCCTTGCCCTGGCCGGTACAGGTGGAAGATGGGATGGTTTCTTCAGAGGATTTCGAGAAGATAAAAGAGTTTTTTAGCTGAGGCGAAACGATATGCAGCCTAAAGACCTAAAAAAGATTTTAACGCCGGTCGTATTGCGCAAGGCTGAGAATCTTGTGGACGGCTACAAAATAGTCATTGAACCGCACAAAGAGTCCGGATTTGTCGGCAGCGCCGTTGAATTCCCCACGGCCTTCGCAAAGGGCAAGACGCGCGAAAAGTGCCTTGAAGCGACAAAAGAGGTGCTTACCGCCGCCGTAGCGACGATGATTCATCTCGGCGGAACCCCGCCCGCCCCGGCGGCAGCCCAGCAGCGGACCGCACAAGTCAATGTCCGTCTGACGCCTACAGAAAAGGACTTAATCTCCAGGGCCGCTGCCGACAGCGGGTTCAAGGGCCTCGGAGATTTCCTGCGAGCGGCAGCGATGACCTCTGTAAAATCCGCCTTTAAGCACCTTCCGTCGTGATTATCGTGATCATGCTCAGACACCGCACGGACCGTCAAAAACGGTAACTACCTGAAAACCGCGCGAAGATAATCCCCAAAAACCGGCCTGTAGCGGTGCCAAAGTAGGGGAAATGGCGCAGAAACGGCGATAAAACGGCAATTTTCTAAAAAAACCTTGCCTTTTTTGGCGCGAGCAGGTATAATTCTGCGTTTCGTATCGTAAGCTCGCAAAGCGATATGCGACATACGATATACCATATACGATATACGAATTAACGAACACAGGAGATATACTCGTGAAGACTGAGATACTTGATGCCGTTGAGAATAAGAGTTTGAAGGACAAAGTTCCGCACTTCGAGGTAGGCGATGTTGTCGATGTGAAGTGCCGAATCAAAGAGGGCGACAAGATTCGCACGCAGACATTTAACGGCACGGTGATAGCACGCAAGGGCCGCGGAATCAGCGAGACCTTCACCGTACGCAGGATGGTGGGGCAGGAAGGGGTCGAGAGAATCTTCCCGCTTCATTCGCCGAACGTTCTGGACATAACGGCCGTCAGGAGCGGAAAGACGCGAAGAGCGAAGCTGTATTACCTGCGCGATCGCGCAGGTAAATCCGTCCGGCTGGCACAGCGGCACAGCGACCATACCGTCTCAAGATAGCGTTGATTATGCTGCTAAATCGTCGCAGACTCATGACCGACATAAAGAAGCTCGGGCGATGGGGCGAGAAACGCTGCGAAAAGTTCCTGCGAGCAAAAGGCTTCAAAACGCTCACCCGCAATTTCTCGTGCAAGGCCGGGGAAATCGATCTGATAATGGTCGATCCCGATTCGAGCCTGGTATTCGTCGAGGTCAAAACCCGAGCCGACGAACGCTTCGGCCCGCCCGAGCAAAAACAGTCCTGTTACTCTGGTACTGATAGCCATCTTCGGCAAACGGCGCGAACCGCCACTCGGAAAATATCCCCGCCCCCCAACTGCCCCAACAAGCCCAAGCCCCCATGCCGAAATAGGGCAGCCGCTCCCGGCGGCTTTCCCCGCATTTCTCTGCTCTTCCTGTAATCCAGTTCCATCATCAATCATCTACGGCCTCCTTGGGTTGCTGTAAGCGGCCCTGATTGTCAACCTCGCCCCGCATAAACCGTCGTGAGGCATTCACCCAATCCGCATCGCTCGTAGGATCTGATGACCAGGGCTTAACCGGAATATCCAAAAATTCTTTCCGAATCACGATCGTTCCCGCGATGAAATCATGCAGCGCCCGCTTGCGTTTGTTCAGAAGAAGAACAATCAATTCGCTCCAAAACCACACATGCTGCGCAGTTCTTACCGCCGAGAACCATGATGGCATAAGAGGTCGAAGCAGTCTCCTTTGCTCGACAATTCCGCTCGCGTTGGAGTAATCTTCGCCGTTCACCCGAGTCAATATCCACATCTCCACCCCCACAATCATAGCAACGAAAGCAAAATTCACAGCAGACCTCATAAACGCCTCATGCCATCCGATCTTGCTCCCATCGGGTTTCGTGATTCTGATTCCAACTGCAAGCTTACCGAGCGTCCCACCGTAACATGCATCGAAATAAACGTGATAAATCGCGAAAAAAGCAGTCGAAGGGATCACAATTGCCATCGCAAGAGTTTTATCAAGTCCCCGCAGCCACATGAAAAAGAAGATAATCGGCATGACAATAAAGGTATCGGCCCACATGGCGCAGAATCGCTTCCAGAAACCCGCATAAACCCGCTGCCCCGAATACCTGATTGGCAAGAAATCCATATCCGTCTCCAAGAAATAACACTGATTACCGACTCTTGGCGTCTCACATTACGCCGTTTCCCATCAGCCGCAGCGCGACCAAACAAGAGATAGTCGGACGCAGGCAATCCGAAGCACAGCGAAGAATTTATCCATCGAGTTGAGCAAAATCCATCCAACTCTATCCTTGGCTATTTTTCAAGTAGCCCCATACTGCAGGAAAAGTATCACACGAAAGTCGCCAACTCGTCAAGCGTTTTTTTCTTTATATCGGGCACTTTAGCGTCTTTGGCCGGATAGCCTACAGGCAGTACCACGAACGGCCGCTCATTCTCCGGCCGTTCGAGTATCTCGTTCAGAAATCCCGCTCGCGGAGGCGTATAGGGCTCTGCTGGAGAGCAACCCGAGCGCCACAGCAAACTATACAGGATAGGGGCGGCTATAACCAGTCGCCTCATTCTTAAAACCTATCCTGGCAGCATAAAGCGATAAACTCAAGCCCGCCTTAGGCGGGCTACTCTTAATCTGAAGCATTGCGCTTCAGATTAAAATGCGCCTCATTTGAACATTTGAGTTTCGACATTGTTTAGGATTTAGTGCTTCGGATTTCGAGCTTCGCTTTACTATATTCATCCCGCAACTCATCGCAACGCTTCCGCATCTTAGCAAGAATCTTGCCATAATTCGCATCCGAAGCGAAATTCTTAAGCTCGTCCGGGTCTTTCTCCAAATCGTGCAGAAATTCATACACCGGCTTCTGCTCGAAATACCTCGCATAGACATACCGCTCGCCTCGAATACCCTCCCACTTCGGAATCGACTCATTGTTCATCAAATGTTCGCAGAAAAAGTCCTTCCGCCAGTTGTGAACTTTCCTGCCGCGCACAAGCGGCGCGATACTCCTGCCCTGATAATGCTTCGGGACATCAACTCCCGCATAATCCAGCATCGTCGCCGGCAAATCCACGTTCAGCGCCATCTCGCTGCGAACCTTCCCTCGCCGCTTCTTCGTGGCCCGCGGGTCATACACAATCAAAGGCACCCGCAGCGACTGCTCGTAATGCGACCACTTCCCCGCGAACCCACGTTCGCCCATATAGTACCCGTTATCGCCGTTGTAGATAATAATCGTATTCTCAGCCAGCCCGTTCTCCTCGAGCCCCTTGCGCACCCGCCCGATCACCCGGTCCACCCCGCTAATCATCCGAAAGTAAGCACGCATATTCTTCTGATACTTCTCAGGCGTATCCCACCGCCAGAAATACCGATCCCGGTTCATCGATTTCCGGAGAAATTCAGGCTGAGATTCGAATATCGCCGGGTCGTCCAGCCGAGGCCTCGGGATCTCCACATCGTCGTACATCCCATCGACCGCTTTCGGCCAAGGATAGTGGTTCTCCATATCATCATCGACGGCATGAACCGAATTAAAACTTACCGAAAGACAAAAAGGCTTACCCTTCGGATTTTCCTTCAGAAATTCAATTGCCCGGTCGCCGGCCAATTCCGCCTCATGCCGCAGCGTCCCATCAGCCTGTTTCTGCAGATAAGGATAACCGATCTGCTTGAAATAATCGAACATCGCCGAACTGCCGCCCTTGCCGGCGTTCACCCCGAACTTACCGATAAACCCAGTCCGATACCCAGCCTTCCGCAGAAGGGCGGGGTAGCTCGCCTCGACATGTTTGACGCTGATAGGCGGCGTACCGAACGTAAACCCATGAGTCCGCTCATAAAGACCGCTAAAAATAGTAGCCCGGCTCGCTGCACAAATACTCGTCGTAACGAAAGCATTCTCGAACCGAACCCCCTCGGCAGCCAGACTATCGACAACCGGCGTCTTCAAAATAGGATGCCCCGCACAACCCAAAGTATCGTTTGCGGATATCGCCGCCTGCGGGGACTGCCTTGCCGAGATGGCCGAAAGGGGTGATTTTCGCTGCGGCTACCCATTCATAAACTGCACAAATTGCGGCCCGAGGTACTCGATAGTGCGGTCTATCCCCTACGACAGGCCCAATACCACGATGTCGCCATTCGAGATGTGCGAGAGATGCGCCGAGCAATACGGCGATGCAACCGATCGACGTTTTCACGCTCAGCCCGTCGCCTGCGGGGTGTGCGGGCCACAAATCCGGCTGTCGGACGGCTCGGGTAAGACTATTGAATCGAAAAGCGAAAAAGTACTCGCCAAGACCGCGAAATTGCTGTTGGACGGGAAGATCGTTGCGATAAAGGGCATCGGCGGATTCCATCTTGCCGTCGATGCACTCAATGAACGGGCCGTGCAACGACTGCGCCAACGCAAGAGGCGGGATCATAAGCCATTCGCTCTGATGGCCGACTCGATTGAGACTATAAGACAATATGCAATCGTCAGCGAATTCGCTGAGCAGACTCTGAGAAGCCCTCAGGCCCCGATAGTGCTGCTGCCGAGAAAAGCGAACGCCGCGATAGCCCCGGCAGTTGCCTCCGGCGTGAGTACGCTGGGGTTTATGCTTTGCTACGCCCCGCTTCACCATCTGCTGTTCGCTCGCGGGGTAAGCGTTCTTGTGATGACGAGCGGAAATATCTCCGATGAACCGTTGATATGCAAAAACGAGGCGGCTTTGGAGAGGCTCGGCGGCGTTGCGGACGCCTTCCTGATGCACGACAGGGATATTTACCGCCAGGTTGACGATTCGGTCGTCCATTTTGTCGAGGAGCAGCCGGTCTTGCTAAGGCGGGCCAGAGGTTATGTTCCAACGCCGATAATAACAGGGCAGGCGTGCCAGAAAAGCGTTTTTGCGGCTGGTGCGGATTTGAAGAATACATTCTGCTTCGCAAAGCAAAACCAGCTTATATGCAGCGAACATATAGGCGACCTGGCCGATGCGGAGGTCTATCACCATTACATCGATTCAATCGAGCATCTGCGAAAACTGTTCGAGGTGGAACCGAAAATCGCGGTCTGTGACCTTCACCCCGGCTATCTCTCGACCCAATATGCCCAATCGCTGAGCGGCCTGAAGATAATCGAGGTGCAGCATCACTGGGCCCATATTGCCTCGGTATTGGCCGAGCATGGATCGCCGGGGCCGGTTATCGGACTCGTATGCGATGGCACAGGCTATGGAACCGATGGTGCAATTTGGGGCTGCGAGTGCATGATTGCATCGCCGGCGAGCTTCGAGCGGTTCGGCCATCTGGCCTATTACGACCTCGCCGGGGCGGATAAGGCCGGCAAGGAGGCTATCAGGCCCGTGCTGGCGCTGCTGAAGAAGACTTACGGAGATGACTTCAAATTAGGTGAATTCGAATGGCTGCTCGGACGAATCGAAGCCGACCGGGCCAGGCAAAAGGTGATATTGCAGCAGCTTGAAAAAGGCGTCAATACCGTCCAGACCTCCAGCCTGGGTCGTGTCTTTGACGCCATCGCCGCGATACTGGGCCTTGGCGCCTACAACCACTTCGACGCGCAACTGCCGATGGCCCTCGAAGCAATTATCGAACCTGGCATCGAGGAGCACTACGATTTCGAGCTAATCGGCGAGAAAGACGGGCCTCTCAGGCTCGATTTGAGCAAAATGATTAGAGAACTCATCGCCGATGTGCGAAATGAGACGCCAAGAGGCGTTATCTCGGCTAAGTTCCACAATTGCCTCGCCGCCGCCCTGCTTGAGACGGCAGAGGCAGCGAGGCGGAACTGCAAATTGAGTACGGTTGCGCTGAGCGGCGGAGTGTTCTGCAACGGATATTTGATAAATCGCCTCATCGTCCTATTGAAAAAGTGCGATTTTGAAGTATTATACAATCGGATCGTCCCGTCGAACGATGGCGGCATATCCCTCGGCCAAGCCGCAATCGCCGCCCGAATCGCAAGAGATGATACTTCGCCACATTCGTGCCAGTAGTTCACAGATTGCATAGCCAGCGAGAGATAGATGCAACCTGATTCTCCTCGTTGAGATTTGCAGCATTACTGAGTACGCCATTCTTGAGTTCACCCAATGCGATATATGAACCACCAGAAGCAAGTATATCTTTAACGCCTTTCCTATCGGTGAGGATGCCGAGGGTCAATCTGCTTTATCTTTCAGTTTCTTTTTGTGTTTCGTCTTGAGCTTTTTTATATCTTCGGCAACCGGCAAATATTCCGGCATAGTGCCGCCAAGTTCTTTAATAGTCTGGCGTTCTGTACTATCAGATAGCATGCATAACGGGACATATATACGGAACTAACCGGCCTTTGCGCTCTACTGCCTATATCGACCATTTCGGTGATATCAACGAAATGGTCTTCGATGCGGCGTCCGCTGTTAAAACAGGCTGCTTTGGCTTTTTTAATGACCTGCTCGAAATTGCGGTAATCGGAATAACCGAGAATCTGAGAAAAGTCTCTGCTTGACCAATATTCATTGCCCGATTGGTTGTTTCGTTTTATCCTCTCGAAAGGCGAATCATTGCCCGTAGGAGGTGTTTTTGTAATCTCATTAGCCATTTTAAGTCGCTCCTTCTACCTCTAAAATATCATCATCTTTGAATATTATTTCCAGCTCTTTCGGCAGACGTCTTTTCTTAGTCATAAAGCTTAAATTTCTATTACTCAATTATCCATGATATTTAATATTCAAAAACAGGTTCGAACAGACTCGGTCTTTAGCAGAGTCATTCCACAATAGGGGTTTTTGGTAGTGTTGACTGCCCACAATATCCCGTCAAAGTCGGTGAGGCCTCACAGTGTTCCCTCCCCGGAGCAACCCGGATCGCAGGGTCAACACTGGATATATCGCAGTCGTTGTCTTTGTCAAGGTACATTGGGGGAGGTTTTTACGCCTCCCCTTCCTGCTTCCGCCGCCGCTGTACAATCAGGTGTATCCAGCGAAAGTGCCACATATCTGTGAAGGGCTTTTTGTATCACCAACTTGGTTTTTAGCCCGGCGGATGTTTGAAAACGGGCGGGAGAATTTCCCAGTTTGGCATGTTGCTCTGCCCGTTATCAACTTGTTAAGGTGTGCTGTCAGTATGCGCTTTCGCGGAGCTTGTTGACCGCCGCCGTCCCGCTCCCGAACGGTGAGAATAACGAGATGATCTTGCGTCTTACTTTTTCGGTCGGTAGCACACTACTTATTTTACGCTTATCTTGCCAAAAGTGATAGGATGAATGTAATATTTTGGGGGTGATATTTGTCACTTTTGCGGTTCGGATACTGTATGGGAATCGGCGGGGACTGTTGCGGCTTCAAACTCGGCGCGCAATTTTGCAATGCACTTGTCTACTTTGCGCCAGCCTGCACCAGCAGGGGGTTCGTTGTCTAAAACAAGATCACCATAGCCAGCGACGGCAATTTTTTTAGCAAGGGCGTTCCAGTCTCGCCATGCTTCGAGCCTATTGTAGTAATTGGTTGCTTTGTTTAATCCTGCGGGCATAGTATCCTCATTTCTCTGTTCTGGTAGCAGTCTTCGAGATCGTCCGGGTACGGCTCTCCGCCTAAGACGGTTGTCAACATATCTTCTCGGCGTTCTTGACATTCCGGGCAGTTGCCTTCATCGTCCAGTTCGCATCCACAAGCGGGGCAGGTGGGGGTCATTGTGACTCCAATGCGGTGCGGGCGATTTCCAGAACGGCCTGTACATAATCTTCGTGGCTGTTTTTGGTTGGGTGGACTTCGGTTATCAGTGTCAATGCGTAAGTCAGCTTGCGGATTTGCTCGGCCTGTTGGTCGGCAATTGCTAAAACTTCTGCAAGTTTTCCGGCGGTAGTATTGTTTTTTTCAAGTGCTTCATTTTGTTTGCTCATTGTTTGCTCCTTCGTTTTGGGTCATCCGTCCGGGGCGGGGAGTGCTATACGTCCCAATATTCACAATAGCCGTCGTCATCTTCATTCCATGAGCCACAAGTATCGGCATCACATTCACACAGGCCAACGGCAGATGATAGCAAGTCTCGGAATGCTTCATCATATAAGTCTGAGGCTTTGCCGCCACAGAACGCCGTTACCAGTTCGTGATTACCGCCGAAGTTCTTGCCCATCGGTGCTATGATATGTACGGTCTGATGACGGCCTGACTCTAGGTCTATTTCTGCGGTACATCCTAGCGCTTCAACTTTCGATATAAGCTGTTTTCTGTTCATGGTTTCTCCTGTTTGGGTTAGGTGGACGCTTACAATCCGGGGTCTGCGTCACTGATTTCGCAATCGGGGTCTAACTCAGTTGCATAGATCGGCGGGTTAGGCCAAAGTTCAAGATACATGCGATCAACATCTGCCTGGGTTGCCCACTTCATGGTTTGGGCGTTGAATTCGACTTCATAAAACGCTTGCGCCCATACCATCTTGCCACAGACTGAGCAATAATCTCGTCTGCCCGTTGAGGCAATTCGGTTTAGCGGGTGCGGGCATTCGGTGCCACACTTGCCGCTAACGTAATCGTTGAGTTGGTTGTTGAAGTTGGTCATGTGCTTTCCTTGCCGGGGACTTTCACCCCGGCGTTTCTCGCCTCGCCTGCTCGCAGGATACGGCGGAAGGGGAGGGGGTGAGGCCATCGGCCTGGCTCAGCGGTTCGACCAGGTGGGGAAACGCAAACCAAGCCCCCGAATGCCGATCGAGGGCCTTTGGGTGGTCGGCTGCGATGCAGGGGGACGGGGGATCGGGACAGAGCAGGCGGCCGACAGTGCTCTCAAGGTTGCCGAGGCAATCTGCGTCAGCGGCGAGCTTTCCAAGCTCATAAGCCGGACGATTTCAAGGTCGCAGAACCGGTAGGCCTGGTTGGCCAATTCCTTCACCAGGCACTGGGGCTCTCCACACGAGGAACCGACAAAGACCCTCTTCCCGTGTTTAATAGCCTCTGTGGCCTTCTTTGGAGAAGCCAGCTTGCCCCTGTATGAATCTGCCCAATGGGGTTTCCCCATGGATCCTCCCGTGCTTTGGCACGTCGGCTACAGATTTCAGCGCTTTCTCAGGGCAGTAAGGCCATAGCGGATTTCGATCTGTCCCTGAAGTTTTTCGATTGTCTTGAAGGACATTTTAAGGTTGTAGCGTTGAATCATGCTCAGCTCAGAAGGCTGTATGTAATCGTGCAGCTCCCTTCCTTCTTTCATAAGCGCCAGATGATGCTGGAGCCGCAGGATGACCATGAAGCCAAAGGCCTCACTTAGATCCTTGCCGTCGCTTGGAGAAAAGACCCCCGCTTCCACCAGACCTTCTATCCTATCGAGCGTGTTGGTCTTGGATATGCCTTGTTCCAGAGACAGAATGCGCACGGGGTCGATCAGAGGGATAAGGCCATGTCGTTTGATGTTGAGATGATTCTTGTATTTTCCGGATCTTTCAACCACCAGTCTGTTGAAGAAACTGAGCGGGGCCCTTAGCTCCAGCGATCAATTCAACCGATTACTGATTATTTTCCCTTTTTCCCCAGTTAAAACGCCGGCATCGATCTTGATCTATTGTGAAAGGACGAACTCGGCGAGATCGGCGATTTGTTCTGCGGTCAATTTAGAGGTCACGCCATGACGGTCGTTCTGATTATATTTTGTGAGAACTTCCTCTATTGTCGCAGCCCGGCCATCATAGAGGTATGGAGCCGTCCGCCATACTTCGACCAGGGTCGGAGTATCGAAGGCCTGATTTTGGTTCAGGCCCTTTCCAGTTCCTATATCGTATTTTTGTAAATCTGTGTAGAGTGGTCCGCTATGGCATGAAGCGCATCCCGCCTCGGCGAATATCTTTTGTCCCCGCTCGGCTGCCGGGCTGAGATGATGATCGACACGATATGGGCTTGTGACCGGTTCCAGCGATTTGAGATATTCGTCAATTGCCGCAGCGTCATCTTCCGGACACACTGACAGGAGAATATGCCTAAAGCCTGACCGTACGGCATCCTCGGCATTTTCGCGAATTCCACTAATCATGGCCGGCGGGGTTTTGTGCGACAGGAGCAGGCTCTTGGTGTTTTTTGGATTGCCGATTCCATCGTTGAGCAGATCCCAGTTTAATCCGTCGAGCCGCCCATCTCCAGGATGACAGCTTGCACAACTCTGCCATTGTTGAAAGCAGGTCGTCGCATCATTAAACAACATCTCGCCTTTACGAACAGCCGTCATCGGGTTCTGCGGGCCTGGAAGCAATGATCGAGCGCGGCATCGCGCTTTTGAATCTACATCCACTATCGCAAGGCTGTCACTGAAGTATTCAGCCACATACGCCTTCGTGCCGACTATAGCCAGGCCGCGCGGACCGTTTCCGGTCAGCTTTATCCGCCGGCGCGGTCCGAACAGAAACGACAAATCATTGGGCACATCGCCGGGGGAGGAGATAACATCTGAAACCTTATTGCCCGCAGCCGCCATGGTTAATTTATCATGCAGCCCTTCACGGTCGATCACGCTGATCTCATGCGTACCGGCGTGCGCCACACAGATATATTTACCGTCGCCGCTACAGGCGACTCCCCACGGATTGGCCGCGCCCAAATGCACGTCGTCCAGCAATACCGTATTCAAAAGTTTCTCACTCTTGACGTCTATCACGCTCAGCGCATTGGTATTCATCCAGCCACGTTCGAGTTGAGTGGTCGGAAGCTGATAGCGGGCCAGAATGTGAGTGACGTACACATACCGGCCGTCAGGTGAAACGCAGATCCCTCGCACGTCGGTAGAGCCGTTGGGAAGCTGGATATTGACCCTAACCTTGTTGGTAACTGTCTCGATAACAGAAACAACGGCTGCTACGTAATCGCCGTCCGCCACGCCGGCCGGCAGTAAGTTAGCCACGAAAAGATTTTTCCCGTCAGAAGTAATTACCGCCCCGACCGGCTCACGCATGACAGGAACCTTTGCGACTTCCGCCATACCAACAAGGTCAATCACCGAAATATTATTATCAAACTGATTGCAAACGTACAGTTTATTACCATCGGGACTAAGAACCGGACCCGTCGGGGTATGGCCTGCCTTTATGCTGCCGACAAGCTTACCTTTGTTCAAATCAAAAACGACTACCTTACCGGAGGGTGAAGCGCCAGTCACATACAGCCTTGAGTTGTCGCGGGCCAAAGCCAGCCCGCTGGGTTGCTCAGTCATGGCAAAAGTGCGGACTACCGTTTCCGTCGCCACATCAAAAACCGCAATTTGCCGCCCTGTCGTTTCGGCAATGTAGAGGGTACCGCCGTCACTGTCGGCAGCCAGGGCCACAGGAGAAAGATAGGGTTCCTCAACTGACGCTCTCGGCTGAGCGAAAGCCACAACATCGTAAATCGTGCTTACGAATAATACTGTGAAAAATATTGTTGCTTTCTTCATAACCGCCTTTATCGACTTCATTTTTAGCTTCTCCCACTTTCAAAAAAACCATTTTTCGCAACAGATACTGTGTTAGTCACTTTTGGACGGCTTGGCAACTAAAATTATATGACCCAACCCACCCAAAAAACAGCTTTTTTCCTCTTTCTTCCTCCCCCTCGTGCCTAGTGCCTGTTGCCTTCCACCTTGACAACCCCAATAAGCCTTCCTATTTCGCCAAACCCCGACAGTAAGGAAGGGAAAAATTCCCAGCGATATATTTTATCGACAAGTTCCGCTGCCACCCGTGTCTGTCCGTGTCTGTCCTCTTACCCCACGCGAAATCTTGCAAGCCACCCCCGCCATCTTCTCCGCCATTGTGAAGGAGCAAAGCGACTGCGCGGCAATCTCAAACTCTACATCGCCATTCCACCCGAATTAACGACGAACGCAACTTACACAAACTCGCATCGACTGACATATTAATGGCCTTGCCCCCGTCCGTGTTCGTCCGTGTTGGTCCTCTTAGCCCACGCGGACTCTCTGGTAGGGTGTACCCTTAGCCCACGCGGACTTTTACATGTCACCCCCGCGAACAACTGTCACCCCTGCGAAGGCAGGACACGAAGCGAAGCCCATTCCCGCGATAGCGAATCCGTCTTCCGACCGCGTAGCAGTCGAATATGCATAGCCGTCGTCTCGCCGGCAATATCCAATACAAACAGCCGTTGCATTCTATTTGGCCGATTGTTCTTTCATTTGTGCCAGCCAGTCATACAAACTGTTGATAAATTCTTACTTGGCCGACGCGCTGGGCCTTTCGGACAATCAAAAGGCGATAGCGCAGGCCATCGGACTGCTCCACGATGTCGGGCGATTCGAGCAATTCAAGAAGTTCAAGACGTATAACGACGTCAAGAGCGTCAATCACTGCCTGCTGGGCCTCGAAATCCTGCAATACAGCGATATCCTCGACGATCTCGATGCCGCCGAGAGGCAAATAATCGAAAGTGTGGTCGAATACCACGGGCTGAAGGAACTGCCCCCGGACCTTTCCGAGCAGACGCTGCTGTTCGCTCGAATGATACGCGACGCCGACAAGCTCGACATATTCAATATCGTTGCTAAATACCAGAAGCTCTACGAGCAGGACCCGGATAAATTCGTGCTGGAAGTCGAGCTTGTCGATGAGCCGAGATGTTCGCCGGAGGTTGTCGAGGCGATTCTGAGCGGGCAATTGATAGATTACGCAAAGCTGCGGACCCTCAATGATATGAGGCTGATGCAGCTCGGCTGGGTCTATGACGTCAACTTCCAGGAGACTCTCAAGCGAATAAGCGAGCGCAAATTCGTGGATAAGCTCCTGGCCTGCCTGCCTCAGACAGAGCAAATCCTTCGAGTGAAAGAGAAAATCGAAACATACGTCGATTCGAGGCTCCGGGATGAGGCTTAACCTCCGTTAGCTCCCCTCCTGCACCGCCCTCGTCCCCGCCCGCGTCGTCCGCCGCCCGGCGCGGCGCATCCCGGTCCGGCAGGCCCGGCTAATTCGACATGGCCCCCTTCGATTGACAATGCCTTGCCGTGGACGAGCGCATCGGAGATTTTCATGTGCGCCGATTCTAAAATTCTGCCCAACGTCTGCCGAGAAACGTTCATCCGTTTGGCTGCATCTTCCTGATAAAGACCCTCCAGGTCGGCAAGACGAATAGCCTCAAGCTCGTCAACGGTCAGGTTGACATGCTCCAGCATCGACAGAGGTACGCCCCTCGGTTTGTAGTAGCTGCTCTGCGGCAGATGCCCAACACGCCTGCAGCGTCTCGGTCTCGGCATATCGAAAGCTCCTGTTTCTTTATAAGTCTATCCGCATACCTGCGGAACACCTCAAACACCGGTCGGAAAAGGCTCTCTCAAACTGCTCGACGGCATTATCGCCTGTGCAATGAGCCGGTCCGATCTTCTGTACATTATACTGCCGAAAGACTGCGATGGTATGCCCGATTCGTTCCGCCGATGCGTTCAATAGATGCATTCCGCCTATTACGGCATAGATAGTCTTTTTGCCGCTCAGCTTTGCGATATAGTGTAGCGTATTGGCTACGCCGCGGTGTGCGCAGCCGAGCAGCGCTACCAGGCCGTTCGGCGAATCGAAGAACACAGCCTGGTCGTCCACGAATGTGTCCGCCTTTCGGCAATCCCTATCGACAAAGAACCGACCGCCGATTTCTTCGAAATTGGTGATTTGCGGTATTTCACCTGTGACAAAAAGGCCTTCGGCGACCTCTGTAGGCGTCTGCGTCCATACAATTTTACCGCTATTATCCATTCGGGTGATCAGTTCTCTTGTCGAATCCGATATGCCGATCTCGCTTGCCTTATCGTTCTTTCGGCTGAATTTCGGGTTCAGGGCCGCCGGATGCACATAGACGGTCGCCTGCGGAGCAACAGCAAGCACGACTGACAGCCCGCCTGTGTGGTCATAGTGGCCGTGACTAAGAATGATTGCCTTCGTCTCGGCCAGGTTGATCCCGAGCAGCCTTGCATTTTCGAGGATTATGTTGCTTTGTCCCGTGTCAAAGAGGATTTGTCTGCCCGCATATTGGATCAGGAAGGACAAGCCGTGCTCGCAGGCCAGACCTTCGGATGCGGTGTCATTCACCAGAGTTGTGATCGAGACCTCGCTATACCTTGTACTTGATATCAATGAAGCGTTCATTGCCGATTTTGATCCACACCTTCAACATATCCCCGCGTCTGCACAAACCGAATTCCGATCTTTGGCCTTCATACGCAAGGGGGGACCTTGGTTCCCAATACCTTACTTACGGCTTGAGGATGGCACAGACTCTTGGGACAAAGCTTTCTTTTCACTAGTTGCTGGATTACTATCGCTTAATATTTTTCCTGGTGGAGCCTTGCCGAAAACAAGAAGAAAACGGTCGTGAGCCAGTCGCGGGCCGCGAAACCAAAGGGAGAAGCCAGCTTTACCCATTTCCTGCTCCACCGTCTTTGGCGGTATTTCTCTGCGATGGCTTGCCTCTCTCCGGGACAACGGCTTCTTTGCTCTGCGATCTAAGACATAAATACGTCCTGTTGGCATGAGCTTTTCGTGAAGCTTGGCAAGTAGAGTCTTGCCATGGAAAAGCAGGTGGTAGCTGTCGAGAAAGAAAACCACATCGATTGGCTCATCCGGCAGATTCGGATCGCCGTCGTTCGTGAGGACCGAAGGCAGAGAAAGGCCGGCAGGAACGGCCGGTCGTTCATCTTTCTGCGTCGCCCATTCCTCCAAAACAATATCCAGCCCTTCGCCGCTGGAGTGCTCAAGAATCGGAACGATTAGCTCTCGTGCTTGTCCCAGTGCGATAAAGACCGGGTTCTGGTAACGACCGACAGAGGGAAGAAACAGGTGCCGGCAATCCTCGACTGAAATAGGTTGAAACGGATCCGGATCGTGGCCGGGACTCTCTAACGCCTCAGGACGCTGAAAGACAAGGACGGAGAGGAGATGGCGGGCATCAAGTTTCATGGCGCCATCGATACCGTTATCAGCCACAACCATGTTTATCGAACATGCCGCGGCATTTGGCTGGACTGGATGAGTCAGGGCGCCCGCGTTACCGGCAATCTCCTGCACGATAACGAATCACGGGAAGACCTGTTTGTCGAAGTCAACCACGGACCGTTCATGGTGGATAACAATCTGTTTCTGTCGGGCAACGTGCTCAATGATATTTCACACGGTTGCGCTTTCGCCCACAACCTGTTTGCCGGGAGGGTCATCGCCTGGCCGAATAAACGCACTACGCCTTATCATAAAGCTCATTCTACAGAAATAGCCGGTATGCACGATCTCCCCGGCGGAGACCATAGGTTCTACAACAACATTTTTACCAGTCCCGGCGGAAAAGTACCCTGGCCGACCAAGATTCCCAAACATCTCAACGTGCAGCACTATTTCGGTCTGGCGACTTACGATGCGGTGAAACTGCCGATTTACATGGCGGGTAATGTGTTCCTTCACCGAGCCGAGCCATCGAAACACGAGGGAAACCTGCTCGTGGAGCCGAAGGTCGATCCCTGGCTCAAGCTTGAGGAAAGGCCTGATGGCTGGTACCTGCAAATGATGTTCAACAAAACATGGGCCGATCACAAACGGCCGCTGGTCACGACCGAGATGCTTGGTAAAGCGAAAATTCCCGACTTGCCTTACGAACAGCCCGACGGAACGCCCTATCGACTCGACACCGACTATTTCGGCAAGAAAAGAAACACAGAGAATCCTGCGCCCGGACCATTTCAGCTCTCAGGTGAGAAAGTAATCCGTCTCAAGGTATGGCCCAGGAAACAACCTAAGAATGAAACGCAGAACAACTGAATCGAACGCGACTGAGATTGCGAGCTTTCGACACTCGCAGGTGAATAAAGAGTTCTACAAAAGAAGGACAGCCGACGCAGGCAAGCCTCGCCGCCGGGCTATTTCGTTCAGTTTCAGATAAGGAGAAAACAGTGATACTTACGCGACGCAATTTCTTGAGGACGACCGGAATAGGTTTTGCATCATTAGCGGCGCCTTCATGCTTAGCTCTCAATACAGCCCCGACCAAGAAGCCCAATGTTGTCCTCATCATGACCGATGATCAGGGATATGGCGACCTTGCCTGCCACGGCAATCCCATCATAAAAACACCCAACCTCGATGCTCTCCACTCGGAAAGTGTGCGATTCACCAATTTTCACGTTAACGCCTTCTGCTCCCCTACTCGCGCATCCCTGCTCACCGGTCGCATGTCCGACCGAACGCACGTCCGCACCACGATATACGCCCGCAACCACCTCAATCGTGATGAAACAACAATGGCCGAGTTTTTCAAATCATCAGGTTACCGGACAGGGCATTTCGGAAAATGGCACTTGGGTAGAAATTATCCGTACCGCCCGATTGACCGCGGTTTTGATGAATGGGTAGGACACGGCGACGGCGGGATCGGCACCTCAAGCGACTATTGGGGTAACGACAAAATGAACGATACCTACCGGCGCAACGGAAAATGGGAGAAATTTTCCGGATTCTGCACCGACATCTACTTCGATGAATCGATGAAATTTATTGAAAAAACGAAAGACAAACCGTTCTTCGTCTATCTTGCAACCAACGTCCCGCACAGCCCCTGGAATGTGCCAAAGGCATGGAGGAAACAATATGAAACCGAAGGTACGCCGCCCGACAGGACGGTAGATTTTTACGCGACCATATCGCGTTTCGATCACAATCTCGGGCGGTTACGAAAGTTCCTTGCCGACAGAAAATTGGACGACAACACTATTATTGTTTACTTGACCGACAATGGCACATCAGGCGGAGACAAAGTGTTTAATGCTGGTATGCGCGGGAAGAAAGGATCCGCTTACGAAGGCGGCCATCGCGTGCCGTGTTTTATTCACTGGCCAAGCGGCCGAATCAATAAACCGGTTAATATTGATCGTCTCACAAATCATTTTGATCTACTGCCGACCCTGATCGAATTGTGTTCGCTCAAGGTCCCAACTCGCGGCCATCTTAAATTCGATGGGAAAAGCCTGACGCCATTACTGAAAGACTCCAATGCCGACTGGCCGGACAGAACAGTCTTTATGCACATACAGAACGTTATGGAAAAACCCGTCAAGTGGATGAACTCGGTTGTAATGACAGAGCAATGGCGGCTGATCGATGGCGAAGAGCTTTATGATATAAAGAGTGACCCGGGGCAAAAACAAAACATTGCCGACAGCCGCCCAAAAGTGGTTGCTGACCTAAGACAGCGCTACGAGCGGCACTGGAACGAAATAGATCTTGCAGCTAATCCTTACCCGCGCCCCATCATCGGATCGCGATACGAGGAAGAAACATCGCTGGTCCCGGATGGGTGGATTATCGATGACGAAAAAGGCCGTCAGACCTGGAACCAAAGTCATATTCTTTCCGGAGCAGACAACAGCGGTTTCTGGCCTGTTGAAATGGCCGCAGACGGCACATATCAATTTGATGTTCGGCGTTGGCCAAAAGAACTCAATCTTCCTGTTACTGCCGCACTTGAAGCCGATAGCACCAGTGATATTGATTTGCAAGGTCGCCCCGTTCAACCAGGAAAGGGCAAAGCCATTCCAGCAGTACGAGTTGAGCTTCACTCCGCCTCCGCCTTGCTTCCAGGCGACGGCGGATGCCTTCGTGGTGAAATAAAACAAGGCTCGCATCTCTGCGGTCTCCGCAGCCTGTAGCGAGTCGAACGCGAACAGGCGAAAAGCCCTCGATGGGCACCCCGAGACCTGAACTGCTGAACAGTTCCCGGAACAGAGTCAAATATCGAACCGAAGGTTCGCGAGCGGGTGGTGAATAACGCATGAAAAAGATGGAAAGAGACCCGCTGACGGAGAAAGTAATCGGATACGCCATTGAAGTCCATCGCCACCCCGGGCCCGGTCTCCTCGAATCCGTCTACGAACAGTGCCTTGCCTGTGAATTGGAACATGCGGGAATCAGATGCCAAAGGCAAGCCGAGCTGCCGGTAAGATACAACGATTAATCCTTGGGCTTTTATGTGCTGTTGACTTAAAAAGCAATGGGATTTATCATTATAAGGGGTTGGGTAAACTGGTGACCGCCAAGTCAAGACAGGAACCAGACCGCCCCCAAGGTGAAAAATGACGGCACTTCTCGAAGTCGCTCGTTCCGTGTCCTGGAGTTCGCTGGAGCAGACTGCACCTTGCCGGACCATGCGGGGCGGTCCAGCCGGCCTTGAACAAAGACTGCAGAAAATCGGCGAGGAGATCGGACGCGCGGTCGCGATCCCTTACTTCTCGGCAAAGACATGGCAGGAGATTGAAGCCGAGTGGGACAAATGGACGCTGTCGTCAAGGTCGCTCTTCGAGCAGCTTTTCCTGGCAATCCGCGATTCTCTCGAAGACGATCAGCTGGAATTCAGCGACCTGAAGCAATCGTCCATGAGTTTCTTCAAGAGAATTGCCGGAGAGATTGAAGAACCGCTTAAAACCACATTCATGCTTTCAATCGATACAATCAATGCCGCCGACAGGCTTTCCTTGAGGGTAAGGGAGAAATTCCTGGCAAAAGTGAAAGAAGACGAAGCCTTCAAGGAAGAGGTGGAATCCTTCGTGACAAAGCTTGAGCTGGCCGTCCTTCTGGTCTCGTTGTGCATAGGAAGGAAGAAGCAGGATGATGAGGTGACGGAGGACCAGCTGGATTTCGCCGTGCTCATGGTGAAACGCTGCGCAGCAGTGTACTACGCCAACATAAGGAAAATAGCCAAGGAATGACCAGAGGCGAGCTTTATTGGTTCGATTTCGGCGAGGCGCGCGGCTCAGAAGCAGATGGCGAGAGGCTTGGAGTCGTGGTTTCAACCGATGAACTCAACGCCCGCCTCGATACAGTCGTGGTTTTGCCGACATCGGCTGGCAACCTGATAGTGAAGAGGAAGCACTGGCACAATGTCCTGCTCGAGAAACGTCAAATCTCCGGCCTGCCCGAGGATTGCGTGGCACAAGCCCACCTGGTCCGCCACGTGAGCAGGGAAAGGCTGCTGAATCCCAATCCTGTCGCGCAAACGCCAGACGAAGTGATGCACGTCATATCCATAGCCATGGGTAAGTCACTCGACTCGTTCAATCCCCTTGAAGACTAGTCAATCTAGCCGGCAACGTGATGATCGACACCCTGCTCAGGAACCGCGACAAGGCCGAGGCGTCGGGCATCATGAAGGAGATGGGGCTTTCAGCCGGCAAATACGCATTCAGATTACGCGTCGCGGATGGCGGGTGGTCCGAAATCCCAATTAACAATCCCAAATATAAAAGCACAAGACGGCGTCCGGATGTTTACTTAATCCAGATGGCCCGCTGAATCCAATCTTTGTATTATAAAAGCGAAGGGGCAAGACATGGGGATTATTCCACGTCCGGATACAGGGCCAAAGTGCGGGGCCGTTTCAGCTCGAATGCCGCTGATATTGGCGGGGATATCGATTGCGGCCCTCGTCGCGATTGTTCTGATTTTGGGAGTATTCCCGTCCGGGAACGACACCGGGAATCTACGGCAGCCCGCGTCGAAGATAGAAACAGGAGATTATTTTCCTCTCGCTGTCGGCAGCACATGGCACTATCGGATTGGGGCCAGTGGCGGACTCAAGCCCGAATCGAGAGGCAATGATGAGGAATATGAAATCGCGAGTTTCGAGGAGTACAAAGGCCGGAAGTGTTATCGCCTGATTTGTTCCAGCCGTCCGGAAGTGAAACATATTTTCTACAGCAGGAAACCGGACGGAATCTACAGCCTTCATGGGACGTTCTGCGCGAACGCAATGGACTTCGATACGCCTTTCCTGGAACTCCCTTCGATGCTGGAAAAGGATGCTTCGTTTGAATGGGTTTATCGCTCCTTCCAGTACCTTTGGCTGTGTAGTACCAGGCAATCTGCCTGTTGACGTTGACACCAAGTGGATATGTTCACACACAATCGTCAAGCAGCAATAGTTGGACCGTTACTCATAACCTTGGTTCAACAAATATACAATTTTCAGTTTACATTACCGTAGACACTGTACAAACTGCAGTGTTTCCATCAGGAGTAGCGTTTACGGATAATAACACTATGCAATTTTCTTTCTCACAAGCACACACTGGGAAAGTTATATTGGTTAAGGTTGGATAGCAAGGATACATCATGACACTCGAATCTAAAACAAAAGAATCCATATTAAGATTGACAGTTGGAATAATTATAACTGGTATGGGACTATTTGCTGCAATTTTTGCTTTTGAGACTCTGACGATATTGCAGATAATCGCTATTGGGACGGTGCTGGCCAGAAGCACCAAACGTTGCCATGCGGGCCTGTAGTGCAGATATGCCATTGCTACACCCAGAGCAAAAAATGTCATCAGAAGACGCATCCCGCTGCAGGCTTCTGCAACGTCCAGTGGCGGCTCAAGTGGCTGCCCTTTATATACAAGTTCTATTACTACGCCGTTGGCTATTGCCTCAAGATTCGGGAAAAGGTTGAATATACCTGTTGAAACCGATGCAGCCCATAATCGCATCGGTATCGTGGCGCTCCTTAATATCTCATCAGGCAGTGGAATTGCGAACAGCAGGTATATGACGGGAAGCCATGTATGCTTCAGCAGGGGCCAGCCGCCAAGAAACAATACGACAGCTCCGAGCGCGCCGACTGCGGATATCTGTCTGAAGTAACCATATCCTGCCGGGGTTACCGTGTTGAAAACGTAAAAGAGGATTACGCCAACCAGCAAAAGCAGCCCCGCATAGCTTGGTTTGGTGCGGGTATTGAGAATTTCCTGCTTGGATTGGTTCAGAAAGTATAGGCTGAAAAGCGGTATTAGAAAACCATGGGACCAGCTGCTGTCGGTCAGCCACTGGTAAACGATGCCGCCGACCTCTTTATGAAACAACCAGTAAAGCAATGTCCCGACTATTGCGATCCGGATATATGTATGTACTCCGAGTTGCCGCCATTGCTCTTTTTGTGCCGAATTGGTTTCCTGGGGCTCGGTTGTGGATGCCACAATATTATCCGCCATAATCCTTGAGTTTTCGTATCATTGGCCATAGATTGAGGCCGTTTTCAGTCCCGGCCGCTTAACACATACTCATTTGCTGCGGGGCCTGTTCACTAAAAGCTGCTTAGCCAGAGACCATTCTCGGGGTCGGCAAAGTTGCGGTCGTAAACGAACCCGAAACCATAAGTCGCCCTGAAGGCGTTTCGCAGCACGGCCTTCCACCTGGCCGACGGGTGCGTCCCGACGTTGACTAAGTCGTTCGGCTTGATAAAGAAATCGGGCTGTTCGCCCATTGCGATTTTGTCCAAGTCCACCATCACGATTTCTTCGCGTTTCTTACCGACTCTTCTGACGACCTCGCAATTTTTCGGCCAAGCCAGTTGTCCCAGGCCGCCCGCTGCGGCTATCGCCATCTTCAGCGTTATAGGCCGGCCCGTTATGTTAATAAACCCCTGGCTGTTAACGTTGCCTATAATACAGAATTCACCGATAATATCAACCGGCACGTGAATATTATCGCCCGACTTGATTACGATGTTGTATCGTGGGTCGCCGCCGAGGAGTTTGTCCGCGGGAATCTTTATGACCCGTCTCTGAGAACCCCCGGGGCCGATTTGGTCCCAGCCAAGGGCAGTCGGTTCTCTGCCGGCAGGCGATTCTTTGGGGTGCCCAGCCGTTTCTTTTGCCTGTTCCTGGGTTGGCTTCGGCTCGCCTATCTGGACCGGAACCCAGCGACCATCCTGGAATATCCACTCAATCCGGCCCTCTTTAGCGACATTGCTCGGTACCTGGTCCTCGCCCGGTTTGCGGGAATTTGATGTCGAGGGACGGGTATTGGATGCTGGGGAGGTGGATGACGAATCAACAGATTGCAGTTTTTCAGGCAATGCGGCTTCAGCAAGCTCATCCCCCGTGGCCATTTCCGTTGAAGTAATAATTATATCACTTCCCGCCCCTCGCCCACGTTTTGCCATCGGGGCGATTACATCCAGCATCTCGTCTTGGGGCCTGCTTGTGGGGGCGGCGTTCTCGGTAGTTGTTTTTGGGGTTTCGGCCGAAGGTGCGGCTTTTTCAGCAGGTGTTTCTTCTCCCGTAATCGGTCTGGAAACATATACATAGCTTATGTTGAACTGGCTTATACCACCACCGATGGCCAATGCATCTGTCAGCCGATAATCATAACGCGGTATATTATATCTGCCCGGCCTCGAGATGCCGTTACCCAGAATGGAAAACATCCGGCTTTGCGAGGTGTCAAGGACTACGCTTACCGATGGTTCTTTGAGAATGTTAGGTGAAAGGATTTGCTTAATTTCCTCCTCAAGCTGCGACTCAGTCAGTCCTGCAGCGTTCACAATGCCGACGTCTGGAATCGAGATTTTACCGGTTTCGGTGACCACAAACCGATTTGCGTATTGTTGACCTTCCTGTAATAACTCGAATATGGCTATTATAACAGTGTCGCCTGGGCCAAATACATAGTCAGTGTCATAGGCGACAACATCGGCGGGTTTCGGTTCCTCGCCGCTTTCCCAGGCCGCAGGCGTTTCTTCCGCCACGCCTAAGGAATCAAGTATTACATTCACGGCCGGAACGGGCTTAAACCTGCCTACCTGGGTTGGGTCCCAGTACTTGACGTCACAGCCAACTGCGCAGATGCATAACGCAAGCAGGGGAACGACCATAGATGCTGTCTTTATTTTCTTCATATCCTTAAATTTATCGGCTTAGAACATAAACAGCTTTACCCGCCTTACCCAGATACAACTTCGATTTTGGCTCAAAAAACCGCTCCTCCGTCATCGTTCCCTTTGGCGTTTCGACGGCGATCCGGTCTTCCAAGGCTGCTGCAGCGGGTTCAGGCACCTGCGACAGGAACCGCCGCACCGCCGGCATAACCTGTTGAGCAACAACGAATTAAGGTGTTTTTCTGCAAGACGCGTGAAATATCCGGGTTAAGGGCGTCCTTGGAAAGTCGGCCCAAAAGAAAGGAACAGAGGTTTCGATAATGTATGGCTCTGGGAGCTGTTGTAGCAAACGCGGGCAAGCCCCACGGGCCCCTTTGCGGGGATGCCCGCGTCAAGGTTTGTCTATTGCAGTTGCCCGGTGTGCTCCGAGCAGGACTTGCGATCCTTTTCCCTGTTGGATCAAGGGCACATAGTTCTCCAATTCTTCGAGCGTTTGGGGGTCGGTCAGATCGACAGTCTTCTTCTTTTCATGGGCCATATAGGCTGCCATAATCAGCATCGTTATCATTCGGCCGTATTCGAAGTTCAGCAGGCCGTCTGCTCCCTTCTCAAAGGCGGCGCCGGCATCCCGCCACTCGTTGATAAAGCCGTATAGACTTGGCTCGTTGTGCTGCAGGATGAGCGATCCCCGGCTCGCCTGCGATTTTTCGAGGGCAAGCTCAGTGTCGCCAACTGCCGCGGCGGCAGCATCGCTGATGAACATCTCGCAAGGCGATTTGAGCGAGTTGATCTCGTAGGAATATCCGGGTCCGATCGCCTCCATCAATAGTCGCAAACCCGGAGCATCGTACATCCATGAGTTCGTCGCCTGGGCAATGCTGACTACGCCCGTTTCCGGGTCCTTGAATTCTATCGTCACCAGCGAATAGTCCTCGGCTGGCGTAGTCGAATAGTCCACCCCCCTTTCTTTGAGCCGGCTGATCCACGGCTCCTTGCCCCATTTGAGCAGGGCCATCTCCGCGGTAACGGAAATCGGATCGAGATAGTCCGGCTGCTTGCCGCTCGGCGTGAGCATATACATCGCAACGGCGACGCTGTGGCAGCCCATATCGCAGCAGACCCCGCCTCCCTGCTGCGTGGGGTCCCAGAACCAAGGCTCATGCGGGCCGCCGTGTTCTTCGGCGCTGCGAGCGAGGTGAACGGCGCCCATAGCCTGCTCGACAGCCGCCAACTGCCGGCGGGCCTCGACGATGCCTGGCATGTGAAGCTGGTTCTCAAAGTAGGCCGTCGGAATATGAAGGGCCTTGGCCATCCGAGCAAGCACATCGGCTTCCTTGAGGTTGCGGGCCAACGGTTTTTCGCAGACGATTCCCTTTAGTTTGGCCCCGCCCTCTACGGCTTTCGCAATATCGCGCATAATATCGAGTCGGGCGAAATTGGGAGCGAAAATAGCGACAACGTCAACCGCCCTGCAAAGCTCTTCGATGGTTTTGAAGACTTTGGCGGCGCCCAGGGCTTCGCTTCGGGCCGTTCTGGCGAGTTCTTGAGCACCTTTCGGCGCACAGACGCCGCTCAATCTAACGTTACGAACGGACTTTAGCGACTTGGCGTGAAACCCGGCCACAAACCCGGCCCCGATCATTCCAATCTTAAGCATGTTCTGACTCCTTTCAAAATCACAAGATGCCGGAATCTACCAGAAATGGCCCCTGAGCACAACGGGAAAGTCTGTGTCGTAATTGGTATGCGGTATGTAGTTTCTGTTGTGGAAACGGAAAATTGGCTCTTAGATGTATCGGGATTCGTATAAAATCGGTCAAAACCCCGCGTAAAACGCGGGGCTAAATACTATCTGTTGCTTTCCGCAACAAGAACTATGTAACTGTTGACAATGATTTCCGGGCTGCGGTCTTGCCTGCGAGATGCCCTGTCGAGAATGCAATCTGGAGATTGTAACCGCCGCAGGGGCCGTCGGCGTTGATGATCTCGCCTGCGAAAAAGAGGCCGGGACACAGTCTTGATTCCATTGTCTTGGGGTCGATTTCATCGGTGCAAACGCCGCCTCGCGTAACGGTTGCCTGGGCAATGGGGCAGGTGGCGACAATGGAAAGGGGCAACTCCTTAAGCATCTTTACGACCTGCATACGGCGGCTCTTCGGGAATTGGCCTGCGAGAATTGTCTCTGACGTATCGATTTGGCTGAGGAGGCTCGATGCCAAGGACCTGGGAAGGAGCTTTGCAAGAACTGCGGCAGCAGTCTTTTTGGGATGCTGCGAGCAAAGAGAGACGATCTCTTTGTCAAGCCGGTCGATTTGGTATTGCGGCATCATATCAATGGTCGCCTTGATCGGATTCGCGTAGTCGGGCAGGAAATCCGTGATGAGTCTGCTGAAATCGAGTGCGGCGGGGCCGCCTATTCCGCTATCGGTAAACATTAGCGGGCCGGAGGCGCTGAGCCTGCGATTTGCGACTTTGGCCTTGATAACGACGTGCGGCACAGCCACGCCTGCAAGTCCCGTAAGTCCCGTAAGGGACGCCTTGCGGTTGCGGGCGAGCCACGTCTGAGCCGTCACTAAAGGGGCCAGTGAGGCCCTGGGGTCAACTATCGTATGGCCGAAAGACCCGGCGAACTGATATCCATCCCCTGTTGATCCCGTAGCCGGCCAGGTTACGCCGCCGGTCGCTATTATTACCGCTTTGGCAAAGACTTTTTCCGTATCGGCAAGCGCCACAAAGCCGTCCTGCTTCTTCTCAATACTTCGAGCCGTTTTGCCATAGAGAAAGCGAACCGAAAGCATTTGAGCATGATCAAGGAGCACGCGAGCCACGTCGCTTGCCCTATCAGTGTCGGGGCATGCGCATCACGTCGGCGTCGCGCTTGGAGAGGAATTCCTTGATGCTGACGATGTTGCCGAGCGATTTGGACATTTTCTCGCCGCCGAGCTGCAACATGCCGTTGTGCATCCAGTAGCGGGCGAAAGTTTTGCCGGTGAAGGACTCGGATTGGGCGATTTCGTTCTCGTGGTGCGGGAAAATCAGGTCGTTGCCGCCGCCGTGGATGTCAATCTGCTCGCCGAGTTCGGCCAGGTTCATGGCCGAGCATTCGATGTGCCAGCCGGGGCGTCCCTGGCCCCAGGGACTTTCCCAGAACGGCTCGCCCGGTTTGGCGGATTTCCACAGGGCGAAATCCATGGGGTGCTCTTTGAGTTCTTCCACTTCGATGCGCGCCCCGGCCTGCATATCGTCCAGTTTGCGGGCGGAGAGTTTGCCGTAGTCATCATCTTTGGTGACGCGGAAGTAGACATCGCCATTGGAAGCGGGGTAGGCGTAGCCCTTGTCGATCAGGCCCTGCACCATTCCAATGATTTGTGGCATGGTGCGCGTGGCGCGCGGGTTGGAGGTGGCAGGCTGGATGTTCAGGTCGGCCAGGTTCTGGCGGTAGTCGTTGATGTAGCGCTCGGCCAGGTGGAAGGGGTCTTCGCCGAGCTGGTTGGCGCGGTTGATGATTTTGTCGTCCACGTCGGTGAAGTTCATGACGTGTTTGACGGTGTAGCCCTTGAATTCGAGATAACGGCGGATAATATCAAACACCAGCGCCGACATGGCGTGGCCGACATGCGCGTCGTTGTAAACGGTGACGCCGCAGACGTACATCTTGACGATGCCCGGTTCGAGCGTCTGGAAGTCTTCTTTTTTGCGGGTGAGGGTATTGTAAATGCGCAGCATAATGGCTCTCCTATTTCGACAAATTATAAACGAGACGGTCACAGATTGTGGTTCATAAATGGGCGAGCTGTTCCAAATCAAAAATTTCTAGCGTTCCCAAAAGGCGCAGTTTGGTTGTTTTTTCGACCGTCCACGAATTTCCACGAATAAACGAATATCGGAGCGCAAATTCGAACATTCGTGACCTATTCGTGGATGGTTTAGGAGCCTGTTGAAAAAGTACCCGTTTTGGCGGTGGTTTATGCGAAAATACCCCAAAACACCTCCATATATAGGGGGTGGGAAGGGTTTTTCAACAGCCTCTTAGGGCGAAACCCCAAATTTCGTCAGAAGTAGGCTTCTTTATTTCATCACCATATTGTTTATACAAATTCTTCAAAGAACTTCCGGTCTATTTCATATATCGTTTTTGGCACTAAGCCTAGTTCCAACTCTTCAAACATCATAACCAATTTCTGAGCATCTACCAATTCGATAGGAGGCACGCCTTCACGCAAAGCTTCTTTGCGCGCATCAGCTGTAAATGTGCTGGTTGTGATAAAAATACCCTTATCCGTTCTGCCTGCCATTGCGCCGCGCAAATCCCGGATTTGCGAAACCGTTATTGGCGTATTTGCCTGATAACGCTTACTCTGAAAAACTACCTGCATGCTCAAAAGCGGATTGATTTGCAACAACCCTTTGCCGTCAATACCTCCATCGCCGCTTTTACCAGTAACTTCAACTTGTTGAAAACCCGCCTCGCGCAATAACCTTTGACATAGTTTTTCAAAACCTGCAGGCGGTAAACTTCGGATTATCCCAAGTAATTCAGAACGATAATCTCTCGATGTCGCCAAACTATTATCGGTAGGGGCGATAGTTTCTTCCATGGCTTGAGTAAGATTATCTCCTGATGCCGATGTTTTATTACCCTTAAATTGCTTTGCTACCCCCTGAAAAATCCTCAGCACTTCTTTATCAGTAATATTGGCATTGATACCTTTTTCAGTTAAATTCCAAACCCCACGTTTGGAAGCATCAATATAACCTGCCTTTGCCAGATAAAACTTTGCCCAAGCCACTTGATTATAAAAACGGGGGGCGCCATTATTATTCTGTTCGTTTAATTCGTCTTCTGTCAACTTTAGTTTCTCAGCGATGAGTTCACATACTTCAGGAGGAGTACCTGAGTTTCCCAACTCTTTTAAAGATGAAATAACGTACGGGAAATATTTTATGAATTGTGGCCCGGCCATAAGTATCTCCTATGATGAGAATTTGCCACCAATTTAACCCAGCAAAACGACGAATCGGCCCATATATTGCTTAAACGGCGGAATTTCTGGATAACATCCTGTTTTGGTACCATACAGATAAAATTCTGGTAAGTTCCCGACAGGGGATAAGCGCCTATGTACAGAATTACTGCGCTTACTATACCAAACTTCCACCCGGCCAGGCATGTGTCATTTGTCACTTGCCCGGGTGGTGCTATTTTTTTACGCCGCCGCTGCGTAAACATGCACTTCTTTATCCAACCGGTCTTGCAGGCGGTCTTTTTCAACTTCAAGGTCATAGCGCGTTTGCAGGTTAATCCAAAACCGCTCCGACAGCCCAAAATAACGCGCTAACCTGAGCGCAGTATCGGGCGTGATGGCGCGCAACCCGTGAACAATTTCGTTGATGCGCCGGGGCGGAACGCTAATATCTTTCGCCAACTTGTATTGGCTAATGTTCATTGGCTTGAGAAACTCCTCCATAATGGGACGAGGTAGTGGTGAAAATGATTCCTTTATCTTCCGTATGGGTGCTTACCAGAGCTACGGCGGATGGGGTTCGGAGTTGAGAACCTCTAACTATGCCTTCGTTACAGACGAGTGGACTCACTGGGTCTTTACATATAACGACGCTACAGATACGGCGATTGCCTATCGCAATGGCGTGTTTGACGCTCAGATGACCGGCATTCAGAATCGCAGCGTTGCCGGCGCAGCCAACAAGACAGAGGATCTACTTATAGGTGATGGGCTAGTTGAAGGTGATGGGTTCAACGGGTTCCTGGATGAGCTAGCCTATTTTAACGAGGTTGTGTCTGCAGAAAATGCCATGAAATTCTATCTTGGCGACTATTCTGCCTATGATGAGTCCCTCAAGCCGATTCCGCAAGACGGTGCGACCGTACCGGTCTCCACTGACCTGCTTCAATGGACGTTGCCCGAGCCGAACGACCCGGTAGGTGGCACCATGAGCTGTGATGTTTGGTTTAGCGACGATTATCCCAACTATGGCCAAGACCCGAACAATTCCGATTTCACCAACTATGCCACCAAGATAGTTAACAATCAGGCGGTTGAGTCTGTATCGGTACCGGTTGTGCTTGAGCCTTACCACACTTATTACTGGAGAATAGATATCTATGATGACAGTCTCCCCCAGCCCCCGGCCCAGCCCTTTATCGGCCCGGTCTTTATTTTCAACACTAATAATATGGCGCCGAAGGTTGACGCCGGCATTGCCGAACCTACATGGCTGGTTGATGGTACTGTTAATTTCGATCTTCTCGGTGAGTTGACCGAGGATGACGGGCTTCCCGTGCCTGCGACGCTTCTGTGGACGGTGGCCGATCCTAGCTTGACTATTATAACAGATCCCACTCAGCCGGGTATTACAGTCACATCTACGGGATCAGGCTTGTTTGAGCTAACGCTCACGGCCGATGACACCGATCTTACCGGTTCCGATACCGTCTCGGTACTCATTTATGCCGATTGGTGCGAAGCAATAAAGGCAATGGAAGGATTAACGCCGCGTATCACCGATGTTAATGGAGACTGTGTTACAGATGTCCTCGATGTTGCGATATTCGCACGCGAATGGCTGTTGCGTATCGACGAGTCGCTTTAGAAGTGAGCACTGTGATGTTTTTCTATTGTAGTGAGTAAGTAAAGTTTTGAATTAGACTACGGGAGACCTGGGTTCCGCCGGGCCTCCCGTTTTTTATGTCTTGCTGCGATCTGGGCTGCAAAAAACATCTTCGACAACAGATCGTAACCGGGTATAATCAACGAGAATTGGCCTCTTGTGGCTGGTTGTGTTGGCCGGCCATTCGGACAATTCAGGCTTGATGGCCCGAATAGTCGCGAAAATCAAATTTCTGGTAGCCAATAGACTTAACTCTGACTGGTAAAACATAAGGAGATTGACATGAAGACGAAGTGGTTCGCAACCGTACCCGCAGTAATAGCATTTGTGGTTTTTCTTAACATCTCCTATGCGTGGGCTGACAGTGTGCCCGACCTGACCAAAGGCGAAAACACAGGCGTTAACCGCGAGGCAACCTACAATCTTGGCCCAACAGGAATGCGAGGCTGGATTTATACGAAACCGGCGAGCTATCTGGACAGCGTACAGGGGCGGACGACAGCGGACAGCCGCCAGATTCTGGTCACGCATATCGGGGTCGAGTCGCCTGCCGACGGTGTGATGAAAACGAATGACGTTATACTGGGAGTGGACGGCAGGCTGTTTACCGACGATGCCCGCAAAAGTATCGGCAGGGCGATTACAGAAGCGGAGAGGACGAAAAACAACGGCATCTTGAAGCTGAAGATATGGCGTGACGGCAAGGAGCTGGACGTTAGGCTCAAGTTGAATGTTATGGGCGCCTATAGTAAAACCGCTCCCTATAATTGTCCTAAATCGACACGAATACTGGCAGACGCCTGCAAAGTGCTTGAGAAAGAGACCTTGGATGACGATCAGTGGGGGGCCGTTAGCGGCCTGGCACTTATGGCCACCGGTAAACCTGAATACCTGCCAAAGGTGCAGGAATTTGCGCGGTCCATGGCGGAAAAGGAGCTGCGCCGTGAGGGTGGCGGCGCCTGGGACTGTGGCTACAAGAACGTATTTCTCAGCGAGTATTATCTGCTCACCGGCGACAAAAAAGTCCTGCCAGGGATCAATACGCTTACCATCAAGCTTGCCAGGGGGCAGGGCATGTATGGCACTTTCGGACATGGCTTTTCAGATTTGACACCTGAGGGAAAACTCCATGGCTCGATTCCTCCTTACGGACCGGTGAATCAGGCCGGGTTGATCGCCAATCTTGCGATCATCATGGGCAAGAAATGCGGCGTGGACGACCCGGAAATCGACCCAGCCATCGACAGGGCGTCCAGGTTCTTCGGTTACTTTGTGAATAAGGGCGCGATACCTTACGGCGAACATCTGCCGTGGCCATATCACGAAAACAATGGCAAGAACGCCATTACCGCCATTATGTTTGCGGTGCAGGACGATCGGGCCGAGGAGGCGAGGTTCTTCTCGAAGATGTCAACGGCGGCATACGCAAACCGGGAGTATGGTCATACAACAATCTATATCCAACTCGCTAACGACGCTCTTGAGCTTCTCAGCAACGACACGCCTGCCGGGCCGACCGACTATATCGCCAATACATAGAATATTGAGCTTCATAATCTACACTTTACATTCCATTGGGAATACGATTTGCCGTTCTTACTTTGCGTATTCGACGCATCGAACTTCACGCAGCAAAGTCACTTGTATCTCGCCGGGATATGTCATTTCATCCTGAATCTTGTTGGCGATCTCTCGTGCAACTTTCATTGCCGCTTCGTCGTCCACTTCGTTGGCGTTTACAATCACGCGGATTTCTCGGCCGGCCTGAAGTGCGTATGCGTTCTGGACGCCTTTGAACCCGTTTGCGATTTCTTCGAGTTGCTCGAGTCTCTTGATATATCTTTCGAGAGTTTCCCGTCTTGCTCCGGGTCGCGAGGCGCTGATGGCGTCGGCCGCTGCGACCAGAGGAGTATAAGGATTATCCGCCACGATGTCGCCGTGATGACCGGCTACGGCATTGAGAATAATCGGGGATTCGTTGAATCGCTTCAGATAGTTGACGCCGATTACCGGATGACTGCCTTCAACTTCGTGGTCGATTGCCTTGCCGATATCATGCAGCAGCCCCGCACGCCTTGCTATAGACCCGTCAAGGCCAAGCTCATCCGCCATAACCTGCGAGAGAAAAGCCACTTCGACGCTATGACGCAGGACGTTTTGACCGAAACTCGTTCGGTACATCAGGGCGCCGAGCATGCTCAGAATCTTGTTATTCAGCCCCCTGACATTGGTCTCAACCGCCGCGTCTTTGCCGATTTGCAGCACCTTCTGGTTTACTTCTTTGCGGGTCTGGGCGACGAGCTCTTCGATTCGTGACGGATGTATCCTCCCATCCTGGATGAGCTTCTCCATAGACATCCGCGCAACCTCGCGCCTGACCGGGCTAAAGCCGCTCACAATTATCATTCCGGGAGTATCGTCCACGATGACGTCAACGCCCGTAGCCTTTTCGAACGCGCGGATATTTCGGCCTTCTCTGCCGATGATTCGGCCTTTCATATCGTCGCTCGGGATATCAACGGTCGAAACGGTGGCCTCGCATGTTTGCTCGGCGGCGTAACGCTGAATAGCCGTATTGATGACTTCACGGCTCCTTTCCTCCGCCGTTTCAGCAGCCTCATCCACTTTTCGCTGGATCAACGACGACATCTCGTATTCGCACTCATCCTCCAGACGCTTGAGAAGCAGCTTCTTGGCCTCTTCGATGTCCATCGCGGTGATTTTCAGCAGTTGGTTCTTTTGTTGCGCCAGCAGGGCGGTAAGCTGCTTCTCCTTGAGATCAACGTCGTGCAGCTTTCTTTTGGTTTCCTGCTCCTGCTCATCGGCGGCTTTTTCACGCTGCCGGACCACATCAGCCTGGCGGTCGAGGGCATCTTCGTGCTTGCTAAGCCTCATTTCGATTTCGTGCAGTTCGGCACGGACCGTATTGGATTCGTTTGTGAACTTCTCTTTCTTCTTAAACGCCTCGGCGGCGGCGTCGATCTGGGCCGATTTGATAATGTTCTTCGCTTCCTTCTTTGCCGCATCCGTCTGCTGCTGGAGGTTCTGCTCCAAGGTTTTGGCCTTAGTCCTGGAGATCATCTGATGGACAATAGCCACTATGCACCCTCCCAGAAGAAGGCCTACCAAGAGTAGCCCGACCATGGTCGTTGGCCCCATCTCCACACCAAGAATATACATAATTTTCACCTTTCAATTCCAATTGTCATAGAGTCAAAATCGACTAATGATGAAAGGCCCCGCTTTGCGATTTGTTGCTTCTCGCAAAACCAGAGCAAGGCAGGCAGGAAAATCCCCCGGCTCCGAAAGTCCCAAAGAGACAACGCTGAACTACAAAATCCGTTTCTTGAAGCCGCGCAGAATCAGCTATTAGAGGTCAAAACACCTCCCAATTGCGGTTGTTGCCACCTTTGACAATATCTCATTGTCCCACAATCGGCCAATTCCAATATACACACTTCCAACGCTCCCTCGCTAATAAATCAGCGAACGCTATTCTTCAAACAGATTTCGTTTCACGTTAAATTCACTTCCTGGCGTCCGCCAAAGCACCGCCCTTCAAGCTGCGACAGTTGCTCCACAACGGATACCAATAGTGTCTTTGCAACTTAACTACCGCCGGAGAAAAGACTTATAAGCCCTTTCCGCCCAGTGAGCCGCTGAATTCAAAAAACCCAAAACAAACGCCATAGGTGCGTTGCGACCCACAAATCGGTTCATTCATCAGTAGTTTACACAACAGTATAATAGAGCATTGCCAATGAGCGGTCAAGAAAAAAAAGGAGCAAATCTTCTAAAGCTGCGTTTTTAATATGTTTCTCGTAACTGTTTGTGTAGTAATACTTTATGCCGATTGTGCTTCAGTCGATACGGCCTGACGCATGAGAATCGTCATTGCTCGATAGTAAAGTCTCGCATCAGCCTCGCGGATTGGTGTAATGTAACGCCTCCAGGTTAACCCGGATATTTCACGCGTCTTGCAGAAAAACACCTTAATTCGTTGTTGCTCAACAGGTTATGCGCATATGTGAGATTTACAGACTGTTATTTGTTGCTTCCGGTGTGGGTATTGGCTCGAAGCCGACCAAGTTCACTCTCGTCGATTCTTGCATTCAGTTCCTTTCGCCACTGCTCCGGAATAATTGTCATCCAGCAACGCCTTGAGACCGCCTTGCTGATAATGTTCGAAATAGTGCCGGGACGTTTATCACGCAAGGAACGATGAAACTTTTCAAGTTCAGCTATTTCTTCTTTTGACAACGTGTAATCCTTCATATACACTGTTTATTGGACACAAGGTGCTTTCTGATTGAAAAATACGGAATTTTTCAATCGAGAGCAGTATAAGCTAAGTGAAAATTTATTGAAATGCTCTTTCTTTTGGAGTTTCTCGGACATAATCGATATCCACACGTCGGGCTAAGTGAAATCGGCACGGCCCAAGGGTTGAAGCCGCTCTTGAGTTTCCGATTCGGGATGACCCGGCGTTATTGTGCTTTTGCAGAATGCTGCGAAACAGATACCTGGAGAGGTGTCGGAGTGGTTTATCGAGCCGGTTTCGAAAACCGGTGTGCCCTATTCGGGTACCGGGGGTTCGAATCCCCCCCTCTCCGTTTTTTATATGGTGATTTCTGCAATTTCGCAGAAGCCTTTTGTATCAGTAACAGGACGTACTTTCAATGCTACTTTCGGCATCGGCCACCGGCGGATTAAAGAAGCAATGGGCAGTCAAGCCTGCCGACGAAGGCGCATCGCAACTCGCAAAGACGCTCAATACATCCTCCCTTCTGGCCCAGGTTCTGATTAATCGCGGAATTACCGACGCCCCGGCCGGCGCTGTCTTTCTTCGGCCCAAGCTCACCGATCTGATCGCCCCCGAAGAAATGCCCGGAGCGCTCTCGGCTGTGCAAAGAATCGCCCGGGCACTCAAGAACAAGCAAAAAATCACCATTTACGGCGATTACGACGTCGATGGCATCACAGGCGTCTCGATCCTCTGGCAGCTGCTAAAACTCCTCGGCGCCGATGTTGACTACTACATCCCCCATCGCATCGACGAAGGCTACGGCCTTAACATCGATGCTATTCGCACACTCGCAAAATCCGGCACCGAACTTTTGATAACTGTCGATTGCGGCGTTACGGCATTCGTCTCGGCCGACCTTGCCGCCGACCTTGGCCTCGACCTCATAATCACCGATCATCATCGAATGTCCTCCCGCGCCGAGTCCAGGCTCCCCAAAGCCGTCGCCGTGGTGCATCCCGCACTGGAAGAGAACTACCCGAATCAGGACTCGGCCGGCGCGATGGTTGCATTCAAGCTCGCCTGGGCCATCGCCAAGGAGCTAAGCCCCGGCCAAAAGCTCGACCCGAAACTGCGGGAGTTCATGCTGAATGCAACCACTTTCGCAGCGATGGGCACAGTCGCCGACGTCATGGACCTGCGAGGTGAAAATCGCGTACTCACAAGCTACGGCCTAAAGGCCCTGCCCCACTGCAAGCTATCGGGGATCGAAGCTTTGATAGCCTCGGCTGGCCTCACCGGAAAAGGAATCGACAGCTTCCATATCGGCTTTAGACTCGCCCCCATGCTAAATGCCGCAGGCCGAATGGGACATGCAAGATTGGCCGTCGAGCTGCTAACAAGCGACAGCGAAGTCCGCGCCATGCAGATAGCAGAATACCTCAAACAGCAAAACCTCCAGCGACAGCAGCTCCAGCGAAAAATACTCAAACAGGCCGCCCAAATGATACTCGAACAAGGAGCCAACCATCCCGACCGCAAGAGTATCGTCCTGGCCGACAAGAACTGGCACACCGGCGTTATCGGCATCGTCGCTTCGAGACTCGTCGATAAGTACTATCGCCCAACGATTATGATCAACACAGCATCCGAAAACGGCCTCGCTCAAGGCTCGGCAAGGTCGATCCCGGGCTTCTGCCTGCTGACCGCCATCGAAGCCTGCTCCCGGCATCTCAACAGCTTCGGAGGCCACGAAATGGCCGCCGGTATAACTATCAAAACAGAAAAAATCGAGCAGTTTGCAGCCGACTTTGAGCTATACGCAAAAGAGAACCTCAACGAAGCCGATATAGCCGTCAAGCTCCACATCGACGCCGAGGCTTCAATCGGCCAATTCAACATGGACCTGGTGAACGAACTGCAAATGCTCGGGCCGTTCGGCCAGGGAAACCCGGAACCGATTTTCGCAACGACAGGCGTTCAACTGGCAGCCCCCCCCAGAAGAGTAGGAACAGCTGGCGACCACCTCCAACTAACAATAACCGACGGCCTCGCTACGGTCAGGTGCATAGGATTCAGAATGGGAAAACTCGAAAAGAAACTCCTCGAAAAAGAAGCCTTCAACATCGCCTACCAGCCACAAATAAACACCTACAACGGCAACACCAACGTACAATTCCTACTAACAGACATCCAATTCGATTAACCCCCCGCAATCCGCTACACGCTACACGCTGGGCGCTATTACCCACGCCCCCGCAATAGGCAATACGCCGCCGAGGCCACTTGCGAGAATAACGACATCATATTTGTCTAAATCCACACTTTTGAGATCGTTGGTCCTGCACCATGTGACCTATGAACGGCCCAGAGCTTCGGCGATCGTGTCTTGATAGGCTTGATATTCTACAATAATCTCGATCGGCGTCGATGTTACAGCAACCTTTCTGAATGGAATCGGGCCGGACCAGCCGGATGCCTGCTCATCCCCGACTCGGTACAAGTATTTGCCGACTACTTCGTATCGCCCAGCCTGCTTCACCAACGCCCACCGATTCAATGCAATCGTCTTCTCGAACGATTCCCCGGGTCCAATCTTGCCTGACCGCGTCAGACCTCCGCCAATCCCCGATTCCCTGCTGGCCCACGGATCAGCTACTGCCGCCCCATCAGATTGCCTCGCCTCCAGAACATACTCCGGCATGCGCCCACTTCGATCAGCATCCCGGTCATCATATTCATAGACCGTCTGGCCCTTGTTCGTTATTCTAAACACAATCGGTATTTCATCCCCCCGTTTCAAATCCTTCTCATCGCACCGAATTACTAATTCCAAGCCATGCTCGACGTTCTGGCCGGCGAGTGCATAGGCCTTCATGTTCAGCAGCAAGACCGCCAAAAGAATCGTTCGCAAAAATATGTTTCGTTTCATGCGTCGCTCCTTAAGAGGGAAACCATCTGCAATAATCTCTTCATGGTCACTTTTGGCTCCCGGTTTTTCCTTTTGCGAGTAGTATTATTTGTTTGCAGACGCTTTTGCAGACGTGTAGCAGTGAGAATCTTACCGGTACGAGGTCGGGGAGTTGGAAGTCGGTGGTTATGTTTTTGGAATAATCGTCGCCGAGGGTTTGGATTTTCGCTCGGTCGTGGCAGCCGAAGTTCATTGCTTTGGCGGTTCGGACTATGGGTAAGTCTTCGGGGTTGATGTTCACCAGTTCGCCGCATACTGTTTCGCAGGCAATCGGGTCTTGTCCTGCGATTAGCCAGCCGAGCTTTCTGGTTCTTCCGTGGATTGGTCCGCCGCGGTCCATTGCCTGCACTCCATCTATAATCGTCAGGGCGGGGGCGAGGTGTTTGTAGATTTCTATCAGGAGTTCGCAGAATTCTTCCGTTTTGCCGCGTGTGAAATGCCAGAGGGCCTTTCTCTTGCCGGCGACGCAGCCAAACATATTCTTTACAGCGAACGTGGCGACAAGCTGCTGATGCGCCTTGAATTTGGGCAGATTGATAATCACATCGGCCTCGAGAGCTGCGGAGCTTATGCCAACCTTCCTGTTGCGCTCGCTGACCTTGCACCATTTCGGCCTATTCAGCTGCTTGACGGGCACGCCTAATTTGGCGAGGTCTTTGTCGAGTTTGAGCTTTTTGACGCATGTAAATACGTTGTTCCAGGCGGGCGAATCGCCTACGAAGGGCTTGGCGCCGAATTCTTTGAGCAGCCGGGCGAGTTCGAGGATTACGGACGGATGCGTTTGGGTGGCGTGTCGGCGGGACCTGGGGGCGATGAAGTTGGGTTTAATCAATACGCTGTCCCCGCGTTTTACGAATCTCTCGACGCCGCCGAGAAGCTCGAACTGCCGTGCAATCGCCTCTGCCACCGCCGGGGATTCGTAAGTTTCGCACCGCGTTACTGTAACAGTTGTATCCATACGCCTCTCTTTATATTTTTGAGGTTGACCGCTCCTTTACAGTCGCGTTGCTCAAATTCTAAGCACTAAATCCTAAACAAGCTCGAATAACAAAATTCAAATGACCAAAACTGCTCTGACTGCGTCAGAATAGGGTTTTCTGATTTGGACATTAGTATTTTGAATTTGTTTAGTATTTCGATATTCGGATTTGGGCAACATGCCCTTACGATCGCGGCTTGTTCCAATATCGTTCCTTGCGGTTTATTTTTGGTAGTTTACTCCCGTGCAGACGATTACGAAGAGTCTGACGGATATCTTTCTCGCAGGCCTTTCGCCTCTTGCCATAAATACAGTTCCATCGAGATTCGTGAAGAACAGGCCGCCCAAAGTCGCTCTTTCGCTGATGTATTTCCGCGGCCCGAGCACGAGGAACTCATCGGGGCTCATTCTCAATCCGAACCCCGCAGCCTTGAATTCGACCTGCTTCCGCTGTGCGAATTCTCCCATAGGCCCCTCGGCCGAGGCCATCGGGAGGGTAAATGTCGGATACCCGATGAGCCGGCATGCGCCTCTGATGCCGGGAACCTCTTGGCTGGTTAGACGCAAGTTGACAAGCCCGGGGCCTATAAGCGTCTTTTCCCGGAGCTGATACCGGTTGATAAAAGAGACCTCATGGGGACGATCTACGCCTGTTATTCGAATATCTTCGCTCTGCTTGTCCGCAAGAAAGATGGAGATTTTAGCCATTTTCATGCCGCCCAGTCCTTTGAGCACACCATCAAGGCCGCTCCATGCAAAGCCTTTTCCAATGCCGACCTGGAAAAGGTTTCCCGCAAAGGCTCGATAATCGTAAAACGTCAGCCCTCTGGCGTGCAGTCCCCCCCAGATATCTTCGAGCTTTGGCACGTTTTCGGCGGGCAGTTCGTAAATATGCACATCGAAGTTCGCCGTTTGAAGGTTCTCCCCGCCTGGCAGCTTCTCGGTCTCAAGCGTTCTCAAATCGCCGATCTTGACACCCTCCCGGATTTCGGGCCTCTGCGGCTCCCTGCACCCGGCGAAGAACACCAGGCCCGAGGGGGACATCCGATATCCGATATACGACTTCCGACATACGACATACGACATCCGCTCTTTTAGCGGGTTGGCTTTGAGCGGCGGAGGAATTTCCATGCCGAGGGCAGGGCTGCGGCGGCTAATAGTATCTTGAGGATGTCACCAGGGATGAACGGGAGCAGATACAGGGATAACGCTGTTCTCAGGCCCGCCAGGGGCAGGATAGAGAGCCATGTAAGGCCGAAGGCGTGGATTATGATGCTGCCGATGACCATCGCCAGAACGGTGGTCCGGAACCCGCGGTCCCATCCCTTCTCGGCCAGGAGGCCTACGACGAATGCTGCGGCGACGAAACCGACGAGATACCCGCCGGTGGGACCGCCAAACACGGCAGGTCCGGCCTTGGCCTGTGCGAAAACGGGTAATCCAGCGGCGCCCTCGACCAGGTATGCGAGCACGCAGGCAACGCCCCGCCGAGCGCCGAGCAGAGCGGCAATCATCAGAACTGCGAAGGTCTGCGCGGTGATGGGGACGGGATAGCCTATCGCAATCTGAGCGGAAACGGCGATGAGCAAAGACCCGCCGACAATCAGCACAATATCGTAAACAAGAGCATATTTTTTTTCACAAGGCCGTAAAAAATCGGCTACAGTCGTATTGGCCGGCATAATTTCTCCATCGGCAAAGAACGTTCAATCACTATCACTGACTTTCAGAAAACCATAATTTCCAGGCGATTATATTCCAACCTCGCCTCGACGTCAAATGTTATGTTTCGGCGTCTCGGCAATGTCCTTTCGAGCATCGAGCAACGAACATCCGGCATCGAGCATCGTCAATTCAGCTTGACTGGTTTTTGCTCCTTGGCGGATTTGTATATCGCCAGTATTACTTCTACGGCCTTTCGTGCTTCGGCCCCGTCGATCCAGAAATCCTCGCCGGTTTCGAGGGCTTTGAGAAACGCCTCGAAGTTTCTCGTATGATTATCGTGCGTAATGGCGGCCGGGTCGGAAACGCCTCCGCCGCCTGAGATGCCGCCGAACTTGGCGCGAATTTCTTCGTCCTGGGGCTTTTCATCGGCGAACTGCCAGACGGCAAAGCTGTTCTCGACCTGTATCACCGTGCCCTTCGTGCCCATAATCTCGAAGCGTCTGAACTGCCCGGGCCACGATGCCGTCGTGCCGTAGATAACGCCCAGAGCCCCGTTGGTGTACTTAACGGCGGCGACGGCGGTATCCTCGGTTTCGATGTCATGCCCGATCGAACCGGTATAGGCCTGGACCGATTCGATGGGCGCCATCACGTCGCAGAGCATATCGATCATGTGGATCGATTGATTCATAAGAGCCCCCCCGCCATCGAGCTTCCAGGTGCCGTGCCAGGAATCTTTATAGTACTCATCCGTCCGCCACCAGGGCACATAAATCCCCGCGAAGCTGATAGTTCCGAGGCGCCCCGAGTTGATCGCTTCTCGCAGTGCCTTTTGCGACTCGTTGAAGCGGTACGGGAATATGCCGCCCAGGCGCGTGCCGGCCTTTTTGTGCGCCGCGACCATCGCGTCGATTCTCTCGAGCGTGATTTCAAGCGGCTTTTCGCATAATACATGCTTGCCCGCCTCGGCTGCGGCTACCGCCGGCTCCAAATGAAAGCCGCTCGGAGTGGCGATGGTGACAACATCGACGTCGTCGCTCGCCACCATATCCTCATAAGTCTCGAACGCCCTGGCGTCGTATTTTTCAGCCAGCGCAGCGGCCCTTTCGGGTATTTTATCGCAACAGCCCGCGAATTTGGCATTATCAAGATCGCCTATTGCGCGTGCATGAAAATCGGCAATCAGGCCCGAACCCACTACTCCAAAATTCCAGGTTTTCATATTTTGCTATCCTTTCAAATAAGTCAGTCGCACTGTAACCCGACCTCGGCCGAGAGTTCTCTTACCGCCTCGATTGCTCTCGAAAACAATTCGCTCCCGGTAGAGCCGCCAAATTGCCCCCCCTGCTGCAGGTGCGGCTCCATTGTCATACAACCGTCGTAATTCATCGCAGCCAATTCCGCTAATAATTCTTTGATTTGGCCGTCGCCTTGGCCTGGGATACTGCCGACATCCGTGGAGCCGAGCTTCCAGTCTTTAATATGAATGTGCACGATGTAGGGCTTCATTACGGGGAAGCACGCCTCGACGTTATTCCTTATTTTCTCGCCCCAGACGAAGTTCGCCGGGTCATAGACTAATCGCAGCTTGGGCGAATTGACGGCATCAACCATCTCGACGCAGTTCTCGGCCGAATGACCGTAGATATGGGCCTCGTTCTCGTGAACCATTGTAACATCGACATCCGAAAGCAAATCCGCCTTCGCCGCCATACGATCTATCACCTGGTCGCGATAGTCGTCGATATTCTTGCCCTCGGGGGCGTAATAGCTGAACATGCGGATAAACGGCGTTTCGAGCAAAACAGCCAAATCGATTGCGTGTTTGAACTTATCGAGATGCGGCTCGAAAGGCTCGTCGAGCTTGACCTTACCTATCGGCGAGCCGATAGCGCTCACCTTCAGGCCGTGGTCCTAACGGGGCACTCCATCAACATTCCGTTTGACGGAAAAGCCCCATACTTCCACGTACTGGATTCCGTCAGAACGCTCACTGCAACGATCGCGGCGGAGATGGGAGAGGCGCCGAGGCTCCAGGCCAATGCGGACGGCACATTCCCTGCCGAAGCACAGCATTACCAGGCCCTTTTTGTCATCGGCATAGTATTGTTCGCCATTACTTTTGTGATTAACGTCACGGCGGACCTTATAGTCAAAGGAATTCGCAAGAGGAAATAGTGAAGAATAGCGATAGCACAAAGAACCTGTTTGCGGCTACCGAGCTTATCAAGAAGAAGCTGCGCGCCCAGAGGATTGTGAAATGGATCTTTGGCTCGATGTCCGTGGTGATCCTGATTCCGCTCGTTGTTCTGACAAGCTGCCTGATTATCCGTGCATGGCCCAGCCTTTCGTGGGATTTCATAACAGACGTGCCCAAACAGGGGATGCGAGCCGGAGGCATCTGGCCGGCGTTGGTGGGGACGATGTACACCGTGACGTTCTCTCTGATGATTGCCGTTCCCGTAGGCGTGATGGCCGGGATCTATCTTAATGAATACGCTCGCGACAACTGGTTCACAAGGATAGTCAATCTTGCCGTGGTCAATCTTGCAGGCGTTCCAAGCATCGTGCATGCCCTGTTCGGATTGGGCGCTTTTGTTATCTTCGCCGGGTTAGGCAAATCGATACTCTCGGCGTCGATGACGCTGGCCATAATGACGCTTCCCGTGATAATCGTTTCCACCAAGGAAGCCCTTCTGGCTGTTCCGTTGACGTTCAGGATGGCGTGCTGGAATCTCGGCGCGAGCCGATGGCAGACAATCCGCACTATTGTACTGCCAAATTCCATCGGCGGGATTCTCACGGGAATTATTCTTCAGGTTTGCCGTGCGGCGGGCGAGACGGCGCCGATTATGTTCACCGGAGCCGTCTTCTTCAAGTTTGTCAAGCGCGGTGATTTGTTCCCCTACAAGCCGACAGAGCAATGCATGGCGCTTTCTTATCACCTGCACACGATATCTACCCAAGTGCCCGGTGTGCCGGATTCCATGCTTTACGCAACAGCCGTTGTGCTGCTCGGCTTTGTGCTCGCATTCAACACGATAGCGATTGTGCTGCGGACACGAATACGCAATAGAAAGAAATGGTAGTGATATGCCGAAGACCGGCAGCATAGAAATCAAGGACCTGACTGTTCGCTACGGCAGCAAGATTGCGCTGGACGATGTATCCCTGTCCATTCCCGCAACCGGGATCTATGCAATAATAATAGGCCCTGCTAATTCAGGCAAGACCACGTTGCTCAAGAGCATAAACAGGACAATTGAGAGCGAGGTCGGCGCGTCCGTCAAGGGCCAGATATTCATTGACGGCCAGAATACGAAACGCATTCGCGATGTTTATTCGCTCAGAAGAAGAATCGGCATGGTTTTCCCCCTGCCTGTCGGACTGCCCCTCTCAATCTATGACAACGTAGCCTACGCCCCGCGCATTGCAGGCAAACATGCCAAGAAGGATCTTGATGAGATAGTCGAGAGAAGTCTGAGGCAGGCGGCGTTATGGGGTGAGGTCAAGGACCGTCTCAAAAGCCTCGGCACCATGCTTTCGGGCGGGCAGCAGCAAAGGCTTACGATTGCGCGAGCGCTCTCGCACGATCCGGAGATTCTTTGCCTGGACGAGTTTTCCATCGCGGTCGATCCTGTAACAACCATGCGTATTGAGGATGTCCTGGTCGAGCTGAAGAACAAGATGACCATCATTCTCGTCACCAATCTCGTCCAGCAGGCGCGCAGGCTTGGGGATTTGACCTGCTTTTTGAACATGGGTAAACTGGTCCAGGTCGATGAGACTGAAAAGATGTTCTCGGATAATCCGGGCAACCAGCTTACCTACGACTATGTCCACGGCGTTTTCGGGTAATACGATCGATGACCAGGAATCAAGAACGCACCGAATATGCTATAGAAACATCGAACCTGAATCTCTGGTACGGAGATTTCCAGGCCCTTCTGAATGTCTGCTCGAAGATCAAGGCCGGCATAATCACGGCCCTTATCGGTCCCTCAGGCTGCGGCAAAACCACGTTGCTGCGATGTTTCAACCGAATGAACGAGCGATTCGAAAACGTCCGCGTCGAAGGAAGCGTTGAGATACTGGGAAGTAACATCTATGCCCCCGAGGTCTCGGTAGTGGAATTGAGAAAGAAAGTCGGTATGGTGTTTCAACGTCCGAATCCTCTGCCTCTGTCCATCTACGATAACGTGGCTTTTGGACTGAGAGTGCACTCGCCCCGGCGAAGTCTCTACAAGGATGATATAGACGCCGCTGTTGAAAAGGCGTTGGAAGAGGTTTTTCTCCTGGATTCCGTCAAAGACCAGTTGGGCAGAAAGGGCACTGGTCTTCAGCTTGAACAGCAGCAGAAGCTCTGCATAGCCCGGCTGCTCCCCCTCAAGCCCGAATTGCTGCTGATGGACGAGCCGTGCTCCGCCCTGGATGCCGCCGGCACAGAGGCCGTTGAAGAGCTTTATCGCCAGGATTATAAAGGCCGGTTCTAACAAAAGAACCGGCCTTTTCCTTTGCGCCGGATAACTGTAAACCAATTTCGCCGGAATATGGTAAAATGATATTATGACTGCGAAGCGTAAAAGTGCTGCTGTGTTTCTTCCCACAACGCCAGATGATATGAAACATTGCCTTTGGGAGCGGGCTGATATCATACTCATCACCGGCGATGCATACGTTGACCATCCTTCGTTCGGCGTTGCACTAATCGGGCGATGGCTGGAGAAGCTGGGCTACCGGGTTGCGGTGCTCGCTCAGCCGGATTGGCGCAGCGTCGAGGCCTTTCGCTCGCTCGGGCCGCCACGCCTGTTCTGGGGCATTACATCCGGCTGCATCGACTCGCGATTGAACGATTACGCCTCTATGGGCAACCGGCGCAGAACCGACGTTTACAGTCCCAATGGGATGGTGGGGCTGCGGCCGAATAGGCCCCTGCTCACGTATTCCGCGAGGGCGAGGGAGGCGTATCCCGAGGTCCCTATCATCCTCGGCGGACTTGAAGCAAGTCTGCGGCGGCTCGTTCACTACGACTACATCGAGGACAAGCTCAAACGCGCCGTCCTTGTCGATGCCAAGGCCGACCTTCTCATCTACGGTATGGCCGAACGCGCCGTTGCCCTGGTCGCAGATCGCCTCAACGCAGGCGGACAGGTTGAAGAACTGACTGACATCAGCGGCACAGCCTATGTGTTGCGGAAAGGGCAATCGGCGCCGGCCAATGCCGTCCGGCTGCCGTCGCTCTCGCAGCTTCAGGCCGACGGCAATTTGTTTATCTCGGCTCAGATGCAGTATCAAAAATGCTCTCATCCGCAGGGGCCGCCGGTTATCCAGGAGCAGGAGCCAGGTACAATAGTAGTAATGCCGCCGTCCAAGCCGCTCACCGCGGCAGAGCTGGATGCGCTTTATGATTTGCCTTTTACCCGCCGCTGGCATCGGCGTTACGACGCACTCGGAGGCATCGCCGCTCTCGAACCGGTTCAATTCTCGATTGTTACGCATCGCGGGTGCTTCGGCGACTGCTCCTTCTGCTCCATCAACTGCCATCAAGGCAGAACCATAATCTCGCGCTCGGTCGATTCGCTCCTGAACGAGGCGGAGCTCATCCGCCGTCACGACCAATTCGGCGGCACCATAGTCGATCTTGGCGGCCCGACCGCAAATATGTATGGGATGGGCTGCGGCAGCGATGCCGAATGCGGGCGGCTGAGCTGTCTGCTGCCGTCGCCCTGCAGGAACCTGCGGCTTGACCATAGAGAATTGCTGGAAATGATGGAAGCGTTTCTGCGGTGGCGGGACGCCGGCGGCAAACGGATAAACATCCATGTGGCTTCAGGCATCCGGCACGACCTTGCACTTGCGAGCAGAGAGTACGTCGATCTTCTGACTCGATACTTTGTCGGCGGACACCTGAAAGTCGCGCCGGAGCACTGCTGCTCGCATGTTCTGGATTTAATGGGCAAACCTCATTTTGATGTGTTTGAAGAATTTGAGGGCCGTTTCAGCGATGCTTCGCGTCGAGCAGGCAAGCAGCAGTATCTGGTGCCCTACTTCATGAGCTCGCATCCCGGCTGCACGACCCGGGATGCCCTGGCCCTGACGGAGTATCTTATATCTCGTTCGTGGCGGCCCCGGCAGGTGCAGGACTTTGTCCCCATTCCGCTGACGCTTTCCGCGGCCATGTATGTCTCCGGCCGGGACGCTCGGAAAAGACAAATCTACATACCGCGCGGCCGCGGCGAAAAGCGCCTTCAGGCAGCCCTGCTGCAATACTACCAGCCGAGAAACAAAAAGACCGTCGCCGATTTTCTAAAATCCGTCCGCCGGGCCGATTTACTCGGCAGAATCAGACGCCTGCAGTTGCCCGGACGCCCACGCCGCAAATAACCGCAGACCTTCGGAACAACGAGTGCCCGTTCTCCAAAATACCAGCCATCTCTTTTCCACGAGTTTTGGTTTGACAGGTGTTGCCCTTTTTCACTACACTATTGCCCATAAAAAACCCTTTTCCTTATTTGAATAATCGACCGTATTGTCTCTGGAGAAACGCTATATGCGCACGATAGTAATCACAGCACTCATGCTATGCTGCAGCAATATTTTTATGACCTTTGCCTGGTACGGGCATCTGAAGAACCTCTCGCATAAGCCGTGGATCATAGCGGCTCTGATTAGCTGGGGTATTGCGCTTTTCGAATACATTATTCAGGTTCCTGCGAACCGCATAGGCCATCAGGTAATGAATCTCGGCCAGTTGAAGATACTCCAGGAGGTCGTGACGCTGATGGTCTTTATTCCCTTCTCTATATGCTATATGAAGGAGCAGATTCGAATGGACTATATCTCACGATTTGACACCGCGGACCTCGTAGTCAGCTAATATGCCTCTCGCTTCTTTGCAGTCTTTTGCTATTTGGGCGGCGAGGGCGGATTCCGACTCGAATCTGTGTTATTGCCAGGATTATAAGCCACTAAGGAAACAAAGCGGGGCTTTCCTTTTGCGCCTTGGGCTTGTTTTCTTGACCAGCGGCGGGTAGAATGACCGATTATGTCTGATAAAGTTAAAATTGAACCTATGCAAGAGCGCGATTTCGCTGAGGCTGTGGGGTTGGTCTCGGTTACTATAGGAGATGGGGAGGCTTGGGAGAGTATGGAGTTGGATTTTGCTTCTCACAAGGCGGGGCTCGATACAGGTCGGGAGCATAATGTTTGGCGAGTATGCCAATATCTTGGCGCGGCCAGTGGCCGCAGCCAAAATCCGAAGCACGAAATCCGAAATCCGAAACAAATTCAAATGACCAAAACTCAAAATTCAAAACGGGCATAAATATCGAGGAGGCTGCTTAATGACAGCGACTTCGGCATGAGAATCGCAGCTTACGAGCAGTTGCTCAGGCTCGAGGATTTGTCTGTGGTTCGGGAGTTTGTAGGGCGAAGTTTCTACCTGGATCAGGTGGGGCGAAGCGAATACAAGGGGGTTTTTGCCTCTCGCAGCGGTCAGCCCGGGATCGCGATATTGGGCGCGCCGATACGGTGTCGCGACGATGTGTTTGTGCAGTCCGACGACGGGAGCATCGTTCTGAGCGCGCCGAGAGGGCAGAGGTATGTCGAAATAATACGCAAAACGCCCGGACGAGACAGCGTGCTGGGGCAACTGAGAAGTTCTTATGATTTAGCCGATATTATACGAGTGCTCTGCGAAGAGCCGCGAACAAATAACGATCAGGGTGCCGGAGGTTTGGGGGTTTCCTATTCTGAGATGATAGCCATTGTCAAGCAGTTGAGTGACAAAGGCGCTATCAGTGCGGAGTTTCGTGCCGGGCCTGCCCCAAAAATTGAGGTAAATGTCAAGAAATGACAAACCTTCGGCCGATAACCATATTGCGTGCAAGGCCAAAAGGGCGCTGCGCTTGCCTTGCACTAGTAGTTACCGGACGTTTAGAGCAGGGTATTAGATGAGACTTGAAAAGATTGTTCTTAATGGGTTCAAAAGTTTTGCGGACAAGACAGAGTTCGTTTTCGATTCGCCGATCACGGCTATTGTCGGGCCTAACGGGTGCGGCAAGAGCAATGTTGTCGATGCGGTCAAGTGGGTGCTTGGCGAACAGAGCGTAAAGTCACTGCGAAGCGGACACATGGCCGATGTGATATTCGGCGGCAGCAGCAGCAGAAAGCCCCTTGGCGCCGCTGAGGTGAGTTTCTTCGTTTCCAATCCGGGCGAAGGTGACGCCAGACAGTTGCCGATAGAGACGGACGAAGTCCAGATTACGCGGAAAATATATAAAAGCGGCGAGAGCGAATACCGTATCAACGGCAAGACATGCCGACTGAAGGACGTTCGCGAGCTTTTCATGGATACGGGGGTAGGCACCAAGGCCTACTCGATTCTCGAACAAGGCCAGGTCGAATACCTTGTCAGTGCGTCGAAATCGGACAGGCGTTCGATATTCGAGGAGGCCGCGGGCATAAGCAAATACAAGGCCCATAAGAAGGAGGCGATGAACAAGCTAGATCGCACCGAGCAGAACCTGCTTCGTCTTGCCGACATTCTCGGCGAGGTGGGCAAGCGGTTGCGAAGCGTTAAACTCCAGGCGGGCAAAGCGAGGAATTATCTGGCTTATACCAAGAGGCTGAAGGATTTGCAGGTCAACTACTCGATGGTCGAGTACGGGCGGAATTACGACCGACTGCGAGAGAAGAACACTGCTCTCGATGAGGTGGGCGAGCAATTCGGGATGCTGGCGGCAGAGGTGACCAGGCAGGACAGCCGAATAAGCGAGTTGGGCGAGAAGATGATAGATACCGAACACAAGCTCGGCGAGACCGGAAACCGGCTTGTTTCGGTGCGGAGCAGGATCGAGCAACGAGTCCAGCGAATCGACTTCCTGCGGACAAGAATTGCCGAATCGGATGAGAGGAAGAGTTCTGCCGCCGAGCGAATTGAAAAAGGGGGGGGGGGGGGGGGGGGAAATTCAGAGCATTTCGGTCTATCGCAGCAATCTTTCGAGCCAGAAAGACCGTCTGGCCGGCCGGGCAAAGACCGCCAAGGCCGAACTGGAAGAGCTTCTAACGGACAAGGCGCAGCATAACGCGCGTCTGAGCGATATTGAGAAGGTGCTCGAAGAGTTGACGGAAAATCTCGAATCCAAACGCAAAAGAACCGAAGATATCGGCGTCCTGATCGCCACGGACAATAAACGGCTCGCGCACAGCAAAGAGATTAAGATCGCCTTGAGCAGCGAGTTGGCGATATTGGCGGATATGGAAAAGAGGTACGAAGGGTTTAAAGCGGGCGTTAAGAGCATTTTGCAAAGTCGCTCGGAGGCCGAGGGCGGATTGGATTATGTCGAGGGAGTCCTTGCCGAGATCGTCGAGGCGGACATTGACTATGCAAATGCCGTCGAAGCGGCGCTCGAAGGCCGAACCGACGTGCTCGTGGTCAACAGCACGGACAGGCTGCTGAACGATACCGAGACAATCGAAAAGCTCGATGGCAGGGTCATTTTCCTCGGGATCGACCGGATCGAGCCTTTCACCGATTCTGCGGATATATCGCAGTTCACAGCCGTTAAGGGAAGGCTTGTCGAATTTGTGAAATTCGAGGGCAAGTATGCACCGTTGGTCTGGAATCTGCTCGGCAGGACGCTCGTTGTCGATACGCTTGATTCGGCCGTCGAATTGGCCGAGCGGTTGGGCGGTAAGTACCGATTTGTTACGCTCGACGGAAAGCTGTACGGGGCCGACGGCATTGTCAGGCTCGGGCCTCTGGGCAAAGCGACCGGCCTTATATCGCGTAAGAGCCGCCTGAGGCAGCTCCGCGAAACTATCGACGGCATCGTTTCTGAAATTGCCGGTCTTGAAGCGCAGATCGGCAAGAACGAGCAAACCAACGCGCATTTGAACGAGTTGTGCAAGAATCTGCGGACGGCTGTCTATGAGGCCAACACCGAGAAGATGCAGGTTGCTTCAGGCTTGGACGTTCTCGATCAGAATATAAAGAGACTACAGAAAGAAGAGCCTTTGCTGGCCGGCGAAATTGACCTGCTCGAAGCTCAAATCGGCCAGTCGGTGCAGAAAGAATACGATTCCAAGCAGAAACTGGATGAAATCGAAGTCGTCAACAATGCAC